>NZ_CP094555.1:0-3266243 GCF_024606005.1 Acinetobacter sp. YH12068_T
ATGCTTTGGACAGACTGCTTAACTCGCTTGCGACAAGAGCTTTCAGGAAATGTCTATACAATGTGGATACGCCCACTAGTGGCAGAAGATGCAGGTGATAGTCTAAAACTCTATGCACCGAATCCGTATTGGACACGCTATATTCAAGAGCATCATTTAGAACTGATTTCAATTTTAGCGGAACAGTTGTCTGAAGGTCGGGTACGTAAAGTCGAGATTTTGGTTGATTCACGGCCTGGTGCAATTTTATCTGCAGCTGAGCAACCAGCAACAACCACCGCAGCATTAGAGTCAACGCCACAAGTGTCGGCACCGACTCGTCCTAAAAAAGAAAAAGAAGAGACGTCATCAAAGAATAACCGTAAGCGTCAGCTTAACCCATTATTTACCTTTTCCTTGTTTGTTGAAGGCCGTTCCAATCAGATGGCGGCAGAAACCTGTCGTAAAGTCTTGACGCAGCCCGGTGCTTCACAGCATAACCCCTTATTTTTGTATGGACCGACTGGTTTAGGTAAAACCCATTTGATGCAAGCCGTAGGTAATGCATTATTACAAGCGAAGCCGAATGCACGTGTGATGTACATGACGGCTGAAAGTTTTGTACAAGACTTTGTGAGCTCGTTACAGCAAGGTAAGGTCGAAGAATTTAAGAAAAATTGTCGTTCGCTAGATTTGTTATTGGTGGATGATATTCATTTGTTGGCGGGTAAAGAGGCCAGTTTGGTTGAGTTTTTCTATACCTTCAACGCATTATTAGATGAATCTAAACAAATCATTTTAACTTCGGATCGTTATCCAAAAGAACTGACTGAGCTAGATCCACGTTTGGTTTCACGTTTTTCGTGGGGCTTATCGGTGGGTGTGGAACCACCAGATATCGAAACTCGTATTGAAATTTTACTGAAAAAAGCGGAAAGCAATGGCGTGGAACTTCCACGTAATTGTGCGCTGTTTATTGCTCAACAGGTGGTTGCCAATGTTCGTGAACTAGAAGGTGCGCTGAATAAAGTTGTAGCCATTTCTCGTTTTAAAGGTACCGCTATCGACCTTGATGTGGTGCGTGAATCATTAAAAGATGTGTTGGCGATTCGTGCACGTACCATTAGTACTGAAAATATTCAGCGTGTGGTGAGTGAATATTTTCGTATTCCGCTGAAAGAATTGGTTGGCCCAAAACGTACACGTATTTATGCACGTCCACGTCAGTTGGCTATGGGGCTAGCACGTGAGCTGACAGGGGATAGTTTCCCTGAAATTGGTATGGCTTTTGGTAACCGTGACCACAGTACTGTGATGCATGCCTGTGAAAAAGTACAAAGCCTGCGAGAAGAAGATCCAATCTTCAATGAGGACTATAAAAACTTGCAACGTCTGCTGCAAAGTTAAGTCTTTTTGTTCAAATTCTGTTCTTGCAATGCGGTATATTCTGCCGCATAGTACACTGCTAAAAAATTAATTTATTTTGTCTGTCTTCAGTTTTTAGAGGAATGTATCGTGCGTTTAAAAATCGCGAAAGAAAGCTTACTGAATGTTCTATCACATGTCGTAGGAGCGGTTGAGCGTCGCCATACCTTAAATATTTTATCTAATGTCAAAGTACAGGTAACAGAGCAAGCTTTGACCATTACCGGTTCAGATCTTGAAGTTGAACTGGTTGCAAGTACACCACTTACTGAAGGTGCATGTTTACAAGCAGGGGTGACGACAGTTCCTGCGCGTAAACTGATGGATATCTGTAAATCATTACCGTCAGCGGCATTGATTGATTTGCAAATTACTGAAGACCAACGTTGTATTTTAAAATCTGGAAACAGTCGTTTTGTATTGGGTACTTTGCCTGCTGAAGACTATCCATTATTAACCACTGAAAATACTCACGGCACTCAAGTCGGTGTGACTCAACGTGAGTTAAAGCGTTTATTTGAAAAAACGTCTTTTGCTATGGCGGTTCAAGATGTGCGTTTTTATTTGACGGGTACTTTGCTTGAAATTGATGAAAATCAATTGCGTGCAGTAACGACCGATGGTCACCGTTTGGCGATGTGTGAAACAGCGGCAAGCTCGAATGCGACACAAGCAATGCAAGCGATTGTTCCACGTAAAGCCGTAGGTGAATTGCAGCGTCTATTGAGTGTTGAAGACGAGCAATTATCGTTGTTAATTGGTCGTGAATTATTAAATGTAACAATTACCATTGCCAGCCGTGATAAAGAGCAGGGTGATATTACCGTGAGATTTACTACAAAATTGATCGATGGTAAATTCCCAGACTACCGCCGTGTGATTCCACGTGGTGGCGATAAAAACGTGCGCATTGCACATGATGTATTTAAACAATCACTACAACGTGTAGCGATTTTAAGTAATGAAAAATTGCGCGGCGTATTTTTGAAGTTTAATGCGGACACTTTACAACTTCGTGCCAATAACCCTGAGCAAGATGAAGCGATCGAAGATCTTGCGATTCAATATGCAGATGCACCGATGGAAATGTCGTTTAATGCACAGTACTTATTGGAAGTTCTGAATGTATTGGATGGTGATGATGTTGCAATGACCATGACAGAAGCCAACCATTCGGTATTGGTACAAGATCCACAACAACAAGATCAAACCTATGTTGTGATGCCAATGCGTGTTTAATTCAGACTGACGTCTCAATTATTATGCATATCACGCGTTTACATGTAAAACGTGTTCGAAATTTAAAGACGGTTGCACTCTCTGGGTTGCAGCCGTTTAATGTCTTTTATGGGCAAAATGGTTCAGGCAAAACTTCTGTATTAGAAGCAGTACATTTGCTGGCAACAGGCCGTTCTTTTCGAACTCATATTCCGAAAAACTATATTCAAAATAATAGCCCTGACGCTGTCGTCTTTGCGCAGTCTGCAACAGATCGTATTGGTATGCAAAAAATGCAGTCGGGCGAGCAAGTGATTAAAGTCAATGGAGACCTAGTGGGGACACAAGGACAGTTGGCTAAGATTTTACCGCTACAACTCATCGACCCACAAAGTACAGATATTATTGATCATGGTGCGAAGCCACGACGTCAACTTTTAGATTGGTTGATGTTCCACGTGGAACCGGAGTTTTACCATACATGGCAATATTATGCACGGGCATTAAAACAGCGGAATAGTTTGCTGAAATCACGACGTCATTTGAGTCTGTCTGACTTAGAACCGTGGAACAAAATGCTCAGTGACTATGGTGAGATATTACATAGTCTACGCAGCAATGTGGTGGAACAGTGGATTCGATATTTTCAACAAGATCTAGAAGCCTTATTGCCTGATTTAACAGTGACACTGGAATACAATGCAGGCTTTCATGCTGAAACAGGACTGCTGAATGATCTGACCAATCAGCACTTTAAAGACTGCGAACGTGGCTATACTGAGTATGGTCCGCACCGTGCAGATTTAAGGTTAAAAACCACTATGGGTGATGCAGATGTTGTGCTCTCTCGTGGGCAAAAAAAGTTATTGATCATGGCGTTAAAACTGTCACAGATTGCAATGCTACATGCTTGTAATAAGGAAACTGTGGTATTATTAGATGATCTGACAGCAGAATTAGATTTAACCGCACAACAGCGTTTAATTGAGCGTTTAAGCCATCTTGGTAGTCAAGTTTTTATTACCACTTTAGACCATGATTCAGTGCAAAAACACTTACATGATTTATCTATTTCTTATCAATTATTCAAAGTTGAAAATGGTACGGTGCAGGCTGTTGTGCAATGAAATACCACCTTTGGATAGACCTATTTTTCACTAGGGAGAAACCATGAGTTCAGAAGATCAAGCTGCTTCTCAAACAGAACAAACCATAGAAAAAGCTTATGATTCCTCTAGCATCAAAGTATTACGTGGTCTAGACGCTGTACGTAAGCGTCCGGGCATGTATATTGGTGATACTGACGATGGTACTGGCCTACACCACATGGTGTTTGAAGTTGTCGATAACTCAATTGATGAAGCGTTGGCAGGTCATTGTGACGAAATTCAAGTCACCATTCATGAAGATGAATCTGTAAGCGTATCGGATAACGGTCGTGGTATTCCTACCGACATTCACCCAGAAGAAGGTGTTTCTGCAGCAGAAGTGATTTTGACGATTCTGCATGCGGGCGGTAAATTTGACGATAACAGCTATAAAGTTTCAGGCGGTCTACACGGTGTAGGTGTATCCGTGGTGAATGCGCTTTCAAGTAAGCTCGAATTAACCATTCATCGTGCGGGTCAAATCCACCAGCAAGAATATAAACACGGTGATTCCGTGTATCCATTAAAAGTGGTGGGTGAGACAGATCGTACAGGTACACGTATACGTTTCTGGCCAAGTGCTGAAACCTTCAGTCAAACGATTTTTAATGTCGATATTTTGGCGCGTCGTTTACGTGAATTATCTTTCCTGAATGCAGGTGTGCGAATTGTACTACGTGACGAACGTATCAATTTAGAACACGTTTATGACTATGAAGGTGGTTTGTCTGAGTTTGTAAAATATATTAACCAAGGCAAAACCCATCTGAATGATATCTTCCACTTCACTACTCAAGCCGATAATGGCATTGGTGTAGAAGTTGCATTGCAGTGGAACGATTCTTATCAGGAAAATGTTCGTTGCTTTACCAATAACATTCCACAAAAAGATGGCGGTACGCATTTAGCGGGTTTCCGTGCTGCATTAACCCGTGGCTTAAACAGCTACATGGAAAGCGAAAACTTACTCAAAAAAGAGAAAGTGGCGGTTTCTGGTGATGATGCGCGTGAAGGCTTAACTGCAATTGTTTCGGTGAAAGTGCCTGATCCAAAATTCTCTTCGCAAACCAAAGAAAAATTGGTGTCGAGCGAAGTGAAAACTGCGGTTGAACAAGCCATGAATAAATCGTTCTCTGAATATCTTTTAGAGAATCCACAAGCTGCTAAATCGATTGCAGGCAAAATTATTGATGCAGCACGTGCGCGTGATGCAGCGCGTAAAGCACGTGAAATGACTCGTCGTAAGAGTGCGCTTGATATTGCAGGCCTGCCAGGTAAATTGGCCGATTGTCAGGAAAAAGATCCTGCATTGTCTGAACTTTACTTAGTGGAAGGTGACTCTGCGGGCGGTTCTGCAAAACAGGGCCGTAACCGTAAGATGCAAGCGATTTTGCCGCTGAAAGGTAAAATCCTCAACGTGGAACGTGCACGTTTTGACAAGATGATTTCTTCACAAGAAGTGGGAACGTTGATTACTGCTTTAGGCTGTGGTATTGGCCGTGAGGAATACAACCCAGATAAACTGCGTTATCACAAAATCATCATCATGACCGATGCCGACGTCGATGGTTCGCACATTCGTACGCTACTATTGACCTTCTTCTTCCGTCAAATGCCAGAACTTGTGGAACGTGGATATATTTATATTGCACAGCCACCGTTGTATAAGCTGAAAAAAGGCAAGCAAGAACAGTACATCAAAGATAATGATGCACTTGAGACTTACCTGATTTCAAATGCAATTGATGAGCTTGAATTACACATCAGTGCAGAAGCGCCAGCCATTCGTGGTGAGGCTTTAGCGGGTGTGATTGCGGATTATCAAACCTCTCAAAAGAGCTTGCATCGTCTGACTGTACGTTATCCTGCAAGTGTGTTGGATGGTTTATTGGCAGTAGAAGGCTTTAAGTTAGATCAAGCAAATAACCAAGACTATGTACAGACTTGGGGTGAGCAGCTACGTGCCAATATTGAGAAAACTCAACCAAGTTTACGTCCTGAATTAAGCTTAGAAACTTTTGAGCATGAAGATACTGAAGGCAATAAGTCAGCAACTTATTTCCCGCGTATTACCATCTATGTTCATAATTTACCGCACCAATACTTGTTAGATTCAGGTCTATTGGGTTCAGGTGAATATGCGCGTTTACTCAAAAATTCGAAGAGTTGGTTCACCTTATTGGAAGAAGGTGCTTACCTACAAAAAGGCGAGCGCAAAATTCCAGTGGGCAGCTTCCATCAGGTTTGGCAAAACATCCTACAAGACTCACGCCGTGGCATGATGATTCAGCGCTATAAAGGTTTGGGTGAGATGAATGCTGAGCAGCTTTGGGAAACCACGATGGATCCTGAGAACCGTAACATGCTGCAAGTAACGGTACAGGACGCGATTGAAGCTGATCGTATGTTCTCTTGCTTGATGGGTGATGATGTGGAACCACGTCGTGCTTTCATTGAAGAAAATGCGTTAAATGCGGATATTGATGCCTAAATTCTGATTACAGAATCATTCAAAAAAGCACTCTTCGGAGTGCTTTTTTTTGTGCTATCTTAAATAAAATTGAATATTAAATCGCCAATTTGTGTTTTATAAAATTGACTTATTCTGATGCTAAGCTCAAATCAAATTGAACTTAGCAGCTAAAAATAAGAGGTCTATATATGATGGACAATCAACTTGAACACATTCGTGACATCTGGGTAAATGCATTTTTTACCGGAAATTATACTGTTTTAGCCGAATACGAAGATGAGCACTTTAAGGTGGTTTATGAGCAAGATGGGCGTGTCGAAAGTAATTATATCCGCTATGAACGTATTGCACATGCAGTGAAGAATGGGGTTTGGAAACCACAAAAACCAGACGTAGAATTTGAAGAATATGAGTTTAATCGTGACCAAACTGAGTGCAAAATTTTAATTGGTTTAGCTGAAACACAGCAGCAAATACAGGAAATCTGGCATTTTGATCAGACCTGGAAAATACAAGAATTACGTTTTTTAAAGGCAAAAAAAGCCCATCCTTCTGCCTTATCTTAAACAATAAAAAGTTTAAATTGATGTAGTCAGTAGAGATAAAATGCATCCATCTTGCAAATATGGATAAGTTTTGTGAATTTTCACATTTAATAGTGTTCAACATCAAAGTTATTTATAATTGTGGATAATATTATTTAAAAATATTTATCCACAAAAAGGTGGTTCGATATTTTGAATTTAAAAAATAAAAATGAATTTAAAACTAAGATTTGAATTTAAAAATGGCTTTTGTGGATAACTGCGGCAATGAGTTTGATGTGAAGTATATTTTTTGAATTCATTTACAAAATTAGGGTAAAAGCTATCGCTGAATTTTTAAATTCTTTACGAATAGAAATGCCTTAACGATGCAATAACCAGTTGGATATGAACATTCGATTTTTTAAATATTTTTTAGATGTATAATGTGATTATTATTGTGAAGTATAAATAAAAAATCGCCGTGGAACATTTAAATTTCACGGCGATTGATTTTTTGAGCTTAAGTTAGGTTTTCTTAATAATGCAAATCTAGGGTTTTGCTTTTGAAATTAAGCCTCAAAACTACTTTCCATTTCTTCTAATTCCATCATTAATTCAAGCATTTGCTCTTCGACAGATTCAAGTTTGGCTTTTAATTCTGTTTGCTCATTCATTAGTTTGAGTAAGTCATCTTTACGACTGGCTTCATATAAAGCACTGTCTGCTAATAATTCCTCGATTTCGTTTAAGCGTGGCTGAATTTTGCTGATTTGCGCTTCATTTTTTTCAATGTTTTTACGAATCGGGCGGGTCAATTCACGCTGACGTGCAGCTTCTTTACGCTGCGCTTCTTTATCGACTTTAGAAATCGTCTGTTTAGTTTCAACTTGAGATTTGATGGGAGTAGGGGCTTGTTGGCTATTTTTCATCATGTCAATCCGTGCTTGACGCAGCCAATCGGCATAAGCCACGAGGTCACCATCAAATTCGCGACATTTACCATGATGTACCAACAATAATTCGTCACAAACGCTGGCAATCAATTGACGTTCATGCGAAACCAAAACCACAGCGCCTTCAAAATCTTGTAATGCCATAGTTAGGGCATGACGCATATCAAGGTCTAAATGGTTGGTCGGTTCATCTAGAATTAAAACATTGGGACGTTGCCAAACAATCAAAGCCAAAGCTAATCGTGCTCGTTCACCGCCTGAAAAGCCTTCACTTGGTGTATCCATGCGTTCGCCACTAAAACCAAAGCTGCCTAAAAATGAACGTAATGCAGCTTCACTGATTTTTTTGTCAGCAATTCGAGATAGTTGCAACATCGGGCTGGCATTGCCATCTAGAGCATCCATTTGATGCTGAGCAAAATAGCCAATATTCAACAGTTCAGAGGCTTTGCGCGTCCCTTGTAATAAAGGAAGGTCACCAACTAACGATTTAATTAAGGTTGATTTACCCGCACCATTCATCCCGAGTAAACCAATTCGGCTGGTTGGGGTAATTTGCAGGTTTACATTGGTCACGATCAGTTTGTCGCCATAGCCAATATCTGCGTGTTCTATTTGCAGCAGTGGTGAACTCATTTTGGTCGGTTCACGGAAACTAAAGGTAAATGGTGTATCGACATGCGCCGCAGAAAGTTCCTGCATGCGTTCTAATTGTTTAATACGGCTTTGAGCCTGCTTAGCTTTAGTCGCTTTGGCTTTAAAACGGTCAATAAATTTTTGGAGATGCGCACGAGTTTCAAGCTGCTTTTCATAGGCTTGTTGTTGTTGTGCCAAGCGCTCAGAGCGGGTGCGTTCAAAGGTCGAATAGTTGCCGGTGTAAAGTGTCAGCTCTTGATTTTCGATATGTAAAATATGATCAGTCACCGCATCTAAGAAATCACGGTCATGTGAAATCAAGATTAGTGTACCTTCGTAAGCTTTTAACCAATCTTCTAACCACAAAATCGCATCTAAGTCTAAGTGGTTGGTTGGTTCATCGAGTAATAAGAGGTCGGAACGGCTCATCAGGGTACGCGCAAGGTTTAAACGCATACGCCAACCACCTGAAAAGCTTGAAACATTGAGCTGGGACTGATGTTCAAAGAAACCCAGGCCGGCCATCAGTTGTGAGGCTTTGGATGGAGCTGTATAGCCATGGATTTCATCAAATCGGCCATATAAGTGTGCCAACGCTTCATTGTCTAATTGTTCTGGATGTTCAAGTTTATGTTGTATATCCCAATATTCCTCATCGCCTGATAGAACGAAATCAATCGCTTTCATATCGAGTGCTTTGATTTCTTGTGCCATATGAGCGACGGTCCATACTGCAGGACGAGTTAAGGATCCGCCATCAGATTCCATTCCACCTAAAAGCGCAGAAAAAAGAGTGGATTTACCCGCACCATTTACACCGGTTAAGCCGATTTTCCAGCCTTGATGCAATTGCATAGATGCTTTTTGAAATAAAACACGCCCACCGCGACGAATGGAAAGTTGGTCTAACTGAATCATGGAACTAACTAAACAAGAAGAATGTGGGGCTATTCTAATGGATGGCTTTGCAAAAGAAAAAACAAAGCATCGCAACCATCTGAAAAAATGTGACAGATTCCACGTATTTAGGTATATTGAAAGGGCTATAGTATTAAAAAAATATTTCAAGTTGTTGTTTTTAAATGGATTAATAAAAAATATTGGGAATATAAGAAATGAGAAAAGGAATTTTAATTTTATCGCTTCTTTCAGGTGTGATATCTGCACAAAGCTATGCCAATCAGAAGGTTTGTGTGTTCGATTTACTTGGAAAAGCGGGGGAATCTTATAAGCTGATGGAAGAGTGGTCTCTGGCCAGTAAGGCATGGGGAGCACAAGTTCAACTGATTTCATATCAAGATGAATCCAAAGTCGATAAAGATTTTAAAGAAGGGAAATGTGACGCATTTTATATGACCTCGATGCGGGCACGTGCGTATAACAAATTTGCCGGTTCGATTGATGCCATTGGCGGTGTACCGAACAATACCATCGCGCAAAAAGCCATTACCTATGTCTTAGATAAACGGAACAGTAAACGACTGATTAGCAATCTAGGTAAAGATAGTTATGAAGTGGCAGGGATCGGGCAAATTGGTTCAGCCTACATTTTTGTCCGTGATCGCAATATCAATAATTTAGAAAAAGCTGAAGGTAAGAAATTTGCCATTTTGCATTATGACTATGCGCAAAAAGTGATGGTCGACCGTGTTGGCGCTGTGCCAGTGATGTCGGAAATTTCTAATTTTATTCGCAAGTTTAATCAGGCCGAAGTTGAAATTGTGGCTGCGCCAGCTTATGCCTTTAAGCCACTCGAAATTTCAAAAGGCTTAGGCACTACCGGGGCGATGGTGAATTTTCCTGTGGTGAATGTCACGGCAGACCTGATTATTCGTAACAATAAATTCCCAGAAGGTTTTGCTGAACCTTCTCGGCTATGGTTTGTTAAGCAATTACCAAAAAGTTTTGCCATGGTGAAACGTATGGAAGCTGAAATTCCTGCCAAATATAAGATGAATCTCAGCAAAGACGATCAGGTAAAATATCAGAAAATTTTACGCGAAGGTCGGATGGATTTAACTAAACAGGGGATCTATGACTCCACTATGATGACGGTACTGAAAAAAGCCCGTTGTACAATTGAGCGAACCAATTTTGAGTGTTCAGTGGCGGGTGAATAAGCTTTTTTCTGTATTTCTTTGTAAATTTTGATGCAATCGCTGTAAATGTAAAAAGCCATTTTTGCAAATATAAGATGATGATTATATTTATAATTTCAGTTTGAATAAAAAGTGATATACATCACAGAAAAACAGAATATGCCAAAATGACATAAATAAATGGAGTAAATGCTCTATTTTTTTTAAATTAACTTGCTTAATATCGGGCTTGTGTAAGGACACCTCTGAACCATAAAAAGATTTGAAAGGAAAATAGAATGAAAAAAACGCTCCTATCATTGGCTACGTTTGCTGCAATTGGCTTTGCTGGTTCAGCTCAGGCAGCAAAAGTAGATATCTGTGTATTTGACTTACTGGGTAAGTCAGGCGAGTCATATCAAATGGCTCAGGAATGGGCGCTTGCAGCAAAAGGCTGGGGTGCTGAAATTAACTTAATTCCGCGTCAAGACGAAGCAGTAGCCGACAATGACTTTAAAGCAGGTAAATGTGACGGCGTATTTATGACGGCGATGCGTGCCCGTCAGTACAATAAATTTGCAGGCTCTATTGATGCGCTGGGTGGCGCACCGAGCAATGCGATTGCGCAACGTGCGATTACCTTTGCATTAGACCAACGTAATGCTGCAAAAATGGTTAGTAACCTAGGTGGTAAAAAATACGAAGTGGCGGGTATTGCCCCACTGGGTTCAGCATTCATCTTTGTCAAAGACAAAAAAATTGACTCAATTGAAAAAGCAGCAGGTAAAAAGTTTGCAGTTTTAGGCTATGACGAAGCACAAAAAATCATGGTGCAACGTGTCGGCGCTCAAGCTGTGATTTCAGATGTATCTAACTTTGTGGCGAAGTTTAATAATGGTCAGGTCGATATGGTGGGTGCGCCTGCATATGCCTACAAACCATTAGAGATCTATAAAGGTTTAGGTACCAATGGTGCGATGTTTAACTTCCCAGTTCTACAAGTGACTGCGGACTTTATTATTCGTCCTGATCAGTTCCCAGCTGGCTTTGGTCAAAAATCACGTGATTGGTTTGTGAAACACTTACCGAAGAGTATCGCGATGATTAACCGTCTAGAAGCAGGTATTCCTGCGAAATATAAACTTAACCTAAGTGCAGAAGATAAAACCAAATATCAAAAATTACTGCGTGAAGGTCGTATGGATATGACGAAGCGTGGCATTTACGATGCAGGCATGATGTCTGTTTTGAAAAAGGCACGTTGTTCTGTCGATAAAGCCAATTTTGAATGTTCACTGGGCGGCGAATAAGCTGATATTTAAAGAAAAAAGTCTGGATTTATCCAGGCTTTTTTTTGCAAATTTACAGGTCATTCTCGCCATTGAGTGAGCAAAATATTCAGGTAATCTAAATTCAAATCGAGGGCTGTGAGTCAATTGAATCGAACTCAGCATGACCCAAAATTCAAAAAATGGTTAAAAAACAAAAACAGTAAAAAACAAGGAAAGTCAGTATGAAACAATGGACAAAGGCATTGAGCGTTGCTGCTGCATTAATAGCGGTAAATGGCGTAGCTCAAGCGAAGCAAGTGGTATGCGTATTTGATTTGGTCGGTAAAAATGGTGATGTTTTTACCCTGATGAAAGATTATCAATTGGCGGCAAAAAACTGGGGCGCAGACATTGAGCTCCGCGTCGGTCAAAATGAAGCGGTGATTGCAGAAGATTTTAAAGCTGGTAAATGTGATGGGATCAGTGTTACTGGTATGCGTGGTCGCCAATTCAATAATTTTACCGGTTCTTTAGATGCCATTGGTGCGATTCCAGATTTGAAATTGGCCGTAAAAGTTATGCAAGGTCTTGCAAGTCCAACATTTGCTAAGAGCATGGTCAATAGTAAATATGAAGTGGCAGGTGTGATACCTGTTGGTGATGCCTATCTGTTAGTAAATGACCGAAGTATTAATACTGTCGCTAAAGCAGCAGGTAAAAAAATTGCGGTGCTTGACTACGATGAAGCACAGAAAATTATGGTGCAGCAGGTCGGAGCTCAAGCAGTCAGTGCTGATGTAACCAATTTTGGCGCCAAATTTAACAATGGTCAGGTAGATATAATTGGGGCACCTGCTGCGGTGTTCAAACCATTAGAATTACATAAAGGTTTAGGCAGCAAAGGCGCAATCGTCAATTATCCAATTTTACAAGTCACGGGAAATATCATTATTCGCCCAGATAAATTCCCTGCAGGTTATGGACAAAAATCACGTGATTGGGTCAAAACACAATTACCTCGCGCATTCACCATTTTAGGAAAAATGAAATCGGAAATTCCAGCCAAATATTGGATGGATGTTCCAACAGCAGACAAAGCTGGTTATCAAAAAATGATGCGTGAAGCGCGTATCGATTTGACTAAACGTGGTATCTACGACAAGCGAATGATGAAACTATTATGGCAATTCCGCTGTAAACAAGACCCTAAAAACTTCGAATGCGCATTACAGGAAGAAAACTATAAATAAGTTTTAAATGAATCTTGAGAAAAATACTCTGATTTAACTTTAAACTGTGAAGACTGACCATATATTGAGTATGTTATACTTGAAATATGGTCTTTTCTTTTTTAAAGACACCCCAATGACTCAGAGGAATCCATCATGAATGCTCAAGCACTTGTGCTGACTGACAATGCTGCCAATAAAGTACGCCAATTGCGTGAGAGTGAAGGTAATCAAGACCTTATGTTACGTGTATATGTGACTGGTGGTGGTTGTTCAGGTTTCTCCTATGGGTTTAATTTTGCTGAAAGCCAAAACGAAGATGATGCTGAATTTATCAATGGTGATGTGAAGATGTTGGTTGATTCACTGAGCTATCAATATTTAGTTGGTTCAACAGTCGACTATATTGAAGGTCTTGAAGGTTCTCGATTTGTGGTTCAAAACCCGAATGCGACAACCACGTGTGGATGTGGATCTTCATTCTCGATCTAATCGCGATGATGAATTGAGCCATAAAAAAGCCCTCATTTAGAGGGCTTTTTTAATGTTTAAAATCGATATTAGGCTTCAAATTTTAGTGCTTCTAATAGATCTAAAATTACGGTAGTCACGTCTTGAGTCAATTGATAATTATTAAAAATTTCATATGCCGTAATGGTGACATCGGTATCACTCGGAAGCAGGCGTTGTTCTTCTTCGATGAGGTCACGGATCGGCAATAGGGTTTGTTTGACCTGTAAATGCAAGACATCTTTAAACTCAAGATTTTCGTCTTCGAGCTCAATTAATTGCTCATTAAAAAAGGGTAAAAGTACCGCATGGAGATAAGGTTGAATGTCTGTAATATCAAAAATCTCAATATCACGGGTTTGTTCAATCGTGCTGATGTGGTCATTCACTTCAATTAAGATATGGTAGTAACTCACATTGCTCTCCACGGAAGATGTCATTGATATAAGGGGATTATTGCAGATCAACAATAACATGAAATGCTGATTTTTGTTGGTGAATCCTGCAATATCCTTATAAATTGTATGGTTTTTTTTGCTCAGGGTATTCTAACGATAATATAGTAAGCCTTGGTCTGCTGGCATCAGTTTAAAGTTTTCTAATTGTTGCGCGCCTAAGATTGGGTACATTAATGCAGCAGGGTCATTATGGTGAGATAAGCCGAGAGCATGTCCGAGTTCGTGGGCAAGGGTAAGGCGTAAATCATCTTCGGCATCAAATTGATAAATCTGAATCTGATCGCCCATAAAGACACCTTTATGAAACTCTCGAGCAGGAAAGCGCTGACTGGCTTGTATCACGCCTGCATTATATTGATCGATTTGCTGGTTATAGCTTAAGACTTGTTGGTTAAATTGATCATTTTGCTGATTAAATCGATCTATTTCTTGGTCTAATTGCATCGCTTGTGCTTTAACTTGCTCAAGTTCTCTTTCAACGCGTTGCATATTGGGGCCTTGTGCATGCTCTATTCGGCTCCAATTCATACGTTCTTGCGACAGCTGTGCGATTTCCGCACGAATCATGGCTTGTTTTGATCGGAGCTGTTGCTCATTCATCTCCAGACCTTTTCTCGAATTTGCTAAGTTCTCGGCATATAAATCATTACGGGCTTTATCTGCGGCTAAGGTCTTTTGGACTTGCTTATAGGCATTGTATTGTTCTTGGCGATCATCATAAATTAGATGGATCGCCAGTTGTGCATTTGAGTCATAGATAAATAACGGTTTGAGTGTCCCTTTATGCCATATCTCTGCGGCTTCTTGGCTAAGTTGAATGACTTGTTGCTGGCTTAATCCAAAACGCGGATCGACATCAGCAACCCGATAACGCAGTCGGGTATCGAGAGGGTGTAAAAGTCGATCTGAAATTGAATTAAATTTCAGTTGAGGATGCTGCTTGGTTTGATAGATCCACCAAGTACTCAAAACGATGACAACAATAATTAAAATCAAACGCATAGCGTCGCAAAACTTGATTATTTTGCATTAATTTAACTGAAATTTAGCGCTATGCAAATCTAAGTTTAGATTGATAGTGAGTCGAGAAGAATGTGGCTGTTTGAACGTTTGCGTGTTATTTGAATATTGCCTGATGCAGATAAAATCATCCACAAAAAAAACCGCGCTTTCGCGCGGTCTTTTTGAGCTTTGAAAGACTCAGTTAAAGCGACAAATTATTTTTTGTCATCTTTCACTTCAGTGAACTCAGCATCTACAACGCCGTCATCTGCTTTTTGAGCTTGACCTTCAGCGCCTTGGAAAGCGTTAGGATCAAAACCTTCAGCACCGCCTTGACCTTGTGCAGCTTCATAAGCACGTTGAGTGATCGGCATAATGATGTTTTGAAGTGCTTCAGTTTTCGCTTTGATTGCATCTACATCGTTTTCTTTAGTCGCTGCTTCGAGCTCAGCTACAGCAGCATCGATTGCAGATTTCTCATCAGCAGTTACCTGTTCGCCAAGATCTTTTACTGCTTTTTGAGCAGAAGAAACAAGTGCATCAGCTTCGTTACGTGCTTTCGCTAATTCTTCAAATTTACGATCTTCTTCAGCATTCGCTTCAGCATCTTTGATCATCGCTTCAATTTCAGCATCGCTCAAACCAGAGTTAGCTTTAATTTGAATTGATTGCTCTTTACCTGTGCTCTTATCTTTTGCAGATACTTTCAAGATACCATCAGCGTTGATGTCAAATGATACTTCAATTTGTGGTACACCACGTGGAGCAGGTGGAATATCGCCCAATTGGAAGTTACCCAACAATTTGTTTTGTTGAGCCATTTTACGTTCACCTTGGTAAACTGAAATGTCTACAGCTGGTTGGTTGTCTGCAGCAGTTGAGAACACTTGAGATTTCTTCGCAGGAATCGTCGTGTTTTTCTCAATGATCGCTGTTAACACGCCACCCATTGTTTCAATACCAAGTGTAAGCGGAGTTACGTCAAGAAGAAGTACGTCAGTTTTATCACCTGAAAGTACTGCACCTTGAATCGCAGCACCCATCGCTACAGCTTCATCTGGGTTCACGTCTTTACGTGGCTCACGGCCGAAGAACTCTTGTACTTTTTGTTGTACAAGTGGCATACGAGACTGACCACCCACCAAGATTACGTCAGAGATGTCAGAGGTTGAAAGACCTGCATCTTTAAGTGCAATCTTACATGGTTCAATTGTACGAGCAACCAATTCAGCAACTAAACCTTCAAGTTTAGAGCGAGTCACGTTGATCACTAAGTGTTTAGGACCAGTCGCATCTGCTGTGATGTATGGAAGGTTGATTTCTGTTGCATTCGAAGAAGAAAGCTCGATTTTTGCTTTTTCAGCAGCTTCTTTTAAACGTTGAAGTGCAAGCGGATCTTGTTTCAAGTTTACGCTTTGTTCTTTCTTGAACTCTTCAACCAAGTATTCAATTAATGCATTATCGAAGTCTTCACCACCAAGGAATGTATCACCGTTTGTAGACAACACTTCGATTTGTTGGTCGCCATCAAGGTCAGCGATTTCAATGATTGATACGTCGAAAGTACCACCACCTAAGTCGTAAACCGCAACTTTACGGTCGCCTTCTTTTTTGTCCATACCGAACGCAAGTGCAGCAGCTGTTGGTTCGTTGATGATACGTTTAACATCTAAACCAGCAATTTTACCTGCATCTTTAGTCGCTTGACGTTGAGCATCGTTAAAGTACGCAGGAACAGTAATTACCGCTTCAGTTACTGTTTCACCAAGGTAGTCTTCAGCTGTTTTTTTCATCTTTTTCAAGATTTCAGCAGAGATTTGTTGTGGTGCAAGTTTCTTGTCGTTTACATCAACCCAAGCATCGCCATTGTCAGCTTTGATGATTTTGTAAGGTACAAGGCCGATATCTTTTTGCACAGCTTGGTCTTGGTACTTACGACCGATCAAACGTTTGATTGCAAATAATGTGTTTTTAGGGTTAGTCACTGCTTGACGCTTAGCAGATTGACCGACAAGGATCTCGCCATCTTTATACGCAATAATAGATGGGGTTGTACGAGCGCCTTCAGCGTTGTCGATTACTTTTACTTTGTCGCCTTCAAGTACTGCTACGCAAGAGTTTGTAGTACCTAAGTCAATACCAATGATTTTCGCCATTTGGATGTTTCCTCTAAAATTCTTTTACGATGTTTTCGCTTGTTATCCGATATGAGAGCCAATCAAAAATTTTCAAGTAATATTGGTTAAAATTTTTAATTCGTCTCAGAAAATTTGTCTTTATGCACCAACCATAACCATAGCAGGGCGTAATAGGCGACCGTTTAAACTATAGCCTTTTTGCAATACTGTCCCAATTTCATTCGATTTGGCATTTGGATCGATGCCCACAGCCTGATGAAGATCTGCATTGAAACCATTTGCAGTATCCACAGCAACCACACCAAATTTTTCTAAAGTGCTGAGCAATGATTTCAGTGTAAGTTCTACACCTTCAGATAAACCTGATTTTTCATCACCTGCCGCAGCAATCGCGCGTTCAAGGTTATCAACTGACTCAAGCAATTGTTTTGCAAATTTTTCCAGCACAGTATCTTTATGCTTTTCAGATTCGCGTTGAATGCGCTCTACACTTTTTTGCGCTTCATATACGGCATTTGCAGTACGTGCTTTTTCAAGTTTTAAGCTTTCTTCTAAATTGGTGATTTGTGCTTGTAAATCTTCAACTGAAACTTCAGCTTGCTCGTTTTCAGCTTGAGTTTGCTGTTCTGCTTGCTCTTGTTGAAGATCTTGAGCGTCTTGGTTTTGCTCAGTCGCCATTGATTTACTCCGTTTAAATGGGTTCTTAAACATGTTCAGTCCTTATAGCTGTGCGTTCAAACGACATCGATGCGTAACTGCCATGCGTTTTGAATTCATGATTAATAAAAGAAATCGGGGCAGGGTATAAAAATTCAAGCGAAGTCAGCGATTAAATGCAATTTTTTATTCAAATAAATGGTTTTTCAGCCAAATATCGACTGCAAAATTAAATTCTATGAAAATATAAATTATTGATTTGAATGTATAATCATATTTTGATCGGATTTATAGATTTTCATCATAAATTTTAACGGTTTCTCTTTGTGCCTGAAAATTTGCATAATTTATCTATCGGAAGTGACCATATCCATTGGAGAGAGGGATATGGTGACTACCTCTAGATTTTAGAAACACTTTTCCATGCTGATTTCCCAAGAATCAGCATTTTTTTGCCTCAAAAAATAGTGGTTAATATTTATACATAAAAACTCTTAGTATCAGTTTTATTAAATATTTCACAAAAAATGATCAGCACAGTATTCTTTGTTTCAGATTCTATCGCTGTAGTTTCTTAATTTATTTCAAATGTGTTTTTCATGGCCTGCTTCTCTCATAAGCAGGCTTTTTTTTGCATGAAATTTATAAAAACAGCCACTTAAGTAACTGAGTTGCAAGTTTTGTTGAACTTTGTTGTATTCAAAAGCTGTGATCACGCTTTATTCAAAATCATTTATATTTATTTTTTTAATAAAAAACAAAGCACTTGAGTTAAAAAAATGATGTAAAGCCTTAAAATGAAAGAAAACCGCCTAATTAATAAAACATTTCATAAGCTGTACCGTGCCTCGTACAAAGTACAACTCAGAAGGTGGGAACTTCACAGAATTATTTTCCATTATGACTCGGGCAAAGTTGAGCTTTGCTTTTAATGATTCAATGAAGGAAATAATGAAGATGAAAAAAATTGGTTTATTCGCTGTCGCAGTTTTAGGTTTTGGTTTAGCTGCGGTGGGTTGTACTTCTCAAGAAACTATAGAATCTCCGGAAACCGCACAAGTAACGTCTGCAACTGAAGCATCTGTAACAACAGAGCAATCGGGTGCTGTGGTTCAAGCAGATCCATCAGCTCAAGGTGCTGAAGTTCAATCTGCGCCTGCACCGCAACCTACAGTTCAGCAATAAGATTGTTTAATGCTCTCTGACCTGTAACAACAGGCAGTCAAGAATAGACAGAAGATAGGATGCCTCTTCTGTCTATTTTCTTTTTTATAGCTTTTTTTACGCCCTTTTCTATTTTTAGCGAGCAAAAAAAAGCCCATCATGTAGATGAGCTTTTTACTTTTAACCGATCTGCAAAAAACATCAATTAACGGCGATTTTCCCACGCGCGACGACGTTCTTCAGCCGCTTTACGTTGTTGATCTGATGCCTTTCTTAAATCTTGAATATTTTTTTTGCGTTCTTGCTCAATTTGTTTTCTACGATCTTGACTGGCTTTACGGCGCTGTTCTTCTAAGCGCTGACGCTCTTTGCTGACTTTTTGACGATCTTGTTCAGCACGTTTACGACGTTCAGCTTCAGAGTATTTACGCTGTTGTTCTAGACGTTGACGTTCGAGTTCGTTTTTACGACGATCCCACTCTTGTTGATTTTTACGATTTTGTTCCCAGTTACGCTGGTCAAGTTGCTGCTTTCTACGTTCGAGCTCTAAACGATTACGTTGTTGTTGCTGACGTTCCCATGTACGGCGGTCTTGTTCATAACGACTGTCATAACGGCGATCATAACGATTGTCATAGCGTCGATCATTATTATCATAACGGCGGTCATAACGTTGATCATAACGTCCATCGTAGTAACCATCTTCAGGGAATGCTACGCAGCCTACAGCCAAAAAAGCAGTCGCAAAAGACAGAAGGATGATCTTTTTAGCCATGGTGAGTATCCTTTATCGAGAATGGGTTAGCATAATCAACCCATAAAACTTGGGTAAATTGTCAATGACAACTCTATAAAAGAAGATTAGCTTAACTAGGTTTGTACTATGTATGTCGATGTTGAGACTTATATGTGAATATGGTCACATTTGACCTAGATCATGTAGAAAGTATGAAGAGCATAATTCGAAGGATAGAGCATGTTTGCATTGAATGAATCACTTAAAAATATGAAAGATAAAGGCCAAGGTACGGCTGCTCGGTTACTTGATCGTCTTCCTAACTTTGCCAAAGAAAGCCTCGCAAAACGTCTCGATTATCCGTTTATTTTTCCAGAATTAGATCCGCTGGTGAAATGCATGATGGCGGCTCAACTCAAGCAAGGTAAGTCAGGCTTTGTGACCGAAGACTATGTGAAGTCTCGTAAATTATTTGATTTACAGATGGAGTCGATCAAGACCAAGCCGACTTTTGTGAAACAAGTGCAAGATATACGTCTACCTTTACAAAGTGCTACGCTGTTTGCGCGTCATTATCATCCTGCTCCAAATAAAAAATTACCGATGATCGTGTTCTATCACGGTGGTGGTTTTGTGGTGGGTGGTCTAGACACGCATGATGAAGTTTGTCGTTTATTGGCCGTGCATGCCAAAGCACAAGTTTTAAGTATTGATTATCCACTCACGCCAGAGGCCAGCCCAGCTCAATTAATGCAAAGTTGTGAAGATGCCTTGGCTTGGACTTATCAAAATAGTCGTCAGTTTAAAATTCTAAAAAATCGAATTGCGGTGGCAGGGGATAGTGCAGGCGGCAATATTGCTACCGCAGTTGCGCAGCGCAGTGCTCAGAAAGTTTTTGCCCCGCAAGCTCAGCTATTAATTTATCCTGTGGTGGATTTCAAAAGTCGCCACCCATCTTTCTATGCTTATAAAGATGGTTTGGTTCTGACTGAAAAAGATATTGATGTCGTAACTGCTTTATATGCGGAACAACATGCAGTGGCCTTAGATGATCCATTAATTTCACCAACCTATGGAAAATTGGCAGGTATCGCACCCGCGTATATCGTGACGGCAGGGCATGACGTTTTACATGACGAAGGTGAAATTTATTCGCATAAACTCCGTCAGCAAGGGGTGAAAGTGTTTTATCAAGAATATACCGATCAAACCCATGGTTTTATCAATTTAACCCCGGTTTCGCACCGAGCTAAAAAATACGTGATCGAGATCAGTACGAAGTTCCGTAAATTTTGGGATAAACGTAGCTAATTATTCCTTTATATAAAGTAAACCCAGTGTTTCACGTGAAACACTGGGTTTTTATTTATTGGGTTATTTATCTTGGATTTTTGCAGCAGGAAAAACGAGGCTAAATTCTGGGACATAAAAGCTTTGCAATAATCGTGCTTCAGAAAAATTTGGAAAAATGTCCTGTGTGTTATGCCATTCTACCTGTTTCAGTTTAGAGAGCCGTCCGCGAAACTTCGGTGAAAATTGATAGCGCTTACCTTCCCACGCTTGTCTGATTTGCAACATCGCTGCTGGGATAAGATGACTATTAATATAGAAAGAACGCTGTAAACGTGATTTTTTTAAACGGATCTGCATTTTTTGTTGTTCAACTTCTATAGTACAGACCACTTCATTGTCATGTTGTTGCCATTCAAACTTTGCCAACTCTTTAGGAATACCCCAGAGTTTTTGGCCATGAATGACAGAGATATCTGTCGAAACATAAATCTTAGGTATCGAACTTAACCTTTTCTTACTCCATAAAGGGTGATCTAAAATCAGCAATTCGTCATAAGGACCCACAGGCGAATCATGGTATCGGACCAATAACACCTGAACCACACGACCCAAAGCTGATGTCGCTAAACGGAACATCTGCGCTCGTTGGATAAAACTCGGAGAGATCCAATAATTCAAAATAAAAGCATCGCCACGCAGTTGCCAAGGCGGTAAATGTGTCAATGCAGTGTCCGACGGTATTATTTGCGTCATCATTGTTCTCGTTTTAATAATGGCAGAATAATTACTTTTTAATCATCAAAGACTAATATACAGTCAATAACAAGTACGAGATCAACCAGAAGAGTTAGCAAATGTTAAAACAGATTTTATTTACCGCAGCACTTGGCTGTGTGAGCTTAAGCAGTTTTGCTGCCAATACTATTGTCGAAATGAAAACCTCTCAAGGCAATATTGAAATTGAGCTATTCAATGACAAAGCACCTATCTCAGCTAAAAACTTTGAAAGCTATGCAAAAGAAAAATTTTATAACGGTACAATCTTTCATCGCGTGATTCCTGGATTTATGGTTCAGGGTGGGGGCATGGATGTCAAGATGCAGGAGAAGCCAACAAAAGCGGCGATTAAGAATGAATCAAGTAATGGCTTGAGCAATAAGCGTGGCACATTGGCAATGGCACGGATGAATCATCCTGATTCAGCAAGTAGTCAGTTCTTTATTAATGTTGCAGACAATGACTTCCTCAATAAAAGTGCAATGAATGCGGGATATGCTGTTTTTGGTAAGGTCACTAAAGGTATGGATATCGTCGATAAAATCGTAAAAGTTCCAACTGCGAACTATGGAATGCACCAGAATGTCCCTGTAAACCCAGTAGTTATACAGAGTGTGGTGATTAAAGCAGCACCTGAAAAAAACTAAGCGCACAAAATAGGAAAAATATTTTACATGATATTTGTAATAAATATCATGTATTTATGTAAATAAAGTGCGTTTTTTGAACCATAATGGTGCATAAAAATAAAACACTCGTGTTCTTTGTGAGTGAAAAGCACTTGCACGTGTAAGAAATTGCCCTATAATGAGCACCATACCGACGAGATAGACGGAAATGAACGAAACGCGAAGCGTTGAGTTGTTAAGTTTATCGAAGTCCAGCTTCTAGCATTGACGAGATGTTAGAAAGATCATTAAGAGATTATGAAGAACAACTTGTGTGGATTTTTACTGATTGATCGATCGAAATTATTTTCATTGATTGATGGTAGAAATTACTCGAAGTTTATTTGAGCAAATTTTTGTCAGTAATTGATGAGCCAAGATTGGTACACTATATGTACTATTGATTTTAAACTGAAGAGTTTGATCATGGCTCAGATTGAACGCTGGCGGCAGGCTTAACACATGCAAGTCGAGCGGGAATAGGTAGCTTGCTACCGATTTCTAGCGGCGGACGGGTGAGTAATGCTTAGGAATCTGCCTATTAGTGGGGGACAACATTTCGAAAGGGATGCTAATACCGCATACGTCCTACGGGAGAAAGCAGGGGATCTTCGGACCTTGCGCTAATAGATGAGCCTAAGTCGGATTAGCTAGTTGGTGGGGTAAAGGCCTACCAAGGCGACGATCTGTAGCGGGTCTGAGAGGATGATCCGCCACACTGGGACTGAGACACGGCCCAGACTCCTACGGGAGGCAGCAGTGGGGAATATTGGACAATGGGGGGAACCCTGATCCAGCCATGCCGCGTGTGTGAAGAAGGCCTTTTGGTTGTAAAGCACTTTAAGCGAGGAGGAGGCTACTTTGGTTAATACCTAGAGATAGTGGACGTTACTCGCAGAATAAGCACCGGCTAACTCTGTGCCAGCAGCCGCGGTAATACAGAGGGTGCGAGCGTTAATCGGATTTACTGGGCGTAAAGCGTGCGTAGGCGGCTTTTTAAGTCGGATGTGAAATCCCCGAGCTTAACTTGGGAATTGCATTCGATACTGGGAAGCTAGAGTATGGGAGAGGATGGTAGAATTCCAGGTGTAGCGGTGAAATGCGTAGAGATCTGGAGGAATACCGATGGCGAAGGCAGCCATCTGGCCTAATACTGACGCTGAGGCACGAAAGCATGGGGAGCAAACAGGATTAGATACCCTGGTAGTCCATGCCGTAAACGATGTCTACTAGCCGTTGGGGCCTTTGAGGCTTTAGTGGCGCAGCTAACGCGATAAGTAGACCGCCTGGGGAGTACGGTCGCAAGACTAAAACTCAAATGAATTGACGGGGGCCCGCACAAGCGGTGGAGCATGTGGTTTAATTCGATGCAACGCGAAGAACCTTACCTGGTCTTGACATAGTAAGAACTTTCCAGAGATGGATTGGTGCCTTCGGGAACTTACATACAGGTGCTGCATGGCTGTCGTCAGCTCGTGTCGTGAGATGTTGGGTTAAGTCCCGCAACGAGCGCAACCCTTTTCCTTATTTGCCATCGGGTTAAGCCGGGAACTTTAAGGATACTGCCAGTGACAAACTGGAGGAAGGCGGGGACGACGTCAAGTCATCATGGCCCTTACGACCAGGGCTACACACGTGCTACAATGGTCGGTACAAAGGGTTGCTACTCCGCGAGGAGATGCTAATCTCAAAAAGCCGATCGTAGTCCGGATTGGAGTCTGCAACTCGACTCCATGAAGTCGGAATCGCTAGTAATCGCGGATCAGAATGCCGCGGTGAATACGTTCCCGGGCCTTGTACACACCGCCCGTCACACCATGGGAGTTTGTTGCACCAGAAGTAGGTAGTCTAACCGTAAGGAGGACGCTTACCACGGTGTGGCCGATGACTGGGGTGAAGTCGTAACAAGGTAGCCGTAGGGGAACCTGCGGCTGGATCACCTCCTTAACGAAAGATTGACGATTGGTAAGAATCCACAACAAGTTGTTCTTCATGACGATGTATCTGAGGGTCTGTAGCTCAGTTGGTTAGAGCACACGCTTGATAAGCGTGGGGTCACAAGTTCAAGTCTTGTCAGACCCACCATTCTGACTAACGAAGTATTTGAATAAAATACGGAAGCAAACAGAGAATCAGAAACATTGACTTATTGATAAGCTGGGGACTTAGCTTAGTTGGTAGAGCGCCTGCTTTGCACGCAGGAGGTCAGGAGTTCGACTCTCCTAGTCTCCACCATACATTCCTTCGGAATGTATAAAGAACGAAGCTAAAATAAACAATCAAGCGATTGTTAGCTTAGTCCTTAAGCGATCAAGTGCTTAGGTTATAGAGCTTAGCAACAAAGTGGCGTATGATTCGCTGCATTGTTATTAAGCTCTGTGATTTATCACAGTTTCCTGACCTGACGAAGGCTGGAAAAATCATTAACAGAATATATTTGAGTTGAAATAATTTGTTCATACTCGTTTGATTTAACTTAACAAGCAATTGTGAAAGTTGAATGAAATGAGTTACTAGCGAAATTAACTGAATCAAGCGTTTTGGTATATGAATCTAATTGAAGCTGTACAGTGATTAAATTCACGAAGCTCTAAACTGTAATGTTGGTTGATCTACTTGTAGGATCAAACGACTGTTTGGGGTTGTATAGTCAAGTAATTAAGTGCATGTGGTGGATGCCTTGGCAGTCAGAGGCGATGAAAGACGTAATAGCCTGCGATAAGCTCCGGGGAGGCGGCAAATATCCTGTGATCCGGAGATTTCTGAATGGGGAAACCCACCCGCTATAAGGCGGGTATCATAAACTGAATACATAGGTTTATGAGGCGAACGAGGGGAAGTGAAACATCTCAGTACCCTTAGGAAAAGAAATCAATTGAGATTCCCTCAGTAGCGGCGAGCGAACGGGGAAAAGCCCATTAAGTTATCTAAGCTTTAGTGGAACGCTCTGGGAAGTGCGACCATAGTAGGTGATAGTCCTGTACACGAAAGGGCTTAGATAATGATGTCGAGTAGGGCGAGGCACGTGAAACCTTGTCTGAATATGGGGGGACCATCCTCCAAGGCTAAATACTCCTGACTGACCGATAGTGAACCAGTACCGTGAGGGAAAGGCGAAAAGAACCCCTGTGAGGGGAGTGAAATAGATCCTGAAACCGCATGCATACAAGCAGTGGGAGCCAACTTGTTTGGTGACTGCGTACCTTTTGTATAATGGGTCAGCGACTTACATTCAGTAGCAAGGTTAACCGATTAGGGGAGCCGTAGAGAAATCGAGTCTTAATAGGGCGTTTAGTTGCTGGGTGTAGACCCGAAACCGGGTGATCTATCCATGAGCAGGTTGAAGGTTGGGTAACACTAACTGGAGGACCGAACCCACTGTCGTTGAAAAGCCAGGGGATGACTTGTGGATAGGGGTGAAAGGCTAATCAAACTCGGTGATAGCTGGTTCTCCCCGAAAGCTATTTAGGTAGCGCCTCGGACGAATACCATTGGGGGTAGAGCACTGTTTCGGCTAGGGGGTCATCCCGACTTACCAAACCGATGCAAACTCCGAATACCAATGAGTACTATCCGGGAGACAGACTGCGGGTGCTAACGTCCGTAGTCAAGAGGAAAACAATCCAGACCGCCAGCTAAGGCCCCAAAATTATAGTTAAGTGGGAAACGATGTGGGAAGGCATAGACAGCTAGGAGGTTGGCTTAGAAGCAGCCACCCTTTAAAGAAAGCGTAATAGCTCACTAGTCGAGTCGGCCTGCGCGGAAGATGTAACGGGGCTAAAACTATATGCCGAAGCTGCGGATTTACACATTAGTGTAAGTGGTAGGGGAGCGTTCTGTAAGCCGATGAAGGTGGATTGAGAAGTCTGCTGGAGGTATCAGAAGTGCGAATGCTGACGTGAGTAACGACAAAACGGGTGAAAAACCCGTTCGCTGAAAGACCAAGGGTTCCAGTCCAACGTTAATCGGGGCTGGGTGAGTCGACCCCTAAGGCGAGGCCGAGAGGCGTAGTCGATGGGAAATTGGTTAATATTCCAATACTTCAGTGTAATGCGATGAGAGGACGGAGAAGGTTAAGTCAGCCTGGCGTTGGTTGTCCAGGTGAAAGGAAGTAGGCATGTATCTTAGGCAAATCCGGGGTACTCTATGCTGAGATCTGACAGCAAGCTGTACTTGTACAGTGAAGTGGCTGATACCATACTTCCAGGAAAAGTCTCTAAGCTTCAGTTACACTGGAATCGTACCCGAAACCGACACAGGTGGTCAGGTCGAGTAGACCAAAGCGCTTGAGAGAACTCTGCTGAAGGAACTAGGCAAAATGGTACCGTAACTTCGGGAGAAGGTACGCTGCTTTTGGTGATGGAACTTGCTTCCTGAGCTGAGAGCAGCCACAGAAACCAGGCCCCTGCAACTGTTTATTAAAAACATAGCACTCTGCAAACACGAAAGTGGACGTATAGGGTGTGATGCCTGCCCGGTGCTGGAAGGTTAATTGATGGGGTTAGCGTAAGCGAAGCTCTTGATCGAAGCCCCAGTAAACGGCGGCCGTAACTATAACGGTCCTAAGGTAGCGAAATTCCTTGTCGGGTAAGTTCCGACCTGCACGAATGGCATAATGATGGGGGCGCTGTCTCCAGCAGAGGCTCAGTGAAATCGAAATCGCCGTGAAGATGCGGTGTACCCGCGGCTAGACGGAAAGACCCCGTGAACCTTTACTGCAGCTTGACATTGAACTTTGATCTTACTTGTGTAGGATAGGTGGGAGGCTTTGAAACCGAGACGCTAGTTTCGGTGGAGCCAATCTTGAAATACCACCCTGGTAATATTGAGGTTCTAACTCTGCTCCATTATCTGGAGCGAGGACCATGTCTGGTGGGTAGTTTGACTGGGGCGGTCTCCTCCTAAAGAGTAACGGAGGAGTACGAAGGTGCGCTCAGCGTGGTCGGAAATCACGCGTAGAGTATAAAGGCAAAAGCGCGCTTAACTGCGAGACCCACAAGTCGAGCAGGTACGAAAGTAGGTCTTAGTGATCCGGTGGTTCTGTATGGAAGGGCCATCGCTCAACGGATAAAAGGTACTCTGGGGATAACAGGCTGATACCGCCCAAGAGTTCATATCGACGGCGGTGTTTGGCACCTCGATGTCGGCTCATCTCATCCTGGGGCTGAAGCAGGTCCCAAGGGTATGGCTGTTCGCCATTTAAAGAGGTACGCGAGCTGGGTTTAGAACGTCGTGAGACAGTTCGGTCCCTATCTACCGTGGGCGCTGGAAATTTGAGAGGATCTGCTCCTAGTACGAGAGGACCAGAGTGGACGAACCTCTGGTGTACCGGTTGTGACGCCAGTCGCATCGCCGGGTAGCTATGTTCGGAAGGGATAACCGCTGAAAGCATCTAAGCGGGAAGCCTACCTCAAGATAAGATTTCCCTTGGACTTTATGTCCACTAAAGAGCCGTTGAAGACTACGACGTTGATAGGTTGGATGTGGAAGTGCGGTGACGCATGAAGCTGACCAATACTAATTGCTCGTGAGGCTTGACTATACAACACCCAAACAGTTGTATGTAAAGCATCAATTGATTCGATATTAAGCAAAATAACTTGATTTAGTTAACGCTTAAGAACAAAATACTGCAACTCAGATATGATCTGTTAATAACTCATTTGGTAGAAAACTTAGCACGAAGAGCACTGCTCTGAGATTAGACTAAGCGAGTATCCATAAACAGTTGTGCTGGCGACAATAGCAAGAGTGAACCACCTGATCCCTTCCCGAACTCAGAAGTGAAACCTCTTAGCGCTGATGGTAGTGTGGGGTTACCCATGTGAGAGTAAGTCATCGCCAGCTCATTATTCGAAACACCCCCTGACTCGTGCAGGGGGTGTTTTTTTATGTGCGGAGAAAAGGGAAAAATAAGCAGAAAAGTAGAAGGATAAAACAGGAAAATGAGAAAATTATTGATAGATTGAGACTTGAATTATTTAAACATGGATGATTATTAGACAATAAACGCATTTAAAAATCATCAATTGAGGGAATTCTCAGCCTAAAAATGTCGGAAAACCTGAATGTAAGTCAGCTAAAACAACAGCTTAAATGCCTAATTATCGACTTAAGTGATGGCTGATGACTTATGATTTCGAAATCTACGACTTAGATCGTAGAACTGCGATTTTTTTCTATAAAATTTGAGTTTTATTCTGACAATTTTCATATCAAATAATCTATCGTCTGATTGTGATTTAGCTTCTAATAACGCATTGATAATTAATCATTATTAAAACTAGACCCGCAGTTCATCGACTTTTGTATGTATAAATATTTCAAAAATATTCGAGTTTTTATGACATTTTATTCCCAAACAACATGGATATATCTGAAAGGTATGGATCTATACCTTTGTAATTTTGGACAATTTACATTGAAAAACGGCATTGTAGCGAAAAATAAAACTCACAATTGGAGGTGAGGTTCAATGTCTGCAAGCACAATGAATGTGAATAGCGTTGTCGATAACGCTAAGTTCACAAAATCGCATTTCAGCATCATGATGTGGTGTCTAATTCTTATTTTATTTGATGGTTATGACTTAGCGATCAATGGTGTTGCGCTGCCTTTATTGATGAAAGATTGGGGATTAACAGCTGTTCAGGCAGGCATGCTTGCGAGTACAGCACTTGCAGGGATGATGTTTGGTGCCATGATGTTTGGTACTTTGGCTGATAAGATTGGCCGTAAGAAAGTCATCATGATCTGTGTATTTTTATTCAGTACATTCACATTTCTAGGCGGTTTTGCATCAAATCCTACTGAATTTGGTGCTTTACGTTTTATTGCTGGACTTGGCATTGGTGGAGTATTACCGAACCTTGTGGCATTGACGTCTGAATATGCACCTAAGCATCTACGCAGTACTTTAGTGACCACTATGTTCAGTGGTTATGCAATGGGTGGCATCATGGCCGCTCTATTTGGTTCATGGTTTACTGCGGATTATGGCTGGCAAATCATGTTCTTCATTGCGGGTATCCCACTGTTACTGTTGCCGTTTGCTTGGAAGTTTTTACCTGAATCGCTCACATTTTTGGTGAAGGTGAATCGTCACGATGAAGCTCGTAGGATGATTCAAACCATTGCACCAGAGCAAACGGTGACTGCAAATACTCAACTTGAACTGACTGAAGTTGCTGTTCCGGGTGGAGCGTCTGTTAGAGCATTGTATAAGCAAGGTCGTGGCATAAGTACGATGTTGTTTTGGCTATGCTTCTTTATGTGTCTATTAACCCTGTATGCATTAGGTAGTTGGTTACCAAAACTAATGATGGCCGCAGGTTATTCATTAGGTAGCAGTTTGACGTTCCTATTGGCGATGAATATTGGTGCGGTAATTGGTACGATTGGGGGAGGTATCTTAGCGGATAAGTTCCATTTAAAACCGGTGATCATTACATTATGTCTGGCAGGTGCTGTGGCATTATCTTTACTCGGCTTTAATTCTCCACAGCCTGTGATCTACCTGTTGGTTGCAGTCGCAGGTGCATCAGCAATTGGTTCTCAAATCTTACTCTATAGCTATGTTGCACAGTATTATCCGCTGTCTGTTCGTTCGACAGGAATTGGTTGGGCATCTGCTGTGGGGCGTACAGGTGCGATTGTTGGTCCGATTCTGATCGGCTATTTATTATCACAAGAATTGCCACATCAAATTAATTTTATGGCTGTGGGAATTCCAGTAGTCATCGCAGCGATTGCAGTGTTCTTTATTCGCAAAGCTCAAACGGATGAAGAAGTTGCTGCTTTAGAAAATGTGAATAAGGCTTCAGTGAAAACACAACGTTCATATAGCTAAATCATAGATTTAAAAAGCCCGTCATTTGATGGGCTTTTTTCATGTTGTATTCACATTTTTTATTATTAATTTAGTTTGGAAGAATTTATTAATATTATGATAAATAATGAGATTTTTTATTTTAAATAACTTTTCTAATTTAATGTCATTGTTATATAGAGACTCGATCATCATTTTTTCAGTGCAAGCATAGATCTGAAAATAGGGATGGTATTCAGGGCAATTAGGTAGCTGAGTTTGAGGCTTGTGGTTCATTTTGTTACTTAAATATAGTGAACTCTGTGTTCAGTCAGCGCATGATAGAGGGCATAGATTTATTCACATTTATCAATAATGTCTCAAGATCATGGAAATATCGTCATGTCCAAAGCCGTACAAGATATAAAAGACTATCCGCTCTATGTTGTAGGTAAAGCAGCGACTACCGATCAGTGGTTAGAAGTGGATCAAAAATATACCCAAGACGTATATGCACGCGTTGCACTCGCAGATGCTGCAACCATTGAAAAAGCCATTGATTCAGCGGTTAAATCTAGCGCTGCAATGGCGGCATTGGAACCTTTTCAAAAACAAAAAATCTTACTGCACTGTGTTAAACGTTTTAATGAAATGCGTGCAGAATTGACTGAAATTTTAATTGCGGAAGGTGGAAAACCGCGTAAAGCCGCAGCTGCTGAAGTTGAACGTTTAATTAATACCTTTCAAATTGCTGCCGATGCTGTCACACAGATGGATGATGGTCGCATGATCCCATTGGCGGTTACCGCAGCGGCATCTGGCTATCAAGGCATGGTCAAACATGTGCCAATTGGTCCTGTATCGTTGATCAGCCCGTTTAATTTTCCGATCAATCTGACTGCGCATAAAATTGCACCTGCCATTGCCGCAGGCTGTCCATTTGTTTTGAAGCCTGCAAGTTTGACGCCTATTTCAGCTTTAAAAATTGCGGAAGTTTTGGCAGAAACGGATTTACCTAAAGGTGCTTTTTCAGTTTTACCTTGTCCACGTGAACATGCAGATGTCTTGGTAACAGATGACCGATTTAAACTGCTCAGCTTTACCGGTTCCGATGTTGTCGGCTGGGATATGAAAGCGCGTGCGGGGCGTAAAAAAGTGACTTTGGAACTCGGTGGCAACGCTGCTGTATTGGTTGAGCCTGATACTGAAATTTCAGCGGCATTTATTGAACGTTTAGTCGGTGGGGCGTATAACCATGCAGGGCAGGTGTGTATCAGCGTACAACGCATCTTGGTGCATGCCGATATCTATGCCGATGTGAAGAAAAAACTCGTGGCGAGAATGAAGCAGCTTAAAGCCGCTGATCCTCATTTGGAAAGCACCATGGTCGGTCCAATGATTAAGGAAGCAGAAGCAACACGCGTACATAAATGGGTCGATAAAGCAGTAAAAAAAGGTGCTAAAGCATTGGTTCGTGGTGAACATCAGGGTGCATTGCTCGATCCAATTTTATTGGAAAATGTCGATGAATCGCTAGAAGTGTATAAAGATGAAATCTTTGGCCCTGTAGCGATTTTAGAGAAATACAAAAACTTTGAAAAAGGTATCGCCAAAATTAATAGCAGCCGTTTTGGTTTACAGGCGGGCATCTATACGCAAAATTTGAATAAAATGTTGTATGCGTGGAATCACTTAGAGGTTGGTGGAGTGATTATTAATGACATTCCGTCTTTCCGTGTCGATAACATGCCATATGGTGGCGTAAAAGATTCTGGCTTAGGCCGTGAAGGGATTCAGTCTGCCATTCGAGATATGCAAGAAGAACGCGTATTGGCGATAAAACTGTAGCAGTTTAAACTTGGGCTTTGTTCAGTATGGATCTGTTCGAAGCCCAGTTTTTGAATCATTGCAAAAATCTAAAGTGAATAAGAAAAAATGAAACGAATTTTATTATTGGTCAGTTTGATGACCGTGAATATGGCTGTCTTTGCCTTTAACGCCACTCAAATGGTGACGGATGCACGCAGTCAAATAGGGAAAACCTTATATTACGATCCTGCGTATACTGCACTGCGTTATCCGATGGGAGATGTCCCTTTAATCAAGGGTGTTTGTACCGACGTGGTAATTCGTGCATTACGACAGCAAGGAATTGATTTACAACAAGCCATTCATGAAGATATGAAAGCCAATTTTAAGCAGTATCCACAAAAATGGGGCTTAAAAAGTACTGATAAAAATATTGATCATCGGCGTGTTCCCAATATTCAAACCTGGATGCTACGTCAGGGCTTTGTTGTCAAAGATAAGCAGTATTTGGCCGGAGATATTGTCACTTGGGACTTAGGGCGTGGTTTAGTGCATATCGGTGTGGTTTCAGATCGTAAAGTGAAAGCTAGCGGTGTTCCGCTGATTATCCATAATATTGGAGAGGGCACACAGGAAGAAGATATTTTGCATGCCTATCAAATTACCGGACATTATCGAGTGAAATAACTTTAAAAATTTAATTGGAAATAAAATATTCCTAAAAGTTATATTATTGATAACTTAAATTGTATGAAAAATAAGCTGATTAAATGAACATTTAAGCCTAAACACATTATAAAAATGGAATATTTGCCGTAGAAATTACAGAAAAACTTAAAAAAAGTGAGTATTGTTAATTCATACAAAGGGAAAGTTATTTGTGGTGTTTTTAACCAAAATGCGCATGTGATTTTTCTGTTTGCAATTTGGTATAGACGCTCACAAGGTATCTCACCAGATCAAACACCCAGAATTTTATTTTTATGGTTCTTTTTTTGCTCGCGATATAACCATAACAAGCAGCAGTTAAAGATGCCTGAGGTTTAGGTGTTCTATGTCAGATAATCGTGAAAACTGGTCGGCACGATCAGGATTTATCATTGCCGCTATTGGTTCTGCTGTAGGTTTGGGAAACATTTGGCGTTTCCCTTACGTGGCATATGAAAATGGTGGCGGTGCATTTTTAATTCCCTATTTAATTGCAATTTTTGCAGCGGGTTTGCCTTTATTATTCTTAGATTATGCAGTGGGGCATAAATTCCGAAAAGCACCGCCTACTGCATATAAAAAACTTATGAACAGTGAGGCATTAGGCTGGTGGCAAGTGATGGTGACACTCATCATCGGGATCTACTATGCCAGCGTATTGTCATGGGCCGGCAGTTATATTTTCTACTCAATTGGTCAAAAATGGGGTGAAGATACGCAAGGCTTCTTCTTTAATACCTACTTGCAAAATGCCGATGGAATTGCCTTTGGTTTTGTACCGACCTTATTTTTTGGATTGGTGATTGTTTGGGCGATTACCATGTTCATTTTATATGGTGGTGTGAAGAAGGGTGTAGAGCTTTCGAATAAAATCTTTATTCCATTGTTGGTGATTTTGTTCTCGATTTTGGTGATTCAAGCGGTACGTTTACCTGGTGCTACAGAAGGTTTAAATGCATTCTTTACGCCAAACTGGGATGCGATGACTGACTATAAAGTATGGTTAGCAGCCTTTGGTCATATCTTCTTCTCGTTATCGATTGGTTTCGGGATTATGTTGACCTATGCGTCTTACTTAAAAGCAAAAACCAACTTAACCGGTTCAGGTGTAGTCGTTGCATTAGCCAACTCATCATTTGAAATCTTAGCGGGTATTGGTATTTTTGCGGCATTGGGCTTTATGGCGCATAGTGCGGGCGTACCTGTAAATGAAGTGGTTTCAGGCGGTATTGGTCTTGCGTTTATTGCTTTCCCGAAAATCATTTCGAGCTTGGGTACGGGCGGTGATTTATTTGGTTTCTTGTTCTTCTCATCACTTGCTGTTGCGGGTATCACGTCAATGGTGAGTATTTTGGAAGTGCCAATTGCGTCGTTCCAAGATAAATTCGGCTGGTCACGTAAAAAAGCAGTAACGATTGTGGCAGGTGGTTCTGCCATTGTATCAACCTTAATTTTCTCAACCCACAGTGCAATTACTTTCGTTGACATCATTGACTACTTTGCCAATAACATTGGTATCGTGGCGGGTGGTTTGTTCTCAATTATCTTGGTGTCGTGGTTCCGTCGTCCATTGCTTGCGCAATTACGTGATCATGTGAATCAATATTCAAGTATCAAATTGGGCTTTGGTTGGAACTTCTTATTAACGGTTGTTACTCCGCTTTCATTATTAGTAGCTTTAGGCTTAACCATTAAAGACGTTGCATCTAAAGGCTATGGTGGTTATCCAGTAGACGTGTTATTGCCTGTTGCTGGTGTGGTCATTGCATTCTTTGTGCTTGGTGCGATTGTATTTAGTTGCATGAAAGACAAAAAACCTGAGGAGAAATAACATGAATACATCTGCATTAATCATGATGATCATTTCAATGGTTTTACTTTGGGGCGGTTTGATCTTAGCGTCGATTCATTTAGCAAAACATCCAGATGAAGAAGATTAAGCTTCATCGTTGATAAAAAAGGAACCCGAGGGTTCCTTTTTTATGTGGTACTAAAAAGCAAATTCTATTGCAGATTAAGCTGTTTTTTGAATACGACAGTAGAAGAAGCCATCGCCATAACCCGCTTTCGGGAACAGTTGACGACCATGAATTTGTTCAACACCCCAATCCGCTTCAATTTTAATTTCTTGGGCATCGGCATGATTGGCAAAGAACTCAACCATTTGCTGTTCATTTTCAGCTTTTAAAATCGAGCATGTGATGTAAAGCAGCGTGCCGCCGACTTTAAGCTGCTTCCACATGTTTTCCAAAATTTGTTTTTGTAACACTACAGTTTTTGCAATGTCGCCCGATTGACGTAGTAAACGTATATCAGGATGACGACGCATTACACCGACAGCAGTACATGGGGCATCGAGCACGATACAATCAGCAAGTTCAGGAGCAGTATAGGTGATGGCATCGGCAGTCTGAATTTCAACATGTTTACCATCGAGATCCAAACGATCAAGGTTTTCAACCACACGTTTTAGACGCTTTTCATCTTGATCCAGTGCAATGAGTTTCTTCGGTTGGAAAGTCTCTAAAATATGTGCGGTTTTACCACCCGGCGCAGCACAAGCATCAATCACAAATTTACCATCGAGATTTGGTAATAGTGTTGCACACAGTTGAGCATGTTCATCTTGTACCGAAAAACCACCTGCTTCAAAGCCCGGTAAGCTTGGAATATGTAGGCTTTCGTCCATCACAATACCGACATTAGAGAGTTCACAGCGATGTGCATCGATGCCTTCATCTTCCAAAATATCAAGGTATTCGTCACGGCTGACTTGGCGTGTATTGACACGTAAAGTCAGTGGTGCAATTTGCTTAAGCTCATAACTAAGTTCATCAAATTGTTCGCCCCAGTCTTTTTTCAGGCGTTTGGTTAACCAACTTGGTAGATTTGTGGCTTGTTCAAGTACATCGTAGAACTGTTCTGTTTCACGTGTTGCACGGCGCAAAATTGCGTTGATTAAGCCACTTAAACTTCCCATACCCAATTGTTTTGCAGCTTCCACCGTTTCAGAAATTGCAGCATGAGCTGCGACACGGGTACACAACAATTGGTACAAACCAAGGTATAAACAGGTTTCAACCACTTGGTTATCTACCGGTTTAGACAGAAGCGGTAAAGTCAGTTGTTTCAATGCATACCATTGACGTAAACAACCAAGCACCAATTCATGGAATAACGCACGGTCTTTATCTGACACGATATTCATTTGCTGCGCGAGGACAGATTGCAGCGATTGACCATTTTGGACAGCCAATAACGTCTTCACTACCTGAGCACGTAAATTAAGGTCTCGGGTCGAGGCGTTGGGAGATTGCTTCATTATAAAATTTGTCCAATAGTCAATTTTTGGGTTTGTAAAATTTGTACAGGGTTGAGTGGTTTAGCACCTGGCCATTGTAAAGAGGTCAAAATAATCACGCTGCCATTGGCACAGGCAACGTGTATGCCTTTTTTGTCGATGGCAATGATTTCACCTGCTTGAGCGTTCGGTGCAGACACAGCAGAAAGTTCAGAATGCCAAACACGTAAGTTGTTTTGTTCATCCAACTGAATAAAGGCTACCGGCCACGGATTAAAGGCGCGAATATTACGATCGATTTGTATGGCATCGATGGACCAATCAATTTTTGCTTCGGCTTTTGAAAGCTTATGTGCATAAACCGTTAACGCTTCGTCTTGGACTTCACGGCTGTCCAGATATTGCTGCAATGTTTGTTCAGTGTCTAAAACGGCAGCAATTGCAGTTGCACCTTGCTCTGCAAGTTTGTCATGCAAAGTTGCAGAGGTATCCGTTGCTTCAATCGGGCAGATGGTTTTATACATCATGTCGCCTGTATCGAGTCCGGCTGCCATTTTCATAATGGTGACACCTGTTTCAATATCACCTGTTGCGATGGCACGTTGAATCGGTGCTGCACCACGCCAACGTGGCAGCAATGAGCCATGAATATTTAGGCAGCCATATTTCGGGGTATCTAGCACCACTTGCGGCAAGATCAAACCATAGGCAGCAACCACCATAACATCGGCATTTAAGGCCTTTAATTCCGCTTGTGCGGCTAAACCTTCTTCAGTCGATGATTTGAAATGAAGGGGTTGGTAAACAGGAATATGGTGCTCTAAAGCCAATTGCTTTACGGCAGAAGCTGTGAGTTTTTGTCCACGTCCAGCTTTGCGGTCAGGTTGAGTGTATACCGCAACAATTTCATGTTGTGTGTTGAGCAATGCAGCTAGTGCTGTTGCGGCAAATTCTGGCGTACCGGCAAAGATGATTTTCAAAATGAATGAACCGAATCTGTGTTGAATATGTGGATTATAGCAAATGATTAATGCGTAATTTAGAACATTAGAAATTGATTTTTGCAACTTTGAAGCTGTCCAAGCTCAATGATTTCATAACCCAAAATCGCAAATTTGCAATTTTTAAATAAATTATATTTATATAAAATTTAAAAATTATTCATGAAAGTTTTGTATTGTGCAGCCATTGATGGCGGTATAGTAGATTTCAGTTAAAAGATTTTTGTCGTCAAATCACTCGTTTTTATTGATAGACCCATCTGCCCAAATCTCAGCTTAAAAAGCCATCTTTAAAAACAATGGCTTGGTGTATGATAGGTTTAAAATTCGACTGATTTTACATCATTGTCAGTATGATTTAGCCAGAGTGAATCTGTAGGATTCATTTCAAGCTCAAACTTTGTTGGAAATATAAAATGCCTGACTATCGTTCAAAAACATCGACACACGGAAGAAATATGGCGGGTGCGCGCGGCTTATGGCGCGCAACTGGTATGAAAGATGAAGACTTCGGTAAACCAATTATTGCCGTCGTGAACTCATTTACTCAATTTGTACCGGGTCACGTTCATCTTAAAGACCTTGGTCAACTCGTGGCGCGTCAAATTGAGCAAGCAGGCGGTGTAGCCAAAGAGTTCAATACTATCGCAGTCGATGACGGTATTGCGATGGGCCATGACGGGATGCTGTATTCATTACCTTCACGAGACTTAATTGCAGACTCTGTGGAATACATGGTAAGCGCGCACTGTGCCGATGCCATGGTATGTATTTCCAACTGTGACAAAATTACTCCAGGGATGTTGATGGCGGCAATGCGTTTGAACATTCCAGTGGTATTTGTCTCTGGTGGTCCAATGGAAGCGGGTAAAGTTAAAATCCGTGGTAACGACAAAGCCATCGACTTGATTGATGCCATGATTGTGGCTGCAGATGACAACTATACCGATGAAGAAGTTGCTGAATACGAACGTTCTGCATGCCCAACTTGCGGTTCATGCTCAGGTATGTTCACCGCAAACTCAATGAACTGCTTAACAGAAGCATTGGGTCTGTCTTTACCGGGCAACGGTTCTACACTGGCAACACATGCAAACCGTAAAAAATTATTCGAACGCGCAGGCTCTTTAATTGTTGAATTGGCTAAACGTCATTATGAACAAGATGATTACAGCGTATTGCCACGTGAAATGGTGACCAAAGCCTCGTATGAAAATGCAATGACTTTAGACATCGCGATGGGTGGTTCAACCAATACCGTTCTACACTTGTTGGCTGCAGCCAATGAAGCTGGCGTTGATTTCACGATGGACGACATTGACCGTTTGTCTCGTAAAGTGCCTGTTCTGTGTAAAGTTGCACCTGCGAAAAACGACGTGCATATGGAAGATGTACACCGTGCGGGCGGCATCATGTCAATTCTCGGTGAATTAGATCGTGCAGGCTTGCTCGATACTTCGGTTGGTACCGTTCATGAAGCTTCACTAAAAGATGCCTTGGATAAATGGGACATCATCCGTACTGAAAATGAAGACGTTTACCAATTCTTCCGTTCAGCGCCGGGCGGTGTACCAACGCAAACAGCATTCTCTCAAGATCGATATTACCAACGACTAGATGGTGACCGTGAAAATGGCGTGATCCGTAATGCTGAACATGCGTTCTCGAAAGACGGTGGCTTAGCTGTGCTTTACGGCAACATTGCGCTCGATGGTTGTATCGTAAAAACTGCGGGTGTAGATGATTCAATCTTGAAATTCAACGGTACTGCACGTGTGTTTGAAAGCCAAGATTCAGCAGTAGAGGCGATCTTGGGTAATCAAATCAAAGCCGGTGATGTGGTTGTGATTCGCTATGAAGGCCCACGTGGTGGTCCGGGTATGCAAGAAATGTTGTACCCAACCAGCTACTTAAAATCGAAAGGTCTAGGCAAAGAATGTGCGTTATTGACTGACGGTCGTTTCTCTGGCGGTTCATCAGGCCTTTCAATTGGTCACGTTTCACCTGAAGCAGCAGAAGGTGGTGCAATTGGTTTGGTGGAAGATGGCGATTTAATCGAAATTGATATTCCAAACCGTACCATCAACCTTGCTGTTGATGAAGCAACCATGGCCGCTCGCCGTGCAGCGCAAGAAGCCAAAGGTTGGCATCCAGTTGAAGAGCGTCCACGCAAAATTTCGAAAGCATTGAAAGCCTATGCAATGCATACCACGAGTGCGGCGAAAGGCGCAGTACGTGAAATCTAAATTTTAGATCTCCAAATAAAAAAGCACTCCACATGGGGTGCTTTTTTAATTTACATCTACATAACTTGCATTGGATACGAGGAAATGTCATCCGCAACTGTCTGAGGCAAACGGTAATTTAAAAGTGGATGTTTCTGCGATCATTTTTTTAGTTGCAAACAGTTGCCGAGTTTTGCGGATGACAAACGGTTTTGGTTACTTTTGCCAAAACAAAAGTAACATACGAGCTCCGAAAATTTGCTTTTATAGAGGTAAGACTCCGCTGTAATCAGCTTTTAAATGAAATAATGGGACAATAATTCTAAGTTATAGATTTCTTAATCTGATTGAAAATAATGTTTCTTGAAGCAACTAAATAAAATTTAATAATTAGTGGATGTCATTAAAATTCTAAAAAGACAGCCTCGAATAGTAGCTATAATTTATGTGGCTTTGTGTAGGCAATCCCTTACTTTTGAAAGATCAAAAGTAACAAAAATCTTTTGTTCTCCTGATATGGCATCCCTGCCATACAGGAAAACAGCGACATCCATGTCGCTTTGTCATGTGATTGAATGGTATTGCATGCGCTAAAAATCTCTTTTGTTGAGATGTAATTTCTTTTACATACCGAGCGCTTTCTATACAATAAATTTAAAAGAATCCGCCAAAGCTAAAGCCAAAATCAGCCATCGCCAAGGAAGAACAATGAGTAAAAATAATACCCGCGAACATTCAGCACCTGTTTATGATGGCATAGAAAATGCGCCCGCACGTTCCATGATGCGTGCCACGGGCTTCCAAGATGCAGACTTTAAACGCCCATTTATTGGTATTGCTTCGACTTGGGCCAATGTCACGCCGTGTAATATGCATATTGATGGCTTGGCGCGTGAAGCTGAAAGTGGGGTGAATGCTGCAGGCGGGAAAGGCATTATTTTTAATACCATCACCATTTCTGACGGCATTTCCAACGGTACAGAAGGAATGAAGTATTCATTGCTATCGCGGGAAATCATTGCCGATTCCATTGAAGCCGTAGTGGGCTGTCAGGCCTATGATGGCGTAATTGCCATAGGCGGCTGCGACAAGAACATGCCGGGCTGTATCATGGGTTTGGCGCGTTTAAACCGTCCGGGTCTGTTTATTTATGGTGGCACCATTAAACCCGGAGCAGGTCATACCGATATGATCTCGGTATTTGAAGCAGTGGGTCAGCATGCCAAAGGCGAAATCAATGAAATTCAAGTGAAGCAGATTGAAGAAGTCGCGCTGCCGGGGCCGGGTTCGTGCGGCGGTATGTATACGGCCAATTCGATGGCTTCAGCGATTGAAGCCTTAGGCATGAGCTTGCCAGGTTCATCGGCGCAGGAAGCAGTTTCAGCAGATAAAATTGAAGATTGCCAACGCGCAGGTGAAGCTGTGATGAACCTGCTGCGTTTAGATATTAAGCCGCGTGACATTATGACCAAAGCCGCTTTTGAAAACTCGATTAAAGTGCTGATTGCTTTAGGCGGGTCAACCAATGGCGTACTGCATTTGATTGCCATGGCGCATACCGCAGGTGTGGAACTCTCTTTGGATGATTTTGTGCGCATCGGTAAAGATATTCCTGTGGTGGCCGATGTGCGTCCATCGGGTAAATATTTAATGTCGGAACTGATTGCTATTGGCGGTATTCAACCGCTGATGAAGCGTATGCTGGATGCAGGTATGCTCGATGGTTCTTGCCTGACTGTCACTGGCAAAACTTTGGCGGAAAACTTAGCCAAGGTAGAGGATTATCCTGAAGGACAGCAAATTATTTTGCCGTTTGATGCGCCAATCAAAAAGGATTCACATTTGGTGGTACTCAAAGGAAATTTGTCGCCGACGGGTGCAGTGGCTAAAATTACCGGTAAAGAAGGGCTGTATTTTGAGGGGCCTGCGCGGGTATTTGAGGGTGAGCAGGGTGCCATGCGCGGTATTTTAGATGGCGAAGTACAAGAAGGTGAAGTGGTGGTGATCCGCGGTGTTGGGCCGAAAGGCGGGCCGGGTATGCCGGAAATGTTAAAACCGACTTCAGCGATTATTGGTAAAGGTCTAGGCCAATCTGTTGCACTGTTGACTGATGGGCGTTTCTCGGGCGGCAGCCATGGTTTTGTGATTGGGCATGTGACACCAGAAGCCTATGAAGGAGGCCCAATTGGCTTGGTTAAAAACGGCGATAAAATTTCAATTAACGCTGAAACCCGTGAAATGACTTGGCATGTGGCTGAGGATGAAATTGCTGCACGTCGCGCGGCCTGGGTCAAACCGAAACCCAACTATACCCACGGCGCTTTGGCTAAATTTGCCAAGTTGACCTCTGGTGCGGAAAAAGGTGCGGTGACTGACCTAAATCTAGACGTCTAATCTATTGTTAAACATTGAACATTCAGCCCTGACTTGATATAAGTTTTGCACAAGGCTTATATCTCATTTAAAACAGCTTCATAATAGAAGTTGAATTTTAAGTATGTGCTGGAAGGTTCGGCACAATTCATCATTTTGAGGCAAAAAACGCATGTCACTGTTACGCCGTTGGTTCGATCCAATCCGATCGAGTTGGTTTTATCAGAAACCGACCCGACAAGCGGTGTTACCCACGGAACAAGGTCTGAGTGTTTATCTTCGACTGGATGATGTCTATAGCTATTTGGCTGCGCAGCAACTGCCTCAATTAGAAGAAATTCTCAGTGATGAAATTAAACCACTAAAAGTGATTATTTGTCGTCAGAGTGCAGAACCTCCTAATCAAATGTCCTCGATAGAATGGCAACAATATTGTCTGAATGACGCCCAAATTTTAGCGCGGCAGCATCGTTTTAGTTTTCATGAAACACCTGAACAACCGACCGCTGAATCTTTAGAACAAGCCGAAATTATTCTAAAAAATACCCCATTACGCGGCCAAGACTTTCTTTATTTACTTGAAGATGTGTTCCACATGTTGTGGCAAAAGCAGTATGGCAAGCTGAGAACACTGTACGCGATGGCCAGCCGTCATCACAAAGCACAAGATTTTCCTGAACGTATCTTTACCGATACCCCGATTTTATCAGGCTATTTTGAGTTTGGTGAACGTAAGTACCATGCTGTAGATGATTTACTGCGTTTAACACGCCGTTTAAAACAACAAAAACTCCTGACAGATAACCCGATCTTTATGATCAATCATATTGAATGGCGTGAGCACCTGATCAGTGATGCAGAAGAGTTGAACGAAATTCAGGGACTCGATCCTGAGCTTGATCTCTACATCGCGATGGAAGATCCGATATCATGGTTATTATTGGCTTATATTCGTGAGGAATTGGCGGACTATTATAATATTCAGCTGAATGTGTATCCATTGTCGTATCACGGTCGTGATCTGTTTGACTGGAGTTTGGCAACACGTCTGTCTAAACGGACAGAAGTTAAGTTCACGCCATTTTTCCGGCCTACAGAAGCAGCGACATTAGCTATGTCACAGCTTTACTACAGTGCGCCCGAAGAGCAGCGTATTGATGGGATGTATCGCATTTTGGAGGCCGTATGGACCAAAGGGCGTGATTTATCCTTCAAAGCACATTTTCAGGCTTTACAGTATGAGTTAGAGATTTCTGAACTGACTACTGACGATATTGCTGAAAAATTAAAAGAAAATGATATGCACTGTGAGATGAAGTCACAGCCCGATTTTCCTGTTTTAGAATTACGTATTGCAGGTCAAAGCTATGTATTTAATAGCTTATACCGCGTATGGATGATTGAAAGTATTTTCAGTAATGTGTTAGAAGAGAAGTATAAAAGTGAAAACACCGCTGAAAGTGAAGCCAGAGAAGATGAAGAAAGAAAAAGTTGAGTCATTAGAGCAAGCCCGTGCACAGATTGATGTGATTGATCATGGGATTATTGAGCTCATTGCTGCACGTCAGTTTTATGTCGATCAAGCGGTGCGTTTTAAGCGTTCAGTACAGGATGTTCAATCACCAGAACGTGTCGAAGCGGTAATAAGTAAAATTCGTCTACAAGCCACAGAGCACGGTGTAAATGCAGATACTGTGGAACGTTTATACCGCGATATGATTCAGCATTTTATTCAACGTGAGTTGAAAGAGATTCGTCCATAGTTGGGACCGATTTGATGTTATTCACCAATTAAAATGTCTATGCGATAAACCATTTAAAATGTCCTGTTTTTAACTGCAAGAGTCAAGAACAGGATTTAAATTTCTTTGTTCAATAACAGCTTTCTGAGCTTTACGACTCGGCATACTTTTCTTGAGGCGGGAACGTTTATTTTGTTTTTCCAACTCTTCATGCTGTTGCTGGATATGCGCCAGAACTGAGCCTAATCTTTTATTCTCAACAATCTCATTTTGCTGTAGCCCAGCCAATTTATTGAAGATGCTGTAATTGAGCTTTCGGCCTTCGTGCATGATGGCTACAGTGCCATCCGGGTACTCCAGAAATGAAATGTATTGCCCAACAAGTTTGTGATTCAGTGCTGTTGGCTCAAGCATATAAATACACTTGTCATAAGTGATGGTCAGGTTCTTCGTGACCTTACGCGGTTCCTGCCAAGTAAAAATATCCTCCAGCTCAGCATCAGATTCGGTTAATGGTCGATGTAAATTCTTTGAGTTTCGCGCACATTTGGCGAACTTCTGATTGAACTGCTCAATAAAGCAGGGCAGCCAGGCATTTGCTTCGGCAATCGAACTGATACCCTCCAGGCGCATCTCCTTGATCAGACGGTCCTGAAGTGTCCTGTTGGCACGTTCCACACGTCCTTTTGCTTGTGGTGAGTTGGCAAAGATAATATCAATGTTTAACTCATTCAGAATCCGCCCAAATTGCGTGATCTTGCTGTCCTGGCTCGATTTCTGATTCACTCGGAAGACCGAGTGTTTATCGCTATAAAAGGCCAGAGGCTTGCCGTATTGCTCAATGTAGGCTCTAGTCGAAAGCATATAATCGAAGGTCGTTTCCGCCTCACAGAAGCGCAGATGCAACAGCTTTCCAGTGGCATCATCGATATACACCAATAAACAGCACTTAGCAGCGCGTCCTTCGAACCAGTCATGATATGAGCCATCAATCTGGATCAGCTCACCGAAGCAATCCCGGTTATAACGTGGCTGATATGGACGTTTAAGGCGCTTGGATCGCGGAATCCAGAGGTCATTTGCAGTCATCCAGCGCCGAAGCGTTTCTACCGGGATATCTAGGTCAAACATGCTGCTGAGCTTCTCATGGGCCAAGGTGGGTCCAAATCCAAGCAGATGTTCAGAAATAATGGAAAGACATTTTGATTTTAATAAATCATCATGGCGACGATGACCTGGTTGACCACGACTGGCATGTGCCATACCTGAGACACCATCTTGATTGAGCTTTTGTAATAACCGGGTAATTTGACGGGTTGAAAGATTGAGGATTTCAGCACCACGGACCTGGGTAATACGATGATCTCGAACGTCTTGCAGAACTGCAAGTCGTTGAATTTCTTTGTCAGACATAGTGATCAGCATCTATATTTATATCCAGTCCATGGTGATAAAAACCATCATAAACTAGACATTTTTATTGGTGAGAATATAGACACTTTAAATGGGTTCTAACATTTGAATTTCGTATAAGAGATTTTATGTTAAATAGATTCGATTAGGTGTTTATCTCTATACATCGTAATCTCAGCCTCCATTATAAAACTCAATAAATTCTGAGTTTATGCACGAGTCGTGGTGCCGTACATGATTTTGAACTATTCAAACGCCATTTAAATCAGATTCCTGCAAGGTGTTTTCTCCTTATAAGGGCTACCAAGTGATCTATACCGTGTATCCAAATAGTCTATTGCCATTAAAAGCAAAAAAGCACTGTAGACTAGAGCCTGAGCTAAAACTTTATAACTAAGAAATCAATAAAAGAAGAATTGGAATTGAGCATGTATTTGGGATTTTGAAAACCTTCAAAATTCTTGCTTAACGATATCGCAACCGTGGTAAAAGACTGGGATTAAGATTCAATTTAATTGCAGGAATCTATAATTTGGAACTGAGTAAAAATGACTTATGAAAAAGCTTTAATGGTGTTTTATGGAATCTAATAAAGGTTATCCTCGTTTTTATATTTTTGCTTGTTTAACTCTAATTCCTGTTGTGTATTTTGGTTATTTTGCCAAGGAGTATTTTCTTATGGAAAAAGCAAGAGAATATAAAATAAAAAATAAAGTAAATGTGGGATGTTTGTTTTTGGAGAAAAAATATCAAACTAAACATGGTATTGATAAGTTTGAGGTAAATATTGATGGTAATAAATATTTGCTGAGCGATGTTGTTGTTAAAGGTTTTCCATTTAAAAAAAAATATTATAATTTTCAAAAAGAAATTAGTAATGAAAAAGCTTGTTATAGGGTTTCCTATGTAAAGGTTAAAATTCTATTTTTTGAACGGAGTTTTATTTATGATTTAGAATAGACCTCTTAAATTGGTTAAAATTTAAATATTATTCAATTATATTTTATAATGATTTAGCTAATAAAAAATTAGATAAAAGCCATACTTTCGCAAGGGGTCTATTAATTTGAATGTTAACTTACCCTAAATTAACATAATACACGTTATACGAATTCAAAAAAATGGGAGCTAAGCTCCCATTTTTAATGCATTTTTTTAAATAAGACTAGGATGTGCATCTAAAATTCGAATCAATGTTGCTGCTGGTCCTGTTGGATAGCGTCGGCCTTGTTCCCAGTTTTGCAGAGTACGATGGCTAATGTGGAGACGTGCTGCAAATTCGCTTTGACTTAAACCAGTTTTTTCTCGCACTTCCTTAATATCTGGTAATTCAAGTTCGGTCGTTCGACTAGCTTGGATCTCTTTGCGCTTGATTGCTCCTGCTTCTTTAATCGAAGCAACTAAGTCATCAAATAAGTTGTTATCCATGAAATTGCTCCTTCACGAGTTGGCGCAGAATGGCGGTTTCTTTATCCGTTAGATTATCTTTTACAGATTTTGGATAAGCCACCAAGAAAAAGATTTGATCATCCTCATTTACCCAATAGTAAATTACTCTGATACCGCCACTTTTGCCTTTATTACCTTGAGCACAACGTACTTTTCGAATGCCACCGCCATTCTTGATTAAGTCACCTTTATCTGGCTGAACCAATAGATCTTGTTGAAGTTGACGATATTCCTCATCAGATACAAGGTCTTTGATTTGCTTGGTAAAGATACTGGTTTCAATGAATAACATAGATTCTGTGTACGTCAATGGCGTACAAGTATTCTAGCAGTTTCCACATCAAAAAACGAGAGCTGCTGCTCTTGTTATTCCTAAGTAGAAATGTCCTACCTAATAACCAAATAGAAATGTCCTACCTAATAACCAAATAGAAATGTCCTATATGGACATTTCTAAGTCAAGCACAGGATTTAAATTTCTTTGTTCAATGATGGCTTTCTGAGCTTTACGACTCGGCATACTTTTCTTGAGACGGGAACGTTTATTCTGTTTCTCCAAATCTTCATGTTGCTGCTGGATATGGGCTAGAACCGAGCCTAATCTTTTATTCTCAACAACTGCATTTTGCTGTAGTCCAGCCAGTTTATTGAAGGCGCTATAGTTGATCTTCCGTCCTTCATGCATGATTGCCACCGTACCATCCGGGTACTCCAGAAATGAAATGTATTGCCCAACAAGCTTATGATTCAGTGCTGTTGGCTCAAGTATATAAATACACTTGTCATACGTGATGGTCAGGTTCTTCGTGACCTTACGCGGTTCTTGCCAGGTGAAAATATCCTCCAGTTCAGCATCAAACTCTGTTAAAGGGCGATGTAAGTTCTTGGAATTTCTCGCACACTTGACAAACTTCTGATTGAACTGCTCAATGAAGCAGGGTAGCCAGGCATTGGCTTCGGCAATCGAACTGATGCCTTCCAGACGCATCTCCTTGATCAGACGATCCTGAAGTGTCCTGTTGGCACGTTCCACACGACCTTTGGCCTGCGGTGAGTTGGCAAAGATAATATCAATGTTTAACTCGTTGAGGATCCGCCCAAATTGCGTGATCTTGCTGTCTTGGCAGGATTTCTGATTGACTCGGAATACCGAGTGTTTATCGCTATAAAAGGCCAACGGCTTGCCGTATTGCTCAATGTAGGCTCGGGTTGAAAGCATATAATCAAAGGTTGTTTCAGCCTCACAAAAGCGCAGATGCAACAGCTTTCCAGTGGCATCATCGATATAAACCAGCAAGCAGCATTTGGCGGCTCGTCCTTCAAACCAGTCATGATATGAACCATCAATCTGGATCAACTCACCGAAGCAATCCCGGTTATATCGAGGCTGATATGGCCGTTTCAGACGCTTGGAGCGCGGAATCCAGAGCTCATTGGCAGTCATCCAGCGACGAACCGTTTCCACAGGAATATTCAGACCAAACATGCTCATCAGCTTCTCATGAGCCAAGGTTGGGCCAAAGCCCAGCAGATGTTCAGAAATAATGGAAAGGCATTCAGACTTTACGGCTTCATCATGGCGACGATGGCCAGGTTGACCACGACTGGCATGTGTCAGGCGTGAAACACCGTCTTGCTTTAGCTTCTGTAATAATAGGGTAATTTGGGGGGTAGAAAGATTGAGGATTTCAGAAGCACGGACTTGGGTAATACGATGATCTCGAACATCTTGCAGTACAGCAAGACGTTGAATCTCTTTATCAGACATAGTGATCAGCATCTATATTTTATATCCAGCCCATGATGGTTAAACCATCATAAACTAGACATTTTTATTGGTGAGAATATAGACACTTTAAATGGGTTCTAACATTTTCATTTCTTATAACAGCCATTATGTTAAATAGGAACCTTAGAACAATAGAAAATTATAATTTCATTGCCATAAGGAAGAATATACTTACAATCCTACGTTCGTTTGTAAAGCAATTTGCTGTGAAGCTAATTCAAGTGCTTTAGCTTTCCCTAATGGTTTAATATCAGTGCCTTCAGCATATATAAAATCTACCTTATTAATACCAATTAATCCTAATACTGCTATTAAATATGTTGTAACAGCATCTGTTGGAAGATCTTGATGAAAACCACCACGTGAACTAAAGATAATTGATTTAACACCTTTAATTAATCCTACGGGTGCGGTTTCTGTATATTGAAAAGTTACTCGTGCTCGTGCAATTAAGTCGAACCAGTTTTTTAATTGGGTTGGTACATTTAAGTTATACATTGGTGCTGCAATCAATAATAGATCACAATCTTTCAGCTCTTGAATAAATTGATCAGAGAGAGCCACTGCTGCTTTTACCTCAGGTTTTTCATTCGCCTCTCCACGTAAGGCATTAAATATCTCTAAGTTTAATACTGGTAAGTTCATAGCTCCTAGATCATGTTCAATTATTTGGTCAACATAACCACTTTGCTTACGTCTATATAAATATTTATTAATGAGCTGATTACTTAGAGATTTTTCCTGCATAAAACTAGATTTGATAACTAAAATTCTGTTCATAGTAAGGTTCCTAATATGAATTTTTATTAGATTATCATTGATAAATTGGATACAAAAGTGATAATAAATCAACTCATTGATTCCCAATTGGAACTAATATGCGTGTTAATGATCTGAAAAGTTTGATGGCATTTATTAGTGTTGTTGAACAAGGAAGTTTTACTAAAGCATCAGAAAAATTACATCTGACTCGTTCCGCTGTCAGTAAGATGATTTCAAAGCTTGAGGTACAGCTCGGAGTAGTACTTTTTAACAGAGATACACGTCATTTAGCTCTCACAGAAGAAGGTAGTATTTTCTATGAACATAGCCAGCGGGCTGTACAAGAATTATTAATAGCTGAGACATTATTTGAAAGTAATAATCAAAATATTCAGGGAATGATACGTATCTCTATGCCTGTATTATTTGGACAAAAGTTCATAGTTCCGATATTAAGAGACTTAGCAGATGAACATCAAAATTTGAATATGGTTCTTTCTTTTAATGATCGTTATATTGATTTAATTGAAGATAATTATGACCTAGTGATAAGAATTGGTAATTTAGAAGATAATAGTCAATTAATGGTTAAAAAGATTTCTGAGCATGCAATGTGGCTCTGTGCCACACCTGAATATTTAAAAAGATACCAGATTCCTGAGAGCATCAAAGATTTAGATAACCATCAGACTATTGGATATTTGAAAAATGGGCAGCTTGAAAAGTGGATATTTCAAAGTTCTCATCATAAAACTATGAAATATTTGCCAAAAAATAAAGTTCAAATGGATGACATAAAAAGCATATTAGATTATGTACTAATGCACGGAGGAATTGGTTGGTTACCTTCCTGGTTGATTCAAGAATATATACAAAGTGGTCAATTAATACACCTACTTACTAACTATTCAAGTACTAACTATCCTATTCAAATTGTATGGAAAAGATCAAATTTCTTACCAATACGTGTTCGTACTACCATTGATAAAATAGCTTCATCAATACAAAAAGATAGCGTCATTAAATAAGATTTATAAGAGAGGAATTCTAAATTGATAGTAATACAAAATCTTTCTAGTTTAATTTTTAAACACGGATTTATTAAGCTTTCCTAAAATTAACATAATACACGTTATGCGAAATTCTTGAAATTTTCCTATAAGTATCAATATTTTATTAAAAACCGTTCTAGTAAACAGCATATTGGAACGGTTTTTATATCACTATTCCACCAATACGCTTATAACTTATTCGAAATCAAAAGAGTTTGTTTAGTCCATCTACGCTATCTGCTTTAGACGCTATAACCTAGCCTCAACTTTTTATTGAGGCTCTATTCCAAAAACACTGATTTTTCAAAGTGCCTGAATTGCATAGCATAGAGCCAATTTTTCAGCGAGTTTCGCCATGATTTGGTTCGTCATCACAGTTTTTGCAATCGCAGGTCTAATTAAAGGCACGATTGGGTTAGGCCTGCCTGCGGTATCGATGGGCCTACTCACCATGGTGATCAGTCCATTTCAGGCAGCGACGTTATTGATTATTCCATCTATGGTCACCAACTTTTGGCAACTATTTGCCGAAGGGCAGGTGCTGCGCCTAATTCAACGCTTTTGGCCCTTATTACTTGGGATTATCGTCGGTTCAATTTGGAGTATTTTTCCAACTTTAGGACATGGTGAATTTAAAAGTGAAGCTTTACTGGGGGGCATGTTGGCACTATATGGATTGTATGGGCTTTGTGCCAAAAGCTTGCCGAACTTTGCACCACATGAAAAATGGCTATCTCCAATGATCGGTTATCTCGGTGGAGCACTGACTGTGGCCACAGGTGTAGTGGTGATTCCTGTGGTGCCATATTTGCAAGGTTTGCAGCTCAAACGCGATGATCTTGTACAGTCACTCGGTTTGGCCTTTACCACGTCGACTATTTGTTTGGCAGTGTTCTTACAGCAAAATCCTGTGGAAGATCTCCCGATTGATTATGCCATGTCAGCCTTGGCACTGATTCCTGCGCTCATTGGCATGTGGGCAGGGAAAAAAATCCGTTACCGCATTCCAGAACAAAAATTCCGTAAGGTGTTTTTTATCGGGTTGATTGCCCTAGGTAGCTATATGATGCTGCACCAGTTTGGCGTGATTTAAAGCCTAGACTTGGCCATCTAAAGTAGATTTTTGTGACAGTAGAAACTGACTGAAATGCTGATAATTTAAGGGTAAATCATCAAAATTACGTGCGGTGAGGAGCAGTTTTCGATTGGCCCAGTCACCGCTGAGCTCAACTTGGGCAAAGGTATACAAACTGATTAATCGTTGGGCCGCACGTTTTGGCATGATGGCAATGCCCACACCATTCGCCACCACTTGTGCGATAGCGGCAAAGTTTGGCAAACGCAGCCGATACTGAATTTCACAGCCGAATAATTTGGCTTGTGCCTCGATCGATTGTTGCAAGGAATGATATTGCATTAAACCGACAAAGGGATAATTCAAAATCTCTGCGGGTTTGACGCTAGGTGTCGAGGCCAATTCATGAGTTATAGGGCAAATCAGTACCAAAGGATCATCTGCAAACTCTAGTGTTTGTAACTGTGCAGATTTAAAGAAACCTGAAATTAAGCCTAGTTGTGCATTACCTTGCTCTATCGCTGCAATGATGTCTTTAGACTCGGCTTCATGCAGCTCAATTTGTGTGTTGGGATTTTCCAGTAAATAACGTGGTAGCAAGACCGGCAAATATTCACTTTGTGCAGATGAATTACACCATAAGGTCATATTGGAACTCAGCCCACGCGCAAAGGGCAGCATCGCGTGTTCTAATTGTTGCCCCTCACCTAAGATGCGCTGTGCATGTTCAACCAAGGTTTGACCGGCAAGAGTCAGTTTGACCCCTTTGGCTTGGCGAGTGAACAGGGCGGTGCGGTAATGCTGTTCGAGTTTTTTAATCCGTTCACTGGCTGCTTGTAGCGAGATGGCAGAACGAGCAGCGCCTTTGGTCAGACTGCCGCTGTCTACAATGTGCAGCACCAATTGAAGGTCGAACAAATCCAGTCGCATATGGTGTATTCCTTGGCTAATGCCTTATCTTACCGAAAGAGCAGCTATAAAAAAAAGCGACCTTTCGGCCGCTTTTCAAATGAATGTTGTATTCTTTTTTAAATGCTTTGGAGGCTTATTCTGATTTATCGCCCAAGCTAAAGAACCAATTCAAAATCAGCGCTGCAAATGTAGCAGTACCAATACCACCTAAGTTGAAGTTACCGAATTGAAGTGCAAAGTCACCTGTACCTAAAATAATCGTGACTGCTGCCACCATTAGGTTTTTATTTTTTGAGAAATCGACTTTGTTTTCAATCCAAATTTTCGCACCTGCAATGGTAATTAGACCAAATACAACAATCGATGCACCTGTCAAAATGGCTTGCGGAATGGTATGAATAATCGCACCAAACTTTGGAGAAAGACCAAGGAAGATGGCGAATACACCTGCAAATACAAACACGATGGTCGAGTAAACACGCGTTACTGCCATCACACCAATATTTTCGCCATAAGTGGTCATACCCGGACCGCCGACACCGCCTGAAAGTGTGGTTGCAACACCATCTGCAACGAAGGCTTTACCAATGTGCGGATCAAGATTTTCACCTGTCATCGCGCCTACAGCTTTGATATGACCAAGGTTTTCTGCAACTAAAATCAACGCAATCGGTGCAATGATAAGCATGGCATTGAAATCAAAAACAGGCGAATGGAATTGAGGAACACCAAACCAAGCGGCTTCTTGTACGGGAACGAAATTGATTGGCGTGCCATGACCCATGACATTGGAAATGATGTAATACACCAAGTAAGCGAGTAGAAGGCCAACTAAGAGTAATAGACGTTGTAATAAACCTTTGGTGAACACAGCAATTGAACCCATACATAGTACGGTTACTAAAGCCATCCACATATTAAAGTTATTACCGGCAACCCCTTTAATGGTCACTGGGGCAAGGTTGAGACCAATGATCATCACCACTGCACCTGTCACTACAGGTGGCATGAGTTTTTCAATCCAACGGGTACCCGTTGCCATCACGATAAAACCAAAAATGGCATATAAAATACCGCAGGCCATAATCCCGCCAGCAGCCAATGCGATATTGGCATTTGCTGCGCCAGTACCTGACGCTGCATAACCTGTTGCGGCAATGACCACACCAATAAAGGCAAAACTAGAGCCTAAATAACTTGGTACACGACCACCTGTCATAAAGAAGAACAGGATGGTACAGATCCCCGACATTAAAATCGCAAGGTTGGCATCAAAGCCCATCAAAAATGGCGCAAGGACAGTTGCGCCAAACATTGCAAAGGCATGTTGTATCCCCAATACAACACTTTGCACCGGAGGTAGGTACTCATTTGTACCTACAGGACGTGCATCAATATTGCCTTCGTACGGGCGCCATTTGGGAAACCAATTGGACATAAAATGAGCACTCAATAGATAAATTGTGCACATCATACTCTTGTTTTTTAGAAGATTTAATCTCTTTTAAAAATATTTTGTTCAAACTAATTACATGACTTTACATGTAAATTTACCAAATGGTAAAAGTTTTAAGGGTGTAAAAAAGGCATTAAATCATGCAATTAATCCAATAGGATAAGAGTCAATACTTCATAAATTTTTCTTATTTTATATATTCCAAAATAAATTAAAACCAATATGACTGGTCAAAAAAAAAGCACACAGTTCTGTGTGCTTTTTGAAAACTTGGAAGATTTAGCCAGTGTTACGCAAACCTGCCGCAATACCCGCGATACTGACCATCAACGCATGGTCGACTGGGGTATTTTCAGCTTGACGCTCGGCAAGGTATGCACGGCGGCGTTTCATCAGTTCGGCTTGTAGTAAATGTAGCGGCAATAAATAAGGCTTACGCACCTTCATGGATTGGTCGAGCACATCGTTACTGCTGAGTAATTTCGATTCACCTTTGAGTGCTAATAGCGTTTGTACCGCATCACGTAAACGCTGACGTAACTCTTCACCCAACTGTTTGAGGTCTGCGTCATCCGTCAGATGAGACTCATAATACAGCGCCACATGACCATCAGCCTTAGACAAGACCATTTCCAACATATCAATTAACGTTTGGAAATACGGCCATTGCTCTAACATTTCTTCGAGTGTCTGCTTTTGACCTTGATCAATCACTTGATTAATCGCAGCACCTGTACCGAGCCAAGCAGGTAACATCAAACGGATTTGCGTCCATGCGAACACCCAAGGAATCGCACGTAAAGACTCAATCCCACCGCTGACTTTACGTTTGGCTGGGCGTGAGCCGAGCGGTAACATTTGTAGTTCTAGTTCTGGCGTTACAGTCCGTAGGTATTTTACAAAATGCGGATTTTCACGCACGGTTTGACGATATACCTGTACCGACAGATCCGTCATGCTGTGCATGAGCTGACGCCATTCCTGTTTCGGTTCAGGCGGTGGTAATAAGGTCGCTTCTAAGGTCGCTGCGGTGTAAATTTCTAAGTTTTGTAAGGCAATGCCTTCTAATCCAAACTTGAAGCGAATCATTTCCCCTTGTTCTGTGACACGGATCGCTCCTGAAATCGAACCCGGTGGCTGTGAAAACAGCGCTTGCTGTGTCGGCGCACCACCACGGCTGATTGAACCGCCACGGCCATGGAATAATGTCAGTTGTACATCATGTTTTTTCGCAACTGCGGTTAATTCTTCCTGTGCACGATACTGCGCCCAGTTTGCCGACATAAAGCCCGCATCTTTGGCTGAGTCTGAATAGCCAATCATCACCTCGTGTTTACCCTGAATATGCTGCTTATACCAATGCATATTAAATAGGGTATTCATGGTACGGGCTGCACCATCCAAATCTTTTAAGGTTTCAAACAGTGGCACGACACGTAGCGCTTGTTTGATGCCGGCTTCTTTTTGCAGTAACAATACGGCCAAGACATCACTTGGATGTTCGGCCATGGAAATAATATAAGCCCCTAAACTTTCAGGTGGCTGTTCTGCCAAAGTGCGCATGGTCGCAAAGACTTCTTGTACATCTGGATGTTCAATCAGGCTTTGTTTTGGCTCATTTAAAAACTTCGGTAGCAGTGGACGTTTGCTTTGCAGTTCCTGAATCAAGAAGTTTTGACGGGCTTGCTCCGTCCATGTTTCAAAATTGCCTAAACCTAAATATTCAGTAATGGCAGAAATCGCTTGGCGATGACGAGTCGACTCCTGACGAATATCGAGTTTGAGTAATTCGATACCGAAACAATTCACCCGATGAATAAAGTCGAGTAACTGACCATTGGCAATTTCAGGTAAACCGCTGTCAATCAGTGAACGGTAGCAAACCAATAGTGGATCGAGCAGCTCATGGCGGCTTTTAATGACTTGGCTATCGTCCGCATCTTCACCACGGAGTTTTAGTGCCAACCAGTGACGAGTGGCTTTGAGGCGTTCCCGCGCATCACGTAGATATTCACGATAGGGTTCAGGGTGGAAATGACCCAAGGCGTCACTGAGTTCTTTACTGCATTCTTGAATCGAAAGTTCCCAGCGCAGGTCTTCGATATCGCGTAAATACAAGTCGGCAGCTTTCCAACGTGAAAGCCACAGCACTTCTTGAGTAATATTATGGGTGACGTTTGGGTTGCCATCACGGTCACCACCCATCCATGACGCAAAGCGTACAGGGGCAACATGTAAAGGCAAGGTCTTGCCACAATGATCTTGAACCATGCCATCCAATTCACGCATGAATTTGGGTACAGCATTCCACAAGGTCTGTTCAATGGTCGTGAAGCCCCATTTTGCTTCGTCGACAGGCGTCGGGCGATGTTGACGAATTTCATCCGTTTGCCATGCCGAGCAAATCAGTTGTTTTAAATCATCCAGTACGGCTTTGCGTTCGCGTGGCGTAAGTTTTTGTTGATCCATTTTAAACAGGCAATCATTAATACCATCATATTTTTGGATCAAGGTACGGCGGCTGACTTCGGTTGGATGTGCAGTCAGGACCAATTCAATTTTTAATTCACAAATTTGTTGGAACAGTTGGTCCGAACTGATGTTATTGCTTTTAAATTTTTCAAATAAATGATCGAGTGGATTCGGTGAAGGTGCTTGCTCATCAAACTCACTTTGGCGACGGCTGCGCACCACATTGTACTGTTCGGCAATATTGGCAAAGTTCAGAAAGTGCGTAAATGCACGGGTCAGTGGCAGAATTTCTTCATCTTTTAAATTTAAAAATAATTGTTCTAACTGTTTTTCAGCTTCAACTTGTCCATCGCGCGCGCCTTTAGACAAAGCACGAATTTGCTCTACCTGATTAAACAAATCTTGTCCTGCATGCTGCTTTAGGGTTTCACCCAATAAATTGCCCAGTAAGCGCACGTCTTCACGTAATGGAGCATCAATTTGTTGAATCATTTGTTATTTCTCCGCGTATTCCTGTCTCGACTATACCCCGAAAGTGCCGTGGCAAAAGGGGGTACAGACAAAAGTCGGATGACTTTTCTAGGTAAATGAGCAATAGCTATGCCATTTGTTTCAGTTTAGCCTTGAAATATTTCAGAAAATGCTTAGCTCTGCGTGCCGAGTTGATATTTCAACATAAAGATGTCGATGGCAGAGTGAATAATGGCCTGTCGCTCTGCTGCTTCAGGTACTGGGCGCATGCCCAATAAGACTTCTTGATGGCGTAGTCCCATCAGTAGCGACACAATCAGTTCAGTTTGTCGGGCAGGGTGATCCTGCTGAATGAAATTTAAAGCTGCTGCGTCTTGAAAGAAATTTTCCCAGACTTGGCGCATTTTCAAATGTGAGGCACGGAAAAACTGTTCCACCAAGGGACTGTGTTCGGCAGCCAACTCCAAAAGTAATAAATCCAGTTTAATGGCTTCTGGCAAATTCATGATGTTCAGCCCCAACTCACAAATTTCAACGAAAGCCTGCATAAAATGACTTTCGCTGTGCAGGTGTCGCGGGCGGGTATTCAAAATATATTCACAGGTGTCTTCAATCGCACTGGTAAATAACGTGGCTTTGTCCTGAAAATGGTTATAGACCGTCAGTTTGGTGACCGCTGCATGTTGTGCAATCTGATTCATGCTGCAACCGTGATAGCCCATTTCTAAAAATAATTGTTTTGCAGACTCTAAAATCCGTTGTCGTTTTTCTAAGTCTTTCGGGCGGCCGACATTCATTTGCTGAAAAAATTCCAAAAAAGGCGAAAAGGTCATTGATTTCGGATAATTAATCTAATTAATGTACCGCATGGTTTATTAATTAAAAAATAACCAAATTAATTGAATAATATTCTGCCCTAAAAAAGACTTTTTATTAAGAGCGAACTTCATGAGTACGATTAAGACCACAGTTGTCAGCATGATTATCGTTTGCAGTGTGACCTTATGGGGATGCAGCAAGGATAAAGCCCAAACGGAACAGGAAGTGCCATTTGTGATGGTGACTCAGCCGGGCGCCACACATTTTGAACAAAAAAGTTATGCGGGTGATGTACAAGCCCGCCAGCAAACAGCTTTAGCTTTTCGGGTTGGCGGCCAAATCACTGAGCGCTATGTCGATGTTGGAGACCAAGTCCGAGTCGGGCAAGTCTTGGCAAAATTAGACGTCAAAGATGCACAGTTGCAACTGAATGCAGCACAAGCGCAGCTTGAAAGTGCGCGTTCCGCTGCACAAATTGCTGAAGACGAACTAAAACGCTTTAAGCAATTATTGCCAGTCAATGCTGTGAGTCGTTCGCAGTATGATGCAGTGGAAAACCAATATAAAGCAGCACAGTCGAACTTAAAGCAAGCCCAATCAAATTATGATGTGAGTCGTAATCAGACCGGTTATAACCAATTAATTGCCAATAAAAATGGGGTCATTACTGAGCGTAATATTGAGATTGGTCAAGTGATTGCAGCAGGACAACCAGCATTTCAATTGGCGATTGCAGGTGAACGTGAAGTGGTCATTGGTGTGCCTGAACAAGCGGTTACTGAAATTAAAACAGGGCAGGATGCATGGGTCACCTTGTGGTCGAAACCACAGGAAAAATTTGCAGGCTATGTGCGTGAAATTAGTCCTGCAGCAGATCAGTCTCGTACATATAGTGTCAAAGTGGCATTGCGTGAAGGCAATAGCGCCATTCAACTGGGGCAAAGTGCACGGGTATTTTTAACCAAAGCACAGCAGAATGTTTTGCATGTGCCGTTATCGAGTGTGTCTGCGAGTGGTCAGCAGGCATATGTGATGGTGGTCAATGCAGATAATACGGTACGTAAAGTTCCAGTAACTTTAGGCGAATACGGACGTGACAGCGTGCCCGTACTCAGTGGTCTGCAAGCAGGGGATTTTGTTGTGGTTGGCGGCGTGCATTTGCTCCGCGAAAAACAAAAAATACAACCTGTTGATCGTGAAAATCGTGCGGTACACATTCAGACAGGAGTTAAATAATGAATTTTAACTTGTCTGAGTGGGCACTGAAAAATAAAGGCTTAATCCTTTATTTTATGATTCTGCTGGGCATCGTTGGGATATTTTCCTATTCCAAATTGTCGCAGAGTGAAGACCCGCCATTTACCTTTAAAGTCATGGTGATTCAAACCTATTGGCCTGGTGCAACGGCAAAAGAAGTTTCGCTACAGGTCACCGATCGGATTGAAAAAGAACTGATGACCACGGGGCAGTATGAACGCATCATGGCGTATTCACGTCCGGGTGAATCCATGGTGACCTTTGTGGCCAAGGACAGTTTACGTTCGCAGCAAGTCCCTGATGTTTGGTACACCGTGCGTAAAAAGGTCAATGATATTCGCCATCAATTACCATCTGGGGTGCAAGGTCCTTTCTTTAATGATGAGTTTGGTGACACCTTCGGTAATATCTATGTGCTCACCGGCAAAGACTTTGACTATGCCACCATGAAGGAATATGCCGACCGTTTACAGCTCCAGTTACAACGAGTCAAAGACGTTGCGAAAGTGGATTTAATTGGTCTACAAGATCAAAAAGTTTGGATTGAAATTTCCAACACCAAAGCCACGCAAATGGGCATACCCGTGACGGCGATTCAACAAGCCTTGCAGCAGCAAAACACAGTTGCCAGTGCTGGCTTTTTTGAAACCAATTCAGACCGGATTCAAGTGCGTGTCAGCGGCAATTTACAAAACATTGATGAACTGCGCCAGATGCCCTTATTGGTGAATGGTCGAACGATTCAATTGGGTGATGTAGCAGATGTACATCGGGGCTTTAGTGATCCACCGCAGCCGCGTATGCGTTTTATGGGTGAAAATGGTTTAGGCATTGCCGTGTCGATGCGTAAAGGTGGCGACATTCTGGCTTTGGGTAAAAACCTAGAAACAGAATTTGCCCGCTTGCAAAAAACCTTGCCCTTGGGCATGGAACTGAAAAAAGTGTCGGATCAGCCTGTAGCCGTGAAGCGCAGCGTCAATGAGTTTATGAAAGTCCTCGCTGAGGCGGTGATTATCGTCCTATTGGTGAGCTTCTTCTCCTTGGGTTTCCGTACGGGATTAGTCGTAGCATTTTCCATTCCATTGGTCTTGGCCATGACTTTTGCTGGCATGCAGATGTTTGATGTCGGTTTGCACAAGATTTCTTTGGGGGCGTTAATTCTCGCACTCGGTTTATTGGTGGATGATGCGATTATTGCCGTCGAAATGATGGCGATCAAAATGGAGCAGGGCTATAGCCGGTTACAAGCCGCCGGACATGCATGGCGGACCACTGCATTTCCAATGCTAACAGGCACGCTAATTACGGCTGCAGGATTTTTGCCGATTGCCACAGCCGCATCGAGCACAGGGGAATACACTCGCTCGATTTTCCAAGTGGTCACTATCGCATTGGTGGTGTCATGGTTTGCAGCGGTGCTGTTTGTTCCCTATCTAGGGGATAAATTACTGCCAGATTTTAACAAAGATTTAGTACAAAAAGCCCCGTGGTATCAGCGCCTGTGGGCACGTTTACGTAAGCAGCCCGAACCTCAGCCGATGGTACATCATGCCGGCGAACATCATGATCCTTATCAGTCTCCGTTTTATCAACGTTTCCGTGGTTGGGTCGACACTTGTGTGACCTATCGTAAGACGGTGATTGCCGCGACAGTTGGCATCTTTGTGTTATCGATTTTAATGTTTAAAACTGTACCACAGCAGTTCTTCCCACCGTCAAACCGTGCTGAAATTTTAGTGGATTTAAAGCTCGAGGAAGGTGCATCTCTGAAAGCCACAGAAGCGGCCGTAAAAAAAGTCGAAGCGTTCTTGTCGAAAAAACAAGGCATTGATAATTTTGTGGCTTATGTGGGGACAGGTTCACCGCGGTTTTATTTACCTCTAGATCAGCAGTTACCCCAAGCCAGTTTTGCTCAGTTTGTGGTATTGGCTTCATCTTTAGATGATCGTAATGAGATCCGCCAGTCATTAGCAGAAGAAATCCGTAAGCTCTTACCTGAAGTACGTACTCGCGTTTCACTTTTAGAAAATGGCCCACCTGTGGGTTATCCATTGCAGTTCCGCGTGTCGGGTGAAAATCTGAGCTTGGTTCGAGAGTGGGCACAACGCGTGTCTGCAAAAGTCAGTGAAAACCCGAACACCACCAATGTGCATTTGGATTGGGGTGAACCAAGCAAAGTCATTAAACTGGACATCGACCAAGATCGCGCACGTCAAATGGGAGTTTCCAGCTTAGATCTGTCGAACTTCCTGAATAGTTCAATCAGTGGTGCGGTGATTAATCAGTATCGTGAGAAACGAGAGCTGATTGAAATTCGGATGCGTGGTGATCAAGCCGAGCGATTGGATGTCGGTTCTCTCAGCAGTTTGGCTGTACCGACCAGCAATGGTGGTTCAGTGCCATTGGCGCAGATTGCGAAAATTGAGTATAGCTTTGAAGAAGGTTTGATTTGGCATCGTAACCGTTTACCGACCATTACTGTGCGCGCGGATATTCGCAGTAAATTGCAACCTGCAACGGTGGTGGGTGAGTTAAAAGATTCATTTGATCAGTTACGTGCAGAGATGCCGAATGGATATCTCCTCGAAGTAGGCGGTACTGTGGAAGAGTCAGCACGTGGTCAAACTTCTGTAAATGCGGGCATGCCATTATTCCTCGCAGTTGTCATGACCTTATTGATGATTCAACTACGTAGCATGTCACGGGCGATGATCGTATTTTTAACTGCACCTTTGGGCATTATTGGCGTGGTGTTATTCCTGTTATTGTTCAATAAACCCTTTGGTTTTGTGGCAATGCTCGGCACGATTGCACTGTCAGGAATGATTATGCGCAATTCACTGATTTTGATTGATCAGATTGAACAAGATATTCAGTCTGGGGAGTCGGCTTGGGATGCGATTATCAATGCAACTGTGCGTCGTTGCCGTCCAATTGTGTTGACTGCATTGGCTGCTGTATTGGCGATGATTCCACTTTCTCGCAGTATTTTCTTCGGTCCAATGGCCGTGGCGATTATGGGTGGATTGATCGTGGCGACCCTGCTGACCTTGTTCTTTTTACCTGCGCTATATGCACAGTGGTTTAAAGTGAAAAAAACTCAGCAGAATCCTTAAAAGTGTCATAATATTGGGTGCGAAATATTGAATTTTTCTCTATAGTAGCACCTGATCTACAAAGACATTTTTAAAAAGTAAAACAACCACAAGTGCAGCGCAGCATATTGTGGTGTACGGGGTTGAATCACAGATGACAGCAGAGAGTTTAGCTAAGTATCGCCGTTATGTTGCGATTTCTTATGTCTTCATGTTTTTCGCTTTATTTACCCTGATTAGTGGTGTATTTGCCTACGGCTTTGCACGCAAAGTGACTCAAATCGATTCTGCAGAAGTTTGGCTCCAAGCCCAAGCGCTTTGGGTCATGCGCACCGTTGTGATTTATTCGATGATGGCCATTTTTGCCGCACTGTGGTTTATTCCTTTATTCTTCTATTATTGGGACACCTATCTTTGGGTGACTGCATGCACGGTAATTGGTGTGGTCTTTGCTGCGATTGCCTTTTTGTATTTATTAAATGCATGGATCCAAGGTCTATCCAAATTCGTTAAAAATAAGGCTGTTTTCTAAGTCAATTTATTTTTTTCCTGCCTACCCCTTGAAAAAATGGTTTGATTCCCCAATTTCAGACCACAGTTAAGTATTAAATTAAATTCCGTGAGGAGCATCGCCAGACATGGCTAAACGTGATTATTATGAGGTTTTAGGTGTATCTAAAACCGCAAGTGATGATGAAATTAAAAAAGCCTACCGTAAGTTGGCGATGAAGTATCACCCTGACCGTAATCCAGATAACCCAGAAGCTGAAGAAAAATTCAAAGAAGCTGCAGAAGCATATGAAGTTTTATCGGACAGCGAAAAACGTAGTATGTATGACCGTATGGGACATCAAGCTTTTGAAGGCGGCATGGGCGGCGGCGGTGGCTTCGGTGGCGGTTTTAGCGCAGAAGATATCTTTAGTCAGTTTGGCGACATTTTCGGTGGCGCATTTGGCGGTGGTGGCCGTGGTGGTCAGCAACGTGCACGCCGTGGTTCAGACTTACGCTATGTTATGGAGCTTACCCTTGAGGAAGCTGTAAAAGGCGTGAAAAAAACCATTACCTTTACTGCGCCAGCGCCATGTGATGCCTGTAATGGTAAAGGATCTAAAAATCCAAATGACGTCGAAACGTGTAAAACTTGTCATGGTGCAGGTCAAGTGCGTATGCAACAGGGCTTTTTCTCTGTACAGCAAACCTGTAGCACCTGTCGTGGTCAAGGTAAAATTATTAAGAACCCATGTAATAAATGTCATGGTTCAGGGGTTTCTGACCGTCAGCAAACTTTAGAAGTGACCATTCCTGCAGGTGTGGATAATGGCGACCGCGTACGTTTAAGTGGCAAAGGCGAGGCGATCCGTGATGGCCAAGCAGGCGACTTATATGTAGAAGTGGTGGTACGTGAACACGAAATCTTCCAACGTGATGGCGCTGACCTGTATATGGATGTGCCTGTAAGCATTGCGGATGCTGCATTGGGTAAAGAAATTCAAATTCCGACTCTCGATGGTCGTGTGAGCTTGAAAGTGCCTGAAGGAACTCAAACTGGTAAGTTGTTCCGCTTACGTGGTAAAGGTGTGAAACCTGTACGTACCAGCATGACCGGTGACTTACTCTGCCGTATTGTGGTGGAAACGCCTGTAAACTTAACGGCTCGTCAACGTGAATTGTTGAAAGAGTTACAAGACACGATGGATGGCGATGACAATAAATCATCTCCGAAGAAAAAATCATTCTTCGACCGTTTATTTGATTAATTGATATGATTTGCTTGAGTTCGCTGTGATGTGAACTTAGCTATAAAAAAGCCTGCATAATTGCAGGCTTTTTTAATGAGCGTTTTAAGGTTTCGGCTGTGCTATAGGCGCTAATAAACTCTCATAGCTCATGTCGAGCCTATAGATATTTTTAAGACGCTGTAGCTGATGACGTGCTTCAGCCTCACGACCATTAAATGCCAATAAACGTGCATATTTAATGATGTGGTATTTCGCTGGATAGCTGCGAACCAATTTTTCAGTATCCTGAATGGTTTGTTCAGAAACGATGGAATATGGATTTAAACGAATAATCGCCACCCGATGTCTAAATTCCGTGAGCAAATAGATCGGCTCATGATTGGTGATTTTCTCCGGTGTTTTTTCATATTTTGATGCCTGACCCAGCTGAATCGCTGCATTGGCATAATCACGATAAATCACCGTAATCAGCACGGCGCCAATCCCGAAAACAATGCGGATAAACCATGGTGACAGATTCAAAGTAGCCGTCTGTGGCTTCGCTGCTTGAAGAATCCCGATAATAAAACCCGCAGGCAGTAAGAAATATGCGTAGTTTTGCGGAAACTCCAACATGGCATGAATAACGAAGACACCGACCATCAATAGGCCAATGACAGATAATGCAGACTTGGCTAACTTCTGTAATTGAATGCCCCAATAAGCGAAATAGGCCAAGAACGGCACACCAATAATGGCGCCATTCCACAATAAGAAATCCAAAATAAAATTGTGTGAGCTACGAATCCATACAGGCCCTTGTACCGTGTCAGAGATCGAGACAAAAGCGCTACTGGTTTGATGCCAACCATAGCCAAACCAAGGCTGTGCAGCTACGGCATGCGCCATTTGTTGCCAAATGGCTAAACGAGACATATCTCCACCAGCACGTTCGGCTACGTCACGACTTTCTTGAATATTCATGTCGGATATTTGGCTCATGATTTGACTTAATTTTGGCATCAATACAATCAGTGCCACAAAGCCGATAAACCAGGCCAAGCTGTAAAACCAGCGAAGACGGATATAATCTTTGTACTGTGCATAAGCCAAATAGACTAGGACACAGATACTTGCCACCCAAGAGGTGCGAGATTGGCTGAGCGCGACCCCAATTAAAATAGGAATTGCACAAGCGACCAAATAGCGGGTTTTAACTTTTTGCTGTTCATAAACATATAAGCAGGCTAACAAGGACATGAGCAGAAACGTGGCCATGTTATTTGGCTGAGCAAAGTTTGCAAATGGGCGCGTAGTTCCACTAATTTTCATCACAAAAGGAAGAAACGAGTCGAAATCTAACCACTGACATATTGCGATGAGTCCCGTCATGACCCCAGATGCAACAAAGGTATAGCTTAGGTATAGGAAGGTTTTTTCGCGTTTTTCCGTACCTTGCGAGAGGCTGAAACCAAGATTGATACACAGCCAGAAGCTGAACACAAACAGCATACAGAGCAAGGCAATACTAAAATAATACACCTGCCCAAAAGCCAATTGGACGAAGGGAATCAGCGCTAAGAGCAACAGGGGCAAGGAAATTTTTGCCACCATGAGCTTTTCTTTAAAGAATGTTGCCGCTAAGGCAAACAGGGCAAAAAAGGTATAAAGCTCACCGGTATACGTGGCCCAAGGTCGGTAATGAATCGGAATCAGCCATGCCAGTGCAATACAGACTGCCGCACAAAGATACAATAGGGTTTTCATGAATATTCAAGATCAATAGAACGTGCCTATCATACCGTGAAAATACCCAAACTTGGTGAGGGAATAGTCAGCGTCTGTGGTAGAAGTTGATTTGCAAAAGTCCTTCGGAAAATGCAGGATTTTTTTGTTTGCAACTTAGCCTGCGCATGGAGTTTTGATATAGTAAGACCAATTTCGAATCAACATTAGGAAAATGTTATGTCAGCAGCTCCACGTATTGGTATCTTGGGCGCAGGCGGTCGTATGGGACGCATCTTAATTCAGGCGGTTCAGCAAGCTGGTTATCAATTAGCTGCTGCGGTAGAACGTCCTGAAAGTAGCTTAGTCGGTGCGGATGCCGGTGAACTTGCAGGGATTGGCGCGGTTGGCGTAAAGGTTGTCGGTAACCTAGCTGAGGTTTTAAAAGATTGTGATGTCGTGATCGATTTTACTGCACCTGCAGCAACAGCACAGCATCTTAAACTTTGCCGTGAAGCAGGCGTTGCGATTGTCATTGGTACCACAGGTATGAATGATGAGCAAAAAGCTTATCTCGATGAAACAGCAACAGAAACCCCTGTGGTCTATGCAGCGAACTATTCTGTCGGAGTAAACGTTTCAATCAAACTTCTTGAATTGGCATCAAAAGTGTTTGGCGATACTGTGGATATTGAAGTGATTGAAGCCCATCATCGCCATAAAGTTGATGCACCATCAGGTACAGCGCTGATGTGGGGTGAAGCCATTGCCGGGGCTTTAGGACGTGACTTAAAACAAGATGCTGTGTATTGCCGTGAAGGTCATACGGGTCCACGTGAACGTCAAACCATTGGCTTTCAAACGATTCGTGGTGGTGACATTGTCGGTGAACATACTGCGATGTTTATTGCGGATGGCGAACGTGTTGAAATTACCCATAAAGCGACTAACCGTATGAACTTTGCCTCTGGTGCAGTACGTGCAGCTGCATGGGTAGTTGGTCGTGAAGCACGTAAGTACGATATGAAAGATGTACTGGGTTTTAACGATATTGACGTATAAAAGCGCGTTAAAATCCGTTATAACAACAGCATAAAATTAAAATAAGACGATCAATGGAATGAAAAAAGTCATCTTTATGGCCTGTGCTGTCGCATTCACTGCGGCAGTACAAGCGAAAACTATAGATAATGCCAAACTCACGATTAATAAAAATAATATTAAGGTTTGGACCTACCAAAATGCTCAAAATCCTGTCTTTCAATACAAAGCTGAAACCAGTTTTGATGTACCCATTGAAAAAGCGGTTTCCCTGATTTTAGATGTGGAAAATGCAGTGAATTGGGTCCCTTATATGGGCAGTGTCAAAGTCTTATCCCGTGATGACCAGAAAGGTGAATTCAGTTTATATATGGTGTTGGATTTTCCTTTTCCGTTAAAAGACCGTGATTTGGTGGTACAAGGCAAAATGCGTAAAGATGCACAAGGCATCATTAGCATCCAAAATAAAGCGGTGAAAAAAGGTTATCCGATCAATCCCAATTATGTACGTCTAACCGACTATGAGGGCGATTGGACCTTCCAGCGTTTAGGCAATCAAAAAGTCAAAGTGTCGACCTATGGCTATGCCAATCCGGAAGGCTCCATTCCGCTCAGTTTCGTGAATATGTTTGTGCAGCAACAACCTTATCAAATGCTACAAAAAATGAAAGTGCAGCTGGGTAAAAGCAAAACTGTTGCGACCTTTCCCGAAATTTTAAAATAAGCACCAGTAATGATTCAGTTCAATATGAACGATCAATGACTTTGCATCTCAGGCAGACGAAATGCCGTCAACTGCTGCATGTGCTGTGCTTCTGGAAGTTCGATACTGAGTAAGGTCTGTTCTGGAAATTGATGTGGATGTAACTTGATTTGAAATTGCCGCGCGGTCATTTGTTCACAGGCAAAGCGAAGTTTGGCTTGCTGCGGCATCATATTCATGCCGTTTTCAGATTTGGCTTTATAAATATATAGCTTTTGATGTAACCCGCCGCTGGTGATTGGTTGGATCTGCTCAAGTTCATATTGCGTCAGTTTTTGGGCACTCAAAAAACCTTGAATTAAAGATTTACAGATAAAATTTTGCTGGCTTTGAGCTTGAGTGTGCTGTTCGGGTTGGCACGCCATAAGCGTGAGTGTGCCGATGATGATTAGACCCGCTCGAAACTGCGTGAAGTCATTCATTTAATTGTCCCCCTATCGTTATTTTTGAGATATCAACCTGATGCCATCAGCTTAAATCTGTTAACTTAATGGGTACAGATACAAGAATGATTAAAAAAAGGGTACAGATGGCTTTTCAATATCAGCAGCTTGCGCAGCAGTTGGCACAGAAAATTTATAGTGGTGAATTGGCCGCAGGGCAGCGTCTGTATGCGCTACGTCAATTTTCACAGCAGCATCAGATCAGTTTAAATACCGCGAAACGCTGCTATGAATTACTTGAAGCCAAAGGCCTGATTTATGTCAAAGAAAAGTCTGGTTATTTTGTACAATCCTCACAGAAAGCCCAGCAAATTGCCGTGCCGAATCATCCTGATTTTGATTCCCGACCACGTGAAATTTCGAATTTAGAATTGCAAATTCAGATCCATGAAGCATCTGCAAATAGTCGCCTGATTCATTTGGGTTCAATTCAGTTGTCCCCCAATTTTGTTCCTGTTGAAGCAATCAGACGTTCAATCCAAAGGGCATTAAAGCATTGTAAACCAGAAGATTTTTTATATAACAATCGGCAAGGACATCCACAATTGCGTGAAGCTTTGTCGGCACATTGGGCTGAAGATGGTTTTTATATGCCTAAGGATGATATTTACATCAGCAATGGTTGTATGCCGGCTTTGTCAGTGATGTTGCAAAATCTGAGTGCGGAAGGGGAGAGTGTCATTGTCCCGACGCCGAACTATAACGGGCAATTGCAATTATTGGCTTTATTAAAGCGGAAAATTGTTGAAATTCCTGCCAATACGGAAGGTTTTGATTTAGATCGTTTAGAGCAGGCGATGCGGGATTCAGGCGCGAAAGTATGCTTATTGACTGCAAATTTTCAAAATCCTTTGGGTTTTTGTTTAAGTAATGAAGATAAGAAACGAATTGCACAACTGGCTGAAAAATATCAATGTTATGTGATTGAAGATGATATTTATGCTGAGTGTAGTTTCAATGCAAAGCGACCATTGCCTATCAAATATTGGGATCGGGCGGGCTATGTGATCTATTGTGCGTCGATTTCAAAATCTTTATCGCCTTCTTATCGGGTGGGGTGGTTTTGTCTTCCACCACATTTGCAACATTTGCGTCCCAAATTACTTTTGCAAAATGATTCGGTGAATACGCCTTTGCAGTTAGGACTTGCAGATTTGATTTTTAGTCGTGCTTATCGCCAACATCTTGCTGAATTGCGTCCTAAATTAATGGTGCAAGTCGAGCAGTATCGTCAGTATATTTACGATGCTTTTCAAGGGGTTGATATCCGTCTAAATCGGCCTCAAGGCAGTTATGCACTGTGGTTGCAGATGCCTGAACAAATAGACAGTTTGGCGTTGTATTACCATGCGCAAAAACATGGCATCAATATTGTGCCAGGTTTAATTTTTGGTGAGGACAATCGTTATAACAATTGTATTCGTTTAAATGCAGGGCATGAGCTGTCTGTAGATATTCAGCAGGCTATTTTATTGCTCGCAGATTGGGTGCGTAAGGAATGCATAAACTCAAATACCGTCTAATTTTGATGAGTGTATAAAGGACACAAAAAAGCCTGCATGCAGCAGGCTTTTTGGGCTTAGATTTTTACCGTTAAAAATCAGCTTTCAGTACAATTCGATACCGCACATTTCCTGAATGCAAACGTTCAATCGCTTCATTCACCTGAGACATTGGATACATTTCAATTTGTGGAGCAATATTTTGACGTGCGGCGAATCGAAGTAATTCACGCAGTGCCGCAGGAGAACCTGTTGATGAGCCTGTGACAGATTTAGCACCACTGATCAGCATACCTGCGGGAATTTGCATGGGCTCAAGTGCTAGGCCAAGCATGTGAACACTTCCATTCGGTGCCAAAGTCGAAAGGTAGGCTTGCCAATCCAACGTCACATTGACCGTGCTTAAAATTAAATTGAATTTCCCACGCTGCGCTTTAATCGCGGCAAGATCACGACTATTCACCACATGGTCAGCACCCATGGCTTTAAGTTCATCGGTTTTATCTAAGTTTGAACTGAACGCAGTAATTTCACAGCCCCAAGCTTTGAGCAGTTTAATCGCCATATGACCTAAACCACCAATGCCGATCACGGCAACATGGTGAATGGCCTGAATTTGGTGCTGTAAGATGGGATCAAATACCGTAATCCCGCCGCAGAGCAGAGGGCCAGCACTGGTTGGGTCGAGATCATCTGGAAGCGGAATAACCCATTGCCAGCCAGCACGGACTTTGTCGGCAAAGCCACCTGCATGACCGACGATCGTCGCTGTCTTGGTTCCAGTACATTGCACTTGGCGACCATCGATACACGAGTCACAGTGTTGACAACTTTCTGCTGTCCAGCCAATGCCTACACGTTGTCCGACTTTGAGTCCTTTTGCTTCGCTGCCGAGTTGGGTAATGGTTCCAATCACTTCATGTCCTGGGACCACAGGATAAACCGAAGATTTCCAATCATTTTGGATAATAGAAATATCTGAGTGACAAAGACCGCAATACTCGACTTTGACTTCAACCTGATGGGCTTGTAATTCACCTGCATCAAATTGGTAGGGAACAAGGGCTTCACCACTGTTCATTGCTGCATAGGCGTGGATTGTATTGTCACTCATTATTCTATCCTTTATGTTTTGAGGTCATTCTTCGTGCGTGTATTTAAAGTCACAGTGATTTTCATGATCATTGACCATGCCGATAGCTTGCATCAGAGCATAGCAAGTCGTTGGGCCTACAAATTTAAAACCATGCTTTTTTAATGCTTTGGACATGGCCTGACTTTGAGCGGTTTGTGCAGGGGCGCTACGATATTCAACGACATCATTATTGGCAATGTGTCCTTCGACAAAATTCCAAAGAAATTCCACAGGATGAATCCCTTGGGCTTTTAACTGTTGCCATGCTTTTGCATTATCACGAATGGCAGTGAGTTTGCCGATATGGCGAATCAAACCTGAATCTTGTAATTTTTCTTGTAATTGTAGGTCACTCAACGCTGCGATTTCGGCAATGGGATATTGAAAAAAATGCTGCTGATAGCAGGCCCGCTTTTTCAGCACAGTGATCCAAGACAGCCCCGCTTGTTGTCCTTCAAGACACAGCATTTCAAAGAGATGCTGCTCATCAAAACTAGGTTTAGCCCACTCAGTGTCGTGGTAGGCAATATACAAAGGATCTTCGGAGCACCAAGCACAGCGTTGTATCGTCATGTTGAATGCTCCTTTTGACTTAAATTTTAAAGACAGTCCATTGATCGTTTTTATTGTCCCAATACAACAGTTCCGCTTGATCGAGATCGGCAAATTGAATCCATACATCTTTACCTGATTTGTCTGCGTAGCCGGTGCTGATGAGTAATGCTTCTTCAGTGATCTCCATGATCCAGCCCTGATAAGACTGTCCATTGAGGCTGATTTTTTGTTGATTACCAGATTCTGCAAATTCCACCAGACGATTGATCAACGCTTCTGACATGTATGTTTCCTAAAATTAACGTAAATACGGATAGGGGTTAACGGCATTGCGACCTTTACCACCCAAGTAAATGCCATAATGCAAATGTGGTGCAGTATGTCGAGCATTGCCAGTATTACCTACATAGCCAATGACATCACCTTTTTTGACATAGTCGCCGACGTTTAAGCCACGTTTATGACCATCAAGATGCGCATAATAATGCCAAGAACCTGCGGGCCCCATAATCCATATCACTTTACCACCCAAATTGTTATTACGTAAGTCAGCAACTAAACCTTCTGTAGCACTGAGAACTTTTGTTCCACGTGGAACAATAATATCAATGCCTTCGTGGCTCCGCCCTTGGCTACGCGCTGCGCCCCAAGTATCCTTGAGCGCACTTCGTTTGACTTGATGAACAGGAACAGGCAATTGATTGGATAAACGCATGTTTTGTAATTTTTTCACTTCATGTGCAGGCAATGTACTACCAGATGGTTTGGGGGGAGTTGACGTACAGGCGCTGAGTAAAAGCAACATAAAACCAATACCGCCGAAAAACCCTCTGCGAAGCAAAAACTCTTGAGTCACATTTGTCCCTATTCAATTGATGAGCAGTTAAAAACTATGGCATAGAATGGCTTTCGAGTTCTAGCGTAGAAATGAGTTTTTTCATGGCAGTAGGAATACCGAGAGCAGTGGCTTGTATCGGGGTATACCACTGCGCGTTGCATTCAATCGCTAAATGCTCTTTTTGATCGGCAGCAACAGTAAATACAGTAGCTTCTAAAAGCCAAGTGAAGTGGGTAAAACTATGCGATATTTGCACTTGAGTGGTGGTAGGTTTCAGTCCAAGCTGCTGAGTGTAGGATTGAAACTCATGGGGTTGATCAAAAATAGGTAAACACCACAGACCACCCCATAGACCGCTATTCGGACGTTGTATCCACAACCATTCTCCTGCAGATTGAATCAGCATGACTTGGGCCTCTCTCACTGGAACAGGCTTTTTAGGCTTTTTATAAGGTAATTCAGTCTCTAAACCTTGAGCATGTGCTTTGCAGTGCTGCTGCATAGGACAATATAAACAGAGCGGCTTTTTCGGCGTGCAAACGGTTGCACCAAGATCCATAATCGCTTGGGTATAATCGTGATTGCGTTCAATGGGGCAGAGCTCTGTCGCCAGTTGCCACATGGCCCGTTCATGTACAGGTTTCGATAAATCATCTTCTATAGCAAAGAATCGAGACAATACTCGCTTGACGTTGCCGTCCATAATCACGCCATATTGTCTTAAACCTAAAGACATCAGCGCACCCGCGGTAGACGGGCCGATGCCCGGTAGTTCCATCCACTGCTCAAGATTGCTTGGAAAATGTCCCTGACGTGCAACAATGCCTGCGGCTTTGTGTAAGTTCCGAGCCCGTGCATAGTAGCCTAAGCCAGCCCAATAGGGTGCCACATCATCCCAAGAAGCATGACCTAAATCTTCAACAGTTGGAAATCGTTGAATAAATCGATCAAAGTATTGTAAGACGGTTTTGACTTGAGTCTGTTGTAGCATAATTTCTGAAACCCACACTTTGTAAGGGTCATCCTTCACTTGCCACGGTAAGTCATGACGACCATGGACATCAAACCAGTCGAGAAGGGCATCAGAAAAGTTAAACATGCAAAACAGTCAAAATTGAAAAAACCTGCCTAGTATACATCTTTCTATAGGTATTCTTTTTGTTCAAAACGAAATCTGTATATCAGGGGAAATGCCAAAATAGCAGCTATCAAAAAAGGAGCCGAAGCTCCTTAGTGAGTGTCAATTTTTAAATTTTAGCTTTTAAAGCCCCAGCGGGAATCAAGCGCCAACGTTTGGTTTTCATAACGTGGAATAATGTGAATATGCACATGTTCAGTGGCTTCGCCAAAAACTTGTCCATCATTAAACCCAATATGAAAGCCAGTAGGTTGATAACGTAAATTTAATTCATTACGTGCTTGTTCAAGTAAGGACATTAAACTTTTACGTTCTTTATCAGTAATTTCAAAAAAAGAACCAACGTGACGTAGCGGGACAATGACAGCATGTCCTTTAGACAGTGTGTGTGGTTCAGGAAGTACAACTCCAAAATCATTTTTTGCAATAACGTCATATTCATCAAAATTGCAATATGGACAATTGAGTTCTGTCATTGTGCTCTCCGCATTTTTATAAATTAAATATTGGTATTGGTTCTTAGCGCTTTAAGAATCAAGCTGGCGTGCTAACAAGGCATACATGGCCGCTAAGCTTTGTTGTTCTGCAGTAGCGTTATAAGCTAAATCTACACCGTTGGCTTTGGCGCGTTCATCCGCCATCGGGTTGCTAAAGCCATGTTTTGCACCTTCAAAAATATTAATTTGATACTTCACTTGGGCAGCATCCATTTCATTTCTAAAGGTCGCAACATCTTCTAAGCTCACCATCGAGTCGAGCTCACCATGTTGCACTAAAATCTCTGCTTGAACTTGTCCTGTTTGTGCAGGAGTCGCTGTAGCAAGTGTTGCATGGAAGGTCACCACAGCTTTTAATGCAGCACCTGAACGAGCTAAATCCAGCACGACTTTTCCGCCATAGCAAAAGCCTATAGCTGCGAGTTTATCTGCATTTACTTCTTTTTGCTGTGCCAAAGTGTTTAATGCAGCAGACGCGCGGGTCACAATGGTGTTGGCATGATCAAAAGTCTGCATCATCCATTCATAAGCTTGCTTGGCATCTGTGGTGACTTTTTTGTCACCATACATATCCAAAGCGAAAGCAGCATAGCCTTGTTCTGCCAATTCACGCGCACGTTGTTCGGTATATTCATTGCGTCCCCACCATTCAGGGGCAACTAATACACCTGCGATCGCAGTGTCTGACTCTGGTGCGGCAAAATAGCCAAAAAGTTGAGTTCCATCCGCTGCTGTATATTGAATTTCGCGCGTCTTAATTTTAACGGTCATGGTCAAATCCTTATGTGCGGCTACGCAGTTAATGAAGATTTAAAATAAAGGGGAAAATAGTTTTGTGAAATAAATATAAGATATCAATGTGAATTTTAAGTCAAATCAATCAAAAAAATTGTAAAAGAAAATAATGGTACGCAGAAATATTGAGGAGCACCGAGATTTGTCGATGCTCCTGAAGTGGGTATTGTTATTTAGAGAGAACTTCGATGAGCTCTACATCAAAAATCAGCGTGCTATTTGGCTCAATGACGTCTGCTGAACCAATTTGACCATAGCCCAAATTGGCAGGAATGAAGAAGCGATATTTTGCACCTTCTTTCATCAACTGTAGACCTTCTGTCCAACCTTGAATGACTTGGCTCACTTGGAACATCGCAGGTTGGTTACGTGCAATTGAACTATCAAAAACAGTGCCATCAATTAAGCGCCCTTCATAGTGAACTTTCACTTTTGAATTGGCTTTGGGTGACTTGCCTTTGCCGGCTTGAATGACTTGATACTGCAGGCCAGATTTCGTGACCTGAATACCTGGTTTTTTGGCATTCTCAGCAAGGAAAGCGGCACCAATGGTGGCATTCGCATCCGCTTTTTTCTTCAATTCAATCAGTTGTTTCGCTTCGGTTTGCTTTTTATATTGAGTTAAAGCACGAGTCATTTCTTCATCTGTTAATGAAGAAGCTTGACCTTTAGATGCTGCCTTTAAACCTGCAACAAATGCATCAATATCCAAATCCTTAATGGATTCAGCATTACTGCGTCCCATTAAGTAACCAAAACTATAACCCACTTGTTCTGCAGCACTACTTTTATTACTGACATCTTTGGCAAATACAGTGCTTGAGCAGAGTGCCAAACACAACATACTGATCTGTAAATTCATGACCGAGTCTCAAAATAAAGCAGGAGAGCGAAAAGCTCTCCTGTACCGGTTTTATTATTTAACTTCAATGAGTTCTACATCAAAAATTAAAGTACTGTTCGGTGGAATCGTTCCTGGAACACCTTGAGCACCATAACCTAGGTTTGAGGGAATATATAAAGTAGCTTTGCCACCTTCCTTCATTAACTGTAGACCTTCAGTCCAACCCGGAATTACTTGGTTCAACGGAAATTCAATTGGCTCGCCGCGCTGTACTGAACTATCAAATACTGTGCCATCCACTAACTTACCTGTGTAGTGAACTTTAACAACTGATGTGGCTTGCGGTTGTTTACCTGTACCTTCTTTCGTTGTTAGGTACTGTAAACCAGAAGCTGTAGTTTTAACCCCAGCTTTGCTTTTGTTTTCTGTTAAGAAATTATCGCTGCTACTTTGTGCTTGCTTATTGCTTTCGAGCTGCTTATTTTGCATTTCTTGTTGGAACTCAGCATATGCTTTTTGTAATTCTTCTTCAGTATATGCAGGTTTTGCACGAGCATGGCCTGCACGAACGCCAGTGACAAAGCTATCAATATCTAATTCTGGAGGCGTTTGATGGGCAACTTCATAACCAAGTGCATAACTGATTTTAGCGACAGCAGAAGCATTTGCAGCTGGTTGAGTTGATGTTGCTGATTGCGTAGCAGGCGTTTTAGTTGCATAGTAAACAGGAACAAGTGCGGCACCGCCGAGTAATACAGCGACAGCGATAGGTAGGGCCTTACTCATATATTTTCCCACAATTATTTTATATGTAAAAAGTTGCTGAAATTCTAGCAGACTTTTCCTGTTCAGCGCTTACCTATCTCTACGATCAGGTAAGGTGCAGGAAAGATCATCATAGTGATGTTCTTATTTTTATACTATAACGGTATGAATATATAAAACATTTTTTATACAGAAAGAGGCATGCAACATAAATTTCGCACATAAAAAAGCCACCGTATTCGATGGCTTTTTTTACAACGCGCTGAATCAGTCTTGGTCTTTTGAAGCTTTATAACCATAAGAATAGTTATAGCCATAACCATAGCCTGCTGAGCTACGTTGAATGTCGTTTAGAATAATACCATTGACCTTCACACCCACTTGTTCAAAGCGGTTCACGGTTAACTCTAATTCTTTCAACTGAGTTTTCGCATAACGAGCAATCACCAGATTCACGCCAGCAAATTGCGAAATAATGATACCGTCTGTCACCGCAAGTACAGGAGGGGTATCAATGATCACATGATCAAACATCGGTGAAATTAAATCTAAGAATTCTTTGAATTTCCCAGAGCTTAAAAGTTCAGATGGATTAGAAGGGCTTTTACCGCGAGTAATCACACTTAAATTTGGAATTTCAGTGGTTTTAATGATGCTGTCTAGATCACGCTGACCATTTAAATATTCAGAAAGACCTGGTTGGTTGTCATGATTGAAGTATTTGTTTAAATAACCACGACGTAAATCAGCATCCACAATTAAAACATGTTTATTACTTTGCGCAAGAATCGTAGCTAAATTGGTTGAAATAAATGATTTACCGACTTCAGGCGCAGGCCCTGAAATCATGATCAGATTATTTTTTGCAGAGGTTAGTGCAAAGTGAATGGCAGTCCGCATACTGCGTAGGCTTTCAATCGCAATATCATCGCTATTTTTAACCGCAAGTACAGGAATGGTCTTTTTCTTCTTCAGTAACTTGATGCGACTTTCCTGAATAGGGGAACGTGGCACAGTGGCATAAACCGGAAGATCAAGGGTGTTCTCAATTTCTGAAGAATCTTTGATTCCTGAGCGTAGCATGTTACGTAGTAGTGCAAGTAATGTACCGAGGAAACCACCAAGAAAAATTGAAAGTATCAAGATTTGTAGTTTTTTTGGTGCAATTGGTTCAATAGGCTCTACGGCAGTATCCACAATACGGACATTACCAATTTCACCAGCTTTGGCAATACGAAGCTGTTGGTAAGAATTCAACAACGCTGTATAAAGTTGTTGTTTCACTTCAACTTCACGATAGAGCTGTAAATAACGACGTTGTAGGTCTGGTAATTTTTTTAAGGTGGTATTCAATTCACCAATTTTGCTATTGATTGCACCCAATTGAGCATTCATTTGTTGCATCACTGGATGCTCACTGGTGTACTTCGCAGAAGCTTCAGCAACTTTTTGCTCTAATTCAGCTTTTTGAGTTTCAAGAGTGACACTTTGAGTTAAATAGAGTTCAGATTCTTTAGTGACATCGACAGTATTAAACTCTTGACGGAATTTGTTAAATTCACGTTCTGCGACATCAAGCTGTTGTTTTAATTCAGGGAGTTGTTCGTCTAGGAATTTTAATGTTTGTGCACTTTCAGCCGAACGTCTTTCAATATTTTGATGGCTGTAGGCTGCTAAAATGGCATTTAAAACTTTTGTAATATGTTCTTTATCTTGGCCCTGATAGTTAAGGCCAAGCACGCCCGTCATTTTTCCTTTTTCAGCAACCGAATAGTTTGCCAAAATGCTGTCCACAGCAGCTGGTAAAGATTGCTTTTGAATCAAATAATGATCATTGAGTTGGTCACGGGTGTAAATAGCAATATCCCATTGACCATCGGCAGTTCTTAGAGAGCTAGCTTGATTAATTTTGGTGCTTAGAATGGTTTGTTCAGTTTGAACATCCGTCAAAGTAACCTGATTATCTTGAAAACTTAAACTAATATTCTTATCACGATAAATTGAGGGAATATCAAATTGGCGTATTTCAAAACTTTTCTCATTATCTTTGAAAACGACTGATTTATTTTTATATTCTGTGACATATTCATGCGGCGAAAATAAGCGATCAGTGAAAGAATTCTCTGTACCGGAAATTTTTAAATCTAGATGTAAGTTTTGAATCACGGTGCCTAGAACTAAACGTGATTTAAGAATCTCAATTTCTGCTTGCGCTGGTTGTTTTTGATCAATCATATTAGAAAGATCACCTAATAAGGCAGCAGAAGCTCCTTTATTCTCTTCGACCTGTACTAAAGCGTTGACTGCATAAGTGTCGGGAGTGGTTCTAAGATAAAGTAAAGCACAAACAAGACTTAAAATTACACATAGAGCAATTAACTTCCACTGTGCAATCAGAGAGAAAAATAATTCCTTTAAATCAATTGTATCTTCTGTATTGGTATTTTGGCTCATAATCGTACATCAAAAGTTAAATTTGTTTAGTCCAATCTGCAATGCAAGATTGGATCAGTTCTGAGATCTGGTCAAAAAAAGCTTGATCGTGCTGATATGGGTCAGGCACATTTTTACCTTGCCAATGGCCTAAACGAAAAGTCTTTCCTTTTGCAAATGGCCATGTTTGTTCAATATGCTTTTGTTGATTTGAACTCATGACTAAAATTAAATCTGATTTCTTGATCAGTTCAGCATTTAATTTTTGCGCAATGTGTCCACTCATATCGATGCCAATTTTTTGCATACAGTGTTGAGCTTTTTCATCTGCTGGATGTCCAACCATGCCTGAGATTCCCGCTGAATAAATATTCAGGTCGGGATGATCTTTTTTTAGGAGATACTCCGCCATAGGACTTCGGCAAATATTACCTACACACACCACCAGAATATTTTTAAATAACATTATTGACCCATTCTGTCGATGTTATAGATCATATTTGAGAAAGGAATCACCTGATTGATCACACGCTGCCAACGTGCTAAACCAGATGCATCAACATAGACAATATCATTGCTGCGCATTTTGAACTGGTTAGCGAGTCCAAAGTCACCAATACTGGTTAAATCCAAATGATAAATTTCGGTCATCGGGCTATTCATATCACTACGTACTACGTAGATTTTACCTCGACTTGCAGAAAGCGAGTTTACCCCAAGACTTTCGCCCAAGACGTCACTTAAACTCATTCCTTGATCACGCATTGGTAGGGATTGATTTTTACCAGATTCACCCATTACATAAATTTTCTGATTTTCGCGTGAATTGACATAAATTGTATCGTTAGGCTGTATGAGTAGATTATGTAGTGAATAGCCAGCCTTTTCTAACTGAATGCTATTTAAGTTGTAAGTTTGTCCTTGGCGTACCAAGGTAATAGACGTATTATCGCCAAATTGCGTATTCACACCGCCAGCAAGACCAAGTGCAGTATATACGCTGGTAGGTTGGTCGGTGAGATTAAATTGACCACCTCTCATTACATTACCTTGGACAGAATAACGCTGGCCTTGGTAGGAAAGAACGCGAACAATCACATCAGGAGTTTTCAAATAGCGGGCAAGTTGGCTACGTAACTCCTGATTAACTTTTGTTAGGGATTTTCCGGCAGCTTTATATCGGCCAATAATAGGGAATTGAATATAACCATTTTGGTCGATTTGGTAACCGTTTGATTTTATCGCCTCTTCATTACTAATGGTATTTGTAGGTGGCGTTATTTCTGGATATGCCCATAAATAAATGGATAAAATATCACCAGAATTTAATCGATAATGTTGTTGTTGTTGATTGAAAAGGTGAGCAAAATTTTGTTGATTAATCTGTGCGGGTTGAACGGCTGCTAAATTGTCTTGTGATAATTTGATGACATTTACAGTTGAACCTAGATCTGTTTGGAAAACACCTTCTTTTGGTAAATCATATGTTTGAAGACCTGATGTGATTGCACAACCCGTCATACCTAAACTGAGTGCTAACAAGAAGCTATAACGATAGTAACTCACTCGAAATCCTACTTATAAAAATAATTGAATTGTAAAAAAGGCAATCGCCTGATTTTTAAAATATATAACGCAGCATTTTATACTATGTAAAGTAAACATCCTAGGATTTGCTGTCAAAATGTGTTGCTACAGTGTAATGATTATTGTGTGAAATAAAACACATATATGTTAATGAATACATAATAAATTCATTTAAGTAATTGGTGTTAAAAATCAAATATTAATATATTGGTTAAAAAATAAACGTTTAATTTTGCAGTTATAATTTTCGATTACGAAAAATAATAATTCCCGAAAAATATAAGAGCGATTTCTGCTATATTATGAGGCGTTTTTCACATGATTAAATCATAAATTATAAGGCACTGGAATGTTGCAACTCTCGGAACTAAAAATTGCAATTATTGGACTAGGTTATGTTGGCTTGCCTTTGGCAGTTGAGTTTGGCAAGAAAGTTCCGGTAGTTGGGTTTGATATTTATCAGCAGCGAATTGATGAACTTAAGAGCGGGAGAGATCATACACTAGAAGTGTCGCCAGAAGAGTTAAGTCAATCCGCTAATGTATGTTATTCATCAAATATCAGTGATTTAGTGGGGTGTAATTTTTTTATTGTCACAGTTCCTACCCCCATTGATGATTTTAAACAGCCTGATTTAACGCCACTTATTAAAGCTTCTGAAAGTATTGGTTCTGTATTGAAAAAAGGAGATATCGTAGTTTATGAATCTACGGTTTATCCTGGAGCAACAGAAGAAGCATGTATCCCTGTTTTAGAAAAAAAATCAGGTTTGAAATTTAATCAAGATTTTTATGCGGGCTATAGCCCCGAGCGCATTAACCCAGGCGACAAGAATCGCCGTGTGACTAATATTTTAAAAATTACTTCTGGATCGAATCCAGAAGTAGCCGAATTTATTGATCAAACCTATAAAATGATTATTGAAGCTGGAACATATAAAGCATCAAGCATTAAGGTTGCTGAAGCGGCTAAAGTAATTGAAAACACACAGCGTGATGTCAATATCGCATTGATTAATGAATTGGCGCTGATCTTTAATAAAATGGGTATCGATACGGAAGAGGTATTACAAGCTGCAGGGACGAAATGGAATTTTTTACCTTTTCGCCCAGGTCTTGTTGGCGGACATTGCATTGGTGTGGATCCATATTATTTAACTCACAAAGCACAATCAATTGGACTTCATCCAGAGATTATTTTAGCGGCTCGTCGCCTAAATGACCGTATGGGAGAATATGTTGCAACTCAATTAATTAAAGAAATGGTGAAACAGCGAATACAAGTTGTTGGCTCTAAAATCCTGATTATGGGGCTGAGTTTCAAAGAAAACTGTCCAGATATCAGGAATACCAAAATTGTAGATATGGTCAATGCGCTGAAAGAATACGAATTGGATTTAGATATTTACGATCCTTGGGTTGATCCTGAAGAAGTGGAGATGGAGTATGGTCTTGCTCCTGTAATGAAATTAATTCCAAATAGCTATGATGCAATTATTTTGGCTGTTTCACATGATCAATTTAAGTCAATGACTGTGCAGGAACTACATGGCTTAGGAAAGTCAAAGCATGTTTTATATGATTTGAAATATATATTGGATAAGCAAGACAGTTCACTACGTTTGTAAGGTAAAAATTGTGAAAAGAATATTATTGGTTTTTGGTACACGTCCAGAAGCGATTAAAATGGCGCCTTTGGCGCTCCAGTTGCTGCAGGATTCTAATTTTGAAACTAAAGTATGTGTAACTGGCCAGCACCGTCAAATGCTGGATCAAGTGCTTGAGCTTTTTAATTTAAAGCCTGATTTTGATTTGAATTTGATGAAGCCGGGTCAAACACTTTCAGACGTGACTTCCGGTGTTTTGAAAGGTTTGGAGCAGGTTTTTAAAGATTGGCTTCCAGACGTTGTATTGGTGCATGGCGATACGGCTACAACATTTGCGGCGTCTTTGGCTGCATATTATCATAAAATTAAAATCGGCCATGTTGAGGCAGGGCTGCGCACAGGGGATATTTATTCTCCGTGGCCGGAGGAAGCGAACCGCAAACTTACAGGCGCTTTGGCAAACTATCATTTTGCGCCTACACAGTCTTCTTATAATAATTTAATTAAAGAAAATATTGATCCTAATCATATTGCAATCACCGGCAATACTGTTATTGATGCATTATTAAAAGTAAAGCATAAGGTTGAAACGGATCAAAAAATTGCTGCCGATTTTGAATCGCAGTTCAGCTTTTTAGATGCGGGCAAAAAGTTAATTTTAGTGACTGGCCACCGCCGTGAAAACTTCGGTCAGGGCTTTTTGAATATTTGCCAGGCGCTGGCGAATATCGCTCAAAAATATCCTGATGTTCAAATTGTTTATCCTGTGCATTTAAATCCAAATGTGCAAAAGCCTGTAAATGAGCTGCTGTCGGGTATTTTAAATATCCATCTGATTGCTCCTCAGGATTATTTGCCTTTTGTGTATTTAATGAATAGAAGTTACCTGATATTAACGGATTCAGGCGGTATTCAGGAAGAAGCGCCGTCATTGGGCAAGCCGGTGCTGGTTATGCGGGATACGACAGAGCGTCCAGAAGCGGTTGATGCGGGCACGGTTAAATTGGTGGGTACAGATGCTGCTCTGATTCAGCAGGCTGTAACAGATTTAATTGAAAATAAAGCGCTGTATATGCAGATGGCAGAATCCCACAATCCGTACGGGGATGGAACAGCATGTCAGCAAATCATTGAGTTTTTGAAAAATAACTGAGTAAGTGTTAGTCAATATTATGAATAATCAATTTAAGCATATTTGTGTTATCGGTTTAGGCTATATCGGCCTTCCTACTGCAGCCACTTTCGCTGCGCATGGTGTAAAAGTAACAGGTGTTGATGTTAATCAGCATGCTGTAGATATGATTAACCAAGGAAAAGTTCATATTGTTGAACCTGATCTTGATGCGCTGGTTAAAGATGTTGTTGAAAAAGGCATGCTGTCTGCTCAAACAGCGCCAGTCGAAGCCGATGCATATATTGTTGCTGTGCCAACGCCGTTTAAAGACAATTATGAGCCGGATCTGAAATATATCGAGGCAGCATCAAAAGCGCTTGCGCCATTTTTGAAAAAAGGCAATTTGGTTATTTTAGAGTCGACTTCTCCTGTAGGCGCAACTGAGCAGATGTCTGCCTGGTTAAGTGAAGCGCGTGAAGATTTAACTTTCCCGCAGCAGGCTGGGGAAGAGTCAGATATCCGTATTGCTCACTGTCCAGAGCGTGTACTGCCTGGCAAAGTGCTGGTTGAGCTGATCAGCAATGACCGGATTATTGGCGGCATGACTCAGCCATGTTCAACAGCTGCCAGCGATTTGTATAAAACATTTGTAGAAGGCGGCTGCATTGAAACCAATGCGCGTACAGCTGAAATGTGCAAATTGACAGAAAACTCTTTCCGTGATGTGAATATTGCTTTCGCAAATGAGCTTTCGATTATCTGTGACAAGCTGGATATTAATGTTTGGGAGCTTATTGCGCTTGCCAACCGTCATCCGCGTGTCAATATTTTGCAGCCGGGCCCTGGGGTGGGCGGTCACTGTATTGCTGTTGATCCATGGTTTATTGTGTCAAAAACGCCAGAGCAGGCGCGTTTAATCCGTACTGCGCGTGAAGTAAATGACAGTAAGCCTGAGTGGGTGATAGATCAGGTAAAAATTAAGATTGCGGAATTTTTACAAGCAAACCCTGAAAAAACCATTAAAGATGTAAAAGTAGCTTGTTATGGTCTAGCGTTTAAACCTGATATTGATGACTTGCGCGAAAGTCCTGCGTTGGAAATTACCAAAAAGCTTGCAGAGCAAGGTTTAAATATTTTAGCTGTTGAGCCGAATATTAGTGAATTACCAAATAAACTAGAAGGATTGGTCAAACTTGTAGATTTAGATGATTCCCATAGTGCGGATATTAAGGTTGTATTAGTTGGACATCGTCAATTTGGTATGGATTTACTAGGTAAGGATAGTTTGATTACGTGTAATTTATTTTAATTTAAAAAATAAGCAAACTTGAATTTGTATTGAGTTTGCTTATTTAAAAGTGTATTTTCTATGTTAATAAGTATTGAAAAATTACTGGCAATCGTATTAGTTATATTAATGTTTTCATCAAATCCTCTTTGGTTTTTGTGGGGATTTAATTATTATATTGTTGGAGCCTGTGTTTTATTTTTATTAACTATTCAGATTTCTCGCTTAAATTCGATAAATAAAAAGAATGCTTTGTTTGCATTTTTATATATTTTGTTATTTTGTTATTTTGTTGTAATTAAGGGTTTTTTTGAGTTTAGGGTATCTTCAGTTTTATTTTTCGTAGCATTATTGAGTGCCTTTTTATTAAAAGAAAAAGAGAAAGTTTTAGCCTTGGATTATATAACGAAAACATATGCTATTATCCTAGGTGTTTCTTTTGTATTTTGGTTTATACATAATTTTTTATATCAAATCCCTTATAAATTTGATTTGATGTATGGCGATCTTTGGGGGAAAGCTGAAAATTTAACATTTTATCACTATATATTTTTTATACAGCCTCAAATGGATTATGTGCGATTCTATAGTGTATTTGATGAACCAGGTGTTATAGGTACTTTTTCTGCTTTTATATTATTTGCACAAAAATATAACTTTAAGAAAATTAGTAATGTTATTATCCTTGTTGCTAGTTTTTTCTCATATTCCCTCGCATTTTATGTTATTACATTTTTAGGGATGGTTTTTATATATTTTTATGAAAATAGAATAAAGTCAATTTTAGCTTTATCTACAATTTCATTAGTAGCATCAACATTTATTCTAAGTATAGAATCATTTAGATTAGTGGTTTTGAATAGATTTAATGATTTTGGTGATTCTTTATCGAGAAGAAATGGTGTTTTATCAAGTCAATTTTATGAAGAATTTTTAAATTCAACCAATATTTTTTTTGGTATGCCTTTAAATTTTTTGACAATAAACAAGCAGTTAATAGATGGTCAAAGTTATAAATTTTTTATTATTGAGTATGGAGTAGTTGGAGTATTTTTAATTTGCTTGATCTATTTATTTTTTGCCATCAGATCAAAATCAGTATTCTCAATAGTTTTATTTTTAATTTTTCTAATATCGTTTGTGCAGCGCCCCTTTCTCTTTACCCCGTGGCAAATTATTCTTTTTGTATTGATTTGTTCGTATTTTTCTAAAAGCGAAAATTCAAAGTTGGTTAGTAAATGAACATCTTATATTATTTATATAGTCTTAATGTAGGAAAGAAAAATATTTTTTCTAAAATATTTAGATTTATATTGAGATATGTCTATGGTTTTTTATCTACTCTTTTTTATACATTTAAAAAAAAAGATTTGAATAATGTTACTAATAATATAGTAATTTCTTTGACTACGTTTCCTGACCGGATAGATAAAACATGGCTGGTGGTAGAAAGTTTATTAAATCAAAATTATAAACCAAGTAAAATCGTTTTAACCCTATCATTAAAACAGTTCTCTGGTATGGAAGCATTGCCAAAAAAGTTATTGCAGCAACAAAAAAGAGGATTAGAAATTTTATGGGCAGATGATGATATTAGATCCCATAAAAAATATTATTATGTGATGAAAAAATATCCTAAGCATATTGTTGTAACTGTAGATGATGATTTCTTATATTCGAAAGGCATGTTAGAGGTTTTAGTTAAATTTAGTGAACAATATCCTGACTGTGTTATTGCTAATTTAGCTGCTCAAAAAAACGGAAATAACTATAAAGATTGGAAGAATTTACTTTTTAGTAGAGTTGAGCCTTCAAAAGAAATAATGCAATATGGGGGGAGTGGTGTTTTGTATCCACCAGGAATATTGCATAGTGATGCTCTTGATAAAGAAAAAATTTTAGAGTTATGTCCGTTAGCTGATGATATTTGGCTTAATTATATGACAATCTTAAATGGGAAAAAAATCGTCAAAACTGATTATAAATATTATTTGATGCCAATAAGCTTTAAAAGTAAGGCAGCACTTAAAAATATTAATGTAGGTGAAGATATGAATACTATACAAATAAAAAAATTAAATGATCATTATCTATTAAAAAATAAGGCTTAAGCCTTATTTTTTAATAGTATTTTTAATTGATTAAGATTTTTTTTAAGATATACCAAAATATATATGCCTGTTATTAATGTTGATAAGGTATAAAATGTAATATTGATATATTCTCTAAAAACAATAATTAATGATGAGGTGGTAATCATTAACACACTTAAAATATATATTTTTAATCTAGGAAATTTTTTCCATACAATGATTGATAATTCAGTTCTCGCCACTAAAAAAACGAAAAATGATAAGCTTGTACTAACTGCTGCTCCAAAAGCACCAAATTTAGGTATTAAGAAATAGCAAGTTATAATATTAAATATTAAAGCGATCATAGATGCCAAAAATGACAAATATGTTTTTCTTGAAATATTAATACCTATGACAGTTGTTTCTGACAAGGTATATAGTAGTGGAAAACATAAGCATGCCATAAATATATATTTAACATCATTGTATTTGTTTGGTAAGATGTAATCAATTAACCATGCAGAACTGCAAAAAAGTAAAAATAAAATAAATATAATTTGTGTTAAATGGGATCTAATGATATTTATTTTAGCAATTCCATTTTCGTGGTTTATCCATTTAAATACAGTAGGAGCCCAGATGGTTGAAAAAATACTTTGTATTATCAAAGCTGCGCCAGCAAAACTTATTGATATAGAATAAATCCCTAATTGATCTAAACTGGAATATGTTTTAAGCATGATTTTATCAATAGATGTTAGTCCCCAGTAGGCAATGCCTCCTAAAGCTAAAGGGTATCCATATGATAATAATGATTTGGTGTTTTTAATTTCAAATTTTTCTCTAGCTGCTATTATCCATTTTTCACGAGTATTCCAACTAAAAAATATGAAAACTGTAGCTATTGATAAAAGTTGTATGATAAACAAATGAGTAAAATTTACATTTTTATAGAAACTTGCAAATAAAATCAATATTAAAAAAGTGACTTTAGGGGCTATTTGGCTCAATGAAAAAGCTAAGCCTTTTTCCTCCATTCTTAGTATTAATGATAGGAATCTGGTAAAAAATGAAAATGTTATATATGCTACTAATAGTATTATTAGATAATAGTCTGATTTTTCAAAAAATAATTTTGAAAAATGATTGGCGTTATAAATCATTATAAAATTTATGAATATTAAGAGAATTAAACCTGGAAATAGACAGCTTTTTAGTAACTTGGCTTTTTCTTTGGTATTTTGGTATTCACGTATGTATGCTTGATCTAAGCCTAATGTTAAAACTAGAACGGCAAATGTATTAGTTAGTTGTACTATTGTAAGTCTAGCTATATCTTCTGCAGAAAATATCCATGCCATAATCGGTATAGAAATAAATCCAAAGAAAGCTATTCCAATTGGCCCAATAGCAAACATAGTAATATTTCTTATATTCAATTTGATTTACTCTGGAATAAATACTACTATTATATAACAAAATGGTTTATATGAATTAAACTTCACTCTTTTTAGTATATCTAGATGAAAATTAAGTATATTTTAACAACTAAACAGTTTTTTACTGAAGGGCCTTGCGGGAGGGTTAGTCATGCCAAAGGCTTTTCTGAAGGTCTTGTGGAAAATGGTTTTATCATAAAGGTTAATAGTTATGGGAAGGCGGAAAGTTTTATAAAAAAAGATAAAAATATACTTTTTTTGACGGCTATTTGCTTTTTTAGTTTTTTTAAAGAAATTTTAATTTCAATCTTTTTAAAAGAAAAAATAGTGATTAGGTGGCGTCCTATGTTGCCTTTTTTATTTTTTCCATTCTTATTGTTTTATAAAAATATTTATTTTGAAGTTAATTCAATTACAGGATTGAATTCGTCTAATAAGCTTATTCAATATTTTGTTCGGCTGTCTATTTTTTTGACTGCCAAACTATCAAAGATTATTGTTGTTTCTGAAAATTCAAAAAAACAAATTCTCTCTATTTCTAGGGCTAAATCTATTTATGTTATGCCCAATGGTTTTTCTAGCGAATATTTAGAATTTTTCGAAGTTAAACATGAAAATGGTGAAGATGTAAATTTTGTATACTTTGGTAAGAAACAGGATTACTACGAGTGGGATGCAGTTTATAAGTTTTTTAAACACCATCCAGATTTAAAGTTCCACATATTTGGATTTAATGAAGATGTAAGTTTAGAAAATGTATTCTTTTATGGTCCTTTTAATCATGAAAATCTAATTCATTCATTAAATAATATCGTTAATCCTATATTGATAATTCATCCGGATGATTCTGAGTTGGCTAAGTCAGGGAGTCCTATGAAGCTATTTGAGTATGCTTACTTAAATATTCCTATGGTGGTTGGAGACTCATTATCTCATATAGATTCTAATTTTAATGAGTTTATTTATTATAAATCTGGTAGTTATGAAGATCTTGAAGAAAGTCTTCTAAAAGTAGCAAGAGATTATGAGTCGTTTTTTGCTAAATCCCAGACTTTAAAGAATAAAGTTCAAGAAACCTATTCATGGAGAAGTATTATCAAAAAATGGATAGATAATGATGTTAAATAAGCTTTGAGTTTAGTATGAATAAATTAACATTTATATCCACAGCACTTAGCTTAGGAGTGCATAATTTATTAAGAGTTATGTACTACCGTATAGGGGTTAAAACTGGTTTAAACCCTGTGCAGAAAATTGCTGCACAGATGCCTTCAGGCTCTTTTTTTGCACACACTCAAAAGCAAGAAACAGTGTTTGAGCCTTCATATCAGCTTACAGCTTTTGGCTGGAAGTCTTATGCCATAGGTCAGTATCCCAACTGGTTTTATAGCCCTTTAACAGGGGCTAATTTTGCCAATACTGCAAAATCCTGGTTTGAAATTCCTGATTTTGATGCCAATGTCGGTGACATTAAAGGCATCTGGGAGGCATCCCGTTTTGACTGGCTACTTCACTTTGTTTTAAGACATCATGAAACTCATGATCAAGCTGAATTGGCTCAGCTTGATCAATGGCTGAATAACTGGTGTGAGAATAATTCTGCATACCTCGGCCCCAATTGGAAATGCGGTCAGGAGGCATCTATCCGTGTAATGCATTTGATCAGCGCGTTAATTGGTTTGGAGCAATGGGAGTCACCATCGCAAAATGTGCTGGCGCTTATAGAAATTCATTTAAAGCGGATTGCTCCTACGATTGATTATGCGATTGCGCAGGATAACAATCATGGAACTTCAGAAGCGGCTGCCTTGTTCATCGGCGGATCTTTGCTCAATAGTGTAAATCAAACAAAACTTTACAGCACATGGCAGTCATTAGGGCGTAAATGGCTAGAAAACCGTGCGTCTAAGCTGATTATGGCTGATGGCGGGTTCAGTCAGTATTCAGTCAATTACCACCGTGTAATGCTGGATTCTTACTGTTTAAGTGAAATTATCAGAAGAAAACTTAAACTGCCTGAGTTTTCCGCTTCTATGTACAGTCAATTGCATAAGGCTGCCGATTGGCTGTTTGTGTTGACACAGGAAAATGGCGATGTGCCAAATTTAGGCGCAAATGATGGCGCAAAATTGCTGCCTGTGTCGAAAACAGACTATCGTGATTTCAGGCCGAGTGTGCAGCTGGCAAGTACTTTATTTGCTGGGCAGAGCTATTATACAGAAGCGGGCAGCTATGATCAGCCCTTAACATTCTTTGGTTTAGATAAAATACATCAGACCGCTTTTGTTTCGCCGAATAAAAATAAATTTTTTAAGTCCAGCGGTTTAATTTCCGCAGAGCATAATAATTTTTTTATTGCTTTTAAATTGCCGGTATTCAAATTCAGGCCTAGCCAATGTGATGCTTTGCATTTGGATGTGTGGTGCAATGGCCAAAATACACTTAGAGACGGTGGTACATACAGTTATAACTCTACTGCTGACGATCTAGATTATTTCAGCGGACCTGCCAGCCACAATACTGTTCAGTTTGACGGGCATTTGCAAATGCCAAGATTAAGCCGCTTTTTATTTGGCGCATGGCTGAAGCCATTAAACTTAGCATATTCAGAAGATAAATTTTCCTGCGGATATGCCGATTTTTGGGGATGCCAGCATCAAAGGCAGGTCAGTCTGCATCATAAAGAAATTATTGTTATAGACAGCGTGTTGGGATTTAAAGAGTCGGCTGTTTTACGCTGGCGCCTGCAGCCTGGCTCATGGGAGCTGAATGGCGGCACGCTTTCCAATGGCAGAATTTCAATCGAAATTAAAGCAAATACTGAGGCTGAAATTACACTTTCCTCTGGATTTGAGTCTCGTTACTATTATCAAAAGACTGTTTTGCCGGTGTTAGAAGTGAAGGTGAAGCATTCCTCAACAATAACTACGGTCATTAAAGAGATCTCATGAAAATTCTATATTTCCATCAGCACTTTTCTACTCCCAAAGGATCAGCGGGTATCCGCTCTTATGCTATGGCGCAGTCGCTGATTCGCAATGGCCATCAAGTGACGATGGTATGCGGCTCCTTTGGCGCTGGCCAGACTGGCTTAACACAGCCCTTTGATAAAGGCGTGCGTAAAGGAAATGTAGATGGCATTGATATTATTGAATTTGAATTGCCTTACTCAAACAGCCTAAGTTTTTTAAAGCGGATTTTGATTTTTCTTAGTTTTGCTTTCAAATCGATCAAAGTAGCTTTTACTGAACAATATGATGTGCTGTTTGCTACGACCACACCGCTCACTGCAGGTATTCCTGGCATTTTTGCAAAATGGCTTAGACGCAAGCCCTTTGTATTTGAAGTTCGCGATTTATGGCCCGAACTGCCTAAAGCGATGGGAGTCATTAAAAATCCGGTTGTCTTATGGATGATGTCAGTTCTTGAATGGGTTTCATACCGTTCGGCTGACCGCTTAGTCGGGCTGTCTCCAGGAATTGTTGAGGGAATAAAAAAACGCGGTGTCGCGCCGGAAAAAATAGCGTCCATACCTAATGGCTGTGACTTGGATATTTTTGCTCAGGAACATGCGCCATGGCGCCCAGCTGAGGTTAAATCGACGGATTTAATGGCTATTTTTACAGGAACCCACGGTTTAGCAAATGGCTTAGGCGCAGTAATTGAGGCGGCAGCTGAATTGCAGAAGCGCGGCAGGGATGATATTAAGCTTGTATTGGTTGGAGACGGAATGCAGAAAAAAACATTGGTGGAGCAAGCGTCACAGCGTCAGCTAACCAATATTGTTTTTCATGATCCTGTCAATAAAACCAAATTGGCTGGCTTGATGGCAAGTGCGGATATTGGCTTGCAGATTTTAGCCAATGTACCTGCATTTTATTATGGAACATCGCCAAATAAATTCTTTGATTATATTGCAGCGGGATTGCCTGTTTTAAACAATTATCCTGGTTGGTTGGCCGAATTAATTGAGAACCAAAAATGCGGTTTTGCTGTTGCGCCTGAAAATCCACAAGCCTTTGCAAATGCATTAGAATATGCTGCTGATCATCGTGAAATATTGGTTCAAATGGGTAAAAATGCACAGCAAACTGCGCAAGCGCAATTTAACCGCCAAGATCTGTCTCAGCAATTTTCTGAATGGGTGGCAAGGGGTTAATTTATGCTAAAACGCTTATTGGATATCTTAATCGCTTCAATTGCCTTAGTTCTCCTTTCCCCCTTATATGCATACGTTGCTTATAAAGTGAAAAAAAATCTAGGTTCGCCGGTGTTGTTTCGTCAAGTTCGTCCAGGGCTCAATGGTAAGCCATTTGAAATGATTAAATTCCGTACCATGAAAGATGCAGTAGACGCACAAGGTAATCCGCTACCCGATAGTGAACGCTTGACCCCATTTGGCAAAATGTTGCGTTCAACCAGTTTGGATGAAATGCCAGAGCTTTGGAATGTCATCAAAGGTGATATGAGTATTGTGGGTCCTCGTCCATTACTGATGGAGTATTTGCCGTTATATAATGACGAACAAGCAAAGCGTCACAATGTGCGTCCAGGTATGACGGGTCATGCACAAGTGAATGGACGTAATGCCATTAGCTGGGAAGAAAAATTCAAATTAGACACATGGTATGTTGAAAACCAGTCCATCTGGCTCGACTTTAAAATCATGCTGAAGACGGTGCAGAAAGTGATTGCGAAGGATGACATTAGTGCAGAAGGTGAGGCAACGATGACTCGCTTTACAGGATCAAAACATAAGGATGAAAAATAATGTCGAATAAATTGATTGGTGTTTACGGTGCAAGCGGATTTGGTAAAGAAGTCATGCCACTAGTACGTGCGCAATTTACTGAATTAAATAAAGAACATTTTGTATTTATTGATGACGGTCAGGCAAATACAGATTTAAACGGATATAAAGTACTAAGCTACACTGATTTTATCAATGATTCTAAAACCGATAAACATGTGACAATTGCAATCGCAAATAGCCTAGTACGTGAAAAATTGGTAGCTCGTTTAAATCAGGACAATGTTCAACATTTAGAAATTCAAGCGGCGAATACGGTTATTCTAGATGAAGTTGAAATAGGTGAAGGCAGTCTACTGTGTCCTTTTACATGTATTACTTCAAATATTAAAATTGGTAAATTCTTCCATGCCAACATTTATAGCTATGTTGCGCATGATTGCGTTATTGGTGACTATGTCACATTTGCACCAGGTGTAAAATGCAATGGCAATATTCACATTGAAGATCATGCCTATATTGGTACTGGTGCGGTGATCAAACAAGGTACCCCAGACAAACCATTAGTGATTGGTAAAGGTGCTGTGGTTGGTATGGGGGCAGTCGTGACTAAAAGTGTTCCCGCAGGTGTTACTGTTGTAGGTAATCCAGCCCGAATTTTAGAGAAGAAATAAAGATTTTTAAAAAATCAATTTAGGAAAGAGATATGTTAAACACTGCATTTGAACCGTGGCCAAGCTTTACGCAAGAAGAGGCAGATGCTGTATCAAAAGTTTTACTGTCAAATAAAGTAAACTATTGGACGGGTCAAGAATGCCGTGAATTTGAAAAAGAATTTGCCGCTTTTGCAGAAACTCAATATGCCGTAGCTTTGGCAAACGGTACTGTTGCACTCGATGTCGCATTAAAAGCTTTGGGTATTGGGGCAGGGGATGATGTGATTGTCACTTCACGAACATTCCTCGCTTCTGCAAGCTCTATTGTGACTGCTGGTGCAAACCCTATATTTGCAGATGTAGAGTTAGATTCGCAAAATATATCTGCGCGTACAATCGAAGCTGTTTTAACACCAAATACTAAAGCAATTATCTGTGTACATTTGGCGGGTTGGATGTGTGATATGGATCCAATCATGCAGCTAGCACAAGATAAAGGCATTTATGTTATTGAAGACTGTGCTCAAGCGCATGGTGCAAAATATAAAGGGAAATCAGCGGGTTCTATCGGACACATTGGTGCTTGGTCTTTCTGTCAGGATAAAATCATGACCACTGGCGGTGAAGGTGGTATGGTCACCACCAATGACGAAGCCTTATGGAAAAAAATGTGGTCTTATAAAGACCATGGTAAAAACTTTGACAGCATTTATAACAAGCAGCACCCGCCAGGTTTCCGCTGGTTACATGATTCGTTTGGCACCAACTGGCGCATGATGGAAATGCAAGCAGTCATTGGGCGTATTCAGTTGAAAAAAATGGCTGAATGGACCAAGGTCCGTAATGAAAACATGCAGAAAATCTATGCAGCCTTTGCTGAAACACCATTTATTACTGTCTCACAGCCAAGTGAGGAATATGTACATGCAGCATATAAATGTTATGTTCAAGTGAATCCAGAGCATTTACCTGAAGGTTGGTCACGTGATCGCATTATGAATGAAATCACGGCACAAGGTGTCCCATGCTTTAGTGGTTCATGCTCTGAGGTTTATTTAGAACATGCTTTTGATGGAACGCCTTGGCGCCCTGAACAGCGTTTAGCAAATGCACAAAAACTTGGAGAAACTAGTCTGATGTTTATTGTGCATCCAACCTTAAGTGAAAGTAGTTTAAGTACAACAATTCACGCAATTCAAAGTGTACTTTCAAAAATTTAATTCATTTTCTGTGTGGCGAGTCTCAATAATTGAACTCGCTTACATTTTTACATTTGTTTAAAAATGCTAGATCGACTAAAAACATTTTTAGTTCAATTATATAAATAGCATAGAGAAGACTAATCCTGTGAAATCAGTCATTATGCCCTTGGTGAATTCTCCTCGATACGCCAAACAATTATTTTTAGTAATTTTAGATTTTTTAGCGTTTCCAGTTCTCATCTGGTTTTGTTATGCGTTACGTGAATTTAATTTAGGTGCTGAAGTTGTTCCTAATATCGCATATGGCTCACTTTGGGTAAGTACTCTTGCTGTAGCTATGTCACTTATTTGTGGACTTTATCATTTTATTGTTCGTACATTTAATGAAGTTTTTTTTACGCGTTTAGCAATTGCTACAGGATTAACAATCTTAGGTTTATACGCTTTAGCGTACTGTAGTCATGCATTTATACCCACTTCAATTCCATTGATGTTTGGTTTTTTAATGTTTGCTTGGGTGTGGTTTAGTCGTAGCGCAATTCGTTTTATCGTGAGAGCGAGTTTACAAACGAATATGCCCAAAAGAAAAATTGTGATTTATGGTGCAGGTTACGCAGGTCAACAAATTGCGGCGATGCTAAATCGTTCTGATGAGCATTTTCCATTATTTTTTATCGATGATGATGAGTCACTTACAGGGCAAATTATTGGTGGTTTAAAGGTTTATAATGCCGAACAAGCACTTAAGCATCTTGATCAAGAAAAAGTAGATGAAATCTTAATTGCGTTACCTTCTGTAGGACGTACACGTAAAAGTGAAATTGTGAAGTTCTTAGAGCCAGCGCATATTAAAATTACTGAAATTCCTGGCTTAACGAAATTGGTCGATGGTGATATCCATGTTTCCGATATTCGTGAAATTGATATTATTGATTTATTGGGTCGTGACCCTGTACCTCCAGTTCCTGAATTACTGGCGAAAAACATCCAGAATAAAGTCGTGATGGTAACAGGAGCAGGAGGCTCAATTGGGTCGGAGTTGTGTCGGCAAATTATTAAAAACCACCCGCAAAAATTAGTAATATTTGAACTCACTGAGTTTGCACTATATAGCATTGATAAAGAGCTACGTCTGAATTGTAATATTGAAATTATTCCAATTTTAGGAACAGTATTAGATGAAGCTAAACTTGAGCGAGTCATTGAACAATACCATGTTCAAACCGTTTATCATGCAGCAGCTTATAAACATGTCCCCTTAGTTGAATGTAATCCTTTAGCAGGATTAAAAAATAACTCTGTGGGTACAGCTTTTAGTGTAAATGCAGCTGTTAAAAAAGGCGTGGAAACCTTTGTATTGATTTCAACTGATAAAGCAGTCCGCCCAACCAATGTGATGGGTGCTTCGAAGCGAATGGCAGAGCTATATTGCCAAGCAATGGCTGAGGCGCAAAATCAAACACAAATTAGTATTGTGCGTTTTGGTAATGTTCTAGGTTCTTCAGGTTCGGTCGTACCTTTATTTAAACAGCAAATTGCCAAAGGTGGCCCGATTACCGTTACACATCCTGATGTCACTCGTTACTTCATGACAATACCCGAAGCATCACAATTGGTTATTCAGGCTGGAGCTCTCGGCACAGGTGGTGATGTATTTTTGTTAGATATGGGAGATCCTGTTCGAATTCAGGATTTAGCACGTCAAATGATCGCTTTAAGCGGTTTAAAAGTTCGTGAAGACGGAACGGATATCGGTGATATAGCAATTCATTATTCTGGATTACGGCCTGGTGAGAAATTGTATGAAGAGTTATTGATTGATCAGGAAGATACTCAAGTGACGGATCATAGTCGTATTCTTCGCTCATTTGAAAAGCATTATCCGCTTGAGGAATTACTGCCTATTTTTGAGCGAATTTATAACTTAACTGCAATTGAAGCCGATGTTAATTGGGCATTGGAGCAATTGGAGTTCTATGTTGATGGTTATCAACGTGGCAAAGAAATAAAAGTGAACTAATATCATTATTCTTTGAAAAATAAAACTGAATAAAAAGGGCGCTTAAGCGCCCTTTTTAATACCCTTAAATTATTCCACCGTCACAGACTTCGCCAAGTTACGTGGCTGATCGACATCTGTTCCACGCAGCACTGCAACATGGTATGAGAGCAGTTGTACTGGAATGCTATACACAATTGGTGCCAAGATTTCATTCATACTTGGTACATAAACCACGTGTTGACGATCTTTCGCTTTGATCCCGCTATTTTCATCTGCAAAGACAAATAACTCACCACCACGAGCTTGAACTTCTTCCATATTCGATTTGAGTTTATCCAACATGTCATCTTGTGGAGCTAGAATCACCACAGGCATATCATTATCAACCAGTGCCAATGGACCATGTTTTAATTCACCAGCCGCGTAGCCTTCTGCATGGATATATGAAATCTCTTTAAGTTTCAAAGCACCTTCAAGTGCGATAGGGAACTCAGTTCCACGACCCAAGAATAGACAGTGATTTTTTTCAACAAATAATTCTGATAGACGTAGAATCTCAGCATTATTTTGTAAAGTATCTAAAATCACTTTCGGTGTATGCCAAAGCGCTGCAATAATTTCAGAGACACGGTCATTTGAAATGCTTTGCTTAATTTGACCAATTTTCAATACCAATAGCATCAATGCCGCAAGCTGTGTGGTAAATGCTTTAGTCGAAGCAACACCAATTTCAGGGCCTGCGAGTGTTAACAAACTGTAGTTGGTTTCACGTACCATTGACGAAGTTGCCACGTTGCAAATGGTCATGGTGGTGATATTCAAGCTTTTCGCTGCTGCACGTTTTTGCGTATCACGCAGTGCAGCTAAAGTATCGGCTGTTTCACCTGATTGAGAAATACAAACATACAGTGTGTTATTCACAATCACAGGCGAGCGATAACGGAATTCACTGGCAATTTCGACTTGGCAAGGCACGTCAATGAGTTGCTCAAACCAATATTTGGCAATCATGCCGGCATGGTAGCTAGTACCACAAGCGATGATTTGCACTTGTTGAATTTGGCTGAAATCTTGAGCTGCATTGGCAAGGAAATCATCACGAAGCGCATTACCATTTAAGGCTTGTGAAATCGTTTGCTTAATCGCTTCAGGCTGCTCATAAATTTCTTTGAGCATATAGTGTTTATATTCACCTTTTGAAGCATTGCTGACAGTCGCATCAAGCTCTTTGATTGGACGATTCACCAATTTACCATCGACGAATACTTCAATAGTATTACGTGTCAAACGTGCAATATCACCTTCTTCAAGGTAAATAAAACGGTTGGTAATTGGTAAAAGTGCCAATTGATCCGAGCTAATAAAGTTCTCGCCAATACCGACACCAATCACGAGAGGTGAACCTTCACGCACCGTGATTAATTCATCAGGATGGTCGGTATGTACGATACCCAGTGCATAAGCACCTTTGAGTTGAGGCACCACACTTTTAACCGCTTCTAAAAGACTCGGGGTGCTTTTTAAAGCGTCATTGACTAAATGTGCGACAACTTCTGTATCTGTTTGTGATGTAAAGACATAACCAAGCGCTTCAAGATCATCTTTAAGCTCTTGATAGTTTTCAATAATGCCGTTATGAACAACAGCAACATTACCTGAAATATGCGGATGGGCATTATTTTCAGTCGGTTTACCATGGGTTGCCCAGCGCGTGTGTGCAATACCGACCGAACCTGCGATATCTGCTTCTTCAACGGCTTGTTCAAGATTTGCAACTTTACCTACGCGACGTTCACGTAGAACATGGCCTTTATTAATCAGCGCTAAACCCGCAGAGTCATAGCCACGATATTCAAGACGCTTTAAGCCTTCAATTAAAATATTGGTAATACTACGTTCTGCAACGCCACCGACAATACCGCACATAATTTAATCCTCTTATTTCTTCAATTTTTGGGGACGTTGATAGTTTTCTTTGGCAAATTGCTTCGAACGTTCTACCGCAAGACTATTTTCTGCTACGTCACGTGTAATGGTTGAGCCAGCACCCACTGTTGCACCATGACCAATGGTGACAGGAGCGACTAATGAGCTATTTGAGCCGATAAAGGCTGAGTCACCAATAATGGTTTTAAATTTGTTTGCGCCATCATAGTTGCAGGTAATGGTGCCTGCGCCAATGTTTGAACCTGCACCGACTTCTGCATCACCTAAATAGGTAAAGTGGTTGGCTTTTGAGCCTAACCCGACAGTGGTATTTTTAACTTCAACGAAATTACCAATATGCACTTCATTGGCCAATTTTGCGCCTGGGCGTAAACGTGCAAATGGACCGATTTGAGCGTCTTCACCAACAATGGCGCTGTCAAAAACGCTATATGGTTGAACTTTAGTTCCTGCTGCAATCTTGGTGTTTTTAATCACACAACCTGCACCAATTTCAACGTTATCACCGAGTTCAACATCACCCTCAATAATTACGTTGATATCGATACGGACATCTTGACCGACAGTCAGTGTGCCACGTAAATCAAAACGAGCAGGATCAATCAGGTGAACGCCTTGTTGCATCAGTTGTTTTGCTTGGAAACTTTGAAATTCACGTTCAAGGGCTGCCAATTGTACGCGGTCATTGACACCTTCCACTTCGAAAGCGCGTTCTGGTTCAACAGATGCCACTTCGAGACCGTCAGCAATTGCCATTGCCACGATATCGGTCAGGTAATATTCACCTTGTGCATTATTATTGCTTAATTTTGGCAGCCATTCATGCAATTTGGCATTGCTCACTGCATAAATACCGGTATTAAATTCTTTGATCTTACGTTGTTCTTCAGAAGCATCTTTATGTTCAACAATGGCTTGAATCTTGCCATTTTCACGAACAATACGCCCGTAACCTGTCGCATCATTAACCGTTAAAGTTACTAAGCCAATACCTGTTTGAGCAGATGCATCTAATAATTTTTGTAATGTTGCTTCAGTGATACAAGGCACATCGCCCGAGAGAATCAAAGAAATCCCAGTCTTTGCTAGGACAGGCAGAGTCACTTTGACTGCATGGCCTGTACCTAATTGTTCTGCTTGTTCAACCCATTTCACATTTTCATGTGCAAACGCGTTTTGAACCAATTCACCGCCATGCCCATAGATGGTAATTATTTCTTCTGCATTTAATTTTTTCGCAGTGTTGATGACATGGCCGAGTAAAGGTTGTCCTGCGAGTGGTTGTAATACTTTGGGTAAACGAGAACGCATACGTGTCCCTTTACCTGCAGCAAGAATAATAACGCTAGTAGACATGTTTAATCCTAGGTGTTTCTATTACATAGACAAAATATAAAAATAAATACAGATGCAAAGCGCAGCCCAAAGGCCCGCAATAATATCGTCAAACATGATGCCAAAGCCACCACCGACTTGACGGTCAATGACACGAATAGGCCACGGTTTCCAGACATCAAATAAACGGAATAAAGCAAAACCAATCAATGCCCAAGTCCAGCTCATTTGCCCAAGATATAAAATTGGGAGGAAGGTAATGGACTGACCGGCAAATTCATCCCATACGATGCGGCCATCATCATGAACACCCATGACTTTGGCGGTTTGACCGCAAATATAGATCCCAATAATCGACATGATGATCATGACTATAATGGAGTTGAAAAAGCCGATTGCAAGCCAACCTGGAATAAACAACAAAGCAAAAGCAGAGCCAAAGGTGCCCGGTGCTTTAGGTGCAAGACCCGAGCCAAATCCCACGCCACAAAAGGCGATGACTCGGTTAAACCAAGACATGGATTTAAAGTTAATGGCTGGCTTATGCAAAATGCTGGTATCCCTTAAATTTTATGACTTGGTCCACACCGTGGTTGTTATAACGGATTCCCAAATTTGGGGTGATTTGACCGATTTTACTAATGTTTACATCTAATTCTAGTTGCAGAATTCTTTGATAATTCTGCGGGCTTATTGTAAAGCATAACTCATAGTCATCACCACCCGCGAGTGCGTACTGCCACTGCTTTTCTTGTTGTAATTGTTTTACATCGTGATCGATAGGAAGTTGATCTAATTCAATTTCTGCACCGACGTGTGAAGCAGCGAGGATATGTCCTAAATCTTGTGCGAGCCCATCAGAGACATCAATCATACTGTTGGCTAAGCCTTTGAGCTGTTGGCCCAATAAGCAACGTGGTGTGGGATAATCTAAACGGCGTTGTAAGCGATGACCTAAATGGTTTAAGCCAAATGCAGCATCACCGACTTGTCCGCTGACGCAGATATAATCACCGACTTGGGCACCTGAACGTGGGACAGCTTGTCCTGATTCTACCCAGCCGAGGGCTGTAACTGAAATCGTCAGATGAGGACTTTGTGTGGTATCACCACCAATTAAACTCACACCAAATTGATCGCAACAATCATATAAACCCTGACTAAAGCCTTTGAGCCATTCATGATCAATTTGGGGTAGGCTTAATGCCAGTAAAATACTATGCGGTTTGGCGCCCATTGCAGCAATGTCAGATAAATTGACGGCAACAGATTTCCAGCCAATGGCATGTGGGTTGGTGTCGAGAGGAAAATGACGTCCAGCAATGAGAGTATCGGCACAGATGACCAATTGTTGCTGTGGAGGAGGGGTGAGCAAGGCTGAGTCATCACCGACCCCTAAATCGACAGCACTACTGCTGTGACGATTAAAATAGGTATCAATGATAGAGAACTCAGCCATACAACGTACTACTTAATAAATTAATTAGCTTGTTGCTTTTCTGCTGCACGCAATGTAGTCGCTAAACGATCCAATACACCATTGATGTACTTATGGCTGTCTGCACCGCCAAAATGTTTAGCTAACTCGATCGCTTCATCGAGTACGACACGGTAAGGAATCTCAAGGTGTTCTTTGAGTTCATACGCGCCTAAACGAAGGGTTGCAAGTTCAACGCCATCTAAGGCTTCAACTTCGCGATCGAGTACAGGGATTAAAAGCGCATCCAATGCTTCATGATTGGCAACAACCTCGGTCAATAACTCGTGGTAATAGCCGAGATCTACCTTGTGCATGGCATTTTCCACACGCGTACGTGCTTCAATCTCATGCACAGGATTGCGGCTCATTTGCCATTCATAAATTCCTTGTACAGCAAAGCGACGTGCTTTACGTTTTGCTGCATAAGTTGCTTGAAGTGTTTGCGACATAGCGTTAAATAGCCTTTAACAAGTTAACCATTTCAATAGCAGTCAAGGCAGCTTCACTACCTTTATTGCCTGCTTTTGTACCTGAGCGTTCAATCGCTTGTTCAATACTATCCGTAGTCAATACACCATTAATTACTGGTAAGCCAGTGTCTAGACCAACAACGCCTAAACCTTTGGCACATTCGCCAGCAACAAAATCGAAGTGAGGCGTGCTACCACGAATCACTGCGCCAAGCGCGATGATGGCATCGAAACGATCTGAAGTTGCAAGTTTCTTCGCAACCACAGGAAGTTCCCAAGCACCCGGTGCATGAACAACAGTGATATTATCCTCTGATACGCCATGACGTTTCAATGTATCAACGGCACCTTCTAGCAAATGTTCAACAACAAAGCTATTAAAACGACCAACTAAAATCGCATAACGGTCTTCGTTCGTGAGATGTAACATACCTTCAATACGGCGAACTGCCATAGCAACCTCGATTATTTCTCTGATGTTTGATTTGCGGTGATGTATTCCACCACTTCTAAGTTAAAACCTGATAGTGCATTAAAGCGTAGTGGCGAGCTGAGAAGCTTCATTTTTTCCACGCCTAAATCACGTAAAATTTGTGCGCCGACACCAATGGTTTGATACTGCTGAGACAGTGCTGCATTGGATTTAACATTTTTCGGTGCAGTTAAATTTTCTAAAGCAGGACCTAAGTCCTGTAAATGACGCTGACCAATCCATACTAAAACACCACGATCGCTGGATGCGATTTCTTTCAGTGCTTTATCGAGATTCCACGCCGGAGCGCCATCTTGTTTATTCAGTTTTAGTAAGTCGCGAACTGGATTGAAACCGTGTACGCGTACAGTGGTTACACCTTGTTTTGGTTCGCCTTTCACAAGGGCTAAATGAATGTCTGGATTACCAATTTCACGGTAACGGAACAATTCAAATGTACCGTATTCTGTATCTAGTGTTTGCTGGTCTAGACGTTCAACCGTTTGTTCATTGGTCATGCGGTAGTGAATCAGATCTGCAATGGTTCCCATTTTTAAGCCATGCTTTTCAGCAAACACTTCAAGGTCTGGGCGACGTGCCATTGTGCCGTCTTCATTGATGATTTCACAAATCACAGATGCGGGTTCTAGGCCGGCTAAACGAGATAAGTCACAGCCTGCTTCAGTATGACCTGCACGGTGTAGTACACCACCTGGCTGCGCCATAAGCGGGAAAATATGGCCTGGCTGAACAATATCAGCGGGTTTTGCATGTGCTGCTACAGCAGTTTGAATGGTATGTGCACGTTCAGCAGGAGAAATACCAGTTGAAATGCCATTTGCTGCTTCAATAGACAAGGTAAAGTTGGTACCGTGCTGCGCACCATTGGCATCAACCATGAGTGGTAAATTTAACTGTTGGCAACGCTCTTTGCTGAGCGTTAAGCACACAAGACCACGCGCATGCGTAATCATGAAGTTGATATCTTCAGGGCGTACGTGGGTCGCAGCGATAACAAGGTCGCCTTCATTTTCACGATCTTCATCATCCATGAGGATGACCATTTTTCCTGCACGAATATCAGCTACGAGCTCTTCAACAGTATTGAGCGGCATCAATCTTCACCTTTTTGTTTGTCTCGAATGACATTTACTTGCATTGATTGTTGCATAGTCTAACGTTTTTTTGCGTTCTTTGCCTATGCTTATCATTTTCCTTTAATGGCTCATTGTTATACACAGTCGTCAGAACCTTGAAAAGAGGACTTTATTTGAATTGTGCCATTTATGCCCAATCTTTAAGCGATTGAAAAGCATAAAAATGGGTAAGCTTATACAGATTTTAAATAATTCAAATGAAAGAGATGAGCAGTTTGTCGGAAAACTGTAGGGCTTTAACTCCATGAACAGTCACATAAAAATCAATCACGTTGATGCAGCCACATGGCTCTCTAAATATTGCCGAATCATCATCTTATTGGCGTCTAAAATAGTTTTTTGCAAATGTGGATCTGCAGCTGCTCGCGCAATTAAAATTGCACCGACCAGTTGGGACATTATGGCCCAAGCGAGTTCTTCGCTACCGAGATGCTGACTAAATAAAGCGTGACCACGCAGTAATTCCTTTTCATAGGTCTGTTTAATCGTATCATCTGCGCGGGCCACTTCGGTCGCAAGTGTCGGCAAAACACAGCCTTGTTCAGGATGTTCAAGGTGGGAAGGGGTTAAGTAACGGTCTAACTCAAAATTAATCCAGTCGGCTGCATTATGATGCGGGTTGCTTTGCCACATATCAAAACTGTGTTGTAACTCATGTTCAATTAAGGCTTTGAGTAGCTCTTGTTTAGACGAAAAATGTGAGTAAAAGGCACCACTGGTGACGCCGGCGGCTTTCATGAATCCATCCACACCTGTTGCGGCAAAGCCGTCTTTTTTCGCAATTTGTCCGCTGATGGTTAATAGTTCTTGGCGTTTTTGTTGTTTGTATTCGGGTTTGTAGCGCATCTGCAACACCCTTGAAAATAAGATTGACGATAAATTAACCATAACATAGTATTCGTTATAGTAACGATCGTTATTTAATAATGTGTGGTTTAAAACCGACGCTTAAATAAAATGAGCATGGAATAAAAATAAAACAGTAATGGAGTGAGACTATGCAACAACTCAATCGGACTTCGTCAAAAGTCGCTTTAGTGATTGGTGCAGGTGATGCAACTGGTGGTGAAATAGCTAAGCGTTTTGCCCGAGAGGGTTATATTGCCTGTATGACACGACGAAATGCAGACAAATTACAGCCCTCAATAGCTGAAATTCAAGCGCAGGGAGGGACTGCTTTTGGCTTTGGTTCGGATGCTCGAAAAGAAGAGCAAGTGATTGAACTCATCGAGCATATCGAATCAAACATTGGCCCGATTGAGGTCATGGTCTTTAATATTGGTGCCAACGTCCCTTGTAGTATTTTGGAAGAAACCGCACGTAAATATTTCAAAATATGGGAGATGGCATGTTTCTCGGCATTTTTAACGGGTCGGGAAGTGGCAAAACGCATGGTGACACGTGAACGAGGCACGATTATTTTTACAGGGGCAACCGCTGGGACACGTGGTGCGGCAGGATTTGCAGCATTTGCAGGGGCAAAACATGCGTTGCGGGCATTGGCACAAAGCATGGCACGTGAACTTGGACCAAGAAATATTCATGTGGCACATGTAGTGGTTGATGGTGCAATTGATACCGATTTTATCAAAGATACATTCCCTGATCTTTATGCTAAAAAAGAGCAAGATGGTATTTTAAATCCAGTACATATTGCGGAAAATTATTGGCATCTCTCACAGCAACCACGGGATGCATGGACGCATGAATTAGATCTGCGACCATGGATGGAACATTGGTAAGCACTGATTTAAAAATATTAGGAAAATAAGCAAAAAAGGACGAAAAAAAATGAAAGTAATCGAGTTTTATTTTGATGTTGGCAGTCCATATAGCTACATCGGATTTCACCGTATTCAGCACATTGCTGAGCAATATCAGGCAGAGATTATCTGGAAACCGATGCTATTGGGTGGGGTGTTTAAAGCTACTGGCAACAGTAGTCCGATGGCTGTGCCTGCAAAGGCACGCTATTCCATGCGGGATCTTAAGCGCTGGTCAGATCTATGGCAGATTCCCGTACAGATGAATCCGTATTTTCCAATCAATACTTTGCAGTTGATGCGTTTGATAACCGCAGTCCAGTTATTTCAGTCTGAAGAGTTTCTGAAAGTATTGACGGGTATTTTTAACGCGATGTTTGGTCAGCCACGCAATTTAAATGATCTCACCACCTTCATGCAACTCATGCAAGAACTGGGGCTAGGTGCAGAACAAGTGAAACAGTGGTTGGATGATGAAAAAGTCAAATCTGAGCTGAAAGTGGTGACCGAAGAAGCTATTGAACGGGGTGTGTTTGGGGCGCCAAGTTGGTTTGTCGATGATGAGTTATATTGGGGTGTCGATCATTTACATTTTGTTGAGGCGGCTTTACAGGCTTCATCACGATCAGCCTAATTGGACGAATACTTGAGTGAATGCTACTGAATATGAGCACCAGTTTTAGGGCGGGAATGCAGAAGTCATTGTAGATGTAAGTGGAATTATAGAATGGATCATGGCTGATTGTCTTACTTACATCTACTTTTACTCAGCTTTCATTTGTATTGAGTCTTATTTTTGGGGTACTAACTTAAAAAACTTAAGCTTTATTCCGTATATAAATAATGCTGACATTTGGTGCAATTTACGGTGCATGAATCGCTTGCATAAATACCTTTACGAAAGAATCGTTTATTGCCGCAAAAGATACAGATAAATTCATCTTTATGATTTTTAGCGCTTGGTAGCTCTTGGTAAACGAGTCTTAATCCATTGTCTTTATAACGATAATTTCGACCATAAATTTGTTTAGCAAGCCAATAGTCCAAACTTGTAAATTTTATGGCAATACAACTGATGATACAAAAAGGAAATAGCCATATAGATTCAAATGCTTTGGAAACAGACGCCCAACCTGAAAATACACTTGTGAAAGTAAAAAACATGACCGCGAAAGCACCAAAGAAGAAAAGATAGAATACTTTGCTTTGGAAAGAGCTTAATTTGTTTAAGTATTTGAGATGATGTTCATAGGTCGAAATATCATCTTGGTTGGGCACAAATGCTGGATAACGTGCTTGCTTAGGTTTTTCTGACACTTGATCACCAAATGAATGACCACAGGCACTACAAAAGTGATGTTGTACTAATGCTTTTTCTCCACAGGAGACACAATATTTCATAGCTATTTAAATGTTTTTAATTAATAAAGTTATTTGTTTAGCAAGCATAAGAAAATTTGCAGCTTTTTAAAAGAAATTTTAATGAATTCTTTGAAGCGGCTTCTAACAAAAAAAGCGAACCGAAGTTCGCTTTTTTATCTTATGTATTGTTCAACGCTGCTTAGAAGAAGCCCATCGGCTTGGTGTCATAGCTCACCAATAGGTTTTTGGTTTGTTGGTAATGATCCAACATCATTTTGTGGTTTTCCCGGCCGATCCCTGATTTTTTGTAGCCACCGAATGCTGCGTGTGCAGGGTAAATGTGATAACAGTTGGTCCAAACACGGCCCGCCTGAATCGCACGGCCTGCACGGTAAGAAGTATGCGCTGAACGTGACCAAACACCTGCACCGAGACCATAAATCGTGTCATTGGCAATTTTGATGGCATCGTCGAAGTCTTTAAAGGTGGCAACTGAAAGCACAGGGCCGAAGATTTCTTCTTGGAAAATCTTCATGTCATTGGTGCCTTTGAAAATGGTTGGTTCAATATAGAAACCTGTACCGACTTCATTGCGTGGATCACCACCAGTAATGAGCTGTGCACCTTCATTTTTACCTGTAGCGATACAGCCTAAAATTTTGTCTTGCTGCTCTTGCGATGCCTGTGCACCAATCATGGTATCGGTATCGAGTGGATGACCCGTCTTAATACGTTTCACACGCTCAACCGCCATTTCCAAGAATCTATCTGCAATGCTTTCTTGTACCAATGCACGTGATGGACATGTGCAAATTTCACCTTGGTTGAGCGCAAACATGGCAAAACCTTCGAGTGTTTTATCTAAGAACTCATCGTCTTTGTCCATGATGTCTTCAAAGAAGATATTTGGTGATTTTCCACCAAGTTCTAAAGTCACAGGAATGATATTTTCAGTCGCATATTGCATGATCATTTGACCGACAGCGGTTGAACCTGTGAAGGCGATTTTTGAGATGCGTGGATTGGTCGCCAATGGACGACCGACTTCAACACCATAACCATTCACAATATTCAGCACGCCCGGTGGGAGTAGGTCTTGAATGAGTTCAGCCAAGACCAAGATGCTGACAGGCGTTTGCTCCGCAGGTTTCAACACGATGCAGTTTCCCGCAGCCAATGCTGGAGCAAGTTTCCAAGCAGCCATCAAGATTGGGAAGTTCCACGGAATAATTTGACCGACCACACCAAGTGGTTCATGGAAATGGTACGCAATGGTATTTTCATCAATTTCAGAAATACCGCCTTCTTGGGCACGGATACAGCCTGCAAAATAACGGAAATGATCAATACACAGTGGAATATCAGCGGCTAAGGTTTCACGAATCGGTTTACCGTTGTCCCATGTTTCTGCAACTGCAAGGAGCTCTAGGTTTTCTTCAAGTCGATCGGCAATTTTTAATAAAATATTTGAGCGTGTCGTTGGGGAAGAGGCGTTCCATTGGGCTTTGGCTTTATGCGCTGCATCCAAAGCCAGTTCGATATCTTCAGCAGAAGAACGTGGCACTTTGGTAAAAACTTTACCGTCTACAGGGGAGATATTTTCAAAGTATTCACCTTTCACTGGCGCGACCCATTGGCCACCAATCAGGTTTTCATACTGAGCTTTAAACTGAACTTTTGAACCGGGTTGATTAGGATCGACATAACGCATATGAATTTTCCTTTGCTTGTTTATTATGATCTTGTTGGGCTGCCCATCTGTGGCAATCTACAGCTTTGGTATAAGGTACTTTTGTACATTATTTGATTAGCATAGCCTGTATAAGGTTGGAAAAAGGTTGGAGACAAGAAGGTTTACAATATTTTTTTTCAGTCTTAAAAACAAAAGCCGGGAAACGGATTTTTAGTCATGAATTGTTGTGAGAATAATGAATGATGATACAGAAGGATTTATCTGAAAAACGACAGAATGTCGAACGGTTAAGGCAGGGCATGAGTCTGTCAAAGCAGCAAACTTCGCAATTGAATGAGAGCATTGCAAGCTCTTGGCAGCGATCGGCGCAGGCTGAAATTCCGGAAAACCGGAGTGCTGCGCCTTTGGTGAATTTAAGTCCTCAGAGTCAACAACAGTCGGCATTGCATCATGCCTTACAACATTGTGCCGAAGATTTAAAACACATTGCCGAACAGTCGTCGATGGTACTTGCTGTGGGTGATGTGGGTAGCACGATTATTTGGAGTGCGTCGAGTCGGCAAATGCAAAGTGCTGCGGAAAGTGTACATTTTATTGCAGGTGGGCAATGGCGCGAAGAATTGGTCGGCACCAATGCATTAGCGTTGTCTTTAAAAACCCAACAGTCGAGTTGTGTGTTTTCAAATGAACATTACATGCCATCAGTACATGAATGGGTCTGCTATGCAGCACCGATTATCGATCCACATACGCAGCAAATTTTGGGCGTGGTTGATTTATCCACCGTGTGGAAAAACCACAATAGTTTAGGGCTACTTGCGGCTGAACGCTGCGCTTCGATTATTCAATCGGCTTTACTCGATTTTCAAAAACAGCATTTGTATATTCGGGCCTTTGCTGTGCCGCAAGTGTTATTTAATGGCAAAGTGATGGTGCTGACCCCGCGGCAAATAGAAATTTTGACCATCTTGGCGCTATGTCCGCAAGGCATGACCTTAGATACTTTGCATCAAGCCTTATATGGTGAACGTAAGGTGAGTGTTGGGACTTTAAAAGCGGAAATGTCGCAGCTACGCGATATTTTGGGTGGCATGTTAGGCTCAAGACCCTATCGCTTATTGGCGCAAGTCGAAGCCGACTTTTTACAAGCCGAGCAAGCTTTAGATGCAGGTTATCTCGATTCTGCATTAAAACTGTGTTCAGGGGTTTTCTTGGCTAAAACTGAAAGCCCATTTTTAGGGGCATGGCGTGATTGTCTTGAGTCACGCTTGAGCCAAGCGATTTTTAATGCCAAAGAAACGGATGTTCTGCTCAAGCATGTCGCGCGTTTTCCTGAAGCCATTGATGCGGTTGAACGCCTGATTGAGCTGATGCCGAGATCACATCCCGTACATCAGACCTTGTTGAAATTAAAACAGTAAGTTGCAATGTCATACAGGCTATTAAAGGCCTTTATTGGCCAGCCATTGAAAGAGCTGGGTATAGACTTGTTCGCGTGCTGATTTCTCAGAAAGGACTAAGTCATGTAAACCATTTTGGATACTTTGAATGGTGACATCGCCTTGAATTTTTTTGGCATATTTTTGGATATCTTTTACACCCAAAATCACATCACTGGTCTGCGCTGCTTTACCCCATTTTTTGGGATTTTTAGTTTGATGTGAATGCATCACTAATACCGGTACATCAATCGTCACACCTTGATGAATTTCCTTTTGAGCCTCATAAATTGTCCGTACAAAACTTAAATACACCATTGGATAGCGGGTCTTTTTCCAGTCTAAATTGAAGCTCCATTCACCCTTGAGTTCACGGTGTAAGCTGGCGGTGTACCATTTATTTAGTTCACTTGGGAATTTTAGATTTGGAAAAGTCTTTGCCAATTTACTCAGCTGTGGAATACCCAGTGCGCGTTTCACTGGATTCATGTTGAAATCATAAAATGGGCTGTTAACCCAAAGGGCTTGAATTAAAGGATGATTTTGATGATGCGCCGCATACAAAGTGGTGGTTAAGCCACCGGTAGAATGACCACAGAGCAGCAAGGCATCATGACCTTCATCAGCAATGATCGTTAGGGCTTGATCTATTTCGGCATCGTATTCAGACAGTGCATGCACATTATAGTATTTTTGATGCGGGCGGATTGAGCGACCATATTTTCTTAAATCTAAGGCATAAAAGTCGAAACCGTGCTGATTGAAGCGTTCCGCCATTTCGGTTTGGAAAAAATAATCGATAAAACCATGGATATAGAGCACCGCTTTGGAGGTAGGAGCCGTGGCTTTTTTGCGAACCAGTGTGGCAACCACTGGGCCTTCATAATCATCCGGGAAGGTCAGCGTGGCTTGTTCATAGCCTGCGCCCAAAATGTCAGGCTGATACTGAATTGGTGAATGGCTCATTATTATACTCATTAATATTATTGGACATTATGCTTTATCCTTGATGAGTCATGAGCTTTTGTCAAATGAATAATCGATGCTGTTTTACCGACTAAAAAAGAGTGACCTCAGTATGAAAGCGACCAATCTATAGTCGCTTCCCTGAAATAAAAAGTGAAATGGATTCAGTTGAGCCTACATCACCAGACTCAAAGGGTAATGTAGGCACTTAGGTCACTTAAACATGAAGACCTTTGAGGGCTTAACTTAAACGGCCGCTTTGAAGTCGACCACAGAGGCATTGGCTTTAAGCGCTGCCTTGAAAATATCAACCACTTGAGCATGAGTCGCTTTACGTGGGTTGGTGAGCATACAGGCATCTTTTTGCGCATTTTCAGACATGATGCTGAGGTCTTGTTCTTTCACACCAAGTTCAGAAAGGCTCGATGGAATGCCAATCGAAGCAGACAGTTCACGGATTGCTGCAATTGCTGCATAAGCCGCTTCAGTCACCGTTAAACCATCGGTTGGCACACCCATGAGCTGCGCGATACGTGCATATCGGTCAGGGCAGGCGATCAGGTTAAATTCGCAAACGTGTGGTAACAGCACGGCATTACATACGCCATGTGGCAAGTTGTAGAAGCCGCCGAGTTGGTGCGCCATCGCGTGGACATAACCTAAAGATGCATTGTTAAATGCCATCCCTGCTAAGTACTGTGCATAGCTCATCGCATCACGCGCTTCTAAGTTTTCGCCATTGGCTACGGCAGGGCTGAGCCATTCACTGATCATGCTGATGGCTTTTTCAGCACAAGCATCGGTAATAGGATTGGCTGCTGTAGAAACATAAGCTTCGACCGCATGCGTTAACGCATCCATACCGGTTGCTGCAGTGAGCGCCGCAGGTTTCGCAATCATCAGCTTCGGGTCATCAATGGCGATAAGAGGGGTACAACGCCAATCGACAATCGCCATTTTAACGTGGGTGTCGGTATTGGTAATAATACAGAAACGGGTCATTTCTGATGCCGTACCTGCGGTGGTATTAATCGCAATGAGTGGAGTCATTGGGACTGTACTTTTATCGATGCCTTCATAGTCACGAATATGGCCACCACCCGCAGTCACTAAGCCAATGCCTTTGGCACAGTCATGAGAAGAGCCGCCGCCTAGAGAGACAATAAAGTCACAGCCATTGTCATTGTAGGCATCTACACCGCTATGTACGTTGGTGTCAGTTGGGTTGGGTTCTGCGCCCGGGAATATATGACTTTCTACGCCAGCTTCAGTTAAATATGCGGCAATGGTGTCTGCCACACCAAATTTGTATAGACCGGCATCGGTCACGATAAGCGCTTTCTTTGCGCCAAGATTTTGCGCCTTTGCGCCAATTTCTTTAGCGCAGCCGGGACCAAAAAGTGAAACACAAGGGATGTAAAAACCGTTTGTTTGATCTGCAATATTTTTAAAAGCCATGGTGCGATTCCTTCTACCATTCATTGTCATTTGTTATGGGTGATACTCACCTAAACTGAGTATTGCGAGGGATGTTTTAAATTCACACCTACCAAAGACCTACCAAATTTAGGGCTTTGTATTGAAATTATTTAATTGATTGAAATTTAATCATTAATTGTTTTTGCTATTTTCTGAGATTCGCTAAAAGTCGTATACGTTTAAGCCAAAATAGGCGTTGCAATGATTGGATGCATGATCGAGTTATCAGATTATAAAATCTAACTAAAACTACTATCAATTTATTAAATGCCCCAAAGCGCTCGAATCAGGATAGGCTATAACAAATAACGAGATAGTCACTTTTGTACATTTTGCTTTTTGCAGTGCGAAACAAAAGATTAATTAAACGAGTTAAATAATGCCTAGTGAAAATTTGAAAACGAAACGTCCTTTATATATTCCTTATGCCGGAAATACACTTTTAGAACTCCCACTTTTAAATAAAGGCTCTGCGTTTAATGAAGATGAACGTAAGAGCTTTAATTTGCACGGTTTAATTCCACACGTCACAGAAAGCATTGAAGAGCAAAGTCAGCGTTCTTATCAGCAATATTGTGCATTTAATAGTGATATCAATAAGCATATCTACCTGCGCAATATTCAAGATACCAATGAAACATTGTTCTATCACTTAATTGAAAATCACCTCAGTGAGATGATGCCAATCATCTATACACCAACAGTGGGTGAGGCTTGTCAGCGCTTCTCGGATATTTATCGTCGTCATCGTGGGATCTTTATTTCATATCCTGACCGTGATCATATTGACCAAATTATTCATAACGTGAATAAAAAGAACGTGAAAGTGATCGTTATTACGGATGGTGAACGTATTCTTGGCCTTGGTGACCAAGGCATTGGGGGGATGGGGATTCCAATTGGTAAGTTGTCACTGTACACCGCATGTGGTGGGATCAGTCCAGCTTATACATTGCCGATTACTTTAGATGTCGGAACCAATAACCAACAGCTGTTGAATGACCCGATTTATATGGGATGGAGTCAGCCTCGTATCAGCGGTGAAGAATATTATCAATTTGTCGATGACGTGATTAAAGCCATTCAACAACGTTGGCCAAAAGCGCTGATTCAATTTGAAGACTTTGCACAAAAAAATGCGATGCCTTTATTGGAAAAATATCGCGATAAAATTTGCTGCTTCAATGACGATATTCAAGGAACAGCAGCGGTGTCTGTCGGAAGTTTAATTGCGGCATCACGTGCAGCAGGCAAGCAGCTCAAAGATCAAATCGTCACATTCCTAGGGGCAGGTTCAGCAGGTTGCGGGATTGCAGAACAGATCATCAAGCAAATGGTGGCGGAAGGCTTGACCGATGCTCAAGCGCGTGCGAGGGTGTTTATGGTCGATCGCTTTGGTTTAATTACTGAAAATCAGCCGAATCTTTTAGATTTCCAACGCAAACTTGCGCAAGCACCGGATAACGTTGCTCATTGGGCAAATGCAGATTCAGTCATTTCGCTATTGGATGTAGTTACACATGCTAAACCGACTGTATTGATTGGCGTTTCGGGACAACCGGGACTGTTTAGCCAAGAGGTCATTGAAACGATGGCTGCGAATTGTGAACAGCCTATTGTGTTGCCACTGTCTAATCCAACATCGCGTGTCGAAGCGGTGCCTGCAGATATTATCGAGTGGACCAAAGGTAAGGCCCTGATTGCGACTGGCAGTCCATTTGCACCAGTGAATTATCATGGCAAGATTCATCAGATTTCACAGTGTAATAACTCCTATATTTTCCCGGGGATTGGTCTCGGTGTGATTGCATCTGGGGCGAAACGTGTGACGGAAAATATGCTGATGGCATCTAGTACGGCGTTGGCAGACTGTTCACCAAAATTGGCAGATCCAAATGCCGATTTATTGCCAAGTTTGGATTATTTACAGGATATTTCGAAGAAAATCGCATTGAAAGTGGCATTAGCTGCGATTGCTGATGGTGTTGCGCCAAATGTCAGCATTGAAGTACTAGAACAGGCCATTGAAGAGAATTTCTGGAAACCTGAATATCGTGATTATGTTCGTGTGACTTATTAATTTGATCTAAAGATGCTGATTGAACAGAATCCATTTTTGCATCTAATCGAAAAATACCCTAATCCAGATTAGGGTATTTTTTTATGTATAGAGGCATATTTTTTTTAAGAAATACGAAAAATTATCGAGCGGGGGCGCTTTAAATCTTTAAATTTTGCGTTTATCCAATTGGTTGGAAATGTGATCTCCACAGGCTTGAACCAGCATCACGATCGCGACCAAGACCACTATCACTGCCAGCATGATTTGCATATCAAAGCGTTGATAACCGTACCGATAAGCAATATCCCCCAAACCACCTGCACCGATCGCCCCTGCAATGGCAGAAGAATTAATCATGGTCACCAAGGTCACGGTAAAGCCCGCGACGATGCCAGGAAGCGCTTCAGGGAGCAGCACATGCCAAATGATTTGTTTGCGATTACAGCCGATGGCTTGAGCGGCCTCAATCAGACCTTGATCGACTTCACGTAAACTCACTTCTGCAATGCGTGCAAAAAAAGGCGTGGCCGCAAGGGTTAAAGGCACGACGGCAGCCCAAACGCCATAACTGGTGCCCACAATAAAGCGCGTGAGCGGAATGAGCGCCACCATTAAAATAAGAAAAGGTACCGAACGGGTAATATTGACCAACCAACCTAGGGTGTGGTTTAGGCTTTTTGAAGGATAAATCCCGTGTTCAGCACTACACACCAATACGACCGCTAAAGGCAGGCCGATCAGAAAGGCCACAAAAGCTGAAACGCCGACCATCAGTAAAGTATCAATGGTTCCACTAATCAGTAAATCAATGAGTTGGTCGTGCATAGCCAAGTACCTCAATCTGTGCGATATGGTGTTTAAGTTGTTCAGATAAGGCGTTGATCTCTAAATGGCTGTGGTCTACAGCAACAATCAACGAGCCAATTAAATGCCCTTGAATACTATCGATATGACTTTGATACAAATGTACTGGCGCCTGAAATTGATCAAAAATAAACTTTAAGTCTGGCGACTGTTGTAGTATCGATTCATAGCGTAATTTTAAAATGATTTGATCATTTGAATCTGACGGTTGTGGCTGAATGTCGCTTGGTAAATCAAGTTGTTCAAGGTTGAGTAACTCTTGTGTGATCTGCTGCTGAGGCGTAGAAAACACTTTCCAAACCTGTCCTGCTTCTACAATTTCGCCTTGATCGATCACCACAACTTGATCGCAAATCTCGCGAATGACCTGCATTTCATGGGTAATCAACACAATGGTGATACCAAGCTTTTGATTAATTTCTTTAAGCAAAGACAGCACAACAGAAGTACTTTCAGGATCGAGTGCAGAAGTCGCTTCATCACAGAGTAAAATTTCCGGATGATGAACTAACGCTCGTGCAATCCCGACACGTTGTTTTTGCCCGCCCGAAAGTTGAGAAGGGTAGTGCGCTGCTTTATTTTCAAGACCTACCAACTTCAGCACTTCATTCACTCGCTGAGCGATATCGGCTTGACTGAAATTGGCGATTTTAAGGGGCAGCGCGATATTGTCATACACGGTTTTGGCAGACATCAAATTAAAATGCTGAAAAATCATCCCAATACGCTGACGCAGGGCTATCAACTCTGCATGATTTAAGCGAGATAATTCCTGTTGATGGATGTGAATACTGCCATCACTGATTTGTTCTAAGCCATTCAGCGTTCGAATCAGCGAAGATTTACCCGCGCCGCTTTTCCCAATAATGCCGAATATTTTGCCTTGTGGAATATTCAGATTGATATCTTTTAAGGCATGAACCTGCTGTCCTTGCACATCATAAAATTTATTTAAATTTTTGATTTGGATATGGGGGACGGCAAATTCAACCGATGAACCGAAACTCACCATGAGTGACTCCTTATTTCCAACCAGGGAACCACAGTTTTGCACCAAAATCTGCGTCCAATGCTTGTTTAACTTTAGGTGAGTTTTGATAAATATCGACAAATTTACGCAGTTTATCATCATGATCTACATAGTCATCACGTACGGCAAATAAGATGGCAAAACGTTTGTCAGTATTGGAGTCAAATAACAATGCATTTTCAGGATCGGCAGTTTTTGCTAAACGTAAATAATGTGGGTAGCCAAAAGCCAGATCGACATCATCAATTGCACGTGCCGTTTGAGGGCCTTCCACCTCAATAAATTGAAGCTGTTTAGGATTCGCTGCAATGTCATTTAAAGTCGATAAAAAGTTATCTGGCTGTTTCAGTTCAATGAGCTTGGCTTGCTGTAACAGTTGTAAGGCACGGCCCTGATTGACCGGATCATTCGGAATCACCACTTTGGCTTTATGGGGTAAATCAGCAAAGTTTTTATACTTTTTTGAATACAGTCCGACATGGGTAGCAGCACCGACATCAAAGGCTTTGATTTTAAAATCCGTTTCTTTTTTTGCATTGTCTAGAAACGGCTGATGTTGAAAAAAGTTTGCATCAATATCACCGTGGTTTAGGGTGATATTGGGGGTATTCCAGTCTGAAAATTCCACCAATTTAACATTCAGCCCTTGCTGCTTGGCTTCATCTGCAGCGACTTGTAAGGGTTTAGCAAAAGATGGGCTAATCCCAATCACCAATTCACTTTGATGACTTTTCTTTTGTTGATTCCAAATAACTAAGCTAATCACCAAGATGGCTACGATCACACCAATCAGTGTGAATTTAGATTTTGCTGTTTGTGCCATGGCACACCTCTATATTTCGAAATAATTAAATTTTTTGTCTAACATGTTGTTTTATAAATGCAGCTTATGCTGTTTCAACGTTTTTAAGGGTTGCCTGAGAAGATGTTTCGGAAGTGGGACATCGGTAGCGATGAGCAGGATGTGTCATTGCTAAATGGTCACCTTGTTGAAACAATTTTTGCCGTAGACTACCGGTGTCATATGCAGTTTTATAGCGACCACGTTGCTGTAATTCAGGAATGACCAAACGGATAAAATCTTGATGTGACTCAGGTGCAACGGTGCGAGTCAGATTAAATCCATCGATGCCAGTTTCATCCAAATAATCAATCAACTGCTTTGCAACGTTGGCGCCACTCCCGACAAAGAGCGGATAACGCCCACCTAGAACGTGCTGAGCATGCAAATCTTGGCGAGTAATTTTTTGCTCTTTAAATTTTTGATTGACCGATGCGATGCTATTGGTCTGCTGATATGGAATGGCTTCATCTTCTGCAAAGTTGGCGAGGTTCATCCCAATCGAGCTGGAAAAGTGTGCCAGTCCCGCTTCAGGGTTGGCATAGCGAATGTATTCAGCCAATTTCTCTTGGGCGAGCTCATCGGTCTCTGCGGTCACTACCGTAATGCCAACAAAGAGTTTCACGGCTTGTGGGTCACGACCTTGCGCTGCGGTTTGGCTGCGAATTTTTTGTACCTGATTTTTGACTTTTTCAGCGCTGTCCGCACCGATAAACATGCCTTCCGCATGTTGTGTGGCAAAAGCTAAGCCACGTGGTGAAGCACCGGCCTGATACAACACAGGGGTGCGCTGAATCGATGGAGAAACTTGAAATACCCCTTGGCTTTGATAGAACTTGCCTTGGTGTTGAATGGCATGTACTTTTTTGGGGTCGCTAAAGATGCGATTTGCTTTATCTTTTTGAACCGCATCATTTTCCCAAGAGCCTTCCCAAAACTTATAGCAAAGCCGCAAAAACTCTTCAGCTTGTTCATAGCGTAGGTCATGATCTTTCAAGCCTTTTTGCCCAATGAGGCGTTCTGCACTGTCTAGATATCCAGTCACGATATTCCAACCGATTCGACCTTGGGTCAGGTGGTCTAGGCTGGCAAATCGACGTGCAAATTGATAAGGCGTTTCATAGCTCAAATTGACTGTTACACCAAAACCTAAGTTTTCAGTGACCGCAGCCATTGCAGAAATCAGGGTGCTGGGGTCATGGCTCGGCAGTTGGATCGACTCTTTAAGTGTGAGATCAATATTGCCTTCATAAACATCATAGACCCCAGTGATATCCGCAATAAATAGCCCGTCAAACAGCCCTTGCTCCAAGGTTTTGGCAAGATCGGTCCAATAGCTCAGTTCATTAAAGCGGTGTGACTCATCGCGCGGATGGGTCCATAAGCCATGATTGATATGGCCGACACAGTTCATGTCGAAGGCATTCAGTAAAATTTTCTTGGCTGTATGTGATTGGGTATCTGCTGTGGTGATTTCGCTCATTACAAGGTCCCTCGACGTGGGGGCAATACGCCATTTAGGAGGTAATTGGCAATGAAGAAATATTTCCAACGCCCTGCATCATGCAAGGTGTGGACACGTGCATTACGCCAAAATCGATCTAGGCCATCTTCACGCTGACTGCCACGGCTGCCTGCAAGCTCAATCAATTTTGAAGCCGTTTTCAGTGCAGTTTCAGTACTATGCGCACGCACTTTCGCTACATCTAATGAGGCTTTTGCGATGTTTTCGGCATTGGGCTGTGGGCGAGCAGTATCGATGGAGCGAGCAGCTTGTTTCAGCAAGACCTCACTGGCGCGGACATCTGCGGCAATACGACCGAGTTCGTATTTGGTTAAAGGATCTTCGCTTGCAAGATCAAGACCTGAATCAATCCATGGTCGAGCTTGGTGTACGCGGCTTAAACTTTCTTCAAAGGCTGCGCGGGCTATACCGACTTCAATCGCAGCATGCATAATTTGCGCAAATGGCCCAACCAATGTCGGCTCCGTAAATGCCCGATCAAAGGGAATGACATCTATGGCAGGAACTGCAACTTGGTGAAATTTTACAGAGCCGCTACCCGTGGTGCGCTGTCCAAACCCTGTCCAATCATCGATCAGCTCTAAACCTGTACTTTCACGTGCAATAAAGGCTAAATATTCACGACCATCTTGGTCTTTGACCAATGTGGGAATACGATGTGCAAATAAACTGCCGGTGCAATAAAACTTTTCACCATTCACCACAAAACCATCGTCATGAGGGCGAATCGACGTTTGTTTTTGCGCAGCGGTTTTGGTTTTAAACTCGGCTAAGGCATTGCCAAAACGAGCGCCAGCAAGCACTTCGGCATAAAGCTTTTGCTTTTGTTCAGTTGTGCCGGTGTTTCGTAATACTTCCAATGCATAAAAATGGTTTTGTGGAATTTGCCCAATTGAGCCATCTACACCACTCATAAGCGCAATCACTTGCGCCACGGTATAACTTGAAACTTCGGCACCGCCAAATGCCTTGGGAACTGTGATTGCCCAGAGACCAGATTGACTATAGGCCTCGATTTCATCAAACGGCAGTATGCGTTCGGCATCACGTTGCACGGCATTTTTTCTAAATTGTTCAGCTAATTGTTTTGCAATTTCAAGTGCTTCTGCATCGGACTGAATAATATGCGCAGGTGTTGTTGATGCGGCCTGTAGCGAATTAATATTTGGAAATGAGGTCATCAGAATTCTCCTTAAATCCACGCATGGCGTGCAGGTAATTTATGATTTAAGTAATAGTCGCCTAAGGTATGCAGCTTCCAGCGCACAGGATCATGTAAGGTGTGTACTCGGGCATTGCGCCAGTGTTGATCAAGGTTATGGGCACTCAAACTTGCACGGCTGCCGCCTAATTCAAGGAGTTTTTCAGAGATCTGTAAGGCTGCATCATTGGCATAGATTTTAGCTTCAGCGACACGAATCGAAGCTAGAGCGGCTTGTTGTTCACTCACCTGATCAAGCTGATCTAATTCATCGAGGTAATCTGCGGCTTCATCTAAAAGTAAAATCGCAGCATCCAATAAAACTGCAGATTTCCCCACTTCTTGTAGGGTGTAGGGCTCAAAACTGGCTTTCTCAACTTGTGCATCCACAATCGGACGGGCTTTTTGTACCGCAGAAAGGGTGTCTGCAAAGGCAGCTTCCGCAATCCCGACATCAATCGCGACTTGCATCAATTGTGAAAAGGCACCTCGATACGTTGGCCCTGCAGAAAGCTTACGTTCATCAAAAATTAATAGGGGGTCTACTGCCACATGGTTTAGTTTGACGGTGCCACTAGACGTTGTACGCTGACCAAAACCATTCCAGTTATCAATCACTTCTACGCCTGTAGCGTGTCGATCAATGATGGTCAGGACAACATGACCTTCAGGGTGAACGGCTTTAATCGCCAACCAATCTGCAAAACTACTGCCGGTTGAATAGAACTTTTCACCATTAACAACATACTTTCCATTTTCAATGCGCAGCGTTGTGTTTAAGGTTTTAGTGTCTTTAGTGTTGCGCTCTGGCCCACCATTAGCTAAACGTTTTCCCTGTAAAATTTCATTAAAAATAAAGGCTTTTTGTTCATCCGTTCCCATGAGGTCAATCATAGATAGCAAGGCAATTTGGTTTTGTGGAATTTGGCCCACGCTAGAATCTGCTTTGTTGATAATGCGAAAAACCTGCGCCAGCGTCTTGTTTGATACGTAGGCACCGCCAAATTTTTTGGGAATACGAATGCCGCCTAAACCTTTCTGACTGAATAAGTCGATTTCTGCAAAAGGCAGTAGGCGGTTCTGATCACGTTCATTTCGACCTTCCAAAGCAAAATCGGCAACGTGATACGCTGCATGAATTGCTTCTAAATCATTTTCAATAACATGAATATTTTCAGAGATTAAATGAGACATAATGACACCTTTAATAGATATCAAAACGCTACTCGTAAATGCGTGATTCTTTAAATGATGGATTATTCTTAACTTAGCAAAATGTCTTTTTAGCATTTAATCTGCATAAAAATTCTGCAAATTAGATAAAATAAGTGTTTGATTTAAAACAATAGATGTAGGGAAAACAACAAGAGGATTGATGATGAAAATCTGGTGTTAGCAACTTTGTAGATATTCAACTTTAAAAATAATATATCTAAGACAGGGGCTTAGCTGTTTTTTTTAATACTTTTTATTAATGGTGATCAATCAGCTTGAACTCCAATAGATGCTCAATATCATAGAGCTATGCAAAGATTAAAAAAGGGCTATAAATTGATTCAGATGTTTTTCAATCTGCAATAAAAAAGCCCCCATCTTTCGATGAGGGCTTTTTGAATTTGGAGCGGGAAAGGAGACTCGAACTCCCGACCCCAACCTTGGCAAGGTTATGCTCTACCAACTGAGCTATTCCCGCGGAGTCTATCCTGTTTTTTTACTAAAAAACTGAATCGAAAAAAATTTGGAGCGGGAAAGGAGACTCGAACTCCCGACCCCAACCTTGGCAAGGTTATGCTCTACCAACTGAGCTATTCCCGCGGAGTCTATCCAATTTTTTAAATAAAAAACCGAATGAAAAAATTTTGAGCGGGAAAGGAGACTCGAACTCCCGACCCCAACCTTGGCAAGGTTATGCTCTACCAACTGAGCTATTCCCGCATAGCCACGTATAATACATTAAGGATTTTTCAGGTCAATAACTTTATGAAAAACTGTGCATCGTTTGCATAAAATAAAAACAATTTGTTTGAAAATTGGAAGATTTTTGCAGGTCGAAGGCTTCCATTTTGATGAAATCATGCAATTCAGATGGTTTCAGCAACTTTGCGACACAAGAACTTGAACAAATACAGGCTATACTAAGACCAGTTGAACCTTTTTTTGAATTTGGGAGAGCCGTTTTGAGTTTAGAACAGCAATTAATTGAGCGTCTACAGACATTAGCGCCTACACATCTTGAAGTGGTGAATGAGTCCGCAGGTCATGGAGGTTATTTCCCAGGTAAAGAGTCGCATTTTAAAGCAGTGATCGTGAGTGAGGCATTTGCAGGTTTGCGTTTGGTGCAACGTCATCAAAAAGTCTATGCCGCAGCCGGTGATTTACTTAGTCCGGGGCAAATTCATGCCTTGGCCATTCATGCGTTTTTACCCGAAGAATGGAAAGGTCAAGACACCACTAGCCCTGAATGTGCGCATGCACCTAAGTCATCTTAAGGTGAGCCATGGAAACGCAATTAATCATTAAAATCATTCATATGTGTGGTGTGGCTTTAGGCTGTGCTGCCATTTTCATTCGTGCTTTTACGTTGTTTAAAGGGACGCAGGGCAATTTACCCAATCCGGCAGGGCGGAAGTTTTTTGTTGCTTTGCAACATGGCTCAATGACATTAATTGCCGTGACTGGAATTATCTTATTGTTTATGAAGAACTTTGATGTGCAGCCATGGTTCTATGCCAAAGTTGTGCTGTTTTTGGTGCTGCTGTCTTCTTTATCTAAAGCGTATAAAAAAGATGACAGTGTATTATTGGTTCAGCGCCGTGCGGGCTTATTTATTGCAGCTGTTGCACTTATTTTCATCATTACATTGGTTATAATCAAACCAGTTTTTGGATAAATGGCTTATCCACATGGCCGATTTCAAGGCTTGAGTAGAAAAACAAAGATTAGAGGGTTTTGAATGTGTACGCGTGTGGTATTTAACCAAAAAGGTGGTGTGGGGAAATCGAGTATTACGGTCAATTTAGCTGCGATAAGCGCGCACCAAGGTTTAAAAACTTTGGTGATTGACCTCGACCCTCAAGCCAATTCAAGTCAATATTTGTTGGGGGATGATGCGACGTACTCAGCAGATAAGCCCGCACTTGAACCCAATATTGAAAATTATTTTGAAGAAGTCTTGGGGACGCAACAAAGTAAAGGTTTGTTGGGAAATGCCATTGGTTCGATTTTAAAAAATCGTACTAAAGGTCTAGAAAGCTATGTACATCAATCACCGTTTAAAAATTTAGATGTGATTCCTGCCAGTCCAAATTTAGGCGCGTTGGCACATGCCTTAGAATCTAAGCATAAAATTTACAAACTGCGTGATGCTTTGCAGCAGATGAGCGGTCAATATGATCGAGTGTTTATTGATACACCGCCTGCCTTTAACTTTTTTACTTTATCTGCGTTGATTGCGGCAGATCGCGTGCTGATTCCATTTGACTGTGACGTGTTTTCAAAACGTGCCTTACAGACCCTGATCGAAAATGTGTTGGAAACGCAGGATGATCATAATGATCGTTTGGAAATTGAAGGCATTGTGGTCAATCAATTTCAAGCACAGGCGAAGTTACCACGTGAAGTTGTACAACAACTCAAAGATGAAGGTCTTCCTGTCTTGGAGAGCATGTTACCGCCTTCGGTGCTGATGAAAGAATCTCATCATAAAAATCAACCTTTAATCCATTTGGCTGCAGATCATAAATTGACGCAAGCCTATCAATCATTGTTCAATGAAATTGAGCAAAAGTAGTATCGAGAAAAGTATGAATGCACTTAAATGTGGTCTAGTTGCTTTCACTGCTGTTGTATTGGGTGCATGTGCAAGTACGCCTAAACCAAGCTATGTTTCACCTACACAGTATCAGTCTTTGAGTTGCCAACAATTGCAAAGTGAATACAACCGAATCCACGACTATATTCAAAATGGTGTAGAAACACCGAAGCGCACAGGCGTTGGTGTGGGTGTTGGCCTCGGTGGTGGCTGGGGCAGCCGTGGAGGTTGGGGAATTGGTCCGAGTATTTCGGTCAATATGGGACAATCTTCAAATACCAAACGTACCGAACTTTCACGCGTTCTAGGTGAGCAAGAAGCGATTGTACAGGCAGCAAAATTTAAGGGTTGTCCGATTATCGTTCGCACAAATTCGGCTACTGCAGCAAAATCATAAACGGATCATGAGCAGAGGCTTAGGCCTGTGCTATGAGAAAAGTGTAATAAAATTTGTCAGTAGGCGAGGCGTCTACTGGCATTTTTTTTGAGTCAAATAAACTGCACTATTTAGAGCCAATAAAATATTTAAATATATGAAAAAATTAAATTAAATATTATTCGTAAATTTTAATACCTCCTACTGGTCTTGAACATTCAGCGTGAGTGCATTGACTTGTACAAGGATAAAACTGACCTAGCGCGTACTTGTTTTTTTAAATTCATTTCGGCTAAGGTGTGCGCTTTGAAAAATTGTCTGGGTATTTATGATTGAGAGTTGGCTTTTTGTATTTGCAATGATTGCGGTGATGATGACGCCGGGACCTAGCAATGCACTAATGGCAAGCTCTGCACATCAACAAGGTATTGCAAAGACGTGCATGCTGATTCCTGCAGAATTATTGGGCTATTTCTATGCCATTAATTTGTGGGCGTTGATTATTCATTTAAGCGCTCCAGTGTGGCCGAATTTAATTCACTTACTGCATTTTCTCAGTATTGCCTATGTTTTATGGTTGGCTTTTCATTTGTGGAAATCGACGCATTTACATCAGTACAATCAAAAACATCCTTCAATTCAACCACGTGAATTATTCATTTCCTCGTTAAAAAATCCGAAAGCCTTGCTTTTTGCTGCAGGTATTTTCCCGATTGAAACTTGGGTAAGCCCATTAAATTTTATTTTGGTTTTCGCTGTATTTAGTGTGGTTTTGCTGCCTGTTGCGTTGTTTTGGATGTCATTTGGACGGACGATTTTGGCGGGTAAGACTCAAAAAATTAAGGCCGATCTTCTGTATAAAGGATCGGCCCTGATGCTGATTTTATGTATGTTCCCTGTGGTTTTGCGCTTTTTTGCTTAAAGGTGTTCACCACATCGGTTTATTTCTTTAATTTTGCTCGAATAAAACCAATCACACCCGGTAAAACACTAATAATAATGATGCCAAAGATCAGATGGGTGAAGTTATCTTTCACGATTGGCATATTGCCAAATAAATAACCTAAAGTGATAAATGAGCCAACCCAGCAAATCGCACCAATCATGTTAAAAGTCAGGAAGTACTTGTAGTTCATGCTGCCTGCACCTGCGACAAAAGGCGCGAAGGTTCGTGCAAAAGGAATAAAGCGGGCAAAAATAATGGTTTTACCACCATGTTTTTCAAAGAATTTTTGCGTATTCACCAAATGTTGACGGTTAATGAAGCGTGATTCAATTTCAAAGACACGTGGGCCAATATATTTACCAATATGGTAGTTCAGCGTGTCGCCCAAGACTGCCGCTATAAATAGCAAAATCACCAAAACCCACGGATCCATGGCACCTGTTGACGCAGCGAGCGCGCCTGCTGCAAACAGAAGACTGTCACCCGGTAAAAAGGGCATGACCACTAAACCGGTTTCAACAAAAATAATCAGGAACAGAATTGCATAAATCCATACGCCATAATTGGTAATGAACTCGAGTAAATGGTCATCAACATGTAGTATAAAATCAATCAGTTCCATGGGGCGTATATACGTAAAATAGTGGTCTGATGCTATCAGTCTGGGGCAGCAAAGTCAGTATTAAAACGTAATTAATTATCAATAAAATCGTTCTATATATGAAATGATGAGTATTATAAAAGCATATTTAAAGAGAATAAGAAACGACCTAATCTAAGCACATCTTTTGAACAGTATTAAAAATAGGTTTCAGTATGTTTAATCCAAATCTAGTGGTGAAAAATCTAAGTCAACAGCCTCAAATCAATGCAGTGATCAGTCTCGTTGCACGTATTTTGATGGCTTATATTTTTATTGTGGCAGGTTGGGGCAAAATTACGGCTTACACTGCAACCGCAGGTTATATGGAGTCAATGGGTGTACCGGCAGGGCTACTTCCAATCACCATTTTAGTTGAGTTGGGTGGTGGCTTAGCTTTATTGTTTGGTTTTCAAGCACGTTTTGCGGCATTAGGTCTAACCGTATTTAGTTTAATCACTGCATTTTTATTTCATGGCGGTGCAGAAGATGGCATTAACTTTATGAAAAACTTGGCGATGTCTGGCGGCTTATTATTTCTCATGCTGCATGGTGCTGGTCAATTTAGTTTTGATCATTGGATTGAAAAATCAAAATAAAGTTGTCATGAGTCCGAGCATCCATCAAAGCGGCCTTCTGCCGCTTTTTTCATGTCTACCGCTGATTGAAAGCGGATGGGTAAAGTCCTGAAATGTGTTGTAAAAAACACCGTTTGGCTTGGGATTTTTGCCCCTGTCCGAATAGTGTGCGAAAGTCCAAGAAAAATGTTAGAATACGGCGCTTATATTCGTTGCCTGCATAGTTGTTTGCCATGACTACCAATACCCAAATTACTGAAGACCGTATCCTGATTTTGGATTTCGGTTCTCAATATAGTCAGCTTATTGCACGTCGTGTACGTGAAGCTGGTGTTTATTCAGAAATGTACGCATTTGATATGTCTGAAGAAGACATTCGTGCATTTAACCCAAACGGGATCATTCTTTCAGGTGGTCCAGAAAGTGTTCATGAAGAAGGTAGTCCGCGCGCACCACAAGTTGTATTTGAACTTGGTGTACCTGTTTTAGGTATTTGCTATGGTCTACAAACCATGTCAGAACAGCTTGGCGGTAAAGTTGAGCCAGGTACTGTACATGAATTCGGTTATGCAGAAGTTGATATTAAAGTCCGTGATGCTTTAATTGGTGATCTTGAAGATACCAAAGACCAATTAAAAGTATGGATGAGTCATGGCGATAAAGTGACTCAAATTCCTGAAGGTTTCCAAATCACTGCCAGCACACCAAGCTGCCCAGTAGCGATGGTTTCTGATGAAAAACGTCGTTTCTACGGTATCCAATTCCACCCAGAAGTAACACACACTGCAAAAGGTGCTGAGTTATTGTCTAACTTCGTACATGGCGTATGTGGTTGCCGTAACTTGTGGAACTCAGAAAACATCATCGATCTTCGCGTAGAACAACTTCGTGAGCAAATTGGTGATCAAAAAGTTCTATTGGGTCTTTCAGGCGGTGTCGATTCATCGGTTGTAGCTGCACTTTTACACCGTGCGATTGGCGACCAATTGACTTGCGTATTTGTAGATAACGGTTTACTTCGTTTGAACGAAGGCGAGCAAGTGATGGATATGTTTGCGAAAAACATGGGTATCCGCGTGATTCGTGCCGACGCTGAAAATCGCTTCTTAACAGCACTTGCTGGTGAAGTTGATCCAGAGAAAAAACGTAAAATCATCGGTCGTGAATTCATTGAAGTGTTTGCTGAAGAAGCACGTAAGCTTGACGGTGTGAACTTCCTTGCTCAAGGTACCATTTACCCAGACGTAATTGAATCTGCGGCAAGCAAACAAGGTAAAGCGCACGTGATTAAATCACACCACAACGTGGGTGGTTTACCAGAAGATTTAGCATTCGAATTGGTTGAGCCAATCCGTGATTTGTTCAAAGATGAAGTTCGCCGTTTAGGTACAACACTTGGTCTTCCATTTGAAATGCTTTACCGTCATCCATTCCCAGGCCCAGGTCTAGGTGTACGTATCCTTGGTGAAGTGAAAAAAGAATATGCTGACATCCTTCGTCTAGCAGATGACATCTTCATGCAAGAACTTCGCGCAAGCGGCTGGTATGACAAAACTGCGCAAGCATTTGCTGTATTCCAACCTGTGAAATCTGTGGGTGTCGTAGGTGATGGCCGTCGTTATGCATGGGTGATCGCGCTTCGTGCTGTAGAAACGGTGGACTTTATGACTGCACGTTTTGCACACCTTCCTTATGATCTTGTAGACAAGATTTCTACACGTATCATGAACGAGATTGCAGAAGTTTCTCGTGTTGTTTATGACGTATCGTCTAAACCACCTGCTACGATTGAATGGGAGTAATTTAGGGATTTCAAGAAGCGAAGCTTCTTGCCTAAATTACGCCAAGAGCTACGCTCGCGGCAGTTTTGGATTTCAGGAAACAACGTTTCTTGCCTAAATTACACCGAGAGCTATGCTTGAGGTTATTTAGGGAAACCTAAATATTTCTAATAAAAAAAGGACGCTTCAGCGTCCTTTTTTTTGTTTATAATTATGAAAAATACTATTTTAAAAAGAGCAAGTTAAATGTCATTGCCTACATACGATCAGTTGATGCTTCCATTAATGAAACTTTTAGCAGAACAAAAAGAGGCAATAAAATTAAGTTCTGCCACAAAAATTTTAGCTGAAAGATCTGGGTTATCTGAAGCTGATTTAAATTTAAGGCTATCTAGTGGTACAAAAACAGTATTTTATGATCGTGTTGGCTGGGCGAAAACATATTTGGTTAAAGCAGGTTTGATACAACAACCATCACGTGGTCTTTGTGAATTAAGTACTTTAGGTTGGTCTATTGATTTGTCCAGCTTATCCAATATAACTAATCAGTATTTGATGCAGTTTGAAGGGTTTTCTGATTATAAAATTGGTTCTAACCATAATAAAAATATTCAAAATCTAGTTCTAATAGAAGAGCATGCTACATCTATTCAAACAGAACATTTGACGCCTGCAGAAATAATCGAACAATCATCAAAGGAGCTTAATCAAACAATTAAAGATGAGCTATTAAATAAAATTAAAAGTAATTCACCCAAATTCTTTGAGCAATTAGTTGTCGATTTGTTGGTAATAATGGGGTATGGCGGTTCACATCAAGACGCAGCCCAAGCAATAGGTAAAACCAGTGATGGCGGCATTGACGGTATTATCAGTGAAGATCGTTTAGGTTTAGATAAAATATATATTCAAGCTAAACGTTGGGAAAATACGGTGGGGCGCCCTGACATTCAACAGTTTAAGGGAGCTTTGGCTGATCAAGTGGCGAAAAAGGGCGTATTTATTACTACTTCTTGTTTTAGTAAAGAAGCAATTGAGTCAGCAAAGAAATCAGGCATTGTTTTAATTGATGGAGACAAGCTTACATCTCTCATGATTGAATTTGGCTTGGGTATTCAAATTGAAAGAAGTTTCCATATTTATAAAATAGATCAAGACCGTTTTGATGAAGATAGTTTTTAAATAAACTTAAAGGACGCCTCGGCGTCCTTTTTTATATCTCAACATTCTATTTATAAACAATTGACCAACTACTATCGCTTTTATTATTCGGTTCAGCTTTAGGCTTTGCTTTATGGGTAAAGCTTTGCCAAGACTTCGTTGATTTACGTTCGGGTTTCATGCTTGAATCATAGCGCTCTACACGGTTACGGCCATTTTCTTTTGCCTGATACAGGGCAATATCCGCTTGCTTAATCAGTTCAGTTAAATTTTGCTTATGTGATTTAAGCTGTGAAACACCAATGGAAACGGTAAATTGGATCGAGTGATTTGCGACATTCAGCAAAGATTGATTTTGAAGCGTTAAACGAATACGTTCCGCGATCAACATTGCATCTTGTATTTGCGTTTCAGACAGAAGCACAATAAATTCTTCACCACCAAAACGAGCCAAGACATCTTTTTGGCGCATTTCTTTTCGGGTGGTTTCAGCGATACATTGCAGTACTTGGTCACCAACATCATGCCCGTAATTATCATTAATATGTTTAAAATGATCGACATCAAACATCAATAAGCAAGTACTTGCAGGCGTTGGCCATTCATGAATACGGTGCTCAGCCAACTGAACAAACTGACGACGGTTGTATAACTGGGTGAGCTCATCTGTATGCGCTAAATTTTTCAGTGTATGCATATTCCAGTCATCAAGCAGGGTACGTAAAAAATGACGACGTGCATTGAGTGTATTGTTCCAACTCATATGCAGGCTGATCATCCAAACAGGAATAGACACCACCACAAAAATCAGTGCTTCTTGCCATGATAAAAGCTGACTCACCGCAAAAAATACCAATAGCGAAATGAGACCCGAACAATACAAGGCTGGCTTAAATTGTGTTTGTACGCAGACATTGGCAATTAAGATAAAGATCGCTGCACCATAGATATAGGACGAGACCATTGGGCTATCTGAAGCCAATAATAAGCCAATCCAAATCGCGGTGCTACAGACCGTCCCAATCGGTAAGATCATGTCGAGCACACGAATATCTTTTTTGTATTTAAACAGATAGAAGCTGACCAATAGGGCAGCAATAATCATGGCCACTCGAGAAAGACCTGACCAAAAGAACATGTCAGGGATAATAAAAATGTCAGCAAAGAAATAAAGAAGAAACGTAATCTGCGCCATGTAATTCACTTGACGTAAATAAGGTAACTGATGGGCATACTGATGTTGTAGAAAATAGTTTCTAAACTGCGTAGGAATACGTGCAAAAGGATCTGCAATGGCTTGTTCAATCTCGGCACGATTGGCAAGATCACACTCAGAAAGTTTCAAAGTATGATTATGATTTTTACGAACTTCCTGAGCAGACGAATTAGTCCGAGAACTCATTCGTACATCAACAGACATGTCCCTTCTCCATAAATGGCTTAGGAAAATTATGAATAAAAAATATACAAAAATATCTACCTGAAACTAGGGATTTTTCGAATGAATGATAAAAAATCGTCTGATGAATGTTACAAAATATATTATTAACTTGCTGTTTTATAAGTTGAAATTTGATTTCTTCCTGCAGATTTTGCTTGGTAAAGTGCCTGATCGGCCATGCGAATTACACTTTGTAAATCTCGGTTTTTTTGACCAAATTCGGCAACACCAATTGAAACGGTAAATTTAAGTTTTTGTAGTGTATCAAGTTCTAAATAATCATCGGCTATTGCCCGTCGTAGACGTTCCGCAATATCTTGAGCCTGACGCAAGTGTGTCTGCGGTAAAAGAATAATAAATTCTTCACCACCGAAGCGGGCAATGATGTCTTGGCTACGTAAAGTATGTCGGCACGTTTCGGCAATTTGTTGTAAAACATGATCACCAATATAGTGCCCAAACTGATCATTAATATTTTTAAATTTGTCGACATCAAAAATCAGTAATGAAAGCGGCTGTAACGGTTTGGACTGATGATGAATATGATAATTGGCAAGTTGAATAAATTGACGGCGATTGTTTAAGCCGGTCAGCACGTCGGTATGCGCCATAATATTGAGCGCTTCACGGTTCAACTGATCGAGTTTACTGTGTAAAAATACAATTCTGGATTTTTGCGTTGAATTCCAACTGATATACAAACTAAATAACAACACGGGCGAATAGATCAAGATAAACAGTTGCAGTTGATGGATATTGCCAGAAATGGCGAAATATACCCAATCAGTAAAATTAGACTGATACACAGAGAAATGAGCACAGCAGCCTTAAAGCGGATTTGCACACATAAATTGGCTAACACAATAAAAACCAAAGATGCATATAAATAGATCGGCACATCGGGGCTATTGGATAAATTGAGTAGGCTAAACCACAGCGCAGAAGCACCAACGATCGATAGGGGAAGCATCAAGTCAAAGAGTAAAATGCTCTTACTATATGTATAAATGCCCCATGTGATGCCCATCATCAGTAAGGTATAGGCCGTTTTTAAGCCTATCGCGAGCAAACCCACATCGGGCAACATAAACCAATCCGCTATGGCATAAGAGAGATAGGCCAATTGTGCAACAATGTTGACTTGCAAAAAGAATTTAAAAAGTTGATGACGATGATAGTGGAAAAATTCTTGACGAAATTGAGCAGGAACGCGAACAACGGTTCCTTTCAAGGCATTTTGGATCAGTGCACGTGATTCTTTCTTATACTCTTTGATCATGCAAGATTACCGACGGGTGAGCATGGTTTGTATGTAAGTTTGTGTAACTCAAATAATCTATATTATTTTTATTTAAAATTAAACACGTTATTTCAATGATTTGTGAATTATTTGGTATTGTTCGGTCAAAAGTGAGTGTTAATTTGTGTTACTTAAATTTACATTTCACGTGATCTGAACAAGTAATTTTGCATTGGGTATTGTCTAAATAAGCATCAATAACTGTTATGCTGTATGTCATATTAGGCAACAAAAAAACGATTGTCCTATCTCTGTGATTCAGCGTATTAATGACAGCTGAAGAAGATTGAGTTAATGCAGATATAATGGAAAAAATGCATAGCTCTAGCCGATAGTCCTTGCATCGGCTTAGCCAAATTTAGGGTAAGAATATGACCAATACCAATTACACAGAAATATCTCATTCCGACGATTGTGAAAAATACGTCAATCAGTTCATTCAAGAATTTCCACTGCGCCGTGCTGAAATTGGTCAAGGCACAGTGATAAAACGTGCTTTACCGAGTCGTCATAAACGAATGATTGGTGCATGGTGTTTCCTTGACCATGCCGGTCCAGTGCATTTTCCGCAAGGTGATGGCTTAGATGTTGGGCCGCATCCACATATTGGTTTGCAAACGTTTACCTGGATGATTGATGGCACCATGATGCATACCGACAGTTTGGGCACACATCAGTTAATTCAGCCCAAACAAGTCAATCTCATGACGGCGGGTTATGGTATTTCGCATACTGAGGTTGCTCCAGAATCTGAAACGCAAATGCATGCTGCGCAACTTTGGATTGCATTGCCAGATGACAAAATCAATATGGCGCCCCAGTTTGACCATTACCCAGAGTTGCCTGTGGTGACACAAGACGGGATTGAATTGACGGTATTGGTGGGTGAATTTTTACAGACTAAATCGCCGGTAAAAGTACATAGTGAATTATTGGGTGTCGATCTGCGTAGTTCGGAAAGTCAAAGTACCGTCCTGCCGCTCAATCCAAAATTTGAATATGGCTTTATGGCCCTCGAAGGGACTGCCAGTATCAATGGTCACGAGCTAAATGAAGACAATATGGTGGTACTTGAGCCGGGCTTAACCCAAGTCAAAATTGACCTACATGCAGGTGGCCGTGTTTTATTATTAGGAGGTGAACCTTTTGAATCACCGATTTTGCTGTGGTGGAATTTTGTGGGGCGCACACAAGAAGAATTGAATATTGCCCGTGAGCAGTGGATTAATCAGGACGAACGCTTTGGCTCTATTCCAGACTATGATGGTCCACGACTAGAAGCACCGGCTTTCCCTGATAAAATGCGTCCATCACGTTAACTTAAAAATAAAAATGAACAGCCGTACCTGTGGTGAAAATGGTGCGGCATAACCATGAGGGAGTCATTATGGGTATCGTCGCAACGGCAACAGTAAACACCTTACAAGCACCGTGGTCAGGTGAAATTCAGAGTGGAAAACATCAACTTATTACCGATAAGCCCGAATCATTTGGCGGCGGGGACTTAGGTTTAGCACCGTATGATTTACTGTGCGCATCTTTAATCTCATGCACCATGATTACCTTGCGCATGTATGCAGCACATAAACAAATCCAATTGGGTGAGTTTCGTGTCGAGGCAGACTTTTGTGCGAACCGTGAAGGAGCTGAATGGGTTGAGCGACGCCTGCATTTTCAAACGTCCTTGGATGCAGAATTAGAGCAAAAAATCTTGTCCATTTGTGAAAAAACCCCAGTGACAAAAACTTTATTGCGCAGTGTAGACATTAAAACTACTCTAGTTTAATTTAAAAGCAGGTCGCTGCTGTACTGTGCAAAATTTAGTTTTGATATAGCCCTAAGCAGTGATCTGACACTTTTTATGATTTAAGTACTTCAAAATAATAATGGCTTGCCAGAAATAAGAAAATTTTAGACTTCATATAGGAGATGAACCCATGCGGGTGCTACATCATCTAGAAAAATCTCGTTCATTTCGTATTTTATGGGCAATGCAGGAATTAGGACTGGATTATCAGGTTCAGTTTTATCTGCGCCAGCCAAATTTGTCTGCTCCCCCTGAGCTTAAAGCCATCCATCCTTTAGGGAAGTCGCCCATATTGCAGGATGATGGACTGGTCTTGGTAGAATCTGCAGCGATCTTGGAGTATTTACAAGAGAAGTATGATCGGCATGATTTTTTTGCAGCCAAGGCGGAACATTCAAAACAACAATATCGCTTTTGGATGCATTATGCCGAAGGTTCTCTAATGCCGTTGTTGGTGATGCAGTTGGTCATGAGCAATGTGCCACGCCATGTACCTTGGGTCATCAAACCCGTAGCTAATCGCATTTGTGATGGGGTCAAAAAAGGTTTTGTACGACCTCGCTTAAAAGAACATATCGAGTTTTTAGAAAAACATTTAGCGGAAAATGAATATTTTGCGGGACCGTTTAGCTTTGCGGATATTCAGATGACGTTTCCATTAGAAGCCGTCATGACCAGAACTCAAGGGCGATATCCACAAATTCAGGCTTTCTTACAACGGATGCAACAGCGTCCTGCATATCGCCGTGCCAAACAACAAGAACAACAGTTGGAAGCACAGCAAGACCGGCAGGATAATTCCGCTTAGCTCACATGATACAAGCGTTCTTTAGGGAAGACTACTTTAAACAGCGAACCACGGTTTTCTTTGGACTCAATTTCAAGGTGTGCCTGATGTTGCATCAAAACGTGTTTCACGATGGCAAGACCTAAACCTGTTCCTCCCGTTTGGCGACTACGTGCGCTATCCACACGGTAAAACCGTTCCGTTAAACGGGGTAAGTGTTTCGGGTCAATCCCGATACCCGTATCTTCAACGGTAAAATAACCATGCGTACCATCATCATGCCACCCAATGGTCACAGTACCGCCTTTGGGGGTGTATTTAATTGCATTGGTGATGAGGTTACTAAAGGCACTTGCCAATTCCATATCTGATCCGATCAGGTCACAGTGACTATCAATCTCGAGATTCAGTGTATGTCCATAATCCACATTGTAAGCATGTGCATCGTCATATAGTTGGTTCATTAGGCTGGGCATTTCAATGATTTGATTTTTAGCAACTTTTTTATCATTTTCCAGACGAGATAATAATAACAAGTCATTAACCAAAGCATTCATACGGCGGGTTTGAGACTGCATTTGATCGAATGCGCGTTTCCAGCGTGGATTTAAATCTTCCTGATCGGTAAAGGTTTCGATATAGCCACTTAAAACCGTAAGTGGTGTGCGTAGCTCATGTGAAATATTATCGACAAAGTCTTTACGCATTTGCTCAAGGTTATGCATGCGCGTGACGTCATAAGCCACCAATAAACGACTTTCGCGACCAAAACGGGTTAATTTGACTTGTACATAATGGTCTTCAAGTACCGATGATTTCATTTTTAAACCATCGGGGGCTAAATCGATATTGGTAAAGTATTCGATAAAACTAGGCTGTCTTAAAATACTTAAAATATTGCGCCCTTGATCAAGCTGTTGAATCCCTAAAAGCTTTTCTGCGGCAGGGTTCCACCATTCGATTTGGTGTAATTCATCAATCAATACCACAGCTTCAGCAAGCGCCACCAAGGAAGATTGAGCGCGGTCAATTAGGCCGACCATTTCAGCTTGTACGATGCGTTCTTGACGCTGCGCACGGTATACATTAAAGAGTAAAGCCCCCCAAATACCGTCTAAATTTGGCGGGACATCATAGGGACGATTTGAAATCCATTCGTTAACCAAGTACAGCGAACGCATTTGCAATGCAAAGAACACTGCAAAGGCAACTAAGATGCAGATCCATAAGTACCCTATACCAAAGCCGATGAGTGCAGCAATGAGCAGGAAAAATGCCAGCAGTCTTAAATCCTGCTTGGCAAAAGTCCATAAACTGCTGTAACGGAATTTTTTATGTTCACTGGCAAGTTCAGGGACGGGATACGGTTCGTACATAGAAAATTAAAGACCTAAAATGACTAACCCATCACAGCGTCTGCACGGGTAGAGAAACGGTAACCTGTACCACGAACAGTTTGCACATAACGATCGGCTTGGAAAGGTTCAAGAACTTTACGCAAACGACGAATATGCACGTCAATGGTACGGTCCTCAATATACACGTTTCCACCCCAAACCTGATCTAATAATTGAGCACGGGTATAGGCACGTTCAGGATGAGTCATGAAGAAGGCCAGTAGACGATATTCAGTCGGTCCCATATCTAAAATGGTGTTGCCAAAGCTGACACGTTGGCTGACTGGATCGAGGATTAAACCATTGGCATCAATGGTTTTTTCACCACCCAATGCATTTGAGCGACGCAGCACAGCTTTAATGCGTGACACTAACTCACGGGTGGAAAAGGGTTTGGTCATATAGTCATCTGCACCCGCGTCCAGACCTTGGACTTTATGGTCTTCTTCGCCGCGCGCAGTGAGCATGATGACTGGAATTTCTGACAAATTTTCATCGCGTTTTAAACGACGACATAGGTCTACACCACTCACGCCGCCAGGCATCATCCAATCTAATAAAATCAGTGCAGGACGCTGATCCACAATCATTTGGTGCGCTTGTTTGGCATCTTCAGCTTGCTGACATTGAAAACCAGCCATATCCAGTGAAGTATGGATCATTTCCCGAATCGGGAGTTCGTCGTCGACGATTAAAATATAGTCATCTTTCACAGCGCAATACCCTATTTTATGTAAACGGTAGACCGTTTTATATTTATGACAGGCTTATTACAAAGATTAATTATGACAGTATCATTGCAAAAATGATCTTTCATTGGGGTTTAGAAAGAAATTGTGACAATTTAAATCCTGAAATATTCAACAACATGGGCTTTGCATCATGTTGTTGTCATAAAAAAATCATTCAAAAAATTGTAAAGATCAGTGTTGAGCTCAGAATTTATTTCCTGGGTTTTTCAGAAAAAGCATCCAACAAGGCCAAAAAGACCACGCTACATGACGATAAAACTTCATCAATCGGCTGTTTATAACCACTCATGACCCAGCGAATCGCGATTTGGGTGACATAACCATTGAGACCGGTTGCGACCATTGAAATTTCGCGTTCTGAACGATCAATATTCGGCATCATGAGCATGACAAAGGCATGAATCATACGGTCAAAGCGCATCATGGTTTCATGAATTGTGGCTTGGTTATGTAGCTCTTGTACCAACATGGCATCGATGTAAATGATGCGCGCCATACGGGGATTATTTTTTAAAGTTAACAATAGGGCGGTTAAACCCGCTTCAATCATTTTTTTAGAATCGGTAGATGCTTGCATGATGGCTTGCATCACATTTTGTTGCAGTTCATCGATTAATTTTAAAAAGATGGTCTGGAACAGTTGCTCACTTTTCTTAAATGATTCATAAAAATAGCGTTCGGTCAGCTTGGCTTCCAAACAAATATCTTTCACAGTCACTGAAAAAAAGCCATGTGTTCCATAGGCTTCTATACCGGCTTCAATCAGTTTTTCACGTCGCGCTTGCTTACGTTCACTGAGAGAAAGCCCTTTAAATTGACGTTCCTTCACATTTTTTGCCTGTTGTTGTTCTGTGTGATTTGTTGCATCTGTCATGAAAATATACGCTGAACTAAAGCAGAATTTTGTCTTATTTTAGCAATAATTTCAGTTTAAACCTATGTTTAAGCATTGGCGATTTCAACAGCTTAGCACGTCCCAAGATGACATTGACAATATGTATTGTCAAAACTATATTAAGTCGACAAACTGCACACATTGGCAAATGAGATCACTCTGTGATAAAGCCAAGCGGCAGCATAAAGGAATAAGGAATCACAATGAAAAACTTCAAAAATAAAGTGGCTGCCATTACAGGTGCAGGTTCAGGTATTGGTCAGCAATTGGCAGTGCTTTTGGCGAAACAAGGGTGTCATCTGTCTTTAAGTGATGTGAATGAACAGGGGCTTGCGGCAACCGTTGAATTGGTTAAAGCCAGCAATGTACGTGTAACGACGCAAAAACTCGATGTGTCAGACCTTGCAGCAATGAAAGCATGGGCAGCACAGACTGTTAAAGATCATGGTTCGGTGAATATGATTTTTAACAATGCGGGTGTGGCATTGGGTACGACCGTTGAAGGGGCAAGCTACGAAGAGCTGGAGTGGATTGTCAATATTAACTTCTGGGGTGTGGTTTATGGCACCAAAGAATTTTTACCGTATATCAAGCAAAGTGGTGAAGGTCATATCATCAATATTTCCAGCTTGTTTGGCTTAACAGCACAGCCAACACAGTCGGCATATAATGCCACTAAATTTGCAGTACGTGGTTTTACCGAATCTTTACGCCAAGAATTGGATATTGAAAACTGTGGCGTGAGTGCGCTATGTGTACATCCGGGCGGGATTCGTACCAATATTGCCAATGCCGCAAAAATGAATGACAGCTTGAAAAGTTTAGGCATGAACCCACAAAAATCGGCACAATCGTTTAATAAATTCTTGCGTTGTCCACCTGAAGAAGCGGCTCGTCAAATCATTGAAGCAGTACAAAAAGATAAGCGCCGTTTATTGATTGGTAATGATGCAAAAGCGATTGATTTAATTCAACGTTTGCTACCGACGGGTTATCAAAAATTAACTGCCATGGCGACTAAATTTGGTCAATAAGCGGTAATTAAAATCAATTGAAAAGAGCCCACGTCAGTGGGTTTTTTTATGCTCTAGTAATATCAGAAGCACAATTTGATCCAAATAAAAGAACGATACGAGGTAGTGTCATCCGCAATTGTTTGAGACAAGACGACTTTTAATCAAAAATGTTTTTGCGATCCTTTGAATCATTTGATGGTATTGAACGAGTTTTGTCGGTGAGGTGTATTGCACCGCAAGATGGTTTCCTTGCGAAGCACGCTTCTCATTTTGTCGAATGAGAAACAACGTTTCGTAAGAGTACCTCCAGCCGAAGGCTAATCCCGTTATTCAATCCCTAGATGTAAGACTGCATCGAATAGATTTAAAAATCATTTTAAAAATCCAAAATTACTTTTACAGGCGTAACATCAGTTATTAAAAGCCCAAAGCGTATTTCTTATTTCATAAAATGAGATATAAAAATGGAAATAACTGATGATTTGAAATAATCAACTGTTGAATAACCAACAGTTTTTTGGTGTTAAAACCAACAGAATTTATCAGATTTAAATAATAAAACTTTAAAAAATAATTACTTAAAATGTTGGCACAGTTGTTGCCATATTAGAGTGAACAAAACTCACCACTGTATGGAACATTTATGAGTACTTTTACGCATCGATATCTTTCTGCTTTTCGTGTCCTACAACAGGCATGTTGTTGTGCTATGACACTCGCGATGATGCGCGCTTAAATTCTAAAAGCTGTCTTCGAGTTTTGGTCGTGCATAAGTTGAATAAAACCTACGACCACTCAGATTAATTTTTAAAAAACCCACGCAGTACATTCACTTCATGCACCTTGCATGGGGTTGGGGGATTTTGCGCTTTGGGAAAAATGTTAGTGAAACCAAATCATGAAAAAAACCACATTAACCGTTGCGGTCGGACTGATTTTATCCGCAACCAGTCAGCTGAGTTTTGCATCGGATGAAGCACTTCAGCAAGAACTGAGCAGCTTAAAACAACAAATTGAGAGTTTGCAAAAACGCTTAAATGCAGTGGAATCTGGTGCGACGAAAAGTAAAGTCGTCGAAACGGCCGCGGTGACGATAGACGATACGACCAACGTCGCTGATGTTGAAGGTGAAACGCAGGTTTCAGAAGTAACCACAGCAACATCCGAAGATATCGACGGCTTACGTGCAGATATTGAAAACTATAAGTACGATCAGTCACGTCAATATGAACGTCAAACCACCAAATCGACCCGTGACACAACCCTGTATGGCACGGTTCAACTACGTGCCAGTGCGCTCGATGAAACGGGTGTGTTGGGTGCAACCAAATCAACATTTGATATTGGGACTGCGCTGATCGGTGTGCGCGGGAATTTATTTCGTGATTATAACGAAGGCAAAAACCTCGATTATCAATTGTCCTTTGGTTATGGCAAACGCAATGATGGCACTAATAACAGTAACTTTAATTTACTGGATGCCTTTGTTCGCTATAACGCTTTTGCCACCAATGCGGGCCCCGAAACAGCCAAACTCAACTTTACGCTCGGTCAGCAGTTATTGCCCTTTGGTCTAGATGTGCAGTCTCCTGAAGATTTGCGTCCAACCATTAGTACCGCTGCAGCTTCGACCTTTTTAGGACTGTTTAATCGTCAAAATGGATTTATCGTCCGTGGAGATGCCAAACCTTTTGTCGACTTTGCATCGAACTACCGTGCGCCGCTGTTTGAGTATGCCTTAGGGGTAACCAATGGGAATGCCAGTAATAAGGCGGATGACAACAACGGCAAAGATTATATCGGTCGTGTGGCTTTTACCTTGCCAGTGGACTACGCCAGCATTTTCCGTGAGTTGAAGTTTGGGGCCTCTTATATCAAAGGCGAATCGAAAATTTCAGCCGGCGGAATCACTGATAATGCTGCAAAACGCGATCGTTTGGGTTTCGATATTTATTATAACCACGCCCCATTTGGCGTGACCTATGAATATCTGCAAGGCAAGACCGATTATGTCGACACCGTAGCCCAAGACATCAAAGAAGCCAAAGCGGAAGGGCATACTTTTACCGCTTTTTACACCTTGGGCGATCAGTTCTACAACAGTATTAAATCCAATGCCAAATTTGATGATTTCTGGCCAAAGTCAGTCCAAGGCTATTACCGTTTTGACCGCTATAACCCGAATAGAAACAACGCAAGCTATCTCGATACCGCGAGCGGTCGTATTGGTGAATATGACATTCACTCTTTGGGTTTAAACCTATTTTTTGCGCAAACCACAAAATTCCAATTACAGCTGAATCACTACCTGTTTGATGTCGAAACGGCAAATCAAAAAGACACCAATGAGCTGCAAGCTCAAGTTCAGTACACCTTTTAATTCAAAAATTTAAATCATTAAGGACATTCGATATGAATAACTTTTCTAAAAAAATCGCAGCCACATTCTTGGCACTTTCAGCACTTGGTTTAAGTGTTCAATTGCATGCTGCCAATCCCAAAGAAATTCGTATTTCTGTATCAGGCGCGGGTGAGGGGGGTAAACCCAAAGTGGGCGGTAGTTTTGTAGCTACAGCACATTTACGAGGTGTGCTCGAACAAGAATTTAAAAAAGATGGCATTAAGGTGAATTGGCTGTTCTTCCCCGGGGCTGGACCTGCAACTAACGAAGCTTTAGCTAATGGCAAAGTTGACTTTGCATTGCATGGCGATTTGCCCTCATTGGTTGGACGTTCGACGGGATTAAAAACAAAAGTGTTGTTTTCAACAGGGCGTTTTGGCCCAACTTATGTGGTGGTGCCTGCCGGCTCTAATGCCAAATCCTTTGCAGATCTCAAAGGCAAAAAATTCTCCGTCTTTAAAGGCACCAATGGTCAGATCGTCTTTAACCGTGTGTTAGCGAAATACAATTTAACAGAGCGTGATTTACGAGTGATTTCGCAAGATGCATATTCGGCACGTACGGCCTTAGCGACAGGTGATATTGATGCCACGATTACTTCACCATTTAGTTTGCAAGCGCGTGGAGTGGCGAAAACTTTAGTTGAAATTAAAGATCCCAAAGTTGCACCGATTGCGCACTTTTGGGTGACAGAAAGTTTTGAAAAACAATATCCAGAGGTAGTGCAACGTGTCGTGACGACACTGATTAAACAGGCGCAGTGGAGTTCTCAAGAAGCCAACCGTAGTGCGCAATATAAACTCTGGGCTCAAAGTGGCATTCCGTTGGTGGATTATCAAAAAACGTGGGATGGCTGGAATTTAAAAGACCGTACTACACCATTACTCGATGAATTCCATCGTTCACAAATTGACAGTGCTTTAAAAATTGCCAAAGACGCTCGTTTAATCCGTCGTGATGTGGATACCAAAACATGGTATGAGCCGAAGTATCTAAATAATGCCTTGAAAGAGCTGAAGTTAGAGGGTTACTGGCGCCAATTTAATGCTCAAGGTCAACCGAAGTAAGTCGCAGCCATGAGTCGTCCGATTGAAAGCAATGTAATTGCCAGTCCATTAACCACCAAATTTATGAGCAGTTTTGTGCTGCTCACGATTTTGGCTGGACTGGGTGTGGGTGTCGCACGGGTATTAATTTCCTTGTATGCCGTGCATTTAGAAGCCACCGAATTGCAATTGGGGTTAATTTCAGCAGCGCAAAATTTTGGCATTTTGATCATGGCATTGCCGATTGGCGTGTTGGTACAGCGCTTTGGGTCTTTGAAAATATTCTGCATCGGCAGTGTGTTGGGCGCTGTGGTCTATAGCTTAACGCCACTCAAAGCTGGTGCATGGTACCTCTTTGCGGTGACAGCCTTGGTGAGTTTTGTCTTACCTATGCGTTTTGTTTCGATCAATACCGTTTTTCTGAGCAATTTAAAGCGTTTAGGTCCAGCCCGTGCGGGTTGGTTTCGCGGTTCGCACATGATGGGATATTTCCTGATTGCACCTGCATTGAGCGTGTTGTTGATCGAGCATTTCGGCTATGGCGGAAGTTTTTATGTGGTGTCTTTGCTTTTTTTAGGCACCTTGCTGTTGGCTCCGTGGTGCTTTCAACGTAGTACTCCGCAAGCGACGAATCGCCCGCATTTTCAATGGCGGGATATTGTGGCGCCTTTGGCACTCATCAAAACCCATGCCTCATTACGGATTGTTTGCATATTGGAATTTTTGAGCAGCGTGGCAAATAACTACTTTGGCTTTTTCATTGTGGTGATTGCTATCCAAAGTTTTGCACTTTCGGAGCCAATGGCAGTGATGCTGCTGACAGTACAAGGCATTGTCTTTGTGGGATCGCTATTTAGCATGGGCGGTTTGGCTGAGCTGATGGGATATCAAAAATTTTATTTGATTGGCCTAAGCCTGATGGCAACGGCATTACTGATCTTAGCCCTAACCAAGATCACGCTGTTGATGTGGCCTGCTTCGGTCATGTTTGGACTTGGACTCGGTATGTTGCATATCGCCAATTTTATGTCTTTCGCCCGAGTGGGTGAGCAAACCGCGATGGCTAAGATTTCTCCAATTTTAGCCCTCGTCGGACCTTCGGGTGGACTGTTGGGTGGCTTGATAGGCGCCGTATTTGGCGCACAGGTTGGACTACAAAACTTATTTTTACCAATCGGGCTGGTGTTTATTGGTCTGATTATTTTGATCAGCAAAGATCAGGAATTTATTCAATTTTTAAAACCTGATGTCTCAGAACAGAGCGTAAAAGGACAAGAATTATGAGCCTTACGGATGTATCTGCACATTCGGTTCCCTTGCAAAGTGACCGAAGTGCGTTGGATTTTTTTAAGACCTATTTAAAACTAACTTTGCAAGTGGCGTGTGGACTCCTGATGCCAGTTTTGTTGTTCGGTCTATGGTATGTGGCAACACTTAAACAGTGGTTGCCTGAGCAGATTTTACCTGCACCGAGTCTGGTGTGGCAAAGCACAGTCGAATTATGGCAAAGCGGTGAATTGAGTTTTCATTTTGCCATCAGTGCCAAACGTATTTTATGGAGTGTCTTGCTTGGTGCCAGTGTCGGGATTTTGCTTGGTACTGTGTTGGGATTAGCAAAGCGTAGTCGGGACTTTATTTTTCCAACGGTGAATCTTGTTGCGCAATTTCCCATAGTTGGCTGGATTCCATTATTGACGATTTTCTTAGGCATCGATGAGGCTTTGAAGATTGCCGCTATTTCATTGGCTGTTTTACCACCGGTGTTGATTGCAACCTATAAGGGCATTACTCATGTGCCGAATAGTTTGATGGAAGTGGCAGAGGTTTACCAATACAGCAATTGGCAGAAACTCAAAGAGGTGATTTTCCCAGCTGCACTACCTAGTGTGATCAGTGGTTTACGTCAAGGCATTATGCAGGCGTGGTTGGCATTGGTTTTTGTCGAGTTATTAGCAAGTAGTGAAGGGATTGGTTATCTCATGGTGTGGGGACGTCAGCTGATGCAGATGGATTTGATCTTCATGGCGATCATTTTGATTGGTATTACGGGCTATGTCTTAGATACCTTGCTGGCTTGGTTAGAAAAAACGGCGCGCTTTCACGCAACCCGAGTAGGAGGGAACTCATGAGCATTCTTTCATTACACGGGGCAGCGCGCCAAGTCTTAGTTAAAGCAGCAAAGGCACTCGTTCTACCTGTGGCATTTATCGCACTGTGGGCAGTAGCCTCACAGCAAAATTGGGTTGATCCAAAGTTGATTCCTAGTCCATGGCTCGTGCTGCAAAAAGCAGTAACCGTGCTCCAACAACCGAGCTTTTTGACAGGCTTTGGCGAAAGTTTGGCGCGAAATTTTATCGGCTATGGCATAGGTGCGATAGCAGGTGTGTTATTTGGCATCTTAATCGCGAGTTCACGCCTTTCGAATTGGTTATTTGCACCGAGCTTTCATATATTGCGTCAAATTTCACTGTTTGCATGGTTGCCACTAATTTCGACTTTTTTAGGTGAGGGACATGGCGCCAAAGTGCTGTTTATTACTTTGTCGGTGTTTTACCCCGTGGCGCTACATACCTTTGAAGGTGTGAGCAGTATTTCGCATAAATATCGTGAAGTGGCCGAAGCCTACCAATTTCCCAAGACATACGCGTTTCGTAAATTGATATTACCCGGTGCTTCTGCGCAGATTTTTGTCGGTTTACAACTTGGGCTGATTTTCGCATGGCTTGCCACCATCGGCTCTGAATTTTTATTGGCGAACTATGGCAATGGTCTAGGCAATATCGTGATTCAAGGGCGTCAGGCTTTTGATGTCGAACTGATTATTTTTGGCATGTTGCTGATAGGCATTGTGGGCGTGTTACTCAATACGGTACTGACTTGGGTTGAGCGTAAAGTTTTAGCTTGGCAGCAGGTTGGATAGGAGAACATAACAATGAAAAAAATGACAATCCATAACATTCCTCAACTCTGGCGCAATATGTTCCTTGCAGCATTGGTCGGTGGCACAGCCTTGGTTGGTTGCAGCACACAGCGAGTGGATGAACCTCAGCAAGTGGCTTTAAAAGAACTACGCTATCAAAGCTATCCGGGACTGGTGTCATTACCTGAATTGGCACAAGACTTGGGCTATTTAGGCGACGTTAAACTCAGTTATGTCGGCACGGTACAAGGTGGGCCACAAGATTTACTCACTTTGGTGGCCGGTGATGTTGATTTTGCTGGCGCCTTTAATGGTGCTGTGGTGAAAGTCATCGCTGCGGGTCTAGATGTCGTTCCCGTAGTGGCTTCTTATGGCAGTGATGCTGAACAAAACGTGGGTTTTTATGTGCTAGAAAATAGTCCTATTCGTAGCCCACGAGACTTTATTGGCAAGAAAGTCGCAGTGAATGCCTACGGGGCGCATTATGATTTTGTGGTGAAAGATTATTTGGCTCGCCATGGATTAACCGATGATGAAATCCGTCAAGTTGAGCTGATTATGTTGCCACCGGTGAGCTCAGAACAAGCCTTAAGGAATGGGCAAATTGATATTGCAGTGTTCTCTGGCATTTTGGAAAAACGGGCCTTAAAAAATGGTGGTGTACGCAGCATCTTTAAAGATATTGATTTATACGGCCCCTTTACCGCAGGTAGTTTTTCGATGCGAGGAGAGTTTATTCAAGCGCATCCCGAGTTGGCTCGTACTTTTGTCAGTGGCGTAGCTAAAGCACAGGAATGGTTACACAACACGCCGAAAGAGCAAATCATTGCTCGTATGGAAAGTATTATCGAAAAACGTCAACGCAATGAAAATACAGCACTGATTCCATATTACACAGGCACAGGTGTCCACGAAGTGGGTGGTGTGCAAAAAGATCAGGATTTTGCCCCATGGGTGAGTGCCTTAGAAAAAGAACACAAATTAAAACCAAATCAAATTGAGGTCAGTCGCATCTATAGCAATGAATTTAATCCCTATGCGCAAGACCAAAAATCAAAAGGAATATAACAATGACCAGTGCATTACATTTAGATCACGTGCGTAAGGTATTTCCTGCACAAAACCATGTCGGCAGTAAAAATTATAAGCCTGAATTTGTTGCCGTAGAAAATGTCACTTTGGATATTCAGCCGGGTGAATTTGTTTCAATCGTGGGGCCAAGTGGCTGCGGAAAATCTACATTATTAGACTTAATTGCGGGTTTAACCAAACCGTCGGCAGGGCAGATTTTACTGAGTGGCAAGCAGATTACTCAACCGGGTTTAGACCGTGGCATTGTGTTTCAGCAATATGCGCTCTATCCATGGTTAACCGCACTGGAAAATATCGAATTTGGTCTAGAAGCCAAAGGCGTAGCAAAAAAAGAACGCCGTGAAAAAGCCGAATACTATTTACAGCTTGTGGGTCTCAGTGGCTTTGAAAAGCATTATCCGAATGAGCTTTCCGGCGGGATGAAACAGCGGGTTGCGATTGCCCGAAGTTTGGCTTATGAACCAGAAATTTTATTAATGGATGAGCCCTTTGCTGCCCTAGATGCGCAAACCCGAGAAACCTTACAAGCCGAGCTGATCAATATCTGGAAAAGCTCGAAAAAAACCATTGTTTTTATTACTCACAGTATTGATGAAGCAATTTATCTGAGTCAGCGAGTGGCGATTATGACCTCAAGACCGGGGCGAATTAAGGAAGTGATTGAAATTCCTCAAAGCTTGCGCAGCTCCAGTGAAGATGTCCGTTCATTGCCTGAATATGGCCGAATTCGCCATAAAATTTGGTCATTGCTCAGTGAAGAAGTGATTAAAGCGCAAGCCCTTGAAAAACATAAACAGCTTGCACATAACTAAAATATTCAGAGGATTTATTTATGTCATCGACTAAACAAGCCATCAGTTATACGCAATCGTATAACGACATTAAACCCAGACTACAATTCACTTGGTTAAACACGGTCTTTAAACGCACCATTGCCATTGTGGCTTTTTTCTTGCTGTGGGAGATTCTGCCGCGGAGTGGTGTGGTCAATCCGGCTTTTTTACCGCCGTTATCTGTGGTATTGGAAACTACATGGCAGCTATATCAAAGCGGTCAATTAGGCATCCATTTCTTGGCCAGTATAAAGCGTTCCATTATTGGTTTCATTTTGGCCCTAGCGATCGCCATTCCTTTAGGTCTCATCATTGGTTGGTACAAGCTCGTGGCTGAAACCTTAAATCCCTTGTTAGAATTGTTTCGAAATACCACAGCATTGGCGTTGATGCCGCTGTTTATCTTATTTTTAGGCATTGGTGAAACCTCAAAAATCAGTCTGTTGGTCTACGCGTGCACATGGCCGATTTTATTGAACACTATTACAGGCGTACAAACGGTCGATCCTTTACTGATTAAATCGGCACGAACCATGGGCCTAAAACCCTATCAATTGTTCCGAAAAGTGATTCTGCCTGCGTCGGTTCCGACGATTTTTGTCGGTATCCGTCTAGCAGGGGCAATTTCTATTTTGGCCTTAGTTGCAGTAGAAATGTTTGGTGCCAAAGCAGGTCTGGGATATCTGATTATTTATTCGCAATTTAGCTTTGAAATTCCACAAATGTTTGTAGGCATATTAGTCATTACCCTCGTAGGCTTATCCTTTAACTATTTCTTGATTGGACTAGAAAAATACTTTACAGCGTGGAAACGAAACCCCGTGGAATAATCTAGAAAAAATGTAAAAATAAATAACAACCTCGGGATATGCTGAGGTTTTTTATTACTGATTTTTTATATTTAAAATAATGCAATGAATAAAGAATAATGTAGATGAATATTTATGTATCAGTTTTTGGGATTATTATTTTAATGTGGAGTAAATAAAAATATGACTTATTTATAATAAGCCATATTTAATTAGGCGAGTGCGAATCACGTTCCTTGTCACTCCAAGCAAACGAGCCGTATGCACTTGATTGTATTGACAGTGCTGATACGCACTTCGGATAAATTTTTCTTCAATCAGCTCATTAATATTGTCATGCTTAAGTTGATTTTCGGCTTGAAAAATTTGTAAAAAGGTCTGCTCAAGTAACTGTCCAGCATCTTGAATATCCTTGATATAGGCTACAGCCGAGGTGGAATTTTGTAAGTTAAAAGGTTCTGCACGCAAAAACGACGATGCACTTTGAATACTCGAAAAACTAATATCTTCTGGTTCAATCACACCTTTTTTACTGACTAAAATCGCATGTTGAATGGTATTTTCTAATTCGCGAATATTTCCCGGCCAGCTATGTAAATGGAGTTTCTTGAGCGCCAATGGGCTGAGGCGTAATGGTGTGTCATGTGGGTTGGTTTGATAGACCTGAATGAAGTGTTTAACCAAAGGCAAAATGTCACCACGACGCTCTGAGAGACGTGGAATGCGTAGCAACGCCACATGTAAGCGGTAGAATAAATCTTCCCTGAAACGCCCGTCCTGTACGGCATGCTCTAAATCGACATTGGTTGCGGCTATGATTCGGACATTAATTGGAATGGATTTGAGTGAGCCGACTCGAACGATCTCTCTTTCTTGTAAAACACGGAGTAATTTGACTTGCATAGGCAAGGACAGGTCACCAATTTCATCTAAAAATAAGGTGCCATTATGGGCTGCTTCAAACCAACCGACACGGCTATTAATTGCCCCTGTAAAGGCTCCTTTTTCATGTCCAAATAATTCGCTTTCGACCAAGGATTCGGTAAAGGCACCACAGTTCACTGCGATAAATGGACCTTTGGCACGATGGCTTAATTGGTGGATTTGGCGTGCAACCAACTCTTTACCTGTGCCCGTATCACCAATGATGAGTGCATTGGCCTCACTTGGTGCAATTTGTTCAATTCGAGACAACAACGCTTGCGATAAAGGGTCTGCAAAGACCGTCGCTGTTGCCCGTTTATGTTTCAGTGCAGAGGGCACTGCAGGGTGGGTCAAAATAGACATATCGTTTCTTATAGTTGTTGAAAATGCAGATCATGATGAAAGATTTAAAAATAAAAGATAAATAATAATTCGATATTTAAATATCAGTTTCACCGATAAATTCATGCGTGGATTATTTATCTGATTTTAAGATAAATAAAATCGGGATAACTAAAGGATAAATCAAGATATAGCAAGTGATTGAACTGTTTTATAGTAAAGCTCTCTTAATAACAAAAGGCATAATTAAAATGGCGATTACTTCAGTAAATGTGCGAAACCAATTCAAAGGCGTGATTAATGAAATCGTAGAAGGTCCTGTGGTTTCAGAAATTGATGTGGAAACCAAAGCGGGCTTTTTTACGTCCGTGATCACGACACGTTCGGTGAAGGATTTAGGCTTAAAAGTAGGTTCAGAGGTGGTGGTGTTAATTAAATCGACGGAAGTGTCACTGGCTAAACTCTAAGGTTTAGTCCAGCAAAGTTTGTCAGCACAAATAGAGAATAATGATATGAGCGTAGAACAAGCTGGTTCGGTTTCTATTCAGCAGCTAACGAAACATTATCCCACACAAAAGCAAGAAGACTTAACCGTACTTAAGGACATTAACTTGAATATTCAGCCGGGTGAGTTCATTAGTATTGTGGGAAGTAGTGGCTGCGGAAAATCCACATTATTACGGTTGTTGGTTGGTCTAGAGCGTCAGTTTCAGGGCCAGATTTTGGTTGATGGTCAGCCTATACAGGGCACGAGTTTGGAACGTGGTATCGTGTTTCAAGATCATCGCCTGTTTCCATGGTTGACGGTACGGGAAAATGTACGGATTGCATTGCATAAAAGCCAGTTTAGCCGTGCAGAAGAAGATGTATTGATTGATGAACATTTAGAGTTGGTCAAATTAACCCAATTTAAAGATGCTTATCCTTCGCAGTTGTCTGGTGGGATGAATCAACGTGTGGCGATTGCCCGTAGTTTGGTGAATCGACCACAGATTTTACTGCTCGATGAACCCTTTGGCGCACTTGATGCGTTGACGCGTCAAAATTTACAGGATGAATTACAGCGAATCTGGCAAAGTGAAAAAATCACCATGATCATTGTCACCCATGATGTCGAAGAGGCTGTCTTTTTGGGCGATCGAGTGGTGGTCATGCAGCCGCATCCGGGACGAATTAAACGTATTGTAGATATTCATTTAGCCCATCCGCGTAAACGCGAAGATGTCCGTCTGACCAATATTAAAAATGACATTTTGACTGACTTTAGTGATCCAGTAAAAGATCAGTTGCTTGAACCTTTATCTCACCGATTTGCCGATTATAAATTTGCATGGTAAGTCTGAATTGACCATCACCTAGACAATGTCAAAGCCCTGAATTCAGGGCTTTTTTTAGGCTTATCAAATATAGGTCAGTATGATCATCGCTTAAGTTGGATTAATATCAGTCCATAAAAATGCCCCAGTTGGGGCATTTGTTTTTCAGTTTTATTAAACGTTGGTTTATGAGGCTTGGGAGGTATGTCTTTTTTCTAAAACATATTGGTTTTCAGGTCGTTTTAAACCTAAGTTTTCTCGTAAGGTCTTGCCTTCGTATGCCGTTCGGAATAGACCGCGACGTTGTAGTTCAGGAACGATGAGATCGACAAAGTCATTTAACCCTGCAGGTGTTGTTGGCGGCAGTACATTAAAACCATCGGCAGCGTCATTCTCAAACCATTCTTGCAGTTGGTCTACGACTTGTTCAGGCGTGCCGATCAAGGTCCAATGTCCACGGGCTGAAGCGATATATTGATAGAGCTGACGAATACTAAAATTGTGCTTCCGGGCAATATCAATCATCATCTGCTGACGACTGGAGAAATTAATGTCTGCATCTTCTATTTTCGGGAAAGGGGCATCTAGATCAAATTTGGCCAGATTAATGCCACCTGCCAAAGCAGACAATAAACTTAAACCCACTTCTGGGTGAATTAAACTATTTAAAAAGTCATATTTTTCTTGGGCTTCTTGCTCTGTCTTGGCAACAAAAATCGAAACCCCCGGCATAATTTTCAGGTCATCTGCATGGCGGCCATATTTCACTAAGCGGTTTTTGACATCACGATAAAAGGCTTGCGCATCTGCTAAGTTCTGCTGTGCTGTAAAAATCACTTCGGCATATTTACCGGCTAGTTCACGACCATCTTCAGATTGCCCAGCTTGAACAATCACCGGATAGCCTTGCGGTGGGCGAGAGACGTTGAGAGCACCCAGTACCTGATAGTATTGGCCCTGATGATTGGGCTGATGTTGTTTTCGGGCATCAAAAAATTGCCCAGTTTCTTTGTTGTAATGGAAGGTATCATCCTCCCATGAGTCCCAAAGTTTTTGAGTCACCTCAATAAATTCATCGGCACGTTCGTAACGCTCTTTGGGTTCAGGGTGCTGCTGAATGTTAAAGTTTTTTGCGGCATCGGCAGAGGCTGTCGTTACCACATTCCACGCAGCACGACCTTTAGAAATATGATCTAAAGAAGCAAATTTACGCGCCAAAATGTAAGGGTCTTCATAAGTCGTGGATGCTGTGGCAATAAAGCCTATATTTTGCGTCACAGCCGACAGTGCAGCAAACAATGTAACAGGTTCAAAGCCGACGCCTTTATCGCCCAAACCTTTCTCACCTTCGACAGCAGAACTCCAACGGACAGACAGACCATCGGCAAGAAAGTAGGCATCGAATAGACCGCGTTCTGCGGTTTTTGCCAGTTCAATTGCATAATCAATATTGAGATGATCTTGTGGGCGAGATTCAGGATGACGCCAACCCGCGACATGCTGTGAGGTGGTTGGAATAAAAGCCCCAAGCTTTATTTGACGTTTAGACATAAAAAATTTCTCATCCCAATTATTCTTAAAAGATAAAAGGGATAAGAACAAAATCTATGCCAAACCGTAATTGTTTGAAAATATGCAATTTTTAATTTTAATTGGTTCTAGGTGTAGATAAATCAACAGGATATAAAACCAAATGTTGAAAAATAAACAGCAGTTTAACAGCAAACTTTATGCATGAATCTGTACAAAATTCCCCATATTGAGATGCAAAGCTGCGGATTGGATTGAACGCTATTAGCAAACTTTATAGCAATACTTTGATGGCTTTTCGTCTCCATACCAGTTGGTAATACAGCCCTTGTAAAATACATAAGCTGACAAAAGCCAAAGCATAGGCATACCAAATGCCTTTTAAGCCCCACCATTCACTGAATAGGTAGGCACACGGCACTTCAATGCAAATAATCGCCATAATATTAATAATCATCGGCACGGTCACCGTTCCGCTAGCCCGCATAATGGAAGCAAAAATAGCACTGGCACCAAAAAATAAAATCGACCAAAGCACAATGAACAGCAATTCTTGACCGAGAACCACAACTTCAGGATCTGTAATAAATAGCGCCATTAAATATTTAGAGAATAAATAGCCCAATGCCACCAAGATGCCAGTAATAATGAAATTCATCCCGATGGCCGTACGTTTCACGCGATTAATTAGTTCAGATTGACCCGAACCGATGGCTTGCGCGGCAAAAATAGAAGCTGCAATCGCGATGGACAAGGCCGGGAATTGGATATAGTTCAAAACCTGATTGACCGCGCCATATGCAGCAGTGGCATCAGCACCATGGCGGTTAACTAAACCGACAATCACGAGACCGGCCACAGAGGTCGTGACCATCTGTATACCCGTAGGAATGCCTAGTTTTAAGATAATTTTGCTGAGATCATGTTGATGGCGAATATGACGAATCAACTCGAAGTCGAGTTTGAGCGGGTGATCTTTCTTTTTTAAATAGAAATATAAAAATACCAAGGCAATTAAAAAGCCGATATGACTGGCAATGGCAGGGGCAATAATACCTAAACTTGGAAATCCAAATTTTCCGGCAATCAGCACGGGTGTAATGATCAGCCCTGAACCAATGGTCATACCTGACGCAATCAGCGGTGTTGTACTGTCACCGACCCCACGCAAAATCGAGGTGTAAATAATATAAATAAAGAGTAGTGGACTACCCGCAAGCATCCATTGCACATAAGGCAAAGATAAATGCATCACGTCAGGGGCTGTGCCTAAGGCCAATAAAATGGGCTTGGCAAATATAACCCCTAAAAAGGCAATAATGCTGCCACCAATCAAGGTCATAAAAAGGGTGGAACCCACCACAGTACGAACTTTTTCAAGATTCTGCGCGCCCCAAGCTTGCCCCACCAACACGGTTGCACCTGCCGAGAGCCCGATCACAAAAGCCATTAAACAGAACAAGATCGGGAAAAATACCGCAACGGCTGCAATGGCATGCACCCCAAGCATCTGACCGACAAAAACGGTGTTAATGGTCCCAGATAAATTCTGCAAAATATTGGTGGCGATCAAAGGCACCAGAAAAACTAAAAACGTTTTCCATAAATTTTGCTGAGTAACGAGGGACTGTTGTTTTGACATGCTCAGGTCCTAGACGCGGCTTTTTATGATTTTAAGTTACTGATAACACTATCATGTTGGCATTCAAAAAAGCCTTAGTTTTTGAGTAACCAAGGCTTCATTATTTCTACATGTCTGTTTTAAAAAAACGTTTGGGCAGATACGGCTTTAAACCGCGGAGAGAATCTCTGCAGCTTGATCTAAGGTGGCATCTTGTTTGGCAAAACAGAAGCGTAATAATCGTAAATTTTCCGGCGGTTTTTGATAGAACACTGAGACAGGAATCGCCACGATTTTATGTTGCTCTGCCAACAACTGACACATTTCCACATCGCTTAAATCTGGGCGTATGGCACTGTAATCAAGGTTTTGGAAATAGGTACCTGCGGACGGAATCAACTCAAATTTAGAGTGGCTTAAGCCCGCATTGAAACGGTCACGCTTGGCTTGGTAAAAATCGGCCAATTCAGCAATGTGCTCAGGATGTTCTGCCATAAAGTTAGCCAATGCCATTTGTACGGGCGTAACACCGCAGAAATTTGCAAATTGATAGATTTGGCGAAACACTTGCATCAAGGCTGGCGCTGCAATGCAATAACCAGTTTTCCACCCTGTGACATGAAAAGTTTTACCAAATGAACCCACGACAAAACTACGTTCACGCAGCTCAGGAAATGACAAAGCAGATAGATGCTGACGACCATCAAAAATTAAATGCTCATAGACCTCATCCGACAGCACAATAATATTTTTATCTCGAATCAGTTCGATCAAGTTGAGCCAGTCCTCACGATCCCAAATAGCACCTGTTGGATTATGCGGTGTATTGACAATAATCATCCGGGTTTTGTCGTTAATCGCAGCGGCAACACGATTCCAATCCACAGTAAAATGGGGCGTCTCTAAGGCAATGTGAATGGGATGAGCCCCAACCAATTTTACACTGGGCGCATAACTGTCATAGCTCGGATCAAAAATAATCACTTCGTCACCCGCATGAACCACGGCTTGAATGGCACTAAAAATACCAATGGTTGCACCCGGGGTAATGGTCACTTCGGTGTGAGGGTCAATATTTAATTGGTCTCGATGGGCAAACAGTTGGACCAATTGCTCACGTAAATGCATCAGTCCATCGCCGGGTGCATATTGGTTAAAACCCTGTTGCGTCGCATCACTTAGCGCATTTAACAGCGCTGGAGGTGCAGGAAAATCAGGAAAACCTTGAGATAAATTCAGTGCATTTAGACGCTGCGCCATTGCGCTCATGACGCTAAAAATAGTCACACCTTGTGCAGGCAGTTTGGATTCAATTGTGATCATGGAGCTTAAAATTTTTAATAGGTTGCATTTTGAGTGTAGCAGCATCTCAGCGGCTGCGAAAAGTTAGATCAGCAAAATTGATCCAGTATTGACGTTCCTATTCTCTTGAATCCTAAAGTGATGCAAAAGCCAAAAAGAAGAATTCAACAATTTACTTACAAAACAAGGTGGACGAAAAAATAATCATTTTCTAAAATACGAAGTTTATAAAAAATATTTTCCTTATAACAATGCTTAAAAATATTCACGCCATGGTGGAAAACTTTGGCTTTAGCGTACAGAAACGTGCGCTACATATTCATTTTTCAAATGAATCATTAAACACAGAAGTTTTTATTCAACGGATTGAGGGTCAACACCGTATCAATCAAGGCTTTCGTGCGGAAATTATTTGTCTCTCGACCAATGCTCATCTGGCTTTAAAGCAGTTTATCGGTGGCCGAGTGGCTGTCGATCAAGTGACAGATTTGGGACAACTCAGTCGCCTGACTGGTGTAATTACGGGGGCTAGCCAAGGTCAAAGTGATGGTGCACTGACCGTTTATAAACTGGTGATTGAGGATGCCACAGCGCTCTGGCATAAGCGTCGTAACAGCCGTGTCTTTATGAATAAATCGGTACGGGAGATGACCGAGATTATTTTTAGTGAATGGCAGAAAAAAAGTGCGCTGTTTGCTGCCAGTTTAAGTCTGAACTTAGAGGGGTTGGCACGTACTTATGATGTGCGTCCATTCACCATGCAGGCGAATGAAAGTGATTATGCATTTTTAACCCGCCTTTGGCGCAGTGAAGGGATCAATTGGTTAATTGATGAAGCGGAGTTATTTGTCGCATTTTCGGCTGCACCGATGCAAGCACAGAGGCTGCGTTTAATTGATACGAATCAGGCTTATAGTGCTTTAGAGCGGAAAAAAATTCGCTTTCATCGGAGTCATGCCACGGAACGTTTAGACACGATCACCAGTTTTGTGGCAGAACGCTTTTTACAATCGACCACGATTCAAACGCAGCGTTGGCAAGCTCAACAATTGGCACAAGACCAAAGTAATCCGCTCTTAAGTGCCCATGCACAGAGTGAGCAACAGCATAATGAAACCTTAAGTTTAGAGCAGGCGTGGACCGTAAGTTCGGCTTGGACAACTGACCTTAAAGGTGCAGATCAGGCGACCACTTCAAATACACAGCAATTGGATCAGTTGAATCGGCAACTCAATCAATATCAGGAATTACAAGCCAAATATTTTACCGCCAGCAGTAGCGTAAGGGATGCACAAGTTGGGTATTGGTTTGAATTAGAAAATCATCCTGAAATCGATCAACATCAAACGACAGATCGTGAATTTCTCATATTGGGCAAAGCATTTTATAACCAAAATAATTTACCCAAAGATATTTTGGTTCAATTAGAAAAGTTACTTGCGGCGAGCCGTTGGCTATCTTTAGGGGATGAACGGCAGGCCAATGAGTTGTATGTGGTCCGTCGGCAAATTTCCGTGGTGCCTGAATATGATCCTTTATTACACCGGCCACCTGCGTTTCCACAGCGGGCTAAAGTGGTCGGTCCAGAAGGTGAAAGTATTTATGTCGATGCTTGGGGGCGTATCAAAGTTCGTTTTACGTTTACCCGTAGCGATGACCACAGTCATGATGGCGGAGCAGGGAGTAATGATAATGACAGTGACTCGGCTTGGGTTGATGTACTGACCCCATGGGCAGGTGAAGGTTATGGCGCACGTTTTCATCCTCGTATTGGCGAGATCGTGGTCATCGACTTTTTTGAGGGTAATGTGGATCGTCCCTTTGTAGTAGGACGAATACATGAGGCTGAGCGCTCTCAGACCATGTTTGATCTCAAAGGTCAGCTTCCTGAAACCAAAAAGCTCAGTGGTATCCGTTCGCAGGAAGTTGCGGGAGCAGGCTTTAACCAACTACGCTTTGATGACACGACGGGGCAGATCAGTACCCAATTACAGAGTAGTCATGGAAATAGCCAGTTAAATTTAGGAAACCTTAGTCACTCAAAAGAAAACGATACAAGTGAAGGTAGAGGCGCTGGGTTTGAATTAAGGAGTGATTTAGCTGGTGCAATACGCAGTAAAGGGCTATATATATCTACATATGAACAACCCAAAGCTGAAAAAAATCAATTAGAAATTAAAGATGCAATTGATCAACTTTCTGAAAGTTTATCAGAGATGCAAATACTTTCTGAGTATGCTGAAAAGCAAAAGGCTGAGCCTGCTGATATGCTTCAAAATATTGAAATTTATATAAAAAAAATTGAAGAGCAATGGCTTGAATTAAATGCAATGAAAGAAGCTTTTATGTTGATAGCTTCACCTGAAAGTATAGGAATGCTTGCAGGGAAAAATATTCATCTAAATGCATTAGATAGTTTAACAATCGGTAGCGGAAAATCAATAAACTTAAGTAGTAGTGAAAATCTTATTTTAAATGCTAAAAAGAAAGCTAGTTTTTTTGTTGGTGAAGATGATTTAAAAGTTTATACAGCCAAAGGAAAGATGGATGTACAAGTCCAAGATAATACGATGGATTTATCCTCAAGGTTGGACTTAACCATTACATCTTCTGAAGGGAAAGTGGAAATAAACAGCCCAAATGAAATAGTTTTGAAGGCAAAAAACAGTGCTATTAAAATTGATGGTAATGGAGTCACTATTATTACTCCTCAAACATTTACATCAAAAGCAAGTCAACATATTTTCACAACGGGTGTATCTGTAACTCCTAAATTGCCAATTTTTCCAAATAATATTTGTTGGGAATGTCTTGCTCGTAGATCCTCTCAAAGAGGTGCATTTGTAAATAAAGGGGACGGGTTGTAAATGATAGATAATCAAATTAATATTTTATTTAAGACATTTGAAAAATATCCTTTAGAAGATATAGGGTTAAATATATATGCACTTGCAGATGCAGCACAAGACAAGAAGTTTTTAACTAAATTAAATAATTTAAGAATGAAATGTTTATTAAAGGAAGCAAGTGGTGATAAAGCGCGAGAAATCTCTCCTCATTTAATTACATTACCAAAAGACTTTGAAAGTATAGAGTGGAGTTGGATTTCAAAAAATATTTCAGGTACTCCTAAAATGACAATTATAATTAGTAAACTTTCTTTTGAGGAGTTATATGATCATTTACGTAGTTTCCTGGAGGTTAAATTTGAAGGTGGGCTTGAAATGATACTAGCTTTTTGGGATCCATTAATACTGGCAACATTAATTGGTAATGAGAAAGATAAAACTTTATATGTTAATGGACCAGTATTTGATTGTGAGCAAGCTTCAGTTTTATTGGAACCTATTCAAAGTTGGTGGTACTGGGATAGATTAGGCAAGTTACAGGTTTTATTTGGTTTAAATAATGTTTATAACGATTTTAAAGAAAACAAAACCCCCCCATTAGTTTTTACCTCTGATCAGGAAGAATTAATGGTTGAAGCAACCTTTCCTGATAATATAATCTATTATCTGAAATTAAATAACTCTTTCTTAATAAAAGATATCCCTGAAATTGAATTATATGATTTTGTTACTTGTTCAATTCCTGAGGCTAGATTGTATGGATTAAGTGGTACAAGAGATATTTTAAACTTTATTTGTATGAAAATAATTTATGGAAATGATTACTTAAATAATTTAAAAGTTAATGAGGTTCTAAATCTATTAAAAGATAAAAAAATAGATATGGATGAAGCAATGAAATTGTTAGTTATTAAGGCTAGTTAGTATAAATATTTAGGAGAGAATAGTGAATATTTTTAAAATAATAATTTTACCTGTTAGTTTGGCTTTAAGCACTATAGGGTGTGCTGGAGTAAAGACTTCTTATATGATGGCCACTACTTCATTTAATTATAGTCCTCATTATTCCGATTATATGTTGAAAGTAAATGGAGAGGAAATAGGAGGAGGGTTTGGTAAGGCAATTTCTACAAATAAAATTCATGTTGGTAAACAAGAAATAGTATGGGGTGAGACTAATAGTGAAAATATCCACTTTTCTAAAAATGAAATTTTTCTTAATAAAGCTGAATTAAGGAATAAAAAATATCTTGCTGCTCATATTTACCCAGATGATACTGTTGAAATAATTACATCTAATAATTTACCAGTACCGACAGAAAAAGGCTTGAAATGGTTAAATAAACTAAAAAATAATAATTAAGCGAGATTTAAAATGTCTGAAATAAATCGTGTAATTGAAACAAATAGTGATGTTCCAAATAATGAACCTACTGCTAAACAAGATTGTAGCGATGTAGTACATATTTCAGTTTTCTTCGACGGGACTGGAAATAACAAGGACAAGGACAGTGATAAAAAGAAATGGTCTAATCCAGCACGACTATGGCGAAATGCTCGTACATTCATTGATAGTCAAAAGGGAGATTGCTCGAATTATGCGATTTATGCTTCTGGTGTTGGTACTCGTTTTAACGCCGACTTAAATTTTTTTCAACGTGCTATTTCGGTACTTCAAGATCATTTGGGTTTAGGTGCAGGTTTAGGGTTAGGTGGGGCTAGGCGTTTAGATTATAGCGAAGAGCAGTTAAACGATGCACTTAAGCAAGTCATGATTTTTAATGCACAGAAAGCTGAGATTGATGTTAGTAAATATGTTAATGAGAAAAAAGATTATAGTTTTGCTGAAATAGCTAAAAGTTTGGATGAGCATCGTTTAATAAAAAAAATTAATATTTCCACCTTTGGATTTTCTCGAGGAGCTGCTTTAGCAAGGGCATTTACAAATCAGTTTATGTGGCAGTGCGAATCCAGTTGTGATGGTTTAACCTATGGAACAGGTAAATATCCCATTGAGTTTAAATTTATGGGTATATTCGATACTGTTGCATCTTTTGGTTTGCCTGCAGCAAATTTAAACAATAATATTACATTTAAAGGCCGTGATATGGTAATTGATGAGCGCGTAAAAATGTGTGTTCATCATGTGGCTGGTAATGAATTGCGTTTTGCATTTCCTGTTGATTTAATACATAAAAAAAATGGTGAAATATCTAACTCTAATTGGAAAGAGTTGGTATACCCAGGTATGCATTCTGATGTGGGTGGTGGCTATACGCCAGGTAGCCAAAATGTAAATGATAACTTTGCTAGAATTCCGTTAAAAGACATGCTTCAAGAGGCAACAAATGCTGGTGTAAGAATGCTGAGTTATGAGGAGTTAGAGAAAGATCATAGCCAACTTTTTGAACAGCAATTTGAAATTAAAGAAGAAACGCAAAGATTATATAATGCAGTAAAAGATAAAATATCTAATGCTGGAAGTATTGAAGAGCAGATTATTTCATTTATGAAAGTTTATTACAGTGCTTATGGCACCTTATCTAGAAATAATGTGGATTCAGTTAGTGAAAATGCGAGAAAAGGCATAGGTAATAAAGTAAAAGATACTTTGATGTTTTGGAGTCCTCGAGACATGGCTACAGAAATGGACCGGTTGCAGGCATTAAGAAATGGTGCTGGAATATTTAAGGTGACCTCACCCGTATCTGAAAGTTATGAATATCTAATTAATATGGAAAACTGGATTTTAGAGAGTTGGAATGAACCTGCTCATGAAGATGTAACAAAATTTTATTCTGACTTTGTGCATGATTCTAAATATGGTTTTTTATTCAATGCTGAACCATTTAGTTATTTTAGACAAAGAACTGTATATGAATCACGTAGAAGTGATCAAGGTAAAGAAATAGATAAAAAGCTTAGTGAAGAAAAAGCCGTTTGTGAAATTAATGCTGATGATATTCCTCAAGAGGAATTTATTGATTCATATGAATCTGCTGTTGCTAGTAATTATGAAATAGCGTCATGAATGTATAAACATATAATAAATGAAGCCGACTCTCGTCGGCTTTATTTATTTAACCTTCTAAAACTTCTTCCAACAGCTCTTCACTTGGTGCAAAGTAATACGCTCCGTCCATTGGCGTAACAAAGTGAAGTAAGCGGTCGTGAATACCGTCACCGCTCGTACCGAACATGCGAACCAGCATGCTGTCGATAATGCTGAGATCTTTGGTATAAGCAATAAAGAACAAACCTTGGTCACCGCGGCCATCGCCATAAGGCAATGAATGACGCAAAATTGCTAGTTCTTCACCCTCACCATCTTCAACAACGGTACGTGATATATGTGAGTTTTCAGGTTGTTCGTCTTCATCCAACTCAATCGATTCAAGTTTGGTACGCCCAATGACATGTTCCTGAGCATCTACCTTTAACTTTTTCCACTTATCTAAATTGTGTGCATAACGCTGTGCAAACACAAAAGAACCATCAGCAAAAATACCCGCATCTTCTGCTAATAATGCTGTTTCAGCACGGTCATCTGGAAATTGAGGGTTTTCAGTACCATCAATAAAGCCAGTTAAGTCACGGCCATCGAAATTACGGAAGCAAACACGCTCATCTAAAACCTCAACTTTATCTTGAATGCCATCAAAGAAAGCTTGGCTTAAAGCAAAGCAAATATCTGTACGCTGTGCCGCAATGTGAATCAGCACATCTGCTGGCACTACAGGCATGTTAAATGAACCTTGAATTGGATCAAGTTGTTTAAAGCCTGCTGGAGATTGAATATAAAGTTGTGCCCAAAGTTCAGGTCCAAAAGCTACAGCTGTTTTAATCTGTGCATTAGGATGTTGGGTAATCAGACGATCACGAGTATTAAATAAGTCTTCAAGTTGTTCTTTTAATTCGCTAATCGTTAAATCTTTTAAACGTAAAACAATAAAACGAGCATGATCTGAGGGTAATGGCAAAATTACAGATTGAGCAGACATTCATGGCTCCTAAAAATTATAATTTCTGAGTGGCTGTGTATATTGTGCCTTAAGCAGCGCTGAGAGTGTAGCCTTCATTTGGCCTTTTAGCTTGCATTATTGTCATGAAAATAGAGTAAATGTCATATAATACAGACCCATTTCAAACTTGAGCTAATGATGTCCTATCAAATCTGGATTGCATATATGTTGGCATGTTGGGTGATTAGTGTTTCCCCTGGTGCAGGTGCAATTGCGTCTATGTCGAGTGGTTTGAATTATGGGTTTAAGCATGGGTATTGGAATGCCATCGGCCTGCAATTGGCACTTTTGGTTCAGATTGCCATTGTTGCAGCTGGGGCAGGGGTCTTATTTGCGACGACACCATGGGCTTTTCTGATCGTGAAATGGTTTGGAGTGGGATATTTATTGTATCTGGCTTATTTACAGTGGACAGCGCCAACTGAGTCAATTGAAATCCAACAAGATTTACCAAATAAATCACGTTTAAAATTAGTTGTACATGGCTTTTTGGTCAATATGAGCAACCCTAAAGCGATTGTATTTTTGTTGGCGGTTTTGCCGCAGTTTTTAGATTTATCCAAACCCCAATGGATTCAATATGTCATCATGGCTGCAACAATGATTAGCATTGATCTGATTGTCATGGCGGGGTATACCGGTCTCGCTGCAAAAGTACTGCGATTATTAAAATCACCCAAACAACAAAAATATTTGAATCGTACCTTTGCAGTTCTATTTGCTTGTGCGGCGAGTTTATTGAGTTTGGTGCATCAATAAATCCAGTGAGATGATTCTGAGCATCGTATTTGACGTGCAAAAAAAAGCCATGCAACTGCATGGCTTTTTTATTTTGATATGTGGCGAATTGAGCAATGAACGTTGCTACTTAAGCCACTTTCTTAAATTTTTGCATAATAAAAATCAGGGCAAAGAGCAGCGCCATGGTTAATACAATAGTCAGTCCTGTAGAGGTGTTTAAACCAGCACTTGACCATAACCCCACGGTCACACCGACTTGGGCAATGATGAAAGACCACAGCACCATTTGTTTCGGGGAATTTGCCAATAAACGAGCGGTTAATGCAGGAATCACTAACAATGCACCCATCAGCAATGAGCCGACAGCACGTAAAGCCAATACGGTAAATAATGCCAGTAATAACATGAAAATCAGACGTTGCCATTTAGCGCTGACACCTTCACTGACCGCAATATCGGGGTCAATGGCAATCTGAATCTGCGATTGCCAACTTTTATACAGCACGGTCAGTGCCACAATGATTACCATTGCAAAGACAGGCAAATCTGACCAAGAAATGGTGAGTAAATCACCAAATAAATAGCTGAGTAATTCAGGTTTTAAGCTGGGCAAACGTTGTATGAAGAGTAAGCCAGAGCACAGGAGTGTTGCTGAACATAGCGCGAGCAAGGCGTCATTGGGCAAGCGAGGGTCGTGTAACACCCATAAGATTGCAACCAATAAGAGCGCAATCAATGTAACGCCTGTCCAAAGCGGTAAACTCATCGCACCGGCAATGGCGACACCGAGTAAAGTGCCATGTGCCATGGTGTCCGCAAAAAATGACATGCGACGCCATAACATTAAACAGCCAAGCGGCGCAGTCAGGAACACCAGCAAAGTGCCCATGATCCATGCTGGCAAAAGGAGTTGTAGCCATTCCATCATGGATTATGCTTCCGGTTCAGGGTGAATATGGGGACGAGAGTCATGCTGGCAAGGCGTTGCACTATCGCCATGCGCACAGTGATCGTGATGGTGTTGATAGAACACACGATTTGTTCCAAAGATCGCTTGATATTCAGGATGTTGCTGTACATTTTCAGGCAAGCCACTGCAACAAATATGTTTGTTCAGGCAAACCACACGGTGCGTGCCTTGCATGACCCACTGTAAATCATGAGAAACCATCAAAACTGCACAGCCATATTTTTCTGGCAAGCTACGCACGTAGTCATACAGTTCCGCTTCAGACTGGATATCTAGACCTTGCATAGGTTCATCTAGAACCAATATATTCGGTTGACGTAATAAAGCCCGTGCAATCAGAACGCGTTGACGTTCGCCGCCCGACAATTGCTGAACTTTAGATTGTTGTAACTTGGCAATGCCTGTATCACGAATAATTTCTTGCTTAATGCTGGCATCACATTTTTCTAAGGCCAATAAATCACACACACGTAGCGGTAAGCTGTGTGATGGATTAAATTTTTGTGGCACATATGAGAATTTTAATTTTTGTGTGCTGATCACTTTGCCAGATACAGGTTTTACAATACCCAACAACACTTTGATTAGCGTGGATTTGCCTGCACCATTGGGACCAATCAATGTGACAATTTCTTTTTCGTGTAAGGCGAAATCTACATTTTTTAAAATGTCACGTTCATCGATTCGGACATGAACATGCTCTAAAGCCACAATGGGCTTCATATTTAGTGTTTGCTGCGGCACTGCTGACAGATCCCTGAAATTTCAATAATACTGTGATGTGCAGTAAAGCCATCGGATGCAGACAATTCATCGAGTTGCGCCATCAAGCCTTGAGCAGATGCTTCTTTGACTATTTTACAGTCTGTGCAAATCAGAAATGCTGCTTGATGTCCTTCGCGCGGATGGCAACACGGGATGTACGCATTAATCGAAGTCAGACGGTGAATCAAACCTTTTTCAAGCAGAAAATCCAGCGTACGGTACACTGTCGGCGGCGCTGCAGGTCGGTCAGACTCACTTTTGATTTTAGCCAAAAGGTCATAAGCGCCCATTGGTCCTGTTGCATTTAAGATCAGTTCTAATACTTCTTTACGCAAGGGCGTAAGCCGAGCACCCGTCGCACTACAGAGACTCTCAGCTTCAGCAAGGCGCTGTTCGACATTATGATGATCGTGTACACCATGCAAAGCATTATGATGTTCGTGTGAACATGCGCTCATAGCCAACCTCGAGTACGAAAGTGTATAAAGAAAAAGACTTTAAATCTTAACATGAAGCGTAAGGACTTACGAACAGACGTAGGTTTTTTTACGATTTTGTTATATTATAACACTATTCATTTTATGGTGCTCTCTCCCCATGTCCCGTGTAATTCTTTTTTGTAGTTTGGCTTTATTTAGTGTGATGAGCTGGGCGCAAGGCCTCGTTGTTTCTACACAACCGATTTATCTAATCGCAAAGGATGTACTCAAGGGTGTAGAGCAGCCAAAACTATTGCTTGACCATCAATCTGGACATGATGTGAGTTTGACGCCTGCGCACCGTAAAACCGTGCAAGATGCCAATCTCGTTTTATGGCTAGGCCAAGCGCATGAAGCGCCATTGGCAAAAATGTTGGGTGAAAGTGGTAAAAGTATCGCTATTTTAGACTCAGGCATTATCAGTGCGTTGCCTTTGCGGGATGTTCGTGGCAATGCATTAAAAGGCACAATCGATACACATGTCTGGCTTGAACCAAACAATGCGGTTCGAATCGGCTTTTTTATTGCTGCTTTACGTTCACAACAGTTTCCAGAACATCGTGAAAAATATTGGGCTAATGCGCGTGCATTTGCGCAGAAACTCTTGATCACAGCCCAAAAAACAGATGTGTCGAGCCGTGCTCAGCCTTACTGGTCTTACCACGATGCCTATCAATATCTTGAGCGCTCACTGAATTTGAAATTTACCGGTGCGTTGACCGATGATCCACATGTCGCACCGACATTGGCACAAATCAAATACCTGAAAGACCATCGCGCGCAGCCAAAAATATGCTTACTTGCAGAAGCACATGCCAGCCAAAATCAGTATCAAAAGCTCGGTGGCATCGTCTTTCAGCCGGTGGACGAAACCATGAGTGGGGCAGGGGATTTTGTAACAGCATGGAAGATGTTGGCTGATAAAACCCTTAAGTGCACACTAAATGCGCGAAAGTAATGTAAAAAACAAACAACTATTGATTAGTTTGAAAGCAGTTTACCAATTTAAAAAAACACGACTAAGGTCGGGAAAAGATTGCAAGTTAAGGGGTGTAACTCTATAATGCCTGCGATTAAAAATAATCATCAGTTAAACTTGTCAAGCAGAATTGCTGTGAGTGAACAAAAATGAGTCGAACTAGTCGCATGATTGATCGACGATTAGCGAAAGCTTTAGTCATCTTACAAGCAGTAATGATTCCTGTTTCAGCCCTGATTGGTTGGGTCCTTAAAGACACAATCACAGCATATAGTGCAGCTTTGGGTGCGTTGGTATGCTGGCTAGCAAGTAGCTACTTTTCATGGCAGTCGTTTCGTGCGGCTGGTGCCCGCGCCTCTAAACAGGTGCTGTCAAACATGTATCGTGGCTTAATGGGCAAGTTTGCAATCGTGATTGTTGGATTCATTTTGATTTTGATCAATGTCAAACCGTTGTCAGCGGTGGCATTGTTTTGTGGTTTTATGCTCGTACAAAGTATGTCGTGGGTCGCTCCTTTTTGGGCAACACGCTTAAAAAAACGAGTATAAGCACAACAGAAAATTGAAAAGTTTTTTGGAGAGTAACGAGATATCAGGCAGCACGCGATATTCGTTTTCTCTATTAGTTTTGACATTGACCAGGTGTGATTTATGGCTGCTGAAGAACATGCCCTTACTTCGACCGAGTACATTCAGCATCACTTGACTAACATGACCTATGGCAAAATGCCAGATGGTACTTGGAAGTTAGCTGAGACTGCTAAAGAAGCTCAAGAGATGGGGTTCACTGCTATTCACTTGGATTCAATGGGTTGGTCTATCGGCCTTGGTATTGTTTTCTGTTTGTTGTTCTGGGTTGTGGCGAAAGCTGCAAACTCTGGTGTTCCGACCAAGTTCCAGTCTGCAATCGAAATGATTATCGAGTTCGTTGACTCAAGTGTCCGTGACACTTTCCATGGCAAATCGCGCTTAATCGCGCCGTTAGCGTTGACCATCTTCGTGTGGATTTTCCTCATGAACTTGATGGACTTGATCCCTGTTGACTGGATTCCTTATACAGCTCAATTGATCGGTGCTAACGTGTTTGGTATGGATCCTCACCACGTTTACTTCAAAATCGTTCCATCTACTGATCCTAACATTACCCTTGGTATGGCATTGTCAGTATTTGCGTTAACTATTTTCTATAGTATCCGTGAGAAAGGTCTTGTCGGATTCGGTGCAGAATTTGCACTTAACCCATTTAACCCAAGTAACCCAGTTTTAAAAGCATTACTTATTCCAGTAAACATTATTCTTGAATTAGTAACTTTTATTGCACGTCCAATCTCATTGGCTCTACGACTGTTCGGTAACATGTATGCGGGTGAGTTGATCTTCATCTTGATCGCATTATTGCCGTTCTGGATCCAGTGGGCGTTGTCTGTGCCTTGGGCGATCTTCCATATTCTTGTTATTACGTTACAAGCATTCATTTTCATGATGTTGACTATCGTATATATGAGTATGGCTAGCGAAAAGCATTAATGGTATTGCTCAACTGTCAAAGGGTGGTTGGGCACACAATTTTTTAACTTAATTTGGTATAAACCTAACCTCTGAGGAATTATCATGGAACTCACTTTAGGTCTAGTTGCAATTGCATCTGCTATCTTGATCGCTTTTGGTGCTTTAGGTACTGCGATTGGCTTTGGTCTTCTAGGCGGCCGTTTCTTAGAAGCTGTTGCTCGTCAACCAGAATTGGCTCCACAACTTCAAACTCGTATGTTCTTAATCGCAGGTCTTCTTGATGCTGTGCCTATGATCGGTGTTGGTATTGGCTTGTTCTTCATCTTCGCTAATCCATTTGTAGGTTAATCAGCTTAATTCCTAAATTAAACTATTGAGGAATAGCAATGAATATCAACCTCACATTGATTGGCCAAGCGATTGCTTTTGCGATTTTTGTCGCATTCTGCATGAAATTTGTTTGGCCACCACTAATCAATGCGATTAGTGAGCGTCAGCGTAAAATCGCTGATGGCTTAAACGCTGCTGAAAAAGCGAAAGCTGACCTTGCGGATGCGCAAGCACAAGTGAAAGCTGAATTAGATGCGGCTAAAGCACAAGCGGCTCAATTGATCGAACAAGCGAACCGTCGTGGTGCGCAATTGGTAGAAGAAGCGCGTACTCAAGCTGCGGCTGAAGGTGAGCGTATTCGTCAACAAGCTAAAGAAGCTGTTGATACTGAAATCAATGCTGCTCGCGAAGAATTACGTCAACAAGTTGCTGCTCTTGCAGTTACTGGCGCAGAAAAAATTCTGAACCAGCAAGTTGACGCAGAAGCTCACAATGCCATGCTGACTCAGCTGGCTGCTAAACTTTAAGAGAGGCGGATTATGGCTGAACTCTTGACGTTGGCACGCCCATACGCTAAAGCAGCATTTGCTTACGCTTCTGAGCAAAATGCAACTGACGCTTGGTCAAATGCATTAAACTTGCTCAGTGCTGCGGTGCAAGACGAAGCATTTTCAGCTTATCTAAATCGCCCTGAGCTTACTCCTGCTGAGCAGGTAAGTGTTTTCGCAAAAGTTTTAGGTGAAGACCAGACTGCAGCAGTGTCAAACTTTTTGACATTGCTTGCTGATAATGACCGTCTGGCACTTCTTCCTGAAATTTCAGAAGAATACGAACAGCTCAAATCACAGAATAACAATACTGTGGATGTAGTGATTGAATCTGCATTCCCATTGACTTCTGTACAAGAACAATTACTTGCGCATGCATTAGAGAAAAAATTCGAAGCTGCCGTAAATGTTTCAGTAGAAGTTAACCCAGCGTTAATCGCGGGTGTAGTTATTCGTGCAGGCGACCAAGTGATAGATGATTCTGCGCTTAACAAGCTTGAAAAAATGCGGACTCGTCTTCTTGCTTAACAGCTTGAAGACTGAACTTTAAAAAGATTGAGGTATAGCGCAATGCAACAACTGAATCCATCCGAGATCAGTGCGCTCATTAAACAGCGTATCGGCGATCTGGACACCAGCGCGACCGCTAAGAACGAAGGGACCATTGTTATGGTTTCCGACGGTATTGTGCGCATTCACGGCCTTGCTGATGCAATGTACGGTGAAATGATCGAATTCGACGGCGGCTTATTTGGTATGGCACTGAACCTAGAACAGGATTCAGTGGGTGCCGTTGTCTTAGGTAACTACTTAAGCCTTCAAGAAGGTCAAAAAGCTCGTTGCACAGGTCGTGTATTAGAAGTTCCGGTTGGTCCAGAACTTTTAGGCCGTGTAGTAGATGCTTTGGGTAACCCAATTGATGGTAAAGGCCCTATTGACGCAAAACTTACTGATGCTGTTGAAAAAGTAGCACCAGGCGTAATTTGGCGTCAATCAGTGGATCAACCTGTACAAACTGGTTATAAATCAGTAGATACAATGATCCCTGTTGGTCGTGGTCAACGTGAGTTGATCATCGGTGACCGTCAAACTGGTAAAACAGCTATGGCGATCGATGCGATCATCGCTCAGAAAAACTCTGGCATTAAATGTATCTACGTAGCAATTGGTCAAAAACAATCGACTATCGCTAACGTTGTGCGCAAGCTAGAAGAAACTGGCGCTATGGCGTACACAACTGTTGTAGCAGCTGCTGCAGCTGATCCTGCAGCGATGCAGTATCTTGCTCCGTATGCTGGTTGTACAATGGGTGAGTACTTCCGTGACCGCGGTGAAGACGCGCTTATCATTTATGATGACTTGTCTAAACAAGCTGTTGCTTACCGTCAAATTTCATTGCTTCTACGTCGTCCACCAGGTCGTGAAGCATATCCTGGTGACGTATTCTATCTACACTCACGTTTACTTGAACGTGCTTCACGTGTATCTGCTGACTACGTTGAGAAATTCACTAACGGTGAAGTTAAAGGCCAAACTGGTTCATTAACTGCATTACCGATTATTGAAACTCAAGCCGGTGACGTATCTGCATTCGTACCTACAAACGTAATTTCGATTACTGACGGTCAGATCTTCTTAGAAACATCATTATTCAACGCAGGTATTCGTCCTGCTGTGAACGCGGGTATCTCTGTATCACGTGTTGGTGGTTCTGCTCAGACTAAGATCATCAAAAAATTGTCAGGTGGTATCCGTACCGCTCTTGCGCAATACCGTGAATTAGCTGCGTTTGCTCAGTTCGCTTCTGACCTTGACGAAGCAACTCGTAAACAGCTTGAACATGGTCAACGTGTAACTGAGCTTATGAAGCAAAAACAATATGCTCCATACTCAATTGCTGACCAAGCTGTTTCAATTTATGCATCTAACGAAGGCTATATGGCTGACGTAGAAGTGAAGAAAATCGTTGCATTTGATGCTGCGTTGATCTCTTACTTCCGTTCAGAACATGCTGCGTTAATGCAAAAAATTGACGAGACTGGTGCTTACGATAAAGAAATCGAAGCAGCAATCAAAGCAGGTATTGAAAGCTTTAAAGCGACTCAAACTTACTAAGATTCAACAATGTTGAATCTGGTTCTGGTTTGGTTCACGGATCAACCTTCGAAAGCTCGAAAGGGCTTTCGAATACTAGGTTAAGCGTATGGCAAATTTAAAAGAAATTCGCGCCAAAGTAGCTAGTATCAAAAGCACGCAGAAAATTACTCGCGCGATGCAGATGGTAGCAGCTTCTAAGATGCGTCGTGCGCAAGAGCGCATGGCTCAAGGCCGTCCGTATGCCGAAAATATGCACCGTGTAATTGCTCATTTGGTACAAGCGAACCCTGAATACAAACACCGTTATATGGTTGAACGTCCTGTAAAGCGCGTTGGCTATATCATTGTTTCTTCAGATCGCGGCCTTGCTGGTGGTTTGAACATTAACTTGTTCAAAAAAGTGGTCAAACACGTACAACAGCAACAAGAGCAGTCAATTGAAGTTCAATTTGCTTTAATTGGTCAAAAAGCGGTTTCGTTTTTTAAAAACTACGGCGGTAAAGTTCTTGGTGCAACTACAAACGTAGGTGATGCTCCGAGTCTTGAACAGTTAACTGGTTCTGTACAGGTGATGTTAGACGCGTTTGATAAAGGCGAGTTAGATCGTATTTATCTAGTGTCAAACGGCTTTGTCAACGCCATGACTCAAAACCAAAAAATCGAACAGCTTGTTCCTTTAGCAGCTGCTGAGGAAAGCGAAGGCCTAAATCGTCAATACGGTTGGGACTATATCTATGAACCAGAAGCTGAAGAGCTTCTAAATGGTTTATTGGTTCGTTACATTGAGTCTATGGTTTATCAAGGTGTGATTGAAAACATCGCATGTGAACAGTCTGCTCGTATGGTTGCAATGAAAGCTGCAACTGATAACGCGGGTGAATTGATCAAGAGCCTACAACTTATTTATAACAAGCTGCGTCAAGCCGCGATTACTCAGGAAATCTCTGAGATCGTTGGTGGTGCCGCTGCCGTTTAACATTATTAGTTTGAATTGAGGAGACAGCAATGAGTAGCGGTCGTATCATTCAGATCATCGGCGCGGTTATCGACGTCGAGTTTGAACGTAACAGCGTTCCTAAGATCTATGACGCTCTCCATGTTGATGGTACTGAAACTACATTAGAAGTTCAGCAGCAACTTGGTGATGGCGTAGTTCGTACTATTGCAATGGGTTCTACTGAAGGCCTGAAGCGTGGTCTTACTGTAACTAACACTGGCGCGCCTATCTCTGTACCTGTAGGTACTGCATGTTTAGGTCGTATCATGGACGTTCTTGGTCGCCCTATCGACGAAGCTGGTCCTGTTGGTACTGAAGCTCGTTTACCAATTCACCGTCAAGCGCCTTCTTATGCAGAACAAGCGGCTTCTACTGACCTTTTAGAAACTGGTATTAAAGTCATTGACTTACTTTGCCCGTTCGCTAAAGGTGGTAAAGTTGGTCTGTTCGGTGGTGCCGGTGTTGGTAAAACTGTAAACATGATGGAGTTGATCAACAACATCGCGAAAGCTCACTCAGGTTTATCTGTGTTTGCTGGTGTTGGTGAACGTACTCGTGAAGGTAATGACTTCTATCACGAAATGAAAGACTCAAACGTTCTAGACAAAGTAGCAATGGTCTACGGTCAGATGAATGAGCCACCAGGTAACCGTTTACGTGTAGCGTTGACTGGTTTGACTATGGCTGAGTACTTCCGTGACGAAAAAGACGAAAACGGTAAAGGCCGTGACGTTCTATTGTTCGTCGACAACATCTATCGTTATACACTAGCGGGTACTGAAGTATCAGCACTTCTAGGTCGTATGCCATCTGCAGTAGGTTACCAACCGACTCTTGCAGAAGAAATGGGTGTTCTTCAAGAACGTATTACGTCTACTAAGTCTGGTTCTATTACGTCAATCCAAGCGGTATACGTACCTGCCGATGACTTAACAGATCCATCGCCTGCGACTACCTTCGCTCACTTGGACGCGACTGTTGTATTGAGCCGTGACATCGCATCTTCTGGTATTTACCCAGCGATCGATCCACTTGACTCTACTTCACGTCAGTTAGATCCACTTGTAGTGGGTACTGAGCATTACGAAATCGCTCGTTCAGTTCAAAACGTTCTTCAACGTTACAAAGAATTGAAAGACATTATCGCAATTCTTGGTATGGACGAATTGGCAGAAGAAGACAAACTTACTGTATACCGTGCACGTAAGATCCAACGTTTCTTCTCTCAACCGTTCCACGTAGCTGAAGTGTTTACTGGTGCTCCTGGTAAACTTGTACCGCTTAAAGAAACAATTCGTGGCTTTAAAGGTCTTCTAGCTGGTGAATACGACCACATTCCAGAACAAGCGTTCTACATGGTTGGTGGTATTGACGAAGTTATTGCTAAAGCTGAGAAACTTTAATTAGTTCCCTAATTTAGGAGATTCTCATGGCGACTATGCAATGTGACGTTGTAAGTGTTAAAGAGTCTTTGTACTCTGGCGCTGTAACTATGCTAATTGCTAAAGGTGCTGGTGGTGAGTTAGGTATTATGCCTGGCCATGCGCCACTAGTAACTTTGCTTAAGCCGGGCGCAATCCGCGTTCTGCTTGAAAATGGTACAGAAGAATTAATCTATGTATCAGGTGGTGTACTAGAAGTTCAACCGCACGTTGTTACTGTACTTGCAGATACTGCAGTACGTGCTGACAACCTTGATGAAGCAGCAATTATTGAAGCTCGTAAACAAGCTGAACAATTGTTAGCAAATCAAAAGAGCGACTTGGACTCAGCTGCTGCTTTGGCTGCTCTTGCAGAAACTGCTGCTCAGTTGGAAACCATCCGCAAAATCAAAAACCGCGCTCAATAAGACGCAGTTTGAGATTGAAAGAGCCACCCGAGAGGGTGGTTTTTTTATGGCTGAATAATAAATAAATTTGATTATATTTTGATTAATTGTTATTTTTCATATGCTTAAAAATATATCAATGGAATTAATGATGTCTAATAAAATCTTTTGTACATTACTATTATCTTTGGGATTTGTTGGGTGTGCATCCGTACCTAAAGCAGATCAAAATGCTTCAACAGCAGTAAAACAATTTAATGCCCCACAAGAAGGCAATGCAGGAATTTATGTATATCGTTCAGCTTCTGTGAAAGGCGCTGCCTTAAAGAAAGATGTATGGGTAGATGGGGAATGTTTAGGTGAAACCTCTCGTGGAGTATTTTTTTATAAAGAAGTAATGGGTAATCAAAAACATACAATATCGACTGAATCAGAATTTTCACCTAACCATTTGGATATTGAAACTGAAGCAGGTAAACAATATTTTGTTCAGCAATTTATTAAAATGGGCGCATTTGTAGGTGGGGCAAATTTAAAACTGGTTGATGAGCAAACAGGAAAAAAGGCCATTAGCGAATATGCATTTGCACAAGGCGGTAATTGCAGCAAAGCCACCATCGCATTGAAATAAAGGTTCATATGTAGATAAGAAGCTACTCGAAAGGGTAGTTTTTTATCCCTAAATTATTTGAAATTGATCAATCTAAAGTTGAATATATTTTATTCAATACAATCTTTATAGTGATTAAATTCAATCAGCTAGCATTGCACTATGAACCTTATTGCCTATGAGCCGCATTTTTGGGAACTTTATCAAGACTTTGATCAATATTATTTGAGCATTGCGGTTGATCTCAGTTCTGTAGTGTCATGTTGGGATGTTGAACTCACCCATGAAGAAGTTCAACAATATGAACACCGTGGGCGTATGAGTATTCAAGAGTTGGCTAAATCGATAGTTGCTGCTGCTTATAAAGGTGATTTTGCTTCATTAGAAAGTCGTTTAGTGAAACCATATGAACGTCAGGCCATGCAATCAGCTTTTAAAAAATGGCAAGATAGCCAAAAAGCAGGTTAATGCTCGTTATTCATACATGGGTAAAATTGAAAATTCGCCGTGACTGATAATTTTAATTTTAAAAATTTGATCAAAGCCTTCATCCCGTGACGGAACTTGAAGCTTGCGATAAGTCGCACACACGCCAACTTCTGGAATATGGGCTTTGCCTTCACGAAAACTGTTGCGCTTTAAGGTACTGTCCAAATCTGTTTCAAAATAATAAGCAATGACTTCAAACCCTGCATCTACTGCGCGTTTTATATAGCGAGCACGAGCTTCCCGATCTGGATTTGTATTATCAATCACCATTTTTGTTTTGGATGCCAAACCTGCTTCAAAGATCATATTTTCCCGATGTCGGGTTTTCAACATATCCAAATTAATACGTAAATGGCTATGATATAAATTCAACATGTAAAAGGTTGATTTGCCAGAGGCTTGAACGCCTGTAAAAATAATCAGCTGCATAGTATTTGCAATGAAAGCACGGAATGAATAGTAGAGTATTAAATCAGCAACCCAGTTTTGCTACAATCTCTGCAAAATAAATAAGAACAAGTTGCAAAGGTCCGTATGCACAAATTTTTCAACAGTTTATCGCTGTGTCTTTGTTATAGTTTGCTCGTTGCATGTCAAAGCCAATACGTCACGACACCCAATCTTCCCACTGAAGCTGCACTTGTCGCTGAATCGGTTGATAATGGCATCAGTACGGAGCTTAAAATCCCATATATGACCGCCTTTCGAAATCTGCGACAAGCCTATAATCACTGTGTTGCGTTTACCGCGAACAATCGCTACGTCTATACCGATAATCGTTTAGAAGAGCATTTGGAGCAGGGGACATTGATGGCACGAACTGAGCATGGGGCGTATTTGCATAAAATGTTGGTCGAAAGTTTAGATCCGCAGACGACACGTATTACCTTATTTTTACCGAAGCAATATAGCTTTGCCCAAGCACGTTTTAAACAAGATGTTCAGCGCGCACTTGGACAAGATAAAAACTGTAATACCTTTGAATTTGCTCAATCCAACTAATTGAACTTTAAGACGCTTGTGAGCTTTCCTGCTCTGGGTGTTCTACACGTTTACCGCCTTCATAACTGGCAAATCGAGCCTGATCACGTTTGAAGACCGGTGCGGGTGTTGGCCAAGGCCAATCTCCAAAATGGGTTTCACGATAGCGTTTAAAAGCCGCATCGAGTTCTTCCGTGGTATTGAGCACAAATGGACCGCGCATCGCCACGGGTTCATTAATCGGTTCACCTTCTAACCACAGAATCCGTGCTTCTAATCCACCTGCTTTGAGATGGACGTCGGCATCTGATTGGAGTTCAATCAAATGCTTCATCTGAATGGTTTGACCTTCTATTTCTAATGTATTGCCTTGATAGAAATAAGCAAAACGGTTGGAGCTACTTGTTGTTGCGGGAATCACCAACTCTGCACCTGCTTGCATGGTGATTAAATAAATGTTGACCTTATTTTCTGCGGCAGCCGCCCATGAGTGTGGCGGTCGGGAAATAGCATCAGTGGATTTAAACTGCCCTGAAATCACGCGAATATCCGATTTTTTTCCTTCACTATCCGTTTCAAAGACGTGAGGAATCTCTTCACGCCAAAACATTTTATAGTCGGCATCATGGGTTTTCTGTTCAGCTGATGAATTAAACCAAATTTGGAAAAGTTCAAAAGGATTGGCTTTATCTTCATGCAGTAGGGGGAACATTTCACAGTGTTCAACGCCATTGCCTGTAGACAGCCATTGCACATCACCTGCAGCATAGCGTCCGCCATTGCCTAATGAGTCAAAGTGATCGACATAGCCTTGTTCAACCAAGGTAATGGTTTCAAAGCCAGTGTGTGGATGCTCTGGGAAACCTGGAACCACATCGCCATAGTACATATTGAATTCATCTTTCTCTGCGGCTGTTTTTGGCCCCATGTCTGCATTTGCAGCAGGAAAATGATCGATATGATGAGCTGTAAATAAGAAAGGATCTTTTAAATCTAAACGAAAGGTAATGGGTGTAATGTTATAAATCACAGCGTTTGACATAACTGTTCCATCATTGGCTTTATTATTCAGCATTAATCTAAAAGGAAAAACAGTCGTGTTCTATAGCGGAACTGTAAGAAAAAAGCGTTAGCTCAAGGTCTAACGCTTTTTTGATTTACAACAGGTTGAATGCAATGGAAATGCTAGATTTAGCTATTTATTCAGTTTCAGTGGGTGCATTAGATGAGCTTTTAGCTGCTTGGTCTTGGATCAACATACCTGCCAATTTCAGCATTTCCGCTTGAATATTTCCCATTTGATTTTGGATTTTCTGAAAATCAACTTTGCTTAAATCGACTTGTCCATTGAGAAAAGGTGAGGCCAATACTTGCTGATTCGCTGCCTGTAGATTGCTGCGAATATCATTAATCTCAGTGCTTTTTAGATTTAAATCATTCAAAGCTTGATTGAAACCTTTGAGCTGCTGTTGCAGCTGGGTTGCCGCTTTTTGCAATTGGAGATGATCTTGGTTGCTGACTGCGGTTTCTAAATCGACCTGCGTTTGTTTGAGTTGTTCAACATAAGTGCCCGCTTTAAGTTGCATATCCGCAACATCGCGAACGATATAAAACATATTGCCACTTTTTAATTGGCTTTGATCGGTCGCCTGACTTTGTGTCGCGGATTGATTTTCACTTGTTGGTGCAGTTGCAGGATGATCATTTTCTGCAGCGATTTCTTGTTCCTGTTGCGGTGCTGTAGCAGGTTCACAACCAATCAGCACCAAAACACCACTAAAAATGGCAAAAGGGAGAAGAGCATTCTGCACGAGCTTTTTCATTCAATGATCACACTATAAATTAATTCTATACTTTAAATATAGGGGTAGAATATGGATTAAAAATAGATTGTTGCAAAGCAATAACAAAATAATCGCTTGAGCAAAAAAAAGAGGGCATTTGCCTTCTTTTGATATTTTATAATGTGTTAACCCGCAATGATTTTAATCATGGCATGGCTGACAGCATTCATTAAAATGTAGTCACTATTCACTTTAATCCATTGTTGGTTTTTGCCTGATTTAGACAATTTTTTATATTTGTTGAGGTCACCTTTGTAGCGATGACCACGGTATTCAGAAGATACTTTTCGTCCAGAACGCCAGGTATGTGATGGATTTACCACTTTTTTCTTGTTCTGGCTTTGGTTTTTACCCCGTGTGTATTGTTTAGTGTGCTGTTGGGTTTTCGCCTTTTGAGTATTTTGCCGTGCATCTATTGTTAGCGCAGATACACGTGCTGTCAAAAAATAGATAAAACGATAGCTTTCATTAATGTATTTTAAGTTCACCTGTTTACTGCTGGATGTGAATTGATAAGACTCATCATAATGAGTATTTACAGGGAAGCTTTGAACAATGTGTAAATTATCAATATATGGTAATTAATAGCTATTATTGTGATAATTTAAAATGATCAATCTCAGTTAAAATCATAATAATCTTAACTGAGATATTGAGATATTGAGATATTGTCGAATTATTTGGCTAACTCAGCGTTGATGGCATCGACAATACGTGCATCATCTGCCTTGATGTCGGGTGCAAATCGAGCCACAACTTCGCCTTGTTTATTCACGAGGAATTTTTCAAAGTTCCAGAGCACTTCAGGCTTTGGATTTGGTGTTAAACCGTATTCAACTAAATCATCCCACCATGGGCCTTCACCAATGCGTTCAGGAATGGCTTGGGTTAAGGTTTGATAAAGTGGGTGTTTATCCGCGCCTGCCACAGAAATTTTTGCAAAAAGTGGGAAATCAACCTTGTAGTTGATCGAGCAAAATTCTTGAATTTCAGCTTCAGAACCAGGTTCTTGTTCTAAAAAGTTATTGGCAGGAAAACCTAAGACTTCAAAACCTTGTGATTTCTTCTCTGTATAAAGTTTTTCTAGGCCTTCATATTGCGGTGTTAGCCCACATTTAGAGGCTACATTGACCAATAATAAAACCTTGCCTTGGTATTGATTGAGTGTGATGTCATCACCTTGGATGGTTTTTACTGGGATATCGTAAACTGAAGCTGACATATTCGTTCCTAATTAAAGTTGTGCCTTTCATCCTTGTTTTAAAGGGAAATCTGGTGAACAGCAAGCTTTTATCGATAGGCTTTTCGCATAATTTTTGTAGTAGTTTGCAGAATTCGAGCTGATGCTTGGTTTATTGCTTTGTATTTAACTTGAGGCACGATGTTGGTTCGGGGTTTTTCCTGTATAGCGTTTAAAAAACTCAATAAAGCTTGAACTGTGTTGATAGCCCAATTCATAGCTGAGAGCTTTAATAGACTGACCAGCACGGAGTTGTTGAATGGCATAAATAATTTTTGCACGGTTTCGCCATTCAGAAAGGCTCATTTGCAGTTCGTTCTGACTCAGCCGCAATAACTGACGCTCACTCAAACCGACATTGGATAAGCATCGTTGTAGGCTCAAACTAAAATGATCTACATCTGCAAGCTGCGCCAAGATCGGCTTTAACACCGCATCATGGCTTTGCGGTAAATAATGTTGATGTTTGGGCGCAGTTTTTAACTGGTCGAATAAGACCTGTAGCAGGTGTCGATAGGGTGGTGTGGTATGTTGCTCTGTAGGAAAGGCCAAAATTTCTTGCACCAATAAACGAAAGAAAGGCTGGATGCTAAATACTTCCGTCTGCTTGGGAAAATCTATGCAGAGATCTGGTGCCAGTCGGATTGCCACATAATGAATAGGTTGCTCATCAATTGCGACTGAGCAATGTTCTGTATGTGGAGGAATCCACACCCCATAACTGGCAGGTGAGAGATGGTGTTGCCCTTGTATCTCATATTCGAAAATACCATCGAGACAAAAATTAAAATCACCCCAAAGACAACTGTGCGGGTAGACCGTATCTAATGCTGTGTAGTGTGCTTCAAAAAGTTCGATCTGTTGTTCAATTGGTGGTGATGTCATATAAGCCTAAGAGTCAATGTCGGAACTACAATATAAATGTCTGAAATCATGTATTTCAATTAAAACAGACATCACTCAAAATACCTAAACCAATCTTTGCACGATATATTGAGGAGTCAGACATGTTGCTTCAAGCGCGTTGGGCGAAATTTGCAATTTGTTTGCCTCTGATCGCGGTATTTATATGGTCCTTGAATATTACCGTCACCCGCTATGTGACTGATTATATTTCACCAGTCAGTATTAGTTTTTATCGATGGTTTATTGCATTTTTGATTTTAACCCCCTTTATGCTGAAAACCGTTTGGCAGCAAAGACAGCTTATCAAGCAGCATTGGCAGCAATTGGCTGTGCTGAGTGCTTTTGGCATGGTGTTATATCAAGGTTTGGGCTATACCGCTGCGCATTATACGACGGCGACCAATATGGGCATCATCAATGCCTTTATCCCTGTTTTTACGATTGCCGTTGCATTTTTCATACTTAAAGATGTACCCAATCGCTATGCCATCTTGGGCTGTGCGATCTCATTTACAGGTCTTTTGTTTGTCATTGCACAAGGCGATTTCAGTCAATTACTGAATATGGGCGGACATTTCGGCGATATCCTCATGATCTTCGCAGTGTTCTTTTATGCCTTTTATGGGGTGTTTTTAAAAAAATGGCAATTGAAACTTCCGCTACTGTTGAGCTTATATGTACAAATTTTCTTTGCCGTTTTATATCACTTGCCATTCGTGTTGTATTTAGGCATTGACGCGATTAATCCTGCCAATGCGCCAAGTGTATTTTATGCGGCAATTTTTCCATCATTGATTGCACCGTTGGTATGGATGTTGGCTGTGCAACATCTCGGGCCGAATCGCACCAGTATTTTTATGAATTTGATGCCGGTATTTACCGCGATTATTGCCTATTTCTGGTTGGCTGAGCAGTGGATGTTTTATCATACCGTCGGCACAGTGATGGCGATTACTGGGGTGATCTTGGCGCAGCGTAAGTAAATCTAGTAAAAAGATGAAAATTTACGAGAAGTATTGATTAAAAAATAAACAAACAAATTTATTTTTTTATAGAGCAAATCTTTTGAAAATTGATTTTTGAGTGTAAAACTGAATTAAAAAAACAAATTCTCGTCTTAAAAATCAATCAAAAATAGATACATATTTTGACTAAGTATTTATAAAATCACAAATAAAGTGCTTATCAGTAGTTTTATTTATATAAAAAATATATTTGTTAAATTTAAAAAAATATTACATAATACTTTCATCGTAAATGATGAAGTAATTCTTAATAATTACTTGATATTTACCCAGAGATTGCAAGACCCTCTGGATGTGATTTTATACACATCCTTTTTTATGCTCAGCCATCCCTATATGGCTGAGCTTTTTTTTGTTTGTATTTTCTAAAAGGCAGGTATAGACAGGCATCCGAGCTTATGCACGGATGATGTCACCTGTTTCAGCATCAATAATTTTGCTTGGTTCTTGGCTTAGGCCGAGATCACCATTTAAGTAATTTAGTTCATTGGCAAAATACTGATTGGCTTCTTGTAAGGAACGTGCAGGGGTTAATCCCGCAGGATTGGCGCTGGTAGACACAATAAAGCCATTAAAAGCTTGGCATAAAGCCACACATAAAGAGTGGGTAGTCACACGGACTGCGACTTTTGGATGATTGCCTTTAATCCATGTTGGGATATGGTCGCCAGCCGGTAATAACCATGTGGTTGCACGTTCATTGGGTTTACGGTTGGTCCATGTCGCAACGACTTGCTGACGCATATCATCTGTTAAGCCTTGAAGCAGGTGTTCAACTTGAGCGACATTGGCCGCCAACAAAATCACACCTTTTTCAATGGGACGTTGTTTTAAGCGCAAAATTTCAAGAAAGGCTTGCTCATTGTAGGGATCACAGCCCAATCCCCAAACAGCCTCTGTAGGATATGCGAGAACCTGACCTTTTTTAAGACAGGAAGCTGCTTCTGCAACAGAGGTGGTAATCATTTCTATAGACCTTATCTGATTCGACAAAGGACTATTGTGAACCTAATTTACCCATTCGACAACGTAAGTAGTGTCCGGCTTGTTGTGCGGCATAGCCCATTAACTCTAATTCCATCAGTTGACTGGTCAATGTCGCGGTATCAATTTTGAGTTGAATGGACAATTGATCAAGGCTTTGGCCGACCCAATCAAGCTGCCGATACAGCGCAATTAAATGTTCTGGTATAAGTTCGGGTGGAGGGGTGTCTGGTGTTGCTGTTTTGGGTGTCTCGATTTCGGTGGTTGTTAAGGTTTCGGCAGCCTGCGATTGCCATTGTGTAGCCAATGCCAAGTCTTCAATAACCTGTTGTGGATGATCAATCAAAATTGCACCTTCGCGTATGAGTTGATGGCAACCTTGATGCGACTCACTATAAATATGGCCTGGAATGGCAAAAATAGATTTGCCTTGTTCGGCAGCGCGTTGAGCCGTGATCAGTGAACCACTTTTTAATGCCGCTTCCGCCACGATGACACCAAGGCTGAGCCCACTGACGATACGATTTCGATGTGGAAAATGGTGTTGCAGGGGTGGGGTATGTGGTAGAAACTCACTAATCACGGTGCCGCCATGTTGGATAATCTCTTGTCTTAAACGCTGATGTGCGGTCGGATAAGTTTGATCTAAACCTGTGCCCATCACGGCAATGGTTCTGTGGTGTTGTATGGCAGCGCGATGTGCCGCTTCATCAATTCCTTGTGCTAAACCGCTATTGATATAGAACCCTTGCTCACTCAGATAATAAGCAAAATCATAGGCAATTTGTCGACCTTGTGGGCTGGGTTTGCGGCTACCAACGATTGCAATCTGGGGTTGCATCAAGGCTTGGGCATTACCTTGCCCAAATAGAATGGGCGGCTTGTCGCTATAAGGTAACAGCTGTTGTGGATAGTTTAGGTCTTCAGGAATCAGTACAAAGTCACTGTATTGTTCAATATCCTTGAGACATTTTTCAAAGCTAAGCTGTCCACTTGGGCTGTGAAATTCCTCAAAGCGCTTTAAATGATTTTTATGCAGTCCTAATTTTTGCCATGTGGTGATTTGATTAGGCTTAAGGGCGTAGTGTAGGGCAGGATAGTGCTGCTGAATTTTATAGAAACTACGAAGTGAGTGTTGCACCACAAACCACAGGCGAATGTAATCTAAATGCAAGTCAGTCAATGAGTTGAGCATAATGAGACCTTTGAATATGTCTTCTTTTTATGGGTTAAAATTATTAGTGATATCGTTGTTGGATAATAAAAAATGAGGCTGAATACAGCCTCATTTTTATGGATTTGGTCTTAGTCATCCATCAGTGGTGGCTGAATCGTTGCACCCACTTTGATTGGTAATTCGCTCTCAAGTACATAAGCATAGCTTAAGTTATCAAACGTTTTGAATACCATGATGTTGCCAATACGTTGTCCTGGAAGTTGAACACGTTCTTTGGTTTTCGGATCAGTCACGATTTCACCTTTTTGGTTCACGCTAAAGACTTGACCAGATTGAACGCCTTGCAAGCTACCACGGTCGATTGTCACAACACTGTGAACCGCTGCAGTACCAATCGAGCCCATGACACGAACAATACTACCGCCAGCAGTGACATTTTCAGCATTGGTTGGATAGAACAGCGTTGGTAGCATTGGGTCATATTCAGGAAGAACACGATCGCCACGACGAACTTCGGCATTATAAGTATCGGTCAGTTCTAAAGTGGTAATGTCATTTTCACCACGAACGGCAACACCTGAAGCGACTTGAGTCAGTTCTAAACCTGCGTTGTATTTTTTGCCGTTTGCATCGGTAAAGATGTACGGTTCGCCTTCACGGTAAACAGCATAACGTTGACCGACTTGCATACCTTGGCCGCGTGCATAAACTGTTTGACCTTTGGCAGCTAATACGCGTTGATCAGCTGTACCTAAAATGTAAGGTGTGCCTTCAACAGAATCAGCGGCAACAATCATGCTGCGCTCAAGCCATTGCTTAATATATTCTAATGGGATAACCGGAATCGCACTGTTGAGGGATTCAACACGAACTTGTGGTTGAAGTTTAGTGCCACCTGTATAGCGACGAATAATACCTTCACAGCCATCACCTTCATCCTTACCGATGATTGGGCGGCCATTGTAGGTACACATTAATAGGCGGTCACCTGGGAAAATCCAGTGCGGATTTTTCACGTGTTTATTGCTCGCCCAGATTTCAGGCCAGCGCACGGGATTTTTTAAGAAACGCTTGGAAATATCCCACAACGTATCGCCTTTTTTCACCACATAAACTTGAGGCGCACCTGCCTTCAATGATGGTGGATTGACGTTACGAGCAGGGGCAGCTTCTGCAACACTGACCATTCCCATCCCCACACTTACACAGACTGTAAGTGCCAATAATTGTTTTTTAAACCCCAAGGCACTAAAAGTTGGCATGCCCTTCAAAACCTTTTTCATTATCATAATTCCTAAAATTATGTATGCAACTGCGTTATAATAACGATATTACACACAATTTTTTGATGAAGCATTCCTTCATTTTGTTTTTTGATCAATGGCATAAGTGAGGACGTCGTATGGCCTTATTACCTATTTTAAGTTTCCCCGATCCCCGTCTTCGTACCATTGCAAAACCAGTCGAAGAAGTTACTGATGAAATTCGTCAGTTAGCAGCCGACATGTTTGAAACTATGTATGAAGCACCGGGAATTGGCCTGGCAGCAACACAGGTAGATCACCATATTCAGCTGATAGTCATGGATTTATCTGAAGAAAAAGATCAACCCATGGTGTTTATTAACCCCAAAATTACGCCATTGACGCAAGAGACGCAGCCCTATGAAGAAGGCTGTTTATCAGTGCCTCAAATATACGATAAAGTTGAGCGCCCGTCACGTGTAAAAATTCAGGCAATTAACCTTGAAGGTCAATCATTTGAAGTGGAAGCAGACGGACTTCTCGCAGTTTGTATTCAACATGAAATGGATCACTTAAATGGTAAGTTATTCGTCGACTATCTATCGCCTTTGAAACGTCAACGTGCACGTGACAAAGTGGAAAAATTGGTGCGCCAACGCCAAAAAGATAAAGTCGCAGTTAAGCGTTAATTGATCGCGGTTAAAAAATACCTGAGACAAGCCCAATTTCGATTGGGCTTTGTTATACTTGGTTCAGACAAATGTTAGGGTTTGCCTGTATTGTTTCGTAGTGGAGTGCTGCTGTCCTTTGCAGCCGTTTTTTTGCAGATTGCTGTTTTTTTACAGCCATTGTTGCCCAAGCAATATCAAGTTGCTCCGGTCTGCGAAACCATTACGCGTGCACTTTTACTTCCCAATGTTCATGCTGAACATACCGCACATTCACACCATTCATCTTCCGTTCATGTAGAGCAAGTTCAAGTCGATCATACAGCCCATGAACATGATGCCAGTCATCAATGTCAGTATTGTACGGTCTATGGCAATTTGGTTTTGCCCCCTGAACTTGATGTGAAAGAAGTGCTTGATCGAATTCAAGTTCGTTTAATTGCTTTTCAAAAAGCTTTCAAGCATGTCTGGTTTGTTCTTCAACAACTCTTTTTACTTCCGCAAGGTCGAGCCCCGCCACTCGCTGCATAAATCCGACGTTTTTTTAACTTGGGTCTTTGAGGACTCAGGTACGCCTTTATTTATGTATTTTGTGAGATAAACATGGCTCAGCCTAAATTTTTTCTACAGCCTCTTGCGGCTGCAATTTGTGTTGCCTGCTATTCAACTACGGTGATGGCTGACGAGATGTCCGTAGAGATGACGGAAACCAATGCTGTTCAGACTTTGGCACCGATTGTGGTGACATCACATCAGGGTAATGATGCCAATGGCCTGATTGTTCGTGCCAATCCTAAACAGCCGATTCAACCGATACCTGCCAGTGATGGGGCCGATTATTTAAAAAGTATTGTGGGGTTTAGTGCCATTAAAAATGGGGGAACCAATGCAGATCCAACCTTCCGTGGCATGTTTGGTTCACGCATTAAAATTTTGACTGATGGTACTGAAAATTTAGGGGCTTGTCCGAGTCGTATGGATGCACCATCTTCTTATATTTCCCCTGAAAGTTATGACCGAATTTCAGTAATTAAAGGACCTCAAACGGTTCAATATGCCAATACAGGTTCTGCTGCAACAGTCTTGTTTGAACGTAAACCTGAACAGTTGGATGCTGATAAAAACTACCGTGGTCAAGCCAGTGTGATGATCGGTTCTTATGGTCGTTTAGATCATAATGTCGAAGCGGCCGTAGGGGATGAACATAAATATGTCCGTTTAAATGCTAGCCGGTCTGTTGCAGACAGCTACCAAGATGGAGATGGTAATACTGTGCCGTCAGACTGGGAGCGTTGGAATACAGATTTGGCACTCGGTTGGACGCCAAACGAAGATACATGGGTAGAACTTACTGGAGGTAAAGCCGATGGTGAGGCGGTATACGCAGGCCGTTCAATGGATGGTTCGCAATTTGCCCGTGAAAGCTTAGGCCTTCGTGTCGAGAAAAAGAATGTCACGGAGGTGATTAAAAAAATCGAAGCACAGGTCAACTATAGTTTTAATGATCATGTCATGGATAACTTCAGCTTACGTGAGTTTCAACCAAGTGGCATGATGAATATGCCAATGGCATCGAATGTTGCTCGCAGAACATTAAATGCACGTATGGCTGTGACACATGAATGGGATAAGATTGACTTTGTCACAGGCATTGACACACAGAACAATGAACATAGTATTCGCAAAGGGATGCGCAATAGCTATAAAGACAAAGCACGTGAAACAGATATGAAGTTTCAGTCATATGGTGGTTTTGGAGAAGTCAGTTATCAATTGAGTGACAACAATAAGTTGGTTTCAGGTCTTCGTCTTGATCAAGTGCAAGTGAAAGATGAGCGTGCCGCTTCGAAAGCGAGTGGCTATAACACGGAGCTGAATGAAACTTTGCCAAGTGCTTTTATTCGTTTTGAAAATAAGCACCCTGAACATGACAATGGTAAAACCTATATCGGTCTAGGCTATGTGGAACGCATGCCAGATTATTGGGAATTATTTAGCCCTAAACACGGTAATGCAGGCACAACAAACACCTTTAATGGCGTCGAGACTGAAAAAACCTTGCAGTTAGATGTGGGCTATCAACATGAACATGGCGCATTCAGTTCATGGGCGTCTGCCTATGCGGGACTGATTCAAGACTTTATTTTGATGAGTTATCACGATCATCCAAATACAGGTGAGCATGATCATGGTTCAACCTTTAGCGCGGGTGCGAAAAATGTCGATGCGACTATTGCGGGAGCTGAAGCGGGGATTGGCTATCAATTTAGCGATCATATTCAAGCCGATGTCAGCGCAATGTATGCGTGGGGTAAAAACACCACAGATGGCAAGCCATTACCGCAAATCTCACCTTTAGAAGCACGGATCAACTTACGTTATATCCAAGATAATTATACTTTGGGAGCGTTTTGGCGTGTGGTTGATGGACAAAATCGTATCAGTGCGCACCAAGGCAATATCGTGGGTTATGACCTGAAAGAAAGTACAGGTTTTGGCACACTGTCTTTAAATGGTACTTATCATATTAATGAGGGTGTAGATGTATCTATCGGTGTGGATAATCTCTTGAATAAAACCTATACCGAACATCTGAATAAACTGGGTGATGCAGGGACAGGTTTAGCGACCGATCAACAGTTTAATAATATCGGCCGCAATTATTGGGCACGTATTTCGATGAAATTCTAAATCTTGATATTTGTCATCCAAAAAGCAGAGCCATCGCTCTGCTTTTTTTATTGGTGCATACTCGCCAGTTGTTTGGCTTTACTTTGATACAGTGCTAAACCGAGTTTTTGAATTGTACGGCCTTTTTGCTGTAACTTTTGATTTAAACTCGGAACATGCTTAGCACCTGAATATAGGACGAGATTTCTAGCCAATAAATAATAGGCAAACCATGCGGCGGATTGGGGTTTGAGCCCTAATTTATGCATGCGTTTTTTGCCAATAAAAAATTGTGTCAGCTCCAGATGTTGTCGATAAGCCAGTTTTTGCTGAAATGGTCGGAGGTATTTGTATTGTCTTTCAAAAGGTTCTTTAGAGAGAGTGGCGCCGAGAGCCATACTGCTTGCATCAGATTGGGGGCATACAAATTGCATCCAATACAGCAGTTTCCAACCGTCAGATTCTTTTTCAATTAACTATTTTTCATCAATACCCATTAACCAACCCACATATCGCCAAAAATGCAAAAAGCTTTCGGTTTCTTGTTTTGATGGGAAAATTCCTAAAGCGCGAATGCCCAAAAGCACCACACTGCTAAAGGCAAGATTGGTCATCGCCAAGTCAAATTGATTCATCGGTGCCCCCCACGTTGCAAAATCCCAGTCTTTGCCTTTTTGGAGTTGATGCCGTACCAAAGCGTGAATAAAACGCACATAAATCGTCGATGTAAATCCCGCATGCAAACGTTCGAGTCCGCGTTCTTCAGTGATATCTACCCACCATTTGGTAGTTTCAGCCAGCCGTGTACCGGCTTGTTTATTTAAAGCACCGGTCAGCATGAGCGGCTGATTGAAACCGGGGAAAAGATAACCGACCATCATTTTGATTAATGATCAGCAATATGCCCCTCACAACAATGAATACAAGAAACTTGTGGCCTATGTGCCAGATAAAAGCCCTATTTATGATTTTTTACAAGGGCAGGAGTTTCTGAATTTAATGTGTGATATTCGAGGGATAGCGCATGAGCAGTATCAAATCTTCATTGAAAAATTTAAATTAGAACACTATTTAGCCACGCCGTTTGCTGACATGTCTTTTGGCACAACCAAAAAGTTTTTATTGGTTGCTGCCTTAATGACTTCGGCACCTTTACTGATTTTGGATGAACCGAGCACTGGCTTAGATCAAAACGCCTTGGCTGAATTAACAAGCATACTTTTACAGCAGAGCCAATCCAAATTGATTCTATTGTCTTGCCATGATCCTGTATTTAGAGACAGTCTTGCAGCAAAAATCATCGAGCTAGATCGGCTAAAGTCCAATGAGCAGGCGGCATGAATAGACAAAGACATGTTGGGCAGCGAACAATCATAAAAACGCTTTTGAAATACCGATGGGCATTTTATGTCAAAACCACAGCAGACGCAGTTGCACGGCAAAAGCATTTACTTATTTTAATCACATTAATTCTCGGACCAATGCTATTCGGACTTCTCTTATCTTTAGTGCAGCCCATTATTGATATGGTTTATTGCAAATCAATAATCACGAATGTGTTTATTTGGACAGGCTTTCTTGCCTTAAATGTCTTTTGGTGTGCGATACAACGTAAAGCTTTGAGCGGTGGAGAAGGGTATCGCTATCTAGCGCTATTGCCCATCACGCTCAAAAGTCGCTTTGCAGTGGAAATCAAATTTTTAGGCAGTTTAAGCTTTTTGCTGATACTGCCATTTATTTTAGCGCTTCTATATGTTTGGGTTGAGTATGAATTCTTAGCTTCCATTGGCATCAGTGTATTGATGCTACTTTGGATCTTTAATTTATTAATTTTACAAATGCTGTTTTTACAACAGAATCAATATTGGGTTTTAGTCTGTCTTTTGACATATTTGCCCATTTTGAGCCTAGCGATATTGGACGCTCAACTCGTTGCGGTGTTGTTATCTACTTTCATCTGTATAGCGGCAATAAAATTTTGGCTGCTCGGTAGGAAATCAAAACCAATTAAGCTGCAAGTACCTAGCGTATTTCTGATACAGAAATATAGCCCACTCTGGCTCAATCAAAATAAACTAATTATTCGTCAGGCATTTCATAAAAGATTTCTAACCCATCGTATTGTTAGTATCGGTATGTCCGTTACAGCGGTCGTGATTTTGTATTGGTTTGCCACACAGGCAGATACTTGGAACATCATGAGCCTTGATTTTACCGCTTCACAATTATTCCAATTGATGTGTGCCATCTATATTGCACTGAGTTTATTCAATCTAGGTGTGATAAAAATGGACTTAAAATCAAATTTTGAATCTGCAGAGCGATTCTGGATCATTCAGGGGTTCACACTTTGGCAGCTCAGGAAATACGAATACTGTGTTTTATTGATAATTGGCTTGGTGATGAGTGTGCCAGTATTGCAGTGGCTACTGCTGAAAGGTGGATTCATTGATGTGCTATTAATGGCGACATTATTTGGTATCGTCATTCCATTTATTCAGTGGTTGTATAGAAAGCCTGAAGAAGTGCACGGTGTTATGCCAGTTTTAATGTTTATCTTATGGGTGCCTCTGGCATATTGCATGCTTTCTGTACGCTAAAAGCACTTTTTTAAGTAAAAAACTTAATTTAGTAGAATAAATAAACAAACGTAATGAAAAATTAAAAATAAATGGAAAAGGGTGTTGCGTTGGATCAGAAATGCTGTAGAATGCACATCCATCGGCGGTGATGAAGATTAAAACTTCTGATAAAACAATGACTTGGTTGAATTGATTGAGTTGGGTTTTATTTAATGGGTTTAAAAATAATTTGAATTACCGGTTGACTCTTTAGAAATAAAGAGTAATATAGCCGACCTAGCTTGCTGGTGACGAACCAACAAGAAGATCATTAAGAGATTATGAAGAACAACTTGTGTGGATTTTTACTGGTTGATTGATCGAAATTATTTTCATTGATTGATGGTAGAAATTACTCGAAGTTTATTTGAGCAAATTTTTGTCAGTAATTGATGAGCCAAGATTGGTACACTATATGTACTATTGATTTTAAACTGAAGAGTTTGATCATGGCTCAGATTGAACGCTGGCGGCAGGCTTAACACATGCAAGTCGAGCGGGAATAGGTAGCTTGCTACCGATTTCTAGCGGCGGACGGGTGAGTAATGCTTAGGAATCTGCCTATTAGTGGGGGACAACATTTCGAAAGGGATGCTAATACCGCATACGTCCTACGGGAGAAAGCAGGGGATCTTCGGACCTTGCGCTAATAGATGAGCCTAAGTCGGATTAGCTAGTTGGTGGGGTAAAGGCCTACCAAGGCGACGATCTGTAGCGGGTCTGAGAGGATGATCCGCCACACTGGGACTGAGACACGGCCCAGACTCCTACGGGAGGCAGCAGTGGGGAATATTGGACAATGGGGGGAACCCTGATCCAGCCATGCCGCGTGTGTGAAGAAGGCCTTTTGGTTGTAAAGCACTTTAAGCGAGGAGGAGGCTACTTTGGTTAATACCTAGAGATAGTGGACGTTACTCGCAGAATAAGCACCGGCTAACTCTGTGCCAGCAGCCGCGGTAATACAGAGGGTGCGAGCGTTAATCGGATTTACTGGGCGTAAAGCGTGCGTAGGCGGCTTTTTAAGTCGGATGTGAAATCCCCGAGCTTAACTTGGGAATTGCATTCGATACTGGGAAGCTAGAGTATGGGAGAGGATGGTAGAATTCCAGGTGTAGCGGTGAAATGCGTAGAGATCTGGAGGAATACCGATGGCGAAGGCAGCCATCTGGCCTAATACTGACGCTGAGGCACGAAAGCATGGGGAGCAAACAGGATTAGATACCCTGGTAGTCCATGCCGTAAACGATGTCTACTAGCCGTTGGGGCCTTTGAGGCTTTAGTGGCGCAGCTAACGCGATAAGTAGACCGCCTGGGGAGTACGGTCGCAAGACTAAAACTCAAATGAATTGACGGGGGCCCGCACAAGCGGTGGAGCATGTGGTTTAATTCGATGCAACGCGAAGAACCTTACCTGGTCTTGACATAGTAAGAACTTTCCAGAGATGGATTGGTGCCTTCGGGAACTTACATACAGGTGCTGCATGGCTGTCGTCAGCTCGTGTCGTGAGATGTTGGGTTAAGTCCCGCAACGAGCGCAACCCTTTTCCTTATTTGCCATCGGGTTAAGCCGGGAACTTTAAGGATACTGCCAGTGACAAACTGGAGGAAGGCGGGGACGACGTCAAGTCATCATGGCCCTTACGACCAGGGCTACACACGTGCTACAATGGTCGGTACAAAGGGTTGCTACTCCGCGAGGAGATGCTAATCTCAAAAAGCCGATCGTAGTCCGGATTGGAGTCTGCAACTCGACTCCATGAAGTCGGAATCGCTAGTAATCGCGGATCAGAATGCCGCGGTGAATACGTTCCCGGGCCTTGTACACACCGCCCGTCACACCATGGGAGTTTGTTGCACCAGAAGTAGGTAGTCTAACCGTAAGGAGGACGCTTACCACGGTGTGGCCGATGACTGGGGTGAAGTCGTAACAAGGTAGCCGTAGGGGAACCTGCGGCTGGATCACCTCCTTAACGAAAGATTGACGATTGGTAAGAATCCACAACAAGTTGTTCTTCATGACGATGTATCTGAGGGTCTGTAGCTCAGTTGGTTAGAGCACACGCTTGATAAGCGTGGGGTCACAAGTTCAAGTCTTGTCAGACCCACCATTCTGACTAACGAAGTATTTGAATAAAATACGGAAGCAAACAGAGAATCAGAAACATTGACTTATTGATAAGCTGGGGACTTAGCTTAGTTGGTAGAGCGCCTGCTTTGCACGCAGGAGGTCAGGAGTTCGACTCTCCTAGTCTCCACCATACATTCCTTCGGAATGTATAAAGAACGAAGCTAAAATAAACAATCAAGCGATTGTTAGCTTAGTCCTTAAGCGATCAAGTGCTTAGGTTATAGAGCTTAGCAACAAAGTGGCGTATGATTCGCTGCATTGTTATTAAGCTCTGTGATTTATCACAGTTTCCTGACCTGACGAAGGCTGGAAAAATCATTAACAGAATATATTTGAGTTGAAATAATTTGTTCATACTCGTTTGATTTAACTTAACAAGCAATTGTGAAAGTTGAATGAAATGAGTTACTAGCGAAATTAACTGAATCAAGCGTTTTGGTATATGAATCTAATTGAAGCTGTACAGTGATTAAATTCACGAAGCTCTAAACTGTAATGTTGGTTGATCTACTTGTAGGATCAAACGACTGTTTGGGGTTGTATAGTCAAGTAATTAAGTGCATGTGGTGGATGCCTTGGCAGTCAGAGGCGATGAAAGACGTAATAGCCTGCGATAAGCTCCGGGGAGGCGGCAAATATCCTGTGATCCGGAGATTTCTGAATGGGGAAACCCACCCGCTATAAGGCGGGTATCATAAACTGAATACATAGGTTTATGAGGCGAACGAGGGGAAGTGAAACATCTCAGTACCCTTAGGAAAAGAAATCAATTGAGATTCCCTCAGTAGCGGCGAGCGAACGGGGAAAAGCCCATTAAGTTATCTAAGCTTTAGTGGAACGCTCTGGGAAGTGCGACCATAGTAGGTGATAGTCCTGTACACGAAAGGGCTTAGATAATGATGTCGAGTAGGGCGAGGCACGTGAAACCTTGTCTGAATATGGGGGGACCATCCTCCAAGGCTAAATACTCCTGACTGACCGATAGTGAACCAGTACCGTGAGGGAAAGGCGAAAAGAACCCCTGTGAGGGGAGTGAAATAGATCCTGAAACCGCATGCATACAAGCAGTGGGAGCCAACTTGTTTGGTGACTGCGTACCTTTTGTATAATGGGTCAGCGACTTACATTCAGTAGCAAGGTTAACCGATTAGGGGAGCCGTAGAGAAATCGAGTCTTAATAGGGCGTTTAGTTGCTGGGTGTAGACCCGAAACCGGGTGATCTATCCATGAGCAGGTTGAAGGTTGGGTAACACTAACTGGAGGACCGAACCCACTGTCGTTGAAAAGCCAGGGGATGACTTGTGGATAGGGGTGAAAGGCTAATCAAACTCGGTGATAGCTGGTTCTCCCCGAAAGCTATTTAGGTAGCGCCTCGGACGAATACCATTGGGGGTAGAGCACTGTTTCGGCTAGGGGGTCATCCCGACTTACCAAACCGATGCAAACTCCGAATACCAATGAGTACTATCCGGGAGACAGACTGCGGGTGCTAACGTCCGTAGTCAAGAGGAAAACAATCCAGACCGCCAGCTAAGGCCCCAAAATTATAGTTAAGTGGGAAACGATGTGGGAAGGCATAGACAGCTAGGAGGTTGGCTTAGAAGCAGCCACCCTTTAAAGAAAGCGTAATAGCTCACTAGTCGAGTCGGCCTGCGCGGAAGATGTAACGGGGCTAAAACTATATGCCGAAGCTGCGGATTTACACATTAGTGTAAGTGGTAGGGGAGCGTTCTGTAAGCCGATGAAGGTGGATTGAGAAGTCTGCTGGAGGTATCAGAAGTGCGAATGCTGACGTGAGTAACGACAAAACGGGTGAAAAACCCGTTCGCTGAAAGACCAAGGGTTCCAGTCCAACGTTAATCGGGGCTGGGTGAGTCGACCCCTAAGGCGAGGCCGAGAGGCGTAGTCGATGGGAAATTGGTTAATATTCCAATACTTCAGTGTAATGCGATGAGAGGACGGAGAAGGTTAAGTCAGCCTGGCGTTGGTTGTCCAGGTGAAAGGAAGTAGGCATGTATCTTAGGCAAATCCGGGGTACTCTATGCTGAGATCTGACAGCAAGCTGTACTTGTACAGTGAAGTGGCTGATACCATACTTCCAGGAAAAGTCTCTAAGCTTCAGTTACACTGGAATCGTACCCGAAACCGACACAGGTGGTCAGGTCGAGTAGACCAAAGCGCTTGAGAGAACTCTGCTGAAGGAACTAGGCAAAATGGTACCGTAACTTCGGGAGAAGGTACGCTGCTTTTGGTGATGGAACTTGCTTCCTGAGCTGAGAGCAGCCACAGAAACCAGGCCCCTGCAACTGTTTATTAAAAACATAGCACTCTGCAAACACGAAAGTGGACGTATAGGGTGTGATGCCTGCCCGGTGCTGGAAGGTTAATTGATGGGGTTAGCGTAAGCGAAGCTCTTGATCGAAGCCCCAGTAAACGGCGGCCGTAACTATAACGGTCCTAAGGTAGCGAAATTCCTTGTCGGGTAAGTTCCGACCTGCACGAATGGCATAATGATGGGGGCGCTGTCTCCAGCAGAGGCTCAGTGAAATCGAAATCGCCGTGAAGATGCGGTGTACCCGCGGCTAGACGGAAAGACCCCGTGAACCTTTACTGCAGCTTGACATTGAACTTTGATCTTACTTGTGTAGGATAGGTGGGAGGCTTTGAAACCGAGACGCTAGTTTCGGTGGAGCCAATCTTGAAATACCACCCTGGTAATATTGAGGTTCTAACTCTGCTCCATTATCTGGAGCGAGGACCATGTCTGGTGGGTAGTTTGACTGGGGCGGTCTCCTCCTAAAGAGTAACGGAGGAGTACGAAGGTGCGCTCAGCGTGGTCGGAAATCACGCGTAGAGTATAAAGGCAAAAGCGCGCTTAACTGCGAGACCCACAAGTCGAGCAGGTACGAAAGTAGGTCTTAGTGATCCGGTGGTTCTGTATGGAAGGGCCATCGCTCAACGGATAAAAGGTACTCTGGGGATAACAGGCTGATACCGCCCAAGAGTTCATATCGACGGCGGTGTTTGGCACCTCGATGTCGGCTCATCTCATCCTGGGGCTGAAGCAGGTCCCAAGGGTATGGCTGTTCGCCATTTAAAGAGGTACGCGAGCTGGGTTTAGAACGTCGTGAGACAGTTCGGTCCCTATCTACCGTGGGCGCTGGAAATTTGAGAGGATCTGCTCCTAGTACGAGAGGACCAGAGTGGACGAACCTCTGGTGTACCGGTTGTGACGCCAGTCGCATCGCCGGGTAGCTATGTTCGGAAGGGATAACCGCTGAAAGCATCTAAGCGGGAAGCCTACCTCAAGATAAGATTTCCCTTGGACTTTATGTCCACTAAAGAGCCGTTGAAGACTACGACGTTGATAGGTTGGATGTGGAAGTGCGGTGACGCATGAAGCTGACCAATACTAATTGCTCGTGAGGCTTGACTATACAACACCCAAACAGTTGTATGTAAAGCATCAATTGATTCGATATTAAGCAAAATAACTTGATTTAGTTAACGCTTAAGAACAAAATACTGCAACTCAGATATGATCTGTTAATAACTCATTTGGTAGAAAACTTAGCACGAAGAGCACTGCTCTGAGATTAGACTAAGCGAGTATCCATAAACAGTTGTGCTGGCGACAATAGCAAGAGTGAACCACCTGATCCCTTCCCGAACTCAGAAGTGAAACCTCTTAGCGCTGATGGTAGTGTGGGGTTACCCATGTGAGAGTAAGTCATCGCCAGCTCATTATTCGAAAACACCCCCTGATATCTCAGGGGGTGTTTTTTTATGCGGGGAGAAAAGGGGCGAAGAAAACAAAGAATTCTTCATTAATTTTTATGTGATTTTTAAATTAAAGGCTGAAAGGCGTATACTATCCTTGTCATTGATGGAAAGCTCATGTCTGATTTAGCCTCAAATTCTCCATATATTGAATATGGCACACGGCCATTTCATGCCATTTTATTTTCTTTATTCTTAGCTGGCTTCGCAATTTTTTCATCGTTGTATTGTGTACAACCGATGATGCCCATCCTTGCGGATTATTTTCATGTCAGTCCGACACATAGCAGTTTCCCTTTATCTTTTTCTACTATTGCTTTAGCAATAGGACTACTTTTCACTGGTTTAATTTCAGATCGATTCGGCCGCAAGCCTGTGATGGTCACCGCTTTATTTTTGGCGGCGTCACTTTTAATAATCAGTTCCATATTTCCACTTTGGGAAATATTTTTACTGAATCGCGTGCTGATCGGATTAAGTGTTAGCGGTGTAGCTGCTGTCGCAATGACTTATATTGGAGAGGAAATTGCGCAAAAAGATATAGGCTTTGCAATGGGCCTGTATATTTCAGGGACCGCTATTGGCGGAATGGGTGGTCGTCTCATTGCAGGGGTATTGATTGACTATATTAGTTGGCAAAATGCCATGATGATTATCGGTATCATTAATCTCTGTATAGCCACAGCGTTCTTCTTATTACTTCCAGCATCTCAACATTTTCAAGCTTATCCCATTCGTTTCAACCGATTTTATGAATCTTTCGTTAAAAATTTAGTAGATCCTAAGCTTAGAATTTTATTCCTTCAAGGTTTTATCCTCATGGGATGTTTTGTCTCTATATTTAACTATATGAGCTACCACCTATTAGAAGAACCTTATCAACTTTCTCAAACATGGATTGGCCTAATTTCAATAGCTTATTTGGCAGGAATATATAGTTCACCTCGGGCTGCAAGTTGGGGGAAACGCTTTGGACGGACAAAAGTTTTACCTTCGATGCTGATCATGATGTTGTTGGGGCTGTTGATCATGCTCATTCCGGCATTTTGGTCAGTCATTTTGGGGCTGATTGTATTCACTTTCGCTTTTTTTGCAGCGCATTCCACTGCGAGTAGTTGGGTTTCGGTTCAATCCCTGCAGTACCGTGCCGTAGGTTCATCTCTGTATTTATTTTGCTACTACTTAGGTTCTAGTATTTTGGGTAGTAGTAGTGGTTTGGTTTGGGAGATGTCTGGTTGGATTGGGTTGACGAGCTTTATTGCTGTTATCTTGATGATCGGTTTATTTTTAGCAATACAATTGAATAAATTAAAATAGAAATATGTGAATAAGCTATTATTTAATTTTCGTTTTACATCTATTTTTTAATATAAATAACACTATAAAAATGGCTGAATTTACTATTTTTTATGATTATACAACTTTGGTCTAATATTTCTTTTAAAAGGTGCCTCATAATAATGAAACGCATCACAATATAATAAATAAAATATTTTTGGTTATCATTTTTAAAATCTAATATATTTTCAAGTTGTTGATATTTATCATTTATACGTATTTTTCGTATTTTTTTTGCATTTATTTTTAGTTGGAATTATATATGGATCATCATTGGTTTTAAACTGAAGGTGATTATGAAAAATATAACTATTTTAATGATGGCTTTGGTTTTTATCTTAATTTCAGCTTGTGCAAATACCACGAATTTAGGGACAGCAGGTGCAGAGCGGAAACAGTTTTTTATCGTTCCTCAAAAGTTATTAACTAAACAGGCGGATAGATCGTATCAACAATTTATTCATCAAGCGAAAGACAAACAACTTTTGATCATTGATCCGAAATTGGATCAGGTTTTAAATAAACTCAAAAAAAATGCGGAGTTTTACCGTCAAGGTTCGAGTCAATGGGATTGGCAAGTCAGTGGGAATCTCAATAAAGATTTAAATGCACATGGTTTTCCAAGTGGGAAAATTGTCATTAACACGGGTTTGTATTGGAGTTTAAAGCTGACTGAAGATGAATTGGCATTTGTGATGGCGCATGAAATGGCACATGCATTACGTGATCATCATCGTGAGAAGATTTCCTTGCTGTTTGCTAGTCAGGTGGCGATGATTTCTTCAACTGCGGGTATCGGTGCGCTTGCTACTGCGGCCAGTAGTGTGACTGGGCAAGCTGTTTTTTTGCCTAAAGTTTCAAATTTTGAACTAGAAGCTGATGTCCTTGCAATTGATCTGATGTCGAAAGCGGGCTTTGATCTAAATGCAGCATTGAGTTTTTGGCAAAAATATCAGCAGGAAACGACATGCCGTCAAATGCTTGATGTAAAACCATTGATGACTCAAGACAATATAGATAAGCGTAAGATTTATATTGAAAAATATTTACCTGAAATGCACATTCAATTTCAACAGGCGCAGGCTTTAATGTTGAATAAAAATGCGATAACTCATAGCACATTCTAGGTTGATTTAAACTAAAGCAAAGTTACAAATGATTTATTTAAATCTTGTTTTATAGTTGTGCTACAGCACGATTACATCTGATGTCTATATAAAACAATTCAATGATTCTGTAGCTATTGTATAAATTATAATCAAGCATGATGAATGGAATTCATGGTAAAATGATCGGCTTTCATCTTCTTTGATCTTTTTTCAGATCATTCCATCTGCCAGCCGAGAATTGCTAGCCATGTCTACTGCTTATACTATGCAGACTGCGCCAAAAGCGTTGTTTGATTACGACAAATATTGGGCGTCTTGTTTTGACCCTGCGCCATTTTTGCCGATGTCACGCGAAGAAATGGATCAACTCGGTTGGGACAGCTGCGACTTTATTTTGGTTTGCGGTGATGCGTATATCGATCATCCATCATTCTGTTCAGGCATTATCGGCCGTACCCTTGAAGCGCAAGGCTTCCGTGTCGGGATTATTGCTCAGCCAGACTGGACCAATGTAGAAGCGTTCCGTGTATTGGGTAAACCGAATATTGCTTGGGGCGTGACTGCCGGCAACATGGATTCGATGATCAACCGTTATACAGCTGACCGTAAAATCCGTTCAGATGATGCCTATTCTCCGGATAATCAACCGAATAAACGTCCAGACCGTGCAGCAACGGTATATTGCCAACGTGTGCGTGAAGCTTATCCAGATGTGCCTGTATTATTGGGCGGTATTGAAGCCTCGCTGCGCCGTATTGCACATTATGATTATTGGTCAGACAAAGTCCGCCGTTCAGTATTGATGGACTCGAAAGCCGATCTATTGATGTATGGTAATGGTGAACGTTCAATCACGGAAATCATGCATCGTTTGGCCCGCGGTGAAAAAATCCAAGAGATTACGGATGTTCGCGGTACTGCATTTATTGTGAATAAAAATAACCGAGCTTCAAAAGCGAAGTTTGTTGAAATCGCATCGAATGATGTCGATGCGATTGGCCGTGTCGATCCGATCATTAACCCTTATGTGATGACCGAAGACCTTGAAGGCTGTGAAATCGAGAAAGGCAAAGACAGCGTTACGCAATATCAGGGCTTCCAAAAAGAGGCGGTAGCAAATCCGATTGTTCGTGAAGGCGATAATTTAGACGCCGACACGCAAATCGTGCAGCTGCAACCTGCATCAAAAGCCATTAAGCATAAATTGCCGCCGCGTGAATTGGCGGTGATTCGTTTGCCTGCCTATGAAGATGTGGCGAATGATCCTGTGCTGTATGCACATGCCAACCGTATTTTGCATTTGGAAACCAATCCGGGCAATGCGCGCGCGATGGTACAAAAGCATGGTGAACGTGATGTCTGGTTAAATCCACCACCGATTCCATTGACGACGGAAGAGATGGACTACGTGTTTGATTTACCCTATGCACGTCTGCCACATCCTGCGTATGGTGAAGCGCGTTTTCCTGCCTTTGACATGATTAAGTTCTCTGTGAACATTATGCGCGGCTGTTTTGGCGGCTGTACCTTCTGCTCAATTACAGAGCATGAAGGGCGTATCATTCAAAACCGTTCTGAAGAATCGATTTTGCGTGAAGTTGAAAAAATTCGTGATACCGCACCGGGTTTTACTGGGATCATTTCTGACTTAGGCGGTCCAACGGCCAATATGTACCGTTTGGCATGTAAAGATCCTGAGATTGAAAAGAACTGCCGTAAGCCGTCGTGTGTATTCCCGGGTGTATGTCAAAACTTACATACCGATCATGCACCTTTAACGCAGTTATACCGTAAAGCACGTTCATTGCCGGGGATTAAAAAGATTCTGATCGGTTCTGGTTTACGCTATGACCTTGCGGTGTTAAACCCAGAATATGTCAAAGAATTGGTGACACATCACGTTGGCGGTTACCTGAAGATTGCGCCAGAACATACCGAAAAAGGCCCATTATCGAAGATGATGAAGCCGGGGATCGGGACCTATGACCGTTTCAAACAAATGTTTGATCGTTTCAGTAAGGAAGCAGGGAAAGAGCAGTATCTCATTCCTTACTTTATCGCAGCGCATCCGGGTACGACGGACTATGACATGATGAACTTGGCGATTTGGCTGAAGAAGAATGGTTTCCGTGCCGATCAGGTGCAAACCTTCTATCCATCACCAATGGCGACTGCAACGACCATGTATTACACCGGTAAAAACCCGCTGGCTAAAGTGGCGCGTTATACTGAAAATGTCGATATCGTGAAAGGTGAAAAACGCCGCCGTTTGCATAAAGCCTTCTTACGTTACCATGATCCAAACAACTGGCCGTTGCTACGTGAAGCGCTTAAAGAAATGGGGCGTCAGGATCTGATAGGGAACTCAAAACAGCATTTGATTCCGACGTATCAGCCTGCGGGTAGTGCTGAGGGCCAATACCAATCTGCACGTAAAAAGAACTCAAGCATTGCGGGTGATTCACAAAAACGTACAGGCGAACAAGGTAATCGGATGAAGGCTGCTCAATCGCGTCCTTCAAATACCAAGAAGCGTCCTGAGCGCGGTCAAATCTTGACGCAGCATACTGGTCTGCCGCCGCGTGAAACGGGTGATGCGAAAAAACCTTTTGGCGGTCCGAAACCCAAAGGAAAATCGAAGCCTAAATCACGCGCTTAAAATGATTAAATAAAAAAAGACACTTCGGTGTCTTTTTTTATGGGTGTTATGCTCGGCAGCATAAGACAGTTTGCATTTTTATATGCTGTTACAAGCTCAATGTCATATGTGTGTCGGTTATCTCAATGAAATACGAGCAAAATTTGACAGCTTATCGGAATTGTCTGACAGTGAGAGGAAATGCACTTGCTGTCGTTTTAGCGAATGATCTAAAGTATCTGTATATAGCAATGGATGCTATTACTCTGAACGAAGTGGCATGTGATGTTTAACGCTTTAAGTTTGCAACTTTTTGTCAGTTTAAATACGTATTGTGTGAAAGTTAGAGTTATTTTTTTTAATAGGAAATTAAAAAAATAATACTGGTTGTATACTTCGTCTTCATAAGAAGTATGTCAAAAACCAAAAATATAAGAAATATAAAGGATTATGAGATGACTATATACATAGTAATAGGGAGTATTTTACTCTTCTGTGTGCTCATAATGGCTTGGAAAAGTTTAGAAGGTGATTCTAAGCAACAAGATAGCGCATTGAAACAACGTGCTATTTTCAACATTAATGAGCAATTAACCTACACGCGTTTAAAAGAAATTTTGCCTAAGCATACGATCCTCGCGCATGTGTCTTTTGATGCACTGTTGACCACGAAATATTATCGTACGCGGAACAAGTATCGAAATATGGTGGCGGACTTTGTCGTCTTAGATGAACAGCATCAGATCTTGGCGATCGTCGCTTTAGATGATCCGATGGTGCTAAAACGGATGCAGCAGTCGCAATATCAAGATGCTTTGCTCGCTTTGGCAGGCTATCGGGTCATTCGTTATGATGATGTGCCTGAGTACGTTCAATTACGCGAAGATTTCTTAAATGAGCAGCGTGTACAAGCGCCATTTGTACCGGTTAATGATCTGAAAAAATATCATTTATATTCAGATTTGGAACGTAAAAAGATCAAAATTATTGGATCTTAGGGATTCAAAGAGCAAAATCTTTTACAAAAAAAAGCATGTATTCAGACATGCTTTTTTTGTAATTCAGGCTTAATGGTTATTCAGGCTTAACGGCTACGACGGTTAATTCTACCAGTACACGCGGGTCGTATAATTTGGCTTCAACACAAGTTCTGGGTAATGCTTCAATGTCTGACACCCACGTATCCCATACCTCATTGAATGCGGCATAATCCTGTTCAATATCTTTAAGATAAATGGTCACTGACATAATGTGGCTTTTATCTGTACCGGCATCTGCAAGGAACTGATCAATAAGCTCAAATGTTTGCTGTGTTTGTCCTTTGATGTCTAAATCAAGGTCTGTTGCCAATTGACCTGCCAAATGGATCAATTGACCAGAAATAGCGATTTCGGAAAAGCGTTTTGAAACATGCAGGCGTTGGATGGTCATGCGGAATATCCTGAAAGCAAAAAGAGCACTTAATCTTGAGTTTTAGGCATCGTAGCTGCAACTAAGGCCGTCAATAAACAGCCGACAGCAAGGTAGATTGCCACATAATGCCATGAACCATCACCCCAAATCACCAAAGCTGCTGCAATCATTGGGGTAAAGCCACCACCGATAATGCTAGCCACTTGATAGCCGACACCTGCGCCACTGTAGCGATAGGCGGTACCAAACAGTGAGGTGAAAATCGGTTGGTGTACACTCACCACCATATCATGGGCAATATTGGCAAGGAAAATCGCACCGACAATAATCAGCCAAGTATTTTGAGCATCAAGGGCCATGAAGAAGGGAAAGGCAGAAAGCGCACCAATTAAGCCACCCAATACACACATCTTACGATGATCAAATCGATCTGCTAACCACGCAAAGAAGGGAATGCTGAAGCAGCTAATTGCACCAACCATTAAGGTGATATTCAGGAAGAACTGTTTGTCCATGCCCAATTGAGCGGTGGAATAATTCAGTGCAAAGTTCGTCACCAAATACATGGTGAGTAACTCGGTCAGGCGCAGCGCAATAATGTAGAAAAAGGCTTTGGGGTGTTGGCTAATCGCTTGCAGAATCGGTAATTTTTGCGGCGTTTGTTGAGCTTTGACCACATGGTCGACGAATTCTTGTGATTCGTCTTGATCACGTCGAATCCACATCGCGATAGCCAGCAAGACAATACTGGCAATAAAAGGAATTCGCCATGCCCAATCGGCAAAAGCATCTTCACCCAAAGTGGCAATAATTAACGATACAGCGCCTGTTGCCAGAACGAGTCCGACGCCATAGCCAATTTGTACACCACTACTGTAAAAGGCTTTTTTGCCTTTCGGGGCATTTTCTACAGCCATCAGGGCAGCGCCGCCCCATTCACCACCGACAGCAAAACCCTGTATTGCCCGAAGTGTTACGAGCAGGATCGGGGCCCACCAACCGATGGCCGCAAAATTGGGTAATAAACCGATACCGACAGTCGAAATCCCCATCAGGATGACGGTGAGCACCAACATTTTTTTCCGACCCAGCTTGTCACCAAAATGTCCAAACACAATGCCGCCTAAGGGGCGGAACAGGAAGCCGACGCCAAAGGTCGCCAAGGCTGCCAAGGTTCCCATATTGTTGCCAATACTGGGGAAAAACTGATCTTTGAAAATGAGTGCGGCAACAATGCCATAAAGTAAAAAATCGTACCAATCGACTACGGCACCAATGAAGCTACTTAATGCGGCTTTACGCGCACGTTGTTCTTGATTTTGTGAAATATTTTGAAGATTTGGAGCAGATTTTGCAGAAGGCATACAGCGGGGTATTCCATGATTGACAACAGAGTTGCCCTGTAATATTCGGATTTGATCGTCACGCCAATCACAGGACAGCATGCTGAAAGTAAAGGTGATTTTCAGCATCTCAGCGCATACACGGATAATGTAGTGCGCTGATAGAGTACTCTAATTTTAGGCTTTGTGAATAGCAAATTGCTTTAATTTTGTTCTTCTGCCTAAATCTTAAGCAAATACGATCTTCTTGAAGTTTTTAGAGCAGCGAAAGTTGTGTTTCTTGGTTTTGCGCACTTAATTGATAGACACCTACGCCAATCAGACGAAATTGATCGTCCTCAGAAATATGCATTTCATGCAGTAATTGCTGCAATACCTGCGCAAGGTCTTCACGATGATTCAGTGACGTTTTAAAACTTTTACTGTGCTGTAGCACTTGGAAATTCTTCAGTTTTAATTTGGCCGATACACCGCGCGCGCTTAACTGCTTTTTTTCTAAACTAGACCAAACTTGGTCAATCAGTTTGGGCCAATAGGGCTGACATTGGTTCAGGGTGAGATCATCATCAAAAGTGGTTTCTTTGGAAATCTGCTGACGCTCGCGGCTAGATTGGACCGGTCGTTCATCAATCCCTTGTGCATACAGATAAAGTTGTCGTCCATATTTACCGAAATGATGAATCAGAAAGGCTTCTTCAATTTGTTGTAAATCACCCAATGTATTGAGTTGCATGGCTTTTAATTTTTCTTGAGTCACTTTTCCCACACCAGGAATTTTTTTCAGTGCCAAGTCATGGATGAAATGCAGAACTTGTGAAGGTTTGATAATACAAATGCCATTGGGTTTGTTCCAATCAGAAGCGACTTTAGCCAAAAATTTATTGGGCGCGACACCTGCGGAGGCAGTTAAACCAGTGCTTTGTAAAATCTCTGCCTGAATTCGCATAGCGACTTCGGTGGCGCTCGGAATGTGTTGTAAATTTTCTGTGACGTCCAAATAAGCTTCGTCTAAAGATAGCGGCTCAATCAGAGACGTATAGCGTTGAAAAATGGCATGAATTTGCGCCGAAACAGCACGATATTTTTCAAAATTAGGTTCGATCACCACGACCTGTGGGCAGAGTTTACGGGCCTGTGCCATCGACATTGCTGAGCGTAAACCAAACTCACGTGCAGGATAGGATGCGGCACAGATGACTGCACGGGGGTGATGTGAAGACACAACAACAGGAAGCTGCTTGAGTTCTGGACGTTCCCGCAGCTCTACTGATGCAAAGAATGCATCCATGTCGATATGTATGATTTTCCTCATGCCTAGTTAGATCAGTGCCTAAAAATTGAATGTCAGTATCGCACAGTCAATCCAGCGCTTTCCTCAATTTTTTAACTCGAACGACACAGGTTGACTGAGTAAAACCACCTTGGTGTTTTGAGCTGATGCCGAGCGTATAAATAGATTTAAGCTTTGAGGGGTGTCATCGGCAAAGCGGGGTAAAAATTCGAGCTCTGGATTCAGTAGTTTGAAAAAATTATCCCAATGAATTGGAATCACGGTACTGGGTTGAAGAGTCGCTAAGGTTTCTTTGAAATATTGCTGTTGAAACGCTGTCGTTTGCTTGGAAAGCTGAGCGATGCCTAAAAATAAAGTATCGACTTTTAGTTCTTGCAACTGTTTGGGCACAGCACTCGTACTGGCTTTGACTAAACTGTAATGCGGCCCATGTTGGATGAGATAATCATATGATCCACCTTCTTTAAACTGGCTAAAATGTGCAGGGAGTTGTAGTGGCTGCGAAATTTCTTCCCCCAAATCATCATTAACGGCCGTTGGCGGAGTATGCTGTGAAGGGATCGCAGTAATGGTGAATTTACCGATTTGCATCGGCTGCCAAGCTTGAACTTCGTGCAATTGTGATTCAGCGATTGGCATTGCCCGTGCGATATTTAAGGTGCTTTTAGAGCCGACAATCATGGCCTTGGGGAGCTGGTGGGCCAACATTGGAATATCAAGCGCATGATCATAATGTGAATGAGTCACGAAAATAGCACGAGTGCGTTTTAAGTCGTATTGGTCGATATAGCTTTTTAATAAAGGCTGATCACTTTGAATCTGAGTGAATATGGTCTGACTAAGCGATGGACGAGTAAAGAAGCCATCGATGAGGATTTGCTCTTGGCCATCGTCAAACAGTAAAGTCGAAACGTCAAAGAATTTGACGTGATAGGGCGCCGCTGAGCGAGTATCTGCAGTGCTTTGTGCGGGATGTTGATAATGCCACGTTTTAAACACTGCCAAGGTCCCCGAAGGTTGGACCATATAAGCCAACATCCCGATGCGAGGATTATAAAGACTGAAAATATAATAAGAAAAATTTTTAAAATACGCATCCTGCGACTCAGTTTTCATGGATTATTTGCTTCGATGTTGTCCTGAGTCGGTGAATAAATCAACGGGGTTTGAGCGGCGAAACGCCATTTTTGTCTAAAAACTCAGTCCATGCCTTGGCATCACCTGAAAATACATTTAAATCGACAGTGGTCGAGATGCCTTGAATTTGTCCTTGATTGGTATGTTGCCAAATCAGCCATTTCGGATTGTTTTTTAGATCGGGTGGGCCTTTATATTCACGGACCCACAGCGGCGTCTGTTTAAACTCGCCTGCTAAGACAATATTATAAAAAGACTTCGATGTATAAAAAATCGGTTGTTTGCCATAATGGCGGTGCAAGCGATCATGCATATAAGTGATTTCTTTGAGTAACTGCTCTTTGCTGTAGGTGTTAATGCAGTTGGTGTCATATTCCAAATCAATCACGGGAGGAAGGGCATCGGCTTTTTTCGGCACGGAAGCAATAAAATTTTCCGCCTGAATCTTGCCATCACGGCACAGACGGTAAAAATGATAGGCCCCAACTAAAAAGCCGTTTTCCCGTGCTTGTAACCAGTTGTCTTGAAATTTTCGATCTTTAAAATCGCCACCTTCTGTGGCTTTGAGATAAACGAATTGGTATTTTTTAGGTGAAATTTTTGACCATTGAATATCTTTTTGATGATGGGAAACATCAAAGCCTTTGACAGAATATTCTTCTGCAGATGCAGGGCGATGCGGCATCACGGCTAAATAACCTAGTCCTGCCACTACCATGACGCCGCTGATAGCGCTAAGTGCAATAATCGGGCTGTATTTTTTGAGTGAACTTTTTGTGGTACGTGATTTGGCTTTTTTAGGCATGAAAATGTATCCAAGTATCCCTTTTATCATAACCCTTTAAAGGTTGATCTGTCATAGATTTGCCCGATGACACAGGTTTAGACATCCACATGTTTAGGAATCTGCCAAAAAATCGCTGCGGTAATCAGGTTAATGCAGCCGAGTAAAATCAAGGTGCTATGGAATGCTGTTTCGATTTGTGCAGGACCATAATAGGCCGTAAACACGTTGACTAAAGTCCCTGCCAAAGCCACACCGATACTCATCGAAACCATCATAATCATCGACAAGAAACTGTTGCCACTGCTGGCATCTTGTTGGGGTAAATCTTTGAGGGTTAAGGTATTCATCGAAACGAATTGCAGCGAGTTTAAAATACCAAAAATAAAAAAGTGTAAGGCACGTAACCAAGTGGGGGTTTCAGCCGTAGAGAGTGCAAAACTGCAAATACAGGCACCGACCAAGAAAGTATTTACCAATAACACTTTACGATAGCCAAAGCGTTGAATAATTTGACGAATAATCGGTTTTGATGCCAATGAACCGAGTACTGTCGGTATCATCAATAAACCTGTGATAAAAGGCTCAAAGCCAAAAGCCACTTGCAGCATTAAGGGAATCAAAAATGGCATGGCATTGCCGGCAAGGCGGGCAAAGAAGTTGCCGATAATGCTAATGGCATAGATCCGATTTTGAAATAATTTACTGCGAAACAGCGCATTGGCATGGGTATGTGCATGAAAGGCATAGATTAAACTGGCGATAATCCCCGCAGCGACCAAAAGTAGGCTCCACCATAGCGGCAGATGCGGGCTGGCAAAGTTTTCAATGCCTAATGATAAACCCACCATGGCGACGACCAATAAGAAAAAACCCATCAAGTCGAAGCGTTGTACGCTCGGTTCGGTCACATTGGGCATGGCTTTAAAGGTAATAAGTACCCCTAGCAGTCCCATTGGAATGTTTATTAAAAAGATCCAATGCCATGTTGCGATTTCCACCATCCAACCACCAAGGGTAGGACCAATTAAGGGCCCCATTAAACCAGCAAGGCTCATCAGACTCATGGCCGATAAAAACTGTGTCCGAGGAATTACTTTGAGCATTGCCAAACGCCCAACAGGTAGCAGTAATGCGCCACCTATGCCCTGAATTACCCGATAAACCAGCAGCTCATTCAGGCTATTGGCCATACCGCAGCCTAATGATGCTAATGTAAAAATAATAATGGCTGTGAAATAGGTATTTCGTACACCAAAACGATCGGCCAACCAACCACTTAAGGGAATACACGCTGCGACAGACAAGACATAGGCCACGACCACACTATGCATTTGAAGCGGGTCTTCGCCCAAACTTCTTGCCATCGCTGGGATTGCGGTATTGACGATGGTCGTATCCAGGCCTTGCATAAAAAAGCCAATAGAGACCAACAGCACTAGAAGTCTAAATTCGGGTTGTAAAGCCTGATGCGTTGGCGTGCTATTCATAAGTCAATAAAGCTGAGATTTTTAAACAGTTTAAATGAATATTGCCATTTGGATGTAGTAAAAGCTTTGCATAATTGAGCCAAAAAATTGCAAGAAAAATGCAATGAAAGTTTCATCTCTATGCAACCTAATGTTTATAACTTGGTCATATTGAAATAAAAGACGAATGAAAACATGAAACTACAAGTTTCGGCACTGATGTGGTTAAACAAGGCGATGTGGGACCTGAAGGTCTGATTTTTATTGCCGCCAAAGATTCGCCCAATGCTCAACCTTTGTTGGTGGTTGGAAATGAAGTGAACGGTAGCTCTGCGGTTTATCAGATTAAATTGAAATAATTTAATTTTAAATTGTTGTTTTATCTAAAATTTTTATTTTAATGTCGAGAAAAGCACGGCACAAAATTGTATGAACGCCAGATAAACTGTCATAATGCGCTCAAGTCCTTCATTTATTGGAGGGCTTTTTCTTTATGGCAAAGGTGTTTTGTTTTCATGACAATCGAAATTCTGATGGTCATAGGCTTCTGTCTCGCGGCCTATTCTATTGTCGGTAATGATGTGCCACAGACATTGGGAACCTTTATTTCATCCAATGCGCATCGCCCTTGGTGGCTGTTGTGGATCTATGTCAGCAGTATTCTAGCCATTGTATTGGTTTATGGTTGGTACAGTTCTGGCGTGGGGGATGCATCTTATGGTCGTTTAGAAACGATTCCATTTCCCGCAGAAGGGGTAACGTGGCTCTATATTGTACCACCGATCTTACTGATCATTTTGACTCGCTACGGAATCCCAGTCAGCACCACATTCTTAGTGTTAACGATTTTTTCTCCGAGTAGTCTCGGGTCGATGTTAACCAAGTCCATGATGGGTTATGCGGTAGCTTTTGTTGTCGCGATTATTGTTTATCGTTTTGTGATTAAAGGCATCTCGGTTTATTTCAGTAAAACACGTGATGAAACCCCCTCGAATATTTGGGTGGGATTACAGTGGGTTTCGACGGCATTTTTATGGAGTCAGTGGCTGATTCAGGATTTGGCCAATATTTTTGTCTACGTCCCTCGTCAGGTGCCGCTGGAGTTCCTGATTTTTGCAATTGTGGTGTTTATCGTACTGCTTGGGATCATTTTGTACCAACGTGGCGGGGCGATTCAGGGCATTATCGACACCAAAACGGGTGTGGCTGATATCCGCTCGGCAACCATTATCGACTTTATGTATGCCTTGATTTTATTGGTGTTCAAAGAGTGGAGTAATATTCCAATGAGTACCACTTGGGTGTTCTTGGGCTTACTCGCAGGACGTGAATTTGCCATGTCCATGCATTTACATGAAGTGAATAAATATCGAACTTCACGAAATGTCAGCAAAGATGCGATGAAATTGATGCTTGGTTTATTGATGAGTATTTTCTTAGCAACAACATTGCCATGGTTCTATCGTGTGGTGTCAGGTTAAGTCGGCACGATCTTGATTTGAAGTAGGACATCGAGCAATAAAAAAAGGGGAATACTTTATTCCCCTTTTTGACATCTAAAATACAGTTAGACCACGAAATTTTTCGGGCAATCTAAATTTTTCAGTGCGCTAAAGATCTGCTTCGAAGAATTACATACGATCAGTTTGGCACGATGCTGCGGCGGCAAGAAACCTTCAGCGACCGCATGGTCTAATTGTGCAATTAGTGCATCATAGAAGCCATTGACGTTATAAAGCATCATCGGTTTTTGGTGTTGATTCAACTGTCCCCAAGTGGCGATTTCTAAAATTTCTTCGAATGTACCGAGACCACCGGGCAGAGCAACAAAGGCACTTGCACGTTCTGCCATCATGGCTTTACGCTCATGCATACTGCGCACGACGTGTAGTTCAGTCAAATGATTATGTGCAATTTCATAATCCAACATAAACTCAGGAATCACACCCACGGCTTCGCCGCCATGATCGACCACAGCGTCAGCGACTTGACCCATCAGGCCAATACTGGCGCCACCATAGACCAGACCAAAACCATGTTCAGCCAAGCCTTGCGCTAATGCGATGGCTTTTTCTTGATAAATTGGATTGTTACCAGAGCGGGAGCCGCAATACAGTGCGATTAAAGGTTGTGTTGTAGCAGGAGAAGGATTACCACGTTTTTCTGTCATTTTTAATCCGCTATTCATTACGTTTTAATTTTACCTTAGCATGTTATTTTTTATGACACTACATTGGCAGCTAAATATGACAATTTAATGTCATCATTGGGTTTAAATTCTTCCATACTGAGATTGTACTTTGGTAAAAAAGGGTGAATTTTTACCTTAACTTGCTATACTTGAAACTTCATTTTAAGCTAAAGAACCGTCATGGGTAGTGGTTGTTGTCACTCAGCACACATCAAAATATTAGAAAGAACGCCATTAAAAGCGTTTGCGCATGTCCAATGCATTTCATCTTCAAATCAGCATGATCCACGTGTGAATAACATTCAGGAGATACAATTATGATCTTTGAATGGATGTCCGACCCATCTGCATGGGTGGGTTTATTGACACTGGTGGTGCTTGAGATTGTTTTAGGTATCGATAACCTGGTTTTTATTGCGATTCTTGCGGAAAAATTACCGCCAGAACAGCGTAATACTGCACGGATTGTCGGCTTATTGCTTGCACTGTGTATGCGATTGATCTTACTGGCCTCGATTGCATGGGTGGTGACTCTAACCAACCCACTGTTCCATATTTTCGACCATCCATTTTCCGGTCGAGATCTAATTTTACTGTTTGGTGGGGTGTTCTTGCTATTTAAAGGCACCATGGAACTGCGTGAACGTCTTGAAAACAAGCCTATGCTAAAGGAAGAAAATCCTGTGCATGCGACGTTTTGGATGGTGATTGTGCAGATTGTGGTGCTCGATGCCGTGTTCTCGCTCGATAGCGTGATTACCGCTGTCGGGATGGTGAAACACCTTTCTGTCATGATGATTGCGGTCATTATTGCTGTCGGCATTATGCTGTGGGCATCTAAACCACTGATGAACTTCGTGAACCGTCACCCAACGGTGGTGATTCTGTGCCTGTGCTTCTTAATGATGATCGGTTTCTCGCTCTTGGTCGAAGGCTTTGGTTTCCATATTCCAAAAGGTTACTTATACGCGGCCATTGGTTTCTCTGTCATGATTGAGTTCTTGAACCAAACCATGCGTCATAATCAGGAAAAAATGGTCACAACCACAGACTTACGTTATCGCACAGCCTCAGCTGTGATGCGTATGCTCGGTGGGAAAAATGTTGCAGACAATCAAAATGAAAATGAAGATGTGCTTGCAACACGTGCTTTTGCTGATGAAGTCTTTGATGAAGACAACGGGGTTTACCACAGTGTCATGGTACAAGGGGTACTGGGTTTATCTGAGCGTCCAGTAAAGTCCGTGATGACACCTCGTCCTGAACTGGAATGGATTGATTTAGATGAAGAACCTGAGGCGATTCGTGCTCAATTACTCAGTACCACGCATTCACGTTTAATTGTGGCCCATGGTGAGTTAGACAATATCGCGGGTGCGGTACTGACTCATAAAGTCATGAATGACTATATTGAAACAGGCGTACTCGATTTCGAAAAACATCTCCGTGAGCCTGTGGTGGTGCATGAAAATGCACAAGTCTTGATGGTGATGGAACAGCTACGTCAAGCACCGTTGCAAATGGCTTTGGTCTTGAACGAATACGGTTCAATTGAAGGGATTGCAACACCGATTGATGTCTTAGAAGCGATTGCTGGTGAGTTCCCTGATGAAGATGAACCAGAGACGGCAGCAGAAAGCCTCGATGATGGTTCATTGTTACTCGATGGCTCAACCGATATTCGCCACGTGTCTTTATTGTTAGGTCGTGACTTGGTGGATGATGCTGAACAGTATTCGACATTGTCCGGATATATCTTATTTCATTTGGGCCGTTTACCAGCCAATGGTGAAAAACTCAAAGCGGATGAACACATCTTTGAAGTGGTCACAATGGATGGCCATAAGATCGAAAAAGTGCATGTCATTCCCATGCCAACTGAAGATTAAGCTGAGGCCAAGAGAACATTCAGCTTAATCTATATAGATCAATATTGATTAACATACTGCTGATGAAAATTGTGTGGAAAGATCCGTTAAAATAGCCTGCATTGTCAGGCTATTTTTTATGGAAACAAATATGTCACAAGTCCAGTGTCCATGTGGCAAAGGTGAGTATGCTAGCTGTTGTCAGCCCTTACATGCGGGGCGTGAAAATGCACAAACTGCAGAGCAATTGATGCGTTCACGTTATAGTGCATTTGCACAACATGAGATTGATTATATTGTACAAACAACTGCAATTGGACAGCAGCAAGCCTTGGATGTGAGTGCCATTGCAGCGTGGAGTCAGGCCAATCAGTGGTTAAAACTTGAAGTTGTACAAGCCCAAGAAAAACTCGATAAAAACCATGCTCAAGTTGAATTTAAAGCGCATTATCACGATGGGCAGCAAGCGCAAGTACATCATGAAATTTCACACTTTGTGAAGTTCGAGCAGCGCTGGTATTTCCTTGATCCGACCACAGAGATGAAAATCACCATGAAGCAGCCGTGTATTTGTGGTTCTGGACGAAAATTTAAACAATGTTGTGCGCAATTTTTATAACATTTGAGCAGATTTAGCTTAGAATAGCGCGCATCTCAACCCTCAGTGGAAGAAGGGCGATGTTACTTACCGTTATTTATATTATCGCAATCACGGCAGAAGCAATGACAGGTGCATTGTCTGCGGGTCGGCGGAGTATGGACTGGTTTGGGGTAACATTGATTGCCTGTGTCACGGCACTGGGGGGCGGTTCGGTTCGTGATGTGCTACTTGGGCATTATCCACTGACGTGGGTTAAGCATCCTGAATATCTCATGCTGACCTGCTTTGCTGCATTTGTCACCATCCTGATTGCGAAGTGGATGCGTCATCTTCGTAATATCTTCTTGGTTCTCGATGCCCTTGGTCTCATAGGTTTTACCATTATTGGCTGTCAAATTGCTTTAGAAATGGGCCATGGTTTTGTCGTCTCTGCAGTAGCAGGAGTGCTAACAGGTGTTTCTGGCGGTATTCTACGAGATATTCTATGTAACGATGTGCCGCTGGTGTTCCGTCGTGAACTTTATGCCAGTATTTCTTTTGTGTCCGTGATTTGTTATTGGCTCTGCATTGAGATTGGCTTATCGCTAGAATTGACCGTCATTGCGACGCTCATTTTCGGTTTCACCTTACGTCTGATCGCCATTTACTTTGGCTTAGAAATGCCTAAATTTATTTATAAAGATGATGATGATCAGTCAGTATCTTCAAAAGATTTGTCGTAACCGCGTTGCCATAACATCACATTAAAATGCTAAAAAGACGGATCAATGGTCGGTCTTTTGCATGGATCTATACTAAAAAACGCAAAATCATACATCCTGTTGGGAAAGCAGTGTTCATCCTTCCACCAGTTCAGAGATCTTGTTATGGACTTAGTCTCACGTATACAACGCTTACCCATCGGTAAGTTTCACTACACTTTACTTTGGGTTATTGGCCTTGGCTGGATGTTTGATGCCATGGATACGGGACTCATTTCCTTTATCTTAGCGAAAATGGCTGAAGATTGGGCCATGACGCCAAATGATAAAAGTTGGGTGGTCTCGATTGGTTTTGTTGGGATGGCGATTGGCGCGGTGTTTTCTGGAGGACTGGCAGATCGCTTCGGCCGAAAAACAGTGTTTGCATGGACATTGGTGATTTATAGCTTAGCCACCGCTGCATGTGCGTTTGCACCTAATCTAACTTGGTTGTTGGTATTTCGTTTTATTGTCGGCCTAGGTTTAGGTGGGCAACTCCCAGTCGCGGTGACTTTGGTCAGTGAATATATTCCAGCGCATGTACGTGGACGTTTTATTGTCTTACTAGAAAGTTTTTGGGGGCTGGGCTGGTTGGTTGCTGCATTGGTATCACGCTTTATTATTCCGGATTTTGGTTGGCATGCGGCTTTCCTGATTGGCGGTATTCCTGCTTTATATGCGATCGTGATTTGGAAAATGGTGCCCGAATCGGTGCCTTATTTAATTAACCGTGGACGTTTTGATGAAGCACACGCATTGGTGAAAAAGATTGAAGCCAAATGTGGTGTAGAAGTTGTTGAAATCTTTGAAGTCAAACCAGTTGCAGAAAAGCACAATATCAGTTTTTCACAGTTGTGGTCAGGGATTTTTGCACGTCGTACTTTAATGCTGTGGCTCATTTGGTTCGGTATCGTTTTTTCTTATTACGGTATTTTTACATGGTTACCAAGTTTATTGGTCAAAGAAGGCTACACCATTGTTCAATCCTTTGAATATGTTTTGGTCATGATTTTGGCACAATTACCGGGTTATATTGCAGCTGCATGGTTGGTCGAAAAATTAGGTCGTAAAGCTACGTTGGCGGGCTTCATTGGGATGTGTGCAATTTCGGCATATTTCTTCGGTCAGTCTGGCAGTGTGACAGAGATTGTGATTTGGGGCTGTTTAATGTCCTTCTTTAATCTCGGTGCTTGGGGCGTACTTTATACCTATACACCAGAACAATATCCGGCCAATATTCGTGCCTTTGGTTCGGGCTGGGCGGGTGCCATTGGTCGGATCGGGGGCATTGCCGCGCCTTTTGCTGTGACACATATGATGGATATGGATCATGGTTTTAGCTATGTATTTATGATGTTTACTGCAGTCTTAATTGCCGTTGCCGTGGTGATTTTGGTTTTAGGTGAAGAAACCAAGGGCAAAACTTTAGAATCCATCGGTCTATAAAGACTGTTGAATTTTTAGTTGATCATGGTGAATAAAATGGATATTTTTACGCCATAAGACACAATTTGTCGCAGAGTGTTAGATCATCCCCTTGTATAGGGGACACCTGCGACATAGCATAAGAACCCAATAAAGAACGAACAATTTAGGATTACAGGTTGTTATGACAAGCCTTGCGCATCATGCGACAGAAAACCGTTCCGTAGCAGAATTTACCGAACAAGCATATCTCAACTACGCCATGTACGTGATTATGGATCGTGCATTGCCACATATCAGTGATGGTCTAAAACCCGTTCAGCGTCGTATCGTCTATGCGATGAGTGAACTCGGGTTAAAGCCAACGGGTAAGCCAAAAAAATCTGCACGTACGGTTGGTGATGTACTGGGTAAATACCATCCTCACGGTGACTCAGCTTGTTATGAAGCCATGGTCCTCATGGCGCAGCCGTTTAGTTATCGCTATCCATTTATTGAAGGTCAGGGAAACTGGGGCTCACCAGATGATCCGAAATCCTTCGCAGCGATGCGATATACCGAAGCAAAACTGTCTGCTTATAGTGATTTATTATTGTCTGAGTTAGGACAAGGAACCTGTGATTGGCAGGATAACTTTGATGGTTCGATGAAAGAGCCAGTGAATTTACCGGCACGTGTTCCAAATATTTTACTCAACGGCACAACGGGTATTGCAGTGGGTATGGCAACCGATATTCCACCGCACAACTTACGTGAAGTGGTGAAGGGTACCATCGCCTTAATTCGCAATCCTAATTTAACCGATGAAAAAGTCGCAGAATATATTCCTGCACCTGATTTGCCTACACGTGCGGAAATTATTAGTTCTCCAGAAGAATTACTTAAAATTCAAACCACGGGTCGCGGTAGTTATCGAACTCGTGCGGTGTACAGCATTGAGAAAAATGAAATCGTGATTACGGAGCTGCCGTATCAGGTTTCAGGTTCAAAAGTGATCACGCAGATTGCAGATCAAATGCAGGCGAAGAAGTTGCCATTGGTCACGGATTTACGTGATGAGTCAGATCATAAAAACCCAACACGTTTAGTGATTGTCCTGCGCTCAAACCGTATTGATGCTGAATCGGTGATGAGTCATCTATTTGCAACCACTGACTTAGAGTCGAGCTATCGTGTCAATATGAACATGATTGGCGCTGACGGTCGTCCGCAAGTGAAATCGATCCGCCGTATTTTGTTGGAATGGATCGAAATCCGTAAGAATACCGTGACACGTCGTTTGACTTATCATCTGAATAAAATTGAAAAACGGTTACATATACTTGCAGGCTTGATCATTGCCTATCTGAATATTGATGAAGTAATTCGTATTATTCGTGAAGAAGATCAGCCTAAACCGGTGTTAATGACGCATTTTAATATCGATGAAATTCAAGCCGAAGCGATTTTAGAACTCAAGTTACGTCATTTGGCAAAACTTGAAGAAATGGAAATGCGCCGCGAACAAGAAGAATTGGAAGCCAAAGCTGCCATTATTCGTGAACAATTGGCGAACCCTGAGTCATTAAAAGCATTGATCATTAATGAACTTAAAGAAGATGCGAAGAAATTTGGTGATGACCGCCGTTCTCCAATTGTGAAGCGTGCAGAAGCCCATGCGATTAATGAACAAGATATGCTTCCTGCAGATCCTGTGACTGTGGTGTTGTCTGAAGCGGGTTGGATTCGCTCGGCGAAAGGTCATGAAGTCGATGCTGAGAACTTAAATTTCCGTGCAGGTGACCAATATCTCAGCCATGCGCAAGGTAAATCGAATCAACGTGTGTATGTATTAGATGATGCCGGTCGAAGCTATGCTTTGGGCATCAATACCTTGCCATCCGCGCGTGGTTTAGGTGAGCCTCTGAGTTCTAAACTTGCACCTGCAAGTGGTGTCGGCTTTAAACAAGTGTTTATTGCCGAAGATGAAACAGAAGTCTTGGCGATGAGTAGTAAAGGCTATGGCTTTAAAACCCAAGCCAAAAACCTCGATACCAATGCAAAAGCGGGTAAAGCCTTCCTTAGTTTATCTGAAGGCGCGGCGGTCATGAATTTAACGGCGATTGAGAATGCAACACATCTTGCACTCCTCAGTTCTGCGGGTCGTTTGCTGTTGGTTGAACTTGATGAATTACCAGTATTGAATAAGGGTAAAGGTAATAAATTGATACAACTTGAGGCGAAAGATCAAATTGTATCCATGACAACTTTGAATTTAGATGAAATAATTCAAGTGCTTGCAGGAAATCAACAATTAAAGCTTAAAGGCGACGATCTGCAAAAATATGTGGGCAAACGTGCATCGAAAGGCGTGTTGTTACCACGTGGATATCAAAAAGCAAATAAACTGTTCATTCAAAGATAATACTAGCATCCATGGAACGAAATACGTTATATATGCTGTTATTCGTGAAATGGATGCAATATTAAGCACAAACAAGTTAAATAATGACCGCTTAATATTGAAAAAAAACAGTTGGATTATTAAGGATTACGACAGGAGAATTGGGCGTTATGGAAAAGATTTGGTTCGCTGAATACCAAAAGACAGGGATTCCAGAAACTGTAGAATTACCCGCAGAAAATACCTCATTGGTCGATATTTTTGAGCGTAATTTTCAGAAGTTTGGCTCAAGAGATGCCTTTATCTTCATGGATAAAGTCTTAACTTTTAAAGAACTTGATGAAGCAAGCCGTAAATTTGCAACCTATTTGCAAAGCTTAGGTTTGGCTAAAGGTTCACGCGTTGCAGTCATGATGCCGAACGTTCTTCAATATCCTGTTGTTGCATTAGGTGTATTCCGTGCTGGCCTGGTATTGGTCAACGTGAATCCACTGTATACCTCTCGTGAGCTTGAGCATCAATTGAATGACTCTGGAACAGAAGCTCTTGTTATTATTGAAAACTTTGCATCTGTTTACCAAGCGATTATTGGTAAAACCCCAGTAAAACACGTGATCGTGGCATCTGTGGGTGACATGCTTGGTACGCTGAAAGGCACATTGGTTAACTTTGTATTACGTTCAGTACGTAAACAAATTCCAGCTTGGAACATTCCAGGTCATATTCGCTTTAATGCAGCAATGTCTAAAGTGAGTGCAAATAATTACAAGCGTCCAAACCTAACTTTAAGTGATACTGCAGTACTTCAATATACTGGTGGTACAACTGGCGTATCTAAAGGCGCAGAATTGACACATCGTAACCTTGTGTCAAACATGTTGCAGTGTGATGGTATTTTCCAAAGTAAATTTGGTCAGCAAGATGGTCAGCCAGATGATCGTATCTTCTGTGCATTACCGCTGTATCACATCTTTGCATTTATGGTGTGTGCACTTTACGGCATGTACAAAGGTCAGGCGAACGTATTGATTCCTAACCCGCGTGACCTACCTGCGGTAATGAAAGAATTACGTAAATACCAACCTTCATTCTTTCCAGCAGTGAACACTTTGTTTAATGCTTTGGTGAACAATGAAGAGTTCAAGCAACTTGACCACAGCAAGCTAAAAATGGCGATGGGTGGTGGTATGGCAGTACTTCCTTCGACTGCAGAAGCGTGGAAGAAAGTTACCGGTACCAATATCATCGAAGGTTATGGCTTATCAGAAACTTCACCTGTTGCAACTGCAAACCCTCCAGCATCGATGGAATTCAGCGGTACGATTGGTATTCCATTGCCACTGACTGAAGTTGCTATTTTAGATGATGATGGCAATGAAGTTGCTCAAGGTGAGCAAGGTGAAATTTCGATTCGTGGTCCTCAAGTCATGAAAGGCTATTGGAACCGTCCAGATGAAACTGCCAAAGTAATGACGGCGGACGGTTTCTTCCGTACTGGTGACATTGGTGTCATGGATCCACGCGGTTATGTGAAGATTGTAGACCGTAAAAAAGACATGATTTTGGTATCGGGTTTTAACGTTTATCCTTCTGAAATTGAAGAAGTTGTTGCAAAACATCCAAAAGTACTAGAAGTTGCTGCGATTGGTGTTCCTGATGAAAAATCAGGTGAAGTACCTAAATTATTCGTTGTGAAAAAAGATCCATCTTTAACGACTGAAGAAGTTTTGGCATTCGCAAAAGAAAACTTAACTGGCTATAAACGCCCACGTTATGTTGAATTTATGGATGAATTACCAAAATCGAATGTTGGTAAGATTCTACGTAAAGATTTGCGTAAAACAGCATAATATAATGCATAAAAAAAGCGCCTTCGGGCGCTTTTTTTATCGCTTTAAATTTAGAGCATTAAAGCTTACCTTTATTCATCGACCAGCGATCAAAGTAGCGACGTCCTACTCCAAAAACACCTAAGAAAATAAACATCGCACCGAACTGACGACTAAAGCCAGATTGGTTATAGCTGCCATAGGTTAAAATATTGTCGACTAAACAATATAGGGCAATGACAATGATCCAATGCCAAAGGGGAAGTTGCTTGATAGAAACTGCATAGAATGCAATCCACATGATGACAAAGCTGAAAACAGTCGACCATACATTTAAGTTGGCGCAGATCACAGCAAGTAAAAATGCAGTCACAGGAATGACGATTTTTAAAACACGATCGACGCGAAGCTGATGGCGTTTTTGCTCTTCAAGAACTTCAAATAATTGATCTTGATCAGAAGTGCTCATAGAGGATCCTTTCATCTGCCGATTATAAAAACACTATATTTAACAAAAATTATTCACGAAATGCCATGGTATTATAGCAGCCATAAAAATCTTCCTGAGAAAAAACACATGCACAGCATCAGTGGGATCATCTATCTCATTTTGGCCGCTTGTTTACTGCCATATGTATTTACATTTATTGCGAAGCGAGCTGCAGGTTTTAAGTCGAGTGATAATCAAAATCCACGTGAAGTTTTAGCGCGCTCTACAGGGGTGGCGAGCCGCGCACATGCAGTGCAGCAAAATAGTTTTGAAAGTTTACCTTTATTTATTGCGGCTATTCTAATGGCCGAATACATGGTGATTCATCAGCAATACATCATGACCTTTGGGATTGCCTATCTCGTTTTACGCGTCATTTATGGGCTATGTTATTTAGCCAATTGGGCAACTTTACGTTCAATCATTTGGACCTTGTCGATGTTATGCCCAATTTGCCTGATGTTATTGGTCATTAAATTAAGCTAAATGTTCTGCTTGATGATTAAATTATCAGCATGATCGCTAAAATCACAAAAAAAGCGATAAAACCGTTATAATTGTGCCGGATTAAAAGATTTAACTTTGTTTAAAGAGTGATGCTATGAGCTACAGCAATATCCCAGCGGGTAAAGATGCACCAAACGACATCTATGTCATTATTGAAATTCCTGCAAATGCAGCACCAATCAAATACGAAATCGATAAAGATTCTGATGCGTTATTTGTAGACCGTTTCATGGGTACTGCAATGTTCTACCCAGCGAACTATGGTTATGTTCCAAATACATTATCTTTGGATGGTGACCCACTAGACGTACTTGTGGTAACTCCACATCCAGTAGAGCCAGGTTCTGTAATTCGTTGCCGTCCTGTTGGTAAATTGAACATGGAAGATGACGGTGGTGTTGACGCAAAACTCGTTGCTGTTCCACACGACAAATTGACTCCGCTTTATAAAGATGTTCAAGAATATACAGATCTTCCTGCGTTATTGATCAATCAAATTGAACATTTCTTCCAACACTACAAAGACTTAGAGCCTGGTAAATGGGTTAAGTTAAGTGGTTGGGAAGGTGCTGATGTTGCTAAACAAGAAGTACTTAGCTCAATTGAAGCTTACAAAGCTGCGAACAAATAATATTGTTTTAAGCTGAGCATCGTTGTTATATGAAAACGATGCTCATAAAAAAACCTGCACACTGTGCAGGTTTTTTTTTCGCTATCTTAGAGTAGCTGCGAAATTAAAATAATTTCACAGGAATGTCTAAGAATAAACGCCATTCGTTTGTATCACCGATATAAGCATTTGTTTGGTAATCATCGCTAGCACGGTAGTATGAGTGACGAACACGTAAGCTTGCATCTTTGGCAAAACCAGATTGAACAGTATATTTCACTTGGTTAAAGAATTCGCGTTCTTGTGCATCGTCAGTTAAGCCAGCAACTTTGATGTCCCAACCATATACAAATGCAGTTGTCCAAGTTAAACCAGGAACATTCATACCCGCAAAGTTATATGTGTATTGAACCTGAGCAGATTTTTCATCATTACCGATGAAGTCAGATAGATAAGAGTTTGGTAGGTAGATACTTTGACCGCCATCAGCATTTTCGCCATAGTCATAACCAGTGTTGCCACTGTTTTGTTGGTAAGCCAACATTACGTTATGGTTACCCGTGTTATACGTACCTGAAACCGCCCAAATCGAGTTTTGACGATCTGAGTCATCTGCAACGATTTGTGAATAAGTACTACCTTCTTTGTCCCATTCTGTATGGTAACCACTAAAGTCAAAAGTTAATGTATCTTTGTTTGCTAATGGGTAGGTATAGTTCACATTTGCATAATGGCGCTCAAGCGCTTCTTTGCTGTCTAAACCGTAGTATGACGCATTAAGCTGATCATTAAATTTGTATTTAGCACCCCAAACAATTGCGCGGTCTAATTTACGACCATCTGTATCAATTTGGTCTGAGTATTGGTTTTTAGTGAATTTACCAGCTGTCAGTTCTAAACCATTAATTTCACGGCTTGTCGCTAACACACCTTCAAAATATTCAGGAACCAAACGAGCTGTGTTACTTGCAAGTACAGGTAGATCTAGAACTTGAGTACCATAAGTCACAGTTGTATTTGAAATACGTGCTTTTACGTTCGCGCCACCACGAGCCCAATGATCATAAGTATCACCAGAGTTTTCTTTGCCATTCAACGTTTCACGAGGAATCATGTTGTTGCCGGCATTGTTGTTGTCACCGATTTTAAATGAACCATCACCAACAACACCTACACCAAAGCCAACAACACCTTGAGTGAAGCCTGAATCTAATTTCACAATCGCAGTTTGTGCCAGTGAGCTAGTGTCATCTACACCATTTTTCTTATCGCGCTTAATGTAACCTGTACGAAACAATACAGAGCCTTCGGCATCTTCCACAAAGCCTTTAGATTCACTTTGTTCGCTAGCAAAAGCAGTAGAAATAAGAGCAGCGTTTACTAATACTGCAAGTGTTAGTTGTTGAGCTTTAAGCATTGGGAGAGAGCCTCATGCAAATTTGGTTAATATGTAGTGCGATTGTATATTTTTTCTTAAAAAAATCACTATTTTTAATGCGCTTATTACACTAAAGTTAGAAAATGGCCAGATCATTGATCAATCTGTAATAAGCAAATGTTTCGTATGTTATTGTTGTTTAACAAATAGTTTATTTAAATTGAATATATATTAAGCTAAAGAGAAGTTTATTCATTGCTTATCATAAAAAAATATAAAAAATGGTAAAAACTTTCATTTAACTTGCTGATTTATCATCACTCTTTGCGACAAATTGTGCCGAATCTAAATTCGTATTTTGATCAAAAAGTATATCAATGGTTGAGGTGCATGGCATCTATGTTCAGGCACAGTAAGCACCGTTGGCGTGTTTTTTGTAAATAGAGAATGACTTTTAGCGAAGTCGTCAGAAATTTTTCCTTAAAAAAACAGTTCAATAAAAGATGATAATATTCGTGATAAATACATATAAATGAATGCATTAAATCATTGTTAAAGACTAGAACAAGATAAAAGATATTTTATGAATCAAAAGCTTGGTTTTTACTGTTTTATATAATCTTAGCTTTGTTTTTAAATGATTTAATTGATCAAAATAAGAAAAAAAGGGGATATACAGGGCGGTAAAATCGATTAAAATCGGCGCTAAATTTTACTCAACCCAATCCACGATCGATCCGATGTGGGGACTAAACATGATTCAATTTTATAAAAAAGCAATTTTAAGTATTTTAGTGACCCTAGGTACAATCCCTGCATTTGCAGAACAAACTGAACAAGCCACAACTGCACAAGGGAATTGGTCTGGAAGTCTGGGCGTGGTAAACAAATATGTGTACCGTGCGAGTGAAGAAAATGATCAAGCGGCATTACAAGCCGGACTTGAATATGCACACAACAGTGGGCTGTTCGCGGGCTATTGGGGTTCTACACTCAACTATGATCCTACGGACGACAGTCAGTCGCATGGTTTTGAACATGATTTCTATGTCGGATATGGACGTGAACTGAATGAAGATTGGAGCTATAAGTCACAAGTGATGGCTTATGTCTATCAAGGTGGAGGTTCTGTTTATAACGACGACCGATCTGAAAAGCGTCGCACGACAGGCGTCGAATTTATTCAGGACATAAGTTATAAAGATTTAACTGCAAGCATGGCTGTATTGTTGTCTGATGTTAATTATGGCAACGCAGGCGATGTATATCTGAATGCTGCTTATAGCTATGCATTACCTTATGATGTTTCATTAAATTCATCGCTTGGTGTTTCTGTTTTTAATGACAGTCGTGATGACAGCCTATTAACAACCACAGAAGATGTGGTGTTTACTGAAGCACGTTTGGGCTTGAGTAAACCGATTGCAGATACTGGATTTGAAATTGCTGCTGACTATGTATGGGGCGGTAAAGATCGTGAAGGCGAGCAATTAGACGATAACGTTGTAGTTGGATTGACCTATTCTTTCTAACATTAACGAGTTGACTGTATTTGGTCATATTCTTGAAAGTGCATAATGGTGATTGTGCACTTTTTTTATGCATTTTTGAGATCGGTGTTGAAAAAATATACTCAAAAAAGCGCATTTTTAAAATCCTGTTACAACTATCAACCTGAAGATTTAAATAATCTAAATAGATGAAAATCTGCATTCTAAAATAAATTAAAGAGAAAAAAGGCCAAATAGGATAATTAAAAAATAATAAATAAAAACAGTAATATATTGGTTTTTTATAAACCAAAATGGTGACTTTTATAAAAAAAATATGCGCTTATTTTTAAACATGGCACAGCGCTTGCTAATACCTCATTGAGTTCAATGAAATAACCAAAAAATACGTCGTCGCACGATGTGGGGGAACAAACCATGAAATTTGCACTTAAAGCTTTATCAATCGCTGTACTAGGAACAGCATCGATGTTTACTTTTGCTGAAGCACCTGCTTCTGAGCATTCTGTATCCGGAAATATCGGCGTACTGTCTAGCTATAATTTACGTGGTATTACCAATGTGCCTGAAAATAGCGGCGCAACTATTCAAGGTGGTTTGGACTATAGCCATGCGTCAGGCTTCTATGCAGGTTACTGGGGTTCAACTTTAGATTATGCACTTGGTGAAGAAGGGCGTGATTCTTTTGAACATGACTTTTATGCAGGTTATAACGGCAAAATTACTGAAGATTTAGGTTATACCGTCGGTGGTACGTATTATTACTACTATGAATCGGATGTTGATTCAGATGGTTTCGAAACACTTTTAGGATTGAACTACAAAGACTTTAGCGTAACTGCGCAAACCTTAACGCAAAATACGACTTGGGGTAACAAGGGCGATACGTATATCTTAGGTAGCTACAGCTATGCATTGCCAAAAGATTTTACGCTAAATACTTCATTGGGCCTATATGCATATGGTGATGATGACGAATTTGTAGAAACCACTGAAGACTTTGGCTTCCGTCATTTTACAGCAGGTTTAAGTCATCCATTGGGTGACACTGGTGCGAGCGTAAATATGGATTATATCGTGGGTGGTTATGACCGTCTGGATGAAAAACAAAAGAATAAAGTCGTATTTGGCTTGAAATACGAATTCTAATTTTAAAAAGCATTAAAAATGGCGACCTAGGGTCGCCATTTTTTTAAGCATTGAGTTGGCTTCGATAAGACAGCGCTTCAGATACGTGTTGAGCTTGAATGTGTTCACTTTGAGCCAAGTCGGCAATGGTTCTGGCAACACGTAATACCCGATGATAAGCACGCGCAGATAAATTCATTCGTTGCTGTGCTAACTGTAAAATATTCTGCGCAGTAGCATCCAAAACCGCTTGTTGTTCCAATTGCGTCGGCGTGAGTGCCATATTGGATTTTTGCTGACGTTCTATTTGTAACGCATAAGCTTGTATAACACGATGCCTAACCGCACTTGAACTTTCAACCTCTTGCGAACTTTGTAATTCATGCGCTGCCAGTGGCGGGACATCAATATGTAAGTCAATTCGATCTAATAATGGACCTGAAATACGGTTTTGATAGCGTTTAATACTTTCAGCACTACATTGACAGCGGCTGTCTTGGTTAAAGGCATAGCCACATGGGCAAGGATTCATCGCCGCAATTAGTTGAAAATTTGCAGGGAAGGTGATTTGACGAGAAGCCCGTGAAATCACAATTTCCTTGGATTCGAGTGGTTGCCGTAACACCTCCAACACCTTTCGATCAAATTCAGGCAGCTCATCTAAAAATAAAACTCCTAAATGTGCCAAGGTGATTTCACCCGGTTTAGGATTTGATCCTCCACCGACGAGGGCAATCGCAGATGCGGTATGGTGTGGCGCACGAAATGGACGCTGCCCAAAATGATGATTTGCACCTGCAATGGAATAAATACTCGCGACTTGCAAATTTTCTTGCATATCTAAGGGGGGCAGAATACTGGGTAAACGCGAGGCGAGTAGCGTTTTGCCTGTGCCTGGTGGGCCCCGAAATAGTAGAGAATGACCGCCAGCCGCGGCAATTTCTAAAGCACGACGTGGTCTGAGTTGACCTTTCACATCAGATAAATCAAAAGGGTAACTGTGTTGATTGGCTGACGATGTCGAGGGATGGCTACTGATTAAGGCCGAACGACTCAAATGTTCACATACATCCTTAAGATGCTGTGCAGGAAAAACTTGGAACTCCGGCAGTTGCGCCGCTTCATCGGCATTGAGTGCCGGTAGAATCAGATGATGCCCGATATGCTGACAGGCAATGGCTATGCTTAAGATGCCACTGACAGGTCGTAAATAACCATCAAGTGCTAATTCTCCAATAAATTCAAAACCATCTGCTGCATTTTCAGGAAGTTGTCCCGACGCGATCAGAATCCCTAAAGCAATGGCGAGATCTAAACGTGAACCATCTTTCGGTAAATCTGCGGGTGCAAGATTAATGGTCAGACGTTTGGTTGGGAACTGAAAGCCGCTATTAATAATCGCAGAGCGGACACGGTCTTTACTTTCACGGACGGCGGCCTCAGGTAGGCCAACAATGGTCAATGAAGGCAGACCTTGGCTGACATGGACTTCAACTTCAATTTGGGGTGCATTTAAGCCGAGCAAACCCCGAGTATAGATTTTGGCAAAAGACATATTATTGTTCCGTTATGGTGCATTATTTTTAATCGTTATGCGTCTTTTGTTGCACTAAAAAGGTGCTTATTTTTTGTTCTGAATTTTTTGTTCGAGTTCTTCGACGTGTTTCAACAATTCATTTAAACGTAAATTGGCATTATTCAGTGCAGTACGTTGGCGTTCGATTTCTTCTTTCGACACGAGATCCATTTTGCTCACAGCTTCATTGAGTAAGCTGCGAAGATTATGTTCGACGTCTTTTTTCGGCTGATCGATTTGTTCTAATATCGCTTGTAATAAGGTTTCAATCATTGTTTGGACCATCCTCAGTGAATTGGTGGCAGCAGTTTAACATCGCCACATTCATGACCATAGTGCTTTCATTTAAATATGCGTTTAATCGATCAGTAAAATCGTAATTCTTCTAGTAAAAACGTCTATTTTTATAAGCATACGCAAGATTATCCGTATAAAATAGGTTATAAAGAAATCTCATGCTGGGCTGACTATTTTCCCCCGACTGTAGTCATATTGGCATGAAAATTGAACATAAAACCTTACAGGTGAAATAAGCCGAAGGAAAACAAAACATGAAGCTCGTAACTGCAATTGTAAAACCTTTTAAATTAGATGACGTGCGTGAAGCACTCTCTGAAAATGGTGTTCAAGGGATCACTGTCACTGAAGTTAAAGGCTTCGGTCGCCAGAAAGGTCACACTGAACTTTATCGTGGTGCTGAATATGTGGTTGATTTCTTACCAAAAGTAAAAATCGAAATCGCAATCAGTGATGAAATGGTCGATACCGTAATTGAATCAATTACTCGTGTTGCAAGCACAGGAAAAATTGGCGACGGTAAAATTTTTGTAAGCAATCTGGAACAAGTCATCCGTATCCGTACTGGTGAAACAGGTGCAGATGCCGTTTAAAAAATTGGCATGAAGTTTGCTGAGTAGCTAATAACTCAGAAAATCAGGTCGGGGGATACGAATGAAAAAGATGCTAATTGCACTCGGCTTGTCCAGTGCACTTTTAGGTGGTTCTGTTGCGTGGGCTGAAGAAAGCGCAACAGCACCTACAGAAGAAGTCACAGTAGTTGATACTGCAAATACAACAACGCTAAATACAACAGAAGCTGCAGTTCCAGTTGAAGCAGCGCCAGCACCTGCAGAAGAAGAGCCTAAGCTCGATACAGGTGATACAGCATGGATTTTAGTGTCCACTGCACTTGTTTTACTCATGACAATTCCCGGTTTAGCATTATTTTACGGCGGTATGGTCCGTAAGAAAAATGTACTCAGCACCATGGCACACAGTTTCGTTGCGGCAGGTGTCGTGAGCTTAACGTGGGTGATTGTGGGTTATACCTTAGCATTTGGTGAAGGTAATGCCTTTATCGGTAGCTTAGACAAATTTATGTTGTCGGGCATCACCACAGAAGCTTTGTCCGGTACGATTCCAGAGATTCTTTTTGTTATTTTCCAAATGACATTTGCCATCATTACCGTTGCCATTATTAGCGGTTCGATTGCAGAACGTATGAAATTCGGTGCTTTCGTTGCCTTCATCGCAATTTGGAGCGTCGTGGTTTATGCACCAATTACCCACTGGGTATGGGGCGGTGGTTGGTTAGGTAACGACGGTGCGCTTGATTTTGCGGGTGGTACGGTTGTTCACATCAACTCGGGTGTTGCGGGTCTCGTTGCAGCGTACATGCTTGGTAAACGTATGGGGCTTGGTCGTGAATCTATGGCGCCACATAACCTAACTTTAACCGTCATCGGTGCAAGCCTTGTATGGGTAGGTTGGTTCGGTTTCAACGGTGGCTCTGCACTAGGTGCAAATGGTTCAGCTGGTTATGCATTGGTGGTAACACAAGTTGCAGCAGCGGCAGCAGCAGTGGCATGGTTAATTACTGAAAAAGTGGTTCGTGGTAAAGCGTCTGTCTTGGGCGGTGCTTCTGGTGCGGTAGCTGGTCTTGTGGTGATTACACCTGCGGCAGGTTTCGTAACAGTTGGCGGCGCTCTAGCGATGGGTCTGATCGGTGGTGTGGTTTGCTTCTGGGGTATTACTGCGCTGAAACGTGCGTTGAAAGCGGATGACTCTTTGGATGCGTTTGGTCTACATGGTGTCGGTGGTATCGTGGGTGCGATCCTTACAGCATTCTTTGCCAGCGAATTCATCATGGGTGATAAAGCACCGAGCAACTTAATGCATCAATTATGGGTTCAAGTCGAAGGTGTACTAGCGACCATCGCTTACTCAGCAGTGATGACATTCATTATCTTGAAAGTGATTGATCTAGTGATTGGCATCCGTGTTGAAGCTGATGACGAACGAATGGGTCTAGACTTAAGTCAACATGGTGAACGTGTAGAATAATAAGATTTCAGTAAATCAATATATTGTGTAAAACAGCCCAAAAGGGCTGTTTTTTTTCCATATCTAGCGTAAAGCTCTACAAATTTCAAAAATTTTGCTACACTCTAAATCCATTCGGATTTGTTCAATTTAACCGCTATGCATTGTCCATTTTGCAACGCTGAAGACAGTAAAGTGATTGACTCACGTCTTGCTGCTGAAGGCTGTCAGATACGCCGCCGCCGTGAATGTATTAGTTGCGGTGAACGTTTTACAACTTTTGAAAGCTATGAAGTGGTGATGCCGCGTGTCATCAAGTCTGATTCAAAGAGCGAACCTTTTGATGAGGCCAAGCTCCGCCGCTCGCTGATGCATGCCTTGCAAAAGCGTCCAGTAACGCAAGAGCAAATTGAAACGGTACTCAGTGATATTCAATTGCAAATTCGCCGTTTGGGTGAACGTGACGTGAAATCACGCACCATTGGTGAAATTGTCATGCAGTCTTTGTTTGCTTTAGATCATGTGGCTTATGTGCGTTTTGCTTCTGTGTATCAAGACTTCCAAGATGTAGAAGCTTTTCGTCGTCAAATTGAACAAATGCAGCAGCGTGAGCACTAATGCACATCTGCTTCCATTTTTATCATGAGTGATTACATGTCTGAGTTAGATCAAGTGACGTTGCAGCAGCATCAACAGTGGATGCGGCGTGCAATTGCATTGGCACAGCAGGGGCAATACAGCACGCGTCCTAACCCCAATGTAGGCTGTGTGATTGTCAAAGACGGTCAATTGGTTGGTGAGGGCTTTCATCCCAAAGCGGGTCAGCCGCATGCAGAAGTCTTTGCAATGCGTGATGCGGGTGAGGCCGCACGTGGCGCAACCGCTTATGTGACTTTGGAGCCTTGTGCACACTATGGACGTACGCCACCTTGTGCCAAAGGTTTGGTGGAAGCAGGTGTTGCTCAAGTCGTTGTGGCCTGTCCCGATCCCAATCCATTGGTTGCGGGTAAAGGTGTACAAATCCTACGTGATGCTGGCATTGACGTGATCACAGGTATTTGTGAAGCAGAAGCGCATCAATTGAACTCGGGCTTTTTAAAAGCCATGGCGACGGGCATGCCTTATGTCCGCCTCAAAGTTGCATCAAGCCTTGATGGGCGTACGGCCATGGCCTCGGGTGAGTCTAAGTGGATTACGGGTGCAATGGCGCGACAAGATGTACAACATTGGCGTGCGATATCAGGTGCCGTAATCACTGGGATTGAGACTGTATTAGCCGATGATTGCTTACTCAACGTACGTCAGCTCGATGAGGCTGTTGACATGCATAACGTGGTTCAGCCGAAACGTATCGTGCTAGATCGCCAAGGCCGCTTGCCATTAACTGCAAAAATATTGCAGCAACCTGAAACCGTGATGGTCATGGGGCCATATCGTCAGGAACTTGCTGACTTGGGCGTGGTACAATTTGAAATTCAGCCATTGGCCGATCTGTTAGCAGTCTGTGTTCAACAGTTCCAAATTTATGATGTCCTTGTGGAAGCTGGTGCGACACTTTCGACCGCTTTCTTACAAGAACATTTGATCGATGAAATGATCAGTTATGTTGCACCGACCTTGTTGGGTCAGTCAGCACGTGCGATGTTTAATGCGGAATTTGACCGCATGGCAGAGCAGCTTCGATTTAAGCTGAAAGATGTCACTCAATTGGGTGATGACATTCGCTTAAGGTTAATCCCTTCTCAAGAGACGCTATGAATTCAGAGTCTACGGTTTATCACAAACGTCGTCATGCGGCTCGTACCACAGACGAATATCTTTTCCATCAATTGGTTCCTTATTTGGGAAACAAACGCCGTCTATTACATCTGATTTTAGAAGCACTTGAGCAAACGGGAACCTTAAAACGCGAAGATGGTCGTGCGCCGATATTTGCTGACTTTTTTGCAGGTTCGGGTGTGGTATCACGGTTGGCTCGTCAAAACGGCTATCGTGTTATTGCCAATGACTGGGAACCCTACAGCCATGCTTTGAACAGCGCGATTCTCTCTTGTGTTGAAGCACCGGCGTTTAAAGAGTTGGGTGGCTATCAGAAAGCCATTGATTATCTGAACCGTTTGCCAGAAGTTAAAGGTTGGGTGACCCATAACTTGTGTCCACGTAATGATGAAATCTACGATCCGGCACGTGACCGTTTATTCTTTAAACGCCGTAACGGTATGCGTATCGATGCGATTCGTCAGCAAATTGCAACTTGGCAAGCTCAAGGCGCGATTGATGATGTGGAAATGAGTGCTTTGTTAGCGCCGTTATTGTATTCAGCAAGTTTTGTCAGTAATACCAGCGGTGTATTTAAAAGCTTCCATCATGGTTGGGGCGGTAAAACCCAAGCGGCCTTGGATCGTATCGGTTCTTTGTTATGGCTGACCCCAAGTCGTTTTTGTGAAATTGGTGATCCGAAAAAACCCGCCGCTGAAATGTGGTGTGTCGACGCACAGCATTTGGCTAATCAAATGAGTGGCTTTGAAGTGGATGTGGCTTATCTCGATCCACCATATAACCAGCACGCTTACAGCAGTAACTACCATGTGTTGAATGCCTTAACGTTATGGGATCAGGTGGATTTACCAACACCAGACACCAAAGGCTTTAAGAGCGGAATCGACCGTGCATGGCGTAAAGAACGTCCAAGTCCGTATAATTCTTCGAAGCATGCGAAAGAAGCTTATGAAAAATTATTAGAAACCATCAATGCACGTTACATCCTGACGAGCTATTCAACCGATGGTAATATCAGCGCCACAGATTTGTTACAAGCCAATTTAAAACGTGGCCGAGTAAGCTTATTGACGCAAGATGTACCACGTTACCGCGTGAGTAAGCAGCGTCAGTCTGAACGTGCACGCGTACTAGAGTTTATTGTCATCACGGATACGCATGCCAAATCAGGTCCACCAATCCGTCAGTTGTTGAGTCAATTGCACCATTTTGCAGAATTAGGTGGTGTCGATACCTCTGGCGTGAGCACGCAACTTGATTTGTGGTAAAAATCATCGCCCCATATTTTTCAGGGATTGAACATGTTTACAGGCATTATTGAAAGTCTAGGTAAAGTTGAAAGCATTCAAAACGTGGGTGGCGATGTCCGCTTGCGTATCCAGACAGATTTAGACATGTCGGATGTGCATTTGGGGGACTCGATTGCCACCAATGGCATTTGCTTAACCGTGATTGACTTTGGTAGCAATTGGTATGCAGCCGATGTTTCACGTGAAAGTTTAAATCGGACCACTTTGGAACACTGGAAAGCAGGGCAGGCAGTAAATGTGGAAAAAGCCATGTTGCCGACCACGCGTTTTGGTGGACATATTGTCAGTGGTCATGTCGATGCAGTGGGTGAAATCACTCAAGTTCGTTCAGATGCACGTTCAATTTATTTTGAAGTGACAGCACCGAAAGAAATTGCACGCTATTTAGCGGAAAAAGGCTCTGTGACCGTGGATGGTATTAGCCTGACAATTAACCATTTACGTGGCAATGTGCTGAGCTTAAATTTAATTCCGCACACGGCTGAACGAACCAATATCGGTACGTGGAAAGCTGGGGCGAAAGTGAACTTGGAAGTGGATGTTTTAGCACGTTATATTGAGCGTTTATTGCTCGGCGATAAAGCCGCTGAGACCACAGCGCAATCTAAAATTAGCTTAGATTTTCTCGCTGAAAATGGCTTCTTGAAATAAGTTGATACCGAAGAAAACCAAACAGTCTGATTGAAAAATTAGACTGTTTTTTTATTTTTGGTGATAATGCGTCGCGGAATGACATATATGATGAATAATCAGACAGGTGATAATGATTGATTTCTTACTGAATCTGGAACAGTGGTTACCCATGTTATTGGAAAATTATGGTGTGTGGATTTATGCCATTTTATTTCTGGTGATATTTTCAGAAACGGGTTCAGTATTTATGTTTTTCCTGCCAGGAGACAGCCTGTTGCTTGCCATCGGCGCATTATGCTCAACGACGGAAGTGGTGCATTTACACACTATGGGGCTGCTGTTATTTGTCGCATCGGTCTTGGGCTACTGCGTCAATTACTACACGGGCAGCGTGCTAGGCATTAAGTACTTTAATAAGCACACACGTTACTTTAAGCCCGAATATATGGTCAAAACCAATAAATATTTTATGAAGCATGGTGGTAAAACGATTTTAGTCGCACGCTTTGTACCCTTTGTACGTTCTTTTGCGCCTTTTGCTGCTGGGTCTGCACGCATGAACCTTGGCACATTTATGTTCTATAACGTGCTAGGTGGTTTCATCTGGATTGGATTATTACTCGGTATCGGTTATTTCCTAGGACATACCGTTTCTGCAGTTGCAGATTTGGTCTAAGCCAAACTTAGACATAAAAAAAGCCCACAGTTGTGGGCTTTTTTTATGGAGTAGATGACCACTTAGTGTTTTGTAACGGTCACTACATCAAGGGTTTGAAAAATCGAGCTGTGGGGCGGTTGCTGAATGCTAAAACCACCTTTTTCTGATTCACGGCTGAGATAAACCGAAATACTGTGAAAGTCTGAATGACTCAGCCAAAGATCTTTGGCACGAATGTCCCATTGTTCTCCAGCAGATAGAGAGGATATTTTCTGGGTAATCTGGTGAATGATGTCCATATTGAATTCCCATCTGGATGCATGATTATATTTTTAGGATGCCTGAAGCATTGTGTTCTGAGGGACAATGCTTGAGCCATATGAACATCATGTTGCAAATACATGTCAGTTTAATGACAGTGACCAGATTTCGATGGACGGCTTAAGATGCTTGGGACGATGTAGATTCTGTCGAAAAATTGGAGTTTTCTAAGATATAGTCAATTTCCTCTTGTGCGGCAGCTTTCAATTTTGCACGGAAATCACTGACTGCCATTTCGATTTGCGTTTCTGCCTCAAGTTCCAAGCGCACGCGTACACTTTCAAGTTCTGACAACATTTGTCCTTCGCTGACCGATAAGCTTTGGCTTAATCCCGCTAAACCCGTTTCAGGATTTTTATGATAGCGAGCGGCATAGTGTTGTACTTCACGATTAAGATTATGCTGCATCATGGTGAGCGCTTGCGTTTGTACAGCAAAGCGTAACTCTTCGTCACGTTTCAGTTGTTCTGCATAGGCCTGTTCAGCTTCACGTTTTTCTTCTAAGGCTTTTTCTAAAGCCAGTTGTTTACGTATACGAGCATCTTCTATCAACTGTGCTTTTAAATCTGCATAGGCAGACTCAATTTTGTCAAAAGACACTTGCTGCTGCTGTTGGTCATTGACCAGCCATTGTTGAATGTCTGTACTGGGATTGAGTACATCGCAAACGCGACCAAGGTCATCAATAAAGGTCTGACGAATAGCTTCAGGTACTTTTAACCAGCGCTGTTTAAAGTCTGGACCGACATTCAATGCCATGGTGCATCTCCTTGCAAATAGGGTAAAACCAATATCACGTTAAAGTTTATGGGTCTGTGGTTGAACGCCCAAACGTCGATATTGTTTATATTTTTCACGCCCGGTAATTTTAGCGGGTTCGTTATTTTCAATAATTTCGATAATGTGACTAAAACTTGCGAACTGTTCAAGTGCTTGAACGTTAAAATTAAACACAATCCAGTCGGCTTGCTCAGGCAATTGGGCAGAAATACAGACCGTTGCCTCGGGTTGATCGATACCATGGGGAATGAAACCTGTGTGATCGAAACTCCACAGGCGTTCATCAAGTTGTTGCTGTAAGTCTGGGTCAGCACAATGTAGCCAAATACGTACAGGCTGACGCAGGATCTTACGGCATAAACGACAAGTGCTTTCGACTTGTCGTTCAGGACTTTTTTCAAATAAATAAAAGCTAACTTTAGCCATTCGCTTGAGCACGATTCGCTAAGAATTGCATTAATAATGGTACAGGACGACCTGTTGCGCCTTTATTTGCACCAGAGTTCCATGCAGTCCCAGCAATGTCTAAATGCGCCCAACGGTATTCACGCGTAAAGCGTTGAAGGAAACATGCAGCGGTCACAGAGCCTGCTTTTGGACCACCAATGTTGGCAATATCTGCAAATGGAGAATCAAGTTGTTCTTGATAATCTTCAATCACTGGCATGCGCCATACGCGGTCAAAGCTATGTTGACCCGCAGCAGTCAATTCAGCCGCAAGTTCATCATCAGGGGTGAACATACCGGTAAGGACTGAACCTAATGCCACAACACATGCACCAGTGAGGGTTGCAATATCAATCACCAGTGCAGGGTTAAAGCGTTTTACATAGGTCAAGGTATCGCACAGAACCAAACGACCTTCGGCATCGGTATTTAAAATTTCAACGGTTTGACCGCTCATGGTTGTCACGATGTCGCCCGGGCGAGTGGCATGACCAGACGGCATGTTTTCTGCAGCAGCAATTGCGCCGACCACATGAATCGGCAATTTCGCTTCACACAGCGCACGGATGGTACCCAAAACTGATGCAGAACCGCACATGTCGAATTTCATTTCGTCCATGCCTGCACCCGGTTTAAGTGAGATACCACCAGTATCAAAAGTCACGCCTTTACCAACAAGCACTACAGGGGCTTCTTCACGATTTGAAAGGTATTCGATGGTAATAATACGGCCTGGACGGTCAGAACCTTTACTCACAGCAAGGAAAGCACCCATACCGAGATCAGCCATTTGCTGTTCATCGAGTACAGTCACTTTGAGTTGATCTGGGAATTCAGCTGCAAGTGCTTGAGCTTGTTCGGCTAAATATTCAGGGAAACAGATATTGCCCGGACGGTTACCTAAGTCACGAGTAAAACTTTGACCTGATTGCACTGCAGAAATTAATTCAAGCTGTGCAGTGGTTAATGGACTTTCAGCAGCGATTAAATGGATCTGCTCCAAAACAAATTCATTTTTCTTAGACTTGTATTCATCAAATGCATAAGCCGCTTGGGTCAGGCTAAGTGCAAATAAATAATGTTGTTCTTGTGGTAGGGCAGAGATATCGACACTGATCTGTTTGAATTTTTTTTGTGACGCTTTAATAATGGTTTGTGCAATTTTTGCAAATTTATTGACCTGTAATTCAGCAACTTTGCCGAGGCCTAAAAGTGTGCTGTTACGACAAGCGGCAATGTTCGCCACCAAAGGCAGGCTTTCATTGAGTGCTGCTTTAAATTGAGTCGCGTCAATTAAATTATCTAAATCATTGATTTGATATGAAGTAGCTGCATTTGTAACGTGCTCAGAATCTACTAATATCAATAAATATTGGCTGGACGCATTCGCTTGGAATGACGTATTAATAGAAAGTTTCATGTGCGGTATTTATGCCTTTTTAAATTTATAAACCATTAAACCATTGAAACATTTATATGAATAGAGTTTCAATGAGCAACAAGGGTATAGGTTTTATATTTTCTACATTCGGGTAAACTAACGCTAGTTTTTATTGGCCCTATTTTTGGAAGAATTAATTTGATTATTCGGCGTTATCTGGTCAAGCAAGTGGTGTCGACATCACTGGTTGTGATTGCCTTATTGACCTTGATCATGATGGGTGGTCGGTTGATCAAGTACTTTGGTGTGGCGGCACAGGGTCGTTTAGATGCAAGTATTTTATTTAGCATCATTGGCTACCGTTTGCCTGAGTTTTTAACCTTAATTCTTCCGCTCGGTTTTTTTATTGGTCTGATGTTGGTCTTTGGTCGTCTGTATGTCGATCATGAAATGGCTGTGCTCAATGGTAGTGGTGTCAGTCGAAATCAATTGTCACGTTTATTGGTGCCGATGACTGTGGTCTTTATGGCTGTTCAAGCATTTTTGATGCTGTGGGCTTCGCCTTGGGGCATCCGTCAGTTTGAAGCATTAACGACTTCGCAAGCGGTACGAACAGGCTTTGACTTGGTTCGACCAAAAGAGTTTATTTCCTCTGGGCCCTATACCATTTATGCAGGGGACTTGTCAGAAGACCGTAAAAACTTAAAAGATATTTTCTTTTATCAGCGTGCAGAAAAGGAGGGTAAGCCTGATGTCATTATTTTGGCAAAAGAAGCGACCCGCGTCGAAGTGCCAGATGACAATGCCAATGTCGTTGATTTAGTTGAAGGCCGCCGTTACGAAATCTATCCAGGGCAACCGCGTTATTCTCAAGCTGAATTCCAAAGTTATCGTTTACGTTTAGAAAATGATAAAGAAGCAAAATTTGAAAGTACCGAAGTAGAAGCTTTACCTACCTCGAAGTTATGGGATAACCGTAACGATCCTGTGGTTGCCAGCGAACTCGGTTGGCGGATGTTTGTGCCGTTCGCTATTTTGGTGGCGTTATTACTCGCTACCGCTTTGTCTGAAGTGAGTCCTCGTCAAGGGCGTTACCTGAAACTGTTCCCAGCTTTACTTATTTTTGCCAGTTTAATCGTAGCCTTAATGGCGATCAAAACGCGGATCAGTAAAGATGAAATGGGCATCTGGGCTTATCCACTGGTCTTAGTGATTTACGGCATTGCAGCAGCATTGTTCTCGCGTAAACAAAAATTAGCGCCCAAAATTAAGAAACAAATTCAGCGAGTGAGGTCTTAAAATGTTGGCACGTCGTATAGTTGCAAAACATGTGACCAAAACTACTGCTTTAGCCATGCTTGGTGCGACAGCGGTATTGGCTGGCTTACAAGTGCTTTTTACTTATTTAGGTGAATTGGGCTCGCTGAAAGAAGGCTATAACGCATGGAATGCTTTGCAGTATGTGTTATGGAGTTCACCGAATTATTTATATGAAATTTTACCGATTTCAGCCTTGATTGGCGCGGTACTGGGTTTAGGGACTCTAGCTTCAAACAGTGAATTGATTGTCATGCGTTCGGTCGGCATCAGCCTTTGGCGGATTGTGGGCTGGGTGATTCGTTCGGCACTCATTTTGGTGGTTTTATCCTTTGCATTAAGCGAATGGGTCATTCCCTATACTAATGAACAAGCCAAAAGCGTCAAAAGTCACCGCACTGCGGCTGAGTTGGGTGAAGTCAAAGGCTATTGGTCGCGTGAAGGTCAGCGCTTTATTTATATTGACTATGCCAATTCGCAAGGTCAAATTAAAGATGTTCAGGTTGTTGATTTTGATGAAAAATATCGTTTGCGAGGCACTTTGGATGCGGAGCAAGGGAATTTTGTCCAAAATGGTTCTTGGTCGCTACAAAATTCAACCCAAGTGGATCTATTAGCGACGGGTGATGCTGTAGCGAAGCAAAATGCTGAACAACCGCTTTCATTGGCCTTGCAACCCAAATATGTGCATATGGTTACCATTGACCCTGAAGACCTATCACCGAGTCAATTGGTGAGCTTTATGAGCTATATGCATGAATATAGCCAAGTCCCGAAAACTTACCAATTGGCGTTTTGGCAAAAGTTTGGTTCGCCCTTTGCTTTAATTGCCTTGGTGGTAATTGCGTGTTCATTTATTTTTGGACCTTTACGTCAACAGTCGATGGGTTTCCGCTTGGTGATTGCCTTATTTGCTGGACTGGGCTTTTACTACTTACAAGATTTCTTAGGTTATGCAAGTTTGGTGTACGCACCATCGCCTGCATGGTTCGTCTTTATACCAATTATTTTGATGTTTGTAGCGGGTGGCTATCTGCTGCACCGCGCACGTTAACTGCATGCAAGATTGAGTAAAACAATGTTGATGACCTAGATAAACCATGGTTGTCACATAGAGTCTTCACCGAAAATTCGGTAAGATAGTATGATTAATTTATAAACGAAAGAGTGTTCATTATGACGGATGCAACTGCTGGCAAAATCCCACACGTATTGGTAATTATGGATGGTGTGGGTCATCGCGAAGCGGTCGAGGACAATGCCTTTTTAGCAGCAAAACGACCTAACTTGACTGCAATGCAGGAAAAGCATCCGCATGGATTGATTTCAGGCTCTGGCGAAGACGTTGGTTTACCTGATGGACAAATGGGTAACTCTGAAGTGGGCCACATGAACCTTGGTGCAGGACGTGTGCTGTATCAAGACTTTACTCGTATTACCAAAGATATTCGTACCGGTGCATTCTTTGAACATGATGTTTTAGTTGATGCGGTTGAAAAAGCCAAAGCTGCCAATGGTGCAGTGCACATCATGGGCTTGTTGTCTGAAGGTGGTGTGCATTCACATGAAGATCACATTGTCGCGATGGCTGAATTGGCATTAAAACGCGGTGCAAAAGTTTATCTTCATGCATTCCTTGATGGTCGTGATACACCGCCAAAAAGCGCACAACCTTCGCTTGAAAAGTTAGATGCGCTGTTTGCTCAGTATCCGGGTCAAGGTCGTATTGCCACCATGATTGGTCGCTACTTTGCAATGGATCGTGACAACCGTTGGGATCGTATTGAGCAAGCCTATCGTCTTTTAACTGAAGGTGAAGCTGTGCGTACAGCAGCGACTGCTGTTGAAGGTTTAGAGCAGGCTTATGCTGCTGAAGAATCAGATGAATTTGTGAAAGCGACGCGTATTGGTGATTTAGCACCGATTCAAGATGGTGATAGCGTTGTCTTTATGAACTTCCGTGCTGACCGTGCGCGTGAAATTACCAAAGCATTTGTGGAAAAAGATTTTGCAGGTTTTGAACGTAAAGTGGTTCCCGCTTTATCAAAATTTGTCATGTTGACACGTTACCAAGCGACAATTGATGCACCTGTGGCCTATATGCCAGAAGCGTTGCATAACTCGATTGGTGAATACCTGTCTAATTTGGGTAAAACACAACTGCGTATTGCTGAAACTGAAAAATATGCACACGTGACTTTCTTCTTCAGTGGTGGTCGTGAAGATGAATATCCGGGTGAAAAACGTATTTTAATTCCATCACCAAACGTTGCGACTTATGACTTAAAACCAGAAATGAGTGCTTATGAAGTCACTGATGAGTTGGTTGCCGCAATTAACTCAGGTGAGTACGACTTACTGGTTGTGAACTATGCCAATGGTGATATGGTTGGCCATACTGGTGTGTTTGATGCAGCAGTCAAAGCAGTTGAGGCCGTAGACACGTGCTTAGGTCGTGTATATGAAGCTGTGATGGCAAATAAAGGTCACATGCTCGTGACCGCCGATCATGGTAACGTAGAGCAAATGCAGGATTACCAAAGTGGTCAGGTGCATACTCAACATACCACTGAACTTGTGCCATTTATCTATGTTGGTCCGACCAATGCAACAATTGCAGAAGGTGGTGTTTTGGCTGACGTAGCGCCGACACTGTTAACGCTTATGCACATTCCTGTACCAACAGAAATGCAAGGTCGTAACTTGATTACTCTTGAAGCTTAAAATGTAAGGAAGCATGAATGACTAAAGCACACTGGACGTCAGTTGTAAGCCTTACAGCCTTGCTGCTGTGTTTTAGTCATTCGACATGGGGAGCCGACAAAGCAAAGTCGGCTTTCGATGAATTTGATGGCAGCTATGAACAAAGTTATGCCGAAGTACCTGTCGAATCGATCCAACAATTTGTTCAAATCTATGGCATTGTCAAAGAAAATTATGTAGTTGAAAAAAATGACGATGCATTATTCCAACAAGCCATCAAAGGCATGGTCAGTGGTTTAGACCGCTATTCACGATATCTTTCACCTGAAGATTATAAGCAGCTTTTGCAATACACTGAAGGGGATATTGCGAGTGTCGATTTCAATTTGCGCTTTGATGCAGGTCTACAGCAATGGGTCATCACCAATTTAAAGCCTGATGCAGATTCTGCAAAGCTAGGTCTGAAAAATGGCGCGGCGGTGTTTAAAATTGATGATCAAGAACTCAAAAAACTCAATCAAGATCAAGTGCGACACCTGCTTACCGGCAGTATAGGCTCGACGCTGAATCTACAGCTGATAACTGCAAGTCAACCGGTCAATTTGGTCAGAAACACTAAAGTTGAAACAGATATAGAATCTAAATTATTAAATAATCAGGTTTTAGTTTTACACGTTAAAGTTTTTCAACAAGATACAGCCAATGAAATTAAGCGTTTAATTGAAAGTCATGGTTCACGTGTCAAAGCTGTATTGTTTGATTTAAGAAATAACCCCGGCGGGTTATTGTCCGCAGCAGTGGAGTCTGCCGATTTATTTTTGAATCAGGGCATTATTGTGTCGACTCGAAGTCGATCTGAGGGTGACCAACAGTTTCAGGCTTTACCGAGTTTTGAATTTCAAAATATGAAAGTTGGTATTTTAATCAACAATCGTTCTGCTTCTGCCGCAGAGGTCTTTACCGCAGCATTAAAAGAGCATAAACGTGCATGGGTAGCGGGTGAGAAAAGTTATGGTAAAGGTGTGGTTCAAAAACTATTTCCATTGAGTAATGGTGCAGCTTTACAAATGACGGTGTCGCAATATCTGACACCGAATGGCAAAATGATTGAAGGAATTGGGGTGCAGCCAGACTATAACTATCCGCTGCAACATGATGCACGTGAAGATCACTATGTCGATCATGTTGCAGAGTTATTGCTGAATCAAAAATAAACAGCAATACGCTGGAAAACTTTTACTCTTCGTCTTCGGTATCTAAGCCGAATTTTTTCAAACGATAGCGCAATGAACGGAATGACATACCTAATTTTTTGGCGGCAAGTGTTCTGTTCCAGTGGGTGAGATTCAACGCATTCATGAGCACTTCTTTTTCGATATTTTCTAAAAAGAGTTCTAAACCTTCTTCAGGTAGTTTACGAGGAACCACACTCTGTTCGTTGCTGTTTGCAGCAAGCTGTGCAGAATCATTCGTTGTTGGAGCGGAATTGAACTGAGTACTCGGTTGTCTTAATGGCGCACTTTGCAGATGTTGAAGATCAATTTGCTCATCATCGCAGAGGGTCATGGCACGTTCGATAATATTGCGGAGTTCACGGACATTACCCGGATAATATTGGTTGAGTAGGAAGTTTTTCGCTCGTTCAGTCAGAGGCTTAGTGGCAATTTCCCATTCATGGCTAATTTTTTGAATAAAATGTTGTGCCAATAAGAGGATATCTTCGCCACGTTCACGTAAGGCAGGCAACACTAAATCCATCACATGGATACGGAAGAATAAATCTTGGCGGAATCGACCTTGTTGGACGAGAGCTTCTAAGTCCTGATGACTGGCACTGATCACACGGAAATCAACATCAATTTCACAGTCTGAACCTACAGGACGAATACGTTTTTCCTGTACTGCCCGTAGCAATTTAACTTGCATGGCTAAAGGTAGTTCGGCAATTTCGTCCAGAAATAAGCTACCGCCATGTGCAGATTGAATCAGACCTTGCTTGTCTTGGGTGGCACCACTAAAGCTGCCTTTTTTATGGCCAAAAAGTTCACTTTCCATTAACTCGGTCGGAATTGCCCCACAGTTAATAGCAATAAAGGGCCCTTCATTACGGTTGCTTAAACGGTGAACCAGATTGGCTACGACCTCTTTACCCGTACCAGATTCACCCGTAATAAAAACTGGTGCTTGTGAACGTGCAATTTTCTTTAATGTTCGACGCAATTGCTGGATTGGAAGTGATTCACCAATCAACATTTTATGTTCTAAAGCATCTTGCGAAGTAATGTCTTCGGCCAAAGGCTTATTCAGGGCTTTTTGTAGCAGTTGTTCAAGATGTTTTGGATTGATCGGTTTGCTGACAAAATCGAATGCTCCCGCCTTTAATGCGGCAATGGCAATGTCCATGTTGCCATAGGCTGTTAGCACAGCAACAGGCAGGGCAGGACAGTGTTCATTCATCCAATCTAAGAGCTGTAGACCATTACCATCGGGTAAGTTGAGATCGGTTAGACAGGCATCGTAGCTATAGGTAGACAAGGCTTTTTTAGCTTCATCGAGGCGATGTGCAACATGCGTTTTAACCCCCATCCTTGATAAAGACATTTGCATCAGCATACATAAGTCTTCTTCGTCATCAACTAATAATACCAGTGGTTGTGAATCCACAGTTTTCCCCTAAAAACAATTAAATAACAGCTTGTAAGCACTCAATCCTAAAGCAAGCTCCCTGTTTTTGTTCTACATAGGAAAGCTGTGCTTGATTCGCTTCACAGAAGCTATGAGCAAGATATAATCCTAAACCAGTTCCGGTAATTTCGGTACTAAAAAATGGTTGAAATAACTGTGCGCGGTTTTGTAAAGCAACCCCATGACCGAAATCTCGGACATCGATCTGGACTTTTTTCTGATCCGTACGCGCCACCACTTCGATATACGACATGTCCGGATTGTTATGGCGAATCGCATTACGAATCAGGTTGATTAAAATTTGTCTGAACTGTGCCTCATCAAAATCGATAAAGGTTTTGGCTTGTACATTGAGTCGAATGTTCTGTTGAATGTCTGCCAGATCTTCTTGAAGGAACAACGGTAAAAATTGTTCTAGATTTAGACGAGTCGGATGGGTTTCCTTATTGCGCACCATATTTAGGGTGTCTTGAATAATTCGGTCAATCCGCACTGCTTGACGTGAAATCATATGATTCAACATGTGCTGTTGTTCGGTATCACTTTGCGGATATAAATCATTGGCATGCACAATTGCGGCTAAAGGATTGCGAATTTCGTGGGCAATACTGGCGGAGAGTTGACCTAAAGCGGCTAATTTTAGTTGTTGCACTTGCTGATTGAGTTTTTGTGCATCTTGTAAAATCAGCAAGGTCAGCATTTGATGCGGCACAACGAGTTTTTGTACCAGTACCTGAATGTGGTATTGGCTTTGTTGGGATTCAAATTGGAATTTTTCACCGCTTTTTAAATCTTCAAATTTGAGTAATTCAAATAAATCGGGCTGCGTGGTATACAGTGGATATTGATCATGATGATAAAAATTTGGCATGCCGAGTAAATGGCAAGCAGCAGGATTACTCAGCACCACATGACAGTTTTCATCCAACACCAAATAGCCCGTATCAATCTGCTCCAAGATATAGCGGTTAATGTTTTGTAGCCGATGGAGCTCTAAGGATTGCGAAAAATTCAGATTTTCCAATAACTGGAAACGTTTCACGGCAATTTGCGCACTGCCATACACTACACAAAATAAAAAAGCCAAAATCGCACTGTTGGTTAAATTTTTGAGTGAGGTAAATTCAAGAATTGAACCTAAAAACAGTTGATACACCACGCAAATCACAGCGATGAGGGTAATGACCAAAGCTTTTTGGGCATCTAATAATAGGGACGCTGCAAAAATCGTAATCACAAACAGCAAACTCAAATGTAAATTGGGTCCATCGATGGCTAAGGTCAGTAAGCTCAGCGAAATGACATCTACAATGAATAACAGTAGTAACTGGTTTGGAATACGGACTTTGAAACGTCCAAGTGACATGAATTGAATGCTGGTAAACAGCAAATAAATCGTCAATACATATAGGTATAAACGTGGGTATTCATAATCTGAAGTGAATTGAGTGTAGGTCAGTAAAAAGACCAGTAACAGACAGGCACTGATGATAAAGCGATAAGCACTGTACCAAAGACCCAAATGATACTGGTTCAATTCACTATGAATTGAACGCTGTGTCATAAGTAACAGGATGTACGTTGTGTTAAGGTTTGATTAACCCGTAGCGAATCGCCAAGTGAGTTAGTTTGACATCACTATCAATATTCAGTTTTTCAAAAATGCGGTAACGGTAGGTATTCACTGTTTTAACACTAACGAATAATTTATCGGAAATTTCTTGTGCACTTATACAATTGACCACCATCATGGCAACTTGCATTTCACGCTCAGACAGGGCGTCAAAAGGCGATTGTTGTGTATCAGACAAATATGAGCTGGCCAGTTGTTCTGCAATGTCTGCACTGAAATATTTGCCGCCTTGCATCACTTTATTAATCGCACGGACCATTTCAGTAACTGGTGCACCTTTGGTGATATAGCCTTTGGCACCTGCTTTTAACAATAAAGACGGGTAGGGTTCTTCAGCAAGTCCACTGACGGCGAGGACTTTTGTATCTGGCGCTGTTTGAAGTAGGCGACGTGTGGTTTCTACCCCCCCGATCCCCGGCATATTGACATCTAATAAAACAACATTTGGATGGTGTTGGCGAACAAGTGTAATCGCATCTTCACCAGATTCGGCTTGTCCAATGACTTGGATATCTGCATGGTCTTCGAGCATACGGCAAATACCAGTACGGACTAATTCATGGTCATCTACCACCAAAACTGTGATCACCTACACTCTCCCTCAAATCAAAATCTGTTTTTTTTGTTACATAAAGCAAAATAAGCTTGCAATGAAACGACAAAATTAGCAATCCTATTCTTATATGAAATGAAAAACTTCATACACAATGTGTGAGCAAAAAATGTTCGTAGTTGTGACCAATGTACGGCATATTGCTGGTCTTGCGCAAATGTTTAGTATCCTGAGTTGAGTGAGCAATGGTGAAAAAATTAAATAAATCCTTCATGCACGTTTTGGGCATGTCAATTTTATTCAGTATGAGCAGTTTCAGTTCTGCTGAGATTGTGATGAATAGTGCTGCAAATCAGCAGTCAAATATTAGCTGGTCATCTGAAGATGCAAACCAGTTACTCAACGGTGACGTGTCTTATAGCGCTGAAGAGCCATCTCCTCAAGGGTCAACGAAAGTGACTACTTCTGTACGTAGTACAGGCGGCGTGGTACAGACAGCACCATCGAAAACGGTCCGTATTATTGATACCAATCAATACGCAGGACAGCCCTCTGTAAATGCGCGTGCAGCACTGGTTATGGATGGTCAAACTGGTGAAGTGCTATATAGCAAAAATAGCAATACCGCTTTACCGATTGCATCAATTACCAAACTCATGACAGCAGTAGTGATTTCAGATGCCCGATTAAACATGTCTGAAAAGATTACCTTACAACAGTCTGATTTCTCATGTTCAGGTTGTAAAAGCTCAAGTTCAACGCTGCGTGCTGGCGACAGTATGAATCGTGCAGAAGCATTGCTGTTTGCTTTGATGAAATCTGAAAACCCAGCTGCTTCGGCATTAGCACGTACTTATCCAGGTGGTCGTTCTGCATTTATTGCAGCGATGAATGCGAAAGCACGCTCATTAGGGATGAACTCGACTCATTATGTGGAATCGACTGGCTTGCACCCAGGCAATGTCGCTTCGGCACGTGACTTAGGTATTTTGGTGAATACCGCTTCGCAGTATGGTTTGATTCGTCAATTTTCAACCACACCAAGTTATGACTTTAATTTGGGCTACCGCGTATTGAAATCAAACAATACTAATGCTTTAGTGCGTAATGGTGGTTGGAATATTAATATTTCAAAAACTGGATTTATTAATGAAGCAGGGCGCTGTGTAGTGATGCATACCACATTGAATAACCGTCCAGCGGTAGTGGTGTTATTGGGTGCGGATTCTTCAGTTGCACGAACCAATGATGCGACACGTTTAATGAATTGGGCGAGCCAGTTACCAAAACGTATTTAATAAGATTTCAGATTTTTCATTCTTTCAGTATTTGGATTTACTCAACGTTTAAATGCTGAAGTGGATGCAAGATATAAAAAAAGCCCTGCAAGAGCAGGGCTTTTTTATTTAGTCAGCATATGAATTACATATTTGACAGAATTGAATCGCGAACTTGATCCATAGTTGCATCAATCGACAACATCACGGCGTCTTGGCATTGCTTGATGGCAGTGTCAGGATCTTTTAAACCGTTACCTGTTACAGTACATACGATCACAGAACCTTCAGCAATTTTACCTGCTTTAATGTCACGAATCGCACCACCGATAGACGCTGCAGAAGCAGGTTCTACGAATACACCTTCGTACATAGACAGTAGACGCTGTGCTTCTAAGATTTCAGCATCTTGGAGTTCATCGAACCAGCCTTCTGAATCGCGGACTACTGCTTTAGCATGGTTCCAGCTTTGTGGGTTACCGATACGGATTGCAGTTGCTACTGTTTCAGGGTTTTCTACAGGTGCGCCGCGTAGGAATGGTGCCGCGCCAGCAGCTTGGTAACCCACCATTGTTGGTAGACCCGCAGGTTTTGGACCTGTGAATTGATCAGTTTCAGGATCATAAACCACTTGTACAAATTCTTCTTTAGGCTGATTCGCCACAGCTTCGGTATAACCCATCCAGTGTGCTGTGATGTTACCCGCATTACCTACAGGTAGGCAGTGGTAATCTGGCGCACGACCTAATTCGTCAACGATTTCGTAAGCAATGGTTTTTTGACCTTGCAGACGGTATGGGTTGATTGAGTTTACAATCGTAACTGGTGCTTGATCTGCAACTTCTTTTACAAGACGCATACCGTCATCGAAGTTACCGTGAATTTGCATCGTTACCGCGCCATACATCATCGCTTGTGCCATTTTACCCATGGCAATTTTGCCTTCTGGGATGAGCACAAATGCTTTAATGCCTGCACGTGCAGCATAAGCAGCCGCTGCAGCAGATGTATTACCTGTAGATGCACAGATAATTGCTTTAGAGCCTTCTTCAACTGCTTTTGTTACAGCCATGGTCATACCACGGTCTTTAAATGAACCAGTCGGGTTTAAGCCCTCGTACTTCACATAAATTTCAACATTTTTGCCAATAATGCGTGGAATATTCTCAAGCTTAATCAGTGGCGTATTACCTTCGCCCAAAGAAATTGCGCGAGTAGTTGCAGATACGGGTAAACGGTCGCGATAGCGGTCAACTAAACCAGTATAACGATTGGCATTAGACATGATGATGTTCCAATTGTGTGTAGAGCTTGGCGAGAGGAACTGAAATATTCCCCTCGACCCGATTAATTATCAAGCGATTCTAAACGAATTCGTACAATTTCGCCATGAATGACAGGCAATGCTTGAATTTGTTGAAGTGCTTCATCCATTTTAGATTCTTTGACTGGATCAGTCAGAATCACGATAGGAATAAGGTCTTTTAAGCGCGGCTGTTGCATGATCGCATCGATGCTGATTCCTGCACGGCTTAAAATAGTCGTGACATCAGCAAGAACGCCAGTTTGATCTTCGGCATTAATACGGATGTAATATCCAGTGGTCATTTCTTCACGTGGAAGAATTGGTAAATCGGTCAGTGCTTCAAAAGCAAGCTGTGGAATTGTACCTGCGCCATCTTCGGTATATGAGATGTCACGGACAATATCGACAACATCAGCAACCACCGCTGATGCGGTCGGACCTGCACCTGCACCTGCGCCATAGTAAAGCGTTGGACCAACGGCATTGGCTTGAACCAACACAGCATTTTTAACGCCATTTACATTGGCAATCAGTTGGTCTTCAGGAATCAGCGTTGGATGCACACGAAGTTCAATACCCGTTGCAGCACGACGTGCAATACCTAAATGTTTAATACGGAAACCGAGGTCTTCTGCATATTTGACATCTTGCGCAGTAACTTTGCTGATGCCTTCAGTGAAGACTTTGTCAAATTGGAGTGGGATACCAAAAGCAATAGAAGCCAGCAATGTTAACTTGTGCGCCGCATCGATCCCTTCGACGTCGAATGTTGGATCTGCTTCGGCATAACCGAGTTCTTGCGCTTCTTTGAGAACGTCTGCAAAGGCACGACCTTTTTCACGCATTTCAGTCAGGATAAAGTTACCAGTACCGTTAATGATACCTGCAAGCCAGTCAATTTTATTGGCTGCCAAACCCTCACGGAGGACTTTAATAATTGGGATACCACCTGCGACAGCTGCTTCATAAGCAATCTGAACGTGATGATCATCGGCCAATTTAAATAATTCATTACCGTGTTCAGCTAATAAAGCTTTATTGGCTGTGACCACTTGTTTGCCATGAACGATTGCTTCACGAATCACTTCATACGCAGGGTGAATGCCGCCCATAACTTCAACCACAACGTCTACATCGGGTTGACGGACGATATCCAATAAATCAGCACTTTGCTTCACTGAAGCAGGCAGTTCTAAATCAGGACGAGGGCGACGCGTACCCACATGGGTAATTTCAATTTCACGACCGGTGCGACGTTTAATCTCAGCAGCATTTTCTTTTAGTAGTTTAAGGGCACCACCACCCACAGTACCAAGACCGAGGATTGCCAGACGAACTGGTTTCACGTCACACTCCATTTATTTCATCATTGCTTTAAGTGAGTTTAGATCATAGCTAAAAAAACGTTCGGACTCTAGGGTAGAAATCACTTTATTCCCACCCATAAAAAACATTCATTTAGCCTATAAAAATTAGTTATTTAAGCGCACTTTCAAGTTCGGAAGCCGACATGTAAGCACCGATGTGTTTGCCTTCTGCGTTATAGATCGCTGGCGTACCATTCACACCAATATTTAGACCCATTTCATACATGCTGCGCACAGGGTTTTGACATGATGCAGGCTCGATTTGCTCACCGGCAATGGCTTTATCAAATGCGGCACGACGGTCTTTGCTACACCAGATAGTTTCCATCATTGGCATGTGTTGTTCACCACGTGGCCAAGCGATATAACGGACTTCAATGCCACGGGCATTAATATCATCCATTTGTTCATGTAATTTGTGGCAATAAGGACAGCTGACATCGGTAAACACATAAACCACGTGTTTGGTTTTACCTTTGGCTTTATAAATCAGTAGGTCTTCAGTTTTTAATTGATCAAATAATTTTTTGTTGGCCTCTGCTTGTAGTGTATCGCCTACATTAAAGAGTTGTTTTTCACCTAAACGAACCACGTCGCCTTGGAAAATGTATTTACCATCAGCTGTAGCATAGACCGCAGGCATGCCTTCAAAGCTTACCCAAAACAAATTAGGAACTTCAGTCGCTTTCACCCCAGTGACTTTGGCATTGATATTGGCTTTTTGCAGATTGGATTGCAAAGTATCAATTAAACGCTGCTGAGCATTACGTTCAGATAAATTCGAAGCTTCACCAGTTGCAGGCGTACTTGCCGTTAATGTCGCATCTTTCTTTTCGTCATTATTTGAATTAGAACAAGCCACTAACGCCAAACTGGCAACAAGTGTCGATGCGAGAAAAATTTTTGAACGGGTAAATAACATAAACAACCCTTTTCTTTTAGCTTTATCAAACAGGTGAGTAAGCATAGCAAAAAATATCGGGCACAATAGAACTTCTTGGTCTGATATTTCCTGCCGTTAAGCTCTCGGATGATAATCTGAATGTAATTTTTGCATACGAACCTGCGCGACATGGGTATAAATTTGCGTGGTAGACAAGTCACTGTGGCCGAGCAGCATCTGCACGACACGTAAGTCGGCACCGTGGTTGAGCAAATGCGTGGCAAAGGCGTGGCGTAAGGTATGTGGTGATAATTCGGCTTGAATGCCTGCAATGAGCGCATAGCGTTTAATCGCGTACCAAAAGTTTTGGCGACTCATCATTCCACCGAGTTGAGTGAGAAATAAAGCATCGGTTGCGCTTTTGTATAAGACGGGACGTGCTTCAGCTAAATACTTCTCGATCCATTCCACCGCCATTTGACCTAAAGGAACTAAGCGTTCTTTATTGCCTTTACCGGTAATTCGTAAATAGCCTTGTTTAAGATTGATCAGTTCTAATCTTAAATTTAATAACTCAGAGACACGTAAACCACAGGCATACAGCACTTCGAGCATGGCACGATCACGTAGACCCAATGCGGTGTTGAGGTCTGGGGCATTAATCAGGGCTTCAACATCTGCTTCAGATAAATCCTTTGGTAGGGCACGACCCAATTTGGGTGTTTTATGGATTGCAACAGGATTGTCACTGCGTATTTTTTGTTCACGCAAGAACTTGAAAAATGAACGCAGTGCAGAAAGTGAGCGGGCGATCGAGCGAGGGCTTTTTCCTTGTTTCGTCAGGCTAAGCAAGACATCTGAAATGTCGTCACTGCTCCAATCAGTCATGACACGCGTATGACACTCACTGCATTGAATTAAATCAGATAAATATGCATTTCGAGTGTGTGGACTGACGGTTTGAGCTATTAAATCATCACGATATCCGTGTAAAAAACTGAGTGTTTCTGGAATTTGGACTGGGGTAGGAATACGTGGTTTTTTATTTAACATGTGCCGCTCATTTTCGAAATTAAACCAAGAAATCACAATGGTTTAATGCAATGTAATTTAAAAAAATAGTCGTGTCGATGCTAGATTGTTAAATGAGAATTGAAATCGAATCCGATTTGTTAATTATTCTCATTTGTTTGTATAATGTTCAAAATTTTTTAGGGTTAGTTGCGTGCGATTATCTGATTTGAAAGTGAAACAAAGCGCAGTCATTCATAAGGTACATCGTAACCAGAATGGCAACAATGCTCCGGCTGATTTAGTCGCTAGCCGTTTAGAGACTTTGGGTTTTGTTCCCGGAACAAAAGTACAGGTGATTACCAAAGGTATTTTTGGTGGTGACCCGATTTTAATTCAAGTTGGGTTTACTCGCTTCGCACTGCGAAAAGTAGAAGCTGAAAAAGTGGAAATAGCAATGGAAGGGGCATCAGCATGAGTGATGCGTTACGTATTGCCCTCGTTGGTAATCCAAACTGTGGTAAAACTTCATTATTCAATCATTTAACGGGTACACGTCAGAAAGTTGCGAACTATGCTGGGGTAACGGTTGAGCGTAAAGTTGGTCAATTTACGTTGCCATCGGGTAAATCTGTTCGAGTTTTGGATTTGCCGGGGACGTATAGCTTAGAAGCGACGAGTCCTGATGAAGCCATTACGCGTGATGTCGTGCAAGGTAAAATTGCAGAAGAAGGGCATCAAGATGTCTTTTTATGTGTAGTTGATGCGACAAACTTAAAATTGCACCTCGGTTTGGTCATGGAAATGATCGATTTGGGTCGTCCAATTTTACTTGTCCTCAACATGATGGATGAAGCACGCCGTCGTGGCATGCAAATCAATACCCAAAAGCTGTCTCAGCGTTTGGGTGTGCCTGTTGTAGAAACCGTTGCTGTACGTAATGCGGGTATTGAAAACTTAATGGGTGCTTTGGATGCTGAAGGTTTCAGAAAACCAGATGCGTCATTAAGTGATACCAATCTTTCTGGGACTAACCACGAAAAAATTGAACAAATTTTAAAAGACGTGGTGGTGTTTGTTGATCATGAAGATAAACGCTCAGACTTCCTCGATAAAATTTTTCTACATCCAGTCTTTGGTTTAATTACCTTAGCGGTGATGATGTTTATTATCTTCCAAGCGGTGTTTGCATGGGCTGCGCCGTTTATGGATGGTATTGAAACCTTCTTCGGTTGGTTCGGTGAATTGGTCGGTGAACACATTTCACATCCACTCCTGAACAGCTTGGTGGTTGATGGGATCATTGCGGGTGCAGGCGGCGTGGTGGTGTTTTTACCGCAGATTTTAATTTTATTCTTCTTTATTTTGGTTTTAGAAGAATCAGGTTATTTACCACGTGCAGCATTCTTGCTAGATAAGCTGATGTTTAAAGCGGGTTTGAGTGGACGTGCTTTTATTCCTTTGCTGTCGAGCTTTGCCTGTGCTGTACCGGGCATTATGGCAACCCGGAGTATTCAAGACCCCCGAGATCGTCTGGTAACGATTTTAGTTGCGCCATTGATGACCTGTTCGGCACGTTTACCGGTTTATGCCTTGCTGATCTCAGCATTTATTCCACAGCAAATGGTCTGGGGCGTCTTTAACTTACAAGGCTTGGTGTTATTTGCATTATATGCAGCAGGGATTGTGAGTGCCTTAATTGTGGCAACAGTGCTGAAATTCTTCCAAAAAGATAAATCACAGCATGCCTTATTGATGGAACTTCCAAGCTACCGTTTCCCAGATATTAAGAGTGTTTGGATTGGTTTACTGGACCGTGCCAAGATCTTCTTGAAGCGTGTTGGTGGCATCATCTTCGCTTTATCAATTTTATTATGGTTCTTGTGTACTTTCCCGCAACCGCCAGAAGGCGCAACTTTGCCGGATATTGATTATTCATTGGCAGGTATGCTTGGGCATGTATTACAACCGATCTTTGCACCATTAGGTTTTAATTGGCAGATCTGTATTGCCTTAATTCCAGCGATGGCGGCACGTGAAGTCGTTGTGGCGGCATTGGGTACGGTGTATGCCTTGTCTGCAACAGATGAAGATGCCATGTCTCAAGGTCTGGCAAATTTAATTAGTAGCGATGGGTCATTGGGTTGGTCATTGGCAACCGGTCTATCATTATTGGTGTGGTTTATTTATGCGCCACATTGCTTGGCGACACTGGCGACAGTTAAACGTGAAACTGGCTCCTTGAAAACGGTGAGTTTCATGACTATCTATTTATTTGGTTTGGCTTATCTAATGGCATTCATCACGTATCAAATTGCAACACGCTATTTTGGATAGTGAATCTTGAATGGCAAAAGCTGAACAAAGGAGAGAGACATGCTTGAATCAATAATTATTGCGGTATTGGTGATTTGGAGTGCTGTCGTGGTGTTTAAGAAGGTATTTCCAAAAACATCAAACTCAGTCTTCACAACTTTTTCTGAGCACTGTGCAAACCGTGGTTGGAATAGTTTAGCCAAATGGTTAAAGCCCAAAATGGCCGCAGGCTGTGCAGGCGGTTGTGGATGTTCAACTTCGGATAATCCATCTGCAAAAAAAGCTGAAGTACAAGCGGTGAAATGGAAATAAACTCACCATCAATTGCTTGAAGAAACCGCCCAAGATGGGCGGTTTTTTTACGAGCGGACACAAAAAAACTGCGAGAAAGTGAAAACATAAAAAGCATTCAAAACAGCAAAGTGCTAACATTTTGTCAGATTTAAAAACCGACCAAAAAATGGGGCGAAAATGTTAATACAGCGTGGTGGATTGAAGGTTGTTGCCGGATTAGGGATTTCTGGTGTCTCCGCAGTGAATTTCTTACATAGCCATGGCTACCGCGTTGCAGTCACCGATTCACGAGCAGTTCCACCGGGTCATGATCAAATTCCAAGTGATGTACAAACCAGTTTCGGTCAGTTGGATCAAGATTTATTACTCCAAGCAGAAGAAATTATTATCAGCCCGGGGCTAGATCCAAAATTACCGCAAATTCAGGCGGCCATTGCAGCCAACATTCCTGTGGTTTCAGAAATTCAAATTTTACGTCGTGCGACAGATAAGCCGATTGTCGCAATTACAGGTTCGAATGCGAAAAGTACCGTAACAACTTTATTTGGTCTTATGGCAGCAGATGCAGGCAAAAAAGTGGCAGTGGGTGGTAACTTGGGTCGTCCAGCTTTGGATCTCACCAAAGATGATCCTGAACTTTATGTTTTAGAGCTTTCAAGTTTTCAATTAGAAACCACGTCGAACTTGGCAGCAGAAGTGGCTGTGGTGTTGAACATGAGTGAAGACCATTTGGACCGTCATGGCGATATGATGGGCTATCACACTGCGAAGCATCGTATTTTCCAAGCGGTGAAAAAAGTGGTGTATAACCGTGATGATTCATTAACACGCCCATTGGTTCCAGATGTCACCCCAATGCAAAGCTTTGGCCTAAATGCACCAGATATGAATCAGTTCGGTATTTTACGCGATACTGATGGCACAATTTGGTTGGCACGTGGTCGTGAGCGTTTACTGAAAAGTGCAGACATGTATATTCAAGGGACACATAATGTGGCAAACGCCTTGGCATGTTTAGCTTTGGGTGAAGCGATTGGTTTGCCACTAGCAGGCATGTTGGAAACTTTGAAAACCTTTAAAGGTTTAGAGCACCGCTGTGAATTTGTCAAAGAAGTGCATGGTGTTCGTTATTATAACGACTCTAAAGGTACCAATATTGGTGCGACTTTAGCTGCGATTGATGGCCTAGGTGCTGCGATTGAAGCCAAAGGCGGTAAAGTGGCGATTATTTTAGGTGGTCAAGGCAAAGGGCAGGACTTTACTGCCCTGCGTGATTCACTTTCAAAATATGCCAAAGTTGCGGTATTGATTGGTGAAGATCGTCCAATTATTGAAAAAGCGATTGAAGGGACAACCACGCTGATTCATGCTGAAAGTTTGAAACAAGCGGTTGAGCTGTGCCAACAAAATGCGGTAGCCAATGATGTGGTGTTATTGTCTCCAGCGTGCGCAAGTTTTGATATGTTTAAAGGCTACAGTGAGCGTGGACACCAATTTGTTGATTGTGTGAATGCACTCGTTTAAAAGAACGATAAGGAAAGTTGTATGGCTGGGTTGGCTCAGACGACCATAAATAGAATAAATGAAGTTGTAGAGCGTTGGCTTCCTCGGTTACCTGCCGAGGTCAACGTGCGCAATGTTCTGGTGTTCTGTGTTTTGGCATTGTTGTGTATTGGTTCGATCATGGTGGCATCTGCATCTATGCCTTATGCAGAACGCATGCATGAAAATGCCTTTCATTACATTTCACGACACGGTATTTCGATTGCCGCCGCCGCCGCCGCCGCCTATATCGCCTATAAAGTGCCGTTGAATGTTTGGTTTAATAACACCTTCTTTTTATGGATTATCACGATTATCTTACTGGCTGCTGTATTGGCTGTCGGGACAGAGGTCAATGGTTCTAAACGTTGGATTCGTATTGCTGGTTTCACCTTACAGGCTTCGGAAGTCGCCAAAGTCATGATGGCGATATTTACCGCGGACTATGTGGTACGGCGTGCCGAAGAAGTCCGTAATAATATTAAGGGCTTGGTGCGTTTGGCAGTGATTATGGCTGCAACTGTCGGTTTGGTCATGGCAGAGCCCGATTTAGGGGCGACGGTGGTGATTGCCTTAACCATGCTAGGGGTATTCTTCCTCGCAGGTGCACCGTTGATTCAGTTCGCAATTGCCTTTGGTGCGATCATCATGGCCTTTGTGTTCTTGATTTTATTTGAACCTTATCGTTTAGAACGTTTGATGTCCTTCTCAAATCCATGGAATGATCCATTAGGCGCAGGCTACCAGTTGTCGAATGCATTAATGGCTTTTGGTCGCGGTGAATGGTTTGGTGTCGGCTTGGGTCATAGTATTCAAAAAATGTCGTATTTACCTGAGGCTCATACCGACTTCATGTTGGCGGTTTTGGGCGAAGAATTTGGCTTCTTTGGGATTTTGACCGTATTGACGCTGTCATTTGTGATGTTGATCTGCTGTATTCGCATTGGTCATCGTGCTTTACGTCATCAATACTTACGTGCAGGCTACTTGGCTTATGGCATTAGTATTATCTTCTTGCTGCAAATTTTGGTGAATGCCGGCATGAACATGGGCATGCTTCCTACCAAGGGTTTGACCTTACCGTTTATTAGTTATGGGGGGTCTTCTCTGATTATCTGTGCGGTTATGGTGAGTCTGATCTTAAAGATCGATGCGACGACCAAAGAAGTAAACCCAAGTAAAGAAGAATCAAGCTTCTAAATTGGTATCTCGTTGCGGATCGGGAGATGCATGGTGCAGTACACTCGCCGGCATCTCCGTTCCACAATGGAGACATTTGACCAAGCTCGCCTTGGCTTTAGATAGTGGAATCAATGGAATAAAAAATAAAGAAAAATAATTACGTTGCTGTTTCAACTCATACTGAGTTCTGCTGCGGCACACAGGGCAAGTAAATTGGCTCTTTTCAATGACTTTGGTTTTCGGACCAACTCCAAAAATAAAAAACATTAGACTCTCCAATGGTCGATTGATCACTTTATTAAAGCATAATTCAATTGAATATCGAGTGATTGGCTCAGATAGGGATGTGGGTTTATTGATAGATTTGAGGCAATGCTGTGCCATGGGGAATTTGTTGAATATCCCACTGCGCAATCGCCTGTTGTAGCATAATACGTGGCGTATCCAAGTCGACTGGCGGTTGGTGTAGGGCTTGTAATGCTTGTTGTAATAAAGGTGCCGCTTGGCTTAAATCAAGAGCTTGAGCCATATTCTGTTTTGACAGTTTTTGTCCCTGATCATTCATTGCCAATGGCAAGTGCATGTATTCAAGGCGCGGATAACCCAAAACTTGTCCGAGCCAAATTTGACGTTCGGTATTGTCCAAAAGATCAGCCCCACGTACAACATGGGTCATCCCTTGTAGGTAGTCATCAACCACGACAGCAAGTTGATAATTGATAATGCCATCACGGCGTTTTAAGACAAAGTCACCCAAATCCTGTTGCAGATTGGAGCAATGCATCCCTTGTAAGCGGTCGGTAAAACAAATGTTCTGTGCATCGACTTTGATTCGAATGGCCTGATCCTGAAGAGGAAGGCCAAGATTACGACATGTACCTTGATAGATATGATTCGAACCGAGCATTTTTCGGGTGCATTGACAAGCATAGACCAAGTCTTGGGCATGCAAATGCGTAATGACTTGCTCATAAATTTCGAGGCGGTCTTTTTGGAAAATGATCTCGGTATCTGGTTCGAATTGAAATGCATCAATACAACGTAAGATATGTTCTTCGCTGCCGGGAAATATACGTGGAATGTCGGTATCTTCGATACGAACGACCCATTGCCCTTGATGGGCACGGGCATCGCAGTAGCTTGCGACTGCTGTAATTAAAGAGCCAAAATGCAAAGGGCCGGTTGGCGATGGCGCAAACCGACCCACGTAATGCTCTGCAGCTTTCCCTCCCTTATCTAAAGGGAGGGCTAGAGAGGAATTACTCAACACAGAATTAACCGTTATTTTGCTTCTCTTTGATCTCTGCAAGTGTTTTGCAGTCGATACATAAAGTTGCTGTTGGACGTGCTTCTAGGCGACGTAAGCCAATTTCGATACCACACGTTTCACAGAAACCGTAGTCATCATTTTTAATCGCTTCAATTGATTGTTCAATTTTACGGATCAGTTTACGTTCACGGTCACGTGTACGAAGTTCAATCGCAAATTCTTCTTCTTGCGTTGCACGGTCGTTCACATCTGGAAGCGCAGTATTTTCGTCTTGCATGGTATTCAAAGTACGGTCTACTTCAGACATTAACTCAGCTTTCCACGCCAATAAGATGTGACGGAAATGCTCAAGTTGCCCTTCAGACATGTATTCTTCATTCTTTTTAGGCTGATAAGGTTCAATACCAAATAAGCTTGCAGTAGAACCACCTTCAGTCGCCTTTGGCTTTGATTTGCGCACGCGTTTGGTAGACTTTTCGTCTACTACATCAGTTTGTTCGTCTAAGACTTGATTTTGGTTGTCATTCGCCATGTAGGGCATTCCTCATCATATGCATATATCTATACGCAAAAAATATGGTGATATGCAAGTTTTTTATCCACCCAACACAGAGTTTCCTTCTGTGGGGGTCGTCATCATATAGACTTTTTCTGCTTATTGATAGTCTTTGATGTTTGGATTCTAACTATCACTTTTCCTTTAGAAGCCATAAAGTAAAGCAAAAAAATCAAATTGAAAAGTTAATAACCTGAAATTTCAACATTAATTTGAGGTTGTTTTAATTTGACCCGAACAACTTCAGTTTTAAATTCACCATTATCATTCAGATAGAGTGCACGATACCCTGGTAAAGCCTCATCTAAGGCAAAATTTTCACTATGCGGTTTGAACTGAACACTGGTCGAAGGCGTCGATAAAAACTGAATATTGCGCCATTGATTAGACGAGTCTTGATGTACGTGTCCGCATAGTACAATTTTGACATTGTCATGGCGTGAAAGCACATCCATCAGATGTTCAGCATTCTTTAATTTGTGCTGATCAATCCAATGCGATTGCATGGCAAAAGGGTGGTGGTGGCATGCCACAATGATATGTTGCTGTGGGTGTGCTGTGAGCAACTGATCTAATTGTTCCAACTGCTGTTGTGATACCCAACCATCGACTTTTCCTTTGACCGCACTGTTCAGTAAAATCAGACACCAATTGCCTAATGCGATGCAGTGAGCACGATCTTTCTGTTGATGAAATGGGAAGCAAGACGCTTCGTCATGGTTCCCCGGAATCTGATAAAACGGAAACGGCTGCTGTTGCATATATTCGAGATAACGCGCATAGGTACGCTCTACCGGCACTTGTGCAAGATCGCCAGTATGGACAAGCGTATCGATGTGATGATGGTTCAACTGAATTTGTTGAATCACATCGTGAAAACTCTGCTCTGGATTCATGCGGACAAATTCAAGATCTTCCTGATCCATTAAATGTGTGTCCGAGATCTGGATCAGTGTCCAGTCGTATTGTGGTGTATCCCTTAAAGTCATGTCCTTCCCCTTAGACATTCCTTGTAGTATGTATTTGTTGTTGTAACCATTGCAAGGCCATAATGACAGGTGCATTTTTTAGCCGACCATTGGTTAATAATTCAGGAATATCAGCATAATCTAAGATATGCAATTGAATATTCTCTCCTTCATCAGGCATGCCAAAGACTCCGCCATGTTCAGGAAGTTCAGCTTCAGCACTATAAAGGTGGAATAATTCCGCGCAGGCACCCGCAGAGGGATAAAAACTAAATAAATGCTGTAGTGCATCTAATTCACAGCCTGATTCTTCCAAACTTTCACGGCGGATGCAGCTTTCAGCAGATTCATCACCATCGAGCACGCCGGCAATAATCTCTAGTTGCCATGGCGAAGTTTCATCATCAATCGCCCCAATGCGGAATTGTTCAATTAAGGCAAATTTTTGTTGTTGATGACTATAGATCAGCACACCTGCTGCTTCAGGACGATGAATCAATTCACGCTGAATGGTTGGAATCATGCTGTCTTGATGGAATAAGCGGTGTCGAAGCTGAACTTTTTCAACTTGAATAAAGCCTTTATAAAGATGTTCACGCCCTTCAATGCTGTAATCTTTTTTGTTATATGTGGCCTGTTTAATAATATTCATAAGCGCTAATTAGGATGAAATCTTCCATTTCATCCTAACCGAGATTTTGTTGAATACAAAAGATTTTTTTTAAGCTTTACACTTTGTGGTACAACTTTTGACCATGTTCATGATAGGCCGCTTTCATGCTTTGTAAACCTGTTTCAATTTCAGGATTAGATTCTGAAGAAAGCTGCATATCTTGCTGATTTTTTGCATAATCTCTCACATTTTGTGTGATTTTCATCGAGCAAAATTTAGGTCCACACATCGAACAAAAATGGGCTGATTTATGTGCTTCTTTCGGCATAGTTTCATCATGCATGCTACGCGCTGTATCAGGGTCTAAGCTCAGATTAAATTGGTCTTCCCAGCGGAATTCAAAGCGTGCTTTGGATAATGCATTATCACGAGCCTGCGCACCGGGATGACCTTTGGCAAGGTCTGCCGCATGGGCTGCAATTTTGTAGGTGATAATGCCATCTTTGACGTCTTTTTTATCTGGTAGACCAAGGTGCTCTTTCGGGGTCACATAACACAGCATCGCGGTGCCGTACCAACCAATCATTGCTGCACCTATCGCAGAGGTAATGTGGTCATAGCCCGGGGCAATATCGGTGGTGAGTGGTCCAAGGGTATAGAAAGGCGCTTCTTTGCATACCTCGAGTTGTAGATCCATATTTTCTTTGATCATATGCATTGGGACATGGCCCGGGCCTTCAATCATGACTTGTACATCATGTTCCCATGCCCGGTGAGTCAATTCACCTAAGGTGCGTAATTCACTAAATTGAGCTTCATCGTTGGCATCTTGAATACACCCTGGACGTAAACCATCACCTAAACTGAATGACACATCATAGGCTTTCATGATTTCGCAGATTTCATCAAAATGCGTATACAGGAAGTTTTCTTCATGATGCGCTAAGCACCACTGCGCCATGATGGATCCGCCACGTGACACAATCCCTGTTAAACGGTTGGCGGTGAGTGGAACATAACGAAGCAGTACGCCTGCGTGAATCGTAAAATAATCGACACCTTGCTCGGCTTGTTCAATCAGTGTGTCTTTGAAAATTTCCCAGGTTAAGTCCTCTGCGACACCATCAACTTTTTCTAAAGCTTGGTAAATTGGCACGGTGCCAATCGGTACAGGGGAGTTGCGAATAATCCATTCGCGGGTTTCATGGATATTTTTACCTGTCGATAAATCCATGATGGTGTCAGCGCCCCAACGAGTTGCCCAAGTCATTTTTGCCACTTCTTCATCAATGCTTGAACCAAGTGCTGAGTTACCAATGTTGGCATTGATTTTCACCAAGAAGTTACGACCAATAATCATCGGTTCACATTCAGGGTGGTTAATGTTGGCAGGGATAATGGCACGACCTTCAGCCACTTCTTGACGTACAAATTCTGGGGTGATTTCAGTTAAATTGCGTGCGCCAAAATTTTGACCGGCATGTTGGCGCATATCAACACCTTCACGCTGGCGCTGATTTTCACGAATCGCAATGTATTCCATTTCAGGGGTGATGATGCCTTGTTTGGCATAATGCATTTGAGAGACATTGTGTCCACGACGAGCGCGACGCGGTTTTGAAATATGCGCAAAACGAATCTCTGCAGTACGAATATCTCGAAGACGCTCTTGTCCAAATTTTGAAGTTAAGGTATCGAGTATTTCCGTATCATTTCGAGACTCAATCCAAGATTCACGGACATTAGGTAGACCTTGATTCAGGTCAATTTGAATATTGGGGTCGGTATAAGCACCAGAGGTGTCATAGACCATAATGGGTAGATTTTTTTCTCCACCCAGACCTGTAGGCGTATCTGTAAGGCTGATCTCACGCATTGGTACGCGAATATCAGGACGTGAGCCTTGGATATAGACTTTCTTTGACGCGGGGAGAATACGAGTGAGATCTTTAGCATCTTGTTCATGCTGAGCAGCGCGATCTGAAGCGGTGAGATTCGTTAATTGGTTCATTGCAATGATCCTTATGAATGACATCAACGAATCAAGCACGACCAAAAACGTGGCAGTTTATCTGATGGATTCACCTGAAAATAAAGGCGTAAAACCAAGAGATAAGAAGGGCTTAAGTTTTTAGATGGCTTGATTCCTACGCAGGTATTAACCTGATCAGGTTCAACGGTACTCATCCTTAAATTTAGCGAACTAAATTTAGATGATCTCAGCAGGAAATTACCTGCGCTCCGTCAAGCTTTGTGCGGATATTAGCATGAAGGCTGTTTTAAAACAGTGTTATTTTTCATCGATTTTCAAGTGCAGAATTTTGGCAAGGCCCGTGTGCAATTGAACTTGCATTGGCTAAGTAGAGGACTGATTTACACAGATGGCGTCACTAAAACAGTCTTTCTTATAATGCGGATCAGGATTGCGGACACCAATTAAATTCAACAGCTGCGCTTCTGATCGCTGATTAGATGCAGCAGTATTTTGATCTAATAATTTTAAAAATAAACGCGCCTGATCTGCCAATTTGGAGTTTTTTAATTGAGCCAAGCGTTCAATTTCTTCTAAAGAACTGGCTTGAATACTGAGGCGGTCTGAAAAATCATTAGAAACGGGACTATGTGCCGAACCAATAAATAACAACTGGCTATATTGATATAGCAATTGTTGTGCATCTTTTTTGTAGGGGCTATCTGGATATTGTTTCAGATAGTCTTCCCAAAAAATAGCACGTGTCGCAATCTCTTGCGGCTCAATGGCTAAACTTTGTTGCAGCAAGGCGGGTTGTGCATTTTGTTCAGCCAGTTTTTCAATAAAGACTTGCTCAGATTCTTCCATATAAGGCGCAAAAATTTTGGCTAAATATTCAGGACTGCGGCGATAGCGTAATTGTCCTTCACCTGCATCGAACAACTCCACATAAGCTTGGCCTTTATGTTTCAGTAAATACTGATCGCGGGCAGTGAGCTGTTCATAATGATTTTGTTGAATGGTGGGATGCTGAGCCATATCAAAGGCAAATTGTTCGAACGCCATTTGCTGTTGAGCTGTACGTTCAACATGTAAAAAGTTGCGATACATTTGATTGGACAAACGCAGTAATTTTTTTTGTTCGTCCGCTTTTAACAGCGGCAAGCAGACTTTGAGATCTTGGTTGATTTGTTCTAAAGCGAAAGTTGTTCGTTGATCGTCTATTTCCAGCATGTTTTTTTCAAGTTTTTTGCACAACAAAGACAAATCGACTGCTTCTTTTTGAACAGTCTTATTGTTGGGAAACTCTGGTGCAGGTTGTGGTTCAGGCTGTTGTTGGCATCCATTCAACATACTGAAACATAAAAACATTGCACTAAACTTTGCAGGCAGCTGAAAAAATTTTGACACAGGAACTCGATGCGCTATAGAAGTGGTATTGTCCGATGGAATGTCGACTATTTTATAGATGAAACACGTGCAATATGTGTACTATTGTACAGTTCTTTGTTATAGCGTTGTGAGTAGTGTCCGAAAACGACTGAAATTATCCGGTTTTGTCGCATTTGATATAAAAAATTAATAAAAATCATACGGAAATTTGCAAGGATATGATTAGTATCTGCTTAGTTTTAGGCTTGAATATTCAATCTCGGGTATTTGAATATTAGGAATTTACAAAAAAAATGAACAAAAAAGTTGTGGTGGGTCTTTGTTTGCTTTTCACGAGTCAATGGGCGTGTGCGCTAGACCTTGTGCAAGCTTATGAACGTGCAAAACAAGAAGACCCCAATTGGCAAGCCAATAAACTACAATATGAAGCGGATAAATTGAATTTGGGGATTGCCAATGGGAACTTACTCCCGACGGTAACAATCTCCGGAAATGTGACCCGAAAAAATCAAAATTCCAACCAAAGCGGCGCTCAAGCCGGGCTGATCATGCCAGACAGCACCACAACAAGACAAATTGCGCTCACTGCCCGTCAGCCCATTTTTCGTTGGGATGCATGGGAAGGGCTGAAGCAAGTCAAGACCTCGATTAATTTAAGTGAAATCAATCTGCGAATTCAAAAACAAGATCATATTTTAAATGTCTCTGAAGCTTATTTTAATGTCCTACGTCAGCAAGTATTGACGGTTGCCAATTTACAAGAAGAACAGGCGCTATCGGAACAGATGCGCATGATGAATGCTAAATTAAAAGAAGGTTTGGTGGCAAAAAGTGATGTCAGCGAAGCCAATGCTCAATATCAAAATGCTCGGGCCAACCGCATGGCGACTAATGTTCAATTGGTTTTGGCGCAGGAACAATTACAACAGTTGATTGGGCCATATCGAGAAAATTTGGCGGTGTTACGTGATGATTTTCAGTTTGAAAAACCGATTCCAAACAATGTACAAGCGTGGGAAGAACTGGCTCAGGAGCAGAACCTAGGCATTTTACAAGCGCGTATGCAACAACGTTATGCGGAAGATGGCAAACGCGTCGAAAAAGCTGCTTTATATCCTCAGATTGAAGCGGTAGGGACCTATGGTTATAACAAGCAAAGTCCACAATCCATCATGTCGCAAGATGGTCAATTTGATCAGGTGGGGATTGAAATGAACTGGAATGTGTTTAATGGTGGACGGACACAGAAATCCATTAAGCAAGCGGCGATCAATGTTGAAAAAAGCCAAGCACAGGTAGATGCAGCAATTCGAAAAGCACAAACCGATGTAAAAAAATCTTATATGCAAGTCGAAACGGATCAAAGTAAATTACAGGCACGTAAAGCCGCGATGGATTCTTCCGCGCAAGTGTCGTTGGCCTCACAAGCCCAGTATCAGGAAGGTCTGAAAACCATGGTTGATGTGCTACTGGCACAGCGTAATGCCTTTTCAGCCCGTCAAGATTATCTGAATTCTAAGTACGATTATTTAATTCATGTTCTACAACTTAAAGCCTCAGTTGGGAAATTAACGGAAGCTGATTTAGTGGAAATGAATGCGTGGTTGGTCGATCAGAAAAATCAGCCATCGATCCTACTAAAGAAATAGGCCATGGTCATAAAAGTTTCACAATCAATATGCTTTAATATGGCACTAAAATCTGCCGATTCACGTTGTAGTGGAGACTCGCTTTGCCTAATAATCCTGTTTTAAACCATCACATTTCTTCGCAATTCAATGAAGAGTTGCAGGATGTGCATACCAAATTTATGACCATGGGTGGTTTGGTGGAGCAGCAGGTTGCAAATGCCATTCATGCCTTATTGGATACGGATGCAACAATGGCGATTGATGTTCAATTTCAAGACAATACGGTGAACCGTATGGAAACTGAAATTGATGAAGCGCTTACCCTAATTTTGGCGCGTCGTCATCCTGCTGCGATTGATCTACGCATGGTGATTGCGATGTCGAAAGCCAACACCGATTTAGAACGGATTGGTGATGAAGCGGCAAAAATTGCCCGTATTGCACAAAGCTTGTGTGAAGAGGGTGGTTCACCGCGTGGTTATATGGAAACACGTCATATTGGCAACCAAGTCCGCGTGATGATTCATGATGCGCTTGATGCCTTTGCACGTTTGGATGTAGATCAGGCTTTACGTGTTCTTTTGGCCGATGCTGATATTGACCGCGAGTACCAATCGGCAACCCGTACCCTCATGACGTATATGATAGAAGATCCACGGCACATTACTCGGGTCATGAATGTGCTTTGGGTGCTGCGTTCACTTGAACGTATTGGTGACCATGCACGAAATATCTCTGAACAAGTGATTTATATGGTGAAAGGTCTAGATGTCCGTCACACCAGTGTTGAAGAAATTGAGCAAAAAGTTCAGCGTTAATTGAATAAAACCAATATGAATGAAGCCCATCAAACGATGGGCTTTTTTCGATCTAAAATTAACTATGTGTTTCTTCGTCTTCTTCAAAAGTACGGGCAATTTTGTCAATATTTAAACTTTTCGCCATCGCATCGAAGATTTGCTTATAGGCACCTTCTTGATGGTACAAATCGTGATGCTCCCCGTGTTCTACGATTTGTCCGTCTTTCATGACATAGGTGTAATCGGCATCGATAATTTGCGACAAACTATGCGAAATCATGATGACGGTACGCCCTTGCTTAATTTGATCCAGACTGTTTTTAATTTGTTCAGCCGCGATAGCATCTAAACTTGCAGTCGGTTCATCCAAGAAAATAATCGGCGGATTTTTTAGAAACATACGTGCCAAGGCAATGCGCTGTTGCTGTCCACCTGAGAGCAGTAAGGCATCTGCTTCATAGGCATGTGGTAGTTTTAAAATCTGATCATGGATCGAGGCTTTCCGTGCTGCATCAAAGACTTCTTGCTCTGTGGCTGTACTTTTGCCATAGCGAATATTTTCAAAAATTGAACCTGGGAAAATATGATTTTTTTGCAATACCAAACCAATATTTTCACGTAAATACTGTGTATCAATCTGTTCTAAATCGATGCCATCGAGTTTGATATTGCCCGCTTGAGGATGATAAAACTTATCCAGTAAGCTAATTAATGTCGATTTTCCAGCCCCAGATAAACCAACCAAGGCGGTGATTTTGTTCGGTTGGATGGTCATGTTGATGCGGTGCAATGCCTGAAAGCCATTGGGATAGCTAAAGTCGACATTGCTCAATTCAAATTGACCTTGAATCGGAGGCTGGGCAGTGCCACTGGTTTCAATTTCATGATCCGCTTCTAAGATGTTAAAGAAGCTTTCCGAATAAATCATCGCAGAGTTAATTTCATCATAGATACGATGCAGCGAGCGAATCGGGGCAGAGACATTATTAAATAACAACACGTGATACATAATCATCCCGATACTCATTTGCCCATCCAAAACAAAATAGGCTGTCAGAATGATGATCAGTACCACACCGACCTGTTCAATAAAGGTTTTGAGTCCGTCAAAGATATAACTGGTTTGCCGTGTCTGCATCTGGTTTTCAGTCAGTGACTTTTGCAGATTTAATTGCTTTTTCGATTCGACGGCTTCTTTGTTAAAAGATTTAATGACCGTTATCGAATTGATAATACTCAGAATACCCTGATTTTTCTTTTCAAAATTATCGCGTAGGACACGGCGTTTGCCTGCCAGTTTTTGTGATTGTTTGAAAGTTAGCCAAAAATAAATCGGCACGATAATTGTGGCCACCACGCCAACCCAAACATTGGCATAATACATTAAGCCCAGTGCAATAATCGCACTGGTAAAAAGCGGTAAAATATCAATAAAAAAGATTTGAACCAGTCGTGTGAGCGAGCTGACACCCCGATCAATTCGAGTTTGGAGCTTACCTGCTTGGTTGTCTTGTTGATCGAAGAATGCCAATCGATAGGTGATAAATTTTTCAATAATGCCTTGGGACAAATCCTGAGAAATTAAAATACGTAACTTTTCACCAAACGATTTTTGTCCAAATTGCACGATGGCATTGATGACTTCTTTTCCCAGTAAGACTACGGTGATGGTGATTAATATATGCCAACCATTGGCTAGACCGAGGCCTTGTTGTAAAAGCTGATTGATGCTGTCTACGGCATATTTGAGTGTCAGGGCATTCACCTGTGCCGTGAGTGAGCCAATTAAGGTCAAGATCAGCGTCACGACTACCAGCCAGCGGTATGGCTGTACGAATGGACGTAATTTTTGGAAAAGCTGCCACAGGTTCATAAGCAATTATTTTTATTGTGAATATGAGCTTTAGTCTAAGACTGAAAATTCTATGCGACAAGTAATGACAATGTTTTGATTTGTGACGAGAGTTTTTCGGCTAAGATATTTTTTTAATGTGCTCACGACATCAGCATCACGCTGCTGTGCCAAACAGTGTTGAGTTGAACCGATGAATTTTGAATTATTTACGCCTGAACCGCATGCAAATCTGTTGCCCTATGATGGTGAAGTTGAAGATTATGGATTGATCTTCAACGCCGAAGAGAGTGAAAAATATTTACGCTATTTCCTCACGCAGTTGGCTTGGCAGCATGATGAAGTCATTTTGCATGGACAGTATTTTCAAACGGAACGAAAAGTGGTTTGGTATGGAGATGCTCATTATGAGTATCACTATTCAGGCATGCAAAAGCAGGCATTGATCTGGAATCCAGCTTTACTGCGCTTAAAGCAACATATTGAGCAACGGGTGGGTCAGACGTTTAATTCCTGTTTGGCCAATTTATACGAAAATGGTACGCAAGCGGTGGGGTGGCATAGTGATGATGAGCCATCTTTGCTTTCACCCACACAGCAGGTGGTGATCGCATCTTTGAGTTTTGGGGCAAGCCGTAAGTTTTGCTTTAAACATAAAAGCACTCAAGAGAAAGTACAGCTTTTACTGCAAAGTGGACAGTTGATCGTGATGCGTGGGCAAACCCAACGATATTGGAAGCATGCCCTAATGAAGTCGATGAAAGTGACCGAGCCGAGGGTGAATTTAACCTTTCGTTATTTCTATGATCAACAGCCGTAAAAAAAGCCCATATATAGATGAGCTTTTTTCTTTCTCTGAGGAAGAGTATAGCGACAATCAACTGAAATCATGGAACACATGGTTAAGATGACTGCTAAAGAACAATAATCATATTATGATAATTTATCTAATATTTATAATTAATAAATTCAATTAATAATATAAATTTATCAGATTAATTAAATATCATCTTTACAACATCGCATCAGTTGTGCGCAATCTGATCAGATTTAAATGGCGTCCGATTCTTCCATCATACTGCTGTATTTTTTCTCAATACGCGCTGTACAGTCTTGCATCATTTCTACGACTTTTTGAAAATTCATAAATTCAAAACGATTTTTAGACGCCAATAGGGTCAAAGCAAGCGGGGGTTCTTTACTGGAAAATTTAATCGGAATCGATAAGCTCGACATATTCGGGTCAACTTCACCATTGGAAAAATAATAACCCTGCTTTTTAATCTTTTTCATTTGCAGCATAAATTCTTCTTCATTATGCGCAAAACCAACTTGAGATAACTCGTCCGCAAAACGGTGGTAATAATCTAAAATCCGTTGCTTAGGTAACTGCGACAAAATCACTTTAGACGATGAGCCTTTGTACATTGGACGTGGGCTACCTCGACCATATGCCAAGGCAGTATAGTCCTTATACAGTTCATGATGTACATCAATACATGAGTCGATATTCAGATGCGTCAATAAGCAACAAGACTCTGTGCGTTCCACAATTTCTTTCATGAAGGGAATGCTAATTTGCACCAATGGATCGGTGGTGCGAGAAATAAAATCAAGCACAGCAATTTTTGAACCCAGTGTGTAATCGCCAGAAGTCCCACTGAGGCGCTGCAATAATTCAGCAGAAACCAGTTCTTTTAAATAGCGATAGCTCGTTGGTTTAGATAAGCCTAATTCTTCACTAATAATGTCGACATTGATGATGGGACGAGCAACTGAAAATAAGTCGAGTACGGTGAGAATTTTACCAAAACTGGAAAGCGCCATAAGAACCTGCTTGGTCACAATAAAAATGAATCGTTAAGTTACTTTATAACAAATTGCTCGGCCTGATGTTGCGCTTTTCTACACTGGAAATGAAACAAATCTGAAATATCACAGGGTTTCTTGGGTTATTCTGATAAAAGCATAATAAAAAATTGAAATACGCATTTAAAATATAGGTCAATTATCAAAATAAGATATTAATATTGACTTTAATTTGTTTTTTTAGCAAAATTGCTATGAAAATATCCTATATTGAATAAATATTGCCCATATGTTCGATGCGCAGGGAATATTGCACACTACTTTTTGTATTCAAATGGTTTGAAACACGATTTGAATCGCTTCTTTACTTATTGAAATTTCTAGTCATTCCTGTGCCGTGATACAGGTTGTGCTGTCGAATGTTTAAGCATTCGATACGAGGCCGTTTTCACTAAAAAGAAGCAAACCGACGAGATCAATCATGCTGCTGACGAAACAAATACTCGCTTTTCGGCCCAATAAAATGGACTGGATTTTTGCGACCAAAACGTTCATCGCGGGCATATTGGCATTGTATGTGGCCTTTGTACTGAATTTGGCTTATCCGATTTGGGCAATTGGCACCGTTTTCGTGATCGCGAATCCATATTCAGGGATGACGTCTTCAAAAAGTTTGTATCGTGTATTAGGAACATTCTTAGGGGCGGCTGTGTCAGTGGTGGCACTGCCACATCTTATTCATATGCCAGTACTGTTTACGGTTTTTTTGGCTGTTTGGGTTGGGTTTTGCTTGTATTTGTCACTGCTAGACCGTACGCCTCGTAGTTATGTTTCCATGTTGGCGGGTTATACCACGGTCATTATCTGTTTTAACGTGGTGTATTTTATTGATACCGCTTCGATCTTCGATATGGCCTTGGGGCGTTTTCTGGAAATTACGGTGGGTGTGGTATGTAGTGCCATCGTGACCACGACGTTATTTCCAATGCATATTGGCCCTGCAGTCGAAACACGGGTGAGTAAAACCTTTGCCGATACCAAAGAAATCTTTGATCAGATTTTATTAGAGCCGGCCGAACTAGAAAATTATTCTAAAAATCTTGGCAATATTGCACGAGATATCGCGGATATACATGTCATGGCGGTGCATTTGTCTTATGAAAAATCTACCCTAAAAGGCATGACACGTCCATTGCAGGAAATCTTGCATCAGTTGAGTTTGTTGGTCAGTAACTTGGTGGCCATGTCTGAACGGATGAAACAATTAGACGGTCTGGACACACATTATCGGACGGCACTCAAGCAAGCCCATGAACATATTGCCGCGTTTTTATTAGATCAACATCAGATTAAGGAAAGTGAACTTAATCAATTGCCTGAACAGTTTGAGCAAGATTTTCAACACATTCAGGCACAGGCATTGCCGTCACAGCAGGTGATTTTGGGCAGTCTAAAAATGGATATTCGCCATTTTATTCAGAATATTCGTGCGATTCGTCTGCTTTGGCAGCGGGTACAACAAGGCGACTCCACTTTACCAGCCACACTGACCGCCTTGAGCAATAGTCATTATCCGACTTTGCACCGAGATGCGGGGGTTGCTATTCGTGGCGGAGTGTCTGCTTGTCTAATTATTTTAATTTCCACGGGTTTTTGGATCGTTAGTGGTTGGAAAGCTGGATTTATGATGGCTGAAATGGCTGCGATCAGTGCCTGTATTTTAACGGCAATGGATAATCCTGTTCCTGCATTGAAAATGTTTATTCGCGCCAATATGTATGCAGCGGTCGTGGTCTTTATCTACGCCTATGGCATTTTCCCGCATGTGACCGCCTTTTGGCAGTTGATCGTGGTGTTAGCACCGTTTGTGATGTTCTGTTTGATGCTGTTTTTACATCCGCCTTTGATTGGGATCAGCTTGCCACTTTTGATGGGCACCATCATGGGACTGAATTTTCAAAACCGCTTTAGCCTCGATCAGGTGTTTTTCTTTGATGCATCGATTGGGACGGTTTTGGGACCCATTATTTCGGTGTTTATTATTCATCTAGTGCGTGCAATGTCACCAGATATGACGGCCCAACGCATACTTTCACAGCATTACAAGGCACTGCGTCAGGCTTTATATCTGCCATACGGCTTACCGTTTCGGGTGCATTTACGCAGTATGTTGGACCGAATCGGCATCCTAAATAGCAAAATGGTGCAATCAGGGAACTTGAAACAACAGATCGAGTGGGCTTTGGTGGAAGCCAGTGCGGTGATTGATTTGACCCGCTTGCAAGAACTCATGAATAAACTCGATCCGAATGATGCACTGCTCAGCGAACTCGAAGAGTTACAACAAGATTTAGATGACTATTTTCGTGCCATGGAACAAGGGCAAAAGAATGTCTTTATGAGCTTCAAACAGCAAATTGTAGAGCGAGTTCAACGATTGAATCAGGCCGTTCAGGGTGTGGAAAACGACGATGTTATGCATCGAATTCTGTATTCACTGAACAATATTCAAAGCAGTTTGTGTCATGTTCTAACACAGCAGACTCCAAATCATTTACAGGTCGAGGCACAACATGGGTGAGCTAAATGTATATGGCGTCTATGTGCCCATTCTATTGATTCAAGCGGTATTGGCCTATCTGTTATTGCGGGTCATCATGCGTTTGCTTGACCGATGGATGGCGCAAGATTGGGTGCCGATGCCCAATATTTTTTATTTGGGTGTATTTGTGATGTTGCTTTGGCTGGTGCATGAAATCTTTATTTTCTGCCAGTTCTAAGCCCCTAAAAAATGAAATGATTGAGGTAATCGTATGACCAATTTGAATGTCCGAAAATATGTTCGGCCTGTATTGTTGATAATCGTGCTATGTGGCGCATTACTTGCGCTGAAACATATTTGGGGCTACTACAATTCGGAACCATGGACGCGTGATGGACGGGTACGTGGTGACGTGATTCAAGTGTCATCGGATGTTTCAGGTTTGGTCACAGACGTTTTAGTTCAAGACAACCAACAAGTGAAAAAAGGCCAAGTGCTGTTTCGTATAGATGTGGCACGTCAAGCTTTGGATGTTGAGCAAGCCAAATCTGACCTGGCGAAAGCCAAAGCAGGACTGGCAGGGGCTGAAGCGCAGCTTGCTGAAGCCAAAGCCAATCTAGTGAAGTCACAAGCCAATATTAATCTTGCAGATAAAAATGCAAATCGTTATGCAAGTTTGATGGACGGTGCGATTTCAAAACAAGAACAAGATCAAATGTTTGCAGTACGTGATCAATCACATGCAGAGCATGAACAAACTCAGGCAGCGATTGAACAAGCCAAAGCCAGTATGGTGCAGCAAAAAGCCCTGATTGAAGCGGCCAATAGCAGTTTGCATTTGGCAGAATTGAATTTAAAACGTTCGGAAGTGGTTGCACCAACAGATGGAACATTGTCTAACTTTGAACTCAAAGCAGGGAATTACGTCAAAGTCGGACAAGCCGTAGCGGCCTTAATTGACCGTCAACAGTTATATGTTGTGGGATATTTTGAAGAAACTAAACTGGATAAAATCTATGTTGGCGCTCCAGCAACAATCCAACTGATGGGAAGTTCTGATGTTTATAAAGGCCATGTACAAGGCGTTGCCACAGGGATTGAAGACCGTGAACGTACCTCGACTGATGGCTTACTTGCCAATGTTAATCCAACCTTTAGCTGGGTCCGTTTGGCACAGCGTGTACCAGTGAAAATTGTACTGGATGAAGTACCGCATGATCAGTTGGCTTTTGTCGCGGGTCGAACCACCACGATTCATATTGTGGATAAAAACTAAGTTATCCCCAATCATTTCATTTGCGCAGCATTGAGTGATCAATCTTGCGCATAAAAAAGCATCCTCTTTTGGATGCTTTTTTATTTGCCTGTTTGTTGAAAGCGCTTAAGGTTTCAGTCCAACTGGATTTCGATACCAACTTTCAATAAACAATGCTGCAGCAAGGCTGTCGGCAGAAAGATTCTTCGCACGGCCTTGGGCTTGATAATGATCTAATTCATCACGCGCTTCACGTGTCGTTAAGCGTTCATCGACCATCAAGGTTTCAATATTGGTTTGGTGGCGAAGGCGTCGTGCAAATTTACGCGCACGTGTGGAGAGTTCAGATTCGCTATCATCCATATTGAGCGGTAGACCCACGATGAACAAATCCGGCTGATACTGTTTCACAATCTTGAGTAGATTATCCCAATTGGGAATGCCATCTTTCATGGGAAAGAGTGGCAGGGGATTTGCACTTTCAATCAAGGCTTGTCCCACAGCCATTCCTGTTTTTTGTGTGCCAAAGTCAAAGGCCATAATCATTTGATATTGTGGTAAATCAGGCATGTCCAATCTCAGATGATAACCACGTGCGGTCTACGCCCATTTTTTTATAGGCAGCGTCCCAGCGGTCGTCATAAGGTAAGTTAAATATTAAATCCATGTCTGAGTCACAAATGAGCCAATCACCCCGAGCAATTTCTTCTTCTAATTGGCTTTTACCCCAACTGGCATAGCCTAGAGCCACCTGATAACGACCCACACCTTCATTGTGTGCAATCGCATCTAAAATATCTTTAGACGTGGTAATGCAGACATTTTCACCTACAGCAATAGACGAATGCCATGTCGGTTGACCGGTATGAAGAACAAAACCTGCCTCTGGGCGCAAAGGACCACCTTGCAACACTTCATGAGGATGCACATTATCTGCCTCAATTTCTAAATCATTCAATAGTTCTTTGATCTGCAAGCCCGAAGGACGATTAATAATGATGCCTTGAGCGCCATCTTCATCATGTCGCGCTAAATAAATCACCGTATTGGCAAAGAATTCATCGTTCATTTCGGGTGGAGCAATCAGGCAGCGGTGTGTGAGGTATTGTTTAGTCACCTAATGGCTTCTCCTTATTGGGGTAAGTTTCATTCTTGGGGGAATTGCATTCGAATAACGTTGTATTTATCAACATACTAGACTCACAAGTTTTCAACAATGAGTTTTTCTGCAAATTCAATATTTGTCATGCTCGACCAGTGAGGGACATGCTAAAAATCTTCATCGTGCAGGCGGGTCTGCAATGTGGTGAATTGTGAAGCGATGATTGGTGATTTGAACAACAGCAGTACAAAAGTGAGGAGAAGATATACGTGATGGATGACTGAGATTGCTTAAAATAGCAGGATAAACTGAGGGTAAAACAATGACACATTATTCAAAAATAATAGGGATGGCACTCTGTGCAAGCCTACCTATTTCAGGCTTTGCAGGAAGCGCTGACTTACAAAAACATGAATCTCAGGTGATTAAAAAATATAAAAACTTAAATTTTTATGAGGTCAATGAAGCGATAGAACGTGAAATTGTGGATGTCATTGCGGCAGATCCGAGCAGTTTTCACTACGGATTTACGCAACTTGAAAAGCAAGGTTTTGTTCATGTGCAATATTCACCAGATAAAAAACTTAAATTTTATAGTTTTGATGTGTCTGGCGGAGGCACCATGGGGGAGTGGAGCAGCTATGTGCAATATGCAACGGGAAAAACGCAACATTTAGATCAATTTGACTCAGGCTATATCAATCAAATTTTGCCGGTCAACATCCAAAATAAAACCGTATATTTGGTGAAGAGTTATTATAAAGGTGATAATTGCAGTGGACTACATCATCTAAGAGCTGTTGAAGTTGGACCAAAACAGTTACTTAAATCTTATGTATTTCAAACTAAGCAAAAGAAACTAGATCAAATCTCGGTAGATTATGACTGCCATTATGAAACCGATCGTCGTAGCGGTAATGAATATCTCAAAATCAGTCCGAAACACGTGGATGTTATGTTACTCAATCAACAACATCAGCCGCAGTATAAATATTTACGCTATAGCTTGGGCTCAAAAGGCTTTGTCTATCAAGGCATTATTAAATAGAAGTCGTAATTAAATAGAAGTTGTATCACAAGTGATAAAAAAAGCCTTAGTCAAAGTGAACTAAGGCTTTTTTATTTAAGACATTTACGGTGATTTAGCTGTGCTGAAACTTTAATTGTCGTAATTGTTTTGCGTGTTGTAAGGTCGTTTGACTAATCTCCACACCACCAGTCATTCGAGCCAGCTCTTGAATCCGATCATCTTCTTCTAATTCGATAATGGTACTGCTTGCAGGATCCGTTTGACGTTTTTTCACCAACAAGTGCTGATCGGATTGTGCTGCAACTTGCGCTTGATGCGTGATACATAGAATTTGAACATGCTGCGCCAAATCAGCCAACAAACGCCCCACAATTTCTGCCGTTCCGCCACTGATCCCGACATCAATTTCATCAAAGACTAACACTTCGGATTCGGTTTTTTCAGCATTCATCACTTGCATGACTAAGGCGATACGTGACAATTCACCCCCCGATGCCACGCGTGCTAGAGGCTGAGCAGGAATCCCTTTGTTGGCTGTGAATAACAGCTGAATAAAGCTTAAACCTTCACTTGAAGCTTGTTCTAGAGGCTCAAATTTAAATTCAAAATGAGCCTCTGGGAGCGCGAGCTGCTTCACTTGTTCAGTCAACTGCTTCGCCAATGGGGTAGATGCTTCACGACGAATATCATCCAAATGCTGTGCTTTGGTTAAAAAGTCTTGATGAGACACTTCCACTTGTTCTGCCAACGTTTCAGGATCTTCCAGCTGATGCAGTTGCTCTAACTCAAGTTGCCACGCTTCGTATTCTTGTTTTAAATCTTCAGGCTGAGTACGATATTTACGCGCTAAGCGATGAAAAACTTCCAGTTTGGTATTTAATTCGTCCATACGTTCAGGATCGAAACTTTGACGATCAATAAACTGACGTAAATTTGCGGTGGCATCTTCAATTTCACTTTGAGCGTTCAGTAGCGACGTATAAATTTCAGAAAGTTGTTCACTACGTCCTGCATGCGATTCAATTCGACGAATGATCGCGCCCATTTCTTGATTGATATTTTGCTCGGCGTCATCGAGGGCATTTAGACCATAGCTACAATCCTGCATGATATGTTCATGATGACTGAGACGGTCAAATTCTTGCTCGATTTCTTTGTAGTCCGTTTGCACAAGGTCTTCAAGTTCTTCCAATTGAAGTTCAAGCGTTTCTATCCGTTGCTTACGTGTGGCTTGGGCGTCGAGTGCTGCTTGGTGCTGTCGAATGTCCTTTTGCCACTTGCTATAGGCATCACGAACGGCTTGAGCCGGCTGATAAAAATTGTAATAGCGATCTAGCCAATGTTTTGGATAGGGCGGTTCTAAGAGTTGTTGTTGGCTGTGTTGGCTATAGAGTTGTACCAATAAGCGGCCAATTTCTTTTAACTCAGATAAGCTGCTCGGACGTCCATTAATCCATGCTTTGCTGCGACCTGTTGCAAAAATCACGCGACGTAAATGAATTTCTCCAGACTCATCATCCAGCTCATGTTCTTTGAGCCACAGTGCTTCAGGACTGTACTCTTGGTAGCTAAAGGTCGCTGTCACATCGGCTTTGTCTGATCCATAGCGCACATAGTTGGTGTCTGTTCGTTCACCTAAACATGCTGATAGTGCGTCTAGCAGCAAAGATTTACCAGCACCTGTTTCACCCGTCAGGACGTTAAAGCCTTGTTCAATGTCGATGGCTAAATGGTCGGCTAATGCAAAATTGATCAGAGTTAAATGTGTCAGCATAAACGCATCCGAGCTGCGAAAAGTTCTAGTTAAAGATAATTAAGTTTTGTTTTGGTCACAAGATAAGTTTTATTTTAAGATGACGAAAAACCTCATAATTCTATCCTAAATTTCAGTTTAATAAGAAATTAGTTTCGTATCTGCCGTAAGCACGCAGTGTAGTGATGCAAAGAGTAAATGATCTTGCATAACGTGAGCTTAAACCATCCAACATTTTGCTAAGTTCTCACAAAACACGTTTGTGTATGTATTCTTGTATCTAATCTAAAGTGTTATTGCCTTAAAACGTCATGATTTGGTCTCTTAAATCCGTCCATATAATTCATTATCCATATATATCTGTGAAATGATTTTGCAGCGTTTCTATAGACCCTAACTAGGACTTTAGTGGATGAAATAAAAAAAGTATTTTGTACAAAAGTACAGTTTGTTTTAGATTCTCAATGTCAAGATAGTGAGATGGTATTGGGACATATCCACTTCTCAGATTTTTGTAATTATCTATCTCAAAATTTTCAACACTGATTGATTAGTTTTTGCAGCACAATTAAACTACTTCGATCAAAATATTATAAATATGCTTTATCTGGAGAAAACGCATGTCAGCACAGTTTGATCATGTATCAGTCATCAAAAAATCAAATGTTTATTTTGGCGGTCTATGTATCAGCCACACTGTGCAATTTGAAGATGGAACCAAGAAAACACTGGGTGTGTTGCTTCCAACTGAACAAGCGCTGACTTTTGAAACCCATGTACCTGAACGTATGGAAATTATTTCAGGTGAATGTCGTGTTCAAATTGCTGATAGCGAAGAAAGCGAACTATTCCGTGCGGGTCAATCATTCTACGTGCCAGGTAATAGCCGTTTTAAAATTGAAACAGATGAAGTCCTGGATTATGTGTGCCACTTAGAAGGCTAATAATTCAATCCATTTAGGCACAGTTTTTTAACTTCAAATCGGTTAAACTATGTGTCATAGCATAAATCCTGTAAAGCTTGCTTTGCAGGATTTTTCTTTTTGATAACCTAAGCTGTGCGCTGGGTGATCATACCCTGTTTAAAAGTTTTCGAAGTTTGCAAATTAGAGGTCGTTCATGGCGAAACCGGAATATTATTATGGCGTTCATTCAGTGGAGTCATTACTGGAACTTGAGCCAGAACGCGTATTAACTTTATTTGCGTTAAAAGGACGTGATGATCAGCGTTTAAAACGTATTTTTGAGTTGGCAGAACCGTTTGGTGTCAGCATTCAAAAAGCTAGCCGTGATAGTTTGGAAAAACTTGCGGGACAACCGTTCCATCAAGGTGTGGTCGCGGCTGTACGCCCCCATCCAGTCTTAAACGAAAAAGATTTAGAGGCTTTATTACAAGCCAATCCCAGTGCTTTGCTATTGGCTTTAGATCATATTACAGACCCACATAACCTTGGTGCATGTATCCGTACAGCGGCAGCTATGGGCGTTGAAGCCGTGATTGCACCGCGTGATCGTTCAGCGACGCTTACCCCAACAGCCCGTAAAGTTGCTGCTGGTGGTGCTGAAAAAGTGAAGTTTATTCAGGTGACCAACTTGGCGCGTACATTGGCTCAAATCAAAGACGACTTTAATGTACGCGTGGTCGGCACCATGCTAGATGAAAAAGCTTTGCCGATTCAAAAATTTGACTTCACTGGTACGGGTGTATGTGTGGTGATGGGCGCTGAAGATACAGGTTTGCGTCCTATTACGCAGGCGCAATGTGATCAAACTGTTTACATTCCAATGGCTGGTAACTTGCAAAGCTTAAATGTCAGTGTCGCAACCGGTATGGCATTGTATGAAGCATGTCGTCAACGTAACAATGAATTGAAATAGAAGTGATGATGTCTCCCCAAAAGCAAGGTTATTTATATGTTTTCATTACCATGTGTATTTGGGGTGGATTCACCTTAACGGCGCGTTTAAGCGCCAATTGGGGAATCAGTGCTTGGGACATTACCGCACTTCGGTTTGCTTTGGCATTTTGCATCTTAATGCCAATTTTGATTTATAAAAAAGATACGGCTTTTTTATGGAAGAAAGAGCCTTTTATCCTCGCCATGCTCGGCGGGGTGACCTATTGTTTAACAGCCTATAGCGCATTTCATTATGCTCCTGCGGCCCATGCTGCAATTTTCCTCAATGGTTGTATTCCCTTATGTACAGCCATAGCCGCGTTTCTGATCTTCAAACAGCCGATCGATAAGCATACGTGGATCAGTGTGGTGATTATGGTCTCTGCCATTAGCTTAATGAGCTATTTAATGTACGTCGAGACTGGTGTGGCATTTGGTTTAGGTGATTTGCTGTTTTTTATCAGTGCCATTTGGTGGGGAATATTTACGGTATTGCTTAAGCAATGGAAGCTCTCTGCTTGGCATGCCATGGCGGGGGTTGCGGTTTGGTCTGCCGTGGTATTCGTGCCTATTTATCTACTATTTTTCCCTAAACATTGGTCTGACCCAGAGCCATTGCAACTCATTGGACAAGTTATCTTTCACGGTATTTTTGTGGTGATTATTGCGACTTTAACGTATGTAGAGGCGATCAAGCGTCTGGGTGCATTTAAAGCCGGAAGTATCGTAACTTTGGCACCTTTTATTGCTGCAATTTTAGCGGTACCGCTGCTGAATGAACCCTTAAGTTTTGCAATTGTGTGTGGATTGGTCGGGATGGGGATTGGAGCGATTCAACCGTGGAAATGGTTGGGACGAAAGGACAGTCTAGAGCAGCAACTCGAACAACAAAAAAAGCAGTCTGAGTAAGACTGCTTTTTTATTTAGCTTTTTTCAGCGTACCCTAAGTACTTGAGATGCAACGGCCGAAGCTGTGCATAAAGATGATCTAAATGACCATCATTCAGCACGATATCATCTGCAATTTTTTGCTTTTCCTGACGCGACATTTGCACTTGAATGATTTTTTGGATTTGCTCGATATTTTGACCATCGCGCTGTGATGCACGCTGAATTTGCAATTGTTCTGTGGCATCAATAAGTAAGGTGTGATTGGTTAATTCATGTTGATTGGTTTCAAATAACAGCGGCGAAACCAAGATGACATAGGGGCTGGTGGCTTCATTTAACTGTTGGATAATGGACTGACGTATTGCAGGATGGGTAATGGCTTCAAGTGCTTGACGTGCTGTAGGATCTTTAAAGATATATTCACGTAAAGCGCGCCGATTTAACTCACCATTCGCAAGTAAAACCCAATCACCAAATTGTTGTTGAATCTGAATCAGTGCGGGTTGCCCCGGTTCGACAACCTCGCGAGCAACGATATCAGCATCGACGACTTGAATGCCTTGGAGTTCAAACCAATTGCTTGCAGCAGATTTTCCGCTACCGATACCACCTGTTAAACCCAAGACAAATGTCATACAACCACCTTACTGACCCAAATAAATTTTCATAATTTGATCACCCCATAAAAAGGCGATCCATCCAGCGATGGCAATATAGGGACCAAATGCAAAAGGTTGGTTTTCTTTACGAACTTTGAGCAAAATAATGCCAATGATTGCACCTACCAGTGAAGAGAGTAATACAATCAGTGGGAGCAGGAAAGGGCCCATCCATGCACCCAAGGCAGCTAAAAGCTTAAAGTCACCATAGCCCATACCTTCTTTGCCAGTGATGATTTTAAATAAAAAGTAAACAATCCATAGGCATAAGAAGCCGATGATATATCCCCAAATGGCTGAGGTTGCAGAGGTATAAATGGCATAGCTATTCACGCCAAGCCCGAGTGCAGCCAAAGGAAGGGTATAGCGGTCAGGTAAAAGTTGGGTGTCAAAGTCAATAAATGTTAAGGCAATCAATACATAAGTCAGCACCAAACCAAACAGCATCTGGATGGTTGGACCAAAAACTGCAACAACAATCAGCGCACAGATCATGGTGAGTAATTCGATCAGTGGATAACGGCTACTGATCGGGTTTTTGCAACTTCCACATTTTCCGCGTAACACGATCCAACTGATGACTGGAATGTTTTGATACCAACGAATGGGCGTTTTGCATTTTGGGCAGGTTGAAGCAGGTGTGCTCAGTGTGATCTTTGTTTCGTCAATAATCGGTTGATCCGGATGTAAAAACAGTTGGCAATCCGTACGCCATTCTTGTTCCATCATCTTTGGTGTGCGGTAAATTACCACATTCAAAAAACTACCGATGCAAAGACTAAAAATCCCAATTGCGATATATAACGCAATTGGGGTATTAATTAAATATGTTATTAATTCTTGCATTAAACCACAGAACCCATTTGGAAGATTGGAAGATACATTGCAATCACAAGACCACCAACGAGGACACCTAGTACCGCCATAATCAAGGGTTCCATCATCGAAGTTAAGCCATCTACGGCATTATCCACTTCATTTTCATAATGGGTTGCCACTTTGTCTAGCATAGCATCCAAGGCACCGGATTCTTCACCAATAGCCACCATTTGAATCGCCATAGATGGGAATTTATCAGTGACACGCATCGCAAACTGCAGCTGTTGACCAGTCGCCACATCTTCACGAATTTTCATGACTGCTGTTTCATAGACCACGTTGTTGGTTGCACCTGCAGTTGATTCGAGCGCATCGATTAAGGGTACACCCGCGGCAAATGTGGTTGCCAAGGTACGGCTATAGCGGGCAATAATTGCTTTATAAACCAAATCACCAAAAATCGGTGCTTTGAGTGCAGCTTTGTCTAAGAAGTCTCTGAAAGCTTTGCTACGTTTTTTTGCTTCCATGAAACCGGCAATCACAGCGCCAATTCCAATGATGAGGAAGAACCAATATTTTTGCATCCATTCCGACATGTTCACTACCATTTTGGTAAAGGCAGGTAGGTCTGCACCAAACGATGAAAACAAGTCTTGGAATACGGGAACTACTTTCACCATCAAAATGATCGTCACAATAACCGCGACAACAATTACCGCTGCTGGGTATTTCATGGCTTTTTTGATTTTTTGCTTAAGCAATTCACTTTTTTCTTTGTAAATTGCAACACGGTCTAACATGGTTTCAAGTGCACCCGATTGTTCACCTGATTCAACTAATGAGCAAAATAGGTTATCGAAATACTGCGGATATTTTCGCAGCGCACCGGCAAAGGTATTACCGCCTTCAACTTCACCTTTAATCCCCAAGACTACTTCACGCATAGCTGGGTTTTCTAAGCCTTCCGCCACGATTTCGAACCCCTGAACAAGCGGTACACCGGCTTTCATCATGGTTGCAAGTTGGCGCGTGAATACCGTGATATCCAAAGTGGATACTTTCTTTTTCATCAAGCCTTCGAGAATATTTTTACGTTTTTCTCGAATGGTTTTAATGGTGATGCCTTGCTTACGTAAAGTAACTTTGGCTAAAGCCATATTACGCGAAGGCATTTCCCCTTTGATTTTCGCCCCTTTGCGATCCACGCCTTCATAACTGAAGGTTGGCATCATCTGCGCTTTTTTTACAGCCATGAATTTATCCTTATTTTTAAATACTAATTCACTTACTCACTGGTCACACGATTGACTTCTTGAAGTGAAGTCACCCCCTGCATGACCTTAATTAAGCCTGAACGGCGTAAATTGTTGAAACCTGCTTGATTTGAAGCTTCGGCAATTTGTAAGGCATTGCCGTCTTCCATAATAATTCTTGAAATTTCAGGTGTCACTTTCATGACTTCGTAAATACCCACACGACCTTTATAGCCTTCACGGCATTCGGCACAACCCACAGGCTGGTATATTTGGAATTCTGGTGTATTTAAATCATCTTCGGTAAAACCAAGCTCCAATAGACTTTGTTTTGGTACGTCTACTGTTTCTTTACATTGTGAACATAAGCGTCGTGCAAGTCGCTGCGCAATGACAAGGTTTACGGATGTCGCGATGTTAAATGAAGGCACGCCCATATTGCGTAAGCGTGTCAGTGTTTCAGGTGCACTATTGGTGTGCAGTGTAGACATCACCATGTGACCTGTTTGAGCCGCTTTAATTGCTATTTCAGCCGTTTCTAAATCTCGAATCTCACCGACCATCACAATATCAGGGTCTTGACGTAAGAATGATTTTAAGGCTGCAGAGAAGGTGAGGCCGACTTTATTATTTACGTTGACCTGATTGATCCCTTCTAAGTTAATTTCCACAGGATCCTCGGCCGTTGAAATGTTGGTATCTTCACGGTTGAGAATATTTAGACCTGTATATAGAGATACGGTTTTACCGGAACCCGTTGGACCGGTAATGAGCAGCATGCCTTGTGGTTTTTCTAAAGCCTGCATGAACAGTTCTTTTTGATCAGGTTCATAACCCAACGCATCAATTCCTAGCATCGCACTAGATGGATCAAGGATACGTAGAACAAGTTTTTCACCAAACAATGTCGGTAAAGAGTTCACACGGAAGTCGATAGCTTTGTTCTTTGACAGTTTTAACTTGATACGACCGTCTTGAGGTATACGCTTTTCCGAGATGTCCATTTGTGACATGACTTTTAAACGCGAAGCAAGTCGAGTCGCGAGCTGCAAGGGCGGATTAGTAATTGTTCTTAACACGCCATCGACACGGTAGCGGACGCGGTAAGACTTTTCATAGGGTTCGAAATGTAAGTCGGATGCACCCATGCGAATGGCGTCGACTAGTAGTTTATTGATGTACTTAACAATCGGCGCTTCATCACCCGTTACCTCATCTTCATCTTCTTGAGATGGATCGGGTGTTTCACTATCTAAATCAAGATCAAAGTCATCATCAAACTCAAAAGTACTTTCTTCAGCGAAGTTCTGCTCAATTAACTTTTCAAGTTTGTCATGTTCAACAATAATTGTTTCGGTATTTAGCTTACTACCAAATCGGATGGCATCTACTGCTTCAATATTGGTGGGATTACTGATCGCAACGAATAATAAATTGCCATGTTTAAAAATAGGCAAAATACGATGCTTGGTAATGAGTTTATCTTCAAATTCATCACGTATAATTAAAGACGTATCATAAGTTGAAATATCAAAAACCGGTTCACCGAACTCTATCGAGATGGTTTCTGCGATCAGGCGTGCTGAAAGGCGATATTCCTGAATCAAATGCGGCACGATATCTTGATGAGCCTTTTTTGAATTTTGCAGCGCTGCTTGCATTTTTTCGGCAGACAGATGCCCTTCGTCAACTAAGCGACGAATAAACCCCGTAAATCTTGAAGAACCTTGAACTGCTGTCATGCTTTTACTTGCCTATGCTTCAGTCTGTTTATAATTGGTATAGCAAAATTATACTTTTGTTGCACAAAAATACCATATCTTAAAGTGTTGTCACTAGCTAAGAATTGGTAAAAAGCATGAACCAGTCCTTAAATCTGCTTAATTTTTTTACAGAAAAGTGAAGATCTTGGAATGACTGGTGTGCTTCGAAGATGCAAATGTGTTGAAATTTATCTTCAAAATTATGAATTACGTGTAGAATGTGCCCGATTTCATCTTTGTCATGTGGGATAAATATGTCGGGTTCGACGATTACGCCTTGGGTAGTGGGTAACTGGAAAATGAACCCATTGCAAGCCGATGCTGGCGCACTTCTTAAGAATTTTAAGCAATTATTAGATGAACAAAATATTGCTGAAGCGGCATGTCATATTGGGGTTGCACCAACAGCTATTGCTCTGACCACGGTGCAAAATGAATTAACACAAGCTAGCCGTAACATCATAACCGTTGCACAAGACGTTTCTCGCGTTGCAGGTACAGGTGCATATACGGGTGAACTCAGTGCTGAGCTATTAAAAGATTATGGTGTTGAATTTGTACTGATTGGTCATTCGGAACGCCGTGAAATATTCGCTGATCAACCGCATATCATTAATGAAAAAGTAAAAAATGCATTAAACGCAGGTTTGACTGTGATTTATTGTGTGGGTGAAAGCTTAGAACAACGTGAAAGCGGCCAAGCAGAACAGATTGTGTTACAACAAATATGTGATATTGCTGCTGTTGTACAAGCAGAGCAGTGGAAACAAGTTGTGGTAGCTTATGAGCCAATTTGGGCCATTGGCACAGGTAAAACAGCGTCACCTGAAGATGCGCAAGCGATGCACGCTAAAATTCGTGAAGGTTTAAGCCAAATCACCCCAATGGGACTTCATACTGCGATTCTTTATGGTGGTAGTGTAAAACCTGAAAATGCAGTAGAGTTGGCAGCCTGTCCGGATATCAATGGTGCGCTGGTCGGTGGCGCATCATTAAATGCAGAGTCGTTTTATAAAATTGCTCAAGCATTTGCAAATACAAAATAATTAGGAGTTCAGCATGCATACGTTTGTGCTGGTGGTACATATTATCTTAGCGATTTTAATGATCGTGCTGATTTTAGTTCAGCATGGTAAAGGCGCAGATGCGGGTGCATCTTTTGGTGGCGGCGGTGCTGCAACTGTATTTGGTGCATCGGGTTCGGGTAACTTTATGACCCGTTTGACTGCGATTTTAACGGCTTTGTTCTTCGTTACGAGCTTGACACTTGCTGTGTTTGCAAAGAAACAAACGACAGATGCTTATAGTCTGAATGCGATTTCTTCAGTACCGACTGCGCCTGCAAAATCGGCTGAAACTTCGCCAACTGCACCAAAAAGCGCTGAATAATTTATTTAGAGCTTTCTTTTTTGACGTGTTGCGACTAGAATGCGTCACAGCTGCGGTGGTGGTGGAATTGGTAGACACGCTACCTTGAGGTGGTAGTGCTTTCGGGCGTGGGGGTTCAAGTCCCCCCTTCCGCACCAACTTATAATCCAGAACATAAGTTGGTGTATGCAGCAAAACTCTGTTGATGCGGGATGGAGCAGTCTGGTAGCTCGTCGGGCTCATAACCCGAAGGTCGTTGGTTCAAATCCAGCTCCCGCTACCAATCAATTCTATTTTTAAGATGCAAACTTTTAAATGGACAGCTTTTAAAGCTGAGAAAATTATTTGCATATTGATGCGGGGTGGAGCAGTCTGGTAGCTCGTCGGGCTCATAACCCGAAGGTCGTTGGTTCAAATCCAGCCCCCGCTACCAATCTTATATAGCACACAATCTATATAAGCAGTTTATCTGAAAGTCATTGTGATGTTGATGCGGGATGGAGCAGTCTGGTAGCTCGTCGGGCTCATAACCCGAAGGTCGTTGGTTCAAATCCAGCTCCCGCTACCAATCCTCTGAGATGCAACTCAGTAGGGCAATTCTTCAGGTTGTTTTAGATTGAAAATGACCAAGAAATTGTATATAATTTTTGCATGTTGATGCGGGATGGAGCAGTCTGGTAGCTCGTCGGGCTCATAACCCGAAGGTCGTTGGTTCAAATCCAGCTCCCGCTACCAAGTTTCTAAAAGAGGCTCACAACTAGGTGGGCCTTTTTGCACAGTGGACTATGGTTTTCTGTGTAATAATGGGGCGATTTACGCCCTTTTTTATTGGCTATCGTGTAGTGTCGACAGTATTTTGGTCAAACCGTCATGTTTCACTACTACTATAGTTTCGTATTGGTCTGTAGTGGTCATTTCGACCATCGAATCGCACAAATTTGACGAGAGTAAATGAAGCTATCAAATAAAACTCAAGCACTTCAGGACTTAATTGCCCCAGCGGTGCAAGCATGTGATGTAGAACTTTGGGGGATTGATTTCCAACCTCAAGGAAAACGTTCACTGTTACGTATTTATATCGACCGTGAAGTTGATGAAAATGCAGAACCTGTCATCAATGAAGATGGCGAAGTTGAGCAAGGCCGTGGTATCGGCGTGCAGGACTGTGTTCGTGTCACTCAGCAAGTGGGTGCGATGTTGGATGTACATGATCCAATTTCAGGCGAATATGCATTGGAAGTGTCATCTCCAGGTTGGGATCGTCAGTTCTTTAAATTGGAACAAATGACGGCATACATTGGTCAGCAAGTCGCTTTGCGTTTGATCAGTGCTGTAGATAATCGTCGTAAATTCCAAGCCAAACTTGTAAACGTAGACCTTGAGAACGAAATGATTCAGGTTGAAGTTGAAAAGCAACAAGTGTTGGATATTGACAGCCACAATATTGATAAAGCAAATCTGGTTTTCCAAGATTAATTTAATAAATAAGAATCTGAACGAATAGGTGACTTATGGCTCGTGAAATTCTTACCGTAGTAGAAACGGTTAGTAACGAAAAAGGTGTAAGTCGTGATGCAATTTTTGAAGCGCTTGAACAAGCTTTAGTTGCAGCGACTAAGAAGAAATTCTACGAGGGAACTCACTCGGAAGAAGCTCGTCTACGTGTAGAAATCGACCGTCGTACTGGTGATTACCGTACTTTCCGTCAATGGGAAGTGGTTGCCGACGAAGATCACGAAATGCCAGCATGCCAAGATGCGATCTCTGATGTAGATCCTGCAAAATGGGCAATTGGGGATATCCGTGAACTTGAAGTTGAATCGATTGATTTCGGTCGTATTGCGGCACAAATTGCGAAACAAGTGATTGTTCAAAAAATTCGTGAAGCAGAGCGAGCGCTAATTGCAGATGCTTACGAATCTAAAGTTGGTGAACTCATCTACGGTGAAGTGAAAAAACAAACCAAAGATGGCTTTATCATTGATTTAGGTGACAATGCAGAAGCATATCTTGCGCGTGAAGAAATGATCGCTAAAGAAATTCTACGTCCTAAACAACGTGTAAACGCGATTTTGTTTAACGTAAACCGTGAAGGCCGTGGTGCTCAGTTATTACTTTCTCGTTCTAAACCAGAAATGCTTATTGCATTGATGAAGAAAGAAATTCCTGAAATTGCTGAAGAAATCATTGAGATTAAGGCTGCTGCACGCCAACCTGGCGTTCGTGCTAAAATCGCTGTGAAAACAAACGATCACCGTATTGATCCTGTAGGTGCATGTATTGGTATGCGTGGTACACGTATCCAAGCAGTTCAATCAGAGTTAAATGGTGAGCGTATTGATGTAGTCGTTTGGTCTGATGACGCGGCACAGTACATTGCAAGTGCTCTAGAGCCTGCTGATGTATCAGGTATCGTGATTGATGAAGAAGAACGTACTGCAGATATTATTTTTGCAACGAGTGATCAGTTAGCACGTGCAATTGGCTCTCAAGGTCAAAACGTACGCTTAGCATCTGAATTGACTGGTTACAAGCTCAATATGATGCTTGAAGAAGAATATCACGCACGCCAACAAAACGAAGCGCAACAATATTTAGATATGTTTGTTACACGTCTAGATATTGATGAAGACTTAGCGATGGCGTTGGTTGAAATGGGTTTCACATCATTAGAAGAAATCGCGTATGTTCCTGCGGAAACATTCGATGAGATCGAACTTGATGCTGAAACTGTTGAAATGCTACAAGGTCGTGCAAAAGAAATTGCATTGGCTGATGCATTGAAGCAACAAGAAAACATCCAAGAGCCAAGCGAAGAGCTTGCTGCAATGGAAGGCGTGACTAAAGAAATCGCATATGCGCTTGCCGCTCGCGGTGTGGTAACTGTAGATGATCTTGCAGATCAAGCCACTGACGATATCTCTGATATCGAAGGTTTAGGTGCTGAAAAAGCAGGTCAACTTATTATGAAAGCGCGCGAATCATGGTTTAACTAGGAGGTAATATATGACGGACAAGTCGATTAAGGAGTTAGCTCTCAGCGTGGGTCGTCCAGTTGAGAAGCTGCTGGAACAGGTTCGTGATGCGGGTTTACCACAAACTAAACCTGACGATATTATCTCCACTGAACAACAAAATGCCCTCGTTAACCATTTGAAAAAAGTTCATGGTCAGGATGCGGGCAATGCAGGACAAATCACGTTGAAACGTAAAACTACCAGTACTGCTAAAGTGGCGAGTACATCGGGCAAGGCAAAAACGATTAATGTAGAAGTTCGTAAGAAACATACATTTGTTAAACCGGATCCTGAGCAAATTAAAGCTGAAGCATTAGCGAAAGCACAAGCTGACCAACAAGCACGTAAACAGGAACCTAAGGTTGAAGCGAAAGCTGAAGAACCGAAGCAACAACCAGTATCTAAAGCGAAACAAGCTTTAGAAGCAATGCGTGCTGCTGCGAAGCAAGAACATGCGAAGCAAGAAACACCGAAAGCTGCGGTTGTTGTAAAACGTAAGTCAAACAACAAGCCAATTACAAAACCTGTTGAAACTCTAGAACAGAAAAAAGCACGTGAAGCTCAAGCAGCACAATTGAAAGCTGTAGAAGAAGCGGCGCGTCGTAAAGCCGCTGAAGAAGCGCAACAACGTACGCTTGAGCAAATGCGTCAAATGGCGTCTAAGTATTCTAACGAAGACACTACTGCGACCATTCGTGTTGTAGATGATTCTCCGCTTGCTGCCGGCCTTGTAGGTCAGGCATATGAAGATTCATTTGCGAAAGAAGACCGTGAAATTAAACGTGGTACCAATACCAACAATTCACGTTCACCTAAAAAAGGTGGTCGTCGTGGCGAAGAGCAATCTTTCCGTGATAACTCACATAAACGTGGTTTAAAAACAAGTCAAGCGAACAAGCATGGCTTTGAAAAACCAGTTAAAAAACAAGTTTATGATGTTGAAATTGGTGAAACGATTGTTGTTGCTGACTTGGCTGCGAAAATGGCGGTTAAAGTTCGCGAAGTTATCAAATCACTCATGAAAATGGGCGAATTGGTTACTCAAAACCAAGCGATTGATCAAGAAATTGCAGCACTTGTTGTTGAAGAAATGGGTCACAATCCAGTACTTGTTTCGGATACACAAGCAGAAGACAACTTACTTGAAGCAGCTGAAGAAGCGCGTGGTGTCCAAACCACTCGTCCGCCAGTTGTGACAATTATGGGTCACGTTGACCATGGTAAAACATCACTTCTTGACCGTATTCGTCGCTCTAAAGTGGCTGCAGGTGAAGCAGGTGGTATCACACAGCATATTGGTGCTTACCATGTGAAAACTGAAAAAGGTATTATTACTTTCTTAGATACACCGGGACACGCAGCATTTACTGCAATGCGTTCACGTGGTGCGAAATCTACAGATATCGTAGTGTTGGTTGTTGCAGCAGATGATGGTGTTATGCCACAAACTGCGGAAGCGATTGACCATGCACGTGCAGCAGGTACGCCAATTATTGTTGCTATCAACAAAATGGATAAAGAGTCTGCTGATCCAGATCGCGTATTGAATGAGTTGACGACGAAAGAAATCGTACCTGAGCAATGGGGCGGTGACGTTCCAGTAGCAATGGTTTCTGCGCACAGCGGTGCAGGTATCGACGAGCTTCTAGACTTGATCTCAATTCAAGCCGAACTTCTTGAGCTTAAAGCATCTGAAGAGGGTGCAGCACAAGGTGTTGTAATTGAAGCACGTGTAGACAAAGGGCGTGGTGCGGTAACATCGATTCTTGTTCAAAACGGTACATTGAAAGTGGGTGACCTTGTTCTTGCAGGTTCGTCATACGGTCGTGTACGTGCGATGACAGATGAAAATGGTCAACGTATTAAATCTGCTGGTCCTTCGATTCCTGTGGAAATCTTGGGTCTACCAGAAGCGCCAATGGCAGGTGATGAAGTTCTTGTTGTAAATGACGAGAAAAAAGCACGTGAAGTTGCTGATGCGCGTATGGATCGTGAACGTCAAAAACGTCTTGAACGTCAATCTGCGATGCGTCTTGAAAATATCATGGCGTCTATGGGCAAGAAAGATGTGCCTATTGTCAACGTGGTATTGAAAACAGACGTACGTGGTACTTTGGAAGCATTACACGTTGCACTTGCTGAACTTGCAACTGATGAAGTGAAAGTACGTATTATTGGTTCAGGTGTTGGTGCGATCACTGAGTCTGACGTAACACTTGCTGAATCTTCAGAAGCGGTTCTTCTCGGCTTTAACGTACGTGCTGATAATACTGCACGTCAAAAAGCTGATGCTGATGGTATCGACATTCGTTACTACTCGATCATCTATCAATTAATTGATGATGTGAAAGATGCGATGAGCGGTAAATTGGCGCCTGAACACCGTGAAACAATTCTGGGTGTTGCTGAAGTACGTGAAGTGTTCCACTCAAGTAAATTCGGTGCTGCTGCAGGTTGTATGGTACTTGAAGGTACATTACACCGTAATAAACCGATTCGCGTATTACGTGATGACGTGGTGGTATTCCAAGGCGAGCTTGAATCTCTTCGTCGCTACAAAGATGTGGTTGAAGAAGTTCGTGCCGGTATGGAATGTGGTCTTGCGGTGAAAGGCTATAAAGACATCAAAGCACAAGATAAGATTGAAGTGTACGATGTTCAATTAATTAAACGGAGTCTTTAATGGCGGGTAGTCAACGTCTGAAGCGTATGGCGGATACAGTACAACGTGAGTTGTCAGAACTGATCCGTCAGGAGCTGAAAGATCCACGCTTAGGTGGTCTCGTGACCATCTCTGCCGTGAAGGTGAGCCCAGACTTAGGATATGCCGAAGTTTATGTGACTGTAATGGGTCGTGAGCTAGGCGATGAGCAAAGTGAAGCCGCAAATAAAGAGACTTTAGATGTCTTGAATAAAGCATCTGGTTTCTTGCGTCATGAACTAAGCCGTCGTATCAAAACACGTATTACGCCACGTTTGCGTTTCCATTACGACAAAACAAATGCTTATGGCAACTATATGTTTGGTCTAATTGCGGAAGCAGTCAAGGACTTACCTCCTACTGACGAAGCAAAAAAAGATGATGAATAATTCAGTTTGCTGAATGAAAAAAGCCACCTTTGGGTGGCTTTTTTATGTTTGAATAACGGTAATTTAAAAACTCAATCACTTTAAAATTATAATATGCCAATGAAAGACAGGTCGAACATGATATTTAATCCGCCAATCTGTAAAATAATGAATTGAAAAAAATAATCCTTTTGAGTAGCGCATTATTTATTACTATGCCAAGTTGGGCATGTTTAAATACCTATGTAGAAGATTTTTATACATCTGATTCACAAAAAGAAAATCAACGCGAAGAACATCATGACGAGAAATTGAATAACTTTGTATCAAGGCATCCTAGCCCAATAGACTATCAGGCAGAAAATGATTATGCCGTACATCAGATCTACGCAGGCCGTTACGATTTAGCCATTAAAGTTTTACGTGCAATTGGAAATTGAGCATCCAAGTTTACCGAAGACGGCAGTGAATTTAGGCACAGCTTATGAGTTGATCGGCAATATTAAACTGGCCAAAAATTGGATTGCAGAAGGTATGAAGCGTGATCCATCGATACATCTTGGCAGTGAATGGATTCATCTGAATATTTTAACAGCCAAAGAAAAAGTGCGACAGCAAAATATTTTCATGAATATCTATTGTTGAATGTATATTATGTAACAGGCTATGTTCCTGATGGACATTGGAGTGATCAGCGCAAACCCACAACAGCGGAATACGATGCCATACGAGAACAGGTCAGCTTACAAATCAGTGAGCGGAAGAATTTTGTTTCAAGACAGGATGCCGTGATGGCACAGCTGTTTTATGAATTGGCGAATCTTGAGATGAGCCAGAATCAGCCTGGCTGGTATAACAATTTTCAAAGTAGTTTTGAGACTAACTTACTGATTGATTTAGCTAGGCAGTATGGTTTAAAAAAAACACCTTATAACCAAAAACGTTTGCAATATATGGCTCAAGGGAATGTAATTGAGAAATTATGGATGAAAATTAAAGACTTTTGGGCTATAAGGGATAATCAAACTGGATCTAGATTTAATCCAGATCCTCCGGTTTTGAATGGAGTTTAGAGTGAAATGCACGGCGCCGAGTTCGCTGCCAAGGAAGAGGGCGATTCAGAGCTTCTGGTGCATCACCACTCATCGAGCGCAGTCGTAAATGTAATGCCGCTTGTGCCATGAGGTTTGCAGAAACCGGTGCAGTGATAAAAGCAAAAAGCGTGATCAGGATTTCTGCAAATCCAAAACGGCCTTGAAATGCTGCATAAATAATTGCAGCAATTAGAAAACTTCCTAAGCCTAAGGTGCTCGATTTGGTCGGTGCGTGCAGTCGCATAAATAAGTCGGGTAGGCGAACCATGCCAATACCGCCGACCAACATGAAAAAAGCGCCAATCACCAAAAAAATCGAGACCAAAATTTCCATGACTAATTGCATATTAAAGGACTCCTAGTCGATGACGTGGCCAGTAGTGAAATAACGCGCTAAAGCAGCTGTAGATACAAACCCCAGCATGGCAACCAATAAAGCCCCTTCAAACATTGATGTACTTGCCCAATAAATACCTAAAATGACGATTAAGCAGGTGGCATTTAAGAACAAAGTATCTAAAGCAAGTAGTCGGTCCACAACTGAGGGTCCCATCACCAAGCGGATGAGGCACAGTAACATCGAGATCGTCACCGCAACTAAACAAATGCCAAGCGCATAAGGTAAAATTGTCATGCAGACTCTCCTGTATCAGCGCCAAAAATAAGGATGAGAGGGCGCTCATAGCGCTCTTTAATGGTTTGAATTTCTGCTTCAGGATCATCCGTGCTCAGAGCATGGACCAAAATATCACCACGGTCTTGGTCAATTCCGGCAGACACCGTACCGGGTGTCGTGGTGATGATCATCGCAAGCAGAGAATTGACTTCTTCATGCTGTGTATCGAGAGGAACACGGAACCATTTCGGATGCAATTTATGTGTCGGACCAAGGACGAGTTTTGCAACATGGATATTACTGACAATAATATCCCATAACACCACAAAGAATAATTTACATGCTGCCAGCCAGTTGATATTCGGTGTTCGATCAATAAAAGGGCGAACCATTCGCGGAATAACAATTGCTAAAACCAAGGCCATGCATAGTGTGGCTGCATCTAAACTGTGCGCTAACATCACCCAGCTCAGACCAACCATGACTGATACCAAAGGATGCGGAAACCAGCGATTAAATAAAGATAGTGTCGCCATGTTAAGGCACCTCCATTGGTTTCAGCTGGGTCTCTTCAGGCAATTTTTCTTCTTGTTGCTGTCCCTGAATTTGGCGTCGCTTATATTCAGAAATATGTTCGCCATTTAGGGTTTCAGGCGCAATCAATGCAGGGATGAGGTGTGCATTTGGATCCGCTGATTCGCCACCATATTTGGTTTCAGGTAAATTTTCAGGATCATAAGGTTGAACACTGATAATTTGACCTTCTTTATCCTTTTTCAATAGCAACGATTCATATAATGGGTTGTCTTGAATTTGCTGCGCAGTCTTGTAGGTATAGTCATAGATTGGTGCAGCAAAGACCATATATCCCACAAGCGCTGTTAATAGTAGATAAATGGTCTTGTCATTGCGTAGCGGAGCCTTATTCGGCAAAGCCTGATAACGTTGATATTCTTCAGTATCAATATCATCTTCTGGACGAGATGAACGCCAGAAAAGTACAAAACCAGCGCGGGTAAATGCCATGATACTGAGTAAACTCACCAACAAAACAATTAAAATAATCATGATTTGGTAAGGTGAATTGGCTGTTGCTTGTAAGATAAATACTTTACCCAAAAAGCCGCTAAATGGTGGTAGACCAGCCATCATCAACGCAATGATGAAATAGCAGACAGCAACTGTATTATGCTGTTTCATGCGGGGCGCAAGTTTAAAATGATCTTTAAATTCGCCGCGTTGTGAGGTAATCCAACCCGATAGAATATAAAAAGCTGCACCAATAATGGTACTGTGAATCAGGTAATAAAGTCCTGCAGCCCATGCATCCGTATTAAAGAGTGAAATCGCAACCAATATTGTACCGATAGAAGACAAAATCATAAAACCGACAAAACGACGTAAACGATCCGTTCCGATTGCACCATAAGCACCATAGAGCGACGTCACTAAACCAATCGGTAATAGCCACTGCTGTAAGATTTCACGGCTAATCCCATCGTCAAACACAGTGCCATTAACACGGAGAATGGCATAGATGCCGACCTTGGTCATAATGGTGAACAAGGCTGCGACAGGAGTGGTTGCCACAGCATAGGTCTTTGGTAACCAGAACCCTACAGGCAGCATTGCTGCCTTGATGCCAAAGACGGTAAACAGTAACAATGCACCAGCTACAGCAATACGATGTTGATCCGCTTCAAGCAAAGGCATAAGTCGTGCAACATCTGCCATATTTAAGCTACCTACACTGCCATAAATCATCCCGAGTCCGATCAGGAAGAGAGCAGAGGCAAATAGGTTAATGGTGACGTAATGAATACCCAATTGAAAACGTGCTTTGCCTTGGCCGTGTAAGAGCAAAACGTACGATGCCATCAACAGGATTTCAAAGAAGACAAATAGGTTAAATAAATCGCCTGTTAGGAATGCACCACACAAACCCATCAGTAAGAAATGGCACATGGCATGGAAATAACGACCACGCTCATCCCATTCTTTGCTGGCAAACCACATCACTGGCACAGCAAGACCATAAGTCAGCACCAACATGAATGCTGAGAGTCGATCTAGAACTAAGACAATACCAAACGGTGCGGCCCATTCACTCAGGTTATAAACCAAGACTTGGCCAGAGCTGGCGATCATCAAATAACTGATAGATGTGATCAGCCCAAGGATGCCAGAAACATAGCTGATTCCACGACGCCAAGGTTGTCGCCAGTCATGTGCCAACGAGCCAGAGCCGGGGTTGCCCAACAGGACTAAAATAAATGCAGTAATTGCAGGAATTAAAATACTGAAAATCGGGCTGTGGGTAGTCCAAAATTGGATGAAGTCATGCATTATGGCTCATCCTCCCGCGGGTCAATTTGCGGTATTTCTTCTTTGGAGTCCACATGATCTGTTCCGGTTTCATAGCGGCTACGCAGAGCCAATTGTACGATAAACGCAGTGGTCGCAAAGCCAATCACAATGGCGGTTAGGACCAAGGCTTGTGGTAAAGGATCGGTCGCTTTGGTTGTTTCCGTTAACACAGCCGGTGCGTTGACATGAATACGTCCCATGACAAATAAAAATAAGTTCACAGCATAGCCAATCATGGCTAAACCCAGCACGACAGGAAAGGTACGTGCCCGCAAAATCAGGTATACCCCTGTTGCGGTCAGTAAGCCAATGGCTGAAGCGAGTAAAAATTCTAAACTAATCATCTTATTCGCCTCTTGGAACTGGACCAGACATACTCGAGTGACGCGAGTCGCCTAAGACGGAAATCATTAACATCGTCGCACCCACAACAGTGATGTAGACACCTGTGTCGAAGAGGGCAGCGGAGGCAAGGTGCATTTCACCTAAAATGGGTGGTGAGACATAGATATGAGCACTGGTCAGGAATGGGCGGCCCCATAGCCAAGCAGCGATCCCTGTCAAACCCGCAATGGTTAAACCAATACCAATCCACACTTCATATAAGCGACCTGATTTTGCACCAATCAATTGTTCAGCACGGTCTTGACCGAGCGCGATATATTGAATCACTAAGGCTAAAGAGGTAATTAAACCTGCAATAAAGCCACCGCCAGGTAAGTTATGACCCCGTAGGAAAATATACAGACTGATCACCAAGGCCAAAGGCAAAATCCAAGATGAGGTAATACGGAACATCAGTGGCGACGGATTAAAACGATAGGTCAGACCTTGCGTAATGGTGGTGCCATGAGCACGCATACCATCCATCATGCATAGCGTACCAATTGCAGCAATTCCAAGTACGGTAATTTCACCAAAGGTATCGAAACCACGGAAGTCCACCAAGATCACGTTGACCACATTGGTACCACCACCAAGTGGGATAGACTGCTGCATGAAGAACCATGAAATGGAGTTATGATCACGGGTCATGATCAACCATGAAATCCATGCGATCCCTAGACCTACAATAATCGCAATCAATGCATCTCGCCAACGACGTGACACGCTCGACTCATAAGGGGTGAGCTGTGGTAATAACGATAAGCTCATGAGTAAGAGCACGGTGGTCACCACATCAACAGTAATCTGTGTCAACGCCAAATCTGGAGCGGAGAAACAGATAAATACCATGGTCACAACTAGACCGACTGCACCACTGATGAGGACGGCTTTAATCCGTTCATGGTGGAACCAAAGCATCATCCAACATGCAGAGAATAATAATAGCCACAGAACGATTGCGATGACCGGTGCATGTACCAGTTCACGACTGCCTGTGCCGATGCCTTGCAGCCAAAATGGAACGATGACGATGGCTACACTAAAGATTAAAATCCACAATAAATAGCTTTGTAATTTGCCATTTTCAGTAAAGCGACGGAATTTTCTTGAGCTGAGTAAAAGATATTTTAAAAATAAGTCGAACAGCACTTTACCTTGCAAACGACCCAAAAATGGATCTAAGTCGATCCGCCGTAATTTGCCGCCCTTTGCCAATGCGAAGTAGAAAATTAAACCACCCAATAGTGCTATTACACTCATCAAAAGCGGTGCATTTAAACCATGCCAAATCGCTAAATGTGTACCTTCAAACGCAGGGTTTTGAATACTCGCACGTGCTGTGCTGTTGACTATATGCTCAACCAATAGGGCAGGGAATAATCCAACTAAAATACATAAAGCAGCCAGTAATGTTGCTGGTGCGCGCATACCAAACGGTGGTTCATGTGCTTCTTTATTGGGAATTTCTTTCCCCAGTGGACCATCAAAAAACACCCCGTGAACTAAACGTACTGAATACGCGACAGCAAAGATACCGGCAAAGGTGGCAATGATGGCTGATACGATCATCACAGGCCCAGTCAGGTTGGCTAAAAGCTCAGTAAAGAACATCTCTTTAGAGAGGAAACCATTGGTTAATGGGACACCTGCCATAGAGGCTGCAGTGATCATGGTTAGCGTTGCGGTAAACGGAAGTAATTGCCATAAACCAGAGAGTTTTCGTAAATCACGTGTGCCTGATTCGTGGTCAATAATCCCCGCGATCATAAATAGGGCTGCTTTGAAGGTCGCATGATTAATGATATGGAAAATGGCAGCCGCAACTGCGAGGGGAGATCCGATCCCGAGTAAGCAAACAATCAGACCTAAATGGCTGATGGTGGAATAGGCCAAAAGCCCTTTTAAATCTTCTTTGAAAATGGCAAAAAAGGCCGCCATATATAAGGTAAATAAGCCAATAAAGGTGACCAAGTTGTGATACAACGCAGCGCCTACAAAAATCGGTAATAAGCGTGCAAGCAGGAAAATTCCGGCTTTCACCATCGTGGCAGAGTGTAAATAGGCCGAGACGGGGGTCGGTGCCGCCATAGCATTTGGCAACCAAAAATGGAAAGGGAACTGCGCACTTTTGGTAAATGCCCCCATTAATATTAATAGCAGTGTGGGTACAAAAAGCGAGTGCTGCTGAATTTGGCTACTCATCGTTAGGATTTGATCAATCTGATAGGTGCCCGTGATTTGCGCCAACAGAACAAAACCACCCAGCATACATAAACCACCCATACCTGTAATGGTCAAAGCCATTCGAGAGCCACGCTGAGCTGCGTCGTAATTACTCCAATAACCAACCAAAAGGAAAGATGAAATGCTGGTAAGTTCCCAGAAAATAAGCAATAAAATTAAATTATTAGACAATGAAATGCCGAGCATGGCAGCCATGAACAGCATCAATAAAACATAAAGTTTACTGAGCGAATTCTTTGGACTTAAATAATAGTAGGCATAGATATAAATTAAGGTGCCAATCCCAGTAATGAGCAGGGAGAACAACAAGCCCAGTGCATCGAGACGGAAACTGAAATCAATGCCAACTTGAGTGAGCCACGGCCAAGTTTGAATGATGGTTTTGCCATTAAAGACATCTTGAGCCTGACTCAATAATAAAACTAAACTGCTGAGGCTGACGCCAATCGCCCCTAAAGCTGTTACCCCGCGAGAGAATTGCTTCAACCACGAGACAAGTGTTGTGCCTAGTATTAACGGTAACAATATAATAATCGGTAGCACACTCGTATCCATTGTCATGATTAGGCGGTGAAACCTAGGTGTATTTCATCTTTCAAGGATTACAGGACAGCAAAGAGCAGTCCAAAAATTCAATCTTGAAAGCCATGTGTGTCAAAAAAAATTAAAAACAAGCTGTGTTGCGCAACTCGTGAAGCGATAGCAATTTCCGATGTTACTATGAAAATTGCAAATAAAACCGATCATATTACATGCGTAAAACAACATCAATCTTTTTTATGACCCACTTACACATTATACGCCTGACGAAACTGTCTAGACATCTATTGCGGCCTTATTGCTGAATATTTAAACATCGAGGCTATGGATTACACTCAGTCAATCAACCTCAGTATTTTTAACTCAGCGGTTGGATCGTAATGTCCTGATCACCTCGCTGTGATAAAGCCCTAACCAATTCTTGTTGCTGTTGCTCGGTCAGTTGTGTCTGAATTAATTGCAACATGTGTTGGATGGTATCCGGATGGTTCAGCGGCTCATTTAATTCAGTCTCTTCAGTTTTAGGTGGAAGCGATGGTTTAGATCCGAGTTGCAACTGCTGATAAATTTGATCATAGGTTTCTTGTAGTTTTTCAGGCTGAATTTCACTGAGCTTTTTATTCTGTAATTGTAAGCACTGAAAGCGAGAAGCCTGTTCCATCAGTTCAGGACGGTTGCCGCTGGCAATGATTTGGAGTCGTGGAAACGCTTGATTTAAACGGGTTAAAATCACTTGAGTCATGTTTTGATCGAGTTGGTGGTCTATGGCGTCGATCAATAAAATACCGTCACCTTCTTGGCACGGATATAAGCTATGAGGATTGAGCAGACAGAGGCGACGCACAATATCACCAATTAAGGCCACAAGGTTGCGTACACTATTTGATAGCTGTTGGAACAACATATCTTTGCCTTGATAGCAGACCATTAACTGTAATTTGGGGTGATATTGCAGATAAATATTGGTTACCTCGGGCAACACGGTCTCTAAGGCTTGTTTTAATGATCTGAGTGACGGCGCGTGTAGATCGGCCTGAGCTTGTGCTAGTTTATGCCCAAAAAGAGGCGTGTCTGATGCGTTGGGTATATCTGCTTGGGTTTTAGGATGTAATAAATTTTGAATTAATTCGGCACTTTGTGCATTTTCAATGTCGGATATTTCTCGAAACCACTCAAAAAAACGAATAAACGTGGTAAAGGGAATGGCCGATATTTCATAAGCATGCGAAGGCTGAAAAATAGCAGGATTATTTTTATTGAGAATATTCACATCGTTGACGAAACGTTCAGCAGGGTAATAGGCAATGAGTGGCAACCCTTGTAACGGATCGGCTTTGAGGGCTTTTTGATACAGCGCAACCATCGATTCTAATTGCTGTGTTTCAGCCTTACTGAGACCGACGCCTTGACTGTTTAAGGTTTTGTACAATTGCCATGAACAACATTGTGGGTCTTGGTCTTGTTGATCACTTGAAAGCTGAAATGAGCCAATGTCTTCGGGAAAACTGACTTGAATATCAAGTTTCGATTGCAGGCGATTTAACATGATGTCTTGATCGAGCATCACCACGCCTGCGGTGCGTAAATCTTTATAACGTGCAGCGAACCAAGTGAGGGCCTGATAACTAAAGCGTAGTAGGGAGGTTTTTCCAGAACTTTGATCACCCAAAATTAAGGTGATCGGCAGATCGTGGTAATTAAAATTGAGGGTGATATCAGTAAAATGAAGGGTGTGCTTGAGTTGGATCGATTGTAATTTCATGGTGCACCTTTTACTGATTTATTGTTTATTCACCTTTTTCATCATACTAGCTGACCGCTTGTGCCAAAGATTTGGGCATTTGACGTTTTAAGTGCTGCATCAAGTCATAAATATGATGGATATTTAAACTTACTTTAGCACGTGTGCAAGCCACGTAAAGTAACCGTAACTCTTCGTCACTAATTTTATAATCTTTATCGTTGAGCTTAAATTGGTAGTCATCTTCAATATGTACCCGATCCCATTCTAAACCTTTGGCTTTATGGGCGGTCGAGATGATGTAGTCGGCTTGATCAATTGGGGTGATTTTCGCCAGCGCCTTTTTCAGTGGGTCAGTACCGTGGTCATCGACCAACTTCACTAGCGGTTTAATATCGCTGCCGTCGTTGGTTTCACAATATTCATGCACATCATGCCATGAGTTAAACCACGCAAGCTCTGGGACATCGACTACGCGCTTGCCTTGCTTGAGCATGGCTGCAGCATCGACAAAACGATTGAGTCGCGCATGATCTGCTTGCAGGCTAACTTTTTCGCCCTTAACCAAACCCGCCAATAACAGTTCCATCGCACGTGCATTGGTACGACATAAAATGGCATCGCGCATCTTGGTATGTGGTTTATTGACCACTTTAGAGTTGAGCTGCGGATTACCCAATAAAGGCACGGTTTCGTTCAATGCGCCCAGTAGAGCATTGGCGTTCAAGGCAATTTCTTCACCAAAACGGAAAGACGTGGTTAAACGGGATTCGGGTAAAGGGAGTTGCTGCATGGCATTGACTGCGCCACGCCATGCATAAATTTGTTGATGCGCATCGCCAACATAGATGACTTGAGTATTCCGCTGTTTCAGTAAAATCCCTAGCATTAGCGGGTCAGCATCTTGAGCTTCATCGAACAGCACATAATCCGCAGGAATATTCGGTTCAGACAAAGCCCAAAGTTTTAAATAAATATCGTGTCCAATCCCTGCTGCATGATTCGGATCAATCGACTCTAACCAACGACGTTCAATGGCAGGATACAAATGCTTTTGTAAGCTTTCGATATCGTCCGGATGCAGCCAACTCGGTGCTTGTAGATGTCGTGGGGCAGGGTATTGCGAACTGGTCGAACAGAAATAACTGACAGCGTTTGCCACCAGACTTGCCAAACGCGAAGGCATGAGTACATATTTTTCATAACGACCGCCCATCATACGACGTAAGGTGATCGGTTCTAGTCGATATTCTTTAGCAATAAAGCTCGGACTTAAACGTGGTAGACGCAGTTTGTCAGTCACTCCACGTGGAACACTACGATAAGCCAATGAGTGGAAGGTTCGACAGTCGACATTTTGATGAAAACGATTCTGTGCTTCGGTGGCAATGGCTTTGTTAAAGGCCAAGTACATGCCACGCCGCTGAGGCATGGCATCACTGATCATTTGCAGTGTGGTTGTTTTACCTGTGCCAGCATAGGCAATCACTTTAAATGATTTACCAAGACGTGCGTTATCTATGGCAGTGGCCTGCTCATAGGTCGCGGTCGGTTTTTTAAGATCTGGCACGGTTGCGTCTTAGTGCTGACGGTTGGCTTTTTCAACCAAACCAGAAAGGCCTTGACGACGAGCGAGTTCGTTAAGTACCAATTGAGGATCAATATCGAAATAACCCAACATCACAATGGTATGGAACCAAAGGTCTGCTACTTCGTAAATCAAATCGTTTTTGTTGTCTTCATTGGCTTCGATTTTGAAATCTTTAGCGGCAATGATGGTTTCAACACTTTCTTCACCGATTTTTTCTAAAATTTTATTCAGGCCTTTATGGTAAAGCTTTGCCACATAAGAGGACTCAGGATCAGCTTGTTTGCGTTCAGCCATCATTTTACCTAAGTAGTCGAGTACTTCGACTTGCTCAGATTGCGCATTGGATGCATTCATCGCAAGGGTATGCGGATTTGCTGATTTTGCACCATAAATTGCAGCCGGATCTTTTAATTGCGCATCGACAATTTCCCAGCCATTGGCAGTAAGCTTGCGGTAGAAGCATGACTCACGGCCGGTATGGCAGGCAATGCCGCCATGCTGTTCAATTTGTAGCACAATCACGTCAGCATCACAGTCCAAACGGATTTCATGTACGGTTTGGAAATGGCCAGATTCTTCACCTTTGTGCCATAGCTTATTGCGTGAACGTGAAAAGTACACCGCCTGATTTTTTTCTGCAGTTTGCGCCAACGCTTCACGGTTCATCCATGCCACCATCAATACGCGCCCGCTTTGATGATGCTGTGCAATAGCAGGTACTAAGCCTTGTTCGTTAAATTTTACTTCATCGAGCCATTGCAGGTTGTTCATGAGGATTTCACCAATTCAAAAATCAAAAAATAAATGCCGCAGCATTTGAGCAGCACTATAGTGTAAGCCATCAAGAGAATGATGGGGAGTTAATTCTTAATCAAATTTTAAATTGCGCAGTTCAGCCGCAGAATCATCTGCAGGCTTTCGGGCAATGTCAGCATAATTCATTTGCCCAAATGCACCCGTTTTTAAGCCGGAAATTCTAATCGCCATTTCTTTGCGGAAAAACGGCAGCTGATACATAGCACGAAATGAAAAATCACGGAGCGGTGCTGTCCAGCGATGATGTGATTGATAAAAAGGAGTCAGCAAGCGACTAAAAAATTGGTAAAATCGCACGGAGGGCAACCGTAGCTGATGATACTCCTGCCAGAGGTTTTGCAGTGAGGAGTCCTGTTGATATTGAAGCAGAGCTTGACTGATGGCCCATGCATCGAGCAAAGCCATATTGGCGCCTTGTCCAAGCTGTGGACTCATGGCATGAGCAGCATCGCCTAATATGCCGATACGACCTTCACCAAGTTTGCTCAGCACCACATCACGATAATTGGCAGATAGCCATTGCTGCGGATCATCTGGATGTGGAATCACATGCGCTAACCATTCTGCAACACTCGGCCAGCGTTTTGAAACTTCAAGCAACCATTGCTGCTGTGCGTTCTTGGTTTTTAAGAATCCCTCTAAATCTTCTGTAGGCAGACTCCAGAAAATGCTCGAAAGGCGCTGTTCAGGCTGTGTTGGAATTGCTCCCGTTGGCATCACACCCATCATGATATTGGAACGGTCATAGAACTGATGCAAGATCTGCGGATTGAGTACTTCGCATTCAGGCACGATGATCCACTTCGCCCCCCAAGGATAGGCTTGGTTGAGCTTTTCCCACGCTTTAGGACGTAAATGGCTGCGTGCACCATTGGCAATCAGCACGAGATCAAACTGACGTTGAAAAGATTGATCTGCGAACTGCCCAATTACGTTTATACCCTCACTGGATTCTTGAAGTTCATGCACTTCATGCGCCATGCACCATTCAACGTGTTGAGGATATTCACCGACTTTGGATGCGAGGACATGACAGAGTGTGGCACGGTGAATGCCGAGCCCATATGAACGGTCATCGGCTTGACGATAATGACTGTTTATCAGCAAGTCGCCGCCAGCCAGTTGACCTTCAAGACCAGTTACCACAGCGCCAAGGCTTAAGGCATGTTCCAAAATGCCTAAATGTTCGAAAACTGCCAGGCCGGCAGGTTGTAATAATAATCCTGCACCCACAGGTTCAAGTTGTGAGACTTTTTCATATAAGCAGATCTGATGGCCTTGAGCAGCAAGCATTGCTGCAGCAGCTAATCCTGCTGTACCTGCACCGATGATGGCAATATTTTGAGTTTTCATTGTTATAAAAGTTGATTTTATCTCAGCCCAATGTAGCAAAGTTGTCGTATAAAACCCAATAAAAAAGCCCTCATAAGGGCTTTTTTAGGGATGCATCAGGTCTTACCAATGTTCACCAGGGAATAGGCGAGCATATGCTTTTTGTACCCAATTGAGTTTTTCTTGCTTACCAATAGACGCTGAAGAGCTTGGGAACAGGTTATAACCAATCGACATGAGTTTATTGTTAATGTCAGGAGCAATGGAGTAGGTGATCGAAGCCAAACGGCCCAAATTGGTCGCCACTTTCTTCGGACGTTTCACGATGGCATAGGCAATCAGGTCAGTTGCTTGTTCTGGAGAAAGCGTTGGAACATATTTATAAATTTTGGTTGGGGCGATCATTGGCGTGCGCACCAATGGCATGTAGACCGACGTGATGGCAATATTATGCGAGTGAACTTCAGCACTTAGGCAACGGCTGAAAGCATCTAATGCGGCTTTAGATGCAACATACGCAGAGAAGCGCGTTGCATTGGCCAATACACCAATCGAACTGATGTTGATGATATGACCTTCACGGCGAATCATCATTTTCGGCAGTAAATTCATCACCAAACGTACCGCGCCAAAATAGTTCAACTGCATAGTACGTTCAAAATCATGGAAACGATCAGTTGATTCATGCACGGCACGGCGAATAGAACGGCCAGCGTTATTAATTAAAATGTCAATATGATCGACGGAAGCGAGAATTTGTTGTGCCACAGCATCAATGGATTCCATATCATTGAGGTCACATGGGAAAACATCGGCTTTACCGCCAGTGGCTTCAATTTCAGCTTTTACGGCATCAAGAGTTTCTTTGGTACGTGCAACCAATAGAACATGTGCGCCTGCGTTGGCAAGGCGATGTGCTGTGGTTAAACCGATACCACTTGATGCACCGGTGATTAAAATGGTCTTGCCGTTGACACGGTCAACGAAACGTTTCTCAAGTCTTGAATTCACGATGAGGTTCCCTGTTAAATCAGTTTTATTGTATTCATTTATCGGCCCGACAATGCTATGTGCAGGGCTGTTTTAAGTCAGCGGTATGATAGCGTTTTATTTAAAAAAAGCCATATGATAAGTAATTGATAATAAAATAATATTTAGAGTTTTTACTCTAAATTAAAATCCCTATTTACTCATTTTTTAACACATAAATATGTGAAAGAGAAGTGCTTTTATCCACATCGTTGCAACGTAAAAAAGTCGATTTTCAAGATAAATAAAATTGTAAATAAATATAGAAGCAGGGCCATAGATGCGCAAAATTGAAAGGCGGATAATGTGGGGGTGGTTATTTAATTGAAATGGAAATAAAAACAGGCCTTAAAAATAAGACCTGTGGATTGTGCACTTGTGGTTTAAACAGCAGCTAAGGCTTGCTCTAAGTCGGCAATCAAGTCATCTGCATGCTCGATCCCAATCGATAAACGAACCATATCAACGCTGACACCGGCTGCTTTGAGTTCATCTTCATTGAGCTGGCGATGTGTCGTGGTCGCAGGATGGCAAGCTAAACTTTTGGCATCACCAATATTCACAAGGCGAGTAAATAACTGCAACGCATCGATGAAACGCGTGCCGCCTGCAAGGCCATCTTGAACTCCAAATGAAAGAATCGCAGATGGTTTGCCTTTGACATATTTTTGCGCCAAAGCATGCTGAGGATGGTCTTTTAGGCCAGCGTAGTTGACCCATTTTACTTTTGGATGCGCTTGTAAATATTCCGCCACTTTTTGCGCATTTTCAGTATGACGCTCCATGCGCAGGCTTAAGGTTTCCAAACCTTGTAAGATTAAGAATACATTATGCGGGCTGATCGCAGCGCCTGTATTACGCAGTGGGACCACGCGCGCACGGGCAATGTAGGCTGCGTCACCTAAAGCTTCGACATAATTGACCCCGTGGTAGCTTGGATCAGGGGTGTTGAGTGATTTAAAGCGTTCAGGGTATTTGCCCCAAGGAAATTTGCCGCTATCGACGATGATGCCACCGATCGAATTACCATGACCGCCAATATATTTTGTGAGTGAGTGCACCACGATGTCGGCACCAAATTCAAATGATTTTTGCAGAACAGGTGTGGCAACAGTATTGTCTACGACTACAGGTATGCCAAATTCATGCGCAATTTTCGAAATTGCTTCGAGGTCAATAATATTGCCCAATGGGTTACCAATAGATTCGACAAAGACCAACTTGGTTTTGTCATCGATGAGGCTACGCAGCGCTTCAGGGTTTTGATAATCAAAGAAGCGAACTTCAATGCCTTGTTTCGGCAGGGTGTGGGCAAACAGGTTATATGTGCCGCCGTACAGGGTCGAAACAGAAGCGATATTGTCGCCCGCTTCAGCAATGGTTTGAATCGCATATGTAATGGCAGCCATACCTGATGCCAACGCCAGTGCGCCTATACCGCCTTCGAGCGCTGCAACACGCTGTTCAAGTACCGCCGTGGTTGGATTCATAATGCGGGTATAAATATTACCCTGAACTTTTAAGTCAAATAAATCAGCACCATGCTGCGTGTTATCAAACGAATATGAGGTGGTTTGATAGATCGGAACTGCAACAGCTTTGGTGGTTGCTTCCGGGGTATACCCCGCGTGAATTGCTAAAGTTTCGTCTTTATATGTCATGATTACATCATCTAAGTGAGCTAATTTTTTAAATAGTCTATCATTTATATATATGAATAAAAGTGCTTTATTTATAAAATGAATATCATAATTATTCATATTGTTGAAAAATTTTCAGCTAAAGATGAGCGAAATCATGCTTAAAAACGCATGTTTAAATTTTGTTCGCCATTAAACTTGTAACAATGCATTGAAGGCGTGTGCGAAACCTTATTTTTTCACGACTTTATGCGTATAATAGCCGATTATTTTTTCGCTCAATTGAGCAGGGACAACTTTGTGTTGTTCCTTATATGTTTTGACTATTGAGGAGTCCTAAGTGGCCCAATATATTTACACGATGAACCGTGTGTCGAAGATGGTTCCGCCTAAGCGCGAAATCCTGAAAGACATCTCTTTATCATTTTTCCCAGGCGCAAAAATTGGTGTGCTTGGTCTAAACGGTGCAGGTAAATCTACCTTGCTTCGTATTATGGCGGGCGTAGATAAAGATTTCTCAGGTGAAGCACGTGCTCAACCGGGTATCAAAATTGGTTACCTTGAACAAGAGCCGCCATTGGATGAAAGCAAAGACGTTCGTGGTAACGTTGAAGACGGTTTACGTGAGCCGTTAGATGCTTTGGCGCGTCTTGATGAAGTGTTTGCAGAATATGCAGCAGAAGATGCTGACTTTGACGCACTTGCAAAAGAACAAGAGAAGTTAGAAGCCATTATTCATTCATGGGATGCACATAATATTGTGAACCAAATGGATCAGGCTGCTGCAGCGTTGAACCTTCCAGCTTGGGATGCAGATGTATCTAAGCTGTCTGGTGGTGAGCGCCGTCGTGTTGCACTTTGCCGTTTGTTATTGTCTAAACCAGACATGTTACTTCTAGATGAACCAACGAACCATTTGGATGCTTCATCAGTATCATGGTTGGAACGTTTCTTGAAAGACTTCCCAGGTACGATCGTTGCGATTACCCATGACCGTTACTTCTTGGATAATGTGGCAGAGTGGATTCTTGAGCTTGACCGCGGCATGGGTATTCCATACCAAGGCAACTACTCTTCTTGGTTAGAGCAGAAAAATGCCCGTTTAGAGCAAGAGCAGAAGCAAGAAGAATCTTTTGCTAAAGCATTGAAAAAAGAACTTGAATGGGTTCGTTCAAATGCCAAAGGTCAGCAAAAGAAAAACAAAGCGCGTATGGAGCGTTTTGAAGAGCTTAACTCACGCGAATTCCAACAGCGTAATGAAACGTCTGAAATCTATATTCCACCTGGTCCACGTCTAGGTAATAAAGTTGTAGAAGTTGAAGGTATTAGTAAATCCTTTGGTGACCGTACACTTTATAAAGATTTATCGTTCGTTGTACCACCTGCTGCAATTGTAGGTATCGTGGGCGAAAACGGTGCGGGTAAAACCACATTATTCCGTATGATGACAGGCGAACAACAACCAGATACAGGTACAATTACACTGGGTGAGTCTGTTAAAGTGGCTTATGTTGGTCAGATTCGTGACACCTTAGATGACAACAAAACTGTTTGGGAAGAAGTTTCTGGCGGTTTAGATATCTTGAAAATTGGTGAATACGAAATCGCATCTCGTGCGTATATCGGTCGCTTTAACTTCAAAGGTCAAGATCAGCAAAAACGTGTAGGTCAATTGTCAGGTGGTGAACGAAACCGTTTACAACTTGCGAAAATCCTGCAAATGGGTGCAAACGTCATCTTACTCGATGAACCGTCAAACGACTTGGATATTGAAACTTTACGTGCGCTTGAAGATGCCATTTTAGTATTCCCGGGTACTGTAATGGTGATCTCGCATGACCGTTGGTTCCTCGACCGTATTGCTACGCACATCTTGTCATTTGAAGGTGAAACCCCTGAATTCTTTACAGGTAACTACCATGAATTTGAAGAATACCGTCGTAAACGTGATGGTGATGACCTTGTTGCAAAGCGTCAAAAATACCGCAAAATTGGCAACTAAGTTCCAGTTTTAAAATAAAAAAACCAGCCTGCGGGCTGGTTTTTTATTGCTTAGGGTGTGATGACTATACGACAATGTCTTCATAGGCATGATGTAAGACGTAGTCTGCATGTTCATGGCCTTGTGCAGCAGCTTTACTGAGCCAAAGTTCTGCAAGTTCATAATTACGGTCCAAGCCGAGTTCTCCACGTAAATAACCAAGACCTAAGCGATATTGGGCATCTTTATGACCTTTTAATGCGGCACTTAAAAAATTCCACATAGCATTGCGATAGTCAGTAGGGGATTGGTCTGCTGAATCCATAGTATGGTGACTGAGAAAGTCTTGATGGTGTTGAGCCGCAAGAATTTCGAAATAAGTGCCTTGGGCATAATTACCCTCGGCTTCTGGAACCGAAAGATGCATTCCTTGCAACTTTGGATTCATCTGTTGTGACAACAGTGCATAGATTTTTTTCAGAGCTTGTATCATCATTGTTAAACTCCTTGTTTCTAAATATAACCACTTGATTAATAAAAATATTAATTTCAGTCATTCGTGCGCTGCGATGAATGATTTAATTGTTTTAAACAGATCACACTTAAGATGAAAATTAGCATGCTTGTCATGATATGTGAATAGTTCTTGAAAAATATCTATAAGTGATTTCAGTCATCTAGATTGCGAAAAATTAATTTGAATAAATTGAAAGTAGATGCTGAAAAAAGCAGTTTTAAAGTTTGAGAGTAAAATGCCATGCTGTTGGTTGAATAATGTAATTTTATTACGTTTACTGCACCTGTTAAGCTCAAGATTGAAGAATATATAATTTATAAAGGTCAGAAAATAATGAGTGAGCATCATGGGCATGACCACAGCCATGCCGTTGTGACGGAAGGGAATGTCAAAAAATTAAGTTTTGCCTTAGCACTGACCACGACGTTTTTGATTATTGAAGTCATTGCTGGATTTGTGACACAAAGTTTGGCGCTATTGTCAGATGCGGCACATATGTTCACTGATGCCGCAGCCCTTGCTATAGCATTAGTCGCGATTAAAATTGGCAAGCTTCCTGCTGACAACAAACGCACCTTTGGCTATCAGCGTTTTGAGATTTTAGCTGCCTTGTTTAATGCCTTGATGTTATTTGTAGTTGCAATATATATCTTGTATGAGGCCTATCAGCGCTTTTCGACACCACCTGAAATTCAAAGTATGGGCATGATGATGGTCGCCGTTATTGGTTTGATCATTAACTTAATCTCGATGCGTATTTTATTTTCCAGTTCACAAGAAAGCTTGAATGTGAAGGGGGCGTATCTAGAGGTGTTGAGTGATGCCCTAGGTTCGGTTGGTGTAATTATTGGTGCAGCGATTATTTATTTTACGGGCTGGATGTGGGTCGATACGCTTATAGCGGTGCTCATTGGCTTTTGGGTTTTACCAAGGACTTGGATTTTACTCAAACAAAGTATCAATATTTTATTAGAAGGCGTGCCTGAAGAAATTGACATAGAAAAGTTACGCAATGATTTATTGGCACTCAATGGGGTAGAGAGTATTCACCAGTTAAAGGTCTGGGCAATAACATCAAAGAATGTGCATTTGACAGTTCATCTCTTTGCACCTGAAGCCGATCGTAATGCCTTGTATTTTGAGGCGATTGAAATGTTGCAACATGAACATGGAATCACGGAGATGACATTACAAATCGAAGAAGATGAATGTGTGGTACACCAACATACCCAAAAGTCTGATCATGCACATGGGCATCATCAAGATGATCACGCGCATTCTCATGATGAATCACATCAGCACTAATGCTGATGTAATTTAAATGGCCGGCTTAGATTTCCCATTCATGATTACATTCGCGGCATTTCCATTTTTTCTGTGATTGCATAAAACCTTGCATTGAAATTTTGAAATCTGGCAGGTCGCGATAGAACATGAAGCCAGCAATCAAGCAAGCAATAAATACAACAACAGTCGCAGTTTGTAATGTAGTGCCTGCACCGTCACCAAAAATCCACATTGCGATGCTGATAATCACCAACAGTAAAAGAATAAATACCGCAGGGATGAGGATAATCAGGCTTTTAGGCACGACAGGACGAGCAACAGGCTGGCCTGCTTGCGCAAGAGGCATAATTTTAGGGCTTTGACATTTAGGGCAACGGTATTGCATTGCAACTCCATAATTTTAATCTATGGTTTATTTTAATCAGAATGACGCAGAAAGCAAAAATACCGTAAATTTAAATCAGATAAAATTTAGGCAATAAAAAACCCAAGTCATAATGCTTGGGTTTTTTATAAGATGATTTGCATCACCTTGAATATGGCGTCCCTACGGGGATTCGAACCCCGGTTACCGCCGTGAAAGGGCGATGTCCTAGGCCTCTAGACGATAGGGACAATTTGAGGCAACTTAGAGTTGGTTGACACCATCTCTCGGTATGGGCGCTATATTAGGGGGATAACGCCCATCCGTCAACTAAAAAATCAATTAAGCTTCATCAACTGCATCATTTTTCGGCAGTTTTAAGGTTTCATTGAGTTTTTCCCATGCTTTTGTTTCTTTTTTACTCGGGCTGCCCACAATTTCAAGTGCATGACGTAAGCGAGCAAAGGTTAAATCAGGACCAATTGTTACCATCGATTGCATAACAGGTGTCGAAGATGTCGAACCAGCAATTGCAATAAAGAAGGTTGGCATGAAGTCACGAAGTTTAATGTCCATTTGGTTCGCCAAATCCATAAGCGTTTGGCTGACGGTGTCATTGTTCCAAGTGAACATGCTTTCTAGACGCCAAATGGCAAATTGAAGGCTTTGACGCACTTGTTCTTCAGTCAATTTTTTGCTTTCAAACTGTTCTTTGCTGAGTGTTGGGAATTGGTTGAAATAAAAACCTGCCCAATTCACTGCTTCAGATAACAAATTAATACGCGGTTGAATCGCAGCAGCAATTTCTTCCAAGGTATTACGATCTGATTTCCAAGCCAGTAGGGTATCGAGCAATTGACCCGGTGTTAAACCTTTAATCCATTGACCATTTAACCAGTTCAACTTTTCAACATCAAAGATTGGACCGCCTAGTGATACACGTTGAATGTCAAAGTGTTCAATCATTTCAGCCAAAGTGAATTTTTCACTTTCATCCGGCATTGACCAGCCCATACGGCCTAAGTAGTTCAATAATGCTTCAGGTAAAACGCCGATGTCTTTATAGTAGTTAATTGAGGTTGGGTTTTTACGCTTAGACAGTTTTGATTTATCTGGGTTACGTAACAGCGGCATGTGGCAAAGTACAGGCATGTCCCAACCAAAATATTTGTACAATAATTGGTGTTTAGGCGCAGATGGAATCCATTCTTCACCACGAATCACGTGAGTGATTTCCATTAAATGGTCATCAACCACGTTTGCTAAGTGATACGTCGGTAAACCATCGGTTTTTAATAGAATTTGCATGTCAACTTGCGCCCAAGGAATTTCGACTTCACCACGTAGTAAGTCGTTAAATTTACAAATCCCTTCTTCAGGCACTTTCATTCGAATAACATGCGGTTCACCAGCAGCCAAACGCTGTGCCACTTCTTCTGCAGTGTGTTTTAAGCCACGACCGTCATAACGCGGTGATTCACCACGCGCTTGTTGTTCCGCACGCATTTGATCGAGTTCTTCTGCTGTTGCGAAGCAGTAGAATGCATGGCCTTTTTCAACCAGTTCCAAAGCATATTGTTTATAAATGTCCATACGTTCAGATTGACGGTATGGCGCATGAGGGCCACCCACATCTGGACCTTCTGACCAGTTCAAACCTAACCAACGCAATGAATCTAAAATCATTTTCTCAGATTCTGGGGTAGAGCGCAGTTGGTCTGTATCTTCAATACGAAGAATAAATTCACCGCCATGTTGCTTCGCAAAACATAAGTTAAACAATGCAATATAAGCAGTCCCAACATGCGGGAAACCAGTAGGAGAAGGTGCGATACGAGTACGAACAGTCATAATCAGCTTTTAATCAGAATGTAAATTGGGATCTATTATAACGAAAAAGCCTGATCACTTAATGCTTAATTCAACATTGAATGATCAGGCGTTTTTTAGTATTTTTTAGACGACAGTAGGGGAACTCGTCTAAAACAATAGCTTGGACAGCATCAGTATGCTGATGTCGTTATGAGTTGCTACCAGAAAAAATGGCTTGAACAAAACGAGAAAAACTTTGGTTTTGTGATGCAAAGAAACTTTGAGTCGGTGCAGCTTTAATAGACGTAAGTACTTTTAAATTATCGTCTGTACGGCCTTTACCTTCAGATTTTTGCTGATTAATCGCTTTTTCGATCAATGAGGTACGTTCAGCAGGCATCGTAAGTTTGTTATTCGATGCGGTGCTGGTTGCAGCACACAAAGCAGTCTGTGCAGTAACGCTTAAACTTAAGCCTAGGCATAGCGCGTATGAAAATTTCATGTCCAAATCTCCCCCTAGTTTTGGTGATGGAACTTTTTATTTGCAAAATAGTTTTAATATTTAGACTACGATTTAACCATCTTTCGTAATTAAAAAGTAGAACTACGTCACAATTTTTACAAAAAAACTAAAAAAGTCTGTACTGGGATTACCTAAATAGACTGTTTTCTCCAGATTTTCGGATGTTTTAGCAAACAACTATGAAGATAGCATGGAGATCGCTTCTGATTGTTGCTGCATTAGCAGAATTAAAGCTTTAAATACGTTATTTTTAGATATCTTTAAAACAGAAATAGATTTGAATTTATATTATAGATAGCTGATTGTTAAAGTTATTTTTGATTTATATAGTGCTCTCAAGATCAATTTGAGTTTGAGCAGATGAAAAAAATAATAGCATCGGGCATTTTCGCATTGTTGGGTGGGGTGGCGGTACAGGTGTATGCCGCAAAAGATTTCTTAAATGTCTCATATGATCCAACACGTGAGTTTTATCAGGAATATAACCAAGAATTTGGACAATATTGGAAAAAACGTACAGGACAAGAGATTAATTTTAAACAATCACATGGTGGTTCTGGCAAACAAGCTCGTGCAGTGGCAACGGGTTTACAAGCGGATGTAGTCACTTTGGCATTGGCAAATGATATTGATGAAATTGTGGCGACCGGACAAATCAATAAAAATTGGCAAAAACAATTTCCACATAATTCTGCTCCGTATACCTCAACCATCGTATTTTTGGTGCGTAAGGGCAACCCGAAAAAAATTAAAGATTGGAATGACCTGACCAAACCGGGCGTTGAAATTATTACGCCAAATCCAAAAACAGGTGGGGCACCGCGTTGGATCTATTTATCAGCTTGGGGATATGCTTTAAAACAACCGGGTGGCAATGATGCCAAAGCCAAAGAATTGGTGAAAAAACTCTATAGCAATGTCAAAGTTTTGGATTCAGGCGCACGTGGTTCACTCACGACCTTTGCTGAGCGCGGCATTGGAGATGTCTTGCTGTCTTGGGAAAATGAGGCATTGTTGGCGACTCAGGGCTTAGGCAAAGATAAATATGACATTGTTTATCCGTCTATTTCGATTTTAGCTGAACCTTCGGTGGCTGTAGTAGATAAAACCGTCGACAAAAATGGTAATCGAAATTTGGCGAAGGGTTATTTGAACTATCTATATTCACCTAAGGGCCAAGAGCTGGCAGGTAAATATTTCTTCCGCCCTCGCGATGCAAAAGCCACTGCAAAGTACGCTGCCCAATTCCCGAAAGTTCAAACCTTTACCATTGATAAAGTGTTTGGCGGTTGGGTAAAAGCGCAAAAGACACATTTTGTGAATGGTGCGATTTTCGATCAAATCTATAGTGAAAAGAATAAAGAGTAAAACGACCCACTATAATGTGCGCTGCAAAAAACGGATAATCTAGATTATCCGTTTTTTGCATATGTAATGCATAAAAATCTATATATAGAGAATAAGTAGATTGTTTTTGTGTATTTTAATATGAAAAACAAACAATTAAATTCGTAGCGTTAGCTGTATTCAGCAAAGGGTCTAAACACGCTGCAATTGCGATTTATGACTTTATTTCATATATTTAGCAGTATTGAATATAACTTTATGCTGGCTGTTATGAAAACTCAATTTAAGGCGTGGCTCAGTGCTGCGTTGCTTGCCACTGGTGTTGCTTTCTCTGCGTCTGCTCAGGCCGCTGATCGTGAATTTTTAAACGTTTCTTATGATGCAACGCGTGAATTTTATGACGAATTTAATAAGTCATTTGGTGCATATTGGAAAGAGCGTACGGGTAAAACGGTCGCATTTAAACAATCACACGGTGGCTCAGGTAAACAAGCCCGTTCCGTGGTTGATGGTTTAAAAGGTGATGTCGTGACTTTGGCTTTGGCCAATGATATCGAGGAAATTGTAAAGTCTGGTCAGATTCAGCCGGGTTGGCAAAAAGAGTTTCCACATAACTCAGCGCCATATACGTCAACGATTGTCTTCATGGTGCGTAAGGGCAACCCGAAACATATTAAAGATTGGTCTGATTTAACCAAACCGGGCGTACAAATTATTACCCCGAACCCGAAAACAGGCGGTCTCCCACGTTGGGTTTACTTGTCAGCTTGGGGTTATGCTTTGAAACAGCCGGGTGGTAATGAAGCGAAAGCCAAAGATTTCGTGGGTAAAATGTACCATAACGTAAAAGTGATGGACTCTGCGGCACGTGCATCGATGACTACTTTTGCAGAACGTGGTATTGGTGATGTGTTATTGACTTGGGAAAACGAAGCTTTAGTTACTCAAAAAACTTTGGGTAAAAATAAATTTGATATCGTTTATCCATCGATGTCGATTTTGACTGAGCCTTCAGTGGCGATCGTGGACAAAACTGTCGAAAAAAATGGCAATAAATGGTTAGCTCAAGGCTATATCAATTATCTTTATTCTCCATTAGGTCAAGAGATGGCAGCTCGTCATTTTTACCGTCCACGTAATGCAGCAGTTTTAGCAAAATATAAATCACAGTTCCCGCCATTAAAAACCTTTACCATTGATGAAGTCTTTGGTGGCTGGGCAAAAGCACAACAAACACATTTTGTGAATGGTGCGATCTTCGATCAGATCTACAATAATAAGCGTTAATACATCGAAATCTATGATTTGAGATGTTCAAAGACCTCCTTCGGGAGGTTTTTTAATGGATGGCAAAAAAATAAAAACGGTTTTCTCTATGGAAAGTAATATTTCTGTACAAAAAGACGTTTGGAGCTTTGCTAAAACAAGGTAATAATGTGCAGTTACATTTTTAGCTGTGTTGAACGAACCCTTATGTCGCATATTTCTGTATTACTTCATGAAACTGTTGATGCTTTACTGGCAGATCGCAATACAGGAATTTTCGTAGATGGCACATTTGGGCGTGGCGGTCATACGCGTTTATTACTGTCTAAATTAGATGAAAATGCACGTGTTTATGCCTTTGATAAAGACCCGCAAGCATTGGCTGTTGCCGCAGAATTAGAACAAGAAGATGCGCGTTTTAAAATTATTCACGCCAGTTTTGCAGACTTAAAAGAAGAACTGCGTAGTCGAGGTATCGATTTGGTCGACGGTATTATGGCAGATTTAGGGGTGTCATCTCCGCAGCTAGACCAAGCAGAGCGTGGCTTTAGCTTTATGAAAGATGGCCCACTCGATATGCGTATGGACAATTCACAAGGTCCAACAGCCGCAGAGTGGTTGGTTGATATTGAAGAAGAAGATTTAGCCAATATTATTTTTAAATATGGTGAAGAGCGTTATAGCCGCCGTATTGCCAAAGCGATTAAAGCGGCAGGGTATATTGAAACTACAGCTCAATTGGCCGAAATTGTGAAAGTTGCCCACCCGAAATGGGAAAAAAATAAACATGCAGCGACACGAACTTTCCAAGCAATTCGTATTGCTATTAACAAAGAACTCGACGATATTGATATCTTCTTACCTCAAGCGGTGGAGATGCTGAAACCTGAAGGCACTCTGGCAGTGATCAGTTTCCATTCTTTAGAGGATCGTTTAATTAAACAATTTATTCAAAAAGAATCTACACTTGCAGAAGACACAGGCTGGGGTTTACCACAAAAACGCGAAGATACCCGCCGCTTAAAAAAAGTGTCACGAATTAAAGCAAGTGAAGAAGAAGTTAAAGCCAATCCACGATCTCGTAGTGCTTGGCTTCGTGTGGCAGAGCGTTTAGCTTAAAAGGCAAAGAATGAAAACCGAAGCAATCGAAAAAAACTCTGATCAATCGCAGTCTAAGAAAATCATTACATACAGCATTTTATTGCTCTTGGTTTTTGTGAGTGCGATTATGGTGGTGTTTCAAGTCTTTGAATATCGCCAAGATTATCGTCAATTGAGTACCTATATGCGTGAAAGGGATGACCTCAATGCAGAATGGGGACGTTTGCTGATCGAACAACAAACTTTTGGTGCAACAGCCCAAATTGGGACACGTGCAGTTACCCAATTACGGATGTATTCGCCTCCTATTGCACAAACCGTTGTTATTTCATTGCCACAAACTCCAGAACAGAAAAAATAGGCTGCCGGTCACATGGTTGAAAAGAGAAACAAACAAACTCCGCGTAAAAAACAGCAGTCTGTTACTGGTCGTACAGCAATTTCGGTGGAGATGTGGCGCTATCACTTGATGTGGGCGGTGGTTTTACTGTGCTTTATTGCATTGGTCGGGCGGGCTTTTTATGTACAAATCATCAATAAAGACTTTTTACAAAATAAAGCCAATGCCAAAATTTTAAGAACTGAAACCTTAAAAGCCATGCGCGGTGTAATCTATGACCGTCACGGCGTTCCTTTAGCCATTAGTACTCCGATCATGAAAATCGTGATCGATCCACGTGATTATTTTGACAATAAAAAACTCTTTGAAGAAATTACGGCCGAATTGGCTAAAGATCCAAACAATCGTAAGTTAAAACGTCAATTACCAGATAAAAATCTGAATTTAGATGAACTCGCTGATGCTGTAGGGATGGATCGTGCTGAATTGAGACGCAAAATGAATGAGCGTCCACGTTCACGTTATTTAGTTTTAAAGAAAGAAGTGCCACCACAACAAGCTGAATTGATCATGAAACGTGACTTTCAGGGGGTATATACCGAGAAAAACTATAAGCGCTACTATCCACAGCCTCAGCCAAACTCACAAATTATTGGTTTAACCAATAGTGAGGGTATGGGCATCGAAGGTTTAGAGATGCAATTGAATGAACGTCTTGCAGGCGTAGATGGTGCGCAGCAAATTGTCCGAGATAAAAAAGGCAACCGCGTTAAAGACCCTGAGATCGTGAAAGAAGTTGAGTCGGGTGAAAATATAACGCTGAGTATTGATTCACGTTTGCAATACATTATGTATCGTGAGTTGACTGCAGCCGGGGTAGCCAATAACGCACGTTCTGCCACAGCGATTGCTGTCGATGTCAAAACGGGTGAAATTTTAGCGATGACCTCTTGGCCGTCGTACAACCCGAATGATAAAAAAGGTGTCTTAAATAAAGATGCCATGCGTAACCGTGGTGCAATTGACTCATTTGAGCCGGGTTCAACTATGAAGCCAATGACCGTGGCAATGGCATTGGAAAGCGGTAAATACACGGCAAATACCGTTGTAAATACCGCACCCGGTTCTATGCGTGTAGGGAATCATACTATCCGAGATACGCATAACTATGGCCCTCTGACTTTGGGCGGCATTATTCAAAAATCGTCTAACGTCGGTGTGGCAAAAATCGCTTTATCTCTCCCTTATGAAACATTACCAACGTTCTATCAACGTCTTGGCTTTGGTCAACGTTCAGCGGTGAAATTCCCCGGTGAAAGTGCTGGTCTGATTTTGCCGAAGAGCAAATGGAATGTGTCAGAAGTAGCGACCATGGCTTATGGTTATGGTTTGAACGCTACAGTGCTCCAACTGGCTGATGCTTATGCCATGATTGCCAACAAAGGCGTCAAAATGCCACTGAGCTTGTACAAGCTTGAGGAAAAGCCGAAAGGTGAGCAGATGGTTGACCCTAAAATTGCTGATCAAGTGCTTTTAATGATGGAAGCGGTGACCTTGCCGGGTGGTACGGCACGTCAAGCCAATATTCCGGGTTATCGCGTGGCGGGTAAAACTGGTACAGCACATAAATTACGTGCAGACCGTAAAGGCTATTCGACTTCAGAATATCGTGCACTCTTTGCTGGTGTCGCACCAGTGAGTGATCCACGTTTGGCCATGATTGTTGTAGTGGAAAACCCGACAGGTCAGTATTACGGTGGTCTGGTGGCTGCACCCGTTTTCGCTCGTGTAATGCAAGAATCTTTACGTTTAATGAACGTACCATTAGATAAACCTTTAGACACTCCTAAGATCCAGTAATAGGTGATGAATGAAAATTACGTTTCAAGATCTATACACCGTTGAACAGCCCGCTGAATGGATGTCGCAATCCTTTCAGGGCTTCAATCTGGATAGTCGCAAAGTTACAGCAGGGCAAATATTTATTGCCCTGACTTCGTTTTCGCAACCTGAAAAAACAGCACAATTTGCACGTGCAGCGTTAGAGAATGGCGCGTTGGCTGTCATTTCAGAAACTGATTTGGGCTTGGATCAAAGTGTCGTGATCGCGGATGTGCGTCAATTGATGGGGCAGTGGCAAAAGCAATATTTACAGGCGACTCAACCAGCTCAAGCTGCACGGATTTTGGCTGTGACGGGTACCAATGGTAAAACCACGATCTCACGCTTAATCGCTGAATTACTCATGCTGCAAGGCAAAAAATGTGCAGTGATGGGAACCACTGGAAACGGGATTTTACCGAATTTAGAAGCCTCATCTCACACTACTTTAGATGCGTTACATATGCAAAATGCATTGCATGCCTATGCGCTTGAGGGTGCAGAGTTTGCTGCCATAGAGGCAAGTTCGCACGGATTAGAACAAGGTCGATTAAATGGCTGTGCAATTGAAATTGCCGCTTATAGCAATTTAAGTCGTGACCATTTGGATTATCATAAAACCCTTGAAGCCTATGCTGAAGCGAAATCACGTTTGTTTCAGTTTCCATCGCTCAAAGTTGCAGTCATCAATCTCGATGATGAACATGCAGAAGTGATGTTGAATGCTGCACGCCAAAACCCGGCTCAGCCTAAAATTTTGACTTATTCAACGCGTCAGGCTGCGGATTATCAAGTGACGGATATTCAATACAGCTTAACGGGCGCAAAATTTAAATTGCGTACTGCTCAAGCTGAATTTGTGGTGCAAAGTCCATTATTGGGACACTTCAATATTGAAAATATTGTGGCGAGCTTAATTTCAGCGGAGCAAGCGGGTTTTGACTTATCTGCCTTGATCGCAACTGCGCCCAAGTTAAAAGGTGCGCCGGGTCGTATGCAAGTGATCCGTGATGATGAGCGCCTGTTTGTGGTGGATTATGCACATACACCAGATGCTTTAGTTCAAGTGTTACAGACTTTAAAACGTCATGTATCGCAACAGTTATGGGCGGTGTTTGGCTGTGGTGGTGATCGTGACCGTGGTAAGCGTCCATTGATGACACAAGCGGCATTAAACCATGCAGATGTTGCGTTGATTACCTCGGATAATCCACGTACTGAAAACCCAGAACAAATTTTTGCAGATATGAAGGCTGGTATTGATTTTACTGGAAAAACTGTCCATGAAATCCATGACCGCCGTGAAGCGATTAAATTCGCAGTCAACCATGCGCAAGCGGGTGATATTGTGGTGATTGCTGGTAAAGGCCATGAAAACTATCAAGAAATTGATGGTGTTCGACATTGGTTTGATGATGTGGTGGAAGTGAAATCAGCAATTGATTCACAGCATCACAACACTGACTCGGCTTATCCAGCGCAATAGGAAACAGATATGCATACTTCAACGACCAGTACGGTTCCGTTAGAACCATGGACTGCCGAACAGTTGGTTCAAGTGACACAAGGTCACTGGCATAACAATCAAGCGCCGACAGGTTCTGTAAAACGAATTTTGACCGACTCACGTCATGCAGAGCAAGGTGACGCTTTTCTTGCCCTGAAAGGTGAGCGCTTTGACGCGCATGACTTCCTTGCTCAAGTGGCTGAAAAGGGTTGTGAAATTGCCATCGTTAGTCATCCTGTCGATGTGGATATTTATCAGTTGGTGGTTGCAGATACACGTTTGGCGCTTGGACATTTGGGTGCATTTCGTCGTGCCCAAAACCCAGCTTTAAAAGTAATTGCCTTGACAGGAAGCAGTGGTAAAACTACGACCAAAGAGATGCTCGGGAGTATCCTTTCTCGTCTTGCACCAACATTAATTACGCGCGGTAATTTAAATAATGACCTTGGCGTACCGATGATGTTACTTGAGTTGCGTCCAGAACATCAGTATGCCGTGATGGAGCTTGGTGCCAGTCATAAAGGTGAAATTGATTACACCTCAAATTTGGTACAGCCTCAGGTTGCCGGAATTTTAAATATTGGCACCGCTCATATGGGTGAGTTTGGTGGACGTGATGGCATCTGTCGTGCCAAGTCTGAAATTTATGCACATATAGCGAAAACAGGAACTTCGATTGTGCCTGCGGCAGATGATTTTACAGATGCCATTCGTCAAGCTGTGCAAACTGAGCAAGTAATGAGTTTTGGTCAGGGCGGGGATGTCTTTGCGACTGAGACGGAGCTTCAGGCTCAATCTTCACGTTTTATCTTAAATACGCCACAAGGTGCACGTCCTGTTCAACTGCCATTTGCTGGTGAACATAATGTGCAAAATGCCACTGCAGCCGCAGCTTTCGCATTATCGATTGGTGTGAGTTTAGATGATATCGTTGTGGGGCTTGAACATGCGACAGGTGCCAAAGGCCGTCTAAACTTTATTCAGCATAAAGATTATTTGTTTATTGATGATACTTACAATGCAAATCCAACCTCAATGCGTGCTGCTGCTGATGTACTTGCGCAGCAAGATGGCATCAAAGTCATGGTCATTGGGGATATTGGTGAGTTAGGTTCATCTGCTGCACAGCAGCACTACATGTTGGGACGTGATCTTGTCTCACACTCTGGTCTTCAATTTGTCGTTGCTGTCGGTGAGTTTTCACCTGCTGTGCAAGAAGGCGCGCGCAGTACACAATATGGTAAAAAATTACAGGCCTTTCTTACTCAAGAACAGGCCTTACCGTTATTAATTAGTCTAGTCAAAACACATCAGCCTCAGTCCATGAGTTTCCTGTTTAAAGGTTCTCGTTATACCCACATGGAAACTTTGATGGCTGAATTGATGGAGAAACTTTAATGCTGTTATGGTTATTTGAGCAGCTTGCGGGTTATCACAGCTCGTTTCAGGTTGTTCGTTATTTAACGCTTCGTTCGCTACTCAGTGTCTTAACGGCATTGGCCATTGGTCTGTTACTTGGACCTGTGATGATCCGAAAATTGCAAGCTCTCAAATATGGTCAGGCAGTCAGTTCATTTGCACCTGAAAATCATGCCAAAAAAATGGGCACACCGACCATGGGTGGTGTGTTGATATTACTGTCTATTGGGATTTCAACCTTACTTTGGGCCGATCTTTCAAACCCTTATGTATGGATTGTACTAGGCGTGATGGTGATCTTTGGTGCTGTTGGCTGGGCAGATGACTGGATTAAAATCCGTTATAAAGACAACGCAGGTCTACCTGCGAAGAAGAAATTCTTTTGGACTTCGGTGGCATCGTTAGGCGCTGGTATTGCACTCTATGTGATTGCGACACAGCAAGCAAACCCAGTACATACCTCAAATATGTTGGATCTGTTGATTCCATTCTTTAAAGAAATTAGCATTCCGCTGTCCATTATTCCACTCGGTATTGGCTTTATTGTCTTTACTTATTTGGTGATTAACGGCGCATCCAATGCTGTGAACTTAACCGATGGTTTGGATGGTTTGGCAATTATGCCAATCGTTCTGGTTGCCGCAGGTTTAGGTGTATTTGCTTATCTGGCTGGTGATGTCCGTTTTGCTGATTATTTGCATATTCCTTATGTGAAATATGCATCTGAACTTGTCGTGATCTGTGCGGCGATGATCGGTGCTGGCTTGGCATTCTTATGGTTTAATGCACATCCTGCTCAAGTCTTTATGGGTGATGTCGGTGCCTTATCTCTAGGTGCGATGCTCGGTACGATCGCAGTCATGGTTCGTCAAGAAATCGTTTTTGCCATTATGGGCGGTGTTTTCGTGGTTGAAGCTATTTCTGTCTTCTTGCAAATTGGCTCGCTGCGTATGCGGAACAAGCGTGTATTCTTAATGGCACCGCTGCACCATCACTATGAGAAAAAGGGATGGCGTGAAACTCAGGTGGTGATTCGTTTCTGGATTATCACAATTATGCTGGTAGTTTTGGGTCTAATGACTTTAAAATTACGCTAAGCAAATAAATAAACAAAACCGGCATTTGCTCCCACAGATGCCGGTTTTTTTATTTCAAAATCTAGTGGAGTAAATGATGAACCTGTTGATGTGTCCTGTATGCCGTGAAGCATTGAAACTCACAGAGCGGACATGGCGCTGTGAAAATAATCATAGCTATGATGTTGCAAAACAAGGCTATGTCAATTTACATGTGGTTCAACATAAACACAGTAAAAACCCGGGTGATACGCCTGAATCTGTACAGGCGCGTCGAGCATTTTTAAGTGCAGGTCACTATGCACCTTTGCAACAGACAGTAGTGGCTTTGATTCAAAAGTTACGTGTTGAAAACTTGTTGGATATTGGCTGTGGTGAAGGCTATTACACCAATGCGATGCAAGCTGAAGTATTACAGTGTGTGGGTGTCGATATCGCTAAAAATGCAGTACAAGTGGCCGCTAAACTGAATAAAGAGGTGACTTGGGTGGTTGGGACAGGGGCAACCTTACCTGTATTAGATCATTCGATTGACTTGTGTACGAGTTTATTTAGTCCTATTCCAAAAGAAGAAATCCTTCGCGTATTAAAGCCTGAGGGGCACTTGATGGTGGTTACACCTGCACCAGAGCATCTTTATGCTATGCGTGAAGCTTTGTTTGAAGAAGTAAAACCACATGAACCGCATAAATTTGTGGAACAACTGGCGAATGATTTTGAATTGGAAAGTGAGCAAGTGGTTCAAGCGAAAATGTCACTTTCTCAGCAGGATCTCAAAAACTTAATTGCAATGACGCCTTATGCATATAAAGTGAAAGCTGAGCGTCGAGAAGCTCTAGAAAAAAATGAACAATTTGAGTTGCAAGCGCAGTATCAAATTTATCTCTTTAAAAAGAAATAATGCATTGGAAGTGATAAAAAAGCCCTCGTTTGAGGGCTTTTTTTATGCAGTATTTACTGAACTTGATCGATGAGATGATCAAGTGCGTCCGTTTTATGCTCTGCACCTTGTGGTTTAGGCTGCATTGGCGGAGGCGCAGTTCGAGTCGGTGCAAGATTGGTTTCAGTAGACCCAGGAAGGTCGTCAAAATCATTTTGCGAAGCCTGAGGCTTCGGTGCAACAGGAGCAGGACGATACAGCGGTTGAGCCATTGGTGGCGTTGCTGCACGATCTTGTTCAGGTTGACCTTGAGTCGCTTTAGCCGAATTACGGTTGATTGGATTCTTGGCATGGGTGTCTAAACGCACCCAAGCTTCAGGTGTGCCTTTAAGTGATTTCGCCATAAAATCTGACCAAATTGGCAGAGCTGCAACACCACCATATTCACGGCGACCTAAAGTAGAGGGTTGGTCAAAACCGACCCAAGCCACAGTGACCAATTTTCCATTAAATCCAGCAAACCACGCGTCTTTTGCATCATTGGTTGTACCGGTTTTACCGCCTAAATCACCGCGACCAATTTTTAAAGCCGCACGACCTGTACCGTGTTGAATCACGTCACGCAAGATGTTCGCCATATCAAAGGCTGAACTTGACTTCAAAATCCGCTGAGCTTGTTTATAGTTTGCTGCTTCAGTATCGGAAATTTTTGATTCAGCGGGCTTGTTATCCTGATTGGTGACTTCAATCACTTCATCATCCGGCGTGGTTGGATCTGCAGATTCAACTTCGTCTTTTTGATTAATACATTGAATACATGCATATTCAGGATTGGCTTGATAAATCACTTTGCCATAAGCATCTTCAATACGGCTAATAAAATGGGGTTGAATACGATATCCACCGTTGGCAAATGTCGCATAACCTGTCGCCATTTGAATCGGTAATACCTGTGGGGTACCTAAAGCAATGGTGTAGTTACGTGGAATTTGGTTTTCTTGTAAGCCAAAATCCATAAATAATTGGCGAGTACGTTCAATCCCAACGACTTGTAATAAGCGAACTGAAACTGTGTTACGTGATAAATAGAGGGCGCGGCGTAGAGGAATCATCCCCAAATAGCGACCGTCAGAGTTTTTAGGCGTCCATTTGCCAATGGTAATTGGATTGTCATTGACCATGGAGTACGGTGTCATACCGCGTTCAAGTGCTAAAGCATAAACAAAGGGTTTAATGGTTGAACCCGGCTGACGCCAGCCTTGTAGAGCACGGTTAAATTTAGATTGATAAAAATTATAACCACCGACAATGGCTTCAATGCCACCATTATTGGGGTTAAGTGCGATCAATTGACCTTGCGCTTTTGGAATTTGCACCAAAGCCCATGAGCTTTTATCAGCATTCGGACGTAGGCGAATTATATCTTTTACTTTTACAATTTGTGAGGCTTTGCTTGGCGCATTGCCTACACTATTGGCATTGCGATAGGGGCGTGCCCAAGACAGACCTGACCATGGAACTGTCACACTACTGCCGTCTTGCATCAACACTTCGATACTGGTGTTGTTAACTTTAGTGACTTCGGCAGGGTATGTGTTGGCATATGGAATAAAGTTTTTTAATGGCTCATCATGTGCTTCTGCACCACGCCAACCATGTCGTCTATCGTAAGCTTCAAGACCATCTTGCACAGCTTGCTCAGCATAGGCTTGGCGTTGGCTGTTGATGGTGGTATAGACTTTATAGCCAGAATCTGTCGCTTGTTCGCCAAACTTTTCTACGAGCTCAGAGCGAACCATTTCCCCGACATAGGGGAATTTGTTGCTAACTCCGCGGTCAGGCATATCGAGATTAATTGGTTCAGCAATTGCTTCTTGATATTCCGATTGATTGATATAACCCAATTGCAACATACGTCCTAAAATCCAATTACGACGCTCTAAAGCACGTTTTGGATTGGCTACAGGATTATATTTTGATGGTGCTTTGGGTAGGCCTGAAATCATTGCCATTTGAGCCAAGCTCAAATCTTGCAAGCTCTTGTTATAATAAATTTTTGCAGCTGCTGCGATCCCGTATGCATTTTTGCCCAAAAAGATTTTGTTAACATACAGCGTTAAAATTTCTTCCTTACTTAGATTTTGTTCAATTTTTCGAGCAAGGAAAACTTCGGTTAGTTTACGTTTTAAAGTACGCTCTGGAGTCAGATAATAGTTTTTTGCAACCTGCATGGTAATGGTTGAACCACCCGTTTGCACATCTGAGCCTGTAATACTTTCACTGACGGCACGCCCCAATCCTTTGAAACTAATTCCGCTGTGTTCAAAGAACGAAGAATCTTCCGCAGCTAAAAAGCCATGAATGAAATGAGACGGGATTTGGTCGTACTCTACAGGAACCGAAAGTTTGCCACCATATTCTGCAATCAGCTCATTATCAGCACTATAAACTTGCAATGGTTTTAATAATGGAGCCTTTTTTAAGATGGACATTTCAGGCAAAGACGGGGCAATATAGAGATACATGCCATAGAAACCCATTGGAATTGCGACCAAAATAATAATAATGGCCAAAAAAAATGGATGAACAAGGCCTGAACAAGATAGCTTTTTCATAACAAGTAAGTTTTAATAAGAGCTAATGGCAAACTAATTGGTGGTCAGTATATCCTTTCGATATACGGATTGTTAGATGAGTTATTGTATCTGTATAAAATTATAGACCAATGCTAATTAGTGGGTTAATTTTTTTGGGGATAAAAAAATAATAGGAATTATATTGTGCTCAGGTTATATCGTAAGCCAAATAAGGGGTTAATAGGAGTAGATATTAGTTCGACTTCTGTTAAGGTTTTGGAACTTTCTGTAAAGAGTGGGCGGTATTGGGTAGAAAGCTATGCTTTGGTGCCATTACCAGAAGGAAGTGTTGTTGAAAAGAACATATTGAATCCGGAAGCTGTCGGTGACTGTTTAGAGCGCGCAATTAATTTGGCCAATACGCAGACCACTAATGCAGCTTTGGCGGTTCCAACGTCGATGGTGATTACAAAAATCATCGAAATGGACGCAGATATGAACGATGATGAACGTGAAATTCAGATTCGTGATGATGCTGAGCAATATATTCCGTTCCCACTTGATGAAGCGAGCCTTGATTTTGAGGTCTTGCCAGATCGTCTGTCCAACCCAAATCGTGTCAATGTTTTGCTTGTCGCTACGCGTATTGAAAATGTCGAAGCGCGTGCGGAAGTCATTCAGCTTGCTGGTCTTACACCAAAAATTGGCGATGTAGAAAGCTTTGCAATTGAAAATGCGTTTAAAGTTTTCTCAGATACTTTGCCAATGGGTGTGAATACCGTGGGTATTTTAGATATTGGTCATAGTATGACGACCTTATCTGTCATGCAGAATAACAAAGTGATTTATACCCGTGAGCAAGTGTTTGGTGGCAAACAATTGACACAGGAAATTCAAAATCGCTATGCATTGTCTTTCGAAGAAGCTGGTCGTGCGAAAAAAACACGTGCCTTGCCAGATGATTATGATATCGAAGTCTTAGAACCCTTCTTAGAAGCTGTCGTTCAACAAGCAGCACGTTCTTTACAGTTCTTTTTCTCATCTTCACAGTTCAACGAAATTGACCATATTTTATTGGCAGGGGGGAATGCCAATATTCCGGGTCTTGCAAAATTACTTCAACAAAAATTGGGTTACCGCGTCACGATTGCCAATCCATTCTTACAAATGGGTTTTTCACCTCAAATTGATATTAAAAAAATTGAAAATGATGCCTCATCACTCATGGTGGCATGCGGTCTAGCATTGAGGAGTTTTGATTAATGGCAAAAATTAACTTGCTCCCTTGGCGTGATGAGCTAAGAGAGAAACGAAAAAAAGAATTTATTGCACTTTGTATTGGGGCTTTCTTAATTGGGGTAATTGGGGTTGGTTTAACATGGTTGTACTTTGATCACAAATTAAAAGATCAAGAACAAGCGAACCAATTGATTATCAGTCATAACCAAAACTTAGATGTTCAATTAAAGTCTTTGGATGGTTTACAAGAACAGCGTAATGCCATTATTGAACGAATGAAGTTGATTCAAGGCTTACAAGGTCAACGTCCAATCGCTGTACATCTTGTAGATGAATTGGTTCGTGTGACACCTGCCAATATGTACATCACAAAATTTGAACGTAATGGCGACAAATTTATGATCGAAGGGCGTGCGGAAAGTCCAAACACTGTTGCAGATTTACTGCGTAATTTGGAAGCATCACCTTGGTATCGTAATGCCTTCATGAGCTCATTCCTTGTGGCGGAAGAGAAAAAAGACAAAGCGCCGACGTCAGTGGTTCCTCGCGTAGAAGAATCTTATGGTGCATTTACTGTGACTGCTGATTTGGAGCAAATTGCGCAGCCGACCATTAATGATCCAGCAGCAAATGCAGGACAGTCAGCTTCATCGGCGCAAACATCTGACGCACAAACTGCAGCAACACCAACTCCGGAGGCTGCAAAATGAGTCGTGATGAATTTGAACAATTGAATCAAGATGCTGTGGTCATTCCGAAAAAGAAAATGACTTTTGATAAGTTTGTACAGCAGTTCAATACGCTAGATCCGAATAACTATGGTAGTTGGCCAATTTCAGTCAAAATTACATGTTGGATTTTTATCATTATCCTTGTGGCAATTTTGGGCTATTTCTTGGCGATTAAAGACAAGATTGAAGCTATTTCAAGTGCTAATGCACAAGAACAAAATTTGTTAAATGAGTTTCGTGAAAAAGATTCAAAACTACGTAATTTGCAACAATATCAATTGCAGTTACAAGATATGGAAGCACGTTTTAATCAACAGTTAGAACAATTGCCGAAAGAAACTGAAATTCCAGGTTTGGTTGAAGATATCAACTTAACAGGCGTGAATTCTGGATTGAAATTTAAAATTATTCGTCTTGAGCCTGAAGTTAAGCAAGAGTTCTTTACGGAACAGCCAATTCATATTGAGGCAACAGGTGATTACCACGCCTTTGGTTCATTTGTAAGTGGTATTGCGGGGCTTTCACGGATTGTGACTTTGCATAATTTAACGATTACAGCAACTGAAAATAAAGAAAAGAACTCAGATATTCCAAAAATTGACTATGTGATTTCTGCAAAAACATATCGTTATGAAGGGAATACTGAAAGTGCTGCGAAAGCTGCAGATTCAGCAAGCACACAGGAGGCTCCAAAATGAAAATGAATAAATTGGCACTTTCTGTGATGGTTGGATTTGTATTGGCTGGTTGTGAATCACGTATTGATGTGGTCAATCAAGAGATGGCAAATATACGCAATCAAGCTCCACTAGCGATTGAACCTGCGCCAGATTTTGTACCTGTCGAAACTTTTAATTATGCGGCGCATTCTTTAAAAAGTCCGTTCTTGCCAAGTTCTTTGGCAGCAGAACTTAAAATCATGGCAGGTAAGCGTGTTTATCCAAACTTGAGCCGTCAGCCTCAGCCTTTGGAGAGTTATGCACTCGAAACCCTGAATATGAAGGGTAGTATGCGTAACCAATCTGGGCAAATATTAGCCTTGATTCAGACACCTGATGGTGAAGTTGAGCGTATTCAACGTGGAAGTTATATGGGGCTCAATCATGGTCGAGTGGTAAATATTACCCCGACTCAAATTGATTTGATTGAGATTATTCCGGATGGGCGAGAAGGATATGTAGAGCGTCCTAGAAGTCTCATATTAATTGGACCAGCACCTTAAGCTTAAAGGAATAAAAATGAAGAATAGTGTACAAGATTTTATTTTTGGGGATGGCAATACAATGAATCATGTGTTTCGTCAGTTTTCGATGGGGGCTGTTGCAATGGCGATGATGCAAGTTGCCAATGCTCAGGTGAGTGTAACCAATGTGGTACCAATGCAAATTCCAGGTCAAGGGACTGAAATTCGCGTGATGTTTAATGGCTTGCCGCCGCAACCACAAGCTTATCAACTCGATCAACCATCACGACTAGTTTTAGACTTTGATAAAGCACAGCAAAATTTAAAACAAAGTTCAATTCCTGTTGCAACGGCTGAAGCGAGCACTGTGGATGTGAGTTCGGATGCACAACGTGCGCGCTTAACTGTGAATTTAGCCAATGCTGGCGCTTTTACCACGCGTGTTGAAGGTAATACCTTTATTTTAAAAATCAACTCTGCACAAGCTGCAAATTATGTACAGCCTGTAGCACAACGTCAGCAACAGGGCATCTCAAATATTGGTTTCCACCGTGGTTCTAATGGTGAAGGTCAAGTTGTTGTTGATTTACTGGGTGGAAATACCCCCGTTGATGTTCAACAGCAAGGCAGTAAAGTGGTGATCCGTACTTTAGGCAATAAAGTACCTGCACATTTGACTCGCCGTTTAAATGTCAATGATTTTGCAACACCTGTTGCAACGGTAGATGCACATAATGATGGCGGTAATGGTGTGATTACCATTCAGTCGACGGGCAGCTATGAATATATGGCGTACCAAACAGATAATAAATTAACGGTAAGTTTGAAACGTCCGGAAGATAAGAATCCATTACGTCCTAAAGCTGCCAATCATTATATCGGTAAGAAGATTTCATTAGACTTCCAAGATATTGAAGTACGTCGTGTGCTGCAACTTTTGGCTGATTTCACTGAAATCAATATGGTTGCTGCTGATACGGTTCAAGGAAATATTACACTTCGCTTAAAAGATGTGCCTTGGGATCAAGCGCTAGATATCGTATTGAAAACCAAGAATTTGGACAAACGTCGTAATGGTAATGTGATTTGGATTGCGCCTGTATCTGAGTTGATTAAAGCGGAAGAAGAAGAAGCAAAAGCCTTACGTCAAAGTATGAAGTTGGCACCATTACAGACTGAATATTTAACGTTAAGCTATGCAAAAGCTGCTGAGCTAGAGAAGCTGATTACGCAGTCTAAAACTGCGGGTAATAGCGGTTCGTCAAATAATAGTAATAATGCTGATGATGATCGGGGTAATTTGTTAAGTCCACGCGGAACAATTTCTGCAGATACGCGTACAAATACACTGATTATTAATGATACCGCGCAAAACATTGATCAGATTCGTAAGATGGTGGATTTGCTTGATGTATCAGTCAAGCAGGTCATGGTTGAAGCACGTATTGTAAAAGCATCTACTGACTTTACCAAAGAAATGGGTGTGAAATGGGGTCTCTTGTCCCAAGGGATTAACCAAAATGACCATTTATTGGTGGGTGGTAGTGATACTACGCTTTGGGACCTAAAAACACCGGATGATGATGGGAAATATACTATTCAACGTCCAAGTAACTTAAACGTGGACTTAGGGGTGACTACTGCAGGTGCCAGTCGAATTGCGTTCGGCTTAATTAGTCTTTCTGATTTTATGTTGGATTTAGAGCTTTCTGCTTTACAAGCAGATGGTTATGGTGAAGTCATTTCTACACCAAAAGTACTGACAGCGGATAAACAACCCGCCAAAGTTGCATCAGGTCAAGAAATTCCGTATCAAACCATAACGGGTACAGGTTCAAATGCGACTTCTTCTACCGAGTTTAAAGAAGCTTTATTAAGTTTGGATGTCACGCCTAGCATTACTCCAGATGGTAAAGTGCAAATGAAGCTGAATATCAAGAGTGACTCACCAGCAGGTTATGCACAAAATGGTGAAATCATCCTGAATAAAAATGAAATTAATACCGATGTCTTAGTCAACAATGGTGAAACTGTTGTGCTCGGCGGTATTTTTAATCAGGAAACACAAAGTAAGCAAACTAAAGTACCGTTCTTAGGTGATATTCCTTATGTAGGTCGCTTATTCCGTAAAGATATGAAAAGCGATGCAAAAAATGAGTTACTGATTTTTGTTACTCCGCGAATTGTTAATGACAGTGTTACCAGAAATCATTAATATATTTTCAATTTAACAAAAGAAATAGGTGACTCCTTGCCAAGCAAAGAGTTTGAAACCCTACCAAATATCTATTTGGTAGGGCCAATGGGGGCAGGAAAAACAACCGTAGGGCGACATTTAGCAGAATTGTTAGGACGTGAATTTCTAGACAGTGATCATGAAATTGAACGTAAAACAGGTGCGACCATTCCTTGGATTTTTGAAAAAGAAGGGGAAAAAGGCTTTAGAAGTCGTGAAACGAATGTCATTGATGAGTTAACTGCAAAGAAACAACTGGTCTTGGCGACTGGCGGTGGTGCTGTGACTCAGCCCCCAAATCGTGAATTTTTAAAACAACGTGGTATTGTTGTTTATCTATATACTCCGGTGGAAATTCAGTTACAACGAACTTACCGCGACAAAAATCGCCCACTTCTTCAAGTGGAAAATCCAGAGCAAAAGCTACGAGATTTATTGGCTGCCCGTGATCCGCTTTATCGTGAAGTCGCGCACTATATTATTGAAACCAATCAAGGTGCTGCGAGAGATCTTGCGCAAAAAATTTTTAATTTAATTGTTTCACAAAATATATCTCGTTAGAAAAGGTTAAATTCATGCAAACCTTACATGTTGAACTCGGTGATCGTCGCTACCCTATTTTTATTGGGAGTGACCTTAATCCACAAACTTTACTTGAGCCTTATGTTCAGGGTAAACAAGTGATGATTGTCTCTAATACCACAGTTGCACCGCTCTATTTAAAACATTATGTAGAAGCAATTGAGGCATTAGGGAAAACTGTTGCGACATGTATTTTGCCTGATGGTGAAAAGTATAAAAATTTAGACCATTTGAATTTAATTTTTGATGCCTTGCTCGAAGCAGGCTTTAACCGCGATTGTACGGTTTTGGCATTAGGTGGTGGTGTCATTGGAGATATGACCGGTTTTGCCTCTGCATGCTATCAACGCGGTGTGTATTTTATTCAAGTGCCGACGACTTTGCTGTCTCAAGTGGATTCAAGTGTCGGTGGAAAAACCGGGATTAACCATCCACTGGGTAAAAACATGATTGGTGCCTTTCAGCAACCCCAAGTGGTCCTTGCGGATATGGCGCAATTAAAAACTTTGCCAGCGCGTGAACTTTCTGCAGGTTTGGCTGAAGTCATCAAATATGCCTTGTTGGGTGATGTTGAATTCTTAGCTTGGCTTGAACAGCATATGGATGCTTTAGTTGCAGGTGATGCAACTTTGTTGGCTGAAGCAGTATATCGTTCATGCGCTCATAAAGCGCGTATTGTGGCTAATGATGAAAAAGAACAAGGTGAACGTGCGTTATTAAACCTGGGTCATACCTTTGGTCATGCGATTGAATCGTACTTGGGATATGGTGAATGGTTACATGGTGAAGCCGTTGCAACTGGTATGGTGATGGCTGCAGATTTGTCCCATCGTATGGGCTGGATCACACTTGAAGATTTAGAGCGTACAAAAAAAATCATTTTACGTGCACAATTACCGATAGTTTGCCCTAAAATTCCGCTAGAGGAATTTTTGGTGTATATGTCCCATGATAAAAAAGTATTGAATGGGCAATTACGACTTATTTTACTGAAATCATTAGGTCAGGCCATCATCACCAAAGAGTTTGATGTCGAATTAATGAAACAGGCAATTTTGGCAAATCAGGCAGAGTAGGTACATCATGGCAGCGCGGCAGTCTCAATGGCAAAAAGTTCATCACTACACATGGTTGGTGGGTGGAGCTGTGTGTCTGTTCGCTGCATTGGTTTTCTGGGCGATTACAGATACCAAAGAATTGGTTGAAGTTGAAAAACAAGCGGAAACCGAAGTGGATTTGCAAATTCAGCCAGAGAAAGTGGCAGCAATGTCCCATCTTGGTGCATTAAATGACGAAGTGCGTCCGCTTGATATGACGACACGCGTAGTTGCTACAGCTCAACATGAACCAGAATTCCGCGGCACTAAATTTATCAATGATTCTGTCAAGCTTTATGGTATTGAATTATTTAGGGTTTCTGAAGAAGATATTTTAAAAAGCTTCTTACGCAAGCAGCCTGAGCGTCACAAATTTATTTATCTACGTCTTTCTGGTGAAGACCATCCTGAGCAATACGTCATTTTAACAGGACCATATTCGTCTCAAAATGATGCGAAAACTGCAATGTCGAGCCTCAATATTGCTTTGCCTGCATCAATTAAACCTAAGGTTGTGGAATTTAAACAATATCAAGCATATGTGAATGACTTAGGCGCGGAAGAAATGTCGTCGAGTCAAAAGTTATATGCTGTTAAATTAAAGTCTGTGCCTTTACCGAAAATTGATGAAGCTCAAATCGCAGCACGAAAAGCAGCGGCTGCAGCGTCGGTAACAACTCCAGCTAATGCAACAACAAGTACTACGGTGACTCGCCGTGATGCTGAAGGGAATGTGATTGATGTGCAAAAATCACAAAGTAGTGTAGATGCACCACGTCCAAAACCTGCACCGCTAGAACTAGAAGTAACCGATCCTTTTAATTAGTTCTAAAATAGCGCAAGACGTCTTAGGAAAAGCTTAAACTGCACAGAAAAAGTGCATAAAATAAAAAAAGAACAATTTGAATTATTTGTTATAACTAAAAAATGCTTGTAATCAGCCATCTTAGGAGAAAATGCATCAAGTTGGCATGTAAATTGCTTAATTGGTGCGTAAATTGAACTTTTCTCCCTGTTTTGGCGCGAAAATGATTCGATAAAAGTGCGAAGTCATTAATCCAGTCGTTATCCCTGATCTGAACTGCAAAAGCAGAAAATTTGACTTCTATTCATGCATCTAAGATGAAATCGGTTTATCTTAAAGGTGTGAATAAGAAATAATTTTGCTCGACAGAACAATTCATGTGAGTAAGTTAAGACGAATCGCAACAAGAAATTAGTTTGTTAAGTGCTCGAAAGAGCTGTAAAGAAAAGAAGGGTACGCTATGCACATGCCATCGCCTAATACTGTAGCTCCCGCTCAAGGTTTATACCAACCGGATGAGTTTAAAGATAACTGTGGTTTCGGTTTAATCGCCCATATGCAGGGTGATGCAAGCCATGATCTCGTCAAAACCGCAATGCATAGTTTAAGTTGTATGACCCACCGTGGTGGTATTGCCGCAGATGGTAAAACCGGTGACGGCTGTGGTCTACTCCTTGCTATGCCAAAAGAATTTTTCCGTGAAGAAGCGAAAAAACTCAGTGACATTACATTGAGTGAAATCTTTGCTGTGGGTACTGTATTTCTAAACCTAGACCCTGCATTAGCCGCACATGCAAAACAAATTTTAACCAAAGAAATCGAAGACGAAGGTTGTAAAGTCATCGCTTGGCGTGTTGTGCCAACCAATAACGATGCGTTGGGTTCAATCGCGATGCAGTCATTGCCTGCATTTGAACAAATTATCGTGAATTGCCCAATGGGTGTTTCAGAGGTTGAATTCAACCGTAAGTTGGTGATGGCACGTCGTCGTGCAGAACAACAGCTGACTGCTGACCCATACTTCTATGTAACCACTTTATGCTCAACTGTGATCAGCTATAAAGGTTTGATGATGCCAGCAGCCATTGCTGACTTCTATACCGATCTTGCTGATGAGCGTTTAAAGTCACACATTGTTGTATTTCATCAGCGTTTCTCAACTAATACTTTGCCTCGTTGGCCATTGGCTCAGCCGTTCCGTTACTTAGCACACAATGGTGAGATCAATACCATTACCGCAAACCGTAACTGGGCGATGGCACGTACACCAAAATTTGAAAACCCATTATTGCCGGGTTTAACTGAGCTGAATCCAATTGTAAACCGTACAGGTTCGGATTCTTCAAGCTTAGATAATATGTTGGAAATCCTTGTCGGTGGCGGTATGGACTTGTTCCGTGCGCTACGCATGTTGGTTCCACCTGCTTGGCAAAACGTTGAAACTTTAGATGCGGACTTACGTGCATTCTACGAATTCAACTCGAAGCATATGGAAGCATGGGATGGTCCAGCAGGTCTGGTAATTCAAGATGGTCGTCATGCGATTTGTATGCTTGACCGTAATGGTTTACGTCCAGCACGTTGGGTAATTACTAAAAATGGTTACATCACCTTGGCGTCAGAAATTGGTGTTTGGGGTTATGAACCTGAAGACGTTGTATCTAAAGGTCGTGTCGGTCCAGGTCAAATTTTGGTGATCGATACCTTTACTGGCAAAATGCTCGATACTCAAGATGTGAGTAATCACCTCAAACGTATGCGTCCGTACCGTCAGTGGTTACGTGAAAACTCAGTACGTGTACAAGGCAGTCCAGAGCTGGAAGAATATTTGTGTGATCAAGGCTTAAAAGGTGATGACCTGAAAGCTTCACAAAAAATGTTCATGGTGACATTTGAAGAACGTGACCAATTGCTTCGTCCAATCGCTGAAAGTGGTCAGGAAGCCGTGGGCTCAATGGGTGATGATACGCCAATGGCAGTATTGTCTCGTCAGGTGCGCCATGTGTCTGACTACTTCCGTCAGCAGTTCGCTCAGGTTACGAATCCGCCAATCGATCCATTACGTGAATCGATCGTAATGTCGTTAGAGACATGCCTCGGCCGTGAACAAAATGTATTTGAACAAGGTCCAGAGCATGCGGATCGTCTGATCATTTCAAGCCCAGTACTGTCAAATTCGAAAATGCATCAAATCCGTACCCTTGGTCGTAAAGGTTACGAGATTGCAGATATCGACCTGAACTATGCAGAAGATGAAGGCTTAGAAGCTGCCATCGCGCGTATTTGTGAAGAATCTGCGCAAGCGATTCGCGATGGAAAGACATTACTTGTATTGTCTGATAAGAAAATCCGTCAAGGTTTCTTACCTGCAAATGCATTGATGGCGACTGGTGCGGTTCACCATTATTTAATCAATGTGGGTCTTCGTACCGATGCCAACATTATTGTCGAAACTGGTTTAGCACGTGATGCACACCAGTTTGCGGTGATTCTTGGTTTTGGTGCGACTGCGATCTATCCGTACTTGGCTTATGACGTGATCAATGACTTGATCGCGAAAGGTGAGTTGTTGGGTGATCCAATTCATGCGCAAGCGAACTTCCGTAAAGGTATTGAGAAAGGCTTATTAAAAGTCCTTTCTAAAATGGGTATTTCTACTGTTGCCTCTTACCGTGGCGGTCAGTTGTTTGAAGCGGTCGGCCTCTCTGATGAAGTGGTTGCAAAATGCTTTACTGGCGTGCCGAGCCGTATTAAAGGCGCAACATTCTCTGATCTAGAAAATGACTTGAAAAAATTGGCCGATTTGGCGTGGAAATCACGTAAGCCAATCGATCAAGGCGGTATGCTGAAATTTGTATTCGGTAAGGAATATCACGCATTTAACCCAGATGTGATCAATGCGCTGCATAAATCTGTGCGTTCTGGTAATTATGCGGACTTTAAAGAATACGCAGAGCTAGTGAATAACCGTCCAATCGCGACGATTCGTGACTTATTCAAACTTAAAACTGATAATTCAATTGCGCTTGATCAAGTTGAATCCGTAGAAGAAATTCTGCCGCGTTTTGACTCGGCTGGGATGTCTTTAGGTGCATTATCACCTGAAGCGCACGAAGCTATTGCAATCGCTATGAATACCATTGGTGGTCGTTCAAACTCTGGTGAGGGCGGTGAAGACCCTGCGCGTTACGGTACCATTCGTAACTCGAAAATCAAACAAATTGCATCTGGCCGTTTTGGTGTGACCCCTGCATATCTAACTTCTGCAGAAGTCCTTCAAATTAAAGTGGCACAAGGTGCAAAACCAGGTGAAGGTGGTCAGTTGCCGGGCGGTAAAGTGAATGGCTTAATTGCACGTTTACGTTACTCAGTACCGGGTGTGACATTAATTTCTCCGCCACCGCATCACGACATCTACTCAATCGAAGATTTATCACAGTTAATTTTCGATTTAAAACAGGTTAACCCACAGGCGATGGTGTCAGTTAAGCTGGTTTCTGAGCCAGGTGTTGGTACGATTGCGGCAGGTGTAGCGAAAGCTTACGCAGACTTCATTACCATTTCTGGTTATGACGGTGGTACAGCGGCTTCTCCACTTTCTTCAATTCACCATGCAGGTTCTCCATGGGAGCTTGGTCTATCTGAGGCGCATCAGGCGCTTCGTGTGAATGACCTGCGTGGTAAAGTCCGTGTACAAACTGATGGCGGCTTGAAAACGGGTCTAGATGTTGTGAAAGCTGCGATTCTAGGAGCTGAAAGTTTTGGTTTCGGTTCTACACCGATGATCGCATTGGGTTGTAAATACCTACGTATTTGCCATTTAAACAACTGTGCGACCGGTGTTGCAACACAACAAGATCATTTACGTCAGGAACACTATATCGGTGAGCCTGAAATGCTGATCAACTTCTTCCATTTTATTGCGGAAGAAACACGTGAATGGTTAGCAGCGCTAGGCGTTGCAAGTCTGAAAGATTTGATTGGCCGTACAGATTTACTGGAAATGCTTCCAGGTGAAACTGAAAAACATGCACATCTTGATTTGAGCGCATTGCTCCAATCGCATCCTGCGGCTGAAGGCAAAGCACAGTACTGTGAAGTACAAGGTAATGCACCATTTGATAAAGGCCTCTTGGCTGAAAAAATGGTGGCAGAAATGCTGCCAGCGATTGAAGCAGGTACAGGCGGTGAATATAGCTTCACAATTGGTAACTGTGACCGTTCAATTGGTGCGCGTATTTCGGGTGAGATTGCAAAACGTTATGGCAACCTCAGTATGGAAGCGCATCCTGTTAAAGTTAAATTAACAGGGACTGCAGGTCAGTCATTGGGTGTTTGGAACGCCGGTGGTTTACACATCAGCCTAGAAGGCGATGCGAATGATTACGTGGGTAAAGGTATGGCTGGCGGTCGTATCTCGATCTTCCCACCTAAAGGTTCACCGTTCCAAACGCAAAATACTGCGATTATTGGTAACACCTGTTTGTATGGTGCAACAGGCGGTAAATTGTTTGCTGCAGGTACAGCAGGCGAGCGTTTTGCTGTACGTAACTCAGGTGCGTTTGCCGTGATTGAAGGCGCAGGCGACCACTGCTGTGAATACATGACGGGTGGTATCGTGACTGTATTGGGTAAAGTGGGTCATAACTTTGGTGCGGGTATGACAGGCGGTTTCGCTTATGTGCTCGACCTCGACAATGACTTTGTTGACCATTACAACCACGAACTGATTGAATTGAACCGTATCTCTACAGAATCGATGGAAGAACACAAAGAGTTCTTGTGCCGTATCTTAGATGAACATATTAAAGAAACAGGTAGTGCTTGGGCGTATAAGATCCGCAACGAGTTTGACTTCTATAGCCGCAAATTCTGGCTTGTGAAACCAAAAGCTGCTAATTTGCAGACTTTGTTGAAAACAACTCAAGCTGATCCACAATAATTCCACTACTGCAGATTTGATAGGCAGGTGTAAGTCCAAACATGCTTACACCTACCCACGGAGAGAGACATGGCAGAGCGCCTAAATAATGACTTTCAGTTCCTGGATGTAGCACGCCAAGATCCAGAGAAAAAAGATCTAGTTGTCCGCAAAGCAGAATTTGTGGAAATTTATAAACCGTTTACAGCTGAAGTTGCAAAAAACCAAACTCACCGCTGCCTTGGCTGTGGTAACCCGTATTGTGAATGGAAATGTCCAGTACATAACTACATTCCAAACTGGTTAAAACTGATTGCAGAAGGTCGCATTTTCCAAGCGGCAGAATTGTGCCATCAAACCAATACATTACCTGAAGTCTGTGGTCGTGTTTGTCCACAAGACCGTTTATGTGAAGGCGCGTGTACGCTAAATGATGGCTTTGGTGCAGTCACCATTGGTAATGCTGAAAAATACATTAACGATACGGCTTTTGCATTGGGCTGGCGTCCAGATATGTCACACGTTAAGTGGACAGACAAAAAAGTTGCGATTATTGGTGCAGGCCCTGCTGGCCTTGGCTGTGCAGATATTCTTGTACGTAATGGTGTGAAGCCAGTTGTATTCGATAAACGCCCTGAAATTGGTGGTTTGCTGACATTTGGTATTCCAGAATTCAAAATGGAAAAAGATGTGATGAAACGTCGCCGTGAGATTTTCTCTGGCATGGGCGTTGAATTCCGTCTAAATACTGAAATTGGTAAAGATGTGACCATTGATCAGCTTTTGGCTGATTACGACGCTGTATTCATGGGTATGGGAACCTATACTTACATGAAGGGTGGTTTTGCGGGTGAAGATCTTGTTGGTGTTCATGATGCACTGGATTTCTTAATTGCCAATGTCAACCGTACGCAAGGTTGGGAAAAAGATCCATCTGAATACATCAGCATGGAAGGTAAAAAAGTGATTGTTCTGGGTGGTGGTGATACCGCGATGGACTGTAACCGTACCTCGATCCGTCAAGGTGCCGAATCTGTTGTCTGTGCCTACCGTCGTGATGAAGAAAACATGCCGGGTTCACGTCGTGAAGTGAAAAATGCGCGTGAAGAAGGTGTGGATTTCCAGTTTAATCGTCAGCCGATTGAAATTGTGGGTGAAAATGGCAAAGTGACGGGTGTTAAAGTTGTGACTACACAGCTAGGTGCACCTGATAGTCGCGGTCGTCGAAGCCCTGAACCAGTTCCGGGTTCAGAAGAAATTTTACCAGCAGATGCAGTATTGCTTGCCTTCGGTTTCCGTACCAGCCCTGCAGATTGGTTTACTACATCAAACATTAGTATGGATGGTTCAGGTCGCGTCATTGCTGCTGAACAGCAAGAATTTAAATTCCAAACATCGAATCCGAAAATTTTTGCCGGCGGTGATATGGTCCGTGGATCTGACCTTGTGGTAACCGCAATCTGGGAAGGTCGCCAAGCTGCAGAAGGTATTCTTGACTACTTAGATGTTTAAGTCATGACATGCCAGTGATTGCATTGGATTTATTCAAAAAAACTCGCTTCGGCGGGTTTTTTATTTTTTGGAATTTACCTCAAATGACAAGTAAATGGATTTTGCAGATAAATACGCTGAAAAGTTGTCAGACAGCGCTTTAGAATGGTGAATTATGCAAATGTGCTAGCACATTTTGCCATGTGTGAAAGAGCTTAGGAATTACATACTGCGATCATGATCCAAATCTTAGGAAGCGACCATGACGCAAGTGACGACACAAAAAACATATCTAAATCGTCCTAAAGCCATTGGCATTACGGTACGTCGAGCACAATTCAATCCTAAAGCGATTCGCCGGCATTATTTTGCCAACTCACCGGTGATGTCGCATTTGTTGACGGCATTGTCATCGACCTTTCCCATTGGTGAGCAATTCTTTGTGCATAGCGTCCGTAATGTACGCGATAAAGTCAGTGATGAAAAATTGCAAGCTGAGATCGCGGCATTCATTGGGCAAGAAGCGATGCACTCCAAAGCCCACGCTGAATTTAACGATGCTTGGCGCAGTGAAACCTATAATTTAGATCGTTTCCAAGCATGGCTGGCACGTAAAGACAGCTATGTAAAAAACTTACATCCAAAGATTCAACTGGCAATTACCTGTGCTTTTGAACATTTTACAGCGTTGCTCGGTGGCTATATTTTAAGACATCCTGAAGTGCTGAGTACTTTAGATGATGATGCGGTGAAACTTTGGGTGTGGCATGCGATTGAAGAAATTGAGCATCGCGCAGTGGCATTTGATGTATATCAACATGTCTATGGAGATGACAAAATACGCCGCATGATTATGCGCAGTGTGACCACGGGTTTTGCAAGTCTTACGTTTTATTCTGCAACGAAGCTATTTATGCAGGATAAGAAAAAAAGTTTGCCGAAGGTTGGTGGAAATATATTCGGGGCGTATTTATTGGCAAAAATGTTTATTCAATTGGCGCCTGAATATTTGTCATATTACAAAGCAGAATTCCATCCGAGCGAAATTGATTACAGTCAGATCGTGAAATATTGGAAAGAACGTCTCGCTGACGAATATCAAATGGAAAGTTTTATGACTGAAATTACGCCGCAATTGTATAGTTAATTCAACATGATAAAAAAAGCCCGAGTTGTGGGCTTTTTTTAATGCTAGATATCTTAGGAGTAGATGAATTTAATCACAAAGAAAATACATAATTCATTCGAAAAATAAGGTTAGAATGAATTTATTTAAACAATTACAAATAAATACTTGAGGTTAAGGGTTATGAATTCAATGAAAAAAAGCATGCTCGCAATCGCATTAGTCAGTACATTGACCCTGAGTGGTTGTGGCTATAACACATTACAAGTTAAAGACGAAGCCGTTACAGCAGCATGGTCTGAGGTGCAAAACCAATATCAACGCCGTGCAGATTTGGTGCCTAATCTTGTCAATGTCGTGAAAGGCTACGCGAAACATGAGGAACAAGTACTGACCGAAGTGACTCAAGCACGTGCCAATGTTGCGGGCTTAAAAGTGGATAAGGAAGTTTTGGAAGATCCAGCACTGTTCCAAAAATACCAAGAAGCACAGGCACAAATGACTAGCGCACTTTCTCGTTTAATTGCAGTCTCGGAAAATTATCCAGACTTAAAAGCCAATGAGCAATTCCGTGATTTACAGGTGCAGCTTGAAGGCACTGAAAACAGGATCGCTGTCGCACGTAATCGCTACATTACTACGGTACAAGACTTTAATGGCTATGCACGCCAGTTCCCGCAAGTGATGACAGCTAAAGTCATCGGTATGGATAACAAGCCTAATTTTAGCGCAGAGCAAAGTGCACAAACTGCACCGAAAGTTGATTTTAATTAATTGGCATCACTGCATTGTGAGGTGGGCTGATGGTGGATTTTGAGCTAAAACATACAGGTTTGTTGTGGTTGCAGCGCATGGTTTTAGCATGCTTATTGTGTGTGGTGGGTTTCACACATGCAGAAACTGCCACCGCTACAGATGTAGATGCTGAAACAGTTGTTGTCAGTAAAATATTAAAAGATCAACAATCAGCTACGCAAAAAGAAACAACAGCAGAGCCTGAAATCAAAATTCAGCAACCACAAATTGCTAATGATATGGCAGATGGCGAGTCAATTCGTGGACTACCAACACTGAATGAACCTGTAGTTGATCAGGCAAACTTACTTTCCGCTGCTGAAAAGCAAGCCATTAGCCAGAAAATTTTACAGTTACACGAACAAGGCAAGGCACAAATTGGCGTCGTGATTGTGCCAACCACAGGTCAAGAAGATATTTTTGATTATGCCATGCGTGTTGCAGAAAAATGGCAACTCGGTTCTGCAAAACGTGACAACGGGATATTGATGGCGATCGCTGTGAATGATCGTCGCATACAAATATTAACGGGTTATGGGTTAGAAGGAATCATGCCCGATATCATCGTTAGTCGCATAATTCGTAATCAAATCACACCGTATTTTAAGCAAGCCCAATATGCTCAAGGCATAGATGCTGGCTTAACGGAAATAACACGTATTTTAAATCAAGACCCTGAAGTTGCAGCTCAGGCAGCCCAAGAGTTGAAAGAGCGTCAGGAACAAGCCTTACACGAACAACAAGCCAAAGAGAAAACGTTTACAACGGTTCTCATCATTTTGGTTATTGGTATTTTTGCATCCTTTATTGTGGGTAAGCGCTTAAGTGCGTCAACTGCTGCTGTTGCAGGTACCGTTGCTGGTTTGGTCAACGGTGCAGGTCTACTCACCAGTCTGTTGATGGGTGGAGCAATTTTCTTTCTACTGATTACTGCTATTGCTCAAACCATTTTTCAAATGTTCCTTGCTGGTGGTGGGGGCGGTGGAGGCCGTAGCGGAGGTGGTGGCTTTGGTGGCGGCGGCTATAGCGGAGGCGGTGGTGGCTTTGGCGGTGGGGGAGCATCAGGTTCATGGTAACGAAAACAGAAACAACAGAAATTGTCACCTGTCCTAAAACACAGGAAATACAACAACCAAGTTTTAAACGCTGGTTGAAGCACTTTTTTTATATGCCTGCAGCAAACCGGTTTTTTAATAAGCAAGATCAGCAGGCCATTGCGCAAGCGGTGACAGAAGCTGAGCATGGCCATGTGGGTGAAATACAAGTGGTGATCGAAGGGCATATTCCGTCAAACCAAGCCTATTACCAAAATACCCGCGCGCGTGCTGAACAACTCTTTGCTGAACTGGGTGTGTGGGATACGGAGTTTAATAGTGGCGTTTTGCTTTATCTAAACTTGTGTGAACGTCAGGTGGAGATTGTCATTGATCGCGGGATGAGACAGGCGACCGATCCCCAAGTGTGGCAGGCTATTTGCGCGCGAATTATCCAAAATATGCAAAATAAACAATACCGACTAGCTTTGACGGTTGGTGTAAAAGAGATCGGTGAAGTGATGGATCACTTTTATGCAGGGAAGTCTGTAGATCGAAATAATGAAATTGCAAATGCGCCAATAATTCTGCGCTAAAAAAACGGTGATAAAGTGACACAAATCGTCACTTTTAAACACAAAAAGAGACGTAATGATTACAAAAAATAAAAATATTTTTTTAAAGTGCTGTTTTTTCTGTCATTTTCACTATAATAAATCTTGGCACGCTCTGTGCTATTTATAAAACAAGCTACATAGCTTTATTAAATAATTAAATTAAAAAACATTTGTGGAGAATGTTATGAAATCAGTTCAAAAGGGTTTTACTCTGATTGAATTAATGATCGTTGTTGCAATTATCGGTATTCTTGCTGCGATTGCGATTCCAGCTTATCAAGACTATACAGTTCGTGCGCGTGTTTCTGAAGGCTTAACAGCAGCTTCAGCTGTGAAAGCAACTGTTACAGAAAATATTTCTAATAACGGTGGTGCATTGGCAGCAGATAACTGTGTAGGCTTTACTGATACAACAGGTGGTACTGGTAATGTGGCTTCTGTAGCATGTGCTCCAGCAACAGGTATTATTTCTGTTACTATGGGTGCTAAGGCGCAGAACGTAGCAATGACATTAGAACCAACTCCTTCGGCAACAGGTGTTACATGGGTTTGTAAATCAGCAGCAACTGTCCATAAATATGTTCCTGCTGAATGTCGTAATGTGGCTGCTGCAGGTGGTGCTGCAGGTGGTGCTGCAGGTGGTGCTGCAGGTGGTGCTGCAGGTGGTGCTGCAGGTGGTGCTGCAGGTGGTGCTGCAGGTGGTGCTGCAGGTGGTTAATAATTAGTTTGATTGAAAAAGGTTACCATAAGGTAGCCTTTTTTATTTAAATATTTCACGGGGCAAAAAATTGAAACATAGCGTACTACTAATTATTTATTATTATATTTAGAAATACTCTGATTGATTTTCCCATTGAAAGGCTTTGTTGCACAAACCTATCTGTAAAGGCTTTTTCAGCGATATAATTTTCAAATGAAGAAGCCTACACACAAAATCTATCGCACAACCAATTGGCCCGCATATAACCGAACACTCATGAGTCGCGGAAATATTGCCATTTGGTTTGATCCTGCTACGCAATGGTATGCTCCATCAAAAGGCAAACAAGGGCGAAATCAAACCTACTCCGACGCAGCTATCCAATGCTGCTTAATGATTAAATCCTTATTCCGTCTATCTTTACGTATGGTCACTGGCTGTGTGCAAAGTCTGATTAAACTTTGTGGATTAAATTGGACCGCACCAGATTACAGTACGCTTTGTAGAAGACAAAAGCATATTGATATTGCAATCAGCTACCAAAAAAGTAGCGATGGGCTGCATCTACTCATAGACTCTACAGGCATGAAGTTTCTAGGTGAGGGCGAATGGAAACGCAAGAAACATGGACCTGAATATCGTCGCCAATGGCGTAAACTTCATATTGGTATAGATGCTGAAACCCTTCAAATACGCGCTATTCAACTCACTACAAATAATGTGAGTGATTCACAAGTGCTTGGTGATTTACTCGATCAGATTCCACAAGATGAGCAGATTGACTCTGTTTATACCGATGGAGCTTATGACACCAAGCAATGCCGTCAGGTCATTGCAGATCGGCAAGCGCATGCGGTGATTCCACCTAGAAAAAATGCGAAACCATGGAAAGATACAAAGATCAGCTCGCTAGCACGAAATGAATTACTTCGAACAGTTAAACGTTTAGGCAAGACATTATGGAAAAAATGGTCCGGCTATCATTGCCGAAGTTTGGTCGAAACTAAGATGCATTGCATCAAATTATTGGGGGATAAACTCAGTGCAAGAAAATTTGATAGCCAAGTCAATGAAATTCATGCACGTGTAGCAGTCCTCAACAGATTTACGGAATTAGGTCGACCACTTACCCAAGTTACGCCTTAAATTTGGCTCAATTAGGGGGCTTTGTATTTCAAATCTTTGTGCAACAAAGCCAATTCGAAATAAAATCGCTTCAATAAAATTCCGTAAATTTAATTTGAGATAAATATTAAAGTGACGGAAAATAGCAAGTAACTTGGACCAGTGTTGATCATTTAGCATTGTTCGAGGCATAGCGAGTGTAAAATTGGGTTTGGCGATTTAATTTTACTATCTCGCTATTTTTTTAATCAACAAATGTCAACAGATCCTAATAAGTTTAAATCTGACTTTGAATATAATTTTCTATACCCACAGACTCAACAAGGTCTAACTGAGTTGTTGCCCAATCCAGCCATTCTTCTTCTTTTTCTAAAATCTCTTGAACTAGATCTCGAGTGACATAATCTAACTGTTCTTCTGCTAGTTTAGCTGCGGTTTGAATGGCTTCGATGTTCTCTTTGACTTTACGCACATCACAATTTAAGGCTTCAACAGTATGCTGACCGATATAGAGTTTACCGAGGTGCTGTAAGTTTGGTAAACCTTCTAAAAATAGAATACGCTCAATAATTTTATCGGCATGCTTCATTTGACGAATTGATTCTTTATATTCCGAAGAACCGAGTTGCTCAATGCCCCAATCGTTAAACATGCGTGAATGAAGAAAATATTGGTTAATTGCAGTTAAATGATGATAAAGCACCTGATTTAACTGATTAATTACATCACGATTGCCTTTCATGTTTGACTCCTTAACTGCAATAAAGCTCGAACTAAGCAATATAAATTCGATATTAGAATAGAAATATCTTAAACAACAAAGTGTAATTTAGCGAGTGTTTTATAGAACAGCAAATGAAAATCACAATCAAAACAAGGCGCTAATTTTCAGGGCTTTAATAAATAAAAACCCGCTTAGAGTCAGAAGCGGGGGAGGAGGAATGGTCTGAGACCATTGGTTTTATAATTATGATTGTTGAGAAAATTTAAAAGCTTGGCTTATGCAGCAATTGCGATACGGGCTGCAATTTGTGCAACTTCATCACTGATGATCATACGTGCTTCAGGAGCACAGCGACCACAACAGGTGCCTAAATCGAGCATATCGCGAACTTCACGATAGCTTTCTGCACCATTGGCAATTGCATCTTTAATGTCTTGATCAGTAATACCACGGCACAAACAAACGTACATGAAATCAAACCAAGTGAATAAATGGGATGAGTAATATTATTGATAATTATTATCGTTTGTCAATAAAAATCATTTAAAAATACTATAATGCTGATTGAGTTTTTGAATAAAAAAATGTCATTTAAGCGGAAATCTGAGTAATGCTCAGATTTCCATGAAAGGCTTTTGATCTTTTAGTATGAGATATTTCGCGAAAGGCTTAATCAGAGTTTACTAAATTATTGATTAATAATCACCACGCCATCCATTTCAACTAGTGCACCTTTTGGAAGGCTAGCAACACCGAGTGCTGCGCGTGCAGGGTAGGGTTGAGCAAAATATTCGCCCATAATTTGGTTGACCAATTGGAAGTTAGAAAGGTCAGTGAGGAAAATATTCAGCTTAGCGATATCGGCTAACGTACCACCTGCAGCTTCACATACCGCTTTTAAGTTGTCGAATACACGGCGAATTTGAGCTTCAATGCCTTCTACCAGCTCCATGCTATATGGATCTAAGCCAATTTGACCTGATAAATACAAAGTGTCGCCCACTAAAATGGCTTGTGAGTAAGTACCAATTGCAGCGGGTGCATTTTCAGTATGGATTACCTGGCGGGACATCTATTTCTCCTATTATCATCACAGACACAACATATATAAAAATGCGGTGTCAGGTTAGCTGGCAACTTTCGCAGGCTCATTTATGGCAACAGGTTGTGCCAAACGACTGATGCGTGGGAAGCCAAAATGCATTCTTAAATTACGGATAATTTCGGCAATTTGTTTACGGTTATGTACAACAATATTCACATAAGTTTTTTCTTCATGTGAACGGACAGTTTCTACACCGACTTTTTCTTTACGGCATAGATAGATCAGCTCTGAAATTTGTTCATCATTTAACAGCATGTTTAAGCATAAATAGGCTGTAAAACTAATGTCCTCACTGTCTTCTGTAGTCCAGTGTAAAGGCATGATATTTTCAGGATGTAAATGCTGTTCATGCAATAAATTATGACAACGTGAACGGTGCACAATCAAACCACGACGTGATAAATGCCCTTGTATTGGATCACCTAAAACGGGGTTACAACAATGCGCATATTTGACGTCGACACCATCAGTACCCAAGATCAAGCGTGCAGAATTTGAAGTCTGAATGGTGTCTTGAGCATATAAATGATTGGCAACCAATTGAGGCAGTAAATCACCCACGGCGATCTGTTCAAATAATTGTTCTTTATCATTTAAATGACGCCAATTCAGCACATTTTCCCAATCGGCTAATGTCAAATCACTCACAGAACGGTTAAAGAGTTTTAATGCGCGATTTAAAGCTTGCTGACCAACTAAGCGTTGTTCGTCTTGGTCTTGGTCACGGAGGATATTTTGTAATGCGCGGCGGGCTTTTTGGGTATTAATAAAGCTTAGCCAGTCAGGGTTTGGTGTTGCAAGAACATCAGTAATAATTTCAATCACTTGACCACTCAGTAATGGTGTTGAAAGGGGCTTAGTTTCCCCATCAATTTTCGCACCAACGGCATGGTTGCCCAAAAATAAGCTCGCTGAATAAGCAAAATCAACCGCTGTCGCACCCTGAGGGAGTTCATGCAAATGACCGTGTGGGGTATAAACCCAAATTTTCTCTTGATGTAGATAATCGAGTAATTCACTAAATGTAGTCTTTGCGCATTCGCCATCCACTAGCACATTTAAATTTTGCATGGAGGCTTGGATCGCTGAGCGACAAGCTTGTGGTGCATTTTCACCGAGAACCACACCAAAGCGCGCCGCTTTACGCATTAACTCCGTTTGGATAGTCAGAGATAAAATGGTCTTTTCACCTTTTAAGCGCATCATCAGTGACTGGTTGCCACCGGGTAACGGGCGGCGAATATGATCGGTGTAATTTAGAACTTTAAAGCTTTCTTTGAGGATGTCTGCAAGTCGGTCACAGTCTGCGATGCTTTGTAAAATAATTTCAAAGGCATGACTATGGGTGAGCTCTTGCAGATCGATATCGTTTTTTACAAAGTGGCGAAGTAATTCAATATTATTATTCTTCTTTTTAATTCGACCTGAAATATGGTGTTGTTCTAGTAAGGCGGTGAGGTTATTTTCCCACTTGGTTTGGTATTCGCAGCGTTTCGGTTTGGTTTGTAATAAAGCTTCTTGAACATTGTTATACATATCTAAGTCGAGATTTTGATAACACAAATGTTCAAGGTTGTCGGCCATTTCATTCATACCGACAAGGCGTGCCATAGGCACAAAAATTTCAAAGGTCTCTTGGGCAATACGAGCACGTTTGTCAGGGCGTAAAGCACCCAGTGTGGTCATATTATGATAGCGATCTGCCAGTTTAATAATAATGACACGTGGGTCTTGTAGTGTGGCTTGCAGAATTTTACGGAAAGATGCTGCCTTATTATATTCTTTATCACTAGAGTGGCTGAGTTTTGTGACGCCGTCGACGAGTTCAGCAACGGTCAGACCAAATTTTTCAGTAATATCTTGTTTGGTAAATTCAGTATCTTCGATGACATCATGTAGTAAAGCAGCCATTAAAGTTTCCGCATCAAGACGCATATGCGCCAAAATACAGCTCACCGCAATCGGGTGAAGGATGTAGGGTTCGCCACTTTTACGTGTAATGCCATCATGGGCAATATCCGCATAGTCGCAAGCTTCAAGCACGCGTTCGACATCACTTACTGAAAGGTAAGCGTCGATGATCACATTTAACTGTTGCTTGGCTTGGCTGACCATTGGGCCTGGCATAGAACACCCTTTTACTACTAATTTACAAATGAAACGGTTAATACTTTAATGAAATGCATATCGCATGACTTGTCAATTTTTTAGTTTAAAAAAATGAAAATCTTTTTTGCTTGCTTTGCACTTCTTAAGCTTATGTTATAACTGTTCTGAGTAAAATATTAAAGAGAATCCATAAAAAAAGCCTAGTTAAAAACTAGGCTTTTAAGGTCAGGTTTATCTTATTGGAAAGAAAAACCGTCTAAGTTTAGGTTATTTGCAGAAAGTGCAAGGTCTAAACTTGAAGTTTGGTAGTCTTGTTCACGTTGTTTCAAAATGTCTTTAGAAACGTGACCCGCTGCGATTTCACGAAGAGCAACAACGGTTGGTTTGTCATTGTCCCACTCAACAGTAGGTTCGATACCTTGACGTGCCAATTGACGCGCGCGTTTGCTTGCCACTAGTACAAGCTCAAAGCGGTTGTCTACATGGTCTAAACAATCTTCAACGGTTACGCGTGCCATAAGAATTCTCGTTTGAATATAAATTTTTAACAGACTGTGCAGTATAAGGTGCTTTGTCTATAGACTCAAGTTTTAATCACTGCTCAGTCGGCGTGATTAATTTTTCAATTAACTGCTGATGACGTGTCGCTTGCTGTTTTAAAGCCAAACGATTGGCAATAATTACAGACTCTAAATCATGTAAGGCTTTATTAAAGTCATCATTAATAATGATATAGTCAAAATTAACGTATTGCTGCATATCTTCTACGGCACAGCTAAGACGATGTTCAATGACTTCAACAGAGTCTGTACCACGATTGGATAAACGTTGACGTAAATCGAACTGACTCGGAGGGAGAATAAAAATTTGTCTAGATTCAGGAAAAAGTTTACGAACCTGTTCAGCACCTTGCCAGTCAATTTCAAGTAAAACGTCATGACCTTTGGCCAATTGTTCTTTTACTGTGCGCTGTGCAGTACCGTAATAATTACCAAAAACTTCTGCATATTCAATGAAGCCACCTTCATTTACCAAAGATAGAAAATCTTCTTTTTTTGCAAAATGGTAATGTACGCCGTCTAATTCGCCAGGACGCTGACCACGAGTGGTATGAGAAACAGAGACATGTAAATTGTTTACACGTTCAAGCAGGGCTTTAACGAGGGATGTTTTGCCCGTTCCCGAAGCAGCAGAAACGACAAACAAGAGACCCGACATGATATTTTTCCTGATATGATAAAATATCTTCTCTATTTTAGAGTAGACGCGCGCCAAACAAAATAGTCAGACGTCTATTGTTTACATTTATTTCAAGTGATACCCGTAAAATTGAGTGGGCATTGAGGATTCTATGGAAATTGTTTTAGCTAATCCACGTGGTTTCTGTGCAGGTGTTGATCGCGCCATCGCGATTGTGAACCGTGCATTGGAATGCTTTAACCCACCCATTTATGTACGTCACGAAGTAGTACACAATAAATTTGTGGTGGACGACTTGCGTCAACGCGGTGCGATATTTGTGGATGAACTGGATGAAGTACCTGATGACAATATTGTGATCTTCAGTGCGCATGGTGTATCTAAAGCGGTACAACAAGAAGCTGAACGCCGTGGGCTAAAAGTTTTTGATGCGACCTGCCCTTTGGTGACCAAGGTGCATATAGAAGTGACCAAGTACGCTCGTGAAGGTGTGGAAGCGATTTTGATTGGTCATGAAGGTCATCCAGAAGTTGAAGGGACAATGGGTCAATATGACACCAAAAATGGTGGTTCGATTTATTTGGTTGAAGATGAACAAGATGTTGCAGAGCTAAAAGTGGTGCATCCTGAAAAAGTAGCGTTTGTAACTCAGACAACGCTTTCTATAGATGACACAGCAAAAGTGATTGATGCCTTACGTCAGAAGTTCCCTGAAATTCAGGGGCCGCGCAAAGATGATATTTGTTATGCCACTCAAAACCGCCAAGATGCCGTACGAGATCTTGCTGAGCAATGTGATGTTGTATTGGTTGTGGGTTCACCGAACTCTTCGAATTCGAACCGATTACGTGAATTGGCTGAACGTATGGGTAAGCATGCGTATTTGGTGGACAATGCCGATCAGTTGCAGCAAGACTGGTTTAATGAGCACACAAAAATTGGTGTAACTGCAGGAGCATCTGCACCTGAAATTTTAATTAAACAGGTAATTCAGCGCTTACAAGATTGGGGGGCAAAAGCGCCGCAAGAATTGGATGGTCGTGAAGAGAATATTACATTTAGTTTACCAAAAGAGTTACGTATTCCTGTAACTCAGGCATAAAGTGTTAATGACTTAACATTCTGAATTTTTTAAGAATTGACAGATAATTGCTTTTTGGCAATTATCTGTTTTTTTATGCCTTTTATCCTAATTTGTGTTTGTTTTGTAATTTAATTAGATATTATTTTTAATAGGGTAAAGTTTGGCGCGCCTTGGGGGGAGTATGCAGAAAAATAAAGGATTTACGTTAATTGAGTTGATGGTGACGATTGCTGTGATGGCGATTATTGCCATGATGGCTGCGCCTTCGTTTGTTAAATTAGTTCGAAATTATCAATTAACCACAGATACTCGTGATTTTATTGACTTGTTAGCTGAAACTCGCTCGGAAGCAATATTTAAACAGAAACCACAAATTTTAGCCGTAAATACAACGGTTGTTGATGCATATAAAACTTGGGTGCCGTCTTATATTCAAAAAGATAGTGGTGAGATGTCTTTAACATTTAAACGCTTAGGTCAAATAGATAATGCAGAGTGCTTTATTTTTTCGCATAAAAGTGATTCAACATTAAAGGCTTATGTTTATGTACAAAAGGGTGGAACAGTTGTGTACAACAAATCTTTAACCAGTTGCCCAACCTAAAATTAGGGAAAAATATAATGAAAAATTCTCAAAAAGGTGTTGGTTTGATTGAGGTGTTGGTCGCGCTCATACTGCTAAGTATTGCTGTATTGGGTTTTGTTGCATTACAGATTAGAGCGGTTACAGCAACGACTGAAGCTAGTATGAATGTTCAAGCGACTAATATTGCCCGTGATTTGGCAGAAAGAATGCGTATGAATCGGGATGGTCTGCTTGAATATAAAAGTGATGCGAGTGCGGCAACGAAATGTGCTTCAGAATTTTGTACACCTAAAGAAATGGCTCAATACGACTATGCGCAAGTAAGTAAACATGCTACCGATTTAGGTATGAATATGAATGTTTTAAATTGCCAAGGCTCAACATTGGTTCGTAAATGTGTATATGTTGCATGGGGCGGTACTACAGCAACAAATGGCACGGCCGCAACAGACTGTACAAACGGTGCGGCATATATCCCAAATGCACAATGTATCATTATGGAGGTCTATAACTATGGAAGCTAATAGACATACGACTTCTTATCACCCGATCAACGGTAATCGAGTCAATGCTGGTTTCACCTTAATCGAGCTTATGATTGCATTAGCATTGGGTTTAATCATCGTTGCTGCAGGTTTGGCTATCTTTTTTAGCAGCTCGAAATCCTTAAATTTACAAAATAGCATGGGCGAATTACAACAAAATGCGAATTTTGGTTTATCTGTAGTTACGCATGATATTCGTCATACAAACCTAAATACATTGTCTTCTCAGCGCGTAAACAATATTACTAATGGTTCAGGTGTTATTTTTACTAAAGAAAATCTTCCAACCACTTTAGCTGCTTTTAGTGATTTAGAAAGTAAATACGTAACTGCACAAGATAAAGATGCTGATAATACTTCGGGGAATAGTGACCAACTTACGATGCAGTATGTTCCAGTGGAAGAAACAATTACAGATTGTGAAGGAAATAATATTGATGATGCTTCATCAAAGATTATTGTACAACGCTATTTTGTGGCTGAAACACCACAACAAGTTGCGGGAGAGCCAACGTCTTATTCTTTATATTGTGATGCAGGTTATTACGAATCGACTAGCACAACGATAGATGGTTTGGGTGTGAATGCACAACAGATTATGCAGAGAGTGGATGCATTTAAAATACGTTTAGGTGTTAAGAACCCGGCTGGTAATTTAAGATACATGACCATAAACGATTATAAAAAAGACATGGATGATATTCTAGATGCTGAGCCTTGTGAGGCTGATAAATATGCTACGTCATGTACAAGTACTTATTTAAATGTGGTTTCAATTGATGTTGGCGTGCTATCTCGTTCAACTGGAACAATAGGGGCAGATGCAAGTCTAAATACAAAAAAGACGTTTGATGTGGCGGGGCAAAATGTGACTTTAACAGGTGATGAAGCATTAAATAAAAAATATCTTCGCCAAGCTGTAAATCAAGTCGTTGCTATTCGTAATACATTGGGGGCATCGTAATGAATCAACAAAAAGGTGCGACATTAATTACAGTATTAATTATTTTGGTTATTATTACTTTAATAGGAACAATTGCGGTGAAGTCAGGAATTTTGGGACTTAAAATCGCAACAAATAGCCAAGTTAATTCACTACTTATGGGAAATTCTGACTCAGCATTATTTAATATTGAAAACCCAGATCAAATTGCAAGACAAATGGCACTTGATGGGATGTTTGCTTATTTTAACTCTGCTGCAAATGCAAAGGATGAATTGGTTTTTTGCTATAGAGCAAGTGAAAGTAGTTTTTTTAAACTGTCTAAAGCAAGTGCAATCTCAGCAGATGGTTCAACGACTAAACAAGGTGTTAGTGGGTTTTGTAAAGCCAATCAGTTTTCAATGGGGCGTTCAGCCGTTATTTCTCAAATTTATTTAATGAAAAATACAACAACTGAAACACCGTTTAGTAGTGTTCCTAAAGGTACCAGTATTGGTCAAAGTTCAGTTCCATCAAGCACCAATAATATTGGTGCGACAGTAATTTCTATATTACCAAGTTTTTCTGCTGCATCTAAAGCTGAAATCGAGGCTTGCTTTAAAAAGAAAAGTTCTGAAGTGGCGGCGTGTTTTGAAAATTTAAATATTCCATACAATATGCAACATTCTGATTATGTCGTTGGCGGTCAGCCGAAATTGGTATCGTAAGGAAAGAGGATTTAGTGATGAAAAAGTTATATCAAAAAAATATACTTTCGGCTTCGGTATCAATGATGATGACTTTGGCACTATGTCAAAGTGTGGCAACGCAAGCCAGTGATATTGATATTTATACAAATGCGACTGGGGGGCAAACTTCTATTTTACTAATGTTAGATACTTCAGGGAGTATGGGGATTAGTTCTTTAGTTATGCCTAAGAATTATCTTTGGGGAAGTCCTGGAGATGTTGATGGGGCATCTTTATGTAGTAGGACAGATGTTTCAGAAACAGGAAGTGGCACTAGAAATTTTAAAGCTTGGACTTATAATTTAGCAGGATTTCAAAATTCTATTCCTGTAATGGCGGAAACAACCTCTACAAATGCTACTGCAATATCTAAAACTGTCACTATTGTAAATTCTAAAAACTCTAACGAGAGTACTACAATTACATATTATCTGCGTGGTTGTACTAATGGTGTTAATTGGCAGTATGATCGGTTGTCGCGTTTAAAGGATGCAATAATTCCTTTATTGGCTGGTAATGATTTATCAGATAAGGTCGTAATGGGTTTGGGGCAATTTTCTGCAAAAACTGAGCTAAATGTATCTGGTTCTGAATTAAAGTTAATTGACGGACATTCAGGTGCTATTTTAGTAAAAAACCATGAGCTTGATTATGGCCATCGTGTTGAGTTGGCTAAGAAAGTGGCATCGTTTCAATCGTTGGATAATAAAACATATGGTAATGGGAGGCAAAAGGTAAGTTTGGGTGTAGATGGTGAGACATATATTTCTGCAACTAGTGATACAAAATACGTATCAAATATCTTGCGTAAATCTAGTAATTTATATCCTTTAGGAACTAAGCAGTATAAAACTGCTGGCGGTACACCTGCTGTTCAAGCTTATGCTGAAGCTGGAGCTTATATGATGGGTACCACAACGGGGGTTAATAATTCACATTCATCTTTAAATGCCATAGAGTGGATATATGATGGTTCAATGACTATGCAGAATGTTAATTCTCCATATGATCAAGTGCATTTTATTTGTGTAGAACTTACAACAGGAGCGAATGCCTTAACTTCTTCTGATTTTAAAATTTCAGGTAAAGCAAATGATGTTAAGCAATGTATTAATAATTGGCCAAGTGTAGATGCTGGCAATAAAACAGTTAGTGCCAATGTTGTAAATGGCGTTTATCAAAATAGTAATCAAAGTGGAACGGTTTTTAGACCAGATGGAAATGGTGGTTGGATTCAAATTGTAGGGCAGACTAATTTTAAAAATGCTTTAAAAGCGGCTGGTGTCTCTAGTAATGGTGAAATGACTAGTGGTTGGGAGACATTAAGTAAGTTGCCTGCAGGTTGGCGTTATGGTGGTTGGATGAAGGTGGATCAAGAGCCATTGGATATTGAGCCGATAGTAGGTAAGGTTTGGGGGCCATATGCAAACAATTCGGCGTATGGCATTGTTGCATATAGGAGTAATCCATTTGCTTTAGTTGAAAAAGCAAGTACTAATTTAGCAGATTCTTACACTGATAATTTGGTAGGTGGTTACAGGTACTCAGTCGAAAATAGTAAGGATATATCTAAAGGTAAATATTATCCAGCAGGAAGTGCAAATACATGTAATGGTAATGGGATTTACTTTTTGACAGATGGGGCTCCTAACTCAACAAAAGATAATATGGCACAAGCCATTATGAATACAACTCTAAGTTCAGCGGATTATGAATTTAAAGGTAAGCCATCTGGAACTGGAACGTTAATTTCACCTAGGTTAAAATCAAATCTATTTTCTGGTGAAACAGGTGGTTGGGAATATATTGGTGAATACTCGAAGAAGATTTTAGATCCAACCAAAAACCCTGCCAAAATGAAAATTAAAACGGCTGTTGTCGGTTTTGGTTCTTCTTTTTCAGGTTTAACAAAAAATACAGATGGTACATATAATTGTGCAAGTGCGCCCAATGATGATGCAAAAAATGCATGTTTATGGGGAAGCTCAGCTTATGGTGATGGTGGTTTCTACTATGCTGAAGATGCTGATGATATTAAAAATAGCATTATAAAATTCGTTACGAATGTAACACCTGACTTTGAACCCATTGCAACAGGTTCACCTACATTACCTCAAGATGCTTTAAATCCATTAACGATTCAACCTTATGGTTATTATGCGTCTTTTACACCAAAGCCTCAGGCGCAATATCGTTTGTGGATGGGTAATCTTAATAAATACAATGTCTATAATGGTGAACTGTATAATAGTTCCAACACCATTAAGTTAATTAAAGACGATGGTTCGCTTAACTCAAACGCCAACGGTCTTTGGAGCGGCGGCGTACTCGGTCAATTGGCTTTAGGTACCGCACTTAATTCGGAGAATGAAGCGTATGTTCGACGGACTATTTTTACCAATAGAGAGATTAGTTCGTCGACGCCATATACTGCAACTGAAACAAATTCTTTAAAAGAATTAAATGTAAATGCATTGTTTGGAACAGGTGCGAATGCTTCTTTTGTTAATGATCCGCAAAAAAATTATTGGTTGAATTTATTGGGTTACAACGTTGCTGCTGATGCAACGGGGATTACCTTAGATAGTTTATCTTCTGCTGCTGAACTTCGTCAGTTTGGTACAGTAATGCACTCAACACCAATATTACTTACCCAACGTGGTGCAATTAAAGTTGATGTTGCAACGGGCGCGTTAGATACAACAGATCGTGATGATTATTTACTCTTTGGCAGCTCACAAGGGCTTTTACATGTTGTAGATGTTAAAACAGGTAAAGAAAAATTTGCATTTGCTCCTCATGAGATGATGGAAAGACAGCGAGATGCATTTTTAGCTGAGAATTCGACCACTGGTGGATCTGCTAATTTGTTTTATGGGATTGATGCACCATGGACTGCGTATACTCAATATGTTTCAAAAGAGGATGGTTCATTAACAGTACAAGCATCGGATAAAACAAGTGATGGTAGTGCGGACACAGATTTAGCACTCAAAGGCTTACAATGGGTATATGGTGGTCTGCGCATGGGTGGTAACAGTTACTATGCATTGGATCTTACTAACTTAGATACGCCGAGCTTGAAATTCCATATTGATCCAAAATTAACTGACTCAAAAATTTATAAATCTGGCTCAACAGTGTCTGTAGAAGCGCTAGATTACATGGGGCAAAGTTGGTCTAAACCGACGCTCGCTTATGTAAACTTTGGGGGGGAAAAACGTCCAGTGATGTTTGTAGGTGGTGGTTATGATGCAGGTTATGAAGCCGCTGATTACAATCAAACTACAACCAAAGGTGGTGGTGCTGGTGTTTATATGTTTGATGCAGATACTGGTGATTTACTGTGGTGGACAAGTGCAAATGCTACAAAAGCCTTAGGAGCTCAAGCATTCACCGATGCGAGCGACGCAAATATCAATATGAAATACAGTGTTGTGAGTCAGATTAATGCAGTCGATCGTGATAATGATGGTTTAGTGGATAATCTTTATTTTGGCGATTTAGCAGGGCAAGGCTTCCGTGTTGATTTAAATAATCTTGCAACGGGTACAGATGAAAATGCTAAAAAAGCTAACTTTGCTAAACGTGTTGTTCGCTTATTTAGTGAGTATAAAACTGGAGGAGCAAGCCCACGTTTCTACGAAATGCCAAGTGTTTCTATTCATGAAAGTAATGATGGTTATATTGCCGCTGTTGCTTTTAGCTCTGGGAATAGAAGTAAGCCTTTAGTAGGTGCTGCAGGTACAAATCAGAATGGTTCAACGGTTAGTGCAGATGATGGTGTATTTGTTGTTTACGACAAAGATGTTGCTAAACAAGCACTATATGGTGAATTGACACTTGTAACGAATAATATAGCCTTAGAATCGTTAAATGATGTAATGGATGACGGTGTTCCTGTCTCCGATAACGATGGTTGGAAGTATACTTATTCTGACAAGGCAGGTGTGTATAAAGGCATGAATGAACTTTATGCACTGGATAGCATGCTATATGTAAACGTATTCCATCGCGATGGTACGGGTATTGGTGGTAATTGTGGTGCTGGTGTTAAAGGTGATTCCTATGTGTATCAGTTCTGCTTACCAACAGGTAAATGTCCGTTTGCAACAACAACCTCTGGTGAGCCGAATAAAGCTAAAATAGGTGCTGGTATTTTAGGTTCTGGCCTTGGATTGGGTCATAACAACAATAAAAATAATACTGGCTTAGTAGTAACTCGTCCGGATAGTGTGGATTGTGATGCTACTGCAAATAAAAACTTACCTGAATGTCAATTGTTTAGTACGACAGCAAATTTAAGACAATTGCGTTGGTATGAAACACGCTAGGAGTAAAGAGATGAACTTTTTTTCTAGTTTAATACGAACGTATGTTACGGAGCTGGCTGTTTCTTCTTCAGATGCACAGTTAAATTCGGTAGCAAAAATTAAAAAGGTAAAAGGTTTTACATTAATTGAACTGATGGTCGTGGTTGTTGTTGTTGCAATTGTGGCAGCAATTGCGATTCCAAGTTACAGTCAATATATAGAACGTAAAGATCTTGCTGTCGCTCGCCAGGAAGCATTGCGTCTGGCAGGAGAGCTTGAGCGCTTTAAATCTAAAAATTTTAGTTATAAAGGTTTTGATGCAACATACTTATATGGTTATCAAGGTACTGATTCCGATGGAAACTCTACCAGTGAAAGCTATTATGATAAAGCTACAGGGAAATTATCATTGCCTTTAGGGGCGAGTGGCTCAGATGTTAAATATATCATTACCTTAGTTGATGGTGGTACTGACCATAAACCTTTGACAATTGAAAAAAATAGTGAAGGTGCAGAAACAACTGATTCTGAAAGCGTTAATGGATTGAGTTGGGCTATTTCTGTGGAACGTGCTAAAGACGGCACTGAGCCTAAACAGCCACGTAATTATGATTTGCTTTTAACTAATGCAGGCCTTCGCTGTATGACCAAAGTAAAAAATGTTGTGACAACATTCGTAGACTGTGGTAATGAAGATAATAGTGAGTCATGGTAATGAAGAGTGTGAAAGGATTTACATTAATTGAGCTAATGATTGTTGTGGTTATTATTGCAATTCTTGCAGCAATTGCTTATCCCTCATATCAAAACTATGTACAGAGAACTAAACGTGCTGATGCACAAGCCGAAATGATGCAAATTGCACAAAAAATGCAGAGCTATTATGTCATCAACCATAATTATTCGTCCGCAACGATAGATGGTTCAAATACTACAGTAGATTTCCCAAGCCATGATGCACTGTACTCTATAGATTTAGATGCTGGGGATCAAACTTGGACACTCACAGCGGCTCCTAAAAATACTAGCGCTATGAAAAATACAGGTAGCTTAACGCTAGATAGTACCGGCAAACAATGTTGGGAAAAAACTTCTGGCGCTTGTGAACCATGGGACGGCAAATAACCTCAAATTCAAAATTGTGGATAAACACTTTTTGATCTTTCATTCAGGGCAAATTTCACGTAAAATATTGCCCTCTATGAAAGGGGTTTGAAATGTATCGATGGTCGGTACAGGGATAATCCGTAAAAACTATAAGGTTCTATCATGGTTGTTATTCGTCTTGCACGCGGTGGTGCTAAAAAACGTCCGTTCTATCAAATCATTGTGACTGATAGCCGTAATGCACGTGACGGTCGTTTCATCGAACGTATTGGTTTCTTCAACCCTACAGCTCAAGGTAAAGCAGAAAAACTTCGTTTAGATGCTGACCGTTTTGCTCACTGGGTTTCACAAGGTGCTCAACCTTCAGAACGTGTTGCTTCTTTAGCTGCTGAAGCTAAGAAAGCTGCAGCTACTGCTTAATTAGTAGTAGGTTACCCATGACACCAACACAGAATGTTCCCGAAGATCGTATTCAGATTGGACAGCTACGTTCAGCATATGGATTAAATGGGTGGCTCTGGGTCTATTCCAATACAGAACCTATGAGCAATATTTTTGACTACCTCCCTTGGTACATTGAGACCAAAGCAGGTTGGCAAACAGTAGATGTAAAACGTTGGAAACCACATGGCAAAGGCTTGGTTGTTTCGCTAAAAGGTGTGAGTGATCGTACCGCGGCAGATAACTTGGTTGGCGCAAATATCTGGATCTCTAAGTCGCAACTGCCGCAAGCAGGCGTGGACGAGTACTACTGGTCAGATTTGAAGGGCTTAACCGTGTTAGGTCTTGGAGAAGATGAGCAAGAAGTCAACCTCGGTCAAATCCACGAATTGTTTGAAACAGGTGCTAACGACGTGATGGTAGTTCGCGCTACTGCTGACAGTGTCGATAGCGAAGAGCGAATGATTCCATGGCATAAAGATGTGGTACAGCGTGTTGATCTCGAAGCTGGTCGTATCTACGTAAATTGGGGCGTAGATTATTAATCCTTTAAGGATTGACGCAGCAGGAAAATAGAGGAGTCTGCGATGTTTTTTGCAGTCATTACGCTTTTTCCTGAAATGTTTGAAGCGATTACAGCCTACGGTATTAGCGGGCGCGCAGCAAAACGTGACATTGTGCAAGTTCATTGTATCAATCCACGCGAATTTGCTGAGGGCAACTACAAAAGAGTGGATGAACGTCCATTTGGTGGTGGTCCAGGTATGGTGATGATGGCTGAGCCATTAGCGAAAGCAATTCATCGTGCCAAAGAGCTTGCCAAGCAAGCGGGTGCTGTTCATGTCCCTGTGGTGTATATGTCGCCGCAAGGAAAGACCTTAAATGAACCTGCGGTACAAGATTTCGTCAAATATGATGGATTGATTGTATTGTGTGGTCGTTATGAAGGTGTAGATGAGCGTTTGATCCAACAATATGTTGATCAGGAATGGTCAATAGGCGATTACGTTTTATCTGGTGGTGAACTTCCTGCGATGGTTTTATTGGATAGTGTGATTCGGAGACTTCCGGGTGCAATGTCTGATGAGCAATCACATGTGCAAGACTCATTTGTGGATGGTCTTTTAGATTGCCCACAATATACCAAGCCAGACCATTTTGAAGGTTTAGATGTTCCTGAAGTATTAAAATCGGGACATCATGCCAATATTGAGAAATGGCGGTTTTTGCAGCGATATCAACGCACTTTAGAACGCCGACCTGAGTTGGTTGAAAAAGTTGAATTGACCAAGCAGCAAAAGAAATGGCTAAAAGATTCCAAGGTTTAAATTTTTTAAATCTTATATTAGGCTCTTTATGCATTGAAGCGGTCAAGCATAAAGGGAAAGTCAATCGGGTCTATGCGCTTTAGCCTCTAGCCCCAGCGATGATTAGACCTCTTCTAACTCGCATAATCGGAGATACCCCATGAGCGGTAAACATCCTTTAGTACAAGCTGTTGAAAATGCACAGTTGAAACAAGACATCCCTGCTTTTGCTCCTGGTGACACAGTAGTTGTTCAAGTTAAAGTAAAAGAAGGTGAGCGTGAACGTCTTCAGGCATTTGAAGGTGTTGTAATTGCTAAGAAAAATCGTGGTTTGAACTCTGCGTTCACAGTACGTAAAATTTCTAGCGGTTTCGGTGTTGAGCGTGTATTCCAAACTCACTCACCAATCGTTGCTGGTATCGAAGTGAAACGTCGAGGTGACGTTCGTCGTGCTAAACTTTACTACCTACGTGAATTGTCTGGTAAAGCTGCACGTATTCGTGAAAAATTACCAGCTCGTAAAGCAAAATAATTTGTTTTACAACGCTGTAAAAAATGCGCCTTTTGGCGCATTTTTTATGCGAGAAAGAAAATTATAAACCTTGAGATTTTAGCCGGTTTGCATGTTGACGGTAAGCATCCGGCTAACACAGCCTTACCAAGCGATCCTATAAGCCTTAATTTAGTTCCCACCTAAAAACAAGTGGGGACTTAATCCATGAACATGGATATATATTCAGCAACACCTCCTGTTGCTAAAAAACGCAGAACATACAGCAAAGAATTCAAACTCAGTATTGTCAATGCCTGTAAAAATCCTAATACCTCGATCGCTTCGGTCGCACTGCAACATAGTATTAATGCCAACCTTGTCAGTCGTTGGATCAGGATCTTCAGCCATCATGAGGGTGCCGTGCAGGATCCTACTCATGTGAATCCAGCATTTATTGCTTTGCCTTACACTGCTGAAATCAGCCAACCTATTGATGAGAGGATCACGTTGTGTATCACCGTGCCTCATACGAATAATGATATTCAGCTAAAATGGCAGACATCAGAAATACCTGTCTTGGCAGAATTACTCAAGGCACTTGCAACATGATCCGCATTGATGAAATCTGGTTGTCTACTCAGCCCATGGACATGCGTGCAGGTATGGATACGACCATGGCTCAGGTGGTGAGAGCCTTTGGCTACATCAAACCGCATTGTGCTTACCTGTTCTGTAATAAACGTGGCCATCGCATGAAAGTGTTGGTACATGATGGACTGGGCATCTGGCTGTGTGCCCGGCGGCTGGAACAGGGCAAATTTCACTGGGCTCAAGTTCACCAAGGTGAAACCGTGGCCCTCAGCCCGGAACAGTTACAGGCACTGATCCAAGGTTTGCCCTGGCAGCGCATTGGACGACAGCAGGTGGTGACGATGCTTTAAACCAGGCTGTTCCATTCTGCTATTCTCCAAACGTTCTATTTCATTCTTCTCATGACCTCAGGCATACTGCGGTCATGAATACGCTGCCTGACTTAAGCCAACTGACCCATGAACAACTGCTGGAATTCACCAGGCAGTTGGCGATGCAGCATCAGTCTCTGGCACAATCAAACCAGCAATTAGATGCCAGAGTTCAACATCTTGAAGTCACCAATCAGCAATTAGATTCTAAAGTTCAACATCTTTCTATTCTCAATCAAAAATACGAGCATGAACTGGCGCTGTTTAAAAAGCACAAATTCGGCAGTAAAAACGAACATCTCACTGCAAAACAAATCCATCTGTGGGATGAAGCGGTTGAAGAAGATATTGCCGCGGTTGATCTAGAACTGGAACGGCTAAATGCAGATAAAACCGATGCAGTGACACACAAAGCCAAAACCAATAAACCTAAACGTCGACCACTGCCAGATCATCTACACACCATCCGTATTGAGCATGAACCTGCATCAACCCAATGTGCTTGTGGCTGCCAACTCCGTCGTATCGGCGAAGATGTCAGTGAAAAACTGCATTTCAGACCGGCACAGTTCTATAAGGAACAGCATGTGCGTGGTAAATGGGTCTGTGATCAGTGTGACACTCTGACTCAGCAAGCGATGCCCGCCTATGTGATTGATAAAGGCATTGCTTCACCTGAATTGCTCAGCCATGTGCTGGTATCGAAGTATGCCGATCATTTGCCGCTGTACCGTCAACGTCTGATCTATCAGCGGGCGGGAATCGAGCTTTCTAGATCAACGTTATCTGACTGGATAGGTCGCTGCGGTGTAGAACTGGAGCCTCTGGCCAATGCCTTAAAAGAGGTGGTACTACAACAGCAGGTGCTGCATGCAGATGAAACACCGGTCACCATCATGCGGATGGGTGAGAATGATAAAAAACCGAAGAAAGGTTATGTCTGGGCCTATGCCACCACACAGTACAATCCAGTTCAGGCGGTGATCTATGACTTTCAGGATAGTCGTTCAGGCCAGCATGCTGAAGAGTTCTTGAAAGGCTGGCAGGGCTATCTAGTCTGTGATGATTACAGTGGTTATAAAGCACGTTTTAAATCAGGTCAGGTGATTGAGGTGGGCTGCATGGCCCATGCACGTCGTAAATTCCATGAACTGCATGTAACTGGGAAAAGTCAGGTTGCTGAACAGGCATTAGTGTTGATTCAGAAACTGTATGCGATAGAAGCCGAACTCAGGAAAAAGACCGATGGTACAGCGGAAGACCGCCGCGAATACCGACAACAGCATAGTCAACCAGTGATGCAACAACTATATGAATGGCTCAACCAACATCATCTGACAGTGCCATCGAGTTCTCCTACCGCCAAGGCGATCAATTACACTCTGAAGCGTTGGCCAGCCTTAAGCCGCTATCTGGATGATGGCAATCTACCGATTTGCAATAACTGGGTGGAAAACCAGATGCGCCCCTGGGCGTTGGGACGTAAGAACTGGTTATTTGCAGGTTCGCTGCGCAGCGGTCAGCGAGCAGCCAATATTATGACATTAATCCAGTCAGCAAAGCTGAATGGGCTGGATCCCTATGCCTATTTAAGTGATGTGCTGAAAAGGTTACCGACACATAAAGTGACCCAGATTGAAGAGTTACTGCCACACTGCTGGAAACCTAAATCGAATTAAAATTGGTATGGGATTCAGCGGACGCTTACTGTTGACGATAGACATCGACAGGATCTGGTGCAAATAGCGCTTTGAGACCAAGCACTTGGTTGACTTCATCTAAATGGTTCCAGTTGTAGTTATCACGAATGGTTTTACCAAACTTGGCACTACAGCGTGATACGAGGCCATCATTGTCTTTTCCGCCATCGATCAGTAATGCGGTCACTTTTAGGGCTGAGTCTAAATCTAAAATATTGGTGATTTGGCCCACACCTGTAAATGAATAGTTATAAATGCCTTTTTCCACGCTATTGCCATCAGCACAATTGGATTTAGGCAAGCCCAGAGGGAATGCGGCATTGTACTTTGCAGAACCCGCTAGCATTAAACTTGAACCACCTGCCAATGCGTCATGAGGATAAGTCGTTGGATCTAGACCTTGCGCCCAAACAATGGCTTTAGAGACAAAATTCACAGCTCCAACCAAGGGTGCTTCGACAGCGGTGCCTTCAGCTTTTAAAATTAAGTCTGCAACAGGGGAGCCTTGATGAGGTCCTGCAACACTGGTTAATGAAGCCACGACATCTGGGCGAACACCTGCAACATAACGAATCGTTGGTCCACCATGACTATGTCCAATTAAATTCACTTTATCCGCACCGGTGAGTGCTTGGATTTCAAGAACTTGTTGTAGAAGCTGTTCGCCACGCACTTCGGTAGAGTTAAAAGGCGATACGCGAGTTGCCCAAACATTTGCACCATTTCGGGCAAGATCAGGAAGGATTTGATACCAATAGTCGAGTCCAAATGAGTCCGTACCAACGGTAATGAAACCACCCATACCATGGTTGAATACGATTGGATATTTGGTCTTTGCATAGCTAGAACTAGCTTTGGCAGTGACTTGGGTTGCTTGCGATGCAGATACATTACCGATGAATGTAGCTGCAATAAAACTTGCTAAAAATGATCCGTATTTCATGAGCGATCCTCAATGTATTATTGTTTTATGACAATATTTATTGTCACTTCTAATAAAGCAATAAAGATCACCTGTTGCAAATTGAAAAAGATTAACTGTGACGCTAAATGTAACAAAATAAAAGATCACGAATTTTCAGATCTATAAAAGTAAATAAGAGGGCCGAAGCCCCCTTATTGCATTTAAATTTCAACGATAAGAATTAAAGTCCTTGCAGTTTTAAACGGTTTGCATGTTGACGGTACAGCGCCACAGGATCTTGTGCAAATAGCCCTGTTAAGCCAAACATCATATTGGCTAAATCGGTATGGTTAAGTTTGTAGCTGTCATTAATGACTTTACCGATATAAGCACTACAACGTGCAACCATACCGTCATTGTCTTTATTGCCATAAGACAATGGTCCGAGTTGCATTAGGATCGTGTCGATATCAAGTAAATTCGTGGTTTGCGCAACACCGGTCCATGAATAGTATTGAATGCCTTTGCTGTCGACTTGCTTTAAGTTCTTACTGCAATTTCCTGAAGATGCCAAAACACCGTCAGCTACAGCAGATTTTGCAACCGTACTGTTAAATGCAGCAGAACCTGTTTGTGATAATGATTTCATAGAAGCATCGAAATCAATTTCAAGCTCAGGTTTTGCCTGACCTAAAGCAATAAGTGGGCCGACAATATAATCACCTAAAATATTGAAGGCAGTACGAGAAAGTGAGTTGCCTTGAATATCATCCGCTACTTTAGAGCCGTGATAGGTACCTGCAACACCTGTAATAGACGCAATGTACTGTGGTTTTGTTTGAGCAACATACAATACAGTTGGACCACCATGAGAGTGACCAATTAAGTTAAGCTTTGGTTTCCCTGTAATAGCCAAAACATCTTCAACTTGTGCAATTAACTGCTCACCACGATGTGCTGTAGTATTTGCAGGAGATAATTGCGCTGCGAATACGGTTGAGCCATTTCGTGCCATATCTGGCAAGATTTGGTACCAATAATCCAGTCCAATGGTGTCGGTACCGATACGTGACCAACCGAGCCAACCATGCACCATTAAAATTGGATATTTGGTTTTTGCGTAGTCAGATTTTGCCGTTTCCTTCACTTGGAGGACGCTAGGCGCAGCTTGAGTGCTTGCCGATATACTCATCGCTAAGCCTGCAACTGCAGCTACAGAGGCCATCTTGGCCGTGTTTACTAAAGATCGCATAAATGTTCCTTGATCTGATGTTGTTTTTATTACTTTTTAATCATGAAAATACTCTCTGTTTTTAAGCAACATCTTTGTGACTGGCCAGGCCATATCTTTGATTTTAGAGAGTTTGAATAGACAAAGATGCCTTGCCATTTTTTCATGCTCGGTTTGAAATTCCATGTCATTTTAGGACATGGGCGGCGTTGAGGTGACAAGTATATTTATATACATTCGTCTTTTATTTTTGCTATTTATTTTAGTTGTTATGATTTAATAACTTATTGAATTAGCTTGTTTAATACTTACAAATAAAAACATTGTAAACAAAAAAGGACGCTTAAAGGCATCCTTTTCAGTGCTGAAAGGGAACCAACTTTTGAGGTTACAGACCCTGTAATTTTAAACGATTGGCATGTTGGCGATAGAGTGCAACTGGGTCAGGTGAAAATAGGCTGCGTAGGCCAAAGATCATATTCACTTCATCTAAGTGGTTGTGATTGTAGTCATCACGGATTACTTGTCCGATGTGGGTGCTACAGCGTCCAACCAAACCGTCATTGTCACGATTTCCATAGGCCAAAGGGGCAAGCTGACTAATCACTGTATCTAGTACATCTAATACATTTGTGGTTTGCGCTGTACCTGTCCATGAGTAGTAATACACGCCATTGTCGACTTTGGCACCCGACTGATTGCAGTTCGCAGCCAGTGCTGCGGTTGGAAATTTTGCATTAAATTCAGCAGAACCTTTTTCACTGATCGCGGTAAGTGATGCATCAACACTGTTGGGTAGACTCGAGTTGCCTTCAGCCCAAGTAATAATCGGTGCTAAGAGTTGATCGCCAAGGACTCCAAAGACTGAGTTAATAGTTTTATTCGCTTGTATTTTATCTGCGACTAGAGAGCCACGATAAGTGCCTGCAACCCCAGTCACCGAAGCCACATATTCAGGTTTGATCGCTGCAATGTAGCGAGTTGTCGGTCCACCATGTGAATGACCAATGAGGTTCACTTTGGATTGGCCGGTCAGAGCAAGAACCTCTTCGACTTGGCTCAGGAGCTGTTCACCACGAACTTCTGTAGACTCTAGCGGTGAAACTTGGGCAGCAAAGGTATTGGCCCCATTACGAGCTAAATCTGGCAAAATTTGATAAAAATAATCCATGCCAAAGCTGTCAAAACCAATGCGAGTAAACCCGAACATACCATGGGTAAACACAATCGGATATTTGGTCTTGGCATAGTTTGCCGAGCTGTTGGCGGTGACATGTTGGAGTCCTGCTGCAGCTTGGGATTGTGTGCTGGCGATCGCTGCTGATACAGCCATAATTGCGCATAAAAGAGCTTGTGGTTTTTTCATCATTTCATCCTGAAATTGAGGTTGTTTTTAAATTGTTGTTTGCAGTTATTCTGCGAAAGGTAATTTTCCACCTTGATCATGCACAGATTCAAAGGTACTGACGCGGAGCTGATCTTCCTTCGATTTAAAATGTTGATTACGGAGTTGCTGCACCGCTTGTTGTTTCGCACTGTCACTCATATTGCTTTTCACAATGCTGTCACGCTCTGTGAGGTATTGATTTACGCTAGATTTCCAAGAGCTGCGCTGGCTGTCTAGATTTTCAAGGCGCTGAGTAGCTTCTGGACCCACTAAATTTAACCGCATTTGATGGATTTCTTCGCTTGCACCACCACGGGCTTTAATGTCTGCTGTGAGCTTGCGTAAATCTTCAAGTTTATTGATTTGTTCCAGATTTTCTTTCCAATCTTCTGGGAGTTCATCAAACAGGGCTTTTAGTTTTTTGGCTTTTTCTGATTCAGACAGTTTTTTGTCATTTACTACTTCCATCCGTTTCAGCGTGTATTCGTGATAAGTATTTTCCTTGCCAAATAAACCTTCAATTTCATAATCAGAAAAGAACTGTTTTCTTAAATTCTGGGTGCTGCTGTAGATCGAGCGATAGTATTGTGGTGATTCTTTGTCGTCGCTTGGTGGCTGTAAATGACCTAACTGTTCACGATATTTCATATAACGATCCCACAAATCATAAATTTGGGACAGCGCAGGTTCTTTATGACCTTGTGCAATGTAGGTTTTAAAATCCTTTTTAATTTGATCTATCGACTTTTCACCATACTGAGTAATGAAATATTCAAAGCAATTCCGTGTTTGTTCATTCACGATCAAACGGTTTGAACCATCCATACTGATTTGACAGTTAACTTCCGTGTCTTGTTGACTTGGACTGAGCAGCGAAGAACCGCTTGTGGCTTGAGCCGTAGCGGTTTCGCCCTGAGCTAAAGGCGTATTTTGTTGTTGAATCGATTGATCTGAAGGATCATTTTGTGATGCTTTTGGCGCAAGCCAATATATGAATGCAGCAACTGCGATAACGACCAAGGCAATGATGAGCCAAAGTTTATTTTTTTGCATATCCCAATGCACCTTTATTCCGTTTTTAATTGTTTTAGAGTTCTAAATGCGAACTCAATATGACATAAAATGCAGATAAAAACATAGAAGAGTTGTAAACGTTAGATGTGGGTTGTTACCATTGCGCTGTTCCTGTATTAGCCAAATTTTGACATGAAAAAAGCCTCTCCTAAGATCCAACGTCGTCCTGTACATGGTGTATTTCTTTTGAATAAGCCTTTGGGTATTAGCTCGAATGCAGCCTTACAGAAGGTGCGTTGGTTGTATCGAGCACAAAAAGCAGGACATACAGGTGCGCTAGATCCGCTGGCTTCAGGTTTATTGCCGATTTGTTTGGGTGAAGCGACCAAGTTTTCACATTTCTTGCTCGACTCAACCAAGCGCTATCAAACCACGGTCTTTTTAGGACAAAGCACCACGACGGGTGATGTAGAAGGTGAGGTGCTGATGGAACAAGCCGTACCCGTTTTGACCGAGGCATCTATTCAGCAGGTACTGGCACAGTTCGTGGGAGATATCCAACAAATTCCACCGATGTATTCTGCGCTGAAAAAAGAAGGTCGCCCGCTGTACGAGTTGGCGCGTAAAGGCATAGAAATAGAGCGTGAAGCACGTCCAATTTCGATTTATGCCATCGAGTTATTATCATTTAGTGAGAATAGTATTACACTCGACATCACCTGTTCCAAAGGCACATATATTCGTGTTTTAGGCGAAGATATTGCCAAAGCATTGGGTACTTTTGGACATTTAACCTATCTACACCGTATTCAAACGGGTCATTTTGATCTTAACCCAAGCTTTACCATTGAATATTTAGAGAGTCTGTCCGAAGCTGAGCGTGAAGCATTATTGCTGCCGGTGTATTCACCTGTCGATCATTTCTGCAAAGTGCAAGCGCCGGAAGGTCGAGCTGAATATTTTAGTCGTGGAATGGAAAGTAATATTGAGCATGCTGCGGAAGCGCAGGTTTTGGTATTTGATGGGGAACGTTGCTTAGGTCTAGCGGAAATTACCGATCGTAAGCGCTTAGTACCAAAACGTGTATTAAATCTTGAATAGTCATTAACAGCCACTGAAGCCAAATTATGGAAATTGAAATCATCTTAAGCCTGCTATTTTTTGCATTTTTTGCTGGTGCAATTGATGCAGCTGTTGGCGGTGGCGGACTGATTCAAATTCCTGCCATTATGAATGCCATGCCGCACTTATCTCCAGCGACTGTATTTGGCACCAATAAGTTGTCTTCGATTTTTGGTACAGCGTCAGCTTCCTATTCTTTTTTACGCCAAGTCAAACTCCGTTGGAAATTACTTGCGGTCATTGCAAGCTGTGCATTTGTTGCCTCCTTTGTGGGAGCAGCCTGTGTATCAATGATTCCAAAAGAAGTCTTACGTCCTTTCGTTTTGGTCATGTTGATCGTGATTGCGATTTATACCTTTGCCAAAAAACAATTTGGTCAGGTGCATGTACGCCAAGAACTGACTCCTAAAATCCTCGGTTTTGCCGCTATTGGTAGTCTGGTGATTGGCTTTTATGACGGCATCTTTGGACCTGGCACTGGCAGTTTCTTTATTTTCTTTTTTATTCGTTATCTACAAGCAGACTTTTTACATGCCTCTGCTTTGTCAAAAGTCGCCAACTTAACCACCAACCTTGCAGCACTGAGTTTTTTTGCGCCCACTGGCCATGTGTTATTTGCGATAGGCTTAATGATGGCTGTAGCAAATATTTTAGGCTCGATCGTTGGTGTACGTGCGGCAATTAAATACGGTAGTGGCTTTATTCGAATTCTATTTTTGATTTTGGTGAGTATTTTGATTGTACGGTTGGGTTATCAAACCTTTACGGGACAAGCTTAAAACAAATCTTAACAGAGCGTTGCTGAATTCTGTCGCTGAAATGATTAGTATGAAAATAAGCGACTCGTTTGAGTTGTGGATAATAATTAAATTTCATAATACACAATTAGCTAAGCATCAGAGGTCATCACTACAATGAATATATTTGAAGCTTTACGCCAAAGTCATGAAAAGCAACGTGAACTTGCTGAAAAACTCATTCAAACATCAGGGGATACACCTGAGCGTCGAGATTTATTTGAGCTGCTCAAAAATGAGTTATTTGCTCATGCTGTTGGCGAAGATCGTTATTTTTACATCCCGTTAATGATGACTGATTCAGGCTTAAACATCACCCGTCATGCATTGGCGGAACATCATGAGATGGATGAATTATTAGAGCAACTGACGGAAACTGAATTTAGTAATCCAGGTTGGTTGGCAATTGCGAAAAAGTTATCTGAAACGGTACATCATCATTTGCAGGAAGAAGAACATGGCTTTTTTCAGCAAGCGGGTAAAATCTTAGATGAAAAACAAAAGGAAAGTTTAGCCAAACAATATTTGGCAGAATATAAAAAATACAAGAAGGCGGATAAAGACAGTTTGACGGGATAAATATTAGTGAGTTTTGAGGACAAATTCCAAATTAAAAAAGACGGCAGAGGCCGTCTTTTTATTTCAGCGATAAAGATGAAAATTAGTTTGATCCGCTAGTCGTTGTAGTGCGAGAGGAGCGCATTGTCACCCCGACCGAGGCAAGCATAATACACACCAAAGCAAGCCATTGCCCTATATTAATGCGTTCCCCCAATACCACCATACCCGTAATGGCTGCCAAAGCAGGTGAGATACTCGACAATGTGCCATAACTCAGTTTGCTTAGAATCTTCAACGCTTTGAGGTCAAGGGCATAAGGTATGGCTGTAGCTAAAATCGCAATCAACAAGGCTTTAGGCCAATATTGCGTATCCAATAAAGCTGATGCGTTGTTATAGAGGCCGATGGGTAATAAGGTCAATGCCGATAAACTAATGGCGATGGTCAGTGCATGCATACCAATATTTTGGTGTACCACTTTTTGTCCAAAGTAAATATAGAATGCCCAACATAGCCCCGCAGTTAAGGCACAAGCTGCTCCAAATATTGAGAAATTACCACTTTGAGCTTGCCCCCAAGGCACCATCAACGCAATCCCTAAGATCGCCAAAAAGACCCAAATATAGTCACTACGGTTTTTAATCGACAGCAGTGCCAAACCTAGCGGCCCAATAAACTCGAGTCCTACGGCAATGCCTTGAGGGAGTTTGCCCAGTGACATATAGAACAAGACATTCATGAGGCACAGTGCTGCGCTATAGCAGAGCAGATCACGCCATTTTAAAAACGACAGCCGTTTTAAAATGTGCCATGAACGAAACATTAAGCAGATAATAATTGAAGCAAAACAGAGTCGTAAAATGGTCACACTGAGTGGATCAAGCACCAAAAATAATTGCTTGGCGAATGATGCACTGATTTGATAGGAGATCATGGAAAGTACCATGAAAACAACAGCGAGAAGTTGTGAATTTGGCATGCGGCACACAGTTGTTGGGCGGTGTTGAGCCCTATTTTTGAGTCAGTACAGTATAGCGGTTAATGCTAACAATTGAGTGAATTTTAACATTTGACCAAATCATGATGGATTTTGAATTTAAATGACTTTGGCTTTTTGCGTGGTATAGGTACACCCAATCGATGCACAGATGATGACAGCAAGGGCTAACCACTGGGTCCACAGCAATTGTTCATTTAAGAAAACAAAACCAGAGAGTGCTGCAATTGCAGGTTCTAGGCTCATGAGCGTTCCGAAACTGAGCGCCGTTAAATTGCGGAGCGCAATCATTTCTAGAGTAAAAGGTAAAGCACTGGCTAGGGTCGCAAGTGCAATAAAATACAGCAGACTACTTGGCTCAAACGCCTGTGCCGGCATACCTGCAAAGAGTGCGATGGGCATCAAAACACACATGCCGACGAACATGCCTAAGCAAACGGTATGATTGCCTGAGACCCCTGACGGTTTTTGACCAGCCACGATATAGAGTGCCCAACACGCACCTGCGCCAAGGGCGAGGGCAATGCCCAAGGGATCAAGTCGTTGTGCAGCTTGGTCAAAAGGAAAAAGTAGGATAAGGCCTAAAATAGCCAGTCCGACCCAAATAAAGTCAAATTTTCGGCGTGCAGCAAATAGTGCGACACTGAGCGGACCAATAAATTCAAAAGACACGGCAATGCCGAGCGGGAGACGATCAATCGACAAGTAAAATAGCATATTCATGCCTGCAAGAGCACAGCCATAACTGATAATCGCAGACCATTTGACTTGTTTAAAATTGATCTGCCAAACTTTAAAAATGATCGCCAAGATTAATGCACCGAGCAGTAAACGCATCGCGGATACGGTCAGGATGGGAAACTGACCAAACAGGTACTTAGCGAACGAACCACTGCTTTGCATACTGATCATTGCAATAAGCAAGATCAGTGGTGCTTGTAGAGCAGGGGTAATTTTAAAATTTGGCATAGACTAAATTTTTTTCGATGACTCGAATAGCGGGAGATTGGCAAAAGCCAGATTTTAAAAGTCTACTACAATAAAAAACCACAGCCCGAAGGCTGTGGCTTCAGTGTCTAATTAAATTAGAACAATACGCGAACGCGGATGGTACCTTCAACTTCGTGAAGAGTATCCAAAGCTTCTTTAGATGCAGTTGCATCAACGTCCATTACAAGATAACCCACATCACCTTTAGTCATTAAAGACTGACCAGAGATGTTGATACCGTGTTCAGCAAACAAGTTGTTGATTTTTGAAAGAACGCCCGGCACGTTTTTGTGGATGTGAAGTAAACGGTGTTTACCTTCAGTCAACGGTAACGCGATTTCTGGGAAGTTCACTGCAGATAAAGTCATACCTTTATCAGAGTAAGCAACGAATTTTTCAGCAACTTCAAGACCGATGTTCGCTTGCGCTTCCATCGTAGAACCACCAACGTGAGGGGTTAAAATCACGTTGTCTAAGCCACGAAGTGGAGAAACAAATTCTTCACCGTTTGCTTTTGGTTCTTTCGGGAATACGTCTACAGCCGCACCAGCAATATGACCAGATTTGATTGCATCAGCAAGATCTTCAATGATGACACATGTACCACGTGCAGCATTGAGGAAGATTGCGCCTTCTTTCATTTGAGCAAATTGCTCTTTACCGAAGAAGTTACGTGTAGATGGAACGTCAGGAACGTGTAAAGAAACCACGTCTGCATTCGCAAGAAGTTCACCCATAGAACCGACTTGACGTGCATTACCCATTGGAAGTTTAGTTACAGCATCGTAATAAATTACGTGCATACCTAAACTTTCAGCAAGTACAGAAAGTTGCGAGCCAATCGAACCGTAACCAACAATACCTAAAGTTTTACCACGAGTTTCAAATGAACCAACTGCAGACTTGTTCCAACCACCACGGTGAGTTGAAGCAGATTTTGCAGGAACACCACGAAGTAATAGAATCGCTTCAGCAAGTACTAGTTCAGCAACTGAACGCGTATTTGAGTATGGTGCGTTAAATACTGGAATACCGCGAATCATTGCAGCATTTAAGTTCACTTGGTTTGTACCGATACAGAAACAACCCACAGCAATCAGTTTGTTCGCCGCTTCAAAAACTTCTTCAGTTAATTGAGTACGTGAACGAATACCAATGAAGTGAGCATCTTTAACCGCTTCTTTCAACGCTTCACCCTCAAGCGCAGTTTTACGGTAGTCAATGTTGGTGTATCCAGCAGCATTTAGAGTGTCGATTGCGTTTTGGTGAACGCCTTCTAACAACAAGAAACGAATTTTATCTTTAGGTAAAGAAAGATGTTGGCTCATTACGGCTCCGCTACAAAGGCCAAATTTAGTGCGCATATAATAGCATAGGAAGTCGCCTGATATACATTTCCTTTATGACTGACGTCATGGCTATTTTGGCGAATGATGAGTCAATATTTTTTAGATTTGGTCTAATTAACTTGGTCATATTCCTCGTGACATTTTGAAATCACGTTTTTCTTTGGGTTTTGTCAAAAAAAGCCCAGTTATAGCTTATAATGGTGCCGCTCAAAATCATCATGACCAATTCCCTGACATTTTGATGCGCTCTGTTTCAGGCTTTTTCCCTTGAAATATGCGTTACCGCAGTTTTGACTGAATGAAGTCTGGACCTTTAAAAAACTTGTTTACTTCTTGCAAGGTCTGAAAACGATGAATGCTCCAGTCGCTTTAACCCCAGAGTTATTGACCCAATTGACCGCTATTGTTGGCGAAAGCCGAATTAAAACCGATGCGGATAGTCTCCAAAATTGGGGTCGTGACCATACTAAGCACTTCGATCCAAACCCGTCGGTCGTCGTTTTCCCTTCAAGCACAGAGCAAGTTCAACAAATTGTTAAGCTGGCAAACCAATTTAATGTCGCGATTACCCCAAGTGGCGGTCGTACAGGTTTATCAGCAGGTGCTGTGGCTGCTAACGGTGAAATCGTGGTGAGCATGGACAAGATGAATCAAATCTTGGAATTCTTCCCAGCTGACCGTATGGTTCGCGTACAAGCAGGTGTAGTGACTGAACAACTTCAGAACTATGCTGAAGAACAAGGCATGTACTACCCAGTTGATTTTGCATCTTCAGGTTCATCACAAATTGGCGGTAACATCGGTACCAATGCCGGCGGTATTAAAGTGATTAAATACGGCATGACTCGTAACTGGGTGTTGGGCATGACTGTGGTTACTGGTAAAGGTGACATCCTGCGCTTGAATAAAGGCATGATCAAAAACGCGACGGGTTATGCACTTCAACACTTATTTATTGGTGGTGAAGGTACGCTAGGTTTAGTGACTGAAGCTGAAATCAAACTTGAACGTCAACCCCATGACTTACAAGTGTTGGTTCTCGGTGTGCCTGATTTTGATGCGATTATGCCTGTTCTACATGCCTTCCAAAAGAAAATCGACCTGACTGCATTTGAGTTCTTTGGTGAGCTTGCAATGCAAAAAGTATTGGACAATGGTCATGTTCAACGTCCATTTGAAACACCATGTCCGTTCTATGTATTACTTGAGTTTGAAGCACCATTTGAACCGATCATGGATGCGGCAATGGAAATCTTTGAACATTGCATGGAACAAGGTTGGGTACTGGATGGCGTGATGAGCCAAAGCTTAGACCAAGTACACAGCTTATGGCGTTTACGTGAAGACATTTCAGAGTCAATCGCACCGTTCACACCATACAAAAATGACATCTCAGTTCTAATTACACATGTGCCTGCATTTATTAAAGAAATTGATGCAATTGTGGAAGCGAACTACCCAGACTTTGAAATTTGCTGGTTCGGTCATATTGGTGACGGTAACTTGCACTTAAATATTTTGAAACCTGCGGATTTAAGTAAAGATGAATTCTTTGCAAAATGTCAAGTGGTAAACAAATACGTATTTGAAACTGTGAAAAAATATGACGGTTCAATTTCTGCAGAACATGGCGTGGGTATGACTAAGAAGCCTTACCTCGATTACACACGTTCAGCAGAAGAAATCGAATATATGAAAGCATTGAAAAAAGTATTCGATCCAAATGCAATTATGAACCCAGGTAAATTGTTCGATCTTTAATTTTTTAAAGACGATTGGAAACGCATCTTCGGATGCGTTTTTTATGGCTATAGCATGCTTTTTAGCCGCCTATGGATGAGAAACAGCACGGTGATTTTGTGGAGTGAGGTACTTCTTTTACATTGCTTAAATAGTGTTTTGGACAAATGTTCGGCATGATAGGTCTGAATAATAAATTTGAGTTGGTTCTATGTATCGTTTAATTGCTGTGTCTGCATTGTGTGTGGGGATGTTGGCGGGTTGTGCGACAACGCAGAAAATTGTGTCTAAAGTCGGTTCTTCTGCTACGCCACTCGATCAGGTATTAAAAGAACGTCCTGATTTGCGTAAAGAGCTGTCGACTGTGGAAATTCGTCAGTACTTTAACCGTGTTGAGTCGCCAAATGCGGGGCAGGTGAAAGTGACGGAAACGGGTTTGATGGATGATTCAGTGAAATCGGTTCGTACTATTTATAGTTTTAGATTGGTGGATGGTGACTGGCAGCGTGTAAATACACAAAAGGAATATCAGTGCCAACGTGGTAAAAATACTAAGACTTTCCAATCGGCGAAGTGTCCTTAATAAATCTTTGATTTATAGTTGAAATTTAGGCATGTGTGCCTCATAAAAAGCGTATCGATTGATGCGCTTTTTTATTGGGGTAAATAAGAACAATGAATATTTTAATTGTCGGAAACGGTTTTGATTTATCACATTACTTGCCGACGAAGTATGACCATTTTATGGATGTGATGAGAGCAATTATTAAAAAAGATTTAGGAAAACCAATACAAGATGTTTTTAATAATTCAGTTGATACATTTCCAGAGTTAATATCTAAAGTTTTGAATATAAAAAGTGCATTAGATGAAAAAAGTTATCAAATGAATTTTAATGAACTTTTTTTTAAATCAAGAGATATTAAATTTATTAATAAGACTAAACAAATCTATGATACAGCGGCTATTGTTGTTGATTTTGAAGATTTAGTGGAATTTCAGTATAAGTTGAAACAAAACTGTTGGTTTCAGTATTTTAATAATCATGTAGAAAAAATTAAAACATGGATTGATTTTGAAATAAAAATTGAAGAGGTTTTGGGCTCTTTTGGAAAATTAATTAATAGTTTAGACAGCAATAATTTAGATTTTAATAATCTTGATCTTAATCTATATGATTTTTTAGATAAAAATTGTATTAAAGTGTTGGAGCATTTTCCTATTTTTAAAGAAGTTGGTGGTGTTTATAAAGTTAATGGGAAAAATTTTGCTATGCCGAAACAATTATATTTAAATTCAAAATTTTGTCATGGTGAAGCTGTTACTAATGGATTTTCATCTTCATCATTTTTAGAGTATTTAATAAGGCAGTTAGACGATTTTATTGAGATTTTTAATTCATATTTGGAATTAATTATAGATAAATTAAAACCTTTAAAAAAATTAGAACTTTTCATGGAGTCTAAATCATTGTTAGAACTAGGCGAAAACTGCTGGATGGAACCGAATGTAATTTATTCTTTTAATTATACAAATACATATCAACGCCTCCATAACTTGGTAAGAACTGAATATTTACATGGAAGTCATGGCGAAAATCAAAACATTGTTTTAGGTATCTCTGATTTAGACGATGATACTCTAAAAAAAATTAAAGCATTTGGTTTTACTAAATATCATCAAAAATTATTTAAAGATACAGATTATTTATTTTTAGATATCTATAAGAAAAAAATTAAACAGCATAATTTAAAGATTGAATATTTTGAAAAAGATTTTGGGGATAGTGATCCAACAGCGAAGAAATTAGCAAGACAAAATTTAATGGATGTTGATAGTAAATTAAATTTAAACGTTCAAGTTTGGGGACATTCGCTAGATGTTTCTGATAAAGATTATATTATTGATTTATTTAGTTTAAATGATGATATGGACCGAAATGTCCGAGTAATAATTTTTTATTTTGATAAGCAAGCAAAATTTTCACTACTCAATAATCTACTCGCCATTTTAGGTAAAGACAAAGTAGAACAATGGATGAAAAATAAATGGCTAGAGTTTAAGCCTAATCCCGAAGTGAAATTCGAAGTTGACTCAAACTTAGAAGAAGCATCCTAAAACTGTGACACTGAAATCCATTTAGCCTATCGAATCAGCTATCTTTGGTAGGCTAAGATCAAACGATCCTAAATACACTTAAAACAATATGAAAACCCTCGCTTTTATTCACGTCAATGACTCAGGCTCACCGGTCGGTGACTTTGCTCCAGTGACTTCAGTATTTTCCCATTATGAATTGGGCAATACCGTTTCACCATTTTTATTGCTCGACCATTTAGGGCCTGGGGTGCTGAAACCAACCAAACTGAAAAAAGGTGTGCTGGAACACCCACATCAAGGGTTTGAAACCGTCACCTTAGTGTTTAAAGGCGAACTTGAACATCATGATACGACTGGCGGCGGTGGTGTCATCGGAGAGGGCGATGTGCAATGGATGACTGCTGCTTCAGGCATACAACACGAAGAAGTTTTTAGCCAAGCCTTTGCACAGCGGGGTGGAGCATTTGAAATCTTGCAACTTTGGGTCAACCTGCCTGCCAAAGATAAAATGAATCCTGCACGCTATCAGAGCTTAGTCAAAGCTCGTATTCCTGTAGTGGATTTAGCAGATAATGCAGGTTATGTACGGGTCATTGCAGGGCATTATTTAACAGCCCACGGCCCCGCAGAAACACATACACCTATGCAAGTATTTGATGTTTTTGTCAGAGCCAATCAAAGCATCACACTGCCTGCACAGGAAGGGGATACCACGCTGGTATATTTACGTTCGGGCAAACTAAAATTTACTGAAACAGATGAACCGTTAAATGCACAGCATATAGCAGTTATGTCGAGCCAAGGAGAAAATGTCGAATTGACGGCCGGCGAAGATAGCCACATGTTGTATTTATCGGCGCAGCCTTTAAATGAACCCATCTATGGGCGAGGTTATTTTGTGATGAATCATTTTGCAGAAGTCATGCAAGCCTATGAGGACCTAAAACAAGGTCGCTTTATCCAAAAAGCAGACAATGAAAAACCATAAAAGCGGTAGTTTAAAAAGACCAATACAACGCCAGCAAACACTGTTAAAATAGTCGGACTCAAACCGACATATCGGTTCGTTGAAGTTCATTTTATCTCTATCTAGCGTCTTGTGAATACGACGCACATATGGCGGATACGCCGCAAATTCATTTTTAAAATTAATATTACAGTGCTCGTCATTGGGCTGAAGTGTCTCTCCCTATTTGTCATTTCAAGCTCGACAGCACATATTTGATATGTAGATAACAATGCAAAACGTACAAACCACAAAATTAAGTCGTGCCACCTTAATGTTTCCCTTGGCACTGGTTTTATTTGAATTTTCTGTCTATATCGGAAACGACTTAGTCCAACCAGCCATGCTTGCGATTACCCAAGAGTTTGGTGTGAGTAGTGCATGGGCACCCTCGTCGATGTCATTTTACTTATTGGGAGGTGCTTGTGTCGCTGCGATATTAGGGCCATTGTCAGACCGATTAGGCCGTAAAAAAGTCCTGTTGGGTGGTGTGGCATTCTTTAGCTTATGCTGTCTAGCGATATTGCTCACGCATAATATCGAAAGCTTTTTAACGTTGCGTTTTTTACAAGGTTTTGGTTTGTCGGTCATTTCTGCCGTGGGCTATGCTGCTGTTCAGGAAACTTTTGAAGAGCGTGATGCCATCAAAGTCATGGCGATCATGGCGAATATTTCACTACTGGCGCCACTGATCGGTCCCGTCCTCGGTGCCTTTATGATTGATCACGTGTCATGGCATTGGGGCTTTATTGGAATCGCATTTCTATCTTTTCTGAGTTGGTTTGGTTTAAAAGCCAAGATGCCGACTCAGCACATCAGCATTCCAAAGCAACCGGTGGGCTATATCATTGATGACTTTAAACAAGTGTTAAAAAATAAACGCTTTTTGGCACTGACACTGGGCCTACCGATGGTGGCAATGCCACTGATGCTGTGGATTGCGCTATCTCCAGTCATATTGGTGGAGCAGCTAGGACTGAGTAGCATGCAATATGGCATGGCACAGTTTCCTGTTTTGGGCGGTCTGATCCTCGGTAATATTGTCCTGATTAAAATCATCGACAAACTGCCTCTAGGTCAGTCTGTGATGATCGGGCTACCGCTGATGTTACTCGGAACGAGCCTCGTGGTGATTGGGACGATGACTGAAAGTTATTTTCTGACCTTTCTCATTCTTGGTATGAGTTTGGTCAGTTTTGGTGAAGGGATTAGCTTTTCTGTGCTCTATCGATTTGCCTTAATGTCGTCTGAAATGTCGAAGGGCACAGTGGCTGCGGCAGTGTCTGTGATCATGATGCTGACGTTCTTTGCCGTGATCGAAATCGTGCGCGTGCTGTATGAAAACTTCGGCCTTTGGGCCTATAGTTTGGCAGGATTTACCCTCATTATCTTGTGGTTCAGCCTACCACGCTTAGTGGTGCGAGATATTATGCGACAACGTAAATTGACGGGTGAATTTTAAATTCGAGTTCATGCCATTATAGAAAAAGCCCAATGCTGTGTAGAACAACATTGGGCTTTTTTATTTGCTCTATACCGTCTTAATTTGATGTTGCAGGTTGTTCTGCATTTTTTAATTTGCGATCGAAAATGAAAGGACCAAAAGGCAATATCGATGCAATCAGGCCCATTAGAAATACGCTGAGTGACCATTTTTGCTTTTCACAGACCACAAATAGCACCACTAAGAAGGCAATAAACAAGACGCCATGTCCCATACCGACGTACTTGACCAATATTGGATTATCCATCAGGTACTTCATTGGCATAGCAATGAACAACAATAATAAAAAGGAGATGCCTTCGAGTAGGCCCACAAAGCGTAAGGTCTTGATATTCATGCGAAGTTTAAATTCAAAGTGATTTCAGCCTTGAGTGTACCTGAAAGCACTGCAGGAACGAAGCATTCCCGTTGAAATAATTGATTCGCATATTGAATCTAAGTAAATGTTTTTTAAGTTAATTATGAGTTATCTGTTCGGATTAATCTTCTAGATCCGCTAAGGCGTCTTCAATCGAACCTTGATCAAATTCATAGTTACAGCCGAATAAAATCATCGGGCTTTTTCCGGTCATTTCAGACAGGCTCAGTTTGTGATTGATGGCATGTAGATCATCTGTTTCGGCTTCCGTACGTAGGATTTTTTCACCACGGAAAAATGGCATATCGGCAAACATCGGATGTTGTTCAATACCATATTTTTGGGCAAGTTCTTTCACATCGGCTTGGCGATAGATCGCGAATACTGAATTGGAAGACAGGCCAATTTCTTGGGTCGGCATGCCAAAAAATTCAACAGCTTGCGTATTTTTATAGATATAAATAAACGGTTGATGTGGGTCATCATGGCGTTTCCAGCCCAATTGCCCCAGAGCCTTTTCATAATCGAGCAAAGTGTTATGGTAGGTGTCGTAATCGGCCTGACATTCCAAAATACGCTTCAAATCTTGTGCTGTCGGTGCTGCAAAAACAGAAGACGCAGCTAAACATGAGGTCGCCACAATAGTAGGTAATATGAGGTGTCTAAAACCTAAACTAAGCATTTTCATCATGAGTCTCAAATGATTTTATTTTATTTCTGCCTGAATCAGCTGTGTTCGAAGCTGAATCAGTTCGGCTAATGTTTCTAATAATAAACTGATCTGCTTAAGCACCAGTTGTAGGTGATTAGAGCGCATTTCTTTAGTGCTGAGTGTTTGAATTTCGAAAAGTTTTTGCTGAATTTTCTCAGGGTTGAGCGGTTTTTGCTGAATTAAGACGTCGTCTAATGTGCTTTGACACCATTGCAGCAGTTCAAGGACTTGTTGGTCTTGTACTTGTTCACGGTGGCTCCCCAGTGCCGAAATATAACTGAGCTGACTATGGCTATACACCAAATAGCGAAAGGCGTGTTGTATTAGGTTCTGGTCAGGATCAGGTTCCGTACTTAAACTTGAAATCATGCTCGATAGTTCAGTTTGAGCATTATGGGCTGAACGACGGGCACGCCGATAATCAATGCTATTGGTTTTCCCATGGAGATATTGCTCAACTACGGCATCAAAATAATGCAAGGTCGCAGCAGAGCTTTTTTGAATGGTCTTGGAAATATTGCGAAAGTCCCAATCTGGCCAGATGACATTCACTGCGAACCATGCAATAAAACAGCCGAGTAGGGTATCAACGATACGCGGTAAAATAACCGCATAACCTGCGCCTTTTAAATTAAAAATCAGCAAGACCATTAAGGTTGCCATGAGGGTCGCCATGGCATATTTTTTGGCACTCAGATAGAAAAAGCATACGCCAAAAATAATTGTCAGTAGCAATTGACCTTCGACACTTGGCACAAAATACAAAATAGGAATGCCAAATAAGACCCCTAATATGGTTCCCAAAGTCCGCATTTTTAAACGACTTTTGGTCGCAAAATAGCGCATCTGACAGACAAATAAACTGGTCAATAATATCCAGTAGCCATTTTTTGCAAAGGGCAGTAGCGAAATGGCATAGCCCATAGCAAAGACAAAAGCGATGCGAACAGCATGGCGAAATAAGGCAGATTCTGGACTCAAATGCTGTTTCAGTTTGAGCCATAAATCGTGCAAACCGTGAATGTCGTCGTCGAGTAAATTGAGGTTGTCGATATGCTGCTGATAGGCCTGTTGCTGTGAATGATCTAAATCCTGCACATGCGAAAAGCGTTCTTGCACACTGTCCAAATTACTCAAGATCAGCTGTAGATTTTTCACTTCTATATTTTGCGGATTATTGGCCATCCACTCCTGCAAAGAGGCATGCAAATGTGCCAGTGCTTGCGCAGTAATCGGATCAGGCTGATAGGGCTGTCGATGCAAAATGCAGTAGGCCAACTGTTGGCAAGCCTGCGCTTGTAATCGAATATTTTTTTGAAAACGGAAAATTAAATCGGTACGGCTAAAATTTTGATGAATTTGTTCATAGTGTAAATAATTCGCACTGGCCTGTTCGTGAATATCTTGTGCTAAGAAATATAAATTCAGCCAGTAGATGGTGTTTTTATTGGCCCTTGAGGCTTTTAAACGGGTGAGTAAAGAAGCTTTAGTCGTGTTTAAACTCGGGATGACATCACTGTTTTTGAGCGATAATTCATACAGTAAGTGTTCTACATTGTTGACATTATCTGGGTCGAATAAGCGTGCTTTTGCATTCAGTACTTCGGCGATTTGTAGAAAACAACGCGAGATGTCAACGGCATTCTAAAATTGACCCCTTTTACCTTACAAATGGCAAAGTAAAATTGACCCCTTTGATCTCGTATTAAATTTCAACCTGAGGCTGAATCCCTATTCTTTTTTTATCCTTCAAACGATAACTCTCACCCGATATTTGTACCACATGACAGTGATGCAATAACCGATCTAACATCGCAGCGGTCAACGTGACATCATCCGCAAATGACTTAGACCATTGGCTAAAGGGTAAGTTACTCATCAATATCGTACTGCCTTTTTCATAACGCTTGGCAATCACGTTAAAGAACAGATTCGCTTCTTCACGTCCAAACGGTAAATAACCAATTTCATCGATAATCAGTAATTTTGGGGCGAGTATCACCCGTTGCATATAGGTTTTCAATTTACCTTGCTGATAGGCTGTACTGAGTTGCAGCATGAGATCGGCGGCGGTAATAAACTTGGTTTTGACATTGTTCATGATGGCCTTATAGCCTAATGCCATGGATAAATGCGTTTTCCCTACACCGCTAGCACCAAGAAACACCACATTTTCTGCTCTAGCAATAAAGCTCAGGTTGAACAGTTCAATCACCTGTGATTTAGGGGCCCCTAGGGCATAATTAAAATCATAGTCTTCCAGGGTTTTGACTTGAGGCAGGCCTGAGAGTTTCATCAGTACCTGCTGGCTGCGCTGTTGCCTGGCAGCATATTCATGCGTCAAGATCGCTTCAACAAAGTCGGCATAACTTCCATCCTGACCTAATGTTTGTTGTGCATGATGTGACCATTGTGATGCGATGGCAGGCAGATTGAGCTTTTGGCAAAGCTGCTCTATACGGTCGTATTGCAGATTCATCAGGAAACTCCCAGCAACTGGTCATATACAGATAAGGGATGCTGCAAACTCTCGTAGGGCATGACATGCTGTGCTGCTGCAACAGGTACAGTGCTGGAACCTGTATCTGATTGCGGTAATGGCGTAAATTTTTGCTGCTCCTGTTGCAGTCGAACAGCCGGTTTTTCCTGCGTGGTGGCATGAATCCGCTGATTGGCGGTTTCATGCAGCCACCGGCCAATGTGGGCATTGGCGACATCAACATCTAACAGTAAACCCGAAGTCTTCAGGCTTGCTTTCAATGGCACAATAAAGCTTGATTTGAGGTATCCATTAAAGCGTTCAACTTTGCCTTTGGTCTGTGCACGGTAGGGCTTACATACGCGAGGACGAAAGCTGTATTTCTTGGCGCAGTCGAGCAGTTTGGGATTCCATTTATGCTGCCCCTCCTGATAGGCATCCCGTTCAATCATGATCGTTTTAGCGTTATCAAACAGGATTTCCTGAGGTACTCCTGCAAAGAACTGAAATGCATTTTGCAGACCATCGATCCATGCATCGGTACGTTCATGATCATAAAATTTCACGAAAGTCGCTCTGGAATACCCTAATGTTGCGACAAAGGCTTTTAAAGTCGAGTTGTTGCGTCGAATCGTGGTGAAATCTACCTGCATTTGTTGGCCAGGTTGGGTTTCAAAACGAATGATCGGTTCCGGTTTAGCAACTGATTTTAATGTTGCAAGATATTCCCTCAAGATCCTGATCTTTCCTGGATATCCCAACCTTAAAATTTCCTGGTAGAGCACAACAGCAGGAATCCATTCAGGATGAGCTGCGTTTACACGTTTGAGTAAATAGGGTTTATATGGATCAAGAATACTTGTTCTAGGTTGTGTACGCCGATACTGAGGTGTTTCCTTCTGCCGTAAATATTTACGTACGGTATTTCGGGACACCCCCAGTTCACGACTAATGGCTTTAATAGATTTACCTTGTTGATGAAGTATTTGGATTGTCACTGCTTGCTCCAAAGTTAACATGTTGAGCAGTCCAAAATGACCGCTATATTAACCAAGGGGGTCAGTTTTTAAATGCCATTAGGGGGTCATTTTTACACTGCCGCTAACAGAGAGATTGTCTTGTACGGGTAGGGTGGGTTTAATCAAGTAAAAGAGAATCGAGGTGAAGCCATACCATAAGGCCCCTAGAACAAAGCAACTAGGTTGAAAATACCAGGTGTCATATTCGCCCAAGCCGAACATGGTGTAGATCGATAGTAAAATCGTGCCAAAAGATATCGTGGCATAACGTTGCCCCAATGCACCAAGTAAAATAAAGCCTGCACTGGAAAGTGAAAGATACAAGATAAACAGCAGCTTATAGGGATAGAGAAAATCTAAAATACTACTGACACTAAAGAAGAGTACGCAGACATAGAGCAAATTACGCAGTCGGATGCTGAGTCGGTCATCAAAGTCGGTGAGTGCAGTGGCAATCGCACCTAAGGTGACGGGCACAATAAAACTATGAAAACCGAGAAAATATAATCCGAGCGTGGTGCCACTCAAAACAATACAAATTTGCAGGCAATACATAATGATTGCACTGGATTGAAACTGTTGAAACCAAGAGAGTCGCGTGTTCACAGAGTTATGAAGTATTCGAATGATTTTGTAAATTAGACTGAGCTTTTTTCTGTGAACTGTCAATTTTTATTCAATAGAAAAGCGGACTTAAAGTCCGCTTGTTCAAATCTATATGCAAGGTTGATTATTGAATCACACCACAGGCAATACGGTCACCGCCACCGCCTAGAGGTTTAGGGTCGTCAGAGTAATTATCACCACCGGCATGGACCATGATGGCTAAGCCTTGTACATCCGCCAATTTCAAACGCGGTGCAATTAAATTCACTTTTGCTGTGCCATCGGTTTGAACTTGAAGGATCGGTAAGTCACCCAAGTGACCTGTTAGCGGCGTACCGTGGTGAGGTGCAGATTTAGGGTTAAAGTGACCACCTGCAGCAAGAGCAGCACCCGCTTTTCCATCTTTTTCAGCTGGGGCACAAGAGCCTTTTTCATGAATATGGAAACCGTGTGGACCCGGAGGAAGCTGGGTTAAATTGGTATGAATAACCAAGCCAGCAGGGCTATCAACCAAGTTAATTTGACCGATGCTTTGACCAATACCTTGAGCAGTCACGGCATTGACCGTCACGGTTTTTGCATTCAGACCTGTTGAAGTCGAGGTACTCGCACAGCCTGTAAACATCAGGGCACTGACCGCAGCAAGCGCACCGAATTTAAATAGTGAAGACATGTTTGGCATCCTGTCTGTTTTTATGGAGTTTCAACCATTGAAACAGATGCGAATACAGGATGACAGATAATTTAAGTATTTGATTGTAATATTTGTTTAATGAATTCAAGCCTGAATTAAGGTTGTTCAGGCTTATCATCCATATTGTCTAAGTCATGTGCCAATGTTGCTTTGGGCATCATGACGGCTTCAATTTGGGTTTCATGCAACCATTCACGCCAAATAGCTAACAATACTGCCAAGATTACTGGCCCGATAAATAAACCAACAAGACCGAAACTGGCGATCCCACCTAAAACACCAAACATGATTAATAAGAATGGAATCTGCGTTGCCCCTGAAATCACTAAAGGACGAATCACGTTATCGGCCGTACTCACGATACAAACACCCCAAGCCATGACGCCAATGGCTTCAATGGTTTGACCTTGTGAAAATAACCACAACGACACAGCGGTATATGAAATTGGGGGACCAAACGGAATCAGTGCCAACATGAAGGTAATGATGGTTAATAACATTGGGTTAGGCACATCGGCAACAAAATAGCTGAGACCGGCAAGTAAAGCTTGGGCAATGGCGGTGAGACCGATGCCATACACTACGGCACGTGTAGTATCCGAGATGGTGGCAAGATAATGATGAATACGTGGCCCGATCACCATTTCGAGGGCTTTACTGACCTGACTTAAAATAGTTTGACCATCACGATAGAAGAAAAATAAAGACATCACGGCAAAACACAGCTTAAAGATATTTTTACTGACTTCGCCGACCAGAACTTTACCGTAGTTCAAATGCCCCTGAATCCAAATTTGTACCGATTGAATAATACTGTTTGGATCATTGTTCAGTTCATGCAGGGTACGACTGACTTCTTTACCAATAAACGGTAGTTGGCGAATAAAATCAGGCACATTGACATGACCTGAGAAGACCTGCTTTTGTAATTCAAAATACAAGTTACGGCCTTCATGTTGTAGCAAGAAGATCGCAAAAATCACCGGCAGACCCACCACGAGCACCACCAGTAAGATCATCAGCGCCGCACTTAGATTTGCACGATTGCCACAAAAACGATGCACCGATTGATACAGCGGCCAAGTCATATAAGCAATAATCGCTGCCCAAACAACGGGCACAATAAAGTATTTGAGTACGCTAAAGCTCAAAAAAATCAGGATAAAAAATAATCCGAACAATAAGACTTTTTGTAATGTAGGTGCGAACGTTGGCAATGCGTGCTCTGATTTTTTCATCATGTTGTGTTCAATCTTAACCGAAAAAAAAGCTCCCGAAAACGAGAGCTTGTTAACTTATGGTGAATATCTTTCAGGCTAGATCCTTGCAAGATTGGCCTTTATATCAACAAAATGTGGAATGATGGGTTAAAACCACTCGGCTTCGTCTTCAATAATGGCATTGAGCACAGGTTGCCATTGTTGTTGCATACTGAGGTACAATTTTTGCGTTTTGTCAAAAACCGAAAGACCTTGCATGGCAAGTTGACCATAAGCGGTACGTTCAGAAATCCAAGCAACGGGCTGTTGTTCAACTTTATTGAAAAAATCTTGAATTTCTTTGGAATGAGCAGAATTGGGTTTGACACGATTGGCAAGCAATAAGATTTGGACTTTACCTTTACGAATCCGTTTAATTTCTTGTAAATGCTTTAAAAAACGACGGGTCGAGTCGATGTCGAAGAAAGATGGTTGTAGCGGGGTAACGATGGCGTGAGCTTCACTGACCAACTGATCTGCATGTTCACCCGATAACGCACCCGGCGCATCGATAATCAGATATTCAATCCCTTTCGGCACATCACCAATCGACTTTTCATGACGCCAATCTAGGCTCTGAATTGGGGCGGCAGTCTCTGGGCGCTGTTTGAGCCATTGACGTGCAGACTTTTGATTGTCAGCATCTGCCAAGGCCACTTTATAACCTTTTTGCGCAAGTGCAGAGGCTAAACTGATTGCTGTGATGGTTTTGCCACAACCACCTTTTTGATTGGCAATTAATATCGTTTTCATCGACCTAAATAGATTTTATTCTGCTCATCCCTAGCATATCATTGTTTAATGCGGGGAATATGACAAAGAACCAAAGTCTAAGTTTTTTCTATACGTTTCGCTGTAATATATTAAAAAGATTAGGAATTTTAAATGTCTGTCTGGATGGCCATGCTCATTGGCGCGTGTATTGGGATTGTACTGACCACCTTAATTTTAAGTGGCAGTCGCAATGGAAGGATTAAGGCAGAATACGAGCAATATATTGCAGAACTAGAATTGGAACATCAGCAGGCATTGGCCCACGCACAAAAACGCAGTGTAAATACCAGTCGTGCTGTTTTAAAAGGCAAAATGGCCGAACAAATGGCGCCGATCATGCCCGAATTTCAATATTTACCTAGCGATGCAAAGTTTCTCGGTGACCCGATCGATTATGTGGTTTTTGATGGCTATACCGACTTTCGTGATGGTGATGGACTCGCTGAAGACATCGAAGTGGTGCTGATTGATATTAAAAGTGGTGGGGCACGCTTGACCAAAGGGCAACAAGCGATTGCTCAAGCCATTGCCGAAGGGCGAGTGCGTTTTGAAACCATTCGAATTGACTTTGAGCATATTTAAGCTCGCGTGACTCAGCCTCAGAACCGTCGAAAAGTAATAAGGACAGAATATCCACATGGAAAAACTCTTAGCGACTGCAGCCGTTTTTGCGCTCATGCTGTGGATATGGTCTGAATATTTTCGTGCCATTCCACATTTAGAGCAGACTGGTGTGCTGAAAAATTTTCAGGTCACACCGACTCAGGCATTTTCCGGTGAATATTTGCTGTTGGATAAACGCTACTACAGTGCCAGTAGTCGTACATTACATCCGGCCGCACCGACCGTGGTGGGTGGCTTTCAAGACTTGGCCTATGTCAGCAATATTGATCTGCTACTGAGTTCAGGCGCAAATGATTTCCAGTCTTTAAAATATCATCTTGAATGGTCACAGCAGAACCGCTGTTTTAACGTACAAGCGAAAAATGTACCCTCGACACAAGTTGAACAGCTCAAGTCTGAATTGCAAAATGTCAGTGTGATTGCTCAATCCGAAGACGTTGCAAATCGTATTCGTCGTTTAAAATCAGGGGATCGTGTGGAGATTTTGGGTGCATGGGTGGATGTACATTCCATCAAAACAGGGAAGTCGTATAACACCTATAATGTGTTGAATAAAAAGCCCTGTCATATCCTAAAAATTAATGCCATTCGATTAATCAAAGACTAGGTATTTTTATCTAGATTTGATTGTGCTTAAACATGGCCTTGGACGCTTTAACTCAACTTCCGTGCGCGGGCGAGCAACATGCGCTGTCCAATTTTTGGAATGCCTTCAGCATCAAAATACTGCGTTTCAAAACATTCAAACTGGGCATCTTCAAGCAACTTTTGCATATTACGATCCAAATGACAGCCATCCGCGACTTTCTTTTGAATGGGCGTGAGTAAATGCTGTAACTGCTTAACTTTTCGATTTTCATTGTGTTGTACATGCTCAACCAAATGAAATGTCCCTGTTGGTTTAAGGACACGGTAGATTTCTTCAAGCGCAGTTTCAATATCGGCAATGCTGCATAAGGTCCATGTACTCACGACATGATCTAGACTTTCATCTGCAAAGGGTAATTTTTCAGCACCAGCTAAAATATGCTGTACCTCAAAAGGTGCTGCATGTACACGTTCAGCAGCTAAATGAAAAATATCGGGATTGGGCTCAAGGGCAAAAACCGTATCGACATTTTGATAAAACGCTAAATTCAAACCTGTACCAAAGCCAATTTCGAGCACCTCACCAGATACGGCTAACAGGAGTTCGCGTCGTTTATCCATCAAGCTTGGTACTTGCATGACTTGATTTAAAAGATGCGGAAAAATGTGTTGTTGATAAAATTTATAAATCATAGCGGGCATTATTGTTGGCTTTTTTTAAAGTGTAAATCATGTCTTTTTAATTTTAAATCATGTGGTAGGGCGTGGATATGGACCAATTGACTGAATAACAGCATTTTGTTACCAAGTTCATAAGGTTTATGCAGACTGTGTGCGTAATATAGAGTTACAACTAGTGAAAACGACATTCATCAGGCTCAACTGACGTGATTTTAAGCTCATGTTCAGGTTGGGGCATTATGAATAGATGAAGTCGGCTCAATTGCAGAATTAAAATTGAGTAATGTGAAGTATTACAGGGTAAGAGGATAACGCGATGATCAAGCGAATTGCATTAAGTACTGTGCTTGCAGGCTTTTTATTGAATGTCGGTGTCCAAGCGTCTTCAGATTATAATATTGCCAAAGGCTTAGCACCTGCTGCCAAAGGCCAGTCGATTTCTACCTTGAAAGAATTTAAAGGTGATTTCCGAATTTTAGGTTCTAAAACCTATCAAACAGATGAACAAGCAAAATTTTCTCCGATCGATTATGCGGTCAGTTGGGGCTTATTTGCAGAGCCAGAAATTGCTCGTACGATTTCAGTCAATCAATATGACCGTTTCTTAAATTGGAAAATGGATCGTGTTCCTGTACCGCAAAAGCAAGCCATGATGATGGTGTCGAATATGCACATCATTCCTGCAAACCCGCAAATTGCTAAACAAATTATTCAAGTAAAACGTGGCGATCTTGTGCGTTTAAAAGGGGATTTGGTTGAGGTGAAAGACAAAGATTTAGTTTGGACTTCATCTTTGACCCCAACAGATACGGGTGATGGGGCTTGTGAAGTTTTTCGTGTCAGTTCGATTCAGTGGATTGAAAAAGTCAAAGGCTAAACTTCGATTACATCGAGATCGTATTGAAATCGGTGTGCATTAGATTCAAGGTAAAATAATTTGATGATGAAAATGACGATAAAGAAACAGCTTATTTTGAGTCTAATGTTGGCGAGTGGTTTGGCGCTTGGTGGATGTACCAGTATGAGTTCAACTGTAGATGGGAAAACCCATGTATTTACTGAACAGCAAAGTTGTCCGACCTTGCTTGAGATGGATCGTGGACAGACTTTGGAAGTACTGTTAAACGAAAATCCAAGTACCGGATATGTATGGTCTTTGGCTGAGCAACCGAAACTTTTTAAAGTTGAAGAAGTGTTTCAATCAGCTCAACAACAAGCTGCTGCAGATGCGACACCAGTGCTTGGTGCCGGTGGTCAAAAAACTTATCGTTTTACCGCAACGACTGCGGGTGAAGAATTACTACATTTGAAGCATGCACGAGCTTGGGAAAAAACCGCGATGGCTGAATGGACTTGCAGAGTTCGAGTGTCTTGATTTGAACCGATGATGAACGATAAAAAAAGCCAGTATTTATACTGGCTTTTTTATCGCAGACGAACTGATTTAAAACGTCCACCTAAGCATTATTTCGCGCTGAGCGCTTGACCGTCAAATTGAATACCTTCCCAACCATTTTGCATAAATTGGCGAATGTTTTGGTGGTCAGTTGCGTCTGGTGTCGCCAAAACAGCAGCATAATGTTCAGCAAAAAGACTTAAGGTTTCAGCTTGGTTTAGACCATTCAATTGGGCAAAAGAAAATACTTTGGCACTGCCTTGGTTTTCAGTCGCTGCATTGGCTTGTTTGCCATTGGTAAAAGCAGTTGGTGTGTGGTTATAACGCGCTTCAATAAATGCAATCACATCTGAAAATTTCGCAGTCCCTGCTTGAAGTTGATCTAATAATTCCTGAGCCATAATGTCCTCTTTCAATAAAAAATACCGCAAAGTGTTGCAGACTATAGCAAGCTTTGACCCAAACATTTAACACTATTTGCGTAAATTAAATGCGTGTATATTGAAGGGCGACCTTAGGCAGTCTGTTGCCTAAATTGTAGATACCAATGATGTTGAAGTAGGACAACTATGAACTGGCTTTTGGTCGCATGTGGCGGCGCAATTGGAGCAACACTTCGCTATGCAGCAGGACTGTTATTGGCCAAGCCAACAGTACTCTTTCCATGGGCTACATGGTGGGTGAATATTTTAGGTTGTTTTTGTGCAGGTGTGTTATTTGCATTTAGCCAAAAATATCCCGTTCTACAAAATGAAGCACGCTTATTGCTTATGGTCGGGATCTTAGGTGGCTTTACCACATTTTCCAGTTTCGGCTTAGAAACCTTTCAACTGCTCAGACAAGGGCAAAGTGGGCTGGCATTTAGTTATGCCATTTCCAGTGTGGTGATTGGTGTCATCGTATTGGGGCTGGGATATTACTTATTTCATTCGATTTTAAAAATAGATGTTTAAAACAACGCTTGAAAACCACAAAATTTCAGACATAAAAAAAAGAAGCTCAGGCTGGAGGAGGGGAACCCTGAACTTCTTTAATGTTTTAATTTTAAAAGCAAAAACTTAATCGAAGCTGAACTTATTGTGAGCGTTTGAAACGCGCAAAGCGTTTATTAAAGTTCGCAATACGTCCTTCGTTATTCACTTGACGTTGTTCACCTGTATAAAAAGGATGTGATGCACTTGAAATATCGAGTGTCACATAGGGATAAGTTTTGCCTTCAAACTCTTTGGTTTGATTGGTGCTTAAGGTACTGCCAATGACAAAAAAGGCATTTGCATTGGTGTCATGAAAGAGTACTTCACGGTATTCGGGATGGATGTTGGCACGCATTTTTCTGTTCCTTAAATTTATTGATTAAAGAAATGTTATAACATAACAATATAAAATGCAAATATTGCCCGAAATTCATCGGGCAATCAGCGCTTCATGTTCTCTTAAGCGCTAGGTGGGACCAACTCATCAAAAAGATCATTGAGATTGTCATTCACTTTCAAATGAATCAAATTCCAATAATGCCCTGAAACAGTCCGGTTCACCATCAGGGTGTCTGGCGACGGTTTAAACACATCCCAATATTTAAGAGAAGGCTTAATTAATTCTACCCCGTCATGGTGTGCTGAGTTTTCAGCAAAGTCGTATTGTGTGGTTAGCGGACGCATCAGCACTTCCAGCCATTGTTCATACAAGTCCACTGGGAATTTACCGAGTTCATTGAGGGAATGTAGGGCATCGAGTTGCTGTTCCATCAGTGGAATATCGTGCTTGCGTGCAGCATTGATCAATTGCTTAAAGTGCGACACGATTTCAGGAGATAGGGTTTTCACACCGCCGTAGTCATATACGATGACTGAACCATCTTCACGAAAGGCGAAGTTGCCCGGATGCGGGTCACAGTGGAAACGTTTAAGGAAGAAAATTTCACGGCCTATAGCACGGAATAAGCGTCTTCCCAAGGCATTTCGGGTTTCTTGTGACCACGTACTGGCAGTTTCTATACTGTCGCCAAGCTCTAGACTTAGAGTCAAAATATGACGTGAAGAATAATCTTTATAGACCTGTGGAATAATGATTTTGTCATCCAGCGCACTATGAAAAGCACGGGCTACATCTAAGTTTTGCGCTTCAATTTCATAGTTCAATTCGTTGTCTAAACTGTCCTGAATTTCACGAAATAGCTTGTCTTGTAACTTTCGATCAATTTTCAATACGCCCATCAAACGAAGTGCAAGGCGAACTTGTTTTAAGTCACTTTCACAGGCTTCTTCGACACCCGGATATTGCACTTTCACCACCACCTGCTGACCATTAGGTAACACGGCTTTATGCACCTGCCCAATGGATGCAGCTGCAAAAGGTTGTTCTTCAAAACTTTTAAAAATCTGCGCGAGGGGCTTGCCGAGTTCTTGTTCTACTTGAGCCTTAATTTCAGCAAAGGGCATGGCTGGCGCTTGGCGTTGTAATTTACTAATGGCTTTTGCGACTTCAGGTGGAAAAATGTCTTTGTACTGCGAGGCAATTTGTCCGACTTTCATCACCGCACCTTTCATTTCACCCAAAGTGTCTGCAATTTGCAGACCGATGTCCTGAAAAAGTTTACTGCGAGATGCATTTTTCTGTTCTTCATCGGCAGTGATATTGCGGATGGAATTGGAAACGGTTTTAGTAGCAATGCTTGCCGTCATACTGGCAAGTTTCATAAAGCGACGACCCGGTGTGCTAGCCGTTTTTGCCATGTGATGTTCCTCAAGATCATCATTTATTATCTAATACCGATCATAGGCGACAAAACACAAACTGCCTACTTTAAATTGTTAAGACTTTATTTCCATTGATAAAATGATGGGCAAAAATGTAAATACTGAAAATAATTCAGGCAAATTTAAGCCACGCGCTGAATGGTTTAAAATATCGCGTCGCTAGAAGAGAACTGAACGATGAAAGTGTATCGCTATTTAACCGGTAAAGATGATGTCAATTTCTGTGCCCGTGTGACCAAAGCTTTAAATGAAGGCTATGAATTGTATGGCTCACCAACCATGAGTTTTAATGGGACAGATGTGATCGTCGGGCAGGCGATCGTGAAAGACGTAGAGGACGACAGCCAAGTGCCACAAGGTTTAAAAAATGCCATCGAGGCGCTTAATTAGTTGGTTTTTGCTGCTTCGCTAGATTCAGTTTTTTCCAGTTCTAAATGTGGACTGAGATATTTACTGCATTGGTTATGGTGTAAATTTTCATTCAAGGTGATGAGGTTTTGCGTCACGATAAAATCCTGATCATCCGCAGAGGCAAACTTTTGATTGGCCTTGATGAAGTCCTGATAGGTGTATGCCATACCAGTCTGCTGACAACTTAATTTTAAACGTGTGGTATATGAGTCCGCTTGTTGTTCATGATAAAAGCGAAAGGCTGTCCAAAGTGCTTGATTGATGTAATCAAATTCGGGTTGTGATTGGACTTTGATGGGTGCGTGATATAAAGGAAATTCATGTCGGTTGATCGTTTGTTCAGCTTGTAGTGACATGGAAAAGCTCAAGCTCAGACAGAGACTGATCGAGCGAAATACATGGGACATGTTTATTTTCCTCTTCTTCGTGCTTTTTATTTATGGCGTTGCTATGCAGCGTGTTAATTTGCATTAATCTTCTGCATAGCGTAGCCGTATTTTTAAGTAACTTTTTAGATGATTTTTAAGGGCTTATCCCGCTTGAGCTAAACGTTTATTCATCATAAATAAACGTGTAAGTAGCAGTATACAGGCGACAGTCAGACCCACAATTAGGCCAATCCAAACGCCTGCAGCACCAGTCGTGGTGAAGCGTGCAAGATAGATCCCGACAGGGAAGGCAATGATCCAATACGCGATCATGGTGATCCACATCGGCCCTTTAGTGTCTTGCATGCCGCGTAAACACCCTGCGGCACTGACTTGCCATGCATCCATTAACTGATAGGCAATCGCGAACAAGACCAAATATACTGCAAGCTGAGTCACATCATAGTCATTGGTATACAGTGACACAATTTCATTACGTAAAAGCCAAAGCAGTAGCATGGTAATCAGGGCAAATACCGTCCCTGTCAACATACCGACTTTCTGGACTTTTCGCATAGCCAGCCAGTTCTTTTCCCCATAATAGGTACCGACCCGAATGGTCAGCGCAATCGCCAGTGACATGGGAATCATAAACAATTGCGAGGTAATCGAAATGGCGACTTGATGCGCTGCAATGGTAACTTCGCCTAAGGGACTCAACACAATAGCGGCTGTACTAAAAATACTGACTTCAAAGAAAATGGCTAAGCCAATAGGAAAGCCGAGTTTTAAAATACGTTTGATCCATTCACTGTTCATTTTTTCAAAAGCAGCGAAAGGTTGGGTTTTTTGATAGGCCGATCCTTTGAAAACGTACATCGCCAAAGCAAAGAACATTAACCATTGCAAAATCGCGGTGGCAAATCCACATCCAGCAGAACCCAGTTCAGGGACTGGGCCTAAACCATACATAAAAATAAAGTTCAGTGGAATTAACACCAATAAGGCCAGCAGACTCAGCACAGTGACTGGACGTGGATGCCCCAATGCTTCTGAGTAACCACGTAAAGCTGCGTACATGGTGACAGCAGGCATACCTAAACTAATGGCGTGTAAGAATAAGCTCGCCTTCGGAAGTAATACTTCAGGGACACCTAATAACGGTAAAAGCAGCGGCATAGCTTGTAAGACTAATGCGGCAATGATCCCTAAAAATAATGCGAGCCACAAAGACTGACGGGCGATGGTGGCAATTTTTTCAGGCGTGCGAGCACCATTGGCTTCTGCCACTAATGGGGTGGTTGCAATCATAATGCCGCTGAACAGCAGCATGACCGGTATCCATAAACCGACCCCGACCGCAATGGCTGCAAGGTCATTGGCGGACATGTGTCCAGCCATGATGGTATCAATGAGACCAAATCCCGCTTGCGCAAACTGCGTGATCAATATCGGGATCATTAAATGAAACAGTTGTTTTAATTCATACTTGCTGCTTGTTACAGCCGTGACAGTAGACACAGAATGTACTCATTTCTTGTGAGGTGCTTAGGAATGAGGTCTTAGCGTTGGAAAGTGAGAAGCACACCAATAAAAATCACCACGCCACCCAATAAGCGTTGCCAGTTAATCGGGGTTTTTTCAGTGCCGAGCAAGCCAAAATGGTCAAATACCATCGACATTAAGATCTGTCCAAAAATAATCAGACCGGAGAGGGATAAAAAACCCAGTTTCGGTGCGGTATAAATACTGATACTGATGGCATAAACACCCAAACATCCCCCTAGCCATAAATACCAAGGGATTTGAGCAAAACTTGCAAAGTCCGGTTTTTCGGCCGATTGAAAAAACACCATAAAGGCGAGGACTATTGTACCAACCAAAAAAGAAAAAAGGGCAGCTTGCAGCGGTGAATATAAATATTCACGCAATTGGCTGTTGATCGCTGTTTGAATGGTCATGGCGATACCAACACCCATCGCGAGCGGCAGTAAGTACAATAAATGGCTGCTTATTTTCATCTTCTAATCATCTAATTCTTCTTTAATTTTATTAGTCTACTGTATTGTGGATGAGATTTCATAAGCGCTCTGATGCAGTCATGTTAAAATGCGCTTACTTCTTTTGTTCCTTTTGAGCATTTTCCTTGGCTGAATTAAATCCTGCAGTTGTTCCGTTATCTTTATACATTCACATGCCGTGGTGTGTGCGCAAATGTCCATACTGTGACTTTAATTCGCATGCGGTGCCGAATGGTGAATTGTCTTTAGACTTAGAACAAGAATATTTACAGGCGTTGGTTGAAGACTTTAAAACGCAAGTCGATTTTGCTCAGGGTCGCCTGATTCATAGTGTATTTATTGGTGGGGGTACACCATCGCTCATTTCATCCAAAGGCTATCAATGGTTATTTGCTCAACTCAAAGCGTTAGTGCCATTTGAAGCAGACTGTGAAATTACCTTGGAAGCCAATCCGGGCACGGTTGAGCACGATCCTTTTGCCGGTTATTTAGATGCAGGGATTAATCGTCTATCTATCGGTGTGCAAAGTTTTAATACCGACCAGCTGAAAAAACTGGGCCGGATTCATTCGAATGATGATGCGATTTCTGCCATTCAGCATGCAAAAGAGGCGGGTTTTGAACGCGTAAATGTCGACTTGATGCATGGCCTGCCTGAACAAACCATTGAGCAAGCACTGTTGGATTTAAAACTTGCTGTTGAAAATGGCGCAACGCATGTGTCGTGGTATCAGTTGACCATTGAACCTAATACGGTTTTCTTTCGCACAAAACCGATTTTACCTGTCGATGATGTGCTTGAAGAGATTCAAGCGCAAGGTGAAGCCTATTTAACAGCGCAAGGCTTTATCAATTATGAAGTGTCGGCTTGGCGTAAAGAAAAGCCGTCGGCCCACAATTTAAATTACTGGCAGTTTGGCGATTATTTGGCGATTGGCGCAGGCGCGCATGGCAAAGTGACCATGCCAGACGGGGTGTATCGTTTCCAAAAAACCCGATTGCCGAAAGACTATTTAGCCAAAGTACCTGCTGAACATCTTCAGTTTAAGCGCATCGAAGCAGCCGACATGCCTTTTGAATTTATGATGAATGCACTTCGTTTAAATCATGGGGTGGAAGCCAAGCTATATAGCGAGCGTACAGGGGAAAGTTTAGAGCCGATTGCCGAGTTATTGAACTCATTACGTGAACGTAAATTGATGGTCAGTGATCCAACACTTTTGTCTTGTACCGAGCAGGGACATATCTTTTTAAATTCAGTATTGGAAGAATTCCTGTAATGAAAGCTATGTCAAACTTGTTTTAAAATTTGAGCGACAAGTAATTTTTCATATTTCGAATGTAATTTGCAGAATGTGTATGAAATTATTCAATTGATAATTGAATTTACATGGCATAAAGGAACTTCAGAAAATGAAATATATTTTAACTGCGACGTTATTAACTATAGCTTTGGTGGGTTGCACCGATAAAAAAGCACCATCAGAACAAAATGTTGCAACAGAGGCAACGGCCACAACTGCACAAACAAACGATGTTGCAGTAGCTCAAGATGAGCAAGTGATTCACTTTACAGGGCCACAAGATCTAAGCCTTGAGTTAAAAACCAAAGATAATTTTGAAACCGCACAATTGACTGATGATTCTGATCGTGTGTATGAATTGAAACGAGCAGTTTCAGGAAGTGGTGTACGACTTGCCAACGACCAAGGTGTTTCAATTCACTTTAAGAACTTTAATGGTGTGAATGAAGGCACAGTTGAGTTGGTAAAAGATAAACCCATAGAGATTAAAGAATTTATTGCTGATAAAGCAAAGTAAATATTAAAAAAGACCGCATGAGCGGTCTTTTTTTAATTTAGCTTAACGATGTTTCGGTGGCATTGGCGGTAATTTATGCTGCGAAGCAGGTTTGTGTTGATTGCCTTTAAAAGCTACTGCCTTATGATTTTGTTTGGCAAATTTTGCATGAGCTTGTTGATGCTCTTTTTTCACTATTTGCGGCCCAGCAGGTTTGTGATGTGTTGCTTTAGGCGGTACAGGTTTTTTATCGAAGTGTGCAGCAGGTGGCGGATTTTTATGATCGAATGCAGGCGCTGCCATTGGAGACATTGTCGCAGTTATTGCAATCAGACCAATCATTAATGAAGACATCAATTTTTTCATGGTTACGCTCTTTATGAATCAATGAAGTCATCATAGGGGGAGGCTATGGAGAAGATATGAAGTTGTATGAGATACAAATGTAAAGCTAAAATTATGGAGTTAAATTTACTTTAAGTATTTAATATTTATTAAATAAAATTATGTTTTGGCGATAAGGTGTTCTATTTTTGTTGAAAAATACAACAATATTTCTCCATATAAAGTTCATCTTTATACATTGTTATTACCTCTTGAAGAAATTAAGAATACTACTCGTAATTCCTATAGATCAAAATTAAAAGAGAAGACAATAAAAAGACCGCCGAAGCGGTCTTTTTATAGAGTCATTTAACTCGGTTTAAAGCTTAGTAGTCAAAGCTAAAGTGTTCAGGAGCCAAAGAAGTCATGGTCTTCGATGGGTTAACCATTGCTTCAGCGTGACCTTGTGAGCGTGGTAATAGACGTTCAAAGTAGAAGTCAGCCACTTTGATTTTTGCTTTATAGAACTCAGGAACTTCTGCACCATTGCCTTCTGCTAATTTTTCAGAAGCTACGGCAGCTTGTTGTGCCCAGAAATAAGCCATCATCACGTAGCCAGAGAACATCAAGAAATCTACAGATGCAGAAGACACGATGTCACGGTCTTTACGTGCTGCAAGCATGATACGAACCGTTAATGCATTCCACTGTGCGCAAAGCTTCGTTAAGTCCCACGCAAAACGACGCATGTATTTGTTACGTGCATGTTGACCACAGAACTTCAAGATTTCTGCTGTGTAGTCACGAATCACTTTACCTTTAGAGGTCAACAGAACTTTACGACCAATCAAGTCTAGTGCTTGAACACCGGTTGTGCCTTCGTAGAGAGTAGAGATACGTGAGTCACGAACGATTTGTTCCATGCCCCATTCTTTAATATAACCATGACCACCGTATACTTGCATACCATGGTTTGCAGCTTCATAACCCATTTCGGTTAAGAAACCTTTGAGAATCGGTGTGTAGAAGCCTAAGTGGTCATCATGTGCTTCAAACGCTGCTGTATCACCGCGGGTTAAAGCATCAGTCATTTTGTCCGCAATTTGAGCTGCATAGTAAATCATTGAACGGCCGCCTTCAGCGATCGCTTTTTGAGTTAAAAGCATACGACGTACGTCTGCATGGTGAATAATCGCATCGGCTACTTTTTCAGGATCTTTTTTACCTGAAAGTGCGCGCATAGACATACGTTCTTTGGCGTATGGAAGTGCGCCTTGGAATGCCAATTCAGCATGTGCAATGCCTTGAATTGCTGTACCAATACGTGCAGTGTTCATAAAGGTAAACATTGCATGTAGGCCTTTGTGTTTTTCACCGATCAAGTAACCAATGGCATTGTCAAAGTTCAGCACAGCTGTTGCTGAAGCACGGATCCCCATTTTGTGTTCAATCGAACCACAAGTCACTGGGTTGCGTTCGCCCACTGAACCGTCTGCTTTCACAAGGAATTTTGGAACGATGAACAATGAGATCCCTTTAGTACCTGCCGGAGCATCTGGAAGACGAGCAAGTACGATATGCACGATGTTATCTGTTAAATCATGCTCACCCGCAGAGATGAAGATTTTTGTACCAGAAATTGCATAGCTACCGTCAGCTTGAGGTTCCACTTTGGTTTTTACCTGACCTAAGTCGGTACCGCATTGAGGTTCAGTTAAGCACATGGTGCCTGACCAAGTTCCAGCAACAAGGTTCGGTAAATATTGGTTTTTTTGTTCTTCTGAACCAAATTGTAGAATGGTGTTGATACAACCTACGCTGAGACCCGGATACATTTGGAATGACCAGTTTGCTGTACCCATCATTTCAGATTTGATGAGATTCAACGACTGTGGCAAGTTTTGACCGCCAAATTCTTCAGGGAAAGACAGACCTTGCCAGCCACCCTGTACAAATTGGTCATAGGCTTCTTTAAACCCTTTTGGTGTTTTCACATCACCATTTTCAAAATGACAGCCTTCTTCATCACCCGTTTGGTTTAAAGGTGAAAGGATGTTTTCACAAAAATCCGCTGCACCTTCTAAAATCATGTCGACAGTATCTGCATCAGCAGCTTCACCATTAGACAAAGTTTTGTAGTGTGCTGGGTAATCGAGCACTTCATTCATTAAGAAACGAATATCGTGTAAAGGCGCTTTATATGCAGGCATAGTCTTAATCCTAATATCTAAATTTTTTTGGATTATCTGTATTGATGATTTGATTATTCATAATTTCATCCAAAAAACATTGATGAATACGCCCTTAAAAAATGTCAGAAAGGCGAATTGTAATATTTAACCAACATGTGAAAAGTAAACTTCTGATAGACTGGGTGTTGATCTTTTGATCATTTTTTTCTTTTAATAAATCATAAAGAACTTAGGTCTTTCGTACAATTATGCGATTAAAATATATAACACTTTGTTTACTGGGTTTGAGCATTACTGGGTGTGCTCAACATGTCATAAAAACCAATTCAACGGAGCAGTCTCTCGGGCAACAAGCCACTCAAGGCTTAAACGCAATGTTTGAAAATGCCAGTTATGACATGAAAGGGCAATTTTCAATTCAGACCGATATTCAGTTCGATGAAAAAAAGCCTGAAACCAAGTCAAAACCTGCGATAAGCACACAGCCAGAGCTGGATCCTAAACTTAAAAAACAACTGGATCAGTTGATTAAAACCCAAAATATTCCATTTAGCCAAAAAGAAAAGAAACAGCTCTATCAAGCGATTGCCAATGAATCGATCCCACCATCAGCGCGCTATAGCGATGAAGAGGATGGCGTTTCTCCGCAATCCAAAATTGCACAATCACTACTGAATGTGTTGAATGATTTACAGTTTAGCTATAGCGGTTCAGTACATTTTAGAGAAAAACTTGCTGCCTTAACCTTGCAATTGAGTTATCAAAAACCGACTTTGCAGGTGAATGCACAGTTGCCGATGATCATTGATTTTAATCAACATAAATTTTATACCAACTACTTTGCGTTCATGCCGTTTATGGTAAATCGTGAAAGCCAAAGCAGCTTGGCTTATGTGGATTTTTCAAAACATAAAGACACGATTGCTCAGTACGATTTGAAAAAATTTGCTGACTATTTAAAACAAATGAATGCTTTGCCTTATGTCTTGGCAGAGCCGAATCAAGTGCAAAATATTGCTTTAACACGTGATGAAAAAAATGCAGGGCTGACTAAAAAAATCCGCTATGTGGGTGATCTTAATGCGCTATACACCCAGCTTGAACTTTTCGATTTTGTGAACGCCAACTATTACACCACGCAAATCAAAGGTCAGCGTAATAGTGACGCCGAGCAAGATGAATCTGTGGACGCTGCTGTGCATCAGAGTGCTTCCGAAGAGGCGATGGCTGCGGCTGAAGCGGAGGGAGGGACTGCAGTAGCGGCAGCAGCTGAGGATGAAGACTATGATGCGGCTTATGCATCTGTAGAACGTGTGAATGAGCTGCTCAATGCGAAAATGCATGGCCTGATGTATCACCAACACGAAACGCAAGAAGAACAAACGTCTTCTGCAGCTGAATCTGCTGAATACGCGATCGATACTGCAAGTGCATATGCGGAGGCGACCGCGGGTGATGACGAAGAAGCCTATAGTACGGATACTGAAGTAACCGAAGCTTATGCGGCTTCAGAAGAAGATGATGAAACAGCGAACTTATCTGAGGAAGTCTGTCAAGCCTTGATGAACACCAAACAGGTGCCGATTGGTAAAGTCACGCTGTGTCAGGATTATCAAGATGTTCGGGTGATACCGCTGCAAACAGATTCTGTACCATCGGCTTCTGCTGCGGACGCATCCAATACAGATTCAGAGATTTCGGATGCTGTTGAGCAGTTAAAACCAGTATTCCAGCAATATCAAAGTGAACAACTTATCGATGTAAAACAATTTCAGCAATTATGGCAAAAGCATCAAGCTGAAATTGCGCAGGTGCTGAATGCACAGGATAAATCATCTTCGAATGTTGTGATGGATGTAGGCTTAGATCACAAAGGCCGCGTCCAAGTAATGGACTATCAATTGGCCTTTAATGAGCCACGTTTAGGTCAATTAAAGCTGAAAAGTAGCAACCAAATCTTGAATTATGGCAATGCGACTAAAATTGATCGTCAAGCCATGAAACAGGCAAAATCCATTGAGGAAGTCAGTAAAGATTCACTCTTTGAAAATATGTTGAAAGGTCTGCTTGCACCAATCACGGGAAATGATCCTCTGCTTGTTGAAGCAGAAACTGCATCGGTTGATGATGTCCGTGCTGCAAATGAAGAAATCGAACTTCCTGAATATCTCAGTACTGTGGCATTGCAAAGTTATAAACGTCATCAATCTGAAGTGAAAGCCTATCAAGCGGCATTTGTCGTGGCATTTGCTAATTATCGCGCTCAGTATGTGCGTTATTACTCAGCCAATGATTTGAATGAAATTGCTGAAGTTTATGCATATCGATTTGTTGATGGCTTAAAAGAGCCAACAGGCAATGCGCTGAAACGTTTAAATCAATTACGTGATAAGCATGCTTTGCATCGCTATCAAGACTTTGATGACTTAGGTTCTTCAGTCAATCATTATGTGCAGTCGGGGATTGGTGAGTACAAAGCTCAGGTTGAATGGAAGCAGTTGCAAAAAACCTATAAGACTGATCAGGCGATTTTTGCACATTTATATCAACAAAACTTTTTAGCTAGCTATGAACTGGAAGGAACTGAAAAAGCGCATTTGGTGAAAGCATCAAAAATCTATGCGCAAGCCTTTGCTGATGATATCAAAGGAAAATTATCAGAAGCGTCATTGCAAGGCCTAGCAGCAGAACACGAAGAGTTGTTCAGCCAATCGGCTTATTATGAGACTTATAAGGCGATACAAAAACATAAGAAGTAAGTTGGATCAAAAAAAGAACCTCAATTGAGGTTCTTTTTTTAGGTGTTTAGCCTGCTCAGAAAGTGAATTGAGCAAATCATTTTGAATTATAGAAAGTCTTTTAGATCAGGTTTAATGCCATTCCAAATGGAAAAAGATTCGATTGCTTGACCAACCAACATGCCAAAACCTTCTGAGGTTGGAACATGGCGTGCTTTGGCTTGATCCAAAAATGTCGATGGTTTGCCATAGGCCATTTCATAGGCGTGGGTGAATTGTAAAGCTTCAGGCAAAATTAGCGGATCACCCGTTAAGCTGGCCGATGTGGCATTAATCACCAGATCAAATTGACCAGCTAAGTCGGTGAGGGCAATGGCTGCAAGTTCGGCATTCGGTACGGCAGTTTTTAAGTCAGCGACCAATTGTTCAGCACGTGCAAGGGTACGATTTGCAATCACAATTTTTTTCGCACCTGCCTGAACCAATGGATAAATGACACCACGAGTTGCGCCACCTGCACCAATGATTAAAATATCCGTATTTTTGAGCGACCAGTCTAAGGCATGAATGGCATTCACCAAGCCTTGACCATCAGTATTATCACCGTGTAATTGACCATCTTGCATCCATAATGTATTGACCGCACCTGCAATTTTGGCACGTTCAGTAAGGACGGCACATTGTGCATAGGCTTGTTCTTTAAATGGAACAGTGACATTCATACCGATGCCACCTTCGGCAAAGAAGGATTCGATACTGTGCTGAAAACCATCGAGTGGCGCAAGTCGTTTGCTGTACTGAATGTCGAGGCCTGTTTTTTCAGCGAAGGCATGATGAAGTTCAGGTGAGCGTGATTGTTCAATCGGGTTGCCAATCACTGCAAATTGTTTGCTCATTGCACAGCGTCCATGTAGATGTGAAAGAGCAGACAATATACGCCAAAACCGAAGATGGCTAAAGTTCGGGCAGTCTTAAAATCGTGAAATAAAGGAGGAAAATTAAGGATTACAAATATCTAAGACGCTTTGAATCAAGATGCTGGCAGCACTGATGACTAAACCAATCAAGGCAACCACCATGAAGCCAATAGCCAAATTGTCATTCAAAGACGTTTCGGAAAAAATATTAGTACTGATAGCGCTGATCAGCACAACAGCAAAGCTCCAAAACACCAAGGCAGTAAGACTGACTGCTTTTTTATTGAGTGTTTGATGTGTCATGTGCGTTGTACTCCGTACAAGAAAGTTACAGCCATGAGTTTATTGACACATTGTGCAATGACATAGCGTAAAGCTGTTTAAAAGATGTGTCATTGTTGAGCAATATGATTACAAAGTAAATGCTTAAAAAATTTATTTATGCATCAAGATATTACCTAGAAATATAAATACTTTAATTAAAAGGCAATGAAAAGCCCCTGATGGACAGAGGCAAATACATGTCTATCTATTTTATTTCAATATATTAAGCCAATCATGCGGTTTTAAATAAAAGTCGGTGAGCTTTTTCTCTGGAGAATTTTCTTCCCATTCAGGACGATATGACCAGCCCGCCAAAGGTGGCATACTTACTAAAATGGATTCAATACGCCCACCAGTTTGTAAACCAAATAAGGTGCCACGGTCATACACTAGGTTATATTCAACGTAACGACCACGACGGTAAAGTTGGAAGTCTCGTTGTGCTTCGGTATAGGCTTTGTCTTGGTTTCTTTGGAAGATTGGTAAAATCGCCTCTAAATAACCATTACCCACGGCCTGCATATATTTGAAACAGGTTTCAAAGTCCCATTGGTTGAGATCATCAAAGAATAAACCGCCCACACCACGTTGTTCATCACGGTGTTTGAGATAAAAATAGTCATCACACCATTTTTTATGTTCATCATAGAGTGTATCGCTAAATGGGGCACAAAGATCATGGGCAGTTTGATGCCAAGACAAGACATCTTCATCATTTGGATAAAATGGAGTGAGGTCAAAACCACCGCCAAACCACCAAATCGGATCTTGTCCTTCTTTTTCCGCGACAAATAAACGCACATTGGCATGTGAGGTTGGGACGTTGGGGTTTTTCGGGTGAATTACCAACGACACGCCCATGGCTTGCGCTTTTGCACCTGCAATAGCGGGATGGCGTTCAGTCGCAGAGGCGGGTAATTTTGAAATATTGATGTGCGAGAACATCACACCGCCTTTTTCAATCACCGTTCCATTTTGAAGAACACGTGAGCGACCACCACCACCTTCAGGGCGTTCCCAGTCATCGATCGCAAATTCGGCACTTCCGCCACCAGCACGTTCTTGCTGTTCCAATGCGGCACAAATCCGTGCCTGTAAATCGCGAAGGAATTCATCTACACGTTGAATATCGGCTGAAGTTGGATTCTGCATGGTGACCTTTATTAAAATAATTTAAAGATAAGTGTCATCAAAGCATAAATTACGTGAAAACTTAAGGCATTTTTCCCGATACTCAGCATCGGATCTTTGCTTTAAATCTAGATATCTAGTGATTAAACCAAAAGATCATGCAAAGTTAGCAGCAATTGCTCCGGCTGAAATTGGGCCTATTCCGACAAATTTGCTAGGTTGAATTCACATCTGAAGCTCAGCACAATAATCATAAGGTAGATTTAAATTGAATCTCATTGATTGAAATGGTGCATCGATGTCTCAGCAGGCGAGTTCTTTAATTCAAAAATACAATGTACCAGGTCCACGCTATACCAGTTATCCAACCGTACCTTATTGGGAGGAAGCTGAGTTTTCATTGCAACAGTGGAAACAGGGATTGAAGCGTTCATTTGATGAGACTAATCACAGCGAAGGCATCAGTCTGTACATCCATCTACCATTTTGTGAAAGCTTATGTACGTTTTGTGGTTGCCATAAAAAAGTCACGAAAAAACATGAGATGGAGCTGCCTTATATTCAGGCGGTGCTGAAAGAATGGGATTTATATTGTCAGCTCTTGGTCGACCGGCCAATAATTAAAGAAATTCATTTGGGCGGGGGAACGCCTACTTTCTTTTCTCCTGAGCATCTCACCCAGTTGATTCAAGGGATTTTGGCTCACGCAACAGTTGCAGATCAGCATGAATTTAGTTTTGAAGGCCACCCCAACAATACCACACGCGAACATTTACAATCCTTGTTTGATTTGGGCTTTCGACGCGTAAGTTATGGAGTGCAGGATTATAATGAGAAGGTGCAAAAAGCCATCCACCGTATTCAGCCCTTTGCACATGTTGAACAAGTGACACAGTGGGCACGTGATATTGGCTATACCTCTATTTCGCATGACTTGGTTTTTGGTTTGCCATTTCAGGATTTAAACGACGTGTTGCATACCATTGAACAGACCAATCGTTTGATGCCAGATCGTCTAGCCTTTTATAGCTATGCACATGTGCCGTGGATTAAAGGTAATGGTCAGCGTGGTTTTAAAGATGCCGATGTCCCGAAAGATGATTTAAAGCGTCAATGCTATGAAGAAGGTAAAAAACAGCTACTGGCGCAAGGCTATCATGAAATTGGGATGGATCATTTTGCATTAACCCAAGATCCGATGTATCAGGCTTTTCAGCAGGGCAGTTTGCACCGTAATTTTATGGGCTATACCGCATCGAAAACCCAACTGATGATTGGTCTCGGCTTATCTTCGATCAGTGATAGTTGGTACAGCTTTGCACAAAATGAAAAGAAAATTGAAGACTATTATTCACGTTTAGAGCAAAACCAAATTCCTGTTTATCGAGGTCATGTGCTGACTGAAGAAGACTTGATTATCCGTAAACATATTCTGAATTTGATGTGTACATTCCATACTTCGTGGGCAAATACAGACATGCAATTTCCAGAAATTGATGAAGTGGTTGCACAATTAACAGAAATGCAGGCGGATGGATTATTAGAGTTGGGTGATCAGAGCATCCAAATTACCGAAAAAGGCAAACCTTTTGTACGTAATATCTGCATGGCTTTTGACTTAAGGTTAAAACGCCGTGTGCCGGAAAATCGTATTTTTTCGATGACGATTTGAATTTCCCCTAACCCCTCTTTAAATAAAGAGGGGAAAGCCTCCCTTTTGTAAAGGGAGGTTTGGAGGGATTTATAGATGGAGAATTTAAAGGACTTTTAAAAATCGTCCTTTTGATACATATGCGACATACGATCATGTTTGGTTTTTAAATATTGTTCGTTGAATGGATTTAAACCCACAGTCAGCGGAACACGATCAACGACATTCACGCCTTGCTCTTGGAGCGCTTCAATTTTTAATGGGTTATTGGTAATGAGACGCACAGCCGTAATGTTGAGATGATTCAACATGATAGGGCACATATCATAACGACGTGCATCGGCAGGAAGATCCAATAATAAATTGGCATCCACTGTGTCATGGCCTTGGTCTTGTAGGGCATAAGCACGGATTTTATTGGTTAAACCAATACCACGACCTTCTTGGCGCAAATATAAAATCACCCCTTGACCTGCTTCATTAATTAATTTTTGGGTCGCTTGAAGCTGTGGGCCGCAGTCACATTTGAGTGAAGCGAAGGCATCACCGGTGAGGCATTCGGAGTGGATACGAACTAAAACAGGTTCAGTGGGAGCTTGTTCTAGTCCTTTAGAGAGTGCGACGTGTTCTTCACCGGTTTCAGGATCCTGAAAAACCGTAATATTGAATTCACCAAAAGCGGTCGGTAATCTTGACGTTGCGACAAATTCTATAGGCACTGCTTAACCCGTTTATTCGATTATAAATTGGCTAAAGTATAGCGTAATGCTTGGACATTGGTAGAATTGCAACGACGAATTTATGCAGAACATTTTCTTTTTTGTATAAAGCGAACGATAATAGTTGATAAATAGGAAGATTATTCAGGATAATCTGACTCATTCAAAATCTCCCCAACGAGATCATTGCTAAAAATTACATCGCTACAAGTTTGGCTGATTGTAAGGTGATACAATTCGACGATATGATCGAGTTACCCATTTAGACCGAGCTTAGGAATTTGCCAGGCTTTAGAAGGCTTTGCCACATTATGCTGTATAAAGAAATACCATTTCAACGCCCTGTAACACCGTTGCTGGATACGATTAACCATCCTCAACAACTTCGTTTACTCGAGCGCAGCCAATTAGAGCAAGTGGCGGATGAGTTACGTCAATTTATTTTGTATGCGGCCGGACAAAGTGGTGGGCATTTTGGTGCCAATCTTGGGGTGATCGAATTAACCGTGGCATTGCATTACTGTTTTGATACGCCACGTGATCGTCTGATTTGGGATGTGGGTCATCAAGCCTATCCGCATAAAGCCTTAACTGGTCGTCGTGAACAATTAGTGACGATTCGTGCCAAAGATGGTTTGGCTGCGTTTCCTGCCCGTGAAGAATCTGAATTTGACACCTTCGGTGTAGGCCATTCATCAACCGCGATTTCTGCTGGTCTTGGGATGTCATTGGCACGTCGCTTCAAGCAAGATCCCTGTCATGTGGTTGCAATCGTGGGTGATGGCGCGATGACAGCGGGCATGGCTTTTGAAGCCATGAACGATGCGGTGGCACACAATGCTGACCTCATGGTGGTATTGAACGACAACGATATGTCGATCTCATGCAGTACAGGTGGTTTTGCTAAGCATTTGGCTGCGATTTGGGAAAGTGGTCAATCGGTGAATATTTCTGAAAATGGCGAAGCTTATATTCAACCTCATCCTGAATGGGCGTATAACTCACGCCTACATTGTGCTGCGACCGATGCTGCAGACAACCTATTTAAAGCCATTGGCTTTGACTACTTTGGTCCTTTTGATGGGCACGATGTTGAACAATTAACACACGTGTTTGAAGCCTTAAAAAAACGCAAAGGCCCACGTTTAATGCATGTCTATACCAAAAAAGGTAAAGGCTTTGCACCTGCCGAAGCAGATCAAATTAAATACCATGCCATCAGTAAACTGAATGCACCTGCTGCTGTGGCAACTGCACCGAAATATTCAGATGTTTTTGGTCAGTGGTTATGTGATGAAGCTGTACAGGATGATCGTTTATTAGCGATTACTCCTGCGATGTGTGAAGGCTCAGGCATGGTGCAATTTGCAAAGCAGTTCCCTGAGCGTTTTTTTGATGTTGCCATTGCAGAACAACATGCGGTGACTTTGGCTGCGGGTATGGCCTGTGAAGGGGTAAAACCGGTTGTTGCAATCTATTCAACCTTTTTACAACGTGGTTATGACCAACTGATTCATGACGTCGCTTTGCAAAATCTTGATGTGACATTTGGTATCGACCGTGCAGGTTTGGTTGGTGAAGATGGCCCAACGCATGCCGGTGCATATGATTATGCCTTTATGCGTACCGTGCCGAACATGGTGATCATGGCGCCGAAAGACGAAAATGAATGTCGTCAAATGTTGCATACGGCTTATTTGTATAAAGGCCCAGCGGCAGTACGTTACCCACGAGGTAATGGACTAGGTGTTGAGATTCAGCAAGAGATGACCGAGCTTGAAATTGGCCGTGGTGAAGTTCTTGCAAACTTCAATGATCAGCAAGATGCAACAATTTCGATTTTAGCATTTGGTAGCCGTGTTCAGGCAGCGGTTGAGGCGGCTGAAGTATTGGCTGAAAAACTGGATGTTGCAGTTCGTGTGCTAAATATGCGTTTTGTAAAACCATTAGATACACAGTTGATCGATCAAATCGCGGCAAGCACGCAACTATTTGTGACAGTTGAAGAGCATGCAGTGATGGCGGGTGCGGGTAGTGCGGTAAATGAATATTTAGCGCAGGCTAGTATTGTTAAACCGATGCTGAATTTAGGTTTGTCAGATGAATTTATGCATCAGGCGACACATGCTCAAATGCTACAACAAGCTGGACTAGATGCTGAAGGCATTATCACTTCTGTGACACAAAGCTGGATAAAACATAAGTCAACTGTAGTTTGCTGAATTTCTAATTTTTAGAAACATTTTTTCCCTAAAAGCCCTTATATTTGATAAGATATAAGGGCTTTTATGCATTATTCTTTATCAGTATCTTCAAATTTGTAGTGGGTGTTCAATGGAACCTATGGTGGTTATGGCTGCGCGTGCGGCTCAATTAGTTGGTCAAGAGCTTTTAAAAGCGCATCAAAATCGTCATAAACTCGATCTACAAGTCGAAGAAAAAGGAATTGATGGTCCAGTAACGCGTGTAGACCGTTATTTGGAACAATTGACCATCGATACCCTACGTAAAAGCTATAAAAATCACAGTTTCCTAGGCGAAGAGTTTGGTCTTCAAGAAGGTAAAGGTCATGACGCTGATTGGTGTTGGATCATCGACCCACTTGATGGCACATTAAACTTCGTTAATGGTGTTCCACATTTCTGTATCTCTATCGCAGTTCAACATAAAGGTGTAACTCAACACGGCGTTATTTATGACCCTGTGAAAGATGAGTTGTTCTCTGCAAGCCGTGGTCGCGGTGCGATGATGAACCAACGCCGTATTCGTGTAAATGTAAAAGACAGCTTAGAAAACACTTTCCTTTCAGTGGGTCATGCGTATCGTAAAATTCGTAATGGCGAAGTGGTTTCTTATGCGAAAAACCATTTCAACTCATTGTTAAATGTGACTGAAGCCGGTGCTCAATACCGTCGTTCAGGTTCTGCTGCTCTTGATCTAGCATATGTTGCTGCAGGTCGTTTCGATGGTTATTTCGAACTTGGTTTGAAACCATGGGACATCGCTGCGGGCGAACTTATTGTGAAAGAAGCGGGTGGTACTGTGGTTGATGCTCGTGGTGGTAACGATTCAATGGACAATGGTCAAGTACTTGCATGTTCTATGAAAATGCTTAAACCACTTATGCAAGCTGTTGTTCCAGCTTGGGGTGAAGCTGTTAAATAATAGAACACTTAGTTCGAGTTTATTGACAGAATAATGAAATAAAGCCCTCTTTATGAGGGCTTTATTTTTGTCTAGTCGGTCAAAAATAATGGCTTAAATACCTATAATTTAAAGCTTCTTACAAAAAACATTCTGAAGTTGACTAAAACAGGTGACATTTAAAAACTTTCTGCTATAATCCCCGCACGCACTAAATTTCGTTCATTACCTGAACATTCTCTTCTATCATTGTGTATGCGCGTTCCGGTCCAAAGAGAGGACGATATTTCGCGCCCCACCCAATCGCTAAGCGATTCCTTCAGGTTGCGGCTGTAATCATGTGTGCGTTATACACATCGTCGTTCTCGGATCGCCGCTGATTCTATATTTTCAGCGTCTTTTGCTGTGCCGCTTTTTGCCGATGTCCATCTGAATTTATATTTTTAATGGAGCACCCATTTTTGGGGTGAAATACTCTATGAGCAAAACTTTTGCTGATTTTCCTTTACATGAGTCGTTACAACTAGCATTACAAGGTCTAGGCTTTACTACTCCGACTCCAGTGCAAGAACAATCAATTCCAGCTGCATTAGAAGGTAAAGACCTTCTTGTATCAAGCCAAACTGGTTCTGGTAAAACTGCTGCATTCTTACTCCCAACTGTGAATGCTTTGGCTGGTCAAGACACTTTGATGTCTTTCAAAGAGCGCATGAAAGCGGTAACTGCACCGTCTATTCTTGTACTTTGCCCTACACGTGAATTGGCTCAACAGGTTAGCCAAGACGCAATTGCTTTAGTACGTCATATGAAAGGTGTTCGTATTGCTGCAATTATGGGTGGTATGCCTTTCGGTAAACAAATTCAACAGCTTAAAGGTGCACAAGTTGTCGTAGCGACTCCAGGTCGTTTACTTGACTTGGTTAACCGTCGTCAAATTAAACTAGACAACGTTGATGCGTTAATCGTTGACGAAGCTGACCGTATGCTTGACTTAGGTTTCTCTGAAGACCTAGAAGCGATCAGCGACTTGGCTGCTAACCGTAAACAAACATTAATGTTCTCTGCAACATTTGCGCCGCGTATCATTACACTTGCAGAACGCATGATGAATGATCCACAGCGTATTGCGATTGAAACTGGTCACTCTACAAATACTGACATTACTCAGACTCTTCATTGGACTGACGGTTTCGAACACAAGAAAAAACTTTTGACTCACTGGTTATCTGATGAGTCTGTAGATCAAGCAGTTGTATTCGCATCTACCCAAGAAGATACAGATATGTTGGCTGAAGAACTTGCAGAAGCAGGTCACTCAGTTGTCGCTCTTCATGGTGCAATGCCGCAAACTGTACGTAACCGTCGTTTACGTAGCATTCGTGAAGGTCGTGCAAAAATCTTAGTTGCGACTGACGTTGCTGCACGTGGTCTAGACGTACCAACTATTTCTCACGTAATTAACTTCGGTCTTCCAATGAAGAACGAAGACTATGTACACCGTATCGGTCGTACAGGTCGTGCGGGCCGTACTGGTAACGCGATTACTTTAGCGACTTACCGTGAACGCGGTAAAATCCGTGCTTTAGAAGACTTCTTAGACGCACGTTTAAATGTATCTGAAATTGAAGGTCTTGAGCCATCTCCACCTCCTGCACGCGGTAGCCGTGATGGCGGTCGTGGTCGTCGTGATGGCGGTCGCGGTGGTCGTGGTGGTTTCGGTGGCGGTCGTCGTTTTGAAGGTGAATCAAACTTCAAACGTCGTGAAGGCAACCGTGATGGCGAACGTCGTTCATTCGGTGGCGAAGATCGTCCACGTCGCGAATATAACAACGATCGTCCACGTCGTGAAGGTGGTTTTGAAGATCGTCCACGTCGCGAATTTAACAACGATCGTCCACGTCGTGAAGGCGGTTTCGAAGATCGTCCACGTCGTGAATTTAACAACGATCGTCCACGTCGTGAAGGCGGTTTTGAAGATCGTCCACGTCGCGAATTTAACAGCGATCGTCCACGTCGTGAAGGTGGTTTTGACCGTCGTTCTAACGATGACAACCGTGGTAACCGTGTAGATTACAAACCAGCTCGTGAAGGTTATGGCGATCGTCCAAAACGTTCATTTGGTGAAGATCGTCCACGTCGTGAATTCAACGGTGACCGTCCTCAACGTTCATTTGGTGAAGATCGTCCAAAACGTTTCGGCGATGACCGTCCAAAACGTTTCGGTGATGATAAACCACGTGGCGAACGCACTTTCGGTGAAGACCGTCCACGTCGTAAATTCAATGACTAATTGAATTTCGAAAGAAATATCGAAAAAACCGGTGGAAACACCGGTTTTTTTTATGGATTTAAATTAGCTTTTTAATCAGAAAAATGTATACTTGATCAAACTTTATGTGTTTAATGATAATTAATATGAACGGAAACGCGTTGGCAAATATGCGTACAGTGATGATCGAGGTACTTATGCCTTATATCGGTTTGACACTCTTATTGTGTAATATCGTTTACTATATATACAATTATTTTAACTAAATTCTTCTATTGGGTTGAAAGCAGCCTCTATAAAATCGCATTAATAATAAAAAACAATTTACCTGATGGAATGCAGGGATATGCGCCCATGCAATGGTAACATTTTAAACTTCAATCCTTTATAGTATGCATGCTGAAAAAAATGCAGGAAAATCCTCAGCTATGAATAATCAAACGTCTTCTCAGACTCAGGCACTGATCGAAGTGAAAAACCTGAGTTTTAAGCGAGGAGAGCGCGTCATTTATGACAATGTCAGTTTAAAAATTCGTCGTGGTCAGATCACTGCAATTATGGGTCCATCTGGTACAGGTAAAACGACTTTACTCCGTTTAATTGGTGGTCAATTGACTCCCGATAATGGAGAAGTGTTGCTTGATGGGCAGGACATTGCACAGATGTCACGTCAGGAGCTCTTCACTGCGCGTGCGCGTATGGGGATGTTGTTTCAGAGCGGCGCATTATTTACCGATATGTCGGTATACGAAAACGTAGCCTTTCCGATTCGTGCGCATACCAAGTTGCCAGAGCATTTGATCGCTGAAATTGTTGCGTTGAAATTAGAGTCTGTTGGTTTACGTGGCGCAGAACAAATGATGCCCTCTGAACTATCGGGTGGTATGAATCGTCGTGTGGCTTTGGCCCGTGCTATTGCACTGGATCCTGAGTTAATCATGTATGACGAACCTTTTGCTGGACAAGACCCGATTGTGATGGGGGTTTTAACTCGCTTGATTCGTTCGCTACGTGAAGCTTTAGATTTAACTACGATTATTGTCTCGCATGATGTGGCTGAAACATTATCAATTGCAGATTACATCTATGTGGTGGCTGAAGGGAAAGTGCAGGGCGAGGGAACACCTGAGCAGTTAAAAGCACATGCCTCGCCTTTTGTGAAGCAGTTCTTGACGGGTTCGGTAGAAGGTCCGGTCGATTATCAATTCAGTCATCAGCCCTATTTAAATCATGAGGTTCGTTCATGAATGCTATTGCCGCATTAGGTAGACGCGTCATTGAACGTGTTCGAGGAATCGGCGTAGCAACCATTATGTTGCTGCAGATTCTTTTTTCCATGCCGACTTTACTTGGCGTGAAATTGTTTATTTATCAGATGTACCGTGTTGGTGTGCTTTCATTACTGATTATTGTGGTATCTGGCTTATTTATTGGCTCGGTACTGGGTTTGCAAATGTATAGCATTCTGTCGACCTTTGGTAGTGAAGCAATGCTCGGTACCGCCGTTGCACTGACTTTACTGCGTGAACTTGCACCTGTGGTGGCGGCTTTACTCTTTGCAGGTCGTGCAGGCTCTGCTTTGACGGCTGAAATTGGTTTGATGAAAGCCACTGAGCAGTTGTCGAGTATGGAAATGATCGGGGTCGATCCCTTAAAACGGGTGATCTCGCCTCGACTTTGGGCCGGTATTTTTAGCTTGCCAATGTTGTCGGTGATTTTCGCTGCGGTCGGCATCATGGGCGGTAAATTGGTGGGTGTTGATTTTCTGGGTGCAGATGAAGGCTCTTATTGGAGTGGCATCGAGAACAGTGTGCAATTCTTTAAAGACGTCTTTAATGGCACCATCATCAAAAGTTTTGTTTTTGCATTAATTTGTACTTGGATTGCGGTCTATCAGGGTTATGCCTGTGTCCCAACTTCAGAAGGTATTGCAACGTCGACCACGCGTACTGTCGTGTATTCTTCGTTGTGTGTTTTAGGTTCAGATTTCGTGTTGACTGCGGTCATGTTCGGAGGTATTTAATGAAATCACGTACGAGTGAACTGGCCGTCGGTTTTTTTGTCATTCTGTTTGCTATCGCTATTTTCTTCTTGGCGATGCGTGTGAGTGGTTTGATCGGCAATAACATCGAAGACAGTTATGAATTGACCGCGACATTTGAAAATGTAAACGGGATTAAACCCCGTGCCAAAGTCACCTTAAGTGGTGTCAAAGTTGGTCAAGTGGAATCATTGAAACTCGATCCTGTGACGCGCTTAGTGACAGCACATCTGATTATGGATGGCTCATTAACCTCTTATAACGCAGAACAGTTAAAAGAAGTGCAAAAGAATGCACTCGAAGAACTGCGTTACACATCAGACTATGAAGCAGCAACACCTGCGAAACAAAAAGAAATGGAACAGCAACTGATTGCTAACATGAAATCCATCACCAATATCGATGAAGATGCTTACATTATGGTGGCAACCAATGGTTTATTGGGCGAGAAATATTTGAAAATTGTACCGGGTGGTGGTGTCAACTTCTTAAAACGTGGTGACCAAATTGGTAATACCCAAGGTACGATGGAAATCGAAGATTTGGTGTCTAAATTTGTGACCGGTGGTGCAGGGAACAAATCTGACAACACAGCAGATGCTGAACAAAAAACAGAAGCTGCTGACACAACAACGGCAGAAGAACCTGCATTTGTTGAATAATTTTTAGGAGAAATTAAGTGAACACATTGTTAAAACATACGCTTACAGCAAGTATCTTATCAACTATGATGGCAGGTACAGCTTTTGCTGCTCCAAGCGAAGCACCACCTGCATTTGTAAAAAAAGTGGCTGATGGCCTCATTACACGTTTAAAAGCAGACCACGCAAAACTACAAAATAACCCTGCGGCTGTGAAAACGATTGTTCGTCAAAACTTAGACCCGTATATCGATTCACAAGCGTTCACACGTATTGTGATGGGTACGTATGCAACGAATCAATACAGCTCAGCGGCTCAACGTGCGCAGTTTGAACGTAACTTCCGTGCAACACTGATCGAAAACTATGGTTCAGCTTTTGCTAAGTTTAGTAACCAAACATATAGCATGCGTCCTTATAAAGCATCGAACAGTAAGAACCCTGTTGTAACGATTGATTTCCATAACAACGGTGAAAAAATTCCAGTCTCTTTCCAGTTGGCGGATAAAGGTTCACAATGGAAAATCCGTAATATCAACGTTTCGGGTATCGATCTAGGCTTACAATTCCGTAATCAGTTTGCGGCGACTGTAAAACGTAATGGCGGTAACATTGATAAAGCAATTGCGAACTTCAAACCTGATGCTGATGCAGCATTAGACAAGAAAAAATAAGATAGGTGATGTGTGATTAAACTTCATCAACAAGAATTGATGGTTTCAGGCAAAATCGATTACAACAATGCCGAATTGTATTATCAAGACGGCTTGAAATTGATTCAACAGCAGCAGCAAGCTTTTCCCTTAGTGGTCAATCTTGCTGAGCTTGAGCATGGCAGTACTTTGGCTTTAGCTGTTTTGGTCCGTTGGTTACGTCAAACGCCAAAAGCGCAAGGTTTACAGTTTAAAGCAGTCCCTGAAAAAATGATGAAGATTATTCAAGCCTGTCATCTTGAGCATGACTTGCAATTGATCTAAAAAAAAGCACCGTAAGGTGCTTTTTTTATTTTAGCGGGACAAGAAACTCTCGCAAGTCTAAGCAATAGGAACGGATTAAATCCATTTCTTCCAGCGGAAGTACATCAATGGGCCAATAAAGAATGCCACGATGATTAAGCTGACCACGATAAAACTGGTTGTACCATGCGCGAATGGCAGTACATCGGTGTTCATCCCATAGACGCTAGCTACTAACATCGGTGGCGCAAGCATACTTGGTAAAATCGAGAATCGACGAATCGTATCATTCTGTTCGGTATTAATGAACCCAGAAGTGGTATCCAGTAAGAATCGAACCTTTTGGAACAAGAAGGCATCATGCTCAACAAGAGAGCGTACGTCTTCGCTGAGTTCTCGGATGTCGGCATCATAAATATGACTGCCCAAGGCGCGAGGACGTGACAGGAAGGTGAGAACACGACGTAAATCGATCAGACACAGCTGTGCTTTCCCGAGCATATCTTCTAAATGTGCAAGTCGGGTAATCATGTCATCTAAGTCTAAAATCATCTCACGATGACGGTTATTCAGCACTTCTGTGGAATATTTTTCTAAGTCCTTGTGGATATCTTCCAAGATATCCGCAAGCTCATCGAGTTTGGCTTCTAAAAGACCCAATAAAATCCAAGTTGGATCTTTATAGTCAATTTCATAGTCATTACGACGCGCACGGGCACGAAAGGCACGGAAAGCCACCAGCTTTTCACCCCGTAAAGTGAATAAGCGCTCTTTATGCAAAATAAAGGCAACTGTCTGCACGGTAGCTAAGGTGCTGGCATTTTCTTCGGGTTCGCCATCGACCTGAAAATTTTTATTTTTCGTTAAAAAATAGGTGCTGATGTGCAAAATACCATCGTCATCACGGTAGAATCGTGCACTCGACGAAATATCTTCTAATGATTTTAATGTAGGTAAATTCTGATCATAGGCATCCATAATCCATTGCTGCTCTTCCTGAGACGGGGCAATGAGATCGAGCCAGACTAAATCCTGATGTAAATCGAAGTCACCATTGATGGTGACATCTTCCAGGCTACCGCGCTCTGTGGCGTAAAAGGCTTCAAGCATGTTGTCTTTTCCCCTTACGCAGTAAGTTAAAAATGAATGGGTGTATTTTAGACAAGGATTTGCTGAAAAACACTGTTCTAATGCTTAATTTATGAAAAAATCTGTTTAAAGTTGATTTTTCCAGCATAGCGTTCCTGATCTGATGGTGATTATAAATGAAATCTATCGCAATTTTCTGTGGTTCCGCCCTTGGTAACAATCCTGCCTATTTACAGGTGGCTGAAAATGTCGGTCGTCATTTGGCGGCACAAGGCATCACACTGGTCTATGGTGGTGGTCGTTCAGGTTTGATGGGAGTTGTGGCAGATAGTGCTTTGCGTGCAGGCGGGCAAGTCATTGGGGTGATTCCAAAAGTCCTGGTCGATAAAGAATTGGCACATCCAGATTTAACCGAATTGCATGTGGTAGAAAATATGCAACAACGGAAAACTAAAATGTCTGAACTCTCGGATGGTTTTGTGGCGATTCCAGGTGGAGCAGGGACTTTAGAGGAAATTTTTGAGCAGTGGACGTGGGCTCAATTGGGCATTCATTTAAAGCCATGTGCCTTTCTCAATGTAGATGGTTTTTATGACGATTTATTGAATTTTCTAAAAACAACTGCAGAAAAAGGCTTTACCCATCCGCGTTTTATCGAAGGCTTAATTGCAGAAGATAATATTGAAACGATTGTTGAGCAGTTTCAACATTTCACTGCGCCAGAGCCGAAATGGGGCATGGTTGAACGTACAGCCTTTATCGCCGATTTGGAACAAGATAGATGAAAATTATCACTGTTGCTGCAGCCATTATTTTAAATGAACAGCATGAACTTTTAGTGGTTCGTAAAAAACACACGGCATTCTTTATGCAAGTAGGTGGAAAATTAGAACCCAATGAAGCTCCTGAAATCACCATGCTACGTGAAATTCAGGAAGAAATTGGCTGCGCTGCGCAGATTGAACAATTCATTGGCCGTTTTGAAACGGCCGCTGCGAACGAAGCAGATCATCTACTGGTGAGTTATGTCTATCTGGTCCAGTTGCAAGGTGAACCGAAAATTGATGCGGAAATTGCAGCGATGCAATGGGTCAGCTTGGATGATACACAAACAAAACTCGCCCCTTTAACACGTGAGGTGGTGATTCCTTGGGTGAAGCAGCAGACTCGATCTCTTGCTGAAAGCTAAACCGCTTCGCTTGTTCATTTTCTTTAGAGGTTGATGTTTGAAACTAAGGCTGTGCCGCAGCAATGCATGCGGCATATACCTGCGTGCAATGTAGCTGATGTAACAGCTTACTTAATGCATGGATTGAACTCCCCGTGGTCACCACATCATCAATGATGAGGACTTTACGGAAACGGCGTTTTTCAGTTGGGTCGATAATAAATTGCTGTTCGATATTTTCTAGGCGTTCTAGCCGACTTAAACCTTTTTGAGCGTGCTGTGCTTGACGAATCACGGGTTGCCAAACAGGGATGCGCAATTGCTTTGCCATCATGTGTGCAACGAGCAGCATTTGGTTGTATCCACGGTCCTTGAGGCGTTCAACTGAAATAGGCATGGGAACAATGGCCTGAACTCGAGCTAAGCGCATGCTTAAAAGGCTCTGTGCCAGTAAATTTTGATAGTGCAATTGTTGCTCATACTTATAGCTTTGGATGATGCGATCTATTGGAAAATCATAGTGAAAGGCACAAGAGATGCTGTGTTCATGGCGATTAACCATTTGTTTAAACCAAGGCAGTTGTGCCCAGCAGTCGGTACAAAGCGAATGATGTTGTTGTCGATCGATACCACAGAGCAAGCAAGGGGAAACGCTCTGCATCCCTTTTTGGATGTAGCGTTGGATAGATTGGAGCATGTTTTTATTCTAATCATTCTTTTTTGTGTATTTTGCACAGTTTGTGGTGAAGTGCAATCACGACACCACAGAAACCTGTTCGACAAGCTTATTCGTTAAAGCCAATCTGTATTTTAGGATGATCGAACCATCATCCTAATTATACATAGGCATAACGGGGTGCTTCAGGCAGCCATCGTTTTAAAAGCGCTTGAGCCTGTGCAGGATAATCATTTAGGACTTGTTGAGCCACATAGTGTGCCTGATTGAGTAAATGATCATCTCGCTCCAATTTGGCTACACGAAAGCCCATATCGCCTGTTTGTTTAGTGCCGAGGAGCTCGCCGGGACCACGAATTTCCAAATCTTTTTCAGCAATGATAAAGCCATCATTGGTCTCGCGCATAATGCGTAGACGCTCTTGCCCATTTTGCGATAAAGGATTTTTATACAGCAAGGCACAGAAACTGGCTTTTGCACCACGTCCTACACGACCACGTAGCTGATGTAATTGTGAAAGCCCTAAACGCTCTGCATTTTCAATCACCATGATCGAGGCATTTGGGACGTCAACACCAACTTCAATCACTGTGGTTGCTATCAGTAATTGCAATTCATTATTTTTAAATTGCTGCATCACTGCTTGTTTTTCATCGGCCTTCATTTTGCCGTGAACAAGACCAATATTGAGGTCTGGAAAGCGTTCTTTAATTTCATTAAAAGTCGCTTCAGCGGCCTGAGCATCTAAAGTTTCTGATTGTTCAACTAAGGTACAGACCCAATAGGCTTGTTTACCTTCAGCACAATTGCTGGCAATCCGCTGTAGTACTTCTTCACGACGGTCAAGTGGAATAGTGACTGTTTGAATCGGTGTACGACCGGGTGGCAGTTCATCAATGACGGAGGTATCTAAATCGCCATAAGCCGACATGGCCAAGGTACGAGGAATAGGGGTTGCTGTCATCACCAGTTGATGCGGTGTCATGCCATTGAGACCTTTGTTTCGTAGCGCCAAACGCTGATCGACACCAAAACGGTGTTGTTCATCAATAATCACTAAACCCAATTTGGCAAATTGAACATTGTCCTGAAATAAAGCATGCGTGCCGACCACTAAATTGGCTGAACCATCTTGAATACTTTGTTCTGCCGCAGCTCGAGCCTTACCTTTTTGTTTACCGGAAAGCCAAGACACAGTTAGACCCATCGGCTCAAACCATTTTTTGAAATTTAGATAATGCTGTTCGGCCAAAATTTCTGTCGGCGCCATCATGGCCACTTGCCAACCTTCCTCAAGAGCATGACAGGCTGCAACGCCTGCAACCAAAGTTTTACCTGCACCTACATCGCCTTGTACGAGTCGAAGCATAGGTTTGTTCTTTTTCAGATCGACCGCAATTTCTTTGGACACACGTTTTTGTGCGCCGGTCATTTCAAATGGCAGCGTACTTAAAAGTTGTTTGGTGAAGTTCTTACTTGCAGAGAAAGACGGTGCTTCGATTTGTTGAATATAAGCACGGCGGCTGAGCAAACTGACCTGATGGGCAACCAATTCTTCGAAAATTAAACGTTGCTGTGCAGGATGAGAACCTTGGCTCAGTTGCAACATATTGGCATCGACAGGGGGATGATGAATATAGTCCAAAGCCTGTTTTAGTGCATAGCCATTGGTGAATTTTTCTGGCAGTAATTCAGGTAAGTCATCACTATATAACTGTAGTGCTTGTTTGACGTATTCACGTAGTTTGGGCTGTGTTAAGCCTTCGGTTGCAGGGTAAATCGCAGTGAGTTGGGTTTGTGGTAAAGGCGTGTGTTCAGTAATCACCTGTAGTTCAGGATGATACATTTCTAAGCCACGAGCACCAACACGGACTTCACCAAAAATCCGTAAACGATTCCCCAGTTTTACCCGATCAGTAATGCCTTTGTAGATATGGTAAAAACGTAAAGTAACTTTGCCACAGTCGTCATCCAGTAGGGCGGCCATCGATTTACGCTTTCCGGGTGGAAAGTCGATACTTTTGACTGTACCTTCCAGTAAATAACTTCGACCCACGGTCAATTGGTTCATGGGGATGATCGTGCTACGATCTTCATAGTCGCGTGGCAGATGAAACAAAAGATCATCTGTCGTGAAAATATTTAGTTTTTCAAGTAAAGCAGCGGCGGCATTGCCAACCCCTTGCAATTGATGGACGGAAGCCATGTCCCCTCAACTTCGGTTTATATGATCTAAATGGATCAGTTCTGAGAATAGGTCGTTTGATGCATATTCTATTTATCGGTTATGGTAAAACATCGCAACGTGTTGCTAAACAATTATTTCAGCAAGGTCACCAAATTACCACAGTGAGTCGTAGTGAGAAAGAGGATGATTTTGCAGAACATTTAATCCAAGATATTCACCAACTGGATTTGTCGCAGGTTGAACCGATTGATGCTGTCTATGTTCTTTTGGCTCCTGCACGCCATGCTCAATTCAATGCTGTGGATGCTTACCGACATACTTATGTCGATTCTGTACAGCCAATTGTTCAAGCATTAGCACATCATCCAATACAACGTTTAATCGTGGTGTCGTCCACTCGTGTCTATGGTGAGCATGCGGGGGAGCGCATTGATGATGACACTGTGCCACAACCGATCGATGAGCAGGGGATGCTGTTACTCGAAATGGAGCATCGCTACTCACAAACATTTCCTACTGAATGCGTGATCGTACGTCCATCTGGGATTTATGGCACATCGACAGCGCGAATGCATAAACTAGCAGAAGCGACTCATCGCTATCCCAATATTCATTGGTCCAATCGAATACATATCGATGATTTGGCAAATTTTCTGTGTCATCTACTCCACGTGGAACATCCTGAAAAATCATATATTTGTACTAATAACCAACCTCAACCTTTGCATGAGCGAATCTTGGATTTGCAAAGAGCTATGCATTTACCCGAATTGGTTTTAGAGAGTGAAGTAGAAACAGGTAAAAAAATTTATGCAATGCGGATGATGGAGAGTGGTTTTAAGTTAGCGCACGATTGATTGTGATGTGTATTGTAAAATTGGGGGGATGTATAAAATTCAGTGTAGCTTGGTGAGTATTAAAAGAAATTCTATAAATGAATAAAATAGGTCTTTTACAACATGTATTGTTCAAATTTTCGAATGGATCTCAAAGGATAAAATTTAAATAATGACAAAATCATTTGCTGAACTTACTCAGAATTTACCCCATAGACCGATTTTGGAAAAAGCTTTGAGTTATTTTGAGAATTTACCAAAGATCGCGATTGATTGTGGTTGTGGTGCAGGAAATGAATCATCATTTCTACTCCGTCATCATTTTAAAGTATATGCATTTGATCCATCTGTTGACGTTAAAAATATCTGTCTAAGTAAATTTAAAGACAATAAGAATTTTTTTATTTTCTAATCAGGCCTTTGAAGACTATAGCTTTCCTGAAGCTAGTTTAATTATTGCTTTATTCAGTTTATTTTTTGTTCAACGGATTCGCTTGGAAGTGTTTTAAAGAAAATGCAGGAATCCTTAAGTGAGCAAGGCATCTTACTCATACAACTGTTAGGAAAAGATGATGATTGGGTAAATAATTTTTCTGAAAAATTTATAGGTTTTGAACAGGAAGAACTTAAACAATTGTTTGATGCGGACTTTGATATTATTTATATCAATGAATTTAAAGGCAATAAACCGCTAGCCAATGGAACTCCAAAATTTTGGAATGTACATACCTTAATTTTAAAAAAGAAAATATTAAATACTTTTGTATAGTCCAAAAAAAAGAGACAAGCTTTTTACAACTTGTCCCTGATTTTGCTCATCTTCTTCCGCTTTTATGGCGAAAAAATCAGAACGGTTTATTTTTTCTTACGTTTCAAACGTTTTTTAGCTTGTTCCGCAGCAACTTTATCCAGTGCTTCTTTTAACTCTTCATCACTAAAGGTTGTAATGTGCTGCAACATTTGCAGGGTCACATCATCCAAAACGAGGTTGGCATACTGCGCAACATTTTGGAAATTTTCATCAAACACAATGGCGTTGTTTTCATTGGTGCTGATATAACCTTGTTGGGTTAAGACTTTAATAAAGCTTTGGAATAAGGCCTTATCAAAGAACTCAGGCGAGTTAAATTCATACAACACAGATAGACGTTGACCAACCAAGTGACTGAGTTCTTCAACCTGACGCGTCGAGATATTGCCTGAACCACGTTGTGTGATTAAAGCCAAAGTCATGTAGTAACGCTCTAGACTTTGCATCACGGGTGCAGCCAAGACCACTAACTGATTGTGCTGCTCTGAGTTAGGCGCAGGGGAGATTAGGTTGCCTTCTGCATCTTCAGAAATCAGTTTAGCTTTGATCAGTACTTCTGCATACGCACAGATCTGATCTTTAAGCTCTTCATTATTCCATTTGAGGAATAACTCAGCTTTTAAGAATGGATACAGTGTACGAATGACATTAATCAAATCACCACGGCGAATAGAACCATTATGTTCAACCAAAGCGGCAATGAGTGATGGCAAAATAAATGCGTGCAGGATGTTGTTACGGAAGTAGGTTAACAGCACCGCTTGATTATCAGCAATGGCAATAATATCGCCAAGGACATGATTAACACGTTTGATCAGCTTGAGTTTTAAACCATAAGCAATGATTTCTTTACCTGACAGCGGTGTTACTTGCATGCGCTCATCGTAAGGTAAGGCATTTAAAAGATCGCGATAGGTATCTAACTGCTTAATGCAAATCTCTTCATCTAAAGTGTGTTTAGATGTTGCCAATAAAATCAGTGAAAGCAATGAAACTGGGTTCACCACTGCTGCACGGTTAATATTTTCTAAAATCACGTGTGCAGAACTGTTAATGGCATCCGAAACTTCTGGCGGAATTGGGTCGTCATTTTTCTCGATTTTGATGTTGCTTGCATTATGCTGTTTCAACATATCATCAAGGAAAACCGGCTCACCAAAGTTCAAATGAACTTTACCGAAAATACGTTCGATCTTACGCAGTGTTTTCATAATCCCGATGATTGATTCGCCTTCTTTTGGCTTACCATTCATTTCACCAACGTAGGTCGCACCTTCCATTAAACGCTCATAACCAATATAGGTCGGTAAGAACACGATCGGTTTGGCTGGATTACGTAAATGACCATGGACAGTCATGGCGAGCATGCCGGTCTTCGGTGGTAATAAACGACCAGTACGTGAACGCCCACCTTCGATGAAGTATTCCAGCGGCGTATTACGCGCCAAAATACTGTAGAGGTATTCTTTAAATACGGTGGTGTAGAGACCATTGCCACGGAATGAACGACGAATAAAGAACGCGCCGCCGCCACGTAAAATTTGCCCGACAAATGGCATGTTCAAGTTATCACCCGCAGCAATGTACGGCACCATCAAGCCACGTTTATAGATCACATATGACAATAATAAATAGTCGATATGACTACGATGGCATGGGGTGTAAATGATCTCGTAGTCTTTGGCCAGCTCACGAACGGTACTGAAGTTATGCACTTCGACGCCATCATAAAGCTGTGTCCACAGACGAGTCAGTGCTAAGTCAGCAAAACGTACTGTTGATGCAGAATAGTCAGAAACGATTTCATTTAAATAACCAATCGCACGACGTTCAGCTTCAACCATACTGATTTTACTGCGAATGCTTTCACGACGAATCGCATCTTGCACATCCGTAGATTTGATCAGGCCGTGCATCACATTACGACGGTCAGATAAATCCGGCCCCAAAACCACTTCACGCTGTGCATCTAAATAATCATTCAGTGTGCTGACAATATAAGTCGCAGGTGACAGGTTCGGATGTGTAGTTTTGGCATATTCAACCAAACGACGCAAAGACTGTGGTTCATGGAATTCAAGGTACGATTGACGACCGTGCAAACCAATATTGACCAGCTGCTTCACTTTGCTTGGTGTAGACCATGTATCGGTAAATAATAATTTAAACCAAGAATCTTCTTTATCGGGTTCACGACCCCACAGCACGGTTACAGGAACGAGCTCAACATCCGCATCAGGATTTTTTTCCAAAACCTCAATTAAACGCAATAAACGAGGTGGAAAGGCATGTGGCGGTGGATTGAGTAAGTTGTCTTCATCATGATGTTGTAAAAACACCACAGATGCTTTTTCTGTTTGCGTACCCACTGTCATTGGGTCGAGTGCAGGGTGTAGCTTTAAACGACGGGTTTCACCATCGACAATTAAAGCATTACTCCGTGAATGATTTTGCAGAACGTAGCAGGTAATTTTCGTTGTCTGTACGCCGGTATCTGTATCGGTTTCAGTCACTACAGGTTCTACAGGGACTTCACCTAAAACATGCGGTGTTACCACAAGGTCAAGCAGTTTACTCGAAAGCTTTCGATACATCTGACCAAAGCCGCTCTTGGACATACAAACTCCTACTTTTCATGACCAAACCACAGAGATTCTGAGGGGAATCTATTCTGCGTAATTGTACTTAAAAACTGTATGTCATTTTCTGACAAATTGCATAGATATTGTAAGATTTTATCGTTAAAAAACGTATTTTTAGCAGTTATATTGCATCAGCAAGGTGACAGATCAGTCAGCGAATCTTTAGGGTTTTAGTCTGGATTTATGGCAAAATGGAAAATATATTTAAACATCTGTTGATGTTGCCTGCATTAGCTTAATCCCGAATGATAGATAGGTTTGTTATGAATGCCTTAACACAAGAGTTGGTTGATTTACTCAGCCTTGAAAAATTAGAAGAAAATATTTTTCGTGGGCAAAGCCGAAATTTGGTCGGGAAACGTGTCTTTGGTGGACAGGTTTTAGGTCAGGCGCTACGTGCGGCATCTTATACGACAGATCGACCTGCTCATTCTTTACATGCCTATTTCTTATTTGGCGGTGATATCAGTGCACCAATCATTTATGAAGTAGATCGTATTCGCGATGGACGCAGTTTTGTGAGTCGTCAGGTTCGTGCGATTCAACATGGTAAAACCATTTTTATGTGTATGGTGTCATTTGCAGAGCAAGAAGACGGGTTGAACTACCAAGTTGCAGAGCCAGAATATCCAGCCGTCGAAGATTTAAAATCTGAAGCAGAGCTGAAACGAATGATGGTGGAGTTTGTCCCTGAAAACGTCCGTGCGTCTTTTATGCGCGACCGTCACGTAGAAATTCGCCCGATTGATCCACAAAACCCGTACCAACCGCAGCCTGCTGCGCCATCGTATGCACACTATATTCGTACCCATGATACGATTGCTGCCGATGTTGATGACATCTCTTTACATCAGGCTATTGCGGCATTCTATTCAGACTTTACGCTGATGACGACTGCACTACGTCCACATGGTTTAAGTTATTTATCACCAAGTTTGCAGTGTGCGAGTATTGACCATGCCATGTATTTCCATAAGCCATTCCGTGTGGATGAGTGGATGCTTTATGACATGGATGCCACCGTCAGTGCTAGTTCACGTGGTCTAAATTTCGGTCGCATGTGGCAAAACGGTGAGTTGGTCTGTAGTACGACACAAGAAGGCTTGATCCGTTTACGCGAAATTGAAACCCAATAAGTTTTGAGCACTATGTGTTAAGTCGTAAAAGCTGAATACTGAAAAAACCGAATCAGAAGATTCGGTTTTTTATTACCTTTATTTATCTGTATGAGCCTACTCGTAGATTTGATCTATCTCGTTAGTGTCTTTTGGCATAGGTTAAATTAAGCTGAATTCGGGCTTTGCAGAAATGCAGCAGTACATGTGACAAAAAATTCCTCGATTCCCAGTGGGGCGCATGGCATAGTGCCTGAATAAAGGATGATAAATGCAAGGCACAATGAGCTTAAATACGCAGATTTTAATTGCCGCAATATTGGGTGTGGCATTTGGCTTTTTATTAATTCAGTTTCCAGAGACGCAGTTTTTATCCGCCAGCCTGTATGGCTTGGGGATTGCCAGTAGTATTTTTATTGGTTTGCTGAAAATGATCTTGGTTCCGTTGATCTTTAGTTCGATTGTGGTAGGGGTATCGAATTTACAAGCGGGTGGTCAGCTGAGTCGAACGTGGAAAATTACCTTAGCGTGCTGCGTCACCACCACAACTTTAGCACTGATCTTGGGTCTAGCATGCGCGCATATTTTTAAAGTCGGGCAGGGCGTGGACATCGTCATGTTCCAAGATGCAATGCAACAGCATCAGAGCCCTGACACCCTCACAGCAGGTTCATTCTTTACCAATTTTATTCAAAATACACTGATTAATCCGTTTAAAGCCTTTAGTGATGGCAACGTACTCGCAGTTGTGGTGTTTTCACTATTTCTAGGTGTGGCCTTGGTCAAAGGCGGTGAAAAATTTCGAAGTGTGAGAAAGCTCAGTCAGCAATTTTTTGACATCATGATGATGATCATCGGCTGGGTGATGAAGCTTGCACCGATTGGCATTTTTGCATTATTGGCTAAATTGATTGCTACAGAAGATATTTCGGTGTTGAGTCGCCTCGCGGAGTTTGCTGCCGTAGTCACAGGGACGACGATTTTCCATGGGGCAGTGGTGTTACCTCTGCTGCTATGGATTTTTGGGAAAATGAGCCCACTGACATTTTTTAGAGGAACACGAGCTGCCTTAATCACTGCTTTTGCAACCAGTTCAAGTTCAGCAACGATGCCACTCTCGATGAAATGTGCGCAGGAAAATTTAGGTGTCCGTCCTCAAACAGCAGGTTTTGTGATTCCATTGGGTACGCAATTGAATATGGATGGTACGGCGCTGTATGAAGCTGCTGCGGCATTATTTATTGCCAACTTGATGGGCTTAGATTTAACCTTGGGGCAGCAGTTAATTGTCTGTGCAACCGCCATGATTGCTTCACTCGGTGCGCCGGGTATTCCAAGTGCTGGAATGGTGACGATGATTATGGTTTTACAATCGGTCGGGCTCCCTGCGGAAGCCATTGCGATTTTACTGCCGATTGACCGCTTATTAGATACGGTACGGACTGTGGTGAACGTACAGGGCGATATGATGATTAGTGTGGTGGTGGATCGTCATACGCGAGATGTAGATGAACCAGCGTTGTCGAATTAAGCAGATAAAGAGCTAAAATGTGGGGTGTAGACGATCTCCCATAGATGCCCGTCTAAGTCTTGAAAATAGCCTGCATAACCACCGTAAAACGTGGGCTGTGCGGGGTTAATTGTTTTTGCACCTGCGCGTTGGGCTTGGTGCATGATTTGATCGACGGCTGCGGGACTGTTGACGTTATGACCAAGAGACATTTGAGTTGGACAAAATACTGATGTATTGATGTCTGTGTCATGACTAAGGCTATCTTGCGGCCAGAGTGCGAGCTTTAAACCGTGTTGTAAAACAAAAAATGCCACAGCGCCATGTTCAAATTCAGTCCCAATAATCCCTGCGCTATTTAGACCTAAACCCTCCTGATAAAACGCAAATGCAGCATGTAAATCATTCACGGCCAGTGTAATGACGGAGATGTGAGCGTGCATGGAGATGCTCCTGAACGATGTATTTTTATTTTAGGATGAGGCTGAATATAAATGCATTTTAAAGAGAATAGGGAGTTCGGAAGAACTGTACTTTAAACCTCGAACTTATGACGACCCTATTCATCTTAAGTTTGTTGATTGCTCAATAAAAAATAGAGCGAAATGGATGTGAGCACTAAAAAGCAGGGCGAACCCTGCTTAATACAGATTTTAAATGGTGTTTATGCAACTTTCAGTGCGGCACGTTTTGCAGCAGGAGAGTTGTCGAGGTATGCAATCGCATCTTCAGTTTTTGCTTCATGTACAGGATCGTACCAAGGCATTAAATACCCCAATTGCTGTGACACTAACCAAAGTGGATGTGGCAATAAGCGATTGTCTTTTTGCGCGATACGCGCCCATTCACGCCAAATCCACGGTTTATATACGGCAGGTTTAATCGATGCATAGCGCGAGTCTTGCTGCATGATATGTGCTGCACCATCGACCCATAGACCAAGTACGGCTGCAATCACGATCACACTTTGATAATAGCGAGAAATATAGCCCCCACCGAGATGACGATACAAATCAAAAGCCACGGTACGATGTTCTATTTCCTCTGCACCATGCCATTTTACTAGATCGAGCATATTCGGATCAGCGCCTAGTCGTTCCCACTCTTTGTTGTATAAAGCATATTTGCCTAGTACACAGGTCATGTGTTCAACAGTTGCAATCACCCCTAAACGAAAGAGATCCCATTGATGATCCAAGGCTTTGGGTACGTTGAGCCCTAGAGGTTGGTCCGCAAGCAGTTTGCCAAAGAGAAAGTCCATGATCTCAAGGTTGCGTTGAATACTGATATTGCGCTGAGATAAGTATTCTTTATTAGCAGAGTTATGTGCTTGAGCATGCATGGCTTCTTGGCGGATGAATGCTTTAACGTCCTCTGCTAATTTTTCATCTCTAATTTGCGGCAATACTTTGTTATACAAACGGCAAAACCAAAACTCACCTGCAGGTAAGATCATATTAATTTCATTAATAAAATAGCTAACAAAAGGTTGGTTGGGCACCCAGTCAACTTGAGTATCTTGCCACTCAAATTTCACTTTACGTGGTTTAATTTTATATTCGATTGATGATCCAAGTTTTGTGTTTTTCAAGCGGGAGAGTAATTTCATGACCTATCCTTGTTTTTATGTGATCGAGTGCACATCTGATGTATTCAGTATCCAAAAAAAATCCTGCATTGTGATTAGCAATACAGGACATTTCATTATCTTCAGAAGATACTTTTTGTCAGACAATCATTCTTGCGCTGACTTTAAAATTACTCGATTAGTGGTCTGAATTTTTACTTTCAGTTTGGGGTAAGTCTTCAGATGTAGTGTGGAAGTCATCGAATGCTTCCGCGTCTGCATCGATTTCAATATCATCTTCCGATGCTTCAGGTATGCTGTCGAGATCAAACTCTGTGGATTGCTCTAGAGTGAAGTTGAGACGACCCGCCATGACACTCGCTAACTCTTCTAAACCTTGTTTATTCAATGATGAGAACAGTTGAATAGAGAAGTTTAGCTTCATTTTTTTCAATGCTGCTTTCACTTCTTGTAGTGCTTTAGAGGCTGGGCCACGGTTTAATTTATCTGATTTGGTCAGGAGTACATGTACGAACAATTTACGTGAATGTGCCCATTCCAACATCATGACGTCAAAGTGTTGTAGTGGATGACGGATATCCATCAACAGCACAAGACCTTGTAAACTTTCACGGTGTATCAGATAGTTTTCTAACTCTTTTTGCCACACGATTTTCATCGCTTCAGGTACAGCGGCATAGCCATAACCAGGCAAGTCGACCAAACGCTGATCAGGATTTCCTAGACTGAAAAAGTTGATCATTTGGGTACGACCCGGTTTTTTCGACGCACGAGCCAATTGTTTTTGATTAGTGAGCGCATTAATGGCACTCGACTTACCTGCATTAGAACGACCTGCAAAGGCAATTTCATAGCCGGTATCTTCAACGCAGAGGTTCAGTTTAGGCGCACTCATTAAGAACTCAGCTTTGCGTAGCCAGTTGAGCGAGCGCACAGCATATTCAGTAATCGCAGAGTCTACTTTTTTCTCATAAGTAATCTTTTGCTTCGGCGCATTGGCCGCTTTACTGTTTCGTGATTTTCCTCTGTGCTGATGCATAACCCAACTTCAATAACTGATTTAACGACATGCATTATAAAGGAAGTCGGGCAGGCAAGCGAATTTTGTCGCAGGCCAAGTGAAATTAGAGATTGATCATTTGAATTGGAGATTGTGTTGTAAATTTAGATGCGCTGCTTGGTTGCAAGACGTCAGCAAGTTTGTACTGATCGAGACTTTGATAAAACTGTTCTAAAGCTTGGTCTAAGATGCTTTTTAGACCACACTGACTGCGTAGTACGCAGGGTGGGTCATTGCATTCTACTATCTGGTGATGGCCTTGCAGAATTCGTACGATTTGACCGAGCTGAGCGTCAAGTGCTTCAGGGTTTAAGCGAATGCCGCCACCTTTGCCGCGGCTGGTGATTAACCAGTTTTGTTTTGCCATAAAATGCACAATTTTCACCAAGTGATTACGCGAAACATGCAGGTCTTCTGCAATTTCAGCAATGTTATAAGGCACATCACGAGGACGTGCGATATAGAGCAAAATGCGTAATGCATAATCGGTGAATTTATTGAGTTGCATGATAATACTGTGAGTCTGAGAGAAATAAATAAGGGCTAGTCTAGCATAACTAAACTAACCCTTTGTATTTCAGGTGAATAGCTTAGTTAGTGTTTTACACCACCAGTGCCGAAAGCTTCGCTGTGAATATTGCTAGCAGGAATACCACGAGCAATTAAAGCTTTCTGTTGTTCAGCCATAAATGGCATTGGACCGCAAAGGTAATAATCCGCATTGATCGGTAACAGTGCAGTATCCATGCTGCCTAAGTCTAGACGACCAGCAGCATCATAATCTTCACCTAATTTATCATTAGCATGAGGGAACTCATACGCTGTAAAGGTGCTAAGACGTGGGTATTTTGCTTCCAAATCCTGAATGTGTTTATGCATTGCATGCACTTGTTTGCTACGGCAGGCATGGATAAAGGTTACAGGTTGTGGCATGTCTAAAGTCACCAATTGATTCAGCATCGCAATCATTGGTGTTAGACCTACACCACCACTGATAAAGACATTGCGTTTTTGTGAATCAATCAGGAAGAAATTACCTGTTGGTGCAGACACTTCGATTTCTGAACCGATCTCCAAGCCATGCAGTGTATTCGATACCCAACCTGGAACCAAGTCACCTTTCTGATCTTCACGTTTTACAGAGATACGTAAGTAGTTGTCTTGCGGGCTGGTCGACAGTGTATATTGACGTGGCTGTTTTAGACCCAGCTCATCGACCAATACACGTACAGAAATGTACTGACCTGCTTCATATTTTGGTAAATCACCACCATCAGAAGGCTCAAGGTAGAATGAGGTGATTTCATCACTTTCAGCCACTTTTTTCGCGATTTTGAAATTACGCCAACCTAACCAACTGCCTTTAGTTTGCTGATGTTGCTCATAAATCGCTTTTTCAGTGCTGATAAACAAGTCTGCCAATTGTCCATATGCTGCTGCCCAAGCGGCAATCAGTGGATCTTCCATTGAAATGCTTAATACTTCACTGATCGAGTGCAGCAAATTTTCGCCGACAATATTATAGTCTGGAGCTTGAATGTTAAGACTCACATGTTTATGCGCAATTAATTCTACAACTGGTAAAAGTACAGATGGGTCCTCAATATTTTCAGCATAAGCCAATACAGCACCCGCCAAAGCTTGTGCCTGAGCACCGCTGCGCTGATGTCCCATGTTAAAGGTTTCTTTGAGGTCAGGGTTATTGCCCAACATACGATTATAGAAGTAACCAGTCAGCGCGACACCATTTTCACGTAGAACAGGAACAGTAGCTTTTACTAGGTCAATTTGCTGCGGAGTCATAGCTGATCTCTCATGGCTGTTATTTATAAGATGTATTTAAAATACATTTTTAAATACATCCGCGCAATACATGTTTTAGTAAAAACCATAAAAAAAATATGGGATATTAAAATATCCCATAAATTCAGCATAGATAATCGTAATGGCGAATTATTTTTTACCAAACAGTGAACCTAGCAAACCGCGTACGATTTTCTGACCTGTCGACCCACCCAAGCTGCGTGCAGCACTTTTTGCAAAAGTTCCTACCGTGTCTTGAATCAGTTTTTCACGTTGTTTGGCTGAACGCTCAGCTTCTTTTTGTTGTTCGCGTGCAAGTCGTTCTTGTTCACGCGCTTGCTGTTTGGCGAGTGCATCTGCTTCTTTGGCTTGTTGTTTGGCTAACGCTTCTTGTTCTTTGGCTTGTATTTTATCTTGTTCCGCTTGGACGGCTTGTTGTTGGCGCTCCGCCACTTTATTTTGTAAAAGTTCATAGGCACTTTCACGGTCTGCTTCGGTGTCATAGACGCCTGCAACAACGCTATTTGTCATGAGTGCTTTGCGTTCTTCTACAGCAATTGGGCTAAATGATGAGTAGGGTGGCATCACCCAAGCACGCTCAACAATTTGAGGTGTCCCTTGTTCATCTAGACAGCTAATTAATGCTTCACCTACAGCCAGCTCCGTAATCACTTGATCGACTTTAAACGCAGGATTGGCTCGGAAAGTATCTGCTGCCGTCTTAACAGCTTTCTGATCTTTCGGGGTAAATGCACGTAGCGCATGCTGAACGCGGTTACCCAGTTGGCCTAAAACACTTTCAGGTAAGTCAAGTGGATTTTGCGTTACAAAGTAAATGCCGACCCCTTTAGAGCGAATCAGACGAACCACTTGTTCAATCTTTTCTTGTAAAGCAGGGCTGGCATTATCAAACAATAAATGCGCTTCATCAAAGAAAAACACCAGTTTGGGTTTATCCATATCTCCAACTTCGGGCAATTGTTCAAACAGTTCTGACAGCATCCAAAGTAAGAAAGTCGCATAGAGCTTAGGGGTATTCATTAACTTGTCGGCTGCGAGCAGGTTGATGTTGCCACGACCTTGCTCATCCGTTTGAATGAAATCCATGATATTGAGCGCAGGCTCACCAAAAAACTTGTCACCACCTTGATCTGCCAATGCGAGCAAATTACGTTGAATTGCACCTAAGCTTGCAGGTGATAAATTGCCATATTCATTTTTAAATTCTGCTGCATGTTCACTGACGTAGCTGATCATGGCTTTTAAGTCTTTAAAGTCGATGAGCAATAAGCCCTGATCATCGGCAATACGAAAGACCGCAGATAACACACCTTCTTGCGTGTCATTTAAGTTGAGAATTCGGGCAAGGAGCAGTGGGCCAATTTCAGAAATGGTGGTGCGAATGGGATGTCCTTGTTCACCGAACAAATCCCAAAACACCACAGGGGAGGCAGCAAAAGGAATGCTCTCGATATTTAAACTTTTAATTCGTTCGTCAAACTTAGGATTACTTTCACCTGCTTTGGCAAGGCTAGAAACATCCCCTTTGGCATCAGCTAAAAATACAGGTACACCCAGCCGAGAAAAACTTTCTGCCAACACCTTCAACGTCACCGTCTTACCAGTACCTGTGGCCCCAGCAATCAAACCATGGCGGTTTGCAAATTGTGAATGAAGCACCACATCCTGTGTGGTGTCTTGTGTTTTTTTGCCAATAATTATTGGTGTACCCATAGATGTTCCTGTATTTATTCGAGTTGCTGTTTATTTAAATGTTGTAGTGCGTTTTCTATATCTTGTATTAAATCTGCAGGATGTTCTAGTCCTATACAAAAGCGAACAAGTAAGCCAGCTTGAATGTGTGAATGTTCGAGTATACGCATATCTTTTAAGTTATATAGCATGGCTAAACTGACTGGACCACCCCAGCTAAAACCGAGCTTAAATAGTTTCAGCGCATCGCAAAAGCGGCGTACATCCTGCAAACTATATTTTTCATTAAATATCACGCTGACCAAGCCGGCACTGTTTTGTTCTGTACAAATTTCTTTCCAATACTGATGTCCTGCGGAAGCTTCATCAGCAGGATGTAAAACCTGTACAAAGGCTGGCTGCTGTTTTAGCCAATTTAATAAAGTTAAAGCACTTTGTGACTGGTGTTCATAGCGCAGGCGCATAGAAGCCAGACTGCGTTGTATTTGCGCGGCATCATCACCAGAGATGCTAATGCCTTGAATGGCGTGCGCACGAAACAGTTTGTGATGAAGCTTTTTATCTCGTGTAATTACCGAGCCCATTAAAATATCGCCACCGCCACTTGGGTATTTGGTCAAGGCATGCACACTGATATCGACACCCAGGTGCTCAGCACTAAAATCAAAAGCATTAAAGGCAAGTCCTGCGCCCCACGTATTGTCCAGTGCAGTGAGAATGTTCTGCGCTTGAGCTTTTTTGACCAAGCCGACTAAATCTGGAAACTCTAAAGTGACAGAACCCGCCGCTTCTAACCAGATAAGCTTGGCTTGCGCTGAAGGGCTAAATGAATCGACATCAATCGGGTTATAAACCTTGACCACGATGCCATAGCGGGTTTCTAAATTGCGTAAATGTTCCATATTTGGGCCATAGATATTATCTGCGACCCAAACTTCATCCCCTTGACTTAAAAAACATGAATTGACCAAATTAATTGCAGATAAACCGCTTGGTGCCAGTAAGTGATACAAGCCACCTTCAATCTGAGCAAGCTGATCACCTAGGGTGAATGTCGTGGGGGTACCATGTGTGCCATAGCTATAGTCATAATCATCAGTCCAATGGCGATTAAAAAGCGCATCTGTATTTTCGAAAATTATAGTGGATGCACGAAACAGGGGAGGTTGAACACTATTGATGTACTGCGGTGCCTTTCTTGGTGCATGAATGAGTTCAGTTTGAGGATTCTTTTTCACGTGGCGCTCTGAAATGATCAAAATAATAATGAATGTTCAAAAGAATACGACTAAAACGCATGGATTTACGATGCTTTTGTAGAAAATTAAGTGAAAAGCAAAGTTGGCTTCATTCTTGCAAAACCGATATCAGAGCAACAACAATAGGTTTAGCGCATGAATTCGCATTTAAAAGTACATTATTTTCAGCATATTGCTGGCGAAGGGTTCGGCAGTTGTTATGAATTTTTAAAACAGCATCAGGCCAAAATTACGGCCACAGAATTCTTTGCATTACCTGTCGATCAAGCCTTAGATCTCGAGGCTTTGCCGCATGTTGAAGATGTCGATTTACTTATCATTATGGGTGGAACCATGAGCGTAAATGATGAGGCAAATTTCCCATGGTTAAAAATAGAAAAGCGTTGGCTGCGACGCTATTTAGCCCTCGGTAAACCCGCAATCGGCCTTTGTTTAGGTGGGCAATTGATTGCTAATGCTTTGGGTGGTGCGGTGAGTCGAAATGCACAACAAGAATTGGGTTGGACGACCATTCGTAAGGTCGCTAACGTACCGCATGGCTGTTTCAAACTACCGGAAGAGTTTAAAGTCATGCAGTGGCACAGTGAAACATTTGAAATTCCCAAAGGAGCGGTATTACTGGCGGAAAATGATGCATGTCGTAATCAAATGTATCAAATTGGACAAAATGTTTTGGGCTTTCAATTTCATCCTGAAATTACCCCTGAAGTACTCGATTTATTTTTGGAAAATGATGAAGAGGTGGCATTTTTTTCAGGAACACATGTACAGCCAGTACATGATCTGCGGAAAAGCGCAAAAAACAAATTTATTGAGGGAAATCAAATACTAAACCAAGCAATAGAGTATGTATTAAGAAAAAATGCCTGTTGATTAAAAGTTAAGCAATTGATCTTGCATAAAAAATGAAAAATATAAGAAAAACAGCAAAAGGGATTTGCTTATGCATTAAACAATAGCTATAATGGGCGACCCTTTGATGAAGGGGGTTAGCTACGAATAAAGTAGTTAACATCGTGACAGTCACGGCATCGATCGTGACCTTAGTGATATTTCACTGCTCTTGACACTTGCCTCTTTTAAAGTGGGGTGAGATGCGTCAAGGGTGATTCTTTATATATTTGGCTTGGAGTTAACTGGTATGTCTAACCAGAGAATTCGTATCCGTCTTAAGTCTTTTGATCATCGTTTAATTGATCAATCAGCTCAAGAAATCGTAGAAACAGCAAAACGTACTGGTGCACAAGTTTGTGGTCCAATCCCGATGCCTACACGTATCGAACGTTTTAACGTTTTAACATCACCACACGTTAACAAAGATGCGCGTGACCAATACGAGATCCGCACTTACAAACGTTTGATCGACATCGTTCAACCTACAGATAAAACTGTTGATGCATTGATGAAGTTAGATCTTGCAGCTGGTGTTGATGTTCAGATCGCTTTGGGTTAAGGCTTTCGGTTAATTAACGCTCTAAGTTAATTAGGCCGCTTTTTTAGAGGTTTATGCACATGGCTATTGGTTTAGTCGGTCGCAAGTGCGGTATGACACGTATCTTTACAGATGCTGGTGTTTCTGTACCTGTAACAGTGATTGAGGTTGATCCTAACCGCATCACACAAATCAAAACGCTTGAAACTGATGGTTATCAAGCGATTCAAATCACTACTGGTGAACGTCGCGAATCTCGCGTAACTAATGCTCAGAAAGGTCACTTTGCGAAAGCTGGTGTTGCTGCTGGTCGTCTAGTTCAAGAATTTCGCGCTACAGAAGCTGATCTTGAAGGTCGTGAAGTTGGCGGAACTATCGGTGTAGATGTGTTTACAGTGGGTCAAATTGTTGACGTTACTGGTACATCTAAAGGTAAAGGTTTCCAAGGTGGTGTTAAGCGTTGGAACTTCCGTACTCAAGACGCTACACATGGTAACTCTGTATCTCACCGTGTTATCGGTTCTACAGGTCAAAACCAGACTCCTGGTCGCGTGTTCAAAGGCAAAAAAATGCCTGGTCACTTAGGTGCTGAACGTGTAACTACACAGGGTCTTGAAATCGTTGCTATCGACGCAGAACGTTCAGTTCTAGTTGTTAAAGGTGCGGTTCCTGGTGCTACTGGTGGCGACGTTACTGTTCGTCCTACTATCAAGGCCTGAGGGGAAATAACGTGAATTTAAATACTGTTTCCGGCTCTGCTGTTGAGTTATCTGAAGTTGCGTTTGGTCGTGATTTTAACGAAGCTCTTGTACACCAAGTTGTTACAGCTTACTTAGCTGGTGGTCGTCAAGGTTCTAAAGCGCAAAAATCACGTGCTGACGTTTCTGGCGGTGGTAAAAAACCTTTCCGTCAAAAAGGTACTGGCCGCGCTCGTGCTGGTTCTATTCGTAGCCCAATCTGGGTTGGCGGTGGTAAAACTTTTGCTGCTCGTCCACAAGATTGGTCTCAAAAAGTAAACCGTAAAATGTATCGCGGTGCTATGCAATGCATCCTGGCTGAGCTTGTTCGTCAAGATCGCCTTGTTTTAGTTGAAGAGATTGCTGTTGCAGCTCCAAAAACTAAAGAATTGCTTGCAAAACTTAACGACTTGAATGCACCTCGTGCATTAATCGTTACAGATGCTGTTGATGAGAACTTGTATCTTGCTGCTCGCAACATTCCACACGTTGATGTGGTTGATGCTGCTGCAATCGATCCTGTTAGCTTGATCGCGTTCGATAAAGTTGTTATGTCTGTTGCTGCTGCTAAGAAAATTGAGGTAGAACTCGGATGAACAACGAACGTATCTATCAAGTCCTACAAGGACCTGTATTCTCAGAAAAAGCACAAGTTTTAGGTGAAACTGCTGGTGTTCAAGTGTTCAAAGTTGCACTAGATGCAAACAAACTTGAAATCAAAAAAGCCGTTGAGCAACTATTTGGTGTTCAAGTTGTTAAAGTTAACACAACGATCACTAAAGGTAAGACTAAACGCTTTGGTAAAACATTAGGACGTCGTTCTGATGTTAAAAAAGCATACGTCACCCTGAAAGCTGGCCAAGATGTTGAAATGGCTGACTTGGGCGATACCGCTGAAAACGCAGCGGAATAAGGACGAAAATTATGCCGATTCAAAAATGTAAGCCAACGTCTCCAGGACGTCGCTTTGTAGAGAAAGTGGTACATAACCACCTTCACAAAGGCGCGCCATATGCTCCGTTGGTTGAAGCTAAAAAACGTACTGGCGGTCGTAATAACAACGGTCACATTACAACTCGTCACGTTGGTGGTGGTCATAAACAGCACTACCGTATCGTAGACTTCAAACGTAACAAAGACAGCATCCCAGCTGTAGTTGAGCGTATTGAATACGATCCAAACCGTACAGCTCATATTGCTTTATTGAAATATGCTGACGGTGAACGTCGCTATATTATTGCACCTAAAGGCCTTCGCGCTGGTGATCAAGTTCAGTCTGGTAACGATGCTCCAATCCGTCCAGGTAACTGCTTGCCACTTCGCAACATGCCTATCGGTTCTACTCTTCACAACATCGAGCTTAAAATCGGTAAAGGCGCACAATTAGTACGTTCTGCTGGTACATCTGCTCAATTGTTGGGTCGTGACGGTTCTTACGCTATCATTCGTCTTCGTTCAGGCGAAATGCGTAAAGTACACGTTGAATGCCGTGCTGTGTTAGGTGAAGTTTCTAACTCAGAAAGCAACCTTCGTTCACTTGGTAAAGCAGGTGCATCACGCTGGCGTGGCGTTCGTCCTACCGTACGTGGTATGGCGATGAACCCAGTAGACCATCCACATGGTGGTGGTGAAGGACGTAACAAAGGTATTCAACCTGTAAGTCCATGGGGTCAAAAAGCTAAAGGGTACAAAACACGTACCAACAAGCGTACGACTAAGATGATCATTCGCGACCGTCGCGTTAAGTAACAAGTAAAGGAATCTGACAATGCCTCGTTCTCTGAAAAAAGGCCCATTCGTCGATGCGCACTTGTTCGCTAAGGTTGAAGCGGCTATCGCGGCTAATAACCGTAAGCCGATCAAAACTTGGTCGCGTCGTTCGATGATCTTACCGGATTTTGTTGGTCTAACAATTTCTGTACACAATGGCCGTAACCATGTTCCAGTGATTGTATCTGAGCATATGGTTGGTCATAAATTAGGTGAATTCGCGCCAACTCGTACCTATCGTGGTCACGGTGTTGACAAGAAGTCTAAACGTTAATAGGTGCTATGATGGAAGTAACTGCTAAATTACGCGGTGCCGCTATCTCGGCACAAAAAGCACGTTTGGTTGCAGACCTAATTCGCGGCAAATCTGTTGCGCATGCTTTGAATATCTTAAACTTCAGCAACAAAAAAGCTGCAGTTTTAGTTAAAAAAGCATTGGAATCTGCGATTGCAAACGCTGAACACAATAACAGTTTAGATGTAGACGACCTTAAAGTTTCTACGATCTACGTTGATGAAGGCATGAGCCTGAAACGTATTTTGCCACGTGCTAAAGGCCGTGCAGATCGTATTACTAAGCGTACTTGTCACATTACCGTTAAGGTAGGGGTTTGATATGGGTCAGAAGGTTCATCCAATCGGTATCCGCCTAGGTGTTGTGAAACGTCATAACGCTAACTGGTATGCGAATCCGAAACAATATGCTGAATATTTGCTAAAAGATCTTCAAGTTCGTGAGTTTTTAACTAAAAAACTTAAGAATGCGATGGTGAGCAATATTCTTATCGAACGCCCTACAGGCGCAGCTAAAGTAACTATTAGCACTGCACGTCCTGGTATCGTGATCGGTAAAAAAGGCGAAGACATTGAGAAATTACAACGCGAATTAACAGCCATTATGGGTGTTCCTGCGCAAGTAAGTATCAACGAAATCGATCGCCCAGATTTAGACGCTCGTTTAGTTGCTGAGGCAATCGCTTCTCAATTAGAAAAACGTGTAATGTTCCGTCGTGCTATGAAACGTGCGGTTCAAAACTCTATGCGTGCTGGTGCTAAAGGTATCAAAGTAGAAGTTTCAGGCCGTCTAGGTGGTGCTGAGATTGCTCGTACTGAATGGTATCGTGAAGGTCGTGTACCTCTTCATACTCTTCGTGCTGACATCGACTATGCTACTATGCGTGCTGAGACTACTTACGGTACGATCGGCGTTAAAGTATGGATCTTCCGTGGTGAGATCTTGGGCGGCATGAAACAAGTCATGAACCCAGCTCCAGCTGAAGAACGTCCAGCTAAACGTGGCCGTGGTCGTGGTGAAGGTCAAGAGCGTCGTGGTCGTCGCAATGATCGTTCTGCTGAAAAAGGAGAATAATCCATGTTACAACCTAAACGTACTAAATTCCGTAAAGTGCAAAAAGGCCGTAACACTGGTCTAGCACATCGCGGTAGCTCAGTATCTTTTGGTACTATTGCACTTAAATCAGTTGAACGTGGTCAAATGACAGCACGTCAAATTGAAGCAGCGCGTCGTACAATCAGCCGTCGTATTAAACGTGGTGGTAAGATCTTTATCCGTGTTTTCCCAGACAAACCAATTACTGAAAAACCATTAGAAGTTCGTATGGGTAAAGGTAAAGGTTCTGTGGAATACTGGGTTTGCCAAATCAAACCAGGTAAAGTCTTGTACGAAATTGATGGTGTTAACGAAGAACTTGCTCGCGAAGCGTTTACGCTTGCTGCTGCAAAACTTCCGTTTAAAACCACTATCGTGACTCGGACGGTAATGTAATGAAAACTAATGATCTACGTGAAAAGTCGGTAGAAGAGTTGACAGCTTTGCTTGATGAGCAACAGCTTAACCAATTCCGTCTTCGTATGGCGAAAGCAACTGGTCAATTGGGTAAATCGCACGAAGTTGCGCTTACTCGTAAGACAATTGCTCGTATTAAGACCCTCCTTACCGAAAAACAGGGGAACGGACAATGAGTGAACAAACAGTTCGCACGTTAACCGGTAAAGTAGTTAGCGACAAGATGGACAAGTCTATCGTTGTTCTTATCGAACGCCGCGTTCAACACCCGTTGTATGGCAAATTAATCCGCCGTTCAACTAAATTACACGCTCATGATGAAAACAATGTTGCTAAAGTTGGCGACGTAGTAAGCATCAAAGAAAGCCGCCCAATGTCTAAAACTAAGTCTTGGACTTTAGTTGAAGTTGTTGAAGCTGCTGCTGAGTAATTAAACGTTCTTGCATCATCGGTCAATTTCGAGTACTCTTTGAGCCTTTCGAAATTGCGACCGGTGATGCTCGGTTTTGGAGTAGGGCAATGATTCAAACCGAAAGTATGCTCGACGTAGCAGACAACAGTGGTGCTCGCCGCGTACAATGTATTAAAGTACTTGGTGGTTCACATCGTCGTTATGCTTCTGTTGGCGACATTATTAAAGTTACTGTAAAAGAAGCTATTCCACGCGCACGTGTTAAAAAAGGTGACGTGATGAATGCTGTAGTTGTACGTACAAAATTCGGCATCCGTCGTGCAGATGGTTCAGTTATTCGTTTCGACGATAACGCAGCTGTTATTTTGAACAACAACAAAGCGCCGATTGCAACTCGTATTTTCGGACCAGTGACTCGTGAACTTCGTACTGAACAGTTCATGAAAATTATTTCATTGGCTCCTGAAGTTCTATAAGAGGCACTCATGGCTAAGATTAAAAAGGGCGATCAAGTAATTGTGATCGCAGGTAAAGAAAAAGGCAAACAAGGTACTGTTTTGTCTGTTTCAAATGACCGTGTTAAGGTTGAAGGCCTTAACTTGGTAACGAAGCATCAAAAGCCTAACCGAGCTACTGGCGCTGAAGGCGGCATCGTAACTCAAGAAGCTGAGCTTCATATCTCTAACGTGGCAATTTTTAATGCTACAACCCAAAAGGCTGACCGTGTTGGTTACCAAGTGATTGAAGGCGTGAAAACTCGCGTATTCAAATCTAATGGTGAATCAGTGGCGGTAGCGAAGTAATAGGTTGACTAGGCAATGGCCAGACTTAAAACGCGTTACAACGACGAACTTAAGGCTCAATTAAAAGAAACATTGGGCGTTAAGAATGTGATGGATATCCCTCGCATTACAAAAATTACCATCAACATGGGTGTTGGTGCTGCATCAGCTGACAAGAAATTGTTAGATGGCGCTCTTTCTGATATGCAAGCAATTGCTGGTCAAAAACCAGTACTTACTTTAGCTCGTAAATCTATCGCTGGTTTCAAAATCCGTGATGGTTGGCCGATCGGCTGTAAAGTTACTTTACGTGGCGAACGTATGTACGAATTCTTAGACCGTTTGATCTCTATCGCGATCCCTCGTATCCGTGACTTCCGTGGTTTCTCTGCGAAATCATTTGATGGTCGTGGTAACTACTCAATGGGTCTTAAGGAACAAATCATGTTCCCTGAAATCGATTTTGATAAGATTGATCGTATTCGTGGTATGGACATTACCATCACTACGACTGCTCGCACCGATGACGAAGGCCGTGCGCTTATGCGTGCATTCGGCTTCCCGTTCAAATAAGAGGTCGATATGGCTAAGAAAGGTATGATTAATCGCGAATTGAAACGCGAAGCTACTGTTGCTAAATACGCTGCGAAACGTGCTGAATTAAAAGCAATTATCGCAAACGTAAATGCATCAGACGAAGAACGTTTCGAAGCGATGATGAAATTTCAAGCATTACCACGTAATGCGTCTCCAGTACGTCTACGTAACCGTTGTGGTTTAACTGGTCGTCCTCATGGTTACTTCCGTAAGTTCGGTTTAAGCCGTAACAAATTACGTGAAACAGTAATGCAAGGTGATGTACCGGGCGTTGTTAAGGCAAGCTGGTAAGGAGCACTATAAATGAGTATGCAAGATACCGTTGCCGACATGCTAACACGTGTTCGTAACGCACAAATGGCAAAGAAACAAACTGTTTCTATGCCAAACTCAAAGTTGAAAGTTGCGATTGCTAACGTACTTCAACAAGAAGGTTATATCGCTGATGTAGCTGTTGCTGATAATGAAGGCAAAGCGACTTTAACGATTACTTTAAAATATTTCGAAGGCAAACCAGTTATCGATACTGTGAAACGCGTAAGCCGTCCTGGTCTACGTCAATATCGCGGTAAAGATGCACTTCCTAGCGTTAAGCAAGGTTTAGGTATTGCAATTGTTTCTACAAGCAAAGGCATCATGACTGATCGCGCTGCACGTGCTGCAGGTATCGGTGGTGAAGTTATTGCTTTTGTTTCTTAATAGGTGATTCCTCATGTCTCGTGTGGCTAAAGCCCCAGTAACTGTACCTAACGGTGTTACAGTTACTCAGAACGGCCGGCAGGTCGAAGTGAAAGGCAGCAAAGGTACATTGTCTTTCAACCTGCATGCGCTGGTCGAGCTAAAACAGGAAGACGGTACTCTAGTTATTGCTCCTAAAGCTGAATCTAAAGATGCTTGGATGCAGGCTGGTACTGCTCGCGCTGTGCTTAACAACCTTGTAAAAGGTGTTAACGAAGGTTTCGAACGTAAGTTACAACTGATTGGTGTTGGTTATAAAGCTGCGGTTAAAGGTAATATTGTTAACCTTAACCTTGGTTTCTCTCACCCGATCGACTACAACCTTCCTGAAGGTGTAACTGCAGAAACTCCTACTGCAACTGAAATTGTACTTAAATCAGCTGATAAAGCTAAATTAGGTCAAGTTGCTGCAGAAATCCGTGGTTACCGTCCGCCAGAGCCTTATAAAGGTAAAGGTGTTCGTTATTCTGACGAAGTTGTACTTCGTAAAGAAGCTAAGAAGAAATAAGGCGCGAGGTTCTTATGAACGAAAAGAAACAATCCCGTTTGCGTCGTGCGAAAAGCACACGCTTGCACATCCGTGCATTGGGTGCGACTCGTTTGTGTGTAAACCGCACTCCGCGTCACATCTATGCTCAAGTTATCTCTGCAGATGGTGGCAAAGTATTAGCGCAAGCTTCTACTTTAGACGCTACTCTACGTGCTGGTACTACTGGTAACGTTGAATCGGCTCAGAAAGTTGGTGCTTTAATTGCAGAACGTGCTAAAGCGGCTGGTGTAACTAAAGTTGCATTTGACCGTTCTGGTTTCAAATATCATGGTCGTATCAAAGCCTTGGCTGATGCTGCTCGTGAAAACGGCTTGGAGTTCTAATCATGGCTAAAGTTGAACAAAACGAAGGTCTTGTTGAAAAGCTGGTTGCCGTTGATCGTGTAGCCAAAGTTGTTAAGGGTGGTCGTATCTTCTCTTTCACAGCATTAACTGTTGTGGGTGATGGTAATGGTCGCGTAGGTTTTGGTCGTGGTAAAGCACGTGAAGTTCCAGCTGCTATTTCTAAAGCACTTGAAGCTGCTCGTCGCAACATGATTACTGTTGACCTTGTTGACGGTACTGTTCAGCACCCTATCAATGCTCGTCACGGTGCAAGCCGCGTTTACATGCAACCTGCTTCTGAAGGTACTGGTGTAATTGCTGGTGGCGCTATGCGTGCAGTTTTAGAAGCTGTAGGTGTACGTAACGTATTAACTAAGTGTTATGGTTCTACTAACGCTGCTAACGTAGTAAACGCAACTTTTAACGGTTTGCGTGATATGACTTCTCCTGAGAAAGTTGCTGCGAAACGTGGTTTATCAGTAGCACAAATTCAAGGGTAATCAATCATGAAAACGATTAAAGTTACCCAGACTAAATCTTCATCGCATCGCTTGAAAAATCACAAGCTTAGCCTTAAAGGTTTAGGTCTGCGTCGTATTGGTCATACTGTTGAAGTGCAAGATACGCCTTCTAACCGTGGTATGATCAACCAAGTTTACTATATGGTTAGTGTAGAGGAATAAGCCATGACTCTGCGTTTAAATACAATTGCACCTGCAGAAGGTGCTAAGCGTGACAACCTACGTTTAGGCCGTGGTATTGGTTCTGGCGTTGGTAAGACTGGTGGCCGTGGTGTCAAAGGTCAAAACTCACGTAAGAGCGGTGGTACACGTCCTGGTTTCGAAGGTGGTCAAACTGCGTTATATCGTCGTTTACCTAAATTCGGTTTCACTAGCCAAATGGCTTTGAAAACTGCTGAAGTACGTTTATCAGAACTCGCTAAAGTTGAAGGCGACATCGTGTCTCTTGAAACTTTAAAAGCTGCTAACGTTGTGCGTAAAGATATGTTACGTGCACGTATCGTACTTTCTGGTGAAATTACTCGTGCGTTCACTGTTCAAGGTGTTGCATTGACTAAAGGCGCTAAAGCTGCTGTTGAAGCTGCTGGCGGTAAAGTCGAGGAGTAATCCCCAGTGTCTATGACTCCTAGTTCGACAGGTCATGTTAACATGATGAAAGGCCAGCCTTTTCATGTGAAATATCGTGAAATTATCCGCCGTATGATGTTCCTCATCGGGGCGTTGTTGGTTTTTCGACTGGGAGCACATATTCCAGTACCGGGCATTAACAATGCCGCACTAGAGAATCTGTTTAATGCAAACCAAGGTACGATCCTTGGTTTGTTTAACATGTTTTCAGGTGGTGCATTAGAGCGTATGTCAATTCTTGCTCTTGGGATTATGCCGTATATCTCTGCATCGATTATCGTGCAGTTAATGTCTACGGTTGTTCCTTCGCTGGAAGCTTTAAAGAAAGAAGGCGAACAAGGTAAGCGTAAGATCAATCAATATACGCGACAAGGCACATTGTTTCTTGCACTTGTGCAAGCTGTTGGGATGTGTGCAGGTCTGATTAGTCAAAATATTACTTTGACTAGTGGACTTGCTTTTTACGTTCCTGCTGTAACTTCTCTGGTTGCAGGTACAATGTTCCTGATGTGGTTAGGTGAGCAAATTACAGAGCGTGGAGTGGGGAATGGTATTTCCATGATCATCTTCGCTGGTATTGTTGCTGGTTTGCCGAACTTGGTTCTGCAATCTTTAACCTCAGTAGATAATGGCCAATCAAGCTTAATTGGTCTTGCAATTTTTGCATTGCTATCTGTTGCAGTGTTAGCAGCAATTGTGTTTATTGAGAAGGCGCAGCGTCGTATTCCGGTAAACTATGCTCAAAAACAACAAGGTCGTCGTGTATTTACCGCTCAGCAAACACATTTGCCATTAAAAATTAATATGGCGGGTGTGATTCCTGCAATTTTTGCAAGTTCATTGCTATTGTTCCCAGCGAGCTTAGGGCAATGGGTAGGCAGCGCAGATCCAAATGCTGGCGTGATTAAACGTGGCCTACAAGATTTGGCACTCGTATTGTCGCCGGGTCAACCGATGTATTTGGTGCTATTTGGCGCATTAATTATCTTCTTCTGTTACTTCTATACTGCGCTAGTATTTAGCCCGAAAGAAGTGTCAGAGAATTTAAAACGTAGTGGTGCTTATGTACCGGGTATTCGTCCTGGTGAGCAAACTGCACGCTATTTAGATCATATTTTGAATCGTTTGACTTTTATTGGCGCGGTTTATATCACAATCATCTGTTTAATGCCGATGATTCTACAAAGTTCATTTGGTATTCCATTTAGCTTAGGTGGTACGTCTTTACTGATCGTAGTGGTGGTGGTGATGGACTTTATGGCTCAGCTTCAAGCTCATCTCACATCGCATCAATATGACAATCAATCGTTAATGCGTAAAACGACTGCTCATCCGAAAGGATAAGCGCACTTAGAGGTTTCATTATGAAAGTTCAAGCTTCTGTAAAGAAAATTTGTGGTAGCTGTAAAGTTATCCGTCGTAATGGGGTTATTCGCGTAATTTGCAGCGCAGAACCTCGTCATAAGCAGCGTCAAGGTTAATCTGATCAAGACCTGTTGATTTCAGTAGGCTAATTAGGTTATTATCCGCCCCTCAAAGATTTTGTCGGGCGGTTGATTATCTTAACTGCCTTTTTGGAGAAAATTGAATGGCTCGTATTGCCGGTGTAAACATTCCGGATAACAAGCATGCTGTTATCTCTCTAACGTACATTTTTGGTATTGGTCGCCACACTGCAAAAGCTATCTTAGCTGCTGCTGGTATTGCACCAACAACTAAAATTCGTGAATTAGATGACGCTCAGCTTGATGCGATTCGTGCAGAAGTTACTAAGGTTCCTACCGAAGGTGATTTACGTCGCGAAATTTCCATGAACATTAAACGTTTAATGGATTTAGGCTGCTACCGCGGTCTTCGTCATCGTCGCAGCTTGCCTGTCCGTGGTCAACGCACCAAAACTAACGCACGTACCCGTAAAGGTCCGCGCAAACCTATTAAGAAATAAGATTTCTGGAAGCTAAAAGATGGCTAAAGATACTCGCACACGCAAGAAGGTCACTCGTACCGTCTCTGAAGGTGTTGCACACATTCACGCTTCTTTTAATAACACCATTGTGACTATTACCGATCGTCAAGGTAATGCACTGGCTTGGGCTACCTCTGGTGGACAAGGCTTCCGTGGATCACGTAAATCAACTCCGTTTGCTGCTCAGGTAGCTGCTGAGGTTGCTGGTAAAGCTGCTTTAGATTACGGTTTGAAAAACTTGGACGTCCTTGTAAAAGGTCCTGGTCCAGGTCGTGAATCTGCGGTTCGTGCTTTAGGTGCAGTGGGTTATAAAATTAACAGCATTACCGATGTGACGCCAATCCCGCACAACGGTTGCCGTCCACCTAAAAAACGTCGCGTGTAAGGAGAAACATTCATGGCTCGTTATATTGGTCCAAAATGCAAACTCTCTCGCCGCGAAGGGACAGACCTGCAATTAAAATCTGGCGTTAAACCATTTGACGTCAAAACAAAAAAAGCTGCTAAAGCACCTGGCCAACATGGTGGCGCTCGTGGCGGCAAACAATCTGAGTACTCACTACAATTACGTGAAAAACAAAAAGTACGTCGTATGTACGGTGTTTTAGAGCGTCAATTTAGTAACTACTACAAAGAAGCTGCTCGTGTTAAAGGCGCAACAGGTGAAAACTTGTTGAAACTTCTTGAAAGCCGTCTAGATAACGTTGTTTATCGCATGGGTTTTGGTTCTACACGTGCAGAAGCTCGTCAGCTTGTATCTCACCGTTCAATCACTTTAAATGGTCGTCGTGTTAATATCGCGTCTATCCAAGTTAAAGCTGGTGACGTTGTTGCAGTTCACGAAGGCGCTAAACAACAATTGCGTATCAAAAACGCAGTTGAGTTAGCGACTCAACGTGGCATTCCATCTTGGATTGAAATTGATCATTCTAAATTGGAAGGTACATTCAAAGCTGCACCAGATCGCTCTGATTTACCTGCTGAAATCAACGAAAGCTTGATTGTAGAATTGTATTCTAAATAATCCTTGAGGTAGCAATAATGACGCGTACTGCAAATGAGTTTCTAACTCCGCAAGCGATTAAGGTCGAAGCGGCAAGCGGGACCTCGGCAAAAGTTATTCTAGAACCATTAGAGCGTGGCTTTGGTCATACTCTTGGTAATGCTTTACGTCGTATCCTTTTGTCTTCTTTACCTGGCGCAGCCGTGGTTGAAGTAGAGATTGAAGGTGTCGAGCACGAGTACAGTACTTTGGAAGGCTTGCAGCAGGACATCGTCGAGCTCTTGCTGAACCTAAAAGGATTGTCTATTAAGCTGTTCGATCAAAATGAAGCTTATCTGACATTGGAAAAACAAGGTCCTGGCGACGTTACAGCCGCTGACCTTCGTTTACCACATAATGTTGAAGTGGTTAACCCTGAACATTTGATCGGTACTTTAAGTGCTTCTGGCTCATTAAAAATGCGCCTGAAAGTTTCTCAAGGTCGTGGTTATGAGACTTCTGATTCACGCTTCCCTGAGGGCGAAACTCGCCCAGTGGGTCGTTTGCAATTAGATGCTTCTTACAGCCCAATCAAACGTGTGTCTTACACAGTGGAAAACGCTCGTGTAGAACAACGTACTGACCTTGATAAATTGATCATTGATCTTGAAACCAACGGTACTGTTGATCCTGAAGAAGCTATCCGCAAAGCGGCAACAATCTTGCAACAACAAATTGCAATTTTTGTTGATCTTCAGAAAGATCAAGCACCAGTTGCTCAAGAGCCTCGTGAAGAAGTTGATCCGATTTTGCTTCGTCCAGTAGATGATCTAGAGCTTACTGTTCGTTCTGCTAACTGTTTGAAAGCAGAAAATATTTACTACATTGGCGATCTTGTTCAACGTACTGAAGTTGAGTTGCTTAAAACTCCTAACCTAGGTAAAAAATCGTTGACTGAGATTAAAGATGTTCTGGCATCGAAAGGCTTGCAATTGGGCATGCGTTTAGAGAACTGGCCACCGGCTAGCCTCCGCATGGACGATCGCTTTGCTTATCGTAGCCGTTAATTAAGTAGGACTATCACCATGCGTCATCGTAATAGTGGTGTGAAATTAGGCCGTACAAGCAGTCATCGTAAAGCGATGTTCCAAAACATGGCTAATTCTTTGTTCGAACACGAGTTAATTAAAACTACTGTTCCTAAAGCAAAAGAATTACGTCGTGTTGCTGAGCCTTTAATCACTTTAGCTAAAGTCGATTCTGTAGCAAACCGTCGTTTAGCGTTTGCTCGTACTCGTTCAGCTGCAACTGTTGGTAAATTATTTACCGTTCTTGGCCCTCGTTACAAAGAGCGTAACGGCGGTTATCTACGTGTTCTTAAAGCGGGCTTCCGTGCAGGTGATGCTGCACCGATGGCTTACGTTGAGCTAGTAGATCGCGAAGTTAACTAATTTCGTGAAGAGCAGCGTACGTTGTTCTAAAAAAGGTCGGTTTTTAACCGACCTTTTTTAATGCCTGCAGTTTTGTGTTGGCTGTATATTGTTAGACAATAATTCAATTTGTCCTTAAAAGATAAAAATAAATCGCCTTTTGCTTAAACTTGACATTGTGCATTGTCAAAAATGTGATTTAATAAATATAAATCTAAGATAGGTTAAAAGAACAACATGGAAAAACAAGTTGATATTCTCATTGTAGGTGCAGGGATCTCCGGTATAGGTTTGGCTGCGCATCTTTCAAAAAAATGTCCAAATCGTTCATTTGAAATTATTGAACGTCGTGAAAGTTTCGGTGGTACATGGGATCTTTTTAAATATCCGGGTATTCGTTCTGATTCGGACATGTCAACTTTTGGCTTTAATTTTAAGCCGTGGAAAAAATCTAGTGTGCTTGCTGATGGGTCTTCGATTAAAGGCTACCTTTCTGAAGTGATTGACGAATATAAGATCAAAGAAAAAATTCATTTTCAACATCGTGTTGTGAGTGCGAACTACGACTCACAAACTCGTAAATGGTCTGTTGTTATTGAAGATGCGAAGAAGAAACAACAAACCTGGGTTGCAAATTTCGTCTTTGGCTGTACGGGTTATTATAATTATGACCAAGGGTTCCAACCTGAGTTCGCAGGGCAGGAAAATTTCAAAGGTACTTTTATTCATCCACAGCATTGGCCTGAAAATTTTAATTATGCAGGCAAAAAAGTGGTGATTATTGGCAGTGGAGCAACAGCGATTACCTTGGTCCCTGCCATGGCAAAAGGAGGTGCAGCTCATGTAACAATGTTACAGCGCTCTCCAACTTATATTGCCTCAGTACCTTCTATTGACATCATTTATGACAAGATGCGTAAAGTATTACCTGAAGATGTTGCTTATAAACTTACCCGTGCACGGAATATCGGTGTACAGCGGGCTGTTTATGCTGTTGCACAAAAGCAACCTAAATTACTCCGTAAGTTTTTATTAAAATCAATTGAGTTGCAATTGAAAGGTAAAGTGGATATGAAGCACTTTACCCCAGATTATAATCCTTGGGATCAGCGGCTTTGTGTGGTGCCAGATGGTGATTTGTTTAAAATTTTACGTGAAGGCCGTGCATCTGTTGAAACTGATCAAATTGAAAGTTTTACTGAAAATGGCATTCAATTGAAATCAGGTAAACATCTTGATGCAGATGTAGTAATTTCTGCTACAGGTCTCAACATTCAAATTTTAGGCGGCATTAGTGCCACAATCGATGGACAGCCACTGAATACCTCAAAACATATGTTATATCGTGGTGTTATGGTCAGTGATGTACCCAATATGGCGATGATTATTGGCTATATTAATGCTTCATGGACATTAAAAGTCGATATTGCTTCTGAATACATCTGTAAATTGATTAACTATATGGATCAAAATGGTTATAACCAAGTGATTCCACAAGGTGATGCGACCGAGTTGTTAGAAGATACGGTGATGGGCAGTTTGACCTCAGGCTATATTGCACGTGCAGCAGATGTGATGCCAAAACAGGGTAAACATGCACCGTGGAAAGTCAGCAATAACTATTTGGCAGATCGTAAAGAATTAAAGCATGCTTCATTTGAAGATGGAGTGCTGAAATTTGAAAAAAAGTCAGATCAAGTGGCGGCTAAACCCAGATTAGTTTCTTAAGTCAGTTATAGAAAAAGGAGCATCATGCTCCTTTTTTTTTGCTTTAGATGAGTGACTTTAGGGTTTTATTTGATGCGCTTTATTTGTTGAAAAATATATCATGTTGAAAATAAGGAAAAGCACACAGGGTTAATGTGAATATTCAAGAACATTCAGAATTTATAAAATTAAATGATTATGAGCTATATAGCAAAGCTTGGCAGCCTGAAACAGCAGATAAAACTACAAATCTGGCTCCGATTATATTGATGCATGATTCACTGGGGAGTGTGGATTTGTGGCGTGATTTTCCTGCGCAATTGGCTTCTGCGTCTGGCAGAAAGGTCATTGCTTATGATCGGTTGGGTTTTGGTCGTTCGTCAGCAAATCCTGATGTATTAAGTACTGATTTTGTCTATGCCGAAGCACAGCAGGGCTTTAAGGCGCTACTTCAACATTATTCCATTCAACAGTTTATCGTGATGGGACATAGTGTCGGTGGGGGAATGTCTGTGGTTATTGCCAGTGAATATACTGAACAATGTCGAGGTCTGATCTCCATAGCAGCACAGTATGAAGTGGAAGAACTGACATTATCGGGTATACGTGAAGCCAAAATAGGGTTTGCGCAGCTGGGACAGCTTGAACGCTTGGCTAAATATCATGGGGATAAAGCCCAATGGGTTTTGGATGCTTGGACTGAAACTTGGCTCTCACCGAGTTTTCGTCAATGGAACCTCGAGCAATATGTTGGAAAAGTACAGTGTCCAAGCTTGATCATCCATGGAGAACTGGATGAATACGGGACGACAGCACAAGCTCAGAAACTTTTTTCGGGTATACAAGGTGATGCTGAACTAGAGATTTTGGAAGGGCTTCATCACATGCCGCATAAAGAGCAACCCGCATTGGTCACTGCACTGATCTGTGATTTTGTGAATGATTTAAGTTGATATCGAAAGAATGAAAAAAGCCCATCAGATGATGGGCTTTGTTGTTATAAAGAGCGGGAAATCAGCTCTTTCATAATTTCATTGGTACCTGCATAAATACGATTGGCTCGATTGTCGATATAAGCCCGTGCAATTGGATATTCAAGCATATAGCCATAGCCACCATGCAACTGCAGACATTCATCCACAACTTTGGAAAACATTTCTGAAATTTTGTATTTAGCAGCGGCTGCAGCGTCAATACCGAGCTGTTCCTCAAGTTGTAGTTCCATACAGCGATCTAGATAAGCTCGACAAAAATCGATCTCAGTACGTAGTTCTGCCAATTTAAAACGGGTGTTTTGGAAACTTGATACGGTCTTGCCAAATGCCTTACGTTCTTTGGTGTATTGAACTGTGTGCGCAAAGGCTGCTTCTGCACCGGCTTGGCAAATAATCGCAACCAACATGCGCTCCCAAGCCAATTCCTTCATCAGCATCATAAAGCCCATACCTTGCATGCCGAGTAAGTTGCTTTTAGGGACGCGGACATTATTAAAGAACAGTTCACAGGTATCCTGACCTTTCATGCCAATTTTGTTTAAAGGTTTGCCTTTACTAAAACCGACGCGATCTGCCTCGACGATAATTAGCGATAAATTGGCTGAACCTTTTTCACTATTGCCTGTCTTACAGACCACAATCGCCATGTCACATAAATAGCCATTGGTGATAAAAATTTTTGACCCATTAATAATATAGTCATCACCATCTTCTGTAGCAGTTGTGCGTACGGCTTGTAGGTCTGAACCTGTGCCCGGTTCGGTCATTGCAATGGCAGTCACGGTTTCGCCAGAAGCCATTTTCGGCAGCCAATGCAGCTTTTGTTCTTCATTGCCAAAGTTATGAATATAATTGGCCACGATGTCGGAATGCAGTGAAAAGCCAGTAGAGGAGTCCATGGCATACGCCTGCTCTTCAATCAGAATCATGCTATAGAGTCGGTCTACACCATAGCCGCCATAAGCTTCGGGCATGGTCGGGCAAAGCAAGCCCATGGCACCGGCTTTATTCCATAAGTCACGGTCAACATGTTGTTGTTTTTCATATTTTTCGATATTGGGCACAACTTCTTTTTCATAAAATTTTCGTACTGTTTCACGAAATGCATCATGTTCTGCATTAAATAATTGACGTGGCAGCATGTTGTTGAGTGGGCGAATCGCTCCAGATTGCATTTTGAATATCCTATTCATTTTTATGGCTTTGTCTCAACTTATAAGATGCAGCGAGTGACTGCAATGTGCAGAACATTCAAAAGCAGGGAATGCGATGAAGCATTCGGTCAATCTGTGAAAACACTCCACTTCAATGGGGTGGATGAGTTACACTAGACGGGTTCAACGATTGGGGAAGACAATGACTGATGAAATCAGCTTAGAAGAGCGTAAAGTGATCTACCGTGCACGTCGTGGTTTAAAAGAGATTGATGTTTATTTTGATCCCTACGTCAAAAATTACTATTTACAAGCCGATGCAGCTGAAAAAGACATGTTTGCAGAACTCGTTGCTGCAGAAGATCCAGATTTGTTGGATTGGTTTATGGAAGTTAGTGAACCGCCACGTCCTGAATTAAAAACGTTTATTCAAAAATTAAAACATTACGTTCATGGATAATCGGCAATTCAAACTGAAACGCAGTTTTTTATCGCATGCGTTTCAGTTTTTTATTTTTGCGGTATTGATGACGCTGCTTTATCAGTTACTAACGCCCATGCTTTGGGGGATATTTTTCCTAATCGGGCTAGTGGTTTATGTTCTGTTTTTCCGTAAGCATTTACACGTCACCAGTCTAGAATATTTGGATGGAACTGATTGGTCTTTGCAACGACTGAACCGCCCGGTGCAACGCGTTCAAATTAGCCATATTTTGGATCATCAAATGTATATCGTGGTGTATTTTATGCATGCGCGTGCAAAACCGGTGATTATTTGGCGCGATCAATTGTCATTGAAACAGTGGAAATCACTCAAAGTATTGGCCAAAATGATCTAATTGTTAGACAACCTGTATTTTTAAAATTCTATAAAATGTAAATATTTCATTACCTTGTGTTGTGGTTAAAATAATCTTGTCTGACAGGATTGGATTTTATTGGCAAAATATTTAAATTGTCAGACAATTTTAAGCTGTGCGGTGATTCTCTGCCTATATATTATCCTTACCAACAGCCCTTAAAGGAAATCATCATGATGATGCCAACTTGGATGTTTCTGGTAATAGCGATTGTGTTAGCAATTGTTATAGGACGACTAGGAACAGTGCTGAAGGAACAGTTAACTCAAAAATAAGCAGTTAAACGCTTTCACAGTTAATAAGTAGCATGTGCCGAACCGTCGCTATGCTACTTTTTTTTGCCTAAAATTTAATCTTTCTAAAAAAACAGTCAATTGCATTCAGCGTGATTCATGGCACAGTGTGTCGTTCAAATTAGAGCAAATACTCTTTTATTCATTTTTTGCTTCTGATATGTTTGTCGTGATGGACATAAACACAATTATAGAGGACAGGAAAATGTCGAGCGTCCAAAAAATATGCCAGGGTGTGGCAGTTGTAGCAATAACAAGTACATTATTCGCGGGTTGTTCGCAGGTTGTAAAAACCGGTGCTAATGTTGCACTCGGATTTACCGAAAAACATATTGTGCCACCAATTTTAGCCATGGAAGATGCTGAAATGGTGTGTAATTCAGGTAATTCATTAACCCCAGCCATTATGGCCACTAAAGATATGGGCGCAGACCCAACACGTGTGGCAGTGTTGATGTATTCAGCAGCAGGGATCTGTGCAGAACAAAAAGCCTTGGATGCAGAGTTACGCTATTTACGTGCATCTAAAGCTAACCAAGTGACTGAAGCACAAGATGCCCGTGTTGAGCAAAAGCGTTGGGCGGCACTTGCGGCACAGCGTCAATATACCGGCTATCAATTATTTCAAGATCGTTTTGAAAAGAAGTATAAGAAAAGTCTAGGTGAAGGCTGTCCAAAAATGAACAGCGACATTGACCAAACAGTGTATATGTTGGGAATGTTAAGTGGCTTACAGGCCATGACCAATGATATTAACTCGGGTGGGGCGGTAAACGTTCCAAAAGACATTGCTGCGATTGTTGAACGCGGTATGGTTTGTCTGAATAATGAAAAATTCTGGGGCGCACCAAATGCAACCCGCGCTGTGATCTGGACGCTATTGCCGGGTGCTGGAGATGGAAAACCTGATCCATACCAAACCTTAAAACAATCCGCGCAAATTGGTGAGCAAAAAGGCGTAAGACTGTCACATGCGTTATATGCAGTTGCTGCACAAGCCAGTGGCGATGATGCGAAAATCCGTGATGCCTTACGTACCTTTGCACAAGCGCGTAGTGATGAAAAACCTGTTAACCCACAATTTAAGCTCATCGATAGTATGGCTGAAAGCATGGTGAAAGGGATTTCAGATCGTTATTGGACTGAACATACAGGCGTTCGTACCGGCGATGATGGTATGGAACATTTCTGGGATGAAAGTGCCAATAGTTCAGAACTCGATGATTTGTTTAGTGGCGATGCTGAAACCAGTGGTGCTGCAACAAATTAATAAAGCATGTAGTCCAAATGTGAGGTACAGGAGGAGCGAAAATGAAAACACAATTTTTAATTCCGAAAATTGTCTTTCTTGCCGTATTCGTTTCGATCTGTGCCTCGCTACAGGTATTTAAAGACTATTTTATCTACTGGCAAAATGATTTATTTCATGACTTTTGGCGCTTATGGACGGCCCATTGGGTTCATGTTGGTTGGATTCATTTTGCTTTAAATATGTTGGCCTTTATCTGCTTACCGTTTATTTTTCCAAGAGTTTCAATATGGCACTTTGTTGCCATCTTATTGATTTTATCCCCTTTAATCAGTCTAAGTTTCTTTTTTTTCCTTCCCGATATTGAAGCCTATGCAGGATTATCTGGTGTCTTGCATGGCGCCTATGTTGCGGTCGCTTGCGTACATTTAATGTATAAACGGGAGCGAAATTTTGCAGCCTTTGTCCTCTTGCTGATTTTGGCAAAATTGGTGTGGGAAAATACCGTAGGGAATACCGGAACGGCAGAATTAATAGGAAGCCCCGTTTTAGTCGAAGCCCATTTATTGGGGGTGATTTGGGGCATTGTCATCGCCGTGTTTTATCTTATTGGTAATTATTTCTGGGATCGCTAACGCACTTTAGGTGAATGGGTTGACAAAAAAAACCGAAAAGAAAATACATATTGTCATTTTAATGTTTTGAATATTGATGCAAATTTAAACGTAATAATAAAACAGTTAGGTCAGGGAAAGGAACTTCTCGAGCCGATAAGGAAAAGGATGCTTAGCCCCGCTAGGCTCCAAAATAAAAAATAGGAAGACTCATGCAAAATGATACACAAAACAGATCCGGCATCGTCGGGCTGTTAAGGTATGTCTGGACAGAATGGATTTCGACTCTAGTCGTGTTGATCTTGCTTCTGCTTACATTGATTATCGGGACAGGGGAGATGATTCATGGTCAGCTTCTGCGTACTGGTGAACGTTTGTATGGTAATGAAAGCATTGGGATGCAGTATTCATTTTTACGTGCAGAACCGACCAAGCCAGATTGTGACCGCCACCCAGATGTAGATAAAATGGTGCAAACGCAAATGAAAGCCAATGCGGCTGACGAATTTGCAGATATTTTTGGTACAGCATCTGAATCTGATGTACGTGCATCAGTCATGGCAGGTGTACAGCAATGTGAAGAAAAATTCCAATTTTATGACAAAGCAAAAGCTTATTTAGATGAGCATCCAAGTATTCGTACTTATCGTGCGATTGAAACGACATTCTTTGGCATCTTTAAATTTGGTTCCGAAAACCGTGTATTGATTCTTTTACTGATGGTCTTGGTGTCTGCCATTACTGCTTCAGTGAAGTTCCATCATATTGGTCTACGTGCGCCAACAACACGCTTGGATTATAAAGTCTATGCTTTATTCATGGCGATTGGGAATGGCCTATTAACCTTCTCGGTATATAGTCAGTTTAATTCAGTCCTAAATTCTGGGGTGAAATCGACCACAGAAACCTTGGCGGTATATTGGTTGTGGTTAGCCTTGTTTGGTATTGTCACGCTCATCAGTATTTATCAGTTCTTTAAACCACCTGCTGCGAAAGAGCCGGGTCCGGGGAATATTGGTTTTGCGCTATTGAGTGTACCGTTGTATGCCTTTATGGCGATTATTACGGGTGTGGCGTTTACCTTCTTTATGGACTATCCAATGGGTCAGGGGATTTACCTTGGACAGTTGGTCGAGTTCTCCGGGATTTTCCTGAACCTTGCACTGTTTATTTGGGCCGGAATGTTATTGACCCAAACGCGCGTGATGGATTTGTTCTTGGGGATTTTACGTCCATGGAACTTAGCACCTGAGACCTTGACGTGGTTAATTCTGATTGCCGCGGCGATTCCAACCGCTTATACCGGCGCTTCCGGGATCTTCGTTGTAGCAGCCGGTGCAATTATTTATAAAGAAGTGTGGAACTCTGGCTCTCGTCGTCAGTTTGCACTCGCTGTATCTGCAATGTCAGGTTCCTTAGGTGTGGTCATCCGTCCATGTCTATTGATTATCCTGATCTCGATGCTTGATAGCCGCCATGTGACGTCAGATGAGCTATTTGATCACGGTATCTATGTGTTCTGGCTCACAGCATTCTTGTTCTTGGGTATTTCACTGTTCTTGGCAGAAACACGTTTCCGTGTGGCATCGCCGAAAGTGGCTATTCCGGGCATGCTGAAAGCGTTCATTCCTGTGATTCCGTATATCGTACTGACCTTGCTTGTCATTGCTTTCTACAAGTACGGTTTAGATACACAAATGGATGAGTTCACCGCGCCTGTGGTTCTACCGATTATTCTGATTGTTTACATTATGTTTGACCGTTGGTTTGCAGATCGTTTTACTTCGCAAACTGTAGATGCACATGAACAACTCAGCTTACAACATGAGCAAAATTCTGAGTTCATGCGTGAACATGGTGGACATGGGGCTAACCGTCGTGGTTTCGGTAGTTCAATTTGGTTTGCTTCTTCAGAAACGGTTGGACACATTGGCGCATTAATTATCTTAATGGCCTTGTCGGCAAGTGTCGGCGGTTTGATTGAACGTACAGAAATCGTTGAATTATTACCAACGCATTTGGGCAATATCTATATTTCATTGGCCTTTATCGCATTGTTGTTGGCGATTATTGGTATGACGACAGATCCATTCGGGGCAGTGATTTTGGTTGCAGCAACGATTGCACCAGTAGCTTATGAAAATGGTATCCATCCGATTCACTTCTGGATGATCGTTTTGGTTGCCTTTGAGCTCGGTTATGTTTCGCCACCTGTAGCGCTGAATCACTTGCTGACACGACTCTCCGTCGGGGATGAAGAGGTGCGGGCAGCGGATGCAGAAGCAAAAGCCCAATACACCAATTTCTATTATCGCTATGAACGTTGGATTTTACCGATCCTTGTATTGTTCCCAGCTTTGGTGATCGTGACTTATGCTCCTTATATTCTGAAACTGTTTGGTTGGTACCAATAAGTTCGCAGTGAGCCATTAAAAAAGCACCTTCGGGTGCTTTTTTTATTGAATAGGGGGCTGTGCGTTTGAAGGTAAATGAATGGATATTTATGACTTTTTAAACTTATTTTGTAGGAACGGACTACATAGCAAAATCGCTAAAAATATAAAAGCAAAACCGAATAGGCTGTAAATATCTGGCAATTCTTGCCACAGGGTAAAGCCCCAAATACCGGCAAAAATAATCGCTATATAGTTGACGGGACCAATTTGACCTGCGGGTGCAAGCTTATAGGCATTGGACATAAAAATTTGACTGATATTGGCCAAAAGTCCCGCTGTAATCAGAAAAGCTAACTCCTTTAAACTATAAGGACGCCAGAGCCAGAGCATCGGGATCATCGATATGAGCGTGCCAAAAAAGCAGAAATAAAACACGATGCGTTCAGGTGGTTCAGTTGCTGTAAGGGCACGGACAGTGACAAATGCCATGGCTGCCAAGAAGCTTGCGGTTAGTCCGATCAGTGATAACTGATTGAACATTCCTGCATCGGGCTTTGCGACGAAGAGCACGCCAATCAAACCAATGACTGCGGCAATGAGCATACTCAGGGTCATTTTTTCTTTTAAAAATAACCATGCAATTAAGGGGATGAAGATCGGCGAGGAATAGGTGAAGACCATGGCATTGGAGAGTTTTAAGTGTGCGATGGCATAAAAAAAGCCATACATTGCCACCAAGCCTACGATTGAACGCCAGGTATGCATCCACAGTTTTTCAGTTCTAAAAAACGTGCTGCCTTTTTGCAAAATCAGGGGTAAAAAGATCAATAAGCCAACCGCATTGCGAAAAAATACGATGGTGGCATTATCTACTGTGTGAGATGCGAAGCGTATACAAACCCCCATGATGGAAAAAAGCAGTGCTGATAGCATGAGAAAGCCAATTGCTTTGGGGATATTTTGTGGTGGTGTAGTAGTGGACATAACAAAAAGGCTAGAAAATCTGATGATATTCTAGCCTATAAGTATGCATGGTGTAGCAGAAGTCGGTTATTTTGCTTGTTGTGCTAACTGGGCTTCGAGTAATTTAATTTGTTCTTCTTTCAGTTTAATCAGCTCATCTGCATCAGAATGCTGCTGTTTTAAACTTTGCTCCTGATCATTCAATTGTTGTTGAATGTCATCTAATTTGGCAATTTCTTCTTTGGCTAAAGAGGCATTTTCAGGTACAGCTGCATCTAAAATGTCTTCTTCGACCAATTTAAGGGTTTCAGTCTCTGCGACAGGGACTGATGCTTCAGTTTCAGATTGGACTGGGACTGCAACAGGCGGTTTAGCCGGTGCAGCGACCAGTTCTTCTTGAAGTGCAGATTTATCTGCTGTACTGCTGCTTAACCATTGATATGCAAAAAAGATAGCAATCAATAACGTTAAGCCCCCAATGATTCCAACTAACAATTTTGGATTATGTCTTTGATCTTCTGTCATTGCTTGACCTTAATTTTTATTTAGGCTGACGTGGCTTAAATTGGATCACACCGATATCGTCTGGCACGGCAGGTTGTTCAGGTTGATCGACATGAGTCGGTCGATTTTCACTGTAACCACAATCAATGCATTCGATCCATTCGTCTTCGCCAGAGGTCAGCATGACAACCCGGTCCATCGCTTGGCATTTTGGACATTTTGCACCTGCAATGAAGCGTCGTTTAATGGTCATCATACTTACCTTGAATCTAACTAAGGTCCCTAGTTTAAGCGTTTTTAGATGCGTTCGTCCAACCTTGATGACGCAGCAAAGCATCTATTTTTGGCTCGCGTCCGCGGAAATTGATAAATGCGTCAAGTGCCGTATCTTTTCCGCCAACTGCTAGAATAAATTGTCTAAACGACTTGCCAGTCGAAGTATTAAAAATTCCTTCATTTTCGAATCGGTCGAAGGCATCACTTGCCAAAACCTCTGCCCATTTGTATGAATAATAACCAGCAGCGTAACCACCTGCAAAGATATGACTGAAACCATGTTGGAAACGGTTGTACGAAGTGGTGGGTGCAACTGCATATTTTTGACGAATATCATCTAGGGGGTGTTGGATGCCTGCAGCGTCCAAAGCAGGGTTGGCCTTATGGATATTTAAGTCAAACATGGCAAATTCAATTTGACGTAACGTTTGCATCCCTGACTGGAAGAAACGCGCATCTTGTAGTGCTTTTAGCAGATCGGCTGGTAAAGTTTGTTTTGATTCGATATGTTCACTGAGTAAATCTAAACTTTCTTGATCCCAAGTCCAAAATTCCATGAATTGACTTGGTAGCTCTACTGCATCCCACGCCACGCCATGTGTACCAGCCACAGCAATATTATCGACTTCAGTGAGCATGTGATGTAAGCCATGACCAAATTCGTGGAACAACGTCGTTACTTCATCATGGGTAAGTAAAGCAGCTTGCTCACCGACAGGTGGGGTAAAGTTGCAGACCATGTAGCAAATTGGTTTTTGCAGACCATTTTCAGTTTGCATGCGTGAACGGAAGCCGCTCATCCATGCGCCGCCACGTTTACCGCTTCGTGCATACAGGTCAAAGTAAAAACCGCCAATCACGCTGCCTTGATCTTCAAGTTCAAAATAACGTGCATCAGGATGCCAAACAGGCGCTTCACGCTCGATTACATTGATGCCATAGAGACGATTTACAATGCTGAACAAGCCTTGAATAATTTTAGGTGCAGGGAAATAGGGCTTCAGGTCTTCTTGTGACAAATTAAACTGTTGAACTTTGAGTTTTTCTGAATAGAAAGTGGCATCCCACGGTTGTAACTCAGTGATACCGTCTTGCGCTGCAATGGCTTTCAGTTCAGCGATTTCTTTCTCTGCTGGTTCACGCGCATGTTCTGCCAATTCAATCAGGAACTGATCTACAGTCGCTACATCGGGTGCCATTTTGCTTGCCAAGGACAATTCGGCGTAGTTGTTAAAACCAAGCAGGCTTGCCATTTCCTGACGTAGCTTCAAGATTTCTTCCATGACCGCTGTATTATCAAATTCAGCAGAGTCTGCCTGATCAGAAGCACGTGTGGTATAGGCTTTATAGAGCGCTTCACGCACTTCGCGGTCTTCTGCATAGGTCATAATGGCAATATAAGACGGGAAGTCGAGTGTGGCTACAGCCTGTTCGAGTTCGCGTTGCTGACCATATTGTTTCAGAAGTTCAATACTGCCTTGAGGTAGTCCTTTGAGCTGCGCTTCAGTTAAAGGTTTGAAGTAGGCTTGGGTGGCATCCAATACGTGATTGGAAAAGTCTGATGATAACTGTGAAAGTCGTGCAGATATTTCTGCATAGCGTTTTTTCGGTTCACCTTCTAAGGCTACGCCTGAAAGTTTAAAATCTCGTAACGCAAGTTTAATCGCGCTTTGCTGTGCTGCAGGAAGCGTGTCAAATACACTGTTGTCATGTACATGCTGATAGGTTTGATACAACGCTGTATGTTGACCTAGCTGTGTATAGTACTCACTCAGACTGGGTAACAAAGCCTGATACAGCTCACGGGTTTCCGCGTTGTTCATCACAGCATTTAAGTGTGATAACACGCCCCAAGCTTCGCTCATATTATTTTCTAGGCGATCAACTTGTTCTAAGGTATTCAGTTGTTGCTGAATCGAATCAGGGACTTCTGTTAATTCATTGAGAAATTGCTGACCTTGTTGAATGGCGCTTTGAATTTTTTCTTTCAGCTGTTCCAATGCGATTTGGTCAAATTGTGGAACAGGTAATGTTGCCTTTTCTAAAGTCATATCCGTCTCAATTATGTAATGTCTTGTGTTAAGTAGTAAGGGCATTGATCAAAAAATCAAGTTTGATAGTATGTTTTCCAAATTATAACTTTTGATTTTGAGACAAATTATTTATGTCAGGGATAATAAAAGATAAACCAGTTCATATTTCTTATAGGACTTACTTATCAAATAGGAAATTAAAAAGTAAAAAAACCAATAAAATCTCTCGACTTGATAAGCAACAAATTGATAGAGGAGAGAGAGTAATTAGACGTATAGTTGATTTAATTAAGATAGAGGAGGTAGAAGAAATATATGGTGAAGTTTTATTAGCTTTATTTGGTACAAAAGATTTAATGAAGTTACAGTCTAAGTTAGGAATATTATTGCCCTTAGAAGAAAGTAAAGTGAAACAAAATTTGAGAAGATTAGGGTTAAGTGAGGAGCAAATAAAGCAATATTATTTGAAAAATTTATGGGTCTTAAAAAAATATCTTCAAAGTCTTAATAAATAAAAGAGCGCCGAAGCGCTCTTGATTTAAACCTTAATCCGCAGATGATTTTGCATTGGATTTTTTCTTTTTCGGTTTGGATTTTTTCTTCACTTTATCTTTAGCCTTCGCTTCAGATTTGCCTGCAGATTTTTTAGCAGGCTTTTTACCGAATGAACTGGGCTTAGATTTCGACTTTTTGCGTCGTATGGGCTGTTCTCCATCTTCAGCAGCGTTGGCTTTACGTTCTGAAAAGACTTCTTCTTTGGCTGTAGGTTTTGCAACACGAGGGGCACGTGCGCGAATAGCGCGACCTGCATGGCTCAATTGTTGAATCAATTCAAAGTCGATTTTGCGCTCTTCTAGATTTACACCAGCGACTTTAATTTTCACTTCATCGCCGAGACTGAAAACTTGGCCTCGAGATTGACCAATGAGGCTCTGACTCGGTTGGTCATAGACAAAGAAGTCATCACCCAATTGGCTGACGTGGATCATGCCATCAACATATAAGTCTTTGAGCGTTACAAAAAGGCCAAATTCAGCAGTTGCACTGATGGTGCCGACAAACTCTTCACCCAAATGCTGCTGCATATAATGGCACTTCAACCACGTAGTGACAGAACGTGAAGCTTCATCTGCACGGCGCTCAGTCGCAGAGAAGTGTTCACCAGCATCATCCAGCGAAGCACCAGAAATTGGGTAAGGTTTTTTCTTTAATTGTGCTTTGATGGCACGGTGAAGTAACAAGTCTGGATAACGACGGATTGGAGATGTGAAATGCGTATACGCTTCATAAGCCAAGCCAAAGTGACCTGCATTGTTCGCGCCATAATAAGCTTGCATCATTGAACGGAGTAAAACGGCATGAATGCTTGGAGCATCAATACGGTCTTTGGTGGCATCGATTACGGCTTGATAGTCAGCTTGAGTCGGCTGTTCAGGGAATGGCAGCCCCAATAACTTCACAAAATCACGAACCTTTTGAATGCGTGAGAACTCAGGTGGCTCATGCACACGGTACAGCATCGGAATTTCATTTTTTAATGCATATTCTGCCGCTGCGACGTTTGCCAACAACATGCATTCTTCAATTAGCTTATGTGCATCATTACGGCTGCGCGGTAGGATTTCGTTAATACCGCCTAGCTCATCAAAGGTCATATAAGTTTCAACGGTTTCAAATTCCATCGCGTGGCGTTCAGCACGTAAGCCTTTCAACACTTGATACAATTGGAATAAGGTATTGACCGATTTACGTACATCACGGTCTTCAGGAATGGCTTGACTATTACCTTCAAAATATTCGGCCACTTGAGTATAGGTCAAACGAGCTTTTGAATGCATTACACCCGGATAGAACTCAAACTTAGTGACACGACCCGCGCGAGATAAGTTTAAATCACAGACCATACATAAACGGTCTACGTGTGGGTTCAAAGAACATAAACCATTCGACAGCGCCTCAGGCAACATCGGCAATACAAAATGAGGGAAGTACACCGATGTACCGCGCTCTTGAGCTTCGTCATCGAGCGGTTTACCCGGACGTACATAATGGCTGACATCGGCAATTGCCACCACAACACGATAACCACCACCCGGACGTTTTTCCGCATACACGGCATCATCGAAGTCGCGGGCATCTTCACCATCAATGGTGACAAGCGCTAAATCACGTAAGTCGACACGATCTTCACGATCTTGTTCTGATGGCTCTTTAAAGCTGTTGGCTTCTTGTTGTACCGCTTCAGGGAATTCGTAAGGTAAACCAAATTCTAAAATGGTTTGCGGAATAATAATTTCAGTGTCTGCTTTATCAGCCATCGACTGAACAATATGACCTGTCGCAAATTCCTCTTTGGTTGGGTAGCTGTCAATCGCAATACGTACAGAGTCACCGAGTTTGACTTTGGCATGCTCGATTAATTCTCTTTCTAACGTAATCGGTTGGTGTGCATTGGGATTTGCCGGCTGAATAAAATATTCACCTTCATACTCAGACACTTTACCGATAATTTCTTTGACACGATGCTGTAGAACTTCAGTAATAAAGCCCCATGCTTTGCCTTTACGGTCTACCGAAGTTTGGCGGACTTTAACACGGTCACCATTAAACACCTGACGTAACTCACGCTCAGGAAGTAAAAGGTCATCTTCACCGCTAATATTGGCTGTGCCTAAACCTTTTGAGTTGATATAAACCGTTGCTTCATGAGTCGGTTGCTCAGCTGCAAGCTGGAACTTAAATCCATCTTTCATCAACTGACCATCTCGAACCATCGCAATCAGACGATGACTCAGTGCATCAATACTTTTTTGATCGGCAATTTCAAAATGTTCTACAAGATCGGCATGCGACATTGCAGTTTTCAGTTGTTCAATCGTCTCTTGAATCAGAGTACGGCTTGGAATTGGATTGTCATAACGTTCGGCTTCAGCTTTTGCTTCAGGGTCGACCCAGTTTTTCATATGTATTTGGCTTCAAATCAGAAGATTAGGATTAGCATAAGTCATGCAAGCAGATACTGCACGCAATTGATTGCAATAAAGTGTTTTATGCCGATATTTTATAATGTTTAAAGCTGAAAAGTAGGGGACAGCAGTGTGTGCTGAACTAATTTTGCACTAATTTTTTGAAAATCGTTTAAAAAATATCTAATTGAGTAAAAAAATGAAAAAAATATAACGACTGTGCTTGCAGTCGTATCATGATCTTTGTATTATGGCGGCACGTTACGGTGAGATGGGTGAGTGGCTGAAACCACATCCCTGCTAAGGATGCATACGGGCAACTGTATCGAGGGTTCGAATCCCTCTCTCACCGCCACGATTTACTTATGTCGCGCTCATAGCTCAGCTGGATAGAGCACTTGGCTACGAACTAAGGGGTCGGGAGTTCGAATCTCTCTGAGCGCACCAATAAGTAAATCTGAAAACGTAGTCTTTTAAGACGACACAAGTTACGCGCTCATAGCTCAGCTGGATAGAGCACTTGGCTACGAACTAAGGGGTCGGGAGTTCGAATCTCTCTGAGCGCACCAACTTGAACAAATTACCGCACATGTTGCGGTTTTTTTGTGCTTGTGATTTATCGCTTTGATATAGCTGTCTTTTGTTTGGATTCTATTAAGCGTTCTATTTCATAAAACTACCCATCAGTAAATTTCAATTTTGCTTATCTTCTATAGATAACCCTTTTTTCAGATATTCATAGTGATGCAATTTTTTTAAATCTAAGTTTAAAAAAGAATTGAGTGAGTTAAAGCAGTGATTCAATGATGGCGATAGATTTGTTATCTATCTTGAGCATTTATACGTGAGTATTGCTAAGTTTAAATTCCAAACTTGTGATGCAAAAGCCATTAAAAAAGTAAATCTAGCTGATTTTTAGCGTGTTTAAAGGGTAATTGTTTATTTGCTGTGCGTTTGGTTAAATTTATATGAAAAAGCTCTTAACAAAAAATAAAAATCACGTATAATGAGCCTCATCAAGACGTCGCGCTCATAGCTCAGCTGGATAGAGCACTTGGCTACGAACTAAGGGGTCGGGAGTTCGAATCTCTCTGAGCGCACCAACTTGATCAAGATTGAAAAAACCGCACATGTTGCGGTTTTTTTGTGTCTGAAATATAGCTAAAACCAATAAATTCAGCTCATCACTCGAGGTTCTAACTTAACTTCTGTTTAACTTTGAGTGCAAAGACCGTATTTCCGCCTAAAGCCGGCAGCATGTCGTGATACGGCATACTGCGCATAGCACGAAGTAAAAAAGGCGCTTTGTCATCAATCTTCATCGCACTGGTCAATTGTAATAACGACCCTTGTTGTAAGGGGCGAATATGCATAGCACCTCGGACAAACTTTAAGTCCCCACCTGTCGCGGTGTATTGATTTTGCAGTAAGTCTGGGTAGTTAAAACGCATTTTAAAATCAAAGGGAATATTGATCACGCCTAAACCCACCGAAATTTTATAGTCGGCATCCATGAGGTGCGGATTAATTTTCTGCACTTGCATATGTTTAACTTGTCTTGGAAATAAGTGCTTGAACGAAGACACATTAATCCAGCGCTGTAAGCTCGAAGGCTCTTGTGCATAATATTGAAAACTGGTGCTAAAGCGCATCAATTCATAATTTTGCCCAAAGGGAACGCGTTGCGCTGTCAAAATAAAGGACACAGGTTCTTTTGAGCTTTGACTTAATTGGGTGACTTTGTCGAGTTGAGAGGCATTTAATTTGAGTTCAGGTAATTGATTTGCAGCGAGAGTTTCGCTGCTAAAGGCTTTAAATCGGCGCTGTAAAGATTCGAGTAAAAAACCATTGGTTCCCGCAGGAATCCCTAATTTGGCATCGGGTAAGGCATTTAATATTTTGCTAAACAAAAAACCTTTAGGCTGATTTAAATCGCCCCATTGGGTCACACTAATCAAGGTGTGTTGAGCATCGATCTCAAACCATTCAATTTTCCCTGCACCAAAGGGCACCGGTGCTTGTAGAACCAAACTATTAATGCTGTTGTGATCAATTTGGTGCTGTATCACCACGGTTTCTTTAAAGTTTAAAACCGGAATAGGTGTCGGGATATGGATGCGGTATTCAACTTGGCTGGTTGAACCTTGCTGTTGCAAAACCTCAGCAGATTTTAGCGTGGGAAATAAGCCAGCATAGTTTGGATAATTACTGAGTAATCTGGACACATTTTTGCTGTTGGTTGGGACAACCACGGCGGCACTTTGAAATTTACCAACGACTTTTTGACCTGCTTTCATCGTGGGCAGACTAATCTGCTGTGAGGGATGTACAAAAATCACGATGTGATCACCGGCAAGATTTGCCAAGGCTTTGGCATTGCCATTAAACAAGTCCAAACTACTAGGGATCTGGGGTTGCCATTGAACGAATTTGGCCCAACTGGTCGATATGCTCAGTCCACTCAGAAACACCAGCATCATGATTATTTTTGTTATCTGCATGTCACATCCTGCGTATGCAATCTTTTATTTGTTGCTGTTTTTAACGTATTTCTAGATGGAAGGGAAGTAGTGATGTGTTACAACCGACCATTAAAAAGCATGAAGCAAGTTTGAATTGTGGTGTAGTATTTAGCGCAATTCATTTTTAAATATTCATACGCTTATGTCTGAAAATCTACCTGCATTATCGCTGCGCTATTTTTTAAATCTAGAAGAATCACAGGATGGTTTTGCACTAGCAACTTTTGGCAAAAAGCAATTTACGCGTTTTTTAACGCCAGCCATTAGCCTTGGGATTATCATCTGGGGTTTTTACTTAGGTGTAAATGGTGTCGGTGCCTACTATGTTGGTCTGGGTGCTTTCTTTTTACTCCTTCAAGGCATCATGCGTTATTGGTTTTTACCGATGATGTTTAAACGCCAGTTTGTAAAATACCAATTAGGCAAAAGTGAACAAGGTATTGATTTATTTCAAGACTATGCAGAAATTCATGCCAATGGTCGTAAGAATGTCTTTCATTATGCTGAAGTGGCAAATTTTGCTGAAGGCAAATTGACCTATATGCTTGAACTGAAAAATAAAACCGTGATTATTGTGCCGAAAAGTGCATTTAAAAATACTGCGGACCAAGCGATTTTTACCAATACTTTTCAGCACTAAGACAATCTATTCATAACAAAAGAGGGAGTAGTATGCAGTCACGTCCATCTAAAATTGTTTGCGTCGGTCGTAGTTATGCAGATCATGCCAAAGAATTAGGCAATGCAATTCCTGACCGTCCTGTACTTTTTATGAAGCCGCCAAGTGCATTAACCGCATTAGACCAAGGCATCTCATGGAATCCTGCATGGGGCAGTTGTCACTATGAATGCGAATTAAGTTTACGTATTGATCGTCCTTTATCGGCTGAAACTGATCCTCTCAAAGCCTTAGAAGCAGTTGGAGCTTTGACTTTGGGCCTAGATCTGACTTTGCGTGATCTACAAGATGACTTAAAGAAAAAAGGTCAGCCGTGGGAACGTGCCAAAGCTTATGATGGTTCTTGTATCCTTGCGGATTGGGTCGATGTCCAAGAGGTGGTTCAAGATTGGAAAAATGTGCATTACACCTTGCATGTCAATGATGAACTGCGTCAGAACGGTGATACTGCATTGCTGATTTTTGATGTGGGTACTTTGTTGGCAGATATTAGCCAAGTGTTTAGTCTTGAAGCGGGTGATGTGGTCATGACAGGTACGCCTGCAGGTGTCGCGGCACTACAGTCAGGTGAGCAGTTGAAAATGACGCTGAAAGGAAAAAATCAGGATTATATCTGGACAACCTTTGTCAAATAATCTGTGGGCTAAATATAAATAAAAGGCTGCTTAATGCAGCCTTTTTTGATTGACCTATTCATGACTGCTTGGCGGTGGTTCATTGGGTTGTAAAGGGCCTGTCTCTTTCCATGCTTCATAGGTCTCGGCCATATACTTTGAGTCGGTGTCTCCCAATGCACCTGCTTTGGCATACCATTGTCGCGCTTTTTCACCATCACGAATGTCATAATGATAATAATGTGCCATTTTCATCGCCGCGTCAGCATCTTGCCCTTGTTCTGCGGCATAGCTTAAATATTCAGCTGCTTTGTCGGGTGTTGACGAAGGATGTTCAGAAAAATAGTGTTGATTTCCCAAGACTTTGATCGCTTCGACATTCTTTTGTTTGGCTGCTTTTTCATACCAAATTTGCGCTTGGTGTTTATCTTGAATTAAGCCTTTTCCAGTGTCGTACATCCAACCAACGGTATATTCAGCAGCAGGATCTTGGGTGTTTTTTGCAAGGTCTAGCACCCAGTGTGCAAGGAAAATATTGCCATCTTGCTGCATCTTTCGAATCACTTGATCTGCATGCGGGTTACCTTGATAAGCTTGGGTCATCAACCATGCGAATGCGTCCGTAGTGCCTTAATCCGCAGCAGCTTTGTACCAATGTACACTTTGTTCGATATTTTGTTCTGTGCCCGTTCCACTGAGGTATAAATCACCCACTTTCATTTGTGCGGTCGCATCACCACTTTGAGCTATTTTGAGCGCGGATTTAAATTCACGCTGTTCTTTGGAACTACAAGCCATTAAAAATACGGCAGATAAACACAGCGCTAAAATGGTTTTTTTATTCATTTGAAATGGAATTATTATCATTTTTCGTAGATTTTTTGATCTTAACGGATTGTTGAATCACTTTATAGAGACACTTATAGCTAAATTTAAACACATTTAGGGCTTTAAAGCGGATTTCCTAAACTGATCTGGGGTGCAAAGCATCCATTTTTTAAACATATTTATAAACGCTGAGGCATTGGCATAGCCAAGTTCTAAGGCAATATTTTCGACGGTTTGGCCTGCGTTGAGCATGGACATGGCTTTCATGACTTTGAGACGTTGTCGCCATTCATGCAGGGACATCCCAAGTTCTTTTTGACAATAACGCGCTAGAGTACGTTCTGTCATGTTTATCTGCTGTGCTAATTGCTCAAGCGCGCTCTGATCCGCAGGATGTTGATGTAAATAATCAAGCAGTTGTTTGAGGGCAGGGTGTTCCGAATGCGGTAAATAGCTACTGACCAATTTGGCTTGATGCAGTTGATCTAAGATCACATGGAGTAAGCGTTGATATTCGGCCGTATTTTCCATGAGATCGGCTTGTTGATGCAACAGACGCAAATGGCTGAATATCGCTGTAACTAAAGGTGAGCTGAGTAAAATCCCTGGTTGTTTCGGTAAGTGAGTACATAGCGATTCATGTACATATAAGGTTCCATGTGAAACCGCTGTACGATTTAAACCACTATGTTCTAAATGTGGGGGAAGCCAGATGCCATAAGGCGGTGGAGTAATATAGTCTATCTGATTGATGTTCACTTCCATCACGCCATTAAAGGCATAGACAAACTCGCCCCAAGCATGCCCATGGACGGGATAAACAGACAGTGCAGGATCGTCACGAAAACTGATCCACAGCGCTGCTTGAATTTCATCGTTGGTGGGAAGTTGTTGCAACTGCGTATGATCTGCACGAGCTTTATGACCCATAAGAAATTTTGCCTGAATAAGAAGATCACTTGTCTATTTTGAAGTATATATTTTATTTCTGACAGTTCTATAGTGTTGCTTGTCGTATTGTCGAGTAAATAGTGTGGAACAGCGTAAGGCGCTAGATGCAAAAGCTTCTGGCCTGATGATTATTTTGTGCATGATTTTAGGGATTCAGCAGGTCATTTTGAAATTGGCCGCGGTTGATATTGCGCCGATCATGCAAATTGCCATTCGATCGGGTTTGGCTGCGCTGTTGGTCTTTCCACTGATTCGTCTCAAGCCGGGAACACATTTATATACACGCGAATACTTGCTGCCGGGTATTTGGTTGGCATTTTTATTTTCAGCCGAATTTATTTTAGTGGCAGAATCCCTGCGCTATACCTCTGCATCACATACCGTTGTCTTGCTCTATACCGCACCGATATTCGTGGCATTAGGTTTACATTGGAAGTTACCTGAAGAAAAACTCACAGTGATCCAATGGGTCGGTATTTTTATTGCCTTTTCAGGAATAGTACTGTCGTTTATGGGACGTGAAAGTAGTACTACAGTCAACACTCAAGCCCTGTTGGGTGATGCGATGGCATTACTTGCTGGGGTGATGTGGGCCTTGACCACCATTTCATTAAGACTCACCAAACTCTCTGATGCACCTCCGACTCAGACCTTGTTTTATCAGTTGGTTGGTGGTTGTGTATTTTTATTACCCGTGGCGTGGCTGACAGGACAAATGACTGTACATTGGACGGTGTTGTCCATCAGCAGTATGATTTTTCATGTGCTCATTATTTCATTTTTTAGCCTGATGCTTTGGTTTTGGCTGTTAAGTAAATATCTGGCCAATGGTCTGGGCGTTTTTTCATTCCTTACCCCAATCTTTGGACTGGTCTTTGGCGTATTGATCTTAAACGAAACGATTGAACTGAACTTTATCTTGGGGACGGCCTTAGTAATGGTCGGGGTGATGACGGTAACCTTGCATCGATGGTTAGCTAAATTGATGGGACGTCAGCGTACAGCGATCTAAGAACATGTATAAATAAAAAAGGAGAGCTACGGCTCTCCTTTTTATGTGCAGTTATTTTTCTTCAAAAATAGTCGCAAGCGGAATCGAGAGTTTGGCCGCAAGATAATCATCCGATTCGACCAGTTGCGGTCCAATTTTTTCCATCCAAACATCATCTGGATCGACGCGACCTAAATCTTGGCGTTTAGGGAGTGGGTAAGGAAGCTTACTGTAAAAACTCCAAAAGTCCACTTGGGTTAAATTACGAACTAAAACATAATGATCATCATCTGTACGTTTAATCAGGTGTTGCTCTTCAAACAATAAAATATAGCTTGGCAGGCGGCCGATTTCGTCACGCCCTAAAACCTCAAGCGCTTCTTTTTCTGTCACGCTCTGACCGAGTTTTTGCTTTTTATAAAATAATTCCAGCAAATCCATCAACATAATCACAGGATGGCGTTTTTGGTCGTTGCCCGAATTGAAAGCGGTCAGTGCATAACTAATTTCTACCCCAATCAGCACGATATTCCATGAAAGGAATATCCAAAGCAGGAAAATTGGCACCGCAGCAAATGCACCATAAACGATTTGATAACTGGTGAAATTTGACATGACAAAGCCAAAGAGGTTTTTGAGCAGTTCAAAGACCACCGCACTAAAGACACCCGCGATCAGCGCGGCCTTAATCGGCACACTACGGTTGGGAATCGTCCAATACAGAATGAAAAAACCTAAAATAGTCAATGAAAAAGACAAGATCCACAGCAGAAAAGCCCCATCCAGTTCATAGCCGGCAAAATTATTGCTGAGGACATTCATAGAGGCCACAGTGGATGACACAACAAATGCACTACCCAGTAAGATTGGGCCTAATGAAATAATGGTCCAATAGCGCATAAAGCCTATAATGCCGCCACGTGTCTCACGCACCCGCCAAATTCGGTTAAATACTGTCTCAATGCTGGTCAGCATCATAACTGTGGTAATGAATAAAAACAGTACACCTATCACGGTCAAGTTACTGGATTTATCGGTGAATGCATTCAGTGCTTTATCGAAAGCAATCGTCGTTTTCGGTAGGAAATTACTATAAATTAATTGTTGAAGCTGTTGACGAGCAGGTTCTAAAGCTTTAATTGAGGAGATGATGACCAAGAATACGGTCAACATGGGTACCACTGCAAACAAGGTGGTATAGGTTAATGATCCTGCTTGTTCACGGCAGCGATCGGCTTCAAAACGTCGAATGACAAATAAAACAAACTGAAACCATTTCTTGTCGTAAAAGGGAAGTTTTTTTAAAAATGCTTCGATCATTCGTTCAAGTCTCGAGTTATTTTAGTCATGTTTATGCAATTTTCATCACTTAGCTTAACCAAAAAATAGGAAAAATACCGTATAGTTTTCTTTTTTCATTGAATTTATAAAAATGACGCAAGCTTATGTACTAGTGCTGTATTACAGCAAATATGGTTCAACACGTGAGATGGCACATTTGATTGCCAATGGAATTGAAGCGTCTGGGATGGCGGTAAAAATACGTACCGTTCCAAATTTATCCACCGTGGTGACTGACGTACAGCCCAGTATTCCTGCCGAAGGCGATATTTACTGTAGCTTAGATGACTTAGCGCATTGTTCAGGTTTAGCCCTTGGTTCACCGACACGTTTTGGCAATATGGCGTCGGAAATGAAATATTTCTGGGATCAAACCACAGCGCTTTGGCTCAATGGCGCATTGCATGGTAAACCTGCCTGTGTGTTTACCAGTTCAGGTTCAATGCATGGCGGACAGGAAAGTACTTTGCTGACCATGCTGCCGCCTTTGTTCCATCATGGAATGATGGTTATGGGTTTAAGTAATGCCCATCCTGCATTATCGAATACCAAAACGGGTGGTACGCCCTATGGTGCAAGCCATGTCAGTGGTCCGCGCCATGATCAGTCATTGAGTCAAGATGAGCGAAACTTATGTGAAGAGCAGGGTAAACGCCTAGGCGAAGTGGTCAAAAAGTTGATTTGATACTTACTTGTTCTAGGAAGTTACGCAGACTTTGTAGCGAACGAGCAAGAAAAGGTTTAAATATTGCACTTTTCTTGCTTTTTTACGTGTGACGTCTTTTTATTTATGACGTTGTATACCGACCAAAATATAAAAATAAATCTGTCGAACTATTCCTGAAATATTAAAAATAAATGATATCAACAATATATTGAAAGTTTTTAAATACAGCCTGCTCAGTGATGGTTTCGAGTCGAATATTGCTCTGTCTTTGGGCGCGTTATTTTTATTTTTTGATTACATGATTTGTATTTAAATTTCCTCTTTGGGGTGTGTGATGTCTATTGTTAATTTTCTAATGACTTTCCTGTGTTCCGTATTGGCTGCATCTTCCTTGTGTACGGCAATGCCAGTTTACACAGTATGGATTTCCCGCAAGAGAAAAAGCCGAAGAAAAAGAATTTTTAGCGAAACAAGATCAAGTTAAAGTGGACTCAAAATCTTTAACTGATGTTTCAAAATAATTGATTCGCCATGGTTTCGAATAGCATTTCAATAGACTAGAAATACATATTAGAAAAACAATAACCTATTAAAAAAGAGCGTAGAAACGCTCTTATTTAATTTAGCAGCAATCAAAATTAGTCTTGATCTTCAGTTTTTGCTGCATCTTCAGGTTGAGATTCAACTTCAAAGCGTTGTTTGCAGGCCTTGCATTGGTAATCTAAAAATATATTTTGATCGACGATCACGCCGGCTTTTTTACCAAAACGGTGTCCGAGAAAACCGCCTGTGATACCGACGCTAATTGCACCAACAAAAGTCCCGATGGTTCCGCCCATAATCACGCCAAGTGGGCCAGCAGTCACGCCACCAATCGCAGCACCAATAGATGCGCCAGATGCCGCACCACCGACAGTCCCTGCAGCAGTTCCTGCACCACTGAGTAAGACCCCACCAATTTTTTGTAAGTTTTGTTCATGGTTACGCTTTTCAATATGGGTTGATCCACATTTTGGACATTTAATTGTCGGTTCCATGTTTTGATCTTCTGTATTCATAACTTTCCATAGCCTTAAAAAATAAAGTGGCCGAATTTATGGTGCAGCATAATGTAATTTGACAGATGAGTAGTTGACCCATTCGATCAAATGTGACGATTTTCCTGAATTTTATCGAGTTTTGCACACCGATGTTTTGTCTGCTTGTAACTAAGGCGTTAAAAAGTGCGCTTTATGTCATCTTAATGGCAAATTTTTAGAAAAAAAAAGAACACCTGATGTGTTCTTTTTTCTTTTGAACGCAAACTAGTCACGAACAAATTCAACTGTACCATTCGCCAGCGATTTCACACGTGCCAATGATTCAACGCGATAACCTTTTTCAAGCAAAATATCACGACCAGGTTGGAATGATTTTTCAATCACGATACCGATACCCAATACTTCAGCACTTGCTTGATGAATAAGATCTGCAAGACCTAAAGCCGCTTGACCATTGGCCAAGAAGTCATCAATCACTAAAACTTTATCTTCAGCATTGATGTGCTTTTTAGAAATCGCGATCGTGCTTTCAGTTTGTTTGGTAAAAGAAAACACTTTTGAGCGATACAAATCATCTTTTAAGGTCAAAGATTGATATTTACGTGCAAAAATCACAGGAACACCAAGTTCAAGACCAGCCATTACTGCAGGTGCAATACCTGATGCTTCAATCGTAATGATTTTTGTGATGCCAGCATCTTTAAAAAGACGGGCAAATTCTTGACCAATTTGCTGCATCATCACAGGGTCAATTTGGTGGTTCAGGAAAGAATCGACTTTCAGAACTTCTTCAGAGAGAACGATACCTTCAGCTAAGATTTTCTGTTCCAGAGCGTGCACGGGAGAATCCTCGAGGGGCAGGTGCTTTTTAAAGCAAAAGCGTATTTTAAAAAGCACCGTGAAAAATGCAAGCGAAATTGATCAAATCAATTAATTTGTTGCACCTTTATAGCCCGTTAACAATAAACCGTAAGAGGTTTTATTGTCTTGGTGGGAAACTTTGACAGGTAGATAATCTAGTTTTGGCGCTAACCAGAAAGTCGTTTGACGGCCTGGTTTGTCATGACGCATCACGACTTTCACGGTGTCAAAAGTTCCATAAGTGGTTTTCACTTTTTCAGTGCCTTGTTTCACGAACTTACGAGCTTCAACCTCTTTGGCATCGGCAATGTAGTAATTCGATTTCAAACCACCATTTTTTAAATCTTCACGAATTTGCAATTCAGCATTGAGTTCATCTAACACACCTGATTTCCACGCAAATGAACGCGCTTTATCATCTTTTTTGGTATTAATGGTTTTTGCGCCAGCATTGAAATTGATGTTCATGGTGTTGTTGTGCACCAAAATTTTGCTGCTGCGGCTAAAGCTGTTCGAGTGAATTTGGCTGCCATTTAAACTAAAACGACTGGTTTCAGTTGCAGAGGCCATCGCACCAGCTTTTGCTGCGAAAACATAGGTCCAGTTATTCCCAGATTGTTTTAGGGTACGTGTTGCAGAACCCAAGTTTTTGCCGTTGTAATTAAACTGGTAGCTTGCTTGGAATGGACTCATGGCAAATGACTGACTTGAGAAACCAGTCAAAAGCAGTGTAGTCGATACCCCAGCAACAAGACCTAAATTTTTCAAAACTGAATGTGCCATAAGTATGGTTTTCCTATTCAATAGAAGTGCGGTGGGCTAAACCACCTGATATGTTTATTATGCGGCTGGATTGTGGAGAATCACGTCACAAATCCGTGCCTAATGTATATATTGTGTAGCGTTTTATAGGCTCAAGATATCTAAGTACAGGATAAGTCTAGCTTTCCTTTTGTTTAATTGGCGTGACTTCATCATCTTTTAAATTTGAATCATCCCAGTCTTCAATCCGTTCTTGCGACATCTTGGTGAACAATGCGGTTAAATTAACATTACCAATCACCACCAATTCGGCCTCACGTAAAACAGCATGGTTGACATGGACTTTGCCCAGTGTGTCGATAATTGATCGACTTTTACCGAGCCAGCGATTCAGGTCTAAATACAGTAAATCATCTTTAACTTTGATCACATTGAGCTTTTCCAAAATCATACCCAATGGATCTTGGTTGAGTACTTTTTGATAGAACCATAACGCCATGCGCACGCCCATCTTATACAGAACATTTGGATACTTCGCTTCAATCACTTGTGTATCACTAATTTGTTCAAATACGATCAATTGGGTTTGTTTGTTGAGTTCCATCTGTACCAGTTTTAAATCGACAGAGAGTGTTATGATCAGCCCGTTATAATCCAATGTGGCATACAGTCGAAGCCAGTCATCATGCAGGTCAGCATGCAAGTCTTTGAGCATTTTCACATTATCGGTCACAAAGCGCTGAAATGTCGCATTTAAAAACACTTGAGACATTGGGAATTCACGCTCATCTTCAATAAATCCTTCAGCTTTTTGGTACACTTGGCGTATACGTTTAGCGATATTGGAAACTAGCGTTTGCATAAGAAGTGCATCCTGACAAATTATGTTTTTTAACGATGTTTATCTTGTCGATTTCTATAAAAACACAAGGTTTTGATCTTGCAGTTTAGCAAAATAAATTGCACCATTTTCATGATTTTAATTGTGCATTATCTATGTGTTGATGGATTTCTCGTTTTCATCAAAAAATGAATACGAGTTTTATTTTATACTGTTTTAAGCAGTTTGGGGAATGCGGCAAATTGTCGGTTTAATGTGATGCTGAAAAAAATAACGTTCATGCCCTTGATGAAAGAGTGGTGGAAAGATCCCATATTTGCAACTGCATTGGCGTTTGCTGCTGTGTTGCATTTGGCTTTTTTAACCATGCAATTTTCCATGCCCCAAGAGGCGGATTATAACACCAAAGAAATTGCAGTTTCTTTACGTTCTACGACGGAAAAAATTGAACATGCAGACTTTTTAGCACAAGCCGATCAGCAGGGCTCAGGGACATTCCGTGAGTCACATCGTATGTCGAGTGACATGCCTGCACCGATGATCGAACAAAAAGCCGGGGAGCAAAAAAGCGAAGCTTTAGAACAACTGCAACAAAAGAAAGAGCTGAGCTTTGAAGACAAAGTGTTGATGACAACCTTGAGTTGGCAAAAACAAGCGGAAGAAAACAGTCGCAAAAAAGCCGTTGAGGAGTTGAATAGTCAGTTTCAGGCCAAGGCTGCGATGGTGGCGAGTATCGAAGCTCAATATTTACAACGCCAACAAAACTTTAGCCGTCAGCAAAAAATTAAAACCATTGATGGTATTCAAGCCAAGCAAGATGTTTCTGCGGCCTATATGGAAAAATTCCGCGAAAAAGTCGAGTTTTATGGCAACCGTTATTATCCTGAAGCGGCAAAACAGCAGCAGCTCCGCGGTGAAGTACGCTTAATGGTTATTTTGAACAGTAATGGCGGGATTCGTGCCATTCGTTTGATCGAAAGTTCAGGTTCAAGCTTATTGGATGAAGCAGCAAAAACCTCTGTGCGTAAGGCGGCACCTTTTGGTTTGTTTGATGCCAAAATGAAAGACATCTCAGAACTTCGTATTGTACGTACTTGGCGCTTCGATCCTGCAGAAGCAGAGTTTGAGGTGCGTTAATCAGTTGTGATTGCGTCGCAAAACTTCGCAGATTTCGACGCTAAAACTCGCATACCATTGGTTTTTCCCCAATTGCTGCGCGACCAGATGTTGTGCATCTTGTTGCCAAGCTCGAATGTCTTCTAATGTATTCCAGTAGGAAAGGGCGATTTCATGCTCACCCTCTGTCAGCGCTTCAAAATGTTGATAGTTAAAGTGTGTCAAGGCTTTGTCTCTAAGCTGCTGTGCAGTCGAAAAATACAGCTCATCAAGCGTACGAATGCGTGCTTTAAAAATCACGACATATTGCATATCTTTCCTTCCTTGTTTTTTATGACGATAAAAAAAGCGAGCCGGAGCTCGCTTTTTTGGTTCTTAATCTCTTTCCAGATAAGGGTTATCAAACCCCAATTTGGCTAAAATCTCGATCTCCAAAGCTTCCATTTCTTCAGCATCTTCATCAGAGGTTTCATGGTCGTAGCCCATGAGGTGCAACGTACCGTGTACCAGCATATGCGTAAAGTGGGTCAGGGGTGCTTTGCTTTGTTCTTGTGCTTCACGAAGAACCACAGGAATACAAATCACCAAGTCGCCAATCGGAAATGAGTCTAAAACTGCAGCCATTTCATCGGGGAGATCGCTCGGAAAAGACAACACATTAGTCGGTTTGTCTTTACCACGATATTCCAAGTTCAATTTGTGGCTTTCGTCATTGTCTACACATGCAATACCGATCTCACAATCACTTTGTGTATCGATATGACGTAAAGCCGTTTCCACGACTTTTTTGATATGCGCACGTTTCACCACCAATTCAGGTGACTGAAAATTTTGCTGCAAAGAGAGATTAAGTTTCAAAATGAATCCTTAAATGTTTTCGTCTTGATGCTGCCCATCAGCTTTAGCATCATTGTCCGCCACCAAGGCTTCCTGACGTGCTTTACGTTCCGCACGTTGTTCAGCTGTGAGGCGATGTTGTTCGCTGTCCCATCCCTCATAGGCTTCAACAATTTTTTGAACCAATTGATGACGTACCACGTCACGAGAGTGGAAGCGAGTAATATGAATTTCTTTAATTTTTTCAATCACACGTAAGGCATGTGCCAAACCAGATTGTTGACCACGAGGTAAATCGACCTGTGTAATGTCGCCCGTGATCACCGCTCGAGAACCAAAGCCTAAACGGGTGAGGAACATTTTCATCTGTTCAGGGGTAGTGTTCTGTGCTTCATCTAAAATCACAAAAGAATGATTTAAGGTACGACCACGCATGTAGGCGAGTGGTGCAACTTCAATCACTTGACGTTCAATCAGTTTTGCGACTTTTTCAAAACCCAGCATTTCATACAAAGCGTCGTAGAGAGGACGTAAGTAAGGGTCAATTTTTTGGCTCAAATCACCGGGTAAAAAACCCAGTTTTTCACCTGCTTCAACCGCAGGGCGAACCAATAAAATACGCTGAATTTCATTACGTTCTAGCATATCTACAGCAGCGGCGACCGCGAGATAAGTTTTACCTGTACCCGCTGGGCCGATACCAAATGAAATATCGCTTTGTAAAATACGCTGTACATAGCGTTTTTGATTGGCACCACGTGGATTGATCCGACCTTTACGGGTTTGTAGATAAACATTGTCTAAACCGGTATGCTCATTTTCAGAAAAATCTTCCTGAATTTCGCGGTCAGTCTGACTGCCTTGAATCATCATGTGTAAAATGTCCGCACTAATCTGTAGATTGGTTTCGGACTCTTCATAAAGACGGTGAAGGAGACTTTCGGCTCTCTCTACCGCATCGATTTCCCCATCAATAAAAAAAGCATCTGCACGATGAGAAATTTTGACATCTAAACGTTGTTCAATTTGTTTGAGATGACCGTTATAGGCACCGAGCATGCTTTGTAAACGGTCAAGTGGAATACCAGCAAAAGTTACAGTACGTCGAATCGCTGCAGTCAAGAGAATTCCTTTAAATTGGTCTGACGATTAAGCTTACATTACGCCACGTCAGGCTCAAGATTCAAGAGTTCACCGTAAACAAACTTCAAAGTTTTAATATCTGTCACTTCAATCTCTGCAAAACGCCCAACCCATGCAGGATCACCGATAAAGCTAACCAAACGTGTATTGTCTGCAGTACCAATCAGCAAGTTCGGATCTTTGTCTGAAACAGACTCAATCAAGACACGTTGAATGGTCCCAAGCATTGCATCAGTTTTATCGATACTGGATTGTTTAATCCATTGTTGAACTTTTGCAAGACGTTCTTTTTTCACATCTTCAGGGGTTGTGTCTTCAAGTTCTGAGGCAGGAGTACCCGGACGTTTTGAGTAGATGAAACTGTATGAATGATCGAAGTCCATATCTTGGATAAATTGATAAGTTTCTTCGAAGTTTTCGTCAGTCTCACCCGGGAAGCCAATAATAAAGTCGCTAGATAAATGCATATCAGGGCGAACTTGACGTAATTTAGCAATTTTATCGATATATACATCAATCGTGTGGTTACGTTTCATGGCTTGTAGAACGTCATTCGAACCACTTTGAACCGGTAGATGCAAGTGAGAAACCATTTGCGGTAAGTCACGGTAGCATTGAATCAAGTCATCGTTAAATTCAAGCGGGTGCGATGTGGTGTAACGAATACGACCAATCCCTGGAATCTCAGCAACTAAACGTAATAAGTCTGCAAAGGTACAGATTTCCCCTTCAAAAGTTTCACCACGGTAGCCATTCACGTTTTGGCCGAGTAATGAAATTTCACGTACGCCTTTTTCAGCTAAAGTGGCAATTTCAGCCAATACATCATCCAGTGGACGTGATACTTCTTCTCCACGTGTGTAAGGAACCACACAGAAAGAACAGTATTTTGAGCAGCCTTCCATAATCGAGACAAAGGCTTTAAACCCTTCTACACGCGGTTCAGGTAAAAAGTCGAATTTTTCAATGTCAGGGAATGAAATATCCACCAACTGAATTTTTTCTTTTTTTGGTTTGACCACTTGCTCAGTATGTTGATCAAGCATTTGCGGTAAACGGTGTAAGGTTTGTGGACCAAACACCATATCTACATACGGTGCGCGTTTTTGAATGTTGTCACCTTCCTGAGAGGCAACACAGCCACCAACACCAATCACCAAGTCAGGATTTTTTTCTTTCAGCTTGCGCCAGCGGCCTAACTCAGAAAATACTTTTTCTTGTGCTTTTTCACGGATAGAGCAGGTATTCATCAGGAGAATATCCGCTTCTTTTGGATCGGTTGTCAGCACATAGCCGTGAGAATCACCTAAAAGGTCGCCCATACGTTGACTGTCATACTCATTCATCTGACACCCTTGCGTTTCGATGTACAGTTTTTTCACTGTTCCATCTTGAGCTGGGGTGTGCTGTGGCTGGGTAACAGTGTTATCTGGGGCAGCTTGGGCACTATTGGGGATGAAGGTTTGAACCGTCATGTAGGCTCCTAAAGGAATTTTATGAAAATCAATAACCATACGTGGCTGACAGACAATTCAATCAATTGAATTGTGCAGCTGCGGAGGTCAAAAAGGGGATTTTAAGAATGGGCAATATTTTAGCAGTAATTTACTAGAAACTTACAGCCTAAAATGACAACTCTGCCATATTGATTTATGAAGCAAAAATGTTTGAAAATTAATATTGGCTAATCATAAGGTTACATAACAGAACACAATGCAGAGTTTAGAATTATTAAACTAATTCCTAAACAAAGTTCGATGTGCTGTAACTGAGCAGAATGACATGAAAGAAGGCAAGTGGATGTTAAAACATAATTTTAAACAGAAAAATTACGCTAAATTACTTGCTTTGAGTGTCGGGCTCTCCGGAATTTCTGCGTTTTCCCAAGCCGCAGATGAGCAGTTTAACGATGCTTTACGTGCTGCGAATGCAGGCAATATTAGCTTATTACAACAATATCAATCATCCATGCAAAATGACGTTTTGGGCTATTATCCAGAATATTGGTTACTGAATAACAATTTGGCTTCACAACCTGCAAGTGCCATTATTAATTTTGCACAGCGCTATCCAAACTCGGCAATGGCAGAAAAATTAGCCGCAGATTATGTTGAAGAAAAAGTCAAACAAGCTGATTTCGCTACAGCACAGCCTGTCTTGCAATATGTGACTAATGCTGACCGTGCTGAAACATGTGCCATGGCTCAAGTCCGCGCAAAGTCGGGCGACCCTCTGGTTTACGCAGAATTTAAAGATGTATGGTTGACCACAAACTCACAACCTGACTCGTGTACGGGCTTGGGCCGTATGATGCTGTCGAGTCCTTTAATGACTCAAGATGACCGCCATCAACGGATGTGGGGACAGTTAAGAGCGGGTCAGTCAGGACAAGCGATTGCGACTGCGCAAACCATTGGCGTGAATATTAATTTATCGCAACTCAACACCATTCAAGCCAATCCACTGAATTATTTATGGTCTGCACCCAAAGCCACAGCTGAAGATCATGCATACCTGATTTATGCGATGGGTCGCTTGGCCGATAGCGACTTAAATGGCGCGATTTCTTCGGTGAAACGTGCAGCAGAAGGCACACCAGCCGATGTACAAAAAGCCCTATACCGTAGTGTCGGGTATATCGGTGGTACAACGGTAATGAAAAATAATTTCAACCGTGAAGTTCTAAATTATCTTGATTTGAGTTATGGACTGCCTTTTAGTGCAGAAGAAGCCGAGATTTATGCGCGACAAGCCATTCGTTTTGGCGCATGGGAAAGTGTCATTCGTGCAATTGATGCGATGAGCGTTTCGCAAAAGCAGGAAGACCGTTGGCAATATTGGTTAGCACGCGCCTCTGAACAACGTGGAGATGCCTCATCTAAACGTGCGGCAAAAGAAATTTATCGCAAGCTTGCCGTTGGCGATGATTACCATAATTTGTTAGCACGTGACAAAATTGGTCAGTCTTATAACAATATTCCGTCAAATGTGCAGCCTTCGTCACAAGATGCGCAGCGTCTCAGTCAGGATATTCACTTCCGTCGTGCCTTTGCATTGCGCAATATTAATGCATCTGACAGCTATATTAACCGTGAATGGAACTGGGCGGTGCGTCAAGCCTATTTAAAGCATGATGATGGCATGATTCTTGCCGCAGCTAAACGTGCAACCGATATGGGGTGGTATGATCGGGCGATTTATGCGGCAGATCGAACCACTAAACAGCACAATTATGCTTTACGTTATGCTATGCCGCATCAAAATTATGTGGTGAGTCATAGTCGTAATGCAGGGATTGACCCTGCATGGGCTTATGGCTTGATGCGTCAAGAAAGTCGGTTTGTCACTAGCGCACGTTCACATGTCGGTGCCGGTGGTTTAATGCAAATTATGCCAGACACCGCAAAATTGGTGGCTCGTCAGATGGGGGAGAGTTATAACCCCGCTGCATTAACGGATATGAATACCAATATCCGTTATGGCACTTTCTATTTATCAATGATTCAACGTCAATTGAGTAATAGTCCAGTATTAGCGACTGCAGGCTACAATGCGGGTCCAAATCGTGCTCGACGCTGGCAGCCTGAGTATCAAGCGATTGCAGCGGACCAATATACGGAATCGATTCCATTAACGGAAACTCGAGACTATGTAAAACATGTGATGACCAATGCAACCCATTACGGCCTTTTATTGGGTCAGGGGCCGCAATCGATTGAAAAACGAATGCAAATGATTCCATTACGGAATGCGCAATAAGCATTAAAGCAATGCGCCTGTTTTAAGGCGCAATATGGGTAAATAATGAATGCCGAATTGAACATTAGACCTGTTTATCGAATACTGACATCACTGCTCATCGGCATTGGTGCAGGCTTTGGTATGTCTGTGCTTTCGGCAGCACCCGTGGTTAATGGCTATGTGATGGATGTACAAATGGTGCCAGCTGTTTGCGCCTATGATCCTTTAAAAAGTAAAAAACGTAAATGTCTGGAAGGGTATTCACTCAATATCACGGGCCTATATCCAGAAACTTCTACCCGTGATTGCACCACCAATAGTTCAGCTAAACTTTCTCCGTTGCAAGCCAAAGTGGTTGCACGGATTATGCCTGATGAAAATGCTCGCGTGGCGCTTTGGCACACTACCGGCGGCTGTGTCCCAATGAATGCCAGCCAGTATTTCAGAACCATTATTAATCATGCAGATAAGCTAAAAATTCCAGATGAATTGACTAGCCAAGAAACCCAATCCATTCAAGCCAATGTCTTGCGTAATAAAATGTTGCGTATGAACAGCGGATTGGTATCCCAAAGTATTGAATTTAACTGTGTTCAAACCCGTGGTGGCAGCTTACTGACTGAGATTAAAATTTGCTATAAAAACAATGGTCAGTATAAAAGTTGCCCTACGACTATTGTCGGAAATTGTCCTGCAACTTTCATAATTAAAGGTTCTTTCTAAGCTTTTTTCGGCATTTTATTTATATTTCCTATCATACTTTTGTTGAAAAGCATTCTCTTTTACATGCAAGCGTCAAAAGATTGGAGTACAATCTTTGCCGTTTATGATTATTAAGATTAGATAGAACAGCTATTTAATCATTATGACCTTCCTCAATTGGAGATAATTACATGAAGCAAGCAGTTCGTGTTGCCGTTACTGGCGCAGCTGGTCAAATCGGTTATAGCTTATTATTCCGTATCGCAAGCGGTGAAATGTTGGGTAAAGACCAACCAGTTATCCTTCAATTATTAGAAATTCCAGTTGAGAAAGCTCAACAAGCGCTTAAAGGCGTAATGATGGAACTTGATGACTGCGCATTCCCTCTTTTAGAAGGTATGATCGGTACTGATGATCCTAAAGTTGCATTCAAAGATGCTGACTACGCTCTTCTTGTAGGTTCACGTCCACGTGGTCCTGGTATGGAACGTGCTGACCTTCTTAAAGTAAACGGTGAAATCTTCATCGGTCAAGGCCAAGCACTTAACGAAGTTGCTAGCCGTGACGTTAAAGTTCTTGTTGTAGGTAATCCTGCAAACACTAACGCTTACATCGCAATGAAATCTGCTCCAGATCTTCCAGCGAAAAACTTCACAGCAATGTTACGTCTTGACCACAACCGTGCGTTAACTCAACTTGCTCAAAAAGCGGGTGTTGCAGTTTCTGACATCGAAAACATGACAGTTTGGGGTAACCACTCTCCAACAATGTATGCTGACTACCGTTTTGCAAATGTAAACGGCGAAAGCTTAAAAGACAAAATCAACGATGCTGCTTGGAATAAAGACGTATTCCTTCCAACTGTTGGTAAACGTGGTGCTGCGATCATCGAAGCGCGTGGTCTTTCTTCTGCTGCTTCTGCTGCAAACGCTGCAATCGACCATATGCGCGATTGGGCTCTTGGCACAAACGGCAAATGGGTAACTATGGGTATTCCTTCTGACGGTTCTTATGGTATTCCTGAAGGCGTAATGTTCGGTTTCCCTGTAACTTGTGAAAATGGCGAATACAAAATCGTTCAAGGTCTTGAAATCGACGAATTCAGCCGTGAACGTATCAACGTCACTCTAAACGAGCTTGAAGAAGAACGTGCAGCAGTTGCTGACATGGTTAAATAATTTAATTTTTTAAATTAAATTATAAAAAAAAGCACTCCATTTGGGGTGCTTTTTTATGGCCTGCGAAAAATACCAAGCTTAAGTTTTGAACAAAAAATAACACGTTGAGATGTAGTTGCAACTGACAAAGTCAATTAAACAGATAACTATGAAGTGGAAGAAATGTTTTTGGCTTGAGGAGAACGGCAATGTTTGATCAACAACCGACGTTGGAACTATTTTTTGAACAATTGGGGTTAGATGCAAGTCCGGAAGGCATTGATCAATTTATCGAAACGCATCAAATCACCATGGATGTTCCATTGCATGAAGCGCCATTTTGGACGAAGTCACAGCGTGACTTCATTATCAGTCATTGGAAAAAAGATGATGACTGGGCCATAGTGGTCGATATTTTAAATGAACAATTGCATACAGAATATAAGCTTTCCGGATCATGCAAAATCTAAATACAATTTGAAACAACAAACCTAGTTTTAACGCTAGGTTTTTTTAGCTTCATCATATAAGTTAATTAAATAATAAATGACAGATTAGTTGATAAGGAGGGCGAGATGCTCAATCAAAATAAACCATCCTTAGCTTTATTGTTTTCTCAATTGGGGTTAGCTAGCAGTCCAGCTGCGATCGAATTATACGTGCGTACGCATCAGCTTGCTGCAAGTGAAAATTTACATGATGCGCCGTTTTGGAATAAAGCGCAGCGTGATTTTCTAATCAGTCATTTAGTACAAGATGATGATTGGGCTATATGGATTGATGAGCTGAATCAACAGTTGCATATGGATGCATATAAGCTGCAGCCGGCATAGATTTCATTTTTCCAGAAATAAAAAAACACCTCCTCAGAGGTGTTTTTTTATTTAGTGCAGTTTGCTTTGGCGTAACTCTGCAAACCAATCTTCTTGGCGATATGGATTAAATGCAGGATGCTCAAGTAATGTGATCAGTTTGAATTCTTGAGATTTGCAGTATTTATTTAACCAGTGGCGGGTTAACGCAGGTTCCTGTTTTACCGCAGAGGCATAGGCCAAGTAGAAGTAAATGTCGCCATGTTCAGCTTTGGACATCGGTTTCATAATCTGCTGGGTAATTAGGGCATAGCGCTGCTCTTGGGTAATTTCAAAAAATATCATATAAGCTTTGGCTAAATGTACAGACAAATTGATGTATAGCTCAATCGGCATTTCTTCAAATTCAATCCGGCTTTGCTCCAGTAGAACAATGGCTTCTTGCAGAAAATACACTTGTTCTTGATGGTTCTTACTTAAATTAACCAATTGCAGGCGTAAGTCTGCACGCTCAAGGGCAAGTTCAGGGCTGTTGCCTTGTAGAAATAATTGATCGGTTTCGCCAATACGCTGAATAATTTTATGACTGTTTTGACGCATCGGGTACATCCTCATCTATGAATGACTCATATATGAGGATAGTTTAAGGGATTTAAAGGAGGAATCTCGAATTACCACATCGAGTTGTCATTACGTAGCCAAGCCGTAATCGATAAACGTTGATGTTTTGCTTCGAGTACCTCGTGTAATAGGTCACTTTGGAATAACGCAATGCGATTCGGTTTAGGTTCTAAAATATGCCAAACATCATTCTTATCTTGTAAGCGCAATTCACCGCCCCAGTCGGCTTGCCAATATTCATGCAGATAATAAACTGCTGAAATGACACGTCCATTTTTGCCTTGAGGATTATCTTTGTGTAGTGCATAAAACTCACCTGCGTTATAACAAGCAAAATGTGCTTCGACTTCGTGAATGTTAGAAAAAAATGCGCGATTAAATTGTTCTGATAAATGTTCTAAGGCTTGAACGTGTTCTTGTGCGACATCTAATGTGTCGTTAATCCATAAAATATGATCACTTCTAATTTTACTGATGACCCCATTTTGTACGGCTGCATCCCTAAATTTATTTAAATTTGACATACATTCTTCAACAAGTGCATGTATATATTCAGCAGGATAAGCGTCATCAATAATGCTAAACCCGTGTTGATCTAAATCATCGAGGATTTGATCAACCGGCCAAGACTTTGGGAGAAAGGCTGTTTCCATATACGATCCATAAAGTTGTGGAAAAAAAGGTGACGTATTCTAGAGCAAGAATAGCATCGGAATGAAACTATTTTTCATGCTAAAATGTCCGTTGATATTAGGAATTAAAGAAACATGAATTACCGTCACCATTTCCATGCAGGCAACTTTGCCGACGTGATGAAGCACGTTTTGCTGCTTCAGTTATTAAGTCGACTGAATGCAAAAGATAAACCTTATCGCTATGTAGATACACATGGTGGTGCAGGTAAATATGATCTTTCGACCTCTGAAGCACAGAAATCAGGTGAGTTTTTAAATGGTATTCATCGTTTAGTTAAGCTCGATGATTCGATTAAACGCAATGCGCCTGAAGGTGTTCAACAATATTTAAAAGTTGTTGAAAAAATGCGTGAAAACTTTGGTAAAGGCGCTTATCCAGGTTCTCCGTGGTTTGCACTTGAAGGCATGCGTGAAACTGATAAAGCCACGATTTTTGAAATGCAGCGCGATGTATTCCAACAATTGCGCCACAATATTTTTGATAAACGTGCAGGCTTGCATGAGCGTGATGCTTACGAAGGTTTACTGGGTGTAATTCCACCAAAAGAAAAACGTGGTTTGGTCATGATTGACCCGCCTTACGAATTAGAACGTAAAGATTTTCCACAGCTTGTAGAATTGTTGGTGGCTGCTTATAAAAAATGGCCGACAGGCGTTTTTGCGGTATGGTATCCAATTAAAGACCGCGCGATGATTGAACGTTTTGAAAAGAAAATGTACAAAACCGGCATTCGTCGTCAGTTGGTTTGCGAAATTTGTGTATGGCCAGATGACACTCCAGTCGGTCTAAATGGTTGTGGTTTATTGGTGATTAACCCACCTTGGAAATTCTCTGAAGATGCGGACGAAGCATTACAATGGTTGTTCCCACATCTTCGTATGAATGAAAATGGTGGTCATGCAGCCGTACGTTGGTTGGTTGGCGAATAATTTTAAACTTGAAAAAGAAAGGTCACAGTTAGGATCGAACAATGACAAATACAAATAAACCTGAGCGGGAAATTTCTTCAAAGGATGAAAATGCATTTGATGGCATTACATTTGAAGTTGAAGAAGAGGAGCATACCCATGAAGGGCATAAAGTGAAACGTCGTGGGATCTATCTGTGGCCAAACTTGATTACAACTGCAGCGTTGTTATCCGGCTTTTATTCAATAATTGCCAGTATGAATGGTGAGTTTCAACAAGCCATTTATGCCATTTTCCTTGCAGCATTATTTGATGGTTTGGATGGACGTGTCGCACGTGCTATCGGCGCACAAAGTCCTTTTGGTGAACAGTTTGACTCCTTATCAGACTTGCTAGCATTTGGTGTTGCACCTGCCATTTTAATGTATAGCTGGAGTCTAAATGACTTAGGCCGTATTGGCCTGGCAGCATGTTTTGTTTACACCGCATGTGCAGCCTTCCGTTTGGCACGTTTTAACGTACAAATTGGGGTTGTCGATAAACGTTATTTTATTGGTGTTGCAAGTCCACTCGCAGCCGTTATGATTATTTCATTGGTATGGGTAGGTATGGATATCCCTGCGGTCTTCGACTTACGCGAAACAGGTATTCAGATTTTTAATGTGGTAGTGATTATTGCAGTGGGTCTATTGATGATCTCAAATGTAAAATACTATTCATTTAAAACTGTGGATCGTCGCCGTGTTCCATTTGCGGTGTTGCCAATCATAGTCTTCATTTTAGCTGCTGTAACGTATAATATTCCAATGGGTATTTTAATTATTTCAGTAATTTATGCATTGTCTGGCTTTGTCACAACCTTAATGGCAAAAAAGGCTGAAGCATGAGTTAAAACATGAAATAAAAATGAAAAGGAGCTTGATATGCAGATATTTCAAGATTTCTTGGATCAATCAAGACGATTGAATCAAGCTCCAGATTTACAACATAAAAAAATAAATCTACATGCGCCGAATACGTCTTATCCTTCAGTCCATTATGGACTTTGTCTACCGAATCTTCCTGCGCCCTTACGTTATCTTAACTTTATGAGTTGGCTTGGGCAGCCTCAGATTCCCGCTTTTCAAAATCCTGCGTCCATTCAACAAGACGAACTCAATACAGCCACAGTATTGACCAGTGTGAGCGGTCATATGGTTGGGCAATTACAATCATATTCCATCAAAGACGACTGTGGTCTGAGTGATACCGTCTTTAAATTTAGAGATAAAGAGCAGATTGGTTGGGATGGAGCGGTATTTCAAATCCATCGAGAAGATACTGAACTCAGTTTAGATTTGTCCGTGCAAACTACCGGTATTTCTTCTTGTTTAATAAAATTAAGATTAGGTCTAGCTGAATATTGGTCGGTGATGTGCCAATGTGAAGGTCAAATCAAATTTCAGGGCCAGATGTATGATGTAAATCAGCTGGCGGTTTTGTCTTATGCACAAATACGCAAGTTCCCATATTTACCTTTAGCGTTTTATACCCATCAGGTGATTAACCTTAGTCGACAACGTCAAATTATCTTTATGCAAACGCGAGACCGTTATAACAATATTTTGAGCTCACGTTTATATCTAAGAGATTTAAATCAGAAGCAAGTGTTCATGGCAGACCAAGGCGTGTTCTTTAAAGTCATGCGCGTTTATCCTGTGGTTAAAACCCCCAATTTGCAAAAAATGTATTTGCCACGTGAATTTGAATGGATTTACCAAAATGACAAAATGAAAATACATGTACAAGCGCAGAGTCGTGGAGATTTTAAATTTGGACTAGGGGCGGGCTATGCAGGAAGCTTTAACTATCAAATCAAAATCAACGACGAAATCGAGTGTGGGGAAGGTGGTTACTGTGAATATGTTGATTGTCGAGCTTTAAAATGGCAAGAAAAGAATGAAAAAGATAAATTAACGGATAAATATGGAAATATTGTCCCTATTATGCTCAAAAAATAGTAAAAAAACTCAATTTAGTAGAATAAATAAACAAACGTAATGAAAAATTAAAAATAAATGGAAAAGGGTGTTGCGTTGGATCAGAAATGCTGTAGAATGCACATCCATCGGCGGTGATGAAGATTAAAACTTCTGATAAAACAATGACTTGGTTGAATTAAGTTAGGTTTTATTTGATAAGTTTAAAAATAATTTGAATTACCGGTTGACTCTTTAGAAATAAAGAGTAACATAGCCGACCTAGCTTGCTGGTGACGAACCAACAAGAAGATCATTAAGAGATTATGAAGAACAACTTGTGTGGATTTTTACTGATTGATCGATCGAAATTATTTTCATTGATTGATGGTAGAAATTACTCGAAGTTTATTTGAGCAAATTTTTGTCAGTAATTGATGAGCCAAGATTGGTACACTATATGTACTATTGATTTTAAACTGAAGAGTTTGATCATGGCTCAGATTGAACGCTGGCGGCAGGCTTAACACATGCAAGTCGAGCGGGAATAGGTAGCTTGCTACCGATTTCTAGCGGCGGACGGGTGAGTAATGCTTAGGAATCTGCCTATTAGTGGGGGACAACATTTCGAAAGGGATGCTAATACCGCATACGTCCTACGGGAGAAAGCAGGGGATCTTCGGACCTTGCGCTAATAGATGAGCCTAAGTCGGATTAGCTAGTTGGTGGGGTAAAGGCCTACCAAGGCGACGATCTGTAGCGGGTCTGAGAGGATGATCCGCCACACTGGGACTGAGACACGGCCCAGACTCCTACGGGAGGCAGCAGTGGGGAATATTGGACAATGGGGGGAACCCTGATCCAGCCATGCCGCGTGTGTGAAGAAGGCCTTTTGGTTGTAAAGCACTTTAAGCGAGGAGGAGGCTACTTTGGTTAATACCTAGAGATAGTGGACGTTACTCGCAGAATAAGCACCGGCTAACTCTGTGCCAGCAGCCGCGGTAATACAGAGGGTGCGAGCGTTAATCGGATTTACTGGGCGTAAAGCGTGCGTAGGCGGCTTTTTAAGTCGGATGTGAAATCCCCGAGCTTAACTTGGGAATTGCATTCGATACTGGGAAGCTAGAGTATGGGAGAGGATGGTAGAATTCCAGGTGTAGCGGTGAAATGCGTAGAGATCTGGAGGAATACCGATGGCGAAGGCAGCCATCTGGCCTAATACTGACGCTGAGGCACGAAAGCATGGGGAGCAAACAGGATTAGATACCCTGGTAGTCCATGCCGTAAACGATGTCTACTAGCCGTTGGGGCCTTTGAGGCTTTAGTGGCGCAGCTAACGCGATAAGTAGACCGCCTGGGGAGTACGGTCGCAAGACTAAAACTCAAATGAATTGACGGGGGCCCGCACAAGCGGTGGAGCATGTGGTTTAATTCGATGCAACGCGAAGAACCTTACCTGGTCTTGACATAGTAAGAACTTTCCAGAGATGGATTGGTGCCTTCGGGAACTTACATACAGGTGCTGCATGGCTGTCGTCAGCTCGTGTCGTGAGATGTTGGGTTAAGTCCCGCAACGAGCGCAACCCTTTTCCTTATTTGCCATCGGGTTAAGCCGGGAACTTTAAGGATACTGCCAGTGACAAACTGGAGGAAGGCGGGGACGACGTCAAGTCATCATGGCCCTTACGACCAGGGCTACACACGTGCTACAATGGTCGGTACAAAGGGTTGCTACTCCGCGAGGAGATGCTAATCTCAAAAAGCCGATCGTAGTCCGGATTGGAGTCTGCAACTCGACTCCATGAAGTCGGAATCGCTAGTAATCGCGGATCAGAATGCCGCGGTGAATACGTTCCCGGGCCTTGTACACACCGCCCGTCACACCATGGGAGTTTGTTGCACCAGAAGTAGGTAGTCTAACCGTAAGGAGGACGCTTACCACGGTGTGGCCGATGACTGGGGTGAAGTCGTAACAAGGTAGCCGTAGGGGAACCTGCGGCTGGATCACCTCCTTAACGAAAGATTGACGATTGGTAAGAATCCACAACAAGTTGTTCTTCATGACGATGTATCTGAGGGTCTGTAGCTCAGTTGGTTAGAGCACACGCTTGATAAGCGTGGGGTCACAAGTTCAAGTCTTGTCAGACCCACCATTCTGACTAACGAAGTATTTGAATAAAATACGGAAGCAAACAGAGAATCAGAAACATTGACTTATTGATAAGCTGGGGACTTAGCTTAGTTGGTAGAGCGCCTGCTTTGCACGCAGGAGGTCAGGAGTTCGACTCTCCTAGTCTCCACCATACATTCCTTCGGAATGTATAAAGAACGAAGCTAAAATAAACAATCAAGCGATTGTTAGCTTAGTCCTTAAGCGATCAAGTGCTTAGGTTATAGAGCTTAGCAACAAAGTGGCGTATGATTCGCTGCATTGTTATTAAGCTCTGTGATTTATCACAGTTTCCTGACCTGACGAAGGCTGGAAAAATCATTAACAGAATATATTTGAGTTGAAATAATTTGTTCATACTCGTTTGATTTAACTTAACAAGCAATTGTGAAAGTTGAATGAAATGAGTTACTAGCGAAATTAACTGAATCAAGCGTTTTGGTATATGAATCTAATTGAAGCTGTACAGTGATTAAATTCACGAAGCTCTAAACTGTAATGTTGGTTGATCTACTTGTAGGATCAAACGACTGTTTGGGGTTGTATAGTCAAGTAATTAAGTGCATGTGGTGGATGCCTTGGCAGTCAGAGGCGATGAAAGACGTAATAGCCTGCGATAAGCTCCGGGGAGGCGGCAAATATCCTGTGATCCGGAGATTTCTGAATGGGGAAACCCACCCGCTATAAGGCGGGTATCATAAACTGAATACATAGGTTTATGAGGCGAACGAGGGGAAGTGAAACATCTCAGTACCCTTAGGAAAAGAAATCAATTGAGATTCCCTCAGTAGCGGCGAGCGAACGGGGAAAAGCCCATTAAGTTATCTAAGCTTTAGTGGAACGCTCTGGGAAGTGCGACCATAGTAGGTGATAGTCCTGTACACGAAAGGGCTTAGATAATGATGTCGAGTAGGGCGAGGCACGTGAAACCTTGTCTGAATATGGGGGGACCATCCTCCAAGGCTAAATACTCCTGACTGACCGATAGTGAACCAGTACCGTGAGGGAAAGGCGAAAAGAACCCCTGTGAGGGGAGTGAAATAGATCCTGAAACCGCATGCATACAAGCAGTGGGAGCCAACTTGTTTGGTGACTGCGTACCTTTTGTATAATGGGTCAGCGACTTACATTCAGTAGCAAGGTTAACCGATTAGGGGAGCCGTAGAGAAATCGAGTCTTAATAGGGCGTTTAGTTGCTGGGTGTAGACCCGAAACCGGGTGATCTATCCATGAGCAGGTTGAAGGTTGGGTAACACTAACTGGAGGACCGAACCCACTGTCGTTGAAAAGCCAGGGGATGACTTGTGGATAGGGGTGAAAGGCTAATCAAACTCGGTGATAGCTGGTTCTCCCCGAAAGCTATTTAGGTAGCGCCTCGGACGAATACCATTGGGGGTAGAGCACTGTTTCGGCTAGGGGGTCATCCCGACTTACCAAACCGATGCAAACTCCGAATACCAATGAGTACTATCCGGGAGACAGACTGCGGGTGCTAACGTCCGTAGTCAAGAGGAAAACAATCCAGACCGCCAGCTAAGGCCCCAAAATTATAGTTAAGTGGGAAACGATGTGGGAAGGCATAGACAGCTAGGAGGTTGGCTTAGAAGCAGCCACCCTTTAAAGAAAGCGTAATAGCTCACTAGTCGAGTCGGCCTGCGCGGAAGATGTAACGGGGCTAAAACTATATGCCGAAGCTGCGGATTTACACATTAGTGTAAGTGGTAGGGGAGCGTTCTGTAAGCCGATGAAGGTGGATTGAGAAGTCTGCTGGAGGTATCAGAAGTGCGAATGCTGACGTGAGTAACGACAAAACGGGTGAAAAACCCGTTCGCTGAAAGACCAAGGGTTCCAGTCCAACGTTAATCGGGGCTGGGTGAGTCGACCCCTAAGGCGAGGCCGAGAGGCGTAGTCGATGGGAAATTGGTTAATATTCCAATACTTCAGTGTAATGCGATGAGAGGACGGAGAAGGTTAAGTCAGCCTGGCGTTGGTTGTCCAGGTGAAAGGAAGTAGGCATGTATCTTAGGCAAATCCGGGGTACTCTATGCTGAGATCTGACAGCAAGCTGTACTTGTACAGTGAAGTGGCTGATACCATACTTCCAGGAAAAGTCTCTAAGCTTCAGTTACACTGGAATCGTACCCGAAACCGACACAGGTGGTCAGGTCGAGTAGACCAAAGCGCTTGAGAGAACTCTGCTGAAGGAACTAGGCAAAATGGTACCGTAACTTCGGGAGAAGGTACGCTGCTTTTGGTGATGGAACTTGCTTCCTGAGCTGAGAGCAGCCACAGAAACCAGGCCCCTGCAACTGTTTATTAAAAACATAGCACTCTGCAAACACGAAAGTGGACGTATAGGGTGTGATGCCTGCCCGGTGCTGGAAGGTTAATTGATGGGGTTAGCGTAAGCGAAGCTCTTGATCGAAGCCCCAGTAAACGGCGGCCGTAACTATAACGGTCCTAAGGTAGCGAAATTCCTTGTCGGGTAAGTTCCGACCTGCACGAATGGCATAATGATGGGGGCGCTGTCTCCAGCAGAGGCTCAGTGAAATCGAAATCGCCGTGAAGATGCGGTGTACCCGCGGCTAGACGGAAAGACCCCGTGAACCTTTACTGCAGCTTGACATTGAACTTTGATCTTACTTGTGTAGGATAGGTGGGAGGCTTTGAAACCGAGACGCTAGTTTCGGTGGAGCCAATCTTGAAATACCACCCTGGTAATATTGAGGTTCTAACTCTGCTCCATTATCTGGAGCGAGGACCATGTCTGGTGGGTAGTTTGACTGGGGCGGTCTCCTCCTAAAGAGTAACGGAGGAGTACGAAGGTGCGCTCAGCGTGGTCGGAAATCACGCGTAGAGTATAAAGGCAAAAGCGCGCTTAACTGCGAGACCCACAAGTCGAGCAGGTACGAAAGTAGGTCTTAGTGATCCGGTGGTTCTGTATGGAAGGGCCATCGCTCAACGGATAAAAGGTACTCTGGGGATAACAGGCTGATACCGCCCAAGAGTTCATATCGACGGCGGTGTTTGGCACCTCGATGTCGGCTCATCTCATCCTGGGGCTGAAGCAGGTCCCAAGGGTATGGCTGTTCGCCATTTAAAGAGGTACGCGAGCTGGGTTTAGAACGTCGTGAGACAGTTCGGTCCCTATCTACCGTGGGCGCTGGAAATTTGAGAGGATCTGCTCCTAGTACGAGAGGACCAGAGTGGACGAACCTCTGGTGTACCGGTTGTGACGCCAGTCGCATCGCCGGGTAGCTATGTTCGGAAGGGATAACCGCTGAAAGCATCTAAGCGGGAAGCCTACCTCAAGATAAGATTTCCCTTGGACTTTATGTCCACTAAAGAGCCGTTGAAGACTACGACGTTGATAGGTTGGATGTGGAAGTGCGGTGACGCATGAAGCTGACCAATACTAATTGCTCGTGAGGCTTGACTATACAACACCCAAACAGTTGTATGTAAAGCATCAATTGATTCGATATTAAGCAAAATAACTTGATTTAGTTAACGCTTAAGAACAAAATACTGCAACTCAGATATGATCTGTTAATAACTCATTTGGTAGAAAACTTAGCACGAAGAGCACTGCTCTGAGATTAGACTAAGCGAGTATCCATAAACAGTTGTGCTGGCGACAATAGCAAGAGTGAACCACCTGATCCCTTCCCGAACTCAGAAGTGAAACCTCTTAGCGCTAATGGTAGTGTGGGGTTACCCATGTGAGAGTAAGTCATCGCCAGCTCATTATTCGAAAACACCCCCTGATATCTCAGGGGGTGTTTTTTTATGTCGGGAAAAAGGGAAAGAAAAAGGGAGCACGAAAATTAAGCGCTGGATATCCAACGCTATTAACATACCTAAAAGATAAAATTATATTAACTGACGTCGTGCATGCTTTAATGCTGTTCTTAACCCTTCTTCTAACGTTGGATGATAGAAAGGCTTATCCAAAATTTCATGTATGCTTAGTTCTTCTGAAATCATCCAAGCTAGCAAATGTGCTAGATGTTCAGCTTCTGCACAGAATAGCTCAGCTCCTAATAGTTTATGGCTAATTGTATCCACATATACTTCGGCAGCCCCTTTATTTTTAGCAGCAACAATCGCACGACCTTGTTTTTCATAAGAAACGTAACCAATGACGAATTCTGTGTTTTTATCTTGTAGATGCTTATAGCTTTGCCCAATGGTTGCCATTTGTGGTGTAGAAAATAAGATGCCTAAAGGAGTTAGCGTCTTGATGGATTTAGTTTGTGGAAAGTTTAAACAGTTTTGTACTGCAAACTTACCTTCATGAGCTGCTTCATGTTGGATAGGGGTACTGGTATGTGCATCGCCGACAATAAAAATAGGATAATCTGCAAGTTGCTTTGTATGTGGGTTAATTGGCAAATTTTTAATATCTTTAAATTCCGTACTTACACGTTCTAAACCTAATGTATTTAATAATGTACGTCTGCCAGTTGCAGCTAAGACATAGTCAACTTGTAGCGACTTTTGTACGTTTTCTTCAGTATAGGTTAAATGAACTAGATCGCTTTCAATAGCATAATGTTCAGGTAAAATTTCAAACTTTAGCTTTAACTCTTTACTTAATTCTTCCTGTGCGAGCTTTTGCAATATAGGGCTACTCAGTGAGCCAATTTTTCGACTACGTGCAAAAACGGTTGTGTTTACATTGAGGCGTGTTAAAGCCTGCGCTAATTCCAAAGCGATGACACCACTTCCAATAACTGCGACTGATTTAGGGAGTTGTTCTAATTCAAATATCTGATCTGATGTAATTAATTTATCGCCTAATATTTGTTTTTGTTCAGCATCTATAGCAGGAGTTGTACCTACAGCAAGGATAAATGACTTGGCTTTAAATGTTTGGTTGTTTACTTGAATGGTATTTGAATCAATAAATTTAGCTTTACCTGAAATTTTATGTTGGCTTGGCCAACTTTCAACATCTTTTAACGTGGCTCTTGTAAAACGATCACGTAAGGTTTGAACATGTTGCATGACGCTAGAGGTATCAATTTCACTTTTGACATCTAGTCCTAAATTATCTGCATGTCTTATTTCGTACATACGGTTGGCAGTAGAGATAAGTATTTTACTTGGCATACAACCAACGCGTGCACAGGTAGTATCCCAAGGCCCATCATTAATGATAAGAAGATTTTGTGTTTTTTTAATTGCTTCTTTATAGGCTGAAATGCCTGCTGTTCCTGAACCGATAATGATGATGTCGTACATTTGGATATGCTTCATTTCATGAGTTTAGATCTAATATATAAAAAAACCCTCAGTATAGAGGGTTTAATTGCATTTTTTTACACTTAAAATTTAATACCAGAAGGTAATGTTAAACTTGTACTTACAGTTCCTGCATTATTAGTAGATGAACCTTTGAATGTTATTCCATTAATAGCATGTTCAAAACTAAGACTACCACTTGTAGCTTGTTTAAATTTCAAAATATTCGTCCCTGTTAATTTAATGCTTCCAGTAAATGTCTGGCTATTTAAACTAGAGGCTTCATTCTCAACTCGAGTCCCATCGATTGTTGTGATGCTAGGTAAAATTAGTTCTTGTTCACCTGAAGCTTTCACACGATAACTTGCTGAACTTGTGGTACCTGGTGTTGAGTTTAATACGAATGAAATTGGTTCTGCAAAAGGAATATTTGGGTTATCGTTAATTAATACATTAAATCCTGATCCAGATTGAATATTGTATAAATCTCCATCGAGAGAAGAGAGATCTTTGTAAATACTGATAGCACCTGTTGTTACTTCACGTTCAATATCATCACCAGTTTCTGGATCCGTAACTATTGCTGTTGTTGTAATTTTATAGTCGCTTGTATTGCCATTTATTAAAACAAACCTTTTTTGTTGAGTTTGTTGTATTCCCCAAGACTGTTGAAATGGATAAGCAAATGCACCAGTAATTGTTACATCATGGAAATTTTTATCTCCATTTTCATTTTCAAATACGTAAATGCGAGTATTGGATTCATATTCTTCTAAGTTTGGTGTCACTTCATCATGTTGTAATTTGATGTTTTTTAGATCATTAGCTGTAATATCGAAATCCCAGTTGTCATAACCCGGTAAGATATTTTTAATATCTTCGCCAATAAAAACATAACATGCTCTATAGTCAGTTTTACTTAAATAGAAACATTTATCTCTGTAGTGATAAGTATTTTTATATGAGTTTAAGTTTATTTTTCTAATATCTAAACTTAATTGTAATGGGCCTTGTGCAAATGTATCCATTGAATGATCAATATAGCCTTTTGCTGTTGATGCATCGTTAGGATCATAATTACCGAATAAATATTGCCCTTCACGTTTTAAAATTTCTAACTGTGCTTTTGCTGTTTCAGCTGGGGTTGTTGTACCACCATTGTTATTGTTTTGATTAGAAGAATCTGTTCCTTCGTTATTAAAATATCCATCACTACCGCCACCACCACAAGCAGTAAGTATCGTTGCTAAAGTAAGTACAAGTGTCCCTTGAACGAATTTCATGAAGTACCCCAAAATAGTTATTTATGTATAGAAAAAGTTATATTGCGTAAAGATACCACACATAAAAAATGGCGCAAATAGCGCCATCTTTATATTCGTCATTTTATAGTGCAGTCCCGACACTTACACCAACGGTTGGACGTACATTCATAGAATTACACCCTGTTAGCAACAACGTTGTAAATAAAACTACAAACACGAATTTAGTCATTGAGCAAACCTTGAGCCTTAGCTTGATTGAAAAGAGATGTCGAACGAGAGCCACTACGACAAATCATCAAAATGGGTTTAGGAAGCTCATTATAATATTTGGCAAATTCTTTCACGTCTGTTTGAGAAATTTTACCGCTTTGCACAGGTTGATACACAACACTCACATGAGACTTTTCCGCAATGCCTCGTAACTGTAAAACAGTCACTTCATTGCCCGCCTCATTATCTGGTCGATTCACAATTACAGATTTAAATTTAAGTTGTTTGAGTAAACTTGAAAACTTATCTGTGGTCATTTGTCCAGAGACACTTAAATTTGCATTTAAGGGCTGACTGTTATTGTCTGCAAATGTAGGTGCTGAAAAAATGCACGTTGCGATCAATAAAGCTTTTTGAATGAAAGCCTTAGTCATCCAAAAGATCCATCTGTTTTGCTAGTTGATATAGATTATTTGAACGGTTACCTGTACGGCAGAACATGAGAACTGGCTTTGGCAATTCATTAAAATGATTAGCAAAGTTACGGACATCTAGCTCAGAAATTTGACCGGCAACGACAGGTTGATGAACATAATCTAAACCAGCGCTACGAGCTGCTTCTTCAATTTGAGCACTGGTTGGTTGCTCAGGACCACCTTCCATGTCAGGGCGGTTATTGATAATCGATTTAAAGCCTTTTTCAACCACTTGCGCTACATGTTCTGGGCCGATTTGACCTGCAAAACCAACATTTTCGCTCATTGAGTCACTCCATAATTTAATTCATAGATTTATGCTTTATGATAGCATTAAGCACAAACTTGAGCAGAATGTTCTTAAATTTTTATAAGCGATTACAACCATAAAATAACGCAATGGAGCGCGTATGCACGCCTATACAGTCGAACCACTGTATGTCAAAAGCGGACAAGATGTTATAGCTGCTGACTTTTATCGTCCAAAATCTGTTGAAAAACCTGCAGTCATTCTCATGGCACATGGTTTAGCGGCATTACGCCAATTTAAATTAGTGCAATATGCAAAGCGCTTTGTACAAGCGGGCTATGCTGTCGTGTTGTTTGATTATCGCTATTGGGGGGGCAGCACAGGGCGTCCGAGAGAGTTGGTGAATCTTAAAGCTCAACTTGAAGATTGGCGGACCATGATTGATCATTTACAGCAGCGTAAATCGATTGATTCGAGACGCATTGTATTATGGGGAACATCGCTGAGTGGTGGCTATGTACTCAGTTTGGCGGCAGAGCTTAAAAATATTAAAGCGCTGATGGTACAAGTTCCATTTGTCGATGGCGCTGAAAGTGCAAAGTTGTATCCCTTACAGCAATTACCCAAAGCGTTAAAATTATCGAGTCAGGACTATATGGGTTCTAAAGTTGGGATGAGCCCAACGACTTTACCTGTAGTTCATCCACATCGATTGTGTTTTTTACAGTCTGAAGATAGTTATGCGGGCTATTTATCGATTGTCAATCCTGACTTTTATTGGAGTGGAGAAATTCCGGCTCGGGCCTTTTTTAAGCTAATCCGTTATCGCCCAATATTGGATGTACGTAAAATTAGCATACCAGTACTTTTTATTGCAGCCAAAGAAGATAGTTTGATTCCCATCGAATCAAGCCGTGAAACTGCGACCAATATTGCACCGTATGTGCAGTATTATGAGTGGGAAATGCAACATTTTGATATTTATCATGGGCAATGGTTTGAAAAAGCCATGGCAACCCAATTAGAATTTTTACATCAACATGTTGGAGTCAGCTAAATGATCGTTGTGTGTCCTGAATGTGGTGCAAAAAACCGTGTACCTGAAGAAAAACTCGAAGTTGGACCTGCATGTGGTCAATGTCACCAAGCATTGATTCCATTAGCGCCCATCGAGTTGAATGAAAAGAACTTTGCAAATTTTATTAGCAATAGTGATTTACCTGTGCTGATCGATTTATGGGCTGAGTGGTGTGGACCATGTAAGATGATGGCGCCACACTTTGCACAAGTTGCAAAATCAAATCCGAAGGTGGTTTTTGCCAAAATTGATACCGAAGCAAACCCTCGATTGAGCGGTGCATTTAATGTTCGGAGTATTCCTACACTGGTTTTGATGAATAAAACCAACGAAATTGCTAGAATAAGCGGTGCAATGCGTGCTGGTGAGTTACAACAATGGCTCAACCAGCAGTTAAATCTACCTCAATAAATGTCAGCGCCAGGAGCTAAAGTGTCAGAAACTCATGTAAAACCTGAAGGAACGCTTTCCCTACAAACCATCGCGATGCCTGCAGACACCAACTGGAGTGGTGATGTTTTCGGTGGTTGGATCGTGTCACAAATGGACTTGGCCGGTGCAATTCACGCAGAGCGTTTCAGTCAAGGACGCTGTGCAACGATTTCAATTAACCAAATGACCTTCCTCGTTCCTGTGAAAGTCGGGGATGTCATCAGTGTATATACCAAAATTTTAAAAGTGGGTAATACCTCTATCCAAATGCAGATTGAAGTTTGGGATAGTCATGACAGTTCACGTGATCCAATTCGCGTAACCGAAGGTGTATTTACATTTGTCGCTGTCGATGTGAAAGGTGCTAAGCGTCAAATTCCTGCGGATGCAAAAGCTAAATTTGCTGCAGATCAAGCTTAATTAAAGTTAGACGCAAAAAAAAAGCCGCTCAATCGAGTGGCTTTTTTATTAATCACGAATTAAAACTTAGAACATTGTATTTGAATTGGCACTGGTTTCAGGAATGCTCTGTTGCACATCCCAATGTTCGACGATCTTGCCATTTTCAACACGGAAGATATCAATAATGGCTTCTCCACGGTCTTGCTTATTCTGCGTAGAGTGCACATGTAAATAGACCAAATCACCTTCGGCAGCGGCACGTTTGATCTGGTTTTTTGCTTCAGGATTCTGTTTAAAATATTGGGTGAAGTAATCGACAAATGGCGCTTTGCCATCAGGTACATGCGGATTATGTTGAATATATTGATTGCCAATATATCGGTCAGCATATGTCTTAACCTGATGTTTAAGAAAGACACCTTCATAAAAATCAATCACGATTTTCTTATTTTCCGCTGCTTGGCTGGTTTGAATATTGCTATCAGCCGCTTGATTTGGAGTCGTTGGCGTTGCAGGAATAGTACTTTGACATGCAGTTAAAAACACCGCCAGGCTGATGAGTGAAAGGGGAATGATTTTTTTCATAAAGTGCTCAATATATTTGTGTCGTGCAAGCATATTGAGCGGAATTACGGCGTATAAATAGTAAAAAACAGTCTTGATTTTGCTGAAATTTGGTAAAACTTATACTTACCTAAAAGTAAGTTTTATTTACATTTATTTATTTTTCAGAGCGGATTTTGCCACCCACGCCCAAAGCATTTCACATTGAATCGGTGCTTCACCAGATTCATCGGTGACGAAGACCTGTACTAAGGTTTCACCTTTTTCTGTACTTTGCATTTGTCGTTGCTGTTCGGGTGTAAGCGTTGCGATGGCTGTCATCCCACCTTGGGTTGGACGCTTAAAATCAACTTTGAAGCTTTTAATCAGGACAATGGCGCTATCAGGGACGTTCATTGCTGTGACAAAACCTGTGGCTGTTTCTGCGATCAGCGCCATGGCACAGGCATGTACTTGCCCGATATGGTTTTGCATCGCCTTATGATTGGCGATGCTCACCTCAACACGCTCAGGGCTGACATGTTTATACTGGATTTTAGCTGTTCCAACCATGGGTACGACACGACCAAAAGCTCGACTGAGCAAACGACTTTGAATACCTTTGGGTAATTTAGAGCTTGCTTTGACCAGTTTATTTAGACGATTTGGACGTGCCATATTGACCTCAATGGCAGTTGTACTGCCTTAATCTTTAAAGTTGTTAAATTGAAGCGGCACACCAAACTGTTGCTCTTTTAAGAACGCCATCACTTGTTGCAAAGTGTCACGCTTCTTGTCAGTCACACGAATTTTGTCGCCTTGAATAGAAGATTGCACTTTAATGCCGCTTTCTTTAATGGCTTTATTGATTTTTTTTGCAGTATCAGAGTCAAGACCGTCTTTTAGTTTGATCACTTGAATGACGTTTTTACCAGAAGCGGTCATTTTTTGTGGATCGAGTGCTTGAATGTCAACTTTACGTTTGAAGAAATGATTTTCGAGCATGGTATACACTTGCTCACATTGGAAATCGCTTTCTGTTGAGATTTTGATTTCCTTATTTTTCTCATTTAACTCAATTGAAACGTCTTGACCACGGAAGTCAAAACGCGTCGCTATTTCTTTTTGCGTGTTTTGAACTGCATGATTTACTTCAAAAACTTCTAATTCGGAAACAATATCAAAAGAAGGCATAGATTAGACCTTTACAAAGGGAAAGAATATCTGAGATGCTAGGGATGTTTTCTTCATTTGCCAAGTGTTGTTTACATCAAAAGGAGTGTGCAATGATCCGTAAACAAGAAATTACAACATTTGAGTTCCCAGAAGACTCGATTATCTGGGATGTTCGCGATGCAAGTGCTTATGCTGAAGCACATGTGAAAGGTGCAGTTAACCGACCGATCAACGCATTGTCATCAGATGCACTGACTCAGGTGTCAACGGATCAACCCATTTACATTTTATGTGGTGGCGGAAGTAAAGCTCCACGTGCAGCAGAGTTGCTAGAGGGTTTTGACAGCTCACGTGAATATGTAATCTTAATGGGCGGCACGCGTGCTGCTCGTGATGCCGGTCTTCCTTTGGAACAAGGGAAATAAGATCGAATCAAAAAAAGCGCCGAAAGGCGCTTTTTTACTGCGCGTTATTTTTCCTGAGGTGGTGCTGAGGGCACCTGACCTTGAAAATAAGGCTTCTTGGTTTTTTGTTTGGCTTTGGCGCGTCGTATAAAACGTGCTGCATGAATTTTATCGAGTAGCTGTGTTGGAATAGGGCAGGCTTCTTTTAAGACCAACGCGGCAATGATTTCACTACAGAGCGGGGCATACAGGAAACCTTTAGAACCGAGTCCACTACAGCTATAAATTTGCTGATCTTCATGGACTGCACCAATTACTGGGAAAAAGTCTTTTGTCTGTGCGCGAATTGCGGCACGTCCTTGCCATTGCTCAATCGGTGCTAAGGTTTTGGCAAAGTCAGGGAATACACTGTAGATAAGTTCATAGTTATGCACATGATCTTCTGTGAGAACGTCGGTGTCATCACGGCCGGGATAAAATGACGCGCCCATAATCATTTGTTCGGCATCCAGTTGCATACAATAGCCCCCATAACTATAGGCTGTATGCATATCCATTTGTTGAGCGGGGTTGTTCAACCAACTGACTTGTCCACGAATGGCACGCAGTTCTGGATAATCTGTTTGTAGCTGCATGCTCTCACGTGCAGCACAGAGAATGACATGCTCGGCAGATGGAAGCTGCTGATCCTGTGTAAATAGCGCAACGCCATTGTGTTGCTGCTCAATGCGTTGAATATCTGCTTGTAACAACTCAATGTGTGAATGCGCCAAGATTTGGTCACGAAGCTGATGTGGACTGACTGCGCCTGCTTGTTTGAGGAGCAGGGTTGGATATGTTGAGGCTAATTGATTTAGCGTGCCTTCTTCAGCAGCTAATACCTCTGAAGGATAAGCTTGAGCTAAATCTAGGTGTTCTGCTTTATTTTTTAAAATAGATTGGTGAATCTGTAAAGGACGAAATGCCTTGAAGTTTTGATAATGCTTGAGTGCATATAACCAGCTCAAGGTCATCAAATGTTCAGCACTTTGTTCAATTGGACAGAGTTTAGGGTTGAGTAGGGCAAGAGGATTACCCGATCCACCGCTGAGTGGTGCTGATTTCTCGTAAATACGCACTTGATGCCCGCGTTGAGCAAATGCCCAAGCACAGCTCAAACCGGCGATGCCAGCGCCAATAATCGCGATTTGATGGGGCTTATGACCTACAGTGATTTCAGAATTTTTTTTTTCGTCTAAAGTGGGACAGTCAGCAACTACGGATTGATCATCTAACTTTTCAGGTGCGAGCCAAAAGGCTTTGAGCATTTCACGCTTATGAGCAAAGCCACGTGGTCGTGTAATGGTAATACCATGCTCACGCAAGCCGCGTTTCAGTACACCTGCCACACTAAATGAGGCGAAGGTCGTCCCAATGTTCGATAGACGTACGATATTTTTGAGTACGTTTTCTTCCCACATGTCAGGATTACAGGCAGGTGCAAAACCGTCCAAGAACCATGCATTGACCGTAGCAGTTTTTGCCATGATCGGAAAAACGTCGTGTGCATCGCCTAACCAAAGATCAATTGAAAAACGTTCTTCTGGAAAATTGAGTCGATGACATCCCGCAATGGGTTCAGGATATTGCGCAATCAGTTGCTGTGCCAAAGGTTGTAATTCAGGCCATGCATTTAATGCACGAATGAGGTCTGCTTTAGATAAAGGGAATTTTTCTACAGAAATGGCATGCAGATGACTGTGATTATCTGGACGAACCTGTTGCCATAATTGCCACAAGGCCAAAATATTTAAGCCTGTACCAAAACCTGTTTCGCCGACACTGAAATATTCAAAATCAGTCAGTGCCGCAAGACGAGTGTCGAGGTCATTCCCTTTTAAAAACACATGACGTGTTTCGAGCAGGCCGTTGTCCTTCGAAAAATACACATCACCAAACTGTTTAGACACTGGAATATCAATGCCATCGATCATTTGCCAATCGAGATCGGAAGTCTGAATTGCACCTGACAAAACTCAAGCAACCTTTAAATTGAAGTAGAAAAATGAATTACCATTGACGACGACGTTTGGTATAGACGTAACTGGCCAACAAGAAACCTAAAATCACGCCAACACCAAGTGTGGTCCCGCCGTATAAAAACATCTGCGCGCTACGTTCACTTTGCAGCACTTGTACTTGTACGCCCAAGCTATCATTTTTAAGTTGTAATTCTTGGTTTTGCGCCAAGGCTTCAAGGTTAGCTTTTTCTAACTGTTGTAAGCGTACTGATTGGTCTTTGACCATCGCTTTGACTTTGGCATCTTGCAGCGCTTTATTTTTTGCCAATTGCTCAATGGTCAATGGATTTGCATCTTGAGGTTGACCATTGGGATTGACGGTTGCCGCCACTTTAATGATGCCCGGTTTATTGGCAGGAATAGTATGAGGCACAGGATTGGGAGGAGGTGTTGCAGTCGTTGCTTGAGCAGCAGGGGCTACAGTAGGTGCAGGTACCGGTTCTTCAGCCCATGCAGTTGAACAAATTAAAGATAAGCCCAGTAAACTAGAAACAACGACGCGCATGAACCTTATCCTTTAGGAAATGCTTTGTTAAATGGTTTGACATCAATTTGGCCATAAACCCCTTCTTTGAGGAAAGGTTCATCTGCCAACCATTGGTCTAAGGCTTCACGACTTTCAAAATCGACAATGATCGTACTGCCATAAAAACCAGCTTGCGGGTTTGCCGGATCTTTAGGCATCGCACCTGCAACAATCAGACGACCTTCATCATCAAGTTTTTGTAGACGTTCAAGATGTTGAGGGCGAACTGCAAGGCGCTTTTCTACTGTACCTTCATTATCTGTACAGCTTACGACGAATAATGGCATGACTTTTCCTGATTTTTGACCGAATGGATTATTCTGAGGTCTTAAAGTATTTACGTAATACAATAAACTGAATAATGATAAAGGAAAACATCACGATCATGTCACCAAAAGCAGTGAATTCACCCCAATATTTTCCGTCTGCAAACAAATAAGCGAAAAAGGTGTGTAAACATGACATCACCACGAACATTGCAGCCCATGCATAGTTCAATCGTTTCCAACCGACAGCGGTTAAATTTAAGACTGGACCAAATAAACGTTCGATGAGTGGTTTCTTATCTTTACTAAACAGTGGAGAAAGTAAAAACGCCCCAGCAAACACTAAGTTCAGTAAAACGGCTTTTAACCGAATATAAAAATCATCGCTTAGCATCAGGGTAATACCACCAAAAATCACGGTCATGAACAACACAATCCATTGTTGTTTATCTAGACGGAATTTTTGCATGACAAACAATGCACCATAAACCACAAGCATGGAAATGATGAGACCTGATGTTGCCACAAGAATGTTATTGTTATCGACACCCCCAGCAGAACCAATTAATTGTAATAATGGGTGCTGCGTATCTTTTGGATCTACAGTTTTATATAAATAAAAGAAAATAATGAGTGGCACAAAGTCTAAAAGTGCTTTCATGTTAGAGTATCTAAATCTGATCAAATAAATGACATAGTATAGAGATGCAAGGCGTAGATTTACATACACACAGTAATATTTCTGATGGTACTTTGTCACCAGAGGCTTTGGTGCAGGCCGCAAGTGCTATTGGAATTCATACGCTGGCTTTGACTGATCACGATACGATGGACGGATTGTTGGCAGCAGAGCAAGTCGCTCATGAATTAAAGCTGCAATTAATCTCTGGCGTGGAGATTTCCAGCCAGTGGTCGAGACCTGCGACCAAAAAAAGTTATGGTGTGCATATCGTCGCTTTAAATATGCAAAATCCTGCGCCCATACAAGCCTTATTGATGGATCAAAAGCGTATTCGAGCGGAACGTGCTCGGCAGATTTGTGACTTACTGATACCGTTAATTGGTCAAGATATTTATAGCGATGTGATTGCCAAGGTCGAACATATTCCAGATCGGGTAACACGTACCCATATTGCCAAAACTTTGGTGGAAAAGGGGGTAGTTTCACGTCCACAACAAGCTTTTGATAAATATATTAAAGAAGGCAAAAAAGCTTTTGTAAAATTTGAAGGTCCAAGTCTTGTTGAGACCATTGAGGTGATTCATGCCAGTGGTGGCTTTGCAGTGTTGGCGCATCCAACGCGTTATGATTTATCTGCGACCAATATTCGTTATTTGATTGAAATCTTTGCTGAAGCGGGCGGTGATGCAGTGGAATTACCACCGGCAATTGAGCCATTATCGACTCGTCAAATGGTGGATCGTATGATTGCTGCCTTTAACTTAAAAGTTTCTGTTGGGAGTGATTTTCATGGTGACAATATGCCATGGATTAAACTCGGCAACATCCCTCGAGTGAAAGAAGGGCAAGTTGGAATCTGGGAGAGCTTTGCTTAAATGCTCTCACTTACATATCTTCGATATACCAAAAAAGTGTACGACAAAGCTATGTAAGCGAGGGTTTAGACTCATTGATCAATTACAGTAAATTATGATCTTTGGCTTGAATCGGTGGTGGGGTGGGTTTTCCTAAAGTTCCAAGAAGTTCAATTTCAATAGTACGCACCATCGAGTCCAATGGAAGGTCATTGCTTTGTGTACCGAAGGGCTCTTCAATCTCTGAACTCAGCGCATCTAAGCCTAAAAAGGTATAGGCTAAAATTCCGACCAAAAGGGGGGTTGCGAGACCTAAAGTAGAGCCCAAGCTAAAGGGTAAGACAAAACAGAAAAAATAAACGGTTCGATTCAGCAAGACCGAATAAGCAAACGGTAATGGCGTGGTGGCAATCCGGTCACAGCCTGTTTGTACGGTGCTGAGTTCCATCACATGCTGATTCATCTGGGTATAAATAATATCTGAAATTTCACCATCTTTAAGCGCCTGCATTAGCTCCCATTGAATCAAACTCAACGTGTACTGCGGTGCATTGGCTTGTTGGTATAACTGAGTGATGGCATTCGCGCTCATGCCGCTGGTTTCAACTAGTTCAGTGGGGTTGGCGGTTTGATGGCGGAGTCGGTCACGCAAAACATTGGCAAACACAATCACATGTTGGATCACACGTTCACGACGGCCTTGACTGAGTAAACGGCAGTCACGGTCAAAATGGCGTGCATTGGCAATCAAAATGCCCCATAAACGCCGAGCTTCCCACCAACGGTCATAGCAGGCTGAGTTTTTAAAGCCTAAGAAAATCGACAGCACGACACCAATTAGGGTAAAGCCGACCAAAGGAAATTCGGTAAAATGAAAGATATCGACATAGGATAAGCCGCCCACAATGGCAGACAGCAACATAACGATCCCGAGCGGCGGTAAAACCTTAGGTAAAATCGTTCCTCGCCAAGAAAATAGCAGTTTAAAAATACTCGGTTGGTCACGGACGATCATGTTCGAATGATAATTTCTAGTTTTAAAAAATTATGATGATCTTCGGGTTTGCTCAAGCACTTGTCAATAACTGTTTCATGCAGATAAGTGTGCTTGGAGCAAGCCATGTTCAGCAAAGGAAAAACTCCCTTCTGTGGAGATAATGCAATGATCGATCAGTTGAATTTCTACCAGCTGACAAGCCTGCTGAATGAGTCGAGTCAATTCCAGATCGGCAGCAGAGGGTTCTGCACGACCGAAAGGATGATTATGTGCAATGACGATACTGCTGGCGTGTTCAGAAATGGCATAACGCAGCAGTTGATTGATGGAAATTTCACAGGTATTGAGGCTGCCATAAAAAAGTTTTTTAAAGTTTATTTTTCTTAAATGCGCATCTAGACAAAGCACGCCAAAGACTTCTTGACGTTCCGATAAAAATTCAAAGCGAAGAAAATTTTGTAATTGTTCAGAATGTTGCAAGTGCAAGGCTTCATTTTGAAAATGCTGACTCACATAGCGTTTTCCGAGTTCTTTTACCGCCATGAGCTGAGCATATTTACTGTTTCCAATGCCATGAAACTGGCGTAAATCCTCAAGTGACGCATCCATTAGCGCTTGCAACTGACCAAAATGTTGAATCAGGACTCGTGCAAGTTCGACAGCAGAGTGCTGCTGGGAACCAGAGCGTAGGAAAATAGCCAGTAGCTCAGCATCGGATAAACTTTGTGCGCCTTGTTGAATCAGGCGCTCACGTGGGCGCTCTTGTTCAGGCCAATTTTTAATTGAATTATTCATTATTCTTAGACTTTTTTATTATCAGTCAATCGGCTTTTTCACAGCAGATTGTTGGGTCAGTGCATATTTAATGCTATTGTGAGCGCCACTGCAACAGATAGGTAGCCTGTTCGTGAGCTTTGATTTAAGTGTAATGCCCACAAAAAATATTCTTTTAGGTGTCACTGGTGGTATCGCAGCCTATAAAAGTGCCATTCTTGTCCGTCGATTAAAAGATGCCGGATTTGATGTGCGCGTGGTGATGACTCAAGGTGCGCAAGCCTTTGTGACCCCGTTAACGTTTCAGGCGCTTTCAGGCAACCCTGTGCATACCGAATTACTCAATCCCGAAGCAGAAGCGGGCATGGGGCATATTGAATTGGCACGTTGGGCTGATTTGGTATTGGTTGCTCCTGCAAGTTGCGACACGCTGGCAAAATTTGCGGCGGGTTTAGCAGATGACCTTCTTTCTACACTTTATCTTGCAACAAAAGCACCCGTTTGGGTTGCCCCTGCGATGAATCAGCAAATGTGGGCAGCCAAAGCGACACAGCGTAATTTAAATACACTGGTTGAAGATGGCGTACATGTGATCATGCCCGATGCCGGTTCTCAAGCCTGTGGTGATGTGGGCTTAGGGCGTATGCCTGAGCCAGAAGATTTAGCGAATCAAGTGACGGCCTATTTTCATCAAGCACAGCGAGCTATTGCTGAAAAATTTGGCATGCTTGCAGGCAAACATGTGGCGATTACAGCTGGTCCTACACGTGAGTCAATAGATCCTGTACGTTATATTTCCAACCACAGCACAGGTAAAATGGGGTTCGCACTGGCAGCGGCTTGTTATGCAGCTGGGGCTAAAGTAACGCTGATCGCAGGACCCGTAAGTTTAGATACACCAAATGGTGTACGACGGATTAATGTGCAGTCTGCAATTAAAATGTTAGAGACCAGTCTGCAAATGCTGGATGAAGGCTGTGATATTTTTATCGCAACAGCAGCCGTTGCGGATTATCGCGTGGCAGAAGTTGCAGAGCATAAAATCAAAAAAGCTGGTGATGAACTCAATGTGGCATTAATTAAAAACCCAGATATCGTTGCAACGATTGCGCAGCAGTCAAAACCTCCATTTATGGTTGGATTTGCTGCCGAGACACGCAATGTCGAGGAGTATGCCGCAGGCAAACTTGTGGCGAAAAAACTCGATATGATCGCGTGCAATGATGTCTCACGTAAAGATATTGGTTTTGCTTCTGATGAAAACGCCATGACCGTGTTCTTCGCAGATCAATATCAAATGGAAAAGCGTGATTTAGAGAAAGCGTCAAAACAAGAAATTGCACAGCAATTGGTGGAAGCTATACATGATGCGCTACATCATGAGCCTGAAACGGATGATGAATAATTTCAGTTGATTCCTCAAAATCCCCGCACTGTTCGGGGATTTTTTATGGCGCATTTAAGATGTTTTATTTCAGGATTTATATTGAATAAATCACAATAGGATCGATTTCATATTGATAATATGAAGGCTAGGAAACCACTACCAAAATGGTCATTTTCAACAAAAATATGTCAGCAAAAGACCAAGGCTGTCAGTGTTTTAAAACAGCAAAAATGCAATTTAAGTGATTGATATCAAAATTAAATATAAAATTGAGAAATCTTGATAATTTGGCTTGTACTGTGTGTTTTATTGGCTATTATGAAGCAAACAATGAGGAATGTTTGGATCGGAATCTGTGATCGGTCTGACTTTTTCATCAAGAATAAATGCATCATGGGGGATGCAATATGTTTCGATGGCTCACCTTTTTTTTACTGTTGAGTTTGGCTGGTTGTAGTTATTTTGTCTCGACAGATGAATTATCTCGGCAGATTGAGCAGCAGATGCAGCACGAGTTTGATCAGAATCCAGATTATCGGCAGTACCATTTACGGATTCAAAATATAAAAGTATTAGAACGTAAGGGATTAAGCTTTAAGGCTCAGGCGACGTTGCAATACGATGGTCAGCCTTATACTGTTTTGGTCGATATTTACAAAGATTTGCAAGGTTATGCATGGAAAATAGATGAAGAACAATTTGCCTTCATTGACGAAGCTGAAATTGCAAAATATCAGGCGCAGTTAGATCAAGAGTTGAATCATTTGGTTGAAGAATTGGAACAACCAACCGAGGAAATTGAGCCTGTTACATCGGCGCCTGAGAGCTATGTGGGTTTACGTGAGGAAGAAGATCCATCAGATTATCAATGGACTGGCTATGATGAGCCTTTTCCCAAGGGGAACATTACGGTCAATAGTCATTGAGTGATGATGTGACTGTTTAGATGATTTAGCTGAGTTGTGACGATGTTGCTAAACACGTACTTTGTGAGGCATGAAAATAAAAAAGCCCGCAAAGTAGTGGGCTTTTACTTTATAGGATTAATCTTCTAAAACGACTTTAGGATGATCACGTAAATAGTCTTCTGTACGTTGCATTGCATCTTTAATATTTTGGATGGCATTTTCCACATCGGCAAAGGTTTTGGCATTGCCACCACTTAAAGCCTGACGCCATTTTCGAGCACCCGGTAGGTTTTGGAATAAACCTAAAATATGACGGGTAATGATAGAAAGTGGCGCACCTTCTTCCATGCGTTTCGCAATATATGGCAGCATCTGATCGATAATATCGAAACGGTTAGGTAATTCGAGATCCCAAAGCTGACCGATCTCAGCCAATAAGTAGGGGTTGTGATAAGCCTCACGACCAATCATCACGCCATCAACATGTTGTAAATGTTGCTGTGTTTCAGCAAAGGTTTTCACCCCACCATTAATTTCGATCAATAAATTTGGACGGTCTCGTTTCAGACGATAAACATCTTCATAACGTAAAGGTGGTACATCACGGTTTTCTTTTGGCGACAAACCTTGCAGCAGGGCAATACGAGCATGCACGATAAAATTGTCACAGCCAGTCTTTGCAACCGTATCAACAAAATGCAGCATTTCTTCATAAGACTGCATGTCATCAATCCCGATGCGGTGTTTCACGGTCACTGGAATATCAACAGCATTTCGCATTTCAGCAATACATTCTGCAACCAAATCAGGCTCTGCCATCAAGCATGCGCCAATTTTATTGTTCTGAACGCGGTCACTCGGACAGCCGACATTGAGGTTCACTTCATCATAGCCCCAGTCCTGTGCCATCTTGGTACAGGTCGCTAAATCTTTAGGATTTGAACCGCCAAGTTGTAACACAATCGGGTGTTCTTCGTTGTTATAGTCCAAATGACGATTGGCACCGCCAAATAAAATCGCACCTGTGGTGACCATCTCGGTGTAGAGAATCACATTGGGGTTAAACAAGCGTGCAAAGAAACGATAGTCACGAGTCGTCCAATCCATCATTGGCGCAACACTGATTCGTGGTTGAAGTTTATTTTCAATGGGTTGGAGATCAGTCATTAAAAAAACACGCCTTAAAAGAACAAGATGGAAGAACGAAATGGAAAATGGTGAAGAAATACCAAAAGCAGTCCGAAATACGATGAAAAAAACCGCATTTCAAGACGCGCGCAATATTAGCATAAATTGTGGTTTGGGACATGGTCTTGCTAGCGTGACGAATTCAAGGTCAGGCTAGAAAGAGTCGGAAGTGTGGCTTAAGTAATTTAAATTTTTATGTGATTAATCTATAATTTTATAAACTTTATTGTATGGTTTCTCAGCAGATTTAACTGCCTGCCTTTATGTCTTTATTTTCCCAATATCTATTGCAACGCCAGTTTTGTATCTCGTTTGAATATCTAACGACGCAAAAAACGCATCTGGTCCCAACGACATTTGCAGGCTTTCCTGTGTGCATGACATTGGCTGACCGAGTACAAAGTGACACGGATATTGCTCCTTTAGAAGCAATGCAAGACTACCCTCAAAGCATTGAAAAAATTCTGCATTATTCGGGGAAAGGTCGAGATATCTCAGATTTTCAAACTTTTCTGAAAGATGCTCAGCAGCACGGGGTAGAGAATTTACTTTTGCTCAGTGGTGATAAACTCAAGCAGCATCAGGATGGGGCAAATGATCCTAGCTTACGGAGCCGTTATTTAGAGTCGGTCAATCAAGTCATGGCAGCCAAAGACTTTGGCGGGTTTTATTTAGGAGTGGCATTTAATCCTTTTAAATATGCAGAAGCAGAAAAGGATGCGCAGTTTTTTAAACTGGATAAAAAAATTCAAGCTGGCGCAGACTATGTGATTACACAGTTGGGCTTTGACATGGATGTGTTGAGCAGTTACCAACACTATATGCAGCAATACTATCCACATGTACCTGTATTGGCGTGTGTCATGCCGCTGACATTTGCCCGTGCCCGTTTTATGGCCAGGCAAAAAGTCGCAGGCATCGTGCTTTCAGCAGATGTATTAAATTTTTTGCAACAAGAACAGCAAACTGATGCCATACAATCTGAACAAAATGTCTATGCTCGCTGCGCTTTACAAATTTTAATGTGTCAGCATCTGGGCTATGCAGGGGTTCATTTATCGGCTTGCCATAAAGCAGAAGAACAAGAGAAGTTGCAAAAAGCAATTCTGCAATTTGCCACATTAACGTTTGAACAATGTTTAGCAAAATGGAAGATGCTTTGGCGCTCTAGTGTCGATGTGAACTTCCACCCGACGGGCGCAAATAACCATAAGGCTCCAGTTGAACAGGTTTTGAAATATAAAAGTATGCATGTCATGCATGAGTTATTTTTTAGTTCAAAACTGGCCAAAGGGGCGGGATCTTATATTTTTTCGGCCAAATTATGGCAAAAACCGAAAGCTGATGCGGCCTTGCTGAAAACAGAATTTATCAGTAAACATGGCATCGTGGGTTGCGAAAGTTGCGGACAATGTCGTTTAGGTGAAACCTTATATATTTGTCCTGAAACCTGTCCTAAAGGATTAGCCAATGGACCTTGTGGTGGTTCCAACCTTGACCGCTGTGAGTTTGAAGACCGTGAGTGTATACACTCGGTCAAAGCGCGGTTGGCGAAAGCCGTCGGTCAAGAAAAAATGCTGAAGCAAGAGCTCATCCCTACCGTTGCAATTGAAACTCGGCACAGTAGTTCTTGGAAAAACTGGTTCGTTCCACCGACATCGCCACCAACAGAACATTAATTCACTTAAAGCATTATTCAGTCTGAAACATTCATAAAGGTGAATCTTTCAAGCGCTAATCATTCTAAAAATCAGACGAATAGTCGTATAAAAAAATGAAAAAGATGAAATAAACAATTAAGATCAACAGCAGATGAAAATCAAAAATTAAAAATAGAAATGTGAAGAATTTGGGGAATACCACATGATGAAAAAGACCTGCTTAGGAATAGCTTTAGTTTTTACATTGTCAGGCACAACAGGCTGTTCAGTTGTCATGGCAAGCAAGCAGCCAAACAAGAAAAATACCGAAATGATTCAACAAGGGCTATCTCGTAACTTGGTGATTGCTGAATTTGGCGCACCAATCACCTCTGAATATAAAAATGGCAAACGACATGAAATTTATACTTTTACCCAAGGTTATTCGACTGCCAGTAAAGTCGGACGTGCATTTTGGCATGGTGCTGCAGATGTGGCGACCGTGGGGTTATGGGAACTTTTAGGAACACCTGCCGAATCCGTTTTTAATGGAAAGAAAATGTCCTATGAATTGATTTTTGATGAAAATGATCTGTTAGAACGTTATACCTATCTCACACAAGATGAAACCAAATAGTTGAATACAGAGATATTTTGATTGCATGCTGGTAAACGATTGCGCTAAGTTCAAATGGTAGAAAAATAAACGAATTATCCATTGGAATTTAGCAGGCATGATGCTACTTGAAGAAATATTCAAAAGTAAAAAGTCGGAACATACCGACCAATTTAATTTACGCATTCATCGAGGTTTAAGTTGGCTGAAAAAGTCGATTGATCTTCAAGATGATCTCGATTTGCAATTTATCAGTTTGTGGGTGTCCTTCAACGCAATATATGCGCAAGACTTACAGATTGCGCAGGACAAGCAAAGCTTAAGGCAGTTTTTATATGTGATTTGCCAAAAGGATGCAGAGCATAAAATCTATAATATTTTATGGGAGCGTTTTAGTCAGCCGATACGGTTGTTTTTAGATAATCCCTATGTTTATCAAGGTTTTTGGGATTATCAAAATCAAAAAATTAGCCATGACGTATACAAAGAGGGCTTGGCGCATGAAAAACAGAAAGTACTGCACGCGCTTAAAGAAAAAGATTCCGTTGATATTTTAATGGTGCTGTTCAATCGCATGTATACGCTACGCAATCAAATGGTTCATGGCGGCGCGACCTATAAAAGTTCGGTCAATCGCAAACAGCTTCAAGACGGCTGCACAATACTGTCGGCACTCTTACCAGTATTTATGGTGATTCTTTTAGAAAATGCAGAAACCTTGGATTTAGGCAAACCCTTTTATCCTGTGGTGCAGGTCAGTTAATTTTCAAAAACATAAAGCCACAGTAATGTGGCTTTAGAGTAATGATCCATACATTTCATTGTGGATATTTTAGTTGACGCGCAGTATAGAGTTGATCGATCAAGACAAAAAATCCAGCAACAATGACTAAGGCAATCCCTGTCATGCAGGTGGTGGTCCAGCCGCCATGATGCCATGCAAATACGCCCAAAGCTGAGCCACATGCACCACCGACAAAATAAAAAGTCATGTAAATTGAATTAATTCGAGATCGTGCAATCGGGTTGAGTTGGAAAATAATATTTTGATTACAGCTATGCACCATTGCCAAACCGAGGTTGATTAGACCATAGCCCAAAATATAAAAGGCGAGGGAGCTTCCACCCATATACAGCAGTCCCCAACTGAGGGCTAAGATGCTGCAACCGAGCCAAGTTAATTTTCTATTGAAACCCAAATCCGCCCAACGCCCGATCCACTGTGTTGATAGGGCACCAAACACACCAACTAAAGTCACGACACCGACCCAAACATCTGCCAAATGAAAAGGTGGCTCAGTCAGTAACATGGCAATGGTGGAAAACAGCATACTCATCGCAGCAAAGACACAGCCCCCAATCAGAGATCGGAAAATTAACCGTGGCTCATGTTTGAGTAATGCGCCCATGGTTTGGAAAACTTGGCTGTAGGGCATCCGTGTGATGCTGACCACGGGCAAACGTTTTTTGAGTAAGACGGCTAATACCAACATCAAGAGAGCACTGAGGATGTAAATCGATTTCCAATGAAACAGATAGGACAATAAGCCAGAGAGACTGGTTGATAACAGAATGCCGACCAATAACCCACTCATTAAAAAGCCAACAACTGCCCCAATTTTTTCAGGTCGAATCGCCACCGTGACCAAAGGGATGAGGACCTGAGCAGCCACTGAAAATAGCCCGGTGATAATGGTTCCTGCCCAAAGCATGTATAGATTGGTTGAAAAAGCACAGAGGGCTAAACCCACAGTCGCTCCAAGCATGAGCAGTGGAATAAATTTGGCTTTATTCACAATATCGCCAATCGGCACAATAAACAGCAGACCCAAAGCATAAGAAATTTGCGCGAAAGTGACGGTTAGCGCCACTTCTGATTGTGAAATTTGAAAGCTTTGTTGGATGGAAGCCACTAAAGGTTGGCAATAATAATTGGCACCCGCACATAAACCACATGCAGCAGCCATAAGCCACAACAGGGTTTTATCATGGCTAATGTCGATCGAGGCTTTCATAAATTGTCCAGATTTTGGGCGGAAGCGTATGCAAAGAATTTGCTGCCACGCTGTTGTGGTCACTATAAGGAAAATCAAACAGGTCTTAAAGTGTTTCTCTGTGAATAGTATCCAAGCTCGCGATTAGGATTTCTTACTGAGACTGATCATCAAGACACCCAGCATATTAAGACCGCAACCGACCCATTGCCATAGGTTTAAATGTTCATTCAACAACGCGACAGCCAGTAAAATCGTTAAAATGGGCCCGATAGAGGCAATCATAGCCGATTGTGCAGCCCCAAGTCGGACGATACTTTGCATCATTAAAATGGTTGGAAGCACGGTAACCAATAGTCCGAGCGCTAAACCATACAGCCAGACTTGACTCGGGAGTTGTTGGAGCAAGGCAATGGGCTGTGGTGTTGCAAATAGAAAATGAATAATCGTCCCAATGCAGGCAATGCTCAGAGCTAGACCGGTAAAGTGTAAAGAACCAAACTTTTGCATGAGGCCTGGCGTGAGTAATAAGTAAATTGCAAATAGCACGGCACTGGCAAAAACCAAACTACATCCGAGCCAAAAGTACTGATCATGTGGTGTGGCATTTTGTTCTTGTAGCATCACTAAAACTGTCCCGCCATAACTTAAAATCAGGGCAAGAATGGTTTTAAAACTTAGTGGCTTTTTGAATAAAACAGCGGAAGCCAGCACGGTTAATGTGGGATATAGGAAAAGTATAATTCGTTCAAGCGAAGCACTGATATACATCAAGCCACGGAAGTCGAGCCAGCTCGAAAAGTAATAGCCGATTAATCCTGAAATGAGCAAGAGCACCCAATCTTTTCGTTGAATCGTTTGATAAGAACGTCGACTCAGCCATGCAATGACCAAGAAAAACGGCAATGCACTCATCATGCGTAAAGCCATGAGGACAGTGGCATCGACAAGAGGAGAAAGTGCATAGGCTTGCTTAATAAAGATCGCTTTGGTACTAAACAAGAAGGCAGCAATCAGCGCAAAAATTGCACCGATGAAGTGCGGACTAAGGTTTCTTGACATAAGTTAAGGTGTGCCTCATGACGACTGAACGAATTCGACAGCATTGATCCGATAAGTTTGAACTATCATTTTGATTATAAAAAATGCATCGTGTGAGTAAAAATGCAAAAAAAGAATAGTACTTATTCCTTTATGCATAAGGGATTGCTAGATCAAACATGAAAAACAGCGGAAGAAATGACCAATTTGTTTTTAAATTTTATAAATCTCAACATGACTCGGTAGGTCAAATATATCAGGCTGAAACATTTAAGGTGAAAATTGCACATAAATGGTGCAATAGTGTTTTTTAGGGATAGAAAGTCAGTAGCGATATCATGATGCTAAATATTCAAAAAATTATTTTTTTAGCTAAAAAAGCAATTCTAAGACTTAAGGCGAAGCATCAGGTGGGGAGGGCAAGATCTCAATAAACCCGAAACGTGCGCAAAAATCCATCGGATATTCAAGCTGACCGATTTGACGAGACTGTGGCAGAAAAAAGTCAGTTTTCAATGCAGGTCAGTATGTCAAAACTGTCAAATGAGTCAACGAGCTGATGCAGTTTGGATGAAAGAGTGGCTTTACCTGACTTAAGTCGATTTTTCACGACACGTTCAGGTCATTCTGTGTTGAATGAAAATGTCACAATGATCAACGCAGTGAAACAATCTGCACTAAAACTAGCGAAATTATTTATGTTTTTGGTCTTAAGTAATATTAAAAAGTTATAAATAGGATAAAAATGAGTAATAAATCGACAAATAAAACTGAATAAATGAAATATCGCACTATTCTTTTCATGAATCATGAGTTCAAAATATGGGTATTTATTAAATAAATATTGGGTAGTATTTTAAAAAAGTTCAATTAGAATCCAAAAATTGTACAAAAACACATCCTGAGGGGAGACATCGCGGATTGCGATGTTTACTTAAGAAAAATTAGCTTGAGGAACGCTCATGCAGATCGGAATTCCAGCCGAAACTGTTGTCGGTGAAAATCGCGTCGCTGCGACGCCTGAAACAGTAAAGAAGTTGATCAGCGCTGGTCATAGCGTCGTTATTGAACGTGGAGCAGGGGTAAACGCTGCTTACATCGATAGTGCCTATGAACAAGTTGGTGCCAAAATTACGGATGATGCCTATACCGGTAGTCAAATGATTTTGAAAGTTCGTGCGCCTAAAGGTGACGAAATTCAAAAACTCACAGCGGGTACCACCGTTGTGGGGATGTTTGACCCTTACCGCAACACCGAACTTGACCAATTTGCGTCACAAAACGTGTCTGCATTTGCATTGGAACTTTTGCCACGAACCCTTTCTCGTGCGCAAAACATGGACGTACTTTCATCTCAAGCCAACCTTTCAGGTTATAAATCTGTGCTTTTGGCTGCGGCTGAATATCAACGTATGTTCCCAATGCTGATGACAGCAGCAGGTACAGTAAAACCTGCACGTGTTGTGATCATGGGCGTAGGTGTTGCAGGATTACAAGCCATTGCAACAGCGAAACGTTTAGGTGCCGTAGTTGAAGCAACTGACTTACGTCCTACAGCACGTGACCAAGTTGAATCTTTGGGTGGTAAATGGTTAGACGTACCAATGTCACCAGAAGAGCAACAAAAAGCAGCTGATGCTGCGAAAAATGGTTATGGCTGGATGCCGGGTGAAGACTACATTCGCGACCAAGCGATTATTGTTGATAAAGCCGTATCGAATGCTGACATCGTGATTACGACTGCATTATTGCCGGGTCGTGACGCACCACGTTTAATCAAAGCAGAAACTGTTGCCAAAATGAAACCAGGCTCAATCATTTTAGATATGGCGGTTGAAACTGGCGGGAACGTTGAAGGTTCTGTCTGCGGCGAAAATGTTGTGACTGCAAATGGCGTGAAAATTCTTGGTATTCCAAATATTCCTTCAACAGTTTCGACTGAAGCGTCGGCACTATACGCACGTAACGTTTTGAATTTCATTGAAACCCTGTTTGATAGCGAAAAGAACTTCGCAATTAACCCTGAAGAAGAAATTCAAAAAGCACTACTTGTCACTCATGGCGGCCAAGTGCTGCTGAAACGTGGTTAAGGAGAATCATCATGGTTGAAACGATTACTATTTTTGTCTTGGCAATCTTTGTTGGTTACTACGTGGTTTGGGGGGTAACACCTGCACTACATACACCATTAATGGCTGTAACCAATGCTTTGTCATCGATCATTATCGTTGGTGCGATGATTCAAACCGTTGGTATCCCAGGTATTGTGGATGCAAGCGTACAGTTCCAAAGCATTAACGTGGTGAGTATTTTAGGTGCGATTGCCGTTTTCCTTGCAAGTATCAACATTTTTGGTGGCTTTGCGGTGACTGCACGTATGCTTGAAATGTTCAAACCTAAGCAAAAGAAAAAAGAGGGTTAATCCATGGAATTCATTAAAGAATATGCGGATTGGTTCTACCTGATTGGTGCCGTTCTTTTTATCTTAACGTTGCGTGGTTTGTCTGGTCCAAAAACTGCGATTCAGGGTAACCGTTACGGTATGATCGCAATGGCGATTGCTGTAATCACCACATTCTTTGTCGCAGATCATCCCGTGATTTGGATGATTGTGGGTGCAATGGTGTTGGGTGCAGTCGTTGGCATTGCACGTGCAAAAACAGTTCCGATGACGCAAATGCCTGAAACTGTGGCACTGATGCACTCATTGGTCGGTTTGGCTGCGGTACTGATTGCGATCGCTGCGATTCTACATAACAACCAATTGACTGCGGCATTCGCGGAAAATGAAGCGGTATTAACAGCAGCGGGTGTAGAACATGCCCACATGAGCAAAGTTCATTTATTTGAATTGTTTGTAGGCTGTTTCGTTGGTGCGATTACATTCACAGCGTCGGTATTTGCTTACGGTAAATTGGCTGCGAAGAAATGGGCAAAAACCATTTCAGGTGGATGGGTAAAACCTGTTCAAGCCTTAGTTTTCCTTGCGATGTTGGCGTGTGGTATCTACTTCTTTACCACAGGCAACATGAATGCTTTCTGGGCAATGACTGTTCTTGCACTTGCATTTGGTTGGGTATGGATTGCACCTGTAGGCGGTGGTGATATGCCAGTGGTGGTATCGCTACTGAACTCATTCTCAGGCTGGGCTGCAGCAGGGATTGGTTTCACGCTTGAAAACAACATGCTGATTGTTGCAGGTTCACTGGTTGGTTCATCGGGTGCAATTCTGTCTTACATCATGTGTAAAGCCATGAACCGTTCAATCATCAACGTTTTGTTTGGTGGTGCAATGGGTGGTACAGCAGTAGCTGCAGCGGATAATGGTGAAAAAGCACAGCGTAATCACCGTTCAGGTTCTGCAGACGATGCTGGCTTCTTGATGTCAAATGCGGACAGCGTGGTGATCGTACCTGGTTATGGTATGGCGCAAGGTCGTGCACAAAATGCCGTGAAAGAATTGTGTGAAATCTTAAAAGAGCAAGGTGTAAAAGTTCGTTTTGCGATTCACCCAGTGGCAGGTCGTATGCCGGGTCACATGAACGTACTTTTAGCTGAAGCTGATGTTGCATATGAAGACATTCTTGAAATGGACGAGATCAACTCAGACTTCCCAGCAACAGATGTAGTACTGGTGATTGGTGCGAATGACGTTGTGAACCCAGCGGCAAAAGACGATCCAAGTTCTCCAATTTACGGCATGCCAATCCTTGAAGCACATAAAGCACGTACCATTATGGTGATCAAACGTTCTATGGCTACAGGCTACGCAGGTCTAGATAATGACTTGTTCTATAACGATAAAACGATGATGATCTTCGGTGATGCGAAGAAAGTTGTGGAAGATATGACAAAAGCCATTAATGGCGGCGGTCATTAATCCATATTGCCAAAGTCTTGCTGTGATAAAGCGGGATTGAGGAAGATTTAAACCACCTTCGGGTGGTTTTTTGTTTTCTTTGTTTTATTTTCTTCGCTTTTGATTAATTGATGTTTCACACTAAAAGTGCATAAATATTTAGCGCATCAGGTGCTTGAATCAAATTGATGCGTGTTTTGAAACAAAGGTGCAGATTGATGCGCTGTTTTGTTTCATTAAATTCAATCTCAGTGATTCAAAATATTGTCGCGAACTTATTTTGTGACGCAATGCATTGAAAAATAATTAATTGTCTGAAATTTGGTATTCTTTTTGCACAGCATGGTTATTCTTGGGGGAATAATCATGAAAAAAACATACTTGATGGCACCATTTCTGAGTGTCCTGACATCGACTGCATGGGCAGTTGACCCGCAAATTGCCAGTAATATTCAAGACATTCGTATTTCGCTCGACAGTATTTGGGTGGTACTGGGCGGCATCTTGGTGTTCTTTATGCAAGCTGGATTTGCCATGATCGAAAGTGGTTCAGTTCGCAGTAAAAATACCGTGAACGTACTCATTAAAAACTACATGGATGCCTGCTTGGGTGGTCTGGTGTTTTGGTTGGTGGGTTTTGGTCTGATGTTTGGGGTAAATACGACGGGCTGGTTTGGCTTAAGTCATTTTGCACCCGATCAACTGGATGATTGGCACTGGAACCTCCTATTTTTCCAAATGATGTTTGCTGCAACGGCAACCACTATTGCCAGTGGTGCAATGGCGGAGCGGATTCATTTTGTGGCTTATGTGGTGAGTGCGGCCGTTGTGTCAGGTCTGATTTATCCTGTCTTTGGTAGTTGGGCATGGGGCAGTTTATTTGGCGGAGACGGTTGGTTAACAGCACTCGGGTTTATCGACTTTGCAGGTTCGACCGTGGTGCATTCGATAGGTGGCTGGGTGGCTTTAGCGGGCATCATCGTACTGGGTCCACGTTTGGGTCGATTTGGACGCAATGGGCAAAGCCATTATTTACCGGGGCATAACTTACCTTTAGTGGCATTAGGCGGTTTTATTTTATGGTTAGCATGGTTTGGTTTTAATGCAGGCTCGACCATTAATGCCAATGTCAGCGTAGGACGTATTGCTTTAAATACGCACCTTGCAGCGTGTGCTGCAGCGGTTGCATATATGTTGCTCTGTCTCATCCGATCTAAAGCCATTTTGATCCGCAGCACGATCAATGCCTCACTGGGTGGTCTAGTTGCCATTACGGCAGGCTGTGCAACGATGTCTCCAATCTATGCAGTCATCACCGGTTTATGTGCAGGTGTTATGGTGACCTTCCTGCCAATGCTCATGGAAAAAATGAAACTGGATGATGTGGTGGATGCGGTGACGGTACATGGTTTCTGTGGCGCATGGGGAACATTGGCGGCAGGGATCTTCCTTGAAAATAATATGTTTAATGGCGATGTCATCGCGATACAAGGGCTTGGGGTGATTGCAGCCTTTTTGTGGGGCTTTGGCGTTGCGTTCATTGTATTTAAGGTCTTGGACAAATTGTTGGGTGGTTTACGGGTGAGTAAGCAACATGAACAACGTGGTTTGGACTATACCGAACATGCTGAATTGTCTTATCCCGAGTTTCAAAAAGATGTGACTTTTGAAACGGATGATATGACCAAGCGTCATTAACAGGAGTAAAGCAATGAGCACCGAACTGTTGAATTTGGCACAACGCCGCGAAGCTTTAGAAAAAGGCTTACAACAATTTATTCATGGGACGTTACTCGACAGTGCGCTACGGCACTGGGAGCAGCAGTACAGCATGAAACCATCATTTGTCTTGAATCGCTTCTTAAATGATATCTGTACCACAGAGGAGCTTCGCTTTTATCGTAAAGATATGCTGAAGCAAGTCTTGTATGAGTTATCTACCTTAGAAAAGCAGGAACTGTTAAGGGTTGAAAAACCGCAGGAGCAGGAGCAGGAGCAAGAAGACGAGCTCATTGCAGAGACCATTAGCGAGGCCTTTTTAGGCTTTATTGAGTCAGTCATGCTGACGGTGAAGTCTAAAGATCAGGCTGATTTCACCCAAGATGTGATTGAGCAATTAGAAGAAATCGGGCTGGCAATTGCGGCAAATGCACAAATAAATACGGCGAGTTTTGTCGAGTTTTTGCCCTTGACCAGTTATGCCAAAGTTTTAACAAGCATTTATGAAGTGTATTGTAACTTTTATGGACCGATGCGTGCGGACCAAGTTTATGCACAAACCAAGCTGAAAATTAAAGCCAACTATCCTGAGGTGGATTTACACCAACTGCTTTAGTGTAGGGGGGTAAAACACCATGAAGCTGATTGTCCGTGTATAAAATCGAGAGAAAAAAAGCGACCTATTTAGGTCGCTTTTTTCTGGAAGCTTAAGCTACAGTTTCTGGAGCTGTACGCCATAAGCTTTCAAGATCATAGAATTTACGTGCTGTAGGTAACATCACATGTACCACTACAAAACCGAGATCAATCAGGATCCATTCTGCATCACGTTCGCCTTCAACACCGATAGGGCGGAATCCAGCTTTACGTGCTTCTTCTGCCACGTTGTCTGCAAGAGACTTAATGTGACGAGTTGAAGTACCGCTCGCAATAACAATCGCATCTGCTACGTTGCTGATTGCTTTGATATCAAGTTCAACAATATCTTTGGCTTTTACATCTTCAAGTGCTTCACGTACAACAGCTAAACAAGCTTGTACATCTTTGATATTTGCGAGATCGTGAGAATTAGAAGCGCTGGGCGATGGTTCTAAATTCATAGAGGGTATGATTTCCTGACAATTTTACATGTTCTAATATAGCGGTTTTGTTGATGAATTTCAAATCAACACGTCATTGACCATTGGCTAAATGAGGGAAGTATTTGTCTTTCCACGCAAAAGAATGTGATGAGTTGCTTCGTGGTCGGTATTCAGCCGCGATGTAACCTGTATATTGGCTTTGATCTAACCATTTAAAAATCTCTGCAAATGGAATCTGCGCCGAGTCAGGTTCATGTCGCCCCGGACAGTCAGCAAACTGTATGTGACCGATATCCTGAATATTTTCTGCCAAAGTACTGAGAATATCTTCACCCATCATCGCCATGTGGTAGCAGTCATATTGCATCTTCAAAGTAGAGTGTTGTACAGCTTCAAGCATTTCCTGAGCTTGGGCAATATTTTGCACCAAAAAGCGCGGCATATCAGTGCCATTAATCATTTCAAATACCGGTTGAATATGATGTTCAGACAACATGTGGCACGCCAGTTTGAGGTTGCTCGACAAGGTATTTAAACATGGGAGCAGGTCAGCATCTTGTGGCTGTTTGCCGGCTAAAATATTGACACTTGGTACATTTAACGCAGTGGCATAGCGAATGCATTGTTCTAAGGCTTGATGAAATTGATTTTCACGCCCCGGAACTCCCGCAAGACCATCACCACCTTGCATCAAATCACCCGCAGGGACATTGATTAAACACAGGCTTAAATCATTGATGGTGAGTTGGGTTTGGATTTGCTCAATACTCAGCTCATACGGAAACTGAATTTCTACATGCTTAAAACCGTGTTCACGAGCCAAAGCAAAACGCTCTAACAACGGCACTTCGGTAAAAATCATGGATAAATTAACCGCGAGCTGTGTCATGTATATCGTCCTTGAAGCAATTTACTTCTAAAGTGAAAGTCGTTAGTTTTGTTCGACATGTTGAATGATGGTGGCTAAATCTTTTTCTGCAAAACCATTGTCCTGATGGGCTTTGAGTTGCGATAAAGCAAGGCTGGCAACAGGGATGCTTAATTCAAACTGGGCAGCCAGTTGGACTGCATTATTCAGGTCTTTAGATAAAGTTTGAACTTTCCATTGCACGGGCTCGAACTGATGCGTTGCCATACGGGGAGTTAAAATCTGAAAAGGCTTTGAATCTGCAAAACCACCGGCAAGTGCTGGTGCTAATAACGTGGTGTCTACACCTGATTTCTCGGCCAGTGCTACAGCTTCTGCGATTAATGTGCTATTGGCAGCGACGATCAGCTGATTACAAATTTTGGTGGCTTGACCTGTACCTGAGTCGCCCATGCGGGTAACACGTTGAGATAAAACATTGTAAATCAGACTCAAATCTTGAATCGTTTGAGCATCACCACCGGCAAAGATGACCAAAGTGCCTTGCTCAGCGCCTGCTGTGCCCCCCGAAACAGGCGAGTCAATCCAAGTAACTTGTTTTAATTTTGCAGCATGAGCCAATTGATGGGTTTGATTCACAGAAAGACTCGAAAAATCGACAATAATTTGTCCTGCCGCTAAATGGGTTTCGATGCTTGCATACACCGCGGCAACAGCAGCATCATCTGCGAGACAAGATAAAACCACAGAATAATGGGCAATCTTGTCCAATTGAAGCGCCGTCGCGCCAATCGCAATCAACTCATCACACGCAGCGGCAGTTCTGTTCCACACCGCAACTTCAAATCCTGCCTGAATGAGACGTGTGGCCATGCGGCTACCCATCAGCCCCATACCTAGAAATGCAATTTTTGTATTACGATCAAACGCCATGTGCTGTACTCAATCTATCCTGTGTGACTATTTTACTTATATTGGCGTGGTAAAAACTGAACCTCTGGGTTCTTGTCTTTTTTACGTGCCAATTGGCTGTTTTTGCCGAGCAGTAATTTTAATTGCCAGATTTTTTCTAAGCGTAAAGATCGTTTTGGACTATGTTCCATGGCATCTAGCACTTGTTTTGCCGCTGCCAAGGCATCTGGAGAACGTTGTGATAATTCTTCGGCTAACTGCTGCGCTTGAAGCAAAGGCTGTTCATTTAAATGCGTCACTAAGCCAATATCCTTGGCATATTCTGCGTCAAAAATACGTGCTGTAAGGGTTAATTCCTTGGCTAAATCCAGTCCAATCACACCTTTGAGCGAGCGGGTTAAACCCATATCAGGGACTAAGCCCCAACGACTTTCCATAATTGACATTTGCGTTTTCGGGTGGGCAATACGGATATCGGCAGCCAAGGCAAGTTGCATGCCTGCACCAAAACAAAAGCCTTCAAGTGCTGCAATTACGGGAACAGGAAGTTGCTGCCAAATCAGAAAGGCTTTTTGAAATAAACTTTGACCGGGCTTTAACAGTTCCCACGCAGCATAGGCACGATTTTTCGGATCATTCAGGTCAGCCAAATCAATGCCAGCACTAAATACATTGGCTTCACCCGTTAAAATGACACAGCGTAAGCTACGATCTTTTTTTAATTTTTCAGCGGTGCTGACCAATTCTTTAAGCAATGCAAAGCTCATTGCATTACGTTTTTCTGGACGATTTAAGTAAACCGTTGCAATGCCATTATTTTTTTCTACACGTAATAAAGCCATGGTAATTACTCTTGTTGTTTCTGCGCCCGAGCATAGCATGCACCCTGATAGGATACATGACAGTGCAGTCACAACAGAAGCTGGACGGCACTGACTTTAGTCGGACTGCGCTTAATTATTTTGTTTGGCTAAGATTTGTTGAGCTGCGTGTTCAACTTGCGCCATGACATTTTTTAACTCATCAAAACGGTTCAGGGTTTCTTGGACAAAAGCGTCATCCGCTTTACGGCGTTCCTTACGTAAAGTCGAAACAAATTGCTCAAATTGACCTGAAACCTCTTGGAGGGTTGGAGCGCCTACATAGCGGGTTGCGCCATAAAGCCGATGTAGTACATGCTCTAATTGTGGAAAATCTTCATCTTCGATGAGTTGAGCCATTTCATGGATTTCTTGCTCAAAGCTATCGACGAGCATTTTCAGTAAATCGACCGCAAGGTCTTCTTTATTCGCGGCCAACTGCAAGCTTTGTTGCCAATCTAAAATACTCGGCTCTAGGGCTTCAATCACTGAACTGCGCTCTAAAACCGGCACTTTCTTAAAGTTATCGGTAGTCCATTGGGTCAAGATTTGAATAATTTGATCCATTTGAATGGGCTTGGTGACATAGTCATCCATACCACTTTGCAGGAGCTTTTGTTTTTCATCGGAGAGCGCATGTGCCGTCAAAGCGATAATTGGAAGGCGCTTATGATTTTCAAAAGTCGACTCAAGTGAACGAATGGCACGCGTGGTATCGACACCTGACATCACTGGCATTTGAATATCCATAAAGATGAGGTCAAAAGCCGTCAAACCTTGCTCTTGGCGAGCTTGAATGATTTCAATGGCTTCTTGTCCACTCAAAGCCTTGGTGGTTTTCACATTCAACTCAGAGAGCAGGGCTTCAAGCACAATCAGGTTTGGCAAATGGTCGTCGACAGCTAAAATGTGCAGACCTTGACCATTAAATTCTTCATGTTGCTCCTGATCAAACCAAGGCTCATTACTCAACAACTGAATCAGCGCTGTACGGCTGAGCGGTTGATGCAATGGACGTGCACGGTACTCGTTCAACATGTTTGGATCGAGCATCATTTGGTAGCCATAAACTGCTAAGTTACCGCTATAACGATGACGAATTTCTTTCAGTAAGGCTTCGGAGTCACCACTGTGATCGACGATCAACCAGGTATTTTCATTGGTTTTTAGCTGATTGAGTCGACTAAATAAATCAAGGATCGACTGCGTTTCAATATGTTCAACATCATAATTTTCTAAGTAATGACGCAGGACATTGGCGGTTGCTGGATGTGCTAAGTAGGAAACGACTTGTAGATTGCTAAATTGTGGATGCACAATTTCAATTTCTTCATCGACCACAAAGCGCGCAGTAAACCAGAAGGTTGAACCTTTTTCCGTTGGGGCACGTTCTTGGTTATCTTCAAAACCAATTTGTCCATGCATCAGGCTGACTAATTGTTTAGAGATGGCAAGACCTAAACCTGTACCACCAAATTGACGGGTAACAGATGCATCACCTTGCGAGAAGGATTCAAACAGTTTCTTACGGTCGGTACCGCTTAGGCCGATACCACTGTCTTGCACACTAAAGTGCAGCAGACATTGACCGATGTCATCATGCTCCATACGGACACGGACAATAATTTCACCATCTGGAGTGAATTTAATTGCATTTGAAATTAAGTTGGTCAAAATTTGCTTGAAGCGTAGGACATCACCAACCACAAATTTCGGCACATTGTCCGCATAGTAGAAGGTCATATCGATGTGTTTTTGTGCTGCCAATGGCGATAACATATCCATCACATCAAAGACGGCTTCTTCTAAGTCGAATTGCGCAGTTTCGAGTTCTAGTTTGCCTGCATCGATTTTCGAGAAATCAAGCACGTCATTAATTAAAGCCAATAAATGCGCAGAAGATTTACGAATCGTTTGTAGATATAAATTTTGTTCATTACTGAGGTTGCCTTGGCGCAGTAAAAGATGAATAAAGCCATCAATACTGTTCAGCGGTGTGCGCAGTTCATGGGAAATATTGGCCAAAAACACCGATTTTGATTGGTTGGCTTGAATTGCTTGGTCACGTGCTTGACGGTAGGTAATATTTTGCACTTCTAAAGTATCAAGCGTGCGTCTTAAGTCATCTTCCGTTTGTTCGGTATGTTCACGTAGCTCTAAGAAACTGAAATGTAAGCGTTTAACCACATTGGCTATATCACGCTGTAATAACCGGAGTTCTCCAGTACTGTTAATGATCATGTGCTGATCTAGAGTGTCGGCATTTAAACGTTGTAACTGCATGCGAATTTCGTACATTGGTGCGATCCAACGACGTGAATAAAAATTCAAACACAGCAAAAGTAATAAGAGCGTCAATAAACCCGTTGCAATCAACACGATTAACACGCGATAGCGGGCAATTTGCAGCGGTTGATTGTCCAGTTCAATGCTTAACCATGCTGGGGTCTGGGTTGAATCTGAAATTTTCAGGGCATAAATATGGTTACCCTGATGTGCAATCGGTCCAATAAAAGATGCTTTACTGTTTAAAGCAGGCCAAATATCTTGATCTTGAAAGCCAATGCTCAGGCGGTTGTTGCCTTTGAGATCTAAAATCGCGGCACGAATCAAATGTTTTTCGTTCAACATGCTTTGCATGGCATTACGAGCTTGATCAAACTGCCAAGGGTAATGATTCAGCAAATCAATCGCAGATTCTGACGTGGGTTGATAGCGTGTCAGAATCGCGACAGCCATTTGTTTTTGTTGTGCTTTGGCTGCATTGGAGGTTTCTGTTATTACCAACATCGCACCGACACAAGCCAAAATGGTGATCGGCACGAAAATAAGTGCAATCAACTGACCATAGGCATGATTTAAGTGTAGGCGTTTAAAAAGCTTTTTGTTGATATTTGACATGGTTTAAGCAGTTTATTCCTTATGCCCCGAATATTAGCATGGATTATTTAAAACTGATTGTGCTTTAATCACTTTCGCGAAAAAGCGAGGCAAATGGGTGCAGGCAAAGGCATTTTTTCATACAATAGGCGCACCTCGATATAGGTGTGAATAATGAGTAATACAACCCCTGATTTTCAAGCAGACGATTTTTTATTAGACCATTACGTCGGCAACACGCCGTTAGTGCGTTTACAGCGTCTGGCAAGTCATACTCAAGCAACAGTATTAGCCAAGTTAGAAGGCAATAACCCAGCGGGTTCGGTCAAAGATCGCCCTGCATATAACATGATTATGCAAGCAGAAATGCGTGGTCAGATTAAACCGGGTGATACGTTGATTGAAGCGACGAGCGGAAATACAGGGATTGCTTTAGCTATGGTTGCAGCAATGCGCGGCTATAAAATGACCTTGATCATGCCTGCAAGTTCTAGCCAAGAGCGTAAAGATGCCATGCGTGCCTACGGTGCTGAACTGATCGAATCTGAAAACATGGAAGAAGCACGTGATCTTGCCCTTCAAATGGAAAAAGACGGCAAAGGTTTAGTCCTAAACCAGTTTGGTAACCCAGACAATGTGGAAGCACATTACCTTACTACTGGGCCTGAAATTTGGAAACAAACAGGCGGTAAAATTACACATTTCGTCAGCTCAATGGGAACCACTGGGACCATTATGGGGATTTCGAAATATTTAAAAGAACAAAATCCAGATATTCAAATTGTCGGTTTACAACCGTCTGAAGGCTCAAATATTGCTGGTATTCGCCGTTGGCCACAAGAATATCTTCCTACGATTTTTGATCCTTCACGCGTTGATCGCATTATGGATATTCCGCAAATTGAAGCGGAAAAAACGGCTCGTCGTTTAGCACGTACAGAAGGTATCAGTGCAGGTACCTCATCGGGTGGTGCGGTATGGGCTTCAGTTAAATTGGCTGAAGAAAATCCGGATGCCGTGATTGTTTGCATCGTATGTGACCGTGGTGACCGATACTTGTCTACTGGTCTATTCTCTGTTGTTGATCCTGAATAATTACAGTGGCCAATTGGCACTGGTGAGTACTTATGCGTTTACCTGTTTTAATTTTTGATATCGAAACACTGACAGATTTGAAGTCAGGTGCGCATTTGTATGGACTGGATCTGCCTGAGGTGGATCTAGATGCTGCGCTGACTAAACTGCGTCGCCAAGAGGCGGGCACGGATTTTCAGCGTTTGGCCTTGCATGAAATTGTCTGTATCTCTGGACTATGGATTGATGAAAAGGGCATGAAGTTGTTTTCATTTAGCCGTGAAGACAATAGCGAAGCTGAAATTTTAAAAAAATTCGTTTCTATTTTTGAAAAGCGTCATCCGACCTTGGTCAGTTGGAACGGTTCACAGTTTGATTTGCCTGTGATTTTGTTCCGTGCCATGTATCATGGACTATCTGCACCAAGTTTGTTCGATCAGGGCGAGATTGATACGCAAAAGCGCTATAATAACTACCAGAATCGTTATCATCATCGTCATGTAGATTTGATGGATGTCATGGCCATGTTCCATGGTCGTCATTTTCAAAAACTTGACGATGCAGCACATTTACTCGGTTTCCCCGGTAAACGTGGTGATGGTGGCTACCATGTGCCTGAATATGTACGCGAACAACAGTGGATGGAACTGACCAGCTACTGTGAAGGTGATGTGCTCAATACATGGTTGATTTATTTACGCTGGCTGTTGCTGAAAGGACAGTTATTGTTAAATGATCATCAGCACCTGATTCAAAGCACGATTCAATATTTACAAACTCAGCCGCAACACGCTGATTTTTTATCGGTATGGCAGCAAACCTCGCAACGTACCGAATTCACCCAATCTGATTTCCCATCTTCCACACATTAGGTACGCATGAAACACAAAGCCAAACCCCAAAAAGCCCAACAACCCATTTATACATTTCAGGTTGAATCGCTTTCACATGAGGGGCGAGGCATAGCGCACTTTGGGACGCATCCAGATCATCCTGCGGAAAAACACGGTAAGAAAGTATTTATTCGTTATGCATTGCCAGGTGAAACGGTGCGTGCGTGTATTACTAATGTCGTTAAGCGTCTCGAAGAAGCAGACAGTCTGGAATTACTGAGTGAAGAGTCTGCTCTACGGGTTAAACCGGCCTGCCCACATTATGGGGTTTGTGGTGGGTGTAGCATGCAGCATATTCATCCCGACGAGCAAATTCGTTTAAAACAAGATGTTTTACAATCACATTTGCAACATTTTGCTGGGATACAACCTGATCAATGGTTAGCTCCGTTACGTTCATTGCGTGAAGATTACCGTCGCAAAGCGCGTATCGGTGTGCGTTACCTACCTGCAAAAGATAAGCTCGTGGTCGGCTTTCGTGAAAGCCAGTCAAATAAACTGACTTCGATTGACCGTTGTATGGTGTTGGATCGTGAGTTTGGCTCAATCACCACACTCAAACAACTGTTACAAGGTTTGCAAGGTAAAGCAGATATTGGGCATATGGAACTGGCCATGGGAGATCAAGAAATTGCTCTCCTGATTCGTCATACGGCGGAACTTTGCGCGGAAGATGTCAACCAATTAGTAAAATTTGCGTTACATAAAGAGTGGCAACTGTACTTACAACCTGAAGGGCCAGACAGCTTACATCGTGTGGATCATCCCGATGCACCGATGCGTCTGCACTATGGTCTAAGTGACTTTGGTGTGGAATTTGGCTTTAATCCTCAGGACTTCACGCAAGTGAATTCCACGATTAATCCGCAAATGGTGAAACTGGCATGTCAATTGCTTCAGTTACAACAAGGTGAGCGAGTTCTAGATCTGTTTTGTGGCTTAGGAAACTTTTCTTTACCACTTGCTCAATGTGTGGGTTCAACGGGTCAAGTCGTTGCAGTTGAAGGGAGTGAAGAAATGGTTCAGCGTGGTGCAGAAAATGCAGAAAACAATGGCCTTTCGCAACTGAAATTTTATTCACAAGATTTAACAAAAGATTTTTCGCATCATTCTTGGGCAAAACAAGGATTTGATGCATTATTGATAGATCCACCACGTTCTGGTGCAGAAGAAATAATGCGTTATGTGCCCAAATTTGGTGCAAAAAGAATCGTTTATGTGTCATGTAATCCTGCAACACTAGCACGCGATGCTGGAATGCTGGTACAACAAGGCTACCGTTTGAAAAAAGCGGGTGTCATGGACATGTTTACCCATACAGGGCATGTCGAATCGATTGCTTTGTTCGAAAAAGAAAATCAGATAAACGATCAAAAGTTATGAAGCGTAGAAAACTAGGAGTAGGGTATGGTCACAGTACGTGAACAATTACCTGGACGTCTCAATGAGTTGTCACAGGAAACGACTGTAGAACATGCCGAGCAAGCACAGCATGATTTAGCTGAATGGCTAGAACGTGTGAGTGGCATGTTTGACGGGGCTCCTCTAAAGCAACTCGAAGAAGTTGCCCATCTGACCTTGCAGAATGAACTTGAAACAACGGTCAACCATCGTTCGAATACCTTTTATACGGGTATTGAAATGGCGGATATTCTTGCTCATCTGTATGCGGATGAAGATACGTTATCAGCAGCCATGCTGTATCGAAGTGTTCGTGAAGGCGTAACCAGTTTAGAAGAAGTCCAAAGCAAATTTGGCGATCAAGTGCATGCTTTGGTGAAAGGCACGCTTGCCATGGGTAAGTTGTCTGACCTGATTGAGCAAAATAAACGTCTAGAAGATCATTTTAATAATAACCAGCGTGAACATTTGACCGGCATTTATAAAATGCTGATTTCGGTGACCGAAGATGTTCGTGTTGTATTAATCAAACTTTCTGAACGTACCTATGCATTACGTGAGTTAGCGCATTCAACCAAAGAGCGCCAAGAGCGTGTCGCACGAGAAATTTTAACCATTTACTCGCCGCTCGCGCACCGTTTAGGGATTGCACAGCTTAAGTGGGAGCTTGAAGATCTTGCTTTCCGTTATCTTGCACCTGAACGCTATAAAGAAATTGCCTCTTTACTGAATGAAAAACGTTTAGAGCGTGAACAATATATTCAGTTCGTGACAGAAAAGTTGCGTAAAGAACTATTAGATCATGGCATTGAGGCTGAGATTAATGGACGGGTGAAACACATTTATTCGATTTATCGAAAAATGAAGAGTAAGAACCTGAGCTTTGATCAGCTTTATGACATTCGAGCAGTTCGCGTTTTGGTGGATAATGTACCTGAGTGTTATCACACACTGGGGATCGTTCATCAGATTTGGCGTCATATTCCGCATCAGTTCGATGATTATATTACTAACCCGAAAGCCAATGGTTATCGCTCACTGCACACGGCCGTGATTGCAGAGAACAAATCTTTAGAAGTGCAAATTCGTACGCATAATATGCACGAAGAAGCTGAGCTCGGGGTGTGTTCGCACTTTAACTATAAAGAAGGTTCTAAAACCACAGATTATTCATTTAATCATCGCTTACATTCTTTACGTGCAGTGCTTGAACATTATCAAGAACGAAATGATGCTAGTGCCCATAAAGAAGATGAGGCTTCTGAAAACTTCGAACAAATCCAAGAGTTTGAAGATTTTGAGAAAATCTATGTGTTCAGTCGTGATGGTGATATCAAAGAATTACCACGCGGTTCGACCGTGCTTGACTTTGCCTATCATGTGCATACTGAAGTGGGCAACAAGTGCTATGCAGCACGGGTGAACCAACGTTATGTACCTTTAACCTATACCCTAAAAACTGGGGAACAGGTCGAGATTTTAACCAAGAAAGATCGTGAGCCTAACCGAGATTGGTTGGTAAACTCGCTGGGTTATATCAAGACGGCTCGTGCACGTGATAAGTTGCGTCATTGGTTCCGTCAGCAAGACCGTAGTAAAAACTTGGAAGTGGGACGTGAGATTCTGAATAAAGAATTGTCACGTTTGGCGATTCACCCGAAAAGTATCGATTTGAATGATTACTGCAATCATTTTAATGTGAAATTGGGTGAAGATATATTGATTGGCTTGGTGAGTGGTGACATTAGCTTGCATGCTTTAATCAATCAGGTTAACCGTCATATGCACCTCGATCAGGATGAGCCTGAACTGGTGTTAAAACCAACCTTGAACCCACGTGCAAGTCATACGCTTTCGGCGCATGGTATTTTGATTGATGGTTTGGACAATGTAGAACTACACATTGCTCAGTGTTGTCAGCCTGTGCATGGTGAATCGATTGCTGGTTATATCACCCTGAATCGTGGCGTAAGTATCCATAAGGTCGCATGTCCGGATTATATCCGTATGATTGGGCAAGAGCCTGAACGTGCGGTTGAAGCGGATTGGGAAATGCAGCCAACTCGTGGTCAAAGTGTGCAAATCGTGGTGGAAGCTTATGACCGTCGTGGTTTGCTTAAAGATCTGACTCAAGTGATTTTCTCAGACCAAATCAATATTCGTCAGGTGAATACCATTTCCGAGAGTGATGGTATTGCCAATATGAAGCTATTGATTGAAGTGAAAGGCTTGGCGCAGTTGTCGAAACTGTTGGCACGTCTAGAGCAACAACCAGGCATTATTAGCGCCCGTCGATTGGTGCAAGGTAGCTAAAAATAAAGCTGTATAAAAAAACCCGCTGTGTGCGGGTTTTTTATTATATTGAGGGAGAGAAATTATAAAATTGAGTGCTTATGCTGCCTTCAGAGCTTTTTGAAAAGCGTCGACAGAATTTAACACGAGCGATTGACCATTGGGTGTCAATTGGCCCTTTTAAAAATGGTAAAGCCGTGTGTGAACATTTTGGCTTATCAGTTCCTTTAATTTCCCAATTATTAAATAGTCATCGGCAGATTGGAGAGAAATTTGCACGTGAGTTAGAGTCACAATTGGGACTCATAAAGGGAAGTTTGGATCATGAAGTTCAATTTATAGAACAAGCCAAAAGTACTACAGAGCAACCAAACTTAGTCCTTTTTGAAATGCAGGTAGTTGAGACACAGGCATTTTCTTTAAAACTGATTTCAAATGATTCATCTCAATATTCAGCATTATTTAAAAACACTCAAGACCTGTATTTGATTCGCATCACAGCATCGTATTATGCACCTGTATTACAAGAGGGTTGGCTTGTGGTCTGTGATGAACGGCGAGGGGTAGAGAGATTGGATCTAGCCTGTGTATATTTGCGAAATGGCTTAAATTTAATTTTAAACGTGATACAGCAAACAGATGATACATGGCAATTTGCAAGTCTAGACCAAAAACGACAGGTGGAATTCCTGCAATCCGATATTGAAAAGTTACATCCTATTATTGCGATTTTGCCTAGCTCATTTATTTAAGGTAGTCGCATAAAAAAACCCATCCGAAGATGGGTTTTGATTTGAACTATAAGTCGAAAAGCTTAAGGAATCTCTTCTTCTTCAAATTCAGGCTTCACTTGTACAATGAAGTCTTGACGGTTCAGGCCACGCCATAGCGCGAAGGCTGTACCAATGTAGATTGATGAATATGTACCCACAAATACACCAACAAACATTGCAACAGAGAACCATTTCAGACCATCACCGCCCAGTACCATCATCGCCACAACAACCAGTAACAGTGTCATAGAGGTGTGAATGGTACGGCGAAGTGTTTCAGTCAAAGCACTGTTCACAACTTCAAGAGGTTCAGCACCGCGAATCTTACGGAAGTTTTCACGAATACGGTCAGATACAACGATGTTATCGTTGAGCGAGAAGCCGATAATCGCGAGTAGCGCAGCCAAAACTGTTAAGTCAAACGGCCACTGCATCATGGCAAAGATACCAATGGTCACCACGATATCGTGGAATAAAGACAATACAGCACCCATTGCAAGTTTGAACTCAAAGCGAATAGTGACATAAACCAGCATGAGCAGTAGGGCAAGACCTACAGCGCCAGCAGAACGCACGTAGAGTTCATTACCGACTTGACCGCCAACTACATCAACTTTATGTACTTCTGCTTTATTGCCTGGCAATTGAGCGGCAGTCGTAATGGCTTTGGTTAGGTCTTCAGCTTCAATGTCTTTTTGAACTGGCATACGAACCATCAGGTCGCGGTCAGATCCTAAGGTTTGTACCACAGGGTCTTTAAAACCAGCTTTTGTCAGCGCTGAGCTCACATCGGTAGATTTTACTGGTTGACTATAGTTCAACTCTGCTGCCACACCGCCAGTAAAGTCCAAACCGAGGTTTAGACCTTTGGTGCAAATAAAAAAGATACTTGCGAGCGTTAAAATAATCGATATCAAGGCTGCCGGTTTGGCAATCTTCATAAACGGAATAATGCGCTCGTTGTCAGGACGGCCGTATTGTTTCGGTTGAGTATTTTCAGTCATCTTAGATCTCCTAAATGCTCAACTTCTTCAGGTTACGTTTTTTACCATAAATGATTTGTACGATTGCACGTGTCACAGTAATTGCTGTGAACATTGAGCAGACAATACCAATCATTAGGGTAACCGCGAAGCCTTTAATTGGGCCTGTACCAATTGCGAACAGAATGAAAGCAACCAAGAATGTGGTTAAGTTGGAGTCAAAGATGGTGTTATACGCACGATCATAACCCGCAACAATCGCCTGTTTCGGCGAGGCACCCCATTTAATTTCCTCTCGTATCCGCTCACAGATCAGTACGTTGGCATCGACCGCCATACCAATGGTAATCACGATACCTGCAATACCCGGAAGGGTGAGGGACGCGCCAATCCAAGACATGATGGTTAAAATCATGGCAAGGTTAACCACGAGAGCAAAGTTGGCAATCAAACCGAACACACGGAAGAAGACCACCATCCAAATCGCAACCAATAAGAAACCGATTTGAGTTGATAATACGCCTTTGTCGATGTTTTCTTGACCGAGACTCGGACCAATCACACGTTCTTCCACGAAGTACATTGGCGCTGCCAATGCACCTGCACGTAGCATCAATGCAAGTTCAGACGCTTCTTGAGGTGAATCCAGACCAGTAATACGGAACTGAGAACCCAATACGGCTTGAATCGTTGCCGCATTGATGACCACAGATTCGGTATAAGGTGTACGAACTTCAGTTTGTGTGCCTGTTGTAGGATCAGCAACATAACTAATTTTTTGTTTGTTCTCGATGAACAGAACAGCCATTCGTTTGCCTACAGCATTACGAGTGGCTTCAGACATCAACTTACCGCCCGCAGTATCCAAAGTAATATTTACTTCAGCACCACCTGTATCTTGGCTAAAGCCTGATGACGCATTTTGTACACGTTCACCTGTTAAGATACGGTTACGGTTAAGCAATAATTGACGACCGCTGTCCAAAGATTCATAAGCAAATGCTTCTGTACCTGGCGGTAATGAGCCTTTTGCTTGACCTGTGTAAGGATCGATATATTGATCGTTTAAATCAGAAACTAAGCGGAACTCAAGGTTTGCAGTACGACCAAGTACACGTTTTGCTTCAGCAGTATCTTGTACACCTGGTAATTCAACCACAATACGGTTGCTACCTTGGGTTTGTACTAATGCTTCCGCTACACCTAACTCGTTAATACGGTTACGTAAAGTTGTTAAGTTTTGGTTGACAGCATAAGACTGAATTTCTTGTTTACGTGTATCTGTGTAGCTTAGACGAAGAGTCGAACCTTCAGTTGTTGCAACCGCTTGTTGAGTATATTCATTGCCGTTACGACGAAGGAAATCCATAGCTGCAGAACGGTCATCATTATTTGCAAATTGCATCGTAATGGTGTTGTTGTTCAAAGATAAGCTATTGAATTTTAATTTATTGTCACGAAGTTGGCGACGTAAGTCAGCCGCAGACGTTTCCATACGTTGTGAAATGGCTTTATCCATATCCACTTCGAGTAGGAAATGTACACCACCACGTAAATCCAGACCCAGCTTCATTGGTTTAGCACCAATTTTTTGTAGCCATTCTGGGGTAGTAGGCGCAAGGTTCAGTGCGACGACATAATTTTCACCGAGCCCACGACGTAGTGCTTCTTTCGCTTTTAATTGTTGTTCGCTCGAATCAACACGTAATAAAGCGGCATTATTGGTGAAGCTATTGTCATGGCTGGCAATATTTTCAGATTTTAAAATCTGCTCTGCTTTTTGTACGATGCTTTGGTCAATCTGGGTACCGGCTTTGGCACCTGAAATTTGAACAGCAGGTTCATCAGGATACAAACTTGGCAGGGCATATAATGTACTGATGACTAGTACCACTAGAATCAGTAGATATTTCCATGCTGGGTAACGCATTCGTTTTCTTCTTAAAATGAAAAAAGCCGTGCGGGTGCACGACTTATTTTTTGATTAAAGGTTATTTAGAGTGCCTTCAGGCAGAACTGAAATCACACTTGCGCGTTGTACTTTTACTTCTACGCCACGGTTCAGTTCAACAACTGCAAAATCACCTTCGATTTTTGTGATTTTACCCATTAAACCGCCCGCAAAAACAACTTCACTACCAACACCTAGGCTTTCAATTAGTGCACGATGTTCTTTTGCACGTTTTGATTGAGGGCGCCAGATCAAGAAGTAGAAGATTGCGACAAATACCGCAATCATCAACAGGTTTGCCATCATGCTTGGTTGCTGTGCAGCTTCACCTGCCGCGTGAGCAGTAGAAATAAAAAGGCTCATTTCATTTTCCTAAACTAAAAAAACTGGTTATCAATACTTTGATAAATAAATTGGACTTGTTCAGCAATTTACCTTGTCTTTTTCTTCAGCGCAAATACTGAAAGAATTAATCTTGAGGACAAGGTGGCACTTCCATGCCGCGACGACGATAAAAGTCTTCAACAAACTCATCAAAAGTGCCATGATCGAGAGCATCACGCATCGCTTCAGTTAGACGTAGGTAATAACGTAAGTTATGAATAGTACCGAGCATCGAACCGAGCATTTCGCCGCATTTCTCAAGATGGAAGAGATAAGATTTGGTGAAATTTGTACAGGTATAACAGTCGCAATGTGGGTCAAGCGGACTTTGATCATGACGATATTTGGCATTGCGAATACGCACTAAACCGTCGGTCACAAAATAATGACCATTACGTGCATTTCGAGTTGGCATTACACAGTCAAACATATCGACACCGCGACGAACCGCTTCTACGATATCTTCTGGTTTACCGACTCCCATCAAGTAACGTGGTTTATCCGCAGGCATTTTCTCTGGAAGATAATCCAATACTTTGATCATTTCTTCTTTAGGTTCGCCAACAGACAAGCCGCCAATGGCATAACCATCAAAATCAATTTCTTTCAGACCATTTAAAGATTCATCACGTAAATCTTCGTACATGCCGCCTTGGATAATACCAAACAGGGCATTACGGTTTTTCAGCACGTCATGATGTTGAGTCTTACAACGTTTCGCCCAACGTAATGAAAGCTGCAATGATTTTTGCGCTTCTTCATGTGTCGCAGGATAAGGCGTACATTCATCAAAAATCATCACGATGTCTGAATTCAGCGTGTGCTGAATATCCATCGAAATTTCAGGAGATAAAAAGACTTTAGAGCCATCAATCGGAGAGCGGAAAGTCACGCCCTCTTCTTTAATTTTGCGCATAGCGCCAAGGCTGAAGACTTGGAAACCACCTGAATCTGTCAAAATCGGGTTATTCCATTTCATGAATTGGTGTAAGCCACCATGTTCACGAATAACATCTAGGCCTGGACGTAGATATAAATGGAAGGTATTGCCCAAAATAACTTGGGATTTAATTTCTTTAATGTCACGTGGGAGCATGCCTTTTACAGTACCGTAAGTACCGACAGGCATGAACATAGGTGTTTCAACAACACCATGTTCAAGGGTTAAACGGCCGCGACGAGCACGGCCCGATTGCGCCAATTTTTCAAACTTCATACAAGGTCCAGATCAAGGCGAAAAAACAGTTCGCTGATGGTAAGAGTGCTAAAAGTGCTCTATTTTCCTTGATTCTGCGGTTAAACGCTAGCTTTGTCGGGTGTTAAGTCTGTAAATTTATAGATCGCTTCTTGTGACAGGGCTTCATCTGAACTCTTGGCATTAAAATAAAACTGGTTAATTCGCTGCAAAATTTCTTCTTTTTCCATCGCAAATGTACCTTTCGGGTCAGATGTCATGGCCACGATACTGTCAATAAGTTTTTGAATATAGGGATTCGTGGTTGCATAGCTTTTTTCTAAGCTTAAAAGATAGACTTCATTGGCTACATGTAAATAGTTATAAGGTTGTATTTCAAGGATTTGAGCCAAATCAATCAGCAGGTCTTTATCATACTGAGACAGCTTCATACGCTTGGGTAAACTGTCGAGCTTGAGGGGTTGTTTGGATTTGAGAAAATCGTCAAGTTGTGTACTTGGAGGATTTAAAACCTGAGCTGAATAAATTTCTATTTCGGGCTGTGTCGGGACCGTGATAAAAAACAGAATATTGTCCAGTTCTATGCCGTAGGACTGAACCAAGTCGAATTTTGTTTGTTGTATAGCATTGAGCAAGATTGAAAGATGGTTAGTTGACTCAGACTTCATTGAGCTTTCGATCGAAGATGGATTGAGGTCTAAAAAACCCACTTCATTTACAGATGTCAGTTTGAACTGCGCCAAGTCTTGACTTAAAGATGGTAGGCTACGATAGCGCCATTTCGACACATTCCATCGATCATGCGTTGTAAGATATTGAGCAGAATCTTCATCTTCGGCAAAAATACTACGTTGCGTAGAGACTGCGATATATTCTATGGATAAATAGGGATTGAACGCCAATGTACATGCGTAAATATGGTCGTCTTGGTGCTGCTCATAGAGTTTGAAAAACTCCTTAATCAGCACATTTTTCAGTGCATTAATTTGATTTTGCATATTTTATTTTTCTTTCAAGTTTTGGAGGTGCTTGATCACCTCATCATTATTTTTTTACTTTAGTACGTTAAAGCCCGAACTTAAAAGTTCGGACGATAATCAAAATTTTGGCTGGCAGCTTGATCGCGGAAAGGGCGAACCGCTTTTTTACTCAGCAATAGCGTATTAATAATATTGTTAGGAAACACTTGAATGTGGTTGTTGAACAACTCAACGTTGCGGTTAAAAATAGTAATCGCCGCACCGACATTTTCGTTTTGTTCTTCAATTTCATTCATCATTTTCAGATAAATATCATTGGCTTTGAGCTCAGGATAGTTTTCAACCACAACATTCAGGCTGCGCATTAGATCTTGATTTAAGGCTTCAATACGCTGTAATTGGCTGACATCGGTACTTTTGACGTTCAAATTCATAATGTTTTGACGGAGTTCAGTGACTTTTGCCAAAGTCCCTTGTTCAAAATTGGAATATTGCTCAACCAAAGGCTGTAATCCATCTAAAATTTTGATTTTTTGACGTTCATAGCTGGCTACATCTGACCATGCACGAATGGTTGCATTGTGATGTCGGACAATGTTGTTGCGAATCATGATTGCGCCAATCACCAATGCAATGATGATTAAAACAAAGATCAAAAGCCCCATAAAATTTTATCCTCAAGATAAAAGGTCGTAATTTAAAGCATTATTGTATGAAATCTATTTTAAAAACTGCGTTAAGTCGTTTTTCAAATTTTCTAAAGCATTTAATTTAAAGGTTCTGAGATGTCCACGCAATGCCGAAACATCCTGAATTCGTTTTGCTTTACTACTGACTTTAAATAAATCTGTAGAGCCAAGATAGCACATTATTCGGTGGCTCGGATGAAATAGCAGATCACCTTCACGGTTTTGAAAAAAATCCGCTAGTCGGAGGACAAAGCCCGGGCTGAGCAATTTAGCGATTTCCATTTGGTTCTCGCCATAAAACTTTAATTTTTGATTGGTTTGAATGTCGCTGCTGTGCCAAGGAAAACTATAGGGATAGCCAAAGTTTTTGCCTGTTGCAGATACGGCAAGTCCATGGATGCCAATATCAAAAACAAATACGCCCCACAGGTCTTTATGAATTTCTTTAACCGTGACTTCATCACCGTCTTTGTCACGTACCTTCAGTTCATTCACATAGTGATAATGAAATACCATGACTTGATGCTGCTGCTGATTTTCGTCTTCCCAAACAGTGCTCGCGAAGGTCTGAATATCATTCGAAAGGCTGCCTTGCTTAAACACGGGGAACATGCGTTTAAGATTGCCAATAAATTGCAGATTATTCAGTGGCATCGAAATGTATTGAGGCTGTCGGTTAAAAGCCAGTTGGTATTTTTTTGCGATGCATTCGGTTTCCAAAAACGCAATAACATCTTCGAGCGGGTCATCTTTTTCATAGCTAATATAAGCCCAGAACACCATGGCCAAGCCCGCTGCAAAGCAGAGCTGTGCCCAGCCATGATCGGGCTGAATCACAATAAATAGCATGAAGCCGATACCCAGCGCAGCTAAAGCTAGGGGGAGTAAATTTTCAAATTTGAGCGTAATGGGTGCATTCCATGGATGCAGTCCATCGAGGAGTTCTTGGTGAGTTTTGGCGTTTCGGCCTATATCCCAGAGCCGAGCGATATTCTGAAAAACCACAGCATTCTTTTTTCGACGAATATGGATGGAGTGCTTTACAGAATCGATCGGCATAGGGATGATTTCGGCGTAATTTTATTTGTGGTTAATATTATCAATTAACATCGCATCACCATAACTAAAGAATCGATATTGGCTTTCGACGGCATGGTGATAGGCATTCAAAATATTATCTCGACTGGACAACGCTGACACTAACATGAGTAAGGTAGATTCAGGTAAATGGAAGTTGGTAATTAAACGATCGACTACTTTGAACTCATAACCTGGGTAGATAAAGATTTGTGTATCACCAGTCCAACCCTTGAGTTCGCCGCCATTGGCTTGAGCGGCACTTTCAGTCGCACGAGTCGCTGTAGTACCGACAGCAATAACTTTATTGCCACGTGCTTTTGTCTCACGGATTAAAGCCATAGATTCTTCTGATACGTCACACCACTCACTGTGCATGATGTGATTTTCAATGTCATTGGTGCGCACGGGTAAAAATGTACCTGCACCCACATGCAAGGTAACAAAGGTTTTATTTACGCCTTTGTCCGCCAATTTTTTGAGTAGCGCTTCATCAAAATGTAAGCTTGCTGTTGGTGCTGCAACTGAAGCCAATTTGGTCGGATCGTTAAAAACAGTTTGGTAACGTTCAGTATCAATCGCTTCTGCTTCACGGTTAAAGTAAGGCGGAATCGGTAAAGCACCGTATAAATCTAAAACTTGTAAAATAGGCTGTGAAAATTCCACAACAAATAAGTTTTCATGACGGCCTTGAACGGTCACTTTAACTTCGTCTGGACCAATAAATAATTCCGCACCTTCTTTAGGCGTATTGCTGGCTTTAATGTGGCAATGTGCGGTTTTTGGGTCAAGAATACGTTCAACCAAGACTTCAACTGCACCACCAGTTGCACGTTTGCCTTTCAAGCGGGCTTTCATCACTTTGGTATCGTTCAGTACCAACAAGTCACCTTCATTGAGCAAGTCTAGAATGTCAGTGAAATGATGGTCGTGATATTCACCATTGAGGTCGAGATGGAGTAGGCGTGATGCACTACGTGTTTCAAGCGGATAACGGGCAATGAGTTCGTCAGGGAGATTGAAGTTAAAGTCAGAAAGTTGCATGTTAAGAAATCTGAAAAGGGGATAATGAAATTTGGCTTAGTATAAGCTTTTTTGGGTTTTAACGCTGAAATTGATGGATTATCCATCTAAAAATTCTTATACGGTTTATTTTTAATCAAATGAGAACATCATGCGTTGACAAGTTTTTGAAACAGTTTATTATACGTTTCAACACCTTCCCGAGGTGGTGAAATTGGTAGACGCGGTGGATTCAAAATCCACTATCAGAGATGATGTGTCGGTTCGAGTCCGACCCTCGGGACCAGATATCTGGAAAAGCCCTCAAGCACTATAAGACTTGAGGGCTTTTTTTATGTCTAGAATTAATAACTTATATCAAATCCCTAGAAAATTTTCAATGATTCCATTAGCTACATATCAGGTAGTTACTTCGTAAAATGAGTACCTGATCTTTGTTTGGGTACTCATGGTGTAATCAGATGCTAAGCTTAAATTATTAGATCAATACAATAATCAAATGTGATTGATCGGGTGTCTTATAGGGGCTTGTAGTATTTAAAAGCTTTATTAACTATCTAAAGCTACTTTGATGACATCTGCGATTGTCTCAGTGTTAACACCTCTTTTTCGAGCATTCTCAGAGTGGAACCAAGTTAGAAAGCTTTTATTTTCTTTATATGTATTACTGCCAACGCAATATGGTGCTAAGTTCGAGGTGGTATCTAAATAATCATTTTATAAACATCTACTTTTAGTCATTTCTAAAAAGGCTTTTACTTTTACCCTATCTTCTATTTTTTCATCTCTAGCATCCCTTAAATTTGCATCTAGCAATATTTCAGAATCAATAAGTTCATTAATAATCAATAACTTCTTCTCCATAAGGGGGCGTGTTGAACAAATTATAGAATCTAATACTCTAGAATTTTTAGTTGATTTGCCTAATTTGACGTTAGCATCAATTCTTTCATTAACATCATTTAACTCATCCAACTTGGTAATTAGGAACATTCCATCATTTATGTCTTTGGTAGCCTGGTCTAAAATTTCTTGACTGTGAGTATGCAATGCAACTGAGTATAGAATAAATAAACTTATGATTTTTTTCATTTTTTACCACTTTAAAACCAAAAAAAATGATGATTGGGATTATGTTTGATAGTCGTTCTCTTTCATATAGGGTGATTAATAGCAGTATGCCCCGTGTGTATTATCACCTATCCAATAATATTCTCCATGAGATCTTCTACATAATACTTCTAGACATCCATATCTTGTAGAGAGAGCATTTATGCTATGGCTTACTAGTAAAAGTTTCTCATTGGATTTAGGTTTTATTTTACCCTTTAATTCCTTTGCTTATTCGCCTAAGATTAAAATATGTAAATATATCATTGGACTGTAGTTGAATGAAAAATCCTAACCTTTGATAACTCACATTCATAAAATTTAGAGCTAAGTATTAAATGAAAGAGTTGGCATAACACTATATAAATTGGGGTATAAAAAAACCAGCGCCGAAGCGCTGGTTTTTTTACATCACTAACTTAGGTTAGTTTTGCATCAACTTATTGAGCAGCTTCAAGAGCAGCATTTAAAGTTGCACTTGGACGCATTACAGCATTTACTTTTGCTGTATCTACAGCGTAGTAACCACCGATGTCCGCAGCTTTACCTTGAACTTCAGCAAGTTCTGCAACGATTTTTTCTTCGTTTTCAGCAAGTGCTTGAGCAAGAGGAGCGAATTTCGCTTTAAGCTCTGCATCTTCGTCTTGCGCAGCAAGTTCTTCAGCCCAGTATTTAGCAAGGTAGAAGTGGCTGCCACGGTTGTCCAGCTCGCCAGTACGACGTGATGGAGATTTGTCGTTATCCAGCAGTTTGCCTGTTGCAGCATCTAAAGTCTTCGCCAGAAGTTTCGCTTTCGCGTTGTCTTCTTTGATGCCCATTTCTTCAAGAGAAACAGCAAGTGCCAAGAACTCACCTAAAGAATCCCAACGTAAGTGGTTTTCTTCTACAAGTTGTTGTACGTGTTTAGGCGCAGAACCACCCGCACCAGTTTCGTACATGCCGCCACCAGCCATTAGAGGCACGATAGAAAGCATTTTCGCAGAAGTACCCAATTCCATAATCGGGAATAAGTCTGTTAGGTAGTCACGTAGGATGTTACCAGTTACAGAAATTGTATCTAGGCCACGAGCAACACGTTCAAGTGTATAACGCATAGCACGTACTTGAGACATGATTTGAATGTCTAAACCAGTAGTGTCGTGCTCTTTCAAGTAAGTTTGAACTTTCTTGATGAGTTCGTTTTCGTGTGGACGGTACGGGTCAAGCCAGAAGATCGCAGGCATGCCTGAGTTGCGTGCACGTGTAACAGCCAGTTTCACCCAGTCGCGGATTGGTGCGTCTTTCACCTGACACATACGCCAGATGTCGCCTTCTTCCACGTTTTGAGACATCAACACTTCACCTGTTTCCAGATCCGTGATGTTGGCAACACCCGCTTCAGGAATTTCGAAAGTCTTGTCGTGTGAACCGTATTCTTCCGCTTTTTGCGCCATCAGACCAACGTTAGGAACTGTACCCATAGTGCGTGGGTCAAAGTTACCATTCCATTTACAGAAATTGATCATTTCTTGGTAGATACGCGCGAAAGTAGATTCAGGCATTACAGCTTTACAGTCGTACTGTTTGCCGTCAGCACCCCACATTTTACCGCCACCACGGATCATTGCAGGCATAGATGCATCTACAATTACGTCATTAGGTGAGTGGAAGTTAGTGATGCCTTTTGCAGAATCAACCATTGCAAGTGCAGGACGGTGTTCTTGGCAAGCATGTAAGTCAGCAATGATTTCTTCACGAAGAGAAGTCGGAAGAGTTTCAATTTTTTCGTAAAGACCAGACATACCATTGTTGATGTTAATACCTAACTCATCAAACAATTTGCCGTGTTTTTCGAATGCATCTTTGTAGTAAATCTTCACACAGTGACCGAAAACGATTGGGTGAGACACCTTCATCATGGTCGCTTTTACGTGTAGAGAGAACAAAATGCCTGCTTCTTTACAATCATCTAATTCTTTTTCATAGAAGTCGCAAAGTGCTTTTTTGCTCATGAACATTGAGTCGATGATTTCGCCGTCTTGAAGCGCAACTTTAGGCTTAAGAACAACAGTTTCACCAGACTTCGTGATCAATTCCATTTTTACATTGCGAGCGCGGTCTAAAGTCATCGACTTTTCGCCGTGATAGAAGTCACCTTCGTCCATGTGAGAAACGTGAGTTTGTGACCACTGTTTCCATTCGCTCATAGAGTGCGGATGTTTCTTCGCATAATTTTTTACTGCAGTAGGCGCACGACGGTCAGAGTTACCTTCACGAAGTACAGGGTTTACAGCAGAACCTAAGCATTTGCTATAACGCGCCTTGATTTCTTTTTCTTCCTCAGTCGCTGGGTTTTCTGGGTAGTTCGGAATTGCAAAACCTTTAGACTGTAATTCTTTAATGCAAGCAGTTAATTGGCCAACTGAAGCACTGATGTTCGGAAGTTTGATAATGTTTGTGCTTGGATCTTGGGTTAATTGTCCAAGCTCTGCCAAGTTATTTGGCACCTTTTGTTCTTCGCTTAGGTAGTCTGAAAATTCAGCGAGTACACGTGCTGCAACTGAGATATCGCGTTTAACGATTTCAACGCCAGCAGGTTTAGTAAAGGTTTCAATGATCGGCAGCAGAGAGTAAGTCGCCAATAATGGCGCCTCGTCGGTCAGTGTGTAGATGATAGTTGACTTTCCACCAGCCATATATAGCCCCTTGCTTTAGATTGTGTCTTTGAGGTTCGAGCTTGTGGCTCGCCTCTATGAACCGATTTGCTTAAATAAAACTATGAAAGTATCGGGGTTCATTGCTTTTCAGTCAACGCAAGATCCTGTGATGTGGTCATTTCGTAGAAAAATGATACAAAAGAAGTGCAGTTTGACGCCCAATTTTAGCGCAAAACCGAAAAGGGAAATATTGAAAGCTTGTTATTCATAGCTTAAAGCTATTGAACAATTAAATTTATATCATTTTTTTGGGACTGATCTGTTCTTTATGGCTCGTTCAAGTTTTAGTTGTAAAGCAAAGCGTTTGATAGGTCAAACCGAATGCCTTAACTTTTAGGTGTAGATTTGGTGCGGAAGTTCGAAAATTAGTCAGGATTGGGGACTTTATTAAAGAACGACGTGAGTTTGATGCTCCGTTTGACTTTGAAGGCTCGCGGAATGCTTATGCGATAACTTATATATCTGATGAATAAGGCATGGCACTTTTTCAGCTTCAGTCATTTGGGTGAATGAGTTCATGTGCATTAGAAGCATGAAACGAATCTTTAGCTCAGTTTAATAAAGTAAAAGCAAGCAAGTATGGTTTAATGCTCAAATGACACACACAACTGATAAAAACTAATAAATTAGTCTAATAGAAAAACTTAAAAATAGATTCATTTAGTGTAGCTGACTGAAACGAGCATCCTGATGAGTAATCCGGTCATAGAATAGTCATAAAACTCACTATTTTTTGTGATGTATTTAAAGAAAATTAAACCCAGTTTTTTAGGTCTTATGTAAATGAATATTTCTTTTGGTCATGTTTTTAGTTTGAATAAAACGCGAAAAGTGCGATTTAGAATAAACAGTCAATAAAATTTAAATTAATTTAAGTTTCTAATTTTATTGTTTTAAATTTTGTTTTACCTTTAATGTTATGTTCTTTATAGATATTTTTATTTTCTAATTGGATGAAAGTTCGATTAAATAGCGTATTCGTAAATGATGTTTGTCTTTTTGTTGGGTTTTGTTATTGAGTGTTTGGGCTATTTTTGCTATTAATCTTGAACATAACAGTTGGTTTTTATCTTTAAGATAAACCCTGAGGAGAGCAACGGGATGGCTTTACGTTTACTGGATATTGGTACACAAACCGAATTATTAACTGCCTGTCGTTTGTCTTTATTGATGGGGGTTTATACGGACGACAACCGCATTGCAGAATTTTTAAAGTTCGCGCGTGGTATTGTGCAAGTCGATAATGCTGTCCTCGCATTTAAAAATGAACCTTATATATGGTATGCGTCAGAGCACATATTTAAGGCCTTTATGGCCGAAGCTGATGATGATCTTCTAGATCAGTTTTTTGCTGAACATTCTCGTATAGACCGAGACGCTGAAAATTACCAAGCTTACTGCGACTATATGCAGGAACTGGGTTTAGGGCATCAGCGTCTAGTCGCTTTCGATTTAAAATATGATCAAGACTCTATTGGTAAAGTGATTTTGTTTGATGATCAAGTCACTGCATTTGAAGCCAAACAATTAAAGATCGTTGAAGAATTTGTACAAAGTCTAGTCAACATCATTCAACTCCGTGTTGAAAATGCCGAATTAAAAGAAGCCTATGAACAGCAGTCGGCACTCAATTTTAGTAAGACTAAATTTTTCCAAATTATTGCGCATGATTTAAGAGCACCTTTTCATGGTCTACTGGGTTTTTCAGAGGTTTTGGCGCAGGAACGCAATACCTTAGATGATTCAAGTGTGCAAAATATTGCAGACTATTTATATGACACCACACAGTCGACGTATAACCTTTTAGAAAGCTTATTAAACTGGGCTATGGCAGAAGGTGGTCGCTTTGTTTATCACCCGATTAATTTTGATTTACATCAGTCTGCAAAAATCGTAAGTGATGTCTTGAATAGCTTGGCTGTGAAGAAAAATATTCGACTGATCAATGCCGTGCCTGAAGGCATTAAGGTCAATGCAGATATCAATATGATCACATCAGTGATGCAAAACTTGGTGTCAAACGCATTGAAATTTACCCATACCGATGGTAGAGGTGTGGTGACGATTTCAGCCGATCGAGATGGAGAACGGGTTGTATTCACTATTCAAGATACGGGATTGGGGATGACCCAAGCTCAGATTGATGATTTATTTCAGCAAAAACTGACAGTTAGTATTAAAGGTACGGCAGGAGAACGTGGTACGGGGTTGGGTTTAGTCCTTTGTAAACGTTTTGTGGACTTAAATCAGGGTGAAATTGTGGTGAATTCGAAAGAAGGTGAAGGCACACAATTTAAAGTTTGGTTGCCACAGGCGACGAGCCTGCATCAAACCCTAAGTACCGAGAGCAGCAGTGCATAGAAAGATGCGACCTTAAGTGAACTTTAATGCGCATCTATTGGTATAAAAGCCTAAAAATACTTTTCCCTAAGCGTTATCAACTGTTATAACTAGAAAAAAATCACGCTAGGGTTTGTGAAATGAATACGGAGCAATTGCAGAAAACATTACGTGCCAGTCAATATGCTGAACAGGTGCTCGGAATCCATCAGGCCAGTTTAGAACAAGACTATGCAATTGATCAGTTTCAAACCTCGCTCAGTACAGTACAAATTCAACATTTTGTCGTAAGCAGCCTTGCCGATATCCAAGATGAAAATAGTTGGATGCGTGCAATTCGTGTGCTGCGCGCACGTATCATGTTTCGTTGGATTTGGCAAGATGCCAATCAACTCACCGATGTCGTCACCTTAACGCGAGAGCTTTCAGACTTTGCCGATGCGTCCATCTGTGCGGCAAAAGATTTTGCGCTGAATCCGTTGATTGCGAAATATGGCGAACCGCTAGGCTATAAGGGGAAAGTTCAAGACCTAATTGTGGTTGCCATGGGAAAACTGGGTGCACAGGAACTTAATCTTTCAAGTGATATTGATCTTATTTTTGCCTTTGATGAACAGGGCGAAACCAATGGGCGAAAATGTATTGATGTACAGCAGTTCTGTATTTTGTGGGGACAAAAATTAATTTACCTGCTTGACCATATTACCGCAGATGGTTTTGTCTTCCGTGTAGATATGCGCCTTCGCCCATGGGGTGATGGTTCTGCCTTGGCAATCAGTCATGCGGCATTAGAAAAATATTTAAGCCAGCATGGACGCGAATGGGAGCGCTATGCCTGGATTAAGGCACGGATCGTCACTGGCGGTAAAGAAGGCGCCGAGTTACTGGAAATGACCCGACCTTTCGTCTTCCGTAAATATGTCGATTACACCGCTTTCGAAGCCATGCGTGAAATGAAAGCCATGATCGAACGTGAAGTGCTACGTCGTAATATCGAAGATGACATTAAACTCGGTGCAGGCGGAATTCGTGAAGTTGAGTTTATTGTTCAAGTCTTTCAGCTCATCTATGGCGGTTCAAAACTCGAGTTGCAAGACCGTCAATGTTTAGTGAGTTTGCATCATTTAGGTGAAGTTGGATTATTAGAAAATACCGCGGTTGCTGATTTAGAAGATGCGTATTTATTTTTACGTCGTATTGAACATGCGATACAAGCGCTCAATGATCAGCAAACCCAATCGTTGCCACATGAGCCTGAACCCCGCCAACGTATTTTAGATACTTTAGGTTTTGCATCTTGGGATGACTTTTTGCATGTACTCAATCAGAAGCGTGCCAAAGTCATTTACCAATTTGAGCATCTTATTAAAGAAAAAGAACCCGATCCTTTATTGGAAAGCTTTAGTCATTTAGAAGCACAGTTAAATGATGTTTTAGATGATGATGCCAAAAATTTAATTCACGAATTTTGGTATGGGCATGCGCTGAAAAAATTACCTGCCAAAGCAGTACAGCGTTTAAAAACTTTTTGGCCACATCTCATTGAAGCGATATTACAGTCAGATAAACCTCAGGTGGCTTTACTACGTCTCATGCCTCTGGTGGAGTCGGTGCTGCGCCGTACGGTCTATTTGGTGATGCTGATTGAGAGCAAAGGGGCATTACAACGATTAGTGAAAATGGCAACAGTCAGTCCTTGGATCTGCGAAGAATTGACGCATTATCCCGTGCTGTTGGATGAGTTTTTATCGATGGATTTTGAGCTGCCAAAGCGTAAAGATTTAGAAGACTCTCTACGTCAACAACTGCTTCGAATTGAAATTGATCAAGTCGAAGACCAAATGCGTGTTCTTCGATTATTTAAAAAATCCAATGTCTTAGCAGTAGCAGCTAGTGATGTTTTGGCTGAAAGCCCATTGATGAAAGTATCGGATGCATTGACCGATATTGCTGAAGTGTCTGTGAATGCAACCTTGCATTTGGCATATCAAATTGTTGCCAAAAAACATGGTTATCCAATCGATGCAGAAGGGCAGCGTTGTTCGATTGATCACACGGCTTTCGCGGTAATTGGCTATGGCAAGGTGGGTGGCATCGAGCTGGGTTATGGTTCGGACTTGGATTTGGTGTTTATTCACTATATGGATGAACAAGCGGATACCGATGGACAGAAACCAATTAGTGGCTTTGAATTTGCCATGCGGGTGGCACAAAAATTTATGTCCTTAATGACCACGCAAACCCTAGATGGTCGAGTGTATGAGGTGGATACACGTTTACGACCTTCGGGAGAGGCGGGTTTATTGGTGACCAGCTTAAAAGCCTTTGAGCAATATCAACATAAAAATGCTTGGGTCTGGGAGCATCAAGCTTTAGTACGTGCCAGAACGATTGCAGGTGAGCACAGTTTACGGATTGAAATTGAAAACTTGCGCTGCAATATTTTGACTCAGCCACGAGATGAGAACAATGTTCGTGCAGAAGTGCTAAAAATGCGCCAAAAAATGAAAGACCATCTAGGTTCTTCTAAAGAGCAGCAAAAAGATGGAATTTTTCATTTAAAACAAGATGCAGGTGGTATCGTTGACATCGAATTTATGGCACAGTATGCAGTATTAGCATGGAGTGGGTCGAATCCCGATCTCGCCCATTACTCTGACAACGTACGAATCCTTGAGGATGCCGCAAGAACGGATTGCTTATCCAGCGCCGATGCGACAGCATTGATTCAAGCTTATCTCCGTGAACGAGCCGAGAGCCACCGTTTAGCACTTGCGAATCAATCCATGCAAGTTTCAGCTGACGATTGGTACGATACCCGAGTGGTCGTTTGCAAGCTATGGCAAAGATTAATTGATCCAACTGCAACGTTTGCATTGGATAAAAATGACTGTGTATAAAAATTTGGAGTGTGTGCCATGAACTTGGCTGATCGTGATGGTTTTATTTGGCAAGATGGACAATTGGTTGACTGGCGTGAGGCGAAAACTCACGTATTAACACATACATTGCATTACAGCATGGGTGTGTTTGAAGGCGTCCGTGCTTATGAAACTCCGAATGGAACGGCTATTTTCCGTTTAAAAGAACACACTAAGCGTTTATTAAATTCTGCAAAAATTTATCAAATGAAAGTCCCATTTGATCATGCAGCATTAGAACAAGCTCAAATTGATGTGGTTCGTGAAAATAAATTGGCTTCTTGCTACCTACGCCCAATTATTTTTATTGGTTCAGAAAAATTAGGTATTGCAGCAACTGACAATACAATTCATGCCGTTGTTGCTGCATGGAGCTGGGGTGCTTACCTTGGTGATGAAGCGATGGCGAAGGGTATCCGTGTTAAAACGTCTTCATTTACGCACCATCATCCAAACGTGACCATGTGTAAAGCAAAAGCATCTGGTAACTATACTTTGTCAATTCTTGCACACCAAGAAGTGGCACATGCTGGCTATGACGAAGCAATGTTACTCGACCCACAAGGTTATGTATGTCAAGGTTCAGGCGAAAACGTATTCTTAGTTCGTGATGGCGTGATTCATACTCCTGACATCGCGGGTGGTGCACTTGATGGTATTACCCGTCAAACCATTATTACGATTGCGAAAGACCTTGGTTTTGAAGTGGTTGAACGTCGTATTACACGTGACGAATTCTATATCGCTGATGAAGCATTCTTCACAGGTACTGCTGCTGAAGTGACGCCAATCCGTGAATATGATGACCGTCAAATTGGTGAAGGTTGTCGTGGTCCAATCACTGAGCAAATCCAAACTGCATTCTTTAATGCGGTTCAGGGTAAAGACCCTAAATATGCGCACTGGTTAACTTACGTAAAATAAGCTGATCGGTTAAGATGAAAAGGCGAAACTAAGTTTCGCCTTTTTTATTGGCTTGAAGACATTGAATTTTTGGGAAAGTGACTATGCATATTGTTTATGTCAGTGATGGTAAAGCAGGACATCGCTCACAAGCTTTGGGTTTATTTAAAGCCATGCAGCGCCAATCTCAGGAAGCAGTCACATTTCAAGAAATTTCAATTGATGATTTGCCTATAGTGACACTTATTTCTGCGCTATTTAGCCATCAGCTTCATGCCGTAGAACACGAGCCAACTTATATTTTTGGCGTCGGCAGCCATACACATTTTCGAGTATGGCTGTTAGGCAAAGTGTATAACAAAGCCAAAACTATTATTTTAATGAAGCCAAGCTTGCCGTTTGCATGCTTTGATTATGCAGTAATTCCACAGCACGATGGTATTCAGGCATCAAATAAAGTACTGACCACACAGGGTGCGTTAAATCCTATTGTGAATGAGGAGCGGCATCAGCATGGTCGAATCCTGATCGCTTTGGGTGGCTCGTCAAAACGCCATCAGTGGAATGCAGCTAAAGTACTTCATGCAATTGAACAGATAGTCGAGCAGAATCCAAATTCAGAAATCATTTTGACCACTTCACGGCGCACACCAAAAGCATTTTTAGCAGAACTAACGCAGTTGAAAAATATTGAAAAAGTACAGATTTTCCCTGTTGAGGATACGCCGCAAGGTTGGATTTTTGAAGAAATGCAAAAAGCTGAAGCAGTTTGGGTGACTGAAGATAGTGTTTCAATGATTTACGAGGCTCTCACCGCGGGTTGTAAAGTCGGGGTGATTGAAGTGGATCGGCTGAAGGAAGACCGGATTACCAAGTCGGTAGATGAAATTTTAAAACAAGGCTTGGTGTCGTTACAGACCACTTTAACTGATTTGAAACTCGCTACCGAATTTAAAGAAACTGACCGTATCGCTAAAAAGATTGTACTCGGTCCCTAAAGTATAGATAATACCCGACGAAAAATTTCTACCAACATTTCAGTTTATCTTGGAAATGTTTGAATAATATTACAGGGTTGTCAGGTCAATGCTAAAAACCTATTTGTTTCCGTTTTTGCTTTCAATCGGGTTTTGTGTTGGCTTAGGTTTTTGGGACTATTTATCTGAAATCAAAGATGCTCCTTTATTCATTGTTTTGGTTCTTTCAAGTACGTTTTTTTTCATTGCAGTAAAACAACTACATAGTCGTATTTTTAAGTACATTTTCCTTGCGCTGTTTTTTGTCATTAGCCTGTATATTGCAAGTGGGACGGGGTTCTTACAAGGACACATGTCTTTGGGTATCGTGGCATCGATGTTTCAAAGTAATACCAATGAAGCCTTTGAATTTTTATCTGTAGTCGATCCAAAATATATTCTCTTTGCCTTTATTATTTTTTTAAGTCTCTGTTTTTATATTTTATTTTTTAATCCAACCCGTCAGGGAAATTATCGCAAGCTGATTTTGGCACTTATCTTTATTGCAAACGGCGTCAGTGTATTTGGTGTTCAAACTGCACTGGCGACAGTTAAATATAAACAAGAAGAGGCCAAGCTCCTTGAAGATAATGTGCAAGATGTCGATTGGGAAATTCAGCAGGTGAATACTAGCTATGATAATCAAGTGATTATCATTGGTGAGAGTGTTCAGCGAGACCATTTATCACTCTACGGTGCGAAAGACGATACCACGCCTTTTTTAAATCAGATGCCACTAGATGTTGTAGATCATTACATCGCGACAGCACCAAATACGGTAACCAGTCTGACTCGAACGCTGACTTTGGTCGATCAAAACCGTGAACCTCAAATTGCAAAAAATGTGGTGACGCTTGCAAAACAAGCTGGCTATAACACCATGTGGATTTCAAATCAGGGGTTTATGGGGAAAAATGATACGGCGATTTCTAAGATTGCCATTCATGCCGATCATCAGTTCTTCCTGAAAAGTGGTAACTATATGTCGAGTAATATCGACGATGACAAAATGGTCGAAATCTTACAGGCTCAGTTAAAGAAATATGCCAATCAAAAAAATGTAATTTTTATTCATATGATGGGCTCACATCCGGATGCTTGTGAACGTCTGTTTAAGGCACCACGTATGTATGCGAATAAGTCTGAAACCATTAATTGTTATTTATCTTCGATCAATAAGTTGGATCACTTTATAGAGCAGATTTATAAGTCTTTAAAGGCTGATCAGCGTAGTTTCACTGTAACGTATTTTTCTGATCATGGTATGACCGTAGATGAAGATTCATATCATGTAGATAATGAATTTAAAGATAATTATCAGGTTCCATTTTTTGTATTACGTAGCGATGCACAGGCCAAAAACCACTATAACAAGACTGTGAGTGCCTACGATTATATGCATATTTATGCAGATTTATTGGGGGTGAAAACACCTTTATTAGATCCTAAAAAATCGTTGGTGAATATCGAAGACAATCAAAATGTCACCGTTTTTGATTGGGATGATTATGTGCCATATAAAAAATTAAATGAAAGCGAAGCGCAATGATTTACAGCAAAAAATAAAAATGAATTGATTTTTTTTGTTTTATTTGTAAGTCTTAGCAGAATTGATAAATCACTTTTAATTTGTTGTTAGAGGTTATTTATAATTGAATTACCCAGGTAAGATTAAGAAAGAAATTTTAATTATGTTAAAATATGATTGCAGAGTTAACTTATGAAAATATTACATATCAATAATTTTGCTTTTAAAAAATCTGGGGCTGAATTTTATAATACAGACAGAAAAATTTCGGCAGGTTTGATTTTAAATGGTCATCATGTTTATGACTTCTCTTTTCATGATATGGCTTATTATGGCACCATTTGGCGCACTAAAAAAGTTGGTAAAAAATGGGCAAATCAAGAAGTATTAAAAGTTGTAAAAAATTTTGAACCAGATTTAATCCTAATAGGCCATTCATCATTATTGAGTACGGAAACGTTAAAACAAGTTAAAGCACAATATCCCAAAACGAAAGTAGCATTTTGGTATGTTGATTGGATTTGCGTAGATAAGAAAGCGAATTTTATTAAAGAATGGTCGCCTTATTTAGATTGTATTTTTGTCACTACAAGTGGTGAGTTATTAAAGACTTTAGGAAATGGCAATAAAGTGGCTTATATGCCAAATATGAGTCTGGATGCTGTTGATAGTCTAAAAAATTTTGAAAAAAATGAATTTGTGAATGAATTGGTCTTTTGTGGTTCATCTTCTGATGTGGAACGTACTCAATTTATTCGTAGTTTGCAACAAAAAATTAAACATATTCCTACACGTTATTGCGGTTTTGATGAAGATCCAAAAGTTTTTGGTGCGGAATATTTTAAAGTTTTAAGTCAATCCCGTATGGGCTTAAACTATTCACGTGCGAATTCATTAGATTTATATACATCAGATCGTATTACACAACTGACAGGTAATGGGTTATTGACCTTCACACCTCATATTCCTGGATTTGAGACGTTATTTTCAGATAAAGAAGTGGTGTATTTTAGTGATGTTGATGATTTAGCAAATAAGGTTCAATATTATGTGAATCATCCCGAGGAAGCAAAAGTGATTGCTGAAGCTGGTTGGAACAGAACGCATTCTAGCTATAGTTCAAAACGTGTCACAAAGTTCATGTTAGAGACTATTTTCTCACAGCCTTATACCGAAGACTATGAATGGAAGGATCATGTTTTCAGTTGCTAAGTTAGAGTCAGCAGAGTATTTGGGGGCGGGAGCAAATCGTTATTGCGTGATTTCACCTTCCGATCCTCAGGTGTGTTTAAAAATAGATTTACCTCCAGAACAACGTCAAATTAAGAATTTTCGCCAAAAAATCCAACGCTTTTTAAGCGCTCATTTTTATCGGTTTAATGAAAATTACATTGAATGGAGTGCATATCAGCGTTTAAAAAGACGTATTGATGAGCATGAATTACATCAATTTATTGCCTCTTGTTTGAAGTTAGAAGTTGTTCATGCACAACTTATTCTTAGTTGTGAGTTAATTCGGGATGAGCAAGGTGAGGTATCGCTTAGTCTTCATCATTATCTCAAGCATCAAATACCATTGAATATAGAGGCTGTATGTCACTCGATTGATCAGTTAACGGATTGGCTAATTCAACATAATATTCCACTATTTGATTTAAACTCGGGTAATTTAGTTGTTCAACATCATCGAGGTGGACTTAGATTAAAATGTATTGATGTTAAATCAACATTAAAGAGTAAGGAGATTATTCCATGGTCTTATTGGTCTGATTTCTTAATGCATAAAAAACTTCGTCGCCGTGCAGAGCGTCTCAAGCAGTTGATACAAAAAAATATGAAGTCGGAGTAATCATGAAAATTTTACAAGTCATGGCAACGAATGGTGGTATGGGGGGGTTGGAAAAACATACATTAGATTTATGTCGTGGCTTGGCGCAAAGTCATGAAGTTCATTTAATTGCAGATCGTTCCTATCAACAAAAACTAAGTGGTCATATCACACTACATCCATTTGATTTTTCTAGAAGTCGCTGGAATCCGTTTCTCATTTATGCGTTAGTTAAACAAATAAAGCAACTTCAACCAGACGTTTTACATGTTCAGGCAAGTAAAGCAGCAAGTATTTTAGCACCGTGGTTAAAGCAGTTTTCTTGTAAAAAGATTGTCACCGTACATGGGATGAAAAGTAATTTAAAACCATTCATGGCGTTTGATGACATCATTGCTGTGAGTGGGAAAATTAAAGCAAAATTTCCGATTTCAAAATCAGTTCATGTGATTTGGAATGGTGTAGATCAAGATATTAATCAAATTAATAATAAAGTGAAATGTGAAAATCAGCCTACCATTGCCTTGGCGATTGGTAGATTGGAAACAGTGAAAGGCTTTCATATCCTGATTGATGCTTGGAAAAATATCAATGCTGAATTATGGATTGTAGGGGATGGGACTCAGTACCAATCGCTGAAAACTCAGATCGACCAACTTAACTTAAATGATCGTGTAAAACTATTGGGTTTTCGGTCAGATATTTCTGATTTACTTGCTCAGGTAGATTGCTTCGTAATTTCTTCTTTAAAAGAAGGTGGTCCTATTACTTTGGCTGAAGCTCTATTGAGTCACGTACCAACTCTATCGACTGATGTTGGGATGGTGCCTGACTTTATTGATGGGCAGTTTATCTGTGAACCGAATTCGAGTGAACAGATGGCGAACTTGATATCGAGGGAATTAAAACCTAGAGCTGAAATGCTCCCTCTATTCGAAGCAGCATTTATAAAAGCAGAGCAAAACCTAAAATTTGAATCAATGTTGCAGCAAACTGAAAATTTGTATCAAAATTAAGTTAAAGTTTTTTAGGGGTTTCACGAATTGCGTCTATCACAATATGTTGGTTAAAAATATTAAAGGTATGACAGCCATTATCATTCGGGTGCCACTCACTATCTAATTTCATCCAAAATTTCTCTTCGTAGTGTTCTGGAGAAAGTTTTGTAACTTCATTGAGGTCTAAGCTGCCACCATAGCGTTTCAGAGAGTCCTGTGATGGGCGGACTAATTTATTGTTGATCATGCTCAAGTGACCACCTGGGCGATATTGCACAATGCCTTTTTTAACTGGGTTTTGAGGATGTGGTTGCCAATCACTACTCAGTAGATTCTCACTGTAAAAAATATGGAGTTCATTACCATATTTTTTTGATTTTTGATTTTTAATCGCGGTAAATAGATACCACATTCCATTTTGATAATACGGTGTAGTATCTGCAGCATTTATATGACTTATTAATGTACGATCAAATTCCCAAGAATATGGAAAATTTGTACATTTCCATAACTCGATACTTTGGTTGGCTGCACTTTCAGGAATCATGTACCAAATATCTTCATGTTTGAATATACAAGGATAAGAAAGGTGATAAGAGCACTGAATAATAGCTTTGGGTTCAGTGTATGTACCATCTTCAAATACTTCCATTACTGACAAAAAACCAACAGGATGATCTGGTGCCACTTCTTCAATAAAAATATAAGTATGTCCATTTTCTTCTACGATAAATGGATCAGCGTAGACATGTCCCTCAGGCGCATAAATTTCATGTAATGACGGAATGAGACTGGCTTCAAAACTGGATTCTAATTTACCGAAGCGAAGATACCAACGCGACCTAAACTCTTTATCTCTCTTTTTTTCTTGGGATTTATAGTATTTTTTTGCAAGACGTCGAAATAAAGACATAGTAAACTCGGATAAAAGTATATAATCTTTATTATATTAGATATTTATTCAAATTTATTGTTTTGTTATCCTTGATGTGAAACCGTGATGTAGTATAAAGAATGAGTATTTTTTCTCGGAAAAAAAAGCCTTTAGGATTTGAAAATCAGGCATGTTTAACAATTAATAAAGATGGATTGATCAATGCTAAACCACCTATATTTGCATATTGGTGGGATGTTAATCAAAACTTTGGCGATTGGATTGGCCCATGGTTAATTGGCTTAATGACTGATCGTGTTGTAATTAATACTAGAGACCAACGCGTTAATGAGAGTTTATTTAGTGTAGGCTCTATTTTGGGCCATATCACGGAAGATCAAGGAGTTGTTGATATTTGGGGGAGTGGGCTTATTGCTCCTTTGGAACAAAAGAAGATATTAAAGCGTTTAAAAAGCTCTTTTATTCCCCAAATACATGCGGTGAGAGGAACGCTAACTCAACAAGAAATTCAAAATAAATTGAACTGGAAAGTGCCTAATGTTTACGGTGATCCAGCTTTGCTTATTTCAGATTATTATCAACCACATTCATTGGATATAAAAATCGCAATTTGCCCACATCATATACATTATCAGGAAGTTAAGAATAAATTGGCAGGTTGTGATGATATACATGTCGTGGATGTAATGCAGTCACCAGAAAAAGTGATTGATGAAATTGCGAGTGCTGATGTTTGTTTATCAAGTTCCTTGCATGGATTAATCATTGCCCAAGCCTATGAAGTTCCATGGAAATGGTTGCGGTTTTCTGAGGACCAATTGGTCGGTGATAAATTTAAGTTTTATGACTTTTTTTCGATTTTTGAAAATGGAGAAAAAATTCTACCCATAGATGTGAGTTATGAGCATCTTGATCAGGCTTTTATTCGACTACAAGCGAATACTGGAAGTTTGGGGAAAATGAATATTTCTTTAAATGATTTAAAAAATAGTTTTCCTTTATGAATATAAAGACTGATATTTAACAGTCTTTATAATTTTATCTGAGATAAAAGTGGAAGAGGATTATTCCTTTTCCGCATTACCTTTCAACACCATATAAATCAAACCGACAAAAATTAATAATGCACCTGCAAGGCTGCTGACACAGAATAGAACAATGCGGTTATAGGTGGTTAAGTTGAATAATTCATTGGCTAAAATGTAGCGCATGAACAACCATTGTACGACAGAAAAAACAATCAACACGATTGCACGACGACGGACTTCAGGACGCATAGCCATAGGAGAATCACTTAAAGTGGAAATTGAGGCTATTATGCCACTGTCGATAATCGATCTCAATTCAATAAGATTAATTCAAGCCTGTGGAACACAACTCTAAAGGTTGAGATGTTCTTAGATCACCTTTATTTGCGGTACATATTGATATTGCCAAAGCAGACCCGAAAGCGTTTATAAGACCAGATATACTGTTCTGGTGCTTGGTTAATGATGTCTTGCATCGCGATGTTCAGCGCGTCGACAGATGATTGTAAATCTTTAGAGGAAATCGCTTCTGCTAAGGTTTGGCAATGCACATCAAAGTGCCTTAAGTTGGGTTGTCGGATACAACTTAAGCCGATGACATTACATTGGGTTTTTGCAGCAAGCTTTGAAACTAGCGTGATCGATAAAGTATTTTGCCCAAAAAAATTGGAATATATGCCGCCTGAAGGCTTTGGTAAATGGTCTGGTAAAATCACCGTTAGGCCACCTTGTTTCAAATGTTTAAAAATAGCACGGATCCCTGTTTCATCTGTCGGGACTAAGGTTGCATTAAACTTCGTTCGTGCTTCTAATAGATACCGATTAATCCCTTTATTTTTATTTGGTTTATACATAATCATCGGTTCTGTATACAAATTTAGCCATGCATTGAGTAGTTCCCAGCAGCCAAAATGCGGAACCACAACAATGACACCTTTTTTATTCGCAAGTGCTTCCGTGAGGATATTTTCACCATAAATGTTTTTCAATAAGCTCAGGCTATAACTCGGCGGCATCCCCCAACATTTAATAAATTCAATATAGGTCAGGCATTGGCTGCGGATACTTTGACTGACGAGCTGTCTCTGCGCAGTCTCTGACAAATCTGGGTAGGCCAGTTGAATGTTGATGCTAGTGATACGTTTGATTGATGAGTTAAACAGGTCAAGAATAAACGCGATCATCAAGGCCAAGTTTTGTAACAGCCAAAGTGGCAATAGCGCGATGATTTTGAATATAAAGTACATGAATCACAAGGTCTCAAAATTGACAGCATGGAATAAAATAAATTTTGCCAAGAGACCGGACTTATTCAGTGAAAAGTACAAAAAGATCTGAATCTAAAAACAAAATAATTGGAAGTGGAAAATTGAGCTGTCCATTGCTCAAACGAAGTGGTGCATCATCATAACGTACTTGAAGCGTTTTGATATTAGCAAAGTACATCAAATCTTTAATTTATGTTTTGTAGGTTTTCTACCACCTTTTGTAGGTTGACATAAAAAACCCTGCATAGCGCAGGGTTTTTTTGAAACTTAAAATCTAAATCTTAAAATGTAAGATTATTTAGATTCTTCAGCTTTTGGTTTTTCACGTAAGCGAATACCTAAGTCACGTAATTGGTTCGCTTCAACTGGCGCAGGCGCTTGAGTTAAAGGACATTCCGCAGTCTTAGTTTTCGGGAATGCAATCACGTCACGGATAGAAGATGCACCAGTCATCAACATCACTAAACGGTCAAGACCGAATGCTAAACCACCGTGAGGAGGCGCACCGAATTTCAAGGCGTTAAGCAAGAAGCTGAATTTCTCTTCTGCTTCTTCTTCAGAAATACCAAGCGCTTCAAAGATCGCTTTTTGCATTTCTAGGTTGAAGATACGTAATGAACCACCACCGATTTCAGTACCGTTCAATACCATATCGTAAGCAACAGAAAGTGCAGCACCTGGGTTGTTCTTCACTTCTTCAACGCTTGATTTTGGCAGCGTGAATGGGTGATGAACAGACGTCCATTTACCGTCATCAGTTTCTTCGAACATTGGGAAGTCAACAACCCAAAGTGGCGCCCACTCGCAAGTTGCAAGTTTCATGTCGTGACCGACTTTAATACGTAAAGCACCCATCGCATCATTTACGATTTTCGCTTTGTCCGCACCAAAGAATACGATGTCGCCATTTTCAGCACCAACGCGTTTCAATAGATCAAGCACGATTGGCTCGATAAATTTAACGATTGGAGATTGAAGACCTTCAATACCTTTTTCAAGTTCGTTGACTTTGATGTAAGCCAAGCCTTTCGCGCCATAAATGCCAACGAATTTAGTGTATTCGTCAATTTGGCTACGTGGAAGCGCGCCAGCACCTGGTACGCGAAGCGCAACAATACGGCCTTTAGGATCTTTTGCAGGACCTGCGAATACTTTGAACTCAACGTCTTGCATCATGTCTGCAACATCAACAAGTTTCAAAGGAATACGTAAGTCAGGTTTATCAGATGCATAGTCACGCATTGCGTCTGCATAAGTCATGCGAGGGAATTTGTCGAATTCAACGTTTAGAAGTTCTTTGAACATCTTAACCGTTAAACGTTCCATTAAATCCATGATGTCATCGTCACTCATGAACGATGTTTCAACGTCGATTTGTGTGAATTCAGGCTGACGGTCAGCACGTAAGTCTTCATCACGGAAACATTTCGCGATTTGGTAGTAACGATCAATACCACCCACCATCAACAACTGTTTGAACAATTGTGGAGATTGTGGAAGTGCGTAGAAGCTACCGTTAGAAACACGACTTGGTACTAAATAGTCACGCGCACCTTCAGGAGTCGCACGAGTCAAAATCGGTGTTTCCACGTCTAAGAAACCATTTTCTTCGAAGTAGTTACGAATTAGGTTAGTCAATTTAGAACGGAAACGAAGACGATCTAACATTTCTGGACGACGGATATCCAAGAAACGATATTTCAAACGTACTTCTTCAGAAATATTTGTGTTGTCGTCATTCAATGGGAATGGCGGAGTTTCTGAACCAGCAAGCACTTCGATTTCTTTACCAAGAACTTCGATTTGACCGCTAGTCATATTCGCGTTTTCAGTACCTGCGTAACGACGACGTACACGGCCTGTAATTTTTAATACGAATTCTGAACGTGCTTTGTCCGCAGTTGCGAATGCTTCAGGAGTATCTGGGTCAATAACCACTTGAACAAGACCATCACGGTCACGCATGTCAAGGAAGATTACACCACCGTGGTCACGGCGACGGTGAACCCAACCGCATAATGTAACGGTTTGGTCAATTTGAGCTTCGGTTAAAGAACCGCAGTAATGAGTTCGCATCATAGCGTTAGAAATCCAACTATATGGGTTAAGGTCAGCGAATACGTAAACAGCGTACCGCTTTTATTCGAATAGGGGATTATGCCTCTTTTTGGCTGTTTTGTCACAAGGACTTATTGCTAAAACAGCCAAATTTACAGCAAATTTTCGGTCAATGAAGGGCTTAAGCCGATGACGTAGAAAAAATGTTAGTGCTCTTGCTTAAGATCAGAAATATCAGACTACCGAGGCTAAACGTGGCTAAAAATGCACGGAAAAAATAATTAATAGCCTTGCCGACATAGGCATACAGGTCATGCACAAATGCATCTGAATAAATACTGTCAGCAAAATAAAAATAACTAGCGATTCCCGCAGCTAAAGACAGGGCCGCTAAACCATATACATAGACTTTGATGGTTGTGGGGACGTTTACAGTACTTCGATAGTAAAGATGATGACGATAAATCATCCATGCTAAAACGGGGAGAGCCAATCCAGATAATCCAATTTGCAACACACGATGTAAGGGATATGAATGACCGAAAAATTGAATCGGTAGACTCAATAGATCCTTAAATGCAAAGGTACGAAAGTCAACATGGGTCAAGCCATCCCAAACAATATGCGTCGAAGTTCCAATGATGAGTGCGAGGATGAGACTGAGCATAAACCCACAGCATTGATTGAAATTCTGTAGATTCAGCGGCTTATTTAAACCAAAAAAAGCAAATAACATCGGGCGATAGAGCACATACCACAGCACACAAAACAGCAAACCAAGGATTAAGTTTGGAACAATTAACCCCGACCATTGATGTGAACCTGCATAGTCAGCATTAGTAAATAAACGGAATAAATCTGGCACCATGCTACCAATTGCGAGTGCTGCAATAGGCAGGCGATTTCCGCTTAACTTGGAAATAGGCGGTGCGAGTACAGCATGGGATATGGTAAAAGGCATTGAATTCGAATAAATTTATCAATAAATACAAGGTTATGTATAGCGCAGTGTAACTGATTTGAAGATGTTCAATTGTTTTTTATTGCAAAAGTAATGAAATGTTATATTATAACATTATTCAAAATTAGCCAGATTTGAGTCTCTCCAAATGTCCTTTCATAAGAATTTAATCACAATCTCAATTTTTGCAGTGATTGCACCCAATATTTATGCTGATGATCAGCAACAACAGGTACAAACTTTAGAGGCGATTAATGTTCAGGTTCATCCTTTAAATCAAAGTGCAGCAGATTTTGCGGTTGCAGATAATATTATTAAGCATAAAGATTTGGCACAAGGTGGAGTCACTATTGGTGATGCGTTAGCCGGACAGCCGGGTGTATATTCAAATCAGTTTGGTGCAGGCTCAAGTCGACCTGTAATACGTGGGCAAGATGGGCCACGTGTCAAAGTTTTGGAGCATGCATCTGAAACAGCAGATGTTTCAACTTTATCCCCTGATCATGCGGTTACGGTTGATCCAATTTTGGCAAAACAAATTGAAGTCATCCGTGGGCCATCAACACTGTTATACGCGGCAGGCACAGTTGGCGGTTTGGTCAATGTGACGGATCAAAAAATTCCAACGCAGATGCCTGAAAATGGTTTAGAGGGGCAGGTTGGGCTACGTTATAACTCAGGTAGTGACGAAAAATTAGCGAGTGCAGGTATCACTGCTGCGCTAGGAGAAAATTTTGCACTGCGAGTTGAGGGATCAAAGCGTAAAGCCAATGACTATATTGCACCCAGTTATTTTCATGATCATGATGGTGAATTAGAAAAAGAACGCCGAGTCGGTAATACTTTTGCAGAAGGGCAAAATGTCAGTGTAGGTGCGTCATGGATTCATGATCGTGGTTTTGCTGGACTGTCTTATAGCAACCGACAAGACCAATATGGCCTGCCGGGGCATAGTCATGAATATGAAAGCTGTCATCCACATGATGATCATTTGCATTGTGACGGGCATGATAATCATGATCACAGCGATGAGCATGACCATTCTGCCCATGACGAGCATGATCACGATCATGATGCCGCAGGCCCATGGGTTGATTTAAAGTCAGAACGCTATGATTTCCGTACCGAACTTGCGAATCCGTTTGCGGGCTTCCAAAAAATCCGTGCACATGCAAGTTATACCGATTATCAACATGATGAAATTGAAGGTGATACAGCGGCAACGACCTTTAAAAGTAAAGGTTACGATGGTCGTTTAGAGTTAGTGCATAACCCGATTGCGGATTGGGAAGGTGTGATTGGCGCACAATACAATCAGCAAAAGCTCAATATCAGTGGTGAAGAATCATTGATGAACCCAAATAAAACCCAAAAATGGAGTGTGTTTGGTTTAGAGCATAAACAATTTGGTGATTTCCATGTCGAGCTGGGCGCACGTGTCGATCAGCAGAAAATTCAGATCGATTCTGCACAAAAAGATTATGACGATTATGGTATTTCCTACTCAGGTGCTGTGAACTGGGCGTTTGCACCCAATTATAAATTATCCTTGGTGGGTTCTCATCAAGAGCGTTTGCCATTGGCGCAAGAGCTCTATGCAGATGGTAAGCATTTTGCGACCAATACCTATGAACGCGGAAATGAAAATCTAGATGTTGAAAAATCTAATAATCTAGAATTAGGTTTCCATTATGAAAAAGACCAATTGGACTACCATGTACATGTGTATCACAACTGGTACGATAACTATATTTATGCTGCAACCAAAGATAATTTTGAAAACTTCCGCTTAGTTGATTACACCCAAGACAAAGCCAAGTTCTATGGTGCGGAAGCTCAAGTGGGTTATGCAGTAAATGACATGTATAAACTCAGTGTCTTTGGTGATTATGTTCGCGGCAAAATTGATGGTGAAAATGCGCCACGTGTGCCTGCAGGGCGCTTAGGAACTAAGGTCGATGTTGACTTTGCCGATGGTTGGTCAGGTCTTGCAGAATATTCACATGTATTCAAACAAGACAAAATCACTGCATTTGAGCGTGAAACAGATGGCTACAATATGGTGAATTTGGGTGTGGCCTATAGTGGTCAATTGAAAGATCAAAATGATTATCGAGTCTATTTCAAAGCCAATAATTTATTGGATGAAGATGTTTATTCTCACACGTCATTCCTTGCCAATATTCCACAAGTCGGTCGTAATTTTACAGTTGGTCTTGAAATTGGATTCTAATTGAATTTGCACAGACTTTTCTAAGTAAGTCTAGGTAAAGTCACAGTAATCCTCTTGAAAAATCAATGAATAAAACCTAGTCTGAGCGCATTAGACTAGGTTTTTTCTTATGCGCATCATTCAACGAATACATCACAAGCTCAATTGGTCACGTCGTCGCTATGTGGGCGTGGTCATTGGTTTATTGGTTTTAGGTTATTTGGCATCGGCAACTTATCACACGCTAAAGCCACTCCCAGAAGGGTTGAACTACACGGGAAAACTTCGCCATGCTGAAGTGAACTTTTTAGTGGATGAAACCTATATCGATGCGCAAGGAAAGCAGCAACAGGAACATCGCATTTTTAAAGAAATGCTGAAAATGATTGAGGAAGCACAGTCGACCATTGTGTTGGATATGTTTCTCTTTAATCCGCAAGTTGGTGACTCTCAATTAAAACATGAACAATTAACACAGGAGTTGACCGATGCGCTGATTTTGAAGCGTCGACTATCTCCTCAAGTGGAAATTTTTGTGATTACTGACCCCGTCAATTCGGTCTATGGCGGCATTCAACCCGAGCATTATCGTCAATTACGACAAGGGGGCATTGAGTTGATGGAAACCAATTTGGTACCGCTTCGTGCTTCCAATCCTGCATGGTCAGGCTTTTGGTATATCTGCTGTCAAGATATTGGCAATAATCCTGAACAAGGCTGGTTACCGAACCCATTGGGAACCGATAAAGTGACGATTCGTAGTTATATGGATCTGTTTAACTTTAAAGCGAATCACCGAAAAACCTTGGTGGTCGATACCGTTGACGGTTGGAAAGGTTTGGTCACCTCTATGAATCCACATGATGGTAGCTCACGACATTCTAATGTGGCCTTAACCGTCAAAGGCATGACCGCGATTGATCTGCTAAAGACCGAGCAAGCCGTAGGCATGATGTCTAAAGCTAATATTCCATTTGTAGTGATTAAAGATGTTGAAGCCGCGAAAACTCAGCCACAGGTTCAAGTGCTGACTGAAAAAGCCATTTATGATGCCACACTCGACTTAATTGATAGTGCGAAGAAAGCTGGAACTGAAATTGATATCGCGATGTTCTACTTGTCAGAACGTAAAATTATCAAAGCACTCATTGCTGCACATGAACGTGGCGTGAAAGTTCGTGTATTACTCGATCCGAATAAGGATGCTTTTGGACGTACCAAAAATGGCATTCCAAATCGACCTGTAGCATCCGAATTACATGAGGCGGGTATTGATGTACGTTGGTGTAATACCCAAGGTGAGCAGTGCCATAGCAAGATGATTTTAAAACGTACTGCTTATCAAGCCGATATGATTTTAGGTTCTGCCAATTTTACGGCACGTAACTTGAAAAATTATAATTTAGAAACTGATTTACGCGTGATCGGTGTGAAAGATGTTCAAGTTTTTAAAGATGCATCACAGTACTTTAATACCGCTTGGTCAAATCTGGATGGTAAACAAATGAGTGTCGATTATAGTAAATATGCGGATGAATCGACCTTGAAATATGTGTTGTATCGCTTTATGGAATGGAGCGGAATATCTACTTTTTAGAATTGTCTTAATCTCCCAAATCCCTCTTTTTTAAAGAGGGGCTTTCCTCCCTTTTTTAAAGGGAGGTTAGGAGGAACTAAATCAGTTTTAATTCTTCGGTACAGGATTCGGCGGAACGATTTGATCTAAATCTTTATCTGTCATTTGATCCAATTCTTTAATATCGGTTTTGATTTTCCATTTATCGGCATCATCTACTGGTTGTGGCAAACGAGCTTCTAACCAGTCACAGATGACATCTGGTGGAAAATCGGCGTGGTTACATTGAATCACCCAAGACAAGAATTGTTTTGCTTCGCCATTCATATATGGTGGCGGAGAAACCGGTAAAAATTGAGTCGGTAAGCGTTCATTTTTAGAAATATAGTTCAATACATGGCCCAATTCTTGAACAGTTTGCCATGCTAAAGGGTGATCTACATTAATTTGAAATTTAAACCACCAAGCAGTTTTACCATCGGTTCCGTACGAGTCAATCAGTTGTTCTTGAATACTTGGAACTTTAGAAAAAAATTGATGAAGTCGGTCAAAACTTAATTCAGACACAGCGTTTGATCCACTACGAAATAAAATCAATCTTAGCATAATCCAATGAAAAACAGGCTAGCCTGAAGGTGCGATCAGCTTGGTCGGAAAATTAACAAATTCTTGCACTTGATGGATTTTTATTCATTTTTTCTCCTACAATGGAATTTATACTGAGCGTATAAACCGTCGAGGAGAGCTTAAGTGAAAACCACATTATTCTATGCGATTGCAGGTGTGATGCTGATCAGTGCTTCAGCCAGTACTTTTGCGGAAAACAAATGGGCAAACTACCAAGGTGTGGATACATCAAAACCACAACACCGCCCACCGTCGATGAATCGGCCTGGCTATCCGCAGCATGCGCCGAATTATCCTCAACATTATCCTCATTATTCAAGTCGCCCGCCGGTTTATCAGCAATATCCAAATCGACCTTATCCGCAGTATCCACAAAGTGGTATTAGTATTCAATACAATGCGCCGACCACCATTACTCAAAATTCGCAGAGCTATAGTTGGGTGAATGGTGATCCTGCCAGCGCGAGTATTTCGAGTTCGACCTATACGTTTATCAGTGATTGGCAGCGTTTAGGTTTACCTGCACCCCCAAGTGGCATGTACTGGATCTTTGAAAATGGTCGCTATGTGCTGGTGCCTAATCGATAAGGTTTATAACCTCTCCCTTGCGTAGCAGTGCTACTCATCTCCTAAAAGGAGAGGGAACGATTTAGTGTTTAAGCCAATTCATCATCTTGTGGGCGAGGGGTTTTTCCTTCAGGCAGTGGCTTTTCGGAATGCTTGTCTCGAATAACCGAAGGGTAAGTCCAAGAGGCATAGCGCACAATCAAAATGGCCACAGCAAGAATGAGGATCGAACCTGTAGTAATGACCAAGCCCATATCTGCTTTATGGTCATGTTGAATGTCCGAAATCAGTAAACGGGTCAGGGCAGTAATGGCAATATAAATCAGGAAGCGTACTGGCATGTGGTTGGTTTTAAAATAAATACCGACCATGGCACCGAGTTCAAGGTAAATAAACAATAATAAAATATCGTCAATCGTGGCGAATTGTTTAACCGTAATAATTTCAAAAATGGTATGACCCGCAGACCATAAAATCATACAGCCGATGACAAACAGCGCAAGATAATGAAAACCTTCTACAGCAATATTGCCAAGTCGGTCGAGGAGGGCTTCGATTTTTTCTACTTTGGGATCACGATGTGTCATATATATTCCTCCTGTGTAAATTGCGTGAATATTCAATGAAGAACAAGTCATTAAATACCAAGCAAATTTCATGCACATGAAGCGCATATGACAAAAATATTTTTTAGGTTCAATAAAGGTTTTAATGTTAAGTTTGAGCTTAAATTTTGTCCTATAAGAATGAAGCGACGATGTATCAACCAACGCATTTTAAACATGATGAACTCCCTGATCTGATTGATCTTATGCGTAAGTATGCTTTGGCGACAGTAATACTGACTGCACCCAATGGTGAGTTGGAAGTGAATCATTTACCACTAGAATATGACGCTGAGTCAGGCGAATTGGGCATATTGCGCGGTCATATTGCCAAGGCTAATCCAATGTTTGAATTGCTAAATCAGTCAGCGCAAGCCTATGTGATTTTTCATGCCGATGATGCATATATTTCGCCAAGCTGGTATGAGGGAAAACAGGAGCATCATCGCGTTGTACCGACATGGAATTACCGCGTGGTACATGTCAAAGGCAAGATACGTAAAGTTGACGATGAAAAATATTTACGAGGAGTTTTGGCTCGGCTGACTCGACAACATGAAGCTAGCCAACCTGTGCCATGGAAAATGGGCGATGCGCCTCATGATTTTATCGCGGAACAACTGGAAAAAATTATAGCGATTGAAATCGAAATAGACTCAATTTTGGGTAAGTTTAAAGTGAGTCAAAATCGCAGCGTTGTAGATGCAATGAATGTGGCAAAAGCTTTGGAAATGTCGAATGCTGAAATGGTTGAGTCGATCAAAAAATTTTATCCCATGAAATAACAGGCTAAATAATCATGCCCAATAGGATTGAAACTGAACGTTTATGCCTGAGAAAATATCAGTTAGGAGATGAAATTTCATTATTTGATACATATTTTTCGAATATACAAGCAACTCGTTATCTGCAGCGGTTACCACATTTAACGATTCAACAGACCAAGAGTGTTTTAGAAAAGTGGGCAGATTATTATTGGTCGATAAATAATCCTGATTTTGCATGGGTGATTAGTGATAAGAATACGCAGTTAGCGATGGGCTTACTGTATTTCTTCAATCAAGAAAACCATGGAGAAATACATTTTGGGTTAGGGGTGAATTTTCATGGTTGTGGTTATATGACTGAGGCCTTAATTGAGGTAATTAAGTATTTAAAGCAGAATCATGTCACGAAGGTTGTTTCATCGTTTTGTGCTGAGGAACATCTAGCATCACAAAATGTCTTAAATAAGGCCGGATTTAAATTAGATAAAGATAAAACGCATTGGGCGAAATTTCCAATGCTAGACGATCAGTTCCATCCTTGTTTTACATATCGAATGGAATTAGGAGATTGTGAATAAGTAAGTATGCTTATGATTTTTTGAAAAAGTTGCACTCAGTGTTTATGTAATAAGAGCAGTAAAATAAAAAAATGCCCGATAAATCGGGCATTTTTGATTTTGTACGACTAATTAAGCTTGGTTGGTAAAGTAATCTTCAGAGAAGTTCATGATCACTTCAGAACCTGCTTTTACTTTAGCAATGCGTAATGCCAATTCAGGTAAAATACGCTGCGTGAAGTAAAGAGTCAGTGCAAGTTTGTTTTGGTAGAACTCGCCATCTTTGTCTTTTGCTGCATCTGCAATGCGGGCAAACATATAGGCAAAGCTGAGTAAGCCTACAGCATGTAGGTAATCAACTGCTGCTGAGTTCGGGAACTCAATGTTTTCACGAGCAGCTTCAAGTACATATTGAGTCACCGCTTCAACTTCAGCTGCTGCATCTAATGTTGCATCTTTGATGTAGTTCAAGCTGGCATCTAAGTTATTGGCAAAATCACGAATTTCTTGGATATATTCAGCAATGAATTCACCATTGCACTTAATGGTTTTACGACCAATTAAGTCTTGCGATTGAACACCGTTGGTCCCTTCGTAAATCTGTGCAATACGCAGGTCACGGATACATTGTTCCATACCCCATTCACGAATAAAGCCGTGACCACCGAAGACCATTTGGGCATCTAGCGTTGCTTGGAAAGCTGTATCTGTTAAATACGCTTTCGCAATAGGTGTTAACAGCGCAACACGGTTATTGGCTGCTTTGACTGCTTCTGGGTCAGTAGAGAACTTGGTAATGTCCAGTTGTTGACCAACATAAACCGCAAATGCACGAGACGCTTCATTGTTGGCACGTGCGTTCAGCAACATACGACGTACATCACCATGAACTAAGATGCTGTCTGCAGGTTTTGCAGGCGATTGAACGCCAGAAGCGCTACGGCCTTGTAAACGATCAGTCGCATATTGCGCTGCATTTTGATAAGCAAATTCAGAAGCACCTAGGCCTTGAATACCCATAGACAGACGTTCGTAGTTCATCATGACGAACATCGCTGCAAGGCCTTCATTTTCTTTACCAACCAGGTAGCCTTTCGCGCCATCAAAGTTCATCACACATGTTGCAGACGCTTTGATCCCCATTTTATGTTCAATAGAACCAGGGCCTACAGCATTACGCTCTCCCAATGAACCATCTGCATTCACCAAGAATTTAGGTACGATGAATAGTGAAATTCCGCGTGAGCCCGCAGGCGCATCAGGCGTTTTCGCTAAAACTAAGTGGATGATATTTTCAGAAAGGTCGTGGTCACCGCCAGTGATGAAGATTTTCGTACCAGTAATGTTATAAGTACCGTCTTCATTACGTTCAGCTTTAGTTTTGATAATACCTAAATCTGTACCTGCATGCGGTTCAGTTAAGCACATCGTGCCTGACCATTCGCCTGTATACATTTTTGGCAAATAAGTTTCTTTTTGCTCTTGTGATGCATAGCTGTTTAATGCCATGCCTGCACCTACAGAAAGAAGCGGGTAGAGCATGAATGATGGGTTGGTTGCAAACAGCATTTCGTCAGACAGAACAGTCAGCATTTTTGGCATGCCTTGACCGCCCCATTCTTCATCTGCGCCTAGACCAATCCAGCCGCCTTCTGCATATTGTTTAAATGCTTCTTTGAAACCAGCAGGAGTCGTGACATTGCCATTGCTATAGGTTGCGCCTTCTTCATCACCTGTGCGGTTTAAAGGATGAGTGACGTTTTGCGCAAATTTTGCCATTTCTTCAAGAATGGCTTCTGCAGTTGCAGCATCAACGTGAGCAAGATTTTCGTTGTTTTGCCAGAATTGTTCTGCTTTAAAAACATCATTTAAGATGAATTTCATATCTGCAAGCGGCGCATTATAAATTGGCATGTTCGTTCACCTGTTTATTGTTTGAATCTATGGACTTGGGGCAATTTATATCGACACAAAGCGTGGAGAAAATTGACCAAAGTAAAATTATGGGACTATTTATAAAGAAAAAGGACTGCCAATGCTATGACCGTCCTTTCTCTATTTCTGCACTCAAGAGTACAATTTTTTGAATATGTTTTAGATATTCACATTAGAATGCAAAGTGTTCTGCATCCAATGCCATAAGAGGATCTAGGCCACCTGCGATCACTTCTACATGAGAGCGAACGCGCGGTAAGATTTTCTTGAAGTAGAAGCGAGCAGTCGTTACTTTCGCATTGTAGAAATCAACATCTGTTGTTCCTGCAGCTAAAGTTTCTTGTGCAACTAGCGCCATGCGAGCCCATAAATAAGCAAGCGTTACATAACCAGAGAAGTAGAGGTAATCGACTGCAGCAGCACCCACTTCTTCAGGGTTTTGCATTGCTTTCATACCAATCTGCATGGTTAAGTCGCCCCATTCTTTGTTTAGCGCAGCAAGCGGCTCAACAAATTCTTTCATGGCAGCGTTGTCTTTGTTAGCTTCAACAAATTTATGGATGATCTTGGTGAAGTCTTTCAACATTGCACCTTGAGTACCCAATACTTTACGACCTAACAAGTCAATTGCTTGAATTTCAGTCGTACCTTCGTACAAGCAAGAGATACGTGTATCACGTACGATTTGTTCCATACCATGTTCAGAAATGAAGCCGTGGCCACCAAATACTTGAACACCGTGTTTTGCAGATTCAGAACCTGTTTCAGTCAAGAATGCTTTAGCAATTGGGGTTAGTAGAGACAAGATGTTGTCAGAGAATTTACGTTCTTCTTCCGTTGCACCTTGTTCCACGATATCGGCATGGAAAGACAATAAGTAAACCAGAGCACGACCAGCTTCAGCAAATGATTTTTGCGTAAGCAGCATGTTGCGTACTGCAGGGTGCACGATAATTGGATCTGCTTCTTTTTCAGGTGCTTTAGGGCCTGAAAGTGAACGCATTGCCAAACGGTCTTTTGCGTAAGCAAGTGCACCTTGGAAAGCGCCTTCAGAAGCTGAAAGACCTTGTACAGCAGTACCGATACGTGCCGTGTTCATGAATGTGAACATGCAGTTTAGACCGCGGTTTTCAGGGCCAATCAAGAAGCCTTTTGCGTTATCAAAGTTGATGACACAAGTCGCGTTACCATGGATACCCATTTTGTGTTCAATCGAACCACAACGTACAGCATTGCGCTCACCAATTGAGCCATCAGCATTTACATTGAATTTAGGTACGATGAATAATGAAATACCTTTCGTGCCTTTTGGTGCACCTGGAAGACGAGCAAGGACGATATGGATGATGTTTTCAGCCATGTCGTGTTCACCAGCAGAGATAAAGATTTTCTCGCCAGAGATTGCGTAGCTACCGTCTGCTTGTGGTTCAGCTTTAGAACGGATAATACCTAAGTCAGAACCTGCATGAGATTCTGTTAAGCACATCGTACCGGTCCATTCACCTGAAACAAGTTTAGGAAGGTAAGTGTCTTTTTGCTCTTGAGAACCGTGATGTTCTAATGTACGGACAGCACCATGAGATAGACCAGGGTACATACCCCATGCCCAGTTCGAAGTACCCACCATTTCTGAAATGATGTTGCCTAAAGAAACCGGTAAGCCTTGACCGCCGTATTGTTCTTCAGCAGATAAAGATGGGAAACCGAGTTCGATATATTTTTGATACGCTTCTTTAAAACCAGTTGGTGTTGTTACAACGCCATCATTCCAAGTACAACCTTCACGGTCGCCGACTTGGTTAAGAGGAGACAGTTCATTTTCACAGAAGTCAGCAGCAGCTTCTAGATATTGGTCAACCAACTCACGACTTACGGTGTCAGAAAATGCAGGCAGTTGTGCGTAGTGATCTTCTGCTTTTAAAAGTTCATGCAGAACAAATTGCATATCACGTAAGGGCGCTTTGTATTGTGGCATATCGTTTTCCTCAATACTGGTTTCTACCAGCGTTAGTAATCCTAAATAACATTTGAACGTGTCTTCAATGACACGTATTGGAATGGTTCTAATCGTGCAACATCTTCTTATTGGGTACAAGCATTTCAGGGTGATTTGTTGGTGACTGTAAAGTCAAAGAAATATCCCTTGAAAAAGCTAAGTACATTGAGTGTAAACGCTTTTAGATGAAAATGAATGACACAAATAGTCAAAAAGCGTAAAAAGATATGTCCAATAAAAAAGGCACTCATGGGAGTGCCTTTTTTACGCAATGATATCGCGATCTAAGTTTGGATTATTTTACTGGTGCTGGCGTTGGGGCAACAGGGGCTTTAGGTTGGAAGCGAACTTCACATTTACCATTGATCTGCTGTTCGCCAACTTTAATCGCAACCGCGCTGCCATCGGTTTTGCCTTGGCATGCTTTCATAATCGCTTGTTGTTTGGCTTGGCGTTCCGCTAAACGCTGATCAAACTGTTTAGTCAGTTCTGTACGTTTTGCATCAGTCAGTGGCTCACCGCGTTGCATCTGACCACGCATGTCGCCACGCATTGGACGATGTTCACCGCGCATTGGTTTGTGTTCACCATGTGCTTTTTTCATGTCTTGACGATCTGCTTTGAACACCATGGTACATGTACCATCAATATTTTTATCGCCAGCTTTTACTTGAACTGTTGAACCTGTAGCCTTACCATCGCAGGCTTTTTGCATATCAGCAAACACTTGACGTTGCTCGGCACGCATTTGTTTAAAATGTTCACGTTGCTCAGGTGACATACGACGATCTTGATCACCATGATGTTGTTTCATCATACGGCCATGATCGTTATCTTTTGGTGCGGTTGTCGATTGACAGGCAGTTAATGCACCCATGCTCAGTACGCTTGCACCGATTAAAGCCATTTTGGTCATTAGTTTCATAGTCTTTACCCCACCAGATTAGATCTTTTTCCGATGGTTAAAGATTAAATAATAAAGATGTAGAAACAATGGAGAGTTTTTTAGTTGCGTGTTCGCTACAATAATGAATATAGAAGAAAAATGAGAGTTCTCGTTTGAAAATACGTCGTATCCCGATTGCCCTACGCTTGTTTCTGACTGTGCTGTTGACGACGCTCGTCATCACAACGGTAAGTCTTGGCGTTTTGCATTGGAATATGCAGCGTAATTTCACCAAATATGTGGCCGATGTCGAGATGCAAAAGCTTGACCATGTCATTGAAAATTTAGCCGATGTGTATACGGTCTATCATGATTGGGGCAATGCGATTCAGGCACAGATTCTGCAAATTGAAGGGCAGGCAGCGCCAGATGACTATGATCGTCTCTCTCGGTGGTGGTTACGTCGTCAATATGACATTGCATTGCAGCAGCGCTATTTCCAAGATCATAGTTTAAATGCAGCATCGATGCTGGCAACACCACAGCATACGGCAGAGCAAAAAATTGAAGAGCTGAAATGGCTGGAACAAAACTTACCATCTGAGTTCCAACCCTTTGAAGGTTTAAAATTTCCTTTAAGTACGAACCAAAATGTATTCCGTCCAAAAGAGTCGAACACAGATGAAAAAGATGCAGATCAATCCTCACAAAGTAACAGTAATAATGGTGGTAAGAAACAATTTATCCAAATGCCTGACCGCTTGGGCTTGAGTTCGCGTTTATCTTTATATGATGCACATCGCCAATTTGTTGTGGGTGAGCCGACAGATGAACAAATCTCTTATCGTCCGATTATGGTGAATAATCAAATCGTGGGATATTTGGGGCTCAAACCTGTCCTCGATCAAGATGATGCGATCAGTATTAACTTCTTTAGTAAGCAAAAACGTTATTTATTATTGGTTTATGCGCTTACGTTTATTGCAAGTTTGATTGCAGCATTGTTATTGGCAACATACTTTAAAAAACCGATTCAGCGTTTGTTAATGGGAACACGTGAATTAACCAAGGGCAATTATCAACATCAAGTTGCAGTGAACCGTAATGATGAGCTTGGTGATTTATCGAATGAATTGAATCAGTTGGCCGTAATTCTCGATCAGCATGAAACGTCACGTCGTCAATGGGTGGCTGATACTTCACATGAATTGAAAACGCCATTGGCCGTGTTACAGGCTCAAATTGAGGCGATGCAAGATGGCATCCGCAAACCAACGCCAGAGCATTTTACTTCGATGTTGAATCAAGTCAGTAGTCTGAAAAAATTGACCAAAGATTTGGCTGATTTGGCGCAAGCTGATGCACAGCAATTAAATTGTTATCTCACTACGATTAATCCGTGGGATGTAGTGATCCAAGAGGTTGAAAGCTTTAAGCCGAAGTTTGAGCAAGCAGATTTGAAAATTACCGCAATGGGCGAAGGGACTTCATTACAATTAGATATAGACCGTTTTAAACAGATTATGGTCAACTTATTGGGTAACAGTATTCGTTATACGGAAGCTGGTGGTGAAGTGCATGTTCATACTGAGCAAGATGAAACCCAGTGGACCGTGTATGTTGATGACAGCCCATTTGGTTTAACTGATGAACAGTTGGCACGTTTAGGTGAGCGTTTCTATCGTGTGGATGATTCACGTACGCGTGCAACTGGTGGTACAGGATTAGGATTGGCGTTATCCGTAAAAATAGCTAGAGCATTGGGTGGAGAGTTGAGTTTTGATCATTCTCCATTGGGCGGTTTGCGTTGCAAATTGACATTTCCCAAACAGATGAAATATTAAAAGGAAGCATGCATGAAACATATCATGTTGGTTGAAGATGAAGTGGAACTTGCACAGCTAGTGCGTGATTATCTAGAGGCTGCAGGCTTTGAAGTCAGCATGTTTCATGATGGTCAAGAAGCCTATGAGAGCTTCACGCAGCGTAAGCCGAGTCTAATGATTTTGGACCTAATGGTGCCACGTATGGATGGCTTAACCATTTGCCGTAAAGTCCGTGAGCAGTCTGATCTGCCAATTATTATGGTGACTGCACGAACTGAAGAAATCGACCGTGTATTGGGGTTGAATATGGGTGCTGATGATTACGTCTGTAAGCCATTTAGCCCGAAAGAATTGGTGGCACGTGTACAAGCAGTTCTGCGCCGTTTAGACCGTAAAGCAGAACCCGAAGTCAATGATTTATTCCGTATGGACAAAGCACAGCAGCGCATTTGGTATCAACAAAAAGCGTTGAGCTTAACGCCAACGGAGTTTCGTTTACTAGAGTTGTTCCTAGAGCATGTAGGGCAGGTGTATTCACGTGCGCAATTGCTAGATCATATCAACCCAGACAGTTTTGAAGTAGCGGACCGTGTGATTGACAGCCACATTAAAAACCTGCGCCGTAAAATTTCGGATGCAGCGGAAACCGGCAACCGTCATGAGTGGATTCAAGCCGTGTATGGCGTTGGTTATCGTTTTGAATATCCAGAAGATTAAAATAGATTGTAAATATTAAAAGGACAGGCTTCGGCCTGTTTTTTTTGCTACGTGTATAGCTAGTTGCATTAATTTTAAATACAAAAAGAACCGAAAGCCATAAAGGCATAAAATGCGAAACTTGCGCATTTTGTGAAAATTGGTTATTATTTTGCTGGAATATTAACCAGTATGTTTGAGCTGGCAAAGTTCAATGTGGACATAACAATTTTTAAAAATGGAACAGCCAGAGGGCAGAACAGATGAAAAATAGCGCTTTTGTAAAAATAATAATGGTAACGGGTGTCTTGGGTTTAACGGCATGTGGGGGTAGTGATCGTGATGAGACAGGGAGTGTACCGCCAGAGCCAGTTGCCGATGCTATGGTACAAAAAAGTGTAGAAGAGCTGACTTTATTAGATGTGAATAATCTTGCTTTAAATGCTGCGTCGATTCAGATTTTAAGTGATGAAGAATGGCAGAAAGTACAAGCAGGCAGTCTGAAAATAGCAACGAATACAATTACAGCAGATGATTCTGAGCAGTTCTTTCCACCGATCAATAGTTTACCGACAGCGGCACATTTTAAAGGTCAAAATTATCTTGCCAATGCTCAAGGCATCGTTAAACTGCCTAAATTGGCTGCAGGGACATATTATGTTTTGGTCACTAAAAATGGACAGTCTGCAGTTTCGGCATTCTTGATCCATCCTAAAAATACCAATAAGAGCATTGTGTTGAATGTGGTTCTCAACTGCTTAGACCAAGACTGTCAGACACTAAGTGATGCACCAGTCAATGATGCAGTGGTCGGAACATTCTCTGGTCAAGTGATTTTTAAAGGGAAACCTTTGGCGAATGCGCAAGTGTCATTGTCTGGCGGTACAGCGACCAATGGCGCATTTGTTAGTGCTTTGACTGATGCCAATGGATATTTCACGCTTTCATTTAATGTGAGCAATGATCTGCTTGAAGCATTGAAAAATGCCACGCTAACCATTAACGGTGCAGGAATTAACACTATTACGAAAAAAGTTACGGTCATTGCTTCTTCTGCATCGGGCTATCAATTTGAAGTGCTACCTGAAACAGTGTCTGCAGATGCAGTTTGGCGTGAAACTTTTGAAGTGGACTCAGCAACCCGCAATGCATGGACAAGGTCGCAACCAAGTGTGGCTAATGTCGATTGGCAGTTGCTAAACAAAGGTCACAACATTCGTAATTATCAAGTGAATCAGCGTGTACGCTTAGCGCCAAATGACCAAAGTCAAGGCAAGGTGCCTGAGCCACTGCAAGGCAATACTGCGTATTGGTATGGTGACAAAGTAAATGGCAACTTTATTGGCGCTTTAAGTGATTCATCCACGGCTCTAGAGTTTGATGGCGGCACCTCGCAGTATGACAATAGGGGTGAATTGATTTCACCTGCCATTAATCTAAGCCAGTATCAGGCGCCTTTGAGTTTAAGCTTTAAAACATGGTGGGAAATTGAGTCGGTCAATCCAAATAATCAGGGATTCGATTTGATGAATATTTTAGTTTCTACCGACGGCGGCAATAGCTTTAAGACTTTGGCTCGTTTAAACCCGCTGGCAGATCCATCCTCTGCATATGAGCGCGCGCCGATTCCATACAGTAATTTAGGCTTTAACCTCGCACCGGCTGCTGTTCAACAAGAAGCAATTTCATTAGATGAATATGCAGGCAAGGCCAATGTTCAGCTGAAATTCCAATTTAGAACGGTCGATGGACTTTATAATGGTTTCCGCGGCTGGATGATTGATGATGTGGTGATACAGAAAAAAGCCGGAACTTTCCCATTATTTGATGGTGCGAGTTTTGATGAAAATTCGGATAGTTTCTCTCAGGACTATAGTGGCTTCGCTGCAAAACAAGCGGGCGCTGTGCTGAAAAGCACGAAGAGTTATGCACGGTGGGCTGAAGTGCCACAGCGAAAATAAAGATTTACATGACACCGCAGCATGAATAAATAGGTTTAGACGTTCTGCATTCACTATCAATCATCCATCAAGTGAAGTGAATGCTAAAAAGCAGCTCTCTATTGAGGGCTGTTTATATTTAAAGGGACAATATATTCAGCCACTTTAGTATACTGGCGCCTAAAGCTTCCGGCTGTTCGAATGGAATCTTATGGCCCGTATTGTCCATCCTATCAATTTGACCAAGTGCTATGGAGAAATGCAGCTCACGCGCTGTATTCCATAATGATTCATACAGAAATGATCTGCGAATATTTGGCTGCAAAGAGCTGCACAGGCTACAATCCACTTTTTTATAAGATGAGAACGTGTTGTGAGCAGCGAAATGCCTCAACTGCAGCGCCGATTAAAGAACCGTCATATTCAGCTGATTGCAATGGGTGGCGCAATCGGGACAGGGCTATTTTTAGGCTCTGCGCATATTATTGAGTCGGCTGGACCATCGATAATTCTGGGCTATTTGATTGGTGGCTTGATTGCTTTTATGATTATGCGCCAGTTGGGCGAGATGGTTGTACAAGAGCCAGTCACAGGTTCATTCAGTCATTTTGCTTTTAAATATTGGGGCAAGTTTGCTGGCTTTTTAACGGGCTGGAACTACTGGATTCTCTACATTTTAGTGGTGATGACCGAGCTGACTGCGATAGGCAAATATATCAATTACTGGTGGCCGCATGTGCCTGCTTGGGTTTCAGTTCTGGTGTTTTTTGCTGTGATTACGCTAGCCAATTTAGCCAATGTCAAACTGTATGCAGAATCTGAATTTTGGCTGTCGATGATTAAAGTTGTGGCGATTGTTGCCATGATTATTTTTGGTATATACCTGCTACTTACAGCAGGCGCAGACTCTACCGCTTCGATTAGTAATTTATGGGTACATGGCGGCTTCTTCCCGCACGGTTTTGAAGGCTTATTCTACATGCTAGCCTTTATGATGTTTGCTTTTGGCGGCATTGAATTAATCAGCATGGCGGCGGCTGAAACTGAAAATCCTGATCAAAATATTCCCAAAGCGGTGAATCAGACCGTGATCCGCGTGTTCTTATTTTATATCTGTTCCTTGGCGGTACTGCTGTCGCTGGTGCCGTGGAATCAGTTGAAACTTGGCGGTTTGGATCATAGTCCTTTTGTGATGATTTTTAATCAGATGGGGATTGATTGGGCGGCACATTTGCTGAACTTTATTATTTTGACTGCATCCGTTTCGGTCTGTAATAGCGGCATGTATGCCAATAGCCGCATGCTGCTGGGCTTGGCAGAACAAGGCAATGCGCCAAAAGCATTTAAGCAGGTGAATAAACACGGGACACCGATTGCTGCAGTTTTATTTTCTGCTTTGCTGATTTTTGGCTGTGTGCTGTTGAATTATTTCTTACCTGAAAAAGCATTGAGTTATTTGATTTATATCGTGGTGAGCGCTGCGGTGCTGAATTGGATGCTGATCAGCTTGATTCATTTGAAGTTTAGAAAAGCGATGCAGCAACAGGGCATACTGACCAAGTTTCCTGCTTTATTTGCACCGTTCACCAACTATTTTGTTTTGGTGTTCATGCTGATGATTTTATACATCATGTGGAATCAGGGCTTTATGCTGTCGGTGCTGATGCAGCCCGTATGGATTTTACTGCTGTATGTGCTGTTTAAAGTGATGCAATTGAAGAAGGTTTAATACCATGAAGGCTTAGGGATGAGCCTTTGTTCACTGTCACTAAAAAATGATTTTGAAAAATCCTGACAAAATACGCAAATTGAGTGAATATTCATATAAAAACTGCTCTAGTGCACTCAATTCTAGGGCGAATTTATATAAGATTATGATTTATATTGGATAAAACAAATTATTTCGTATAACGTGTATTATGCTGATTTTAGAAAACTTAATCTATGTTATATGACAGAAGCTTGGAATATTAATTCAATAAAAAATTATTTAATTTTTCAAAAGTCTTCGATGATTTTTTACTTCAATAAACCTAGGTTTGTATAAATTTTCTCACGCTGAGTAGCATTTGTTTGATTACGACCATTGTTAAGATAATTTTGTTCTATAAATATGGCCGCTTCTTTCTCTGACATAGGTTTTTTCATGCTAGAAGCAGCTAATAATATGCTATATAGATTAAAGCGATCTTCAGGATATATACAAGCATTATTAACGGTATCCATTGTCATTAAGCCTCTTTCATAAATCAAAAAACGAACAGTCTCTTGCTGATTATTTGTACCGAAGAATTTTAAATATTCATGCATAATCTGCGGATGAAATATATCGATTCAAAGAAGCTTTCTGAAACACAATTTAAGCGATACACCGGCATATCATGGTCAACCTTTGATTTAATGGTTGAACAACTGAAAATGCATGTTCCTGCTAAAGGTAGACCAACTAAATTGAGCATAGAAGATCAAATCCTTCTGTGCTTAAGTTATTGGCGTGAATACCGAACCTTGTTCCATGTTGCAACAAGTTATGGTGTGTCAGAGCCGACTGCTTCAAGAATTGTCCGTCATGTAGAGGACTGCCTGATCAAGTCCAATTTATTTAATTTACCGAAGCATTTGCCTGAGGGCGAAGGCATCGACTGGAACGTGGTGATTGTTGATGCCACAGAAATTCCAATACAAAGACCTAAAAAAACAGAAGAAAAGCTATAGTGGCAAAAAGAAGGCACATACTTTCAAAGTTCAGGCCATCATTCATTATAGAACTCAGCAAATTATGAGTTTATGCACTGATCGTGGTGCTGTACATGATTTCGAACTCTTCAAACGAAACTTACATCAGATTCCGGCAGGTGCCTTTATCCTTGCAGATAAAGGCTATCAAGGGATTTACGCAGTGTATCCAAATAGCTTGTTGCCATTAAAAGCAAAAAAGCGCTGTAAATTGGATCCTGAACTAAAAATCTATAATCAAGAAATCAACAAAAGAAGAATTGGGGTTGAGCATGTATTTGGTAGTTTAAAAACTTTCAAAATCCTTGCCGAGCGATATCGTAATCGAGGAAAAAGACTGGGCTTAAGATTCAATTTAATTGCGGGAATCTATAATTTAGAGCTGAGCAAAAAATGAATTATGAAAGAAGTCTATTGCTTGATCTGCATCAGGATACATAAGCTTAAGTTTGCTTACAGTATCTTGGATGCAATATTGATATAGACCTTGGGTTTGTGCAGCACCTTCCATAATTTCAGATTCAGTTAATATTTTATCGCTGAGTTGGTTTTTGAGAATTGAAGAAATTTGATTATTTTCAGGTAATGCAGACCATGCTAATGAATTGAAGCTTAAAGTAATGCCAATGATTATTAGTAGTTTCATTTTGATTATTGGTTTAACTAAAGTAAGAGATTAAGAATTATATAGAAAAATAATATTCCAGTCTGTTAATAATACACCGATTAAACATAATTGCGATTATACTAAATTTGCAAAATCAACCAGATCGAAAGGGAAATATTATCTAAACACTTCTCAGCAATTCAATCCTCTGCCGTTGTCCTTTCTTTAACTTCGACACCACCAATTCATAAGAATTTAGCACCAAATCTTGCAGCAGTTCTTCTTCCAATTCTTCATCTGCAAATACAGAAATCCAATGCTGCTTATTCATATGCCAACCCGCACGAATAAAGGGATAAATATCTCTAAACATTGCGCCATTGTCTGGCAGCACTTTCAAATTGATCGCTGCTTTGCCTTCTAAGTGAAAACTCAGCAAAAAAACCTTATCCATCACTTTAAACACATCACAGCCTTCACCAAAAGGCTGGCTGCATGTGGTTTCAGGCAAGGCTAAGGCCGACTTAGCTGCTGCAGCGTGTAATGCAATCATAAGAAATAACCTAAAAATAAGCTTGAACGTTAAAGTCTAAGGATGAATATGAATAACGGTATCATTATTTACCAATTGCCAAATTTCATCCATATCAATATTACGCACTGCAATACAGCCCCAAGTCCAATCTTTTTGTGGGAAATACGTCATCAGTTGTGGTGCAGCTTTCATTTGTAAACTGGTCGCCGAACCATGAATCATAATGTCACCACCTGCAGAAACCCCTAGATTTTTAGCCTTCTGTTTATCGGCCGCATTGGGGTAAGAGATATGCAAAGATTTATAAAATGCGCTTTGCGGATTGCGCCAATCTATATGATAAGTTCCTTCTGGCGTCTTGCCATCACCTTCTTGAACTTTATGTCCAAGCGGTTGAAAACCCAGACGCATCGGGTAACGCCGAATGACCTGATCCTGATGTTTTAACTCTAAATAACGCTCAGCTTTATGTACCTGAATATTGTCGATCGGCGTTTCTGTGCGAATTTTTTGAATTTGCAAATCACTTAATTTAGGTGGAAAGGCCAGTGCATTGGCAGGTGTAGGTAGATATTTTTCAAATTTTTGATAGCCCGAATAGCTTGCAACAAGGCAGATTAGGATAGCGAAACTAAAGATCGTGATATTTTTTCTTGTCATTGTAATTTAGTGGATAAACTGCTTTCGCAGTCCATCGATTTCTGAATTGTGGATAATGTTTAAATTATCCACAATTTTGATTCGAGTGAAATGTGGATTTGTGGATAATTTTTTAAGACGAGCAGCTGACCATCACTTCAGGCACATCACTTGGTAAAGGTCCTAAATCTTCAGTTTTTTCTAGGTCAAGTTGTTTAGTAAATGGTTGGCTCAATAATGTAAACAAACGCTCAACTTCTGAAAAATCATTACGTTCAGCAAGCTCAATCGCCTTTTGCGCCATATGGTTACGCAAGATATATTGCGGATTGGCCTGTGCCATTTCCGCATCTAAAGCATCGGTGTCCTGATGCTCACGGATACTTTCATATTGTGCCAAGAAACCTTCAAAGGCGCGGCGGTCTAAGCAGTCATCTTTAATGGCTTCATATTCATGATTTTGCAGACGAATAAAGCTTTGCGTGTAGTCCAGCTGTTCACTTTGCAGAATACGCAAAAAGGCCATGGCGCAGTCAAAGCTGTCTTTATGGAAACTTGGCAAACCCATTTTCTGAGCTAAGCCCAATTTATAATGTTCCAAGAAGGTCAGTTCAAAATGCTCTAAGCACTTAGCTAAATCTTCTTTCCACTGTTCTTTGTCATAGTCCGTAGGGCAGAGCGGAATGAGATTATTCAGCCATTGCCATAAATTCCAATGCCCGATACTTGGCTGCTGCTGATAGGTATAGCGGCCTTGGTAATCCGAATGGTTATTGATCCAGTTTGGACGGAAGCGTTCCATAAAGCCATAAGGGCCAAAGTCCAAAGTTGAACCGGTAATATTCAGATTGTCAGTATTCATCACGCCATGTGCAAAACCAATCAGCTGCCATTTGGCAATCATCACTGCGGTACGCTGAATAACTTGAGTGGCAAAAGCCAAAATGGGCTGTTCAGCATCCAAGCATTCAGGGTAGTGCCACTCAATACATTTTTGCGTGAATTCAGGTAGTAAATCACCCTGATATTGATTGATCCATTCAAAATGTCCCAATCGGATATGACAGTCAGATGTACGCAGCATCATCGCGCCGAGCTCGAGTTTTTCGCGCTGTACACCTTGCTCAGAACTGGTAAAACCCACCGCATTGCTGGATGCAACACCTAAGCTGTTCAGCGCATGTCCTGCCAAATATTCACGAATAGTCGAGCGCAATACTGCACGACCATCGCCCATGCGTGAGTAAGGGGTCGAGCCGGCGCCTTTAAGGTGCAGGTCAATGGTTTGCCCATGTTTATCGATGATTTGCCCAATCAATAAGCCGCGTCCATCGCCCAATTGGCCGGCCCATTGTCCAAACTGGTGACCTGCATAGACCATGGCCAAAGGTTCAAATTCAGCAAAGGTTTTTTGACCGCTGCAGATTTCAACCCACGCAGCTTGATCTTCTGCCGACCATTGCAGCTCATCTGCAAGAGCCGCATTAAAATGCCCAGCTTTTGCGCCTTTTAAAGGTACAGGCTGCTGATGATGGTACAGGCGAGGTGGCAGGGTGTTATATCGGGCATTGAACAGCATAATGATCTTTAAAAATTCAAATTATGTTTAAACTATAGCAAAGACCAGATAGAAAAACTGTAGCTTAAAATCAATAAAGCCTCCACAAGGGAGGCTTTATCATTTGAGGAGCTTTAAAACAGTTAAGCGGTTTTCTTTTTCAAATTACGCATTAATTGATTCAGTGTTTCACGGTGCTGAGATAGGCGTTGTTCAACTTGCTGGAATTCAAGTTTGAGTTTGTCATCCATTTGATGAATTTTTTCAGCAACTGCTGTTTTCTTCGCTTGAATTTCCTGTTCTTTTAATTTTGCCCAGTCATTCAAAGTTTGCGAAAACGCATCATATTCTTGAGAAATACGTTGTTTTGCTGTGGCGATGTCATCGGTCATATTCAGACCATAGATCGCAAGGTCTTGTTCAGCATATTTGAACTTCATAGCCAACTCAGCTTTTTTAATATTAAAGCTAGGAATACGGCGTAAATTTTTAGCAAGACCTAATTTAGAGCAGCTCCAAATCAACCATTTAGTGGGATCGTATTGCCACCATTTCACACCATTACGGTAGTCGTATTGGAAAATGTGGTGATAGTTATGATAACCCTCACCCCAAGTAGCAATAGCTAGAACAAAGTTATCGCGTGCCGTATTTTCATCAGTATACGGACGTTTTCCCCACATATGGCAAAGTGAGTTAATAAAGAACGTCACATGATGGCTCAAGATTAGGCGCATTAAACCGCCCAATAATAGAACGCCCCACATGTCGCCAACAGCCCAACCAATTGGTAACAAAATAGCTGCGTGAACGGCAATCACTAAAGGGATGTAATATTTGTCTTGGAACATCACGACTTTATCTTTTAATAAGTCAGGTGCATTTTTATAGTTTGGTGCTGCTGCTGGATAATCACGAAGCATCCAACCAATGTGTGCATACCAAAAACCACGGTTGATTGAGTATGGATCTTGATCCACATCATCAACATGACGGTGATGTGTACGGTGGCCTGAAGCCCAAAATAAAATACTATTTTGAACTGCAAAAGTACCCATGAGCATTAAAATGATTTTTAAAGGCAAGGTTGCTTCATAAGCACGGTGTGCCCATAAGCGGTGATAACCTGCGGTAATACCTAAACTACTGACACCCAGTAAAACAAACATACTGATCCAAGCAGCGGCACTAAAATCATGATTAATGGCATATAACGGAATTACAATAACTGCGACAATAGGTAAAAACACCAATGCAAAAATGGCAATCCAGTTCATTGGGGCTTTGGGTAGGGGAGCATTCATCTCCAACAGCACTCCTGAAACCTTGGGAGGTATAGATAGGACGAATCCCATTAAACTTTTAAGGGATTTTAAACGTACAGAATAGTAGCACGGGAAAACCCGTTTTCACCACTGTTATTGTACAGTTGTATTGTTCTAGACAGTAACATAATACGACTGAAGTTATTTGACTTTTTGTGGAGTAAGAAGATGCCAAAAAAACAGCAAATTTGTCAAAATAATCTGAAATTACTTATCAAATACTGCATCTGGGGCAGCTTTCTGATCAGTTGTCTTGGACTGATGGCTTGTCAAAATTCTCCGACGCAGACGGTGACTACAAAGTCACACGAAAAATCACTGGGCAACAGTATTGAGCAGCCATTAAAAGTTATTCGCGTGAATGATGGGATACAAGATATTCCATGGGAGATTGTGCAAATTGCAGGGCAAAAAGCCAAGTTCTTTCATCATCAACCTTATCTTCAGTTCAATTCGCAATTTCGACAAATTCAGGGAAATACGGGATGTAACAATATCAGTGGCACTTATGTGATTGATACCTTAAAACACAGCGTTGATCTGAATGCCCGAGCAGGTTATTTCAGCTGTGATTCGGCTTTGGCTCAAGAGGCTGAACTTTCAGATGCCTTGCAAGCCGCAACACAATTCCAAATAAAAGGGAAACAGATGACGATGCAAAACAGTCTGGGAAAAACTGTATTGGTTTTAGAAAGAAAATAGACCGATTGAAATAGCGACGTGTTGATCGAGAAGTGAATTACACAAATCTAGGTGAATAAAGCAGCATTAAAAATGCTGCATCATTAATTTAGGATAGTCGGTAATTAAGCCGTTAATGCCCCAATCTTTAAGCTGTTTAGCACGATCAACGTCGTTGACAGTCCATACGCTCACATTTAATTTTGCCTGCTGCGTGGCCTGAATAATGTCTGAATTGGCAAGTTGGTTCATCCAACCAATTTGGATACAACCTAATTCAAGTGCTTGTTCAATCGCTTTAAATTTTACGTCCGTTTCAACTAAAAGCCCGCGTTTGAAGCCGGATTTTTTTGTTGCAAAGCAAGATGAATTTTAGGGTCAAAACTGGTGATCACCGCGGAATGTTCGAAACCTTGGAGCTGTTGTTCCAAGGTTTCAGTCAGCGCTTCAGCTTCAGTCTGTGTCTTCACTGCTTTCACTTCGACTTCAATATGATCGAAGTTATGAATAATTTTGAGCGTTTGTTCGAGCAGTGGCGTCGGCTCAACTTTATTCCATTCTGACCAAGTCACAGCATGGTTATAGGGTTCTAACTCTTGGGAACTACATTCATATAGATGTTTATCTTGACCTGTCGTTCGCATAAATTGGTCATCATGCATGATCACTAGCGCACGATCTTTCAATTGCCGAACGTCAAATTCGACAGCACGAATTCCTAAGTCTTGAATATATTGGAAACCACCTAGGGTATTTTCAGGTGCTTCACCACGAGCGCCACGGTGACCGATTATGCGCATACGAGGCCTACAAAAAAAGATGTTAAGAACATAATGTCCTGTAAGAATGACAGGGAGATGACACTGTTATTCTGATCCGATCATCCTGAAATACAAGAATGATCGGACGAAATGTTTCGATTTATTTCAATGTAAAATAGACTTTTAATTGGTCAAAGGATTTGAGCAATTTTTGAATCCAAAAATTATTGATCAATCGTGTCGTTAATATTTTTCTGCCACAGCACCTCAGAACCACCTTCAGCGCGTTGTAATGTACGCGATGCGACAAATAACCAGTCAGAGAGTCGGTTAAGTAGCTGCAATGACGGTGCTTGAATGTTCTGGTCACGGTTATGTACAGCCATTAAACGACGTTCTGCACGGCGGCAAACTGCACGCGCTTGATGGGCAAAGCTGCACACCAATGTTCCTGATGGCAGGATAAAGTCTTTGAGCATTGGCAGCGCTTCATTCATACGGTCAATGTCATTTTCCAAAAACTCAATTGACACAGGTTGTACCAAGTTGAAGTTTGGAATGCAGACTTCACCGCCAAGGTCGAATAACCAATGCTGAATCAGGCTGAGCGATTTATCCCAAGCCGCTTTGTCTTCAATACTGCTAAGTGCGATGTGCGAACGCAGAATACCAATGCTTGAATTGAGTTCATCGACATCGCCTAGGGCTTCAATACGTAAATCATCTTTGGCTACGCGTGATCCGTCGCCAAGACCTGTCGTACCTGAATCGCCTGTGCGGGTATAAATTTTACTTAAACGGTGGCCCATTTTAATTGTCCATTTTTTGATTAAAAGTTGAATAAAGTGATGTGTATTAATATTTAACAGTGACACCGATAGAGGCTAAACGCCCGCCATTCATATAATACAAACCTGAACCATACGATGAGGTTTTGTATTCGACATCACCGATATTTTGTAAATTGGTAAAGACTTTGAGTTTGGGATTGATATTCCAAAATGCACTCATATCAATAGTGGCATAACCGGGATTGCGTGCTTGATAGTCCAAGGTATCTGACTTGGCATTTAAGGTTGCATTCATGCCATAAATGTCATTGCTCCAGCCAGTAGTCAAGCTTAAGTTCTGACGTGGTCGGCGCTGTAAATCTTGTTTTTTCTCATTATCTTGAGCTTTCACATAATGATAGCTAAGTTTGCTGGACCATCCCCCATTTTGCCATTGCAGATAGGTTTCCACACCTTGATAAACCGCTGTATTTAGATTTTCTAAAGTGTAATGAGGACCATTCACAATCAGATGGTCGATTTTGGTATGGTACACGGATAGACCGGTACTTAGCCCATGATTCAGCTTTTGGTCGACGCCAATTTCATAAGAAATACTTTCTTCAGGCTTTAAGTTTGGATTGCCTGACCAGCTATTATAGCGTTCATCTAAGGTTGGCGATTTAAACGCAGTACCAATATTGGCATATACACTGGTAAGAGGCAGTGCTTGCAGACGAATTGCAGCTTGACCAATGGTATGGCTGCCATACTTCGCATCGTCTTCTAGACGAATTCCGAGTTGTGTATTAAGACCATCTTGATGATATTGATGCTGCAAGTAATAACCTGTGCTGCGGTTATCATCTTGATAAGCCGTGCCATAAGACACAATATCACCGCTGATTTTACGGTGTGTGATCCCACTTAGAAGCGTTTGTTTTGGTGTCAGATCAAATTTGGAATAGATTTCCGCTTCTTGGGTTTTATTGTGGGTGAAGTCGGTGGTTGTGACCTGATCTAGCTCATCTTTAAATTGAGAAAGTCGAGCATGTAATTCTAAAGCAGGTAAAAGTCGCATTTCACCACGTAGGTTGATCATTTCATTGTTAAAGTCTTGCGCGACATTGCTGTAGTTTAGGCAGTTATAGTCTTTATCTTCATTGCTACAACTGACATAAAAGCCGCGACCATCGTTATGACTATAGTCCAATGAATATGCATGATTTTCTTGTTTTGATCCGACTTTTGCACTCCAGCCTTTTTGGTCATAGCTTGCTGTGCTCAGTTCATCTAAATCAAAAACTTTGGTGGCATCTGATTCTAAGCGTTGCCCTCGAATCTGTGCATAATAGCCATTTTTTGCGGCATCTGTGCCAATAATACTTTTATAGGTTTTGTGTTCACCCACTTCTGTACTGGCAAAGGCGATATTTTCTGAGGGCGTCTTGGAAATAATTTGTACCACACCACCAATCGCATCTGAGCCATACAATACAGAAGCTGGCCCTTTTAAAACTTCGATTTGCTGAATATCGGTGGTGTCTAAAAACTGTAATGGCGCCATGCCTGATGTTGCTGAGTTCAAGCGCACGCCATCGCGCAGTACGAGGGTATGGTCGGATTCTGTGCCTCGCACAAAAATCGAAGCCACTTGTCCTAAACCACCGTTTTGCACCATATTGATAGAAGCATCGTTACGCAGTAAATCGCTCATTTGGGAAATAGGAGATTGCGCTACGGTTGCAGGTTCAATAATGGAAATACGCGCAGGCACATTTTCTAATTTTTCTTGTGAGCGTGTTGCCGTGACGACAATGGTATCTAATTTAGGTTGTGCAATAGAATCTGCTGCAACAGACAGTTGGGAGTTAAAAATACAAAGGGCAGATATGCCAGCTGCAAGCGCAGTCGGCTGAAAAGGAAAAGGCATACAATGCTCCATGCATTTACCCCACGTAAATGATTGAGTGATAGAACACAGTGAGCAGGTATCGGACTGGCAAGGCATTGCTTGCACACCGTTGCGGGGGCAGTGTTGTGGAAACTTCCCATGCCAACTGTTGTGAATGGCTTAAGTATAGAGAACTCCGATTTATCGAACAATCGAAACTATGGGGTATTTGAAGATAGGTACATATACAGCTTGACTTGCTGTGGAGCAGAAATTAATCTGCCTGCGCTTCAGGTGCTTCCTTAATTGAGAAGTGAAACTGGGAAGTCAGTCTAAACATTGAAAAGTGATTTGAATCTGACACTGCCCCCGCAACGGTGAATAGGCTTTATTTCGATAAATCCTTAAGTCCGGAGACCGGCCTGATGCAGACCTATACATAATGCGGCGGGCGTTATAGCGGGATTGCATCATTACGCCAATATAGGCCTTGCATTGCTGCCCCTGAATCCGCCTGCGTTATCCATTTTATTATTCGCACGGGCGGTGCGATCGGGGAATACAGCATGCATTCTTTTTCTAAGACTCTTATCGGGTCACTTTTTGTTTTATCTCCACTTTCTGCTGCGATGGCAGCAGACCAAGTTTATCAACTTCCAGTGATTACCAACACGGTTGCCAATATTGTTGAGCAAGACGCACAAAAAACTTTGGCAGCAGTCACAGTCATTAATCGTGAAGAAATTGAACGTAAGCAATTTACTTCTTTACAAGAATTGCTTCGTACAGTGCCGGGCGTAACGTATACCAACTCTGGTGGTTTAGGTCAGCCAACCAGTATTTCCATTCGTGGTACAGGTTCTACTGCGGTATTGGTATTGGTGGATGGTCAAAAACTGGGTTCGGCAACTTCAGGCCAAACTTCTTTTGAGCATTTGCCAGTTGATCAAATTGAACGTGTAGAAGTGGTCAAAGGTCCGCGCTCAAGTTTATATGGTTCTGAAGCTGTAGGCGGTGTGATTCAAATCTTTACCCGTAAAGGTACGCAAAATGGCGTAAAACCATTTGCTTCGCTCAAGTATGGTTCACATGAAACTTACGATGCGAATGTCGGTGTGAATATTCGTCAGGATAATTCTTGGGCGACGCTAAGTTTGGCTGGCTTGAAAACACAAGGTTTAGATGTAACAACTTTGCCGACTGAAATAGATAAAGACGGCTATGATAACTATTCTGCGTCAATTAAAGCGGGTCATCAGTTTAATGATCAATTTGCAGCTGATTTTAATGTTCTCTATGTAAATGGCGAAACAAATTACGATAGTCCATATAACGTAAATCCTTATAACAAGGTTGAGCAAAATGTGTATGGCGTTGGCTTTAGCTATTCTCCTGTAGAGCTTTGGAAAACGCAGCTTAAATTTGGCCATTCAGAAGATAAATACGAAACCTTTAGTGCAGATAAATCGACGGGTGTATTTGATACCACAAAAGACAGCATCAGCTGGTTAAACACATTATCTTTCAATGCAAACAACACACTATTGGTGGGTGTGGATTACTTAAATGATCAAGTCGACAGCACCACCAATTACGATGAAAAAGAGCGTGATAATGTCGGTTACTATGCGCAATATCTTGGCGATTTTGGTCGAGTGAACCTGCAAGCTGCTATTCGTTTAGATGATAACGAACAGTTTGGTGATCACACCACAGGCAATGCCGCTGTTGGTTATTCATTTAATGACAACTACAGCACTTATGTTTCATACGGTACAGCTTTCCGCTCACCGACATTTAATGACTTATATTATCCGGGTTGGTCAAATCCAAACTTAGTCCCTGAAGAGTCTGAAAACATTGAAATTGGATTCAAAGGGTCGCATTGGCTGAACTGGTCTGTTTCTGCCTTCCATAATGAAATTGATAATATGATTTCAGGCGGAACCAATATTGCAAAAGCAAAAATTAAGGGTGTGGAAGCTGAGTTCGGACAGTCACTGGACAACTTCACGTGGAACTTAAACTATACTTATCAAGAGCCTGAATATAATTCTGGGGCGACCAAAGGTAATCAAATTGCGGGTCGTGCAGGCCAATTATTAAATGTATCTGCAGATTATACGATGGATAAATGGACGCTAGGTGGCTCTGTACACGCAGAAGACCAGCGTTATAAGGATGCCGCTAATACAACAAGCTTTGGCAGTTTTGCGACAGCAGATGTACGTTTAACCTATCAAGCGACTCCTGAATTTTCTGTACAAGCCAAACTTGCCAATATGTTTGATAAAGAATATTACACTGTGTATGACTCATGGAGTGATTACTACTACCGTCAAGACGGCCGTACTGCTTGGCTAACCTTACGTTATGCAATGAAATAATCGATTCAATAATTCAAAAAGCCCTGATCATTCAGGGCTTTTTATTTTTGCGCAGTAATCATGCTGAAAATCCACGCAATGCATGAAAATTGCATTACAATGATTCGCCTTCATATTCATAGATAGGCTATGAATAGGGCGGAGTCAGAGCCAAAACAACATGCGAACCCGTGCCAAAATCTGCGGAATTACACGTATTCAAGATATTCAATCTGTCGTCCAAGCTGGTGCAGATGCGATAGGATTCGTATTTTTTGCGCCAAGCCCGCGCAGTGTAACGGCAGCGCAAGCTGCTGAGCTGATTCAGCATGTGCCGCCGTATGTGCAGACAGTGGGTTTATTCGTGAATGCATCGGCTGCAGACATACAGAATATTTTAAAAATTTCACCTGTAGATATACTGCAGTTTCATGGCGATGAAAGCCCTGAACAGTGCCAAACAATTGCGCAGACCGTTGGACGCCGCTGGTACAAAGCCATTCAAGTCAAGCCTGATTTGGACGTGATTAGCGAGATTCAAGCCTTTCAAGAAGCAGGGGCAAGTGCCGTACTATTAGATGCATGGCATCCAGAGCTGAAAGGCGGTACAGGGCATAGCTTTGACTGGGCGAAGTTCCCAAAACTCGATATTCCTTTAATCTTGGCAGGCGGTTTAAAGCCAGACAATATTGAAGATGCGATTCGAACCACAGGTGCTTACGCCGTAGATGTGAGTGGTGGTGTAGAATCGGCAAAAGGTATTAAAGACCAACAACTCATAGAACGCTTTATGCAAGGAGTCCATCGTGGATCAGCAAAATAAGATTGACTATACCCAATTCCCTGACGCACAAGGGCATTTCGGTATTCATGGCGGGCGTTTTGTGTCAGAAACTCTAATGGCAGCACTTGAGGACTTAGAAAAACTCTATTTCCGCATGAAAGATGATGCTCAGTTTTTGGCAGAATTCGACCGTGACTTGGCGTATTACGTCGGTCGTCCTAGTCCTTTGTATTATGCTGAGCGATGGTCGAAAGAGTTGGGTGGTGCGCAAATTTATTTAAAACGTGAAGACCTGAACCATACAGGTTCACATAAAGTGAATAACACCATTGGTCAGGCTTTGCTGGCTAAACTTTCAGGTAAAAAACGTATTATTGCGGAAACAGGCGCAGGTCAGCACGGCGTAGCAACGGCAACGATTGCAGCGCGTTTAGGCCTTGAGTGTGTGGTGTTTATGGGTGCTGAAGACGTAAAACGTCAAGCCATGAACGTATACCGTATGCGTTTGCTTGGCGCAACGGTCGTACCTGTGGAAAGCGGTTCAAAAACATTGAAAGATGCGATGAACGAAGCAATGCGTGACTGGGTAACCAATGTTGACTCTACTTATTATGTGATTGGTACTGTGGCTGGCCCACACCCATATCCGCAATTGGTTCGTGATTTCCAATCGATCATTGGCCGTGAAGCACGTAAACAGATTCAAGAACAAGCAGGCCGTCTGCCAGATGCCTTGGTGGCATGTGTGGGCGGCGGTTCAAATGCAATGGGCTTATTCTATCCATTCTTAAATGATGAAGATGTGAAAATGTACGGTGTTGAAGCGGCAGGCTACGGCATTGAAACGGGCAAGCATTCTGCACCATTAAACGCAGGTCATGTCGGTGTACTTCACGGTAACCGTACGTACTTGATGTCAGATGATCAGGGTCAAATCATTGAAACACATTCAATTTCTGCAGGTCTAGATTATCCAGGTGTAGGCCCTGAGCATAGTTTCCTCAAAGATATGCACCGTGTGAACTATGTGCCTATCAATGACACTGAAGCGTTACAAGGCTTCCGTGATTTAACCCAAATTGAAGGTATTATCCCTGCGTTAGAAAGCTCACATGCGATGGCTTATGTGACGAAACTTGCACCGACCATGGACAAAGACCAAATCATTATTGCGACTGTATCAGGCCGTGGCGATAAAGATTTAATGACCGTTGCCCGCATTGATGGCGTGGAAATGGTTGAGATGTAATTTCGCTTTTCAGCCTCTCCCTTTGGGATGAGAATCTCGGAATATATTCTGAGTTCGCAAGTGGAGATGGTCAAGAAAAAATCGCGCAGAAGTCATTCCGCGCGATTTTTTTTGGGCTGAAAATTTTATTGAGGCAAATCACTACAAAACAGATGCAGAATAAAAGTGTGAAATAAATCACAATACTGCGGAAATTTTATCGCTTTAGAAAGACTTTATAACAATGACGTTTACCCAATTGGTTCGTGCAGAATCCTTTCCAACCCATATTTCTTGGCAATGGCGTGATACTTTTGCGCTGTGTATTCTTCCGCTGATCTTGCTCAACAGTTATCTCTTAGACCAATTTTTTGGTGTTTCAGCTCAGGTTGCTTTGGGTGATTCGATCTTTCGCGGTATTTTATTTATTGCCGTATGTTGGCTCTATAAAACGATGCTATATACGCACTGGCAAAAGTATAAGCAGGCCTTTTGGCGCTCAAGCCTGTTGGTGGTTGTTGGTGCAGTCGCTTTACAAGTAGTGATTTCTTTTACACGCAGTCTGTTGCCCGTTGGTGAGAACATTGAAAAAGAATCGACCATTGATCCCAATACGATTGCGTTTTTTAGCTTGCTGATCATCAGTCTTGGGCCATTATTTACCGCTTTGCTTGAAGATATTATTTTCCGCTATACCTTGCTGCAAAAGCTGTTTGTACAGCCGTGGCTGTGGCGAGTGATTTTGGTCTTGCTGAACTCAATTTTATTCGGCTTGATACATTATCATAATTTTGATGGCGATTTGATTGCGACCATCAGTTTTATGGCGGCAGGCCTATTTCTCAACCTCATCTATTTGTGGACGCGTAACATTTGGCATGTCTTACTCATTCATTTCGTCAACAATGCAGTACTCTCTTTAGGCGGCGTGATTTTGTTGAAATTACTTCAGCCCTATGTGGGCAGTTGAAGTCAAAAATAGGGGGAGATTGTGTCCAGTTTATTTATGGTGATGCTCGGCGGACGCCATCCAAGAGCAAATATCGAAGTGCATGATGTCATTCTTGCAGTGGGTAACGCATTAGAAGAGGTTTATCCGCAACTGAGAACGGCATGGTTTGGTGAGCAAAAAGGCTTACATATTGATGCTTGGGCACAGGTACATACAGTCAGCACTGAAAATCGGCATTATCGTATCCAATTTTGTGATGCCGCGCCCCGAGCTGAAGATGAAAAATTATGGCTGATTAATCTCGGGGGATATGATGCCCGCGAATTTGGTGAATTACATCGTTATGTTTTGGTGACGGGACAAAATGCCAGCGTTGCAAAACAACGGGGCAAGGCTTTTTTTGAGTCACATTGGCAAAAACAACATACCGACCGAACCCTAGATGTCGATGATTGTATTGCGATTGATCATGTCTATGGGCGCTATATCGAATTGGTTGAAACCCCGCATAGCCAGCAAAATTCATGGAAAAATGATTACATCTTAATAAATGAACATTTGTGATGATTAAGAGCTGAAATGTCAGCTTTTATATTTTTTTGTGATATTCGCCTGAAATCAGATGGATTGTCTTTTCAGGCGTTAAATAATAGGCATAATAACATTCAGGATTTAGACCTTAAACCTCAATGGAATGGCGTATATGGATTTAATACGGCCGAATGGACAGCCGCATTATGGGCGTTTTAGTGAACTTCCCAATCGCATCGATTTAAGTAAGTATGAATATAAGACACCGTATGGAAAACGACTTCAAGGTTGGCGTAAGCGTTTAAAATATAAAAAATTTAAATTTTGTTGTATTCAGCATGAACATTATACGATTGGTCTAGCGATCGCCGATATCGCGTGGGCGGGGCACGGTTTTGTCTATGTGTATGATCATATTACGAATGAAGTGTTGGAATGGAATTCGATTAATTTCCTGTCACGCAATACCGTTTTAGATGAACAACCTTTATTTAATCAGAGTCATTTTATTAAGTCAGGGATTCAACTGGACATTCAGCATGCCAATGGTGTGCGATACATTCAAATGTCGAAACATGGCGAACTCAAACTGAGCGCTCGAGTGTTTTGTGCAGGGACTGATCCGCTAAGTATGTGTAGCCCCACAGGGATTAATGGTTGGACCTATACTCAAAAACTAACGACGTTAGGCTGTGAAGGTTTCTTTATCAATAAGCAAGGCAAGACCATTCAATTCCATGACCGGACATTGGTGTCTTTAGATGATACCTGTGGTTTTCTTCGTCCTGAAACCGCATGGTTCTGGCTGTCGTGTAACTTTTGGGACAGTCAAAATCGACGCGTTGGGATCAATCTTGCCTCTGGGGTAAATGAAAGCTTTGGCAATGAAAATTGTCTGTGGGTCAATGGACATCTGTATGCCATGTCTGATGTGCTGTTCCAGCAACAAGGCGATAATCAATGGAATATTAGTTCATTAGATAACAGCTTAAATTTGATCGTCACCACAGGTTGGCGGCGCTATGAAAACCTGAATTTAAGATTGGTCGGTAGTCAGTTCAGTCAATGGCAGGCAAAAATTAGCGGTACAATTCAACGTGATGGCGAAGAAATTGTATTCTTAAATGAATATGGTTTACTTGAGCAGCACTATGCCAAATGGTAAGTCTAAGCCTATAAAAAAGCCGCAATCGATGCGGCTTTTTTTTATTCAATTTTTATTTTGCAGCTTGCCAAAACACTTCAGCTGCTTGTATCGGATCATTGGTTTCTTCATAAGTTTTTAACCAAAGATCATAATTTTGCACAATGGGATGCTGACTCGGATGGAAGTCTTTTTTAAACCAATCTCGATATGGTTTGCTCATTCGGGTGAGGGTGCCATTTTTACCAAAGAACCACGGTAAGCCTTTCATATTTAATTTTAAACGTTCAGTGAAGCTGAACCCGTCATGTTTCAGCATCACATTGGCACGGTATAAGGTAAAGCCAAGCATCAATCCACTGGTCCAGACCAAAGTAAATTTCTTTAGACTTTCATCGACCTTAGCCACATCTTTCATCACATCAAAAGCCACATCGCGATGTTCCATTTCTTCTATCGCATGCCAAATAAATAATGCACGGACATAAGGATGCGCAGATTCTAGTACGGACTTTTGGCTACAAAAGGTTTCAGCCATCAATGCAGTCAAATGCTCGGCAGAAGCCGTCATGGCAATGTTGTATTCAGGTGAGCGTTTGCTCAGTTCAAATTTAAAAATTTTATTTAGACGTTTAATGAACGCATCGACAGGCATGCCTTGTTGTTTCATCAACATGTTCATTTTGTCATGCGCCATACCGTGCTGCGCTTCTTGACGAATAAAGTCAGCGACACGTTGTTGTAAATCAGGATCTTGAATTTGACTGCGGAACAGACGTACAGATTCAATAAAATAGCGCTCGCCATCAGGAAAGGTCAGGCTTAAGGCATCAAACATACGTGTTAAAAAGGGGTCTCCGCCAAACCAATAGCGCGGGATTTCTTCCAACTTAAAATTCAGCTTTGTGCGAACAATAGGTTCGACTTGATATTTGACGATAGCATTCATGATATTTTTTCTGTGCGAGTCGTGTTGATTGCAGTATGTCGGAGAAATTGCACTTTGTTTTGACAGATATTGCCAATTTTTATACATTTTACGCCATGATGAAAATATAAAATGTCAGAATTGGCAGGTCAGAAAGAGGGGCGAGATGGCTGAAATTCAGATCCCAAATGGTTACTTCCAACTGTGGAATATGGTCTTAATTGAGCGTGAATTAAACTATACACAGCTCGAATGGATTGCGCCGTATGCTGCGCAAATTCAGCATGTGCTGTCTTTGCCGATCGACTCTCAATCGCCGAATTCTTTTTTTAACAGCATCATGCAACTGACTCAGCAGCATCTGGATTGTCCGCAATTGGTTTTTGAAATGGCCAAGTATATTCGTGCGGAGCATTTTGGGGTGTTAGGCTATATGGCGACACTGAGTAATAGCGTTGCAGATGCTTTGCAATATGTGATGCGATTTAGTCGTTTGGTGATTGATGGGGCGCAAATTGTGCCAATGAATATGAGCCATCAAGATCATCAAATTATTCTGTCTTGGCCACAGCATGATGATGAATATGCTTTGGTGAATGAGTTGACCATGGCCTGTATGGCACATTTGGCCAAGCAAATTTTTCCAGATTCTTTAAAGTTACTCTGCATTCATTTTGCCCATGCGCCGCGGATGGCACGTTATCACTATGAAAAGTTTTATGGCTGCCAAATGGAATTTTCGACCCTTAAATATTCATTTGTGATTCATGCCGATAGTTTGGATTTAAAGTCAGAACTTGCTGATCCGTCACTGATGCAATTGTTATTACGTCAAGCCGAAGAGGCGATAGCTGCTCGTTCGCAACATTCAGATCCAATTCAACAGATGCAACAATGCATAGCAGATTATCTCAAATTACAGCAGCAAGCCCCTAAAATAGAATGGTTAGCAGAGGAGTTACATCTGTCAGTCAGAACCCTGCAACGACAGTTACAGGAGAAAGGCACTTCGTTTAAACGGCTTTTGGAGCTTGAACGGATGAAACGCTGTGAATATTTACTTTCACAACAAACCAATTTGACGGATATCGCGTTGCAGTTAGGATATTCAGATCAGTCTGCTTTGGCACGTGCTTTTAAGGCATATAGCGGAGAGACATTATTAGCGCGAAAAAAAGCCTTGAGATTAGAATAAAACTTGCAGATTGCTCGTTAAGAAAAGCCTTTCAAACAACATTAAAAAAAGCGGTCAAACGACCGCTTTTCTTTAAGGCCAAACTTATGCCGCAGCTTTTAATTTTGGATACCGAAGTAAAATGGCAAGGATGGCAAAGATTGCCAAGACCCAACAGTAATACACACTACCAATCAGTTCCACAGGCGAAAGTTTTGCGATCGAACAAGCCAGTAACAGCTGTGCACCATAAGGAATGAGACCTTGGACTACGCAAGAGAAAATATCCAAGAGCGCAGCAGCACGTTTAGGGTCTACACCATATTCTTTGGCGACTTCACGTGCCATGTCACCAGATAAAATAATTGCGACAGTGTTATTTGCTACAAATAGGTTGGAGAAAATCACCAAGAAACTGATACCAATTTCACCTGCGCGTTCAGCACCAACTTTAAAGCAGCGTGTCATGCTGTAAATACGTTGAATCAGCCATTCTAAACCGCCTTCTTTTTGCATAATGGCAGAAATACCACCCAAGAAAATAGAAAGCAGGGCAACTTCAAACATGCCGGTAAAGCCGTCATAAATAGAATTATTTAAGCTTAAAAAATTAAATTCAGGTTGAATCACCAAACCAATCAAACCAGACAGTAAGACACCAATAGTCAGCACAGCAAGCACGTGCAAACGTGAAAAGGCCAAAATAAATACGGCTAAATACGGCAGGATTAGCCACGCATTATAAGCTTTGTGTTCAATCGCTTGTGAACCTTGACTCATAATTAAATAGATACAAATGCTAACGATCGATGCAGGAACAGCAATCCAGACATTGACCTTAAATTTATCGCGAAGTTGAACTTTTTGACTGTTCGTTGCAGCAATGGTGGTATCTGAAATCATCGACAGATTATCACCAAACATAGCACCACCGACCACAGCACCAATGGCATACACCACTTCAATTTCGGTGACTTGTGTAAAACCAAAGGCAATTGGCGCGCAGGCTGCAATGGTGCCCATGGAGGTTCCCATCGCTGTGGCAATAAAGGCCGCAATAATAAACAGCATAGGCAGCACGAACTCAGGCGCAATTACCGATAGTCCGAATTGCACTGTTGCATCGACACTACCGATGGCACTGCTGACACTGGCAAAAGCACCAGCGAGCATAAAGACCATGAACATTAAGATCAAATTCGGGTGGCTGGCACCTTTCATAAATGTGTCAATCGCGTCATTGATCTTGCCGCGATAGAGCAAAATTGCCAATACAATTGCAGGAAGAGCAGCGACTGGGGCTTTCACTTGATAGAACGCAAACTCAGTTCCAATGATGGAATGGTAAATACCACTGCCCAAAAAAATGGTCAGAAAAACAATAAGCGGGAGCAGTGCAAATGCCCGAGCAGGCACTTTCACTTGTGAATCGGAGGACATAGGAGATAAAAAAATAAAAGTATGCGGCTAGTATAAAGCAGGTTTTGCAATTTAAGGAAAATTAAAATGTAAATGCTAAGCCTGTTATTTTTAACATTTTTTTGATGATAAAATTAAGTTAGTCTAAAACCTTATAATTTTGCCAGATCCTAAAATTAGGCATCTTTGATCATTGTGAAAAAAACTGAAATATCGGTAAATGATGCTTTCGGGTTGTTCTGGAAAATTATGTTTGCATGAGAAATGCCGACTGAGGATTGTATGCCCTGTTCAATGGGTAAAAAATAGCGTTACAATGCGATGTCTTGTATTTCGACAAAACCCACATCATAGTTTTGATTCATTCAAGGAAAGTATAACCCTATGTCACGTTTAGCCACTCGATTTGGAACGCTTAAATCTCAACAGCGTAAGGCCTTGGTTTCTTATGTTATGGCTGGTGACCCTCATCCACAAGTAACGGTACCTTTGTTACATCAAATGGTTGAGGCAGGTGTAGATGTGATCGAATTGGGTCTTCCATTTTCAGACCCAATGGCGGATGGTCCTGTTATTGCACTTGCCGCGGAGCGTGCGCTTGCTGCAGGAACCAATACTCTAGATGCCTTGAACATGGTGAAAGAGTTCCGTAAAAACGATTCAGAAACACCCGTGGTACTGATGGGCTATTTAAACCCCGTTGAAGTAATCGGCTATGAAAAGTTTGTTGCCTATGCACATGAATGCGGTGTAGATGGCGTGCTCTTGGTGGACCTTCCACCAGAAGAAGCAAAAGATCTAGATGTAGTATTGAAAAAATACGACATGGATCAAATCTTCTTACTTGCGCCAACATCCACTGATGAACGTATTCAGCATGTGGTGAAACAAGCCAGTGGATTTATCTACTATGTTTCTTTGAAAGGTGTGACAGGTGCAGCGACGTTAGACGTTGCTGAAGCTGCGGCACGTATTCAAAAAATCAAGTCGTATACTCAGGTACCTGTCGGCGTTGGCTTTGGTATTAGTGATGCAGCATCGGCGAAAGCCATGGGTGTTGCTGCAGATGCGGTGATTGTAGGTAGTGCTTTTGTTAAACAATTTGCAAACTTAGCGCCAGAACAAGCTGTAATCGAAACAGTGAATAAAGTGAAGGAGCTTCGAGCTGCGCTCGATGAGTTAGTATGAGTCAAGACGCAAAAACAGGCAAAATTCTGAGCGCATCTACGCCATGGACAGAGCGTGCGGTACCAGGTATTCATGTACCTGATGAACAGCAAGCATTAAAGGCGACATTTACTGAGCCGACGATTGAATGTCCTGAGTGTCATGCACTTGTGACTCGTACTGCAATGTCATTTAATGCCTACGTTTGTCCGCAGTGTGATGAACACTTGCGAATGAAAGCGCGAGATCGTTTGAACTGGTTCTTTGACCAAGTACAAAAAGAATTGGGTCAAGAATTTAAAGGCAAAGATCCACTTAAATTTGTAGATAGCAAAGCGTATCCAGACCGTATGTCTGAAGCGCAGAAGAAAACCGGTGAAACAGAAGCTTTAGTGGTGATGCAAGGAACGCTGAAAGGCATTCCAATGATTGCAACCGCATTTGAATTTGATTTCATGGGCGGTTCAATGGGCACTGTGGTTGGTGACCGTTTTGTTCAAGCGGCTGAACTTGCGATTAAAGCAAAACAACCGCTTATTTGCTTCGCTGCCTCTGGCGGTGCACGTATGCAAGAAGGCATGTTGTCACTCATGCAAATGGCGCGTACTTCTGCTGCCATCCAAAAAATGAAAGATGCTGGCTTGCCTTATCTAGTGGTGCTGACACATCCAGTCTATGGTGGTGTGACTGCATCATTGGCAATGCTCGGTGATGTTCACTTGGCTGAACCGAAAGCCATGATTGGTTTTGCTGGTAAGCGTGTGATTGAGCAAACTGTACGTGAAAAATTGGAAGAACCGTTCCAACGTGCAGAATACTTGCTTGATCATGGTGTAGTCGATCAAATTGTCCACCGTCATGCATTACGTGATACAGTTTATCGTATTGTAGCGAAATTGATGAACTTGCCTTGAACACAGCACCACTTGCAACTGATTCTTTAAACACATGGCTCGATTATTGGAGCCATGTTCATGTTACGGGTATTGATTTAGGACTGGAGCGGGTAATTCCTGTTGCGGAACGACTAGGTGTAACCCAGCCTGATGCGAAAGTGCTGACGGTCGCGGGAACAAACGGTAAAGGTTCAACCACGACCACTTTGGCTGCAATTTTAAATGCCCAAGGGTATAACGTGGGGCTCTACCAATCACCGCATATCTATCGATTCAATGAACGTGTAAAGCTTCAAGGTGTTGAAGTGGCTGACAAAACCCTGATTGATGCTTTTGTAGCTGTTGATCAGGCGCGTCGTGAATGTGAATTAAGTTTATCTTTTTTTGAAGCGACCACTTTGGCCGCTTTTGTTATTTTTAAACAGCAACATTGCGATGTATGGGTACTTGAAGTAGGTCTCGGTGGTCGACTTGATGTGGTCAATGTCGTCGATCCAGATGTTGCAGTGATTACCAATATTGGTTTAGACCATACCGATTGGTTGGGCGACACCATTGAAAAAATTGCTTTTGAGAAAGCAGGGATTATTCGTCCAAATATTCCCGTAATTTTTGGTGGGCAGCAAGTTTTGCCTGAAGCCATTCGTCAAAAAGCAGAAGATTGCCAAGCCGCTTTACATGTACTCAATCGTGATTATTTTTATCAGTACAGTGATGATGGACAATCTTGGATGTTTGCCTCATCAGGTTCAACCTTAAAACTACCCGTGGGTTCTTTGGCACTCGAAAATATCTCTACGGCTGTAGCGGCAATATTGGCCAGTGGTTTGGTGGTCTCTCAGCAGTCGATCGCTCAGGGGATTATCAATGCCAAGTTACAAGGCCGTTTTGAAGTTAGAGAAATTGCAGGTAAAACGGTGATTTTCGATGCGGGACATAACCCGCATGGTGTTGAATTTTTGTTAAAGCAATTGCGAAATTTCCTCCAGTACAATAAACAATACACAGAAGTGATCAGCGTTTTCTCCATGCTGACTGATAAAGACATAAATTCTGTCGTTAACTTATTGAAAGATACGGTAAGAATGTGGAAAATTGCACAATTAAATGTGCCACGTGCGGCATCTATCACACAATTGGATAGCGCACTGCAGCATCAAGTCGTAGAACATTATGACAATGTGCAATTAGCTTTTAAGTCCGCGCTGGAAGAAACAAAGAATAATCAGCTGATTCTGGTATGTGGTTCATTTCATACCTTAGAAGCGGTATGGGAGTATCTGGAAGAATGTCAATGAATAACAAACAACGCTGGATGGGTGGTGTTGTTTTATTAGGTGGTGGTGTACTGCTGGCCGCACTTTTACTTAAAGGCAAAGAAGAAATACATCAAAATCAAAGCCAAACCCCTGAAATGGCTCAAGTTGAGCAACAAGGTCAGGGTGCGGGTAAAATGTCATCATTGACTGTTGATGTTGAAACTGAAAAGCGTTTGCTCGAAGAACAACGACGTACCCGTGAAAAATCGGTTGCGGAGCAAGAAGCACGTGCAGCAGAATTTTTAGCGATGCAACAACAAGCGGAAGCGGATGCAGCACGTAAAGCAGCAGAAGAATATGCGGCTTTAAACGCACATCGTTCAGCTCAACAAAGTTCGGATAATATTCCGCCCGAATTGGTTGAAGATGAAAAAGCAAAGCAAAAGCGTTTAGCTGAGGATAAGTTGGCGGCTCAAAAAAAGTTAGAGAGTCAGTCGGCGCAGCAAAAGGCTGATCAGGCACGTATCGCAGCAGAAAAACAAAAAGCTGAAGCAAAACGTAAAGCGGACGCTCAAAAAGAAGCTGAACGTAAAGCACATGCTGAAGCTGAGAAAAAAGCTGCAGATAAGAAAGCAGCCGAAGCGAAGCAACAAGCTGAAGAAAAGCGTAAAGCCGAAGAAAAACACAAGGCGGAAGAAAAGCGTAAAGCCGAAGCCAAGAAAAAAGCTGAAGCTGAAAAGGCACGTGATCTGTTGGAAAATGGCGATAAGCAATGGATGGTACAAGTTGCTCTAGCTGCCAATGAAGCCAATGCAGATGCCGTCGCTGCAAAATTACGTGCAAAAGGCTATAAAGTGACGAAGAGTCCTACATCTAAAGGCATTCGTATTATGGTCGGCCCTTCGAAGGACCGTGATGCTGCGGACGCAACACGTAAAAAGATCAATTCAGATGCAAGTTTGAATATGAAATCGGCGTGGGTAATTGACTGGGTACCACTCGATAAACGCTAAGTTTATATGAGGAATGACCTTTAATAAGATGGATTCAGTAGTTGCTGCTGAATCCATTTTACATTTTCAGGGCTGAATAATCGGTCTATATTTTTCCAAATAGGGTGGAAGCCATAGCCACCTTGTTTCATTTCACGTTTTGCTTCCTCAATGGACCAATGCTGAAAAATAATACGGTACATGGCCACACTCACGCCTGTACGGTCTGAGCCGTGGTAGCAATGGATTAAAACTTTTTGCTGCTGTTGTTCAGCTTCTTTTATGGTTTTCATCACCGCCAGTAAATCTTCACGATCGATTTGCCATGTGTGTATCGGAATATGTACAAATTTAATCTTTTGCATATCAATAGCATTTTTTAAGCGTTCTGGGTCATGATGCCGCGAACGTAAATTTATGATCACATCGATGTGCTGTTCTCGTAGAACAGGGGCGAGATCTGCATCAGGTTGTTCACTGCGAAATACTGTTGGGCTGATTTGATAAAAATTATGCTGTTGATGAACGACTTTGCCCCAATGCTGAGGACGTTCATTTAAAGGTAATGGATTTGATGTCATGCAACCCGTGAAGATGAAGCTAACACTGAGTAGGATCATTGGTAGGATTTTAGCGGTCATAGCTTATATTCTGATAGCGAGCGAATTCTAATGGGTCATGTGCACAGATGAGATCGATGTCCGGATGCTGCGCTAACTGCTGAATCTTATGAAGGGAGTGCAGTCGCTGTGTATTGTCGGTGGCAAATAAACGCTCAAGCTGATTTAAGGCCCGCGAATGAAAATTTGGATTTAATTGATGCTGTGAGTAATAAGCATCGCCACAATATAACAACCAGCGCTGGTTATTTTTAATCGCAATACCGGCATGACCCGCGGTATGTCCCAAAAGTGGAAGCATTAAAATGTCATCTTGAAAAATAGACAGACCGGCAGTGTGTTCTAAGTTAAACCATGCTTGCGTCCCGATGCTTTCGATAAAATTCCAATAACGATGCAGTTGGAATTGCTGTGATCGATAGCGCAGTCGTGATTTTAAGCTATGAAGGTTTTGAGTGGCGTTATATTCACTGGCTAGTACATGCACGGTCGCCTGCGGAAAATCAGAGATCCCGCCAGCATGATCAAAATCTAAGTGTGACAACAAAATGTGTTGAACATCTTGAGCCTTAAAGCCTAATTTTTGAATTTGATGAATCGCACTCAGTTGCGGATTAAATTTGATCTGCGCTGTGCGTGAAATAAACCGACCTAAACGATTTTGTGGATGCAAATAATCTTGTAAGCCCAGTCCTGTATCGACTAAGACGAGCCCTTTATCGGTTTCAATGAGCAGGCAATGACAGACCAAATGTGCGCGAAAGCCTTTCTGTCCAAATAAAGGGGCACACGTTGGACAAAAACTACCACAATGTAAATGATGAATTTGATGAATCACGGTTTGTTGTTTTTAAGTTTTTCTTAGTTATAACGGAATTGTGATGTTTAACCAATCTAATCCCTGAGAGGAATTTGTAATCAAAAAAAAGCTCATCCGAAGATGAGCAGGTTGGAGAATGCCAGAACGGGCTCGTCATTCGTTCTGAGGGGAAAACTATAAGTAACTATAAGTAACTATCAGTAACTATGGTTATAATTCTGAGTTGGGTCAGGTGCTGCACTTAAAAATGGTTAAATTTGTACCTTCGCTTTGGTCACTCACAGCAGAGCTTCTTATCTTGCGCTCGGACAGTGTAATGCTCCGTTTTATCCTCACTTAGGTTGAGGCGTTAAACGAAGGTAAGGCGTAACTGCGTTATATCCTTGAGGAAAGCGTTGTTTGATTTCCTCTTCATCTTTTAATGACGGCACAATCACCACATCTTCACCTTGTTGCCAGTTGGCCGGTGTTGCAACTTTATGGTTGTCTGTCAGTTGCAAAGAGTCAATGACACGTAAAATTTCATGGAAGTTACGCCCTGTAGATGCAGGATAAGTAATGATTAAACGGACTTTTTTATGTGGATCGATGATCACCAAAGAGCGAACAGTTAATGTTTCGCTGGCATTGGGGTGAATGAAATCATAAAGGGTGGACACTTTAAGGTCTTTGTCTGCAATGATCGGGAAGTTGACCGTGGTATTTTGAGTATTATTAATGTCGTTAATCCAACCATGATGCGACTCAACATCATCAACAGACAGGGCAATGGCCTTGACACCACGTTTGCTAAATTCATCTTTTAGTTTTGCGGTAAATCCAAGTTCTGTGGTGCAGACTGGGGTGTAATCGGCAGGATGCGAAAATAAAATGCCCCAACTGTCACCTAAAAAGTCATAAAAATGAATGCTGCCTTCGCTTGAGTCTTGAGTAAAGTCTGGTGCAGTATCACCTAAACGAATCGTCATGGAATATCCCCGTATTTATTGGATTTGTTTAACTTGAAAATAAATATGAAGGATTTTTTTTATGATTAAAAATAGTGTTTTTTCATTTCTTTATGAATATATTTCATATAAAACAGTTTTATTGGGGGATAAATGCGAAATATCTCACGACAGAGTCACTATGTTGTCTGCAGAAAATTTGTTACATTAGCTTGCCTTAAGTCTCCGGGGCTAGAACCCGAGCGCAGAATATTTAAGGGGATTTTTGTGCAAAACCCTTGTACTTCGAATTTCTAGCACCATAATAACGACTAAGAAAATATATTCATTTGACAAGCAAGATTTAGAGAGTCTATTCATGTTGGCAAGTCTGATCGGAGGAATCTTCGGTACCAAAAATGAGCGCGAACTCAAACGCATGCGTAAAATCGTAGAGAAGATTAATGCGCTCGAGCCGACGATATCTGTTCTAAGCGATGCAGACTTATCTGCAAAAACTGAAGAATTCAAAGAACGTTATAAAAAAGGCGACAGCCTTGATAAATTATTACCTGAAGCGTTTGCTGTTTGTCGTGAAGCTGCAAAGCGTGTCATGGGCATGCGTCATTATGACGTACAGCTGATTGGTGGTATTACTTTACATGAAGGTAAGATCGCAGAGATGCGTACCGGTGAAGGTAAAACCCTCATGGGAACGCTTGCTTGTTACCTCAATGCGATTAGTGGTGAAGGTGTTCACGTGATTACGGTGAACGACTATCTCGCACAGCGTGATGCTGAATTAAACCGTCCATTATTCGAATTTTTAGGTTTAAGCATTGGGATTATTTACTCAATGCAAGACCCAACTGAAAAAGCTCAAGCGTATCGTGCTGACATTACTTACGGTACCAACAACGAATTCGGTTTCGATTACTTGCGTGACAACATGGTGTTTTCTGCTGCTGAGAAAAAACAGCGCAGCTTAACCTATGCCATCATCGATGAGGTCGATTCGATCCTGATTGATGAAGCACGTACACCGTTGATCATTTCTGGTCAATCAGAAGACTCATCACAGTTGTATGCTGCCATTAACAGCATTCCACCAAAACTTCATGCACAAAAAGAAGAGAAGGTACCAGATGGTGGTCACTTCTGGATTGACGAAAAACAGCGCTCTGTAGAAATGACCGAAGTCGGTTATGAAACTGTTGAAGCTGAATTGATTCAAATGGGCTTGCTTGCTGAAGGTGAAAGTCTATATTCATCTGCTAATTTAAACTTGGTACACCATGTTTCTGCGGCCATTCGTGCGCATTACCTATACCAACGCAACGTGCATTACATCATCCACGAAGGTGAAGTGATCATTGTCGATGAAAACACTGGTCGTACCATGCCGGGTCGCCGCTGGTCAGAAGGTTTGCATCAAGCGGTAGAAGCCAAAGAAGGTTTGGAAATTCAACCTGAAAACCAAACACTAGCAACCACAACATTCCAGAACTATTTCCGTCTTTACAAGAAATTATCGGGTATGACGGGTACTGCAGATACTGAAGCTGCAGAGATGAAAGAAATTTATGGCTTGGATGTTGTACTTATTCCAACCCATCGCCCAATGATTCGTAATGACCAAAACGATTTAATCTATTTAAACCGTGAAGGTAAATACAACGCCATCATTCAAGAAATTCAACGTATTCATGAAGCGGGTGTTGCGCCGATTCTGATTGGTACAGCAACCATTGAAGCCTCTGAAATTTTATCAGATAAGCTGAAAGAAGCTGGTATTCAACATGAAGTACTTAATGCGAAACAACATGAGCGCGAAGCGGATATTATTGCGCAAGCGGGTTCACCTCGTGCAGTAACCATTGCGACTAACATGGCTGGTCGTGGTACTGATATTCTGTTAGGTGGTAACTGGAAAGCGTTGCTGGCGAAGATTGAAGAGCCGACTGAAGCAGATGAAGCACGTTTGAAAGCAGAGTGGGAACAAAATCATGAAATGGTGCTGAACTCTGGTGGTTTACACATCATTGGTTCAGAACGTCATGAATCTCGTCGTATCGATAACCAGTTACGTGGTCGTGCGGGCCGTCAAGGTGACCCAGGTGTATCACGTTTCTACTTGTCGCTTGAAGATGACTTGATGCGTATCTTCGCAGGTGATCGCGTGGTTGCAATGATGCGTGCCATGGGGCTGAAAGAAGATGAAGCCATTGAGCATAAAATGGTTTCACGCTCGATTGAAAATGCACAACGTAAAGTTGAAGCACGTAACTTCGATATTCGTAAAAATCTATTGAAATACGATGACGTAAACAACGAACAACGTAAGATTATTTACTCTCAGCGTGATGAAATTCTTGTTGAACCGTCTTTACAAGATTACATCGAAACGATGATTCAGGATGTGACTAAAGGCATGATCGAAATATATATTCCACCTGAGTCTATTCACGATCAGTGGGATATAGAAGGTCTTGAAAAGGCGCTACGTGAAGATCTATCGATTGAATTGCCAATTTCGCAGTGGTTAGAGCAAGATCGTCGTTTGGATGAAGAGGCTTTGGTTGAACGTATTACTGATGAAGTTCTTCAGCACTACCGTTCACGTCGTACGCAAATGGGTGACGAAACGGCTGCAATGCTCGAACGTCACTTTATGTTGAATTCATTGGACCGCCATTGGAAAGAGCATTTGGCAGCAATGGATTACTTACGTCAGGGGATTCATTTACGTGGTTATGCGCAGAAAAATCCTGAGCAAGAATACAAAAAAGAAGCCTTTAATTTATTTGTAAACATGCTTGCTGTGATTAAGTCCGATGTCGTGACAGATTTATCTCGTATTCATGTGCCTACAGCCGAAGAACTTGCAGAAATGGAAGCTCAAAAACAGGCTCAAGCTGAATCAATGAATCTTCAATTGTCACACAATGACTTTGATAATTTGTTGGCTGAAGCCAATGGTAATGATGTTATCGATGCGCAATACACACCTGCAGAGCAAGTGATTGTTCCGCCAGAAAGTCGTAACTCGCCTTGCCCATGTGGTTCAGGTCTAAAATATAAACAATGTCACGGTAAAATCTAAACAGCATTGTTTAATTTCAAATAAATCAGAGCCTTCGCGCTCTGATTTTTTATTTACACTACTAATCTGACCTGAATAGTATTTGCAGTTCAGTAGATTAAATGTTATTTAGTTTCTATCAATAACCGTAAGACGGAAAAGACAATGAAAAAAGTACTAAAACCGTTCATGATTGCTGCTTTGGCTTTGCCAACTTTTGCCTTTGCAAACGCTCCTAAGACGACTTCTTTAGAGAAAGTTCAACAAGCAGTTGGTCCAACAACAACTCAAGTACAGGTTGGTACTGACGGTCAAGTGACTGTAGCAAGCCCGCGTACGGGTATTCGTTATACCTTTGCCAATCCAAATCGTCCAATCGTATTGCAAACTGCAAAAATTGCAGCAGCCAATGCGGCGAATGCTGACCGTATTGTGGCTGAAAACCCAGCCCTTTCTGCTGCGAGTCAACAAAAAGCGAAACAAGTGCTTCTTGATGAAGCAACTCAGCTGGCGCGTAACTAATTTACGACGAACAGCGATAAAGACCAGTCGAAAGGCTGGTTTTTTTATGTGCAAAAGAAATCCACAATAAAATTACAGCAAAACCGTGCTTCTGCTCGATTTTTTATAGATTTTGCACTAAGCTGTATTTTTTATAACTCATATAGTTGGACGTTGAAAAATGGCAGTTGGTGACGTATCTATGCCACAGATGCATGTGGTGAAAGGTGTAAAAATCGGTTCGGCTGAAGCGTATGTGCGCTATCAGAACCGACGTGACCTTGTCATTTTTGAATTTGCTGAAGGCTCTAATGTCGCAGGCGTTTTTACTCAAAATGCATTTTGTGCAGCACCGGTGCATATTTCGAAAGCGCACTTATTGGCAGGTAATCCACGTTATTTAGTGATTAACACCGGAAATGCCAATGCCGGTACTGGCAATATCGGCATGGCAAATGCTGAGGCGACGTGTGCGAAACTGGCAGAACTGACAGGTGTTCAAAATACAGAAGTTCTTCCATTTTCAACGGGTGTAATTGGCGAGCAATTACCTATTGATCGTTTGGTTCAAGGCTTGCAACCAGCATTAGATAGTTTGCAGGAAGATGCATGGTTGGATGCGGCAACGGGCATTATGACCACAGATACCACACCTAAAGGTGCATCTGAACAATTTGAGTTAGATGGCGTCCTGTATACCATGACAGGTATTTCTAAAGGCGCAGGCATGATTCGTCCAAATATGGCGACCATGTTGAGCTATGTGGCAACTGATGCACCCATTAGCCGTGAGCTGGTGCAACAGCTTTTGAAAACCACAGTTAACCTGTCGTTTAACCGTATTACGGTGGATGGTGATACCTCAACGAATGACTCATGTATTTTGATTGCAACGGGTCAAGCTGGTGGCGTAGAAATTACTTCAGAAACAGATTCACGTTATGCTGCTGTTTTAGACGTGTTAACACGTGTGATGAAACGTCTTGCACAGCTCATTGTCCGGGATGGTGAAGGTGCGACGAAGTTTATTACTGTGGCAGTAGAAGGCGGCGCAGATACTCAAGAATGTTGTGATATTGCTTATAGCATTGCACATTCACCGTTGGTTAAAACTGCAATCTTCGCATCAGATCCAAACTGGGGCCGTATTTTGGCAGCTATTGGTTATGCAGGTGTGCCAAACTTAGATGTTGAAAAAATTCAGGTCTGGTTAGGTGATGTTCAAATCTGTAAAGACGGTGGTGCCGCAGCAGATTATAACGAAGCAGCAGGGGCTGCAGAGATGGAGAAATCTGAGATCACGATCCGTGTAGATTTAGGACGTGGCAGTGCTCGAGATACTGTGTATACCTGTGACCTGTCGTATGATTATGTCAAGATTAACGCAGATTACCGTTCATAAAATATTTGATGTTTTTGAAAAGCCTCCGTTGTGAGGCTTTTTTATAAGTGGAACTTTTTAATGACCGGTAAAAAATAGCCAAGTGCCATATTTATGGGTCAGTTGTGAAGCACCTGTGTAGTAGCAGGCATTAAGGGTAGAGAAGACGTTGTGATGAATAATGCAAACAACTTAATTGCAAATGAAGCAAAATCAATTGTACAAGCGCATTTGGATCGTTTGGGTGATGTTAAAGAGCATCACTTAACGGAAGCTGCAAAGCTTGAAAAGTTTGAATTAATTAAAGCGGAACTCAAAAAACGTAACGCTGTCCTTGTTGCACACTATTATTGTGATCCTGAAGTGCAGGAACTAGCAGAACAGACCGGTGGATGCGTTTCGGATTCACTTGAAATGGCACGTTTTGGTCGGGATCATGAAGCAACGACGTTGGTGGTTGCAGGAGTGAAATTCATGGGGGAGACCTCGAAGATTTTATCTCCTGAGAAAACCGTACTGATGCCTACTCTAGAGGCAACGTGCTCACTTGATTTGGGTTGTCCTGTCGATGAATTTACCAAATTTTGCGATGCACATCCGGATCATACGGTTGTGGTATATGCCAATACCTCGGCGGCAGTGAAAGCGCGTGCAGATTGGGTGGTAACCTCGAGCTGTGCTGTTGAAATTGTTGAGCATTTAGATAGTTTAGGTGAAAAAATTATTTGGGCACCCGATCAGCATCTCGGTCGCTATATTCAAAAGAAAACCGGTGCAGACATGTTGCTATGGGATGGGGCATGTATTGTCCATGAAGAGTTCCGTGCACGTGGTATTGCCAATATGAAAGCGCTGTATCCTGATGCAGCAGTTTTGGTACATCCAGAGTCACCAGAATCTGTGGTGGATATTGCAGATGCCGTCGGTAGCACCTCGCAATTGATCAAGGCTGCACAAACCTTGCCACACGAACGTTTAATCGTGGCAACAGATCGCGGTATTTTTTATAAAATGCAGCAAGCTGTGCCGAATAAAATTCTCATCGAAGCACCGACGGCAGGTGAGGGAGCGACTTGTCGTTCATGTGCGCATTGCCCTTGGATGGCGATGAATGAATTAGATGGCATTCTCGAAGTTTTACAAAAAGGCGATCAGGAAATTTTTGTAGATCCGGCATTGGCTGAACGTGCTAAATTGCCTTTAGATCGGATGTTGAATTTCAATGCCAGTTTAAAACGTTAATTTTTGCTTGAAAAATGATTAAAGTGCTTGATAAATAATCGCTTGAAATGATTTTTTATGTTTTTTTGAAGATAGGTGTTGACGTTAATCAACGTCACGCCTAGAATGCACACCGTACCGCACGATATGCGATACAGCGAAAGCTGAGATGAAACGGAGCATAGCACAGCCTGGTAGTGCACCTGGTTTGGGACCAGGGGGTCGTAGGTTCGAATCCTACTGCTCCGACCAATTTCTCAAGGCAAAAATCGCGTGATAGTCTATGTCATCGGTAATGCGCCTGTAGCTCAGTTGGATAGAGCATCCGCCTTCTAAGCGGATGGTCACAGGTTCGAATCCTGTCAGGCGCGCCATTTTAATGGTGTTCTGATACTAGAATCTGAAACTTGTTGTGATGGTGGATGTAGCTCAGTTGGTAGAGCCCCGGATTGTGATTCCGGTTGTCGTGGGTTCGAATCCCATCATTCACCCCAATTCGGAGCATAGCACAGCCTGGTAGTGCACCTGGTTTGGGACCAGGGGGTCGTAGGTTCGAATCCTACTGCTCCGACCATTTTCTTAAAGAAAACGGTCGATAAAAGATACCGCATACAGCGGTTTTTTTATGCCTGTAATTTAAAATGCGTTATATTGGTTATTCACAAGCAAGAACATGATGGTGGATGTAGCTCAGTTGGTAGAGCCCCGGATTGTGATTCCGGTTGTCGTGGGTTCGAATCCCATCATTCACCCCAACTTTTAAAGTTGAAAGCGGAGCATAGCACAGCCTGGTAGTGCACCTGGTTTGGGACCAGGGGGTCGTAGGTTCGAATCCTACTGCTCCGACCATTTATCTCAAAAGCAATACTGTAAAAAAAGATGCCGCATTTAGCGGTTTTTTTATGCCTAAAATTTATAAACACAATAAAAAAGCCACCTTATGGTGGCTTTTTTATATTTCATTATTTAGGGAATGATCGTGACATTTACACGACGGTTTATGGCACGATTTGTTTCGGTGTCATTAGAGACAATCGGCTGTTCAGCCCCACGGCCAATAATTTGAATATTTGAACTGTTATAACCTTGCTTTAAAAAGACGTTTGCGACGCTTTGCGCACGTTTTTCTGACAGTTGTTGGTTGTAATTGGCTTGTCCAACATTATCCGTATGACCAATAAACTTAATTTTGTTTAGGTCATATTTAATCAGTTGAGTGGCAAGTGTATTTAACTTGCCTTGTTGGTGGGGTTGAATTTGATAATCATCAAAGCCAAATAAAAGTCGTTCTGGTAGGGCAAGTGTCCAACCATCATTGGTCAAGACAAAACCTTCTTTTTTAAGCATGCGTGCTTGTTTGTAGCTTAAGTTACCTAAACTCATGCAGGCTGTCATAGTGGCCGTGAATGCAAGTATAAATAAAACTTTAAATGCGTTCTTTAACATAGCAAATCCTATGAGTTGGGGCGTTGTGGTGCAATGCACCAATGATTATTCGAAAGTTTAGCATCATACATGGCACGATCCGCATCTGCGATTAGATCTTCTGGCGATTTCGCATTTTGGATCAGTGCCATACCAATATTAGCTTGTAATGTAATATTATGTTGCTCATAAACAAATGTTGAACCATAGCATTCATGTATTTTGTGACAAAAGACTTCGAGTTCTGTTAGGGAATTTAAATGATTGATAATAATTGCAAACTCATCACCACCAAGTCGCGCAACGAAAGCATCATCTGGCAGTGCTTGTTTTAAACAATGTGATGAGGCACGCAGTACTGCATCTCCAGCTAAGTGTCCATATTGGTCATTCACATGTTTAAAATTTTCAATATCGACAAAGAACACAGCAGCGTTCGCTTTTAAGTCAAATAGCTCAAACAGCTTTTCATAAAAATAATTACGATTTGGCAATTGGGTTAATGCATCATGACGTGCTAGATGAATTAGCTTGTCATTTTCTGAAATCAAGTTTTTATTTGACTGTTCAATTTCACTAAGTAAACCATTAAAGGCGGTACTGAGTGCGTGTAATTCTTGAATATCAGAGTTTGAAACCCGCATTTTATAATCTTTCTTAATACTAATGGTTTGGGCTGATTCAACAATAGAGCGAACAGATTGCATTAAGTATTGATAAACAGAATTCACCGACCAAAACACGGTAGCCAATAAAAGAATAAAACCTAAAAACAAGCCCAGCAAAATTTTATGGAAGAAACTAACTAAATCTGAAGAGTTTCCATATACGACCAGTTCGCCGTAACTTTTCTGATCATGATTAATATCTAAACGAATCGGTTGGCTAAAAAAGAAATAATCTAAAATCGCTTGGCTAGAGAATGTTGAAATTTCTTGTTGCTCAGTATGAGCAAGCGACGCATTTTGATGGTTGGTAATTTCAATCGATCGAATGGGATACAGTTGAGTGTATTCATTTAAAATTTGACGCATCGTTGTTTGGTCATTAAAGACCACAGCGGGTTGAACACGTTCGTTTATCGCATTTGATAAAATCGTTAAGCTGTTTTTTGCATAGGTATGCATAGTATAAGTGGAAATCACTAAAAAAATCGCAGAACAAATCGTAAAAGTTAAAGCAAAGATGGTGAGCTGCGAACGCGTAAATAATTGGTGTAATGTAATTGGGTTATAGAGTTGTTTCATTCAGCTGACTCCGATGACTTCGCCAGTAATAAAACGCGTGGATCAATATGTATTTGTGACTGCGTTAAGCTTTCCATATTAACTTTAAACGAATAACTCTGATTTTTTTTATACAAACAAAATGCACTGCCAGACTCACACTCACTATTGTTACTACTTAGAGAGAGGGCGGGGAAATTAACATGGTTGTTTAAAATACTTTGTTCTTCTTTTGCTGATAGATTGGAAAAAAATAAAACTTGGCAATGACTGGATTTGATGTCATTCACATTGATGGCTGTAATTTTATAAGTGCTGTGGGTTGGCGCAAGTTTTTTAAAATCATTGACTAAACTTGAATTATTAATTACGCAAAATTTGGGTGAAGTGGTTTCCCACTTGGCATAACTCAGAATAGAGAAAGTGGTTGTGAAAATATTTGCTGTGGGAGCTGCATATAATAAGGGTGAAATGGAGCACGCCATTATTAAATAGGCAGTTTTTTTAAAAACAACCATACGAAATTAAAAATGTCTTAAATTAAATGGAATGAAAATTGGGTTTATATACGTTTTATTATATGAAATAGGGCGTATATAGCCCAATAATAATACAAAAGAATGTTCATGTGTTTAAAAAAACGACATGCGTAAAATAAATCATAAAAAAGGTGTTGCAACGGATGTGAAATGCTGTAGAATGCACATCCATCGGCGGTGATGAAGATTAAAACTTCTGATAAAACAATGACTTGGTTGAATTGATTAAGTTAGGTTTTATTTGATAAGTTTAAAAATAATTTGAATTACTGGTTGACTCTTTAGAAATAAAGAGTAATATAGCCGACCTAGCTTGATGGTGACGAACCAACAAGAAGATCATTAAGAGATTATGAAGAACAACTTGTGTGGATTTTTACTGGTTGATTGATCGAAATTATTTTCATTGATTGATGGTAGAAATTACTCGAAGTTTATTTGAGCAAATTTTTGTCAGTAATTGATGAGCCAAGATTGGTACACTATATGTACTATTGATTTTAAACTGAAGAGTTTGATCATGGCTCAGATTGAACGCTGGCGGCAGGCTTAACACATGCAAGTCGAGCGGGAATAGGTAGCTTGCTACCGATTTCTAGCGGCGGACGGGTGAGTAATGCTTAGGAATCTGCCTATTAGTGGGGGACAACATTTCGAAAGGGATGCTAATACCGCATACGTCCTACGGGAGAAAGCAGGGGATCTTCGGACCTTGCGCTAATAGATGAGCCTAAGTCGGATTAGCTAGTTGGTGGGGTAAAGGCCTACCAAGGCGACGATCTGTAGCGGGTCTGAGAGGATGATCCGCCACACTGGGACTGAGACACGGCCCAGACTCCTACGGGAGGCAGCAGTGGGGAATATTGGACAATGGGGGGAACCCTGATCCAGCCATGCCGCGTGTGTGAAGAAGGCCTTTTGGTTGTAAAGCACTTTAAGCGAGGAGGAGGCTACTTTGGTTAATACCTAGAGATAGTGGACGTTACTCGCAGAATAAGCACCGGCTAACTCTGTGCCAGCAGCCGCGGTAATACAGAGGGTGCGAGCGTTAATCGGATTTACTGGGCGTAAAGCGTGCGTAGGCGGCTTTTTAAGTCGGATGTGAAATCCCCGAGCTTAACTTGGGAATTGCATTCGATACTGGGAAGCTAGAGTATGGGAGAGGATGGTAGAATTCCAGGTGTAGCGGTGAAATGCGTAGAGATCTGGAGGAATACCGATGGCGAAGGCAGCCATCTGGCCTAATACTGACGCTGAGGCACGAAAGCATGGGGAGCAAACAGGATTAGATACCCTGGTAGTCCATGCCGTAAACGATGTCTACTAGCCGTTGGGGCCTTTGAGGCTTTAGTGGCGCAGCTAACGCGATAAGTAGACCGCCTGGGGAGTACGGTCGCAAGACTAAAACTCAAATGAATTGACGGGGGCCCGCACAAGCGGTGGAGCATGTGGTTTAATTCGATGCAACGCGAAGAACCTTACCTGGTCTTGACATAGTAAGAACTTTCCAGAGATGGATTGGTGCCTTCGGGAACTTACATACAGGTGCTGCATGGCTGTCGTCAGCTCGTGTCGTGAGATGTTGGGTTAAGTCCCGCAACGAGCGCAACCCTTTTCCTTATTTGCCATCGGGTTAAGCCGGGAACTTTAAGGATACTGCCAGTGACAAACTGGAGGAAGGCGGGGACGACGTCAAGTCATCATGGCCCTTACGACCAGGGCTACACACGTGCTACAATGGTCGGTACAAAGGGTTGCTACTCCGCGAGGAGATGCTAATCTCAAAAAGCCGATCGTAGTCCGGATTGGAGTCTGCAACTCGACTCCATGAAGTCGGAATCGCTAGTAATCGCGGATCAGAATGCCGCGGTGAATACGTTCCCGGGCCTTGTACACACCGCCCGTCACACCATGGGAGTTTGTTGCACCAGAAGTAGGTAGTCTAACCGTAAGGAGGACGCTTACCACGGTGTGGCCGATGACTGGGGTGAAGTCGTAACAAGGTAGCCGTAGGGGAACCTGCGGCTGGATCACCTCCTTAACGAAAGATTGACGATTGGTAAGAATCCACAACAAGTTGTTCTTCATGACGATGTATCTGAGGGTCTGTAGCTCAGTTGGTTAGAGCACACGCTTGATAAGCGTGGGGTCACAAGTTCAAGTCTTGTCAGACCCACCATTCTGACTAACGAAGTATTTGAATAAAATACGGAAGCAAACAGAGAATCAGAAACATTGACTTATTGATAAGCTGGGGACTTAGCTTAGTTGGTAGAGCGCCTGCTTTGCACGCAGGAGGTCAGGAGTTCGACTCTCCTAGTCTCCACCATACATTCCTTCGGAATGTATAAAGAACGAAGCTAAAATAAACAATCAAGCGATTGTTAGCTTAGTCCTTAAGCGATCAAGTGCTTAGGTTATAGAGCTTAGCAACAAAGTGGCGTATGATTCGCTGCATTGTTATTAAGCTCTGTGATTTATCACAGTTTCCTGACCTGACGAAGGCTGGAAAAATCATTAACAGAATATATTTGAGTTGAAATAATTTGTTCATACTCGTTTGATTTAACTTAACAAGCAATTGTGAAAGTTGAATGAAATGAGTTACTAGCGAAATTAACTGAATCAAGCGTTTTGGTATATGAATCTAATTGAAGCTGTACAGTGATTAAATTCACGAAGCTCTAAACTGTAATGTTGGTTGATCTACTTGTAGGATCAAACGACTGTTTGGGGTTGTATAGTCAAGTAATTAAGTGCATGTGGTGGATGCCTTGGCAGTCAGAGGCGATGAAAGACGTAATAGCCTGCGATAAGCTCCGGGGAGGCGGCAAATATCCTGTGATCCGGAGATTTCTGAATGGGGAAACCCACCCGCTATAAGGCGGGTATCATAAACTGAATACATAGGTTTATGAGGCGAACGAGGGGAAGTGAAACATCTCAGTACCCTTAGGAAAAGAAATCAATTGAGATTCCCTCAGTAGCGGCGAGCGAACGGGGAAAAGCCCATTAAGTTATCTAAGCTTTAGTGGAACGCTCTGGGAAGTGCGACCATAGTAGGTGATAGTCCTGTACACGAAAGGGCTTAGATAATGATGTCGAGTAGGGCGAGGCACGTGAAACCTTGTCTGAATATGGGGGGACCATCCTCCAAGGCTAAATACTCCTGACTGACCGATAGTGAACCAGTACCGTGAGGGAAAGGCGAAAAGAACCCCTGTGAGGGGAGTGAAATAGATCCTGAAACCGCATGCATACAAGCAGTGGGAGCCAACTTGTTTGGTGACTGCGTACCTTTTGTATAATGGGTCAGCGACTTACATTCAGTAGCAAGGTTAACCGATTAGGGGAGCCGTAGAGAAATCGAGTCTTAATAGGGCGTTTAGTTGCTGGGTGTAGACCCGAAACCGGGTGATCTATCCATGAGCAGGTTGAAGGTTGGGTAACACTAACTGGAGGACCGAACCCACTGTCGTTGAAAAGCCAGGGGATGACTTGTGGATAGGGGTGAAAGGCTAATCAAACTCGGTGATAGCTGGTTCTCCCCGAAAGCTATTTAGGTAGCGCCTCGGACGAATACCATTGGGGGTAGAGCACTGTTTCGGCTAGGGGGTCATCCCGACTTACCAAACCGATGCAAACTCCGAATACCAATGAGTACTATCCGGGAGACAGACTGCGGGTGCTAACGTCCGTAGTCAAGAGGAAAACAATCCAGACCGCCAGCTAAGGCCCCAAAATTATAGTTAAGTGGGAAACGATGTGGGAAGGCATAGACAGCTAGGAGGTTGGCTTAGAAGCAGCCACCCTTTAAAGAAAGCGTAATAGCTCACTAGTCGAGTCGGCCTGCGCGGAAGATGTAACGGGGCTAAAACTATATGCCGAAGCTGCGGATTTACACATTAGTGTAAGTGGTAGGGGAGCGTTCTGTAAGCCGATGAAGGTGGATTGAGAAGTCTGCTGGAGGTATCAGAAGTGCGAATGCTGACGTGAGTAACGACAAAACGGGTGAAAAACCCGTTCGCTGAAAGACCAAGGGTTCCAGTCCAACGTTAATCGGGGCTGGGTGAGTCGACCCCTAAGGCGAGGCCGAGAGGCGTAGTCGATGGGAAATTGGTTAATATTCCAATACTTCAGTGTAATGCGATGAGAGGACGGAGAAGGTTAAGTCAGCCTGGCGTTGGTTGTCCAGGTGAAAGGAAGTAGGCATGTATCTTAGGCAAATCCGGGGTACTCTATGCTGAGATCTGACAGCAAGCTGTACTTGTACAGTGAAGTGGCTGATACCATACTTCCAGGAAAAGTCTCTAAGCTTCAGTTACACTGGAATCGTACCCGAAACCGACACAGGTGGTCAGGTCGAGTAGACCAAAGCGCTTGAGAGAACTCTGCTGAAGGAACTAGGCAAAATGGTACCGTAACTTCGGGAGAAGGTACGCTGCTTTTGGTGATGGAACTTGCTTCCTGAGCTGAGAGCAGCCACAGAAACCAGGCCCCTGCAACTGTTTATTAAAAACATAGCACTCTGCAAACACGAAAGTGGACGTATAGGGTGTGATGCCTGCCCGGTGCTGGAAGGTTAATTGATGGGGTTAGCGTAAGCGAAGCTCTTGATCGAAGCCCCAGTAAACGGCGGCCGTAACTATAACGGTCCTAAGGTAGCGAAATTCCTTGTCGGGTAAGTTCCGACCTGCACGAATGGCATAATGATGGGGGCGCTGTCTCCAGCAGAGGCTCAGTGAAATCGAAATCGCCGTGAAGATGCGGTGTACCCGCGGCTAGACGGAAAGACCCCGTGAACCTTTACTGCAGCTTGACATTGAACTTTGATCTTACTTGTGTAGGATAGGTGGGAGGCTTTGAAACCGAGACGCTAGTTTCGGTGGAGCCAATCTTGAAATACCACCCTGGTAATATTGAGGTTCTAACTCTGCTCCATTATCTGGAGCGAGGACCATGTCTGGTGGGTAGTTTGACTGGGGCGGTCTCCTCCTAAAGAGTAACGGAGGAGTACGAAGGTGCGCTCAGCGTGGTCGGAAATCACGCGTAGAGTATAAAGGCAAAAGCGCGCTTAACTGCGAGACCCACAAGTCGAGCAGGTACGAAAGTAGGTCTTAGTGATCCGGTGGTTCTGTATGGAAGGGCCATCGCTCAACGGATAAAAGGTACTCTGGGGATAACAGGCTGATACCGCCCAAGAGTTCATATCGACGGCGGTGTTTGGCACCTCGATGTCGGCTCATCTCATCCTGGGGCTGAAGCAGGTCCCAAGGGTATGGCTGTTCGCCATTTAAAGAGGTACGCGAGCTGGGTTTAGAACGTCGTGAGACAGTTCGGTCCCTATCTACCGTGGGCGCTGGAAATTTGAGAGGATCTGCTCCTAGTACGAGAGGACCAGAGTGGACGAACCTCTGGTGTACCGGTTGTGACGCCAGTCGCATCGCCGGGTAGCTATGTTCGGAAGGGATAACCGCTGAAAGCATCTAAGCGGGAAGCCTACCTCAAGATAAGATTTCCCTTGGACTTTATGTCCACTAAAGAGCCGTTGAAGACTACGACGTTGATAGGTTGGATGTGGAAGTGCGGTGACGCATGAAGCTGACCAATACTAATTGCTCGTGAGGCTTGACTATACAACACCCAAACAGTTGTATGTAAAGCATCAATTGATTCGATATTAAGCAAAATAACTTGATTTAGTTAACGCTTAAGAACAAAATACTGCAACTCAGATATGATCTGTTAATAACTCATTTGGTAGAAAACTTAGCACGAAGAGCACTGCTCTGAGATTAGACTAAGCGAGTATCCATAAACAGTTGTGCTGGCGACAATAGCAAGAGTGAACCACCTGATCCCTTCCCGAACTCAGAAGTGAAACCTCTTAGCGCTGATGGTAGTGTGGGGTTACCCATGTGAGAGTAAGTCATCGCCAGCTCATTATTCGAAAACACCCCCTGATATCTCAGGGGGTGTTTTTTTATGTCGGAAGAAAAAGGGGAAGCTGAATGGAGAGGGAATTAGAGTAAAATTAATAATAAATCTAATTAAATAATTCATTTATAAGGCGAATTGTTCCTAATAGAAGAATGAATTAGCTGAATAATGAGTCTAAAAAAGACAAAAAATCGGGCGTTCTCTTCGAAATTATGCTATAAAAAATAAAACGGCATAAAAATTGCTTATAAAGTGCGGTTAATTATAGGGGGAGTTATTAATGAAATTAGCGATGGGGTTAAAGGTTGCCAATTCCTTATCATTAACACCTCAATTACAACAAGCCATTCGTTTATTACAGCTTTCAAGTTTGGAATTGGAACAAGAAATTCAAATCCAACTCGACAGTAATCCTCTATTAGAGAAAGTTGAAGAACAAAATACCGTTGAAAGTTTAAATAGCTTACAAGAACAAGAAAGGGAAAATAAAGACTTAACCAATGAATTAAATGCCGATCATTTACCTGATGAGTTACCAGTGGATACAGAATGGGATGATGTATATACCCATCAATCCACAAGTTTAGGTGCTGCTGAATTTGAAGAGCGCGAAGATAATCGGCAGGGGCATCAAAGTTTACAAGCGCATATGCTTGAGCAAGTTAATCTTTTACACTTTTCTATGATCGATAAACTAATTGCACACTGTATTATCGATGCTTTAGATAACAAAGGTTTTTTAGATTGTGACTTAAATGAAATTACCCAATCGGTTCAGCATCTTTTAGACTCTATGGATTATGAAGAAGAAGTCGAAGATGACGAAGTTTTAGTAGTTTTAAAGCATATTCAGCGTCTAGATCCTGTGGGGGTAGGCTCACGCAATCTTGCCGAATGTTTAATGGTGCAAGTTGAAAATCTTCCTGAACATGTTGAATATCGATATGAAGCTATTTTATTATTGAAAAATTATGAGTTGCTGATTACCAATGAATTACCCAAGTTGATTAAGCAAACGGGATTAAATACAGAACAGCTCAAACTAGCCATTTCTTTGTTAAAAACATTAAAAGCGCATCCAGGGCAAGAGTTTGAAGATAAAGATTCAGACTATCAAATACCAGATGTTGTGGTCTTAAAAAAGAATGAACATTGGTTGGTTCAATTAAATCCTGATGTAATGCCAAAACTACGGGTAAATTCTTTTTATGCCAATATGATCAAGCGTGCAGATCAAAGTGACGATAATCAATATTTACGAAATCAAATGCTTGAAGCAAAGAATTTCATTAAAAGTATTGATGAACGACATAAAACATTATTAAAAGTAGCGACATGTATTGTTGAGCATCAACGAGCGTTCTTTGAACAAGGTCCTGAGGCAATGAAGCCTTTGGTACTACGAGACATTGCCGAAGAAGTCGAACTCCATGAATCCACAGTTTCCCGTGTAACCACAAATAAATATATGCTCACACCACGTGGATTATTTGAGTTGAAATATTTCTTCTCAAGTCATGTTGGAACGTCATCGGGTGGGGAAGCGTCTTCGACTGCAATTCGTGCAAAAATTAAAAAGCTGATTGCAGAAGAAAATACACGTAAGCCTTTGTCTGATAATGCAATTGCAGTTTTGCTTAATGCGGAAGGTATTGATGTTGCTCGTCGTACGGTTGCGAAGTATCGTGAATCGTTACATATTCCATCATCTTCAGAGCGAAAAGTGTTGATCTAAATTTGAAAATCTGACTATTCTAGAGATTCATTATGACGAAATAATGAATCTCTTTTTTATATAAGGAATAGCCGAAATGATCTGATCGTGTAAATGTATGCTTCGCATATTGAGTTGGATAATTCGGCTTGAACTTTTCCAGTCCTGAAAGAAGGTGAGGGATAGAATTATGCAGATTACAATTCGTGGCCACCATTTAACAATTACGCCAGCAATAGAAGAAAATATTCGTCTTAAATTTGCGGAAATGACCAAACATTTAGATCAGGTCAATAGTATGCAAGTTAAATTGACCAAAGATCATCAAGTTGATAAACGTTCAAAAAAAGGCAGTGATAATCATATTGCAGAAGCGATTATACGATTACCCGGGACCGAACTTTTTGCGCAAGCTTGCGCTGATGATATGTATACCTCGATCAAAAAATTGTCTGAAAAATTAAAAAAACAATTGCATAAACATCGAAAAATGCAGCTCATTTATATGCCTTTAACGGTTTAGATTGTACATTGTACAAAAAGAGGTTTTTTATAACCTCTTTTTTTATATATATAATGTATGTGACTAATGAATTATTTTTTAGATTTATAGTAAAATGACGGGTTTTACACCGTTAGTCCTATATGGGGTCTTGTGATGAATAGTGAACAGCTCACTGAAATTTTAAAAGCTGCTTTTCCAGAAGCTGAGGTTGCAGTTAGTGGGCAAGGCGGCAAATTTGATCTACGCATCGTCGATGATCAATTTGAAGGGAAACGTCCTGTTGCTCGTCAACAATCTGTTTATGCACCTTTGAACTCCTACATTGCCAGCGGTGAAGTACATGCAGTAACAATTCGTGCAATGACCAAAGAAGAATGGCGCAAAGCAAGCTTATTCGGAGCTTAATAATTAATGGATAAATTTCTGATTCAGGGCGGTACTAAGCTCGAAGGTGAAGTTCGTATTTCTGGTGCGAAAAATGCTGCATTGCCATTACTCGCTGCAACTATCCTTGCGGATACACCTATTACATTAACCAATGTTCCAAATCTAAAAGATGTGAACACCTTAGTGAAATTGATCGCAGGTTTAGGTGTTCAAATCAGTTATGAAGGTGATACGGTTAAGGCAGATACATCTAGCTTAGATAACCAATTTGCACCATATGAACTCGTGAAAACCATGCGTGCATCTATTTTGGTGCTTGGGCCGTTATTGGCGCGCTATGGTAGTGCAAAAGTATCTTTGCCGGGTGGATGTGCAATTGGTTCTCGCCCTGTAGATCAACATTTAAAAGCTTTAGAAGCACTTGGTGCTGAAATTGAAGTTGAAGCTGGCTATGTGCATGCCAAAGTGGATGGTCGTCTAAAAGGTGGCGAAGTTATCTTTGATATGGTCACAGTTGGTGGTACTGAAAATATTCTAACTGCTGCGGTTCTTGCAGACGGTGTCACCACGATTCGTAACGCGGCTCGTGAACCCGAGATTACTGATCTTGCTAATATGTTGATCAAGATGGGTGCAAAAATCGAAGGTTTGGACACTGATACTTTAGTTGTTACAGGTGTTGAAAGCCTACATGGCTGTGAATATGCCGTTGTTGCAGATCGTATCGAAACAGGTTCTTATCTTGCTGCTGCGGCAATAACTGGCGGTAAAATCAAAACCACGCATACAGATCCAAACTTGTTGGAGTCTGTGCTGGATAAATTTGAAGAAATGGGCGCGGAAGTTACGCGCGGTGAAGATTGGATTGAACTGGATATGATGGGTAAACGCCCGAAAGCAGTAAGTTTCCAGACTTTACCACACCCAGAATTTCCAACCGATATGCAAGCACAGCTTATGGCGGTGAATGCAATTGGTCGTGGTTTTGCCACAATTTCAGAAACGATTTTCGAAAACCGTTTCATGCATGTACCTGAATTAGCACGTATGGGTGCCAATATTCAGGTTGAAGGTAATGATGCTGTTGTTACAGGTGTAGAGAAATTATCTGCTGCACCGGTGATGGCAACTGATTTACGAGCTTCTTTCTCATTGGTTTTAGCAGCACTTGCCGCTGATGGGGAAACGTTGATTGACCGTATCTATCATATTGACCGTGGTTATGAAGATGTTGAAGCGAAGTTACAAGGTTTAGGTGCCCAAATTAAGCGAGTAAGTTAATGAGCGATATGAGAAACGATGATCCCAATTTTGACGTAATGGGCAATTTTGATCATGGTTTAACTTTAGCATTAAGTAAGGGACGTATCTTAAAAGAAACTTTGCCATTATTGGAGACAGCTGGCATTAACTTATTGGAAGATCCGGATAAATCTCGTAAGTTAATTTTTCCAACGACCCATAAGCACGTACGTATTTTAATTTTACGTGCTTCTGATGTACCAACTTATGTTGAAAATGGTGCTGCAGATATTGGGGTGGCAGGTAAAGATGTGCTGATGGAACATGGTGCACAAAATGTGTATGAACCATTGGACTTAAAAATTGCCAACTGTAAGTTAATGACGGCTGGTAAAGTTGGCATGGTTCGTCCAAACGGTCGTTTAAAGATTGCAACCAAGTATGTCAATTTAACCCGTCAATATTATGCAAGCTTAGGCGAGCAAGTTGATGTGATCAAACTGTATGGTTCTATGGAACTTGCACCATTGGTTGGTTTAGGTGATTACATCGTCGATGTTGTGGATACCGGGAATACTTTACGTGCCAATGGTTTAGAGCCTTTGGAAGAAATTTGTAAAGTGTCTTCTCGGTTAATCGTGAACAAAGCAAGCTTTAAACGTAAACAAACTTTGTTGAATCCGATTCTTGCACAGCTAGAAAAAGCCGTGGAAGAACGCGAGCAAGCAAAGAAAGCATAATTTGTTAAGTTGCTAACTATGCTGATCAAACCGCTCAAATTTGGGCGGTTTTTTTATGAAAACTAAAAAATAATGATAAAAACTGTATTTTCACCAATTTTAACGAAAGTTATTTTCAATAAAACTCCACATGAACACATGCGATAGATGTCCACAAGCTGCGCTAAAACAGGTAAACTAATCTTTTCCAATAGATTACCTTGTGGGTAAATTGATGCGACGTTTATCGACTCAAGATCAAAACTTCAAGCAAGCTTTTGCTGACTTGTTGGCTTTTGAAACTGTGAATGATCCAGAACTTTTAAAAACCGTTGACCAAATCATTGCTGATGTTCGTCAGTATGGTGATGCTCATGTTCTTAAATTGACACAGCAGTTCGATCGACATCCAGCGCATCAATTCTCAGAATTAGAGCTGACGCAAGAACAACTGAAAGCAGCATTTGAGGGTTTAAGTTCAGAAGTGCGTGAAGCCTTAGAACTTGCTGCGAACCGTGTTCGTGAATTTCACCAAGCGCAAAAGCAAGACGGCTGGACTTATGTCGATGCTTTAGGTAATACGCTTGGTCAAAAAGTCACACCGCTGGACCGTGTGGGTATCTATGTGCCGGGCGGTTTGGCTTCTTATCCGTCTTCTGTATTGATGAATGCTGTGCCTGCGCATGTCGCTGGCGTGCCTGAAATTATTATGGTGGTGCCTGCACCGAATGGTGATTTAAATCCATTGGTTTTGGCAGCAGCCTACTTAGCTGGCGTACACCGTGTTTTTACTATTGGCGGCGCGCAAGCGGTTGCAGCATTGGCTTATGGTACACAAACCATTCCATCTGTGGATAAAATCACTGGCCCGGGCAACCGTTTTGTTGCTGCAGCAAAACGTGCAGTATTCGGTCAAGTTGGCATTGATATGATTGCAGGGCCATCCGAAATTTTGGTCTATGCAGAAGGTCAAAACAACGCTGAATGGCTGGCGATGGATTTATTGTCGCAGGCGGAACATGACACAGTGGCTCAAGCGGTGTTCATTACGCCAGATGCAGATCTTTTAGATCAAGTAGAACAATGGATTGAAAAGCATTTAGAAGCTTTGCCTAAAGCAGATATTGCGCGAACTTCAATCGAAAACCGCGGCGCATTGGTTTTAGTCAAAGACCGAGCGGAAGGCGCCGAATTGATTAACCAAGTTGCGCCTGAACATTTGATGCTGTGCTTAGATGAAGCGCAGGAAATGGCTGAAGATATCCGCCATGCCGGCGCAATCTTCATGGGGCGTTATACACCAGAAGCGATTGGTGATTATTGTGCAGGTCCAAACCACGTGTTGCCAACCTCCGGCACAGCGCGTTTCTCATCGCCGCTCGGTGTTTATGATTTCCAAAAGCGCTCAAGTTTAATCATGTGTTCTGAAGATGGCGTGAAAACTTTAGCGAAAACGGCTGATACATTAGCGCAGCAGGAAAACTTAGATGCGCATGCGAGATCTGCGAGATATCGTTACCAGTAATAAAATATAGACTAGGTGAAAAACTTAGTTTTCCAAAACTATAAACCTCTCCCTAACCCTCTCCTGAAAGGAGAGGGGAAATCTCATAAAATGAATATTCCTCTCCCTGAACGAGCTTTAAGGATTCCTTTAAAGCGAAGTGCAAGAGGGGTTAGGAGAGGGTGAAAAAGAGCAAAATAAAATGCCAAATATTACCTCTGAACAAATGCGTTTTTGGAGCCCTGATGTACGTGAATTAGAACCGTACACACCGGGTGAACAGCCTAAAATCCAAAATATTTTAAAACTCAATACCAATGAAAACCCATATCCGCCATCGCCAAAAGTGGTGGACGCAGTACAAAAAGTGTTAGCAAATTCTGCTGATGTTTTACGTTTATATCCAGATCCAGATGCGTCTGAGTTAAAGCAAGCGATTGCAAAACAGCAGCATGTGCCTGTTGAACAGGTCTTTGTTGGTAATGGTTCGGACGAAGTGCTGGCGCATATTTTTAAAGCCTTTTTTGTGCAAGAGCTGCCGGTTTTGTATCCAGATATTACCTACAGTTTTTATCCGGTATATAGCCAATTTTTTGGCATTGCGGCCAATACTAAAATTTTACCCCTGAATGATGCCTTTGAAATTGTGGTGGATGACTATAAACAGCCGAATGGCGGCATCATCATTACCAATCCGAATGCGCCTACTAGCATTGCTTTAGGTTTGTCTGCAATTGAAGAAGTCCTGCAAGCCAATCCGAATTCAGTGGTTGTGATTGATGAGGCGTATGTCGATTTTGGTGCGGAATCTGCTGTGGCTTTGGTTGCCAAATATGAAAACCTTGTGGTTTGTCAAACCACGTCTAAGTCGCGTTCATTGGCCGGTTTGCGTGTCGGTTTCGCGATTGCGCAGCCGCATTTAATCGCAGCGCTTGAGGCGGTAAAAAACAGCTTTAACTCTTATCCGATGGACCGTTTTGCGATTGCAGCAGCCGTGGCGTCATTTGAGGATCAAGCCTATTTTGAAGAGCAAAATGCCAAGGTGATTGCGAGCCGTGAAAAACTTGTAGGTCAGCTGTCTGAGCTGGGCTTTAAGGTATTGCCGTCTGCGGCAAACTTTATTTTTGCCTCATTGCCAAATAAAGATGCAGGTGAGTTGGCTGCTGAATTACGCGAACGCGGGATTATTGTGCGTTACTTCAATAAGCCGCGGATTAATCAATTCCTACGTATCACCATTGGTACAGATGAACAAAATCAGCGCCTTGTGGATACGCTTAAAAACGATATTTTGGCTTGATTGCTGCAAGCTACTATAAATTTAAATCTACCCTAATCTTCCTTTCGAAAAGGTGAGAAGCACTGCTTCGCAAGGGGAGGGTTATAAAAAAGCGATTCAATTGAATCGCTTTTTTTGTTTAATCTTCCGTATACCACGTGTTTAACAAATCCAGCATCGCTTCGACTTTATCAAAGCATTCTTGATATTCAGCATCGCAATCAGACGCGATGGTGATTCCGCCACCAGCCCACAGCGAAACCTGATCTTGGTATTTTTGAATAGAGCGGATTAAAATATTCCAAGAGCCCGTGCCATCGTGATTAAAATAACCCATCGAGCCGCAATAGGCGCCGCGAGGAGCACCTTCAAGTTCATCAATGATTTGCATCGCACGAATTTTAGGCGCGCCGGTAATCGAACCGCCCGGCAGTGCTGACATCAGAACCTCAAAAGGGTTTACATCGGTTTTCAGCACGGCCTCAACTTCACTGACCATGTGATGCACCTGATTAAAGCTTTCAATATCAAAAAGTTTTGGTGTTTTTACAGAGCCTGTTTCAGCATAAACACTCAAATCATTACGCAGTAAATCGACAATCATGACATTCTCAGCCATATCTTTTTCAGATGATTTTAATCGTTGTTTTGAGTGCGCATCTAAAACTGGATCTTCATAGCGAGGCATCGTGCCCTTGATTGGCTTAGTAATAATCTTGCGTTTAGGCTTAAAATCTATAAAAAGTTCAGGCGAACAACTTAAAATTTCAAAATCATCAATACGTAAGTAGCCTGAATATGGTGCATCAGTCAGTGACCAAAATTCTTGAGCGGTATCTAAGAGTGAACCGTTTGCTTGAGCTGTGAACTCTTGGGTTAAATTAATTTGATAGCAATCGCCTGCTTTAATATATTCCTGCACTAGATCAAAGGCTTTGGAGTAGTCTGACTTGGACCATCTTGCAGTACATTTTTGCGTTAATTTAAATCGATCTTGAGCGATCTCTGTTTGAATGAACTGATCAATGTAGTCGTAAATCTTAGCTGCAGAATGATCTGAACTATAAAAATACCAACCATCATCCTCTAATTTTAAAAAACTGGAAAATTGTCCTAAAAACAAGCGAGGTTGGGCTTTGGCGTGCAAGGAAATTTGTTGCTGCGCTGCATAATCAAAGCTAATAAAACCAGCCCAGCCCCCAGAAAAACCGCTGCCTAAGTTTGAACATAAATCTTGGAAGGCAATATTTTGCAAGGGCTGAGTATCAGATTCCTCATATTGATCTAAATTGGTACGGACATAAGCTTTAAGTTCATCATTCTTCAATTGTTGATATTGATTTGCCAAAAAGCAAATAACAGGTTGGTTTTGATCTTCTAAAAAAATCACATGTGACAAGGGTGCAAGCGCTTGCAAAATTTTTTGAGCACTAACAGTTTGTTTGAGAATAATTTTTTTAAAAGAAATTGGCTTTTGCATCAACAGAAAAATTAACTTTAAAGAATAAAATGGATTTTATACCATTCCTAATTCATTTGGTTTGCAAATACCGTTTATCGGTAAGAATTAGATTGCGACCAACAACAGTTGAACAAATTTCAGCTTGGATATAATTTAATCGAGCGAGCAAACAACTCAAGGAAAGATTTAACAGTTGTCACAAAATAATATTACAGCTGAATAAATCGAGTGGTTGAAAATCAAAAAAAATAAATACTCTTGGGAGAGTACCGTATGAAAAATTTCACTAAATTAGCTCTAGTTTCTTCAATCGCATTTAGTGCGAATGCTATGGCTATGCAAGCAATGGACGATGCTGCACTTAGTTCAACCACTGGTCAAGATGGTATTAACATCGGGATTGGTATCTCTAAAATTGAAATTGAAAAACTTTTCATTCACGATAACGACGGTTTAACGGATACAGCTAAGGGCGGTACAAGTACTGCTGGTGCGATCGTTATTCAAGGTAATAAGAAAGCTGGTGATCCTTTAGAAAATAAAGGTATCGTTATTGGTGCAAACTATGATCAAAATGGTAAGTTTCTTTTAGCTTCTCGTAATTTGGCTGATTTACGTATTGATACTGATGCTGGTACTGGTGCAAATGGTGCATTCATTAACATCGCAGCGGATGTGTCTGGTTTAGATATCAAAATCGGTGAAATTGGCGTAACAGCATCTGGTACAGCGGGTACTACAGGCATTCGCCGTGGTGGTGACGATAACAACTACAATGCAATTTTATCTGGCCTTTCTCTAAAAACGGGTCCAATGACTGCAAATGTTCAGTTGGGTGCTGCTCCACAAGGTGCAATGATTAAACTGAGTACAACTATGGTTGGTGGCTTAGAAATTAAAGATCTAGGTATCCTTGATGCATCAACTAAAACGGCTACACGCGAAGCAGGTGAAATCTTTATCGAAAGCATCAAAGTTGCTGATGCTAATAAAACTGACTTAACGATTAACCAAGATGTTCGTGTTTATGGTAAAGAAGGCACAAACAATGGTTATATTCAAATGGTAAGCAACTCTGGTCCAATTGATAACTATGTGAAAGGTATTCACCTAGGTAGTAAAGATGCTGGTTCGATTGGTGACATCGAAGTTCAAGGTCTACAAACTTTCTACAGCCCAGCTATGGGTGTTTACAACCAAGGTTCTGTAATTACGATTTCAAGCAAAAACTAATTAACGGCTAGTAAAAAGCGCGTGTAGATCACGCGCTTTTTTTTACAAAAAATGCAGAATGACCGCAAATATCATAAAAAAAAGCTGTTTTTTTATAAAAAAGAAGGTATCTTGCATAATACATGGATGTAGAGCAATAGCTCTAAAAAATAATGAAAAAAGGCACATCATTGCCGATAACTAAAAGTTAGAAGATATGTTAGAGATAGCAGTAGGCTCGGCATTGATGTATTACTTTGCCAAAGAGTCCTTTGATTTAAAAGAAAAGCCAGTCGGAACAGTTCACTATACCGAAACATTGGATTCACGAAATGATTCCTTTACTCGGATGCACCGTGAATCTGTAAAAATTAAACCTGCCATAGAAGATCAATTTCGAGGCATCGTTCGGCAAGCTTATGACTACAGTTGTGGTTCAGCAGCCTTAACCACTTTATTAAATGGTTATGTAGGGACACAGCTAACTGAGCAACAGACCATGAATGGTTTGCTGAAATTTGGTGAAACTGAAAAAATCATCGAACGTCGAAGTTTCTCCTTATTAGACATGAAACGTTTTGTCGCTGCTGTGGGGCTAGACAGTGGGGGCTACAAAGGTGAGTTTTCAGATCTAGTTAAGCAAGGTCAGCCTGCGATTGTTCCTATTTCATATGCTGGTTTTAAACATTTTGTGGTTTTTAAAGCCTATAAAGATGGGCGTGTTTATGTTGCAGATCCAGCTCTGGGTAATATCAGTTTCGATGAAGTTAGATTCCAAGAAATATGGGAAAACAACACATTATTCTTAATCAACGTTGCGCCTGAGCAACGTAAAAATTTATTGGCTTTGCAAGATTCAGACTTGCGACATGTTGAAGATGCAACCGTGAACCGTTATGCATTGGTTGATATTCAATATCCGCAGTTTTACATGGAAAAAATTGCAGACAAGGCATCTACGATACGACTTGATAAAAACATGAATGAAGAGTCGGAGTCTTATGGTAAATCGAATTACAACTTTCTAAGGCTTTACTACAAGAGTAAATAATTAGATGAAAGCGTATAACAAAGTGTCAGGATTAAAAAAATAACAACGGTGGGAAGGAACATGAATCGTAAATGGATGAACAAAACACTACTAGCCATGAGTATTCAGGTGGTGATGGGGGTTGCCTATGCAGCTGAAGAGCCAAGCCTTGGAGAATATGATCCAGTTGAACAAGAGACAGTCGTAGAAGAGTCTGTATCTCCTGCTACTGTAAACCAAGCTGATACTGCACAAGAAGCTGCTGCCGAGCCTGAAATTGGACAGTATGAATCTGTTGAAGAGCCAGTACAATCTGAGGCACCACAAGTCGAAAGTGCTACTGCCACTGAAAAGGCATCGACAGCACTTCAACAGCAAGAGGGTGATGCGAGTCAAGAAGCTAACTTACAGGAAGTATTTAGCTCGAATGAACGTCAGTATTCATTGATTAAAAAAGGTGAAATATCATCTTTTTACGATATCGATTATACCTATTACCGTGATACTCAACTTGATATGGAAATGGCACAAGGCCAACTTTATCAACTCCGTGTACAAGAGAATGCCACACACTCAATGACCAATACATTTACCGTGCAATACGGTGTAATGGACAATTTGACATTCTCTGCATCTGTGCCTTTAGTGGCGAAAACTGATTTATTAAAAGATACTTCAACTGCTGGATTAGGGGATATTTCTTTAGGCGCACGTTGGGAACCCTTCCCATTGAAGCAAGGTCGTTTACCACTGATTTTATTTGGTAACTTGTCTACGAAAACAGGTGATAGTCCATACGAAGTCAATGCAGTAAATGATCTAGCAACAGGTAAAGGTTACTATTCGGCAGGTATCGGTGCGAGTACGCGTAAATATATTGACCCCGTTGTGTTGTTTGCATCTGTTTCAGCTAACTATGGTTTCAAAGAAACGGGTTTAAACCAACGTCGTGGTACGCGTGTCATTGAAGAGTTTGAACCGGGAATTAGTGGTGGTTTTGCATTCGGTTTTGCATACTCGTTTAACTACGATGTTTCCCTCACCATGTCATATCAACAAAGTTTCAACACTGGCGCAGAATTTACGTATAGCAGTGGCGAATCCTATTCACCTGCAGACCAAACCAGTTCAACTCTAGCAATTTCTTTAGGTGTACGTGTATCTCCAGATACGATTGTGAATGGTACGGTGGGGCTAGGTTTAACTGAAGATGCACCAGATGTGTCATTAGGACTTTCTTTCCCGTTAGATATTCTAGGTTTTGGAAAAAAACTTCGTTAAGAGGGCTGTCGTATGCGTAAAATTCGACTCAGCCCACTTGTTAGTGCGATCGTTTTAACGGGCTGTTCTAGTGCTGCTTTTGCACAATTGGGTACCAATCTTTCAGTTGATGTACGGTCACTTGCATTAGGGAATGCAGTAACTGCTGATCCTCCGGGGATTAGTGCCGTGCATTTTAACCCTGCAGCATTAACGAAAATTGAAGGTTTGCAAACCGATATGCAGGGGATCATTGCAAACTTTGATATTCAACGTGAATTTACCGTCCCTGCGGGTTATAACGTCTTTGGTTATTCTGATGACCCAATGGTCTGTAATGATGGCCCTGAAGTAACGGCAGATATATGTACGGACTTTAAAGATAAGGTTTCTGGTGATGTTGAATATGCATCCCTGTATGTACCTGTCTTAAAAAAAATGGTGGATTTTGGTGCTGGCCAACCCATTGCCGCACCAACGATGGGGATTGCCTACAATCCACCGGGTTCAAAAGCAACATTTGCATCAGCCGTTTATGCGCCTTTGATTGCAGGTTTTGGTGCTGAAAATGGCAACCCAGGTAATTTCATGGGGCAACAAGTTGCTCTAGAGCGTATTACTTATCTATCGCCAACTGTGGGTTATCAAGTTAGTGATGAGCTATCGATTGGTGGTGGTGTAGGGATGTCCTATCAAGCCATTGGATTGAAATCAGATCTACGATTTCCCAATGAGTTGATCGGCATGTTAAGGATGATTGATGAAGTCGTCTGTACACCATTCAAGGAAAATTCGGACATTATTACCGACATCTTGCTATTGGGGATGTGTAATACCGAAGAAGGGATGAACCCATTTGGCAAATTTGGTCAGATGGAATTGGCTTTAGAGCAGTCACTGAGCCCAAGTTATAACTTAGGGGTTTTGTGGGAGCCACGCGAAGATTTTAGTTTTGGTATGGTGTACCAAAGCGCTGCGAAAATGCGCATGAAAGGCCGTTATCGCATTCATAATGCAAAAGCGCCTCAGGAGATGATTAAGGGATTAATGTCATCACCAACAGGTCAAATTTTAGCTGCCATTTTAGGTTTCCCAAATGCCGTGCCTAACTCGGAGTCGGGTTTGGTTTCGATGGATTTTGAGTATCCCCAGCACGTACAGGCCGGGATCAAATATAAGGTCATGCCTGATTTACAAATCAATTTTGATGTGGGCTGGACCGATTATCGTGCTTGGGACAAATTCCGTTTTGAATTCGACCGTCAAATTTCAGCGCTGAAAATTGCAAAATTATTATCTGAAAATGTGACCGATAATTCTTTGGCCTTACCTTTGAAATTTACATCGCCTTGGAATTGGGGTATTGGTATTGAATATTCTGCAACAGATCGTTTGAAATTACGTGCAGGCTATGAACCACGAAGTACGTCTATTCCTGATGGTAAGCGAAATACCATGGTCCCAATTAATGGTGCGCAGCTCTTTGGTATGGGGATTGGATATCGTTTTGATGCAGATACGGATTTAGATTTATCAATCGGCTTTTTACGCAGTAAAGATAACATTCCAGCGAATACTAGTAGTCTTGCAAACTTAACCGGTGTGAATAACTTACTTTTAAACCCATATGCTGGACTGAATGTAAAAACCGATACGAAAATCACCATCCTAGGATTAAATTACAGAACTCGTTGGTAGGATAAGCAGACAGAATGAAAAGGATTTTATTCATAAAAACGTTACTTGCACTGTCTGTGGTGCAAGTGTCGTATACCAACGCTGGGGCGTTTCATACCATTATTGGGCCAGATGGGCGCCCAATGGTGGTACAAGTGCAAGAAAAACCAGCAAAGAAACCTAAAGAAAGTCCAACTGCTAAAACGATAGACTCTCAACCTGTACAACAAATTATTCAACCATCCGTAAGCATTAGTCCGTCTCAAACCAAGACACCGATGACACGTCAAATGAGTCCAACAGCACAGGCTGTTGGACCGGTGAATTCTCAACATTTAAGTATACGCGAGCCGGAAAAACGGGATGAAATTAAAGCTGTCACAGTAGATAAAATTAAAGACGTCTCAGGGGATAAAGTTCGCAAATCTGAAAAGTCAGCACAAGCGGCAGATACGACAGCAAAAGTCTTGCCTTCAACCGCATGGACAGAAAATTTACAGCAATCAGAGCTAGCCCAACCTCGTGAAGCGTATCAGTCCAAAGTTCTAGCTGGAAAAGATAAACCTGTCGTTGAGAAAAAGATCCTTGCTGAGAAAGTAGTCAGTACTGATCAATCCGTACGATCTTCAGGTGAAAACTTAGAAAATAATCCTTCAAAACAATCGGCTAAGGCAAAACAAGAGCAAGGCTTTTCGACCATGGCTGGTGAAAAGTATGTCAATAATGAATATCTTGAAGATAAAGAGTTTAACTTAGAAGGCAAAAAGCGCTTTTACACCATGCCCGAAGGCGTTATTGATAGCAAGATGGGGCAAACGCGGATGCAAACCATTGAACGTGAAAAAGGTGTCAGTCGCTCCGTCATTGATAATTTATTTAAACGTAATCAACCCGAAGATACAGGCCCAATCACTTTAGCCACATCATATTATCGGGTGTCACAAGCTGACACCATTCAAGGTTTAGGTCAGCAATGTTTTTCGAATAAAAAAATGAAGAAAGCCAAAGAGCTTGACTTGGCACAAGATATTAACTTATGGCCTCGAGCACCATTGTCTGACGAATTTGACTATGAAGTCGTAAAACTAAAATCACCATTACAAAATATTCGTATACATTCATTTGCATCCAAAGAACAAAATCCTACATTTTATTGGCCATTTGCGGTATTTTTAGACAAAAATGGATGTGTCATGGAAGGCGCAGGTGGATTCAAAAATAACCAAGGTGAAGCGGATCATCTTTACCATGAAAAAATTGAAGGCGTGATTCAAGTGCCTAAAGGTAGCCAGTACTTATTCTTAACGCCTTTAGCAACAGCAATTGACGTCGATGGCCGCGTATTAACCAATCAAGGCCAACTTAAATTAACAGCAATCCGTTAAGGACATAAGAAAGAGAATTAGGATGAAAAATAAAATTTTATTACCGTTTGCTTTAACGGCATTGGTTGCAGCGCTCAGTGGCTGTGGCGGTGAAAGTGCAAGTGTGAATCCTGAAATTTATGATACCAGTACGACCAATGGTACTTGTAAAAGTAATACCGAAGGCTGTGTTGAGTTCGTTTTAGATTATCCAATTGAAGGTCTGAATTTTAATTGTTCGAGCGACGTTAAAAATACCTACATTACTTTATTTGATCTAAAAGAAGGTGTTTCGACAGGTGCTTGTAAGATTGGCGATATGGTAACTTTCTTTATCCAAGGTGAAAAATCACGTCGAATTGATTTGGGTAAAGTAGATTTGAAGCAAATTTCCAATGTAGCCAGTGGTACGACACCTCCACGCTTGACCTTATTGGATTTGGCAGCTGGCATCGCGGGTAAACCTGCTGCAACGATTTCAAATACCGACCCAACGGTTAAAGTGGCCATGCGTTTAGCTAAAATTATTCAATCCTTGGCTTTGAAAAATAACAGCGCAGTTACAGCTACAGATATCCAAGCGGTTTATATCAACAATGCAGATAAAGTATTGATTGATCAAATCACGCGGAATGTCGCGACAGCAGATTTCAGTATCAGTTCAGATACGGAATTTAATGACCTGTTTACACCTTGGCTAGACTTGTCCGAAGTCAGTAATGAAAATGCATTTACCTTAGTTTCAAAACTCATGAATATCTCAACGGCTGCGGTTTACCAGCCAGAGTTTGCGTTGTTTTCAACTGATGGCGTGATTACCAATGCCAGTGGTTCAAATGGACTGGTCGGCTGTGACAAAAATGAATGTTCGCCGACCGATAGTTCAAAAGTCAATTTATTTGGTCATTTCATGTTAATGACTGACCGCCAAGGCATGACTTTTGGTAGTGGTTTACAGTGGAAGGGCAAAGTTGATCAACAGTTAAGTACCATTGGTGGTGTGAATGTCTTGCTCTTGACGCAGGTTCGACCAACACGTTTAACAGCAACGCCACAGGACAATTGGATTGATCCGCTTACCAAGCAAATTGATAAACCTGGCATTCTGGGTTTCCGTTTTGATGCAGAAGAAGCCAACTCTGGCCCGCTGATTATTAAACAAGGGACGCTACTTGCCGACAAAATGGTGGTTGGTACAGGTGGGAGTTTATATAAAACGTTAATGGCTAAAAAAGATGATTATGTTCTGACGGCCGATGATAAGAAAAAATTAGGTCTTTGGGAGCAAAACATTAACCAAGTGCAATTTAAAGGCACGATGGATTTATACAAGCTTTATCCGCTGTCGTATTTAGACAAAAAAGTCTTTAAGTCTGTTGAAAATGTTGCTGCTGGACAAAATTATATCTTCCCCTTGTATGCAGATTTAACCTTTAAATTTACCGATACTTCGATTAAAACAGTGAAATTGGGTGTGGTGATTGACCGTAATGGTGATATTCGCACAAATATAAAATCTGGCGTGCCAGATGATGTATTTACTCGTCAAGATAGCCAAATTGTCGACTTGTCTACACACGCGACGGAAGGCTGTAGCGGAAAAGATGTGCTTGACCCACTGTTAATGAAAGATGACAAAGGTGTACAGCAATATCGTATCGGAACGACAACCCGTACCTTTACGCCTGAAGGAAATATCAATCCAAATACCATTTCGATTCGTATGATTTTAGCTGACCCATATTTCCATACGCTTGATGGCGCGCTGATTGGAATGAACTCAAGTGTGAAAACTTCAGCGGATACATCAATGGTTGTAGGCGGTGCTTTAGTGCAGTTACATAATATGATTAATGCCAATGCAGGCACACGTCCCTCTGGCGTTGCTTTGACAGATTCGGATAATAAAGTGGTGAAGTGGGGGAATAGTTTGGCCAGCTTTAGTTATATTTACAGCTTAAAAAATCCAAATGATACTGCTGCGGCTCAAACGGCGAAGTTAAGCGGTGGTGATATTTCTTTAGAGTTGGCCCCGTGTTACACCATCAAGGCTAAATAATCGTCAAATATGAGTAAAATAAAAAAGCCCATCAGTGATGGGCTTTTTTAATATTGAGAGCAGCAAATTAACCTGTGTGATCGAGTCGCGTACCAAGGGTTTCGAGATGCATTGCAAACTGACCTGTTTTGCGGTCAGCAAAATAATGCCGCAGCGTTCTTTCCACACTTGGAAAGGCTAAATCATCCCAAGGAATATCTTCTTCACTAAACAATCGTGATTCAATGGTTTCATCACCCGCACCAAATTCACCATTGATTAATTCAGATTTGAACAAGGCATAAATTTGCCCAATACGGGGAATGTTATACATGCAATACAGTTGCTCAATGTTGACTTCTGCTTCAGCTTCTTCGCGAGTCTCACGCGCTGCACCTTGCTCCATCGTCTCATAGAGTTCCATATAGCCAGCAGGTAATGTCCACAGCCCATAACGTGGCTCAATCGCACGACGGCAAAGTAAAACTTGATTGTCCCAAACTGCTAAAGCACCACAAATGACTTTAGGATTCACATAATGAATAAACCCACATGCGGTACAAATACGGCGTATCTGATGATCTCCAAGCGGGATCGCTTCTTTTGTTTTTTGTCCGCAGTTTGAGCAAAAGTTCATATTCATCGTCATGGATTGTGTGAACCGTCAGAATAACTTAAAAATAAAACTTTGGCATCATTTCTAACCAGCTTGGCCGAAATTCAGCTATGATGACAACAAGATAATTATAAGGATGTAATGTGGATGGATGAGGGTTTATTGACTCAGCGATTGCAGCAAAGTTTACGTTTTTCTAAGCGTATTCAACCTGCGCATGCTGCTGTATTGATTGCGATTACCCAAGAAGATAATCCACGTATTTTATTGACCCGCCGCTCGCTCTATATGAATAATCATGCCGGTGAAGTGTCCTTTCCCGGTGGCAAACGTGATGCCCAAGACACCAGTAATATCGTGGTGGCGTTAAGAGAAGCTCAAGAAGAAACCGCTCTAAATCCATTTGATGTGCAACTTTTGGGTGATTTACCAATGCAAAAAGCACGGAATGGAATGTTAGTTAAACCGATCGTGGGATTGATCCCGCCTGACGTAAATTTGATACCTCAACCAACTGAAATTGATCGTATTTTTTTTGTATCATTAAGGCAGCTTTTAGAAACGCCGCCAACGCCGTATGAAGTTCGTTTTGCCCAGCAATCGCTTTATTTTCCCAGTTTAAGAGTCGAAAACGAAATCGTATGGGGCTTGACTGCACGGATGCTGATTTCCTTATTTCAATATGGTCTGAACTATCAAAAAGAATGGCCTTTTTTATTAAATTCTCCTTCATTTCATTTGGGCCGTGAGCCATAAATCATTTTTAGAAAGTCAAAATAGGATGTTTGATCATGTTGTACAAATTTCAAGGATATAGCCCGAAAGCTACGCATCAACCATGGGATGGTTGGGTTGCAGAAAATGCAACGGTCATTGGCCAAGTTGAATTAGGTCGAGAAGTGAGTGTCTGGTTCGGAGCCGTCATTCGAGGGGACAACAGTCGTATCAAACTGGGTGATTTTACCAATGTACAAGAAAATGCGGTTCTGCATACCGATGCCGGCATTGCAATGACCATTGGCGATTATGTCACGATTGGGCATCAAGCCATGCTACACGGATGTACTGTAGGTGATAATAGTCTGATTGGAATCAATGCCGTGGTCCTAAATCATGCCGTGATTGGTAAAAATTGCATCATAGGTGCGAATGCTTTAATTCCCGAAGGGAAGGTGATTCCGGATAATTCTGTTGTGATGGGTTCACCGGGTAAAGTCGTCAAGACTTTAGATGAACAAGCGGAAGCACGTCTAAAAATGAGTGCCTTGCACTATGCTGCTCATTTTAAACATTTTACTCAACTCGAAGTCGCTGAACTTTAAAACGCTATACATGGCAAGCAAAAAAGCCTCGACGTTTGTCGAGGCTTTTTTATGGATTAAATACAGAAAGCGCTGAGTCTGAGGTGGAAAATCTCGCGAACTGCGGTGGAGTGGAGTATCATATTCAACGTTTTTTAAGATTAAATTTAATTAAGGTTGCGCATGAAATTACTGGCATTGGAAACTGCCAATGAGCAGTGTTCCGTCTCGATTGTAGATGAAACTCAAGAGCTTTATTTTCAACTCGATTTACGGGCAAAAGCGCAGACGCAAACCATTCTCCCAATGATTGAGCAAGGGCTTAATCAAACTGCTATTGAGTTAGCGGGTTTAACTGCGATTGCCTTTAGTCGTGGGCCTGGCTCATTTAGTGGTGTTCGTATTAATGCAGCGGTAACACAAGCCTTGGCATGGGCCCATGACGTACCTGTTGTTCCAGTCTCGACTTTGCAAGCTTTGGCTCAAGCGGCGCATCGTGTACATGGTTTGACTGAAGTAACGGCAGTCCTTGATGCTCGCATGCAAGAAGTGTATATCGCAAGCTATCAACTCGATGCCAATGGCATTATGCAGGCTGTAGATGAAGAACAACTATTAAGCTACGCAGATGCCACACCACAGATCAAATTTACTGTCGTGGGTTCTGGTAGTGAGCTCATTCAATCAGAACAAACACAATACAAAGACTTAAGTGCAACAGCACAAGATATTGCTACTATTGCCCGCGAAGCGGCGCAAAGAAAAGCATGGGTGAGTGCTGAACTTGCATTGCCCGTATATTTACGAGATAACGCCTGGAAGAAAATTTCAGAACAAGGCAAGCCATAATTAGGGTTATATATGGATCTTTTACTGCTGCTCAAAGCGGCAATCATGGGTATTGTTGAAGGTATTACCGAATTTTTACCGATTTCAAGTACAGGGCATTTGATTCTAGCCTCAGAATTAATGAACTTTTGGACCAAAGAAAAAAGTGATGTTTTCGTGATCGCAATTCAAATGGGTGCGATTGCTGCGGTGATTTATGAATACTGGGGCCGCCTGTGGGGCGCAGCAACCGGTATGGTGACTGGTGAAGAAAAAGGGCGCCGTTTAGGTTTTGGCTTAATTCTCGCTTCGATTCCAATCGTGTTGATTGGTTTGACGTTCGGTCAGACAGTGAAAGAGCTACTGTTCAATAATATTGCGATTGCTATGGGGTTGATTATCGGTGGTTTGATCATTATTTGGATCGAAAAAAATCCACCGCAGGTGCGTGCCAAAGAAGTAGAAGATTTAACCATTAAAGATGCGATTTGGATTGGTTTAATTCAAGTTTTGTCTTTAATTCCAGGGACTTCACGTTCAGGTGCAACCATTATTGGTGCTATGTTCTTGGGTGTTTCTCGTAAAGCAGCCACTGAGTTTTCATTCTTTTTGGGTATTCCTGTTATTGTCGGTGCAGGTTTGCTGGATTTATATCAAAGCTATGATGTATTTCAAGGCACTCAAGATTGGACTGTGATTGCAGTCGGTTTGATTGTTTCGTTTGTCTCGGCATTACTTTTGATTCGTGCGCTTGTCGCTTATGTGGCAAAACGTGATTTCATGATTTTTGCGTGGTATCGAATTGTTTCAGGTTTATTGATTTTGTTGTTCGCATTTACAGGCTGGAAATTATGGTAAGCGAAATCCGCTTATACACAGAACAAGAGTTTTATGAGAAAGCACAGCAGTATTCTGCTGTGCTTTCTTCACGTGGTGTATCTGTAAATATTGAATTGATTGAAAAATTAAACGCGCGTTTTTTACGTTTAAACCCTGAACTCAGTTTGTGTGTCGATGCAGATGGTTTGTGGTTGGCGGCCAATGGCATGAAGATGCAACCCGATTGGAAAGCAGAAGTTGGACGTTTAAAGCGAGCATCTTTAAAGTCTGAGATGATTGCACGTGCGTGTAATTTGGCAGAAAAACCACAGCTTGTGGATGCAACCGCAGGGCTAGGGCACGATAGTTTATTGATGGCCCATTTGGGTGCTCATGTGACCCTTGTGGAACGTCATCCGATTTTATTTACCCTATTGGAAGACTCACATCAACGTGCGCAGCAAGATGTATTTTTAAGTTCGGTTGTGGCTCGAATTGAATTGGTCTTTTCAGATTCGGCAGATTATTTGAAACATTTATCGACGACCAATCAAATCTTTGATGTGGTTTATCTCGATCCGATGTTTCCACAGCGAGATCAAAACCAGCAAGCCGTCAAAAAGCAAGCTCAGGTCAAAAAACAAATGCAATTGTTGCATTTGCTGTTACCTGAAGATGGTGAGATGGATTTAGGTGATAATTTACTGGATTTAGCACAAAAAATTGCTAAACGTGTCGTGGTTAAACGTCCACGATTGGCGGTTTTTTTAGCGAATCAAGAGCCGCAACATCAGTGGCAAGGTGATGCTTGTCGCTTTGATGCATATTTCCAACATGATCTTGTGACTTAAAATGATATTTGCTTCAATATTGTTCAAAGATTTGTTATATAGTTAAAAAATAGCATTGCTAAAAACGACATCAGGCATAAAATTATTTGTGCAATTAAGCGAGCCAAGGCCACCATTAGAACTCTATGATTGATTTCAAACCCTCCATCAATTTTTGGCATGATTTTAAAAGCAACCAAACTGCGGGGATGTGGTTATTTTTTGGGTCTCGTCGTTCTTTACAAATCGTTCGTCCATCGATTTTACAATTGGTGTTTTGGGGGATTTTAGGTGGTTGTGCTAACAGTTTATTTAGTTGGCTGAGCACGGGGCGTATTGGTGAATTTAACGCTCAAGGTCTTATAAGTTATGCATTGTGGCCATTTATTGCTTTAATTGTGGGGATTTTCCTATCACAACGTGTAAATAATCCACGGTTAATGTTGGTCCCTGCATTGCTTTGGTTGGTGCTTGATACGCACATCATGTTGTTTCAATGTTTGATTCAATATTTGGGAGATCTCGATTTTCTCCCATACTTTCTGTATGACTACATTCCAACGTTATTCATTATTCTATTTGTTTGGCAAAGTTTGGCTGTCGTTTGGGTGTTTTCACGTGAGCTGAAATGGCCATGGTGGGAGCGTGCACTGATTATGGGTGCGACGCTATTTACTTTGGTCGTGTGGCAAGTCTCAGTCAAAGATCAGCCGATTTGGAAAGTAGAAGAAGTTCCTCCAAGCTTTGCTGAAGATGCATTTTATGCACAAAGCCGTTTACTCAATAAATCCTTGGATGCAGTGGAATATGGTGAATTTGCCCAATCCCATTGGTACTTCTTAGGGGTGGCAGGTGCGAGTTATCAAGATGTCTTTAAACTGGAAATTGAACGGATTAAAGAACAGTTTGATACACGTTTTGGCACCTATGGGCGTTCGGTTGAGCTGATCAATAACCCTGCAACGCGCACTGAAATTCCGCTGGCATCTAAAACCAGTATGGAGTTGGCGCTGCGTCGTATTGGTCAACAGATGAACCGAGAAAGTGACGTCTTATTTTTATATATGACCTCACATGGTTTACCGAATGTCTTTGAAATGGAAAATGCACCTTTGGATTTGGCGCAAGTCGATCCTAAATGGTTAAAAGAAGCCTTGGATGCATCCGGAATTCGTTGGCGTGTGATTGTCATTTCTTCATGTTATTCAGGAAGTTTTATTCCAGCACTACAAAATGATAATACTTTAATCATTACTGCATCGGCAGCTGATCGACAGTCTTTTGGCTGTTCGAATGAAGCTGAATACACCTATTTTGGTCGTGCGTTCTTTGATCAGGCGATGCGTGAGCAGACCAGTATTCAAGCGGCATTTAATGAAACCAAAGCGACTGTAGCGAAATGGGAAGCCGCGCAAGGTTTCGAACCTTCTGAACCGCAGTGGTCGATGGGGAAAAACATGGCATTAATGTTGCCTCAATTAGAACAACGATTGTTCCCGCCGACAACTACTGCACCGGCTACGACGGTTACGCCTTAAAAGATTAAAAAAGTTTAGGATAAAGATCATGGAATTAGTACAACGAAATACTTGTTTTGCGGGTGAGCAGCGCATTTATCAATTGGATTCTTTAAGTCTAAAGACCGCGACAAAGTTTGGTATTTTTTTGCCAGAAGCAGCCTTACAAGGCCAAGCGTGTCCTGCATTGTTTTATTTGGCGGGATTAACCTGTACTGAAGAAACCTTTGCCATTAAAGCGCATGCTCAGCGTTTAGCTGCCCAGCTTGGCCTGATTTTAATCAGCCCTGATACTTCTCCACGTGGGGAACAGGTAGCGCAAGGCGATCATTGGGATATTGGGCAGGGTGCGGGCTTTTATATTAATGCAACGGAACAACCTTGGGCCGAGCATTATCAAATGGAACGTTTTATCACTGAAGAATTGTATTCGCTGGTACAGGCTGAATTTCCGGTACAAAAAGGTGCGATTGGCATATTCGGACATAGTATGGGCGGTCATGGTGCATTAACTTTAGCGTTGAAGCATCCGGACCTGTTTAAATCGGTTTCTGCTTTTGCACCGATTTGTGCGCCGAGTCAGTGTCCATGGGGTGAAAAAGCCTTTAGTCAATATCTAGGTTCAGATCGTCAGCAGTGGCTTCAGCATGATGCAACAGCTTTAGTGCAAACAAAAGGGGCTTTGTTTAAAGCCATTTTGATTGACCAAGGCATTGATGATCAATTTTATAGCCAGTTAAATCCGGCGTTGTTTCAGCAAGCGTGTGAGCAAGTTGGACAGCCACTCGAACTGCGTGAACATGCAGGCTATGATCATGGTTATTATTTTATTCAAAGTTTTATGGATGATCATTTGCAATTTCACGCTGTCCAATTGCAAACAGTAGTTCATTAATTCTAAAGCCAGTGGTTAAAAGTGTTGAGGCATAGCTTGCTTTGATACACGTATAAATAAAGCATGGTGATAAGCATTGCCATGCAAATGAATAAATTCGACATACCAAAAAAAATAATTTAGGGTACTTATGCAAAATTCACAAATGGAAACGCCGCTTCCGCCAGAGCTGCCCGTGATGAATCCACCGAGTCTATTTGGTGAGACAGAACAGGCTAATGTTTTGGGACGAAATTATCATTTTAAGTTTAAAGGTAATGCATCTGAATATTTCGGTATTTGGATCGTGAATATCTTACTGACAATTGTCACGCTTGGACTTTATGCGCCTTGGGCAAAGGTCCGCCGTTTACGTTATTTTTATGGTAATACTTGGGTGTTTCAGCGTCGTTTTGATTTTACTGGTTTGCCTACAAAAATTTTAGTTGGACGAATCATTGCATTAGTGGTCTATGGTGGTTTCTCTTTTGCTATAAAGTATTCTTGGGAAGCTTTCTTAGCGGGATTTGTCCTGATTTTCTTTGCGGTTCCTTGGCTTATTCGATCTACGATTCGTTTCCGTGCTCGCAACAGTAAATTTAGTAATAGCCGATTCTTTTTTTCAGGGACAAATAAAAGCGCGTATTGGTGTTTTGTCAAATGTCTTGCGGTGGTTGTCTTTACCCTTGGTTTGTTTACACCAGTTGCGATCTGGCTATATAAACGTGAATGTCTGAATCATTTGTATCTGGGGCAGTTGAAATTTAATCTGAATAATACTTGGGGCGATTATATGCGTGCCATGTATGTGCCTTTATTTCTGTTTATGGGCTTTGGTGCATTGCTGGCGGTGATCTTTGCGATATTGTTTGGTAGTTCAGATGGTTTAAATGACGCATCTTATGTCTTCATTATTTTTGGTATGTATTTGATTGGCTACATGTTTATTTGGCCACTCACAGCTGCACGTATTTTTATTACCACATGGAATAACACCACGTTGAGCCGCAGTCAGTTTCATACGGACTGTAATCAATGGCGCTATGCATGGATTGTCTTGAGCAATTGGTTGGCTAAAGTGGTTAGCCTCGGTTTACTGACACCATGGGCAGTTGTACGACTATATAAATATCAGACTGAATCTTTACACTTAATGTTGGTCGATGATCCTGACCAATTACAAAATCAAATGCAGCAAGATCACAATGCGATTGCTGAAGAATTATCCGATATTTTTGACCTAGATATTTCCTTATAACGCAGGTGAATTACATGAAAACATCAGTAGTGAATGCAACCTATTATGATGGGAAAGTGTCAAAACCCTTTGTTGCTCAAATCAGTGCAGATGGGGAGCATGCTGTGATTGTGCGTTATGGTCAAGACCTAGAACTAACACAGCATTACACCTATCAAGATATGACGCTGATCGGTGCTTTGGGTGATATTCAGCCAGTGATCGAGTTAAAGGATGATGCTCGTTTAGAGTTTCATCAACCTTTGCCAGAGTGGTTTAATCTCGACGTAAAGTCGCGTTGGCATTCGATTTGGAAGTTAGAGCGTTCACCTTCTCTAATCATTTTTAGTGTAATTTTCGTGGTGGCATTTGCTTTTGTATTGATTAAATGGGGCATACCTGCGGCGTCGCATGTAGTGGCTAATCAACTTCCTGAGACAGCTTTAAAAAGTTGGGGCGATCAGGCGGAAAAATATATTATCGATATGACTGAACCTACAAAATTGCCACAAGCACGCCAAGATAAGTTGAAGCAAGAATATCAACAATTGGTGGCTGAAAATCGACCTGCGAAGTTGTTATTCCGTGGTGGTGGCAGTATTGGTGCAAATGCATTGGCAATACCCAATAACACCATTATCGTGACAGATGAGTTGGTTAAATTAGCGAAAAATGATTATGAGCTCATAGGTGTGCTTGCACATGAGCAGGGGCATTTAGTCCAACGCCATAGTTTGCAGCAAAGTTTGTCAGGTTTAGGCATCAGTATTATTTTGTTGATGATCACAGGGGATGGCTCTGACATTCTCACCAGTTTGCCGGTGGCTGCGGTGGGTGCGAGTTACTCACGAGACTTTGAATCTGAAGCAGATTTATATGCCTTAAAACAACTTTCAAAACATCAAATTCCAACGGCACATTTTGCAAATTTCTTACAACGTATGGAAGATGAAGCTGATGGTGAAACAGCAAAAGAGAAAGGTGAAAAGGATGAAACTGCCAAAGATCAGAGATCTTGGACAGACTTCTTTGAGTCACATCCAGCGACGAAAGCCCGTATTGATGCAGTTAGAAATTATCAATCACATCAGCATTGAGTGAAAGGCTTTGGCAACATGGCGACGTAGACTACGGTTCACGTTGCCATGTTGCACTGAGTTCTTCTTGCCCCATGCGGATCAAATGATCTAAAACCACATGTTCCAATTGATCTAGATTTGCACTTGGATCTTGGGCTGAAATCACCACATCTAAAAATGCAACTTGTGGTAAAAGACTGACCTCTGCAGAGGGCAGTTGAATCTTGAATGCAGTATTTTCTCCAATGAGCTGTTCATTGACTTCAAATTTATGTTTCCAATGATTGACTAAGCGTTTAGCAACACGTGCTGCTTGGGCGGTGGTGATTTGTGTTGAACTTTTCATAAATGCAATTTTATTATTAAGCCGTCAGTCCTTTAACTTAGCAAAGTACATAGATGCTCGTTAAGTCTAAATATGCAACGCTGTGTTTCTATCCCTGAGATCTTTATCCATATTAATCACTGATGTTACGTAAGCAAAAAATAATTTTGCATTTTTTAAAATGATATTTAAGTCAATTCGACGGAGTCTTACATCTAGGACTTAAATAAAGGGATTAGCCTTCGGCTGGAGGTACTCTACGAAACGATGTTTCTCATTAGGCAAAATGAGAAGCGAAGCTTCGCAAGGAAACCATCTTGCGGAGCAATGCTCCTCACCGCAAAACTCGCTCTCTAGCGTCTATTTATTTAAAGTATTGCAAAAAAAAAAATTTGATGAGAAGTCGTTCTATCTCAAACAATTGCGGATGACGTTACCGCGTATCGTTTTTTATTTGAATCAAATTTCGCTTCTGATATTACTGCGTAACATCAGTTCATCCTAGGTTTTTTTATTATAGAGATATCAATCATCAGTATCGAAAAAACGACTTAGGGCGTGGGCAGCGAATAGGGGGACAATTTGCTATAATGCGTCAATCACTCCCTTTTCAAAGCTAGGTTTTTCATGTCCAAGCCATTCTTAATCGCACCTTCAATTTTGTCAGCAGACTTTGCGCGCTTAGGTGAAGAAGTTGAAAACGTTCTAGAAGCAGGTGCAGATGTTGTTCATTTCGATGTCATGGATAATCATTATGTACCGAACTTAACTTTTGGTGCGGGCGTTTGTAAGGCATTGAAAAAATACGGCATTAAGGCGCCAATTGATGTACATCTAATGGTTTCACCGGTAGACCGTATGATTGGTGATTTCTTGGAAGCTGGCGCAGATATCATCACTTTCCACCCAGAAGCGACTGACCACATTGACCGCTCTTTACAGTTAATCAAATCTGGCGGTGCGCAAGCGGGCTTGGTGTTTAACCCTGCGACACCTCTGCATTATTTAGACTACGTTTTAGATAAAGTTGACCAAGTCTTGTTGATGAGTGTGAACCCAGGTTTTGGTGGTCAAAAGTTCATTCCAATGACCTTGGAAAAGCTGCGTCAAGCACGAAAAATTATTGATGCTTCAGGTCGTGATATTCGCTTAGAAGTGGATGGTGGTGTTACTCCAGCCAATATTCGTGATATTGCTGAAGCCGGTGCAGACATGTTTGTTGCAGGTTCAGCGATTTTTGGTAAGCCTGATTATAAAGCTGTGATTGATGACATGCGTTCAGAGTTGGCAAAAGTGCATGCTCAAGAGGCTTAAGCCTTTGGGTATAAGTTATTCCTCACTTGTGGATAACTATATGGATAACTGTATGGATATCTGTGTAGATAACTATATGGATAACTTGGGTAAATTATAAACGATTGTGCATCAATGGTTTAATAATTAGACGTATTAAGTATAAAAAGGACTCAATTGAGTCCTTTTTTTTATGGGGTAAAGTGTTTGAAATGCTGTATGTTTATTAATCTATGGTAAATAATTAATCAGTTTAAAAAATAACTTTTATGTTTTAACTGGAAGATATGCGCTGATTTTTATGACAGCGCAATAAATTTAAAACTGTTGTGAATAACTGCACAATTAATTATGCTGTTAGCAACTATTGAGATACGCTGTGACTGGCAAAACACATCATCGATCGCACTAGATAGTGCTTTTAGATATTTCTGAATGTATCGTTCATGATGGATAAATCGGTCGAGCTGCATGTCATGTTGATACAAATGTCATGTGATTGCATTTGAATCGTAAATAATATCTTCATGGTGTTTCATGCGGATTTCGGCTGAGCCGATCGCGTGATGTTTCTAAAGATGTGTTAATAGGGATATATTGTCACAGTGCATCATTGGGTTGAATTAGGATACTAAATTGTTTAATTTTTTGCGTAAGCATCTTGGCTTTGCTTGGCTCATGGCGTTTGTCATGGGGTGGAGCAGTGTGGTCAGTGCACAGCAAAATTTTCAACATCAACAAATGATGACTGCGAATGCCCATCAGGCATCAGTTCATGCAGCACATACTGATCCTTCACATTCAAATATAGCAAATTGCCATCAAAATCAGCGGCAAGCTGTTCCAGAGCATGCAGCACATCATGGCAAGCAGACGACACCTGAAGTCATTTCAATGATGGACTGTCATCAATCTTTAGATTCGCCATCTGCACTGCAAGATGGTCAGGTGCATCATTCAACAACACAAAGTACAGACTGTCAGGACTGTACACTCGCACATTGCCAAATCAGTACCTCTTATGTCGATAGCGCCTTGGTCGCATTGCAGACCTTCCATGTGCATCACTATGCAGAACCCCCTCGTTTCATTTTTGCTGGACAGCATTTAAAAGGCTTTTGGCAAGAAATTCTAAGACCTCCGCAAGCTTAACCTGAGTATTAAATACGTTTTTTCGTTATTTTATAAAGGTTAAGTCATGTCTAATTTATCTAAATCATGCCTCGTGCTCGGGGTGTGTCTGCTGTCTCCAACGTGGGCGTTTGCAGCCATTAAAGAATATCATCTGAATATTGATGAAAAGACCATCAATTTGACTGGTAAAGCGGTCAAGAAAATCAGTGTCAATGGTCAGTTTCCAGCGCCTATACTGGAGTTTGAAGAAGGCGATGATGCGGTCATCCATGTGCATAATCTGCTCAAAAAACAAAATACCTCGGTGCATTGGCATGGTCTATTGCTGCCCGGTTTAATGGACGGTGTACCCGGTTTTAATGGTTTTAATGAAATTCAGCCTGATGGTAGCTTTACTTACAAATTTAAAGTCCGTCAAAGCGGAACCTATTGGTATCACGCGCATTCCAAAGGCCAAGAACAAGACGGATTATATGGCGCTTTGGTAATTTATCCGAAAGGCAAACAAGCACTTGCCGCACATGAACAGACTCAACGTGATTATGTGGTCATGTTGTCGGATTTTCATGAATCATCTAGCGCTCAGATTATGGCAAATCTGAAAAAGTCTGCCGAATACTATCAAAATCAGCGTGAAACAGTTTCAGAAGTATGGACGCAAATTCAACGAACAGGTTTAAAAAGCACTTGGAAAGATCGTTCGATGTGGAATCAGATGCGTATGCTGAAAACGGATTTGTCTGATGTCACGGGTTATACGTTTTTAGTGAATGGCAAAACACCACAGCAGAACTGGACAGGGATGTTTAAGCCCAATGAAAAAGTCAGACTTCGTTTTGTAAATGCTGCGGCTATGTCGTTTTTTGATGTGCGTATTCCTCAGCTCAAAATGACGGTGGTCAGTGCAGACGGCCAAGCGGTAAAACCGGTCAATGTCGATGAATTCCGCATTGGTGCTGCGGAAACCTACGATGTGATTGTAGAGCCTAAATCTGCGCACTATCAGGTTGAAGCTGAGTCGATTGATCGGACTGGATTTGCGATTGGCACTTTACATGATGAAACGCAGCCTCAGCACTCAGGTATTCATATACCAAAAGCACGGCCACGCGCTTTGCTGACCATGGAAGATATGGGGCATGGTTCAATGTCAGGTATGGACCATAGCAATATGGGACATATGGCTACAGGTTCAACCCAAACTTCAGCAATCCAGCAAGTGAATGCTCATGAGCACAACATGCATACTGTCGATCCGTCAAAGATTCAGCCGAATCAAGCACATGATCATGCTGCAATGGGGCATGACATGGACCATTCCCCAATGCCTGCGCATACTACTATGCAGCATCCAGAGATGCATAAACAGAACATGTCTGATTCAGCGCATGCCAATATGGATCATAGTGTGATGGATCATTCATCTATGAACCACTCCTTAATAGATTCATCTATGAAACATGATACGCATGCAGCGATGGAGCATGCACAGTCTAAAGGAGAGATGCGGGCAGTTGAAAATTCAGCAACGGTTATGGGTTGGGCCAATGCTTCAACACCTGTCGGTGATAAGGCACTGCAATATAGTGATTTAAAAGCGTTAGCACCGCAGCCTGATACACGTGAACCGACGCAAGACTTGGTCATTCATTTGGGTGGAACGATGGAACGCTATATGTGGACCATGAATGGCAAAAAATTCAGTGAAGCTGAACCACTAAAGGTGAAATATGGTGAGCGAATTCGACTGAAATTTGTCAATGACAGCATGATGGCGCATCCGATGCATTTACATGGCATGTTTATGCAATTGGAAAATGGGCAAGTATCTTCTGAAATGCCAAATAAACATACGGTGATTGTGCCGCCAGGGAAAACAGTGACTGCTCTGTTAACGGCCAATGAATTAGGGGAATGGGCGATTCATTGTCACTTGCTGTATCACATGTCTGCAGGGATGATGAATAAACTTGTGGTCGCAAATGTCGCGGAGAATACGAAAACGGCATCTGTGCCGCAAAAGGAGGTGTCTTATGCGCACCATTAAACCATGCACATATACGGTACTGAGTTTAGCATTGGCATCGGTCACTCAAATGACCATGGCGCAAGATGCACATCACAGCATACCGATATCATCTCAACATGAATCGCATTCCTCACATGATTCGTCGCATCAAGTGATGCAAACAATGATCGAATCGAACAAGATGGAGCATACTGCAGAACATGCAGAACATGCAGAACATGCAGAACATGCAGAACATGCAGAACATGCAGAACATGCAGAACATGCAGAACATGCAGAACATGCAGAACATGCAGAACATGCAGAACATGCAGAACATGCAAATGCATCATCTATTGCGTCACGTGCTGCTTCTGCGCAGCATCCCATTGATCATAAGCGTGAACATGGTGGACAGATTTATCAAGCGACTGAGATAGACAATCGATGGCTCAATAATGCCGATGGCAGTGGAAGTTTAAAGACCGAAATTGAGAGTCGAATCGGGACCGATGAAAATAAGCTTTTCATCAAATTACATGCGGATAAAGCAGAATCTCAAGACGCTGATTATGCGGCTCAAGTGATGTATAGCCGTATGATCTCAGACTTTTGGGATGCGCAAATTGGTGCACGTTATCGGGTAGATGAACATCAAGTGACGGACAAAGAACAGTTAGATGCTGCGGTGGGTCTGCATGGTCTGGCACCGTATTTCTTTGAAACCGATGCTTATTTATATCTTGGTGCAGATAAACAGGTCAGTTTTTCTTTAGAAACCGAACGTGATTTGCTGCTGACGCAAAAATTGATTTTAAAACCATATTTGAACCTAGATGTGGTGCTGAGTGATGACTCTGCTTATGCACAAAAAACAGGACTCAGTTCTGTATGGCTAGGGCTAGAAACACGCTATGAAATCAATAAAAAGTTAATGCCATTTATCGATGTTGCTTACAGCTACGAAAAAGGAAATCAGCATACGGCATGGCAAGCTGAAACTGGAAGTGAAAAACAATGGTGGTATGGCGCAGGACTTCGTCTGAAGTTCTAATCGGCCAATAGACCGAATAAAGAGGGCATCATCAACAGGTTTTGCTGATGCCTTTTTTATTTATGAATCTGTCCTTTGAACAGACATGCTATGTTTTGGCGCAAATCATCTGCACTAGAGTTTTACTCAACTGAATAACGCCCTGAATTTGGTCAAAAAATGTAAAGACTGCACTAAAATTCAGCATATTTGCTATACTGAGACAATATTCGGAGGAACGACCTCCCTTACATCTTTGATCAAAGCCAGTAAGAAAAATCGTCAGGACGACCTGACTCTACTAATATGGAGGAAGGCATTATGGCCTGGGTTGTTCTGGTATTCGCTGGTATTTTTGAAATCGTTTGGGCCTATTCGATGAAGCTCTCAGAAGGCTTTACAAAACTTGGCCCAAGTTTAGTTACTTTATTTTTTATGATCCTGAGCTTTGGTTTATTGGCCTATGCCATGATAACGTTGCCTCTAGGAACGGCTTATACCATTTGGACAGGAATCGGTGCGATTGGCTCATTCCTCGTGGGTATTTTTATACTCGGTGAGCCTGCAACTGCCATGCGGATGTTAGCCGCAATACTGATCATTTCTGGTCTAATCTTGATGAAATTATCTTCAAGTTAATATGTTCTAAAGCACAGAGCTCATTGACCTCTGTGCTTTTTTTATGGGTAAAAATATGGCTTGGGTTTTATTAATTGTAGCGGGATTGCTTGAGGTGGTTTGGGCCTATTGTATGAAAGTCTCTGAAGGCTTTAGCAAACTGACGCCAAGTATTTTGACCATTGTTTTCATGATCGCAAGTTTCGCTTTATTGTCTTATGCAATGAAATCCTTACCGCTGGGTACAGCCTATACAGTGTGGACAGGCATTGGTGCAGTGGGTTCATTTATCCTCGGCATCGTTGTATTGGGTGAGCCCGCAAATGCCATGCGCATGCTAGCTGCGGTCCTGATTATTTCAGGACTAGTCTTGATGAAATTATCGTCCTCCTGAATAATGAAGTGCTGCGATTTCGAGCTTGGAGTATGTCATGCAATTTTCTTATCAGTTTTTAGATTCGCCCGTTGGACAACTAAAACTTGTTGCACATGAAACCGCATTGGTGGCCGTTCTTTGGGAAAATGAAAATCCAAATCGTGTGCGATTGGCGGCTTTGGTTGAAGATCTGCAACACCCGATTTTGCTCAAAACCGCACAGCAATTAAATGAATATTTTGCAGGTAAAAGACAGCAATTTGACTTGCCGCTAGACTTTGAAGGCACCGCATTTCAGCAACAAGTTTGGCAAGCTCTACTGACGATTCCTTTTGGAGAAACTCGCAGCTATAAACAAATTGCAGAGCAGATCGGCAATGTCAAAGCCGTACGTGCTGTCGGTGCAGCCAATAGTAAAAATCCAATTTCAATTATTGCACCCTGTCATCGTGTCGTGGGGGCGAATGGAAAATTAGTGGGTTTTGCGGGTGGTCTAGAAAATAAAGAAATATTGTTAAAAATTGAGAAATTACAATAAAATAGAAAATATAATTATTTAAAATAATGAATCAAATTAATGAATATTTCTCAAATCTTTGCACCCTTCATTTCGACGTTGTGGTGGCTAATTCCATTGTTACTGATTGTGGGGGCAATCAAAGCATTTAAACCTTATTTAAAGGGGAAAATGGGGGAGTTTGCTGTCGCCGTTCATGTCAAACTTTATTTGAAAGACCATTATATATTGTTAAATGATTTGACCTTACCAGATGGCGAAGGAGCTACAACTCAAATTGATCATCTTCTGTTAAGCCCATTTGGTGTGTTTGTGATTGAAACTAAAAACTATAAGGGCTGGATTTTTGGGAGCGATAGACAAAAACATTGGACGCAAAAAATTTATAAAAAAAGTTTTAAATTTCAAAATCCAATTCACCAAAATTATAAACATATGAAAGTGTTAGAACAGGTGTTGAGCGATATTGTGGATAAAGACAATATGCATTCTGTGATTGTTTTTATGCCTGAAGCAGTGTTTAAAACAGAGATGCCGTCGAATGTATTTCGGGGTACAGCTTGGGTGGACTATGTTCAAACCTTTCAGCAACCCGTGATCTCTGAAATGAAACTTAAACGAATACAGTTGCGTTTAGAAAAAGAAATTTTAGAAAAATCGTGGAAAACAAATCGACAGCACGTTGAAGATTTAAATCAACGGCATAATTCATAAACTTCCTGTATGCTGTGGATTGTGAACAGTATCTGACTGATAAAAATAGACGGACAATAACAATGAACGACACGCTTCAACATCTTTATGAATCGACTTTAGATCATCCTGAGCAATACCAAGACTTTTATCAGCAACTTTTAGCCAGCCAAGTATATTGTTTGGGTGAGCGTGATACAGAGCAGCATTTACATTTTCAATTGATGGAAACGGAACAGGGCGAACAAGCCATTCCATTTTTTCTGAGTCTTGCGATGCTTCAACAGGATGTTGGTGCAGATGCAGAGTTTGTCATGATCAGTGCTGAAAAATTATTTGCGATTACCAAAGGCGCAAGCTTGGTGATGAACCCGACTTCGGAACATCCTAAAGAGTTCTTGGCAGATGAGATCGACGCAATTTTAGAGTTTGCCAAACAACAAAGCCTTTGAACACTGTAGGTATAATCAAAGGCTCTGCGGCTACGCTTAGATAGGTGTTTTCACACTTTTTCGTTTTCATATTAGGCGATGTGCTTTAAAACTTACATACCGGCTTTGAGTTTTTCCACGATTTCATCAAGTGGTTTGACACGTTTTACTTCATCCCAAAGGACTTTGGCTTCTGGGTAATGTTTCGACATCATACCGAGCCATTGTTTATAACGACCGACCATATTCATTTCTTTTTTATACGAGCCGTTTAAGAAACGAATTTGTAATCCAAGTAGTTCATGCCATGTAATCAGCGGTTCATCGGTATTACGACGGATACACTGTGTAATGTCAGGAGTGGTCACCGCAGCACGACCAATCATTAGGTCTTCACAACCAGATTCGAGTTGGCACTGTTTGGCATCGGCATTATTCCAAATTTCACCGTTGGCAATCACATTGATTTTCAATGCTTCACGAATGGGTTGCAACTGATCCCAAAAGGCAGGCGGGGTATAACCATCGGCTTTGGTTCGCGCATGGACTGTAACCCATGCAGCTCCTGCATCTTCGATGGCATGCGCATTTTCCATAGTGAAGTTACGGTCCATATAGCCCAAACGCATTTTTGCCGATACAGGAATATGACTCGGAACAGCATCACGCACAGCTTTGACTAACTCATACACCACTTCAGGCTCATCTAGCAGAACTGAACCACCACGGTGGCGGTTGACGGTTTTTGCAGGACAACCAAAGTTCATATCAATCGCAGGGGCACCAAGTTCTACCGCGCGTACAGCATTTGCCGCGAGCATAGTGGGATTGTTACCTAAGAACTGCACATGAACCGGTGTTCCTGCTGCAGTTTTGCCTTCATTGTTTAGTTCAGGACAATAGCTATGATAAATATGATCGGGCAGGACAGAGTCCGTGACACGGATAAACTCGGTTACACACCAGTCAAAACTCCCCACATGCGTCAACACATCTCGCATAATTGGGTCGGTTAAGCCTTCCATCGGCGCAAGAACAAGTTTCACGGTCATACAGCCAAAAATTGAAAAACGGAGTTATACGTGGTTTTGAAAGGGATGTCTAGGTTTTGTGCTTATGGTGACGCGGAATACGAAATGACAAGATTTTATGTAACTATTTGGTGAAATTAGGACCAAAGTCGTAAAGTATTGACTGACATAAAACTTTAACAATAAAATGAGTAAATACATATGGATAGTAATAATAAGAAGATGGCTTTTACTGTTGTTTTTTAATGGAATCAACAACATATACTGTGCTTGAATCTTTTAAGATTTCATGTATGATGGCTGCAACTAGAAAAAAAGTATTGTTTCGTAAATTTTCTTTAAGTATCGCAGTGTTAGTCATAATCCTTCGTTTTTTACAGAAATGAAGTTCAATTCTTTATTATTTTCCAAGTTATAGTCAGTCATCATCCAATGGCTAAATCAACAAATTAATAGGTATTATTATGTCTAATACAGTTACTGGTACAGTTAAATGGTTCAACGAAACTAAAGGTTTCGGTTTTATTGCACAAGACAACGGTCCTGACGTTTTTGCTCACTTCAGCGAAATCACTGGTTCTGGCTTCAAAACTTTGCAAGAAGGCCAAAAGGTTTCTTTCAGCATCGCTCAAGGTCAAAAAGGCCCAAATGCTGTAAACATCGTTGCTCTATAATTTAGACGTAATGAAAAAAAAGCGCTGTATAGCGCTTTTTTTATGCCAGTTATTTCTGTGTGAATAATCAAGCTATAATAAAGAGAGCCTTAGCTCCCTTCTTAATAAAACTTAAGATAATTTCATAATCGACTTAGCGGCCCAAAACCATTTCTAAAATAAACTTAGAACCAATAAAGCCGACTGCCAAGAGACAAAAACCAATGATGGTAAAGCGAATGGCTTTTTGACCACGCCAGCCGAATCGATAATGCCCAATGAGCAAGGCACCATAGACGAACCATGAAATGATGCTAAAGGCAGTTTTATGCGCCAAATGCTGTGCAAAGAAGTTATCGATGGTGAAGAAACCAAACCCAAGCGCCACGGTCAGTAGTGCAAATCCAGCAATCAATAAATCAAATAGCAAAGATTCCATGGCTTGGAAGGATGGAAGTAGGCTCACCCATACACGCTTTTTCTGCTTGTTTTTTAGTTCACGGTCTTGTAAACGCAAAATAACCGCTTGAATTGTTGCCATCAGCAGGACGGCATATGCGGAAAGTGACAAAATAATATGGATGTCTAAACCCAGTGAATGTTGTTCTATAAATTGATTTTGTCGACTAAATGCAAAGCCCAAAATCAATCCCGTCGCTGCCACAGGAATGCCCAACAGGTTCATCGCAAGCACAGGCCGATAGGTACTAAATAATACACTGAGTAATAGCATGAGACCTGAAGTAAAAGACATCAGGTTGAACACGTCATAGTTGACACCCATAGGCGTCAACATATCGTTATATAAAACACCTGCATGCAATAACATGCCTAAACCAAGTACAACACCAATAAACCAATGGTTCGGCGCACGTTTAGACATTAAATGGCTGAATAAATACCAAAAAGACGTGGTATAAGCGATTAATGCTAGGATCGTGTAAACCAAGGGGAGACTGATCATGTCAAACCTTTTTCAGGATGTTGAATATTCATTTATATAAATTCTGCAAGAACTAAAGTATCCTATAGCATTCTATGCATAAATTTTCTATTTTAAGAAACAATTTTTTGCTCATGGCTATTTTAAGCGGATTTTGCAATGTTTGATACCTTAACAGAACGACTCACGCAGAGTTTAAGAAATGTTACTGGCTCAGGGCAGCTAACCGAAGACAATATTAAAGATACGTTACGCGAAGTACGTATGGCACTTCTTGAAGCCGATGTTGCGTTACCTGTAACTCGTGAATTCATCGCGAAAGTTAAGGAAGAAGCATTGGGCCAAGAAGTGATGACTCAGTTATCACCGGGGCAGGCTTTCGTCAAAATCGTTCATGACGAATTGACCAAAATGATGGGTGAGGCGAATGAAAGCCTAGACCTAGCGGCAAAACCACCAGTTGTTGTGCTTCTTGCAGGTTTACAAGGTGCGGGTAAAACAACCACTGCGGCAAAACTTGCACGTTTCTTACAAGAACGTCAAAAGAAAAAAGTAGCAATGGTGTCTGCCGACGTTTATCGTCCAGCAGCGATTAAACAGCTACAAACAGTTGCGGGTGAAGTTGGCGCGATTTTCTTTGAATCTAGCGCAGACGAAAAACCGATTACCATCGCAAATCGTGCGATTGAGCAAGCAAAAATTCAATTTGCTGATGTCTTGATTGTCGATACAGCAGGTCGTTTACATGTAGACGACGAAATGATGGATGAAATTAAAGAGCTTCATGCAGCGATTAAGCCGACTGAAACATTGTTCGTGGTTGATGCCATGACCGGTCAGGATGCGGCGAATACGGCAAAAGCCTTTAATGATGCCTTGCCGTTGACGGGTGTGATCCTGACAAAAACGGATGGTGATGCACGTGGTGGTGCGGCACTTTCTGTTCGTGCCATTACTGGCAAGCCAATCAAATTCTTGGGTATGGGTGAAAAACTCGATGCCCTAGAGCCATTCCATCCTGAACGTATCGCACAGCGTATTTTGGGTATGGGTGATGTACTTTCTTTGGTCGAAGAAGTTGAACGTAAAATCGACAAAGAAAAAGCCGAAAAAATGGCGAAAAAACTGCAAAAAGGCGGTAGCTTCAACTTTGAAGATATGCTTATGCAGTTTGAACAAATGAACAAAATGGGCGGCATGATGGGCTTCTTGGATAAACTTCCAGGCATGAGCAACTCAGGGATTCAAGATGCAATTGCACAAGCAAATCCTGAAAAGCAAGTGAAGAAAATGGAAGCGATTATTCAATCGATGACCATTAAAGAACGTCGTAACCCAGACTTGATGAATCCAAGCCGTAAAAAACGTATTGCAGCAGGCTGTGGTATGGATGTTGCGGAAGTGAACAAACTCATCAAACAACATGCGCAAATGGCGAAAATGATGAAGAAATTTGCCAACCCAACGGGTATGGCAAAAATGATGAAATCATTAGGTAACATGCAAAAGCAATTTGGCGGCGGTGGCATGGGTCCATTGTTCGGCAGTAAAGATCCGAAGTAATTTGGACTTAAAAAAGGCGCATTCAGCGCCTTTTTTTATGGCTAAAACTTGATAAGACCGCATTCAAAAAATTGCTACGAGAATTATAAGTAAGCACTGGATGAAGGAATTTCTATACGAACTGATAAATACCAATTGAGCTAAATCGTTACAAAAACATGCCAAATTGAGATTGAGACCGTGTTGATGACAGGCCTAAAACAGAGGTGAAAGTTTGCCTAACTGCAAATTGAAAGCTTTACCCAAAATAAGCATCAAATAATGAATACACCTCATACGCCAGAGAGCCATAACATCTATCTGATTCATGCTCATCAGGCTTCCCTTAATGAGTATTAGTTTCCTTATTGAGACAAAAGCAGCAAGGGGTAGGACATTATTCTTGGCGCATTGATATGGCAAATGCAGTATAACCAGATTTTGACCATTGTTAGAAGTTTATTTCCCTGCAAATACCTAAGCTCGATGAAAATAAAATTATTATTGTGCACAGTTTGGGTTGTCTGACAGCGCTGTATTGTTTGACAGCGCATTTCAGCCAGCGGTAAGGCAAGATTTAAGCGGGCATTTTTATTTCTAGATTTGTGTATTCCTTTAATTTTTTTCTGAATTAGGCAGCTTTATTTTAAAATGCAAATTGAACCGTCATATGCTGCATCAGCATTTGCCATTGGCCGTGCGCATGCTGTCCAGTGATGATCCTTTTGTTCCGCCACCGTTCACGCTGAAGTTATCAATAGTGATCCAAAGGTAGAACACTGAAGGGAAAATACAGGACTTTTACGGCTTCATAATGTTTCCAGAATTGCTGGATATTTTGAATCAGCTCATGAAAGTGTTCTAGCAAATAGTCAAGTTTTGCAAAAATTCACAATTGTTTACCCTCAATCTCTAATTTTTATTTCAGACTGAATTCAAAAAGAGGAATGGAGCATGAAATGGCGCAAGTAATTGTGGTGCATGGCTATACCGCGAGCCCTGAAGAGAATTGGTTTCCGTGGATCGCGCAAAAGGCAAAAAAAGCGGGCGTCAGCCTCAAGGTGCTTCGGCTTGATCCATCCGAAACACCCGTCTTAAATGTGTGGATGAAGCAAATGGATGCGCAGATTGACGCATTAAATGAAAACTCTATATTAATTGCCCATAGTTTGGGGTGTATCGCTGCACTGCATTATCTGTCGCAAAAACTGCAGCATCAGAACATAAAAGCACTTGTGCTTGCGGCCGGTTTTAATGGCCGCTTGGGACGTCTAGAGCAGGTGAATCCTTTTATTGATGCGGCTAAAATAGATTTTGACTTGCTAAAACAGCAGGTTGAGCATCGGGTAGTGATCTATTCAAAAGGCGATGAGCGAGTGCAACCCGAATTCAGCTTGGCTCAGGCAAAAAGCCTAGATGCACAGGTGATTGAAGCGCGTCATCAGGGGCATTTTATTGACTCTGAAGGCTGTACCGAATTGCCCGAAGTCTGGGATGCTGTGGAGCCGTATTTGATCCGGGCTTAATCTACGGTTGTTGGCCAATATAGCTTTGCAGGCCTTTTAAGAGCAGATCATTATGGACTTCAGGCGTAAAGCGCTGCAGGTATTTGGCAAATAGCGCAGCATCGCCCCCAGTTAAAATTAAGCGACTGGGATATTTATCAAGCACCTTTTCAATGGTGCTGACCAAACTGAGCAATATGCCATGATGAACAGCGTCGATGGTATTTTTACCAGGAGACAGCTCGTCAAAGAGGGCATCTGGTATTTTAATGCCTTTGGTGTTTTGGATGAGCGAATCACGTTGCAAATATAAATTTGGCAAAATATAGCCACCTAAATGTTGTAATCCATCCGTTAAGTCAATGGTGAGTGCTGTTCCACAGCTAATCACACAGTATTTTTGTGTAGGGTCTTTGACCACAGCCAGCATTTGCAGCCAACGGTCGATCCCGAATTTACTGGTATCTTCGTAGGCACAGCGCAAGCCCGCATATTCGGCATGAACTTTGGCAATGGTGACAGGAACGGCTAAAAATTTAAGAATTTTTTGAATCCGATCATTATTTTTCTTGTCGAGTACCGAGGAAATCCCCACCTGATCTAAGTTCAAACTTTTAAAGTGCTGGATCAAACCGAGTAGGAGTTCGGCAGGCGACTGTAAATGCAGTTCCGCAGCATGCTCTATGATTTGATCGTGTTCGGTAATCCAGTATTTCAGTCGTGTATTACCGACATCGAGCCATAATTTTTTCATCAGTAGGCCTTTGCAATCCTGTTTATGATTGATCTGCTAAACGTAAGCGACCTTGGAAATGATTTTCTAAGCGCTGCGAAGTTTGGATATTGATCGAACCATCATTTTCAATGCCGAGAAAGCGGCCTTGGCTTTTGCCTTGCAGGTGTTCAAGTTCAACGGGCTGTTGCATAAATGCAGCATAATGGTTGAATCGTGCAGCGAGGTTATAGCTGTTATGATCGAACCATTCACCTGCAAGTTGAATCGCGGCATATAGTTCAGCAATTAACTGCAAACGGTTTGGCGAGGGAAGTCCGAGTTCAGATAACGAGGTTGCGCGCTGCTCAATTCCTGCGGATGGAATCGGAAATAAGTTCATGCCCACGCCGACAATCGCTTGATGTGGCGAAATTGGTTCAATCAAAATCCCGCCCCATTTGCCTTGTGGGCTATATAGGTCATTGGGCCATTTCACTTGTAATGCGAGATTTTGCAAACTAGGCATTTGTAAGATATTTAAGGCTATTTCGAGTGCAAGCCGCCCATCTATAGCTGTCTGTAAATTCAGCAATGTGCTTAAATAGATATTACCAACGGGTGAGACCCATTGATGATCGCGTTGCCCACGCCCCTGAGTTTGCTCTTCACTGCATACCAAAACATGTTGAATGCCTTTTTTGGCAATCTCACGGACATCGTCATTGGTCGATGTTGTTATGGGCTTCAGTAATAAAACTTCAGGCGGTTGAGGTGCTGTGCTCAGCAATTGCTGTAAGTGTCTGGTCTCTAAATCCATTTGAATCTGAGAGTTGTGGAATAATATTGATGGAGTTAATCATATATTTACTGATTGGTGCAATCGCTGGTTTTGCTGCGGGGCTATTTGGTGTGGGCGGTGGTCTGATTATTGTGCCGATTTTATTCATCGTCTTTACCCAACTTCAGTATGATCCCAGTGTGATTATGCACATGGCGGTGGGCACATCTTTAGCCACGATTATTGTCACCTCACTTAGCTCGGTTTCGGCGCATCATAAAAAAGGTGCAGTGCTGTGGAATGTCTTTCGGAATTTGTCACCGGGTTTGGTGATCGGTTCATTTCTCGGTGCAGGCATTGCAGATTATTTATCAGGGCAGGGTTTACAACTGTTAATTGGCTTTTTTGCGGTCTGGGTGGCCTTTAAAATGTTTCGCGGTGCAGCGACACCAGTCGATCCGAATAAACATTTACCCTCACAAGCCATGCAAATGGCAGCAGGCGGTGGTATTGGGATTGCCTCTGCGATCTTCGGTATTGGTGGTGGTAGCTTAACCGTCCCGTATTTGAATAAAAACGGCGTCATTATGCAAAAAGCGGTCGCGACATCTGCTGCATGTGGTTTACCGATTGCGATTGCTGGGGCCCTCGGCTTTATGTGGTTTGGTTATCAAGCCGATATCCTGGTTCCCAATACCATTGGTTATATCCATATTTATGCATTTATCGGGATTAGTGTAATGAGCTTCATCACTGCGAAATTGGGTGCGAAAGTGGCTCATATGTTGTCGCCATTTATGCTAAAGCGTTGTTTTGCATGTTTATTAACAACAGTCGGCTGCTATTTTATTTACCAAGGTGTGCAAGCCTTTGGCGCTTGATTGTCCGTTTTGACTGAAAAAATTGGCTTTGTTGACACAAGATTGTCAGACAATGTCATGTTCAATTAGGTTGCTTATCGTTTCTAATGCAAATAGATTGAGTGTAAATCTGAACATTGCATCTTATAAAAAAAAGATAGGAACAGTATGCAACAACAAGAAGCGGACAGTTTGTCAGAACAAATTGCCAAACACATCGGTGAACAAATCATTCGCGGTGAGTTGGTCGAAGGCGAGCGTATTCAGGAACTCAGAATTGCGGCCGAATTGGATGTGAGCCGTGGCTCTGTTCGTGAAGCTTTATTGATTTTAGAACGGACCCAGCTCATTGAAATCTACCCGCGACGTGGCGCCTTAGTCTCTGAAATGTCGGCTTTACAAGTGCGCTCATTATTTGATATTGCAGCATTATTGTTGGGCCAAATTGTGCATCGTATGGCGGAAACGTGGCGCAGCCATGAAGCTGAGCGTATTCAGTTATTACTTGAACAATTAGACGTGGAAACTCGCCAAGGCAATACTGAAAAGTTTTATGATCTGATTTTTCAGGGCATGGCTCGTCAGCATGAAATGGTGGGAAATACTTACCTGATGCGTTATTACCAAGAATTGTTGCCATCACTCAGACGTAGTTATTTCCTGACACTGAATATTTCACGACGTGAATTACAAGAATCTTTTGATTTGTTTAAATTAGTGACTGATGCAGTTTTAATCAGAAAATCACATCAAGCCACTTTATTTATGGAAGATTTTTGTCGACACTTACGCAACCTTGTGTTGGAATCACTAACACGGATGAAACAAATCGAATTAGCGTGGGCGAGACGTTCACGCCGCTGATCAGGACATTATGCGTTTAAGCAGTTTAAAACTTTCCGGCTTCAAATCTTTTGCCGATAGCACAACTCTAAAATTTGAAGGCAACCGTAGTGCGGTTGTTGGACCGAACGGCTGTGGTAAATCCAATGTGATTGATGCCATTCGTTGGGTTATGGGGGAGTCCAGTGCCCGTCAATTGCGTGGTGGCACCATGCAAGATGTTATTTTTACCGGAACGGCAAAGCGTAAACCAGTCGGGATGGCGAGTGTTGAACTGCGTTTTGATAATACCTATGGCAAGCTAGGTGGCGCTTATAATGCCTATACTGAACTAGCAGTTCGTCGTCAGGTCAATCGTGATGGTAAATCCGAATATTTCCTCAACGGCACCAAATGCCGCCGTCGTGATATTACCGATATTTTCTTAGGTACCGGTTTAGGTCCACGTTCGTATGCGATTATTGAACAGGGCATGATCAACCGTTTGGTCGATGCCAAACCTGAAGAAATGCGTGTGTATATTGAAGAAGCAGCTGGGGTTTCTCGCTATCAAGCTCGTCGTCGTGAAACTTTACAGCATCTAGAACACACCACTCAAAACTTAGAACGTCTCGAAGACATTGCATCAGAACTGAAATCTCAGCTGAAAACCTTAAAACGCCAGTCTGAAACGGCGGTGCAATACAAAGAATTAGAAACCCAAATTCGTACTTTTAAGATCGAAGTGCTGTCTTTCCAATGTGAGCAAAGTACGCGTTTACAGCAAGAATACACGCTTCAGATGAATGAGCTCGGGGAAACTTTCAAACTGGTGCGTTCTGAGCTGAACACCTTAGAACATGATTTATCTTCCACCAGTGCTTTATTTCAACGGCTTATTCAACAGTCCACGCCATTACAAAGCGAATGGCAACAGGCGGAAAAGAAACTGTCTGAGTTGAAAATGACACTGGAGCAAAAGCAGGGTTTATTGGCACAAAATTCGGCAAGTTTGGTTGAGCTTGAGAAGCAAAAAGCTCAAACCAAAGAACGTTTACAGTTATTAGAGTTACAACTGGAAACGCTACAAGAACTGCAAGATGGATTTGTTGAACAATTACAGCGTCAAGAAAGCAGTAGTCAGGAACAGACCCAGCAGTTAGCCGATTTGAAAGCTCAGCATCAACAAGCGGTTCAACAATTTGAACAATGCCGTGGGCAAGTCGAAAAGCAGCAACAGCAAAAGCTACAGATGTTGGCGCAGAGTGAACAATTGACCAAAAATATTGGTCGAATTGAGCAACAGCGCGAGACCCTACAACAGCAACGAGGTCAAATTCAGCATCAGGCGCAGCAAGATGAGTTGGAGCAGTATCAGCAAGATAAGCAACAACTCGAACAGCAAATTGTGCAACAAGAGCTGGTGATTGCCGAAACGCAAACACTGCTTGCAGCTGCACAAGAACAGCAGGCACAGCATAAAAATATGGTGCTGCAGCTAAAGTCAGAAATACAGGTGCTGTTGTCAGAGCAGAAAAACCTAAATCAATTGATGATTAAAGCTAGTCCAAAGCAGCAAAGTCAGCGTCAACATTTAATGCAGCAGTTGCAGTTGAGCACACAAGGTAAACAGCATGCACAACTGGTCGAGAAATTTTTGTCTAAATGGCTGAGTGCCCAAGTCTTGGGACACAGTGATAATTTTCAAGACAGTGTTGCACGTCAGGTCAAAGGCAGTCACCACACCGCAGCACAAATCGTTGGATTGGATGCTTTGGCGACGTGGATTGAAGCACCACAGCTTTCAATCTGGCAGCAAGTCGCAATTGCCGAAACATTGCCGATGGCATTGAGCCATCAGGCTAAACTGGCTGCTGGTCAGTCGATACTCACGCTCGATGGTTATCATGTCGGTGCGGATTGGGTGATTGGTCTGGACTATGATGAGGACAGCCAAGCAGGGCAAGGTGCATTGAGCCACCGTATTCGTTTAGATGAATTGACTGAATTACTTGCAGAGCAGCAGCCAAAGCTGGCGCAACTAGAAGGCCAATTGCCTGAGTTGCAAAATGCCGTACAGGCTTTACAGCAAAATCTGCAACAGCAACATAGCCAATTAAAAAATTGGCAAAAAGACATTCAAAATGCTGATGTTGCCATTGCGAAGGTACAAAGTTCCAATCAGGCTTTTGCCTTACAAAAGCAGCAGTTAGAAGATCAATTGCAGCAACTTGAAGCACAGCTTGAAGAAGATGCCATGCAAAAAGACGATTTGGAAATTGATTTGCATGCGCTGACGATGAAGCTTGAGCAAGCTTTGCCCAATTATAAAACCTTGCAATTCCAAGTTGAAGAATTGAGTCTAGCACTGGAAAGTGCTCAGCAAGTGGCATTACACAGTCAGCAAGAATTGGAAATCGTGCGTCGTCAGTCTGTACAGACGAAACAACAGATTGAATTATTAGAAAAAGACACGGTCTTTTTGAAAGCGCAAACTCAGCAAATTATTGGACAGATGGAACAGGCAAAGAAATTTGTCGATCCGGTACAGTTAGAATTGCCTGCGCTTGAGTCACAGTATTCAGAGCAGGCTCAAGTCACTGAACGTTTACAAAAAACCTGGAATGACTGGCAGCTTGAACTCAATAATGTTCAGAGCAAACAACAGACATTGACGGAACAACGCCATTCACATCAACAGCAAGATGAAAAATTGCGTACGCAATTGGAAGAAAAGCGTCTGGCTTGGCAATCCGCGCAGTCTGATTTACAGCATTATTCTGAACAGCTGAAAGAAATGAACAGCGAAATGCTGACAGGTTTAAGCATTGATGTGGTATCCCATCAGCAAAAACTAGAAAAAGCACAGCAGCAGTTTGATAAATTGGGTGCAGTCAACTTGGCTGCGGCAGAAGAATATACTGAAGTTTCTAAACGCTTTGATGATTTAAGCCACCAAATTGATGACTTGCAAAAGACCGTTGAACAACTGCAAGCTGCGATGAAAAGCATTGATCAGGAAACGCGGAAGCTGTTTATGACCACTTTTGATAAGGTCAATACAGAACTTCAAGCGTTATTTCCGAAAGTATTTAATGGTGGTGAAGCAAGCTTAAGCCTTGAAGATGGTTGGCAATCGGGTGTAAAACTGATGGCACGACCACCGGGTAAACGAAATAGCTCTTTGGCATTATTGTCAGGTGGTGAAAAGGCACTGACCGCATTGGCTTTGGTTTTTGCGATTTTCCGCCTAAATCCTGCACCATTTTGCGTTTTAGACGAAGTCGATGCACCTTTAGACGATGCAAATGTAGGAAGATTTTGTAATCTTGTAAAAGAGCTTTCAGAACAAGTGCAATTTATCTACATTACACACAATAAACTGGCTATGACAATGGCAACTGACTTACTTGGTGTGACCATGCCAGAACCAGGAACTTCAAAATTAGTGACTGTGAATATAGAGCAAGCCAAAGAATACGGTTTAGCTGCGGAGGCATAACATGGAAATCACCACTATAGTTGGGATTGTAATCGCTGTAATTATCATGGTTGTGGGCATTCGAATGATGTTTCGTAAACCTGCAGATGCAGCGCCATCACTTGACACCGAATTACATATTGATCCTGATAGTCAGCAACCTGTTATTCCGCGCCATGTACGAAATCAGTTAAATACATCTGAAACCACGCAACGTGTTGAGCCGACTTTGGCTGAGGAAAAAGTCACAGCGGTTGAAGCGACTGAAACTGTTCAAGCGAATGTAACGCAAGAAGCAACGGCAGCTGAGCAGAGCGCTGAGACGACGGCAAAGACTGAGACGACTACGACGGATCCTATTTCAGTTGAAAACGCTCAAACTGCGACAGAAGACAGTACCTTGTCTACAGAAGCCACTGAATCTACGACAGATAAATCTGTAGCAGATTTAGCCAATGAAACAACGACTCCCGCGACGGATGTTCAGGCTGAAGTTGTCCCTGCAGAAAAAACGCCAGAATTTAGTGTAAATAGCGCAATTGAAAAAGCTGAAATTAGCGATTTTGATGAAGAAAGCAGTATTTTGGATGCTCATTTACATGAACAAAAAATTGTCGATGAAGAAAGTGCTTTAGCAACTGCGGAAACTTATATCGCCTTAAATGTATTCCCTGATAGCCGTGCCTTGTCGGGTGAAAAAGCATTAAAAGTGTTACTGAAATACGGTTTACGCTTTGGCGAAATGGCTTGTTTCCATCGCTATGATGAAGAAGGTACAAAGTTATTATTCTCTGTATTGCAAATGAATAATGATGGCGCTGCGCAAGGTTTTGATCTTGAAACTTTATCGACTGAAGAAGTAAAAGGTTTGGCTTTCTTCTTAGCGCTGCCACACAGCGATGTACAAAATGCCTTTGATACCATGGATAGCATTTCACGTCTAATTGCCCGTGAAATTGACGGTACTGTGTATGATCAAAATAACCAAGAATTTACACCGCAGATGCGTGAACATTGGCGTCATCAAGCGATTGATTATCGTCAAGGTCAAGCTATCGAAGTCTAAGCGTCTTTGATTGAAACTCACCGAGTGGGTTTCTATAATAGCAACAGATAATGAAATTTGAGGGCGGAGCATGAACCGCCCTTTTTTATGGTGAATGTATGACACAACAATCCACTGTCGTTGCACAGATGCGACAACTGATTCAACTCTTGGCGAAGCATAACCATGCCTACTATGTCATGGACACGCCAGAAATTGAGGACAGTGAATATGATCAACTTTTTCACCAATTAAAAGCTTTAGAAGAGCAATACCCTGATTTAGTGCAACCTGATACACCAACTACAAAAGTGGGTGGAAAGGCCTTATCTAAGTTTGAATCTGTAACCCATGCAGTGCCTATGTTGTCATTAGGTAATGTGTTTAATGCAGAAGATTTATTTGCCTTTGCCCGTCGTGCGGAAGAACGCTTACCGAATCAAAAAATTGAATATGATGTCGAATTAAAATTTGATGGACTGGCCATTTCTCTCTGGTATGAAAATGGCATTTTAGTCCGTGGTGTGACACGGGGTGATGGTGAAACTGGGGAAGACATTACCCAAAATGTAAAAACCATTCGTAATTTACCTAAAGTACTGACTTCTACACAGACTGAAATTCCAAGTCTGCTTGAAGTCCGTGGTGAAGTCCTGATGCCAAAGTCAGGTTTTGAAAAGCTTAATGCTGAAAATGAAGCCAAAGGTGAAAAAACCTTTGCCAATCCACGAAATGCAGCAGCAGGAAGCTTACGTCAACTCGATCCTGCAATTGCGGCTTCGCGTCCTTTGGCTTTTTATGCCTATGGCATTGCACAGTGTGAACCACATCATGGGCAAACCACCATGTCTGCAAGTCTTGAGTGGCTGACACAGTTTGGTTTTGCTGTCGGTGAACGTCACTTTATATGTGACAGCATTCAGGACGTACAAGCTGCGTATGAGCAAATGATCATTGATCGTCCAAGCCTGAGCGTTGAAATTGATGGCATGGTGATTAAGGTAAATAGCCTGAAGCAGCAGCAAACATTGGGTTTTTTAAGTCGTGAACCACGCTGGGCAACGGCATATAAATTCCCTGCAGTCGCAGCGCTGACGACAGTTGAAAATATTGATTGGCAAGTGGGGCGTACAGGGACTTTAACCCCAGTCGCGCGTTTAAACCCTGTGGCAGTCGGTGGCGTAACGGTTTCCAATGTCACTCTACATAATATTGGTGAAATTCACCGTTTAGATGTCCGTGTAGGCGATACCGTGAGTGTTTACCGTAGTGGTGATGTGATTCCCAAAGTGGAAAAAGTTTGGCCTGAATTTCGACCTGTAGAAACAGTTGAAGTTCAATTGCCCGAATGTTGTCCTGTCTGTTCTTCACCTGTGGTGATGCCCGAAGGTGAAGCCTTGGCACGTTGTTCAGGTGGTTTGTACTGTGCTGCACAGCGTATTGAGGCGATTCGTCACTTTGTATCGCGTAAAGCTATGGACATTGAGGGCTTAGGCGACCGTTGGGCGGAATCTCTTTTACATCTAGATCTGCTCAAAGATGTTGCTGATATTTATAGCTTGCCTGAGCATCGTGAAAAATTACTGACTATTGAAAAAATGGGTGAAAAGTCGGTTCAAAACCTCATCGATTCTATTGAAAACAGTAAGAAAACGACACTAGGTGCATTTATTTATGCACTCGGCATTCGAGGCGTGGGTGAAACCACGGCACGCATGCTCGCCAATACCTTCCAAACCTTTGATGCGATTCGTCATGCAGATCTCGAATCCTTGAAAAAAACGCCAGACGTTGGTGATATTACCGCTGAATGGATTGTCGATTTTTTCCAAGCGCCGCATAACCTCGAAGTGGTTGATCGTTTGTTGGCAGCTGGGATTCATTGGGATGCACCTATTGCACCAAGTCGTCAGCCGCTGAATGGCGAGAGTTGGGTGATTACTGGGACATTGAGTACCATGGGTCGTGATGAAGCGACGCAAATGCTTCAAGCCTTAGGCGCACGTGTCAGTGGTAGTGTTTCGGGTAAAACCAAATGTGTAGTTGCAGGTGAAAAGGCAGGTTCTAAATTAGAAAAGGCCGAAAAGCTGGGTGTACCTGTGATGAGCGAACAGGAGTTTATTTCCTTTGTACAACAGCATAATGCTTCTTAAGTATTGAAAAACTTAACCTGAAAACGTAGTTACTTTTGAACAAACGCCTGACGCATTGCATTGGGCGTTTTTATTTTTGGTGCTTAACATGATTGCGTCAGCCTATCAGTTGTTGATGATAGATCAGACATCATTCCTCAACATCACTCACGAAATATTTTGTTAAAGCGTGAATGTATTGAGATACAATTTTAGCTATAAAAAAGCAGCCCTTAGGCTGCTTATTTTTATTCAGTGATCACATTATTCTTGATCAATTTTCATTGGTTTTACATCCATTTCTTGATAGGAAACCAACTTAGTTTTGTGTTTCCACTTATAACCGAACCAAATGGCAAGGAATAAGAAAATACCAATATAGGTAGAAACAACGGCCAACCATTCACCATCTAAAACGGCTTGATAGTTCTGACCAAGGACCACGATGGCACACAAAACAAAGGCAAACCACGGTGCAAATGGGAAGAATTTTGCACGGTAAGCAAGATCTTCCAATTTATTGCCTTGAGCCAAGTAGCCTTTACGGAAGCGATAATGTGAAACTGCAATACCGAGCCACACAATAAAGCCACACATACCTGACATGTTCAGTAACCAGTTAAATACCGCTTGTTCACCGATAAAAGTGGTTAAGAAGCACAGTGCCGCAATCGCCGTTGTTGCATAAAGCGCATTCATCGGTACGCCACGTGCATCTAAGCGACCAAAGACTTTCGGCGCACTGCCTTTACGTGCCATATCAAACAGCATACGAGTAGAGGAGTACATACCAGAGTTACCCGCTGATAAAATCGCAGTTAAGATCACCGCATTCATCACCGATGCAGCAAAAGCAAAACCTGCTTTTTCATACAGTAAGGTAAATGGTGATAGTGCAATATTTTCAGTAGATGCTGCTTGTAATAAACGTGGGTCATCATAGGCAATAAGAGTGCCGATAATGAAAATACACACGATATAAAACAACAAGATACGCCAGAAAATTTGCTTGATGGCAATAGGAATGGTCTTTTCAGGATCTTTCGATTCACCTGCAGCCACACCAACCATTTCAGTCCCTTGGAAAGAGAAACCGGCAATCATGGCCACACCAATCAAGGCAGATAAACCGCCGACAAATGGGGCTTCACCCTTGGTCCAGTTGGCAAATGTTTCTACGCCCGGTGTCAGCATGATTTTGCCAATCATAAACAGGCCGATAATGATAAAGGCAACAATTGCGAGCACTTTAACAAGCGAGAAGAAGAATTCGGATTCACCGAAGCCTTTTACGGTCAGTGCATTAATGGCAAAGACGATTGCGAGGAAAATCGCACTCCAGTAGAAGCCCGGAATATCTGGAAACCAGAATTTCATAATGAATTGGACAGCAACCAATTCAAATGCTACGGTAATCGCCCAGTTATACCAATAGTTCCAACCCAAAGCGAAGCCGAAACCACCCTCGACATATTTGGTGCCGTAGGTAAAGAATGCACCCGAAGTTGGGTTATGTGTTGCAAGCTCACCTAAGCTGGTCATCAAGAAGTAAATCATGATACCAATTAAGCAGTATGCAAGCAGGGCGCCACCCGGGCCTGCATTGGCAATGGTTGCTCCAGAGGCAAGAAATAAACCTGTACCAATTGATCCACCAATTGCAATCATGTTGAGATGGCGAGCACCCAACTTACGCTGAAGCTGAGCTGGTTTTTGAGTTTCGCTCATCATTGTTCCTTAAGATTTTTTTGCGTGCTCGCAAACAAGACTTTAAATCCTTGTTGGTCGGCTTTGATTGTACATTGACCATAATGCTGCTCAATTAAAGTCGGATAATTGAGGAATCGGTTGGCAACAATCCAAAGCTCACCCCCAGACTTCAAATGTCTGCGCGAAGTTTTGCATAGATTTTCACTGGCATTGTAGTCGGTTTGAATCCCTTGATGGAAGGGTGGATTGCTGACTATGGCATGTAAAAATAGTGGTGCATCCTCGATTCCTGTGACCGCTTTAATCTCAAGTTGTTCAGGTTCAAGCAAATTTTGTTCAAATGTCATTTGTGTAGACGCCAGTGCAAAGGCATCTACATCCATGGCAAAGATACGATTTTTAGGATTTAGTTTGGCTAAATAAGCACTGATAACACCCGCACCACAGCCAAAATCTGCAATTTTGCCCGAAGTGACTTGTGATAAATAAGGCAATAACGTAGCCGTACCCACATCTAAACGGTTCTGGCTAAATACGCCAGGCAGTGCGCAAATCGTAAGCTCACCATTTGGGGTTTCAACTGGATATTTTTGCACCCAATCTTGCAATGGCTTCAGTGCGACAGTTTTTTCCAATAGGGTTTGCCACATTTGGCAGTGACGCGCGCTATCAATTTTTAGGGTTTTACCAAAGGGCTGTAATTGTTTTGCAGCGCGTTCAACACCGCCTTTTTTCTCACCCACGAGGAAAATAGACGAACCTTGAGCAAGATGACTTGCGACATTGTGTAATAAATAATTCAGCAGCTCTTTTGATTTCGGAACAAAAATAACCGCTTGATCAAACTGACCTTCAGGAAAATCGACACCAAAATGGACATTTGACTGTTGATTTTGAAAGTACTGAAAATCATTAAAATTCCAGCACCAAATCGATGGCTTAATATTGTCATTCAATTGACTGAGTAAGTCATCTGTCGGTGCATTTACGAAAAGCACGCGATCTTGTAATAAATCGATCTGTCGTATAACGACTTCACTTGTGAGATCCATAGATTTCTCCATCATAAAAAACACTGCCTAGGGCGGAACCTAGGCAGTGTTCTTTGACAAATGAACTTACTTCTTCACTTCAGGAAGAACAATATTCAAAATAAGGGCAGCGATACCACCAGTGGCAACGCCTGAACTGAAGATATTACGGAACAATTCAGGAAGATGTTCAAGGATTTGTGGTACTTGTGCAACACCTAGACCCAATGCCAATGAAATCGCAATGATTAATAGTGCGCGGCGGTCTAAATGAATGCCTGACAAGATATTAATACCCGAGGCAGCCACGGCACCGAACATGACCATTACAGCACCACCAAGCACGGCTTGTGGAACTGCCTGAATGACACCTGCTACAGCAGGAAGTAAGCCTAAAATAACCAATAGGGCAGCAATCCAAATGCCTACATAGCGGCTTGCAACACCTGTTAACTGAATGACACCGTTGTTTTGCGCGAAAACAGAACTTGGGAACGTGTTAAAGATACCGGCAAGGAATGAGTTTGCACCATTCACCAATACACCACCTTTAATACGCTTCATCCATTCAGGGCCATCTACAGCTTGATTTGAAAGCTTAGAAGTCGCGGTAATATCGCCAATCGCTTCCAAAGATGTCACAAGGTAGATAAATGCCATTGGAATAAACAAGCTCCAAGAGAAGCTTAAGCCAAAGTGCATCGGTGTTGGAATTTGAACCAGTGGCGCATCTTTTAAGCCATCAAAGTTTAAATGACCCATAAAGCCTGCAAGGATGTAACCCACGACTAAGGCAATTAGGATGGCAGAACTTTTTACCCATGTAATACGCACACGGTTCAATAAAATGATCAGTGCCAAAACGGTACATGACATGATGAGGTTGTCTGCATTGGCAAATGTTTTATCGCCCATAGCTTGATAACCACCACCCATGCTGATCAGGCCTTCTTTAATTAAAGTCAGACCAATCAATAGCACCACAATACCTGTTACCAATGGGGTAATCAGTTTTTTCACCCAAGGTAAGATCCGTGACACACCCATTTCAATGAATGAACCCGCGATCACCACACCAAAGATAGATGCCATGACTGCTTCTACAGGTGTGCCTGCCGCAACCATCGCAGAACCAATACCGATAATAGGACCAATAAAGTTAAAGCTGGTTCCTTGTACAATCAGGAGACCTGCACCAAATGGACCGACTTTTTTACATTGTAAAAAAGTTGCGATACCAGAGATCACCAATGACATCGAAAGAATCATATTGGTGTCTTCTTTTGATACACCAAGTGCTAAACAGATCAGCAGACCCGGCGTCACAATCGGGACAATAATGGCCAATAAATGTTGGAACGCAGCGAGAAAAGCAATAAAAGGTTTTGGTCGATCATTCAATCCATAGACTAAATCGAGTTGATCTTTTGCTTCGGGAGATTGGTTTAAATCAGACATGCGGCACTGAAAATTAAGGCTAGGTGGCGCTATTCTAATCTGTTTACACAGCTTTACAAAACCAAAAGCGTACCAGTCGTCAAAAAAAATGCGATTGTCAATAAACTGTCACTACTAAAATCTATATTTTTTCTGTATAATTTGCCCTCAAACTTTAGGCGTATCGAATTCACATGTCAGATATTAAAACTCTCCGTAACATTGCCATCATCGCGCACGTCGACCATGGTAAAACTACTCTTGTAGACAAACTTTTACAGCAATCAGGTGCTCTTGGCGATCGCGCAGGCGAGATCGAACGTGTAATGGATTCTGGCGCTATTGAAAGTGAACGTGGTATTACCATTCTTGCAAAAAACACTGCAATCAAATGGTTAGACAAGCGTACTAACACTGAATACCGTATCAATATCGTGGATACCCCGGGACACGCCGACTTCGGTGGTGAAGTAGAACGTGTAATGTCAATGGTTGACTGCGTACTTCTTCTTGTTGACTCTCAAGAAGGCCCAATGCCACAAACTCGTTTTGTAACGCAAAAAGCGTTCGCACGTGGTTTGAAACCAATCGTAATTATTAACAAAGTCGACAAGCCAAACGCTCGTCCAGACTGGGTAATTGACCAAGTATTCGATTTGTTCGACAACCTTGGTGGTTCTGACGAACAGTTAGACTTCCCAGTTGTATATGCTTCAGGTCTTCGTGGTGTGGCTGGTCCATCTCCAGAAGAACTTGCTGAAGACATGACTCCATTGTTCGAAACAATTGTAGACATCGTTGAACCACCAGCGGTTGACGTTGACGGTCCATTCCAAATGCAAGTGTCTTCACTTGACTATAACAGTTTTGTAGGTGTTATCGGTGTTGGTCGTATTCAACGTGGTTCAGTGAAATTAAACACTCCTGTAACTGTAATCGACAAAGACGGTAAAACACGTAACGGTCGTATCTTAAAAATCATGGGTTACCATGGTTTAGAGCGTATCGATGTTGAATCAGCTTCTGCTGGTGACATCGTTTGTGTAACGGGTATTGATGAACTTCATATCTCTGACACAATCTGTGATCCAAAAGCAGTTGAAGCTTTACCTGCACTTTCTGTAGACGAACCTACAGTATCGATGACTTTCCAAGTAAACAACTCACCGTTTGCTGGTAAAGAAGGTAAATTCGTAACTTCACGTAATATCCGTGAACGTCTAGATCGCGAATTGATTCACAACGTAGCATTACGTGTTGAAGATACTGACAGTCCTGACCGTTTCAAAGTATCTGGTCGTGGTGAGCTTCACCTTTCAGTTCTTATTGAAAACATGCGTCGTGAAGGCTTCGAAATGGGCGTATCACGTCCACAAGTAATCATCAAAGAAATTGATGGTGAAAAACAAGAGCCATACGAAAACGTAACGTTTGACGTTGAAGAGCAGCACCAAGGCGCTGTAATGGAACAAATGGGTCACCGTAAAGGTGAAATGACCAATATGGAAGTTGACGGTAAAGGCCGTATCCGTATTGAAGCAACAGTTCCTTCACGTGGTTTGATTGGTTTCCGTTCTGAATTCTTAACTATGACTTCAGGTACAGGTATCATGACTTCAAGCTTCTCGCACTACGGTCCAATGAAACAAGGTACTGTTGCGAAACGTCAAAACGGTGTGTTGATTTCTATGGTTCAAGGTACTTGCTTGGGCTATGCACTATTCAGCTTACAAGACCGTGGCCGTCTATTCGCTAAACCTCAGTTAGAAGTTTATGAAGGTATGATCGTTGGTATTAACTCACGTTCAGACGACATGACTGTTAACCCAACTAAAGCGAAACAGCTAACTAACGTACGTGCTTCTGGTACTGATGATGCGTTGACTCTTGTTCCGCACATTGAATTTACGCTTGAACAAGCGCTTGAATTCATTGAAGACGACGAATTAGTTGAAGTAACGCCTAAGTCAATCCGTATCCGTAAACGCTGGTTGACTGAAAACGAACGTAAACGTAACCGTAACGTTTAATTTTACAGTTTCAAAAAAACCGCTGACTTAGGTTAGCGGTTTTTTTATGCATGGGCGTTTTGAATAAAAATGCAAAAATTGAATGACTTTATTCATTTAATTCGACATGCATAATTTTGATAAATCCTTTTTAATAGAATGTATTACCAAAATCAAAAATGTTTTGTGTGAATTTTTATACATGGTATTTAGAATCTAATATAAACCAAGTAAATTAGGTGGAAATAGTTATACAGACATAATGTATACTTCGTCACAAAATTAAAGCTGAAAAAATTTCTGGAGATCACATGAGTATTATTCAAGAATTTAGAGAATTTGCCGTAAAAGGCAACGTGATGGACTTGGCTGTAGGTGTCATCATTGGTGGTGCTTTCGGTAAAATCATCGATTCAATGGTAAAAGACATTATCATGCCTTTTATTTCTTGGATCCTTGGTGGTGACGTTGATTATTCAAATTGGTTCTTAGTATTGGGTGATAACCCAAACAATTTAACCACGCTAAAAGCAGCACAGGATGCAGGCCTTAATGTTTTGGCTTACGGTAACTTCTTAACTATCTTAATCAACTTCTTGCTTTTGGCATGGGTCGTATTCTGGTTAGTGAAATTGATGAACAAATTGCGCCGTCAAAAAGTTGAAGAGCCAGCTCCAGAGGCGACTCCAGAAGATATCGAATTACTTCGTGAAATTCGTGATGAATTAAAACGTAAAGGTTAATCCTTTAGCAGTGAAAACGGCGCTTAAAGCGCCGTTTTTTATTGTGAATTTTGTTGAGGCGTCATTTTCATAAACTTAGGTTCTGATGTCGAAAAAACAATGCCATTTCGAATGCCTGTAAATACTTCATTTGCTTCTTCAGGTGATTCGGGTGCGCAGGCTTGTTGACCTAATATAAATAAGACTAAAGGGTGATTTTTGGATAATTTGCTAATTTGCTGTATCGCATCATACCATTTTGATTCATCGTTACGATTCCCATCTAAATCTAGTGCCAACTGGACTTCACCATGAGGGTTCATATCTTGATCATCATATAATGCTTGGATAAGAGCATGCTTTCGTTCACCTCGAATGATTGTAAAATCTGTTGTATCGACAGTGCCAAGACGAAAATAGTTGTAATAGCCCAATGGAATGTCCTTTATTTATTATTAAGTAGAATTGATTTAGTGCAATGTTATCTGGTTGCTATGATTTATATTATATGATTGAAAACCGCCAGCCAATGTTCTGAACGATTGAAAAAAATACTGGGATTATGTGCTTTAAGATGAAAAGCACATATTCACGATATACTCGTTATAGCATGTTCAATGTGGGTGCTATGTTACATCCGAAACTTAATTTCTAACAAATGCCAGCCAAACTGGCTTTTGATCGGGCCATGCAGTTCACGTTCGGGTAGGGTAAATACTGCTTTATCAATTGGGCCAACCAACTGGCCTTTTTTAATGTCGCCAAGCTCACCGCCTTTTTTACCCGAAGGGCATGTCGAATGCTGCTTTGCAATTTTGGCAAAGTCCGCACCGCCTTTGATTTTCTTTTTCAGTTGCTCACATAGTTCTTTATCTTTAACTAATATGTGGCGAACAATCGCAGACTTCATGCGTTATTTCCTTTCACGGTTTTCTTAGTCAGCATTTTAACCTTTTTTAAAGGCTGACACTCTGGGCAAAACACCGATGCACGTTGCCCTAGTTTGATATTGTGCAAGATGGTTTCACAGTTGATGCACATTTCACCGGCACGTCCGTAGGCGAGCAGAGTTTGTTGGAAATAACCATTTTCGCCCATCGCATTGGTGTAATCACGTAACGTCGAACCGCCTAAATCAATTGCCTGTTTTAAAATACGTTTGATTTCGATGACCATTTTTTCAACTTGTTCAAAACTCAAACTCGATGCTGGCTGCGCAGGGTGTATGCCGAGGTTAAACAGGCTTTCCGTTGCATAAATATTGCCCACACCGACTACGATATGATTGTCCATGATCGATACTTTGATACTGGTCTGCTTATTTTTAAATTTTTGGAATAAGTATTCAGCATTAAACGCATCACTCAGCGGTTCAGGGCCAAGCGTGTCAATCAGTTTGCTTTGAGATGATGCATCTAACCATAAAATACAGCCAAAACGGCGCGGATCATGATAGCGTAATTGCATATCTTCAAAATGAATCACCAGATGATCATGCTTTCGTAATGCTTCATCACCTTCACAAATCCGAAAACTGCCAGACATGCCCAAATGCCACAACATGCTGTCCTGTTCAAATTCAGCCAAAATATATTTTGATCGACGGCTGAGCTGAAGCAGCTTTTGTCCGACGAGTTTTTGAATGTCGTCAGGAATAGGCCAACGCAGGCTCGACTGAAAAACCTCAACTTTGAGAACCTTTTCATTCAATAATGGCAATAAACTGGTTTTAGTGGTTTCTACTTCTGGTAATTCAGGCATAAAGGTCGAAGCAATGGATCATTCAAGTTATGCATACTATTGGGTCTAGCCCTACAGAATGCAAGTTTCATCGCGGCCTAAGGGAGTATATGAATAGGTTATTGATTATTAATTGTGAGAATAATAAACCAACAAGTCACAATAATGAGTTTGAAAAAGCGATCAGAAGTTAAACAATTGAATTAATAGATATATAAGATATTGAAAAATAATCACTAAAAATATTACATAACAATAGATTTATTTAAAGTCACTTATTGATAAATTAAAGTTTTGTGAATGATAAAAATAATGCTGAGATAGAACGTGAAAAATTATGTAATTTTTCTCTGTACACGACAAATTTCACAGAACCCTTATCCTATCAGGATTCTGCTTTCTTAAAATTGCCAAAATTTCCTTAAACTCTTCTTTTTTCCCAAAACCAATTAAACGCTGAATCGCCATTTGAACATAGTCTAAACCATAGCGAAATAAACTCATTGAGAGTCGTCCATGCTTCTTTATTTTTATCGCTTTTTTTTGATTATGTTGCCATTCACCCGTTAAGTAACACCAACAGAAGCTTATAGCTAACACCGCAATCAATTTTTTCACTCGTCTAGGGTCTGTCAAGCGCGTATTTTCAAGATTAAACCCGCGTCCTTTGAGACAACTGAATAAGGTTTCAATTTCCCAGCGTAATGCATAATCCTGAATAGCATTGGCATTAAACTGAGGAGAAACGACGAGTAAAAGCTCTCCATTTTCTAACTGTAGTGCACTTATATATAGTTTCACCCGACCAACCAAAATCCGTCGTTTACGACATTCAATTTGACCAACTTTAAGATGGCGAAATAAATCACTAATTTTATGATTCTTTCCTAAATGATTGGTGACAATGAAGTTTTTTTAACACGAATGCAGAAGTTGATGTCTTGTTCAATTAACCATGTAAACCACTGCTCACCGATAAACTCTCTGTCTGCGAACACATTCACAATACGGTCTTTACCAAAAATGGCTATAAAGCGTTGAATCAAAGCAATACGCTCTTTCGTATCTGAATTTCCACGTTTATTAAGCAATGTCCAAAGGATAGGTATCGCTATTCCACGATAAACGATTGCGAGCATCAGGATATTAATATTTCGTTTTCCCCATTTCCAATTGGTTCTATCTAAAGTCAGTTGCACTTGGTCGAATGAAAACATATTGAAAATCAACTGAGAAATTTGACGATAATCAAAATACTGACCTGCAAAGAAGCGCTGCATACGTCGATAAAATGATTGTGGTAAACACTTGATGGGCAAGGCTTTAGATGCAGAAGAAAGATTACATGTTTGCTTTAAAATAATCACAAGCATGATGAGCGCAAAGCACTTTAAATGTGACTTGTTCCATTTTAGAGATTTGTTTAAGATAAGATATAACTCATTGAGATGTGTCATAGTATTCGTCGTTAGAAAACAATTATTGTGACATTATTTCAATGAGTTATCTATTTTTGTCGTGTACAGAGGTAATTTTTGTGACATTAGATTTCAAGCCATGTGGCTTGTCTAGAGACTCTCTCCAGATTTAGGTTTTACCATGAAAAAATACAGTCTAGCTCTTCTACCTGCATTTGTTGCAGCAGCCATGACACATGTTCACGCCACAGAAGCATTCGACACTAAAGGTCAGTACATGCTCGGGGATTGGGATGGTAAACGTACCGAACTTGCACAACAAGGTGTGAAGTTTGAGGCCAATATTGCTGCTGATGCTGCCTATCTTGCCGATGGCGGTCGTAATCCGGAACATTCAGCAACGGTAGCCAGCCAATTGTGGTTAGGGACACAGCTTGATATGGAAAAACTTGCAGGTTGGGATGGCGTGACTGTGCGTGCTGTAATGACTGCTCGTCAAGGTCAAAGTACCTCAGTTCGTGATTTGCAAGGGGATGTTCCTCAATTGGCAAATGCACAAGCCAATTTTGGCCGTGGTAACCAAGACAGCCGCTTAACCGAGCTTTCGATTGAAAAGAATTTCAAAGAACAAGGCATTAGTGTAAAAGCAGGTCGTTTAGGTCTAGGTATGGACTTTAACGTGATGGCATGTGACTTTGCCAGCACCGCATTTTGTGCAGCGCAAATGGGTAAATGGCAAGGCACAATTTGGATGAACACACCTGTAGCACAATGGGGTGGTCGTGTTAAATATCAAGCAACGCCAGAACTTGCTGCACAAGTCGGTGTATACGAATTCAATCCTGATAATGGTAATGGTAAAGCTGAAGGACAAGGTTGGAGTTTGGACACCGACAATGCTGATGGTGTAAGTATTCCTGTCGAATTGATTTGGACACCTAAACAAGCTGTAAATGGTTTGCCTGGTAGCTACCGTATCGGTGGTATGTATAACACGGCAGATAATGCTGAAAACCAATTTGATATTGCTAAAGGAAAGGTCGATGGAAAAGGGGTAAGCCCTGAAGATCGTACCTTTGGTGGTTGGATTGCGATTGAGCAACAGTTGACTTCTACGGGTTCAGGCCGTCAAGGCTTACATAGCTTTGCAAACTTCACTTGGCATGATCGTGTAACAACTAAAGTCGATAATTCACAACAAGTTGGTGTGAAATATATCGGTCTTGTTGATAGCCATCCAAATGATATTCTTGGTTTAGGTGTGAACCGTGTTCATGTGAATAACCGTTTGAATCAAAAAACTTTCGATGCAAGTGCTGAATATAATGTCGAGTTGAACTATAGCCATAACCCGACAAAATGGTTGATGATTCGTCCAAGTTTACAATATGTGATTAACCCAGGCTCAACAAATCGGGTTGATGATGCTTTCCTAATTGGTTTAAGCTCTAAGGTAATATTCTAATGTCAAAATAGGTGCTCTATGCAAAGTAAATTTAACGTCACATCATTTAAGACACATTTACTTTGCCTAACGGCATGTATTAGCCAGCAGCTGTATGCAGAAACAGGTTCTACGGAACCTGTTTTACTTCCTGAGATTACCATTGAAGCACCACGAACCAATACCACGTGGTTAAAAACACCGGCATCGGTATACCGTGTACAGCAAGCTGAAAATAATAACAATACGGGTGTGAATCTGTCTGAAACCTTAAAAGGTGTGCCCGGACTACAACTGAATAACCGTGAAAACTATGCACAAGACTTGCAACTGTCTATGCGAGGCTTTGGCGCTCGTTCAACATTTGGTGTGCGTGGTATCCGTTTATATGTTGATGGAATCCCTGCGACCATGCCGGATGGTCAGGGACAGACGTCAAATATCGATATGAGTAGCTTAAATCATATCGAGGTATTGGGCGGGCCATTTTCCTCTTTATACGGTAATTCTTCGGGTGGGGCAATCTTAACAACAACCAAGCAAGGTACTGGAAAAGACTCTATCGAACTCGGCTATTCAGGCGGCAGTCATCATAAAAGCCGTGCTGACATTGTGCTGCAAGGTGGCTCAGAACAGGCCAATGAACCTAGCTATGTCGTGAGTTCTTCTTATTTTGAAACTGATGGTTACCGTGATCATAGTTCCGCAAATAAGGTACTTAGCAATGCAAAACTGACTTGGGATCTGGATGATGGTTCCAAGGTCAATTGGATTGTGAATCATGTGGATATCAATGCCGATGACCCACAAGGTCTGAATCGGGAGCAATTGCGTCAAAATCTGAAACAAGTTAATGATGCCAATAATACTTATGATGTACGTAAGGAAATTAGCCAAACTCAAACTGGGTTGACGTGGAAAAAACCATTGAATGATCAGCATGAACTTAATGCAATGGTATATATGGGGCAACGTAATGTCACCCAATATCAATCAATTCCAAAATGTGCTTTAAAAATAGGTACAAAAGATTGTATCCCTAATACCATTCAATTAAATCGAAGACATGCAGGTGGTGTGATTGATTTTAGCCGTGATTATTATGGAACAGATATTCGCTGGACAGGCAAAGACCTCTTGCCGAATACGCGTTTAACTGTAGGCCTTGCCTTTGATTATATGGATGAAGACCGTAAGGGCTATGAAAATTTTGATGCCAATGGAAATTTTGGCAAGAAAGGCAATATTCGTCGAAATGAAAATAACACCTTGTGGAATTTAGACCCCTATGTCCAAGCTTCGTGGAATTTTTTACCCAATTGGACTTTAGATACAGGGCTACGATATAGCAATGTTCATTATGAATCCGACGATAAATATGTCGTGGGTTTAAATAAGGATGACAGCGGTAAAACTGACTATGACAAAGTTTTACCTTCAGCAGCAGTAAGCTGGAATATTGCGCCTCAACTGAATGCCTATGCCAGTTATGCCAAAGGTTTTGAAACACCAACCTTTACAGAAATGGCCTACTCCAAAGATGACGGCATGAATTTTGATTTAAAACCAGCCAGTAGCGATAACTACGAGCTTGGGCTTAAATCACAAAATGCATGGGGGAATTTCACTGCAGCGGTATTCCAAAGCAAAACTCAAGATGACATCGTCTCTGCAGGAAGTATCAATGGTCGTTCAACCTATAAAAATGCCGATAAAACCTTACGTGAAGGTGTTGAGCTTTCGTGGAATAAACAACTATGGCGAGATTTAAGCGCGCAAGCAAGCTACAGTTATATCGATGCCACATTTGATGCTGCAATTCCTGACAGTGATGTCGTCAAAGGCACTTATATACCGGGTATTGCCAAAAACCAAGCGTTTGCCGCACTGAATTGGCAGCCAGATATTGGCTTTAATGCCGGCCTAGATGTTCGCTATATGGATAAAGTCTATGTCGATGATGCCAACAGTGATGCCGCGTCGAGCTATACCGTGGTTTCTGCCAACGCAGGTTATGTGTGGAAACAAGCAGATTGGAAAGTCAAAACCTATGTACGTGCAGATAATTTGTTTGATGAGAACTATGTCGGTTCAGTGATCGTCAATGATGGAAACGGACGCTTCTTTGAACCCGCGGATGGGGTGAATTGGAGTGCAGGATTGAGTGTGACCAAAGCCTTCTAAAAGGAGAGTAATGTGGCGTTGTTATTTCAACCAATTCAGTTTGGAACATTGGGGCTGACTAATCGAATCGTGATTGCACCCATGTGTCAATATTCTGCCAATGAGCAAGGAGAGTTAAGCTATTGGCATGAACAACAATGGGCGAATTATGCCTTGTCAGGTGCTGGACTTTGTATCGTCGAGGCAACGGCTGTACAGGCAGAGGGGCGCATTAGCTATGCAGACCTCGGCCTTTGGAATGATATGCAACGCGCACAGATGAAGGCACTATTGGCCAAGGTGAAATCACTTTCACCTATGCCTTTTGCAATACAGCTGGCACATGCGGGTCGTAAGGCATCGACAGATAAACCTTGGGCAGGACGTGGACAATTACCCCCAGATCACCCTCAAGGATGGCAAACTGTTTCAGCAAGTGAGTTGCCCTTTAATGCCACAGATCATGCACCCCATGCTTTAAGCCGAGAAGAAATCCAGCAGATCATTCAAGACTTTGCCGATTCAGCAAAACGAGCGGTAGATGCAGGCTTTGACTTAATTGAGCTACATGCCGCACATGGTTATTTGCTGCATCAATTTATGTCGCCATTGTCGAATCAGCGTAGCGATGAATATGGTGGCAGTCTGGAAAATCGCATTCGGCTGACGCTTGAAGTGTTCCAAGCCATGAAAAATGCCGTTCCTGAAGATTATCCAATTGGGGTACGTATTTCTGCAACTGACTGGATGGAATATACTGAAGCACCGAGTTGGGATCTAGACTCGGCTGTTGGCTTGTCAAAAGCGCTTGCACAACTAGGCACAGCCTATATTCATGTTTCTAGTGGCGGCTTAGATGTTGCGCAAAAAATTCAATTACAAGCCAGTTATCAAGTGCCTTTTGCTGAAGCCATTAAGCAAGCCGTTCAGGTTCCCGTAATTGCTGTGGGTTTAATTACCGAAGCAATGCAAGCCGAAGGCATCTTACAATATGGCATGGCAGATGCGATTGGTCTTGCTCGTGCAATTCAATATGACCCGCGTTGGCCATGGCATGCCGCTGCTGAACTCGGTGAAAACCTAAAAATTTCTCCGCAGTATTTACGCTGTCAGCCGCATGCACAAAGAAGTCAATTTACGGCTTTCTAATTTTCAAAATAGAGGTCCGATCTACACTCTCAGGTTGAGGGTGTGGATGGAAGAGTCTATTACACAGGATATTTCGTATGGTCTTTGAGGTGATTGGTCCAATCTTTTTTCTTTTGGCCTTGGGATATCTGTCGGTAAAATGCAGTTTATTGAGTAAAGAACAGGTCGGAACCATTGGTGCATTTGTGATTAAAATTGCACTGCCGGCTTTGTTTTTTCAGTCATTAGCTTCTAAAGATTTGTATCAAATTTGGTATCCCGGCTATTTCTTTGTTTATACCGGAGTCACGTTTTTACTGTATGGCATGGCCTATTTGCTATTGTCGACACATTTTAAAAATAATATGTCGCAAACAGCGGTACTGTCACTAGGCGCTGGCATGTCAAATACAGGTTTAATTGGCACTGCAGTCCTAAGCTTGTTGGTCGGTCAAAATGCGATGACCTATACCTCACTAATCGTCATTATTGAAAGTGTGCTACTGATTCCAACGGTGCTGGTCCTTGCGCAATTAGGAAGTTCACAGCAAAAAGCCAATATTGGCGACATCATCAAAAATACCTTAATGACCCTGTTAAAAAATCCATTGTTTGCAGGGGTAATGTTAGGGATTGGATTTGCAATTTTCCAAATCCGTTTGCCACATCAAATCAATGATGTACTGGCGATGTTAGGTCAAACAGCTTCACCATTGGCGCTGTTTGCAATTGGTGGGGGAATTGTCGGTATGAGCTTAAAGTATGTGAATGCTCAGAGCTTCTATTTGGTGATTTCAAGCAACTTGGTGATGCCTTTACTGACTTATTTAGGCTTACGCTATTTGACCGATGTCAGCCAAGAGATGTTATATGCAGGGACGATTATTGCCGCATTACCGATGCCAACGATTTTTGCCATGCTAGGACAAGTTTATGGCTTAAATGAAAAGACCTTAACGCCTTTGTTGATGAGTACTATCTTGGGCTTTGTCGTAACAGGTGTATTAATAAGTCTGTGGTGGGCGTGATTTTGATCAGCTCAAGATTTGCTTAAATCCATGAAAAAGCCCTGCATGTGCAGGGCTTTTTTTAATACTTAATTAACTCTTTTTCGCATTGGCTTTAGGTGCTTTGGCTTGTTCAGCAATCATTTTATCCACGGTTGCTAAAGATTCTTTGGCTTGCGGAATATTTTCTTTGGCTAAGGCACTAAATATTTTTTTAGCTTCAGGCAAATTTTGTGGGATGATATTGCCATTTACAAACATATTGCCCACTGCCATCAATGCAGGGACATAGCCTTTTTTCGCTAACTCTTGAATGCTATTTAGACCTTGTTGAATAGGCTTTTCATTTTTAGCTTTAAAGCCAGCACTGATGTCATAAAGTGCTTTGGCATGAATCGCAGGGTAGTTGCCTTTTTTAATCAGCGGATCCAGTTTGCTGAGTGCCAATTTATCTGACTCAGGTTTATTTTCTGCAAAAAGTAAAATGGCATAGTCGATGGAGGCATCGTCAAACCCTGCCGAAGATGCGCGTTCTAAATATTGTTTGGCCTTATTGGTGTCTTGTTTTAAGCCCAGTGTACCCGTTGCATAATTTTTACCTAAAACATAGTTTGCAACAGGGTAGCCTTTGGCTGCAGCCTGTTCATAGAGTTGGATGGCTTTTTTCTCATCCTTCGCTACGCCTTGACCTGTTTGAGTAAGATAGCCCAAATTATAAATGGCCTGAGCATTACCTTTTGCTGCAAGCTTGCTCAGTGTTTGGTAGGCACCATTCATATCTTTGGCCTTGACCATGGCTTCCACTTTAGCAAATTCAGGATCGACGGCATCTGTTTTGGTTTCAGCAAAAGCCAATTGAGTGCTCATTGCTAAAATGCTTGCGAGTAGGATTTTTTTCATCTTAAAACCTTTTGTAAATCATGCACATAATTCCATTTATGTGTTTTGGTGGTTATTTTTGTCGGTTTTTACATCATAGGTAGATTTACGTAAATGTAAAGTGAGGAATTGTGATTTAAAGCGTTTTTATAAAATAATGTTGATTGCCCTTAGCGCTTTAAATGCCACGACTTTATTGCATCAAAAGCCTTTGCAAAAAAGCAGGACTCTGATTTAATCGCGCATTGTTATTTTCTCTGAGGCAGCGCGATGTTTATTAAAGGCATTAAACGCAATTACGATAAAATTAATGCAGATGAATCGATTGCAGATGAAGATAAAATCGATGCGCTTTTGATGAAACTGGGCGCAGAGTTTTTAGTCAGTAAAGAGGATCGTGTTTATATTTTCAAAAAAGGCGATTTAGAAGCTAAATTTGATGCCAAACATGCGCGCGCCTATCATTTTAAAGAATATGTATGCAAAGACATGAATAAGTTGTTTCATGGATTTTGATTAAAATCATGATTTAAAAACGAAGACGTGAGGGGGAATAAAGTTCCTCCTTATTTTTGACTGTTGTGTACTGCACCAGCGTATATGATTTAAAAAACCTTAATTTTCAAAAGTATAATATTTTCTAAAAATATAAATTGAATAAAATAGATACAAGGCATCTATGATGAATACAGATATACATGATTCATTGAGATGTATTTAAATATGATAAAAATAAGTGCCATCTTGATCCTTAGTTTCGTCTGTTCAATAACCAGTTGGGCTCAACAACCCAAGCTTGTTCCGCATCCAATCCATTTAAAAAATGGCAAGCAGTTTTCTTTAAATTTGCCTGCAAATTTCGAGATCATTCCTGCTGCTGAAGGTCTCAAACGGGTACGCTTTTTTGCACAAGCACCTGATCGCAGAATGTTTGTCACGGATATGTATGATCTAACAGATAATAAAAAAGGTACTGTGTATATATTGGATGATTGGAATGCTGACACCGGTAAATTTGGCAAAATCATTCCTTATCTGACCGGTTTGAGAAATCCAAATTCAGTTCAGTTTTATACTGATGCTCAAGGACAGGATTGGCTCTATTTGGCGGAAACGCACCAACTGACACGGCAAAAATTTAGTAGAGGAGAAACTCAGCCTTCGAGTAAGGCTGAAGTTTTAGCGACATTTCCAGATTATGGTTTGAGTTATAAATACGGTGGTTGGCATCTGACGCGGACGATTGCTATCGGTGGAAATGGAAAGATTTATGTGTCGGTTGGTTCGAGTTGTAACGCCTGTGTTGAAAAAGAAAAAGTACGAGCCTCCGTCATTGAGATGAATCCTGATGGTTCAGAGCAACGGATTTATGCGACAGGTTTGCGTAATGCTGTTGGGCTAAAATGGATCGGCAGATTTCTATTTGCAACTAATCAAGGTTCTGATCATTTGGGACGTAAAAAGCCAGATGAAACTTTTTATGCGCTAAAACAGGATGTCGATTATGGCTGGCCCGCATGTTATTCATGGCAGGGCAAAGTATTAGCGGATCCTAAATTTAAACGTGCATCTGGCTGTAAAAATATTCCATCGCCCTATACTTATTTCCCTTCACATTCCTCTGCATTGGGTTTTGATTATTTTGATGACCCTCATACCGATTCCACCATTAAAAATGCTTTTTTAGTGGCTTTGCATGGCTCTACCGACGAGGCGATTGGCCATGGCTATCAAATTGCAATGATGCGTAAAGGACAAAAACTTGAAACCTTTATGGATGGTTTTTTAGTCGGTAAAAAGGTGTATGGGCGACCTGCAGATATTTATAAGATCGATGAAAAATCTTTTTATTTTTCAGATGATCGGGCAGGGGTAATTTATTATGTGAGGGAAAAATGAGTGATAAAAAGCCAAAGTTTTAGGCTTTGGCTTTGAGTGCTTAGGGATGGTCAGACCAGATGTCAGAATTCTAGTTTATATACGGTCAAAAATGGCTAATCATAGCGTTTCAGTTCTAAGTCTTCATTCTTGAAATGGGCAATCGAAATATGATTATTTGCTGCAATATTCTTAAAGCGTAACCATAGAAAAAATTCAATAAGATTGATTCCAATTCCCCAAAAAGATGTATTTAAGAGGGTGAGTTGGGTGTCGTAGGCAACATGAAACTCGAAGCCTGTGCTACTGAAGCCAAAAGAGCTTTGCATAAAGAGAAAAAAGCCAGTTGTTACTTTTGGATAGTAAATGACTAAGGGTGTGATAATAATCGGGACAAGGCTTAAGCTGATCCAAAACAGTATTTTCAAGCCTAGAACATCTCTTTTCCAATATTTGATAGCGCCCATTAGCATGAAAAAGAGTTGGGCATACAGTACAAGAATAATAATCAAAACAAGTAGAGATAGCTGAATTGAAAGCAATTGATTGCCGAGTATGACCATGCCTAGAAGGGCAAAAATTCCGTAATAAAGGGCAATGATCTTGTGCTTTGGGTCTTGAAATTGTGTCTGATGCATCGTTATATAGTTTATTGTTAAAATTCGGAGTGCATTTTAGTTTAAAAATAGTCAAATTAACATGATGAATTTTAAAATTTAAAACTTAGATTTATTATAAAAGAAGATAGCTAAATGTAGCTATCTTCTGAATTTATTTAAGCTGACTGCGGACGTGCCACATCACCATTCAATGCTTCAGGCAAGGCTAAAACAGTCACATCTAACTCTTCTAAAGCTTCTGGACGAGCAACCACTAAAGCCACATAACCATTTTCTACAGCCGCGCTATTGACGACTTGTACGCCTTTATTCAGCTGTTCGCCTTGTGCAGGAGCAGTACCCGTGCCTTGAATTGCATGCAACCAAGCTTTTGGTTTGGCTTTAAACCATAAACGTGCAATCACTTCCTGACCCAAATAACAGCCTTTGTCATAGTGGACACCTTCACGCTGATGTAGACGTAACTCTTGTGGTTGGAACACATGTTCAATGGCTTGGTCGATATAGGCCTGACCCGCTTGAATCGCTTGAATTTCCCATGCTGCAACATCCGTCGGTTCCGAAGAAAATGTCGTTTCATCACCGACTAAACTTGGAAAAACTGTACCAGTTTCTTCAAGTTTCATCTTAGAAAATGCACCAAATTTTTTAATATGTTTGGCAAATTCTTCGGCTTGATCTGCTGTAGTGACAATAGAAAAACTTTCAGCACTGTGTTTGGTGAGCCATAAACCAAAATGAATACGGCCTTTGAGGTCGCAGATTGCGGTATAGCGTGTTGCATTTTCTTCAAGGCGTTCAACATGCAAAGTCACTTGCCCTTGTAGAAATTTTTGTGCATCGACACCGTTGAGAGAAAAAGATGTGAATGCCATAGACGTTGTCATGACCAGCCTCAGTATAAATTTTAGATATCATTAATCATGTTATTTTGCAGCAAGCCGCAGTGTTAGGCAAACAAAAAGCCCATATTGATATGGGCTTTTGTACAGCAGAGATCTGTCTTAGTGATTGTGTGTAGGCATATCGCTTGCAGTCATATCCATAGTGGAATGATGTGAAGGAGGCTCACTATTACAATCATATTGGTCGCCACAAATACGCACGGTTTCCATCATGCCTTGATCTTCATGGTTTAAAATATGGCAGTGCAGCACAAAGTCGCCTTCAAATTTTTCGTATTTACTGCGTACAAAGATTTTATAGCCCTGTTTGACGAAGAGCGTATCTTTCCAAACGCCTTTCATTCCATGATATTGCGAGTCAATATTTCCTGCACCATCTTTATCTGAGCTGCCGATGGCACTGACATCGACACCATTTTCATTCAATATTTTCACCACTTGGAATGGATTGACATGAATATGGAAGGGATGACTGGCAACATTACTGCTTAACTCCCACTCTTGAGTTTGCCCGATTGGAAGCTTGCGGACATAGCTATGGTGGGTATGGTCTTCATCATGGTAGGCATCGCCAAAGCTGATCAAGGTACCTTCTTCGGCATGACGAATACCAAATTTAAAGCTGCCATCTGTATTGAACAGAATGTCAAAGTTGGTGATTTGCTTCGCCATCGTTTTGAGCATTTCATCGACTTCAGCAGTCATTAAACTCGCATGCGAGATAAAGGCTGATAAATCACCCTGTTCGAGCTGTGCAATCACTTCTGGTGCCAGTTTTAGTTGGGTGGCCTGACTTTTTAAGAAGTTAAACGGCGTTTGCTGCGGTAGTTGAGTTGCTTGCACATTGACCCAACCGAGGAGCTGTGTATTGAGTTTTTCTTCTGGTGCGCGACGAAGTAACGGACTTGATTCAGGCGCATTAATTTCATCTTCTAGATTCAGCTTGGCATCGTATACACAGTATTTATTGGTGGTCGGGAAGGAGAGCATGGCATCAAAGCGATAACCTGGCTGAAAAATTTCAATCCCTTGCTTTTGGATTTTCCCCATGGTCAAGCCATCTTGTGCCAGGGTATATAACGGTAATGTTTTTAGCGTCTTAAACTGTGAAGACATCGACTTGCTTTGATACTTTTGACATTCACTCAGGGTTTGCTCTGCGGTAAAGAGCGCAGAATCAGGCAGTTCCTTAATCGTCAAACCAATGGTGTCACGGATACCGCCATGAATCATGCGCCAGCGGTGGTATTGGTTCTGATCCACCTTAATTTCACCAAACATTTTGCCATTGATACTGGTAAAACGATTTTCATCCGCCCATGAGGTTGGTATATCGAGTTTTGAATAATCTTCTAAGCTATAGATGCAGGGTGTGCCATTTACTTGGCTTAATTTGCTGTCGCAATCTTCGTTGTATTGAATCTGCTGGAACAGCATGATTTTTTCATGGTCATACTGCTGGTTTTTTTGATTTTTCCATAAAATATCCAAATCTCCAGTCTGTTGAATTTGCCCCTGACGAATGACAGGTTTCCGCTCGCCCTCAATAATCAAAGGGCCAGCCATGCCACTTGAGACCTGAATCGCGGTTGAACCATGCACATGCGAGTGATACCAAAATGTTCCCGCAGGATGATTCGGTTCGATCTTAAATTCGTAATGAAAATCTTGCTGAGGTTTTAAGCTCAAAAATACGTTGTCACTATTTCCTTGCGGGCTAACCCAAAGACCATGTGTATGTAAATTTGTGGTGTTAAAACAGTTCCCTTGGTTAATATTGGTCACTGGACTTGGACAGGTCTCCGTCGATTCAACAGGGAGATGATTAACCAGATGAATTTTTAAATTGTCACCTTGTTTCGCACGAATTTGTGGGCCAACCAACACATCCGAAACACTGCCATCGCTATTTTTCGAGTTCCAGAGTTCAGGTTTAGTCAGATAGCCTCTGACCTGTAATAGATCATTCTCACCCGTTTCAGGGTCGTATAAGGCTTGGCGTTTATACGCTATCAGTAGTTCATGTTGACCTTGTGCATTGGCTTTCAAACGTGGTGGATTCGAGACGACAGTCGGTGAGTCTACTTCCTCTTCTTGAATCGTCGAATCCGTTGTCGATTGGTCGTTGTCGCCACAGGCAATGAAGCTGAGACAGCTTAAGAGGCAGCCAGCCCCAATGATGGTTTTAAATTTTGTCATGATCTTTCCCCAAAAGCATAATGACGGTAGAACAGTAGTCGCTGATTTATTTAGCTAAGGTTTTGTAAATATTGTGATTATTTTGGCGAGTACAGCGAATTACTGTGCTTGTATGTCGTGCTTTTATTATCTGAGAGAGGGGTGATTCGACGCTATCCCTGCAAATAGGGATAAATTGAGAATTAAGATAAAATAAATAATAAAACCGTGTTTTGATTCACATTATGACTTTGAGGCGCAATGAGCTAATAAAATAATTTAATACCTTGATTATTAAATACTAAAATTGATAAGACTGATTTTTAACCAAATTGGTTGATATTTAGATTAAATATTATGCAGTGCAATTTTCCTTAGACTAAAGAATGAGGCGGATTTGCAGCTATTTTTCAAAAAAATTCACATTTAGAGCGAATATTCCAAAGTTAGTGTAACTAAATATTTCAAAAACCCCTGTTTTTGTATTTAACTCTATGAAATATATCAGATTTGGGAAATGGGTTTTCGGCAGTGTAGTATGCCTATCGAACAAAGATGAATTGTCTATGAAAAAGACAACGCAAAAAAATGAAAGACCGAGGGCAGGAACGCTATGAACAACAACTACCGTAAACCGCTGCAAGGCACCCAGCTAGAATACTTCGATGTACGCCAAGCCGTAGAAGATATTCAGCCAGGCGCATACGCAAAACTCCCATATACATCTAAAGTCCTTGCAGAGCAGTTGGTTCGTAAATGCGACCCTGCAATCTTAGAACAGTCTTTAAAAGAACTGATTAACCGCAAACAAGACCACGATTTCCCTTGGTACCCTGCACGTGTGGTGTGCCATGACATCCTCGGTCAAACCGCATTGGTTGACCTTGCAGGCTTGCGTGATGCGATTGCTGACCAAGGCGGCGACCCGTCAAAAGTCAATCCTGTTGTTCCAACGCAGCTGATTGTTGACCATTCTCTTGCTGTAGAGTTTGGTGGTTTTGATCCTGATGCATTTGAGAAAAACCGCGCGATTGAAGACCGTCGTAACGAAGACCGTTTCCATTTCATTGAATGGACCAAAACAGCCTTTGAAAATGTCGATGTGATCCCTGCGGGCAACGGTATCATGCATCAAATCAACTTGGAGAAAATGTCTCCAGTGATTCAAAACCGTGATGGTTTAGCTTTCCCTGATACTTGCGTGGGTACAGACTCACATACGCCGCATACTGATGCATTGGGTGTAATTTCTGTTGGTGTCGGAGGACTCGAAGCTGAAAATGTGATGCTTGGCCGAGCATCTTGGATGCGTCTGCCAGACATCATTGGTGTAGAACTGGTGGGCCAGCGTCAAGCAGGCATTACCGCAACTGATATCGTGTTAGCGCTTACAGAATTCTTGCGTAAAGAACGTGTCGTCGGTGCTTATTTAGAGTTCTTCGGTGAAGGTGCAGACAGCATGTCTGTAGGCGACCGTGCAACGATCTCGAATATGACCCCTGAATATGGCGCAACGGCTGCGATGTTCTACATTGACCAAAACACCATTGATTACCTGACATTGACAGGCCGTGAAGCGGATCAAGTGAAATTGGTTGAAACCTATGCCAAAGAAATTGGTCTTTGGGCGTCGGATATGACAGCGGCAGAATACCCGCGTGTACTACGTTTTGATTTATCACAAGTCACTCGTAATATTGCAGGTCCATCGAATCCACATGCACGTGTATCAACTGCTGATTTAAAAGCCAAAGGCATTGCAGGTAACTTAGAAGCGGCTAAAGCTCAGGAAGCTGAAGGTTTAATGCCTGATGGCGCAATCATCATTGCAGCAATCACCTCATGTACAAACACTTCTAACCCACGTAATACCGTGGCAGCAGGCTTACTTGCACGTAAAGCTAATGAGTTAGGACTTGTGCGTAAACCTTGGGTGAAATCATCATTTGCACCAGGTTCTAAAGCAGCAGCTTTATACCTAGAAGAAGCAGGTGTATTGGGTGATTTAGAAAAACTAGGCTTTGGTATCGTGGCATATGCATGTACCACGTGTAATGGTATGTCAGGTGCTTTAGATCCAAAAATCCAACAAGAAATTATTGATCGTGATTTGTACGCAACTGCGGTACTTTCAGGTAACCGTAACTTTGACGGCCGTATCCATCCATACGCAAAACAAGCATTCTTGGCTTCTCCACCTTTAGTTGTGGCGTATGCAATTGCAGGGACGATTCGTTTTGATATCGAAACCGATTCACTGGGCAATGACAAAGACGGTAATCCAATTTACTTAAAAGACATTTGGCCGTCTGATGCTGAAATTGATGCATTGGTGAAAAAAGCGGTGAAGCCTGAACAGTTTAAGAAAGTGTATATCCCAATGTTTGATTTGGGTGAGCGTGAAAAAGCGGCAAGCCCACTATACGACTGGCGTCCGCAAAGTACTTATATCCGCCGTCCGCCGTATTGGGAAGGGGCTTTGGCTGCACCGCGTACACTTGCAAATATGCGTCCGCTTGCGATCTTGCCTGACAATATCACCACTGACCATTTATCGCCTTCAAATGCGATCATGATGGATTCGGCAGCGGGTGAGTACCTGCATAAAATGGGCGTGCCTGAAGAAGACTTTAACTCATACGCAACCCACCGTGGCGACCATTTGACTGCACAACGTGCAACATTTGCTAACCCGAAATTGTTTAATGAAATGGTGGTTCGTTCTGACGGTACGATCAAGCAAGGTTCAAAAGCGCGCGTAGAGCCAGAAGGCGAAGTGATGCGTATGTGGGAAGCGATCGAAACTTATATGAATCGTAAGCAGCCGCTGATTATCATTGCAGGTAAGGACTACGGTCAAGGTTCGAGCCGTGACTGGGCTGCTAAAGGTGTGCGTCTTGCAGGTGTAGAAGTGATTGTGGCGGAAGGTTTTGAGCGTATTCACCGTACCAACTTGGTGGGTATGGGTGTGCTGCCGCTTGAGTTTAAAGCAGGGACTGACCGTAAAACCTTGAAGCTGGATGGTACTGAGCTGTATAGCGTGATTGGTAATATTGCACCGCGTTCTGACCTGACTTTGGTGGTTGAGCGTTCAACAGCAGACGGCAAAAATGAAATCATTAAAGTGCCTGTGACTTGCCGTTTGGATACCGAAGAAGAAGTGCATGTGTATGAAGCGGGCGGTGTATTGCAGCGTTTTGCACAGGATTTCTTGGAAGGGAATGTGGCTTGATGTAATTCTTTAAATCCTCCCCAGCCCTCCTTTTTCAAAGGAGGGAGTACCCCTCTTTTATAAAGAGGGGTTAGGGGAGATTAAAGTCATTGATATTGTTTAAAAAACGCTCTAATGTGAATTGGGGCGTTTTTTATTTATTGGAGTATAACTTTGGAAATCTATAAAGATATTGATAATGATTCTAATGTAACGCATTACGAAATTGGAGAAAATTATATTAGGGTCAAATTTAATGGTACTGCCAAAATTTATACCTATAGTTACTTTGGAAAAGCAGGAAGGCTTCACGTAGATAGAATGAAAATATTAGCCAAATCAGGTGATGGATTAAACTCATACATAATGCGAAATGTTAAGTATTTATATGATTGAAATAAAAGAGATTGTGATTAATGGGCGATAAAAATTTTGGAACATGGCTAAATAGTCTTACAGAAGCTCAAATTAATGAAATTAATGAGAAACAACACGAAGAGCACATACGTCAAGTTGATGCTTTTAAAGATGGTTATCAGAAAGAACAATGTTATCTATGTGGTAAAGATTTTAAAACAATTAGTAAAGAGCAGCCGTGCTTACACTGGTTGTTACGCCGAGGTAAATTTAAGAAAAATGATTTCAAATTAATTTATACAAAGTTTGGTTATCATAATATTGCATCTTTTTTAAGGTGGTGCGCAAATCAAGAAAAACTATTGTCGAATATTAATGATTTAGAAAGTGAAAGATCCGATAGAAAAGTTTTATCTTCGACTATTAAGTGGAAAAATATTGAATGGACTTTTGACTGTTCACAAAATGATGCTAGTGGGCATAAAGGCAGTCAAATTGAATATCCACATTATCATTTTCAAATGAGGATTGATGGCAGGCCATTTATAAATTTTAATGAATTTCATGTGCCATTTTCAACAGAAGACGTGGAAATACTAAAATTAAGAAACAACTCTAGAGTTGTGCAAAATTTTGGTGTGGCTGGTTCAGGTATGCAGGATGCTGTGAATGTTGATCCCGAGAAACTTATAGAATTGGCTTCTCCATCTGAAAATGAAGATGATGCAACTTATCACTTTTCTACTTTTGTCGATATGAGTGATCATCCAATTTCAGGAGAGGAGCCTTATGAAATTCAGATGGAAGCTCAAGCTCAGGGTAAATCATTTACTTACATGTTAAATAAAAAATTAGGTGATCGAGTGAAAATACAAACGGTTATTAGTCCAGCAGAATCGATCCCAGATATTGCTGTTAGAACAGAACATAAAAGAAGGTAGAAGCTTGGATTAAGCTATGCTAACTAATATTTTTGGTTGAAAATAATACAATAAATACCTATCATAAGATATATATCAAAACTGATGGAGTAGTACTATGACTACCGCAAAAGTTTTTATGACAGGGCGTAGTCAAGCCATACGCTTACCTAAAGAGTTTCGCTTTGAGGGTAAAGAAGTTGAAATCTTCCGCCGTGGTGATGAGGTTATACTGCGAGAAAAACCAGTCACAGCAGATCAGTTATTTAAGGTTTTGGCACAAATGCCAGACGACTTTTATGCAGAAACAAGAGTGGATGAACCACCGCAAGAACGAGAAGAGGTCTGATGCCAACACAATATTTATTGGATACAAATATTTGTATCTATATCACCAAGCATCAACCCGAAATTGTACGTCAGCATTTTGAAAGACATTTACCTGACGGCAATATTTTTATTTCAGTGATTACTTTAGGTGAACTTCGCTTTGGTGCGGAAAAAAGCCAATGGAAAGACAAAGCTTTCAAAGTGATTGATGAATTAACTTCAATCATTCCTGTTATAGAGTTAGATGAACACACCGCCGTACACTATGCTCAAATTCGAAAACAGTTAGCGCTTCAGGGGCAAATAATTGGCAATAACGATTTATGGCTAGCTGCTCATGCACGATCAAATAATTGGGTCATGGTCACAAACAATGAAAAAGAATTTCTGCGTGTAGACGAACTGCAAGTAGAAAACTGGCTCAGCAAATCGCTGTAAACCCACCAAAATTTCCATTCGAAATTATGCTTTGCCTAAATGCCATTATCAATTGTCGAAATGACCAATAGACATTCATCACAAGAGGGTTATACTGAATCTACCATTTCTAAAAACATATGGAGAACAAAAATGGTTACTGCTGGTCAAAAACCCGGAACAGGCTTCTATTTTTGTGTTCAATGCGGACACCGCGTCTACTTAGAAATTGGTACTGATCGTTTACCACCGTGTACCAAATGCCAAGGCAATCAATTTAACAATAAGAATGCCTAAGCTGCAAAACACTAACAGTTATCCGCTGTTTAGAAAGAAAAGCCCTATCACTCGATAGGGCTTTTTGCTAACGTATAACACTGCATATATAAAAACAAATTGCACATTTAACTGTTCGGAGAAGCCCATGGAAACAATATTAGGACTGTGTATTGGTATTGGCTTAAGTGCTGCTTGTGGCTTCCGTGTCTTTGTACCTTTATTGGTGATGAGTGTTGCTTCCATTTTAGGATTATTCGAACCGATGAAAGGATTCGAATGGTTGTCTATGCCTGCGGTTTGTATTGGCTTAGCAATTGCGACTGTCTGTGAAATCGCCGCGTACTATATCCCTTGGGTAGACAATGCCCTCGACACTATTTCAACACCCGCAGCTATGATTGCAGGGACGATTGCCACAATGGCAGTAAGCTCAGGTGAAATGTCACAGTTTGCCAGTTGGGCGGCAGCAATTATTGTCGGTGGTGGTACAGCAACAGCAGTGCAAATGAGTACCGTCGCTGCGCGTGGTGTATCTACCGCAACCACAGGTGGCGTTGCAAATCCGATCTTATCTACAGGGGAATGGATTGGCGCGGCTGTCTTGTCAGTATTGGCCTTTTTAGTCCCATTTTTTGTGGTGATCTTAGTGATTGCGATCGTGATCTGGTTGGTTCGCCGTATTCGCCAAAAACGAACTGTACAGGTCGACACCCCTTTATAAACCAATCAACATTTCACTCTAAAATGAATCCATCTTTTAGAGTGAATGATCTGCATTTTGTTTAATAAATATAGAAATAAAAATCCGAAACTGAGTTTTTCATTGTTTGATAAAGATTATAAAAATTATAAGAAGTGATACAAAAAAATGAACAATCAGAGGAATTTAAAAGGTTTGGGCGGGTGGCTTATTGTGTTGGGGATAAAAATTGTCCTATCACTACTATTGCTTTCATTTGATATTTATAGCCTATATCAACTTTTTCAAAATGAGGCGTTAAGTCAAATAAGTGATCAAAAATCGGAACTTTATTATCCAACTCTGATGTATTTACTCTATATAGAAAGCATCTTAAATATTGTATTTTTCTTACTTTCAGTTTGTGCTGTCTACTTATTTTTTAGTAAGCATCTTTACTTTCCAACATTCTATATTGCGTTTATGGCAAGTTTTTTATTGGTACAGTTATGTGATAGTGCCATTTTGAGTGTGCTATTCACTGATAAAAATGCATTTGATACAGAGACCATCATACAGTTAGCGACGAGTACTATGGGTTGTCTGATTTGGACGCCGTATTTGTTAATGCCAGTTCGAGTGAAAAATACCTTTACTCAACATTCCAAGCACTTGGCTTAAGCGCAAAAAAATACTATCGAGCAATTTCACCTATCCGTCCTAAAAGAGCACATCATTCTGCGATTGAGTCGTCCAAGAGGCGGCTAAAAAAATCTTTAAATTACGATTGATTTTTGAACAATAAAGGCATAATTTTATTATGTGATTATAAATCACATATTTTTTATATGGATTTATTAATCTTTTGAATTTTATAAAAAATAATGAGGGGAATGGTAGATGATTAAATTTATAGTGGATGAAAATGCCTTAACGAATGGCTCGCATTTAATTCACAATGGTACGCAAGGATGTGTAGACATGCCGCAATTTGACCAGCAAATATTGATTGGTTATTTTGCCAATTTCGAACTCGCTTATAAGCGTGCACGAATGAGCTGGCCAACAGAAAAAGTTGTTGGTTGCGATAAATGCTGTAGTCAAAGCTAGAAATTCAACATGCATTAACCTTGAAATAACGCTGTATATCCAAGAAAAATGGCGCAGAAATTGCTAACTAAAACAGGTAATCGCGTTATTAATAGGATATACAGCATGACCACAGAAACCATCCGTTCTACAAAATATCCAGCAGAGGCACATGCCTATGCAGCATGGCCTTTGATCCTGATCATCATTGGTGGTGCGATTGGACTGGTATATGCTGTGATTGCTTATTTGATCAATCTCAAAATATATGCATCAGACCTCAGCCGAATGAATAAAATTTTGGCCAATTTACTTTGTGGTATGGCGGCATATAGTGGTTGGTGGTTTAGCGCACAGTGGATACAAAGCTATTTAGCTCAATGACCAATCATGCGTTGAATAGATCAAGCCTAATATCTGCAGAACATGGATAGGCTTAGATCTCTACTCAAAGGGCGGAGTTTTGTATGAAGTTAAGGGATGAATGTTCAGCGGCGATATATTTTTAAATTTGACGCTGTGTTTGGACGTTTTGTCTGTTGTAAAAGAAAATTTTCTTATAATTGGGCAAATCTGCAGATAAAAAACGCTGAAATGAGCTGAAAAGATAAAATATCCTGCTAAACCTAAAATGGCTGAAAAAATTTGCTGAATTTGCAGAAAATTAGAAAAACTTAGGAAATTAATCCCGATCCTCTTTGGTTAAAGTATATCTCAAGGGTGTGATAGAGATTGAAAAGAGTAGCATGCTGTCAGTGGTGCAAAACACGTGTACAGTACTCACCCAAAAGGTCTCGATTCAGCTTAGGACGCTATAAACCAGAAGTTTATAGGCTATAAGATCATGACTTACAAAGTGATGATAGTTGAAGTAAACAATATTGTTTTCTCTTATACCACCCCAAAATTTTAAGCCAAAATAAAAAAGAATAATGAATCATTACTCCTTTAATCCGCATAAAACAAACCACACCAATTTAATCACCATAAGCTTAAAGATCATCAGGCATCTCCCATAAAAATAGTCCTAAGCCAAGTGTTAAATCTGAACGAATTTCATTTTCATCGCATTGAATAGCTTCTGTGCTTTTTGCTACTTTTTTCAAGCACACCTCAATTTTCAAATCTCGCTGTGGTATGCATTATTGACTCTTAATCCAATTGGAGAACTCATTTCAATACAAGTTCTCATTGGTTAAAAGTCCTGTCTAGAATTCAAATGATCCCGATGGTTTGAGTGCTAAGCTATGGCGAAAATTCTCGGGAAAAGTCATTTATCAGATGGAAAAAATGCTAAAACATGATACAAGAAGAAAATATTTTCAATATATCTTTAAATGTGAAAAATATTTTTAAAATAAGTCAAAAATAGTAATTTTCAGGGAAACAATCCCTCATCGATACCACTACTATATATCTCAAGGGTGTGATAGAGATTGAAAAGAGTAGCATGCTGTCAGTGGTGCAAAACACGTGTACAGTACTCACCCAAAAGGTCTCGATTCAGCTTAGGACGCTATAAACCAGAAGTTTATAGGCTATAAGATCATGACTTACAAAGTGATGATAGTTGAAGTAAACAATACTGTTTTCTCTTACACCCTAAAAAATTTTTAAGAATTAAATCGAATAATAAATCCTTCCATCTTTTTCAAAATTCCAAACTTCGCATTCATTCCAGACAAACTTTGATCACTGCTGATGTAATAAATATCACGTAGAACAACTCAAACTTAATCTAAGCTTCGGATTGTCCTTTTTCACAAAGTTGTTATGCTTAACTATCTAAATTTTAAATAATTTTGTTATGGGTTATCTGGATCAATTGATACAGGATTGTCTGCAGGCACAGCAGACTAAAGCTGAGCGTATATTTGAGTTTTCAAGTTTTGATCATCTTGCTCAACACGCACATTATATTTATGTGATAGAACAGGTTGGTGGCGATATACAGCAGACATATCAGGACTATGCTGCATTTAAGGCATTGAAAACCCATGCCTGTGCCAAGTTAAATCAACCCAATCACATTCTGTATGTTGGATCATCACGGACAGGTATAAAGAATCGTTTAAAACAGCATTTAGGTCTTGGGCCTAAACAAACTTATGCCTTGCATTTGTCGCAGTGGTTTCAGGGCATATATCGCATCACACTACATCAGTATCCTTTAACCACGAGTGCAAGCATCTTACAGTTACTGGAGGATGATTTATCTCATTCATTAGCACCAGCCTTTGGTAAATTGGGGACCAATAATCGTTAGGGTTAGACCTGATCGGTTAAAGTCGATTGACAGCGAATTAGTCAGTTGTTATTTTGCCGACATTCTCCCAGTACACAGTCTATCCATGCCTTTAGATCCCAACTTTGTCTATGCGCCGCCTCAAGGTCCTCTACGTATTTTGTATGAAGATGCAGACTTGGTTGTCATCGAAAAACCGGCGGAATTGCTGTCGGTTCCGGGACGTTTGCCTGAGCATCATGACAGTGCCTATCTTCGAGTTTTACAACAGTATCCGGCGGCAAAGATTACCCATCGTTTAGACATGGCAACATCAGGCATTTTGATGTTTGCGAAACACCGCGATGCAGAAGTGGCAGTGAGTAAAATGTTCCAAGCGAGGACGGTTCAAAAGCAATATGTGGCTTTGGTTCAAGGCAAACTTGAAGGTGAGGGTAGTGTTGAAGTGCCCCTCATTACGGACTGGGAAAATCGCCCACGACAGATGGTGCATTTTGAATTGGGCAAACCTTCAAAAACCTTGTATCAAGCCATCAGCTATGACGCAAGCAAGGATATTAGCCGAGTATTATTAACACCAGTGACAGGGCGTTCTCATCAGCTACGTGTACACATGATGCATATTGGGCACCCAATTACAGGGGATCAACTGTATCACCCAAATGCCAAACAGAGCTCACTCGGACGGATGGCGTTACATGCTTGCGATCTGGCATTTACCCAGCCTTTAACGCAGCAAGCTGTTCATATTCATTGCGCAGCAGAATTTTAAAGCATATTCATGTGAATGCTCACTGTTCATAAAATCTGCTGTGTTGAATTGAAATTTTTAGGCAGCTTAGCAAGCTAAGAATAATTACAGCTTTAAATAGGTTTTTCTGCTTAAAAATGAATCATGATATACACTAAATCCCCAATTCTGGGGATTTATAATTACTCCAAATATCTCTATAACATGTATGAAATATTTACAAATAATGGTATTAAGTTGATTTGTATCTTTTAGTAAATAAACACCTTTTTTAAATTATTATTCTATTTTCTAAAGTATATTGATTGATTATTTTTTATTATGAAAATTTTTATTAAATTGATTTAAAACAGTATTTTAGTTGAATTGTGTGCAAGTGTGTATTTGGTTGGATAAATACGGTTTTTGCATTTGTTCTGCTAATATGAAATGAATTATAGATTTTAACTTTTGTAACTTAGGTTTGTTTTGGGGAATAAACTTAAATTATTAAAGCTTATTTTGAGGATTAGCAAATGATCAATATTGCTTTAATCGTCCTTATCATCCTATTAATTGTGGCTCTCCTTTTTGTTTATAACCGCAAATTGAAAAATGATAAAACCCTACGTTCACTGCAGGAAAACTTCGATCGTACGCGGCTAAAACTGGCTGAAACAGAGTCCCAGCAAGATGAATTGAATTATGAAATCAGCCAATTACATATTCAAAATAGTGGGCTCAAAATCCAAGTCGATAAAGTAGCGAAATATCAACATATTGTGGATATTGAACAATATGTTGAGTATCGAACTTTACAGGCTGATGGTTTGGTGGAAGTCACCAAAGCCAATGCCGATATTATGTTGAATGATATTCGCGCACAGATCGAACAAGTGCGTCAGTATTTGAGCAAATATCAAGAAAGAGCTAAATCACAAATACAGGAACAAGCCCGTGCCGAGTTAAAGGGTTTGTATAGCCAAGCGCTGGATCAGCAGCATTTGGAAAACATCAACCGTGCTTTGGACAACAAAATACGGGGCTATCAGTCAGCATTCTTTTTACCTTTACAGAGTATTTTAGATCAGCTGATGGATGGCATGAATGAATCTGCGGCAAAGCAAAATTTGACTGCGGTACGTTGTAAAATGATTGATGCGATGGAGCAGCAATCGACTGCAAACTGTAATTATGTTGATGAAGAACGTCGTTTGGCTGCGATGCAATTATTTACATTGGTGTTTAATAGTCGTGCTGATTTGTATTTAGCCCAATTAAATACCAAAAACTTAGGTGAGTTATTGCAGGCTTTGGCGGATGATTTCACCTTGCTCAATGCGCATGGTGTACATTTTAGTCAGGCACGGGTACTCGACAGTTATCTACAATTACGCTTAGAAGAATTGAAAATGGCAGCTTTGGTTTTACATCTCAAAGAAACTCAGGCCAATATGGACGTTGCGGTTTAATTTGAATTGTTATCAGAAAGATCACTTCGGCGGTCTATTTCTGATTAAAGAGATTTAGCTAATGCAAATTGCAACAATTATCCGTTAATCTAAGTCAACAGAATAAAATTCATAAACGATAAGGGAAAGTACAATGACTCGTGATTTTAAACAATTTCCAGATGATGATAATGGCAATGTGCTGTGGCAGATGCAGCAAGATGGAGACGATCTATCTGTGCCGCACGAAATCGAATATTCAATTGCCTTTTCGAACGAAGCGCAGGCTGAACAGTGTGCATTGTATTTATTGAAAGAAGAGCAAAAAATTTCGTTGTTCCAAGATGAAGAATCAGATCGCATGGAATGGATTATCACAGTCTATGTTTATATGGAGCCTGATTATGAAGATATCGTCGATTTAGAGCAGTGGTTTATTAAAATTGCAGAACAACATTCGGGCGAATATGACGGCTGGGGTTGTATGGCTTATATCTATGAAGATGATGATCTGGATGAAGATGAAGCACAATTGAGCTAAGTCTCACTATTGCATCTTTAGCAACAAGAACCCAGTGATTCAACTGGGTTTTTTATTATTTAAATTTTATAAAAATTTTGTAAAATTTTGATTTTTAAATATTTTTAATCAAAATAAATATGAATGCAGCTCACAAAACATAACACTGCATTGCGTTAAAGTGATGGGATCAATCTGTAGGATTCGCTATAGTATTGAACAGCAATGACCTTTCTCGCACGTCTCAAAGCTGTCTCATTTAGAACGTTTCAATGTGATAAAAATGGACGATAAAGCGAGGGTGAATGCATGTGGATGATTCAGTGAAAACAATGACAAAAGGACATCATCATGAGCAATACTGTTCGTTTACATCGTGTTTTTAGTGCGCCTGTAGAGCGCGTTTATCGTGCCTTTGTGGAGCCAGATGCTTTGGTTAAATGGATGGCACCGCATGGATTTACTGCCCATGTGGAACATTCGGATGTGCGTGTAGGTGGCTCGTACCGCATGTCGTTTCAAAATTTTTCAACGGGAACCACACACGCTTTCCATGGTGATTATCATGAAGTCGTGCCGAATCATTTACTGCGCTATACAGACCAATTTGATATGCCAGAGTTGGCCGGTGAAATCGAAGTCACTGTTGAGTTTAAAGCGGTCTCAGTCGGAACCGAAGTGACGATTGTACAGGCAGGGTTGCCGAGCGTTATTCCACCTGATGCCTGTTATTTGGGTTGGCAGGAGTCTTTACAGTTGCTGGCTTTTTTAGTGAATCCAGCGATCCCCGATGAATAATCTGACGAATGATTGAAAAACTGCAAATAGGCGAAGGAGGGCTTAATGACTGTACACATTAAACGTATTTATGATGAGATAAGCCCAGACGACGGTAAACGCATATTGGTCGATCGCTTGTGGCCGCGTGGTATCAGTAAAGTGAGCGCAGAGCTAGATTTGTGGCCGAAGGCATTGACGCCATCTACAGATTTACGTCGTTGGTATCATCAAGATGAGGCAATGGCTTCTCGATGGGACGAGTTTAAACAGCGCTATTTGCAAGAAATACAGCCACATCAAGCCGAGTTGGAACAACTGCGGGCATGGGAAAAAGAGGAGCCACTAACCTTACTCACAGCGGCTAAACATACGGATAAAAATCATGCGCATATCTTAAAAGCGTTAATATTAAATACCTCATTAGAGATCTAAAATTTAAACCTTCAAGTGCTGTAGCGTTGTGAAATTTACGACCTTCACAAGGTGATTAAACCATACGAAATTTATGGTTTTTAAGTTTATGAAATACATAAAAATGTTATATTAAGTTTTTATGGATTTTTGCGTCCATCTTTTTTTGAGGTCTTTTATGTCTTTACCCAATTGTCCCCAATGTAATTCTGAATATACCTATAATGATGGTGATTTACTGATTTGTCCCGAATGTTCACATGAATGGCGTGAAGGCGAAAGCGCTGCAGATGAACAGGTAGTGATTAAAGATGCCAATGGCAATGTATTGACCGATGGTGACACGGTTACTGTGGTGAAAGACCTTAAAATTAAAGGCTCATCCTCAGTGGTGAAAGTGGGCACCAAAGTTAAAAATATCCGTCTTTTAGCCGATGCAACAGATGGTCATGACATTGATTGTAAAATTGATGGTATTGGGGCTATGAAACTCAAATCTGAATACGTGAAAAAAGTTTAAGTTTCGTTATTGTTCGCTTTAAAGCAATCTTCAATCATCCTAAGCCAAGGCCACACTTGGCTTGGGATGTCTACTTAAACATGAAATAGATAACTAATCCGCTATAGATTTTATTTTTCAGCCTGCATAATAGACGCATTACGGGTTTGAAATGTCTTTACTATGCCGCATATTCATTTGGAATATTCCAATAACCTTGAGCTTGAGGCTCGTCCTTTACTTAAAGCGCTAAACACTGCCTTATTTGAATCGGGTCATGTTAGTGCTATCAATGATATTAAAAGCCGCGCTGTCGCTCAGGAAGAGTTTGTTGTGGGTTTGGATGAACACGCTCAACATGCGTATATGCATGCCAAAGTTTCATTATTGACGGGTAGAACGGTTGAAGTTCAAAAGCAAATTTCATTGTTACTATTGGACGTGTTGAAACAACATGTCACAGCTTCAGCAGTAGAGGTGCAACTTTGTGTAGAAATTTTAGAAATGAATAAAGCGACGTATTCAAAGCAGATCCTCAGTCCTTAAGGCCTTTATTCAATACGTTGAGTAAAGCGCATCTATTCACAAATACATCATGATGAAAGAATGATGAAATCCGACTTCGGTCGGTTTTTTTTGATTGGAATTATTTATTAAAAATCTTTTTTCTAATGATTAAATTACAACCTTTTACCCTGATCAAAAAAGACATTGAAAAATGTGACTGGGTTCATTTATATTCTGTAGATCAGGTTCAATTTCCAATAATAAATCCTGATCGAATAAAACTTAAAAAATGAAAATGACGGGGTAACATATGTCGGGATGGTACGAGATCACTCAGTCTAATGATCAGCAGTTTCGTTTTCTATTAAAAGCATGGAACGGTGAAATCATTTTAACGAGTGAATTATATAAAGTGTAAGCATCATCACAAAATGGGATTGAGTCTGTACAAAACAACAGTGCAGATGATAGTCGCTTTGAACGATTGAATGTTAATAATGGTAAACCATATTTCAATCTGAAAGCGGCAAACCATCATATTATTGGGATCAGCCAATTTTATGCCAGTGAGCAATCGCGCGATAAAGGCATTTAGTCAGTTAAAACCCATGGTGCGAATACCCAAATTAGAGAATTAACAGCTTAAATTTGAAACAACCTGATTAAGACAGCCAAAGCGAGATGAAAAAACCAGAAGGCTCGTCAAAATCACAAGATCAAAAGCTATATGGTTCTCAAATAAGTGCTGTTAGGTTGGATGCTATTCAACCTAGATCAGGCTTATTTAACGGTACAAGGAAGTACCACAACTTCACTGGCTAGAGTGGTGAACGATGAATAAGCAGAATCATATTTTGTATTATGGGCTCATTGCGATCTTGATCATCGTCTTGGGTTGGATGATTGCGTCTCCGTATTGGGTGCTGTACCAAATACGTCAAGCCTATGAGCACAATCAACCTGAAAAAATTGCTCAATATATCGATTTTGCCGCAGTCAAATCGAGTCTAGAACCACAAGTTAAAGACCTCATTCAACAGAAAACTGGGATGCAGCATTTACCCGAATTCGCTCAGTCGTGGGGTGGGCAGCTCAGCACAGTCCTCAGTGCAACGCTGGTCGACAGTCTGGTCAATCCAAACAGTATCATGCTGCTTTTACAAGGCAAAGCATTAAAAGAGTCGATCCAATTACCAGAAATAACCCAACTAACCAATCCGAGCATGATTAGCTCAGGGATTGAACTATTCACTCATGCTGAAAATAAGGTCGCAGAACAACCTCATACATCAACATCATCCAAAAAGGATGCAACTCCAACTACTGTCGCTTTAAAACAAAGCCAGTCACTTAAACCCAAAGCAAGCTATAGTGCTTGGAATCGATTTGATCTGTATGTGCCGTTCCAAGGCCTTAGCGAAGCAACATATACCGTATTTAGGATGCAACGCCGAGGTTGGAGCTGGAAGATCGTTGAAATTCAACTTCCAAACGCTTTCCAGAACAATGCTTCATAAAAAATAAAAGAAATAGGTGCCAGAGATGCAAGATAAAATCAAAATAGTCGGTGACCAACAGGCCGCTGACGAAATTCTGCAATTTTTAGCCAATTGGGATGAGGTCATCTGCCAATTGAAAATTGAAAATATTGCTGAATCCTGCGCAGCAGATGTGAACTTTTTTGATGCCAGTTGTGAAATGCGCGGCTTAATGGCATATCAAAAAATGTGGGAATTTTATAGAGAGTATTTTCGTGAAGGTTTAAAGGTGTTTAGGCGGGAACTGGTCATCCATGCAGAACCTGATATTGCCTTTCTGCACTGTTATTCCAAAATTGATGATAAGAGTGGGATACCAACGCCAGGGATCTCGTGGTGTCGTAACACCATTGGGATGAAAAAAACGCAGTCTCTATGGAAGATCGTTCATCAACATATTTCTGTTCCAGTGGATATTGTGACTCATCAAAGTAAAGTAATTATCTTTTAATTCATCTCAAAACACAGTATGAAAACAGAGCCATGTCGCTCTGTTTTTTTCTTTGCAAATCATTACATGAAATGCGTATGCAGTTCTAAAACTTCAGCCTAAATTAAAAAATAATGACCATCGTTCAGGATAAGAAAATGGATCATAAAAATAATAAATTAGCGCAAGATTTTGAATCATCACCATCAGGTCAAAAGCAAGGCTTACAAGACCTGAACGCCTCGAAGCAAATGCCTCCCGCAGATTTACATAAAGTGATTCGAATCACGGCAGGATTCATCATCTGCAGTTTGCTGATTGCAGCCTTATATCTTGGTAAAGATATTTTTATTCCATTGGCACTCGCAATCTTATTGGCTTTTTTAGTTGACCCTTTGGTGATGAAACTCCGAGGTTGGGGACTACCACAGATGCCATCGATATTTATTGTGGTCGGTTTGGCTTTGGCGATTTTGTCCGGCGCGGCCTCTTATTTGGGTTATCAACTGGGGCAATTAAGCCAAGAGTTACCGCAATATCACGGTACGATTCAAAAGAAAATGGATTCTATTCGTCAATTTGCACGCGGTCCAAGTGTTTGGGATGGCGCAAAAACCACCATAGATACTGTTGAAAACTCAATAGATGATGTGGTGCCTGAAGAGAAAAATCCTAAAGTTCAGCAAGTTGAAATAGTGGGGCAACAACAAACCACGGCTGAAGCGGTCATGGCTTGGAGCGAGCGGGTGCTCAATCCTTTGGCAACAGCGGGTATTGTATTTTTGTTTGTGATTCTGATTTTGGTCAATCGGAAAGATTTGCATGACCGTTTCCTTAAGCTGCTGGGCGGCAATTTAAATATCGGAACAGACGCACTCGATGAAGCGGCCAATCGTATCGGTAAATATTTACGTATGCAGCTGATGGTCAATGTGACCTACGGTATTCCGATGGCCTTGGGACTTTGGTTTATTGGGGTGCCGGCAGCAATTATGTGGGGAATGGTGGCGATAGTGATGCGCTTTGTTCCCTATGTCGGCCCAATGATTTCTGCGATTTTCCCCATTGCATTGGCTTTTGCGGTAGATCCCACATGGAATATGGTGCTATGGACAGTGGGTTTAATTTTGCTCTTGGAATTGGTCAGTAATAATATTATTGAGCCTTGGTTATATGGGGAAAGTACCGGACTTTCAACCTTAGCCATTATTATTGCTGCCATGTTTTGGACGGCTGTGTGGGGGCCGATTGGTTTGATTTTATCGACGCCTTTAACCGCGTGTTTATTGGTGCTTTCGAGCTATGTACCATCCTTAGGTTTTATTAAAACCCTGATCGGTAGTACGCCTGCATTGGCACCGCATGAGCGCTTCTATCAAAGATTAGTCGCTGATGATGTGCAAGATGCCGTGGATGTCGCACAAAATTTTATTGCTGAAAAGTTACCGAAGGAGGCGAAGGATGAAATCAAGGCACGTCGGGTTAATGCGTTTTATGCCAAAGTCGCGATTCCAGCCATACGGATTTTTTCGAGAGGCCACAACACCGAGGCCAGTGCTGAACATCGACTACGTTTACATCAGGGATTAAAACTGTTTAATCATAGTTTTCAAAGGGCATATCCAGTAGCACAGCAGGATCAGAAAACTGGGGTTTTGTGTATCGGCGCACGTTGGGAAATTGATGTTCAAGTATCGGCTATGTTGGCGCATGGCCTAAGCTTAAGCGGTATTCAGGCTCAGGCTTTTAGCGACGTCTTAATTCAAAATCAGCATCAAAGTATAGATGATATCCAAGAGGATATTCAGATCGTATGTATTTCGATTTTTCATACAGCACCAGAAGCTCAAATTCGTCTATTAAGCCATTTTTTTAAGGCACAGTTTCCAGATAAAAAACTGATTTTTGCACTGTGGAGCTGTGATGAAGTAAAGCAATTAGATGCGATCAAAGAAAATTTTACCGTCGATGCTGTAGTCAATAATATGAATGATTTGATATTAACCATTGAAGCTTTTCAATTGACGCATGGTGAGTCTTGGTTGGATGAGCCTGATCCTAGCGTTGAAGCGCAGCGCTTAAAAGCATTAGAAGAACTGAATGTTTTGGATGATCGGAATTTACCGATTTATGAACAATATATTGAAGAAGCCCGACAAGCCTTCGATGTGAAATATGCACAAATTTCTTGGGTCAAGCAAGACTGGGTCTATACACCAGGTAGCCCTTTGGCTAAGGCTACCGAGCAACCGATGCAGGTGCGCCAGTCGAAACAAGACTCAATCTGCAGCCATTTGGTATATCAAAATGAACGCTTGATTATTGAAGACTTACAACGTGACCCACGCTTTGCGCATTTACCTGAATTGATGCATAACCGCATTCGCTTTTATGCAGGCGTTGCACTTAGAGACCGTAATGGGGTGGCATTGGGAAGTTTCTGTGTTTTAGATCGGCAGCCGAATCAAATGACCGAAGATGATATGAGTCTTTTAAAAGACCTAGCGGCAGATTTGATGAATACGCTCAGTGATGAAAATGCGAAACGAATAAAATGTGAAGAGATACAGCAACTGAATGATTCACCTCTATAAATTTAAATCATGTAGCAGATCCATTTAAACTGGAGTTTCAGTGAAAAGCATTCTAAGATGGCTCTAATATAATTATTCGAGCCAAAGACATGAACAAAAATAATGTCATCTGGCAACTTTTATTGGGCTACATTGCTGCATTGGGTTGTAGTGTGAGTTTTGCTCAAATTCAAGGAAATTATTTTTCACATAAGGATTGGGAAATCGCTTGTGATAATACGGGGACATGTCGCGTTGCAGGTTATCAAGCGGAGGGCAATCAGCCCGCTATTTCCTTGTTATTACAACGTGCCGCGGGCGCTCAAGCCCAAGTCAGCGCACGAGTGAAACTCGATCCTGAAACCTTCAATGCGGCAAAAAAACCACTTCAACTTTACATTTTAGGTAAAAATCAGGGAACTGTGCAGCTTGATGCCAAAACTGCGGAAGGTCAGTTAAGTGCAGCTCAAACTCAAAAACTGATTCAAGCCTTACAAGCCAATCAACCGATTGTGTGGAAAGGCAACAATAAAACATGGTTATTGTCTGTGCAGGGCGCAAGCGCCGTATTACTCCGTATGGATGATTTTCAAAAGCGCATAGGGACAAATTCGGCATTATTGCGTAAAGCCAATAGCAGTTCGGCCAATGTACTCAAACCGAAAAGTATTCCGAAAGTGTATATTCAAAATTATAGTAAGGGTTTACAAACGCGGTATGCCGTCAATGCGCCCACAGCCAAACAATTATTTGGATTGATAAAGAAAAAAACCATAGTGGAAGATTGTCCTCAACTCTTTGATGCAAATTTCTTAGAGGATGACCGGGTGGTGGTATTTCCAATCAATGGAAAAAATGCCTTGGTCGAAGTGCCATGTTGGCGCGGGGCATATAATAGTGGCAATGGCTATTGGTTAATGGATCGAAATTTAAAGCAAATCAAACAATCCGTGACCTTTTCTGGAAGTGGGTTTAGTGAAGGACAAATTTTCTCCAACCAACGTGGACGAGGCATTGGCGATTGTCAAAGTAAAGGGGAATGGTCGTGGAACGGTCAGCGCTTTATCCAAACTTATATGGCAAAAACCACACAGTGCAAAGGATTTGCTGGCGGTGCATGGGAAATTCCAACCTTAGTATATTGGGTTCAACTCGACTCTTAATTACAAAAAGCCCTGATATACAGGGCTTTTAAATCATATAAAGTAGTTTTTATCGGCTTAACATGAATAACCAACAATACTAAAAACGTTTTGGAATTTTTTGTCCGCCCACAACAGGTGATTCAGCGATTTTCAACACACCAAATAGCCATGTTTCGGCATGATGAACAGCCGCTTTGAGCTCATCACCTAAGGCTAAACGCCCAGCTATAAAACTCGCCAATGAGCAGCCTGAGCCGTGATATTCCCCATCTAGTCGTGGACAACGGGTTTCAGAAACTAATTCACCCTGAATGTACAACGAGTTTTGGATATAGTCTGGCGTATTTTCATGCCCACCTTTTACTAATACCGCTTGAGCGCCCATCGCAAAAAGTTTTGCTGTAGCTTTAGATATGTCGTCTTCACCTGTGAGTGCGCGTAATTCTACGGTATTAGGTGTAAGCACTGTGGCAAGTGGAATCAATTCCGCAAAGGCTTTGACCAACGTTGCTTGATCGCCCAAAGAACCACCACTATTGGCAACTAAAACGGGGTCGAGAACATAATGATATTCGGGATGTTCACGTAAAAACTCAGCGAGAGCCGCGATATTTTCAGTCGTTCCTAACATTCCTGATTTTACACAGCGAATAGGGAGGTCACCGACGACAGCATGTGCTTGGGCCAGCAATAACTCACGAGAGGTTGCTTCAAACGAATACACTTGTTGTGAGTTTTGAACGGTTAATGCTGTACACGCAATGGCAGCATGTGCACCACTTTGACCAATGGCTTCAATGTCCGCTTGCAGTCCTGCACCACCTGAAGGGTCAAGACCTGAAAAGCACAGTACAGTAGGGCGCACAATGATGTCCTTATTACACAAAATTTACGATAGTATAGGCAACTTTGAGCGAACACTCGATAGTATTTTTGCAGAAGTGAATGGATAAGGTAAAAGCTGTGATTAAGAATATATTGATCGATCTCGATGGAACATTAACAGATCCAAAAGTTGGCATTACCACTTCAGCACGCTATGGACTGGCGAAAATTGGACATCCCATTTCGGATGAGACCAATATCGATTGGATCATTGGACCACCTTTGAAAGCCTCTTTGGCCAAAATCCTCAATGTCGATGTGCATAATGTACTTGCAGATCAGGCTTTACTAGGTTATCGCGAGCGCTTTGCCGTTACCGGTTTATTTGAAAATAAAGTCTATCCTGCCGTTGCCGAAACTCTAGCAACTTTACAACAGCAAGGCTTTCACTTGTACGTCGCTACAGCAAAGCCGACGGTCTATGCTCGCCAAATTTTAGAACATTTTGATTTGGCAAAATATTTTACTGTGATCTATGGCAGTGAACTAAATGGCGAGCGCACCAACAAAGGCGATTTAATTGAATACATTTTGCAGCAAGAACAGTTGGATGCGAAGGAATGTGTGATGGTGGGAGACCGTGAGTACGATATTTTAGGCGCACGCCGTAATGCTGTGCCGAGTATTGCTGTGAGCTATGGTTATGGTAGCGCAGAAGAAATTCAAACGGCTGCACCGGCTTTGGTGATTGATCGTTTTAACGATTTGATTTCGAGTATTGAGCAATTGCAGCAGCAGAAAGTGTCATAGTTTGATTTACCCTTGCGAATGAAGCTGATTATTTAAAGATAATCAGCAAAATCAGAAAGATCACCCCACAGAAAAACCATTTGAGCAAAGGTGACTCATCATTTTTGATGGTTTCTGCTTCGAGTGCGATACCATGTTTGTCGTAAACAAATACAAAATGCGCATTTGCGCTTAGAGCCATTTCTTGAATGGCTTGTAGCTCGAGTGCGCTGACTTCTTCACTTAAGCGTTCTTTTAACTGAATAAAAATAACCGGCTGTCCAAACTCATACCACTTGAAGTGGATCTGTTGTATGAGTTGGTTGAAGCACTGTTCTGCAATATGATAGTTTCGGACAAAACTTCCGCGTTCTATAAAAGCCAAAGGGCAGTTTTGTTCAGCTACAATTTGATGATCACGCGTTAAAACTTGCATTTGATCATAATGAATCTGTACCCAAACTGCGTCAGGAAAAGACGTTAATTTTTCTTTTAACATCACTTTTAGGTTTCATTATTGTTTTTAGTGGCTAGCAGTATGTCATTAAAATTTAGAGAAAAATATAGTTGAGATATAAAAAACACATCGATCTATCGAGTTTTTGTTTAAAACATCTTTCGTAGTTTTGTCACTTTGAATTTTTACTTCCATGATTGAAATATCAAACGCTTAAGTAGGTTTTTAAAGCCATTATCCTTTTTCTAGAAAACTGTTTCTCATCTGATATATGTAATCGACCTTGTAACTATTTCAGGCTTTTGAAAAAATTCAGATAGAAAATAATAAAGCTGAATGCTATGTCCAAATCATTTTTATTCCCTAGTCAGTGGCTCAAACCATTGCACCCACGTGATCCACATGAGCATCATCGTGTTGCGACCTCTTTAGAATTGCTTTTTGACTTGATCTTTGTTGTCGCGATCGCAACAGCAGGGCAGCAACTGCATCATGCCATTGTTGAAAATCATTTGGCTCAGGGTTTAACGCTGTATGGCATGGTGTTTTTTGCTTTGTGGTGGGCGTGGATGAACTTTAGTTGGTTTGCTTCGGCGTATGATAATGATGATGCGCTCTATCGAATCTTAACTTTTGTTCAGATTATTGGCTCTTTGGTCATTGCTGCTGGTATTCCAAGCGCTTTTCAAAAGCAAGATTTTGATGTGATTGTGATTGGCTATGCCATTATGCGTCTAGGCTTAGTTACGCAGTGGTTTCGCGTTGCAAAGCATGATCTGTCCCGTCGGAAAACTGCATTACGCTATGCTTTTGGCATCATACTGGTACAAGTCGGGTGGCTGTTCTTTCATTTTTCACCGCTGCATTTCACCGTTTATCTTTTCATTTTGCTCGCAATTGCTGAACTGTCTGTGCCAGTTTTTGCAGAAGCTGCAAGCCGTACACCGTGGCATGCGCATCATATTGCTGAGCGATATTCACTGCTCACCATTATCGTTTTAGGCGAATCTATTGTCGGATGTTCGATTGCCATAACCGATGCATTAACAAATCAGCGTTTTAGTACTGAACTGATCTTTTTGATGGTAGGCGGCCTCATGATGATGTTCACCATGTGGTGGTCTTATTTTGATACCAGTATTGCAGAGCGTTTAAATAGCCGAAAAATGGCATTTACTTGGGGGTATGGACATTTCTTTGTCTTTATTAGTATTGCAGCGATTGGTGCTAGTTTAGCTGCCGCAGTCGATGTGGTTTCGCATGAGGCACTGATTAGTTCTGAAAAAGAAAGCTACTTTGTGGCGATCAGCCTCGTGATTTATACGACAAGTTTATATTTACTCCATGAATTGCATCATCAAAGTGGCTTTAGAAAACTTTTATATCCTTTAACCGTGGTGATTGTTTTGTGTATTCCGTTGTTTATCACTCCTGCAGGTTATGCGATATTTGCGATGGCAGTGGTATACGCACTGCGATTGATGTTTACAAAATGCTATTTGGCAAGATAAGTTAATGATATGACATTGATCAATAATTCGTTATATTGCTGATGAAAATAACGTCCAAGAATCATCAAATAAAGATAAAACATAGAGGATTATATGAAAGGGCAAATACTCGATTTTTCTGTTCAAAATAATACAGGCATCATCAGCGGAGATGATCAGAATCGTTATCAATTTTCTGGAAGCGATTGGAAAGGACAAACTGTTCCTGCTCGTGGACAATTTGTTGATTTTGAGACAAGTGGAATGGGTTACGCAACCGATATTTACTTAGTCGCTGTGCCGAATGCTTTAGGCACGCAATACGGTCAAAAGAGTCGAATTGTTGCTGCACTCTTAGCATTCTTCCTTGGTGGATTTGGTATCCATAAATTCTATTTGGGTCGTATTGGATGGGGGATTGTGTATCTACTATTCTGTTGGACCTTTATTCCATCCATTGTTGCTTTTATTGAATTTATTATTTATCTATGCACTTCAGATGAAGATTTTGCACGTAAATATGGCTAAATTTTTGTGTTAAAAGATAAGGCGCATTGTGCGCCTTATTTTATTGTTGCAGATCTCTAGCGGGTTGACCCCATTGGTTGTTCTCGGCTTTGGTGTCTGTAGCCCACCATATAATCAGTGGGATGATCCCAATGATTGTGAGCATTAAAAGTTGCCACCAACCCGAACGTCCCGTGTCATGTAGTCGACGTGCGCCAACAGCTAAGCTAGGAATGAGTAAAACGATATTGGTAATATTTTCTAGCCAAGGTTCACTGCCAATTACGAAATCGCAAACAGAGGCAAGTATAGTGACCAATATACAAAATAGCCAAAAGAACCAGAACTCTTTACGTCGAGCACGTCCTTCAAATTCAGCAAACTTTTTCAGTGGTTTGAATGACCACGCGAAAAAGTCATAGTTTTCCTCTTCTTCACTGTAGTTTGTTCGCGTATTGGTGGAAAAACTTTGTTGGCGTAATGCAATATAGACTTGAATCGCTTGCCCACTTTCATCCAAAGCAAAATCAACCTGTTCTCCACGTGTAGGTGGTCTTTGACCTCGCCATTCATGACCAGCAAATTGATAGTGTTTTCCATCTTCAGCACTAATCACCCCAGTATTAGTTTGAATCGAAAAATCTAGTATTTGTCCTTTCATATTTTTCCTGAGTTAATGTGCTGTTGATAGTGTGGCTAGATGAACAGTAGCCACGATTTTTTATTTATTTTGCAGGTTGTCCCCATTGGTTTACTTCAGGTTTGGTTTCCGTTGCAAGCCAAATTAGAACCAGAATTGGTCCAACGAGCGGAATCATTTGTATTAACCAATACCAACCAGATTTATTAATATCATGCAAACGGCGTACTGCAACAGAAAGGGAAGGAATAACCATTGCTAAGATGAAAATACCTGTGAATATTCCTCTGGTTCTAAGCACGGAATCTACAATTAGAGTAATAATCATTGCGATAAGATAGACCAATACAAAAAACCAATATTCTTTACGGCGTGCACGTCCAGTAAAGTTGGCATAATTTTTTAGACATTTGACAAACCAATCAATCATGTTGAATTTTGATTCAGCTTGGTCTTGGTTTGAAATTTTATCGAGTTGCTGTGAAATTTGTTGAATAGGATTACTGCTGCCAAGAGCATTGAATACTTGAACAGCTTGACCTTCTGGACTGATATCGAAATCTACATGATCGCCGCGTTTAGGTGAGTTTTGGCCACGCCATTCTGCACCTGTAAACTCATAACGGTTTTGATCATCTCCACTGATAATGCCTGAATTGGTTTGTACTGAATAATCTAAAATCTGACCTTTCATTCTGTCCTCTTTTATTATGTGATTTTTATTAATTGATGTATTTTTATACCGTTTTATATTAGCAGAATATGAATTAAATTAAATGCATAGATGAACCGTACCGGGTTTGTCGGAGACCACTTTTCTTGAGAGAATGTCCCGATGAAAAAAGTAAAATACACCCCTGAAATCAGAGATAGAGCGGTTCAATTATTGATTGAATCCGAAAAAGATTATCCATCGAATTGGGCTGCGATCACAGCAATTGCGCCTAAGATTGGTTGTACTCCTGAAACACTTCGTGTTTGGTATCAAAAATATTTAGATAAACAAAATCCAGTTAAAGTACAGCAGCTTTCAGACCAAGAACGTATCAAACAACTCGAACGCGAAAATAAAGAACTGCAACGCGCCAATGAGATTCTACGTAAAGCAGCCGCTTTTTTCGCCCAGGCGGAGCTCGACCGCCCACACAAATAATGGTGGATTTTATCCATAACAATAAAGATCGATATGGTGTTGATGCGATTTGTAGGATTTTACCGATCGCAGCTTCAACCTATTACCGAACTTTAGATCTCGCTGACAATCCAGAACATCGAGCGAAACGAGATCTACATGATGAGCATCATGCTGAACAAATTCAACGAATTTGGAAAGAAAGTTCAGGTCGATATGGTGTGCGTAAGGTCTGGCAACAATTGAAACGTGAAGGTTATGTTATCGCACGTTGTACAGTTGCTCGATTGATGCAGAAGCTAGCTATACAAGGTGTTTGGCGTGGTAAGAATAAACAAACCACCCGTAGCCGAGATGATCAAAAAAGAGCAGATGATTTAGTGAAACGTAATTTTAATGCTGATCATCCTGACCAACTGTGGGTGAGTGACTTTACGTATATTCAAACTCATTCAGGCTGGGTCTATACCGCCTTTATTATTGATGTATTCTCACGAGCAATTGTTGGATGGAAAGTATCTACACGGATGAATACAGATATGGTGCTCGATGCACTTGAGCAAGCATTGCACGATCGAGGCATGCCAAAGAATGTGATTCATCATTCCGATAGAGGTGTTCAATATCTTTCTATTCGCTATACCAATCGTTTAGAAGCTGCAAATTTACGAGCATCAGTCGGTACGACTGGTGATTCATACGATAATGCTTTGGCTGAAACGGTGAATGGCTTATACAAAACAGAGGTGATTGAATATTTAAAAGCAGATTGGCAAGGTTTAGCAGATGTACAACTTGCGACACTAAACTGGGTAGATTGGTTCAATAAAAAGCGTGTACACAGTGCACTGGGTTATGTATCGCCTTTTGAGTTCGAAGCAATGTACTATGATAAGATTGACCCGTTAGGTCAGGTGGCCTAACTTAAATAAAAAAGTCTCCGACAAACCCGGTACGGTTCATTTTAAGATATACGGACGATCTGTCAATACATTTGAGGATATTTTAGAAGCAGTAGATGCAGCTGGTCAACGCCTTTGTATACGTATTCCAATCGTAATTGATGGGCTAAGTGAATCTGAAGACCCAAGAAATTGGAGAAATGAAGTAGCTAAAGCAAATGCATTATTAGACCACTATCCAAATGTATTACTAGTGCTAACTTTGAGAAGAGAATTTCATCAAGATTGTATCCCTGAAAATATTCCAACTCTTAAGTTGAATTGATGTGTGCTTAAAAAACAGGAGGGTTTAACTTGGTAAACTATACATACTCATTAGGAGTTTACCATGAGCAAGAAACAGAAGACTTACACCGCAGAATTTAAAGCTGAAGCCATAAAAGCCATTGAAGAGAACCAAGGTAATGTATCGGAATCCGCTAGACAACTTGGCATTTCAATGCAAACCCTTTCGAACTGGAATAACAAAGCAAAGGCTGGAACTTTAGCAGGCACAAAACAGTATTCGCCCGATCTAAACGCCTTACTCGAAGAAAATAAGAAGCTTAAACAACAGCTCAAAACAGCTGAAATGGAACGTGAATTTTTAAAAAAGGCAGCAGCGTACTTTGCCAAAGAAAGTCAGTGAGGTACGCCTATATGAAATCGCAAAGCCACTTATTTCCGATTATTTTAATGGCTCGATTACTTCGTGTATCCGTTTCTCGCTTTTATGATTGGCTAAAGCGAGGCATGAGTAAAAGATCAATTCAGCGAAATCAGCAGACAATTTTGGTCAAAATAGCCCATGAAGAAACCAAACAAAGCTATGGCTATGTTCGATTAACCAAGCATTTACAAGCGCAAGGTATCAAAATAAGTACGTATGCTGTGCGCCAAATAAAAAAATCAAATCAGTTGTATTGTAAGCGCCATAAGCGTTTCAAAAGAACCACGAACAGTGATCACAACCGTTCTATTTATGACAATTTACTCAAGCAACAGTTTTCAATGACGAAGCCTAATCTTGCGTGGTCGAGTGACATTACCTACATTTGGACGGCTGAGGGCTGGTTGTACTTGGCAGCTGTCAAAGATCTTTACACGAAACAGGTTGTTGGCTATAGCTTAAATGAGCGCATGACAGCCAAGCTTGTTTGTGATGCATTGAATATGGCTATTCGCAATCAGAAACCTGCTAAAGATCTCATTGTACATTCAGATAGAGGCAGCCAATATTGCAGTAATGAATATCGAAACTTACTTGAGAAATTTGATTTTCAGGGTTCAATGAGCAAAAAAGGCGACTGCTTTGATAATGCACCGATAGAGAGTTTCTGGGGCATACTCAAAAATGAACTAGTCCATCATCGCAACTACAAAACAAGGGAAGAAGCCAAAGCGGATATTACAAAATATATAGAGTTATTTTATAATCAGCGAAGAATTCAAAAAGGCTTGGATTTTAAGACACCAAATCAAATGGCAGAAGACTTTTATCGGTTAGCTGCCTAGAATCTCCCAAGTGAAAGTCTCCTGCTAATTCAGCACACATCAAATGGATTTGGAGATAATCCAATTGAGGCGATACATAGTTACTTTGAATATTACAAAATAGATGCTTTAGATGCAGATATACCAATCGAGTTGCTTACACATCCTTTAACATTAAGACTTTACTGTGAGGCAGCAAATTCAGAAAGACGAATAGTTGTAGGTGTAGAAGCATTACCTCGTTCTCAAGTTGCTATATTTGAGAAATATTTTAAAAATGCAATTGACCGTATTGTGGCTTTATCTTCATCAAATCAAAGGCTATACCATGAGGATATTGAAGATGCTTTATTGAATATTGCTGAAGTATTATGGAAAGAAAATCGTAGAACTTTAGAGTTTAGACAGGCTCGTAGAATTGCTAATGATATTGTGGATTGGGGGAGTAGTTTAATAAAAAGTCTTGAATCTGAAGGTGTTCTATTAAGATATAGATCGCAGAGTGGTAGCCAAGAGATTGGTTTTACTTATGATTTAATGGCGGGCTTTAAAATAGCTGAATACTTATTGAAAGGCGATTTTAATAGTTGGATTACGCAAAATATAAATAAAATTCAGTATAACCAACCACACTCAAATACTTTAGCTTATGACATTTTTAACTCATTGGTTGGTTTATATCCTAAATTTAATTCTAGAAAACAATTTTGGCAATTGTTGGATGGTGATTACAGGGAGCAGGCTCTTTTAAAAACTACCCAAGAGCAAGCGGCTCTTATCAATAGAGAAACAATAGATCAATTTCAGACGTATTTATTATCCTCAGAGCAATTTACTTCTAAAGCATTTGCAAAGCTGAAAACTACTCGGTCGGCATATGCTCATCCATTTGATGCAAATTTCTTAGATAAATCTTTAAGAAATATGGGCAATACATACCGTGATTTAACATGGTCTGAATGGATAAGAAAAAATTCTAGAGAACTTAGAAATGACTTAGATGTCCTTGAAAAAAGATGGTCCCAAACAGAAATTGGTTCTACTGAGAAAGGGCGAGCTATTTGGGTTCAATGGTTATTAACAACCAACCATAGAGATTTAAGGGATCAAGCAACAAAAGTACTGTCTATATATGTAAAAAAAGATCCAAAAGCATTCTTTGAGATGGCAATTAACTCATTAGATATTACGGATCCCTATGTTCCAGAAAGAATTTTTGCTGCAGCGTATGGGGCAATTTTGAGTGCTGATTTTATTGATGCAGAAAAAATAAATGCAAATGTTTGTGAGTTTTCTAAAAAAATCATAGAAAATTGTTTTCTACCTAATGCAAAATTTTCAACTACTCATACAATTCTGAGAGAATATTTCATAGGTATTATTAATTATGCTTTAACGGTCAAGCCAAATTTTTTCAGTCAAGAATATTTGGGATATTGTCAAAAGCCTTATAAACATTTACCTAATCTGTTTGATAGTCTACCTGAGGTAAGTGAAGAAAAAATAAATGACGTCAAGAAAACAGCACTACGTATGGATTTTAATAATTACACTATTGGGAGACTAATTACCGATCGGGCTAATTATGATGATTCACATCCTGATTATATTCTGACGCGTAAGACTATTCTAAAAAGAATGATTCAACTTGGATATGAACCTAAAAAATTTCAAGAGATTGATCGAGATATAAGTTCGAATTCTTACTATAACCGTGATGAAAAAATAGATAGGTATGGAAAAAATATAGCTGGATTGCTTTCTATGAAATGTATGGATGGAAGGCTGATAGAGGGCTTTTAGATGATTGGCGTGATAATGAAAGATGTAGTGATGTAAGTATCGATCCAACGTTCCCTAAAGTTGATAATTCTTGGAGTCCTGAACTTACAGATATATTTATTGATTCTCCAAATGATATTGGTGAGTGGATTTTAAATGGACCAACCCCGAATTATTTGGATCTTTTAGAGACTCAGCAGTTTACCCAAACTGCTAGCTGGATTTTACTGAATGGATTTCTGCAAGAGGGCTCAAAAGCGGATTATCGTGAAATACTTACATTCATGAGAGGTTTTTTTGTTGCTAATGAACACGTTTCCACAATAAGTGACTTTGTTTTTAATGAAGATTATCTTGGTAATAATGCTCTGCCACAAATTCCTGAAAACCATTACAAATACGCAGGTGAAATGGTTTTGGGAAATACATTTTTGAAACTGAATTATAATGTAAGTAGTCGAATGAATTTTGATGGATCGGATGAATCTAGCTTTTTAATAGAAATTCCTGTGCAATCTTATTCTTGGGAGTCTTATCACAGTACTTTGAATCAAGCAGGAGGAATTGATTTTCCAACCCCCGAGCTATGTCAGAGACTTGGTTTAAAATATCATAATGGTGATCCAGACTTATATGATCTTAATGGAGTAGCATCTATTTTTAGAACATTCAAATCTGATAATGATAATTTACGAGGCAATTTATCATATTTAAGAAAAGATCTTTTTAAAAAATATCTGGCGGAAACTGAACAAACTTTTATGTGGATATTGTGGGGGGAGCGGAGACAAAACTATAACGGTGGTGTAGAGGTGTATGAATATTTCAGAACTAACGAACATCGGCATAAACAAGTTTATATTTGGAAAGATGATCAAATAGTTAAATTAGATTAACTCATGTGATTAAAATTTAATTTGGATTAAAGAAAAAACCGCCATTGATGGCGGTTTCTCAATGACAACTTATGTGTCGCGCAATGACATTTTATGTGTCGCAAATGACAACTTATGTGTCGCGTGACGTGAAAAATTTATTACCAGCTTAACGCACCACCAGTTTGGTAATCCGTTACGCGAGTTTCAAAGAAGTTCTTCTCTTTACGTAAGTCCATCATTTCTGACATCCACTGGAATGGGTTATTCACACCAGCAAATTGTTCAGGCAAGCCCAATTGGCTCAAACGACGGTTACAGATGAACTTCAAGTATTCTTCCATCATGCCTGCATTCATACCCAATACACCGCGTGGCATCGTGTCACGTGCATATTCGATTTCAAGCATTGTACCTTCAAGAATCATTTGAATGATTTCTTCTTGGAACTCAGCAGTCCATAGGTGAGGGTTCTCGATCTTGATTTGGTTGATCATGTCGATACCAAAGTTCAAGTGCATAGATTCATCACGTAAGATGTATTGGAATTGCTCAGCAACACCATTCATCTTGTTACGACGACCCATAGACAAGATTTGGCTGAAACCACAGTAGAAGAAGATACCTTCAAGTACGCAGTAGAACGCGATCAAGTTGCGAAGCAAGATTTGGTCGTTTTCAGGTGTACCTGTTTTGAACGTAGGATCACTTAAAGATTGTGTATATTTCAGACCCCAAGCTGCTTTACGAGCCACTGAAGGAATTTCACGGTACATGTTGAAGACTTCGCCTTCGTCCATACCTAAAGATTCGATACAGTATTGGTAAGCGTGCGTGTGAATCGCTTCTTCAAATGATTGACGTAAGATGTACTGACGGCATTCAGGGTTGGTAATGTGACGGTAGATTGCAAGAACCAAGTTGTTTGCAACCAATGAATCCGCAGTCGAGAAGAAACCTAAAGAACGCATAACAATGGTACGCTCATCTTCGGTTAAGCCATTTTCAGACTTCCAAAGTGCGATGTCATGGTTCATGTTCACTTCTTGCGGCATCCAGTGGTTTGCACAACCGTCTAGATATTTTTGCCAAGCCCATTCGTATTTGAACGGTACAAGTTGGTTTAAGTCAGCGCGGCAGTTGATCATCGCTTTATCGTCAACTTGAACACGCTGAGCACCCATTTCTAGCTCTTCTAAGCCAGGTGCAACGTCTAGATTTTCTAGAGCGTTAGATGCTCTTGCCAACGGATCGGTTGGATCTGTTGGTCGATTTGTACTGGTTCGAGCGGGTTGTGCAGCTGCCAAATTCGGCGATGAGTGCTGTGCATTAGATACCACTTGCGAATCAGTCGTTTTTTGCGGTTCGACGGGCGCAGGCTGGTGAGCTTGTGCAGCTTGTTTCGGTTCATCATCTTCGAAATCGTCCCAACTTAGGATAGACATAAACAGTTCTCTCTTCGTTGCTTTATATCTTTTATAGACATCCAGCGTCGCTGAGATGTCCTACTATACGCTCAATTTGTGTAAGCAAAATTAAGTTTTGTCGATCACTGCTCTAAAAGTGTTCGGTAGAGCAAATATCCCCACTACTTATTTTGATTACGCGATTTATATGCCTTGAACCAGAAATAGGCGATCGGGACATAAAAAGTCAAAATAAAAGAAACCACCAAAGCAATAAGCCCTAACTGATAGTTATGCGTCATATGTGGCATGGGGGTTTTCCTTTTTTCCTAATTTAATGGCAGAAGTTATGCCCCAAGTGGGGCATAACTGAATTAAACAACAATTTTTAGGGTTAATACTAAGAAGCCTGTTGAAGCTACTAATGCTGCTAACGCGTAAATAAAGTTAGATAAGTCTGCCATTTGTAAAGCTCTCCTTATTGACAAGCTTCACAATCAGGGTTGTCAATTGAACATGCCATTGGCACTGGAGCCGCTTGACCAAAACCTTCTTCTTCAGCAGCAACTTCAGCTTTAGGTTCTTCTTTTGCAACTGCAGTTACAGGTGCTGCAACAGTAGCAGGCTTAACCGCGTTCAATGCACCAGTGTTAATGGTTGATTTCTCAGCAGAAGTCGCACCCAATGCACGTAGGTAATAAGTAGTTTTTAGACCACGTAACCATGCCATTTTGTACGTCATATCAAGTTTCTTACCGTTTGCACCAGAGATGTAAAGGTTAAGAGACTGAGCTTGGTCGATCCATTTTTGACGACGTGATGCAGCATCAACAATCCAACGTGGCTCAACTTCGAACGCAGTCGCGAAGATTGCTTTAAGCTCTTCAGGAATACGTGCAATTTTTTGAACCGAACCTTCGAAGTGTTTCAGGTCGTTCACCATTACAGAATCCCAAAGACCGCGATCTTTTAACGCACGTACTAGGTACGGGTTGATCACAGTGAATTCACCAGAAAGGTTAGATTTCACATACAAGTTTTGGAATGTTGGTTCGATTGATTGCGATACGCCACAAATGTTCGAAATGGTTGCAGTCGGTGCAATCGCCATCACGTTTGAGTTACGCATACCGTCTTTTTGAACTTTAGTACGTAAAGTATCCCAGTCCAAACGTGTTGTACGGTCAACTTCGAACATACGGTCAGGACGAGCTTTTTGTACGATATCTAAAGAGTCAATTGGCAAGATACCTTGATCCCAAAGTGAACCTTTAAATGTCTCGTAAGTACCACGTTCAACTGCCAAGTCGCTAGACGTTTGGATTGCGTAGTAAGAAATCACTTCCATAGATTCGTCAGCGAACTCAACCGCAGCATCAGAACCATAAGCCAATTTCATTTCGTATAAAGCATCTTGGAAGCCCATGATACCCATACCCACTGGACGGTGTTTCAAGTTCGAGTTGCGTGCTTGAGGAACAGCGTAGTAGTTGATGTCAATCACGTTGTCGAGCATACGAACAGCAGTTTTAACTGTACGAGCAAGCTTTTCACGATCTAACACACCGCCTTGAACGTGTTGTACAAGGTTGATTGAGCCTAAGTTACATACTGCGATTTCATCTTCGTTCGTGTTCAGCGTAATTTCTGTACACAAGTTAGAAGAGTGAACTACACCCACGTGTTGTTGTGGTGAACGTAAGTTACATACGTCTTTGAATGTGATCCAAGGGTGACCAGTTTCAAACAACATAGACAACATTTTGCGCCATAAGTCTTTCGCACGGACTTTCTTATGTAGCATGTTGGTTTCTTTCGCAATGCCTTCATAGTAAGCATAGCGTTCAGCAAATTCTGCACCTGTTAGGTCATGCAAATCAGGTGTTTCAGATGGTGTGAACAGAGTCCATTCAGCATCTTCGAATACACGTTGCATAAACAAGTCAGGAACCCAGTTCGCTGTGTTCATGTCGTGTGTACGACGACGGTCATCACCTGTGTTCTTACGAAGTTCTAGGAATTCTTCGATGTCCAAGTGCCAAGTTTCAAGGTATGCACATACTGCACCTTTACGTTTACCACCTTGGTTGACTGCAACAGCAGTATCGTTGGCAACTTTAAGGAACGGTACAACACCTTGTGACTTACCATTTGTACCTTTGATGTACGAGTTAAGCGCACGAACTGGTGTCCAGTCATTACCTAAACCACCCGCCCATTTAGACAACATTGCGTTATCACGCATTGCGCCATAAATGTTGTAAAGGTCATCTGAAATCGTTGTTAAGTAACAGCTAGATAACTGTGGACGTAAAGTACCAGAGTTAAATAGAGTAGGCGTAGACGCCATGTAATCGAAGCTAGACAATAAGTTATAGAATTCGATTGCACGTTCTTCACGGTTTGCTTCGTTCAATGAAAGACCCATTGAAACACGCATGAAGAATAATTGTGGTAATTCGAAACGTACACCATCTGAGTGGATGAAGTAACGGTCAAATAAGGTTTGTAGACCTAAATAAGTAAATTGGTTTGAGCGTTCTGGTTGAATCGCAGCAGCCAATTTTGCAAGGTCAAAGTTAAGTAGTTCTGGAGAAAGAAGATCAAGCTCGATACCTTTCTTCAAGAAAGTTTCTAAAGCGTCGCCTTCATTCGTGTCACTATCTAAACCTAAGAACTCTAACCCTGTAGCAACAAGGTCGTTACGCAATAAACGCGCAGTCACATATGTATAGTTTGGTTCTTGTTCGATACGTGTACGAGTAGCCATCATCATGGTCGTTGAGATGTCTGACTCTTTTACGCCGTTATAAAGGTTTTTTACAGTCTCATCGATAATCGCTCGAACATCGATGCCTTCTAAACCTTCAGCTGCTTTAACAATATTTGCCTCAAGTGCGCCAAGATCAAGCGGTTTAAGCTGACCGTTTGAACCTGTCACTTGTAAAGTAGGGTGGTGGTGAGCACCAGTTTGTTTACGAGCTTCGGCACGTTGTTCGCGGTAAATCACGTAAGAGCGAGCAACTTTTTGCTCACCTGTACGCATAAGCGCAAGTTCAACCTGATCCTGAATTTCTTCAATATGAATGGTACCGCCAGAAGGTAAACGACGGTTAAAGGTATTCAATACCATCTCAGTTAATTGAGAGATACGGTCATGAATACGGCTGGAGTCAGCGCTTTGCTGGCCTTCAACGGCCAAGAACGCTTTACCAATCGCCACAGAGATTTTTTCTGCATCAAAAGGTGCAACGTCACCGGTGCGTTTAATCACCTGAATTTGACCAGGGGTTGAATTCGTTACGCTCATGCTAGCATAGCTCCATTTGTCATCTATTTTTATGTTAGGACCGTTTGAACTGGGCAATTTTTATGCCACAGTGTTTGAGGTTTAAACACAAGACCTAGTGGTTTAAAAATTTATTGAACACAAGATACGGGAAAATTCAGGGTATATCAATATTGACATTTTACTAAATGCTTTGAACTTTTCTGGCAGAAATCCATCTCAAAAAATCCCTATTTTTTATCTTTGTTATATATGCCTTATCCGACAAGGGCATAGCATAGCAAAGTCGAAAAAGAGTGCTTATAGATAACATTGTGGATAACTTCAGAAAGCCTAAAAAGTTGTGAATTAATCAGTCAGTTTTTATTCGATGAAAATGTATCCAAATTTATAATTGTTGGTATTGTGAGCAATAGGTCATGGAAATGATTGGTAAATACGGCTGCAAAAATGTAGCAGGTTAAAATTTATTACAAAATACGATATTGATGTATCAGTTTGGTGAATGCCATCTTGTTTACAATGTAAACGTGTGTATATTGCAAACTATGTTTAAGCGTATCTATCGGATTTCAAATAGGATACGCCCAATCAAATAAGGGGCAATCAATGAGCCAAGAAGAAAAGTTACCTAAAATTTTAATTGTTGAAGACGATGAGCGTCTTGCTCGTTTAACTCAAGAATACTTAATCCGTAACGGACTTGAAGTTGGGGTAGAACCAGACGGAAATCGTGCGATTCGCCGTATTATCGCTGAACAACCAGATATGGTATTACTCGACGTGATGCTTCCGGGTGCAGATGGTTTAACCATTTGTCGTGAAGTTCGTCCACACTACCATCAACCAATTTTAATGTTGACTGCACGTACCGAAGACATGGACCAAGTGTTGGGTCTAGAAATGGGTGCAGATGATTATGTTGCAAAACCTGTTCAACCTCGAGTTTTACTTGCGCGTATTCGTGCATTATTACGTCGTACAGACAAAGCACCAGAAGATGAAGTTGCACAGCGCATCGAATTTGATGATCTTGTAATTGATAATGGTGGTCGTTCTGTCACACTCAATAATGAGTTGGTTGACTTTACCAGTGCAGAATATGACCTTTTATGGCTGTTGGCATCTAATGCGGGTCGCATTCTTTCTCGTGAAGATATTTTTGAGCGTCTGCGTGGTATTGAATACGATGGTCAAGACCGTTCAATTGACGTGCGTATCTCGCGTATTCGTCCAAAAATTGGCGATGATCCAGAAAACCCGAAACGTATTAAGACCGTACGTAGTAAAGGTTATTTATTCGTAAAAGAAACCAACGGCATTTAATGTAAAATACCGTCCCTTAGTTTGGCAAAGTAGGACACTTTTACGTGTTTAAACACAGTATATTTTTGCGCGTTTATGCGGGGCTACTGATTTTAGTCTTTTTAGTCGCTACATTTGGCTATTTGCTGGTGCAAATCATAAACTACCAGCGCGCGCAAGAATATCGTGAATCGCTTACTGACGGTTTGGCTTTCATTATAAGTGAAGGTATTGCACGTCAGCCAAATGAACAACAAAAGTCAGATTGGGTGTCAGATGCATCCGATCTACTTGAGTTGCCTATTTATTATGTAAAAGCTAATCAGGTTGATTTAACCCGAGCGGAAACAAAACGTATAGAAGAGCGTAAAGCTGTAGTGCGTTGGGACGCACAAACCACAGCAGCTTATATTATTATTGGCTTAAAAGATGACCCTGCACATCTACTGTATATAAAAGCTGATAATATTTCAGAACGCCAAATGAAAGCATTGCCTGTATTTATACTGGATTATTTGGTGTATTACCCAGGTCAAGAAAAACAATATCTTGAAAAAATCCAACATCATTTTTCTTATCCAATTTCAATTCAAAATGTTCAAAGTTTACCTTTAGACTCTGAGCAAATCGGCCGACTACGTTTAGATCACAGCATTATTTTGTATCGTGATAGTGCGACGGAGCGCGGCACAACTATTTCGATCGTATCACCAATTCCAAGCTCAACTTCAGAAGTCTTGGTCATGGGGCCGGTACCATTATTTAATTGGATGCCTTTCCAGTTGGCAGCGGGTATTACGCTACTGAGCTTGTTTGTCTTGAGCTTGGGTGTTTATGGTCTATTGGTGCCGATGCAACGTAAGCTGCGTGCTGTAAATTATGCGTTAAATAAAATGAAGGGCGGGGACTTATCTGTACGTCTGCCTGTCGAAAGCACGGATGAGTTTGGTACCTTGGCATCCAGCTATAACTCGATGTCAGATCATATTGAGCGTTTAATTGAAGCACAGCGTGAGTTAATGCGCGCGGTATCGCATGAACTGCGGACACCGGTGGCACGTATTCGCTTTGGTGTTGAAATGATGGCGGATGAAGATGATTATGATTACCGGCAGCAACAAGTTGAACAAATCGACAAAGATATCGAAGCGCTCAACACCTTGATTGATGAAATCATGACTTATGCTAAGCTCGAACAGGGTATGCCATCTTTGGAGTTTGAAGATGTCAGCTTGTTTGAAGTTTTAGATCAGGTCCTGATTGAAACTGAAGCCTTAAAGACTGGGAAAACCTTGGAATTGCAAGCACCACCAATTGGAGTGGTTGTGGAAACCGAGCGTCGCTATTTACACCGTGTTGTACAAAACTTGGTGGGGAATGCAGTGCGATATTGTGATGATAAAGTGCTGATTAGTGGTGGTGTAAATGATGAAGGTATGGCTTATATCTGTGTTGAAGATGATGGCCCCGGTATTCCAGAAGAAGATCGTAAACGTATTTTTGATGCTTTTGCACGTTTAGATGATAGTCGCACACGTGCCTCAGGGGGCTATGGTTTAGGTTTATCGATTGTTAGTCGCATTGCATATTGGTTTGGCGGGACTATTGATATTGATGAAAGTCCAATATTAGGTGGAGCGCGTTTCACCATGACATGGCCTGCAACTCGTTTTAAGAAAAATAAACCGAAGTTAGATATTAAAGAGCCGAGTACCAATGAAAATTAAGTAAGCTTAGATATGTAGTTAAGCTGATTTTAGTGAATGATAAGTATAAAAAGCCATTCAATTTGAATGGCTTTTTGATATCAGTTTTCTACTTATTCCGTAATTGTTGCATCGGGTTCAATAATAGGTTTGCCATTTTTTAATGCGGCAAGAGCATCTGCATTAAAATCGATGAGTAAGGAGTTGTTTTTAGCATCGATAGAATAATTGCTAATAAGTTTTTGATCACCGTTTAAAGTTTCAAGTTTATATTCATCTGCAATATTCATAATCCCGTTAAGGTTGGTTGTTGCAGAAGCTAAATCTTGTCGTAACAACTCATAGATATCACGTAAATCAAAAATGGCATTTTGAGCATCAGGATGCTTATCTAAGTAGCTTTTAATATGGTGAATCACCAATTGTGCAGATAGAAAATAATCAGGTTTATGCGTAAATTCTAAAGTCATTATTGTCTCTCCGTTGTGATTGCTTTTTGTGTTTTAACTACAAATATCACACTCTTTGTGGGTCGTGTCAAAGAATTGCAAAAAAGTCACAAGAAGCTAAAAAAAGCCTTTTTTCTTTGTGCTAATTCAACTTGTTTTTCATTTTAGGGGTAAGATCAAAGCTAATAGATGGAATCAAACAGGCAACCAATTTGAAACAAGATGGAATTTATTTAATAAATGATACGGCCATGAAAATTTAATACATGAGCTAAAAGTTGAAGGATTTGTTCATGAAACTGAACAGTCATAGTTTTCTGTTAAAATTGCATAAATGTAATAATTAATAAAAAAATAAGATCTAATCTAATTAAACGATTAATCCTAAATTTAAGGGAGTAAACCCAATTTAAATGCTGAAATGATTAAAAAATCATCCTAAAGACGAATATCGATAAGCTAGCAAGAAGCCTCCTCAATCAGGTACAATTGGCGGGATTAATTTTGTGTTTGGTGTATTTGAAGGCCAATACATACATTCTTTGTTAATAAATAGGCCTGCCAGGAGTTATCCCCGCATGAGTGCCATTACTCCATACGATTGGGCAATTATTGCCTTCGTGATCGGCGTTACATTCCTTTGCGTCTTTATGCTGACCGTCCCTTTACTCCTTGGGGGTAAATCATGGGGTCGTGCTAAGCAAGAGCAGTTTGAGTCAGGTGTAGTAGGTGCTGGTGGTGCACGTATTCGCTTGTCTGCGAAATTCTATTTAGTTGCGATCTTCTTCGTGGTGTTCGATATCGAAGCACTTTACCTTTATGCATGGGCATCTTCTGTTCGTGAAACTGGGTGGGTTGGTTTTGCAGCTGCAGCAGTCTTTATTTTAGTTTTACTTGCTGGTTTGGTTTATGAATTGTCTTCTGGTGGTTTGAATTGGTCACCTTCTGACAAGCGTAAAGCGGCGGGAATTAAACCTAAAATTGGTTCGCCAAATATGGATATCGCAGAAATCACACGCTTTAACTCTATTGAAGAGTTGGTTATGGACCCTACAGGTCAAATTCCAGCGCAATCATCTGGTCGTGTGAAATCTAAGTCACCGACTGCATCATCTGACAAGGAGTAAGACGGGATGAAATATACATTAACCCGTGCGAATCCGGATGCTGATCAATATCCACTTCAAGAGCGTCAAATCGTTACCGATCCGCTTGAAGAAGAAGTGAATAAAAATGTGTTCATGACTCGTTTAGAGGATGTTGCACATACAGCAGTAAACTGGGGTCGTAAAAACTCAGTTTGGCCGTTCAACTTTGGTACATCTTGCTGCTACGTAGAGTATGCAACGACTTTAACAGGCGTGCATGACTTGTCACGTTTCGGTGCCGAGGTTATTCGTGCTTCACCACGTCAGGCTGACTTGATGATTGTTGCAGGTACATGCTTCATGAAAATGGCGCCTGTAATTCAACGTTTGTACGAGCAAATGCTTGAGCCTAAATGGGTAATCTCAATGGGCGCATGTGCAAACTCTGGTGGTATGTACGACATTTATTCAGTTGTACAAGGTGTGGATAAAATCATCCCTGTCGATGTGTATATCCCGGGTTGCCCACCACGTCCTGAAGCTTTAATTCAGGCATTGATGTTATTGCAAGACCAGATTCAACTTGAGCGCCGTCCTTTATCGGCCGTGATTGGTGATGATCTTAAGCCAGTGTATAAGCCAAAGATGATGCCAGAACGTGACCGTAAGAACGCACAGCGTATTGCAGTGAAAAACTTACGCTCAATGGATGAAATTAAATAATCACTACGACGAAATATTGATACACCCGGACTGGGTGTAATTGTCGTTTTGATTGACTGAATTTGTATTAAATAGGAAGCCAAGCCAATGGCTGAAACTGACATTGCTATGCCAGAATCAACTCCAGTTGATTCCCGCCCTGCATTTGCAATTGTAGAAGAGCTCAAAACCAAATTTGGTGAGAACTTCTACGTGCAAACGACTTTTGAAGACTTTCCAACAGTCTGGGTTGAGCGCGCACGTGTACAAGAAGTTTTAATGTTCTTGCGTACGGTGTCACGTCCATACGTGATGCTGTTTGACTTGTCTGCGGTTGATGAGCGTTTACGTACACACCGCGATGGTCTGCCTGCATCTGACTTCACTGTGTTCTATCATCTGTTATCGTTAGAGCGTAACAGTGATATTCGTATTAAAGTTGCATTGAATGAGTCAGATTTGAACATTCCAACGGCAACCAACATTTGGCCAAATGCCAACTGGTACGAACGTGAAGCTTACGACATGTTTGGTATCAACTTCGAAGGGCATCCAATGCTCCGTCGTATCTTGTTGCCAACATATTGGGAAGGTCACCCGTTACGTAAAGAATATTCTGCACGTGCGACTGAATACACGCCTTATCGCCAAAACCAAGCGAAACAGGATTACGAACAAGAACATCTTCGTTTCGTACCTGAAGATTGGGGTATGAAGCGTGGGAACGATGATGAAGACTTCATGTTCCTAAACTTGGGTCCTAACCATCCATCTGCGCACGGTGCATTCCGTGTGATCTTGCAGTTGGACGGCGAAGAAGTGAAAGACTGTGTTCCTGACATCGGCTATCACCACCGTGGCGTGGAAAAAATGGCTGAGCGTCAAACATGGCACTCATTCATCCCGTATACAGACCGTGTTGACTACTTAGGTGGTTGTGCGCAAAACATGCCTTACGTTCTTGGCGTAGAGCAAATGGCAGGGATTACCGTTCCTGATCGTGCACAATGTATCCGTGTCATGATGTCTGAATTGTTCCGTATCAATAACCACTTATTGTTCATTGGTACTGCGATTCAGGATGCCGGCGGTATGACCCCAGTATTCTATATGTTCGCTGACCGTCAAAAAATCTATGACGCGATCGAAGCGATCACGGGTTACCGTATGCACCCAGCATGGTTCCGTATCGGTGGTACAGCGCACGACTTGCCAAACAACTGGCAGCACCTCATTCGCGAAATCCTAGATTGGATGCCGAAGCGTATGAACGAGTACTACACTGCAGCACTTAAAAACTCAGTGTTTATCGGTCGTACCCGTAATGTTGCTCAGTATGATGCTAAATCTGCATTGGCTTGGGGTGTAACGGGTACTGGTCTACGTGCTACAGGTATTGATTTCGACGTTCGTAAATACCGTCCTTATAGCGGCTACGAAAACTACGACTTTGATGTGCCTTTAGAGTACGAAGGCGATGCTTATGCACGTGTTCTTGTTCACTTCCGTGAAATTGAAGAATCGCTGAAAATCATCAAGCAATGTTTAGACAACATGCCTTCTGGTGCATACAAAGCAGACCATCCACTGGCTGTTCCACCACCAAAAGATAAAACTTTACAAGACATCGAAACATTGATTACGCACTTCTTGAGCGTGTCATGGGGTCCTGTAATGCCAGCAGGCGAAAGCTCTGTAATGGCGGAAGTGGTAAAAGGTGCGTCGAACTACTACTTGACTTCAGACAAGTCAACGATGAGTTACCGTACACGTATCCGTACACCAACCTTCACGCACTTACAGCAAATGCCTTCTGTGATTAACGGCAGCTTAATGTCTGACTTAATCATTTATTTAGCGACAATTGACGTCGTAATGGCTGACGTGGATCGCTAAGGGGTAATCGCATTATGATGATTTTGACTGACAAAAAACCACGTGTGAATGTTGAAGGGATTTTAACTGCGGAAGAAATCCACGATATCGAACATCACATTGGTCACTATCCGTACCCACGCGCAGCATGTCTTGATGCTTTGAAGTGTGTACAACGCCGTAATGGCTGGGTAGATGATGCACAGATGAATGCTATTGCTCAATTGCTTAGCATGAGCCTTGCAGACCTAGAAGGTGTTGCTACTTTCTATAACCGTATTTACCGTCAACCAGTTGGTCGCCACGTAATTTTATTATGTGACTCGATTGCTTGCTTCTTGATGGGTGCGGAAACACTTGCTGAAGCATTCCAGCGTGAATTAGGCATTTCATTTGGTCAAACGACTGCAGATGGTCGCTTTACTTTATTGCCAATTTGCTGCCTAGGTAACTGTGACAAAGGTCCGACGTTAATGATTGACGAAGACACTCACGGTCTAGTTGAAGTGACTTCAATTAAACAGTTATTGGAGAAGTATGTATGAATACTGAACCAAAACCAATTTATGGCGACGGTAACCCAGAAACTCACCCATTAACTTGGCGTTTGAGCAAACAGGAACACGTTCGCAGTGCAGATGATTACGAAGCACTTGAAGGTTATGCAGGCTTTAAGAAAGCTGTTGGCATGCAACCGAAAGAAGTGCTTGAAGTGATCAAAGCTGCGACTGTAAAAGGTCGTGGTGGTGCGGGCTTCCCTGCAGGGATCAAATGGTCGCTTATGGCGCCAAATGATAACTCAGGCCCTCGTTACCTCATCTGTAATGCCGATGAAATGGAACCAGGTACCTTTAAAGACCGTCTGTTGATGGAAAAACTTCCTCATCAGTTGATCGAAGGTATGTTGATTGCTGCTTATACATTAGAAGCAACACAGGGTTATATCTTCATCCGTGGTGAATACATCGAAGCGGCTCAATACTTAAATGAAGCATTGGACCAAATTCGTGCCAAAGGTTACTTGGGTGAAAACATCTTAGGTACAGGTTGGAACTTCGAGTTACACGTGCATACTGGTGCGGGTCGTTATATCTGTGGTGAAGAAACTGCATTGATTAACTCGCTTGAAGGTCGCCGTGCGAACCCTCGTACTAAACCGCCATTCCCACAAGTTGCAGGTGCTTGGGGTCGTCCTACAATTGTTAACAACGTAGAGACTTACAACAACTTACCCGCAATTATGCTTCGTGGTCCTGAATGGTATATCGGTTTATCTGAAGGTAAGTCGAAAGATCCAGGTACTAAAATTTATGGCGCTTCAGGCAAAGTAAAATTCCCAGGTCTTTGGGAACTTCCATTTGGTACAACTGCGCGTGAAGTGATTGAAGATCATGCGGGTGGTATGCGTGATGGTTTAAAACTCAAAGCATGGTTACCGGGTGGTGCTTCTACAGACTTCCTTGCTGCTGAACATATTGACCTTCCTATGGATGCTGAAAGCATCATGAAAGCAGGTTCACGTTTAGGTACGTGTTTGCTCATGGTAGTCGATGAAACTCAGTGTATGGTTTCTGCGACACGTAACTTAGAAGAATTCTTTGCGCGTGAATCTTGCGGTTGGTGTACACCATGCCGTGATGGCTTACCTTGGGCGGTTAAAGCGCTTAAAGCCTTGGAAGATGGCACAGGTAAGAAAGAAGATATCGATCACTTACAAGAACTTACTCGTAAGCTTTGGATTGGTAAAACTTTCTGTGCGCATGCTCCAGGTGCGATGGAACCGTTAATGGGCGCACTCAAACATTTCCGTGGCGAGTTTGAAGCTAAAGTCGTAAATGCGGCAGCTCAAACTAGCAACGTAGAACAAGCTTAAGGAATTCGACTATGGCTACAATTCATGTCGATGGAAAATCGTATGAAGTCAACGGCTCAGAGAACTTGCTACAAGCATGTCTTAGCCTTGGCATCGACATCCCATACTTTTGTTGGCATCCATCCTTAGGTTCTGTCGGTTCTTGCCGTCAATGTGCTGTGACTCAATACGCGAATCCTGAAGATACTCGCGGTCGTTTAGTTATGTCATGTATGACGCCTGCATCTGACAATACCTACATCTCGATTGAAGATGACGAAGCAAAGAATTTCCGTGCTTCTGTTGTTGAATTCTTGATGACCAACCACCCACACGACTGTCCAGTGTGTGAAGAGGGTGGTCACTGTCATTTACAAGATATGACTGTAATGACTCAGCATGACCGTCGTCGTTACCGCTTCACAAAACGTACGCATTACAACCAAGAGCTAGGCTCTTTCATTTCTCATGAAATGAACCGTTGTATTGCGTGCTACCGTTGTGTGCGTTACTACAAAGATTATGCAGGTGGTACGGACTTTGGTGTGTATGCAAACGCTTCGCGTGTTTACTTTGGTCGTCCAGAATCAGGTACTTTAGAATCTGAATTCTCTGGTAACTTGACTGAAGTTTGCCCAACAGGTGTATTCACAGATAAAACACACTCTGAACGCTATAACCGTAAATGGGACATGCAGTATGCGCCAAGCGTATGCCAAGGCTGTTCTTCAGGTTGTAACATCTCTCCGGGTGAACGTTATGGCGAACTACGTCGTGTAGAAAATCGCTTTAACGGTGACGTGAACCAATACTTCCTTTGTGATAAAGGTCGTTTCGGTACAGGTTATGTGAACCGTGAAGATCGTCCACGTCAACCACAATTCCGCTCTGGTGCAAATGTGACTACAGTTTCTGTAGACCAAGCATTGGATACCGTAATTGAAAATATCCAAGGCAAAAAAGTATTGGGTATCGGTTCACCACGTGCGTCACTTGAATCAAACTTCGCGCTTCGCGAACTTGTAGGTCAAGACAACTTCTCAACAGGTATGTCTCAAAAAGAGCAAAAACTTGTTGAGCTTGCAGCTTCTATCATGCAAACCGAAGGTGTTTATAACCCTGGTATGCGTGAAATTGAAAGCTACGATGCTGTGTTGATTTTGGGTGAAGATCTGACTCAAACTGCACCACGTATGGCTCTATCTGTTCGCCAAGCTGCGAAAAATAAAGCTAAAGAAATGGCTGCAGAGCGCCGTACGCAAGAGTGGTTGGCTGAACCTGTACAACGTATTGCTCAAGATGCCAAATCTCCGATTTACATCCTTGCTGCCACTCAAACACGTTTAGCTGATGTTGCTACCGGTGAAGTTGTTGCATCACCTAACGACATTGCACGTTTAGGTTTTGCGGTCGCTGCTGCTGTGAAAGGTGAAGTGATCTTAGGTTTGGATGACGATGCAAAAGCATTTGCACAAACGATTGCTGACACTTTAAAAGCTGCGAAAAAACCATTAATCATCTCTGGTACTAGCTTACAAGACGCATCAATCATGGAAGCTGCTGCACAAGTTGCACAGAACCTTGGTAATGCGGGCTTAACATTGACTGTTCCTGAAGTGAACTCAATGGGCTTAGCGATCTTTGGTGGTCAAAGCTTAGAACAAGCATTTGCACAAGATTACGATACCGTGATCGTGGTGGAAAATGACCTTTATCGTCGTTTACCAGCCGCTCAGGTGAATGCTGCACTTTCTGGTAAAGAAGTGATTGTACTTGATCATTCTGAAACTGAAACTGTGAAAAAAGCCAACATCGTACTTTCTGCTGCTTCATTTGCTGAAGGTGACGGTACTGTGGTCTCTCAAGAAGGCCGTGCACAACGTTTCTACCAAGTGTATGACCCAAGCTACTACAAACCAGAACTTGCGATCAAAGAATCTTGGCGCTGGTTACATGCCATTGAAACTGGCGTGAAAGGCAAAGCGATTTCTTGGACAGTTCTTGATGACGTGATTGAGTCAGTAGCGAAAAACGTTCCTGCACTTGAAGCAATTCAAGACGTAGCACCAGATGCTGGCTTCCGTGTACATGGTCTGAAAGTGGCACGTGAACCACGTCGTTACTCAGGTCGTACTGCGATGCGCGCACCACTTTCTATTCATGAACCAAAACAACCAGTCGATAAAGACTCTGCGTTGACGTTCTCTATGGAAGGTTATGTAGGTAACCAAACTCCAGCTTCACTTGTACCATTTGCTTGGTCTGCAGGTTGGAACTCTCCACAAGCTTGGAACAAATTCCAAGACAACGTGGGTGGTCACTTAAAAGGTGGTGATGCAGGCGTTCGTTTATTCGATCGTTTAGCGAAACGTCCAGCACGTACTTTCGTTGCACCTGCACCTGTTGCGGTTAATGGTGAGAGCTTCCGTCTTGTGCCGATGCATCACATCTTCGCTTCTGGTGAATTTACAGTGAAAACTCCTGCGATGGAATCACGTATTCCTGAAGCAATGTTTGCTGTGGGTGAACAAGATGCAGCACGCTTAAATGTTCAAGATGGTCAACGTATCGCTGTGAAAGCAGGGGATGCTGAAATCGTCCTTCCAGTTCAAGTGATTGAATACTTACCTACAGGTTATATCGGTTACCCAGTGGGTCTAGCACCTACAGTATCGCTTGCAGAACCTGTTTCAGTCGCGGTAGGAGTGTAATTCATGGAACAAGAATTAATCCGTCAAACGCCGCTGTGGGCTGAAAATTGGCCAATCGCCTATTCAGTTCTTCAAGCAATTGTGATCTTACTGGTTGTGGTATTGATCGCTGCGTTGATGTCTTTTATTGAACGTCGTTTACTCGGCTTGTGGCAAGACCGTTACGGTCCGAACCGTGTAGGTCCGGGCGGTATGTTCCAGATTGTTGCCGACATGCTGAAAATCATGTTCAAAGAAGACTGGACACCAAAATTTGCTGACAAATTGACTTTCCGTATGGCTCCAGCAGTTGCGATGGCAACTGCTGTGCTATCGTTCATGGTTATTCCTGTTTCACCTTATTTAGGTGTTTCAGACATGAGCATCGGTCTATTGTTCTTTATGGCAATGGCTGGTATTGCGGTATACGCAGTATTGTTCGGTGGTTGGTCATCAAATAACAAATACGCATTACTTGGTGGTTTACGTTCTGCTGCTCAAACCATTTCTTATGAAGTGTTCTTGGGTATTTCACTGATGGGTGTGGTTGCGATTGCAGGCTCATTCAACATGCGTGAAATTGTTGAAGCTCAACGTGATGTTTGGTTTGTTATTCCTCAGTTCTTAGGTTTCTTAATCTTTGTGGTTGCGGGTGTTGCGGTAACTCACCGTCATCCATTTGACCAACCAGAAGCAGAACAAGAATTGGCGGAAGGTTACCATGTCGAATACGGCGGTATGAAATGGGGTATGTTCTTCGTTGCGGAATACGTCAACGTCGTACTGATCTCTGCATTAATCGTGACTTTATTCTTCGGTGGTTGGTTAGCGCCTTTCAACCTAGATATTCCATTCATTCCAGCTGCGTTCTGGTTCATTATTAAAACAGCATTCTTTGTCATCATGTTTGTCTTGGCTCGTGGTTCTTTAATGCGTCCACGTTATGACCAAGTCATGAACTTTGGTTGGAAAATTTGCTTGCCATTGGCGTTGGTTAACCTTCTGGTAACTGGTGCTGTGATTCTAATGAATCAGGCCTAAGACAGCAGGGAGAATAAAATGTTTAAATTTCTAGCTGGATTTGGGTCAATTGTACGTTCGTTGTGGATGGTATTCTCACACGCGACACGTAAACGTGACACTATTTTATATCCAGAGGTTAAAGCGGAAGACATCGTACCACCACGTTTCCGTGGTCGTATCGTGTTAACGCGTGACCCTGATGGTGAAGAGCGCTGCGTTGCATGTAACCTTTGTGCGGTTGCATGTCCAGTCGGCTGTATTTCACTACAAAAAGCTGAAAAAGAAGATGGTCGTTGGTATCCGGAGTTTTTCCGTATCAACTTCTCACGTTGTATTTTCTGCGGTATGTGTGAAGAAGCATGTCCTACGACTGCGATTCAAATGACACCTGACTTTGAGTTAGGTGAGTATGTTCGTCAGGACTTAGTATATGAGAAAGAAAACCTTCTTATCTCAGGTCCTGGTAAATACCCAGACTATAACTTCTACCGCGTAACAGGTATGGCTGTTGCTGGTAAAGATAAAGGTCAGGCTCAACGCGAAAGCACACCAGTTGATGTACGGAGTCTATTACCATGATGTGGCCATTTTATTTGATGGCGCTTGTGGCCATCGTCTCTACCGTTCGTGTTGTAACTAACACGAACCCAGTACACGCTTTATTAAGCTTGATTATCTCTTTACTTGCAGTTGCAGGTATCTTCATGATCGTGGGTGCGCCGTTTGCCGGTGCCCTCGAAATTATCGTTTACGCTGGCGCAATCATGGTGCTATTCGTATTCGTCGTGATGATGCTGAATCTTGGTCAAAATACAGTTGAACAAGAAAGCAAATGGCTGACTTCTTCAGCGTGGGCATATCCTGCGTTGATGAGCTTCCTGATGGGTCTAATCCTTGTTTGGATGTTGAAGTCAGACTACACAACTGCTGGCACTGTCATGGGTGCTCAAGTTGTCGGTCCGAAAGAAGTGGGTACTTCACTCTTTACTCAGTACTTATTGCTGGTTGAAGTTGCTGCGATGTTATTGCTTGGCGCACTTGTCGCTGCATTCCATCTTGGCAAACGTGAGCCAGGTGCAGAAGAGGACAAAGAATAATGGGCAACATCCCTTTAGAACATGGTTTGATCGTTGCAACCATTCTTTTTGCACTGGGTTTTTACGGTGTGATGGTTCGACGCAACCTACTATTTATTTTAATGAGCCTTGAAATCATGATGAACGCTGCTGCTTTAGCGTTCGTATTGGCAGGAAGCGCATGGGCACAGCCAGACGGTCAAGTGATGTTTATCTTGATCTTAACGCTTGCTGCAGCAGAGGCTTGTATCGGTCTTGCGATCGTCCTTCAGTTCTATCATCGCTTCCATCATCTGGATGTGGATGCTGCTAGTGAGATGCGCGGATGAGTTATTTATATTTAACAGTACTTTTCCCGCTAATTGGTTTTATCCTGTTGGCGGCAGGTCGTAAAAACCTTCCTGAATCAGTTGCTGCAATTATTGGTGCAGGTTCAGTTGGTCTTTCAGCTTTATTTGCATTAATTGCCGGTATCGACTTTGTTAATAATGGTTCAGTTGCAACAACTCAGCATCTTTGGACTTGGTTCAGTGCAGGTAACTTAGCACCGGGCTTCACGCTTCATTTAGATGGCTTATCATTATTGATGATGGGTATGATCACAGGTGTGGGTTTCTTAATTCACATATTTGCAACATGGTACATGCGTGGCGAAGAAGACTTTGCACGTTTCTTCTCATACTTCAACCTATTCGTGGCAAGCATGCTGCTTTTAGTGTTGGGTGACAACTTAGCGTTGTTATTCTTGGGTTGGGAAGGCGTAGGTCTATGTTCATACCTATTGATTGGTTACTACTACCAAACACCTGCAAACGGTTTTGCTGCAATTAAAGCATTCACTGTGACACGTGTGGGTGACGTATTCTTACTGATCGCGTTGTTCTTGATCTACCAACAATTCGGCACTTTAAACATTGCAGAAGTTGTAGCTGCTGCACCAACAGTTTTGGCTCAGAGTTCTTCAATTGCGATTTGGACTGCATTGATGTTGTTCTTGGGTGCTGCAGGTAAATCTGCTCAGATCCCATTACAAACATGGTTAGCAGATGCGATGGCTGGTCCTACACCAGTATCTGCATTGATCCACGCAGCAACAATGGTAACGGCGGGTGTTTACCTATGTAGCCGTATGTTCAGCGTGTTTGAACAAGCGCCAGAAGTGATGATGTTCATCTCAATCACGGGTGCGGTAACATTGTTGGTTGCGGGCTTTGCTGCATTGGTACAAACAGACATCAAACGTATTCTTGCTTACTCTACTATGAGTCAGTTGGGTTATATGTTTATGGCTGTAGGTGCTGAAGCTTACCAAGCAGGTCTATTCCACATGCTGACTCACGCATTCTTCAAGGCATTATTATTCTTGTCTTCTGGTGCAGTGATTTTGGCTTACCATCATGAACAAAACATCTTCAAGATGGGTGGTCTATTCCACAAAAACAAATTCTTGTTTGCTTGTTTCGCGATTGGTGGCGGTGCATTGGCTGCGATTCCATTCATCACGATCGGCTTCTTCTCGAAAGATGCGATTCTTGGTGCGGTATGGGTGAAAGGTCAAGCGATTGCAGTTTATGACTGCTTGTACTGGACTGGTGTAGCAGGTGCGTTCTTAACTTCAATTTATACATTCCGTCTTATTTGGGTTGTATTCTTTGGTAAAGAAAACACGCCTTACCATGAAATCAAAGGTGTTACTTACTGGGGGCCATTGGCGATTCTTGCAGTGCTTTCAACTGGTTTAGCTTATGTATTAAAAGCACCAGTAACGAATATTTTAAATGCTGCACAAATCCCAGCGTTTAATATTCCAGAAGCGCTAGAACATGGTATGCATAGCGCTGAATACACAGCTGTTGGTATTGCACTTGCAGGTCTTGTAGTCGGTGTTGTTTTATTTGCATTTGCTTATGGTGCAGTGAAATCGTTCGCGAAAACTTCACTGGGCGCGGGTCTTGCAAATATCTGTCGTAATGCACTTGGTTTCGATGCTTTGTATAACATTGTTTTCGTTAAGCCTTATTTGCTACTGGCTAAAATCTTTGGTCGTGATCCAATTGACGGCTTATGGCTTGTATTGCCTGCACTTGTTAAAGGCGGTAATAGCTTTACAAGTTCACGTCAAACAGGTTCATTGCGTGAATACGCATCTAGTATGGCATTCGGTACGTTTGCATTACTATTGATCCTGGTCGTGATTCAGGTCGTGGGGAAATAAAATGGAAACTCCAAACAATTTAATTCTACCCGCTCTGATCCTTATTCCGTTCATTGCAGGTTTTGTATGCTGGCTTGTCGATAAACTCGACAAGCACTTACCACGCTATATTGCCTTAATTGGTATGCTATTAACGTTGGTGTTAACCGTCGTTTTATGGCAAAGCGGTACTTATAACTACGAGTTGGGTACACAAGCTCCACAGTGGGCTGCTCAATTTAACCTACCGTGGATTACCACTTTAGGGATTAACATTCACCTTGCGGTGGATGGTCTTTCACTGCTTATGGTAGGTTTAACTGCATTACTGGGTGTACTTGCGGTCGGCTGTTCATGGGGTGAGATTCAAAAGAACGTTGGTTTCTTCCACTTAAACCTACTGTGGTCTTTAGGTGGTGTGATCGGTGTATTCTTAGCGATTGACATGTTCCTATTCTTCTTCTTCTGGGAGATGATGCTGGTACCAATCTACTTCTTGATCGCACTTTGGGGTCATAAAGGGGCAGAAGGTAAGTCACGCGTTTACGCTGCAACTAAATTCTTTATCTATACTCAGGTTGCGGGTCTGATCATGTTGATCGGTATCTTGGGTCTAGTGGTTGTTGGCTTCCAACTTCACGGTCAAATCAGCTTTAACTATGACTTCTTGATGAGTGTTGCACACACTGTTGAGGCAAAAGCTCCAGCACTTGCGTATGCATTCATGATCTGTATGTTTATTGGTTTTGCGGTAAAACTTCCAGTTTTCCCATTACACGGCTGGTTACCAGATGCACATGCGCAAGCACCTACAGCGGGTTCTGTCGACCTTGCAGGTATCTTGATTAAAACCGCGGCTTATGGTCTTTTACGTTTCGTTATTCCATTCTTCCCAGTAGCATCTGCTCAGTTTGCTGACATCGCGATCATTCTTGGTCTAATCGGTATTTTCTACGGTGCATGGTGTGCATTCCAACAAACAGACATGAAACGTCTGCTTGCGTACACATCTATTTCGCACATGGGCTTCGTACTTCTTGCCTTGTATGCAGGTAACATCCTGACATTCCAAGGCTTGATGATTATGATGCTTGCTCACGGTCTATCTTCTGCTGCATTGTTCATTATGTGTGGTCAAGTTTACGAACGTCTGCATACACGTGACATGCGTTTGATGGGTGGTATCCGTGGTCAGTTCCAATACCTTTCATTCTTCTTAATGTTCTTTGTTGCGGCACTTGTAGGTATTCCAGGTCTAGGTAACTTCATCGGTGAATTCCTGATCTTGATGGGTTCTTATGACAAGTTCCCTGTGTACACAATCCTTGCTGCAGTAAGCTTAGTATTTGCCGGTCTTTACGGTTTAATCCTGATCCACAAAGCGTTGTTTGGTACACCAAACGAAGAACAAAAACAGCATTACGCAAATCCGTTGAAAGACTTAAATGCGCGTGAAGTTGTGATTCTTTTAATCTGTGCTCTTGGTCTAGTATGGCTTGGTCTATTTCCACAAAGCTTCCTTGATATTTCAAATTCAAGCATGGCGTGGATTGCGAATAGCTATATCCCAGTTCAAGAAGTCGTTGATGTTGTGCAGCAGATTGCTGTACAACCTGAAAATGTGGAGATGCAATAAGCCATGGACTTCACAATGTCATTTTCTGAGCTTATGCCATTAGCTCCTGTGATGATCGTGGCTTTAACTGCGATCGTCGTGATGTTGCTAATTGCAATCAAGCGTAACCACAATTTAGTTGCAACGACTTCCGTTATCGGTCTGAACCTTGCAGCCTTTTATATTATTTTTGTTTTCGTTGCAGGGCAGTATGCACCTGCAAATGTAATGAATTTGTTCATCGTAGATCCATTTACGATGTTGTACCAATTCGTGATTTTGATTGCAGCACTTGCTTGCTGCACATTGTCACATGCGTATATCGAAACCTATAAAGATAACCGTGAAGAACTTTATATCTTGATGCTGTGCTCTGTAACAGGTGCATTGTTAATGGTTGCAAGTTCTCACTATGCGTCATTCTTTATCAGCCTTGAGTTAATGTCGATTCCTGTATACGGCCTATTGGCTTATACACACCAACGTTCACAGTCGCTTGAAGCGGGTGTGAAATATTTGGTGCTTTCAGCAACCGCTTCTGCGATGTTGTTGATGGGTATGGCTTATGTATATGCGTATACAGGTACAATGGCATTCGTTGCTGAACCAGGCAAAATGTTCACAACATTCAGCCAACCGGGTGTAGTCCTTGGTCTTGCACTAATTGTCTTTGCTGTTGCATTTAAATTGTCTCTTGCGCCATTCCACAAATGGACACCAGACGTGTATGCAGGTGCGCCAGCGCCAATCGCGACATTCTTAGCGACTGTGGCTAAAGTGGCAATGATCGGTCTATTCGTTCGTTACTTCTTGGCTTCTGGCTTAATCCTTTCTGACAGCTTCATTACAATCGTGACCATCATTGCAGTATTGTCTATCCTTGCGGGTAACTTACTAGCAGTACGTCAAGTGAACTTGAAACGTATCCTTGCATACTCTTCAATCGCTCACTTTGGTTACTTACTTGTTGCTATTGTCAGTGCACGTAATACTGACTTTGTTCAAGTACAAGGCTTTGCAACATTCAGCAGCGTCAACGTTTATGTGATTACTTATGTATTAACAACGATTGGTGCGTTCGGTGTTGTGACACTGATGTCTAGCCCTTACAACAACAAAGACGAAGCAGGTAGCCTTGCTGAGTACCGTGGTTTGTTCTGGCGTCGTCCAGTGTTGACTGCAACACTGACTGTCATGATGTTATCTCTTGCAGGTATTCCATTAACAGCGGGCTTTATTGGTAAGTTCCTTGTGATCAAAACAGCGGTTGCTGGTGGTTCATGGTTCTTAGCTGCGATGGTGATCCTTGGTTCAGGTATCGGTTTGTACTACTACCTACGTGTGATGATTGTGATGTACATGACTCCACCAGAAAACCCACGTATCGACGCTGTCGATCATTGGGGTCAAAAAGTGGGTGGTATTATGGTGCTTGGCGCAGCTGCACTTGTGTTGTTGATCGGTGTATATCCAGATCCAATCATTGCAGTATCTCAAGTGGCATACTTTGCGATCTCACCTGAATTACAACAGTTCATTTTTAGCTTAATTCAAAGTGGTTTTAACTAATGAATTAAGCAATTAATTTGCTTATTACAAAAAAGCCTCCTGTAAAGGGGGCTTTTTTATTTTTATCATTTGTTAAATAGCTTTATAATGGTTGAAATTTTATCTTAACCTTTTAGGTGTTCTCCCGTGGCTATCCATGAAATCCGTCATCCGCTTATTCGACATAAACTCGGCTTACTTCGTCGTGCAGATATTAGTACTAAAAACTTCCGTGAGCTTGCTCAAGAAGTGACTATGCTTCTGACTTATGAAGCAACGAAAGATTTACCGATGGTCGATCATGAAATTGATGGTTGGAATGGTAAAGTAACTGTAGATCGTATTGCCGGTAAAAAAATAACAGTCGTACCGATTTTACGTGCAGGTATTGGTATGTTGGATGGTTTCTTAAACCTGATTCCAAGTGCGAAAGTATCTGTATTGGGTTTAGAGCGTGATGAAGAAACTTTAGAAGCGCGTACTTACTACAAAAAATTAGTACCAGACGTACAAAACCGTTTAGCGATGATTATTGACCCAATGCTTGCAACAGGTTCATCGCTCGTTGCTGCTATTGACGTTCTAAAAGCCAGTGGTTGTAAAGATATTCGTGTCATGGTGCTTGTTGCCGCTCCAGAAGGCATTAAACGTGTGAATGAAGCTCACCCAGATGTGATCATTTACACAGCATCTGTAGACCAAGGTTTAAATGAAAACGGTTATATCGTTCCAGGTCTTGGCGATGCAGGCGATAAAATTTTCGGTTCAGTTCAAAAAGACTAATTTTTGCATCATGAACAGAAAAGGGGCTTTTATAGCCTCTTTTTTATATACTAAAGACATTGGAATAAATGGAATAGGGTACTTTATGAAGTCCGAACAATATAAAGGTAAAGTGAAGCAGTACAATCCTGAAAAGGGCTTTGGCTTTCTTTCATGTGAAGAAGGTGATGTATTTTTCCATATCTCTGACTTTCCCGCAGATGGTGTCGAGCCAAAACGTAATGATCGTGTGAAATTTAATGTGGTGAAAAATGGTGATCGTTATAAAGCCATAAACATTGAGCGTGAAGAAGACAAATCTGCAAAAGCTAAAAAATCTAAAGTAGTGGCAAATAACCAGTCAATTACTTCAGCTTTGCTTTCGAATTTGCGTAAATAATGTGATTGTAAGATTTCATGGAAATCTTTGAAATTGAAAAAGAGGTCTATAGGGCCTCTTTTTTTATTATCATAAGAGTATTAAAAGAAAAGATGAGAGACAATTTTTATGTTTAAAGAGGGGAAAATCAAAAGCTATAACGTTGAGCGCGGCTTTGGATTTATACAACAAGATCAAGCACAGGATTTATTTTTTCATATTCGTGATTTTCCTAGCCGACACATCGAACCACGTGTTGGAGAAAATCTCAAATACAGGATTGAAGCAGATCAAGGTAAATTTAAAGCGGTAAATATCATCCGTTTAGATTTGAAAAAAGAGCAGTCCACTCATGAACAGATAAATTCGTCATTTGAATCAAGGTCGGATCGAGTGAATGACCAAGCTACTCCTCACGATACAGCCAAAGGCACAGTTTGGGGCAGTAAAATCTTCAGCATGATTGGACTCATTGTAATTGTAGTATTAGCTGTGGCAATCTATGGGAAATATCAGCAGTACCAAGAACAGAAGCAGCTACATTTACAACAGCTCATGCAAGAAAATGAAAACATCGTAAAAGAACAACGTAAAGCTCAGGGGGATTTACCCGATCGGGTGCTGTCTGAGCAAGGTGAAAAAAACCTATACGGCACAGCTTCAACGCAGGCTCAGTCTGTTGTTCAATACGCTGCGCAGGCACCTTCTTCAAGTGATACGCCAAGGGCGGCAGAGAAAGCACAGTTTAGTTGTGATGGGCGTACGCATTGTAGTCAGATGAAATCTTATGAAGAAGCGGTCTATTTTCTTCAACATTGTCCAGGCACAAAAATGGACGGAAACAACGACGGAATACCTTGCGAACGACAATTTAATAAATAAAAAAAAGCGCCATTAGGCGCTTTTTTTTATTTAGACAGATTTTTCACAAAATTGCATAAAGGCTTTGAGACCCGGTCCTTGGTATTTCTGACGATGTACCAACATGAATAATGGACGGGCAAGTTGCCAAAACGGCGTATCTAAAACCACCAATTGACCTTTTTCACGTAAAGGCTCAATTGCCAGTTTAGAAATACATGACATACCAAGACCACCTGCCACGATTTTTAGAATGGCTTCGTTATGACCCAAGGTTAAACGTATATTGGCATCTGGCAGGTCTTTTAAAATTGCGTTGTCAAATACTTCACGTGTGCCTGAACCTTCTTCACGTAAGATCCATTCCACGTTATCAAAGTCAGCTGCAGTGAGTGCACGATCCAACTTCGCTAAAGGGTGCTCTGGTGAACAGCACACGGCAAGTTCATCGTCACGCCAGTGAATACATTGCAACTGTGGCAGATGGCATGAACCTTCAATTAAGGCCAAATCCAACTGAAATTGGTTTACCGCTTCAATCATTTGGCGGGTATTGCCGACTTGAAGTTGTAAATGTGCTTGAGGCTGAATTTGTAAGAAATCTGCCATGAGGTCTGGCATCAAGTAGTCACTGATGGTTAGGGTCGCACCTAAACGCAGATCAATACTTTGTAGTTCGCCTTTGGCTGCTTGTTCAAAAGCTTCGCAGCGCCCTAAAATTTCCAAAGCTTGTGGCAATAAAAAACGACCCAAGTCATTCAATTGCAAGCGTTTACCAAGTCGGTCAAACAGTGGAGCACCGAGACCATCTTCGAGGTCTGCCAATGCCATACTTGCTGCACTTTGAGTAAGTTTGACAGCATCACTGGCTTTGGTAACGGTACCTTCTTGAGCGACTGCTACAAAAACAGCCAACTGGCGTAAAGTCATGCGCATGAATCAGGCCTTAACATTTAAAAAATATTAATAAATTATGCTGTCATGCTAACATGAGCACAGTCTGTCACGCCACGTTCAAATCATGTCAATTGAAAAATTTAGCTTAGAAAAGGTTTTATCTGTACACCGTTGGACCAATACTTTGTTCAGTTTTACCATGACACGCCCTGCACATTTTAAATTCACCGCTGGTCAGTTCGCACGAATTGGTTTGAAAGTGGGCGATGAATTGGTGGTTCGTGCCTATTCTGTGGTGTCGTCACCTTTTGATGAAACTTTAGAATTTTTCTCTATCGTCGTTCCAGATGGTGCGTTTACTTCAAATTTGCAGCATCTACAAGTGGGTGATGAGCTGTATTTAGAAAAAATACCATATGGCTTCCTTACCTTGGCGCGTTATCAGTTGCCATTGCCGAAGGACTTATGGCTGTTGGGGACAGGAACGGGTCTTGCACCGTTTTTATCAATGTTACAAGACTTTGAAACGTGGTCTAAATACGAAAAAATTAATCTAGTCTACAGTGTGCGCACCGTATCAGAACTGGCTTATGTTGAGCGGATAAAAGAAATCGCCGAGAACTTTGGTGAAGGGCATACGGGCTTCAAATTTATTCCTATTGTGACACGTGATCCAAATGCACCGTTGCATGACCGTTTACCAGTTTTAATTGAAAATGGCGAGTTAGAACAGGCGGCAGGCTTAGCGTTTAATGTTGATACGACGCATGTCATGCTGTGTGGTAATCCACAAATGGTTGATGACACCAAGGCGGCCTTAAAAGCGCGTGGTTTGACCATGAACCGTCGTGGTGAAGGCAATATTGCTGTAGAAAATTATTGGTAATCTGCCATGAAAAAAAGCTCATCGATGGATGAGCTTTTTTATTTTCGGAAATTAAATAACTGATGTTATGCATGCAAAAGTAATTTTGCATTTTTAAAATGATTTTTAAGTCAATTCGATGGAGTCTTACATCAAGGGAATGAATAAAGTGATTAGCCTTCGGCTGGAGGTACTCTTACGAAGCACGCTTCTCATTAGGCAAAATGAGAAGCGTGCTTCGCAAGGAAACCATCTTGCGGTGCAATGCACCTCACCGACAAAACTCGTTCACTAGCATCTAATTATCTAAAGTATCGCAAAAACATTTTTGATTAGAAGAAGTCCTATCTCAAAACACTTGCGGATGACGTTACCGCGTATCGTACTTTTATTTGAATCAAATTACGCTTCTGATGTTACTTCGTAACATCAGTTAAATAAACGTTTTGATGTTAATGCAGAATTTTATTTAAGAACTGCTGCGCTCGTTCACCACGAGGGGCATTAAAGAAATCATCTTTACTGCAGTCTTCCACAATTTTTCCTTGATCCATAAAGATCACACGGTCCGCAACCTGACGCGCGAAACCCATCTCATGGGTTACACACATCATGGTCATACCTTCTTTGGCAAGACCCACCATCACATCAAGCACTTCGTTAATCATCTCTGGATCAAGTGCCGAAGTCGGTTCATCAAACAGCATAGCAATCGGGTCCATACTGAGCGCACGTGCAATTGCAACACGTTGTTGTTGTCCACCTGATAACTGTGCAGGGAATTTAGCGGCATGCGCACTCAAACCCACACGATCTAAATAAGCCAAGCCTTTTTTCTTGGCTTCGGCTTCTGATCGGCCCAAGACTTTGACCTGCGCAATGGTCAGGTTTTCGGTAATGGATAAATGTGGAAACAGTTCAAAGTGCTGGAACACCATACCGACACGACTACGCAATTTATTTAAATCGGTTTTTGGGTCATTAATGGAAATTCCGTCGACCAAAATCGTACCGGCTTGAAAAGGCTCAAGTCCATTAACGGTTTTAATGAGCGTCGATTTACCTGAACCTGAAGGTCCACACACGACAACCACTTCACCTTGTTTAATTTGAGTCGTGCAATCGGTAAGCACTTGAAAATCTTTATACCATTTACTGACATTTTGGAGGTCAATCATCGTTTTTTGATCGGTCATACACTTAACCTCCGTTGTAATTTTTTAACTGCATAGGTAGCGATCATACTAATAGTGAAATACACCAAACCGGCAAACAGAATGTATTGAGTTAACAATGACATGAGGTCGCCTCGAACATAGTTGGTGCGGAAAAAGTCTAACAGTCCGATGGCATAAACCATGGTTGAATCTTGGAACAGAATGATGGTTTGCTGTAAGAGTAGTGGCGTCATTTTGCGAAAGGATTGCGGCAAAATAATTAGGCGCATCGCTTGGCTATAGCTCATACCGAGAGCATAAGCTGCAGAAGTTTGACCTTTAGGAATTGATTGAATCCCTGCACGGACAATCTCTGAAAAGTAAGCCGCTTCAAATAGCATGAAGGCCACGATACTCGAAACGAGGGCAGTATCAATCGTTAGATAGTTACCGGTGATCCCTGTGTAGATAAAGGGTACTGCAAAGTAGAACCACATCAGCACCAAGAGCAAAGGAATAGAACGAAAGAGGTTCACATAGCCTTTAGCAAAAATATTAAAAGCCTTAATCGAGGACAGGCGCATCAACGCCAACAATGTCCCAATAAAGACACCACCAATGGTTGCCGTGATCACCACTTTGAGTGTGATGCTGAAACCATGCCATAGCGCAGGGCCAGACGCTTGGAGGTCTTGAATAAAAGAACTGAGCCATTCCATTATTTATCTCCTGCAATTAAGCCAGGAACGCGTAGGCGTTTTTCCAGAAAATTCATGAAACCAATTAAACAGATGTTGATCACGATGAAAATAATGGTGACGTAGGTATAAATTTCGATGGTGTTTTGCGTGTATTCACTGATGGTTTTCATCTGTGAAATGACTTCTGCAACACCGACTAAAGAGGCGACTGAGGTGTTTTTGACACAGTTGGTCAACTCAGAGCTGAGAGGTGGCAAAATCGTGCGGAATGACTGCGGTAAGATCACATAGCGGTAAAGTTGAGCCGTGCTAAATCCCATAGCATAACCTGCATTGGTTTGCCCCAAAGGAAGCGCTTCAATACCTGTCCTGACTTGCTCACAGACCCGTGCAGCTGTAAATAAACCCAAACCGACACTTGCAGAAATTAAGGCGGTCGTGTTTGCCCCAAGGTCATTCATCCACCAGCTTTTAATCGCAGCAGGGAGGAAGTTGGGTACAACATAGAACCATATAAACAGTTGAATCAATAAGGGTACATTTCTGAAAATAGTCACGTAGGCAGTACCTATACCACGTGCTACAGGACTCGGTAGGGTACGCATAATACCCAAGATGCTGCCGAGTACCATCGCAATGCTCCATGCCACCAAAGCGATGACAAACAGCCAGCCGATCCCAATTAAAATCCAATTCAGGTAGGTTGAATCACCTACACCTGTAGATTGGAACAGCACACCCCAATTCCAGCTATAATTCATAGGAACTCCCTATAATGAGCTTAAGCCAAAATCCGTTTGGCTTAAGCATCTTTAGAATGTTTAGGGAAAGTTATTCGTCACGGTCATGTGGATTGTTAATCAATGATTTTAATTGATCAGACATCGGGAAATTCAAATTGATATTTTTTGGTGGAATTGGCGTTTGGAACCATTTTTTATACATGTCATTGATTTCACCAGAGCTATAGGTCGCTTTGATTGCATCATCAACCACTTGTTTAAAACCAGTATCGCCTTTACGCAGCATACAACCATAGATTTCATGAATCGGCGCTGTACCCACGATTTCCCATTTATTTGGATCTTTGGCTTTCGATTTTTCACCCGCCAGCAAAATATCATCCATCATAAATGCCGCTGCACGACCATTTTGTAGCATGAGGAAAGACTCAGCATGGTCTTTGGCAGAAATGACTTCACCAATACCTAATTCTTTTTCATGTTGACGAATATAACGCTCAGATGTCGTTCCTGCCGTGGTGACTAACTTTTTGCCTTTTAGGTCAGCAAAGTCTTTAATCCCAGAGTCTTTTGCTGTAAGTAAGCGTGAACCGACCTCAAAGAAACCTGTTGAGAAATCTACTTGTTGTTGGCGTTCTTTATTGTTTGTGGTTGAACCACACTCTAAGTCGACTGTGCCATTAGAAACCAATGGAATACGGTTTTGGCTGGTCACTAAGTTATAACGGACTTTTAAATCGGGAAGATTTAATTGCTTTTTAACCGCCTCAACTACTTTTAATTGAAGATCGTGTGCATAACCTACAGGTTGGTTTGGATTATCTGCAATATATGAAAATGGAATCGATGAATCGCGATAGCCTAATACAATCGTGCCGGATTTTTTGATCTTATCTAAAGTCCCTGAGTCAGAAACAGCAGCTTCACTTCCTGCAGGTTTATCCGTTGTAGGTGCTTTATTGTCACTACATGCGCTAAGACCTAAAGTGAGCGCACTTGCACAGAACAAAGTTGCTAAATGTTTTTTTGACGTCATCGTTAAAACTCCTTTTACCCTGATTTAATATCCACTTTTTATGATCTTGTTTCTCGTTAGATTTTATTGCTTTGTTTTTAAGAATGTTTCAACAATAAAAAAGAGATCATTTTCTACATCTTAGGTGATATATCGAGCAAGGCTCAAGCAAAATTTATTGCCGAATTGTTACTAAGAAATGGGATAAGTTATGAACATTTTTTATAAGAAGGTTTGCTATAAGCCATTAAATATAAAATAATTTAATTTTATTGTGAAATAAATAATTAAAATAAAAGGGCATAAAAAAACCTCCAAATGGAGGTTTTCGGGATTAAACTTTAGTTTAATCTCCGTATTAATGCACAAACATATCCATAAATTCACGAATTTCTTGAATCGCTGTGTCTACGTCAGCAGTCAACCAAGTCGGTTCAAAAAAGCCAGCATAATGCTCCAGTCGATCTTGGGGGACAACTAAGCGAATCGGACATTCTTCTTCGAGCAAGCGCCAAGGAATAATAGGCACTTCATTATCTAAAAAAGCCGCAATATTTCGAATATCAATCACCATCGCATTGATGCATTCAGGGAATGGCATCACTGAAAACTCTTCAGTACGTCGGCGAAAATATTCCAAATCACCCCATTTCAACACATAACTCGGCTTACTAAATTCAATAATGCCAATAAGATGCTGATCACGAGTGTAATGAAGGGAACATTGATGAGTGACGTCAGTGTCAAGATCAAGCGTTACACCTTGTTGATGGTACGCCATAGATTTGATAACAGGTGAAAAATAAGGTGCATGATTATAGCTCATTTCATTCATCAAAAGCAGATAATTCCACCGGGCTCAAAAAAGCATTTATTTTGTAAGAGGTCATACAATAAAAAATGCTTTAGATTTAAATATTGCACTTAAATCTTTGCCCGATATTTGCGCCCTTATATATTGATTTATATTTGAAAATAACTCATCTAGCTCCAAAGGAAAGTATATTTATTAAACTTATCATTCGAGATTTATCATTCAAGTTACACGTTTTCACTGATTGTAATTGTTCTTCACACAATACAGGATATTGTATTGCTAGTATAAAAATTCAACTATGAACAACAAAATAGCGAGGGGAATATGACACACGATTTTAATAAACCACCCCATACCACCAGTACGGAAGAAACAACACAAAAAAAACGTATCCCTGTGTACATACTGATCTTAGTGGGTATCTTTTTAATCGCATTATTATTTTATATGTTTGCAGATATGAAACCTTCTGCTTCGGATGCACCGCCTGATCATCCTGCACCCAATGCACAAACTGCGACAGCCAATGATACGACTAGCGGTACAGCGGGGGATGAAGCTGTTGCTAATGATTCAAATACTGCAACTGCGACAGATCGTTGATAATAATTGATGATAAACATGAGTCAGAGTTACATGAGTGCAAGATCTGAACCTTAAGTATCTCTTCAGAGTGACACAAATAAAGCCTTGGTTGTCCCAAGGCTTTTTTACATTCAATTGTGAGCTTTTGTTGGAGTTATGCATACTTTGGTTGATTAAAAAATACACAAAAACTAAGGTGGAAAAGAAAGCTTAAGTTCAAAGCACTAATGCTGTGTGATACGCGGCATACGTAAAAATGCACATAACAACAGATCATGTATAACAATGAGGGCGAACGTATGAATGATTATCTGGGTGGTCCGCGTGGCCGTTTTGATGCCATGTATTATTGGGAACAGTTTCACCCCATTTTAAGTGCAGTAGCAATTCTCCTGATAGGTTGGGTCATTGCTTTATTGGTTGCTGCTGGCGTCAAAAAAGTTCTGCAAAAATTAGGTACAAATCAAAAACTTTCAAGTGCAACTGGGCACCGTTCCAATGTTGAAAATATAGTCTCCAGAGTTGTGTTCTGGATTATTTTGATCATTGCCGTCATTGGTGCACTCAATGTGCTGAATTTGACCAGTGTCAGCGGCCCATTCAGTAATATGATTCAGCAGTTCTTGTTATTTATTCCACAGCTTTTGGCTGCGGTAGCTGTAGGTTTTATTGGTTGGATCGTGGCAAGTTTGGTCAAAGTCGGTTCAAAGAAACTGCTGGATAAAACCCAACTCGATGAAAAACTCAGTTCTGAGGTTGGCGTCAGCCCAATCAGTCAAAATATCAGTGAAATAGTGTATTGGCTAATCTTGTTACTTTTCCTACCGATTGTTTTATCGATCTTGGGTTTGAACGGTCTCTTGTTCCCAATCCAAAATATGGTTACTGAAGTTGTTTCTTATCTTCCCAATATCTTTATTGCTGGTGTCATCGTCTTTGTGGGTTATATCTTGGCGAAGATTGTACGAGGCATCGTGGAAGGCTTGGTGAACAGTTTAAGTCTGCAGCAGCAAGTCGAAAAAGTGGGCATGTTTAAAAACGCAAAACTTGCTCAAGTTTTGGGTAATTTTGTCTTTGCTATAGTCATTATCACTGCATTAATTGTGGCTTTCGAAGCACTTGGTATCGAGGCGATTTCTCAGCCTGCAACAGCCATGTTACATGAGATCATGTATGCGATACCGAACATCATTGCCGCAGGTTTAATCTTAATCTTGGCCTATGTGGTGTCACGCTTTGTAGCGCGTCTAGTTGTGGATGTGATCTCGGGTACAGGTGTTGATACTGTGCCAGAAAAATTAGACATTCAACGCTTTTTGGGCAAAACCAAAGTGTCGGATGTTGTCGGTTGCCTCATTGTATTTTTCACCATGTTATTTGCGGTATCTGAAGCTGCTAACCGTTTAGGCTTTGAGCAAATCAGTGCCCTTATTGCTATGTTTATCCAGTTCGGTGCAAGTATTTTACTTGGTGCTGTAATCTTGGTGGTGGGTTTCTGGCTTGCCAATATTGTGGCAAATGTGGTGCAACGAGGGGAATATAACAGTTCACGTTGGTTAGGTAATTTGGTCCGTGTGCTGATTATGGGCTTGGTTGTAGCCATGGGCTTGCGTGCCATGGGTATTGCTGACTCGATCGTGAATTTGGCCTTTGGTTTAACCCTCGGTGCGGTTGCAGTTGCTTTCGCTTTGGCCTTTGGTTTAGGTGGTCGCAATCCGGCGGAACGATTGTTATCAGATCTTATCGATAAAGCGAAACGCGAAGCCAATGAACCGAATCCAGTACAGGAGCAGGCAAAGGCGAAAACCACCTTTAATACGCCTACATCGTCTGCAGCGAGTCCAACACCATCAACATCTGTGATGACTTCTGAAGTGAAAACAGATGATGGCTATCCAAACATTCAGCAAGCTGCTCCGGGCGTCAGTGAAAAAGAAACTGCTACACCAGATCGGTTGGATGTAAACCCAAGTGATCAACCACAAAATAATCCATTTGGATCGACAGGCGAGGCTGAAAAACAGGTCGATGCACCTTCGGCACCTTTAACCCCGCCAAAACCAGATGATCCAAATTAAACTATTCTGTCTTTAAAAAAATCGGCCACGTTTATGTGGTCGATTTTAATGCTTTATAAGGAATATTTGTATGGCAAAAGCACCGAATAAATTTTTAGCCCCAGTGATTATTGCAGGGATCACAGTTGGTTTTTTGGCGAGTGCACGACGCTTTATTTTTGCAAAATCAAAACGCACTGATTTGGAGCAGAAAGAACAATCACCGCTAAACAGTGAAAATAAAGATACCAATCAGTCCAAAAATAATGATTGAAATTTACCCGAAAATTGGTATTTTAAGTAATAGTGATATATGGAATATTACTTAAAATATAAAAACTTAGGATTCATATTGCTGTCATGAATGACACTTATGATCTGTGCAAAGGAATGGCAAAATGGGGGTAATTTCAATGCTCAATACTTTAGTATCGACACTCAAACAAACCGCAAGCGTGCAACCACAACATATTTCAGTTGCCGTTGAAAAAATGGATCTGACAATTCAACGAACTTCGACGTCGTCAGTATCATTATTTAAAACCGACTATCTTGAATAAGTTAGATCGGGCATAAAAAAGGGCTGAATGAATCAGCCCTTTTTTATGCAGAGTTCATCTGTACGTTATGTTTATTTAATTCTAAGTCGAGATCAGACGTATTCAGAAGCCGCATGTGCAGAAGCCCATGCCCATTGGAAGTTGTATCCACCTAAATGCCCCGTTACATCGAGCACTTCACCAATAAAGTACAAGCCTTTCTGTTTTTTACTTTCCATGGTTTTTGATGAGACTTCAGTGGTATCCACACCACCCAATGTAACTTCAGCAGTACGGTAACCTTCAGTGCCTGATGGTTTTACTTCAAAGCTTTCCAGACGGCTTGCAATGAGTTCTAGTTTTTCATCACTGATATTGCCAATGGCTAATTCAGCTTGTTCAGGCCAAATCAGATTTTGTAATTCTATAACTACACTTTTCGGTAAGTGTTCATTGAACAATGTGCGCAGTAACACTTTTGGTTGACTGGATTTTTTAGATTTGAGGAAATCTAAAACATCTAAAGTTGGCAGGAAATTGATATTAAAACGTTGACCGACATCCCAGTAGTTTGAAAGCTGCAATGAGCTTGGGCCACTTAAACCACGGTGAGTAAATAGTAAAGCCTCAGTAAAACTATTTAACTCATTCGATAACGTGGCTTCAACAGCATTGCCACTCAAGCGTGTGGTGACTTCTTTAAAACTATCGGAGAAGGTGAAGGGTACTAGGCCAGCGCGAGTGGGATAGACAGAATGACCAAATTGTTTGGCAATCTCATAGCCAATTCCTGAACCACCTAACGTTGGAATGGACAGACCACCACTGGCAATAACCACCGATTCTGCTTCAAAAAAGCCTAGATTGGTTGCCACTTGAAAGCCTTGTTCAGGTAAGGCATTGACTGCTTTTACTTCACAGTTGGTTTTAATATCCACCAAGCCCGTTTTGTCACATTCTGCCAATAGCATGGCGAGAATTTCTTTTGCACCATTTTGGGTAAATAATTGCCCATGTTTGCGCTCTTCGTACTCAATGCCATATTCGCAGACCATACCAATGAAGTCCCAGTTGGTATAGCGAGTTAATGCCGAAATAACAAAGTGCGGATTATGTGAAATATAATTTTCTGGTTCGACATACAAATTGGTGAAATTGCATTTACCACCGCCAGACATCAGGATCTTTTTGCCAACTTTATTGGCTTTTTCAACCACCAAAACTTTGCGTCCACGCTGCGCCGCTTTATATGCCGTCATTAAGCCTGATGCACCAGCACCTAAAACAAGGACATCATATTGATTTTGCGACATGGTAAGTTTCCGCGTGGAAGAAAGGACGCAGGATTATACGCTTTTTAGTGCTTCGGTTGAACCTTTCAAGCGACCTTGTAGGCCACCAGTATGGATCACTAAAACACGCTGATGGTTTTTAATCTGACCCCGCTCAATCATGCTGAAAATACCTCGCAGCATTTTAGCCGTATAAACCTGTTCTAATGGGATCGCATAGCGTTGTTCAAAGTCCTGCATAAACTGTAATAGTTCCGGCGTTATTTTGGCATAGCCACCACAGCAAAATTCATCACTGATGCTCCAATTGGTTTTCTGTGTCAACTGAGCAACATCGTCGCAAAGAAAATTGCCTTTGAGCGCTGAAAAACCTAGAACGTGTTGATGTTCAGCACTGGCTTCAATCAAGCCCGTTATGGTTCCACCTGTACCGACTGCACAGCAGATGAGATCAAAATTTTGTTGATTTTCATGGCTTAAGATTTCCGTACAGCCACGGATAGCCAATGCATTGGTTCCACCTTCAGGAATGACATAATGTTCGGGATATTGCTGTTGTAATTGCGCTAAAGCGTCAACTTGTTTCATTTCCCGATACTGTTGGCGTGTGACAAAACTGAGCTGCATACCAAACTGTTCGGCGGTGGCTAAAGTAGGATTTCGGGATTGATGTTGTAATTCTTCTCCACGAATGATGCCTAGACTATCGAATCCGAATAAATGTGCAGCATATGCAGTGGCTGCAATGTGATTTGAATAAGCGCCGCCAAAGCTAAGCACCTGTTTAAAGCCTAATTTTTGCGCCTCAATAAAATTATATTTAAGTTTATAAAATTTATTGCCCGATATTTGTGGGTGAACCAAGTCCAAACGCTTAATACACAAATCAACCCCTTGATATTGAATAGTCTGCTCAGGAATGGCATGGGCGATAGATTCAAACATGTTGGTAATCGTTATCTTGGTGGTTAGAGGTCAAATAGGTAGGCATTGTAAAACGGGAGGTGCGGAAGATGAAATCCTTTACATCTTGTTCAGCTCAACTTTACTTAATGCACTTCACTACCAGCATCCGCTAACTAGCAACATCAACGGAGGTGACGACAGACATACCGGGTCTTAAGTTTTCTAAACCTTGTTGATTAGGATCAATCGCAATTTTTACGGCAATGCGTTGCACGACTTTGGTGAAATTTCCTGTGGCATTGTCAGGTTTCAATACACTAAATTCAGAACCAGCCGCAGGGGAGATTTGCTCGACTTTGCCGTAAAATTTTTGATGTTTCATGCCATCGACGCTGAACCACGCTTTTTGACCAATATGCATATCTGCAATTTGCGTTTCTTTAAAGTTGGCAGTCACCCAGCGCTGCTGTGGAATTAAATACATCAGTTGAGAGCCTGCCGCAACATATTGACCAATCCGTGGGCTGACTTCGCCAAGTTGACCATCCATAGGTGCCACAATCGTGCTGTAGTCTTTAGTGGTCACTGCCTGATCAAATTGTGCTTTGGCACTATTCACTTGCGCTTTAAGCCCTGTCGCTGCAACTTGTGCAGTTTTGAATGATTCTTTGGCAACTAGTAAATTGGCTTCTGCTTGATGAAGTTGGGCCAAACTATTTTTAGCGTCTGCAATCGCTTTATCTTGTTCTGATTTCGATGCAGCGCCAGTATTGCCGAGTTGTTGGTAGCGCGTCATTTGTGCAAGAGCTAATTCATAGGCCGCACGTGATTGGTCCACTTTCGCTTCGGCTGCCGTAATATCTGCTCTGCGTTGTTCAATGGCCTGGCTTTGATTGGCAAGTGAGTTCTGTGCTTGTTCCACCCCAGATTCAGCCTGTGTGACTTTTTGATCATAGGTCGTTGCATCGATATGCATAAGCACTTGACCTTTTTTCACATGATCAAAATCCGTCACCAAAACATCTTTCACATAACCATTAATTTGTGATGAAAGCACCGTGGTTTTACCTTTGACATAGCTATTTTCAGTCGACTCGATACTGTCATGAAATGGACCAATCCGCCACGCCCATAAGATCAGCGCAATCCCCAACAAGAGGATGATCAACATAAAAATCAAGGTACGCTGCGGCGTAGAAATAAGCTTGCTCGATGGCGCAGGCATAGCGGTTGCTGTTTGTGGTTGCTGCGGTGCTGCTTGCTCAGTGGGTTTATGGTCTTCAGTCATGTTGTTCTCAATATCAATTAGGTCATTTGGCTGTGGCTTATGTTGTGTAAATCGAAGAAATCTAACTACTATCCGAGCGTTGCTGTTGGCGTAATTGATATTTATTTTTGCCCATCAGCAATAAACCCCAAAGCAACAATAAAACGGCGAATATGCCATTTAAAAAAATCACATCGTTATAGGCTCGAACTTGGGCTTCTCGAGTGATGGTTTGATTAAGGCTACGTATGGCTTGTTGTTGGTCTAAATTTGAGTCTAAAGAATATTGATGCGCACTTTGCGCCAATTGTTGTAGGCGCTGTTCGACTATAGGTGAGGTTTGCGATAAATCATTATAAATCTGTGCCTGATAGGTTTGGGTACGCATTTGCTGATAGGTCGAAAAGAATGATGAGCCGACGAGACCCCCAAAGGTCTGTGTCGCAGAAAACAGCACGATAAACGTCACCATGTGCGATGGGCCTTTTTGCAAAGCACTGACTATGCCTGTAAGCAAAAGAGGGCCAATAAACATGCCACTGGCAAAGCCCACCAAAAACTGACTCCAATAAAAATCATGCGGTCGTACATCACTGGTCAAGTGATAATCCAGCGCACAGGCAAAGAGCACGAGACCTGCTGCACCAAGCAGATGAAGCACAATTTTTTCTTTGGAAAAGGTCAGGGCACTAAACACTGTACCTAAGACAATCCCGATCAGCACGACGGTATAAAAGGAAACAAATTGGTCGGGTCCCATGCCCATGGTTTTCAAAAAATTCACGGCTGCATAGCTTTGTTCTGACATGAGAAAGCGAATGGCAAAGGCACCAATAATAAAACTCACGGTAGACGATGTTCCGAGCCAGCGTGTGACAATCAGTGGATTGACCCGAAAATGTTCATAGGTCAGACCAACAACTAAAAGAATCAAAGCGGCGATGAGTAAATAGGCCAACCATTCAGCCTCAAACCACCAAAGAATCGGGCCTTGAGTTAGCACGATACATAGCAAAGCAAAGCCGGGTGCCAATAATGCAAAGGTGAATAAATCTTGCTTTTCAAACACTTCGATACGTAGGCTTCGTGGCAGTTTTAGAGAGACCACCATCGCCAAACAACATAAGGCTAAACCTAATTCAAAGGTATAGAAAATAGACCAATCATTTACATCGACCAGATAGGGCGACATGATCCATGCCAGCGGTATCCCCAACTGCTGAAAGCCTAAAGCTAGATAAAGCCCACGACCGAAATGAGCACGTTTAAAGGCTTGCATGATGTAATACATCCCAAGCGAACTGAGTGGAGCTGCAAGTAAGCCGCTGATCACCCGTGCAAAAATTGCCATTTCATAGGTATGAACGAATAAATGCAGCACCATCACCGCGATAAATAATACCAAGCCAATTTCTGAAAATAGCCTAAGTCCATATTGTTGGCGGGCTTTAAATAAGATTAGGTTGGAGCTGACATTGGCCATAACAAATGCTGCAGGAATCCATGCCGCTTCTGAAGGCGTTAAGCCATATTCACCTTGTAGAAGGGGGAGATTTGCCGTGATAAATCCATTACTTAAACTCCCCGAGATCGCAACAAATAAACCGATAAAGAAGTATAAAAAACGCTTATAGGTGGGATGTGCAATGGCAGCGGGAGAGCCGGGCAGGGTTGGTTTTTCTTCGGGTGTCCAATCCGGAGCAGGTTCCAATAAACGCGGAGATTTGGACATGACGTATTACCCGCATATACCATGCAGTAAAAACTCCACGGCACGTTTGGCGAGTTTTTCTTGATCTGCTTCGGTATGGCCTTGCAAAGCTGCACGCAAAATGGAGGTGACCATGGCATAGTCCGCCGGTTTAAAGTCTGCTCGGCAGCGACCATTTTGAATGGCCTGATCAATCATCGGTTGCAATATGGCATCACGTCGTTGGTATATTTCAACTATGGCGGGATCATCCCGATCGATCACACGCCAATATTCCATTAAAGCCGTGAGATAGGGAATATTATAAATATGGTCTTGAATGAGGCGAATAAATCCATCATCGAACTGTGCATAATTAAGCGCACGCTGTTCAAGTCGGTTCAAGGCAGCTTGCATTAAGGCGAGTACCAATTCACGACGGTCATTAAAATTACGATAAAACGTCGCACGTCCAACTTGAGCCTGATCCATTATGAGTTGTAGAGGAGCATTGATTCCGTGAATACGGAATACCTCAATCGCAGCTTCTAAAAGCACTTCTCGGTTTTGTGCAGCGAGTTGTTGACGTGTGGACATTATTCTTTTGACATCATTGTAAATTTATCTAGCTATCAAACGGACAAAAGTGTCCGAAGTAAAATCGTATTCGATAGCAGTTTTGTAACTGGTTTACTATGTAGTTTTAATAAAGTTAATAAGTTTATTATTTTAAAAGGAAATATTTTTCTATTGGCATCTATTTTCATCCGCATTCGTAAGACCGTTGAGACATAATTCCTGACAATTGACCCTAAATCGGCAGATAAATAAGGTGAATATCTGCACAAAAATGCTATGCTGATTTTATAAGCAAGATAATTATAAAAATGGAGGGCATCCAATGAGCAAATTAAGTCGGGCTGTGCTGCCTATGCTGTGCCTGTGCAGTTTTTGGATGGTTGGCTGTGATACGACAGACGAATTGCATCGTCCTCAAAATGAACATCGCACCATGATCATTGGCGGTGTCCCTGTGAATGACCATGACTATAAATTACCGCTTGAAGATGTTGCACTCAATGAAGCCGCTGCGGATGACGACTAGCAGATAGATCCGTCAAAAATAGGGTGGACATACTGTCAGTACACGGTAGTGAGACGTGACATGTAAAGAGTCACAGATGCAGTGTGCTACGTCAGATGTGTGAACATTTTGAAGTAGACGTCTTACTTCTGCAGTTTAGTTTGTTGGATTAAAGCCTTACAAACATTTAAAAAGGCTCTGTACTCGCCCAGTATGCCCGAACTGGAATGAACCGTGGTTCAAATGCTTAAATCAGGTCAATCTATCAGGTCTATTTGCCAATTGGATGCCTGAATTTCTAAGTTATTTTGTCTAAGTTGCTGACTAATGCTATCGGCCTGTTTCTGTAAATCTGCCACTGCAATGGTTTTAATCCAACGGATTTCACTCGAGCTATAACGACCATTTTCACGGCGTGAGCTGTCAATCGCTTGTTGCAAGATACGATGCTGCTGGGTCAATAAATCACGTTCATTGAGCACTGAAAGCATGCAGCGTCCTGAACCGGTTTTAGCTTGTGCATTGGTGGCGTGAATCTTTTCAATTAAACCATAAAGTTCTGTATTTACTGCAAATGCTTCTTGAATTAAAGCATTTGGTTCTTCGCTAGGTACATCACCTTCTTGAATGAGCACGTTGTTATTGATTCGTTGTTGCAGCGAGGCCAATTTAGTTTGTAAGTCACTGCGTAAAAGTAGGGCTTCGGCTAATTTCATTGTCTTGATATTAATTTGTACTTTTAGCGATCATGCGATGGATTAATGCAGTATTCAAGTTATTTATAGTGAAAAATTTGGTCAATTAAAATAAACACTGCAAATTATAGGGAGAAATTCAGAGATTCTGTCTGTAAAATTGCCACGAATTTAAGTGAAAACGGTGTGACAGTGGAATCATTTTGGATATTAGGCTCGATTGCGGCAGCACTATTACTTGGTGCAATGAGCCCAGGGCCAACGTCAATTTATGTGGCGAAGAATTCCATTGCGATTTCACGTAAACACGGTTTATTTACCGCACTTGGTACAGGTTTGGGCGCTGCAATATTTGGGCTTTTAGCGGTATTGGGTTTGCAGGCATTTTTATTGGCTGTACCTTCTGCATATTTGGCTTTAAAAATTTGTGGTGGTTTATACCTGCTTTGGATGGCATTTAAAATTATAAAACATGCCAAAGAACCGATTGAAGCTGGTGATGCCAGCAGCTCGCAAATGTCACTCCGTCGTGCATTTACTACTGGTTTAATTACCCAGTTGTCGAATCCGAAAATTGCAATTGTGTTAGCCAGTATTTTTACGGCACTTTTACCGAAAGACATTCCGACTTATTTTTACTTTGTACTGCCAGTTTTGTGTTTCTTTATCGATGCAGGGTGGTGCTCATTGGTCGCTGTGGCTTTGTCAGCAGAAAAACCACGTAAAGTCTATTTGAAGTTTAAAGCGGGTTTTGATCGGGCAGCTGGGGCAGTGATGACAGTGCTGGGTTTAAAGTTGATTTTTGGGATGAAGTAAAAATAATAGATAAAGGGCCTTCATTGATGAAGGCTTTTTTATGTCGATGAGAACGTACTCAAAATTTTAAAGCGAGAATGGTATTTATCACTTAACCACAGGTTTATTAGTTGCCAATACCAAAAGTATGTTGTTAAAGAGTTGCTGTAATGGAAAATTGCCTTTAGAAAAATTGGCAACACATCATTTTAAATTTGCTGAGTTTGAAAAAGCGTATGATGTGTTTAAGCATACGGCTGATGAAAATGATGATTGAAGTGGTTTGATGTTTTAATCAATGCTTTGATTTTGTAATGAAGACTCCCTCTCCCTATGGCAGAGGGTTGGGGTGAGGGTGTTCTGATATTTAGGTACATTTGCTTTACTTTTGTCAGGGCAAAAGTAACAAAACCCCTTTGTTCGTAAGAGGTTACTTCCGTGTGCTCCTAACGAATGGGCGAAATCCATGTCGCAAGGCATTTGATTAAGTATCTTTAAGTTTTTTAAAATAACTTTGGTTCTATAAAAAGGAGTACGTTGATAATAAAAATTTACTAAAATAAGAGTAGTTTTGTTTTTAGTTAATTAAATTGAGTAAGTGAGGCTCAGTTTAGTTATAGAACGACGTATTAAGACGTGTTCTTGCCTAAAGTGCATTCAAATTATTCTTCGTACAATTACAATAAATTAATAAAAATATTAAGGTGTCGAATAATGTTAATTCAGGTGCAACAAAAAATTGAGGGAATATTTCAGCAGTTAAATAGAAGTCAAAAATTCTATTTGATAGGGTGTGTGTTAGCTTTAAATACATTTTTTTGGTATCTGATGCCAACGAATGATTTTTTCAAAATTAGTTTGTTTCTTCTAAGTGTATGTTGGGCTGGAGGTATAACATCTGACTTTTTATACTGTTATCATAAAGCATGGGGAACAATATTAGGTAAAGTTATTCTTGTTGCTATATATGCATTATTAACAAACATTACATATGGTTTTGCAGATCAACTTGTTAATCACATTGTCGGATATGAATCTAATGGATTGAATAGAGTCACGAGTTTTGTGGCTATAATGATAATTCCTATAGTTTTTATTTTAGTTACATTCATCGTATTTCTACTTCTTATATTTCTAAGTCAATTTTATATGATGTACGTAATTTGGGCTAAAGAAAGAGATGATTTAAAAGAAAGCTATTCTGTATGGAGCTGTGCAGCTAGATTTTTAATATATCCTTTTATCTTTATGCTTTTATTTACCTTTGGAGATAAATATAAAGATAAATATTCAAACTTTATTTCTGAAATGGCCCAATCATATATTTATGCTTTTGAAGCAAAGAAGTTTTCAAGATGCATCACTCCAAAAGATAGTAAAGTAATAGCAGTTTCAAGTGATGAAATTATACTTGTGACTAAAAAAGATGATAACTATAGCTTTGTGCCTATGCTTTGTGATCCAATCTTGAAGAAATAATATTTATAAAAAAGCCCCTACAACGTAGAGGCTTTTTCTTATCTTAATCTTAAAAGTTAAGACACTTTATCACCAGCTTTAGCACCAGTTTCAGGTGAAATCACCCAAACACCATCGCCATTACCCGCAGCTAAAACCATACCGTTAGAAATACCAAAACGCATCTTACGTGGTGCAAGGTTCGCAACCATTACCACCAATTTGCCTTTAAGGTCTTCAGGTTGGTAGAACTCACGAATACCGCTAAATACGTTACGTGGCTCAGCTTCACCGACATTTAACGTCAATTGAAGTAGTTTATCCGAACCTTCAACGTGAGCAGCTTCTAAAACTTCCGCTACACGTAAGTCAATTTTCATAAAGTCTTCAATGCCGATGATTTCAGCTTCGCCAACTTTAGGTTCAGGTTTCTTCTCTTTGGCTTTCTCTTTTTTCTTTTCCGCTTTTGGTGCTTCCGCAGGGGCAGCTAAAGAGTCTTTAGACGCATCAACCATAGCAGCAACCGCTTTCGGGTCCACACGTTGCATCAATGGTTGGAATTGAGCAATTTCATGATCCACTAAAATCGTTTTGCCTGAAGCAAAGTCGAAAGACTCAAGCTTCAAGAAGTCTTGAACTTGAGCAGCCAAAGTTGGAAGAACTGGAGCAAGGTAAACTGCCAATTGACGGAATAGGTTAATACCTACTGAACACACGTCATGTACTTGTTGTTCTTCACCTTCAATTTTCGCAAGTGCCCAAGGCTTTTTCTCGTCGATATATTGGTTGGCTTTGTCAGCAAGCGCCATGATTTCACGGATTGCAGCAGAGAATTCACGTGCTTCATATTGAGCAGCGATTGAAGCGCCTGCATCAATAAAGCTTTGTACCAATTCAGGTTCAGCACACGTTGCAGAAAGGTTGTTATCAAACTTGGTGTTTATGAACTTGGCACAACGGCTTGCGATATTGACCACTTTACCAACAAGGTCGGAGTTTACTTTCTGAACGAAATCATCAAGATTTAAGTCAGAATCTTCAACTTTGTCAGAAAGCTTCGACGCGAAGTAGTAACGTAAGTATTCAGGGTTTAAATGCTCAAGATACGTTTCCGCTTTAATGAAGGTACCGCGAGATTTAGACATCTTCTGACCGTTTACAGTCAAGAAACCGTTGACGAATAAGCTTGTTGGGGTGCGGTAGTTTGCACCTTCAAGCATTGCAGGCCAGAACAACGCGTGGAAGTAAACGATGTCTTTACCAATGAAGTGATAGACTTCATTTTTCGAATCTTTTTTCCAGTAATCGTCAAAGCTTAAATCTGGACGTTTAGTCTTGATGTAGTTTTCAAAGCTCGACATATAGCCGATTGGCGCATCTACCCAAACGTAGAAATATTTGTTTGGCGCATCTGGAATTTCAAAACCAAAGTAAGGTGCATCACGAGAAATATCCCAATCCGATAAACCTGCTTCAAACCATTCATCAAGTTTATTGGCAATTGACACAGGCAGACGGCCTTCGTCTCTTGTCCATTTTTGCAGGTATTCACCAAAGTTTGGCAGTTTAAAGAAGTAGTGATCTGAAGATTTTTCTACAGGTGTCGCACCGCTCAAAGTCGATTTTGGATTGAGTAACTCAGTTGCGTTGTAGGTTGTACCGCACACTTCACATGAGTCGCCGTATTGGTCTTCCGCTTTACATTTCGGGCATGTACCTTTAATGAAACGGTCAGACAAGAACATTGTTTTTTCAGGGTCAAACAATTGCGTCACAGGGCGTACTGCAATGTTGCCCGCTTCACGGTTTTTGATATAAATCTCAGAAGCACGTGCTTGGTTTTCAGGGCTATTAGTTGAGTCGTAATGGTCAAAGTCAACTCTAAAGCCAGCAAAGTCACGTTCATGTTCTTTTTGCACATTGGCAATTTGCTGTTCAGGCGAAATACCATTGGCTTCCGCACGTAGCATAATCGCTGTGCCGTGAGCATCATCCGCACATACATAAGTCACGTTATGACCCATTGCACGCATGGCACGAACCCAAATATCAGCTTGGATATAACCGAGTAAATGACCCATATGAATTGGGCCATTCGCGTATGGAAGGGCGTTAGTAACTAAAATATTACGCACGGATATGACTCTCTCATTCGTATTTATGCAATGGGCTGTAATTTTACATGAGATAGCCAGTACTTGCACAAGGGAATAGGTGAAATCTTTGCAAAAGTAAAAAAATCTATATTGCTGACACAATTACAGTGATAATAGGGCATATCTGTGATGCCTTTAGAGTGACAAGCCCATGTACGACGACGATTATGATGACGACCAGCCTGTGACCCGTATTCCGCAAAATCAACAGCGTAATAAACAACTCGGTCAGCACATTGTCAAAGAAGCACAACAATACCTTGAGCAGATTTCGGCAGATGAACATGCATTACTGATTCAGACTTTACGTGATTTGGCTACAACTGAACCTTACTTCGATGTATTGGCCGATGAGCTTGATCAACCTGTAGAAATGAAAGTGGCAAATGACGCCTTAAACTTGTTGTACTTTTGGCAATTGCTGCATCAACATGAAGATCAAAAACAGTTTCATTTACTCGATGCGATTAACACCGAGTTTTTTCAGACAGAAATGTTGAAAGCCTTTGATGCCTTAGAGATTGGTGAAAATAAAGCGCAACGTCGTTTGGTTCTACTTGAAGCTTTTAAACTGTATAAGCTGAATTTCCATGCCGGTTGTATCCCTGTCTTGTATGCACAGTTAGAAGGCATTTTAACTGATGTACTGATTCAAACGGGCTTTTTAAAGCAGAGCGGTACCAAGTTTGTCGATGTATATAAAATTGTACCCGGTCTAAAAGGCAGTGAAATTAAGAGTCTTTGGCATAAAGCAAAAATTGCCAAAGAACTGAATCATTATTTTGCCGAATTGGCAGCCTATCAAATGGATAGCAGCTCTACTGTAGCCATGACCCGCCATAATATTTTGCATGGGACCGACGTCGCGCATTTTAATCAGGGACGGAGTTTCATCCTATTTATTTGGCTGTTTTCCGCAGTAAGCTTTATGAGCACGGTCAGCAAATAATCTTTTTATGTAGCGGTAAAGTGCGTCATTAGGGGCTTTACCGTTATTCCTTTTGCTTAATTTAGATTGATGAATATCAATACAATAAAAATAGCCTTTATATTTTTCAATGATTTAATACATTTAAACTCGGATCAATTTTAACTCCTAACCTTATGCCAAAAAGCATAAATGCAACGTCATGTAGCTCAATTGTTTCTAAATGCATATTTTTAAGGTCATCCCGTCAAAGCACGTTATAACTATTGTTAGACAATAACAGAGAAGAGGCGAGAACGATGACAACTGAAAATAAAATTGATCAATTGAAAGATAAAGCGTCAGAATTGGGTGATGATCTAAAGCTCAAAGCCAAAGAAGCTCAGCTTGAAGGTGAAAAAGCCCTCGATGGTGCAAAGCATAAAGCTGAAGAGTTAAAACTCGAAGGCGAAAAAGCCTTAAATGACGCCAAACATGAACATGCAGAACAGCATGCTGAAACCAAAGACCGTCTAGAGCAGTTAAAAGCAGAAGCGAGTCATAAATTTGATGAAGCCAAAGTCAAAGCTTCCGAACTTAAACATGAGGCTGTCGAAAAATTTGATGAACTCAAAGTGCAGGCGACAGAGAAATTTGACGAGTTAAAAAAGAAAGCCACTGACACACTGAATAAGTTTAAAAAAGATGATCAAGCTTAATTGGGGCTGATCAAAAAGGCCGTTCTATCAAGAGCGGCTTTTTTAGGATTCATTGTTTTAATCCATCTAAATTTTCAGTCTTAATATTTTTGACTTGATCATCGACTACGGTAATCACGTAGCGCATATTAGCAATTTCATAGGTGTAATCTACCGCTAGTTTTGCAGGCAGATTTTTCTCTTGCAGCGGATAAGACAGCATTTTCATCGGAGAAGCTTGCATACGCGAGCGCATGAGATCGATGCTATCACCAATCGCTACAGTTTGTCGGTCAGGTGTTTGAATGGCTTCAGTCGCAATTTCTGCATAGGCTGCTGAAGTCAGGAGCATCAAGGCACATAAAGTCGTTTTATAAATATTCTTCTTATAGATAGTCTTCGGATACATCGTCATCCCCATTTTAAAAACTAAAAAGCACAAAATGTGCCTTTAGATTGCACATCCATCGCTATGATTATTCTGTTGAAACGACTGAAATATAAACTGAAATTACGCTGAAAATGTATGGTTGATATGTAATCAATTCAAATTTAAAGGCTTTGGTTTAGCCGCAAAAATCAGTTGCAGGTGCATTTTTAAGCGTCACACGTTAGAAAAATTGTTTGAAAGCTGACTAAATTACTCAACTTTATAAGTTTATAGGGATAAGTCATTCATCTCCCTCTTACTCTGGGGCAGATGAACAGGTAAACTATCGCTATTATCTTTTGATTTTCCTGTTTGGAGACAACATAATGTCGTGGCTTTCTTCTCTAAAATCTGTGTTTTCACCCTCCCAAGAGGTGAAAGAAGAGGAAATCCAACAGGTTTTACAAAACTATGTACTTCCCAATTCAAATAATGCTTTAAAAGACCGTATTACACAGGTAAATGTGCAAGGTCAGATCTTGCAGATCACGATTAATACCTTTCCTTCAGAAGCCGATGACTTACAAAAAATCCATGATGATTTGGCCGATGCATTGGAAAAATGTGGCATCACAGAATTAAATATGCACGTGATTCAGCAAAAGACTGGACATACATCGGGTGGTTGCGGTCATCACCATGCAGAAGGCGAAAGCTGTTCTAGCCAAGAAAAAGCTGAAAGTTCAGCAGCAAAAAGCCAGTTACCTCCAGTTGTGGATGCGTCTGCGAAAACACCCGAAGCACCTGCCGAAGTTGATCCGAATAACCCACCGATTCAAAAAGCCGCTCCACAACAGCGTGATGTACCGAAACACCCACGCATTCAAAATGTCATTTTGGTGTCATCTGGTAAAGGTGGTGTGGGTAAGTCAACCACGACAGTTAACTTAGCTTTGGCATTACAGAAATTGGGGCTAAAAGTTGGCGTTTTAGATGCGGATATCTATGGTCCAAGTATTCCAACGATGCTCGGTAACGCTGGCCGTACGCCGATGATTGAAGCTGAGCAATTTGTTCCTATCGAAGCATATGGTATGGCTGTACTTTCAATTGGTCACTTAACTGGAGATAACAATACGCCAGTGGCTTGGCGTGGGCCGAAAGCGACAGGGGCGTTAATGCAGCTCTTTAACCAAACGTTGTGGCCTGATCTGGATGTATTGGTCATTGATATGCCGCCAGGCACAGGTGATATTCAGTTGACGCTTGCACAGCGTATACCAGTGACAGGTGCTGTGATTGTGACGACACCACAGAACGTTGCATTAATGGATGCGACCAAAGGCATTGAGTTGTTTAACCGTGTACACATCCCAGTGATGGGTGTGGTTGAAAATATGTCGACCCATATTTGTTCGAACTGTGGGCATGAAGAGCAAATCTTTGGTACAGGTGGTGGCGACCAACTTTCAGCCCAATACGACATTCCGCTCTTAGGTCGTTTACCGCTGAATGTACAAATTCGTGAAAATGCCGATGCAGGGAAACCATCTGTGATAGCAGGTGATGATGCTGCTGAAAGCTACATGGCGATTGCACAAAAAGTTGCAGATGCATTACCTCAGGCTGAAAAAGATAAAAACCGTATTTTCTAAGGGTGAACTGAAATTTAAGTTGATCGTATTAAAATCTGGCCTCGTGCCAGATTTTTTATAACGTGGTATTGGGAGTGTTTGAAAATTATGAGTACTGAACTTTAGACATTCAACGATGTCTATGAATTACACATCTAAAAAACGATTTGCACAATTTCTTATTTTTCCTGCGATTATAAGCCGTATGCCAAGGATAAAATTCTTGAGGCATATCAAAGGATGTCGCGTTTGTACTTAGTTTTTACAAAATAGCTTTCACGATATTTCTATTATTTTGGCTAGGATCAATTCTTTGAACGGCAGTAACTGTACAAACGCATTGTGTCTTAGATTTTTTGCCAAATGTCCTCTGTTACAAAGGGCTTAGCATTGAAAAAATATAGAGGAACAAATAATTTTAAATATTATTTGAAGTCATTAAAACCCACCCATCAAATGAGGGTACGCCTTAGTCTAAGAAATTAAAAAGCCCGGTAATTACCGGGCTTTTTAATTGGTTTTTTAGGAGGAAAGAGACGGGTTTGCTTTACGTTTAGCAGTGATAATATTCACCGTAATTGCGATGATGACCATGATAATGCCTACAATATCTGTAATGGTTTCTGGAATAATCATACACAGCGCACCCACACCTAAAAAAATACGCCAGAACCAGTTGAGATAAGTCTTGAAATAACCTTCAACTGCGGAGCCTAAAGCGAGAATTCCTATCACTGAAGTGACAGTAATACTCACTATAGTTGTCCATGCAGGAAAGGCAAATTCTCGAGCATTGACTGCAACATTGGTGGTATCAATCATCAGTATGGCAGGGTTATAAACGAATAAAAATGGAACAATAAAACCAGCAAGAGATAGTTTTAAGGCCTGAAACCCAGTGCGCATTGGATCACCGCCTGCAATTCCTGCGCCCGCAAAGGCGGCAAGGGCAACTGGTGGGGTGATGTTTGCAAATAAACCAAAATAGAACACAAACATATGCGCGACTAATACAGGGATATCAAAGTTTGCGAGTGCTGGTGCTGCCATGGTGGCAGTAATGATATAGGCCGGAATAGATGGAAGCCCCATGCCTAAAATCATCGATGCAATCATGGTTAAAAATAAAGTGAGAAAGAGACTACCTGCACCTAAACTCATAATTGAAGAAGTCATTACTGAACCAAAACTTGTCAGACTTACTACGCCGATAATAATACCAACGACAGCACAAGCAGCCATCACAGATAATGATTGTTTGGCTCCATCAACGAGCGCATCTAAAATATCTTTTACACCCATTCGTGTTGATTTTCTTAAAGCTGCTACAAAGATGGTCAGGACGATGGTGTAGACAGCAGCATAGCTCACAGGAATATTTTGAAATAAGAAAAAGACCAGTGCCAAAATTGGAATAAGTAAATGTCCACGCTCTTTTAGAACTTCTTTTACTTTAGGTAAATCAGCTTTAGGTACGCCTTTCAGATCATCTTTACCCGCACGGAAATGAACTTGAGCCATGACGCCAAGGTAATACAATAAGGCAGGTAATAATGCGGCTAGTGCAATCGTGCCATAACTCACGCCAGTTGTTTCGGCCATAATGAAGGCACTCGCACCCATGACTGGCGGCAAAATTTGTCCACCGACGGATGCACTGGCTTCAACGGCACCAGCAAAATTCTTGTGATAACCAATTTTTTTCATCAATGGAATGGTAAATGAGCCTGTGCCAACAACATTGGCAACAGCAGTTCCATTAATACTGCCCATAAATCCACTTGAAATTACAGCAACTTTGGCAGGACCACCTTGTTTATGACCCGCCAATGCCATGGCAAGATCATTGAACAATTTCCCCATACCTGATTTTGCAAGAAAAGCACCAAAAAGGATAAATAAGAAAATAAAAGTGACGGATGCACCAATTGCCGAAGAATATAAGCCTTCGGTTTTTAAATACATATGTCCGAAAATGTCGCTGATGGTATAAGGGCGAGTAATTAATCGATCTGGCAACCAATCAAAGTGACTGATAAATGTATAGGTCAGGAAAATTAAACTTAAAATGGGCAGCATCCACCCCATGACCCGGCGAGTTGCTTCTATGACTAATACCACACTCATAATTGCAAACGCGATATCTAAGGTATTTGGAATACCACCTCGAGTGGTCATAATAGATTGATATTCTTTCCATAAATATAAAAAACTGAAGATGGAAAGCAAAGCCAAGAACCAATCGAGAAGTGAAATATGCTGCCGGGAGCTTGCTTGACGAGCTGGATAGAGTAAGAAAATGAGTGCTAGGCCAATAGCGACATGGGCTGCACGCTGTATTAACTCAGGTAAAGGATTAAACGTAATAAATAAATGAAATAATGAATAAAAGATCGCTACAAATGCAACAAAGTAGGTAACAGATTTGCTCATATTGATTCGAGTAACAGATTCCCGATCAAATTTTTCTAATATGGCTTGTTGTTGTTTCTCATCGAGTTGTTCTAATACAACTTTATCTTCTTTGGAATTCATAGGCATTCTCCAATCCACCAAGACTTCCATTTGGGTTGATATTGAACCGAGATGTTGACCAAACTATAGTCTGGGTAACTTTGAAAAATAGACCAAATTTTTTGGTCAGCGAGGATCGTGCCTTGCATATTTCTAGAAATCACCCAGTTGATTTCATCTATATTTTGATTGACCCGCATTCTAATCACACCATTTTTTTGAAACTCAATGGGATAATTTGAGGGTGTACCTGCACCAAATGAAATCAAATCGGTGTGGCGCAGTAAAAACTTATTCTTTTGACGCTGATATTGTTCAGACCAAGCCGTCTTTTCTACTGAATGCTTCCACTGTAAATCAAATTGATCAGTTGAAATTTTGCATATATCAGTTTCAACTCTAACCTGCGTATACAGTGTTGGATAGCTAGCATAGATTAAGAAGAACAATATAAAAAATGCAGTATAAACTGCATTTTTTTGAAGCTTATTATTTTTTAGCCACTTCATCATAGTAGCGTTTCGCGCCTGGATGTAGAGGCGCTACAAGGCCTTGTTGAGCACCTTCAAGCGTGATTTCTGTTGCTGCTTGGTGTGAAGTTGCCAATTGAGGCAAACTGTCAAAGAAAGTTTTTGTTAGTTTGTAGACATCATCATCCGATATATCTGTGCGAACAACTAATGCATTTTTAATTGCGGCAGTTTGAATGTCCGCAGTATTGCCATATGTGCCTTTTGGAATAATCATCGGTAAGAAATAACTTTGATCTTTAGCTATTTCTTTGACTTTATCTGCATTGATTGAAACTAACTGTAGATCAAAGCTTTGTTGAAGTTCCATGAGTGATGAATTTGGAATGCCACTAGTCAGGAATGCTGCATCAAGCTTGCCACCTTTTAAAGCATCAGCGGCTTCAGCATAGCCTAAATAATCAACTTTAATATCTTTATAGGTGATTCCAAAACCATTCAACAGTGTGCGTGCATTTACTTCTACACCTGAATTTTGTGCACCCACAGCGATACGTTTACCTTTCAAATCTTCGATATTTTTGATCCCTGATTTTTTAGAGGTTACGATTTGTACGTAGTTTGGATAAAGCGCTGCGACTTGGCTGACATTCTCAACTTTACCATTTGCGAAACTTCCTGCTCCGTTCAGTGCTTCTGTTAAGCTGTCACTCATAACAAATGCCATTTCAACTTTATTCTGTTTGAGAAGGTTTAAGTTTTCGACTGATGCACCTGTAGTCTGAGTCTTAGAATTTACACCAAAAGTTTTGTTATAAATTTCTGCAAGACTCGTCCCAATCACATTGTAAGGTCCTGATGCTCCGCCAGTTGCAATGGTTACGAACTTGGTTTGAAGTTTGTCAGATGTAGCAGTTTCTGCGCTTTTTCCTTCCGTGGTATTTTTTGAAGTAGATTGATCATTTGAGCAAGCAGTAATACACGCCAAAGTAACCGAGAGTAACGTGAGTTTTGTCCATTGGTTCATAGAAACGTCCTTTTACACATAAATTTTGAATATTGATTTGATGAGTTTTAATTTTAATTTCCACTACTCAATTGAACATAACTTAATCAATTATTTTTGAAAAGTATTTTTTTTTGATTTTTTAGTCTCCAATAAATAATGGTTATGCGTAAGAATGGCATGGAGCTATATCGTTTATTTTAATAATATTTTGTCACGTGTAAAAACTGTAGGGTATACATGGAATCATGTGAAATTTCTTTTATAAATATAAGTTCAAGATATTTCTTTGAATTGTAAGGTGCTCTGAATGACTGTTCAGCTAAGGTTTTGTTTTTCTATTTAAGTTACTGAATTTATAATTAAATAAGGAGTTTTTTATAAGCATTTCTATTTTTTATTTTGCTAATACGAAACAACTGAATTAATCTTCGCGGATTAAGTTTGAGGTCAAAGTATGATTTCATGGTTTTTTATTGGTCTAGTTATCAGTATTTTGTTAACGCCAGGACCAACCAATACCTTACTCGCATCTTCGGGTATTCAAGTTGGGCTACGTAAATCATTCCGACTCATTCCAGCGGAAGCCTTTGGTTATCTTATTTCGATTAGCCTATGGGGTTTTCTCATTGGTAAAATTTCCGTACATCTGCCTTTACTGCCGACCATTTTAAAACTGTTTAGTGCTGGCTATATTCTATTTTTGGCTATGCGATTATGGCGTACAGCAACTGTTGCTGAAAATTTTAATCAAAAGGGCATTCGTGCACGCGAACTCTTTGTTGCGACGTTATTAAATCCTAAAGCACTATTATTTGCATCTGCGATTTTTCCTGCATTGGCTTGGCAAAATGCGCAATATTATGTAGCTCACATGCTGATCTTTTTGTTGTTGATTGTTCCTATTGCATTCCTTTGGACCTTTCTTGGTTCAGTTTTGGCATCGAATAAAATTAGTTGGCTCAATCAAGCCAATTTACAACGAACAGCATCGCTAGTCTTGGTCAGTTTTTCGATTCCACTGAGTTATTCTGCGATTTTAAAACTCTAAATTGATTTGAAAATGACTAAATCCGCTTAGTTCGGCAAAGCTTATTTTCATTAAGTCGGATTTCAGTTAAAGTACCACGCAATAATTGATTTAAGTTTTTGGATAGAGATAAATGGCTATTAAGTCTGATCGTTGGATTCGCGAAATGAGCGAAAAACACGGCATGATTGAACCGTATGCAGAAAACCAAGTCCGTTATGATGAAAATGGCGAAAAGCTTATTTCGTATGGCGTGTCGAGCTATGGTTATGACGTGCGCTGTGCTCGTGAATTTAAAGTCTTTACCAATGTTCATTCAGCAATTGTTGACCCTAAAAACTTTGACGATAAAAGCTTTATTGATATCGAATCAGACGTTTGTATCATTCCGCCAAACTCGTTTGCACTGGCACGGACAGTCGAATATTTCCGTATTCCCCGTAATGTGTTAACCGTTTGTTTGGGTAAATCAACCTATGCGCGCTGCGGTATTATTGTCAATGTGACGCCTCTTGAACCAGAGTGGGAAGGTCACGTGACTTTAGAATTTTCGAATACAACCAACTTACCTGCACGTATATACGCGGGTGAAGGTGTCGCACAAATGTTGTTCTTCGAATCAGATGAAGTGTGTGAAACCTCTTATAAAGACCGTGGTGGTAAATACCAAGGTCAAACCGGTGTGACATTACCGAAAGCTTAATCCTTCGGATTGAGTTTAAAAAAGCGGGCGAATTAGCCCGCTTTTTTGTTGGGTCATTCATCGGAAAATAGACCATTCGGTGGGGAAGTTTTTGCAATTGAGTAATTATTCAGCATAATAAAAAGTTAAGTGACTGGTCTATCACAAGTCTCCATTTAAGGAATAAATGGACAATAACATCAAAGCCAGTTCTCAGGAATAAATATAAGAGAGATGCAGAGCATCTGATAAAAGGAAGGTCGAGATGACTCAATTCACCCAGGCTAAGTTATTCCGCCAGAGTTGCTTAGCAGCCGCAGTCAGCATGTTCGCTGCACCATCTGTTTATGCGCTTCAAGATTTATCAGATGAAGCACTTTCAGCCACAACGGGTGAAGGTGTTGCACTCACTTTAGAAAATTTCAAAATGGTCTTTCAAGGCCCAAATGACCGTTCTACAGCTTCTAGTTATGCGTCAGGTATGGTTGATCCAGGGAAAAGCGATACAGGTTTTATTCGGATTATTCCTACAGGTGAAAACTATGAACAATTAGGCCAGCGTGCTTACGATAAAATCTATAAAGCTGCATATGTTGATGCCTATCAGCAAGGCCGAGTTACGGGCTATAACGGTGTTTATGACTCCACTTTCTTAAGTTCTAAAAGCACCTATGAGACCAATAATGCTACACGTATAACCAATGAAACCATCGCAACATATTCAACAGAATATCGTGGCCGATTAGTACAGTTTTATCTTGAATCGCCAACGATGCAGGCATATTACAATCAGCGTTATGCAGATTATAAAGATGGTACTATTATTTCGGGCTTAGAAACTGATGGAACAACAAAGAATACGTTGACAGCAGGTCAGGATAATAAATCTAAAGAATATGCACTGCAAAATACGTATGAGATGATTGAGTTACTATACGGTAATAATAGTACGGGTAATTTACCGACCACTTCGACTTTTTATAAAAATTATGTCTCAGGAAAAATTACCCGTTCAAATATTATTGATACAACAAAAGATGCTCAGTTGAATGCCAAAGCTGCAGAAACCCTCAATCAGTTGGCAACGGACTATGCCAAGCTTGAAGCTCAAAAGGCAAGCGATGCAGCATTAGCAACCGTGAAGAAAAATGCTGAAATTACAGCAAAACAAATTGCTTCGACTGCGACCGTATCGAGTCTCAGATCGAAAGCAGATGTATTTATATATGGCTTAGCCCTGTCCAATAGCAAAGATAAAAATGGCAAAAGTTCATTAGCAACGCGCTATACAGACCAAGGATTTAATTGGGGTACAGCAGAAAACCCATGGCTTTTCCATGCGGGAAATCAAGATGTTGAACAATTTGCGAAAGATAATAAGGGGAATGTTGGTTACTTAGCCATTGAGGCACCATTAAAGAAAATTGCAGCAGATGATGCATCTAATAACATCAAACTTGGTTTGTGGATGGACGTATTTTCACGATCTTTGAATTCAAGTAATGTTGTTGATCCGATTACCGGTGCGCCGACAAGTGGCTTAGATAAAGACTATCGTTTACGTACTCAAATTGTTGCGAATGGCCTGAGTTTTAATGGATCACAAGTTCGAATTTTTCAAACCTTAAAATCTACAAATACAAATTACAACCAAACCTTAGGTTTAGCCAGCCTAATTCGTATTAATACCAATGATCGTGCTGAGTCACTGAGTATCAATGACGGTGATTTGGATGCTCGCGGTATGCGTATCAGTACAGCTGCACGCTCCGAACTGGATGATGGTACTGCAGCGACACCAGCGATGGATCGATCTGCAGCTCCAATCTTTCATGAAACTGAAGGTCTATATTTATATAGCCCAAATATCAATTTAGTTTTAGGAAATATGTATCAGCCCTTTATTGTGGGTTCAGAAGGTCGAAATATTATTCTGGAAGTAACTCGTATTCCAAATGTGCCTTCTATTTACAGTAAAATTTATACCTACTATACGGATATCCCGGGTAATACCACAGGTACATCGGGTTTAACCGCTGCTGACTTTAAAGGTTCAACCTGTAACGTCTATAGTTGTGGTACGGAGTTAAAAGCAAACTCTTCAGATGCGACAGCACTATATCAAGGGCGTAATGCAACACATAGTAGTATTGCAATCGGTACAGTAGAGCGCTTGCCTGGTAATCTGCTGAATGCAAAAAGTACGGATACGGCGACAGGTGTGGTCTTTAAAGGTGTCAATGGACAAAGCACGAATTTAGGATCTGTTGCCATAGATGGCGTATTGATTCAGCACTTAAAAATAAGAACAACAGGGCTGTAGGAGAAATTAAATGTATAAAATTTTATGCGCTGTTGTTTGTGCTGCACTGACACAAACTCATGCAGGCTTAGTGTCTATGGATAATACCGAACTCACTGCTGCAACCGGTCAAGGCGGTGCTGATCTCAGTTGGACACTTTCATTAAACCATCAATACGCCAATGATATGTCAAAAAACAACATATCAATCATGGATGCGAATGGTAAAACGACTCAAGCTTTTTATGGATATCAATGTTCATCCAATGAATTTTGTCGCTTAGCACTTGCACCCAATAATCATGTGGATGCAAATGGTAATAAGAAATGGTTGGTGTTTAAACAGTTTCAAGGAACGTTACAGATCGATCAATTTTCACTAGATGGTGTGACGATTATCAATCGTGAAGGTAATCCACAAACGGCTATGCAGTTGACATTTTATGATGACAAGCCATTAAAAATCAGGAATTTAGGATTTGCTACGTTGGCGGTGGAAACAGGGACGACAGGTAAGGAAGGTTATGAAAATACCAGTACTTATACAACCTATACCGAAAAGAAAGCTGATGGAACAACTTCAACTTTAGCAGTGCCTGATTTTGATCGTGGTTCAGAACAAGGATTTATGGGTGTTAATGTGCATGGCAACATGCACATGAGTGGAAAGTTAAACATCTTCAGTTTTAACTGCACTGGAAATGGTGCAGGTCGCTGTTAATCAGCTGTGACTGAATATAAGGATATAGTGATGAAAAAAATAACAACTTTAACGGCACTCGCAACCAGTATTTTACTTGCTCAATACGCCTATGCTTTTGAAGCGATGACCGATGAAAGCTTGGGTGCAGTTACTGGCCAAGATGGTATTTCGATTACCCATGAAGTTTCTAGAGTCAAAGTTGATCAGTTAAATTGGGTTGACCCAACTGACCAAAATAAGATGAAAATGGGTTTGCACAATGTACAAATAGATGGCGTTGGGCAAAGCACCATTACATCAAAATTAGATTTTGATATTGGGACTACGGATGCTGGTGTAGGCATGCGTATTGCCGCAAGTGTCAGCCCATTTACTGCTGTTGCGCAAAATATTATGCTGCTGTGTCAAGGCGCAACGTGCCAAACGCCTACGCAAAATTTAGGTTCACTTGCGATTGCAACATCTTCACCTTTAAAAGTATTACTTGAAACCAGCAATGGTCTATTTAACCGTAATGATACGGCGTATATGGAATTTCAATTGCAAAATGCCAGTATTAGTCATGGTATGAATGGACATAGCGTAACCTTAAAGGACTTTAACTTTAACTTTGCTGGTTCAGGTTATATGTATGTCGCAGCTGATGAAGGCATTGTTCTCACCACAAAATCCACAGGAAGCAAAGACCATACGGTCAATTTAGGGCGGGTAAAGGACATTTCAGATGTGCATAGTTCACGTAGCGATGCCACAAACCCCGGCGTTAATATCGATTTACGATACGGTACCGATGGTGGTGCGCAGCGCAATTTAATTCGTATGGGAGCATCGGGTGCTGTCACTAATGCACGAGTTGCCTTAAATGCCAATCAAGACGGAATCAAAGATTTTGGTCTAGCAACGAAGGCTTCTGGATATGAGTCCGTTGGTTCAGGTGGTTTACATTTAGGTGTGCGCGCGGATTTCACTTCAAAGGATGATCCTAGCCTTGTTGCAGGTCAAGCACCGACAACCTTAGAAATTGGCCATACGGGTATTGGTAGTTATGCCATTGAATTTTCTAATTTAACGTCTTTAGTTGCTGATAAAAATGCCTATATTGATTTTGGCGATATTTATATCAATACCATTCAAGCAAAAAGCCTTGATTTTCTGGTAAATGATAAATTAAAAGCAACATTAGGTTTAACCAATAATGTTTTAACCCAGAATCTGTCAAATCAAACGGCGGGCGGAAATTTTGCACTAGTGGCGATTCGTGGTATGGATTTTCAGTCCATCGCGCGTACCGCACGATTTATTTCGGATAACTCAATTGCTGCAATTGCAAGTAATGACAACAGTTGGGGGATTGGTATCCCGATTTATAATATGAATGCCAACGTTGCATTATCAGAGAAAAAATACAGTTATAAAAATGCGGCTGAAAAATCAGGTATTGGCTATAACCTTGTAATGAGCACAGATGGTTATGGTGTTGATAAAAAAACAGGAACACCAAGTACAACTTCTATTATTTTGATTGATGGTAAAAAAGGTATTAATGGTCAAGAAGTCAATTATTATGCCGGCTTAAGAAACATCAATGCACTTATTCAATCTGATGGTGTGATTGGCTATGAAAATGATGGCATCTATGTACGTGCAGATAATTTATTGATTGCAGCCAATGCCGAGTTAGCGATTGGTCAACTGCCGGGTTCAACCTATAACTGTGCGACTACAGCTTCTGCCAAATGTGGGACCACAGTACCTTTAGATAATTTCTCTAAACGTGATGATGTGTTGACGAATATTGCGTTTAAACTTGATGGTAAAGGTGAGCTATTTATAGTACCGGGTCTAAATGACACTGCAGAAAATAATTATTTATCTTTCCGTGGAAGCTTTGAATTTAAAGCATTAACTGATGCTGAAAAGAAAGATCAAAAAGTTATGGGAAGTTATTTAAGTTTGATGAATGAAGATGTAAATGCCAGCGGTGTCGTTTCAGCTTCAAGTATCAATATTAATAAAATGCAGGGCGATCTAGGCTTTGATGCTCGAATTAAAATGAAACAAGATTCGGTAGAGTTTGATAATCAGGTAAAATTCAATCCAACCAATAATATGTCTAAAGCGTTTCGTGCAGAAGTTTCGATGTTAACAAATGGCAATATGCAAAAGATGGCGGATATTGCCCTAACCGGTGGAACAATGCGAAGTACGATGGGGATTACTCCACGCTAGTAAAATTAAATCAATAACAAATAAATAAAATAACGAACAGGGAATTTGTTATGAAAAAGAAGTTAATCAGAGGTTTGATATTCTCGACATTTGCGATGAGTAGCTTATCTCATGCAATGATGGCTTTAGATGATGAAAGCTTATCAAAAGTTGATGGTCAAGCTTTACTCTCCATGGAATATACGCAGGGGTATAATTCTGTGGATGAGAGTGGACAAGCCGTTGACCAATCCAAAGTTGGCTTTTATAAACTTGGTTTGGAAGCTGAAATGGAGCTCAATGCCAATATTAAAAAGCTCCAATTGGGTTGTGGTGGTGCAAATGGCTCAGGTGCTTGTGATATTGATATTGATCATATTTCACTGAGTGGATTGCCTGCAAATAGCAATTATACGTCGGATGAACGTGCGGCAACTTCTGCTTTGCTGACCAATCCTTTTATCGAAATTGCAATTAAAGATCCGAAATCAGCGGCAACTCGTGAAGTGATGGGCTTTCGTTTGAGCGCTGAAAAAATTTCTGGATTAATGACATTAGGTACAGAAAATAGCAATACACCCAATGGTATCAATACCTTTAGTGGTTATATGAAAACCAAAGCATCTGCGGGTGTTGCAACAACTGCCGAGCGTGTGATGGACTATGCTTCTACGCAGCAATATATTGAAGGAGCAGTTAAGGGGACATTATTTGGTGCAGAAGTTGATCTACCGCTTCACTACAAATCAGATAATTATTCCTTTAATTTAAAATCAACCACAGCTCCTTTTACGATTCCAGCTACTGTTGTAAGTGGTAATCGAATGACAGATGTACAGTTAAAGGGTACAGGAACTGTTGATCGTCTAGATTTTAGTGGTCCATTAGTAGCTCAAATCTCTCTACTCGGTTTAAACATTAATTTGGATAAAGATGTGACGGGGTATCTTACTGGGCTAAAAACCGATATTACGGTAAATCAAAGTTTAGGTTTGATTCACGCACTTTATCTAAATAACCCTGCTTCGCTATCTTTACAAGCTCAAAAAATACTCTGGCCTGGTGCTGCAGTCGCAGCAGAAAGAGGGTGGTGGCTGGCGATGGAAGATGAAGTCGATTTGGGCAGTATTACACCATCAGATAAAGTGGCGATTACAGATGAAGTGTTGAAACAAACGATCGCCGGAATTAACCATGACTTAAGTACCAATGTTCGTAACTGTGGAGATTTAATCTTTGGTTGTGTTGCAGGTTCTTCTTTGGATGTTAAAGAGATTAAAAACCCGTCATTAATTGATTTCCCATTAACCAATTTAAAATTGTCTGGACAGGAGTTTCGTTCTAACTGCTTCGGGGGGCTGAAATTCTGTTAAGGCTTAAAATATTTGACATAAAAAATCCCGCACCTAGCGGGATTTTTTATGTTTAGCGCAAATTATTTTGCAAGTTTCGCTAAAAGGTCTTCTTTACTGAGGTTGCTTGATTCTTCATCACGGCGACCTTTGTACTCAAATGTACCAGCATCCAAACCTTTCTCGCCAATGACAATACGGTGTGGAATACCTGTTAACTCGATATCAGAGAATTTAACACCAGGACGCTCATTACGATCATCAAGAAGAACATCATAACCAGCAGCAGTTAATTCTGCATACAGTGCTTCAGCTGCTTCCATTGTACGTGGTGACTTATGTGCATTCATTGGCACGATAGCAACTTCGAAAGGAGCAATTGCAGACGGCCAAATAATACCTTTGTCATCGAAGTTTTGTTCAATCGCAGAAGCAACAACACGAGTTACACCAATACCGTAGCAACCCATAGTCACAACGAGAGGTTTGCCATCTTCACCTAAAACTTTGCAGCCAAGCGCTTCAGAGTATTTTTGACCCAACTGGAAGATATGACCAACTTCGATACCACGTTTAATCAAGATTGTACCTCGACCATCTGGAGAAGGGTCACCTTCAACAACATTACGCAGGTCATAAACTTCGGTGTATTGTGCATCACGTTCCCAGTTTACACCTACAGCATGTTTATCAACTTGGTTTGCACCAGCAACAAAGTCTGAAAGTACAGACGCTGCACGGTCAACAATAACGGTAATGCCTTTTTCGGTTAAGCCTTGAGGGCCACAGAAACCAGCAGTTAAGCCTAAGTCAGCTAATTGTGCTTCAGTTGCAAAAGTTAATGGAGCAGCAATTAATGGGTGTTTTTCTGCTTTAATTTCATTCAGTTCATGGTCGCCACGTAGGAATAAGGCAACCACTGGTGCAGCTTTACCTTCTTCAGCAACACCTTGAACCAATAATGCTTTGACAGATTGAGTAGGGTCTGATTTAAGGAATTCAGAAACCTCAGCAATGGTTTTTTGATTTGGTGTATCAACAATTTCAAGTGCTTTAGTCGGAGCAGCACGTTCACCTACTAATACTGCTTCCGCCATTTCTACGTTAGCAGCATAATCTGACTCTGTAGAGAATGCGATGTCATCTTCGCCGCTAGACGCAAGGACGTGGAATTCGTGTGAACCAGAACCACCAATTGAACCTGTATCCGCTTGAACTGGACGGAAATTTAAACCTAAACGCGTGAAAATCTTGCAGTAAGCTGCATACATCTTGTCATAGGTTTCTTGTAAAGAAGCTTGGTCAACATGGAAAGAATAGGCATCTTTCATGATGAATTCACGTGAACGCATCACACCGAAACGAGGGCGGATTTCGTCACGGAATTTGGTTTGTACTTGGTAGAAGTTTGCAGGCAATTGCTTATAACTTTTCAACTCATTGCGAGCAAGATCTGTAATCACTTCTTCATGTGTAGGGCCAAGTACAAAGTCATTGTTATGACGGTCTTTAAAACGTAAAAGTTCTGGACCATATTGTACGAAACGACCTGATTCTTCCCATAAAGATGCAGGTTGAGTGACAGGCATCAGGACTTGAAGTGAACCAGCACGATCCATCTCTTCGCGGATAATCGCTTCAACTTTATTTAATACGCGAACGCCCATCGGCAGCCAAGTGTATAAACCTGAAGCCAATTTACGAATCATCCCGGCACGAAGCATAAGCTGATGTGAAATAACTTCAGCATCGTTTGGGGTTTCTCTTAACGTTGCAAATAAAAAGCGACTCGCGCGCATGGAAACTGTCCTAAAAAATTAAGCGTTAAAGTGGAGAGTATACAATAAAAAATGAGGTGAACATTTTCCAAAGTCACCTCATTTTAGATTTTGTCATTATGACATGATTTTTTTGGCCTGACGTGCAAGGAAGTTTCGGAAATCATCCAAATAGGTAAAAATCACCGGCACAACCACAAGTGTTAGTAGGGTAGAGGTAATCACCCCGCCAATCACGGCATGTGCCATTGGTGCACTTTGTTCACCGCCTTCACCTAAACCAAGTGCAAGCGGAACCATACCCATCACCATTGCACTGGTAGTCATTAAAATGGGACGTAAACGGGTTTTACCTGCTTCAATAATCGCTTCATAACGATCTACACCATGATCCATGGCTTTTTTAATAAAGTCGATGAGTAGAATTGCGTTCTTTGTCACCAAGCCCATGAGCATAATAATCCCGATAATGGAAAAGAGGTTCATGGTTGAATTAAATAAGAATAAGGCTAAGAAAACCCCAATCAATGATAAGGGCAATGAAGCCATAATGGCTGCAGGGTGAATGAAGCTATTAAATTGTGAACCCAAAACAATATAAATAAATACAATAGAGAGGGTAATCGCTGTCATTGCATAACCCGCAGACTCAGCCATATCTTTATTGGCACCTTGCGTGACAAAACTATAACCTGGTGGCAAGTCGAAGTTTTTCTCTATCTCATTGATTTCGGCACCAATATCACCCGCAGGACGTCCTGCTGTGTTGGCTTCAACCATCACTTCACGTGCCAGATCACGACGGTTAATTTGTGAAGCACCAAGTGTTTCTTCAAAGCTTGCCACACTTGCCAATGGAACCAAGATAGGTAAGCCTGCAGCATCGGTTTTTTGTGATGTGATGTACATGCTTTGAATGTCAGTTGGCAGTCGACGCTGATCTTCAGTGAGTCTTAAATTTACATCATAGGTTTCGCCTTTATCATCCTTCCACGTTGTTACATTATCACCCGCAAGAAGAGGGCGTAATACATTGGCGATTTGATTGACGGATAAACCTAAATCACTGGCTAAAACGCGATTGATATGTACACCTAAGGTCGGTTTAGGTTCTTTGAGTGAGCTTTCTAAGTCGACAATACCGTCGACTTTCGAAATTTCTTTCATGAAGCGGTCAGAAATGCGTTGTAACTCATCTAAGTCTGGTCCTTTAATCGAGATCATAACCGGCTTTTGGCCGCCAGATACTGTTTCATCAGCTGAGGCAATCGAGGTAATGGTAATACCTGCTACATGTTTTAAGCGGGTACGGAATTCATTGTTGAGATCCGTTAAGGTTTGACTACGCTCCGTACGTGGTGAAACAGTGACACGAATGCTAGCATGGTTTTTACCCCGATCAGTGGCACTATTAATTGCACCATAAGTGGCTTTGACTTCTGGATGTTGGCGAATGATACGATCTACTTGCTTAAGCTTAGCCTGCGAATATTCAAGGGTTGCATCAACTGGTGTTTCAAATTTGATCCGAATTTCACCTTTGTCTGGTACGGGTACAAATTCAGTTCCGATCATTTTGGATAAACCCAATGCACCAAATAGAGACGCGACGGCGATTAAAAGGGTAATGAGCCTAAATTTTAAAGCAAGCTTGAGTAATTTTTCATAATGATGGCTTAGGTTGTCGAGCTTGCCCGAAATCCAGTTAAAAAAACGTTTAATTTTACCCGGCTTTTTATTTGGATCGTGGCGCTCTGCCCAGTGAGCAGACAACATCGGGTCAAGGGTGAAACTCACAAACATTGAAATCAGTACAGCGGTACTGACGGTTACACCAAATTGATAGAAGAAACGCCCAATAATACCGCCCATAAATGCCACAGGTAAAAATACCGCGACAATGGTCAATGTTGTGGCCAATACGGCTAAACCAATTTCTTTCGTGCCGTCGAGTGCAGCGGTGACATGGTCTTTGCCCATATCAGCATGGCGGACAATATTTTCGCGTACTACAATGGCATCATCAATCAGGAGACCGATACTCAGTGAGAGAGCTAGTAGGGTCATCATATTGATGGTAAAACCAAAAATCCAAACAAAAGTGAGGGTACCTAGTAGTGAAATCGGTAGAGTTAAACCTGTAATGGCTGTCGAACGAAATGAGCCGAGAAATAACAATACAATGAGTACCGCAAGTACTGCACCTTCAATAATCGTACGTGCCACGTCTTTAATGCTGCCACGAATACCTTTTGAAGAATCAACCACAATTTCTGCGGTCGTGCCTTTCGGCAATTGCTTTTGGATTTTACTTAAGGTTTTACGGGTATTATCAACCACCTCAATCACATTAGAGTCCGAACTTCTCAGAATGTCGACAGCGACGGCTGTTTTACCATTCAGATAAGCACTCGACTCCATTTCAGCTTGGCTATCTTCTATTTCGGCAATTTGTTTGAGATAAATCGGCGCGCCATTTTTATTGGCAACCACTAAATCACCGAATGAGTTTGGGTGAATAACCCGAGATTTAATTTCGACCACCAATTCTGAGTTCTTTTGTTTTAAAGTCCCCCCCGGAACTTCAATATTTTCAGATTTTAGGGTGTTTATAACTTGGTCTATCCCAATCCCGAAACTTTGTAATTTTTGCGGATTTACTTGAATACGAATTTGACGCTGTGCATCACCCAATAAATTGACCGTACCGACACCGGGAACTGTTCTGAGTTGTGGCACAATCCGTTGATTGAGATAGGAACTCAAATCACGTAAAGACATGTCCTTCGATTCAAAAACAATCGACATAATCGCACTGGCAGTAGGGTCGTAGCGCTCTACAATTGGGTCATCAATTTCATCACGAAATTGTGCAGTTACTGGTGCAATTTTATCTCGAATATCTTGTGCAGCTACAGAGGACGAGACATCTAGATTAAATTCGACAATGACCGTGGATAAACCTTCACTGGACTGTGAAATGACTTGCTTAAGGCCTGAAATGGTATTGATCTGATCTTCAAGTTTCTTGGTGATTTCAGATTCGACAGACTCAGGAGAAGCACCCGGATAGTTGGTGTAGACAACAACAAAAGGGAAGTCGACATCAGGAAACTCTTCAACACCCATACGTTGCCAAGAAGCGAGTCCTAGCACCATCAGACAGAACATCATCATGATGGTGAAAACAGGATATTTCACACTAATTCGGGTTAACCACATAACAACTGTCCTGCCTTATTCTTTTAATTTTGGCTGATACTTACATCTTGTTTGATATCTGAATCATTAAATTTAATTCGGCTGATCAGATCGCTATTTTGTAAGCCCTGAACAATCGCGGTGTTATTGCTATAACTCTGATTCAAAATTTGTACTGGTACTTTGGTAATTTTATTTTGACGAATGACCCAGACATAAGGTTGGTCTTTTAGACTTTGGATGGTATCGAGTGGAATTTTTTGGCCTGAAATATTATCCGTGCCTAAGATGTGACCTTCGACAAAAGCACCAATACTTAATGAAGTAATAGTTTCATTTGGGGCTGCAAAAAATTCAATTTGACGACTGGCTTGATCGGCAATCGGTGAAATCCGGCTGATTTGTGCTGTGAGTAAATTGCTATTACCTTGGATGCTATATTCAATCTTTTGTCCAATTTTCAGTGCAGCTTGCTGATCACTTGGTAATTTGGCTTGAATTTCTAATTGGTCTGGATTGACAATTTCAAAAAGGGTTTGTCCGGCAGCAACCGTTTGTCCCGGTTCAACATCACGTTTGGTTATCACGCCTTGGATAGGGCTATAAATGGTACCATCTTGATTGGCTTTTCGCGCAATATCGACATTAGCTTGTTGGGCACGAACATTTTCCATTTGAGCTTGGTAATCGACACGACTTTGTTCAAACTCTACTTTGGAAATAAAGCCTTGATTCAGCAAACGCTGTTTACGTTCCATCATCAGTTTGGCTTGATTGGCTTGAGCTTGCGTTGATGCAAGGTTTGCTTGAGATTGAGCAAGACGTGCGGCATTGTCTTGATTATTTAAACGCACCAACACTTGGCCTTTGCTGACACGTTGTCCGACTTCTGCATTAACATTGGTTGCAGTCGCAGTGACTTGGGCTTGAATACTGCTCTGATTGACCGCCCGAATGGTACCTGTAAAGGCTGTTTTTGAAATGGCGTTGCCTTGTTCGATCGTGACCAGATCTTGTTGAATCAATTCAATCTTATTTTCTGGTTTAACACTTTGCTGCGGATCTTCTTTTTGACATGCAGCCAAAGTCAGGCTTATGCAAAGCAGGCTAAGCTTTAAAAATGGGGATGATTGCTGTGCAGAGTGCATAATGGTCCTTATATCAGCGGTCTACAAAAGCAATTGAATAACAAGTTTATTCCATCGCTTTTAAACGCGTAATAATTCTGTCGTATTCAGCTTCTGTATTTCGATAGCGAGTTTGTAACGATTGAATGTATTCTTTTTTCGCTACCATATTTTTTTGATTATTATCCAACATTGTTTTTAATTTTGCCGGAACGGTTTCACCTTTTCGAAAATGTTCACGTTCTTGGCGAACAAATAATACACGATCATTTTGTAATTGTTTTAATTGTTCTTGTTCAAACACGATCTGTTTACGTATACCAGTCAGTGCATCACGCTTTTTAATGGCTGCAGTTCGGCTATTGGTATAGGCTTTTTTAAGTTTGATATCTGACGCTTGCTGACGTGCTTGGGCAGCACGCTGAGGAGCTTGTCTAATGTCAGCTTCAGCATTGTAGGGGCGGTTACGTTTAATCACTTGCATATTTTGATCAAGTGCTTCATAACCATAGCGGATGTGATTTGGTGTCACATTGGTACTGATGTTTGCTACGCCTTTACTGTCATAGTAGCGATACCAAGTCGCCTTTTGGGGTTGCTGTGTATTGGTTGGTGCAGCAAATAAAAGCGGGGTATAAGCTAGTAAACAAGTCGTCAGGATGACTTTTTTTGAGAAATGTTTAAGGCTAATCAAGTGAATTTTTTTTGTAAGCGGACTCAACCTTGTACTCCCCAGTTTAAAGTTGACTAAATTACTTATTTTAAAGTAATAATCTTGCTATAATATGCTTAATTAAGACAATTAAATACTATTCCAAGTTAAAAAAAAATCGTTGGTCATCGGAAAGTGTGAAGCAGTTAATAAAAACAAGAAATCTTGTGTGTTTGCGCAGAAAATGTTCATTGAAAACGCAAGTAAAGATATGTTAAAAATGTTCACAACTTGTAAATAATAATGCTGCTAACTTAATTGTTTGTACATCCTCAATGGGTAGGGTCAATAAATGGACGATAAATTCCAAAATCTAAAAGTCATGGTAATTGATGATTCAAAAACCATTCGTCGTACGGCCGAAACGCTGCTTCAGCGTGAAGGATGTGAAGTAGTCACTGCTGTAGATGGTTTTGAAGCACTTTCAAAAATTGCAGATGCGAATCCAGATATCGTATTTGTCGATATTATGATGCCACGTCTTGATGGCTATCAAACTTGTGCCCTGATTAAAAACTCTCAAAATTATCAAAATATTCCTGTGATTATGCTTTCAAGTAAAGATGGTTTATTTGATCAGGCGAAGGGTCGTGTTGTAGGTTCTGATGAATACTTGACTAAGCCATTCAGTAAAGATGAATTGCTGAATGCAATCCGTAATCACGTTACAGCATAATTAGATTTTTTATTTTTTGGGGAAAAAGTATGGCACGTATCCTAATCGTTGATGATTCACCAACAGAAACATTCCGTTTTAAAGAAATTTTAAGTAAACACGGTTTTGAAGTGATTGAAGCTTCAAATGGGGCAGATGGGGTGACAATGGCTCAAGCTGAGTTACCTGATTTGGTCTTAATGGATGTGGTAATGCCGGGTGTGAATGGATTCCAAGCAACACGTCAAATTGCACGTGGTGCGACCACCAAACATATCCCGATTGTCATTGTAAGTACCAAAGATCAGGCAACTGACCGTGTTTGGGGTAAACGCCAAGGTGCTTCTGATTATCTGACTAAACCTGTAGACGAAAAACAATTAATTGATGTGATTAAGCAACACCTCAATGCAGGATAAAGCTCTATGGCAGCAAATGGATTTATCGAATTACTTCGAATAGCAAAACGAGGAAACAAAAACTACGTTTCCACTGAAAATGAAGTAAACCGATGGTCAGGCATTGCTTTTGAGATGATGGGGCAATATTACGTTGCTCCTTTAGGTGAAGTAGCTGAAGTGATCTACCCACCAAAATATACGCCAGTTCCCAATACCCAACCTTGGGTGATGGGATTAGCCAATATTCGGGGACGCTTACTTTCTTTGTCTGACCTAGCACAATATATAACCGGTCATCGAAGTAGTTTTTCACCCACTCAAAAAGTTTTATGTATTAGTCATAATGACCATTATGTCGGTTTGGTAGTCGATCAAGTTTTGGGTATTCAACACTTTAATAAGAAAAGTTATTTTTCTAAAGATAATGAGTTGGATCGAAATTTGCAGGAATATTGTCAGGGGTATTTCCACCAGCATAACGAGCAGTGGAATGTATTTCTCTTCAGTCGTTTACTGCAAAATCCAAAATACATGAACGCATCTATAAAATTTATAAATTAATTGTCGCGCACGAACGAAAGAAGGCGTAATCGGGGAGAAGCTGAATGGGCTTTAAACTTAAAAAGAAAAATACGGGTGAAAGCACCAGTGGTCGTAAAGGCGGTAATGCTTTTCTGGCAAAACTGCAATCACAGACAGATCAATTATCTCGAGTTTTTGGTGATAGTGAAAAATCCAAACCATTTATTTATGGTGCGATTGGTTCATTAGTACTGGCAACGATTATTTTATTATACCTATTCTATAGCGTTCCTCGCGGTAACCAATTAACGCAAAGTTTGGGTGAACTCCGTCTTCTTTCGCAAACAATTTCGCGTCAAGCAACTGAGGCAACTGCATCAGGTACTGAAGATGCAATGAAAAAATTAATTGCCTCTCAAGATTCGTTCAAAGAAAACTTAGAAACTGTAAAAGACATTCATGCAAATACAGATGCGCTGAAATCTGTAGATACGCAGTGGGCTGAAGTTTCAAAAAGTATTGACTTGATTACTTCGCAACAAAAAATCATTAATAAATTATATGACACGAACATCGCGATTGGTGAAACCATTCCGGGGATTCAGGCGGAATATAACTTGATGGTCGACCAAATGGCACGTCAAGACATGCCTTCGAACCAGGTGGTGATTGCGAAAAACCAAGTATTCATTGCAGAACGTATTTTACGTTCGATCAGTTCGGTGCTTTCCGGTTCTGATAGTTCACGTGAGTCTGCAGATGACTTCAGTGCCGATACTGAAACCTTTGGTTTGTACTTAAATGCCCAATTGGATGGTAGTACAGAGCTTGGTGTACAACGTATTGAAAGCCCTGAATTACGTGAGTCACTTGAAGGCATTAAAGCTGAATATGACGATGTATTAAAATCAGCGGCTGCGACAATTTTGAAAAACTCAACGCAAATTGTGAACGTACGTAAAGCATCTTCACAAATTTTTGCTGAGTCAGACAAATTGTTGGACAACTTAAATCAATTGTCTTCTAGCACAGGCTTGAAAACCATTTTACCTGCGGTACTGTTGATTCTTGCTTTAACAGCCTTCTTGATCTGTGTGTTCAAACTTCTTTCTTTACGTGGTCAATCGGATAAATTCCGTGTAACCCGTCTTCAAGAAGAATATGACCGTAACCAGAACGCGATTTTACGTTTACTCGATGAAATTGCCGATCTTGCAGACGGTGACTTACGTTCGTATGCGACGGTATCTGAAGACTTTACGGGTGCGATTGCCGACTCGATTAACTTCGCAATCGACCAATTACGTGACCTTGTATCGCGTATTACAGAAACTTCTCAAGAAGTTGCGCAATATACGGCGAATACGCAGGGTATTACCAACCAGCTTGCAGAAGCATCTGAACATCAGGCGCAAGAAATTGCTGGTGCATCAGCCGCAATTAACGAAATGGCAATGTCGATTGACCAAGTATCTTCGAACGCTGAAGAATCAGCTGTTGTAGCAGAACGTTCTGTACAAATTGCTGCAAACGGTGCAGATGTCGTAAACCGTTCAATTGAAGGTATGGACACGATTCGTGAACAGATTCAGGAAACTTCAAAACGTATTAAACGTTTGGGTGAGTCTTCTCAAGAGATTGGTAACATTGTCGCACTGATTAACGATATTGCCGACCAAACAAACATCTTGGCATTAAACGCAGCAATTCAGGCGTCGATGGCGGGTGAAGCAGGTCGTGGTTTCGCCGTGGTAGCGGATGAGGTACAGCGTCTTGCGGAACGTTCAGCGTCTGCAACCAAACAGATTGAAGGCTTGGTAAAAACCATTCAAACGGATACCAACGAAGCCGTAATTTCAATGGAACAAACGACTTCGGAAGTTGTACGTGGTGCGAACTTGTCTAAGGATGCCGGCGTAGCACTGGATGAAATTCAGTCTGTATCGGGTAACTTGGCGAAACTGATTGCAAACATTTCGGATGCTGCAAAACTTCAGTCTGCTTCAGCAGGTCATATTGCGACAACGATGAACGTTGTACAAGAAATTACCTCGCAAACCACCAGTGCAACATTTGATACTGCACGTTCGGTATCTGAATTGGCGAACATGGCTGAATCATTACGTGAATCTGTATCTGACTTTAAACTCCCAGAGTAAGTCAGGCGCAAACCTGGAGTACCTTAGCTGCGGCTAGGGTACTCCACCGATTACAGATAACACATCGATAAGGTGAACTTAACGTCACAGTTAAGTCTTAGGTGATGGTTACAATTAAGTTTGAGCAACCTTCTTGGTGGCAAAACATAAGAAGCCTTAGCTATGAAAGAAATATTAAAAAATTTAGTTGAAACAACTACGCTTCCTGAAGATAGTTATCTTGATCAAGATGCAGAAATTTTAGAGATTTTTGTTGAAGAAATAGAAGAAATCTTTGAAGAACTGGCGGGTTTATTTACAACTTGGTTGGAAAATCCACAAGATAAAGACACTTTAACGACGATTCGTCGTCATTTCCATACTCTGAAAGGTTCAGGTCGTATGGTCGGGGCAAAATCGGCGGGTGAAACTGCATGGGCAGTTGAAGATACACTGAATCGTGTCATTGCGGGTTCAGTACAGTTAACGCCGACAGTTCAAAAGTTTGCACAAACAGTTTTAAATGTTTATCAATATAAGCTCTATCCACGGTTTAAAAATGTTGCCGAATTGGATGTAGACTTACGACCATTGGTTTTAATGGGGCAACAATTACAACAAAATATCAGCCTTGAGCCTGCACTCGAAGAATTATTAAAACTGGCAGATCAATTAAAATCTGAAGATGGTGTCACTGGTTTAGAACTGACTGATGTTGAAGCTACAGCACCTGTAGAAGTGCTTGAAAACACGATTGATGCGGTTGTTGAATCAGAACCTGCTCCTGAACAAGTGGATGCAGATGCATCACTAGTCGAAGAGACAGTGAGCATTTTTATTGAAGAAGCTGAAGAACATCTACAAACGATTGATCAGTTCCTTCAATCTGATGACAGTAAATCACAAGATTATAATGGTTTGATTCGCGCGCTACACACCTTGCGTGGTAGTTCGTCGATGGCGCAAATCGAAGAGATTTTTGAAGCCAGTTCAAAAGTTGAAAATTTATTCAAAACCTTATTGCAAGACGAAATCGTATCGAGCTCGAAAGAAACTGCTTTATTGATTCAATATGCTGAATTTGTTCGTGATTATTTACACTTGCTGCGTTCAGGAGATAAGGCAAATCTTGCATCTATTTATGAAACCTTCAAAGCTGCTTGGGATGATTATGGTTTTGCTAGCCAAGATCAATTGGCGCCTGAAGATAATCCACAAGGTTTGGTTTCTAAACTAATCGAATTAAATATTGATCAGTTATTGGATGCTGAATTTGAGTTTGATAAACGTGCCCTTGCTGAATTCCCAGACTATATTCAACAGCTCAGTCAACAAGCTTTAGAGTTGATCGAACATACGGATAATCGTGCGTCTGTTGGAATCCATGATTTCACAACTCAACTGCGTGCAGCGTATCAGTCTTTAGTTGAAAAGCCTAAATTACTCCATGCTGATTATGGCTATGAGTTATTTGCGCAAGCACATCAAGAGTTCATTCACTTATTTGACACTTTAGCTGCGGGTCAGCGTGTAGTGTTAAGTGAAGAGGTTCAGCGTTTCTTAAATGAGCTGACTGCATTTGTACAACAAGACATTGAAGCAGTTGCAGCGACGACAACACCAGAAGCCCATGTAGTTGCTGAACCTGTTGCCACAGTAGAAGATAAAGCCGCTGTTGCAAATACAACAGCAGTAGACTTTGCTCAATTAAGTCAGCGTATTCAACTTGATCATCAACAGATGCAAGCGGCGGATGCGAATAATGACTTTGATGAAGATCTTTTAGGGATCTTTATTGAAGAGGCTGAAGAATTATTGGTGGGGATTGACCAAGACCTTAGTACTTGGACGCACGATCAAACCAATACTTCAGCTTTGAATAATTTAATGCGCTATTTGCATACCCTAAAAGGTGGTGCAAATATGATTGCCGCGTCTCATGTGGGTTTAATTTCGCATGAATTGGAATCGATTTATGAGCGCATTATTCGTCAGCAAATTTCGATTACGCCTGCGTTAATTCAAATTATTCGTTTAGTGCAAGATGATATTTCAGATCGTATTCAAACCATTCGTGACCAAGGGATCGACTACCCTGCGAATAATGTGATCGATATTCTAAGGAATATTCAGTCAATTGTGGCAGGAGAGCGTTCAGAACCTGTTGCATTGGCTTCGGCTCCTATTTCAGCTGAAACTCTACAAGCTACAGTAGAGCCAGATGTGTCGGTGTCAGAGCCGATGGACGCTGCTGAAGACACTGCAGAAGCAGTGGTTGAAGCTCAAACGACTGCTCACACTGAGTCCGCTGTTGAACATCTTGAACATGCGGTTGCTGAACATGTTGAGCATCCAGATGATGATCTACGTTCGGTCATGGAAGAAACCTTCCTTGAAGAGTCTGAGGAAATTCTTGAACAAGCCGTTCAATTATTAAATCAATGGACTGAACAACGTAGTGACCGTAACGTATTGCTTCAATTACAACGTGCTGCCCACAGTATTAAGGGTGGTGCGCGTATGGTTGAAAATGAACCTGTTGCCGCAATTGCGTATCAACTTGAGACGACGTTTGAGCATTTTGCGGTTCATCATTTCAACTCAAATGCATATGACGGCTTACTCAAAACGACGTTGGCATGGTTAAAAGAAGCAATCTTCAACCATGACTATAGTAATTTTGACAGCATCAAATTGAGCTTAGAATCCATTCAGTATGTGGATGTTACGGTTCAATTGCCAAACCGTGTTGCAGAATTAGAACAAGGTATTGTCAGTAAAGGCTTTGAATTTATTCAAGGTGATGGTGTTGAACCGCCATCGATGTTGGGTGAGTGGACTGAAGCCAATTCTTCTGATAACAGTAATGAGATGATTCGTATCTCGGCTGATCTCGTCGAGAAGATGATTGACTTATCAGGCGAGAACTCGATTAACCGTTCACGTATTGAAATGGACTTAGGTCAGCTAGGCAATACCTTGAATGAAATGGAGTTAGCAATTAAGCGACTTGCTGACCAGTTACGTCGAATGGATGGTGAGCTTGAGTCACAAATTATTGCCAAACATGGTTCTGAAAATTCACGCTATTCGGATTTTGACCCATTGGAGATGGACCAATATTCATCGATTAACCAATTGTCAAAATCTCTAGCCGAATCTGCGTCGGATTTGGTTGACTTCAAGAGTACTTTGGCAGAAAAAATCCGTGATGCGGAAGGTCTGTTATTACAACAATCACGTATTCAGTCAGAAATTCAAGAGAGTCTAATGCGTACCCGTTTGGTACCATTTGATCGTTTATTACCACGTTTACAACGTATTGTGCGTCAAACTTCTTCGACTTTGAACCGTCCTGCGGAATTGATTGTTCAAAATACTGAAGGTGAATTAGACCGCACGATCTTAGAGCGTTTGGTGACACCATTTGAACATATGCTGCGTAATGCGGTCGACCATGGTTTAGAAGATACTGCTGACCGTTTGGCTTTGAAAAAGCCAGAAGTAGGTAGCATCGTCTTGAACATTAGTCGTCAGGGTACTGATGTACTGGTGTCTTTCAGTGATGATGGTAAAGGGATTGATGAAACCAAAATTAAAGACAAAGCCTTAAAACTTGGTTTAATCAAAGCGGATCAGTTCCTCGATAAACAAGAAATCTTGCAATTGATCTTCCATCCAGGTTTCTCAACGGCACAAGCGGTAACGCAAATTTCGGGTCGTGGTGTTGGTCTGGATGTGGTGCAAAGTGAAATTAAAGCTTTGGGGGGTCATGTTTCCGTTGAGTCTGAGTTAGGTAAAGGGACGACCTTTACCATTCGTGTACCAACCACAGTAGCGGTCAGCGATGCCTTGATGGTGAAAGCGGGCGATCAGCAATATGCGATTTCATTAGCGCAAATTGAACGTATTGTCCGTATTGCACCTACGGCACTCGAAACTTACTTCAATAGTAAGGATGACGTGTTTAAAATTGACAACACCAATTACAAACTACGTTATCTATCAGAGTTTGTGGGTAATCAGCCAATTCCACGTTTAAATAATGTCGGCCATTCATTGCCTGTACTACTAATTAAAGGCAACAGTGGTCAAACCATTGCTTTATTGGTCGATCAGCTGGTGGGTTCACGTTCTCAAATCGTGGTGAAACCAATTGGTCAACAATTTACCAGTGTAGCCGCGATTGCAGGTGCCACGATTCTAGGTGATGGTCATGTATGTTTGATTTTGGATGGGCAAAATATTGCACGTCAAATTCAAACTACGCAGCGTGTTAAACATTCAGCTGAACAGCGTGATTTGGGCCGTCAAGCCAATGCGCGTCGTTTAGTGATGATTGTCGATGACTCGGTAACTGTACGTAAAGTGACTTCACGCTTACTTGAACGTCAAGGTTATGACATTGTGACAGCGAAAGATGGTGTGGATGCAATTGAACAGCTTGAAAATGTCCGTCCAGACTTGATGCTACTCGATATTGAAATGCCACGTATGGATGGTTTCGAAGTGACAAACTTAGTCCGTCACCATGACATTCACCGTGACTTGCCAATCATTATGATTACATCGCGTACTGGTGAAAAACATCGTGAGCGTGCATTTAGCTTAGGTGTGACTCACTATATGGGTAAACCGTTCCAAGAAGCTGAATTGCTTGCCAATATTGAAGCGTTAATTGCAGAAAAGCAGGGGTAATCTATGAGCCAAAATACTGTTTCTCAGGTTGTCAGCGATAAAATTGATCAGCAGGAACTGCAACATCTCATTACGGTTTCTACCGGTTTTATCGATGCGTATATCATTAATTGTCATGGTAAAGAGCCAATGTTGTTGCCACAAAATATTGTGCTTTCAGCGCTCGATAGTGCAACCAAGGTTCCTTTTGTTGAATGGCATGAATTGAAATTGCCTGTTTTCTCGGTCAATGATCCTGCAAAAAATCAGGGCGTGGCTTTGGTGATTGAAGGCGATGATGTTGGACAGCGTTTTGCACTGATGTGTAATGAAATGCCGAAAACCATTCGTCTGCGTATTTCTGAAGTGGTTGATGAAGAAAAAGCCGTGAAAGACGCCAATATTTTCCAATATGTACGCATGGCCGATCAGGTATTTCATATTCCAAATTTAGCCAATATTCAAAACAGCATTGGGCTTCAAGCGGCTTAGTATTTGTAAAAGCGAGATATAAAAAAGGAACTCTATGGAGTTCCTTTTTTATATCTTTGCGGGAAATTCTTAAGCCAAAAGATTTTCTAAAATCTTTTCGTAAATTTCAGAAAGCGGCTCTAGTTCTGCTACATTGACGTGTTCGTTGATTTGGTGAATCGTGGCATTTAAAACACCCAGTTCAAGCACCTGCGCACCTGTAGGCGCAATGAATCGACCATCAGAAGTACCACCACTGGTCGAAAGTTCAGTTTCAGTCCCAGTAACATCTCGAATGGCATCACGTGCGGCATTTACTAACTCACCTACTGGGGTTAGGAATGGCAGACCAGATAACGTCCAAGAGATGTCATATTCAACGCCATGACGATCTAAAATTTCCAAAGTACGTGCTTTGAGTTCATCTGCTGTTACTTCTGTTGAATAACGGAAGTTAAACAGTAGATTCATCGTGCCCGGAACAACGTTGGTTGCACCTGTGCCGGCATTAATATTGGAAATTTGGAACGACGTTGCAGGGAAGTATTCGTTGCCATTATCCCACACGGTATCGCAAAGCTCGGCCAATGCTTTTGAAGCAGTATGGATTGGATTGATTGCTAGATGTGGGTAAGCAACGTGCCCTTGTTTACCCTTAACTGTTAAATTGGCATTTAGCGAACCACGACGACCATTTTTAACAATATCACCGAGTGTGTTGGTGCTAGATGGTTCACCTACCAAACACCACGTCATTTTTTCATTACGCGCTTCTAAAGTTTCAACAACTTTGACTGTCCCGTTGATCGAAGGACCTTCTTCGTCAGAGGTAATGAGAAAAGCAATAGAACCTTTATGATTTGGATGCTTCGCAACAAAACGTTCTGAAGCCACAACCATAGCTGCCAACGCAGTTTTCATATCTGCGCTGCCACGACCATACAGTTTACCGTCGCGAATTTCAGGAAGAAATGGGTCAGAACCCCATGCATCCAAGTTACCCGTAGGTACTACATCAGTATGACCTGCAAAGCAAAATACTGGTGCTTCAGTCCCTTTACGTGCCCAAAGATTATCTACATCATCAAAACGCATATTTTCAATGTTAAAGCCAATCTTGGCTAAACGTTCCGCCATAATGTTCTGGCAGGTATGGTCAATCGGTGTTACCGAAGGTTGGCGCAGTAATTCTAGGCTGAGATCAAGAGTTGCTGTTGAGGTCATGCTAAATACAGAAGTCAAAAATGTCGCAATATAATAGGCGAATCGACAAGCGAAGGGAAATTTAGACGTGAAAAAACCCTATTTAAAAAATAGGGCTCTTTTATAAATTCTTGGGAAAGAAATTAATTGCGGCGAATTTCTTCCGAAGTTTTCTCAGCAGTATTGGTTACAGCATCTCCAGCTTTAGATACGTCTTTACCAACACCTTTTACTGTATTACAGCCTGTCAGTACGAAAGCAACCATAAGTGATGCAGCTAAAATTTTTTTCATTGAATGTAATCTCCATTATGAAAGAATAATTTTTAGAAGACTAAATTATTCTGTTGTGAGATTTAGATTAAAAAATAGCCGTATCAAACAGTAGGTGGTTTTTACGGTGGTTGAGTAAATAAATGTAAATTTCTACTAAATGGGGCATTGGGTCTTAAATCGTTTGCGGCAAGATCAAGCGTGGCTGTCTATACATATAATAGCTTTCATCACTGTCTTTTTTATATAAACCATCTGTCCACCAATGTGCGGTTGTACTTGTCGGTTGCTGCTGCACGCAAATCCATTCATGTCGTTGTAGGCGATAGTAACCTTGACTTTTTGAGGGAATGATATGTCCCCATTGACCTATTCTACGCGCAGGATTGACCCAGTTTGGCAATGTGTTGGTACTCTGAATAGGTAAATATAATTGACCCTTTAAAACGCAATAGCGTTGTTGAATCTGTTGCCCAAGTGCTTCATCAAATTGGAATTGTTTTTGGGTAAAATGATTAAGCTTTCGAGCCAAAGTATCACTACGATTTAAGCCATACCAATAGGGTAATTGAAAATCGCGCTCTGCTAGATAGTATTTTAAAGCCACTTCCCAATGTTCAACTTCACCACTTTCAGTATTTTTTAAAACAAAGTCGAGTTCACCTACTGTACGAGGGCCGTCAATTTTTTGAATGTTATGTCCGAGTAACTGGTAGGGATGGTATGGGTGATCGAGAAGCCAAAACCATATAAACATTTCGAAACGTAAACCAAGGCGAGTACTTTTTAATTTTTGTAAAAATTCTACTAATTCACTTGGGTGTTGTTCGAGTTGTTTTAAACGGGGAAGGTAGGCTTCAAAATATTTATGCCAAAGCTCGTTTGGATGAAAATGAAAGGGATAACGGATTTTGAGTTCATTGGGAATTTGCTGCAGAATATTTGGGCTAGCAATACAGAAAGCCAATTGGCGAACTAAGGGCTGTTTAAATTGCAACCATGGCTCAAAATAAGACGACGTTGTCGGGGTTACAGCCATATTGAAACCTTTCGAATAATGCAGAATAACAACGGATAATTGTTAAAAACATCTTATACTACCTGAATTGAAAGTTCAGGGTAGCGGTATGAAGACGTTGTTTTGGCGAAGCTTAGTGGTTGTCTTTGTCATTTTAGGCTTTATAGGGGCTTTATTGCCGGGAATGCCCACGACAGTCTTCTTAATATTAGCGGCATGGGCAGCTTCAAAAGGCTGGCCACAAATGGATGCTTGGTTATTGAATCATCCTAAATATGGGCCAACCTTACGCGCTTGGCGCGAAAATGGCACAGTCCCACGCAAAGCAAAATGGTTTGCATCGATCATGATGTTTGTGAGTGGTCTGATTATGCTTTTTACTTCTGCACCGATTGCCGTCAAGATTTTCACTGACTTAACCATGTTGATTGTTGGCATTTGGTTATGGACACGACCAGAGCCAAATAAGATTAGGACTATTGAAACATCGCCGCAGACTAAACAAGAAGATAAAGATAAGCAGAAAGAGCAAAAGCATGTCTAAATATACCCAAGATCAAGCAGATATCCTGATTAACTTGAAAGATCAAACATTAACTTTGCCGAAGCTAAATAAGTTTTACCCCATTTCATCGGGTAAAAATGGCATTGGTGAACAGGAAAATAGTGGTAAGACCCCACGAGGTTGGCATCAAGTCGCTGAAAAGTTTGGTGGACAACAACCTCAAAATGCAGTTTTTAAAGCACGTCAGTGGACCGGAGAGGTTTACGACGAGCAACTTGCTGCATCACACCCTGATCGGGATTGGATTTTATCTCGAATATTATGGCTCAGTGGTTTAGAACCCGGCTTTAATGCAGGTGAGGGCTGTGATACTTATCAACGTTATATTTATATTCATGGCACACCAGATCGCGAGCCTATGGGGATACCGATGTCACATGGTTGTATTCGCATGCGAAACAGCGATGTTGTAGAACTTTATCAATTGATTCCATTAAATGCGCTGGTTTACATCACTGAACATTGAACACGTCGTTAAAAGTACAAGCCATGAAAACCGAAGTTCATGGCATCAAAACAAAGATTTGAAAAATTAAAGTGAGTTTGAAAGGCGTTTTTTTGTCAGGACTAATGCTCGCAAGCTAACAGAAAATCGTGTTTGAATGTATTTTGTACACTGTGGTGTTTTAGAATGTAGTGTATGTGATGAATTAATCGTCGGTTCGCTGAATGATTAGTTATGAGTCCACGCGAAAAACTGTTTTTTATGTGAATGATGCAGAATATAAGTCATATTTTTAGTAATAAATTTACAGGTTTATAGCTAAAAAATGTTCAAAAATACTGATTTTTCCGCAATATAACTTATTTTTTAATCACTCAAACAGAAAAAGTGGAAAAGAGTTAGAAAAGCGTTTGACAGACCGTGAGGATTCTCTATAATGCACCTCATCAAACGATGAACATGTTTTGAAAAGGGCGCTTAGCTCAGTTGGTAGAGCGTCTGCCTTACAAGCAGAATGTCGGCGGTTCGATCCCGTCAGCGCCCACCAAACTTTTTCAGTGTTAAGATATTTAGAGTGCAGCGGTAGTTCAGTTGGTTAGAATACCGGCCTGTCACGCCGGGGGTCGCGGGTTCGAGTCCCGTCCGCTGCGCCACTTTAAATCTTAATTCGTTTGAACCACAATAGCGACATTGTGTAAGTGCAGCGGTAGTTCAGTTGGTTAGAATACCGGCCTGTCACGCCGGGGGTCGCGGGTTCGAGTCCCGTCCGCTGCGCCATTTACATGATAGACCTTTTGAGGGCGCTTAGCTCAGTTGGTAGAGCGTCTGCCTTACAAGCAGAATGTCGGCGGTTCGATCCCGTCAGCGCCCACCATATTTTTTGCGATGCAGCGGTAGTTCAGTTGGTTAGAATACCGGCCTGTCACGCCGGGGGTCGCGGGTTCGAGTCCCGTCCGCTGCGCCATTACAAAGAATATAATTGTTGTACCCTTTAAGGGCGCTTAGCTCAGTTGGTAGAGCGTCTGCCTTACAAGCAGAATGTCGGCGGTTCGATCCCGTCAGCGCCCACCATATCTTTTAAGATATAGGTTGTGTTTCGAAAGAAACTACGTGATGCAGCGGTAGTTCAGTTGGTTAGAATACCGGCCTGTCACGCCGGGGGTCGCGGGTTCGAGTCCCGTCCGCTGCGCCATTTATCTTAAAAATCTCTGTTCAAGAGAATGCCTTTAGAAAAATCTTTGATTTTTCTCTTGCGCTCAGACAAAGCTTCGCTTTGTTACTCTTCGCTCAGGGCGCTTAGCTCAGTTGGTAGAGCGTCTGCCTTACAAGCAGAATGTCGGCGGTTCGATCCCGTCAGCGCCCACCATATTCTTTTATAGAATCTTCTTTCCCCAAAAGCTTGCCTAAATTTTCTGATTTACATAGAATCCGCTCTATAATAATTTTAATATTGTATGTGATCTATGAGAAATCCATATCAGCGCAAGGCAGCGTCTAAAACTCAAACTACAAATTACAATCCTCAAGAAACCTATAAACAATTTATTGAAAATATGGTCGCTCAAGGTGGCGTGATTGCGTTATATCAAGATGGTTGGGCACTTTGTGCGACACCTACAGGTCAGCGTTCCTTCGCCATTTGGCAAAATCGTGGTTTGGCACGTTTATTAATTAAAGACAATTGGTCCAATTATGAAATTCAGGAAATTTCATTAAAAGACTTTATCGAAAAAGTCATTCCGTTTTTACGCAGCGAGAGCACTACGGTATCTTTAGATTTGACCCCAGAAGGGCAAAATATTTTGGTTGCGCCTGAAAAGATGCTGTTAGATATTAAAAATTATTTATATCAAGTCTATCAACAGCGCCCAGAAATCTTTGAAAACCTTAAAATTCCTTTGCCACGTAACATTCGTTTAAATTAATGGTTTATTCACAGCATAAAAAGCCCTTGTTTACTGATCAAACAAGGGCTTTTTTAATATTCATTGAGTACAAAACCGCTCAAAAAGGCAAAATATTCACGTAACCAAGAGTTGTAGCGGATGTACAGCGGTGTAGGCGCTGCAATGGTATACACCTGTGTATAGCCTAACTTTTGTGCAATTGCTTTTGCACGTGGAAGGTGAAAGTCACTACTGGCAATTGCAATGGGGGCATCAAGCGAAATTTGATGTTGTTTTAAAATCATTTTACTGTTGATCAGGTTGAGCTCTGTACTGGTACTTTTGCTTTCTTCATATAGACGTGCCGCTGAAATGTCATAGTGTTGAAGTAAATAGCGCTTCATGACAGAGGATTCGGTCATTTTTTCATTAAAGCCTAAACCACCCGTCATGATCATAATAGTATTGGGTTGTTGCAAGGCATACGGTGCTGCGGCATCGAGACGCGCCTTTAAGGTCGGAGAGGGTTGACCATTTTCAATACCACTACCCAAAACGATGATGGCTTGGACGGAAGTAAATGGCTTGGATTGCTGGCTATTGAAGTGTAAATACGCAAAAAACAGTAAAAGGCTCAATAGCCAAAGCCAAAACAACCACCATGTAGCACGCCAGAGCCTTTTGAGTTTAGGGTATTGATCTAAAATATTGTGGATTTGCGTCGAAAATAGTCCGGATAAAAGAAAAATACACCCAATGACTAAGGGTAAAAGGATGCCTAAATGAATTTTATCTAATGTAAGCAACCAAATGGCATCTACACAGAGCAGCAAACCTACACAAAGCAGTAGTATTCTTTTCATGCAAAAAATTAAAGCAGTATCCGTATTTGGCCCAAGTATAGCGTGAAAAAAACCAGACACGAGGTCTGGTTTTGAGTTCGGACTATTTATTGGAAAACATCTTACTTAGTAAACATCACGACGGTAACGCCCAGCTTGACGCAGTTCAGCAACAACATCTTCACCTAGTATATCAATCAATGCGTGGTCAACGTCCGTTGCCATACCATTGATACTACCGCAGACGTAAATCACGGCACCTTGTTCTACCCATGATTTTAATAAGGTCGATTGGTCACGTAGCTCATGATGCACATAGCGTTTCTCCATTTGATCACGAGAGAAGGTGAGGTCTATGCGTTGTACTAAGCCTGTGTTTTGCCATGCTTCAATGATGTCTTGATAAAAGAAATCATGTGCGCGTTGGCGCTCACCAAAAATCAGCCAGTTTTGCGTATAGTCTTGACGAACTCGTGTATGTAACAGGCTGAGTAAACCAGCAATACCTGTACCGTTACCAATACAAATCACAGGACGATTATCTGCAATCAGATGGAATGATTCATTGGTACGAATACGCAGTTGTAGTGTGCTATTGATCGCAGCATGTTGTGTTAACCAACCAGAGCCTAAACCAAGCTCACCATCCGCATTGGATTGCTGACGCACCACTAAGCGTAATACTTGCTGACTTGGAATACTGGCAATCGAGTATTCACGAGTTGGAAGCGGTGGAAGCTGTTCAAGCAAATGATCAAGGTTGGCAAATGGTTCGACATCCGTATTTAGGTTACGATCCCATAATGCATCTTCAATGCGTTGCTGAGTAGAATCAACCACTTGCTGACTCTGAATCTGGTACTTTTGCATGAAGTTTGCAATACGTTCAGCACTATTACCCGGCTGAATCTCTGCAATATCACCCGCTTGCCAGTTGGCTTCATGTTGAGGTTTTAACTCAATATTAAATGCAGGTGCACCTAAACTGTTCGGGTTGAGTAGATCACGTTTGGTCAATGTCCATGCATCAAAAGTTTTTTCAATTTGCATGTGCTGAAGTTCAAGTTTAGTCGCTTTGGCTAAAGCACTATTCCATGCTTGAATGGCTTGGGTGTCGCCATTATTGACTTCAATCGTGTTAAACAGGGGCTTCGCAGCATTACTCTGCATCCAACGATGAATCGCATGACCAAAGCTACAGAAAGTATCAGGATATTCTTTAGAACCTAAAGCTAATACGGCAAACTGAACATGACTCAAATCGAGGCCTTGTGCCATCAGTTTACGTTCAAAGCTTGAAGCAAGGTCAGGTGCTTCCCCAGTGCCATAGGTACTTGCAACAAATAAAACCTGAGCGGCTTGCGTTAAGTCATCTGCTGAAAGTTGCTGAACAGCTTTCACTGTGACAGGCTGACGAGCCTCTTGTAAGCTTGTTGCTGTACGCCATGCCAATTGTTCAGACTGACCTGTTTGTGATGCATAGCAAATTAACCAAGGCTGTGCATTTGGGTCGATGGTAACTGGTGCTAAGCTTTGACGGGCTTGCTGTGTCAGTTTTTTCTGTTTACGACGTTTGAGATAGAGCATCCATCCTGTGACAAAGAACAGCGGCATCATGAGGGATGCAATAACCACAAAGAACTGATAAATCGGTCCGAAGAAACTACCGCGATGTACAGGCAACATGCTGGTCATGATTTTTTCATTTAGCTTTTTATCTTCGTATAACTCGATATTGGTGAGAGCAGACGTTTTGTAGTTATAAGTCGCTTTGTTGCGAGCACGTTCATGTTGAGGGACGGCATCCACAAAGTTAATTTCTAATTCACCATTGGCTTTTTTCGGAATATTAAAAGTGACACTTGAGTATTCACGACCAATATTTTGATTAAAGCCATTCCAACTTTGCGTAAGGGCAATATTCACTTGTTCTGGTTTTAGACCACGTTTTTCTCCGCGACCTTCAGCACCATGTTTATTTTCTTGAGCGCCGTGTTCAGAGGGACTCGACGTTGTAGGGTTTCTTTCAGAACGTGCTTGGTGTTCGCCATGAGTTTGTTTTGCCTCAGTGGCTTGTTTTTCACCACCTTGCTTTGCACCCGCCTGTTCAGCAGGTTGTCCATTCGGTTTTGGACCTTCTTGTAACTGGGGCTGTGGACGTTCAACGCCCATGACTTTAAACATGCCATTACGCCACCAGTCATAAGACCAGTACAGGCCTGTACATGCCAACATGAGATAGAAAATAATCACCCATGTGCCGACGACAGCATGTAGATCCCATAGGAAATTACGACCTTTAAGCTTTGGTTTTACTGCAAGCCATTGTTTAACAGAATGTCTTTTGGGCCAACGCAGATATAAACCACTCAATACAAAATAAATCAGCATGAGTGTACATGCGCCGGTAATTTGTTTACCAACAGGGCCAACAGTTAAATTACGGTGTAGCTGCTGTACAAACTGGAAGAATTTTTGACCTTTGATTTCAGGTAAAACTTCGGCTGTATAGGGGTTAACCATCATGTTATAGCCACGACGAGCACCTTCTTTGACAATATTCACGGTACTTGAGGCGGTAGCATCTGAGGCAATAGAGATGCTGTTAATTTTCATGTCAGGATCAGACTGACTAAAGTGCTGATAAAGCTCAGCAGGGGTTAGTTTAGGTTGCTGTTGAGCCTGAACCACATAACTGTCCTGATTGATTGCTTTAAGTATTTGCTGTTCATAGGAATAAATGGCACCTGTAACCCCCATGAGCGAGAGTATTAAGCCGGCACTAATCCCCAAGAACCAGTGAATCTGGAAAAGGGTTTTCTTAAACATGATGGATTTAATATTGATAAAAGGTTGCTGAATTGCGACGAATTATAAACGATGATGTAGTAGAGAATGTGGAAAAAGTAAGTAATATTCATTCTCATTATTGTAATTATCAATAATTATTCAAAAATTAAACAGATAAAAAAACCTCCAAAAAGCGGAGGTTTTTTTATACATAAATGTCTGTTTAGCTTAAATTGCTTTAGCAGGGCCTACAGTTTCATTTAAATGTTTACGAATGGTCGAAAATGGAAACTTCTTGCTATCCATACGTTTAGGCAAGATGTATGCGCCGTCTTGACCCTTTACTTTAAAGTTCAAAAGGATGAAGTCTTTGGTGTCATACCATTCATGAATGTCTTTCCAACCGACAGTCATCGTCCCCATGTTTGCACCCATACGTTGCTGCATAGAGATCCCATGCGGCTGAACACCCATACGGATGCCTTTAATTTCTTGTACAGGGACTTCGTTCAGTTTGCGTTTCGCATACCATTCGATACCGAATTTACGCACAAGGAAGTAAATCACGACACAGACAATAGCTACCCAGCAAAATACTGTTGAATAGTTCTTAATAAAGATGAGGCCCAAGAGTGCCAGTGCAAGAATTGCACCCATAATTAGCCATGCTTTTTTGCCAATTTTGAAGTTACTGCGAGACAGAACAAGTTGAGCATAACGTTGTTCTTCTTCAGAAATTTCATAAGCCACTGGCTCTAGCGTGTAGGCGTATAAATTTTTTGCGGTCATAGTGAAAGTAACAGATTTAAAACTGTAAAAAGTTTAGCATTATTTATACCAATTCAGTGAGTATATTGTTCCAAAATCATCCAAATTATAGCGAAGCCAGTTCAGTCGATGCCTGATCATGCTCATGACTGAGATTTTGTTTCAATTGGCTAAATTGGTTCAACACGTTAAACATCAAAGAAAGCTGTTGTAGCACAATTAAGGCTTTCTGATCTTCCTCACTGTTTTGTGACAAACGCTGACGGATTTCTTGCAACATATTTTGCGCAGATAAGTCTGGAACTTCGTCACGTAGCAATGCACCTTGAATGTCATCCGCAGCTTTATCCAATAAGGCTAAGACCTGTTGGTCTTGAATTTTTTCACGATGCGCACCTAAGGCCGCGATATAACTAATAAAGGTATGATTGAGGCACAAAAACTCAAAGGCTAAAGCTTTTTGAGTCGGATCGGTATCGGGTTCGGTGGCTAAGGTGGAAATCAGTGAAGCTACTTCTGCATCGGTATTATGGGCTGCACGACGGACCACACGATAATTCAACCCGTTATTACGACCAGATTTGTATTGTTCAACCACTTCGGCCAAATAATCACACTGCGCTTGAATAGAACGGCTGATGGTCCGAGGCAGGCGACGGAATTTCCAATCTGGGAAAATGAAACTCACACCAAACCATGCCAAGGCACAACCAATGAGCGTATCAATCATACGCGGCATAGCTGCAGCAAAACCCATGCCATCTAAGTTAAAGTTGATCAGCGCCAAAATGGTAATAAATGCAGTGGCTTGTGCATATTGCTTACTACGTAATTCAAAAAACAGCACGCCACTTAAAATGAGTAGCAGTAACTGACCTTCGACAGAAGGAACAAAATATAAAATCGCATAACCTAAAATAATTCCGACCAAGGTGCCAATGATACGTAAATAGAGGCGGCGCTTGGTGGCGTTAAAGTTTGGCTGGCTGACAAACAGGGCAGTCAATAAAATCCAATAGCCATAACTGATATTGGTCACTTGGACAAAAATATAACCAATAAATAAGACAGTCGATAAACGCACAGCATGACGGAACAGCACCGATTCAGGGCTCAAATGTTGTTTGAATCGAATGACGATGTCGTCCCAACCTTTTAAATCATCATCTTTTAAACGATTTTCAATCAGGGCTTGTCGGTCAATATAACGCTCGGTTTCGACATTACGTAATTGCGCATCGATGCCTTTTAGGTTTTGGTATAAAGCAAATAAAGAGTTGATCCAGACCTCATCGTATTTTTGCTCTTCACGCAGCTTTTCGAGTGACAGTTTTAGATTGTGGAACGCATGTTTAAAACGTTGATTATGATGATAGGGTTTTCGCTGTAAGATGCTGATACTTAAATCTTTACAGGCTTTGCCTTGAATCGAAAGCACACGTTGAAAGCGAAATAAAATATCACTATGTTCAAAAATACGGGTCAATTTTTGATAATCAATATGCGCGGAATCGGCACGTTCATGAATGTCTTGCGCGACAAAATAATATTGCAGGCTACGACGCGTATCTTTTTGTCCACGGTCGCCTTTTAAACGCGTTAATAAGGCCGTTTTCATATCGTTGAAAATGCCAATTAATTTGCCATTTTCTAGCGATAGCTCAATCAAACTTTGCTGATAACTTTCTGGTGTCATATCGACATCAAACAAGTTAGATTTTGCAAATAAGAAGTCACCTAGAGACGAATAGCTTTGGGCCAATTTGTCCTGAACTTGACGCACAGGAAACAGCAGAAAGCTCAAAGTCGAAAGCAGTCCGTACCACATCGCACCGATGACCAATAAACCTGCTTGTGTATACCAATTTTCAAAAAGTTCAACCCCAAGCATGGAATACACGGAGATCACCAAACAGCCATAAGAAATGGTGGCGTAGCGACGACCCAATGAACCCAAAAGAATCCAACCGATACAAGACACAATCAGGCCCAATGCAAATAAGATCGGATGCGGGAACAACAGATAAATGGATACCGCAGTAACAAAGAACCCGATATAGGTATAAATTTGATTGAGCACACGGACTGAAAAGCGGTCATCGATATCACTCAGACCTGCGGCCACCACACCCAAAGTGAGGGGAATGGTCATTAATTGCTGATCTAAAAAATATGGGACAAAGGCTGTTCCTGCGAAGGCAATGACCATGCGCAAGTTATACATAAAGGTCGTGTTATAGGTTGCTTGTTTCAGTCGTGCGAGCCAGGCGTTCAAAATTTTTCCTTTGCTAAAGCGATGGGGCAGTAAGCAATGTGTATCGTGTGAATTTTCACATTGAAGCCAAGAAATAATACTATGTGCAGTGTAAACTTGTCTGCAAAACTTGCTTGCGATAAATGAATTATTCTTATGAAAAGCGTCGAATCACAAAAGGAATTTTCTCAACGCTGGATCGTCTTGTTGGCATTGCTGACTGCTTTAGGGCCACTTTCAATCGATATGTATTTGCCGGCTTTACCTCAAATGGCCGACGATTTTGGTGTCACAACCCAACAAGTGGCCAATAGTCTTCCAGCGTATTTCTTGGGTTTGGCGATTGGGCAGTTAATTTATGGGCCAGTCAGCGACCGTATTGGGCGTAAAACACCGCTATATTTCGGTTTGGTTTTATATATTTGTGCCGGTTTTCTGTGTGTCTTTGCCAATAGTGAATGGAGTTTGATCGCTGCTCGTGTTTTGCAAGCGTTGGGTGGCTGTGTCGGTGTAGTGATTGCCCGTGCTGCAATTCGTGATCGCTTAAGTATGCAAGCTTCTGCTCAAGCGTTTGCCAGCATGATGATCGTGACAACAATTGCACCAATCATTGCACCTACTTTAGGCGCGTGGGTGTTACAGGTGTTTGAATGGCAATACATCTTTGCGGTATTAGTGCTTGTCGGTATTTTTTGTCTTTTCTGCGTACATTTTTTCTTTCAAGAAACCCTACCTGTTGAGCGGCGCTTAAAATTAAGTTTGAAACAAGTCTTAGGCTTATATAGTGCCATTTTGCAGGATGCAAGTTTCCGCAAACCGATGCTCACAGGCTGTTTTTCTGGCGCGATTTTATTTTGTTATATCAGTGGCTCATCTGCCATTTTAATGGATGGTTATGGTCTGAGCCAACAGCAATTTGCTTATGTATTTGGTGCGAATGCTTTAGGGATTATGGTGTTTTCGACCCTCAATAAGAAACTTGCAAATCGACTGGATGTTCTCCATCGATTGCACTTGGGTAATGCACTTCAATTGTGTGGTGTGCTGATCTTATTGGCGGCAGGATTATTTAATCTTCCCTCTATCATTGTTGTAATGTTGGGCATGTTCTTATGTGTTGCATCAATTGGCTTCACTGGGCCAAATGCCATGGCTTTGGCGATGTCTGAACAAGGCTCACGAGCTGGCACAGCCAGTGCAATCATGGGAAGTATGCAATTTGCCTGTGGTCTATTGGCTGGAGTGTTTTTGAACTTTTTAGTATGGTCAGCGCTGATCAATATGGCCCTGATTATGTTGCTGTTTGTGGTTATTGCAATGTTCACCATGCGTAGTTTAAAAGCTTCAGCCATGGGGTGAACTGAATGAGGGTGATGACGTTTAGCTGCTTTTGTTTATACGTCAGTCATCAATGTACGTGTATTATTGATCAAATATTCACGTCATTCATTATAAATGTTCATCATCCATAACTATGAATGATTGTGCTATTTTCCCATTGTGAGGTCAGTTTCTATTTTCTCGAAACTTATATCTAAGAAATCATCCACTTGAAAATAATTAATGAAACTGCGCATCATTGTTGTCCTAATCTAACGAAATAGAATAATTGTTAAATAAGTATTATTTGCATTAAATACATTACATTATGCTGGATAAATACATTGTGAATGTCTCTATCGGTAATATGTCGGATTTTATCATTTTTATTGCATACCTACAGGGTATGGATTTTTACCTTTAAGGTATGAATATTAAGATTTTTTGCCATCTGAATCGGCTAAGTCCGAATTTTAACTAAATATTTCAGTCTATTTTCAGTGATGGATTCAGCGGTTTTGCTTTTTGCTTTCAAGTATTTCGTTATTGGGGGCTGCAAGTTGGGGCTTTAATGCGACTAAAGCACGGATATGCAGCTTTAAATTTGTCCGCTCAAATAGCTGAATAACAAAGCACCCGGATTTAGGGTATACAACAATGACAGGACAATAGAGAGCTTAGGATGAAAACTCAAACTGTATTCCACCCAATGAAAACCCTTGTTGTTGCCATGAGTTTGGCAACGGTCTCAATGACTCATGCAGGCAGCAATACTTCTGAAATTGAACAATTACGTGCAGAAGTTGCAGAACTGAAAAGTTTGATTAAAGCGCAGCAGCAAGTTCAACAACAGCAACAAACAGAGATTCAGCAAGTTAAAGCGCGTCCTGTTGCACCGCCACCAGCTACCCCAGCTGCAAGCTTAAAATCTAAAACAGGTGCAGATGTAAGTCTTTACGGTTTTGTTCGTGGTGATGCGAACTATATTATTGAAGGTGCGGATAACGACTTTAACAACGTACATACGTCTAAAGAAGAAGCACGAGATAAACTTCGCGCAACTGCAAAAACCACACGTTTTGGTTTAGATTTTACAGCACCCGTCGGTGGTGATGATAAAGTGGGCGGTAAAATCGAGGTCGATTTCAATGGAAGTGGCGAAACTATTCGTCTACGTCATGGTTATTTAACCTTTAACAACTGGTTATTTGGTCAGACCACATCAAACTTCTTGTCTAGCCATGCACCAGAAATGATTGATTTTGCTACTAACGTGGGCGGTGGTACAACTCGTTTGCCACAAGTGCGTTACAACGTAAAACTTGCACCGCAAACACAATTATTTGTAGCTGCTGAAGAAGGTGATAGTAAGGCAACAGCTGCGGGTGATCTTTCTTACCGCGTACCAAATATCACTGCAAAATTGACCCAGGGCTTTGCTGATGGCAAAGGTACAGCATCTGCACGTGCATTAGTCGAAAATTATAAATCGAAAGCTGCAGATGATACTGAAACAGGTTTTGGTATTGCAGCTGGCGCAAGCTATGCAGTAACTGATCAGTTGAAATTGAACGGTGACGTTTCATATGCTGAAGGTAACAGCAACTACTTATATGGCGCAAACAGTGCTTATTCTGTAGTTGACGGCAATATTGAACAAAATAAGTTTACTGCGGTGCAAGTAGGCGCCACTTATAAGTTCAATGAAAAACTACGTTCAACTTTAGCGTACGGCGCATTGTTTGCTGATGATGGCAGTGCATATGCAAATGATGAGGATAACGAGAACGCAAACGAAGAAGTTCAACAAGCGTGGATTAACTTTATCTATGCACCAGTTAAGCCAGTTGAATTAGGTGTTGAATATATCAACGGTAAGCGTAAAGCATTTGATGGTAACTCGTACAATGATAACCGTGTAGGCTTAATGGCTAAATATAGCTTCTAAGCTCAAACTACTGATCTAATCAATCAAAAAAGCCTGACTCAGTTCAGGCTTTTTTGTTGAAACAGGAGATTTTTCAACGCAAATTAACCCATAGCACTAAGCAGATGGAATCACTAAATCGCCTGAGTCATGATGTCGTACTGGTTAAAGCATTCATTTAATCACGTCCTACATGGCATCATGTTCAAATCTTTAATATTTTATATAGATAAAAAATGCGAATACATTTTAGTAAAAACAAACAGATATAACTTTAAATTATAGCAAATAAAACTTTTTGTAATTAAAATTAATGAAATTTCTCTGTTCTCCACGCATAATGTGCGACTTTTCTAATCAGCATTTGATTTTATGTATTTCATCTATGATGTGAATATTGTAGTAAGTGTTGGTTTAGTAAGCATGAACTGCTTTTATGGATTTGTTTTGTCGAATTGAGTTTTCACTTCTTTTAACTCAGGCATACATATTTGAATCAGATGATGAATATTTATGATTGGCAATGAATAGCTGGTAGCCTGATTTATTAGTTAAATTTACAAATTGGAATTGTATTTTAATTAATAAACGCTACTAATTTCTATTAATTGGACTAATAAATATTCTAACCATTTTGGACAAATTATTATGGAATTTAGCTTTAACGCATTTTATACCTTAATTGCGGCGGTGTTCGTTCTTTTATTAGGACGTTTTCTGGTAAATAAAATCAGTTTTTTGAGGCGTTACAATATTCCTGAGCCCGTAGCTGGTGGTTTGGTTGCTGCAATAATTTCATTGGTTGTACATAGCATTTGGGGTTATAGCATTACTACGAGTAGTGAATTACAAACCAGTTTTATGCTGATTTTCTTCGCATCCATTGGTTTAAGCGCAAACTTTGCCAAATTGAAAGAAGGAGGAATTGGTCTTGTTATTTTTCTGGTAGCCGTTGCTTCTTTCATTGTTGTGCAGGATGTCGTTGGTATCAGTCTTGCCACTTTATTGGGTATTGATCCACTGATTGGTTTGATTGCAGGTTCAATTACGTTGACAGGTGGTCATGGTACAGCTGGTGCATGGGGTGAAATTCTTGAAGTTGAACACGGTATACAAGGTGCATTAGCTTTAGGTATGGCAAGTGCAACTTTTGGTTTAATCATTGGTGGTATTATTGGTGGCCCATTAGCTAAGTTGCTAATTAATCGTTATCGCCTAGCAACTCCGCGCACGAATGAGCAAATTGAGCGTAGTGATAACACACCACTAGCTGATATTAATTCAACAGAATATGTACCTTTTGAATATCCACATCGTGTTCGTTTAATTACCGCAGATAATGCAATTACGACTTTGGGCTTATTTGCTGGCTGTTTAGCATTTGCTGATTTTATGACGGCTTTCAGTAAAGGTACGATGTTTGAATTACCGACATTTGTATGGGCTTTAGCTGGTGGTGTCATTTTACGTAATGTATTAGAAGGTATTTTCCGCGTACAAATATTTGATCGTGCAATTGATGTATTTGGTAATGCTTCATTATCACTGTACTTAGCAATGGCACTATTATCGTTGAAACTATGGCAGCTATCAGATCTTGCAGGACCATTAGTTGTGATTTTGGGAGCCCAAACATTAACAATGGCACTATATGCTGCGTTTATCACTTTCCGTGTAATGGGCAAAAATTATGATGCTGCGGTTTTAGCGGCGGGTCATTGTGGTTTTGGTATGGGGGCAACACCTACCGCAGTTGCAAATATGCAAGCCATTACCAATATGTATGGTCCATCTCATAAGGCTTTCCTAATCGTTCCTTTATGTGGCGCATTTTTTGTTGATTTGATTAACGCAACAGTTATTCAATTAATTCTTAAATTCTTTGCTTAATTTAGAAAGGCTCTTCAGAAAAGAGCTTTTCATACTTTTGACCATTTAAAACTAGGGTTGAATATGAATGAACAATTAAATGAAACCCTGTTGGGGTGGATTAAAGTTTTTAATGACCCACTTTGGGATTTCCTTGTTGTCTTCTTGGTTGCTGTTGGTATTTTTTATACTGTAGTAACAGGTGCAGTCCAGATTCGCCTATTCATTCACAGTATGAAAGTGATGAAATCTAGCCGAAAGGAAGGTGATGATGATCATGGTATTACACCATTTCAGGCTTTTGTAACTGGTCTAGCAAGTCGTGTCGGTGTGGGTAATGTGGCCGGTGTTGCAATTGCAATCGCTATTGGTGGGCCTGGTGCAGTCTTTTGGATGTGGATGACGGCATTTTTAGGGATGAGTTCTGCATTTGTTGAATCTTCTTTGGCTCAACTTTTTAAAGTACGGGATACGCAAAATCAGCAATTCCGCGGTGGACCAGCTTATTACATTACCCAAGGCTTAAACCAAAAATGGTTGGGTGTAGTATTTGCGATTGCGCTGATTTCAACCTATGGCTTTGTGTTTAATGCAGTACAAGCCAATGCCATTACGGGTGCAACTTCACATGCTTGGGGTTGGGATAAAGCCAATCTAGTATTGAGTTTGGGCAGTTTTAGTTTTGAAATTTCATGGGTAGGGTTATTCCTTGTCTTTATAACAGCGCTGATTATTTTTGGTGGTATTAAGCGTATTGCAAAAGTGGCAGAACGTTTTGTTCCATTTATGGCATTACTTTATTTGGCAGTCGCGCTCTATATCGCTTTTGCTAACTTTGCGATCTTGCCTGATATCTTCCAGTTAATATTCAGCAAAGCATTTGAGTTTGATGCTGCGGCTGGTGGTTTCTTCGGTGCTATGGTTTCTATGGCGATGATGCAAGGCATTAAGCGTGGATTATTCTCAAACGAAGCGGGTATGGGTTCTGCTCCGAATGCTGCGGCAGCATCAGATGTTAAACACCCGGTCAATCAAGGCCTAGTTCAGATGCTCGGTGTCTTTGTCGATACATTTGTGGTGTGTACCTGTACGGCGATCATTATTTTGGCATCTGGCTTGTATGAAAATGCAGGCTTTGAGGGTGTTGCTTTGACGCAAATGGCGCTTGAAAGCCAGATTGGCGCATGGGGAGATGACTTCCTTGCCATAATCTTGTTCTTATTCGCTTATTCTTCAGTAATCGGTAACTATGCTTATGCTGAAGGTAATGTGCAGTTTATCAATAACAATCCTAAGGTCATGTTTATATTCCGCGTAGTCGTCCTCATGATGGTGTACTTTGGCTCAATCATGAGTGTGCCACTGATTTGGAACTTAGCGGATCTCTTCATGGGCGTGATGGCGAGTATTAACCTCTTTGCGATTTTATTGCTGACGCCATTCTTATTGATGCTGATGAAAGACTACACCTCACAGTTAAAACGGGGTGTAAAAGAGCCAGTATTTAAAATGGATGAACATCCAAAATATAAGGATCGCGTTAATTCCGATATTTGGTAAAGTCAAAAATTAACTTTAAAAAGCTCCGTTATCGGGGCTTTTTTTGCTAGATAAGGGCTTGAATCCTGATGTGGAAATTCTGCTAAACATTGAAACTTTGACAGCCAATGACTTTCTAGGTTGTATGTCAATATAATGTGCATCGGTCAGAGGCATTAACGAATAATAACAGTGACGTGAATGTGGACTGATTAGACTACTTTTTCTCTTCAAATCTCGAGTTGCATTTGGAATATCTCTCAATGAAAAGCATAACTGTTTTGATGACTGCATTCGCAATCAGCCTTGTGGGTTGTCAAAGTGTAGGCTCAAAAAAGGTCAGCGCTGAAATATCCACACAAATTCGAACTTATACAGCAGCACCTGCTCAAGTGGCGAATAACCGCATTGACTTTAAAAAAGTGAAAAAGCAGGAAAAGCGTCCGATTGTTGCGTTGGTTTTAGGGAGTGGTGGGGCACGTGGTTATGCACACATAGGCGCCATTCAGATACTTGAACAGCAGGGAATACACCCAGATTTTATTGTTGGAACCAGTGCGGGTAGCATTGTGGGTTCAATCTATGCTTCAGGTAAAAGTGCCAATGAGTTAAGAGATATCGCCTTAAATATGAAAGCCAATGATGTTCGAGAAATACGTTTGGACAAAAAAGGGTTTTTTGACGGTAAAAAAGTTGAAGATTATATTAATGAGCAAGTTGATGACGTGCCTTTAGAGTTGCTAAAAACCCCAATGTATGTGGTGGCAACCGAGTTAAAGGATGGCAAAAAAGTCGTGTTCAACTATGGTAATACGGGACAGGCCGTTCGTGCTTCGGTGTCGATTCCGAGCATGTTTATTCCAACGATTATTGAAGACACTGAATATGTCGATGGTGGCTTGGTCAGTCCAGTTCCTGTGGACGTTGCACGCGATTTAGGGGCAGATATTATTATTGCGGTGGATATTTTGGCACGACCAATTCATACCGAAACGTCGAATGTTTGGGGCTTGTTTAACCAAAATATCAATATTATGCAAAATCGTTTAGCTCAAGAAGAGCTCAAGCGAGCAGACATTGTGATTCAACCTGATTTACGTGAAAAAGCACATATATTTGATGTGAAAGGGCGTGAAGCGACGATGCTTGCAGGTGAAGAGGCGACCTTAGAAAAACTTGGAGAGATTTCTCGGGTTTATGCTGAACATCAATATAGCAAGGGACATCATATTCCTTATTTAGCAGCCAAAGACTAGGCTGATACGATTCGCAAATTTAAACGCATCCTGTTCACCTCTCAGGGTGCATTTTTATTTCAGCAAAGCATTTTAATTTTTGCTCTCAGCTTTTCCCATGCTCAATAGTATCTAGTAATCATTAATATCTTGGATGTTGATTGGTTTTAGGTCTTAATCAAAAGATTTGCCAAATATAAAAATCGTAATAATAAGAAAATATACAGTTAATTATTTGAAATTAATTAAGAAAATCATATTAATTGGTTTTACGTAGATTTTAAGAGTATATACCTATATTAGCGTTTTTATTCATGTGCTTACGTTTACCAATACTGTTGAAGTGTTTAGAATATCATCAGGTTATTAATACTTAAAACCAATAAATATTTTAAAGGTGGCTGTAGATGAAAACGCTTGATGTAGGACAAAAAGTAAAGCTTGCGATGATGGAAGATAACGTATTTATTGTCACTCATGTACATGTAGATAATTCTTACACGCTAGAAAGTACCAATGATGGTGGACAAAAAACCAGCTATGACAACGTATCTTTCGAGATGTTAAAAGTCTTAGAAGATTAAGTTTAATGCCGTGCTATGTTGAATCGATGAACAACGCGTTTTAATGTATATGTTTTAAATATAAAACACAGCATAGCTTGGATTAAAAAAAACTGATAGATAGCGCGATAAATACTTGTTTATCGGGTGTATATCGTTATCGATATATATTTTACTGAATGATGGTATGATCACTATAAATAATAATGATGGTTTTTTTGCCGATTTGAACATTTAATTTTGATTAAAATCTATATAATAATCACATTAATCATTGTTATATCACGAGTCTAGAGAAACAAGATGTCCCCATTAGATCAAATTGCGAATGCACTAGACGACCAGTCAGAATTATCGATGTCAGTTTTAATGACTCCTGACATGGCGAATTTTTCGGGTAATGTGCATGGTGGAACGATTCTAAAATTGTTAGACCAAGTCGCGTATGCTTGTGCAAGTCGCTATTCTGGTAGCTACGTGGTGACACTATCAGTCGATAAAGTAAATTTTAAAGAACCAATTCACGTGGGTGAGTTAGTGACTTTCCTTGCAAGTGTGAACCATGTTGGTCGTACTTCAATGGAAATTGGTATTCGTGTTGAAGCGCAGAACATTCAAAAACGTACAGTACGTCATACCAATAGTTGCTATTTCACAATGGTCGCTGTTGATGATCAAGGTAAGCCGAAACAAATTCCAGCATTGAATCTAGATAATGACTGGAAACGTTGTCGTTTCGAAGCTGCGGAACAACGTAAAGTGGCACGTTTACAGGAAAATCATCATCCTTCTTGCAGTATTTATAAAAAGTCGACACAAAGCTAATCACTTTGGTGGCTGAATATTTGAAAAGATCGCTTAGGCGATCTTTTTTATTCTGAAATTCTTTTGGATAGTGCAATAGGGATTTGAATTCCGAGTGTGCGACTAAAGTTTATCCTTCAAAGCTCAGTTAAAGATAGTCATTCAGTCCAATACTGTTTAATATAAAACGATACGTAGCGTTTCGTTTTTAAATTATGAGTGAAACTGAAAAAACTTCTCGGCGTAAGCAATGTATCTTACAAGCGGTCACAGATGCTTTAGCGGAAAGTGATTATCGAAGCATGACCATTGAAGATATTGCGGCTCGTGCAGGCGTGGGAAAATCGACGATTTACCGTTGGTGGAAGCATAAGTCCGATCTGGTTTTCGATGCTTTTAAAGCGCACACCGCGTCGGTGTTTGAACTCGATTTATCACAAAGTTTAGAGTTCAATCTAAATCAACAATTGCTCAAACTATCACGGGCTTTAAATCAGCACGTGGGTCGAGCATTGCTGGTTGTATTGGCGGAGCATCGTGAAGCAGCGGGTGAGTTTTTTAAACAGTATTTGTTACCTCGACGAGAAGCGACACGTGAGCTGATCCAATTGGCCATTCAACGAGGCGAAATTCGCGCGGATTATCCTTTCGAACTCATGTTGGACATGTTGTATGGCCCGATTCATTATCAGATCATTTTCTTTAATACCCAGCCAGATGAAGACTATATCAAGCGACTGGTGCAGTTGGCGCTAAACCCGATTTTTACGCAGTCCCAAGCCACGCGTAGCAGCGAGACAATGACCTCATGACTACTCAACATCAGGCATCGCTATGGAACAAGTCTTTCGTTTTTTGTCTGTGTAATAACTTGTTTTTATTTAGCTATTACTTTGCGCTGCTGACCATATTGCCCATTTATATTATGAAAGAATTGGGTGGTTCGATTCAGCAAGCGGGTATGGCTTTAACGCTGTTTTTGGTGTCATCCATTGCGATTCGTCCCTTTTCCGGCATGATCATTGAGCGTTTTGGTAAAGCCAATTCTGTACGTATTTCAGGCTTTATCTTTGTCGTTTTTGCGCTGAGTTATTTGTGGATTGACAGCATGTGGTCGTTGTTGTTCATTCGTTTTTTACATGGTTTTTGGTTCAGTATATTAACCACGGTCAATGTTCCCATCGTAAATGATTACATCCCAGATCATCGAAAGGGCGAAGGCATGGGCTACTTTGTCATGTCGACCAACTTAGGCGTGGTGATCGGGCCATTTTTAGCGCTGAGTATGATTCAATTCAGCAGTTTTAGTACCTTATTTGCTGTATTAGCCTTATTGGTTGCAGTGGGCTATATTTTTACGTGGTTGGTTCAAATACAAGAACACGTACAGCATAAATCAAGTGATCAAGCGAGCCAATCCGCAGCCATCCAATGGCGTGATGTGATAGAAACACGGGTACTTGCCATCAGTTTTGTGGCATTGCTGACCGCATTTGCATATTCGAGTGTGATGAGTTTTATCACCGCTTATGCAGAGTTGAAGCATTTACTCGCTTATACCAGTATCTTTTTTATTGTCTTTGCCGTATCGATGTTGATCGTCCGTCCTTGGGTTGGCAAAGTTTATGATCGCAAAGGCCCGAGCGCAGTCATCTATCCATCCTTTATTTGCTTTGCCATTGGTTTGATGGTTGTGAGTTTTCTCACGAATCAATGGGTGCTTTGGATATCGGCAGTTTTTATGGGCATCGGCTACGGTTCAGTGTTCCCATGCCTGCAAACGGTCGCGATTCAAACGGTAGAAAAAGCCCGAATAGGACATGCAATATCCACCTTTTTTGCCTTGTTTGATATTGGCCTTGCTGTCGGTTCGGTCATTATGGGTGTGCTGATTGCATACTTTGGATTTCAGGCAACCTATTTATTTTGTGCGGTGATGGTGCTGTTCACTTTGTGGATGTATCGTCTATTCGTGGCAAACCAATTTAAACGCAGTGCTTTAGGAGCTGAATAATGGAATTACGACATCTACGATATTTTGTTGCGGTTGCCGAAGAGCTAAATTTTACCAAGGCTGCGCAGCGAATGTGTACTGTGCAACCTTCTTTAAGTCAGCAAATTAAAGACCTAGAACAGGAAGTTGGGGTGCAATTATTGATGCGAACCAACCGAAAAGTTGAGCTGACTGCAGAAGGTCAGGCCTTTTTAAAAGAAGCGCGTTTGAGTTTAGAGCATGCTGAAAAAGCCATGATAGATGCGCGTCAAATCGCGCAGCTCAGTAAGGAACAACTGAATATCGGCTTTGTTCCTGTGGCTGAAATGAAGGTCTTTCCTTATATCATGCCAAATATTCGAGCTCAGTTTCCTGAGTTAAAAATTCATTTTCATAGTTTAATGGATGTCGATCAGATCAGTGCAGTGCGTAAGGGAGAGATTGATATTGCCTTTACCCGTTATGTCGAAGAAAGCCCTGATATAGAATTTGTTCAGATTTTTACTGAGCCTTTGGCGCTGATTGTACCGAAAAATTCGCCTGTTGCAGAACAGCGGCATATCAGCATTAAAAACATGAATAATCAGGATTTTATTATTAGCGATGAACACTCATCACCTGAGCTATACCGAATTATTCAAGATTTCTTTAAGCAAAATAAACTGAATGTGAACTTGGTACAGCATTCGACGAATATTTTGTTAAATGTCAATTTGGTCGGTATGGGCGTGGGATGGAGTTTGGTGCCGTCTTATGTCATTCCATTGCTCGGTGATAAAATATTGGTTAAAAGTACCGTTGAACCTTTGCCGACCATTGGTTTGTATGCGAGCTATCGAAAAGATCGTAAAAATGATGCAATCGAATTGATTTTAAAAGTCTTAAAAGAGCAGTTCTATATGGGTTTTTTCTAGGCCTTTAAATATTGCCCTAAGATTTAAACAAAAAATCCCGAATTAAGCGCTTCGGGATTTTTTATTTATCGTATTTTTAATCAAGGACTCAACGATACATAGCCTTTGTCACTTTGATTTATTTAAACCACTTTTGTAAATAAGGTTTCATCACGCGGTAGGCAATCAAACAGATAAAAATAATCAGATAGAGTGGCCAAATCGTAATGAGAACAACCAACAGGCTCAACACAAATTGCCACCCTTTTTGTATCCCGTACCATGCTCTTTGCCAGAAACTATCGCCATTTAATTGCGCTACAGCATCAAGGTTAATATCGATATGTTCACGGACAGTGGCAGGTTGAGTAAAGCCAATCACAATCGTGCTATAGCGGACACGATCTTGAACTTCTAAGCGAGTCAGGCGTGAGATTTCATTGACTTGCGCTGCTGCTACATGGTCTGGCACGACCGTTGTTTGCGACATTTTTTCTTCGAGTAGTTTTAGCTCATAGCGTTTTGCCGAATATTGCTGACGGTTCAAAAAATGCATTAGTGGTAACAGTTGATTGACGAAATGTGCAGCTTTTTCACTTGGCACACGAATGATCATTTCCGCGTTCGGATTTACTTTTTCAAAGATTTTAATTTTGCCGTCAGTAATCGGGTAGGATTGACTCTCTTGCACCATAAAGTCGATATTTTTCTGTTCAATAAAGCCGCCTAAACTTAGCGTCAGTTTTTCAATTTCTAAAGCAGTTTTAACCACATCTTTCGACTCAAAACTGACATTGGCTTCTCGAACCATTTTACGAGAGGCTTCGGCTGGGTTGACCTGCTCATTTAAAATAGTTTCAGGTTTTTGTGTTGTTGCAGGCGTGGTAGACGGCTCATTGGAAGTGCTTTCCGCTGCTTGATCTTGCTGTGTACTGACTTGAGCAGGTTGTGCATCTGCGCTGGCTTCAGTTGCCATTTCTTCGGTTTTCTTGGAACAGCCTGAAATTAAAATCACCGTTAACATGGCAATTAAATATTTATTTTTCATAGATGTAGAGCTCAATTGTTTGATTATCAGAAAGTCGGAGTAAATACTTTTTGCTTTAAATATAGATTCAAATTTAGCGTAATTATTAGTCGGGCGTATTGTATCGGAAAGTGTTTAAAGCAGGGATGAACGCAACATAATTCTACATAGAGCCGCGTATAGTCATAGATAGAACAACAAGGAAGAAAATAAGGATATCTACAATGAACCCAACAATGAAACTCTACAGCAATCCACGCTCACGCAGTAATACCATTCTGCCTTTATTGAAAGAATTAAATATCTATTGAAAGAATTAAATATCGAGTCAGAAGTTGAGATTATTGAAGTGCCATATGAAGAGATGTATCAAGCGGCATATCTCAAGATTAATCCCATGGGCAAAGTTCCCTGCTTGGTCGATGGTATTGTCGTGATTAGTGAGACCGCAGCCATCTTTAGTTATTTAGCCGATAAATTCAGTGACAAAGGTTTGGCACCCGCATTGGATGATCCCAAACGTGGTGAATATTTGAAATGGATGTTTTTCTGTCATGGTCCGCTGACTGAATACATGGACATGAAAAATGTCGGCATTAGCACTGAGTTGATGGATGAGAAACGTGGCAGTTTGAGTTTTGGTAATGAAAAAATACTTTTAGATTTTATTAAAACAGGGCTTGTGCAGGCCCAGCCATATCTGTTGGGGGATAAAATTAGCGCAGCAGATTTGTATTTAGCTTATTGGATGGTGTATGCCATTTCATTCAAAATATTGCCATATTTAGATGAATTTAAACCTTTTATTCAGCAGATTCAGCAACGTGAATCGGTAAAAGATGTGCATTGGTTTCAGTCGGTTTAACTTGGATGCTTATTTGATTGTTGGCTGAACTTGGTATTGCTATATGTCTATTCATATAACTCTTTCTTTGAGAACTAAAAAGAAAGAGTTTTAAATATCAATCACTAAGATGATAAAGCGATTTTAATTATTGCCATAAATAATGTATGGCATATATTGCGCTAAATTAAATAGACTCAATCGTTGTTGGGTCTATTTAAAAAATCATGGGCTTCATCATCAGATAGAGGTGGGCCTAAATCTCTTTCAAGTTTGGCATATATTTCGAGTAGTCTTTTTTGTTGAGGATCGATATCTAAGGCACGATGCTGCTGATATGTTAATTGATCTTCAATCCAATAATAATCCTGAATCGCAGCCCCTGCGAAACTGGTTTTCAAATGGAGTTTGTAATAACCAGAAAATTTATGTTTCTTGGTATCTAGACAGAGATACGCGAAGGTAGACCAACCACTTTCGGGAAATTTAAGGCGAGCTCGGCAGGGCTTCTTTTCTAGTGTAAATGTAGGTGAATAGACTTGGCCTTTTAGAATGATATTTTTATCTTGACCAAAATATTGAGTTTGTAATGCAAATAAAGCAAGAATCACTGTGGTGAGAAAAAAGCTGGCAATGACTGAATAAAAAAATGAAATGTATAAATGGAAGGACAAAAAATTAGATTCTTCGTTTTTGTTCACATCTTTTTCTAAGCGTAATAAATAGCAATTCAAAGAAATAAGAAAACAGAGGCAAAAAACGAAAATAGGTAACCAACTATTGGCATGAAAATGATGTATCTCTACGAAAATGAGTGAACAGATAAAAATAAAACCTAACAAACTATAAATGAATAATTTCTGAAATCTTTTTTGCATTTTGCGAAGCTTATAATTATGTATTGAACGATTATAGCATCTGATGTTTATAGTGATTATAGAAAAAAATCACCATGCTTTATGCATGGTAATTTTTAATTCTTGCAGATCTATTTGGATTATTAAGCATGCAATTTTGCAAACAATTGTTGGCTCACGCTGTCTAAAGTTTGTGGAATTGCAATCGCTGCAACAAAACGGTCTGGTCGAAGAATCGTAATAGATTCAGTGGTTTTACCAAACCAACCACGAATATCGGTACCAATATCACCAATCGTGATCACATTGTCGTACTTGGTGCGATTTTCATTGCTAAGCTGAACAGCAGGCAATACTTGGATAAATTTAACGCCCAATTTTTGCCATTTTTTCATGGTCGCATCTGACAGACCCCATTTTGGATCGACGCCCCAAGCAATGATTGCAAAGTCGTTACCGATGACTTCATCAAGTAGGACTTTCTCACCAGATTCAAGTTGAACATGTGGTTGAATGAACATTTTACCCACAGGTGAGTCTTTAACACCGTTATTGATCAACGCACCGTCGTTGTACTTCGGCATTGGCTTGAAGCGCATTTCCAATAGATATTGCTTGATCGGTTTGATGTAATTGAGCGCATAGGCAATACCATCACGCACGAAACCTTGCCATTTTTTAGGTGGCGCAAGGACATGACCCGCCATTACAGAAAGATCAATCATTGCTTTTGCATGATCTTTACGTTCAACTTGGTACGTATCTAAAAGCGCAGGGCCAGCTTTGCCTTGTACAACCATTGCAACTTTCCACGCAAGGTTGAACGCATCACGCATACCACTGTTATAGCCTTGACCTTGCCAAACTGGCATGATGTGCGCAGCATCGCCTGCAAGTAAAATACGGTCTACACGGAATTTATCTGCAATACGGGCATTGTGGGTATAAACACGCTGACGAATCACTTCAATACCGTCGGTCGTTGGAAGCACTTTCGACAATAATTTGGCAATGTTTTCAGGTTTGCTTAATTCTTCTTGAGTTTCACCAGGCATCACCATAAATTCGAAACGACGAATACCGTGTGGAAGAGCAGCAGATACATAAGGACGCACAGGGTCACAGCATAGGTAAATGTGTGGCGTTGCAAGTGGGTCATTATTGATGTCGATCACGATCCATTGGTTCGGTGCAGTTTTACCATCGAAGCCGATGTTGAGGGTACGACGTACCACTGAGTTACCACCATCACAAGCAATCAAATACTGCGCTTGAATTTTTTCAGCTTCACCGTTTTTATTTTGAATATTGAGCGTTACACCATTGGCATCTTGGCTAAAATCAGACAATTGACGAGAGAATAAAACATTTGTGGTTTCGTACTGTTTTAAACCTTGTAGTAGTACATTATCGACTTGCGGTTGAATAAAGGCATTACGACGTGAGAAACCAAATTCACGAGTGAGCGGTTGAATGTCTGCGAAACAACGACCTTTAGGGGTTAAGAAACGCATCGCGTGGTTCGGTGTTGTATGCGGTAATACTTGATCCACTAAACCTAATGATTGGATGGTACGTAATGATTCATCATCAATACCAATCGCACGTGGGTAGTCAATCAGGCTGTCCAGTTGTTCAATCACAGTGACATTGACGCCTTGCTTACTTAAGTAGTTTGCAATGGTTAAGCCGACAGGACCTGCGCCCAGAATGGCAACTTCCGTTGTGTAATTTGCTTTATTGCTCATGCGTAAACATCCAATCACTTCACATATGCCACTATTAAGTTCTAAAGCGAGGCTTTCAACAAGCTAGGCATAAGTCGAAACGATGAATCGAATTGTCGTGTTTTTTGCAGGGTTTTATTTTAAGTGAATGATATATATTTATTTATATGAAAATCATCAATCATTTTGAATGATTTATCGATCATTAAAATCTATCAATCAGTGGCTTTGAGCATAAAAATGCCGAACCATTTTTCAATGATCCGGCGACTTTAATTCATTTAGCACAACATTTTATTAGTGAGGGATAAATGTTGAGCAGCAGACTAAATGAATTTAGCGTGTGGAGTACGCTATTCGTCTATTACTGAGCAGGTTGAGCTGGTGCAGAACCTTCAGCATTTGCTTCTGAAGCAGGTTGAGCAGCAGTACCTTCAGCAGCAGTTGTTTCAGTCGCTGGCTGTTCTTGAGTGCTAACCACTACTTTTTCTTGTTCAGGTGCTTCTTGTTTATCTTTGCTCGCAGCAAAACTTGTTGCAGTTGCAGCAGCTAGAGTAGAAGCAAGTAAAATTTGAGTTAATTTCATTTTGAGCATCCTTATATATTTTAGTAAGTCCTGAAAAGATCATCACGTCCATCAGGAGAGAGCTCATGCTAAATCGAGAAAACAGAGTGATCAATGCGAGCAACAAAGTGAAACAGACTGGTTAACTGGATGAATACATAACCGTCCATCCTGTGTTTTAAATGTAAAAAAATATCGGAATCTTCATTTAACTTTGCAAGAAAAAATGATCAAATCGACTTCATGATTCATTCATTGTTTACATGATGATTACATCGATGTCGTAAATAAGCAGAATCCAGAAATTTCACTAAAATCCAAATGTAAGGATTCTTTTCGAGATAACCATTTTTTAAAATATAAGAGTTAACTTTGCCAATAAAGTGTGACCAGATATGTCATGCATTCATGCAAATGGAATAACAGGCTGTTTAACAGCCAGATCATCATTCAATGCCTCGGATACTAGGCTGATCTATGCTTTAGGAAAATGAAGACGGAGAAATGAAGACTAGGCTTGCAGCATTTTTTTGAAATCATTATGGTAAAGGCCATCAATCATTGGCTATTTATTTGAGTGAATCACTTTTGAAATTAGTTTCTACCCACGGTGCGATTCCTGTTCATATTATTTCTGGCTTTTTAGGTGCGGGTAAAACCACAGTTTTACAGCAGTTATTAAAGCAAAAGCCAGCGGGCGAAACTTGGGCCGTACTGATGAACGAGTTTGGACAAATCGGAGTCGATCAACAGATGTTGCCGCAAGATCAGGGCTTTGCGGTGAAGGAATTATTGGGTGGATGTCTATGTTGTAGTAGCCAACTGCCGATGCAAATTGCGTTGTCACGATTATTGTCAGAGGTGAAACCCGACCGACTGTTTATTGAGCCGACAGGTTTAGGTCATCCGGGACAACTTTTGGAGCAATTGACTGAGCCACATTGGCATCTGCATTTAGCGATGCGAGCATTGGTGACCGTGGTCGATGGCTCACGCTTACATGATCAAGAGTGGACGTCACAAAACCTGTATGCCGATCAACTCAAAGTGGCACAAATCGTTGTGGTGTCTCATGTCGATTGCATGAGTGATGCCGATCAAGTTGGTTTGGAACGACTCAAACAAGCGTATTTACCGTATCAGCAGCAATGGATCAATGTTGTAAAAGGTGATTTAAAACTAACAAATATTGATCTTGCCTATGTGGGAAGTCCTCGTAAAATTCAGCCTTTATTGGCGATACAAAAGCAAATGCTGGTCGATGTGCCCATAGAAATTAAACAGTTGCCTTATCATTATGTTGAATCCGCTCACGGCTATAGTGTCGCAGGTTGGAAACTCCCAAAACGATGGACCTTCGACTTTTTTGAGCTGTTAGATTTACTCTGTGAGCAGCAAGATTGGCTACGGATCAAAGGTATTTTTCAGACAGACCAAGGGTGGAAAACCTTTAACTTTAATCCCGATCAGTTTAATTATCAGTCGAGCGAGGAAAGTATCGATAATCGTGTCGAAATTATTTACCAAACTGAACGTGAATGGCTCGAATTTGAAGATCGCTTAATGCAGTGCCGTATCGATGCCGAGAAAGCTGAGAAATAAGTAAATCAGCGCAGCAAAAGCTTGCTAAATCTTATATGCTAGGCGCCAAATTTGAGGACTTTACCATGGCGCTAAAAGCTACAATTTATAAAGCAGATTTGAACATTGCCAATATGGATGTACACCAATATGGTGATTATCAATTGACGATGGCTTTGCATCCTTCTGAAACGATTGAACGTTTGATGGTGCGTGTCTTGGCATATGCACGCTATGCCGATGAAGCATTAGAATTTACCAAAGATCTTTTCGAAACAGACGAACCAGCGCTGTGGGAAAAAGATTTAACAGGTCAATTGGTGAAATGGATTGAAGTCGGTTGCCCTGACGAAGACAAAGTCAAAAAAGCCAGCGCACGTTGCCCACACGTTGCTGTGATTACCTATGGTTCTTCAGTAGACGAATGGTATAAACGTAACAGCAAACTGAAAACCCTGAAGAATGTTGAAATTTGGCAATTATCTGAAGCGAGTACAGCTGCCATTCAAGAGTTATGCGAACGAACCATGTCTTTACAATTAAACGTAATGGATGGCGAATGGACTTTGATTGGTGATAAAGCTCAAGCGGTGATTGAATGGACACAATTGCAATAAGCATTTGATGTGATTTAATTCATCACGATGGATGTGAGTTCAGGCTTGCATCCTTGTTGCTATAACTATTTTTCAGCTAATACAATTCTGTTAATTTAAAAGTTGATTTGAAACTCAGTCAATCTAAAACCAAAATAAAAATTTAATTCGGGAAATTTTCTAGCCCCCCATTTATGTAATGCCTATGGATGAATCCTCTTTATTAACTATGTAAATAGCGTTGTTCTTACCGCATAAACGCCTTCATTCAATGAACGTTCAAAGTGTTCAAGCGTTTTGATTTTTTAGTTTCGTTTTGCTCTACATATCTTGGTGATAAAGGAATACTCCTATATTTCACGGCATTTGACCTTTGCCATGTAAATGTTTTTTGCATGCTGATCTAAATCATTGTGTTCTCAACTTTGCGTCGGTAAGTTCTAACGCATTCAAGGGCATCATGTTCAGACTGATTCTGTTTATAATAGTGCTTTATTTAGATTGCGGCATTTGAGGTTGAGAGCATGAGCACGGAATTAGAAATTATTGACTTAGTGGTAGGTGAAGGTAAAGAAGCGGTTAAAGGCGCTTTGATTACAACTCACTATACAGGCTGGTTAGAAGACGGTACAAAATTTGATTCATCACTGGATCGTGGTAATTATTTTGAAACAGTGATTGGTACTGGCCGTGTGATTAAAGGTTGGGATCAGGGCATCATGGGGATGAAAGTCGGTGGTAAACGTAAGTTAATCGTGCCATCACATTTGGCTTATGGTGAACGTAAAATGGGTAATGTAATTCCTGCCAATTCAAATCTTATTTTTGAGATTGAATTGTATGATGTAAAAACTCGCGATTAAGACTTCGACTGTTTTAGATCAGTGACATGGAAGTTATTGATCAATTTGATAAAATAGTAGTTGTTATTTTTGTCTTTTACCGTAGATTAGAATAATTGCTCGAGTATAAACGCAGGAATCAAAGCCGTTGTCTTTACAGTTGCCTTGCACCAGATTGTTCTGGGTTCTTACCTTTATTATTTTTACATTGGCATTCACTGTATCGACTGCTCAGGCACAGTATGAAACTGCTCCTAAATCGTTTTATTTAAAACACCAAAACGAAGTTAACCAAATCTACTTCACGGAAGACACCAGTAGCCTCTTACAAGGCAAATGGTTGTTTTATCCAAATCAATTTTTAACGTCTCCAAGTTCAGTTCTAGTCGGTCAAACGGTCTATCTGCCTGCATCATTTAAAGACATCACAGGGGACAGTAAAGGCTTTGGGACATATACTGGACATTTCCAAATCCCCAAACAATTTATTGGCCGACGTATCGCGGTATTGATTCCAAATCAGTACGGTGCGTATCGAGTCTTTTTAAATGGTGATGTGATCGTTCGTTTGGGTGAAGTTGGGCGAACTGAAGCAGAACAAAAAACAGAAAATGCACCACGAATTGCCTATTTTGTGGCACAAGATGAATATTTCACTTTAACCATTCAGGCTTCAAGTTTTAACAGTATGCATGGCGGGTTTGAAAACCCAATGCGTATTGGTATCGCCAAGACAGTAAACCGCCAATTCCAACAACAAATGATGAGTATTGGGATGGTGTCTGGCGCCGTCTTGGGTGTGGGATTATTTACGATCCTATTTTCAGTCTTTCGAGGTTTACGCGGTCGCAATAGCCGAAGTAACTTGGTGTTTGGCTTATTTATTGTTTTTTTAGCATTCCATAATTTATTTTCAGCACCTTATGCCTATACCACTTTTACCGATATTAATTGGTTGTGGGGCACGCGATTAGAATATTTATTTACTTATTTGGTGTCGATTTTCTTTTTAAGTTATATCCACTTGCTCAGTCGTCGCTATTTATTTACCTTAAATTATCAGATCGCGATGTTGCTATTGTCTTTGAATATTTCAGTGACTTTTGTTTCGACGCCTGAGATTTTTCAGCCTTTGGCAACTTACAGTTTTGCCTATGTGATCGTTGTTCTAAGTAATTTTGCTTATGGTTTTTACCTAACACTGAAAAAGAAAGAGCCGTATTCAAAATTAAATTTAATCGCGGTTATTTTCCTGTGCATTACTTTTTTAAACGACTTTTTGCTGATGATGAATTTGATTGATTCAGTCAATTTAACGTTCATTTCAACCAGTTTATATGCCTTGTTGATCATGTTTCAGCAATCGCACCATTATGCACAGCAGTCGATGCATACCGAGCAGTTAAATAATAGTCTGCTTGAGCTAAACAGTTCACTCGATCAGAAAGTCAAAGAGCGCACCTTACAGCTCCATGAGCTGAATACAAAATTAGAGCTACAAATTCGTATTGATGCCTTAACAGGGGCATTTAACCGCCGTGCATTGAATGCTGAAATTCAACGTTTATATTCAGAAGTCCGTTTTCATAGTCACCGAACGTTGGTCTTTGCCATGCTAGATGTCGATTATTTTAAAAATTATAATGACCACTATGGACATCTCAAAGGCGATGAGGTGTTACAGCAGATCGTGAAAACCATGCAAAATACCCTGCCAAGTTCAGCCTATGTGGCTCGCTACGGTGGAGAGGAGTTTGCCATATTGATGCATGATGTTCCGTATGCGATTGCCCAAGAGCAATTACAATTGGTACTCGAAGCCATGCGTAATGAACAACTTGAACATGTTAATCGGGGTGATGAAAAAAATTATGTCACACTGAGTTTGGGCATGGCATGGATGGATAAGCAAAATGACTTCGACAGTATCGAAGCATTAATGAAGCATGCAGACCATTATTTATATATGGCCAAACAGGCAGGACGCGATCAACTTAAGCCTTGATACCTAGTTATAAACGGTTAAAACTTTGCGGTGATATTGCTAGTACCATTGCAACACTCATTTAGATTGATCTCTTTTTAAATTCACCTATCATAATCATCCTATTTGAAAATCTATCTTTTTATGAGGTTTGCCTCTCTACTAACAGAGCTGTTTAACCAATTTGAGCGGAACATCGGTAGGCTCAAAATCCTGATGTGCGACAAAGCCATATTTTTGGTAAAAGGCGAGTGCCGTATGAGTACTTTCTAGACTGATCTCGGTAATATTCTTTTTCCTGACACAGTGCATCATGTTTAACAATAACGCCTTACCAATGCCTTGGTACTGACGTTCAGGGCAAATATAGTTCAGTAAAATTTGTCCTTGATCACTGACTAAAATAAAGCCGACCACTCGATTATCACTGACGTAGACCCAACTGTCGTTGTAAAGCATCCACATTAGAATATTTGATTGATTTGCCTCCTCAAGCCAAGTTTGAATCACACTTTCATTACGTTGATGGTCCTGGATACATGAACGAATGCTGTTGTGAATCACGTGAATAATTTCGGGTATATCCTGAATTTGTGCTTCGCGTATCATAATTTTTTCTTTTTATAGAAAACTCCAACAGCCTGTCATTTCAGAAGATATCGCCTTGTGCTTAAAGAGGCTTCTTGTTGCGTTTTATGTTTTTTTGCAGCCATTGCGCCGTTGGGTTGGGTTTTTATTTCAAAATTGTTGCAAAATTTACAAATGTATATTTATAAGTTAATCGTTAAATACGGATAAATAACCACATAAATGCATCTAACTATACTGTTTTTAAAGTAATAATAGATCTTTTAGAAATGTATACATACTCAATGATTTCAGCAGGTGTAATAGTTTGAAATAAATTAGCAAAGAAAATAGGCAAGATTTCAGCTTTAAAATAGTTTTGTATGAATTTTAAACGTTATTGTGCGTTATATTAGTCCATAAAAATATTCGATGATTCAAGATGTGCATGCGCGTCATCGGCAGTAGGTTGTTATTATGGTTAATTTTCTCATTGTGATGTGTATTCTGATTGCGTTGTCTGCAGCAGGAATCGTGGTCAAAAAAATAATAAAAACAGAAAAATATCGTCAAAAATATACGCGTTACCAAGCACCAAAAAAATCGAAAAGTATCTCTTTAGCATCGAATGATGATGCTATTCGTGACGTCGATCATGTCATTGAAGTAGATGAATATGAACAGCAACTTTTTGATGATATTGCGGAAATTTTCTTTCAACAACAATACAAATTAGATTCGCTACAGGCAGCCGAACAGTTACAAGAAGTTTTTTTACGTCGCATGCCAGTCAATTGTAAAACTCAAATTCGCCAATTAGATCTGAATGAATGGTCGATTTATTGGAGTTTTTACAATCAATCGCTCGAGTATTATTTAGGCCGATACGGTGAGTTTTATACACATGTCGACCGTTTTGGCGAAGAACATAAAATTGAATATCGCTATCAAGACTCCGCAAGTTGAAGCAAAATGCGATCTTGGACTAAATCGAGATAACTCAAATCATCGGTTATTCGGGCCATTAAAATTGCGCCTTCATAATCCGCCAAGCTGATTTTGGCAAGTTGCGCGGCATGTTCGATGCTCATGCATCGCTGAAAAAACACTTCAAAGGCGAGTTGCCACTCGTGAAAGATGGACTGTAATTTCGCAAAAATCTCGGTAGGCAAATGTTGACGTTCCATACTTAATATCCCGACTAAACAACCTAATCCACCTTGGCTAAAAAACTGGATGGCCAGTTGATGGATGTGCGGGTAAGTCTGTTGAGGTGATGCAGTGGATTGCTGTAATTGCTGAAAAATACTGTGCTTTAACTTCACGTGTGTCAGGTTTAAAATTTCCATCAGCAAAGCGTCTTTATTCGGATAGTCATAATAAAACGCAGCTTTTGAGAGTCCACAGGCTTCAGCCAATTTCCCCATGCTGCAGCCCATATAGCCATAGCGTTTAAAGGCGTGTGCTGACTGTAGCAATAGATGTTCAGAGGTGTTTTTCCGTGGACGCATGTAACTCTCTATCCGAATAATTCAATATGATGTGTATGAAGTAAATTGGTCTAGGCAACTAACAGTTCGTCAAACCGTCCGATCACTTCCTGCCATAAGGGTTCAGCACCTTTGCGGAAATATCCCATATGACCAATATGTTTTAGACCATAATCTTGCGCTTCAATATTGATATAGTGCATTGACGCTTGTGCATAATGCTGCATAAAAGCATGTCTTGAATTGGGTAATGCCCAGTCATCATCGAGTGCAGCGACCGCATAGATCGGCGTTTGAACTGCAGCATATTGTTGAGACAGCTCACTCAGCTCAGGGTCGGCAAAGAAATAGGTTGGGTTTTTACACCAACGGCGCCATTGTTTATAGACATCGACAGGAAGGTCAGCGCCCATATTGAGTTTGCTCCAAGGCAAATACCCTTTGATGGCAACCATCGGCGGAAAAACGATATTCCACATTACATGAACCTTCATTTTTTCTTTAAAGGGCATATAGCCATGCCAACCTGCGCCAGTGCCAAAACAATACATGGCACGTATCTGATCGTGATTTGAGGTAAGTCCTAGTGCTTGGCCGCCATAGGAGTGTCCCACTAGAAAAGTTTCCTGACCGTGTTGTTGCATATAAGCTATGGCACCAGAAAGGTCATAACGTCCCCAGTCGAGGTAGGACATCTTAAAGCCTTTAAGTTTTGACGGTGCAGAACGTCCAATACCACGATAATCAAAAGTCAGTACTTGATAACCGAGTCCTGCGGCATATTCGGCAAAACGACGGTAAAATTGTTGAGGTACACCTGTTGCACTTGAAATAATAATATTGGCTTTAGCAGCAGAATTAGGCCGATATTCAACGCCTGAAAGCGTATAGCCATCGGTTGCTGGGAAACTCACGGGTGTAGTACGTATTTCTTGCGTTGCTTGTTCTAAATCCGTTGGCATAATTTTTCTCTGAATAGGCAGGACGGAAAGGGTTTACTCAGTTTAAATAAAGGCTTACTTGCCCTGAAAATTGGCTGCGCGACGTTGTAGCATGGCCATCACACCTTCTTGTACATCTTGTGTTTTTAGTAGTGGCTGTAAGTGCTGATCCAATTGAGCAAATGCAGCATCAGCCCCCAAATGTACACCTTGTTGTGCTGCGGCCAGTGTTGCCTGAACCGCCAGTGGTGCAGCCTGTGCAATTTGTTCTGCAAGTTCAATTGCACGAGATAAGGGCGCTTGGTCTGTGATTTCAGTCACCAAGTTCATGTCATATGCCGTTTGTGCATTGAAACGTTCACCCGTGAGTAAATAGCGCATCGCCTTATTCCAACCCGCTGCTTGCACAAAGCGAACAGTTGCACCACCAAAGGGAAGAATGCCACGTTGCACTTCCATTTGAGCAAACTCTGTCTGACGCTGAGCGATCACGACATCGGCATTCAGCATGAGTTCAATACCTGCTGTAAAACAGAATCCTTGTACCGCGACCACAACTGGTTTTTTTCGTTGCCGTGAGTTGGTTCCCCACGGATTAATTTGCTGATCAGGAAAATTAAATAGTCCACTGCCAAGTTTGGGTTGTAGTTCAACCAGATCCAGACCTGCAGTAAAATGATCACCATGTGCAAAAATCACTGCACAGCGTAAATTTGGATCATCTTCATATTCAGTGAGTGCCAGTGAAAGGTCATGAATTAAATGACTGTCAAACGCATTTCGTTTATCTGCACGGTCTAAACCGATCAAATTAAGATGACCACGGATTTCTCGACTTACACGACCTTGTTGTTCTGACATTTTAATGATTCCTTCTGATTATTCTTTAGGCATAGATAGGTTTTTAAACGATTGTTAGAAAACTGTCAAAACTGATGCGTTCAAAACATCAAAATCATCGTCTGGTGGATGAGTGGTTTGATTTAAAATTTACAGAGTTGATATGAAATAGTGTGGGATATAGCTTGCCTTTGGGCTGATTTTTTCCATAATAGCTGCAGCTTTTTTAAGGCCCAATCAACCATGTCGAACTTAGAAATATTTGCAGTTATTATTAGCTTAATCGGGGTGAGTTTAACCATTAAGCGAAATATGTGGTGTTGGTGGTTTAACTTTGCAGCTTTTTTGCTGTATGCCTACCTGTTTTATACCTACAAACTTTATGGCGAAACCATTTTGCAGTTTTTCTTTGTAGTGGTGAACTTCTACGGTTTTTATCATTGGTTGAAGGGCAAACAACAAGATCATGACATCCGTATTGAACCGATTGCGACCAAACTCGTGATCTTTCAAATGCTCTTAGCAGCGGTGGGCGGTTTGATTTTTGGTTTAAGTTTGCACTATTTTACCGATGCAGCCGTGCCAATTTTGGATGCACAATTGGCCGCGTTTAGCTTACTCGCAACGTATTGGACCAGCCGGAAACATATTGCTACTTGGGTGCTTTGGGTATTTGTCGATATAATCTATGTGGGTATGTTTATATACAAAGACCTGTATCTCACTGCGGCGTTGTATGCTGGTTTTGTGGGCTTGGCGGCATTTGGTTGGTGGCAATGGACACAAGTCAAAAATAAACAGCAGCAACAGGCGATGAAAGCTTTATCCATTTAGCCCACAGATGTTTTTTTCATTCCCAATTTGACAATTTATAAAAATATATTTACTTTGTAACCATAAAGGGCATTTCATAATCGGGCTTCACCCCGATGAGAAGTGCCTTTTTTATGCCTTAAGAAATGTGGCTGTGTTCATTTGAGTCTAAGACATGTCATAAAATCCTCTGTGAATTTATAAGCAAAATTGGGTGTCTGCGAAGCTTGATTTTAATAGCCGATGATCCGATCCCGATGAATAAGTAAAGAGCGTGCAGAGTCATGATTATCGACTTTCAACTTGAGCAGCAACTGCGTTTTGACCGACAAGCTACGGTTCTACTGCAGCAAAAGGCGAGCTTTTTTCAGTTTGAACAAATAGCAGATGTGTATAACACTGAATGGCTCAATGCATTTCCACAAGGCACGCAATGTAGCATCAGCGGTTTGGATGATGGTGCAGATGAATACGGCATCCAAATCAGTTATAAACACCAAAGCATCTTGATCGATTATTCACAACCGATCAAATTGGTACACCGTGATCGGGATGGTGTGGTGCATAGCATGCTGTTAAATTAACAACTTAAATTAAACTGAGATTTATAAAAGCAGTACCACAAAGATTTGTTATAGAAATATAAAAATAAGCGCAAGAAGAAATGAAAAGATATGGGAAGCTATTAAAGCAATGACGCAACTTGACCCAAAAGATTCAACATTTAAAATTTTTAATCAGCTATGTTTCGAACTTTTTCATGATTATGGCTCGCACTGCACGTCTTTTGAACCCAGCGCTTTGATAAGTGCAAAACCAATGCAACAGCTTCCTGAACAAGCCAGCTTTGATATTGTAAGCCTTGACTTCGGTCATTGGTACGCAAAGTTGTCCTATGCAGGGATGTATTTAAAAATCGATGCGGGCTGGGAATTTCAGCTCGAGTTTAAAGATCAGCATGGGCAAATCTATCAAAAAGTCCTTTAAGGCAGAGTCCCTCTGAATTTCAGTATGGCAATTCTGTTTTTCTAGCTTGGTTTCAGGTCAATGACAGCCACAGCGCTTTCCGATTTAATCCAAAACACAGTTATAGCAACTGTAGACTAGGCGACATAAAACAATAAAACCAATATTGACCTGAAGGATTACGAGAATGGCACATCAATTTACCGTCAATGCCACAATTCATGGCGTTTCACTTGAAGATTTTAAACGACTAGCCGCAGATATTAGCTTGCATGAAGCGGTGTGCAAACGCATCCCGGGTGAAAATCTAGAAATTTTAGAATCAAAAAAAACAGGCGATATGTATACCTTAAAACGTGCCTATAACTTGGATGTAAATATTCCAGATATTGCCAAGAAGTTTTTAAAAGATGCGTTTCGTCTGAAACGTACGGATATTAGTAATTTGGCGGCATTAACCTCTGACGTCAAACTAGATCCGAACCTACCGCTCGAAGCCAGTTGTAAACGAAGTGTCAGTGGTGATGCAACACAAGTGAGTTTCAATTTGGACTGGACGGTGAAAGTCAAAGTTCCACTGATTGGTGGATTACTTGAAAAACATGCAGAAGGTGAAATTCGTCGTTTTAGTCAGCTTGAGATTGAAATTGTAGAAGATGAATTACGTAAAAATTTAAAAGCCTGAATTGATTTGAAAGCAAGTTAAAAAAAGCGGTCATTGACCGCTTTTTTTATTTTTAGTGCGAAGTTTTTTCAAAACGTTGACGATAAAGCATCGCAGTAAAGAAGGTCACCAAACAGACAGTCCATATATAATACATAGCGCCAATGTTGCTGTATAAACTCAACCATTGAACCAATGGCAAGGTGATACCACCCGCGATGGCATAGGCCAAATTGTATGAAAATGAAATGCCCGAGAAACGAATCTGTGCAGGGAACATTTTCACCATACTATAAGACACCATACCAACTGTACCTGATGCCAAACCGAGCAGCATATAGAGCGCAAACACGGTCGATGCTGCCACATGGCCCAAGCTGTTATAGAACACGCCCGCAATTATCGCGACAAGGAGGGAACCGAACAGCATCACTTTGCCCGCACCGAAGCGATCTGCCAAAAGACCTGCCAAGATACAACCGACCATTTGCATCACAATAGCGGCACTTTGCATTTTAAAGGCATCTGCACGTTCAAAACCAAAGGTGCTCGTGAGTAGATTTGGCATCGCTAAAATCAATACAACAACGCAGCCAGTTAAGAACCATGTAAACAGCATACCAATCACAACGCCTGTTTTGTGCTGTTGCAGCACTTGTTTCACAGGAAGCTCTTTAGCCAATTGTTTCTTTTCTTGCATGGCTTTAAATACAGGCGTTTCTTTTAAATAACTGCGGAGATAGAGCGCAACAAAGCCAAAGATCCCGCCTAAAATAAATGGAATCCGCCATGCCCAATCATGGATTTCTGACTCTGTAAATTGTAATGAAATAAACAAAGACATCAGTGCGCCCAATAGGATACCTAAAGATAAGCCGGCAGTGAGTAAGCCATTGGCGATACCAATTTTTTGCTCAGGTACATGCTCTGAAACAAAAGTCCATGCAGCAGGGATTTCACCACCAATCGCGATGCCTTGAATCACACGCATCAGTAGGAGCAAAAGTGGTGCTGCATAACCAATACTTTCAAAAGTCGGCATCACACCGATCATCAGTGTAGGCAGAGCCATGAGTAAAATAGACAAACTAAATAAACGCTTACGACCAATCAAATCGCCAAAATGCGCCATTACGACACCACCCAATGGGCGGAAAAAATATCCTGCTGCAAAAATACCGTAAGTATTCAGCATCGCCCAAAATGGACTGAGTCCAGTGGGGAAAAACAGTTCCGAAATAATTTTGGCGTAGAACACATAAATGACAAAGTCATAAAACTCAAGTGCGCCACCGAGGGATGACAGTCCGAGGGTGCGTTTATCTTGACGAGTCAGGCGTGGCTGAGCTTCCATGCAAATATTTTCCAGCAGCAAATAGCATTTGACGATTTTAGTGATTCAATTTTTTATTGAATAATCAAACTTTGTTGCCTTATTAAAAACTTATAGTTATGAAAATATTATTAATTAAGAACAAAATAATATAGATAAAGTCGCATTAAGTTAAAGAATGATTGGTAATAGATAATGGCGTACCTTGATGTATAAATGATAAATATCAATGGTATAGGGTAGTATGATCTACTATTTTACTTTGTGCTCTATATAAACCACAAAAGATTCAAAGCCATAGCACGCTGTTGTTTTATACTCAGAACCGATAATAATGCATATTGCATGGTTGTTTTTTTTACGTGATTTAAGCCCGCTAGACTTAAAAGGATAAAAACATGAGTTATGTTGCTGCTGTTGCACAGCGTGGTGAAGCGATTTTGAAGCTTACGGCTGCAGAGGTGCAAGCGTCTGAAATAGGTTCTGAATGGTTAATTGCACTGAGCAAAACACTGCATGCCACCATGCTTGAGCGTCAAGGCGTAGGCATTGCCGCACCGCAAATTTATGTTTCTAAGCGGGTGATTATCGTGGCTTCACGTGCAAATTTACGCTATCCAGACGCGCCTGAAATGGAGGCGATCGTGATGGTGAATCCAGTGATTACATCACGATCAACTATGACTGTATTGGGTGAAGAAGGCTGCTTAATTGTGCCGAATGGACGAGGGCAAGTCCCGAGAGCCGAGCAAATTCACGTGCGATATTTGACCCTTCAAGGTGAAGTAAAAGAGAAAACCCTGAATGGCTTTCCTGCACGGATCGTACAACATGAGGTCGATCATCTGAACGGGATCTTATTCACCGAGCGTTTAGAATAATAAACTGTACTATTTCAAAAAGATAAAAGTGACCAATTGAGCTAAAAAAAATAGCGGAAAAGTAATTTGAATAGTGGTATAAGTGAAGTTTAAAGGCTTCAAATGTTGCACTTATAACTGTGAAAATAGGCTTTCTTTTTGAAGTTAAAACCTTGTATAACTAGCGAAATAATAAAATAAAAAAGAAGATTAATGGGGAAAAATTGGGGCAATGCTGTCTGTACGAAATGGGGCGTACAATGGCGTAAATTGAAGCATCTTTTGTTTGAGTCAGACTATCTCATCATCAATTGGTCTGACTACGATAAAGGGCGTTTACTTCTCATCTTTGGCATGCTGAGTCAAGTCAGCGTGTTGAAGTGGTGCATCATGAATTTTTATTATTCGACCAATCGGATTTGGTTTAATCCGAGTGAACTCAAGTTCAGGATCATCGTCGCTTGTATAGTCCTACTCAGTTATGGCGTATTGGCAGTACTCAGTATTTATTTCAAAAAATATTTAAATTTCAGACTGTTTTTTAGCTATTTTGCGCCCGTCCTATTTGGGATCGGCATGATCTATGGTGGCTATATGATCGGGATCTATAGTCCTGCCACTATGGCGGGGACGGTCAATCTGCTGATGGTCGGTTTGGTTTTTTATCGTCCTGCAATTATGCTCAGTATTACATTTCCGATCACACTGTTTATTGGCTACATTTGCTATCAAACTTCGATTGACCATCTAGAATATGCACCGATTTTCAGCCCGGCTTTAAAACAGAGTGAGTTTTACGACAATGCCTTTTGGCTGATGAGTATGGCGGAGTTGTATTTACCTATATTGATCGTCAGTGCAGTATTTTTTCAGATTTTGCTTTTACAGTGGCGACACCGTGAACAAAAGATGGAAGTCCTCAGCCGTGTCGATGGGCTGACCAATGTGTTTAACCGACGTTATGTTAGTCATGAACTTGATACACTCAGCAAACAGACACAGCCTGAATTTGCAGTGGTTTTACTTGATCTCGACCATTTTAAACTGATCAATGACCAATATGGACATGATGCAGGAGATGCCGTTTTACAACGTGTTGCTCAAATTTTAAATGACAATACTCGTGTACAAGATGTGGTTGGACGTTATGGCGGTGAAGAATTTATTTTAATTTTAAAAAATCAGAGTTTAGAGCAGGCGATAGAGGTCGCTGAACGCTGTCGATTGGCCATTTCTGAAGCTGAAACTATGATAGCCAACCATCAAATGTTGAAGATTAGTGCAAGTTTCGGTGTAGCAACTGCGATTGAGGGGACACCGTCTGCTGTGGTCACGCGTATGGCCGATCAAGCGCTGTACACGGCAAAGCAACAAGGTCGTAACCAAGTGCGTAGCTTTCGTGAGTTAAACTTTGCAGAAGATTAAAAACTTAAAAGATAGCGATGCAGCAATTACAATTTCAGCTCGGATTAGCGCAGCTCGACTTTCAGACCGAGCAACAGAATATTCATTTTGATCATGGCTTAGCGGCTTTGGTGCAAAAATGTGTCCGACATCAGCGCTTCGATGCTTTAGCGATTGAATATTTGATCTATGAAATTGAAGAAATTTTAGAACGAGTACAGCTTAATTATCAGACGCAGCGCTACGCTCAGTCGAATGATGCGATGCTGCATCTATTGGCGCAAACCTTTTTTGAACATGCGCCCCGCATTGACCGACAAAGCTTTGAACATGGCTTTAATGAAATGATTGAACATACCGAATATTATCAAAATCTATTTGGTGAACAGGCAATCATTCAACTCAGTTATTTCGTTTTTATTCGAGAAATGATGCACCATTTGAATATACAGCACATACAGGTTTTAGCTCAGAACGCGTCTTCACCATAAGGACTTATACAGATGGAGTTCAATTTGTTATAAATAAAAAAGCGCACAACAAAAAATAACCCTTATGAAAACGCCTGTTCCAGATTATTTACAGCATGTCCTCAATGCCTGCGATGCCAATCAGCACGGAGCTTTGGCAGATTATATTCCTGAGTTAGCTAACGCCAATCCGAATAGACTGGCTTTGGCACTGTCTACCGTAGATGGCACGATTTATTCTACAGGTGATGACGAGGTCGAGTTCACCATTCAATCGATGTCTAAACCTTTTGCTTATGCCTTGGCCATACGTCATCAAGGTTTGGATGTGGTATTAAAAAAAGTCGGGGTTGAACCCTCCGGCGAAGCCTTTAACCAAATTGCCTTAGATAAAAATACCAATCTGCCCAAGAACCCGATGATCAATTCTGGGGCAATCACCACACATTCACTTTTACCGTATGACGAGCACAGCACTCGAGCTGAAAAACTCCGTGAATTTTTAAGTGAACTGGCGGGGCGTGAGCTGAGTTTTGATGAAGCGGTTTACCAATCTGAAGTGAAGACGGCTTTTCGAAATTTGTCGATTGGTTACATGCTACGTACAGTCGGTGTGCTTGAAGAAGACCCTGAAGATGTGGTGAATGGTTACATTCGTCAGTGTGCAATATTAGTGACGGTTAAAGATTTGGCAAAAATGGCCAGTGTGCTTGCCAATGGTGGTGTGCAAGCAGCCACAGGTAAACGGTTGCTGTCACGTTCGGTGGTGCGCCAAGTGTTGAGTGTGATGATGACTTGCGGCATGTATGATGCTGCGGGTGATTGGCTGACAACGGTCGGTATTCCTGCCAAAAGTGGTGTGGCCGGTGGCATCATGGGGGCTTTGCCGGGGCAGGTTGGGCTAGCGGTCTTTAGTCCGAAACTGGATACACATGGGAATAGTGTTCGAGGCGTCGAAATATTTGAACGACTGTCTAAGGACATGGGACTGCATGTCATGGAGGGAACACCTTCAGCGCAAACGATCGTCCAAAGTCGCTATACCTGCGGGATAGATCGTTCGGTGGTGGTGTATGAACTGCGCGGCGTATTGCAATTTACTGAGTCGGAAATGTTGCTGCGGATCTTAGAGGATGAACCTGTTGCGAATAACCATATCGTTTTAGACCTGACCAATATTTCTTTGATACACGATGTTGGTGTCCGAATGCTCTTTGAAGGTGTAGATCGCTTGATTGCAGATGGTCATCGTGTGGCAGTGATCGACTCAGAACATCTCTTGGAACAAAGTCGAAGTCATGCAGGGCATGAGGTGGTTGTTCGGGAAGAGCTGAGTCAATATTTGCAACGGTTTGAGCGTTAATTGATAAAAATCCATTGTTGATTCATACAAGGTGCTCATAAGTTTAGTGCTTAGATCGGCTATAATTTTCTTTTTGCGTTAAATTTGCTTATGTCTTTTGAGTTAAAAGTCAGTTTACTCCCGAGTGTTGAAGCTTTATCGCCACAGCATAAAAAGCTGAATAAACTGATTGAGCAAATCGAACAGCAAAAGCTGGATTTAGATCTTTGGCAAAACGCCAAAAGTGAAATTCAAAGTTATATCCAACTCAAACTTGTGCCGATCTACCGTGATTTGCATGTGGTGTACTACCGTCAACTAACTCAGCTTTGGCAACATCTACAGCAAGAAGACTTAGCCAAAGCAGATTTAGCACAGCTCGATGCCAAACTCACGAAATTGGCAAAGCAGCTGAAAAAATCTAATTATTTAAATACTGCTGAACTTGAAAAAGTCTCGGAGGTTGATGCTTTTTATCAGCAGCATCATGCACATATGCAAAAGCCGAATAAAAAAGCTAAGTTAGCGCAAGCTGAACAGAGCAAAGTAGAAGGTCATGTTGATATAGAACAAGAAACTATAGAACAAAATGAGTCTTATGAAGAGTGGGACAGCGAACAATATCAACGTGAGAAAGAAGAACATCAGCGTAAACGCTTAGCGCAAAAACGTGAGCAAGCTGAAAAGTTAGTGAATCAATCGCTGAAAACCGTGTTTTTAAAAATCACCGCCATGATTCACCCTGACCGTGAGCCTGATGAAACTAAAAAAGCTGAAAAAACCGAGTTGCTGCAAGTGGTGAACCAAGCCCATGAAGCACTGGATTTGTTTTATTTATTAAAGTTGCAATTACAGCTAGAAACCAATAAGGGCAAAAGCCCCAAAGCCTTAACAGATGAACATTTAAAGTTTTATAAAATGGCTTTAGAGGCACAAAGCCAACGCCTTGCAAGTCAGATTGATGACATCACGGATAGTTTTGATGTGTGCTGAATTAGCAGGAGACTTTCACTTGGGAGATTCTAGGCAGCTAACCGATAAAAGTCTTCTGCCATTTGATTTGGTGTCTTAAAATCCAAGCCTTTTTGAATTCTTCGCTGATTATAAAATAACTCTATATATTTTGTAATATCCGCTTTGGCTTCTTCCCTTGTTTTGTAGTTGCGATGATGGACTAGTTCATTTTTGAGTATGCCCCAGAAACTCTCTATCGGTGCATTATCAAAGCAGTCGCCTTTTTTGCTCATTGAACCCTGAAAATCAAATTTCTCAAGTAAGTTTCGATATTCATTACTGCAATATTGGCTGCCTCTATCTGAATGTACAATGAGATCTTTAGCAGGTTTCTGATTGCGAATAGCCATATTCAATGCATCACAAACAAGCTTGGCTGTCATGCGCTCATTTAAGCTATAGCCAACAACCTGTTTCGTGTAAAGATCTTTGACAGCTGCCAAGTACAACCAGCCCTCAGCCGTCCAAATGTAGGTAATGTCACTCGACCACGCAAGATTAGGCTTCGTCATTGAAAACTGTTGCTTGAGTAAATTGTCATAAATAGAACGGTTGTGATCACTGTTCGTGGTTCTTTTGAAACGCTTATGGCGCTTACAATACAACTGATTTGATTTTTTTATTTGGCGCACAGCATACGTACTTATTTTGATACCTTGCGCTTGTAAATGCTTGGTTAATCGAACATAGCCATAGCTTTGTTTGGTTTCTTCATGGGCTATTTTGACCAAAATTGTCTGCTGATTTCGCTGAATTGATCTTTTACTCATGCCTCGCTTTAGCCAATCATAAAAGCGAGAAACGGATACACGAAGTAATCGAGCCATTAAAATAATCGGAAATAAGTGGCTTTGCGATTTCATATAGGCGTACCTCACTGACTTTCTTTGGCAAAGTACGCTGCTGCCTTTTTTAAAAATTCACGTTCCATTTCAGCTGTTTTGAGCTGTTGTTTAAGCTTCTTATTTTCTTCGAGTAAGGCGTTTAGATCGGGCGAATACTGTTTTGTGCCTGCTAAAGTTCCAGCCTTTGCTTTGTTATTCCAGTTCGAAAGGGTTTGCATTGAAATGCCAAGTTGTCTAGCGGATTCCGATACATTACCTTGGTTCTCTTCAATGGCTTTTATGGCTTCAGCTTTAAATTCTGCGGTGTAAGTCTTCTGTTTCTTGCTCATGGTAAACTCCTAATGAGTATGTATAGTTTACCAAGTTAAACCCTCCTGTTTTTTAAGCACACATCATTTCCACTGGAGTGAAAAGCCGAAGCCTAAAAATATGCAGGTGAAAGATGTATATAAGGTGATTGATGGCGATGTTTCAGTGCTGAAAGAGCAAGTGAAGTGGGAAAAAGAACGGCTGAAATATATGGAGAAGGTGAAAGGGTTGGAGGTGTTGCTGGAGAATGGGGTTTTATAAAAGCACCTCTCCCTAACCCTCTCCTAGGAGGAGAGGGGATTTCCATTATTGATTGAATTTTGGGTAAAATTTAGCTGTTATATTTTTTAAATTTGATAATTTAAATTAAGTGATGTCACAATGAATGTTCCCTCTCCCTATGGGGAGAGGGCTAGGGAGAGGGAAATAAAAATTAAAATTGACCCTGCATTATTAGAATTCGCCAAATCTATGCGCCACACCGCCACAGATGCAGAACACCTGATGTGGCAACTTCTCCGCGCTAAGCGTTTTATGAATCTGAAATTCCGTCGTCAGCATGTGATTGAGCCTTATATTGTGGATTTTTACTGCCATGAAATTGGTTTAGTGATTGAGTTTGATGGTAGTCAGCATGGAATGGAGGATGCTGTTGAATATGATGCTGAACGGACTAAGTTTTTAGAGGCTTTGGGTTTAACTGTTGTGCGGTATTGGAATCATGATGTTTTGGGGCGGACGGATGTGGTTTTAGAACACCTATGGTATGTATGTGCCGATTTAAAAGTAAATAAATGATGAAAGCTCCTTCTCTCTTTGGGAGAAGGCGGGGGGTGAGGGATGAAGTAATAATGAATAAAGCTAAAAGTACCTCTCCCTTGCACGGCAGTGCTGCTCATCTCCTACAAGCAGAGGAAACCTCAATATAAAATTCACATTTGCATTAAATTAAAAGATGCTCTCTCTCACTATGGAGGAGAGCTGGGGTGGATTAGCTAAGAACGTAAACTTTGGATTTCCTTTAAAATCCAAGTCTTAACTTGATCATTTTTAGATAAAGAAAACTCTAAAGCCGGTGAGTCACTTGATACGTCAACACTACCCTCATATGGTGAAATTATGAGTAATTTTTCATCGAAAAGCATAAAGAAGTTCCAGTGAAATTTAGTGCTGTAGATGATTTTTATCGTTCCTTTCTTATTCACTTTTTTATGGATGCCATCCAATTTTGTTTTACAGTTATTAATCTTAGTTTTTATATCCATAGGAGACTTATTGAAACGGCTAGCTATAATTTTAAGATGTTCATTATTGTTTTCATCAGGAAGGATAAATTCTAATTCACCTCCTTTTTTTAAAAAAGCTTCTAATGTCTTTGAATGACTAGATATCCATGAATCAAAATAATGGGTCACAACGGTAACTTTCTTATGATTTTGAAATAGAAGTTTCCAATTTTTATTCTTAAAAAAATCTTGAGTTTTCCAATCATTATTAAAATATGGCTTTACTTCATCTAGTGTTCTTCGAGCAATATCATCAATCAATTTTTCATCACGTTGATTTTCGAAGAAATCTGTTAATGATTTTAAGAGTAATAATGAAACAGATAGAATTATTAAAGTTGGAATTAATGCATTCGATACATCTTTTCCTAATGAGAAAAAAGTTTTTGACCATGAAAAAGGATCAGAACTCAGAAGATATGAGAAAAAGAGATAAAGTCCAATTAAAATTATTGCTGTAATAAAGCTAATAATTCCTAAAAATTTTTGAACTGTTTTTAAGAATTCTGAATTCATACGCCTCTTTATTAGATTGCATTTTTTTAGAGAGGCTATTTTATAGTCTTTAGTGTTTAATGCAATAAAGATTATAAAATAAAGGGCTGAATAATCAGCCCTTTATACACAAATTAGATCTAACTAACAACACATTAAAGCGCTGCAATCTGCTCCATATTCGCTTTAATCTTCGCTAACTGATCGGCAAACTCAGCAAGTTTAACTTTCTCACCCTCAACTACCGCAGCAGGCGCTTTCGCTACAAAACCTTCATTACCAAGTTTAGTGGCAATTTGGTCATGCTGTTTTTGAACCTTGTCTAAGTCTTTTTGCAGACGACCCAATTCCGCTTTAGGGTCAATTAAGCCCTTCATTGGAACGAATACAGACACGTGACCAACGACAGATGAAGAAGACAATGGCGGTTGTTCACTGTCAGCAAGGAAAGTAATGCTTTCAACTTTTGCCAATGCTTTAAACAATGGTTCAATACGTGCGATTTGTGCTTTTTCAGCATCCGTTGTATTTTGAAGAAGAACAGGCAACAAACGCGCATTACCTAAGCCCATCTCACCACGGATGTTACGTACCGCACCAATCAAACCTTGCAGCCATTGCATATCTGCTTCAGCTTGTTCGTTGATTTTCGCTTCATCCGCAACAGGGTACTGAGCCAACATGATTGTTTCGCCAGAAATGTTCAGTTTCGGCGCAAGCGTTTGCCAGATTTCTTCTGTTAGGTACGGCATCAACGGATGAGCCAAACGTAAAGATGCTTCCATTACAGCAAGAAGAACACGACGTACTTCAGCTTTACGCTCAACTGATACGTTTTCATCATTTAGAACAGGCTTAGTCAGCTCTACATACCAGTCACAGTATTCATTCCAAATGAACTCGTAAATCGCTTGTGCAGCCAAATCTAAACGGTATGTTGCAAATGCTGTTTGCACCGCTTGTTCCGCTTTTTGTAGACGGCTTACGATCCACTGTTCAGGCAATTCCCAAAGGTCTTGACGTACTTCTTGACCAATGACTTGCTCTTCGCAGTTCATCATCACGAAACGGGTAGCGTTCCAGATTTTGTTGGCAAAGTTACGATAGCCTTCAACACGTTTCATGTCGAACTTAATGTCACGGCCAGTGTTCGCAAGCGCACAGAATGTGAAACGTACAGCGTCAGTACCGTAAGATTGAATACCTTCAGGGAATTCTTTACGGGTTGATTTTTCAATCTTCGCTGCTTGTTTCGGGTTCATCAAACCTGTTGTACGTTTTTGTACTAAAGTTTCAAGATCAACACCGTCAATCAAATCTAATGGGTCAAGCACGTTGCCCTTAGATTTAGACATTTTCTGACCTTCGCCATCACGAACCAAACCGTGAACGTACACAGTTTTGAACGGAACTTGCGGTGTGCCGTCTTCATTTTTCATGAAGTGCATGGTCATCATGATCATGCGGGCAACCCAGAAGAAGATGATGTCGAAACCTGTTACTAGTACATCAGTCGGGTGGAAAGTATTTAAGAAGTAGTTTTCTTTATCTTTCGCAGCGTCACCAGTCCAACCTAAAGTTGAGAATGTCCAAAGACCAGAAGAGAACCAAGTATCGAGTACATCTTCGTCTTGTTTTAATTCAACTTCAGGTGCAATGCCGTTTTTCGCACGAACTTCAGCTTCATCACGACCTACAAATACGTTACCTTCAGCATCGTACCAAGCAGGAATACGGTGACCCCACCACAATTGACGTGAAATACACCAGTCCTGAATGTTATTCATCCAAGCCATGTACATGTTGCTGTATTGCTCAGGGACAAACTTAATTTGACCGTCTTGAACCGCTTTAATTGCAGGCTCAGCAAGTGGTGCAATTTTTACGTACCATTGGTCTGTTAGAAGTGGCTCAACGATCACGCCTGAACGGTCACCACGAGGTGGCTTCAAGGTATATGGTTGAATTTGGTCTAACCAGCCTTCAGCTTCCGCTTGAGCAACCAATTTTTTACGTGCTTCAAAACGGTCTAAACCAATGTAGTCCGCAGGTGCAGGAATGGTTTTAGAAATTTGCTCGCCCGCTTTCGCGATGTATTCAAATTCAGCAAGAACTTCAGCATTTTTGTTGAAGATGTTGATGATTGGAAGTTCACAGCGTTTGCCCACTTCATAGTCATTGAAGTCGTGCGCAGGAGTGATTTTCACACAGCCTGTACCAAATTCTTTGTCTACATATTCGTCTTTAACGATTGGAACAGTACGACCTGTAATTGGCAAGATAATGTTTTTGCCTACAAGCGCTGCATAGCGTTCATCATCAAGCGCAACCGCAACAGCTGTATCGCCAAGCAATGTTTCAGGACGTGTTGTCGCAACGACAATGTGATCTTTACCATCGTGGGTGCGGATTGATTTGTCTTCAAAGAAATATTTGAAGTGCCAAAGTGAACCTGCTTCTTCTTTATCAGACTCAACTTCTAAGTCAGAAAGGGCAGTTTGTAGTTTAGGGTCCCAGTTTACAAGGCGTTTACCACGGTAAATTAAGCCTTCTTCATGCAGCTTAACAAACACTTCTTTAACGGCATTTGAAAGACCTTCATCCATGGTGAAGCGTTCACGTGACCAGTCTACAGATGAGCCTAGACGACGAATTTGACGGGTAATGTTACCACCAGATTGTTCTTTCCATTCCCACACTTTTTCGATGAACTTTTCACGGCCTAGGTCGTGACGGCTGATGCCTTCAGCACCCAATTGACGTTCAACAACCATTTGCGTTGCGATACCTGCGTGGTCGGTACCCGGCTGCCAAAGGGTATTTTTGCCAGACATACGGTTATAACGAGTCAACGCATCCATAATGGCATTGTTGAAACCATGACCCATGTGCAAGCTACCAGTGACGTTTGGTGGCGGAATCATAATACAGAATGAATCACCTTTTTGAGATGGCTTGAAGTAGCCTCTCTCTTCCCAAGTCTTGTACCATTTTTTTTCGATCTCGGTCGGATCGTAGGTCGTAGCAATATTTTGCGCTGAATCAGTCATAGTCTAAACAGATCAAAAGTGGATAAAAAATTAGATCTATTGTAGCAAAAAAAATGGTGAATTAGGGATGTTGGGCGAATGTTAACTTTTAGGATTTGGCAGTAAATAAAAGAGTCCGTATGATAGGACCTAAGATAAGAAGTATCCATTGATCCCAAAACTAAGATAAAAGGAGCAATATCAAATGACTTATTCTATTTCGTTAAAGATTCAACCTACGACATATCAACGTTTTGAGATGATTCATCAAAAACTCAATGCAGGTGAAACAGAAAGTCAGTCCAAAGCCTTAGGGGATAATTTAGCGGATATTGCATGTGAAATTTTAGATCAAGTTTTTGGCCAAATGGCGCGCATGAATAAGTCTGGAGACAATGAATCCGAAAAAATTATTCAGCAAATACGTGAAACGACCCGTAAATATATGCCGTGGTCGGTGTCTTTTTTTGGCAATGACCGCCTTGTACCGATGGTAAATTATTTATATGGACGTTTTTACAGCGAAGATGGTCAGCATTATATGCATTATCCGATCGATGCCTCTTTAGCCACCGACTTGCTTGCCTATGTCAGTCAAATGAAAGAAGGGCAGAATCAATATGTCCCACTCGCATTGAAGGCATTTACACAAGTGGTCGATGCCGGGGTGACGCATTTGGTGCGAGAACCAAAAAAAATGCTGAAATTTAATATGGTGGTGGATAAAACTTTAACCGGTGTCATCAATCTCACCACGCAACTCGGATATAAACGCTTCGATAAACTCGGCAAAATTTATGATGCACAATCGATGAGTCAGTACTTTGATCATTTTATGGTGTTTTTGAACAATGAGCCTGTACTACGTAAAGCATAAAATACATATAAATGAATAAATTAGTTATTTAAAAGGATGTCAAAATGGCAAAACGTGATGATTTGAACGGAAAAGTGGTGTGGATTACTGGGGCATCGTCAGGTTTGGGTGAAGCTTTAGCAAAAGAATGTGCTTTGCAAGGGGCGCAGGTCATTTTGACCGCACGTCGTTTTGAAGAGTTGGAAAAAGTCCGTGTTTCATTATTACATCCAGATCAGCATCTTTCAGTGTGTGCAGATATTACCAATGAAGAACAAGTTCGCCATGCTTATGAACAAGTCCTTGCGCATAAAGGCCGAATTGACTGGCTAATCAATAATGCGGGATTGAGTCAGCGTGCATTGATTACGGATACGACTATGCAAACTGAACGTGCCATCATGGAAGTAGATTATTTTTCGCAAGTCTATTTAACCAAAACCGTTTTACCGACATTTTTAGCACAAAAGTCTGGTCGAATTGCTTTTGTTTCAAGTGTTGCAGGCTTATTAGGGACACAATACCGCGCGACCTATTCTGCTGCAAAAGCTGCCATTCATATGTGGGCGAACAGTCTACGTGCGGAAGTTGCGGATCAAGGGGTGGGCGTATCGGTGATATTCCCCGGATTTGTCAAAACCAATGTTTCATTTAATGCACTCAATGGTGCCGGCAAGCCACAAGGGCATCAGGATGAAGCCATTGAAAATGGTCTAGAAGCCAATGAGTTTGCCGAAACGGTGGTGCAATCTTTGCAACGTGGGGAAGAATACATCGTGGTGGGTGGTTCTAAAGAAAAGCTCGGTGTTTGGGTATCTCGATTATCACCGACAACGTTATATAAAATGATTCGTAAAACCAAAGTGAAGTAAGTTTTATCAAGTTTAAATAGTTTAAAAGTCACTTTTAAGAGTGACTTTTTTAATGAGTAACGAGATTATAAGAAATGAAAAAGAATAATTTTAACAAATGGGGAATAGCCATCATTTTGTGCGCAATCATTGGTGCAATCGGTACAGTGGCATATTTTTATTTTAAACAGAAAACTCAAAAAATTGAGCAGAAGTCAACGCTCGAAAAGCCTGAAAAAGAAATAGGAACTGTATCAGAACCAGTTATTGAATCTGTTGAGATTGAACCTAAAGTTGAAGCGGCGAGTGCAGAAGTTGTTATGCGAGGACCAAATGAGGGGTGGTTACCGATCGAAGCACTGTTTGATGAAAAAGGATTATTGAAGTCTGAGTATTACAGTCAAAATCCTCAAGATTCAGATGTTGATAAATTACCTTATAGCTCGAATAAAATTGGTGATTTTAAATGGCGAGCTGAATTTCATCCTGTTGATGATTTTAAAGGCGATCAGGCTAGATTCAAAGATCAATGTTTTGGATATTGTGTTTTAGTGAAAGGTAAGTTGCTGACCAGTGTTGAATCGACTGTATTTACGGGAGCATTTATTGCGAAAGATCATTTGATCGAAGTGATTGCACATAAGGGGAGTGGCGCATATATGCCTGTCAACTATAGCTTTATCAAAATCGACAAAGCTGGTAATGCAGAGTTAATCTCAGATGATCATAATTCTTACAAAGATCAATTGGCTCGTATCAATCATTCGGGACTCGAGATTGACTTAAAACCATTTAGAAAACTTCAATATTTTCTTCTAATGAATGAAAATGGTTTAAATGTGTCGATGCAAAAACCCAATAAGGTGGATGTCGAACCGACTCAGTGTAAAGAGTATTACGAAGGAACATTAGAGGCATGTCCAACTTTATATGGATGTAAAGCTGACATTGTGGTGCAAGATCTGGCACGTGCTTATGCTGGAGATGTTGCATTTAGTTATCATGATCCAAATATTGATGAAAAGAAATTTAATGAAGTTTGTTTTAAAGTTTGTCGCAATGAAAATGTGAGTTATGAAGAGTTTGAAAACACATTGTGTAAAGTAAATTAAATAGTAAAAATGAATTGGGGAGAAGTAGAGAGATCAGATGTCTCTCTTTTGAATTGCTGTTCCATACGCAAAGACTTCGACCATGCCGCCTTGCATACCAAGCTCGGTGGTGCTTAAACGCAGGCCCATAATTTGGTTTGCGCCCATCTTTTCAGCTTCTTGCTTTAAACGCACCACGGCTTCACGACGCGCCCGATCGACGATGCTTTCATAACTAGTCAAACGTCCGCCAAAAAAGTTCTGAATATTGGCAATCACATATTTAAAATAATCATGTGAAATCACTACATTACTTGAAATCAGTTGTCCGAAATGTTCAGTAGTTTTAAAGCGGTTGTTGTCTATGCGAATATGCGCCAATCGCTTTTCTTGAGCTTCGAGTTCTTTGAGATGTTTTTGTTCGATATGGCGACCAAAGCCCCAACCAATACAAAAGAGCACCACAAAGATCAGGACTTTAAAAATAAAGGCATCCATGACTTAGTCCTGAGTTGGAAATGGGTCTGGGAGTTTTGCTGAGTTGGCTTCTACGCGAACAGCCGTGCCATACACAAATAATTCAGAGGCGCCTTGAGCAATATTTGAGGTTGAAAAACGGATACCGACGACCGCATTCGCGCCTAAGGCACGTGCTTTATCAATCATACGGCTCATAGCTTCTTGACGGGATTCTTCGAGTAGTTCTGTATAACCTTTGAGTTCACCACCCACGATATTTTTTAGGCCAGCCATAAAGTCACGACCAACATGTTTACTGCGGACAGTACTGCCATAAACGACATCAAGTTGTTGTGTAATGGTATGACCCGGAACAGATTCAAGATTACTTAAAAGCATTTTTAGTTATCAATATAAAAAGGTGAATTGAAGATAGGAAACTCTTCAGCAAAAAGCAATATGTTCATTTTTATTTTGTAGCTCCGATCTAAAAATGAAAAAGCCCACCGAAGTGAGCTTTTCAAATATTACGGGCTAGGCTAAATCAAATTATTGTTTTGATGTTGCTTTACGCTCAGCAGTAGAAGGTTGGTATTGCACAGCATCAGAAGTATTGGCTTTGATACCACCACCAAGTGTTTTATACAATTCAACTTGGTTGTTGAGATTTGCTTGTTCAAGCAACAACAAACCTTGCTCAGCTGCATAAGATGCACGCTGCGCATCCAGTACAGTTAAGTAGCTATCAATACCAGCACGGAAGCGGGCATTTGATAGTTTGTACGTTGTATTGGTTGCATCAACTAAACGGCGCTGTGCTGCAATACGGTCACCAATGTTTTGGCGAACTGCAAGCGCATCATTTACTTCACGGAAAGCTGACTGAACTGATTTTTCATAATCAGACAATGCAATTTTCTGGTCAGTTTCAGAAACTTTAATATTGGCCTGACGTGTACCCCAGTCGAAGATTGGAATATCTAGGCTAGGGCCAGCAGACCATACAAAGTTGCCTGATTTAAATAGATCACCTAAGTCCGTTGAAGCATAACCCGCAGAACCTGTCAGGCTAATCGTAGGGAACAGACGTGCTTTAGCTGCACCAATGTTCGCACCGGCAGCAGACAGTTTATATTCAGCTGCACGGACATCTGGACGGTTGTTCAACAAGTCACTTGGAATACCTGAACCAATGGTATTGGTCGAAGTAATTCGATTGACACGTTGGTTCGGCAGCAAGTTCGCAGGTACTTGTTGACCCACTAATAGGTTCAATAAGTTTTGCGCTTGAGCAATTTGAGTCTTGTAGTTTGCAACATCATTACGTGCAGTTTCTACAGAAATTTGAGCCTGACGAACAGGAACTTCACTGTCAATACCGACATCAAAACGCTTTTTGTTGAGGTTGTAAGATTCAAGCTGAGCTTTTAAGGTTTGATCCGCAAGCTTCAAGTTCGAATTGGCATACGCGTAGTTTAACCATGCTTGAGCCACTTGACCGATCAACGCAATTTGTGTTGCATCACGGGCACTTGCAGTTGCAAGGTAACTGTCCAAAGCATTGTCTTTTAAGCTACGTACACGACCCCAAAAATCAAGTTCATAGGCAGTGACACCTAAACCGACATTATAAGAGGTGATAGGCTTTTGTGTATTCAACGTGTCTTGACGAAGTACACTACCACTTGCACCAATGGTTGGTAATTGACCATTGGCAGTGATTTGATACTGTTGCTGTGCACGTTCAATATTTAAAGCAGCCGTACGTAGGTCACGGTTATTGGCTAAAGCTAAGTCAAGAACTTGTACCAGACGTTGGTCAGCAAAGAAATCTTTATATCCTTGTTCAGCAACAGAAGTACCAGAAGCACTTGCTGTGTAGCTTTCGGGGATATTGGTCTGAACAACCGGCTCTGGACCACGCATGCTTTGGCAGGCAGCCAAAGCAAGCGCAAGTGAAGAAACCGCAATGCTACGACCTGCAATAGACCATACATTTTGCATCACGATAAATGCTCCTGATTATTTTGTTGTTTTGGTTTGTACTTAAAGATACTTCGGATCCATACATAGAACACAGGAATAAAGAAGATACCAAGTAGGGTAGAACTGATTACGCCACCCAATACACCATAACCTACGGAGTGCTGGCTACCTGCACCTGCACCCGAAGAAAGCGCAAGCGGAAGTACACCAAAACCGAAGGCTAAAGTGGTCATGATAATTGGACGTAGACGCATTTTAGCGGCATGCAATGTTGCGTCAAACAGATCTTCACCTTTTTCTTGAAGTTCTTTGGCGAATTCTACGATCAAGATCGCATTCTTCGCAGACAAACCAATGACGGCAATAATAGCCACCTGGAAGTAAATGTTATTCGCCAAGTTTGGATTTTTGAAGAACACCATTCCAAGGAAAGTCAGTAATAACGCACCCAATACACCTAATGGTACAACCAGTAATACTGAGAACGGAATAGACCAGCTTTCATACAAGGCAGCAAGACATAGGAAGACGATTAACAATGAAAGTGCGTATAGGAATGGTGCTTGTGCGCCAGACTCACGTTCTTCTAGAGATAGACCAGTCCATTCATAGTCAAAGCCTTGAACGCCCATCGAAGGAAGTTTTTGTACAATTTCTTCCATCGCTTTCATCGCGTCGCCCGAACTTACACCCACACCCGGTGAACCTTGAATGTTCACAGATGCGATACCGTTATAACGTTCAAGACGCGGTGAACCATAAGTCCATTCACCAGTAGCGAAGGTCGAGAATGGAACCATTGTGCCTTGGTTGTTACGGACATACCACTGGCTCAGGTCTTCAGGCATCATACGTGCCGCAGCCTCACCTTGTACATAGACTTTCTTCACACGACCACGGTCAACGAAGTCATTGATGTAAGAACCACCCCATGCCATACCCATTGTGGTGTTAATCTCAGAAATACTCACACCCATTGCACCAGCTTGAGCTTGGTCAATCGTGATTTTGTACTGTGGCGTATCTTCTTGACCGTTAGGACGAACACCCATGAGGCGTTTATCTTGAGCAGCCATACCGAGCACCATATTACGGGCATCGATAAGTTGTTGATGAGTTTGACCTGCAGAAGCTTTTAACTGCAAGTTGAAGCCGGCAGTTACACCCAATTCAGGCATTGCTGGTAATTGGATTGGCATGATGTATGAAGCATCCTTCACGATCATGTTCAATGCCATACCACGTTGAATAATCGCACCCACTTGAGATTCAGGTGATGTACGGTCTTCCCAATCTTTTAACTTGATGAATGCAAGACCTGCGTTTTGACCTACACCTGTGAACGAGAAACCGGCAACACTGAATACAGAATCGACATATTTTTCTTCGTTTTTCAGGAAGTAATCGGTCATTGCAGTGACAGTTTTATCCGTACGCTCAAGTGAGGCATTCGGTGGTAACTGTACCAGTGTCATTACAACACCTTGGTCTTCTTCAGGTAAGAATGATGATGGTAACTTTTGGAATAAAAGTACCAACAAGCCGATTACAACTGCATAAATCACACCAGAGAAAATCTTGTGGTGCGTCATGAAGTTCACGCCGCCTTGGTATTTATGCGCAACCTTATCAAAAGAGCTGTTAAACCAACGGAAGAAACGGGCAAAGATATTGTTGCTTTCTGGTTTGTTTGGATCATGTTGTTTCAACATGGTCGCACATAGGGCAGGGGTAAAGGTCAATGCCACAATCAATGACAGAATCATTGCTGTTACCAGCGTGATTGAGAACTGACGATAAATTACACCTGTCGTACCACCGAAGAATGCCATCGGCACGAATACAGCGGTTAACACAGAGGTAATACCGATAAGGGCACCCGAGATCTGTTTCATTGAGATTTCAGTTGCAGTCACTGGGTCAAGATGATCTTCAACCATGACACGTTCAACGTTCTCTACGACAACAATAGCATCATCCACGAGGAGACCAATCGCCAGTACCATCGCGAACATGGTGAGTGTGTTGATCGAGAAACCAAACATGTTAATGACAGCGAAAGTACCCAATACCACTACAGGTACAGCCAATGTCGGAATAATCGTTGCGCGCCAGTTCTGTAAGAATAAGAACATCACAAAGAATACAAGAATCACGGCTTCTACAAGGGTATGTACAACACTTTCAATCGATAACTTAATGAATGGAGTCGTATCAAATGCAAGCGTGTCTTCTAAACCTTCAGGGTAGTTTGGACGTAGTTCTTTTAAACGTGCTTCAACAGCTTCGGCTGTGTCTAATGCGTTTGCACCAGTTGCTAGTTTGATCGCTACACCACCAGCAGGTTTGTTGTTGAACTTAGAGTCGAACTGATAGTTGTCAGCACCTAATTCAACACGTGCAACATCACCTAAACGTACCTGAGCACCATCACTACTGTTACGCAGGAAAATGTTTTTAAACTGCTCTGGTGTTTGCAATAAACTTTGTGCTGTAACTGTCGCGTTCAGTACTTGACCTTCAGTTGCAGGCGCACCGCCTAACTGACCAACAGCAACCTGAGCATTCTGTGTACGGATAGCCGCAGCCACATCACTCGGTGTAACTTTCAGGTTTGCCATTTTGGCTGGATCTAGCCAAATACGCATCGCATAAGAACCACCAAATACTTGGACTTCACCTACACCTGCCACACGGCTGAGAGGTTCAGAAATATTCGAGTTTACATAGTCCTTAATGTCGTCCGCAGTCAACTTACCTGATGGTGAGTGGAATGCTACAACTTGTAGGAAGCTTGCGCCAGATTTGGTGACTTTTACACCTTGACGTTGTACGTCTTCAGGTAATAGCGCTGTCGCAGACTGGAGTTTGTTTTGGACTTGAACTTGGGCGATATCTGGATCGATCCCTTGTTCAAAGTTCAATGTAATAGATGCTTGACCGTTACCCGCACTGTTTGACGAAATATAACGTAAGCCATCCAAACCATTCATTTGTTGTTCAATGATTTGGGTTACGGTGTTTTCAACTGTTTCTGCAGACGCACCAGGGTAAGTCGCAGAGATTGAAACCGTTGGCGGCGCAATGGTCGGATACTGTGCAATTGGCATATTTGATAGCGTGAGTACACCCGCCAACATAATCACCAATGCAATCACCCATGCAAAAATGGGGCGATGAATAAAGAATTGAGCCATTCAGTCTACTCCCTATGCGTTTGAAGTAGCTTTTTGTTCAGTTTTAGGCGCTGCTTGTTCTGCGGCTTTAGCGTTTGGCTTTGCTGCAGCAGGTTGTTGCGCACCTTGAGGTGCAGCAGCCTGAGGTTGATACGGTTTGGCTACAACTTGTTGCTCTGGCTTAACTTTCGCAATACCGTCAACAATCACTTTATCGCCAGTGTTTAAGCCTTGAGTAACGATCCAATTCGAACCTTGTGTACCAACAGTGGTTACAGGGCGAGATTCAACAGCACCTTTTGCATTCACAATCATTGCCATTGCTTGACCTGTAGGAGTACGCGTAATGGCAGCTTGTGGAATCAGGTAAGCATTTGGAATCACACCTTGAACGATGCGAGCATTGGCAAACATACCTGGAAGTAATAAATGATTCGGGTTAGAAAAAACAGCACGAAGTGTAACCGTACCTGTATCTGGGTTTACACTCGCATCAGAAAATGCAAGACGACCTTCAATTGGGTATTCGCTACCATCTTCAAGACGTAATTTCACTTTGGTGTTATTACTGCTGTCCAAGTTGCCTTGGCTTAATTGTTGACGTAAGCGAAGAAGTTCAGCACTTGATTGGTTAATGTCAACGTACATTGGATCAAGACGTTGAATTGTGACTAATGGATCAGCTTGAGATGCAGTAACTAATGCACCAGCAGTCACAGTTGAACGGTTTGTTTGACCCGAAATTGGCGCACGTACAGTTGAGTAACCTAAGTTAATTTCTGCATTTTTAAGTTCTGCCTGAGATGCAGCAACGTCTGCTTCAGCCAGTTTTACTTGCGCAACAATATCGTCATATTCTTGTTTAGAAATCGCATTTGATCCCACAAGCTGACGGTAGCGACCTTCTTTAACACGTAACACGCCTAAATTTGCTTGTTGACGTCTTAAAGCAGCACGAGCACTGTCAGCTGAAGCACGGTTTGTACGCGAGTCGATCTCGTACAAGGCTTGTCCTTCGCGAACATAACTGCCTTCTGCAAATAGACGTTTCAGTACTACACCACTGGTTTGTGGACGTACTTCTGAAATTTCATAGGCAGATGTACGTCCTGAAAGTTCAACAGATTGTTCAACGCTTTGCGGTTGGGCAACAATGACACCGACTTCAGTTGGTGGCATTTGCTGTGCAGCAGCAGCTTGCTGTGCATCTTTAGGATCTTTGCTACAACCAACAAGTGCAATACTTGTTGCCAATGCGCAAGCAGTCAGGGCAGGAGCCCAAAGCTTTGCAGACATCATTGTTCCACCTCAATTAGATATTTATCTAAATTATTCATTTGTTTACGCTTTACTGATTTTGATGTAACTCAAATAAAGTAGCGCGATCCAAATAATACTTATGCTCCAACCGGATAAGACATCTGTCGGAAAATGAACCCCAACATATACTCGCGAAACACCCATACACAGCATCCATAACAATGCCAAAATGGTGATCAAGCGATGTTGAGCATGTTGTCGGCAAATCAAGATCATCAGACACGCAAGCGATGCAGCATAACAACTGTGTGCGCTTGGGAATGAACTCCCGTAAGACGCTACAAGATGGTACATTTCTGGGGGACGCGGTCTGGTGAACGTAAATTTAAGCAACCATGCAAGGCCGATACTTCCAAAGATCCCTATACTGATAAAAACAATCTCTGTGTATTTTTTATACCACGCAAAGTGTAAACACCATAGCGTGGTGAAAAATAATACAAAAGGCATGCCCCCTAGCGCGGAAAGTCCGATGGCAATTTGATTAAAAACAGCAATACGGTGTTGACTCATCCATTCCACGATACTTAAATCTAATAGATTTAAATAGCTAGAATAAAGCGACAACACACTGATAATTAATGCAAAAAAACCAACAAACAGTAGCGTTCGTGGCATATTTTATTCCTTGTCATTTTAACCGGTTTGAGCTCGGTTAATTAATGGACTAAAGTGTACTCATCAGTACACTTTATTTCAAGTATGTGTAAATCATACTGATTTTATTTTTTGTGTTCATTTACATCTTACTAAAATAAAACACAAATCTGCTAATGATTGTTCTTGCTGGCTTGTGTGCCATCTTCAACTTCAAGTGGGGTTTTCGGTGGCCAGAAAAAATCACTTGGTCGCGTTAGAAAATGAGTCATCACCAGTTTAGCCAGTGGTTTCCATTGTTCAAATCTTACGCGACGTGCCCGTAGTGCCACAATAATGGTTAACGTGAAACTGACGAATAAGTTGGTAAGACCGATCAGAATAACCCCTAAGAATGACACAATGATTAAGCCAATGTCTGGTGAACCATTAATATTGATGAGGCCTTGAATGAAGTTGGCCGAGGCGAAGGCGATATGGCGAATATCTAAAGGTAAACCAAAAATAAATCCAATTGTTCCCATACTGCCCAGCATGATCCCGAATAAGAAGTTACCTGCTAAAGCACCTAAGTTTCGCTCAATGTAAGCGGCAAGCTTATCCAGTCTCTCTTGACCCATGATGCGTTTTAACTTTGGATGTGCTTGAATCCGTGGTCCAACTTTGCGATAGATCGCCATGTTGTCAAAGTACCCAGCAAGCAAACCTGATAAAAACAAACAAACTCCAGCTATCGCAGCATGTGGCACAGCCAGTGAGGTAAATGGATTGAGGTCGTGTAAGGTTTTAGCTGCTTTTGCATGATTCATTAATGGCTCATGTAAAGCCATGTCCCAACTTAATGCGATCAATGCTGCAACAGGAATCGCAATACTGATGTTGCCTAAGATTGCAATAAACTGGGTTCGAATGATGTTAATAATTAGCGCGGCAAGTTCGGCAATCTGCGCCATTTTCGAGCCTTTACGATGCTGAACCGTCGAGGCAAGGGCGGCAGCTGTCATCGCAGGCTGTTTAGTGGCAACAGTAAAATGTAGAACATGAATCAGCATAAAGCCGAAAGAGTAGTTCAGACTATACGAAATGGCTTGCATGAGCGGTGCCATGCTGACACGGGCCATCAGCACTTTTAAAGTTGCCATACATGCAATGATCACACCGGCACCTGCCGCAGATCGGTACATGCTCATAAAGCCTTGTTTGTCCGTACTTACATAGTGTTCGCCAGTTTTACTTGCGTTTTCGGTGACTTGTAGGGCAACCAATTCGCTATTGGTGGCGAGCAAATCGCGCACACTGCGTTCGCTATAAATCGCTGACGTCACATCACTGAGTAAACTACCCATAGAAACATAGCGGACATCATCTTCTTCAACAATCAGGTTGAGTAAGATTTCTAAGCGATCTAAACACTGTTCTAAAAGCGACAATAAGTAAGTCAGGCTGACACTTACGCCAATTCGTTTGGTCGCACGCCGAATCTTCAGCACCACATCACGACATTGTTCCAGCATTACCAACGCTTGAGAAGCATCTGGCGGTAGCACAGCACTCATTTCTTCAGCACTTTGATGGAGCTTTTTATACTGCTGAATAAAATCATTTATTTCACGGTTTTGCACCAAAAAAGGTGATTCATATTCGGTCAGTTCAGGCTGTGCATTAATAAATTCAGGATATAAGCCAATACCACTTACCCGATAGGACAAAACGGTAATGGCTTTAATTAACTCACGGCGAATTTTCTTTTTTTCTTCCTGATTGCTATGACCTTGGTTAAACAGTCGAAATAGCTGCATCCATTGCTGATCATCAATACTGTCCAGCCAATATTTGTCGCTATGACGATAAAAAACTCGACGGACTAAATCTTGTAATTGAGTTTCGTCATTGATCAGAGGAAGAAAATGTGCGCCAAGCCGTTGGAACAGTTGTCCCCAAAAACCATCGAGAGACAAAATACCCGTGTCCGCATATAAACTGGTTTGTTTATATCGGCTAATGAGTTTTAGTACAAAGCTTTGCAAGGTAGAGGCTGCATCTGGCGTGATGAGTAAAGCTTGGATGAAAGCCTGAAATTTTTTCTTAATTTCGTCGGTATTTTTTGTATCTTCTGGTCGAATTCGGTTGACCAATTCGATCAGCAAGTTTTCATCCAGCACAGCCCGAGGGGTATCGAGCTGTTGCTGCATGGTCAAAAAGATATCATTGAGTTTTATATGCATAGGCAAGGGGAATTACGATGAATATTATTAATTATTGAATTCGGTGTAATGCCAAGTTTGCGAGGTTGATTAAAGCTTGACGATATTCAGTATCTGGTAGCGCTGCTAAAGCGGCTAGTGCTGCCTCAGTTTCTTCAGTCGCTCGTTGGCTACAATAATCAAGTGCCCCAGAGCTTTGTACAATCTGAATAACACGCTCTAAATCTGCCGTACCACCTGTGGCAATACTGCGGCGAATAATGTCATGTTCTTCGCCAGTGGTATTCTTTAAGGCAGAGATTAAAGGTAAAGTTGGTTTACCTTCCATCAAATCATCGCCAATATTTTTACCTAATGTTTCAGCATCTGAGGTGTAATCTAAAATATCGTCAATAATTTGAAAGGCATTTCCAAAGTGTCCGGCAAATTTTCTAAGCGGTTCACGGTACTCTGGTGTACCAGTCAGAATCGCTGCACCTTCGGTAGCGAGCTCAAATAAACGCGAAGTTTTACCGTGAATAATATCTAAGTAGGTTTGTTCAGTGGTTTCAGGTTGGTGCTGTGATTGAAGTTGTAAAACTTCACCTTCAGCAATTTCACAGGTACCCGTTGAAAAGTCTTTGAGTAAAACTTTGCTGTCTAGATCCACCAATAAATCAAAAGCGCGAGAAATCAAAAAATCACCCACTAGTACGGCAGTTTGATTATTCCATGTCGCATTTGCGGTTGGGCGACCACGGCGTAATCCCGATTCATCGACTACGTCGTCATGAACCAAGGTTGCGGTATGTAGCATTTCAATAATTGCTGCAAGTTTACGGTGTTTTTCTAAATCTTCTGCGCCACATGCCTTTGCTGCAAGTAAGCACATAATGGGACGCATGCGTTTACCGCCTGCTTCAACCACATGTTTACTGACAGCCATGACCAAGGCAACTTTAGACGTGATCCCTTCATTAATAAATTTGTCCATCGCAGCAAAGTCAGTAGCAACAGGCGCGAGAATATCTTGCTTAAAGTCGATGGTCATATGAAGAGAAACCTCAATAATTTTTGAATTACAGACGTAGTGTAGCAATTTGTTATATGAATAACAGATAAGAACTTACTCAATTGACTTAATCTTAAGTGATTTTTTTCATCAAGCGGAAGTATTGTACTTATTTTTTAACAGACTTTTATCTTTAGCATGTTGTTTGAACAGCATGTTGTTGATGTCAGTCCAGTGTATATTAGCGAATTGTTGCTAAAAATCTATGTCAAACCTTGTCAAAAGCATGATAAGTGAAATAGAGCACTCATTTTAATACTTTTAATGACACTGTTTATATAATAAACGCATACTCATCTAATATTTTACGGAAATGACTTGTTGTTTTTCGGGTTATCCCTTAAAATCTTTGCCTTTGCGAAACCCCAGTGACGATCGTTTTAAGATCGGTATATCCCTTTACCGGCACGACAACACGGGCATGTTTGGAGTACTTAAATGTACGCAGTAATCCAAAGCGGTGGTAAACAACACCGTGTAGTTGAGGGTGAAACCCTTAAAGTAGAATTATTGAAAGCTGAAACTGGCTCAACTGTTACTTTTGATGACGTGTTGATGCTTGTTAACGGTGACAGCATTCAAATTGGTGCACCAGTAGTAGCTGGCGCTAAAGTAACTGCTGAAGTAGTTAGCCATGGTCGTCACGACAAAATCCGCATCATCAAAATGCGTCGTCGTAAACACTATCGTAAACAACAAGGTCACCGTCAATGGTTCACTGAGTTGAAAATTACAGCTATTTCAGGCTAATTACGAGGAGTAAGTAGACATGGCAACTAAAAAAGCCGGTGGTTCGACTAAAAACGGTCGTGACTCGAACCCAAAAATGTTGGGTGTTAAAATCTACGGCGGTCAATCTGTGACTGCTGGTAACATCATCGTTCGTCAACGTGGTACTGAATTCCACGCTGGTGTAAATGTAGGTATGGGCCGTGACCATACTTTATTTGCAACTGCTGACGGCGTTGTGAAATTCGAAGTGAAAGGCCAATTCGGTCGTCGCTACGTATCTGTTGAAGCGTAAGCTTTAATAGAAAAAAACCCGCATTTTTGCGGGTTTTTTTTCGTCTGAATAAAATGTGAGGTATTTTTTAGATTGTTACAAATGATGTACAAATCAATAAATTCACCATAAATAGTGATTTAAATCACAAAAAAATAAAGAGCGTAATAGAGGAGTACAAATACAAAAAAAGGATAAGGACATGAATAAAATATTGAATACAGTTTTTATCAATGCTGACTATCAGAAAAGGAATTGTCCTGATAAAAGCCAACAAATTGCATTTGAAAAGACACTACAACTTGGTGAAATAACTTCAATCGCTATTAAAGCTGTACCAAAATTACTTGCTGTGAGTATTTTACTTTCTCTAGGCTCAATTGCATGGGCTGGTGGGAGTGGCTCGTTATACCTGAGCATACTTGTAATCGTTGCAATAGTGGAATTCCTGGCCCAGAAGGGCCAATAGGTCCTCAAGGTCCTGCTGGTGAAAAAGGCGATACAGGAGCAGGAGCAACAGGCGCTACTGGTAAAGATGGATTAAATGGCCGAGACGGCATCGATGGTAAGGATGGGTTGAACGGTCTGAATGGTAGCAATGGTTTAGATGGTGCAAGTGCTTATCAAGTTGCGGTGAACAATGGTTATGAAGGCAATGAAGACCAATGGTTAGAAAGTCTACGTGGTGCAGTTGGCGCACAAGAACTAACTGGTGAAAATGGTTTCAGTGCATATGAACTTGCGATAAAAAATGGATTTGTCGGTACTGAAGTTGAATGGTTGTTGAGCTTAAAAGGAACAGATCCGTACATTAAAATACAATCAAACGTTGCCAATACAGCACCTAAACCAACTGCGAATGGACAAGATGCGATTGCAGTCGGTGCAGGTAATAAAGCTGATGGTAATCAGTCTATTGCCCTCGGTGTAAACAATATAGTCAGTGGTGATGGATCTGGTGCAGTAGGTTCAAATAATACAGTCACAGGTAATAATACCTATGTGGTTGGTAACAATATCAACACCTCTGCAAATAATGCTATTGTACTTGGCAATGGTTCAAGCTCTGACCGCAATAATACGGTTTCCGTTGGCTCGGCTGGTGCAGAGCGGCAAATTATCCATGTGGCAGCTGGTACGGCAGACACCGATGCGGTGAATGTGAAACAAATGCGTCAAGCAGATCTAGAAGTGCTAAATAATTCAAAAGCATATACAGATCAGCATGGGGCAAATGTACTCAACCAAGCCAATAGTTATACCAATCAACGTGTGAATGAATTGAATCATAATTTCAATAAATTTAAAGATAATGTTTACGGTGCTGTTGCTTCAAGTATTGCAATCTCCTCCTTACCGCAACCCACAGATGCTGGATATAACATGTTTAGCGTAGGTATGGGGACTTGGGAAGGTTCACAAGGCTATGCAGTAGGTTTTAGTGGAGTAACTGAGAGCAATAAATATGTGTATAAATTGGCTGCAATAGGGAACTCTGAAGGTGACTTTGGCGCTGGTGCATCGATCGGTTGGCAATGGAAATAACTCAATATTGGATTATTAAAATTGCTAAATCGTTGTTTAACTATTTGAAAGGCATTTGAATCAAATCAAGTGCCTTTTTATTTTATATTTCTCCATCATGATGAATAAAAAACAGCAATTTGCATTAATAACCATACAAAACTTCTTTTTTTCTCTAAATTTAGTCAATGAAAGTGGTTTAAGATGGAGCCATCTAACAAATTGCGTTGATGCAAATATAAAAGGTGAATCTATGAAAATGCTTCGTAAAACCATCTGTGCTATGGCATTAGGTGCAGCGACACTGGCACCGGTTATGAGTACGACAGTATTCGCGGCACCAGTTGCAGCGTCGGAGCAGCAGGCAACTGCCAATTTGGTGAAACAATTATCGGGTATTAAAAGTTTTACAGCTAACTTTCAGCAAACTACAAAAGTGACTAACCCCAAAGCAACTCAAAAGAAAGGTTTAAGTGCGCAGCATATGAACCAGACTTTTACTGGGGTCATGAAAGTTCAGCGCCCGGGTAAATTCTATTGGGAAACAACCAGCCCATCTAAGCAAACTATTGCGACCACAGGTAAAACAGTTTGGATCTATGACCCAGACCTACAACAAGCAGTACGCCAAAGCTTAGATGACCAAGTTGCGAATACGCCTGCATTATTATTGTCAGGTAATACTGCTCAAATCATGAAGTCTTATCGTATTACACAGCCGAATAAGACCAAAACTTATTACACTTTATATCCAAAAAGTGATGATGGTGTGTTTCAAAGCTTAACCATTAGTTTTGGTGCGAAAAATGCGCCGACTTTAATGATTCTCCAAGACTCATTAGGTCAAACAACCCATGTACGTTTCAATAATGTGAAGGTGAATGCGTCTATTCCAGCGTCAACCTTTAATTTTGTACCTCCAAAAGGTACGGACATTATTGATCAATAATTCTCATAATCGAAAAAAAGCAGACATCGGTCTGCTTTTTTTATGGAGAAATGTAAAGCCAGCAAGCTGAATATAAGAGAAATTTAGTAGTATGCTGATATTCACAGTTTGCTTAAATGAAGTGACTTGTGGTTTTGACTGTTGCTATAGGGAATTTTGGGATGAAAAAAAATCATATGAATAATATAGCTTGGGCTGTTTCAGCTGTGGTTTTAGTCGGGTCATTAACGGCCTGCCATCCTCGAAATGAACCTGTTGAAGGTGAAACATCGGAACAGAAGCCAGCAGTCGTCGCTGATGCGATTCCACTTATTCAATCTAAATCAGTTGCGATGCAATTACCAAAAGCACAGGCTTGCGATGCGGAAGGCTGTACCCAATATACGATTCAAACGGTTGAAACCAATGTTGATTGGATTAATCAATATTTTACTGATCGGATTAAAAAAGCAGACCCGATTGCATTTTCAACTGAGCAGAATCAAAAAATCGATTTATCAGACAAGACGGATGCAGGCCTAAGTCAAAGTACCACTTCTGTTCGATATATTAGTCAGTGGGGACATATCGCAACTTTTGCAATCGAAAGCTATACCTACGCAGCGCATGCGGCTCATGGTATGTCCCATGTTGAATATGTCAATTTTGATTTAAAAGCCAAAAAACGTTTGGCTTTACAAGATGTCTTGGTCAAAGGTGCAGATGCGAAAGTGATTAGCGCACTTTTTGATGCCAACTATATGTGGTTAGATAGTCATGATATTGAACGTTCAAAACTTCAGTTAAGCGATAATTTTTATTATGGTGCGAACGGGATTGTATTTGCTTATCCACTGTATGAATTGGCGAGTTATGCAGAGGGCATGCCTGAGCTAAAACTTCCATATTTTACGGCTAAAGGACTATTTAAACCTGAATATTTACCAAGTTTGCCAAATTACGACACCAAATAAGACAATTTGAAGCAAGATTATTGGTCTAATAAGGGGCAGCTGTACGCTCGGTCACTGTATTTTTGAGTGTTAAGAGCTTACACTATAGCCAGTTTTTTTCTTTACTTAAGATTGGCTATGATCGACCCGAAATTACTCAGAAATAATATTGAGGCTGTAAACTTAGCCTTAGCAAAACGTGGTGTTCAACTTAACGTAGCAGAGTGGGCAGACCTTGAAGCTCGCCGTAAGGAAATTCAGTCTAAAACTGAGTCGTTACAAGCTGAACGTAATGCTGGTGCAAAACAAGTTGGTCAAATTAAAAAAGCTGGCGGTGATGCATCTGAAATCATGGCACGTATGTCTGCTATTGGCGATGAAATTAAAGCGGCTGAACTCGCACTTTCTGAGCTTCAGGCTGAACTCGAAGCCAAATCTTTATCGATTCCAAATTTACCTCATGAGTCTGTGCCAGAAGGTAAAGACGAAAATGACAATGTTGAAGTTCTAAAATGGGGTACACCACGTCAGTTTGATTTTGAAATCAAAGACCATACTGACCTAGGTGAAATGATGGGTGGTTTAGAATTTGAAACCGCAACTAAATTGACTGGTACTCGTTTTAGCGTACTCAAAGGCCCATTGGCGCGTTTACAACGTGCAATTACCCAATTTATGTTAAATACACATACCTTGGAAAATGGCTATACCGAAGCTTATGTACCGTATTTAGTTAATGCAGACTCTTTACGTGGTACAGGCCAATTGCCTAAATTTGAAGAGGATTTATTCAAACTTCAAGGCGAAAAAGAATACTACCTGATCCCGACTGCAGAAGTGCCTGTAACCAACTTCGTGCGTGATGAAATCATTGATCCAGAACGTTTGCCATTAAAATATGCAGCGCATACGCCATGTTTCCGTAGTGAAGCGGGTTCGTATGGCCGTGATACACGTGGTTTGATCCGTCAACACCAATTTGACAAAGTAGAAATGGTTCAGATTGTAAAACCTGAAACTTCGATGGATGCTTTGGAAGAATTAACGGGTCATGCCGAAGGTATTCTTCAAGCATTAGGCTTACCATACCGTAAAGTCGTTCTGTGTGGCGGAGACATGGGCTTTGGTGCAATCAAAACTTATGATTTAGAAGTTTGGGTGCCAAGTCAAAATACCTACCGTGAAATTTCATCTTGCTCATGCATGGGTGACTTCCAAGCACGCCGTATGAAAGCGCGTTACCGTGCTGACCAAAAGAAAACTGAGTTTGTACACACGCTGAATGGTTCAGGTTTGGCAGTTGGTCGTACTTTACTTGCCGTGATGGAAAACTATCAACGTGCAGACGGTTCAATTGAAATTCCAGCAGTACTTCGTCCATATATGGGCGGTGCTGAATTTATCGATTAATAGTCGATAAAGTGCATACATTTGTGCACAAAAATTGCTTAAGACAATCAGATTTAAACTATTGAGGTCGTGTGTGGATATCTTTCCAATCTCTTTGAAGTTGCAGCAGCAACCTTGTCTGATTGTTGGTGGTGGTCGAATTGCATATAGAAAGGCTGTGCTGCTTGCAAAAGCGGGCGCTCAGCTGACAGTTTGCTCACCCGAAATTGAAGATGATTTATTGACCTTGGTTAATAAAACCCAAGGTCAATATCTCAACTCGATTTATCACGAATCGGTTTATCAAGAAAATGCCATTGCGCTGCGTCAGTTTCGTTTAGTGATTGCAGCAACCAATGACAAAGCGGTCAATCAGGCGGTTTTTGAAGCCTGCGAAGCTGAAAATGTCTTGGTTAATAGTGTCGATGATCCGCCGCATTGCCGTTTTATGGTTCCTGCGATCATTGACCGTTCTCCACTGGTCATCTCCGTTGCATCTAATGGCACATCGCCAGTACTCTCGCGCCAAATACGTACCCAGTTAGAAAGCTCGATTCCGCATGGCATGGGCAAACTGGCTGAGTTCTCAGGCCAATGGCGCGCAGCCGTTAAAGCCAAAATTGTTAATCCAGATGAACGTCGTATTTTTTGGGAAGACTTGTATGCAAGCCCGCTCAAAGAGCAGGTATTCAATGACAATTTCACTGAAGCCAATCGTTTGATTGAACAGGCCTTATTGGAATGGAAACAGCCGAAAGGTGAGGTGTATTTGGTGGGTGCAGGGCCGGGTGATCCTGAACTGCTGACCTTAAAAGCCCTGCGTTTAATGCAGCAAGCGGATGTGGTGATCTATGACCGTTTGGTCTCTCAGCCGATTATGGACCTCTGCCGCCGTGATGCAGAGAAAATCTACGTAGGTAAGGCACGATCCAATCATGCTGTTCCGCAAGAAGGCATCAATGCCTTACTAGTGAAATATGCAAGTGAAGGAAAACGCGTTTGCCGCTTAAAAGGCGGAGATCCGTTCATCTTTGGCCGCGGCGGTGAAGAAATTCAGGAGCTGTTTGCGGCAGGCGTTGCCTTCCAAGTCGTTCCGGGAATTACTGCTGCCTCTGGATGTTCGGCTTATGCAGGGATTCCTTTAACGCATCGAGATTATGCGCAAAGTGTACGCTTCTTGACAGGGCATCTGAAAGAAGGTTCACCTGAGCTACCTTGGAATGAGTTGGTTTATCAAAATCAAACGCTCGTGCTGTATATGGGCTTGGTCGGTCTAGAAAAAATTTGTGAGAAACTCATCGCGCATGGGCAGCGTCCAGACATGCCTGTCGCATTGGTTTCTAAAGGGACGACTCCTGAACAAAAAGTCGTGGTCGGGACATTGGCAGATATTGCATCTAAAGTCAGTGAATACCAAATTCAGGCGCCTACATTGACCATTATTGGTGATGTGGTGAGTCTGCGTGAACAACTTCAATGGCATGAGCGAGGATAAGCAACGCAACGCGTTGCCCGAGCGCAAGGCGAAGGCTATGCCTGAGCAAAGAGGATAAGCAGGCTGCTGAATTGTCCAAATGCAAGGCGAAGGCTATGCCTGAGCAAAGAGGATAAGCAAGTTATTGTATTGTCCAATTGCAAGGCGAAAGCTAAGTACAAAGGATATGAGTAAGTGGATTGTCCTCGTGTAAAGCGAAAGCTAAGCAATGTAGATAAGCAAGCGCTTGTTGTACCATCTAAACTTATACTACAGCTATAGAAACTATAGCCTGAGCTTTAAGCCATTATTTAACTAAAGAGTAGAGAAAAAAACTGTGATCCATGTTGTTTTATACGAGCCAGAAATTCCTGCAAATACAGGGAATATCATTCGTTTATGTGCCAATACTGGAGCGCAGTTGCATTTGGTCAAACCATTAGGTTTTGAGCTGGATGATAAAAAACTCCGCCGCGCCGGTTTGGATTATCATGAATGGGCACACATGAAAGTATGGGAAAACTTTGAAGAATGCCTTGCGGGCTTAAAAGCGCAAGGTATTGAGATGGATGCCATTTATCCATTAACCACCAAAGGTTTTGAAACACCGCATACCTCTAATTTAAATCGTCCTGTGGCACTGTTGATGGGGCCAGAAACACGTGGTTTGCCGGAAGATGTCCGTATGATGTTCCCAAAAGAACATTGGATTCGCCTGCCGATGGCACCAAATTCGCGTAGTTTAAACTTGTCTAATGCTACTGCTGTGATTTTATATGAAGCTTGGCGTCAGCAAGACTTTAAAGAATTGGTCTAAGTGTGATCTGTTCAAAAAGCCGCTCTATCGAGCGGTTTTTTATTGGGAGTGAACACAGTGAACCGTTTACAGCAATGAAGTTTTGTAAAATAAGGGCTTAAAAACTTCAGCATCAATATAAAAATGTGTATAAGAACACTGTGAAGAAATAAAACGGGTACTTAAAACTTGAAATCTATAAATTTAAAAGCTTTTGGTGTCGTGATTGCGACCGGATTCATTTCATCAATGAGTTGGGCTAATCCAACCGTATCGAACACAACAGAACAGACACCAGTGACCGTCACTGCAACTACAGAAAATGTTCCAGTTGTACCGAAGGTTGAGGTGATCAAGCCTTTTACTAAGGCTGAAATCCAGCAGGGCATGCTGGAAATGCAGCAAAGACAAAATCAGCGTATTGAGGAATGGGGAAAAACACTAAAAGCCGACGATTTTGAACGTTCATGGTATGGTGGTCGTCAATTGAAAAAGTCCAAGCGTCAGGAAGTTTGCGGGATCTATCAGGGTTTAGTGAATGAAACCTATGCGTTGGCACAAAAAAATAAAGCAAGATTGAGTCAAGCGGATCAAAAACAAATATCAGACCGCAATCAATTTATTCAAAGCTTAGGTTATGAAAATAATATCGTTGATACCAAGATGGGTTTTAATTGCCGCTTAAAATAAGTGATTTTTATCACTGCTTTGATTTATGTGAATGATCCATGTCCTTGATGTAAAAAATAAAGGACATGGAAAAGCTCGAGATACCTCATGAATTAATCAATTAAATTAAAGTCACTCAGTTCTGTTTGTAGATGTTTTGGATTATTTGCAAACAGCAGTTGACCACTGGTGTATAACCAACCCAATTGACCTTGCTGCTGAAGACGTTTCAGTAAGACGTCGTTAAATGTCGACGTTGCAAAGACAGTTTCACTAAAGACTTTAAACTCACCGACATTAGTGTTTTCACTGTCTTTCATAAACAGCATGCCGTTTTTGGTGGTTGAACTCATATCTAAAGCACGGCTGACTAAGCGGTAACCGTCTTTAGCTTGCTCATCAATCAACTCCTGTAATTTTAAGCTGCGCTCTACACTATTGCTGCCGGTTGGGTAAGTTTTATAGCGATAGCTGTAGGTGCCATGGTGTGCGCTGCTATTTATACAGGTTGCAACTTTAGGACTGTTTTGATTGCCGTTCAGAATTTCAGGACGAAAACCTGTGAAATAGCTTTTGAATTGAATAATACGGCAGCCTTGGGCACCCAGTGTATTGAGCATAGTTTCCAGTTGCACTGGGTCTACGAGCGGGGAAACATAGCCGCTGTCGTAGGTATATGTCGCGGTATCATTTTCTTTTTTAATGAAATAATCTTTGAAATTCAGGGCATTGGTTGGTCTGACGCTATGCAGGTATTGATAGCCTGATTTACCTTTTTCATTTAACTGATTACGCCATGTAAAATATATGTCAGCGATAGAGGGTGCTGTACGGTCTGCCACAATATGATTGAAACGCGTATTTTCATTGGCAAGTTTCATGTAGCTATTAACATTACCATTGTCCAAAGTTTTAGAATCATAGCCAATTAACTTATAACCACTTTGTCCCATTGTATTGAGCTGAGTTAAGAAGTTTACTGTGTCGGTGGTATTAATAAAATTCTCAGACTTAAAGTCCGCAGCTGTGATTTTGGTTTTCGGTTTTAAATTGGTGAAGAATTCATTGGAATTTTTTGTATAGCAGCGGCTGTCCTTGAGTGGGTCAGTAATTAGTCCGCGTTGCATGATGATATAGCTAGGATTTGAAATCGTCGCGTTAATCACGCAGAAAGAATGATTATTTAAAAAAGTTAAGACACGGTTGCTCGTCGCGCCACCTCTGACTGGTTGAAACTTAATTGCATGATATTCAAAGTTATTTAGTGTTGCAGCCGGCTGTATTTCACTTATAACCATGTCATGAAGTAATTGATAGCGTTTGGAAATAAATTCACCGCTGCAAGTTTTACTTGAACTATTGTGTACCGCATATTTTAGTTCTTCGTTCACTGCACTGACTGAGTTTTCACTGGTTTTATGAATTGAAATTTGTGGTAAATCGCAATTATTGTTACCGAGGGCAGAGTTCCCTTGAATCCATTCTCCTGTGAATTTATCCGCTACAGTTGTTGGCGTTGGCGTTGGCGTAGGTGTAGGTGTAGGTGTAGGTGTAGGTGTAGGTGTAGGTGTAGGTGTAGGTGTAGGTGTCGCGCCACCATCATTGGAGCTTGATCCACCACAGCCCACCAATGTCGTAAATACAGCAGCGATAATGCTGATTTTGTGATTATTATTCATGACTAGTGCTCAATAGAGTAAAGTTGTTATGTACGGCTGATGCGGTTGTATAAACATTTAAAATCAAGATTTATTGAACAAGGTGTGATTCAATCCAGCCATTGCCATGTTCTGTAGTGACTTCGATCAAACCTGTTTTAGTCATGTTTCCCGCAAAAATAATATCTGCATTTTTTGACAGTTTATTAATGACTTGGCTCGATTTATCGGCAGTTTGATAAAGCGGTAGATTATTAATTTTAGGTCTGAGTTGCTGTCCCATGCTGAAACCATTTGCAACATAATTTGAGTTAGTCGTGGCCCGACTACCTGTCCATTCTTTTGCGGTATTCGATACTTCTTTGGATGTTTCATTAAATTGATTCAGCGTATTTCTTAAATCACGCATGGTATCGGCAAAACCTGCATATACCGGTATTGAAGCTAAAGACAGACTGCTAACAATGACTAAATGACGAATTTTCATGAACTTTCTCCTTTACTTTGTTATGTCATTCCGCGTGATATCTGACGGATTCATAACATTCGCGGTGTTTAAATAATTATAAAATGCGAAAATTTAGCATTTTTAAAATAGATCATTTATACTTCACTTGTAAAGAGGGTGGAGTGGTGAAGATGAATGTAGAAAGCCAGAGTGAACATCTAAAGCAAAGTAAAAATTGGTATCAATCCTTACCGACGGAATGGCAAAATTGGTTGAATGAAAATATTGAAAATGGTTGCGATGTACAGAAAATAAGTCTAATTTTACAATCACATGGATTAAGCCCAAGGGCGGATCAATACTTATTTTCTGATGTAGACCAACTTTCAGAACAGCTGCAAAATGAACTTTTGGAATACAGTCTTGAGGGCTTAGAGACAGATGAAATTTTAGAAAAAATTAAGCAAAAAAATATTTCAAATCATTTGATCATTCAGTTTTTAAAGCGTGTAAACAATAACGTAATTTTTAAAAAACTGAAGCAAGTACAGCAACAGCAGAATAAACAGCGTTGGCTATTACAGGTGATGGGTCAATTGAATCAATTGAACGACCATATTCCATCCACAATCGATTGCATAGAAACACCTGATTTTGAAACATTTATAGAGCGGTATTATAGCCAGCTGCGACCGGTCATTTTAAAAGGTGGGATACAACATTGGCCTGCACTGCATAAATGGAGTCCTGAATATTTTGCACAGCATTTTGAAAATGAGTTGGTTGAAGTCCAGATGCATCGTGAGCAGTATCAAGATTTTGAAAAAAAATCGGTACAGCTGAAACGCATTATTTTGATGCAAGATTTTGTCGCACAAATTAAAGCCTCTAAGCGTAGCAATGACATTTATTTAACTGCGAATAACGCCGCTCAAAATAAGCAGTTCATGCAAAAGATAAGTAAAGATCTAGGTGACTTCGCCAAAGGTTATTGTCAAAAAGAGATCAAAGATCGACATTTTTTATGGTTTGGCCCTGCAGGCACATTTACGCCGCTGCATTATGACTTAACCAATAACATGTTGGCACAAATCTATGGACGCAAGAAAGTGACTTTGATTCCTGCATGGCAAATGCCGTATATGTATAACGATCAGTGGGTATTTAGTGAAGTTACAGATTTAAAAAAGGCTAATTTTTCTCAATATCCATCGTTGAAAAAGGTCAGACCTATTGAGTGTACATTGAATCCAGGAGAAACCTTATTTATCCCAATTGGCTGGTGGCATAGCGTTGAAAGTTTGGATATATCGATCAGCGTGTCGTTTACGCACTTTAATGTAAAGAATGATTTTTTTACTGAATACCCTCAAGATCTCATCAGATAAAAATTGTGTAGTAGAAAGAATAATGCGAAAATTTCACTTATGCAGTCTAATTTTCATGGCAATTTAATGAGCAAACTTCTCACCAATGAGGCAGATCAAAATTTACAGCAAGTATTGGTGCTGATGAATGAGCTGAGTCGATGGCTGATTCGCTCAGGTGTGGGATATACCGAGTTTACTGCTGCATTGAAACCGGTTTTTTTCCAACAAGCTGTACAAGAGTTGGAGCGTATCGATCAAAAACCCACGATTTCTGCGATCAGTTTACTTTCAGGCCTACACCGTAAAGACGTGACAGCTTATAAAGAAGTGATTTCTGAAGGTAAGGATTTGACCGAAGCGACTGTTTCAGAGCCGATTAGTGTGCCATCACGTGTGATTGGTTTATGGTTAGCAGAAGGTTGGGGGGATTCTTTACCATTTAGCAGTGAGTCAGAAAATAGCTTTGAAATGCTGGTGAAAAGAATTTCAACAGAACGTCATCCGCGTTCAGTACTCAACGAGCTTATAAGGCTTGAAATTGCGACAGAAAAAGATGGGCAGGTATATTTACAACAGCGTCGTTTTATTCCAGATCCTTCACAATTAGAAGCACGCAAAATTTTAACGCGAAACGTTCAAGCGCATTTAGAAGCAGGTTTGCATAATTTATTGAATCCTGATGAAATGCCATACTTAGAACAAGCCATTTGTGCTGACGAATTAACAGAAGACTCGATTAATAAATTACATGAAATGAGTTTAGAGCTTTGGCAAAAATACTCACTACAACTTTTAAAACTTGCCGCGGAGCGTTGCGAAATGGATGAGGGAAATCCTGAAGCAAATCGTGTATTTCGCTTTGGAGTTTATCAACATGATACGAAAATTAAACTTTAAGACTTTAACCCTTTGTGGCTTGATCAGCGTTTTAGCGGGTTGTGACATAGAGTTTTTTCGAAGTGGTGGGGTTACAATTGAAGGTACAGGTGATCCAATCATTGATATCGGTCATGCAGGGGATGGCCGCGGAACAATTATCTTGGGGACACGATATTTAGAGTTTTCAGCTTCCGTGCAGGATTCTTGTTATGGCGTGGAACGTAAATTAGCCTTCCTCAATCCATTTGATCGTCAGTCGATTGACACAAAAACGTATGTAGAAATACCTGCTGCCCAAGCGGATCTTAATTCGCAAAATGTTCAATTGATCTTAAAAAATACCAATAGCGTACCAGTCACCATTCATTTGCAATGTGATATGCCATTAACCATGCAATTATTCGAGCAGGTTAGACCATATTTTCCAAAACAAGTATGTGATACACCTATAGATATCAAACTCTATCCACAACAACAGCATATATTTGAAGCAGCTGTAAATTTAGAGACTGTTGAAGATGGTATATGGTCACACGGTGATGGAGCATCGGTTGAATTAAAAGGCAATACACCAGACAAGTGTGAAGAAATTTCAATTCAATTTCAGCAATCTAGAAAAGCCATACAACCTTAATTGGTATATTTAGAATAACAAAAAAGGCGCTTTAAGCGCCTTTTTTGTTTAGAGATAAACTTGATTAGAATTTATCATCAAATTCGTTATGTTGCGGTGCAGGGTGTTTAAAACCTTTAGTTTTATAACCAAGGTATAAAATACCGAACATTGCCCACCACAAACCATATTTCAATGCAGTTTCTTCAATTTCTAACCACATCGCAAAGATACTGATAAAGCCAAGCATTGGAATAACCACGAAGCTAAAAATATCTTTGGCTGTTTTTGTGCGGCCATCACGAAGTGCATAACGTGAAATCACAGATAAGTTCACGAAAGTAAAGGCTGTCAATGCACCAAAACTAATCATCGAAATGACAATATCAAGATTCATAAAGCCCGCAGTTAATGCAACCGCACCTACGATCATGATGTTGTACGATGGTGTGAAGTTTTTCGGACTAATATGACCAAAAATCTTTTTGTTAATGACGCCATCACGACCCATTACATACATCAGACGTGATACGCCAGCATGTGCAGAAATACCTGATGCCATTACTGTCACAATCGCAAAAGTTAACACATAGGATTGGAACAGTGAGCCGCCGACGAGCAAGAGTATCTCTGGCTGTGTTTCAGCAATATTCTTGAAATAGTTACCCGGCTCAGCAGGGAAGAACAGCTGCATGAAGTAGGTACTAATAATGAAGATAATCCCTGCGATTAAAGCAGTTAAGAAAATCGCTTTCGGCAGTGTTTTCTCAGTATCTTTGGTTTCTTCTGCCAATGAACTTAATGAGTCAAAACCAGTGAACGAGAAGCACAGTAATGTTGCACCTGTAATCAGCGCACCCACAGACGTCAGCTCATTCCAAAATGGCTCAAGGCTCCATAATTGATAGCGTTCTGCCGCAGAAATCGGCCCATCAGCATTGAAGCCCATTTGAAGCTTGCTGTAGACCATCCACGTGAAAATACCAATTACTAATAACTGCACAAGTACAATCAGGCTGTTGAAGTTAGCAACAAAACGCGCGCCGCGTAAGTTAATTCCAGTCATGAATGCCGTTAGCACAATGACCCATACCCAGTGGTTTACTGTTGGAAATAGTGCTTCAAGGTAAATCACTGCAAGAATAATATTCACCATTGGAGATAATAGGTAGTCTAACCAAGAAGACCAACCCACCATGAAACCTACGTTCGGGTGAATAGATTTTTGGGCATAGGTATACGCAGAACCCGAAGAAGGGTAGCGACGGATCATATGACCATAACTAATCGAGGTAAACAGAATTGCAATAAGGGCAATAATGTAAGAAGTCGGCACGTGTCTATGACTTTCTTCAGATACTAAACCAAAAGTATCAAATAGAGTCATTGGTTGGATGTAAGCCAAACCAATAATAATAATGTGCCAGAGTCCAAGCGTTTTTTGCAGTTTAGCTGCCGATTGAGTCCCAGAGATATTTGTCAACGGCGTTATCCTCTTATCGTTGATCAAGGATCAGTCATATTCTAAGGATCGTTTGAGACGAACGATCCCCCCTACGTTTTAAAACAAAAGTGCGCCAATCTACTCCAAATTGGTACATTTTGTCAGTAACTTTGAAATTATTTTTAGCAGAAATTATGCCAGTTTGATTAAAAAATAACTGATATTGCGTTCCGCAAGTGAAAAGCCCGATGTTTAAAAAAACATCAGGCTTAATTTTTCGCTATATTCGCTTATTTTTCAGCAATTACCAAGCTTTTTTTAGAATAGTTTTGAGGTCTTCTAAGCTGGCTTCTTTAGGATTATAAATAATAGATCCATCATTCAGTGCTTTCTCTGCCACTTCATCTAATTGAGCTTCAGTCACTTTACCTGTTTCACTCAAAGTACGTGGTAATTTGGTCAAACTAAACAAGCGGTCACGCATGGCTAAAAGCGTTGAAATGGCTTTTTCAGCGCGGAGGTTGGCCGGTGTTTGTGCATAAATATCAGGACCAGCCAGTGGTAATAGCAATTCAGCAATCTTATCGCCATTCACTTCTTTGTTGTATTCCAACACATACGGCAAGAATAAATTCATGCATAATCCATGGGGCAGGTGAGCAACAGCACCTAAAGCATGACCCAATGAGTGGACTAATCCAACCATCGAATTCGAAAATGCAATTCCTGCCATTGTAGACGCTTGTGCAAGTTCTAAGCGCCCATGTGCATCGCTGGTATTATCTAATACACCAAATAAGCTATTGCTAATTTTCTTGATTGCGGCAGTTGCATAGGCATCTGAAATCGGGTTCGCCGCCATGCACGTATAGGCTTCAATGGCATGCGTCATCGCATCCATCGCTGTCATTGCTGTAAGATGGGGTGGCAAAGTTTGCGTCATGCGTGGGTCAAGAATTGCTGCATGTGGCATCAAATAATTCGATGCAAAAGCCATTTTGACATTCTTTTCAGGGTCAGAAACCACAGCGACCATGGTCACTTCTGAACCTGTACCCGAGGTTGTTGGAATAACAAAAAATGGTTTTAAAGGTTTTGGTAAGTTGTGCGCACCTGAGTATTTCAGTAAGTCATCACCACCTTCAGATACCAAGATGTTGGTTGCTTTAGAGGTATCAATCACTGAACCGCCACCGACGGCAATAATGGCATCACATTGGTTGTCGCGGTAAAGTTGAGCCGCTTTACGTACGGTTTCTAGACTTGAGTCTGGCGGAACATCATCAAAAATATAGCCAATCACCGTCTCAGTACTTTCAAATGCCGCTTCAATCGGTGCAAGTAATTGATTACTGCGAACGCCTTTGTCAGTAATGATCATGGGGCGTTTAGCACCCAAAGTAGACAGTTCGAATGGAATGTGTTCTAAAGCAGCATGGCCAGCAATCACTTTTACAGGACAGAAAAATTCGTAATATGGTTTAGCCATGTGTTATGCGCTCCGTTTTAAATAAGACTGGGCTACTTTTAAATAAATATTTGCAGCACCGCTCAGTTTTTCTTTTAGGCTTAAATGTGTTGGATATTCTTTGACAGCCAATTCAGCCACCAATTTAGGTAAAATTAACGCTTCCATTTTGTTGAGACAACGCACCAGTCGGATGGCATAAGACAAATCACCATCGGCGATCATGCGGTCATTGGCAAAGGCTTGTGCGGTACTTTCTTGAAATGAGAAGACCAAAAAGGCATGATTCAAATGCTTAAACGTAATGGTTAAGTCAGGCTTTTGAGTGCCGGGTGTGAGGAGTTTGAGTTGATGGTCTTCCGTGACTTGCGCGACAAATGCAGCACCATTAGGAAAAACATTCATAGATAAAATAAAATTAACTGGAAATTTAGCAACTTCTTGTTTAATTTCTTCATCGACCTGGCTCGCCATGACCAGACCTCTGCCAATCACATCCATCATGAGTTTGACATAGGCCTGCTGGAGCGCGGGTTTAACGGATTTAGTTGCAATCACGTGTACATCCCTTATCTATAATTATTAATTTAGAGCTTTTACTCTAAATTATTTTATTTGAGAAAGCAAAGTCTTTTATAGTTGTTTGACTGTTACGTCTTTAAAGTAACCACTGTTTTTCAAAGTATCAATGATATCGACGCATAAGTTTTCAAATTTAGGGTAATCTTGCACCAAATCTTGTATACGAACCATTTCTAATCCAGCATAGCCACATGGATTAATGGTATGAAAACCAAATAGATCACAATCGATATTCAGTGCCAAACCGTGATAACTGCGGCCTTTACGAATTTTAAAACCGAGAGAACCAATTTTGCGTTCTGCAACATAAACACCGGGTGCATCAGGCTTGGCATAAGCGTCGATGCCGTACTTTTTCAGCAGTTCGATCATCAAGTTTTCTGCATAGGAAACCAGCGTACGCACGTTCCAACCTAAGCGATTTAAGTCAAACATGAAATAAGCGACCAACTGACCCGGTCCATGCCAAGTGACTTGTCCACCACGGTCTGTTTGTACCACAGGGATGTTACTTTGCACCAAAATATGTTCAGGTTTGCCAGCTTGCCCCTGAGTTAATACATCGGGATGTTGCAATATCCACAGCTCATCGGGTGAGTATTCATTTCGCTGTTCAGAGAGAGTTTTCATCTCTAAAAAGCGGTCTGCATAAGGGGTAAGGTGGTTATATTGACGAATGATTAATTCGGGTTTTTGAACAGTTTCAGTCACGTATTTCGTGTCCTTTTCTATCAAAGTCATGTATGGATTATAATGAATTAGACGTACAAAAGGGGGGTTAAATACTGAATTACTTGAGGGTATTACTATTATACTTAGACATAAAAAAACACGCCCTAAAGCGTGCTTTTTTATTTAAATCAACAGAATTACAGCGCGGTACGAATGTGTTTACAAGCTGCTAAATCCGCATAGACCGCATGTACTTGTTCTAACTCTTCGAAACGTAATTGAGCAGTAATTGACTGATATTTACCTGTACGAGATGGAGTCACAGTCATTTTACTGCCATCAAAATCAGGAAAATGTTTAACAAAAATTTCATTCACTGCTAGGCGAAGTTCTTCACCTGCATTACCAATCAATTTAATTGGGTAGTCCATAGGGAAGACCCAAAGATGCTCTTGCAATTCACGTGAAGGAGCGCGATTAGTCATATCAGTCATGGGACACCTCATTAGAAAAAATACCTGCAATGAGCAGGTATTTTGTATTGTTTTGCTACATGCTCATATTATGGGGGAGAACCCCCCATATTCAAGCCTGCATTATCCTATAGATAGATTAGTCATTCTCAAGGAAAGAACGTAAGTGTTCAGAACGAGAAGGATGACGTAATTTACGCAATGCTTTCGCTTCAATCTGACGAATACGTTCACGTGTTACGTCAAACTGTTTACCCACTTCTTCCAAGGTATGGTCGGTTGGCATATCGATACCGAAACGCATTTTCAAGACTTTCGCTTCACGTTCAGTCAAGTTTTCAAGAACTTCACGTGTTGCTTCTTTTAAGCCTTCTGACGTTGCAGCGTCAATAGGAGAGGTGATATTACCGTCTTCAATGAAGTCACCAAGATGCGAATCTTCATCATCACCAATTGGTGTTTCCATTGAAATTGGTTCTTTCGCGATTTTAAGCACTTTACGAACTTTCACTTCGTCCATTTCTAGACGTTCACCTAATTCTTCTGGTGTAGGTTCACGACCCATTTCTTGAAGAAGTTGGCGAGATACACGGTTGATCTTGTTAATGGTTTCGATCATGTGTACTGGAATACGAATAGTACGTGCTTGGTCGGCAATAGAACGCGTAATCGCCTGACGAATCCACCAAGTTGCATAAGTAGAGAACTTATAACCACGACGATATTCGAATTTATCCACCGCTTTCATCAAGCCGATGTTACCTTCTTGGATCAAGTCGAGGAATTGCAAACCACGGTTGGTGTATTTTTTCGCAATCGAAATTACCAAACGTAAGTTCGCTTCAACCATTTCCTTTTTCGCACGGCGAGCTTTCGCTTCACCAATCGACATACGTTTAGAAATGTCTTTGATGCCTTTAACATCTAAACCAAGTTCTTTCTCGATGTCAGCGATTTTTTGTTGGAATGCCAGAACGTCAGGGCGGACTTTTTCAAGATAGCCTTTCATTTCTGCAGGTGCTTTAGCAATTTGTTCATCTAACCAAGCAAAGTTAGATTCTTGGCCTGGGAATGACGTACGGAATTGAGTACGGTCCATACGACCACGACGTACTGCATAGCGCATAACTTCACGTTCAGAAGTACGGATTTGGTCATGGGTATTACGAATCAAATCAGAGATGATGTCGAATAAACGTGGTGTGAATTTGAACATCATGAACACAGTTGCAAGTGCTTCAAGTGCAGCAGCAGCTTCTTTACTGTTACGACCATGTTTTTCAATTGCGGCTTTAGTGACTAACCATGCTTGTTCAAGCTCGGTGAAACGTGCTTTAGCAATTTCAGGATCTGGACCAGATTCGCCTTCAGAATCATCATCACCTTCAGACTCTTCTTCTTCATCGTCATCATCAAGTTTGACATCTTTAGTTGGCTTGTTGGTTGACGCTTCATCTTCATCGATCTCAGAATCATCTTCATCGATCACTTCTGGGATGGCTTCGTCAGATTCTGGATCTAAATAACCAGAAAGAATATCAGCTAAACGGCGTTCACCCGCTTCATAATCTTTATATTCTTGCAATACAACTTCGACTGCATTTGGCCAATAAGCAATAGAATGTAAAACGTCACGAATACCTTCTTCGATGCGTTTTGCAATGCTAATTTCGCCTTCACGTGTCAAAAGCTCAACTGTACCCATTTCGCGCATATACATACGCACAGGGTCAGTGGTACGACCGGGTTCATTTTCAACAGATGCAAGTACAGCAGCGGCTTCTTCTTCAGCAACTTCGTCAGTCGCTTCGCTGCCACCTTCAAACATTGTATCGTCAGTTTCTGGTGCACGATCATGTACCGGAATACCCACGTCATTCAACATCTGAATGATGTCTTCAATCTGTTCACTTTCAGTGATTGAGTCCGGGAGATGATCGTTAACCTCGGCGAAAGTTAGGTAACCTTGCTCTTTGCCTCGGCTAATCAGAGCCGCTACTTGAGAAGTAGGGGAAGTCATATCGCTCATCTTTGCTTACTCTTCGTTGAATCTGTGGCAGTAAAAAACCGTGCATTTTAGCACGATCGTCTCATTAAATCTTGTTAATAGCTGGCTTATCCCATTAGGACGGTACAGCATCAAGCTGTCCAATGAGATATTAAAAATTTAAATTCAGTAATTTAGGTGGGGCTGAAATTGTTGTTTTCAAGTTCATCCCATGCATCGATTATTTTACGAGTCATTTTTGACTGTCATAAAAATGAAGGACGCAGGGTGGATTATATCATGCCACAGGTTTTGGTAAGAAAAAAAGACCTATTTTTAAAGTTTAGTTGTTAAAAAAACAAATAAAACTTGACAATATTTTATATCCCATATAAATAGCGGCTAGACCCCTTCAATTTTTTTCATTATGAGGTAGTTTTGGTGTCTTCTACAGATTTTGAACTAGATGATAACTACGGTGATGATGATGTGAATTTCGATGAGGCCAGTGCAAAAACTAGCGCGAAAGAATCGTTAGAAAAGCGCCGACTTATTGATGACCTTCTGGCTCAGCGCCGTCTTGAACGTGAGCTTAAAGATTTTGATTACGACATCGACGATGACGATGATTTTGATGACGAAGAAGACTAAATAGCGATTTAGCATAGCGCTTGAAAATGCTATGCTTACGCATTAAGTTTCTAACTCTGGATTTGAAATGAGTGCTTTAGATTTAGACCTTTTGAGTGACTATCTAGACGGCGATGACAACGAGCATGGTTTAGATTTTGCAGCGACTCATGGTTTTTTATGTGCAATTGCAGTAGGCCCAGCTTTTGATAAATGGCTAGACGAACTTTTTGATAACAATCAGAAAAAAGTACCTGCTGAAATTATTGCACAAGTAAAAGCATGGCTCGAATCGATTCGTCAGAATCTTGCCAATGAAGATGGTATTGAATTTCCATTTGAAATTGAAGAAGCCGATGTTGAATCAAGTCTTGGTGACTGGAGTGTTGGCTTCGTTGATGCCATGTTCCTAAACGAAGATGCATGGTTCACCGACGAGTTTGAAGAACAATTAGTAGATTTAACTTTGCCAATCATGGTGTTCAGTGGCATTGATGAAGAAGATCCACAAATGGAATCTTTCCGTCGTAATGGTCAGTTGATGGATGAACTTGCAGAAGAAATCCCAACCAATTTGAACGAATTATATTTGATGTATCACACACCAAATTAATTTCGACGAAATTTAAAAAAAGCACCTTGGGGTGCTTTTTTTAGCGCTATACCTTTTCAATTCAAAGTTAGTCTAAAGGCTTAACTACGTTTGGCTTTTAAGAAGCTCTTTGCCATCCATCCAAAAGATAAAGCCAACATGAGATAATGGATGAATAAGGTAAAGCTGATAGCAAGCAGCCAGACCCAAGCGGGTAATTGCGTTAGCGCCATTTGAATAAAGGCTTGGGTTTCAGGGAAGATCAAGAGACAAATGACTGTAGCAACGACACTGATGAGAACCGAAGCTAAAATACAGCTCCAAATCAAAGTTCGCTTTTCTAACTTATTTGGCACTCGCTGATGGTCTTTAACAAAGCTAGATGCTGCAGCAAGACCGCCCACGATGAGACAGGTAATAGATGAACCACCGGGTAAATCAAAGAAAGATTCAATGGCTGCTACAGCAATCATGGCGAGGGCATAAGCAATGCTAAATGTGATGATGTATTTTTTCATTATTTAATGTTCATGTTTTCATTATATAAAGTGCGAGTATAACTTACCCGAAGTGTCTTTACTGAATTTTAACTTTCATTGAAGCGGTAATGTTTTAAATTTTAACGCAATACATTGAACAAACTTATAATTTTTTAGCGCAATAGTCTGCATACCAACCATAGGCAATATGAAATATTGTGCCATGAATGGCGACCAAACAAAGCATAACCACAGCAGTTAGCCCGATGCCTGCATGATCTACAGACTTCATAATGCTTTCGGCATTGGGATTCATTAGCACCAAGAACAGCACAAAAAAGCTACCAATGATGATTGCAACGGCACTGGAGCCCCAAACCAGTTGAATCTTTTCATGGTTGCTAGGCACGCGTTGTTCTTTCTTTACAAAATGCCCAACGCTGATTAATGCACATGCCACCAATGTAGGAATTAATGTAATACCACCTAGATTTAATCCAAAAATTAATACGGTAATCAAAAGCACCAAGGCGATGCTATAAACAGCAGCAAAGTGTAGGAGATAGTGTTTCATTTAAGCCCCAAAAACAAAAAATTAACGAGGTCGACGTTGATGTCGACGGTACAAAATCCAAGCAATAATGATGACTGTGATCAGAATAATCAGATGGCCAACTTTACTAAATATTTGCTGCATTAACTGCTGATTTTCACCTAAATAAAAACCCATACAAGCTAAAAAAGTGGTCCAAATAATCGTACCTAAACCACTATAAAACATAAACTTCCAAAATGGCATGCGGCTCATTCCAGCAGGAATACTAATAAGAGAACGCACAGCTGGAATCATCCGGCCGAAAAATACAATGCGGTGACCGTATTGCTCAAACCATGCTAGAGATTTTTTTACATCTGCCGATTTGATAAATAAATACTTTCCATAGCGATCGACGAAGTGAAAGATGGATTCATGCTTAAATTTATAACCAATCCAATATAGCAATGCAGCCGCCAGTAAAGAGCCGACACAACCTGAAATAATGACACCAATGAGCAGTAGTTGACCTTGGGAGGCAGAATAGCCAGCCGAGGGCATAATGATTTCTGAGGGGATTGGGGGGAAGACATTGTCAAGGAACATGAGCAGGGCAATACCGACATAACCCAATTGTTCCATGATTGAAATGATCCATTCAGTTAAAGTCATGGTAGCCAAGGCAGAGAAAAGGTGTATTTATCCTATGTTGAAAAGCGCAGTGGGTAAAGTTCCGTTTTAAATATTCCTGAAACCACCTAAGCAAAAACAACAAATATTGAGTTCATCTTGTATTAAGTAGCATGTAGGCTGAATGAGAAGGAAAAGTATGAATACGTGATGGCCTTAAGATATGCTGAATGATATAAGGCTGAATAATTGAAAGGCTTGGATCATAGTTTTTAAAGTACTGAGTGTACGCTGTTCAGTTTGGATTTTATTTAGATTTCGGAGCTTTAGCAGCTTTAAAAATCGTTTTATATACTGAACAGCGTAGGACTAGGTTGCAATAAGTGACGTTGTAAGGTGCGTAAATTAATCATCATGTTCCATATTTAACAGTGTGTGAATATAGACTTGGCGTAAGCTTAGAGATAAAGCAAATGGAATCACACACAGTCCAAGAATGTTGAGCATAGTGGGTTGTAAGTGCAATGTATAAGCAATAAATAAGGCAAAAATTGCACCAATGCATGTAGCAATACTGACTATCAAAATATGCGACTGTTGGTTAAGGAGGTGTTTTAATTCTCCTACACTTTCTTTTACACGGGGAGCGGGTAAAGCAAGGCGCCTTGAGGTTGCAATTGGAGAGTTGATTAATTTTGGCATAATGCTTTCCTTTTCAATTATCTATAATGATTTTCTCGGATCAATTGATCAGAATAAGCATAAATGCGCGAACTGATTCTCGTAAATAACCAGATATAGTTATTTTGTCAAAAAAATTAAGTCACTGTTGAGAATGCGTAAAAAAAGCCCTAAAAATAGGGCTTTTATTTATATATCGTTACAACAAATTTTCCTTAGAGACGCTTACGTTTTGCTGCCACAATTTGTGATTGACGCATACGGAAGCCTGCTTTTTGCTGTTCAGTAGTTTTGTCGATACAGTATTTGCATGATACGCCGTGTTCGTAGCTCGGAAGTTCAACTTCAGCAGGAGCCAGTGGCCAACCGCATGCGTGACATTTGATATTTTCGCCTTCTTCCATACCGTGAGTGACAGCAGTACGACCGTCAAATACGAAACATTCACCTTCCCACATGCTTTCTTCAACAGGGGTTTCTTCTAAATATTTTAAGATACCGCCTTTAAGATGATAAACCTCATTAAAGCCTTCTTGAAGTAAAAGTGAGGTTGATTTTTCACAGCGAATACCGCCTGTACAGAACATGGCAATTTTCTTATCTTTATGCTGCTCAAGCTCTTTTTTCACGTATTCAGGGAATTCACGGAAAGTCTCAGTTTTCGGGTCAATCGCACCCTTAAATGTACCTGCTTTGTATTCATAGTCGTTACGTGTATCAATTAGGATTACGTCATCACGTGCAATTAGTTCATTCCATTCTTTAGGATCAAGATAGTGACCGACTAAATCACGTGGTTTCACTTCCACACCTAAAGTCACGATTTCTTTTTTCAGTTTGATCTTCATTTTACGGAATGGTTTATCCGTACTATGCGATTCTTTGTATTCCATCGCATTAAAGCCTTCATTGAGAAGGAATTGATGGATGATATCTACAGATTTACGGTCACCGGCAACAGTACCGTTAATACCTTCACCTGCCACAATTAGAGTACCGCAAAGGTTGATGGTTTTTACCAAGTCTAAAAGACGTTGTTGAAGATCGGCAGGATCTTGAACTTCTTTGAATTGATAAAGTGCGGCAACAACCCAACCAGAGGTCGCTTGCTGTTCTACAGGTGCAAGCTGTTCTACAGTAGCGTTCATGGAGTACTCCAAATGAATAAACAGGATAAAAATTAAGGCGCACATTCTACCGTGATTTGGATGAATAAGCGAGTAAAGCGATGGCTTTTAACCACACATTTGATCATAGCTTCATTTCAGTAGTTTTAGCGTGTATAGTCATGCCGAGTTGTTTTTATCCCATAAATATTGATTGAATGGAGCCGGTTTTGAGTACTGATCATCGAATTGCCTCGTTAACCCCATGTGCAGGGCGTTGTTCTACGGTATTTGGTGATTCAGTCTGTCGTGGTTGCCGCCGCTTTAACCATGAAGTCATAAAATGGAATACCTATACAGCAGAGCAACACACGGCCATTTGGTGTCGTTTAGATGCACAATTAGATCAAATTTTAATACCGATGTTGCCGCAAGCAGATATCATCCATGTCGAAGGCTTTGTCTTGTCTAAGCGAGTTCGCTTACGTCCAGATGCAAGCAAAGGCCGTAAACTGTATCACGCACTCAAGCTCTGCGAAAAAAACCGTCATTTCACAGATGAAAGTGGACTCGGGATACATTACAAACAGGTGCGACCGTTGTGGGATGAATTTGAGCGTCGTGTTTTAGCACTCGCCACAGCCAGCTATGATTTGGCATTTTTAAGAGCAGATGCCATTCGCTTGCATTTATTGCAAAACATGGATGAAGAGGACTAAGTCCTCTTTTTTTATTTATGAAATTTATCGTGATGTAAAAAAAATAAGTGAAGGAATCTCAGCGTGAATTATTCGGAGTACTTTTTATATTGTGTGGCAGTCATCGTAATGATTGCAACACCTGGACCTGTCATGCTGTTGGTCGCAAGTTCAGGTTTACAAGGCGGATATAAAAAGGCATTTCAAACCATTGTCGGGACAAATTTTGCGTCACTGATTTTGATTGTGCTGTCAGTGTGTATTTTAAAAGGCATTTTAAATGTTAATGCGCATTGGCTCGATGGCATCAAAATACTGGGTTGTTTATATATTGCTTATATTGGATTTGATATTTTAAAAGAAGTAACTATACAGCCTACTGCACAATCTCTGCGGTTAAAAGCAGCACAAGGGGGTTTTAAGCAAGGACTAATTGTAGGGATTTCAAATCCTAAGGATATTATTTTCTTCGCGTCATTTTTTCCGCAGTTTGTAGGAATTACCCCTTATCTTAATCTGAGTTTAATTGTGTTGACCCTGAGTTGGATTGTTTTAGATTTCGCGACCTTGTCTTTGGTGTATTTGTCTTTTCATCGATTGTCGAAATCACGCTGGTATAAAAAATTGTTGGCATTGTGTGGGCTGATTTTAGTGGTGGTTGCCATCTATGGCATCTATAGCACATTCACGGCTTAATTCTTAACTTGAAACGTCTATTAAAAAAATAAAAAGGCTGATTCAATCAGCCTTTTTTATGAACGTGTAGAGCTTTAATTAATTCGCACTAGAGATTGTGCTGTAAACGATATTGCACAATCTCTTCAATGGTGAGTACAGTCAAATGATGGGTTTGTGCATACGCTAAAACTTGTACGCCATTGGCCATTGTGCCGTCTGGGTTGGTTAATTCACACAAAACACCTGCAGGTTTTAAACCGGCCAGACGTGCCAAATCAATGGTGCCTTCAGTATGTCCGCGACGGGTCAATACGCCGCCTTCACGCGCACGTAAAGGAAAAACATGACCCGGACGGTTTAAGTCACTAGCAACAGCACCATCTTTAATTGCGGCTTTGACTGTAGTTGTTCGGTCTTTTGCTGAAACGCCAGTAGTAACACCTTCCGCAGCTTCAATGGTTACGGTAAAGGCAGTTTTAAAATGGCTAGAGTTATCAGACACCATGGGTGGAAGTTCTAAATGATTGGCTTGAGCATCGGTTAAACACAGGCAGACAATTCCTGAACCGTCACGAATCATACGTGCCATGGTTTCTACAGTGAGTGTTTCTGCAGCAACAATCAGGTCGGCTTCATTTTCACGGTCAAAATCGTCCATGACTAAAACAGGCTTGCCTTGACGAATGTCTTCTAAGGCTTGCAGCATGCGCTGTTCTGCAGGTGGAAGGGCAGAAAAGAAAATTTCGGGTTGAATTAAACTAGACATTGAAACGCTCGCGTAAATTTTAGATACGGTTGAACATTTCAGGACATGTGAAATAGTGGCGTTACGATATATATTGAAAATGATCAATGATATAGAGATGTGACGTCGTCTTCTTTCATCCGGACTATACCGTCGGCTCAGGTATTGCACCTGATCTGCGAATCGCGTTTAAACGATTGGCTCGTGGGCTTTTTGCAGGGCTTTCAACCCAACAAATTTACCACCGGTGGGGAATTTCACCCCGCCCTGAAGCGATGTGTCTTTAGTATAGACCTGTTTGAGTGATGATGGGGGGATTATTGCTTAGAATCATTTGCAAAATTTTAGATAAGTAAAGTTATAAGATTGGATTTGTAAGCATTTATATAAAGTGTGTCAAAGCATGCTATCGTGCCGATAAATCAACCATGATTGCATAATGATAAAAAATGACCGTTCCTCAGCATTCTCAGCAGCAGAATATAAAGCTGCATCGTTCACAGTTAGATCAAGAGTTTTCAACAGATCTGTTCCAAGATGTACAGGTTATTCGGTATCTGCAAGTGATTGGTGTTGCACTGATAGCTGCCAGTTTCGTGTATTTGATCGCGGCAAACTGGTTGATGTTGCCAAAATTCATTCAATTGGCAATTCCAATGTTGCTGTTGCTACTGAGTGCTGTGACGAGTGTATATTTTGCAAGGCATGCTTGGATTCAGCAAAGTTTAGATGCTTTAAGTGCTTTGTTGCTCGGATTGAGTTTGGCTGTGATTGGACAGGTCTATCAAACAGGTGCAGACAGTTATCTGTTATTTTTAGTCTGGGCTTTGCTGCTTTTACCTTGGTTATATCGACCGAATATCGGAGTCTTTACGCTACTGTGTTTGATCAGTCAATTGGCATTATTTTTATATTTTAAACAAAGCTATTTAATCGTTGATCATTCATGGTGGTATTTACTTTGCATGAATATATTGACGGCAATTTGTGTGACGTTTTGTTTGAAATATTATGCTGCGCTGCGCTTTGTATTTATTGCATTCATTACACTAATATCGATGTATTGCATGTTTTTATACTGCGGAAATGGGGCAGATCAGTATCAATGGCAATATTTAATTTTTGCCTTGTTGCTTCCAATTTATCTGATTATCTATTTTTATCGACAACAGCGTGCATTAGAAACCAGTTTACAAGCTGCAGGTCTTGCCGCGAGTTTCAGTATTTTGATTTTCCAATGGGCAGAACATATTTTATCTGACTCGAGTGCAGGATTGCTGGTTTTTGCTTTGCTGATATTTGCTTGGTTTGCGGTGATCAGTTGGGCACTGATGAAATTTCTGCCACAGACTAAATTTGCGGTTATTCCTTTAGCGATTGGGGCATGGTTGGCAGGCATTATTTTATCGAGCTTATTGCTGACCTATTGGAAGGCGTTTTCGATCGTCATGGGCTTAGTTTTTGTAGCTGTGGCTTGGTGGTTGATTCGACGAGCTAAAAGTATCTTTAGTCGCCAATTTGCTTACTGCTTATGCGTATGTGGCCAATCTGCGGTCTTCATTCATACAGAGAGCTTGACCGATAGCATTGGGTTTATTTTATTGTTGCAAATTGGCGTTATATTGCTCTGTTTATTTAGTCGAATGCATTGGTTTATTGTTTTTATTCAACTCATTGCAGGATACGGCCTTGCAGTGGTTACACTATTTGATGCCGATCTTTTTATGAGCGATGAACATGTCATCTTAGCTGTGACTGGATTGAATTATATTCTACTGATTTTCTTGCTCGGGAGTGCAACAGCTTGGTTGCACTCGATGTATCGAAAAAGCATTGTGTTATGGATGTTATGCATCGTATTGGCGGGTGTAGTGTTGCAGACGTTGTCAAATAACATTCTACAGTTTGAACAGACCCAAAATGGTGTTCTTGACCTGTTTGTCGGTTACCTGCTGCCTGTGGTTTGGCTTGGCCTTTACATCGCAAATCAGCAAAAACAGGTGGGGAGCGAAAAATGGCCGTTACTGCTATTGGGCCTTGTGCTGATTGCGATGGGCTATTTTGAAATTTTCTTGTTATTGGTTTTATTGGCATGGGCGCAGGTCTATCAGCAATCTTTGGTTAAAGCCCTTTGCATCGTGTTGATCATTTTTAGCTTATGGATGCTGTATTACAATTTGGGTCTGAGTTTTTTATTGAAAAGTTTAACGATTTTGATTTCTGGTCTATTGTTGCTTGGTATCACCAAGATGTTATCTGCGATACAGCATAAACAAGGGGGAGATGTGTGATGAACATACTCAATAAAAAAATGCTTCCTATTGGTTTGGCTGTACTCAGTATTCTTTTATTTGTGCTGATGATTGCACGTCATGAATGGCATCTGGCAAACAGTCAGAGTATTTATGTAAAGCTGCAGCCTGTCGATCCACGCTCTTTGATTCAAGGTGATTATATGGCCTTGAATTATCAGCTCTATTTTGGTGGTCAGCCATCAAAAGAGCAATCTGCCAATGGGCAGGCTGCCAAAGTGAACGATGCTGAAAATTTACACCGTGACTATTTTGTCGATCAAAAAAGTATTGTGAGTTATGTGCAGTTTGATGCACAGCGTAGAGTGATTCGAACCAGTTTCAACCCAGAGTTGTTAGCGAAGTATCCAAGCTCTTCCACAAAACTGGTGCTCAAAAATCCTGACAATAGATTTGAGGGTTTATATCCCGCTGCGAGCAGCTTTTTATTTGCTGAAGGCTTGGAACCGTGCTATCGCGATGCGCAATATGCAGAGCTAAAGGTAGAAAATGGTCAGCCTTTGTTGGTGGGTTTGGTCGGAGAGCATTTACAGCCCTTTGATTGTAAACAAAACCAAGCATGGTGGAAGGGCCCGAGAGCAGGGGAGATAAGTTGAGCTGTTGAGTTGTATGTAGTGATATGCGTCTAATACTGAATTTTTGCAGTCAATAATGCATAGTTCAGCCATAAAAAAGCCCGCAAATTTTGCGGGCTTTTTTAGAATCTTTAAATGCTTGAATTAAGCAACTTGAACTGGAATACAGTTCGCTGTGTGGTTCACAGTGTTGTTTGGGTTCGCATAGACTAAACGTGGCTTATGTGCATTTGCTTCAGCTTCTGTGAAATCGCCAAAAGTTGCGATAATCATCAAGTCGCCAATATCTGCTTGGTGAGCAGCACCGCCATTTACAGAGATAATGCCAGAACCTTCTTCACCACGAATGGCATAAGTGGTAAAACGCTTACCATTAGTCACGTTCCACATATGAATTTCTTCATATTCACGGATACCGGCTAAATCTAGAAGAATACCGTCAATTGCACAAGAACCTTCATAATGTAATTCTGCTTGTGTAACGACGCAACGGTGGATTTTAGCTTTTAATAAACGAGATAGCATGGCTAGCGTCTCCTTGGTAGACCTAAGATCGTATCTTATGGTGGAACAATCTCTTGAATGCTGGGTGAGCAGTCAAATGCAAGCGCATTTTGCTCTGAAATCATTCAGATGGCAATAAGTATTGTTCAACAATTTGTGGAATTGTCAGTTCTATTTGTAAGCGTTGATCTGGTTCATGGCTTGCTGAATCTCACCACTTACCAACAATTTAGTACGTGATAAGGCATGTGCAATAGCATCATCCATTAAACCTTGTTCACTACTTGGTGCTTTACCTAAGACATGGCCTGAGACACGTTCTTTAGAACCAGGATGACCAATACCAATACGTAAACGATGGAAATTTGGACCAATATGCGGGACGATATCGCGTAAACCATTATGACCACCATGACCACCGCCAGTTTTCAGGCGAATGACACCAGGGTTCATATCAAGTTCATCGTGTGCGATAAGCATTGCTTCGGGAGCAATTTGATAGAATTTGGCGAAGGGAACAACACTTTGACCAGAGAGGTTCATAAAGGTTGTAGGTAACAGCAGACGAACGTCTTGACCTTCGATATTACCACGACCACTGATGCCTTTATATTTAGGATCAGCTTTGAGTTGGATGCCATATTGTTCTGCAAGGCGTTCTACAAACCAGAAGCCTGCATTATGGCGGGTTTGGGCATACTCAGAACCTGGGTTACCCAAACCAACAATCAGTGAAAGTTTACTCACTCATTTACACCATTTAACACTTATGCGCGTTTGAAGTCAGCGTGCATAGGAGTATTTTTAGCTGGGTGACGTTGTAAAGCTTGGATTTTAACGCTTTCAGCTTTACCGTCAATGTTGATTTCAACAACTTCTTCAAAGAATGCGTTGTTTTCTAAAGCTTTAACAAGTTCGCGAAGTTCCAAAGTAACTGCTACAGGTTCAGCTGCACCACCGTAGATGATTGCTGGTACTTTATTTTGAAGACGAAGGCGGCGGCTCGAACCTTTCCCTTGTACTGCTTCTTCACGTGCTACTGCATTTAATACGAAGTTTGCCATGATAGACATTCCTATTTAAGTTTAATTGACTAGACCTTCGACCAGTCTAGTGATAGAAAGCCCCACCAAAAGGTAGGGCTTTTAAATTTAGCGCTATATTATAGATAAGAATCGAACATTGCGCTAATAGATTCTTCGTTGTTAATACGACGAATTGTTTCAGCAACCATACTTGCAACTGAAACTTGGCGAATCTTACCAAGAGCTTGAGCTTCTTCTGAAAGCGGAATAGTGTCTGTTACAACCAATTCGTCAATCACAGAGTTTTTCAAGTTTTCTAAAGCTTTACCAGAAAGTACAGGGTGAGTTGCGTAAGCAACAACTTTGCGAGCACCAAAAGTTTTTAGTGCGTCAGCAGCTTTACACAATGTACCTGCTGTATCCACCATATCATCAACGATGACACAGTCACGGCCTTTAACGTCACCGATCAAGTGCATTACTTGAGATTCATTCGCTTTTTGACGGCGTTTGTCGATGATCGCAAGATCGATATCACCCATTTGCTTAGCTACAGCACGCGCACGTACTACACCACCAACGTCAGGAGAAACAACCATTAAGTTGTCGTGTGACTGTTGACGAAGATCTGCTAAAAGTGCAGGAGTACCGTAGATGTTGTCTACAGGAATATCGAAGAAACCTTGGATTTGGTCAGCATGAAGGTCGATCATGACAACGCGGTCAATACCAACAGTTGTGAGCATATCTGCAACAACTTTTGCTGTAATTGGCACACGGCTTGAACGTGGACGACGGTCTTGACGAGCATAACCAAAATAAGGAATGACAGCAGTGATACGACCAGCACTTGCTCGACGCAAAGCATCAGCCATAACTAAGATTTCCATAAGGTTATCGTTAGTTGGGGCACAAGTTGGTTGTACGATGAATACGTCTTTACCACGAACATTTTCAGTAATTTCGACAGCAATTTCACCGTCAGAAAATTGACCTACAGATGCAGCACCTAGAGGGATGTGAAGGTGGCTAACGACTTTTTGGGCGAATTGTGGATGTGCAGATCCACTAAAAACGACAAGATTGGGCATGAAGCACCCTTGGCGGTTGGCAAATTGGAGAATTAGATGGCAGGGGCGGCTGGATTCGAACCAACGGATGCCGAGATCAAAACCCGGTGCCTTACCACTTGGCGACGCCCCTAATGCGGCAGAACTTTAATATTTTTACGGTATTTTGTCAAGTTGAAACAACAAAGATACTGCAAATTATGCTCTGTCTTTTTTGAAGTAAATGGCAGGGGCGGCTGGATTCGAACCAACGGATGCCGAGATCAAAACCCGGTGCCTTACCACTTGGCGACGCCCCTAAATTGATGAAATAGCGAATAAAGTAAATGGCAGGGGCGGCTGGATTCGAACCAACGGATGCCGAGATCAAAACCCGGTGCCTTACCACTTGGCGACGCCCCTAATACTTTACAGCAATTACATCTACAGGTGAAAAATGATGGCAGGGGCGGCTGGATTCGAACCAACGGATGCCGAGATCAAAACCCGGTGCCTTACCACTTGGCGACGCCCCTATATCAAACTTCAAAATGACGTAATGGTGATTCTTGTAAACTGCGAACCAAGTAAGATTTACATGGTGCATTTTTCAATATGTCATCAATATTCATATTTTCAGTCACTTCAGTAAATACACAAGCACCTGTACCTGTAAGCTTTGCTGTACCGAACTGATCTAAGTACCGCATTGCTTCATCGACTTCGGGATATAAGCTTCGTGCCACAGGCTCAAAGTTATTTCCAAAATCAGATGGCGTTTCCTGATAGCCGCAAAATTTAGTGGGCTTTGAGTCTCTTGTCAACGTTTTTTGTGAAAAAAGCAGTTGAGTGCTGATAAAACAGTCAGGTTTTAACACAATGTACTGTTTTTGAGCTAAATCTATGAATGTTAAGTGTTCACCGATGCCTTCTGCCCATGCATTTAGACCATGTACAAACACGGGAACATCTGCTCCAAGTTGTAAGCCGAGCTCTGCAAGTTGTTCGGTATTTAGACCGCATTTCCATAGTTGATTAAGCACGATTAGGGTGGTGGCTGCATTGGATGAACCACCGCCGAGCCCTGCACCCATCGGAATATTTTTTTCAATGTGGATTTTTTGTGCAGTTAGTGCTTTAGCAAACGGTTTGAGTATTTGAGCAGCACGATAAATTAAATTTTGCTCTAGATTGACGCTGTTTAAGCCCTCAATTTGAATAAAATCTTCATCAGCAGAATTTGCACGTGGATGAAATTCCATCCAATCCGATAAATCGATGAGCTGAAAAATCGTTTGTAATTCGTGATATCCATTCGGACGTCGGCCAGTAATGTGCAAAAACAAATTGAGTTTTGCAGGAGAAGGTACACGAATCACAGAAGTCATAGTTCAGCTTTTAGGCAAATTAACGATTTTGAATCACCATTGTAATACGGTTTTCCTGACCGGATTCAAGTGCTTGTTTTAAAATTAACTTGTTCGGTACCGTCGCAGTCTCGTTATAACTGAGGTCAACGGTCCAACCATCTTCAATAATCTGTTGTGGGCGCTGCGCAGTATCGCGTTGAATTTTAGCTTGTGTGGTTGCAGGGCGCGCCTGTACCCAGTCGATGAGGTGGGTAATGGGAGCTTGCCAACCGGTAGCACGTTCGAGTAATTCTTCTGGTGTTGCTGCTTCAATCAAACCGGTTTTTGCACTATTGAGTTGAACTTGACCGGGTTTACCGCTGATTTGAGTTTTTCCAACACCTAATATGCCACTCAGTTCGATATCATATTCATTGCGGTCTTGAACCCAAGTAAAAAAAGCACTTCCTGACTGTTGTGGCGTGCGCACACCAATCTTACCTTGTAAGTTGAATTGATTTGCAGCGACTTCTTCAGGGCTGGGTTGATCGGGTGTTTTAACATATTGCTGACAACCGGTAAAAAATAAAGCGCAGCAGGTCAGGGCAGATACCCCAAATTTTGAAGATATTTGCATAAAGTCTTTCTAACTCTTTTTCATGGGTTGGGGTAACAATAACGAATGTAGTTGCTCTAATTGCGGATCATTCGGATGTTTTTGTTGGAGTTGTTGTAACAACGCGTCAAATTTATTCATATCACCTTGCATGAAGACTGATCGTGCATAGCGAATGCCAATTTTTAAACTATTACTCAGTTCATACGCTTTGGCCAAAACAGATGCAGATGTACTAAAATCATTTTGCAAATAACAAATATAACCGAACGTATCTAAGATTGAAGCTTGCTCAGGAGCATATTCTAAGGCATGTTCGACGTATTTTCGGGCTTCATCTAAGCGTCTATTTTGTACCGCCAATGTATAGGCATATGCATTTAAATAGGTCGGACTATTGGGTTCAATTTCGAGTAATTGTTTTAGTAATTGGTCGAGTCTGTCTTTATCTTGATGGGCGTCGAGCAGTAGAACTTCGGCATAAATAAGCTCAGGATCTTCGGGCAAGTTTTTTACCGCTTCATCAAGCAAACGGACTGCTGCTTTTTTATTGTTCATGCGTTTTAAAATATCTGCCTGAGCAAGATATAAGAAACTTGCATGTTGAGGATAATTAACCCGTTCTTGGGTTAAAAAGCGCAGTGCATCATGCAGCTTATTTTGCTGGCTAAAAATGCTGATCATATTGCGCCGTGAAACTGTATAAAGACTGCCATCAACAAGGCGATAATAGGCTTTTGCCGTTTCATAATGCTGTTTGCGTTCAGCATTTACTGCGAGATAGTAATACGCTTCATTTTGGTATTTGCTCGAATAACGTAACTCCACCAAATACTTTTCGGCTTTTTCATAAAGCTCTAAGTCAATACTGGTCAAACCTGCCATAAATAGCGGTTCTTCAGCAGATGGCCATTTCTTTAGTATATCTTCGAGTTTTTCTAGACCTAATTCTGACTGATTGATTTTAATTAAATATTTTGCTTCTGCTAAGCGAACTTCCATATTGTTGCGGTGTTTACGGCTGGATTTTTCGAACCATTTTAAGGTTTCTTCTTCATCACCTAATGACATAAGTAAATTGGCTTTCATTAAGATATAGCCAGTCACTTTCGGGCGTTTTTTCAGTGCTAAATTAATGGTGTCTAAGGCATCAGCAAAGGCACCATTTTGAGCTTGTAAACCTGCGACTAAGACCAAAATAGAAGGGTTGGTTTTTTCCTTGCTAGCGGTCAGTGCTTGAATCAGATAGGCGCGATCTTCCTCTGATTCAGGGGAAATACCCGCCAAAATTTGTTCTAAATCTGCATTTGGGTCAATGGTTAAAATTTTATCAAGTGTTTCGGCGGCAAGCTCATATTCATGGGCTTTCAAAGCAATATGTGATAAATAAAATAATGCTGGTACATCTTCAGGTTCTTGCACAACCCAATGTGTAGCAATATCTAAGGCTGCTTGTAAATCATTTTGCTCAATAGCAACGTTTAAAGCACGCTGTTTGACCATGGTGGATTTGCTTTTGATTGCAAGCACGGTGTAATTATGAAGCGCGGTTGGGATGTCGTTATAAGCTAAGGCAAATTCTGCAATCATACTTTGTTTAATTGCATCATATCCTGAATTTGCATGGTAAACTTCTCCCACGGCCCGAATTGGGGCAGTAGAAGCCATGCTACCAACAAGTAAGAATGTGGTAGAATACTGCTTTATTGTCTGGCCGTTCAGTCGGCTATTTGTTAGACGCAATTTTTCTTGATCCAAGTAATGCTTTTTATGACGCCGATAATGCACAATAGCATAAATTTAGCGAAATGATGATCTGATATGTCTTTCTTTGCATTGGGTGTCAACCATCAAACCGCCTCTGTAGAACTGCGCGAACAGATTGCATTTAACCCTGAAAAGTTAACAGCGCTGCTTGAACAGCAAAGCCATGCACCTGAACTCAATGACATGGTGGTGGTATCTACATGTAATCGTACTGAAGTCTATGCGATGTCTGAAAATGCAGACATGGTATTGAATTGGCTTGCCCAATCAAATGGTATTGATGTAAAGCAATTGTCAAATCATGTGTATCGTTATGAAAATGCACAGGCGGTGACACACCTCATGCGTGTGGCTAGCGGCTTGGATTCGCTCATGCTTGGTGAGCCTCAAATCTTAGGTCAAGTTAAAACGGCTTTGTCCTTAGCCAAAGATGCCGAAACTGTCTCCCCAAATTTAAACCGTATTTTTGAATATGCCTTTTATGCGGCAAAACGAGTGCGTTCTGAAACAGCCGTAGGAAGTCATGCGGTGTCGATGGGCTATGCCGTTGCTCAGCTAGCTTTACAGGTTTTTAGTCAGCCTGAAAAATTGACGGTCATGATTGTTGCTGCTGGTGAAATGAATAGCTTGGTTGCGAAGCATTTGGCCGAAATGGGTGTGGGTAGAATTATTATCTGTAACCGTACACGTGCTCGTGCCGAAGCTTTATCGCAAGAGATTGCTCATCGTGTAGAAGTTGAAATTATTGATTTTGCAGATTTGGCAGACAATTTACATCGCGCAGATGTAATTTCAAGTTGTACTGGGAGCTTGCATCAAGTGATTTATTTTGCGGATGTCAAAGCAGCATTGAAAAAACGCCGTTATAAACAAATGTTGTTGGTCGATTTGGCGGTACCCCGTGATATTGAAGCCAAAGTTGAAAGTTTAGATGGTGTTTATTTATATGGTGTAGATGATCTGCAAACAGTCATAGAAGAAAACTTGGCTCAGCGTCGTCAGGCGGCAGTTGAAGCCGAAGTGATGGTCAATCAGCTTGCGACAGATTTAATCACACAGCAAAAAGTGAATTTGGCTGGCTCGACGATTCATGCATACCGTGAACATGGTGAGTCATTGCGTCAAGAAGAGCTGGCTTTAGCCCTGAATCGTCTACAAAAGGGCGAAGATGCTGCGAAGATTATGCAAGAAATGTCGCATCGTTTAACCCAAAAGCTGCTGCATCCAACCTCTATCGTGCTGCGAAATGCAGCAATGGCAGAAGATCCCGCTTATTTTGAAATGATAGAACAAGATTTAGTTAATGTGGCTGAAAATCGCCGTAAACCAAAGAAATAAATAAGCTGATTCACTGAATAGCATGTCGTTCACAGCTTGAACTTAAAGTTAAAACTTAATCTTCAAGGAGCGTGAGCGATCTTTTTTTATCAATATCATAAATACGTTGTTTTAAATTACGCATTTCTGCAAGGCTAGAAAACTTATTCGACTTGATCTTGAGTTGTAAGAATTGATATTGCAATTTTGTCGATAAATCTGCCGCAAGTTTATCTGCTTGTTCAGGTGATGACGTATAATCGCTGATATTGGCATGCTCTAAAATATGTTGTAATTCATGATGATGTGCTGCACAAGCACCGAGTACATAATAGGTTGATAACTCTGGATCATCAGGCAATTCATCAAAAATCACATTGAAAATATTTAAAACATGATAAAGCAATAGGTCTTGTGAAACTAAAGCGCGTAAAGGCTCAAAATGAATGTAAAGATAAGGATGATTGATCAAAATCGCAATCACATATTCTTCAGCATCAATTTTTGTACTAAAGCTCAGAGATGCATCATTATTGACTTGAGGCTGCCACTTTCGGCTAAACCCTAATTTTTCACGGAAATATTGTTGTAGCAAATAACGATATGAACCACCTTTCGGCAACAGTTCAGTGAGCTGTCTGAGTTCACCCATCACCTGACTTTTACCCTCAGGTGAACTGACATCATGAGTTTGCGTTAAATGTGCAAAAACAAATTCAGAAAGTAGCGGTGAGGTGTGCAGTAACCGTCGAAAATTTTCAATACCTTCACGGCGGATCAATGAATCTGGGTCGTGGTCATTCGGCAAAACAAAAAATTTAAGTTCACGTCCATCATTCAGTAATGGAAGGGCAATTTCGAGCGTACGACGAGCTGCTTTTTGACCTGCGGCATCACCATCAAATGCAATGGTAATGCGGCTATTTTGCTTAAATAAAATGTTTAAATGTTCAGTATTACTGGCAGTCCCTAAAGTCGCTACAGCGCCATGAATGCCATATTGCTGTAGGGCAATGACATCCATATAACCTTCGACCATTAACCAATCTTGGGCTTTTTGTTTACGGCCTTCATATAAACCATAAAGTAACTGGTTTTTATGGAAAACTTCAGAGTCTGGAGAGTTGATGTATTTCGGTTTGATTTCATCATTTAGGGCACGACCACCAAAACCGACCACACGACCTTTCGCATCTCGAATCGGGAAAATCACCCGCTCGCGCAGTAGGTCAAAGTCACGACCACTGTCACTGGTTCGAATCAAACCGAGAAGTTTGAGTCCTTCGATATCTTGTGGAAAGGCTTTTTCCAGATGTTGCCAATCTTCAGGGGCATAGCCTAAGCGCCAATAGGCGATGGTGTCTGCACTGAGACCCCGTTGTTTAAAATAAGCTTGCCCAATTGGACTGAGCGGAAGTTGTTGCTCATAAAACTGTGCGACATTTTCCAGCAAGTCATATAAGTTTCCGTCTTGCGGCACATCTTCAAATCCATTGGTAACTTGGTCAAAGTGAGCAAACGGATCGTTCCCATAAAAGGCATCTTCGTTATTTTGAAACTCAGCAAATGGGTCGTGTTCGAAATTTACTGCAGCAGGATTTGTGTCGGTTTCGCCTGTTTTGGGTGGCAGAGCTTTTGCTTCGATTGGAGGTTTTTGTACAGGTTTGGGTTTAGATTCGCGTTTATATTTGAGTTTATTGGAATCGTTATTGTCTTTCGGTAGTTCAATACCCGTTTGGCTAGATAAATCCTTCATTACTTCGATGAAGTTACGGCTACCAATATCCATTAAAAAACGGATGGCATTACCATTGGCCTGACAACCAAAGCAGTGAAAATATTGTTTATCACGATAGACATGGAAAGATGGCGATTTTTCCTGATGGAATGGGCAGCATCCTGAGTAGGTGCGTCCAGTCTTTTTCAATTTCACAAATTGACCAATCACATCGACAATATCGGTGCGATCTAAAATTTGATCAATTGTATGTTGAGGAATGGCCATGCTGTTTTATCTGTCTATCTATTGAATTTGGGCAGTTCGTGAAATATGTTGAAATCAGCAATGCTGTAAGTTCAGGTGGAGATCCAGTACAGCATCGTCCATCGAACTATTGTATACCTTTTAATCTAACCGAATCTGTAGATCCTGAAAAGATAAAAGGGCAAGTATTCTAACTTGCCCTTTGTGAAAAATCGACCTTCGTTGCGACTATATTATTCAGCTTATTCTGACGACTCAGTTTTTTCGCTATGAGGACGATTCAATAAGCCAAAGCTTAAACGATTGGTTAAACTGCGTTTTTCTTCATCAGTTTCAACTACGTCTGTAGAGGTTTGCTCAGACATCGTCTGTGCTTCTTTACCGAAAATACCCAAAGTTGCACGGTTAAGGAAGCTGCCTTCACTACGTGCAGCACGCATATTGACCGTACCGTCTGACTTCACAAGTTTTGGATAGTTCAGTTTAAGTACTTCAATGTATTGCTGAGACGTGGTTTTATCACCAAGTTTGTCGTAACCATAGGCTACAGTCGCTAGAGCTTCTGGAACTTGCGGTGCTTGCGGATAATGTTCGATCACCCAAAGTGAACGTTCAACAGCAGCTAACCATGCTTTACGCTTCACATTAAAACGCGCCGCATTCATTTCGCTTTCAGCCAATTCTTGACTGATGAACTTCATACGTTGTGCGGCATCGACTGCATATTCGCTCGATGGATAGCGACGGATAAAGTCGACAAAGTTTTGATAAGCCACTTTGAGATAGCTCACATCACGATGCGATTGCTTTAAAGAAGTATAGCGAAGCAAACCATTGTAGTTTTGCTCCATGTTTGAAACACCACGCACGTAGTACGCATAATCAACTTGCGGATGCTGTGGGTTCATACGAATAAAACGGTCTGCAAGTGCAATCGCACCTTCATAGTCTTTTTGCTGAAACTTTACATACAATAGTTCAAGTTGTGCTTGCTGCGCATAGTTACCTGTAGGGTAGTAGGTCTCTAGAGCTTCAAGGTGTTTTGCTGCATCTGTATATTGGTTACGTTCAAGCGCTTTTTGTGCTTTTTCGATATAAATCTGTTCGCTTGATTGTGGACCTGTGTCGACCACTTCTTTCTTTGGATTACTGCTACAGCCTACCATTGCCGATGCAATGCCTATTGTTAGAGCAAGCATTGTCATTTTATATTTTGGTAGCGACATAAAAATTCCTCTGTTAATACGGGCAATGAGCTACAATTGAACTATTAAACCACTTTTGTCTGAATGAGCAAATGAGTCAAGCACAATCTTCCAATTCTAATTTCCCTGAAACTGATTTCAATTTACTTGAAGATTCTGAGGATGCAGATAACCATACTTCAGACTCAACTGCAACACGTTTATCGTTGCAATTTCAATTGGATGAAAGCTATTTAGGACAACGTATTGATCAGGTTTCAGCACTGGTTTGGACTGATTTTTCTCGTGAAAAGCTAAAACAGTGGCTCAAAGAGGGCCATTTGTTGGTCAATGGTAACACTGTGAAACCAAAGTACAAATGCGAAGGCACAGAGTTATTGACTTTAGACGTCGAGTTAGAAGCACAAACCCGTAGCTTACCTGAAGATATTCCACTTAATATTGTCTATGAAGATGACGATATTATGGTGATTAATAAACCTGTCGGTATGGTTGTACATCCGGGCGCTGGAAACAGTACAGGCACATTGGTGAATGCAATTTTGCACCATTACCCAAAATCTTCAGAGTTGACCCGTGCAGGTTTGGTGCATCGTATTGATAAAGACACCTCAGGTTTGTTGGTTGTTGCGAAAAACCTCGAATCCCAATTTTCTTTAAGTAAACAATTGGCGAAGAAATCGGTTTACCGTATTTACGATTTGATCGTATATGGCAACATTATTGCAGGCGGTACAGTGGATGAGCCAATTAAACGTCATCCTGTTGATCGCATTAAAATGGCGGTCTTGCCGGGCGGTAAAGATGCGGTAACTCACTATAATGTGAAAGAACGTTTCCAAAACTTTACCCGTGTTCAAGCACGTTTAGAAACGGGTCGTACTCATCAAATTCGTGTGCATTTTACTTATATCGGTCATGGTCTTGTGGGCGATCAAGTGTATGTACCACGTGTACGTATGCCTGCAGGCGCGTCGATGTTATTAGATGACACTTTACGTGGCTTTAAACGTCAGGCTTTACACGCGGTTAAATTGGGTCTCGTTCATCCACGTACAGGTGAAGACATGATGTTTGAAGCACCATGGCCTGAAGACTTTAATCAATTGGTTGAAGTTTTACGTAGCGAAAACAAAGCGTATTAAGTTTTAACCTGATTTACACGCCATAGATAGAAAAGGACGGCAACATGCAATTTGTTCAGGGACTTCCACAGGGTGTTTTTGTGGGACAAACTCGAGTTCATCATGATCAGACGCAACCCGCTGAACAACCTGAACTGGCAGGATTTAATCTGGCATTGCATGTGGGAGATGATGCAGCGCGTGTGCAAAAGCACCGGATGCAATTGCTCAAAGACTTTGCTAAATATGGCGTGAATAAAATCAGCTGGATGAACCAAACGCACAGTACGCTATGCCATCGCATTGATGAACAGATCAACTTTGTTGCACCCGAAGGCGATGGTATGGTCACGCAGTCTAAACATCATGCCCTGATGATGATGACCGCAGACTGCTTACCCGTGGTTTTGGGTAATGCTGACGGGACAGAAGTTGCCAATCTGCATGCAGGTTGGAAGGGCTTGGCCAACGGTATTGTGGAAAACACCATTGCAGCCATGCACACTCAGCCAACATGGGCTTGGTTGGGGGCAGCTATTTGCCAAGAGAGTTTTGAAATTGGTGCAGAAGTCAAAGCTGCCTTTTGCTCCAAATACCCAGAACTTGAAAGTGCATTTAAAGCTGGTGTAAGGGGAGGCAAATATTATGCTGATCTTTATGCGATAGCGCGTTATATTCTTGCATTACATGGGGTTAAAGCCGTAACAGGTGGCGACCAATGTACCTTTTTGCAAGCTGATGAATATTTTTCTTATCGCCGAGAAGCGAAAACAGGACGTATGGCAACATTCGTCTTTATGCTTTGAAAATGCTAAACTTGACTGAATCTATCGACTTTTAAATGTTATGTCTTTGACTGCTAAATCTCTTGCTGTTGTTTACCACAGCCCCTATGGGCACACTGCCAAAGTGGCGAATTTCATTGTACAAGGTGCAGAAAAAGCCGGTGTAAAAGTCCATCTCATGAATGTAGAGCATGTGGATTGGGATGAATTGGACAGTGCAGATGCCATCGTTTTTGGATGCCCAACCTATATGGGCAGTATGAGTGCGGCAATGAAATTATTCATGGAGCAATCATCTAAACGCTGGTTAGCACGGACATGGCAAGGCAAGTTAGCCGCTGGTTTTACCAATGGTGGCGGCTTAAGTGGAGATAAATTGGCAGTATTGCAGCAAATCAATTTATTCGCCATGCAGCACGGCATGTTGTGGAGCGGTCTTCCATTGATGCCAACTGGACGAAGCACAACAGATTTAAATCGGATGTCGAGCTTTTTAGGTTTAATGACACAATCGGATAATGCGCCTGTTGAAGTCACGCCACCTGCGGGTGATTTAGAAACCGCTATTTGGTTTGGTGAATATCTGGGACTGTTGTTAAATAAAGTTAATTAATTTGTAAATAAATCGTTTGAACTATCATTTATAAATCTTTGAAAACCCTAGTGATGGAAATGTTACTGGGGTTTTTATTGGCCTAAAATTCGTGAAAATTGGCATTTTGTATAATTGAGTTGTGATGCGTGTCACAAATTGCCATTCATTTACGCCAACGCTATTGATTTAATCTTCTCATAAATTTCACTCGGGATGAGTGACGAATATTAAAAAGGATTAAATAATCGTGAAAAAACAATAGTCGCAATGGCATTGACCTTATGTGTTTCTGACGTTGTTTTTGCAGCAGAAGGATTGGTGGGATTAGCAGATGAAGAATTGTCTGCCATCAATGGTGCTGCATTGATGAATATGTCCTATACCGATCCTATTTTGGTCAACCAACAAATGGTCGATGAAAATATTGGTTTCTACAAACTCAGTTTAGATGCCGTCATGGATCTGAACGTCAATGTCAAAAGTTTGCAACTCGGCTGTGGTGGGGTAAATGGGTCAAATGGCTGTGATATTGATATTCGTCATCTAGCGTTGAGTGGTAATGCAACGTCGACCGATGCCAACGGTAATCCCGTCTTTAATGGTGATCGAGCGTCAACCAGTGCCGAACTGAAAAATCCGTTTATTGAATTTGCAATTAAAAACCCAAAACAAGCCGCTTTACGCGAAGTTAAAGGCTTCCGTGTCAGTGCTGAATCAATTACAGGTTTATTGACCACTGGTATTCAAAATACGGGTGCGCCGACAGATGGGATTAAGTCACTGAGCGGTTATATGAAAATTGCACCGACTACAGGGACAGCAAAGACCCAAGCCGCGATCTTTGGGGATAGCACCAGTGAGACTTTATCGGGGAACTTGGTGATTAATACGATTTGGAACAATGATCGTAGCTTTGTCAGCCAACCCGAAAATAGTAAGGGTTTAAAAATTCCTTCAATGAATGTGCCATTTACCGTCCCTGAAATTACCATCAACGGAAAACGACAAACTCAAGCCGTTGCCAAAAATATCAGTGCGACTGTACCGTCGATTCAACTCAACCGTGATAGTGGTAGTTTGCAGGTCAAACTTGACCGTAATTTGTTATGGGTAGAAGGGGCGCAGTTCTTTATGGATTCGGGCTCATCAATTGATGGTTTGAAAATGAACATTACCTTTGAGCAAGCCTTAAATATGATTCATAACATTCCACTAAATGGCACAGCCGGTTATTTATCGCTTCAATCTCAAGATATTAGTTGGCCAGATGCCAATCCCGATGATATTGCACGTACAGGTTGGTGGATGTCATTTAAAGACCCGATCAATATTGGCAAATTAAATCCAACATCTGAAGTGGATATCTCAGGCGTCTTGCCACAAGTTGCTCAAAAAGTATCGCAAATTTTAACCAATGAACCGATTTATATTCCATTAGGTTCTGCTGTTGGTGCAGCATTTGGTTTACCGATTTATAAAAATGTCGGTTCAATTAACCTTAGTAATGCCGGTGCGGCCAATTTAACGTTAAAAAATCAGGTCTTGGGAAATCAGGAAGTTCGGACCAACTGTTTTGGTGGATTGAAATTCTGCTAAATCTGCAATTTAAAAATAAAAAAACCTCCAAGATGGAGGTTTTTTTATTGAACTTATTTATGAAAAATACGGGCTTTATCGCGCTGCCAATCACGGTCTTTTTCCGTTGCACGCTTGTCGTGAAGCTGTTTACCTTTTACTAGGGCGATTTCAAGTTTGGCATGAGGACCTTTCCAGTAACATGCCAAAGGCACACATGAATAACCTTTTTGGTTAATCGCACCTTGTAGTTTTTCAATTTCACGGCGGTTCAGCAATAATTTACGAGTACGTGTTGCTTCAGGCACCACATGTGTCGAAGCACTCAGTAAAGGTTGCACTTGAGCGCCGAATAAAAATGCTTCACCATTTTTAAACGTAATATAGCTCTCTACGATAGTCATACGACCCGCACGCATTGATTTGACTTCCCAGCCTTGTAATGAAAGACCCGCTTCAAATTTTTCTTCAATGAAATAATCGTGACGCGCACGCTTATTTAGGGCAATCGTACTGCTACTATTTTTTTTAACTACTGCTTTCGTCATAATCAAAAACTTCCAAACTTAGCACTATTGTACCCGAACTTTGAATAAGATGAAGTTTTTAAATTTACAAGCTGACTTCACCTATAAATCAAGATTTTGTTAAAATACCCGTCTACAAAATAACAGAGTACAACTGGATGTCTAAAACTCGTGTAATTTATCCGGGCACATTCGATCCAATTACTAATGGTCATATCGACTTAGTGACACGTGCATCACGCATGTTTGACGAAGTTGTCGTGGCAATTGCAATTGGACATCACAAAAACCCTGTGTTTAGTCTGGAAGAACGTGTTGCACTAGCGCAAGAGTCTTTAAGTCATTTGTCAAATGTTGAGTTTGTAGGTTTTGATGGGCTGTTGGTCAACTTCTTTAACGAGCAAAAAGCAACAGCTGTGTTACGTGGTTTACGTGCAGTTTCAGATTTTGAATATGAATTTCAATTGGCAAATATGAATCGCCGTTTGGACAGTAAATTTGAAGCCGTGTTCTTAACCCCATCAGAGCAATATTCGTTTATTTCATCTACGCTCGTGCGTGAAATTGCACGTTTAAATGGTGATGTCACTCAGTTTGTACCACAAGCTGTTGTGGAAGCCTTTAAGCGTAAACAACAGCAAGGTTGGTAGAGTGTCTTTATATATCACTGATGAATGCATCAACTGCGATGTCTGTGAACCTGTATGCCCCAATGAGGCGATTTTCATGGGGGAACTCATTTATGAGATTAACCCCGATTTGTGTACGGAATGCGTTGGGCATCACGATAAACCGCAGTGTCAGTTGTTCTGTCCGGTGGACTGTATTCCATTGGATCCGGCACATCCTGAAACTCAGGAACAGCTTCAACAAAAGTACGAAAAACTAACTGCTCAAAAAACATCAAGCAATTAGTTGTCAGATTTGTTAGAATGCGCCCCGAAGTGAACCAGACGATCGCTGCTGTGTATAGGTCTCCGTGACTAAACCAGGGGAGGAAAGTCCGGGCTTCATAGGGCAAGGTGCCAGGTAACGCCTGGGCGGCGTGAGCCGACGGAAAGTGCAGCAGAGAGTAGACCGCCTTCATTATGGTTTTGAGCAATCAAAATCGGAGGTAAGGGTGAAAGGGTGCGGTAAGAGCGCACCGCATGACTGGTAACAGTTCATGGCATGGTAAACCCCACCGGAAGCAAGACCAAATAGGGATCCTTTAGGCATGGCCCATGCTGGATCCGGGTAGGTCGCTTGAGCGTATGAGTGATTGTACGCCTAGAGGAATGATCGTCCTCGACAGAACCCGGCTTATCGGTTCACTTCAACAAATTTTGATCAAATACGCGCATTATGGGCTTGACGATATTTAAATATCCCTCCATAATGCGCGCACAGTTTAAGGCTATGTAGCTCAGTTGGTTAGAGCACCGCACTCATAATGCGGGGGTCACAAGTTCAAGTCTCGTCATAGCCACCATATTCAAAAAAAGACCACTCCGATTGAGTGGTCTTTTTTTACGTCTCAATTTTCCAAATTTAAAAAATTAACGATAAACAAAACGACGCATACCTGCACGTAAGGCAAATGCGCCATGCATATATACGCCCACGAGCCAATACGGCACATTAAAAACTTCTGAATAGCGATATTTGACTAAACCAAATTCAGCTAATAGTCCTTCAAAGAACATGCCGCCAATGGCAAGCATAATGGCTAATATCAGTAGCCATGTACGCTCATAGCTAAATAACCAGCGAATAAAAAAGCTAATATAGAAAATCCAGCACAATGCTTCAGGGTGGAAGTTACCAAAACCACTGAGTATGTAGACAATCGCAAAGAGTACTAAAGCCTCAACTAATGGAGCTGTACCATCGTGATGGCAACTGAGCTGAGTCATTACGTGGTGTTTAAGTAGTTGTGTAAGTTGAATATAGCTAAATGCCATGAAAGCAAAGGCAATAAAAAAGCCAGGGAATACCCACCAAGCTTGATGGAAAAATAATGGGTTGGGATAACTAAGCGTCTGGGTATAGACATGAATCGCATCGCAAAAAGTTGCGACGACTGCTGCCAGCAGGGCAAGTATAAATATGCCTGAGAATTGAGTGGTTCTCGTCATCATTCATCCTGAAAAGTGGGGTCTTTTTATTTTATGTGTTCTTTATAGTCTGTATTTGGGGAAAAGGCTATGACAAGTTACGAGATGCTTATGGGTTAAATGTTAATTTATAGCGCTACTGCTATACTCAATACATAGTTAACTTAATGAATATAAATAGAAATGATAGATAACCAATTAAACTGGCCTAAAGATAATTTTGAGAATATTGAAACTGCATGGGAAGGTGATCTTTGGGATCGCCGTCGTTTAGGAGAGCAGCTTACAAGTTATGTTGATCGCTTAAACTGCGGTGCTGTTCTTGCTTTGGATGCACGATGGGGTGAGGGTAAAACGTGGTTTGTCCGTCATTGGGCGAAGCATTTAGATGATACTCAGCATAACGTGATCTATTTGGATGCATTTGCTAATGATTATTTGGAAGATCCATTTTTAACGATTGCAGCTGAAATAAGTCAAACTTTTAAAGAGTCAGAAGAAATTGATGATGATGAAATTAAAGATTTTAATACTAAGACTGCTTCAGTATTAATATCGTTGGCGGCTGTCATACCAATGATTGCGGCTAAAGCGGGCATGCATTGGATTGGCTTGGGTGGAGCTGGAGAAGCATTTAAAGAGGTATATGAAGAAGGAAAAGCGTTGTATGACACAGCAAGTGAGGAAATAGCTGCAAAAGTTAAGGAGAAAATCGAAAAGAAAATTGAGAATCATCAGGTTGAGAAACAAACAATTCATGACTTTAAGAAAGAACTTGCTGTATTAGCTGGAAAATTAGATAAACCTTTAGTTTTTATTATTGATGAATTGGATCGTTGTCGTCCTGATTTTGCGATACGATTAATTGAAAGGGTTAAACATTTCTTTGATATTCCTAAAATTGTTTTTGTTTTGGTGATGAATAAGCCACAATTATCACAGTCAGTTCAGAATTTTTATGGTTATGAAGCAGAGATAACAGCTGATTATTTTGAAAAATTTATAGATTTAACAATTAAATTTCCAAATTTGGAACCTTATATTAACTATGAAAATGTATTGAAGGAAGAACTTTATAGAATTGGTGAGATGGAGCATAAAGAAGCTTTAAATGAATTCTTTTTTTGGGTATTAGCATTACAAAATTATAAAAACTTCAACTCACGTGAATTAAAAAGAAAAATTAATCAATATGCTATTTTGAAAACTAATGATTTTAGAAAAAACCTAATATTAATTGCGTTTGTATTTGGTGTGGAATTTTCAAAAGATTTGAAAATATTTCGTTTAGTTTTAAGTAAGTTAGTTGAAAAATTTAATTTGTCTTTTAGTGACAGTAAATTTCTTGGAAATATTATTATCAGTAAACTACGAACTGAATATTTCATTGATGAATTTCATATAGGAAATTTATATAATAAACAAGTAACATTGAATGAAAAATATGTATCAGTGGGACAGCAAGATGCCAAAGAATTGTATATGCTGGAAACTTATACTCCCTTTGCTATCCAGAAATTAAAACACTCCGATGATTTTATAATTGATTGGAAAAACTATGTTGAATCGGGATTTAATCTAGATATTTGATTAATGTATCAACATCATCCGTCTGCAATTTTTCCCGCATCTTTAAAAACTGCTTTTCATCTAAGTCATAGAGCTTGAGGGAAAGTAGTTTTTTGATATCTTCTTCAGGAAAGCGATATTTAATAATTTTAGCAGGGACTCCGCCTACTACTGCATAAGGTGGCACATCTTTAGTCACCACAGCACCTGTAGCAACGACAGCACCTTCACCCAGTGTAACACCTTGCATAATCATGGCACGTGAGCCGATCCAGCATCCATCACCAATGATTGTGTCACCCGCAGGGACAAAACTCCGTGTATCAAACGGAAAGGCTGAAATCCAGTCCGTGCGGTGGAGTTGGTTACCACCCATCATAATCACGCATTCTGCGCCAAAACAGACAAAATTACCGATATGTAGCTGGTCTATCGGCTTCTCAGTTGTTGCGGGTTTGTCGTGCAAATAACGCACCACACAGCGCTCAAAACCCTGATCCCAATATGCAGAATAATATGAATAATTACCTTTGATGTGAATATTTGGGTTCTTCACTGTTTTAGAGATGAACTCAAATTCACACCAATGATTGACAGGTGAATTAATCAATTTTTCAGACATAACTGGGATACAAAAATAGGGAATGTGCCATTATACCGAATAGATCTTTACGCTGGTGAACAATCCAATTCCACAAATGAACTGATGGCAAAACTAAGTTTTTAGGTGGTTTTAGATTGTTGAGGAATACGGGCAATGACCTTAATTTCAAAATCAAAACCCGCCAGCCAATTCACACCAATCGCTGTCCAGTTCGGATAAGGCTTTTGGGTAAATACCTGATTTTTGACTTTCATAATGCTTTCAAATTGCTGTTCAGGATCAGTATGAAAGGTGGTGACATCAACGATATCATCAAAAGTACAACCAGCAGCTGCCAATGTTGCAGCCAGGTTTTCAATAGCCCGTTCTACCTGTTTCTCAAAATCAGGTTCAGGAGAACCATCCTCACGGCTACCAACCTGACCTGATACAAAGAGTAAATCTTCCGATTTGATGGCAGCCGAGTAACCATGCTGTTCATACAAAGCATGCCGATCTTGGGGAAATATTGCAGTTCTTGTCATGACTATTCTCGCTTAATGTTAAATTTAAAAAAATATTTTTAAAAACGGCATAAGTTTTCACATACGCTTCGTATGTAAACATAATTGACATACGGGCCGTATGTCAATTAAAATTTTGGTAAGGATGAGGTAAGCAAAGCAATGTCTGTTCGTGAACAAAAAATGGCGGCAACCCGCAAGAAACTGATTGAAGTGGCACGTCGTGCATTTGCTGAGTATGGTTATGCAGACACGTCCATGGATAAACTCACGGCAGACGCGGGGCTGACCCGTGGCGCGCTGTACCATCATTTTGGCGACAAACGGGGCTTATTTGCTGCTGTGGTCGATCAAATTGATTCAGAAATGGCTTCATCTGCCCAGCAGCATCTGGAGCAGCCTGAAGATCTTTGGGAAGGGCTGATGCTTGAAGGGCAAGCCTATATTGAAAATGCTTTGAATCCTGAATTTCAGCGTATTGTACTGCGTGATGGGCCAGCTGTATTGGGAGATCCTGCACATTGGCCCAGTCAAAACAAATGTTTGCAGTCTACCCGTGAGTGCGTACAACAGTTATTGGCAGTAGATCGAATTAAAGCAGTAGATCCTGAAGCGGCTGCCGTATTTTTAAATGGCGCTGCCATGAATGCCGCACTTTGGGTCGCCTCCAGTGAGCATCCTGAACAGGCACTCCCAGAAGCATTACATGCCTTTCAAGTCTTTGCGTCAGGATTGTTAAAAGAAGGATAGAGTGGGGTTGTTGATAATCAATTGTCTGAATATAAAAAACCCCTCAAAAGAGGGGCTTAAAATTGCTTATCTTAATGAATTAAAGATATTCAACTTTAGAAATTTCATACTCAACTTCACCTTGTGGTGTGTTGATTTTTACATCGTCGCCTTCGTTTTTACCCAAAAGACCACGCGCAATTGGTGAATTCACAGAGATTTTGTTGATTTTAAAATCTGCTTCGTCATCACCAACGATTTTATAAGTCTTTTGTTCTTCAGTATCTAAGTTTTCAATGGTCACAGTCACACCGAAAACCACACGGCCATTTTGCTCAAGTGATTTAACATCAATCACTTGGCAAGCACCCAATTTACCTTCGATATCTTGGATACGGCCTTCACAGAAACCTTGTTGCTCGCGAGCAGCGTGGTATTCTGCGTTTTCTTTCAAATCCCCATGTTCACGCGCTTCAGCAATTGCTGCAGTAATACGTGGACGATCAACACTTTTAAGTTGCTGTAATTCTTTCTCTAGGGCAATTTTGCCTTCGGGAGTCATAGGATAACGTTGCATTGTTGTCCCTCATGTTTGTAAAAAGAAAAAATCAGTAAAATTTTTACTGACCTAGAAATGAAAAAAAGCCCGCCACCGAGAGGTGGCGGGACTTCTCGGTAACTTAATTAACCTTTAGTAAGGTCTTGTAAGCGGTATACATCCATTGGCAATTTGATTGCTAAAGCTTGGCATACTGCATCAGCACCGTTAAGGGTAGTTGTGTAATACACTTTACCTTGTAATGCAGAGCGGCGGATCGAGAATGAATCTTCTTGAGCCTGTTTGCCTTCAGTTGTATTGATAATGAGGTGAACTTCGCCATTTTTCAAGCGGTCAACGATATTAGGACGGCCTTCAGTCACTTTGTTCACACGTTCACATTCAATACCAGCATCTTTAATCACATCATAAGTACCGCCAGTAGCGATCACTTTAAAGCCAAGATCTGTCAACTGTTTCGCAATACCAACAGCACGAGGCTTGTCAGAATGACGAACAGATAAGAATGCATGTTTAACTTCGCCTTCCGTTGGTAGGCCTGGTAAACGGTCATTAGAGCCTAACACAGCTTTATAGAACGCTTCACCAAATGTTTTACCTACACCCATCACTTCGCCTGTAGATTTCATCTCAGGGCCAAGAATTGGGTCAACACCAGGGAATTTGTTGAATGGGAACACAGCTTCTTTTACAGAGAAGTGTTCAGGAATAATCTCTGTAGTGAATCCTTGAGATTCTAAAGATTGACCAGCCATACAACGCGCAGCAACTTTCGCTAAAGATTCACCAATGCACTTAGATACGAATGGAACAGTACGTGATGCACGTGGGTTTACTTCTAGAATGTATACGTCAGTGCCTTTAACAGCAAACTGTACGTTCATTAAACCAATTACGCCAAGCTCTTTCGCCATAGCGATGGTTTGACGGCGCATTTCGTCCTGAACTTCTTTAGATAAAGAGTAAGGAGGAATAGAACATGCTGAGTCACCTGAGTGAATACCAGCTTGTTCGATGTGCTGCATGATACCGCCGATCACAACGTCTTTACCGTCAGATACGCAGTCCACGTCAACTTCAATCGCATCATCTAGGAAGTGGTCAAGAAGTACAGGTGCTTCGTTCGATGCTTGAACCGCATCACGTAAGTAACGTTTCAATTCTTCGTCGTTGTACACGATTTCCATCGCACGACCACCAAGCACGTAAGATGGACGTACCACAAGTGGGTAGCCAACTTTAGCTGCTTCAGCCATACCTTCTTCAGCAGATTTTACAATGCTGTTGTTTGGTTGACGAAGTTGTAGACGTTGAATCATTTGTTGGAAACGTTCACGGTCTTCTGCACGGTCAATCGCATCAGGTGATGTACCAATAATTGGCGCACCAGCTTCTTCTAAAGCACGAGCCAATTTAAGCGGAGTTTGACCGCCGTACTGAACGATAATGCCTTTAGGCTTCTCGATACGTACGATTTCAAGTACATCTTCCAAAGTAATTGGTTCGAAGTACAAACGATCTGATGTGTCGTAATCTGTAGAAACTGTTTCAGGGTTACAGTTCACCATGATGGTTTCATAGCCGTCATCACGCATAGCAAGAGCCGCGTGTACACAGCAGTAATCGAACTCGATACCTTGACCAATACGGTTTGGACCACCACCGATGACCATGATTTTGTCACGGTTCGATGGGTTTGCTTCACATTCTTCATCGTAAGTTGAGTACATGTAAGCTGTGTCAGATTCAAACTCTGCAGCACATGTATCTACACGTTTGTAAACTGGAGTTACGCCCAAGTTCCAACGGTGTTTACGGAATTGTTTTTGTGAAATGCCCATCAAGTCCGCAATGCGAAGGTCAGATAAACCTTTGCGTTTGAACGAACGGATGTTGTCAGCGTTTAAGTCACCAAAACCTAAAGATTTGATTTTCTCTTCAGTTTTGATGATGTCTTCGATTTGGATCAAGAACCAACGGTCAATATTCGTCGCAGCGAACACTTCATCTAACGTGAAACCATGACGGAATGCATCGCCAACGTACCAAATACGCTCAGGACCAGGTACTTTAAGTTCTTGAAGGATTTTCTCTTTCGCACCTTCAGTACCCACTTCGATTTTTTCATCAAAGCCAGCAGCACCCACTTCAAGACCACGAAGCGCTTTTTGTACTGACTCTTGGAAGTTACGGCCAATTGCCATGACTTCACCCACAGATTTCATCTGTGTAGTTAAAGTTGCATCAGCTTGTGGGAATTTCTCGAAGTTGAAACGAGGAATCTTAGTCACAACATAGTCAATCGCAGGTTCGAATGATGCAGGAGTTGTACCGCCAGTGATGTCATTTTTCAATTCATCAAGGGTATAACCGACTGCCAATTTCGCTGCAATTTTTGCAATTGGGAAACCAGTTGCTTTAGATGCCAAAGCAGATGAACGAGAAACACGAGGGTTCATCTCGATCACAACCATACGGCCATCTTTCGGGTTTATACCGAACTGAACGTTCGAACCACCCGTTTCTACACCAATTTCACGAAGTACTGCTAAAGAGGCATTACGTAAAAGTTGGAATTCTTTGTCTGTTAATGTTTGTGCAGGGGCAACAGTGATTGAGTCACCTGTGTGCACGCCCATTGGGTCAAAGTTTTCAATGGTACATACAATGATACAGTTGTCGTTTTTGTCACGAACAACTTCCATTTCGTACTCTTTCCAACCAATCAATGATTCATCAATTAAAAGTTGGTGAGTAGGAGAAAGGTCGAAACCGCGTTCACAGATCTCGATAAATTCTTCTTTGTTGTATGCGATACCACCGCCTGAACCACCCATCGTAAATGATGGACGGATAATCACAGGGAAACCGAAGCGTGCTTGAATTTCTAACGCTTCTTCCATTGATTCAGCGATGTCAGCTTTTGGACATTCAAGACCAATTTTACGCATTGCTTGGTCGAAGAGTTTACGGTCTTCGGCTTTTTCAATTGCTTCTTTAGTCGCACCGATCAATTCAACATTGTATTTTTCTAAAATGCCGTGCTCATCAAGGGCGAGGGCACAGTTCAATGCAGTTTGACCACCCATTGTTGGAAGAACTGCATCTGGGCGTTCTTTCTCAATGATCGCTGCAACAGTTTGCCACGTAATCGGTTCGATATACGTTGCATCTGCCATTGCAGGGTCAGTCATAATCGTTGCAGGGTTAGAGTTAACAAGAATAACTCGGTAACCTTCTTCACGAAGCGCTTTACACGCTTGCGCGCCTGAATAGTCAAACTCACACGCCTGACCAATCACAATCGGACCAGCACCAATAATTAAGATGCTTTTAATGTCTGTACGTTTAGCCATGATGCTTCCTTAATTACTTCTTAGATGCTTCGATAAGTTCGATGAAATGATCGAACAGTGGTGCGCAGTCATGTGGACCAGGGCTTGCTTCTGGGTGACCTTGGAAACTGAACGCAGGTTTGTCTGTACGATGAATCCCTTGAAGGGTTTGGTCGAACAGCGATTTGTGCGTAGCTTTCAAGTTTGCAGGAAGAGTTTCTGCATCCACTGCGAAGCCGTGGTTTTGAGAAGTAATCATCACTGTACCATTTTCTAAGTTTTGTACAGGATGGTTAGCACCGTGGTGACCGTGAGGCATTTTCACAGTTTTTGCACCTGATGCAAGTGCAAGAATTTGGTGACCTAAGCAAATACCGAATACAGGTACATTACGTGCGTCTTCTACAATTGTTTTTACAGCTTCAATTGCATAATCACATGCTGCTGGATCGCCGGGGCCGTTCGATAAGAACACGCCATCTGGATTCAGCGCAAGTACATCAGCAGCAGGAGTTTGCGCAGGCACGACAGTCAATTTACAACCGCGGTCTGCGAGCATACGTAAGATGTTGGTTTTGACACCGTAGTCGTATGCTACAACATGGAATTTAAGTTCTGGTTGAGCGAAACCTTTACCAAGCGCCCAAGAGCCTTCAGTCCACTCGAAACCGGTCGGATCACAGCATTCTTTTGCAAGGTCTAAACCATTAAGACCACCAAAAGCACGTGCTTTAGCTAACGCTTCTTCTTCAGTCGCGTTTTCACCAGCAAGGATACAACCGTTTTGCGCACCTTTTGATCGCAGAATACGCGTTAATTTACGAGTATCAATATCTGCGATAGCAACAACATTGTGTTGTTTAAGGTAATCACTTAGTGATTGCTCAGCACGGAAGTTGCTATGCAATAAAGGTAGGTCACGAATGATCAATCCGTTGGCCCATACTTTATGAATTCGACCTGACTCAGCGTCTTCATCATTACAACCTGTGTTACCGATATGTGGGTAAGTTAGGGTCACAAGTTGTTGTGCATAACTTGGGTCAGTCAAAATTTCTTGATAGCCAGTCATGGCAGTGTTGAAAACGACTTCACCAGTCGTACTACCCGATGCGCCAATTGAAGTACCTTTAAAAATAGTACCATCGGCAAGGGCTAAAATTGCTGGGGTGCTCAAACCAAAGCTCCTGAAATTTAGGCTGTAAAAAAGCGAGAAGACGAAAAAAAAGGAAGGCTGCTTAAAAACCTACCCTCCTTACATCTGCTCGCTTGAACTTAACACGGCATTATACGCAGAAAGCCACTGAAAGTCCATTGTAAATATTAGGAATAAAGCAGATAAAGCGCTTGCATTTTAGAATAAAGTTTGGTTTTGCAAAATCGTAAAAAAATGTAAGCAATTAATTATTGTCAGACAAATCATAAATTAAAATTTATCAATAAGCGCTATTGTGGTTCGGTCAGCAAAAACTATAGGTACAAAGTCATGGCAACACAACAAAAACAAACAGCGGCTAAATCCTCCCTGAAAGAAGTCGTTATCGAAGGTGCTGAAAAGCTTGAACAAGTTGCAAAAGAAGCGAGTGTCCAAGCCACAGAAGCGGTCACTGAAAGCAAAGAAAAGATCGGAGCAGAGGCAAAGCAGTTGAATGCCAGTGTGCAAGATCAATTGCGTCAGTTGAAGCAAGATGTATTGAATAAACTTGATCAGTTAAAAGTTCAGTTTGGTTCATCGCAAAAAGATTTTAGTGAACTCAAAGAGTTTGTGAAAACTGAGTTTAATACGGTTATTGATGATCTTTCAAAACTAGGAAAAGAGCTGAAAGAAGATGTGACCCAAATTTCTGGAAAGCACAAAGATCATCTAACAGAAACATTTAAGCGTTCTAAGGAACATACTTTAGAAGCGTGGAAAAAAGTTTCACCACTGAAAGCTGATGTTACGGATCAAACCACAGATCTTAAAAGTTAATTGTGAATGACATGAATTTTAAAGCGCTTAAGTTAAATCTAGTCATTCCAAGGAGCTGGATTGGGTGAGAGCGAATTAAACATCAAGTTAGCACTATGCATAAGGGAGTCATTAATGGCTCCCTTATTGTGAATGGTACATTTAAGTCCAAAGCAGTTATTTAAAAATAGACAGGCAATAAAAAAGCAAAAGATCGTACTTTTGCTTTTTATCGAAGATCAAAACATTAAAAATTTAGAACTGATGTAGCCAATCACGTTTGTTGTGAAAGTCAGCATTTGGACTACTATGCTGCATGGCATAGTACTGTTCACCTTGAGAGGTTTTCAGTACTGCAGTTAGACCAATATAGAGATCTTCCCATTTAAGTTTGTACTTCAGCATAAATTCTGTCAGATCAAGACTGACATTTAAGCCATAGTGCGTCCGTTTCAACTGATTCAGTTCAATATCGTAAGCAGCTTGTGGCGGCATATCTTCTGGATAGCGATATTCTTCAAACTGGTAAACCTGCCAAGCTTGTGAAGGGGAGAGGTTGATTTCACGATAAAAGTCTTCGTTGCGTACACCAATAAAAACTTCTAGGCAGGTCTGTTCCCACAAAAAATCGATTCGTGGGTGAGCTGATACCAACTCTGGCCATTGAATCAGTTGATTTGGGTCTCGAATCCAATAACCCACATTTAAAGTATATGGGCTTTGTTGTTCGATAGCACCTACGACTGATACAGCCTGAAAGCGACGATCAAAAGCGCTGAGTTCAAAACTTGCCATAAATGTTTAGTTAGACAGGTGTGCGTAGCGAACAAGGTTAGACAGTTTTGCATTTTGTTTTGCCGCTTTGCGGTAAATCAAAGCAATCTTACCAATCGTTTGAACAACTTCAGAACCTGAAACTGTCGCAATTTCAGTAATCATTGCAGCACGTGCTTCGCGGTCTTCTGCCACAACTTTCACTTTAATTAACTCATGGTCGTTTAACGCACGGTTTAATTCTTCAACAACGCTTTCTGATAAGCCTTTGTCCGCAACCATTACAACTGGGTTTAGGGTGTGACCAATTTGACGTAAGCGTTTACGTTCTTGAATAGATAAAGCCGCCATAAATATAACCTAATTTTAAAAACGACCTAGTATAGCAAAATCAAAGTTGAAGCGCTGTATTTAATCGGCATTTTCTCGATGAAGATTATTGAAAAAAACATGATTTAAGATGCTTTTTAGATACACATGTCTACTGCAAAAGTGCTGAATTTCACGTACAATCAAGACTGAGAAGTTTTTTTTATTTAGAGAGTTATGGCTACCCGCATTACTAACCAGAAATTATCCAAAAGTAGTCGTGACTGGATGCGTGAGCATCTTGATGACCCCTTTGTGAAAAAAGCACAAAAGGAAGGATATCGTGCGCGTGCCGCTTATAAATTGCTTGAAATTCAAGAAAAATACAAATTGATCAAGCCAGGCATGACCGTTGTCGACTTAGGTGCTGCACCAGGTAGTTGGTCGCAAATTGCCGGTAAACTTGTTGGCGACAAAGGTTTGGTGATTGCTTCTGATATTTTACCCATGGATGCTTTACCCGATGTGACCTTCTTGCAAGGTGACTTTCGTGAACAAGAAGTGTTCGATGAATTGTTAAAAATTTTAGATGGACGTACTGTAGACGTTGTAATTTCAGATATGGCCCCCAATACATCAGGTAATAAGGCTGTAGATCAACCGCGTCAGATTTATCTTTGTGAATTAGCAATCGACTTTGCTCAAAAGGTTCTTGGACCAAATGGACAATTTGTTGTTAAAGTGTTCCAAGGTGTTGGATTTGATGAATACCGTAAGCAAGTTGTAGACACATTTGATGTGCTGAAAACAGCAAAACCGGCGGCTTCACGTGCTCGATCTAAAGAAGTGTTTTTAATCGGGCAGGGACGTAAGAAAGCTTTCAAGTAAAGTTTACTTGCCAACTCGTTAAAAATTGTGCATTTTGTACGTTTTTAAATTATTGCGAAGCTACTCTGCAGCGTAAGTATTAGAGTCACCCATGTAAATGGGATTGAACGAATTAGATAGAAATGGGAATAAAGCTTTGAGCGATCTTTTTAAGAATGCCGTGTTGTGGCTGGTTATCCTAGGCGTGCTGGTTTTAATCTTCAGCAACGTCAGTGACCGCAATCAACCGACCGCGATGAACTATTCTGAGTTCGTGGCAGCCGTAAATGCGGGTCAGATTAAACAAGTCACCATTGATGGCGAAAGAATTCGTGGCGAAAAATCAAACGGTTCTGAGTTTGAAAGTATCCGTCCTGCGGTTCAAGATCCTGAACTTATGCCGAACCTAATCAAGAACAATGTTGTTGTTGAAGGTACAGCGCCACAGCGTCAAAGTATTTTGATGCAACTTCTGATTGCAAGTTTCCCTGTTCTTTTAATCATTCTGTTATTCATGTTCTTTATGCGCAACATGGGTGGTGGAGCTGGTGGTAAGAATGGCCCAATGAGTTTTGGTAAGTCAAAAGCAAAAATGCTTTCTGAAGACCAAATCAAAGTGACATTTACTGATGTTGCGGGCTGTGATGAAGCTAAACAAGAAGTTGTTGAAATCGTTGACTTCCTAAAAGATCCATCTAAGTTCAAACGACTTGGTGCAAGCATTCCGAAAGGTGTGCTTATGGTTGGTCCTCCGGGTACAGGTAAAACTTTACTTGCTAAAGCGATTGCGGGTGAAGCGAAAGTACCGTTCTTTAGTATTTCGGGTTCTGACTTTGTTGAAATGTTCGTGGGTGTGGGTGCGTCTCGTGTCCGTGACATGTTTGAACAAGCAAAGCGTCATGCACCATGTATCATTTTCATCGATGAGATCGATGCCGTTGGTCGTCACCGTGGTTCAGGTACAGGTGGTGGTAATGATGAGCGTGAGCAAACATTAAACCAAATGTTGGTTGAAATGGATGGTTTTGAAGGCAACGAAGGTATTATCGTCATTGCTGCAACAAACCGTGCTGACGTATTGGATAAAGCTTTACTTCGTCCAGGTCGTTTTGACCGTCAAGTGATGGTGTCTCTACCTGATATTAAAGGTCGTGAGCAAATCCTGAATGTACATTTGAAAAAATTACCTTCTGTGACTGGTGTAGATGTCAAAGTCTTAGCACGTGGTACACCGGGCTTCTCGGGTGCACAGTTGGCTAACCTTGTAAACGAAGCGGCACTGTTTGCTGCACGTCGTAACAAGAATACGGTCGATATGCATGACTTTGAAGATGCAAAAGATAAGCTTTACATGGGTCCTGAACGTAAATCGATGGTGATTCGTGAAGAAGAACGTCGTGCGACGGCTTATCATGAAGCAGGTCATGCAATTGTTGCTGAAATATTGCCGGGTACAGACCCTGTGCATAAAGTGACAATCATGCCGCGTGGTTGGGCACTGGGTGTGACTTGGCAGTTGCCTGAACATGACCAAACCAGCCATTACAAAGACAAAATGTTGAATGAACTTTCAATTTTGTTTGGTGGTCGTATTGCAGAAGAAGTCTTCATTAACCAAATGTCGACTGGTGCTTCAAATGACTTTGAACGTGCAACGAAAATGGCACGAGCAATGGTTACTAAATACGGTATGTCCGATAAAATGGGTGTCATGGTTTACGAAGATGATTCACAGCAGTCATTCATGGGTGGTTTAGGAAGTCGTGTGATTTCTGAAGCAACGCAGCTTGAAGTTGACCGTGAAGTTCGTCGTATTTTAGATGAGCAATATAAAGTTGCTCGCGATATTCTTGAAAATAACAAAGATATTGCACATGCCATGGTGAAAGCATTGCTTGAATGGGAAACCATTGATCGTGATCAAATCCGTGACATTATGGAAGGTCGTGAACCTCAACCACCAAAAGTGTACATCGCTGAAAATCCAGTGATTGATGTCACACCAACGGATGGTCCAGATGTTCCACCACCATTACCGTCATTGCCAAAAGCATAAAATTTTAAAACCACCTTCGGGTGGTTTTTTTATATGAAAATAAATGCATGTGAGCGCAATGCTGAGCAAACTTAGCGTTAAAATAAGCGCAGCAAAATCTGGGATGTGTACTATGAAGTTGGTGTCTTTGCCTAATAAAATTTTAAACTGTGGTAATTTGCAATTAGATTTGTCAGAGCCACATGTGATGGGGATTTTAAATGTCACACCGGACTCTTTTAGTGATGGTGGCAAACATAATGGTAAAGACCAAGCTATAGCACATGCCTTACAAATGATAGTGGATGGCGCGACAGTGATTGATGTCGGTGGTGAGTCAACACGTCCGGGTGCATCTGTTGTTGAGGTTGAAGAAGAAATTCGACGGGTCGTACCCGTCGTTGAAGCATTATCCAAACACAATGTGGTGATTTCTATCGATACCTCGCAACCTGAGGTGATTGAGGCAGCGGTTCAAGCAGGTGCGCATATCTGGAATGATGTACGTGCATTAACTCGGCCGAATGCCTTAGAAACCGCTGCAAAACTGGATATTCCAGTGATCATTATGCATATGCGTGGAGAACCCACCACGATGAATAATCTAGATCAGTATCAAGATATCGTTGCTGACGTCATCGATGAATTAAAGCAACGTGTGCAAGATGCATTGGACGCAGGCGTCCGTGCAGAAAATATTATGATTGATCCGGGTTTTGGTTTTGCTAAAAATGCGCAGCAAAACTTAAAGCTTTTACAGCAATTCTATCAATTGAATAACATGGGCTATCCGATCCTGTCTGCATTATCACGTAAGCGTTTTATCGGTGAAGCACTTGGCGGTGCAGATGCACAAAATCGCGCTGTAGGCTCGGTTGCAGCGCATTTACTCAGCATTCAACAAGGTGCATGTATGGTTCGCGCACATGATGTCAAAGCGACGGTAAATGCGATTCGTGTTTGGCAAGCCATGCAGAATGCAGTGTGATTTGAAAATACTGAATCCCAATAAATTTGGTGAATTGTAGTATTTGTGTTATATAAGCGCCCTGAATGTTTTGTGATAGAGTTTCGTATGTTTGCAGATTTACTGCTACCCATGTTTGATGATGAATATTACCCAGATGTGTTGGTTGCAGAGGTGAAGTTATTGGTTGTTCAATTTGCGAAGAAAATCGCAAAAGCAGATTTAAGTTCAACTGATATCTACCATTTTGCCAATGAAACGGTTGCACAGCTCAATAAGATGAAACCTCAATTTGAAGATTTAGATTCGTCTTTGGATGATACGGCTGCAGATTATATTGCAGAAGCCATGATGATGGTGCTGCAAGACGAAGGCCATATGGATATTGAAATGGAAGAGTTAGTTGCTAACCGAGAATGGTAATTGAACTTTAAAAAAAGCCCTGTAGTGACAGGGCTTTTTTGTGTCTAGGGATTTAAAAAATTATTTAGCTTTGTCTATAAAATCTTTAAACGATGATTTGATCGATGCTGATAGTTTCTGTTCTTCTTGCATGGCTTGTAAGTGTAGGGCGTAGAAATACGTTTGATGCTCTTTTTGTTTTAAGGATTGTTGATAAGACCAAAATGCCAGTTGGCGAAGCTTTTGTAGTTTTACTCGTTCAATGGCACTGCTATCACGTTTATAAAACAATTCAGTAAATACACATAAAAAAAGACTGAAAAAAAGTCCACAGAGACTGATGAGGTTTAATACATCTGTTTGTAGATATTTAAAGTTAGTAGCGAGGATAAGTGTGAATCCCCCAAGGAGATACAGCTGTATTTGCAGACGTTGAACTGCGGACTTACTGCTAAAACGTGCTTGATAATGTGCATACCAAACATAGCAATAGATCAAAGGAAGAATAATCAATACACCAAGATTGAACGCCATTTTGGGGGCGTGAATTGAAAGTGCCGTTGAAAGTATATGCCCAAGTGCGGCGCTGCCAAGTGAGATAAAAAGTATCAGGCAAAAGCTAAAGATTAAAACGGGTGCAGTGGGCGTTAGATTGATAATTTTGAAATGCGCAAACAGCAGCCGTTGATAAAAGGCATCGGGATGCTTGAGTTGTAGTGTAGGGAGATCAAAATCTGAAGATATTGGCATTGAATAATAATAGATTTATAAATTTTAGGCATAAAAAAACCAGCAAATTGCTGGATCTTTTATTGCACCAATCTTAAAAGTATAAGAATGGTGCCCGAGGCCAGACTCGAACTGGCACGCTTTGTGGGCGGGGGATTTTAAATCCCCTGTGTCTACCGATTTCACCACTCGGGCATGTGCGCAATAATAGAGGACGAAATGGACCTTGGCAAGTGTATTTGATGGTGTTTGTTTTAAAATCAATCAATTCATGCATATAAGTTGAAAATATTCAAAAATATTGATGTATTGAATGACATTTTGAGCAGTGAATTAAAGTTTTTTTCACTACACCAAAGTCAACTTATTTCATTAACTCATCAAGATAATGTTCAACATTTTGGTGCTTTAGCTTTTTACATAGCTGATTTTCCTGATGTAGCATTTGTATGTGCAAATTTTGGAACTGTGTAAAGCGCTCAGATAACTGTTTATGATTTGCTTGATTTGGATTGCTGAGTGTTAAACGTAATTTTGCTTTAAGCATTTGTTTATACGACCAATAAGCAATACGACGTGTCTCTTGCAGAAAATAGTATTCTTGGGTGTTACTTCCACCTTTGAATAGATTTTCTTTATAAAAACGCACAAAGCCGAAACTCATGGCGAAAAAGAACAATACAGATTGAACGAAGGTGCTTTGTAAAAAGGCGATATTGAGTAATTGTAATAAAATCACGATCGCAAGTCTGAATGGCGTATTCTTCAAACTTTGATACAGGGACATTGAACTGTGTTTGATTTGCTTGATGACTAAGGGCACAACCAGCATGAAAAACAGCATAATACTCAGTACAGCAATACCATGAGCTCGAAACTCACTCATATCAGGAAAATACAGTTGCACTGCATGACCAATACTCATGCTCAAAGAAATAAAAATTATCGCCGCCAAAACCCAAGGAATGAGTTCTTTGAGTTCGTCTAAAATGCCTTGAGTTTTCAGTTGGCTATAAAATAAATAATTATGTTTAAAGGCTGCTGGATATTGCTGTTTCAGTTGTTGAAGGTAAAGCGCAGCCTGTTTCTTTTGAGTCATATTGTGACGTTAATATTAAAGCGTGAAAATAATATAGTTGATTTCGATATTTTTAACAGAACTTTTTTCTAAATCATGTTGTATATCTGAACATTATAAGAGAAATCGCAATTTCTATAGTGAAGGTCGCAGTTTTCATCCTTCTTTTATGCGAAAATACATACTTATTGAATATTAAGTTTTTATAGGCAGTTTATGACTGATCATTCTCCTGAAACATTAAGCGATATCGAAATTCTAGACATTCTTCAGTCGATGAAATCAGATGTTTTAAATACTGAAGCAAATGAAGTGATTCGTAGTGGGGGGAAAGCTGGTCGTCAAGAGGCTCATAAACAAGCTTTGGTGAAATTAAATCAAGCATTTGAAGATAAATTTGTTGAAGCTGTGACTCTGGCTTTAGGCTTAAATGAAGGCCAAAGTAAAAAAATTCGCTATAAGAAAGACCGTATCCGTATTTTGAAAGTTCGTGGAATTGATTATTTAGCGATTGATGGTGCTGAAACTGCACAAGTATTGTCACAAGTTGCACAAGCAATTGTACGTGAAGACGCAACGGTGACTCATGACCTGCATAATATTTTCCCATTTTGGAAAGAAGGCTGGCCAATGGTGCAATTCGACAATGTTTATAAAATTTTAGAAGATGATATTCGCATTCATTATGAAGCAGTTCTAGAAGCATTAATTTCAAAGCATTAATTACTACAAATGAACCTGTGAGTGTAAAGCACTGGCTAGTTCTATTGTTAAGCATAAAAAAGCACCTGATGGTGCTTTTTTATCTTTAAAATTTTAAGTTAAGCTCGAATAAAACGGAAACATTCCAAAGATTAGACCCGCTGCTAACATGACAAAACACGTGATCACAGCCCAGATAATGGTAAATTTCTGATGTTGTCCAAACTCGATACCCGCAAGTCCACAGAGTAAATAGGTCGAAGGGACAAGTGGAGAGAGTAGGTGTACAGGTTGCCCTACGATGGAGGCACGTGCCATTTCTACAGGTGCAATTCCATAATGAGCTGCTGCATCTGAAAGAATTGGCAAAACCCCAAAATAGAAAGCATCATTCGACATAAAGAAAGTCATCGGCATACTGATGACAGCGGTAATCGGTGCTAAATAGGGACCCATACTTTGAGGGATAATCGCCACAAGCTCTTTTGACATGGCTTCTACCATACCTGTTCCGGCTAAAATTCCCGTAAAAATACCTGCAGCAAAAATAATACCGACCACGTTTAAAGCACTACCTGCATGGTGTGCGATTAACTTTTTTTGCAAGTCGACATTTTTGTAGTTGACGACTAGCGCAATACATAAAGCCACCATGAATAAAATAGGCATAGGTAAAATACTAAAAACCAGACAAATCATCAGAACGACGGTTAACAGTGCATTAAACCAACGTAGATCTGCGCGGTTGGCTTCTGGATTATCGGAGATTTGAATGTTTTCACCATGACTGATATCCAATTGGACAATTCCCAGACGCTTTCTTTCCATTCGACCATACATGGTTCCCAAAAAGTACAACCAGCCGATGGCAAATAGCATCGGTAAAACCATCGGAACAAAAACATCACTTGGGTCGACATGAAGTGCGCTGGCGGCGCGGGCTGTAGGCCCACCCCAAGGTGTAAGATTCATAATTCCACTAGAGAGCATAATCAAACATGCCATAATCAGTGGGCTCATACCTAAGCGCTTATAGAGTGGCAGCATGGCCGCAACACAGATCATATATGTTGTAGAACCATCTCCATCCAAAGAGACAATTAACGTCAGGGTAATGGTTCCAAGAACGACTTTTAAGGGATCACCTTTGACCATTTTTAAAATAAATTTCACCGAAGGGTCGAACAATCCGGTATCAATCATGATGGCAAAATACAGAATCGCAAAAAGCAGCATGATGCCAGTCGGTGCAAGTTTTTTTACACCTTCAATCATCATGTCGCCAATTTCATTTATTTGTATGTGTGACAAGCTGTCAAAATAAAAACCAAGTAACCACGCAATCAAGGCAAAAAGTAGGGGGATTAAAGTCAGTGCGACAAGTGGGCTTAAGCGTTTCGACATGATCAAATACATAAAGCACAAGATCATGCCCAAACCGAGTACGGTTAACATGGTTCATTCCTTTGAAATATAAAGCTGTTTTTAAATCCAAGGGCAGAGCATAAAGAGAAATTTCATCAGTCAAAACAAAGGTGAGAAAATGTGAAATACATCACTATTTTGATGAAAAATAGTCATTAATAATGAAGGTATTAGGGAAGAGGGATTTTTTGATTTATTTTAATTTTTATTCAAAAAAGTGGTCTGTTTACATTTATTCAACATCTGTAGAGAACTGTAAATGCTGTGCAGATCCAGTTTAATCACAATAAGTCTTAAGCAAAAATAGACAGTAGCGTCCGAATCGGCCAACTAAAAAATCGGAACCAAAAAATTAAGGGATTATAAAAAAACAGACCAAAACGCATGGTTTCGTCATATTGTTGTCGACCGCGTTCATAAGGATAAGGCGTTAAAAACCAAGCAGTGACGATCAGTGCAACACCGAGCAATAGAAATAAAGGTTGCGGATGAGCTTTGAAAAAATAATAGACTAAATAAGCCCCAGTATAAAAACTAAAGCAAGTCAAAATCGCTTTAAGTGAAAAAGACATCGTTGTTATTCCATCGTATTTTTATTTTATTGTTTAAAAAAAGAAGAATCGAATTAATCCGATTCTTCTGGTGTATCCAGTTCAGTCTCAGCCTGTTGTAAGCGGGTCACTAATAATTGGTCAATTTTAAAGTGGTCTACATCCACAACTTCAAATTTGTAGCCATGATATGTAACAAAGTCCGCTGGACGTGGAATTTTACGTAGTTTAAACATCATAAAGCCCGCAAGGGTTTCATAGTTTTCTTCATCCGGCATTTCATCTAGAGCGAGTGCATGTTTTAGATCTTCGATTGGTGTACTGCCATCGATAAGCCAAGAATCTGCATCTCGTTTAATAATTTGTTGCTCTGCTTCAATCGGTGTTACCCAGTCGCCCATCACGGTAATCATAATGTCGGAGAGGGTAATAACGCCGACAACCAACGCATATTCGTTAATTACAACGGCAAATTTTTCTTTGGTTGAGCGGAAGCGGTCGAGTAACTCGGACAGTGTTAAGGTATCTGGAATCGTGAGAACATTACGAATAGTATTTTCGTTGAGCTGTAGAAGTGACTGATTGTTGAGGATTCGAACCAAAATATCTTTGGCATCCACATAGCCAATCACGTCATCAATATTTTCACTACAGACCAAAAACTTAGAATACGGAAATTCAGCGAGTTTTTGACGAATACTGGCTTCAGATTCTTTGAGGGTAAAGTACACCACGTTTTCACGTGTGGTCATACTTGAAGGGACGTTACGTTCTTCCAGCTCAAATACGTTTTCAATAAAGTGGTGTTCTTGCTTTTGAAGTACACCAGCTTGAGCACCGGCATCCATCACGGCTGAAATGTCGTCAAAGGTAATATTGTCATCACGTGTTGTATTCACTTTGAATAAACGAAATAACAAATTGGCAATGGCATTAATCACCCACGCCATTGGCTTACACACTTTAATAAAGATTTGAATCGGGTCAACAACAGCAACGGCAATTTTTTCAGGTGCGATCATCGCCAAACGTTTTGGCATCAAATCAGCAAATAGAATGAATAAGGATGTGACTAAAGTAAACGACAGGGTGAAACCGATAGTTTCAGTCCACGGGCCCTGATAAAAACGAGTGACTAAGCTAATGAAGTAAGGACGAAAAGCACCTTCACCCAAAATACCGCCAAGAATTGCCACAGCATTTAAGCCAATTTGTGATGCGGCGAAAAAGTCTGCTGAGTTGGCTTGTAAGTCAAGCACACGTTGTGCACGTGAATCTCCAGATTCAGCCAAAATTTTAAGTTTTACTTTTCGTGCACCCGCAAGGGCAATTTCTGTTAATGAAAGAAAACCCGCACCGACGATCAGGAGAATAATAATGACAATATTTTGGAAAAGGCTCACGAATACACCTGTTTGTGATTCATTCTATTTTTCTGTATTTCTAACACAAAAATGGGCAAGGTAGTAGTCTTAACTACTACCTATATAGTGACAGTATACGTTTGAATTAATAAGGAATTAAAGAATTAATTACTGATACTGTGAAAACTGAGAGTTATTCATTAAGTATTCGCGGTTTTCTTCTTCAATCATTTGACGTGCAACATACAAGATAAGTTGACGTAACCAGCGATGAGCAGGGTGATGATGAAGTAATGGACACCAAGCCATTTTTAATTCAAATTCAGGAATATAGAATGGTGGATCGCGAAGTAATAGGTTTTGACTTTTGGCTTGAAGGCGAGCGATACGGCTTGGCAGAGTCGCAACCAAATCAACATTCGAGGCCAATAAGCCAGGCATTTGATAATGACGAGTAAAAACTGAAATTTTACGTTTTTGGCCAATACGTTCTAGAGCCTGATCAATCCAACCTAGACCCGCTTGTTTTTCAGGATTGACACCAAAACCGACACCCATACCTGTTTTAGATACCCAAATGTGTTGTGCATCTAGATAGCTCTTCAGGTTTAAATTATTTGCAGCAGGATGCTTGGCATTTAAAAGGCATGAAAAACTGTCACGCCAAACCAAAACTTGGTGGAAACTTTGCGGAATTTCATTAAAGCGGTTAATCGCCAAGTCGACTTTACCTTGTTCCATATCTCGATAAGACACATCACTAGGCGTTAAAAAATCGAGAACCACATTGGGTGCTTCTGAGCGCAAAGCTTTTACTAGGCGCGGCACCAGTGTTGCTTCAGCATAATCTGAAGTCATGATGCGGAAGACACGATTTGAGGTGTAAGGGCGGAACTCGGTACGGGGTTCCAAAATCATCGAAAGGTCAGAAAGTGCATCACGGATACGTGGCTGTAATTCAAGCGCACGTTCTGTAGGTGTCATACCTTCTGAAGAACGAATAAGAAGTGGATCATTAAATAAGTTGCGTAGACGACGTAAAATATTACTCATCGCGGGCTGAGTTACACCCAGTTGCTCGGCAGCACGAGTCACATTTTTTTCACGAAGAAGTACATCAAGATAAATTAATAGATTGAGATCGACCCGCTCCAGATTCATAAAATAAATACCGACAATAAAATCATGAAATTTATCTGATTATGCCATAACTACTAAGGCTTGTGTAAAAAATGGATGAAAAAATGACGTGTACTATTGTACTAAAATTCGGCAGTTTTAAGACAAATTCGCTTAAGCGACAGCACATATTTCTTAAACACTTATTACCTGTTTAGAACGATATTTTTAAATAAATATAATAAAAATACGTAGCAATTTTGATTATGCGAAGTGATGTTCATAAAACAAAAAAATTAGATGAAATATCTCATTTGCATGATCATTTGAAGACAGAATAACCAAGTATTTAGCTCGGTAAATTTGGGCAAAAATGGCGTAAAAAATGTTGTTTTTTTTAAAAGTGAATGCTCAGTCGACTTAAGTCTAATGAAGAATAATTCATCAGAGTGTTTGTAAAATAGACAAAAAAATCAGCCAAATTTATTGATAAAATTATTTAAATACAAATACTTCTGAATATTGGTTAATTATTATAATACGACTTTAATCTACATATTTTTTAAATAAATACTGAAAATTAATGCAGAATATTGGATTAATTTTTTTAGTCAATCTACTCTGTGTCTATCGCAACGAAGTGTTCTAAATCTGAACAATCATTCGAGGGTATGATTTTAGCCTTACGTTGCAGAAAAATCCTAATATTATTACAGGAACATATCATGTCTACATACTTAACAGCGATTGATGCAATCCGTGAATTAAAAGCAAAATTCGGAAGCACTTGGCGCGATATTAGCCCAGAAGATGCTGCACGTATGCAAATGCAAAACCGTTTCAAAACTGGTTTAGACATTGCGAAATATACAGCTGCAATTATGCGTCGTGATATGGCTGCTTATGATGCTGATTCTAGCAAATACACTCAATCATTAGGTTGCTGGCACGGTTTTATCGCACAACAAAAAATGATTGCGAACAAAAAATACTTCGGTACAACTGAACGTCGTTATATCTACCTTTCTGGTTGGATGGTTGCAGCTCTTCGTTCAGAATTTGGTCCACTTCCTGACCAATCTATGCACGAAAAAACTTCAGTTCCTGCATTGATCGAAGAAATCTACACTTTCCTTCGCCAAGCTGATGCGAAAGAATTAAACGACTTATTCCGTGCGCTTAAAAAAGCAAACGAAGCAGGTGATACTGCTAAAGCTGCAGAAATCACTGCTCAAATCGACAACTTCCAAACTCACGTTGTGCCAATTATTGCGGACATCGACGCTGGTTTCGGTAACGAAGAAGCGACTTACTTACTAGCTAAGAAAATGATCGAAGCGGGTGCTTGTGCACTACAAATCGAAAACCAAGTATCTGACGCTAAACAATGTGGTCACCAAGCTGGTAAAGTTACAGTTCCACACGAAGACTTCATCGCGAAAATCCACGCTCTTCGCTATGCATTCTTAGAAATGGGTCTTGATGACGGTATCATCGTTGCTCGTACTGACTCTGAAGGTGCTGACTTGACTCAAAAAATCCCAGTGGTTAAAGAGCCAGGCGACATCGCTTCTCAATACATCAGCTACTTAGACACAACTGAAATTGACATTTCAGAAGCTCAAGAAGACGAAATCCTAATCAAGCGTAACGGTAAACTTCACCGTCCAAAACGTCTTGCTTCTGGCTTGTACCAGTTCCGTCCAGACACGCAAATCGACCGCGTTGTACTTGACTGTGTATCTAGCCTTCAAAATGGTGCGGACCTTCTTTGGATCGAAACTGCGACTCCAAACGTTGAAGAAATTGCTCACATGGTTAACCGTGTACGTGAAGTTGTTCCAAATGCGAAACTTGTTTATAACAACTCTCCATCATTCAACTGGACATTAAACTTCCGTCAACAAGCGTACGATCGTTGGGTTGCTGAAGGTAAAGACGTATCTGCATACGACCGCGCTAAATTAATGAGCGCTGAGTACGACAACTCTGAATTGGCTGCTGAAGCTGACGAAAAAGTTCGTACATTCCAAGCAGATGCTTCTCGTGAAGCGGGTGTGTTCCATCACTTAATTACACTTCCGACTTACCACACAGCTGCACTTTCTACGCATGAACTTGCTCAAGGTTACTTCGGTTCTGAAGGTATGTTGGCTTATGTTGCTGGCGTACAACGTAAAGAAATCCGCGGTGGTATTGCATGTGTGAAACACCAAGCAATGGCTGGTTCAGACATCGGTGACGACCACAAAGAAATCTTCGCTGGTGACAACGCGCTTAAAGCGGGTGACGATGCGAAAAACACAATGAACCAATTCGCTGCTCACTAAGCATTGAACTGATTCGAAAAAAAGCCCAGCGAAAGCTGGGTTTTTTTTATGGCTTTAAAATCTTCTTAAATCCATTTATTGAAGTGTGTCGATATAAAAAAGCAGGGCATAACCCCGCAAATATAATGAGACTCCCTTTATTTAAGGCAAAAGGATAATTAACCAAGTAAAAAAAATAATTGCTAAAGCGACAAATTGAGCTGCACTTCCCATATCTTTGGCAATTTTAGAAAGTGGGTGCTTGTCTAAAGATACCCGGTCGACCACGGCTTCAATAGCAGAATTGAATAACTCAACAATTAAGGCAAATAAACACACCACTACCATAAGGGCATGTTCAACACGACTCACATCGAGTAAGCAACTGGTGGGAATAAGCACAATATTCATCCAGACAATTTGTCGAAATGCAGCTTCATTTTGATAAGCAGCTTTGAATCCGTCGAGGGAATATTGCGTTGCATTAAAAATTCGTTTAAGTCCAGATTTACCTTTAAACGGGGAAATTTCACTCATAGTACTGTACAGACGTATAGATTTAAAAACTGGCGAAAATATAGCATGCCAAGCTTAAAGTTTTCTTGCATTCAGCTTTTATTTTATTAGGCCTAAAAGTTTAGGATGATTTACATATGCCTGTATCAAGTTAGTGCTAAGTTTATCCAGTATGAGACTTAAAATTTGCCTGAATTTCAGGCACAATACAGACGTTTAAAATTTTTAATTTTGAAGCATTTGCTTCATTGCATGAAATAATAAAAGTGATATAGGTCAACAATGAAAAACTTTAGTTTTGCTGTGCTTGCAGCAACACTTTTAACCAGCCAGTTTGTCAGTGCAGAGCCGGCATTTATTCAAACGGAAATCAAAACGAATGTGACTCAGCCCGTGGGATTTTATCCTTTCCAAGTGGGTGCGTATAAAGTCATTGCTTTAAAAGATGGGACACTCGAATTAAGTCCTGATTTGTTTAAACAAAACTTAACTCCAGAAGAAGTCAGTGCCTTATTTCAAAAGCTTGCGGTTGATCAGAGCAAAGGCATACAAACCAGTGTCAATGCCTACCTGATTGATGATGGACAAGGCGGCATCAGTCTTGTCGATAGTGGTGCAGCCAGTTGTTTTGGTCCGAACTTAGGTTCTATTGCACAAAATATTGAAGCCGCTGGCTATAAGCTTAATCGTGTACGCAGTGTATTCTTAACCCATTTACATCCAGATCATGCATGTGGCATTGCGAAACAAGGCAAGGCCGTGTTTCCAAATGCAACGGTTTACGTCAATGAACAAGAAAGTCAGTATTGGTTAAGTGAAAACACCGTTGACACTTTAGCTGCCGAAAAACGTGACGGTTATTTAGCAACTGTTGCAAAAATTAAAGCTGCGATTGCGCCTTATCAGACCATGCGGAGTTTTAAGACTTTTAGCGTTGGTTCGGTGATTAATGGATTAGAAGTACTACCGAGTGTTGGGCATACACCAGGGCATTATTCTTTTATCTTAAAGTCGCAAGCTAAAAGTTTTGCTATCCTCGGTGATGTGGTTCATTCGTATCATTTACAGTTTGAACAACCCAAGTTATCTGTCGATTTTGATGTCGATCCGGTCAAAGCCAGTGAAACTCGTTTAGCAATTTTTAAACGTTTTGCTCAAGAGCAAACCTTTGTTGCATTTGCACATTTACCATTTCCCGGTATTGGTAAAATAAGTGAAATGAATGATGGTCAGTTCCGTTGGAACCCGCTAAATTTAGCTCCGACAGCTCCGACAGCTCCGACAGCTCCGACAGCTCCGACAGCTCCGACAGCTCCGACAGCTCCGACAGCTCCGACAGCTCCGACAGCTCCGACAGCTCCGACAGCTCCGACAGCTCCGACAGCTCCGACAGCTCCGACAGCTCCGACAGCTCCGACAGCTCCGACAGCTCCGACAGCTCCGACAGCTCCGACAGCTCCGACAGCTCCGACAGCTCCGACAGCTCCGACAGCTCCGACAGCTCCGACAGCTCCGACAGCTCCGACAGCTCCGACAGCTCCGACAGCTCCGACAGCTCCGACAGCTCCGACAGCTCCGACAGCTCCGACAGCTCCGACAGCTCCGACAGCTCCGACAGCTCCGACAGCTCCGACAGTTCCGACAGTTCCGACAGCTCCGATAGCTTCGACAGTTCCGACAGCTCCAGCACCTCAGCCAGTGGCAACGCAGTCAGCCGCAGAATATTTGGCAAACCCACTTTAAGATTTCCGTTTAACAATAAAAAAGACGCCTTGGCGTCTTTTTTCATTTTAGGAAAATTAGGGCTTTTGCAGTTGTGTTAAGGTTTTACGCGCCAGTCCCGGATCATCTGCAAATACACCATCTACACCAGCTTTATAGAAGTTTTCAAATTCTTTGGCCGCCCCCGTATCACAGCGTTCTGTCGCCACAGAGCTACATTTTAAATAGTCAGGTAAAAAACCATTTTCAGGTCTGAGCGTATAAGGATGGACTTTCAAACCAGCAGCATGGGCATCTTTGACAAAAGTAGTTTGTTTAAATTCAGTGTTTGAAAAAATATAGGTTTTACTTGGACCTACACCATCTGCATATTTTGCCACTGATTTTAGGCCTTCTGCAGTGGCTAAACTTGCATAATTTTGAGGTGAGCTTTGTTGCTGTAAGTCACCCGGTATGGCAGTTGGGCTATCTAATAATTGAATAATTTTGCCATGTTTGAGGGTTTTCTTTTGCGTGAGTTGATCACGTAAGTATTTAAGATTGGTGGTTTCAAAAGACTGTAAATATACAGGCGCGATATCACGTGTATAACTGTATTTGGCAAGCGTGGTGAGTAAACGATCTTCCATGGCTAGATTTTGCTGTTGGAAAAATGTTGGATGCTTGGTTTCAATATATAAACCAACAATTTTTCCAGTTTTTTTATAATGAGCTTCGGCAAGTTCAATGATTTGTTCGAGCGTTGGGATGCTGTATTGATCATTATATTGAGTGTTATTAGGGCGATATTGAGCAATACGCTCACGTGCTTTTACATTTTGAGTCAGTTCATTCAAATTAAAGTCTTCCGTAAACCATCCTGTATAGTCGATACCATCGATTTTTTTGGTGGTTTTTCGATCCGCAAATTGTGACAGCGTACTAATATTGGTTGTCCCTGAAATTTCACTTTCATGGCGCGCAACCAGATAGCCATCCTTGGTTGGCACTAAATCGGGTTCGATAAAATCCGCACCATCGTCAATCGCTTTTTGATATGCGGCAAGGGTATGCTCAGGTCGCAAAGCACTGGCACCGCGATGCCCAACAATGACAAAACCTGTATCAGGCAAAACAGGGGGCTTGGTGGCATGGGTTTTATCGTCATCCGAATTACATGCAGATAAACCAAAAACGCTAAAAAGGAGCAGTGAAGACACGCCCCATGAGGATTTTACTTTACTTGTTGTCGCTATATTCAACTGCTTTGTTAATTGTTTTTGCATGGCTGCCTCGGCATCTTTTTATATAAATGAATGATGTTGCAGGCATACATTGCAGGGCAGTGGCTAAGACTTCATGACAGAGGCGGTTTTGTCACATAAATTTACTAAAATAGCTGAAATGGAGGCTCTCCATATTTTCTACATATTTCGCTTCAAGCAAGGTTTTTATGTAGTCTAGGCTTGTAATCAAGCACATTGTGATTGATTATCAATAAGATTTTTTGAAAAAATCAATCAACACATTTTATTTCATTAATTGAAAAGTGACATGGACTGATGCTGTCTAAGTTTTTTATTTATCGACCGATTTTTGCAGGTGTCTTGGCGATCATCGTCATGGCGCTCGGGCTATTTGCTGTGCTCAATTTACCGGTAGAGCGCTATCCAGATATTGCACCACCACGAATTACGGTCAGTGCAAGTTATAGCGGTGCGTCAGCAGAAACAGTCGAGGAAAGTGTCACACAAGTTCTTGAGCAACAAATTAAAGGAATTGATCATCTTTTATATTTTAGTTCAAGCAGCGACTCTTCAGGTCGAAGCCGGATCAGCATCAGTTTTGAAAATGGCACTGACCCAGATACCGCTCAAGTACAAGTACAAAATGCCATAAATGGAGTAATCAATCGGCTGCCTGAAGATGTGCAGCGCCAAGGGGTAAATGTCTATAAATCTTTGGGTGATACCCATATGGTTATCGGCCTCTATGATGAGACTGGCAAGAGTTCGAATATCGAACTTGGTGACTATATGATGACTCATCTAGAACAGGACATTGCTCGAATTGAGGGTATTGGTGAAGTCGATGTTTTTGGTTCGCAATTTGCCATGCGTATTTGGCTCAACCCACTGAAGTTAAAGCAATATAGCCTTATGCCCAGTGATATCCGTGCGGCTGTTGAATCACAAAATACGCAGGTTGCAGCCGGAGCCGTAGGTGAATTGCCGAGTGTATCGGATCAATATCTCAATGCAAAAGTCACTTCAGGTTCACGTTTAAAGTCAGTTGAAGAATTTGAAAATATTATTGTCAAATCTGCACGAGATGGCAGTTTTGTCTATTTAAAAGACGTTGCACGTGTTGAATTGGGTGCGGAAAATTATTCAGGGGTCAATACCATTAATGGATATCCATCTTCAGGGATGGGGATCTCATTGGCTTCTGGGGCAAACGCACTTGAAACCTCTGCCTTAATTAAGCAAGAAATTGAACAGTTAGCGAAGCAATTACCAGCCGGTTATAAAATTGTTTATCCTCGGGATAACACACCATTTGTACAAGAATCGATTAAAGAAGTGGTGAAAACATTATTCGAAGCCGTTTTATTGGTGGTTTTGGTGATGTTTATCTTCTTACAAAATTGGCGAGCAACGCTGATACCTGCGATTACCGTGCCTGTGGTGATTCTAGGGACTTTAGCGATTTTATATGCTTTGGGCATGACCATTAACACGCTCACATTGTTTGCATTGGTATTGGCCATCGGTCTGTTGGTCGATGATGCGATTGTTGTGGTGGAAAACGTCGAACGTTTAATGCATGAACAACAGTTAACAGCAAAACAAGCAGCCATCGAGTCGATGCATGAAATTAGTGGGGCATTAATCGGGATTACTTTGGTATTAACCGCTGTATTTATTCCCATGGCGTTCTTTGGTGGTTCAACGGGCGTGATCTATAGACAATTTTCCATCACACTTGTGGCTGCAATGGGCTTGTCACTGATGGTTGCGCTGATTTTAACCCCTGCATTATGTGCCTTAATTTTAAAACCCAATCCGAAACCACAGCGCTGGGCGATTTGGTTTAACGCCAAATTAGAGATTTTAAAAACCAAATATTTGACACTTGCAAAAGCCACGGTTCGTTATCGCTTATGGACGGTGGTTTTGTTTGCGGGGCTCATTACGGTATTTGCTTTGTTTTATCGTGCTTTGCCGACCAGTTTTATTCCTAGTGAAGACCAAGGTATTTTGAGTGTGCAACTTAAATTACAAGAAGGTGCACCGATGTCGAAAAGTCGTGAGGTCGGTGAACAAATTCGGCAGTACTTTTTAACTGAAGAAAAGCAAAATGTTGATTTGGTGATGATTCGTTATGGACGAAATTTTTCTGGTACGGGTCAAAACTTAGGGCAAGGCTTTATTGCACTGAAGCATTGGGATGAACGTTCAGGACAACACAATTCAGCGCAAGCGATTCGTGAACGTGCTATGAAACATTTTAAAAAATTTAACAATGCACAAATCAATGTCAGCATGCCGTCCTCTGTCAGTGGCCTTGGGCAAACCGATGGTCTGGAATTTTGGCTGCGAGATATGAATGGTGAAGGCCGTGCTTATCTCGATGCGCAATTTAAAAGCTTGCAAGAAAAATCTTCACAATTCAGCAGTTTCGAAAATTTAGACAAACGCTCAAACCCCGATAAAGCCGAACTAAAAGTGGATATTGATCAAAAACAAGCTATGGCCTTGGGGTTAACTCAAAATGCGATTAATAGCACCATGAGTAGTGCATGGAGCGGTAGCTATATCAACGATTTTATCGACCGTGGGCGCATTAAACGCGTCATGATGCAGGCAGATGCCGAATTCCGTTCTAAACCAGAAGATTTAGCTTATTGGCATGTACGTAATGACCAAAATGAAATGATTCCATTTAGTAATTTTTCAACCATTGGTTGGAGTGGTGGTCCAGAAGTTGTTAACCGTTTCATGGGCTATACCGCATTACAAATGGAAGCGGATACAGCCAAAAATGTCTCAAGTGGACAAGCCATGCAGGATGTTAAAGCTTTAGTTGATCAAGTGCCGGGTGTGGACGTGGCATGGAGTGGGTTATCCTTTGAAGAGCAAAAATCAAGTCATCAAGCGTTTTGGCTATATTTGGTCTCGATTGGATTTATTTTCCTCTGTCTCGCTGCCCTATATGAAAGTTGGAGTATTCCAACAGCAGTCATGAGTGCGATTCCACTTGGGATAGGTGGTAATATTTTGTTTAGCTACATGGCCGGTTTTCCAAATGACATCTATTTCCAAATTGCTCTACTGACAACAATTGGTTTGTCCTGTAAAAACGCGATCTTGATTGTAGAGTTTGCAGCGATGGCACAAGAAAAAGGCAAACATGTAATCGAAGCTGCAATGGAAGGCGCAGCACTTCGTTTACGTCCTATTTTGATGACCTCTTTGGCTTTTGGTGCGGGAGTGGTTCCTTTAGTTCTTGCTTTTGGTGCAGGTGCAGCCAGTCGCCAAGAGATTGGGGGGAGCGTACTCGGTGGGGTAATATTCGGTACGGTTTTGGTGCTGATCTTTATTCCGTTTATGTATGTATTGATACGGACTCTATTTAAGCCCAAGTCTGTTAAAAGAAACATAAGTGATTAAATTGTTTAGGTTTCATTGTAAAGGTTGAGAAATGTAACAGTTTTTCGTAGTATTGCTGCGCGTATAAGCGGTTTGATGAGGATTAAATCCCTAAATGGACAGGCACAGTTGTCAGATACACCAAATTTCAAACATATATATTTACCAACATTATTATGTGGGTTCATTCGGCAAATAAAATAAGAGCCGTTGCGGCCCTATTACATAGGTTGGGTAATAGGGGGCGAGCATGAGCTACAACAACTTTTTATATCTTTTAAATGATGCATTAAGCAAGCAAGATATTGCATTGGCATTAGACTCTGTTAAAACGTTTAAAGCCGCAGATTTGGCTGATATTTTGGCACAATTACCTTTAGAGAATAGTCAAAAGCTGCTACTGCATCTTCCTGCACGCGCCTATGTATTTTCATATCTCAAACCCGAAGAACAAGTAAAATTTGCACGCGGTTTAACGCGAACAGACTTGGCTGAAATTATGGGCGAAATGCCTTCAGACAAGCGTGTCGATTTATTTAAATGTTTAGATCACGAGCAGCAAAATACTTTATTGCCTGCATTGGCACAGGCCGAGCGAGAAGATATTCGGCAGCTCTCTTCTTATGTAGAAGGTACGGCAGGGGCCATCATGAGCTCCGAATATGCCACCCTAAAACCGAATATGTCGGTAAAAGATGCCATTAAAATGTTGCGTTATGAGGCACCGGATTCGGAAACCATTTATTTGGCCTATGTACTTGATGAAGCAAGAAAGCTGCTGGGTGTTTTATCGCTCAAACAATTAATACTTGCCGAAGAACAAAGCAATATTAGTGATTTAATGGCGACCGATATTATTTTTGCATATTTTGACAGCGATCAGAATGAAGTAGCCAAAACCATTGCTCGTTATGACTTACTGGCATTACCCATTATAGATCATGCCGGTGTGATGGTGGGTATTGTGACATATGATGATGCAATGGATGTGGCCAGTGAAGAGGCAACAGAAGATTTTTTAAAATCTGGTGCTGTCGATGCATCATCTAAATTGAGTCTTAAATCTGCCCCGATATTGCAACTCTATCAAAAACGGGTGTATTGGCTGGTATTTCTTGTTTTTGGCAGTTTGTTATCCGGGATTGGCATTGCACATTTTGAAGACGTTATTGCCGCAAATATTGTATTGGTTTTCTTTTTGCCCTTATTGGTCGGCAGTGGTGGAAATGCCGGCTCTCAATCTGCAACGCTGATGGTGCGTGCATTGGCAACGGGCGATGTACATTTTAGGGACTGGTTTTACTTGCTGGGACGTGAAAGTTTGGTTGCCCTGTGTCTGGGCGGAACCATGGCCATTGCTGTATCTATTTTAGGCTACTACCGTGGTGATGCAACCGTGGCCTTGGTCTTGGCACTGAGTATGATGGGTATCGTATTGCTCGGTTGTTTAATTGGCATGAGTTTGCCTTTCATACTCAATAAGTTAAAGTTCGATCCTGCAAGTGCTTCTGCACCCTTGGTAACCTCGATTTGTGATGCGACAGGCGTGGTGGTGTATTTGATGATTGCTTCACAATTGCTCAATTTATAGAGATTAGCATTTTGCTACAGATTGAAGACTTCTAATATGTTTTAATCTCAGTGATTTACACGGTTTTTATTGGATAAAACATGACTGAACCATTAAAACAAAAAATGTCAAAGCAAGAAGTCATTTGTCTTGAACGCGATCTCGCAAAGTTTGCCAATATGATGGACTCCGTGGTTCGGATTCCATTTACTCGACAAGGGGTAGGTGCGGACGCAGCGTTGAGTACCATTCCCGTAGCTGGTGATATCGCAGGATTTGTCTTGACCTGTTATGCCGTCTATAAAGCTAAACAGATTGGCGTACCACAAGCCAAATTAAATGGTGTGATGAAACTCGCAGTTATAGATGCTGTCGTGGGGTTTATTCCTGTTGCAGGGACGATCTTTGATGTGTTTATTCGACCGAGCCGTAAAGCTTTAGATGTTGTACATACGCACATTCGTGAAGAATATCAAATCAGTACAGATCAACATGTGGTACATCCGTTTTTACATGAAAAATTAGAACAGAAACAACAGCAATCTGCTTTTTGGCGCAACCCTGTGGTTGCATGGATATGGATCCATATCCCAGATATACTCGGGATGATTTTCTTATTAGTCTTTATCTTTGCAATTTATATGGGTGGTTCATTGCTTTGGCAATGGTTAAAGGCCAATGGAGTATTGTAGATAGAAATGCCTTGTTGCTTGTACGCGATCACTGAGAGGCTATTCAATTGAAAGATCGTTCAGCTGAAAGATTATTGATAAGACAGTAAATGTTCGGAAAAATTAGACTTAAAAAAGCCTCCATAGGGAGGCTTTTTTACGACATACATTAGATGCTCGATTATGGGCAATCTAATTGTTGTAATGCCGCAACACGTTGTTCAATCGTTGGGTGTGTTTGGAACAAAGCAGCTAAACTGAAACCTTGTTCTTGACCCGCAGAAATTGCAAAGGCTTTCATTTCTTTTGGCATTTGATCTGGCATTTCAGATTCTGCTTGTAAACGTAACAGGGCAGAAATCATCGCTTGTTTACCTGCTAAACGCGCACCAGCTTCATCGGCACGGTATTCACGGTAGCGAGAGAACCACATCACAATGGCAGACGCTGCGATACCAAAAACAATATCTAATACAATCGTAATGACAAAATATGCGATACCCGGTGCTTCACCATCTTCACGACCAAAAACATTACGGTCAATGAAGTCACCTGCTACACGCGCAAAGAACATCACAAAGGCGTTGACTACACCTTGCACCAATGCAAGGGTTACCATATCACCATTGGCTACGTGACCAATTTCGTGAGCGAGTACGGCACGGAGCTCGTCTTTGTTCATACGCTCAAGTAGACCCGTAGAAACCGCCACTAAAGCATCATTTTTGTTCCAGCCTGTTGCAAAGGCATTTGACTGGTACGATGGGAAAATACCCACTTCTGGCATTTTGATACCAGAACGTTGTGCCAGTTGCGCAACTTCGTTAAGTAACCATGCTTCAGCTTGGTTACGTGGTGCATTAGGGTCAATCAGCTCTGTACCCGTGGTTTTCTTCGCCATCCATTTTGACATGAATAGTGAGATCATTGAACCCACCATACCGAACACAAAACAGATTACGAGCAAGTTGCCTAAATTTAAGCCGCCTGCACCGTGGTAACTACCGACACCGAAGAGTGACAAGATTATGCCAGCTACAACCAGTACCGCGAGGTTGGTTAGCAAGAACAAACCAATCCGCATCATTGGGTAAATCCTCTTATTATAGAAAAATGATCTGATTTACAAATAAAAATCATTAAACTCAATATGAGGTGAAAGTCTTAAAATTTCAAGGAAAAATTAGTAAAACAGATGCAATTTTACAAAATCAGTGAATTTATTCATTGAAATAAATACGCGCTGAAGCAGACGCATTTGCTGTGGCAAATGAACCTGAAGGTGCGTCGGTAAAACTACCATTGTCTGTTTGAATAATTTGACGCGCCGATGATTTAGCAACCGTAGGGGCAGCAGCATGATAATTATCCGAACTGGCAATAATCCGACCACTATTTGAAGCGATATTGGAATTGCTCGAACCTGATACACTTAAACTACCAGCATATAGGTTGTTATAGCGGCTAGTGACACGGCGGACATAATCTTGTGTTTCGCGAAAAGGTGGGATACCACCATATTTTGCGACATTGCCTTCACCTGCGTTATAACCTGCTAAAGCAAGAGACGTATTGCCATTAAAACGTTTCAGTAGCCAAGATAAATATCGAGCACCAGCCATAATGTTCTGATGAGGATCATAAGCATTTGTTACATTGAAGCGACGTGCTGTGGCAGGCATGAGCTGCATTAAACCTTGAGCCCCAACAGGTGAACGAGCATTAGTGTTAAAGCCTGATTCGGTATGCATCACCGCTTTGATTAGACCTTCGGAAACACCATGTTGGGCCGCTGCTTGTTTAATAATATTGTCAAAGGCATTTTTATTCCGACTATAACTAGGTAAGACAGACGCTTCATTTGAGCCCCAGTTACTATAACTATGGATATTACTGTCCGGATAGTAGGTTTTTTTTTCAACTTTTAGATTGCTATAGCGGCCTTGTTTATTGGTCAGTAACGTTGTGCCATTACTTTCACGCAATTGATAAATCGTTTGGCCGGCAAAAATGCTTGGTGCAGCTAAACTGATAGCCACACTTCCACTTAATAACAGCCCCAAAGTCCAAGTAATGTTTTTCATTTTATTGTGAAGAAAAATTCTGTCCCCAAACAGTTAAAGAGAGTTTATCAAAAAATAATTAGATGAAAAGGCTTCAAGGACTGATTTCTTCTTTACTTTGTAAAAATCAAGTCATTTTGATGATTCAATAATCAAAAAAAATATTTATTTTTTTTTAATGAGCTTAACTTGACACACCTAAGCTATTGATAATTAAATATTTATAAATTGATCAAAAAATGATCAATTTAAATAAAAGCCTTAAAATAAGGGCAGCTCACCTTGTCAAGTCATTTAGAATCCACAAAGTTATCCACAGCTTTTGTGGACAACTGTGGAAAAGTCCAAAAGATAAGCATTTGGGCTAAAAAATGAACTGTACCGTATAGAATATTGCACTGAAGATTACGTGATCATGACAGTATTTCTACTTTTTTCGGAAATTACATTCTTTTGATGCGAGAAGTCTGCGAATCGGATAAAATTGCGCGGTATTTTTTTTTAGGTTTAACTCGTCTATGTTCTCGCCAGTTGAGTCCGAACAAGGATTTAATTTCAAACCAGAACTACCAACTAGCTCTGCGTATTATCGTCTATTGAAAAAGCTACGCCGTCAGGTCGGTCATGCCATTCGTGATTTTAAAATGATCGAAGAGGGTGACAAAGTGATGGTCTGTATTTCAGGCGGTAAAGACAGTTATACCTTGCTCGACATTTTGTTGCAGTTTAAGCGTATTGCGCCGATTAATTTTGATGTGGTTGCGGTCAACCTTGACCAAAAACAGCCGGGTTTCCCTGAAGACGTATTGCCACGTTATTTAGAAGAAAACAAAATTCCGTATTACATCTTAGAAAAAGATACTTACAGCATTACCAAACGTTTAACACCAGAAGGTAAAACGTACTGCGCAGTGTGCTCGCGTCTACGTCGTGGTTCGTTATACGGCTTTGCTCAAGAAATTGGGGCGACGAAAGTGGCTTTAGGTCATCACCGTGATGATATTTTGGCGACGTTCTTTTTGAACTTGTTCCATGGCGGCAGCTTAAAAGCCATGCCACCGAAATTATTGTCTTCTGACAAAAAGAACATTTTGATTCGTCCACTGGCTTATGTGGAAGAAAAAGACATTATCAAATATGCAGAAATGCGTAAGTTCCCAATTATCCCGTGTAATTTGTGTGGTTCTCAGGAAAACTTACAACGTGCGATGCTAAATGACATGCTGCGTACTTGGGATAAAGAATTTCCAAAACGTTTACACAGTATTTTTGGTGCGTTGCAAAATGTATCACCTTCACAACTGGCTGACCGTGAGTTATTCGACTTTGAAGCCCTGGATGAACAACGCGAATTTGATTTTAAAAATAACGAAAGTTGTTCAACTGAAGAAGGTGAGTCAGAAAGCAAACGCATTAATATGGTGAACTTAGGGTTTATGGCAGATTAAGCCGAAAACCTCATCACGCAAAAGGCATTCTACGGAATGCCTTTTTTATGCTTATGATTTTTCTCATTTTGTTATTAAACAGTTAAATATTGAACGGCGCGTACAAAAAACTTTAGCCTTTTCACAAATGATCATGCTATAACAAACCTCAAGCAAAATATGCTTGCACTGATGTTGTCCGGAACGTCAACACACACGAACAAAATAAATTGAGGAAAGATCATGCCTGCTTTTTTAACTGATGATTGGTTTTCAACTGTAGAAACTCTGACAGCTCAAGCTGGTGATTTAAACTTACCACCTGCATTGGCTAATCTTGCAATTAACCTTGTGGTTGCTGACGCTGCAGGCAATACTGAATTGTCATTAGACGGTGGTGCAATTAAAAAAGGTTTATCTTCAAATGCGAAAACAACTTTGAACATGGATGCCGAAACTTTACGTAAGGTATTCCTTGAGTTTGATATGGCTGCAGCGATGCAAGCGTTTATGACGGGCAAAATAAAAGTACAAGGTGATATGTCACAATTGATGGCATTACAAACAGCAAAACCAAGTGCTGAGCAAAAAGATTTGTTCAAAAAAGTACTTGAGCAAACTGCTTAAGTCTAAAACGAAAAAAGCTTACCTAAAGGTAAGCTTTTTTTTGTGCGCTCACATGTAAATGTTAGGTGGATGTATATTAGATATTCACCAGTTGTGGTGTGGATTTAATATGTTCCAAATAAGCACGAATACGCGTGACATATTGCACAGCTTGACGATAACGACCATTGCTGGCCTTGTTACGGTCTAGATAAGCATATAAATTCACCCACTTATTTGGGTTTTTACCCTGAGATTGGATGCGCTTTTGAATCTGACTTACAGCACCAGGACCCATGTTATAAGCCACTAAGGCATACCAATTACGATCTGGGTATGGAATGTTACTATAACGGTTTAGCATTTGGTCATAGTACTTTGCACCACCTTGAATGCTTTGAGTCGCATCTGTACGGTTGCTCACACCCATGGCTTTTGCTGTACTGTTGGTCAGCATCATAATGCCACGAACACCCGTTGGGGATACCGAGTCAGGTTTGAGATAAGACTCTTGATAACCAATCGCTGCCAATAAATGCCAGTCTAGGTCGTATTGCTTGGCCGTGTTTTTAAAACTTGCCTTATAGATCGGCATACGTTTACTTAAATCACGTTGAATCACATTCCAAGAATCTTGTTTGACCACATTACGGTTGTAAAACGATGCCAACTGTCCAATTGCGCCATTTTGTTTGGCACGGCAAATAAAACCACTCGCGGTTTGGCTTAGTGGATCATCTGCATTTTTAAATACCCAGTTTAAGTTGCTGTTTAAACCATTCTTTTTCAAAGAAACGGTATCACCACAACTGGCTGAAAATGACGTCAAATGCTTGGCTTCAATGGTACTCATTTCGGCAGTGGTCATAGCAAAATTGGCTTGACCTTTGGCAACCATTTTTAAAGCAGTGGCATTGTCATTCACTGTTTTAAAATCTAATTGAACATTTAAACTTTCTGCATAGTTACGTGCAAGGTCGTAACCAAAACCATGTCGATGTTTACCATCCTGAAAAACAATGGCAGGATTGGCAACTGCAACAACAGTGAGTTTATTACTGTTGACGACAGCATCATATTGATGTGCTGTTTTGCTGGCATTAATACTGTGAAAAGGAATTAAGATAGTACTAAGTGCAAGCGCTTTAAATGGGAGAGAGTTAAAAGAGTTAAGGCAAAGCCTCGACCCAGAAGTTGAACTACTGTGCATGTTGTCTCCGCTACAAGTAATTTATGCCCTAAAAAGCAAAGGCAAACAGGCCTCAGACTTTTTCAAGTTTGATAAATTCAATAAGGGTTGGGCAGTCATGACGTCATTCAAAAATGACTAGGGGTTTTTGGGAAATATGTAGAAAATCTACACTGGATAAAAATTAAACAAGCCTAAAAGATGTGCGCATAATAATGAGCAAAAAAATACTTGTCAAATTTTGTACGAAAAAATATTAAAATATGTAACATAAATAATTGATTTTGTTTGGGAATAAATTTTATATACTTTGCCTGTGTAGAAATGGAGGATAAAATAGGCATGTTTTGTAAAAATCAGCACTTGCTCAAGGCCTAAAAATCATCATGAAATCTAACTTAATTACCCGTGGTGGACACGATTTATTGGTCGCTGAACTTCAACATTTATGGCATGAAGAGCGACCTGAAATTACCAAAAAAGTGAACTGGGCGGCTAGTCTTGGAGATCGTTCGGAAAATGCGGATTATCAATATAATAAGCAATTGTTACGCAAAATTGACCGACGTGTACGCTACTTGGGAAAACGTTTGGAAGAGCTTCGTATTATCGATTACTCACCCGAACAAAAAGGGAAAGTCTATTTTGGGGCATGGGTTGATATTGAAAATGAAGACGGCGAACACAAAACGCTAAGAATCGTGGGGGTAGATGAAATTTATGATCATCATCCGCAACATATCTCAATTGATTCACCTATGGCTCGGGCACTCTTATCCAAGCAAGTGGATGATGAAGTCGAAGTCCTAACCCCGCTAGGAAAAAAATGTTGGTATATCAATTCAATTCGTTATGAAATGTGCGAAAGCACTGAAAGACAGTAAACTGCTCTTATTTTGTTCAAATGGATGTGTTTTTTACAAAATAATTTGCCATTGCTGAATTTTATTTATATGATGGCGGCCATGGAAGCGTGGCAGAGCGGTTTAATGCACCGGTCTTGAAAACCGACGAGGGCGCGAGTCCTCCGTGAGTTCGAATCTCACCGCTTCCGCCATATTCAAAAAACCCTGATGTTTTTAGCATCAGGGTTTTTTTATGTGCGTAAATTGAGGTAATGCAATTAGCCTTGACCTCAATTCAATAAATTTTGATTGAGCTTCTATTTTTCAGCTCGAAGCCAAAATTTTACAATCGCCTAAATTTTGTATGAACGATTCGCCAAGTGTTCAAAATGAGGCAAAATAATTTGCCAATCTGAATTTTTATTTATATGATAGCGGCCATGGAAGCGTGGCAGAGCGGTTTAATGCACCGGTCTTGAAAACCGACGAGGGCGCGAGTCCTCCGTGAGTTCGAATCTCACCGCTTCCGCCATATTCAAAAACCCCAATGTTTTACATTGGGGTTTTTTTATTGCCTAAATTTTTGAATAGTTTTTTTTCTACAGGCGAAGTTGATATACAGCATGAATATGACATGCTATTAATTATTCACAATAAACAGAAAACAAGATTAATCGATTTAGAAAAGGAATTCATCCATGCAAAAACCAGAGCTTATTCATGAACTGGAATGGCAAGCGCGTTGTCAATTGGCGGCACTGTATCGCTTGGTGGCTTATTATAAAATGACCGACTTAATTGATACCCATATCAGCCTGCGTTTAGGTCATGAACCTGAGCATTTTTTGATTAATCGCTATGGTGTGACCTTTGACAAAATGACAGCTTCTGATTTGGTCAAAATTGATCATGAAGGAAAAATTATTGAAACTTATGATGCAGGGAAGATGGTGAATGTCGCCGGCTTTGTAATTCATTCGGCCTTACATCATGCGCGTGCAAATATTAATTGCGTTATTCATACGCATACTGCAGATGGCGTGGCAGTTTCTGCACAGGAACATGGATTATTGCCAATCTCACAACATGCGTTAAAGTTCTATCAGAACATTGCTTATCATGAATATGAGGGTATTGCCTTTTCAACTGAAGAGCGTGAAAGACTGGTACAAGATATGGGGCATTATCGTTGCATGATTTTACGCAATCACGGCTTGCTTGCGACTGGAGATAGTGTGGCACGGGCATTTCATGAAATTTACTTTTTAGAACGGGCTTGTCAAATTCAAGTAAAAGCGTTGTCGAGTGCTACATTGCATTATCCGAGTCCGAAGGTTTGTGAACATACGTTGCAGCAGTTTGAAAATCCGATGGCCGAGCCCATTATTCAAGCGGCTTGGCAGGCGGCCTTGTCTTTAATTGAAGATCAGCACTCAGATTATTGTCGTTAATATAATTTTCTATCATTTAGCTTATAAAAAAATGGCGCTATGCTTTATGTGCAGAAGAATAGTCATGGCATGAGCAACGCGTTATCATGTTCGTAGTGGAATTATGAGATGAACTATGAAAATCGTTGCAGATGAAAATCTGGCATTTACTGAGTATTTTTTTACCGAATTTGGTGAAATAAAGCAAGCGGCAGGTCGAACATTGACCCATGAGGATGTCAAAGAAGCCGATGCATTATTGGTACGATCAGTGACTCAGGTAAATGCAGAATTAATTCAACAGACCGCACTCAAATTTGTCGGTAGTGCTACGATTGGAACAGATCATTTAGATATTAATGCTCTAGAAAAGCAGGGCATTGCTTGGTCAAATGCCGCAGGTTGTAATGCACAAGCGGTTGCTGAATATGTGATTACTGCATTGCTCTTCGTTAAACCTGAATTATTGAATGCAAATGAACAATTTACCTTGGGCATCGTTGGCTTAGGTAATGTCGGTTCACGTTTGGCCGTCATGGCAGAATTATTCGGTTGGAATGTCATTGGCTATGATCCATTTGTGCAATCTGATCATGTGAAACAAGTTGAATTTGCAGAACTGTTAAAAAAAGCAGATGCGATTAGTATCCATGTGCCACTAACTAAAGTGGGGGAATATCCAACCTATCATTTAATTAATGCTGCTGCACTTGCCGTTATGAAGCCTTCAGCGATTTTGATTAATTCCGCGCGTGGGCCCGTGGTCGAAGAAGCTGCCTTAATTGCCGATATTCAACAAACTCAGCGTAAAGTGGTCTTAGATGTTTTTGAACATGAGCCAGAGATTTCAGTAGCATTGTTGGATTTAATTTACGTGGTGACACCCCATATTGCAGGCTATAGCTTGGAAGGTAAAGCACGTGGCACACAGATGATCTATGAAGCATTCTGTCAAACTTTCAATCAACCGATAAATAAAGCTTTTGAAAGTCAGTTGCCCGTCTGTGAGCAGTATTTTACTGGTGCTGACTTTAAGACGGTATTACAGCGTTATTTAAAAGATATTTATGATATCGCTCGTGATGATGCCAACTTACGTGCTTGCCTAAAAGACGGCAAGGTGGATCAAAAAGCCTTTGATTATTTACGTAAAACCTATCCTTTACGCCGTGAATGGGCTGCGCATGGAGGCCCAGCAGCATGAGTCAGATGAACTTTCAGCCGAGTTGTGAACTCACTGCACTTCGTGCACGTGCCACGATGTATGCTCAAATTCGCCAGTTTTTTGCTGCACGTGATGTGCTTGAAGTGGAAACACCTGTGCTTTCACAAGCGGGTGTCACCGATGTGCATTTAGCATCGGTACAAGCTCAGCGTCATGTGAATGGTCAAAAGCAAACGCATTATTTGCAAACTTCACCTGAATTTGCCATGAAGCGTCTGTTGGCAAGTGGCAGTGGGCCTATCTACCAAATCTGTAAAGTTTTCCGTGATGATGAACATGGACGTAAACACAACAGTGAATTCACCATGTTGGAATGGTACCGTCCGGGTTTTAGCTTAAAAGACTTGATGTTTGAAGTGACGGATTTATTGAATGAAACTTTGAAACAGCGCTTTGGTGAAATTCGTCCGACTATTTTGAGCTATAAGCATGCCTTTATGGATCGTTTGGATTTGAACCCGTTACAAGCTTCTTTACAAGATCTAAAAGATTGCTGTCGTCGTGTGGGGCTAAGCTTAGATTTGGGTGAAGACCGTTTAGGCTATATCGATTTATTGTTTTCGCATTATGTTGAGCCGAGCCTCGGTTTTGATACGCCAGTGTTCCTTACTGATTTTCCACCGGAAATGGCTTCTTTGGCGAAAACCCGTGTGGACGAAGATGGTGAATTGGTTGCAGCACGATTTGAGCTGTATATCGAAGGTTTAGAGTTAGCGAATGCTTATGATGAACTGATTGATGCGGATGTTTTACGCAGTCGTTTTGAGGCAGATAATGCAGAGCGCGCTAAACTTGGGTTGCATGTGATGCCGATTGATGAATATTTGCTTGCTGCATTACCGCATATGAGCGAGTGTGCAGGTATAGCCTTAGGTATTGATCGATTGCTAATGGTGGCAACGAATCAGTTAAAACTTGAAAAAGTCATTAGTTTTCCAGCAGCTGTGTCATAAGTGAACTGAATAGCTGCTGTCTATAAATGCTTATACATTTTAGACAGTAGCATAACTTTCAAATTTAAAAAGGCCTATCAACGTATAGATTGTGATTTAGCGATAATATGTCTAAATATTTATAAAAGATGCAATTTAATTACAGCAGAGTAGCTCAAATTTTATATAAATTATCAATGTCACAATAATAAAAAGAGTAATAAAGGCTATTTCAAGACCTTTATTTCTTTGAATTTTTTTATGATAGAAAACAATGCTGAGTGGGGAAAGAAAAAAGGAGACAATTATCGCCCACAGCCAGTTTAAATTTGGGCTTCTATCAATACTCCCGTCATTCTGTGTAGTCCAGTCTTGATGTGGATGAATAAAATCCACAGCAGCGCTCGCCAATAGAAAAATATTAATATAAAACATAACTCCCAAAACTATATAAAAAGGAATAGAGCTTATAAATGAACGCTTAATTATTAAGGAGCCTAAGGCTAACATTCCAAAAAATATCATGATGAGCTGTGGCAAACTTTTTAAAAGGGTTTGGGTAAAGCCCATCCCTACTAGGAGTCCGCAAAAGACAATAGCAATCAATATATTGGAAAGTTGTTTCTTCATTATTTTTATTCTTTTTACCAGTCTTAAATTGGGTTGAGTATCAGTATTTAATTTTCAGAGATGACACTAGATTATTTCAATTTTTCATTTATTTCAAAATACTTCGGCAGGCTTAACAGCAATGATGAAAGTCAATCCTCTCATTTCTGAGAGGATTTATTTTAAGCTGTAGGCGTGTTATGGCCGAGTTCATGCTTGAATTGTCCGATAGCTTCAATTCGTTTCTGAATCAACATTTCACCAATATCAGGGCCTTTCACATCTGAAGGTAAGTCAGAAGCCTTAATATTACGAACCACTTGCATGGCATCTAAAACGTATTGAGCTTGCGGATAGGCACGATCCTCTAAACCTAAGCGACCACGTGAATCACATTCACAGGCTTGTACAAAGGCCTCTACGCGTTCAGGACGGCGTAATACATCCATACGTTGTAACAGACGCCATAATGTTCCCGGTTTTAAACTCAGAGCTTGATGGCATTTTAAATGCTCTTTACACACTGAGATGGCCAATTGTTTGGTATTGGTGGGAACTCGCATACGGTCACAGATTTCGGTAACAGGTTTTACACCACGTTCTTCATGCATGATATGGCGCGGTAACTCATCTACTGGAGTAAGTGCTTTGCCTAAGTCGTGTACCAGTACAGCAAAACGAACATCCAAAGAATAATTTGCACGACACGCTTGTTGTAGCGACATCATGGTATGAATGCCACAGTCTATTTCAGGATGATATTCAGGACGCTGTGGAATACCGTATAACGCATCAATTTCAGGGAACAAGACTTTTAAAGCGCCACAGGCTCTTAATACCTCAAAATATTCATCTGCGTGGTCTTCCATTAAGGCCCGAGACGTTTCCTTCCATACACGTTCAGGGGTGAGAGCTTCAAGCTCACCCGATTGAGCAAGCTCTTGCATCAGTTCCAGTGTTTCATCAGCCACTTTAAAACCTAAAGCTTTATAACGTGCCGCAAAACGTGCAATACGCAAAACCCTTAATGGATCTTCGACGAAGGCATCAGACACATGGCGAAGGATGCGTCGCTCTAAATCTTGTTGACCATGGTAGGGATCATAAATCTGACCTGCATCATCCATGGCAATCGCATTGATCGTGAGGTCACGTCGAATGAGATCTTGTTCGAGTGTGACATTGACGTCGGTATAAAATTCAAAGCCATGATACCCATGTCCAGACTTACGTTCTGTACGGGCTAAGGCATATTCGTCTTTGGTCTCTGGATGAAGAAAAACAGGGAAATCTTTACCCACAGGTTGATAACCTTGAGCAAGTAATTGTTCCGGCGTTGCACCGACAACGACATAATCTTTTTCGTGATAGGGGTGCCCGAGCAAGTGATCTCGAACTGCACCGCCTACTAAATAAACTTGCATGAAAAAACCTCTATTCTTAGAGCAATCATGCTACAGAACAGAGGTTTTCTCAAGTCACAAAGTGTGTTCAGGTCAACTAAATTAGAGTGCTAGTTTTTCGTTTTCTTGAATCTCTGCAACAGTTAATGCAGTCATATTCACTAAACGGCGAGTTGTCGCAGTTGGTGTTAAAATATGAACAGGTTTTGCAGCACCCAAAAGGATTGGGCCAATCGTCACGTTACTACCTGAAGTTGATTTCAACAAGTTGAACGAAATGTTCGCTGCATCTAGATTAGGCATAATCAGCAAGTTCGCAGAACCTTTAAAACGTGAGTTCGGGTATGCGAAATGACGAATATTTTCATCCAATGCAGCATCACCATGCATTTCACCTTCAACTTCAAGTTCAGGTGCAATTTCTGACAAAATATCATAAACCTTACGCATTTTTTGTGCGCTAGGATCATTTTGGTCAGAACCGAAACTTGAGTGAGAAAGCAATGCTACACGCGGTGTAATACCAAAACGGCGTACTTCTTCAGCCGCTAAAATAGTCATTTCAGCCAGCTGTTCAGCTGTTGGATTACGATTAATGTAAGTATCGGCAATAAACAAGTTACGATCTTCAAGCATCAATGCATTCAGCGTGAAGAAGTTATTACGGCCTTCTTTTAGTCCAATCACATTGCTGACAAAGTCTAAGTGAATGTCATAGCTAGAATAAGTACCACATAACATACCGTCAGCTACACCATGACGAACCAGCATTGCCGCGATAAGTGTTGAGCGACGACGTGCTTCACGCTGAGCGTATTCAGGCGTTACACCTTTACGCTGCATGATGCTGTAGTAATCATCTGCAAACTTATCGTAATCAGGATTTTTCTCTTGATCGACGATAGTAATGTTCACGCCGTCTTCAAGGCGAAGGCCTAATTTCTTGATGTTTGCTTCAATGACTGCTGGACGACCGACAAGAATTGGTTTTGCCAAACCTTCATCAACAGCAATTTGTACTGCGCGAAGTACACGTAAATCTTCACCTTCAGCATAGGCAATGCGTTTTGGATCAGTTTTTGCTTGCGCAAAAATTGGTTTCATCATGAATGCAGAGTTATAAACAAACTCAGACAAACGTTGACGATACGCAGAGAAGTCTTGAATTGGACGAGTTGCAACACCTGAATCCATCGCTGCTTGTGCAATTGCAGGTGCAATCTCAAGAATCAAACGTTGATCTAATGGGCGTGGAATGAGGTAATCACGACCAAATGAAGCAGATTTTTCACCATACGATGCAGCGTCTGCTTCAATGTGCGCCATGCGAGCAATCGCATGTACACACGCAATCTTCATCTCTTCATTAATCGTGGTTGCGCCCACATCGAGTGCACCACGGAAGATATACGGGAAGCAGAGCGCATTGTTCACTTGGTTTGGATAGTCTGAACGGCCTGTTGCCATAATCACGTCTGGACGCGCTTCATGTGCATGTTCAGGAAGAATTTCAGGGTCTGGGTTAGCAAGGGCAAAGATAATCGGATCTTTCGCCATAACTTTAACCATTTCTTTGGTCAAAATACCTGCTGCTGAAAGACCAAGGAACATGTCCGCACCTTCCATTACATCAGCAAGCTGAGAGCCTTCGATGTCTTGAACATATGCCTTTTTCGACTCATCCAAGCCTTCACGTTTAGTCGTCAATAAACCACGTGAATCTGCCACAACGATGTTTTCTTTTTTCGCGCCAAGTGCACAAAGTAAGTTCAAACATGAAAGGGCAGCAGCACCTGCGCCAGAAGCGACAATTTTGATTTCTTCAATTTTTTTGCCATTGAGTTGAAGTGCATTCAGTAATGCAGAACCCACAATGATTGATGTACCGTGTTGGTCATCATGGAACACAGGAATATTCATGCGTTCACGAAGTTTTTGCTCGATGTAGAAACACTCTGGGGCCTTGATGTCTTCAAGGTTGATACCACCAAAAGTTGGTTCTAATGCTGCAACGATATCTACGATTTTGTCTGGATCGTTTTCAGCAATTTCAATGTCAAAAACATCAACACCAGCGAATTTTTTGAATAGAACGCCTTTACCTTCCATAACAGGTTTTGACGCTAAAGGACCAATGTTACCTAAGCCCAGTACGGCTGTACCGTTACTGACTACAGCAACAAGATTACCGCGCGCTGTGTAAAGTGCAGCAGTAGATGGGTCGCGTTCAATTTCTAAACAAGGTGCAGCGACACCTGGCGAGTATGCGAGGGCTAAATCGTGTTGGTTGACCAATTGTTTGCTTGGTGTAACGCTGATTTTCCCCGGAGTTGGAAATTCGTGATAATACAAAGCCTGCTGTTTTAAAGATTGATCGTCCATCTGTATCTCGATTGTGTTTTGTTTATCCAATATAAAGCTGCAATGCTTGCTTTATCCGCTTGAATATAACATTAGTTGCACAGTTGGGACAGTCGAAGTCGCGTCTTTTTCAGACAATCTTATAGCTCAGGCATAGTGACTTATATTAAGTAAGTATAAGCAGGCGAAGAGATATTATTTTCAAGGAACACAGTCGCCTCTTCTTGTGGTAATGGCTTAGAGAAAAAATAGCCTTGAGCAATGTCACATTCTAAGTCTTGTAGATACTGTAACTGCTGTTCAGTTTCAATCCCTTCAGCGACTACCGTCATGCCCATCGCTTTACCCATGGCAATCATGGCACTAACGATGGCCAATTGTTTATTTTCACCAATTTTAGAGATAAAACTGCGGTCTATTTTTAAGATATCAATTGGAAAATCAGCTAGATAGGATAGAGAAGAATAGCCCGTACCAAAGTCATCAAGTGAAATATTGATCTTACGTTTTTTTATTTCATTTAACAGTTCACGTACTGAATCTAGATTTTCGACCAAAGAAGATTCTGTAATTTCCAGTTCCAGACTGGCACCATCAATCTGATTGGCATCTATCGCTTCATCGAGATCATTTAATAATTGTCCACGGCGCAGTTGCTGTGCAACAATATTGACGGATACACAAATATTTTGATAACCCAAATTATTCCAAAAGCGAATTTGCTGCGCGGTTTTTTGCAGGACAAAACGCCCGATATCCGAAATTAAACTTGTTTGTTCTGCTAAAGGAATAAATAAGCCCGGTGGTATTAAGCCTTTTTCAGGATGATTCCAACGCACCAAGGCTTCAAAACCGTAAATATTTTTATCACGGAAATTAATCTTCGGTTGGTAATACACCACCAGCTCATTATTTTGAATGGCTTTACGCAAGTCGCGTTCCAAGAAGATACCTTGTTCTAATAATGCAGTATTTTCATTGGAATAATAACGTGTAGTATTGCCTCCCAAATTTTTGGCTTCGCTCAGCGCTTGTTCTGCACAGTTATTTAGATAATCTAGCTGACGGCCATGCTCAGGGTAGAACGCGACGCCCATCGATAAAGTGATGACATGATCTTGGCCAAAAATATTAAATGGAATGCTAAAGGCTTTATTGATGCGTTCACAATGCTCTTGCACAGAAGGGCGGATGTGTGAAATTTCATACACAATCGCAAAATCATCGCCATTTAAGTGTGCGACAAACAGAGCTTCGGCATTGGTTAGACGTAAACGCTGTGCGACTTGGCGTAACAGCTCGTCACCACCGTTATTGCTGAGATATTCATTTAATGGACGGAAACGGTCGATGTTTAAACGAATGACAGCCAACTGTTTAATCGAATCTTGCTGTGAAACTAAATATTGATGCAGTTGATAGTTGTAATAAAAACGGTTCGGTAAATCCGTTAAGGTGTCATAGTTTTCTAAATAAGATAATCGTTGTTCTTGCAATTTACGTTCGGTTAAATCTGAGACAATTCCAATGTAATGGGTGACGCGGTTTTGATCATCAGTAATCGCATTAATATGCATCCACAGCGTCAGTTCTTTACCTGAAAGAAATTTTTCGTGCAATTCACCATCATACTCACCAATTTTCAGCACTTGTTTAATGATCGAGTAGTGCATACTGCGTTGAATTGATTTGTAATTTGCAGTGATATCAAAAAGATGTTTACCAATAATTTGGTCGTAGTTAAAGCCGGTTAATTGTTCGTAAAACGGATTGACTTCGATATAGCACAGCTCTTCATTTAAAATGAAAATCCCTTCAGCAGCTTGTTCGAGTACACAGGCTGCAAGTTTTAAACGTTCCTGAGATGTCCGTTCTTGATGGATATCACGTCGAATACCGACCATGCGCAATGGCTTACGATTATTTGGATCGCGTTGAATGACCCGTCCAATATCATGTACCCAACTCCATTTTCCTTGACTGTTTTGAATCCGATAGGTGGCCTCATAACGGTCTTTAAATCCACGTAGATGTTGAATCATCGCTGATTTAAAATGTGGGATATCATCAGGATGGATCACATGTTGTAACTGTTGCTGATGCTCTTTCGAATGTCTAAGGGTTTTTTCTTGCTTATAGTTGGTGACAACGATTTTACGGTCTTTGATATTCCAATCCCAAGGACGTAAACCGGCGATTTCATGCGCAAGGACTAAATTGGCTTGTTGGTTTTCTAAATCCTTGTTCATTTGCTCAATGTCGAAGGTCCGCTCTTTAACTTTCTGTTCAAGGATTTGGTTACCCAGTTGTAGCTGTAATTCGATGTCTCGTGATTTGTTGACTTCATCTTGGAGCTGCTGACACAGTTCATCAGTCCATTTGACTTGTTGCTTGGCACTATCGACCAGTAGGTTATTTTTGGCATGTAAGGTCGACACACGACGATGAATTCGATATGACGTCATGGCGCACATTAGAATCACAATGAGCCCAAAATTAATACTCAGGCTAAATAAGTGATTTGAACCATCTAAGAAAAAGAACTGTGCAATCAGATAAGGCACGATAGACGGGATAAAGGCTAAACAAAAATAATTAAGTTTTTGCGTCAAATAGGTCAAACCAAAGGTTTGCGTCACGATCAAGAGTAGGGCAGAGAGTGTCAGGGCTTGAATTGGTTCAAAGCTTTGATTGGTCGCAGGTAAATAATAAAAAATTAAAAAAATACCGCTCGCAATCAGTGTGCCGACAGAAAAACACTGAAATTGTAGCCAACGATGCGCAATCATCAGTGAATATTGTTCAGGTTTAAAATAAACGGTGCTCATCAGCCAGCATAAACTGACAAAAACTTCGGTAAAAATAAACCAAATATTAAAATACAAAGATGGCGATTTATAAAAAATTTGATATATCGAAAAAATATATAAGCAAATAATCAGGATACTGACTAAAAAATAGCGGCTATGGCGAATCGTGTTCGCAATTTGAGCAGTATGATTGTACTGCTTGATATATTCATCTTGTTTATACGTCATGAATATAAAAACCCTGCCTTAACTAAATCTAGATCGTTGTATTTGTATTGTTCCTGAGAGTATTTGTTTATTCTTGGTAACAAATCATTTGTTTTTATTGACTCTAGGGTAATTGCGTTACAAATAAAAAGCAATATCAAGGATGCCATCATTGATGCTTTCAGATGAACTATCGAGTAAAAATTAAATAAATTTATAATTTAAAATTGAAAGTGCAACTACAGGTGCAGTTTCTGTGCGAAGGACACGTTCACCGATACACCAGTTCACGAAACCTTTCTCATTTGCTGCGCTGATCTCTGCTTCGCTCAAGCCACCTTCAGGGCCAATCAGTAAGGCAACGTGCGGGTCAGCATCAGCTAATACATCAACTTCATCTTTATTGGGTGCGAGCACCAATTTTGTTGTCGGTAGGTCACTTTCCAACCATTTTTCAAGGGAAAGAGGCGGAAGTACTTTAGGAACAATGTTGAGTCCACACTGTTCGCAAGCAGCAATAGCGATGCCTTGCCAATGGTCAAGTTTCTTTTGATCACGATCGTACTTCAAACGCATCTCACAACGTTCTGAAGTGAGTAGTTGAATTTCAGAAACACCGAGTTCCACCGCTTTTTGAATCGCATAATCCATGCGGTCGCCTTTGCTCATCACTTGACCCAATAGTGCCGTAAAATGTGGTGTGCGATTGCTTGGATTGAATTGCAAAACTTGGACGGCAGCCGACTTTTTAGCGATTTCAACCAATTCAACATGGTATTCGCCACTTTGTCCATTGAACAAAGTGGCTGTTTCGCCCACTTGAGCACGTAAAACTTTTACCCAGTGATGAAACACTGTTTCCGTTAATTCAACAGTCGTATCAACAGTTAAATCAGCTTCAATATAAAAACGTGGCATTAAAGTTTTACTCTCAAAAAGGTCGAAATGTCTTATGCAAGACCGAGGTCTTTCACAAGTTGACGTGTAGGGTCAGTGGTGTTCATGGTGTAGAAGTGCAGGCTTGGCGCACCACCAGCAATCAGGCGTTCGCAAAGTTTTACAATCACTTCATGACCAAAGGCTTTGATTGACGCTGTATCGTCGCCATAAGTCGCAAGCTGTTTGCGAATCCAACGTGGAATTTCTGCACCTGTACCATCAGCAAAGCGAATTAAATTACTTGCATTGGTAATAGGCATGATGCCTGGAGCGACAGGAATGTTCACGCCTTCTTTTTGAATGCGCTCTACAAAGTAGAAGTATGCATCTGGGTTAAAGAAGAACTGTGTCAAAGCTGCGTTTGCGCCTGCATTGGCTTTGTCGCAGAAACGTTTGATGTCGAGATCAAAGCTGTCTGCTTGCGGGTGCATTTCTGGGTATGCTGCAACTTCAATTTTGAAGTGATCGCCAGTGTGCTCACGGATGAAACGCACAAGATCTGTTGCATAAGGCAATTCGCCCAAGCCCACTTGACCAGACGGCAAGTCGCCGCGCAGCGCAACAATACGGTCAATGCCTTGTGATTTATACAAATCCAGCAATTCAGCAATACGTTCTTTGCTGTCACCAATACAAGACAGGTGAGGGGCAACCGGTGTGCCTTTACCGTTGAAATCATTCAATGTAGACAAAGTGCGTTCACGGGTAGAACCGCCTGCACCGTATGTTACAGAGAAAAATTCAGGATTTAATAATTGAAGTTCTTGGTGGACAACTTTAAGTTTTTCCGCGCCCGCATCAGTTTTAGTCGGGAAAAACTCAAAGGAAATAGGAATCTGTTTTGACATGTTCAAATCCTTTTTTATAAATACTTATTAATATTTTTGACCTTTCCTAAATCCTCTCCTGAAAGGAGAGGACTTACTCTCGTGAATATCCACATTTTAATGAATATTCCCTCTCTTGCACTGAGCTTCAAAGCAGTGCTTGAAGCTCGCTCAGGAGAGGGTTAGGGAGAGGTATTTATAAAACTTAGTATTTATAAGCCTCAGCTTTGAACGGGCCTTCAACTTGAACACCGAGGTAATCCGCTTGTTCTTGAGTCAAAGTCGTTAATACGCCACCGAAACCTGCAACCATTGCTGCAGCTACTTCTTCGTCTAATTTCTTAGGAATAAGTTCTACGCGGATCGCAGCTTGTTTTTGATCTTCAGGAAGATCAGCAAATTTTTCAGCGAATAGGTGCATTTGACCCAATACTTGGTTGGCAAAAGAACCATCCATAATACGTGAAGGGTGACCGGTTGCATTACCAAGGTTCACCAAACGGCCTTCTGAAAGAAGAATAAGGTAATCATTTTCATTTTCTGAACGATACACTTGGTGAACTTGTGGCTTAACTTCAACCCACTTATAACCACGTAAGTAATTTGTGTCGATTTCAGTATCGAAATGACCGATGTTACAAACTACAGCGCCAGCTTTTAATGAATCAAGCATTGCAGCGTCACATACGTGGTAGTTACCAGTTGTTGTTACGATCAAGTCAGTATTTTGAAGAAGATCAAGGTTGATGTCTTCTTTCTTACCCGTTTGAATGCCATTTTTATACGGAGCAACAACTTCGAAACCGTCCATGCATGCTTGCATTGCACAGATAGGGTCAACTTCAGTGACACGTACAATCATGCCTTCTTGACGAAGTGATTGAGCAGAACCTTTACCTACGTCACCATAACCGATTACAAGCGCACGACGACCAGATAAAAGCATATCTGTACCACGTTTGATTGCATCGTTAAGTGAGTGACGGCAGCCGTATTTATTGTCATTTTTAGACTTGGTTACAGAGTCATTTACGTTAATCGCTGGAACTTTTAAAGTACCGTCGCGGTGCATTTCGTAAAGACGTTGAACACCTGTAGTGGTTTCTTCAGTAATACCGTGGATTTTTGCAATCACTTCTGGGTATTTTTCGTGAACAAGTGCAGTTAAGTCACCGCCATCGTCCAGAATCATGTTGGCATCCCAAGGTGTACCGTTCACATTGATTTGCTGTTCAAGACACCACATATATTCTTCTTCAGTTTCGCCTTTCCAAGCAAATACAGGAATACCCGCAGCAGCGATTGCAGCAGCAGCGTGGTCTTGAGTAGAGAAGATGTTGCAAGAAGTCCAGCGAACTTCTGCACCTAATTCAACTAGAGTTTCAATTAAAACTGCAGTTTGAATGGTCATGTGGATACAGCCAAGGATTTTCGCGCCAGCAAGCGGTTTAGCCGCTGCATAGCGTTTGCGAAGACCCATTAGGGCTGGCATTTCTGCTTCTGCAAGTTTGATTTCTTTACGGCCGTAGTCAGCTAGTGAAATGTCGGCAACTTTATAATCTGTAAATGAAGCATTAACCGCGTTCATCACGATCTCCTTAATAAAAACAATTGATCATTATGTTCGCGGATGCCGTTGTTGATTGGAGCGAGTGTCCAACCGAATCGTCGAGCCTAGCGATCTTATATTTAGTGCCTATAAGAAAGTCGCAGCATCCCTCGACTAGGGCAGTATTGTACTTGGAAATAGGGTGAGTTCCAATCAAAAATTGGTTAATATGTAGATGAATAATCTGATAATAAAAAGATAATAACGTACATATCATGAATATATTAAAATTTAATATTTTCCTAGTTTTACTCGTATCTTCACAAGCTGTCTCAGCAAGGCGAGGCGACTTTTCACCACAAGATATTTTTTTTCTGCCTTTAATTTTGATTGGGGTTTTATCCTTATTTAAATTTTCAGGCTTTATTGAAAATTATACGAAAGGCTTAAATTTAACCCTTAGAGTAGTCATAAAAGCAGTGAGTTTTATTATTTTGATTGGCATCATTGCCCTTATAATTATCGGGATAGGGCTAATTTCTGAGTATATTCCTGAAAAATGGTCGATGATATTCTAGTGCAATTTTAAATATAAAAAATTGGAAGCTAATAATGAAAAAATTAACTGCATTCATATGCTTGTGTTTTTCAGCACTAACATATGCCAACGATTCAACAGGCTATGTGGCAACGGGAGGGGTGCAGTACCTTAAAAATAAAGACATTCAAATGTTCAGTGAAGACCTATTTATTAGTAAAAAAATGATCAAGGTCGATTATCAGTTTAAAAATCTGAGCAATAAAGACGTGACTGAAACCATACTCTTTCCACTGCCAAAAGTTGAAAACTTCTTTGAATCTGATTTTGCCAATACTGAAAAATTGCTAAAAAGTTTTAAAGTTCAGGTGAATGGAAAAACGATTCAGCCTGAAATGCATGTGCGCACTTTTATTCAAAAAGATGAAAAAACAGCCCCGATTGATATGACGGAGAGTTTTAAGCAATGCGGGTTTACGGAAAAAGACATGCTGAATCCGTGGAGCAGGCAAGATGATGAATATGAAACACTCGAGACAAAGCTCAGAAACTGTAAAAATGCAGCACTGCAAAAAATCTTGCCCAAAGATCCGAGTGAAGTCATTTCATGGTCATCTCAGGTAATTTACAGCTGGAAGCAAACCTTTAAAGCCAAAGCATTTACTCGCGTACAGCATCAATATGCACCGCTGGTGGGTGGCTCTGTGGCGTTATATCCAGATGAGTATAATCAACAATTTTGTATGGATAAAAACTTTAAGGCAGGACTCAGAAAGGCCAAATCACAGCATGCACCATTTCAAGCTTTGGGTTATATCTTAAAAACAGGTGCCAATTGGGCAAAACCTATTCAAGATTTTAAACTGACTATCGAGCGTGATGCAGGAGAGCTGGTTTCTTTTTGCTGGGCAGGAAAAGTGAAGAAAATCAGCGCTACACAGTTTCAAATGGTTGAAAAGAATTTTGTACCTAAACAAGATTTGGACATTATTTTTGTACATGTGAAATCAGGTCTGGATTAAAACTTGCAGGCAAAACCACTTTGATTTGTTTATCATCGTCCATAAGCAATTTTGAGTTTTGATATATGTCGATGGAAATACCTGATGAGTTGGCAAATTTAGAAGCCAATGGTGGCATTTATGCGGTGTGGATGTTGCTGCAGCACTTAGGTATAGATGCAGATATTCAGCAACTCATCGAAGTTTGCGCTTATGACGCTGACCATGGCACAACAACCATTGGTTTAGCTGTAGGACTGAATAAGTTTGGTTTTCAAGTAAAGTTTTACACAGAGCATGATCCTGAGCTGCAGGACAGTGAAAAACGCAGTTATGCAGAAGCAGACCAATTGGAACTGCCTGTATTACCCGCAATTGGCTATGCACAAATTCAGCAGGCTTTTAAACAAAATCAGTTTGTGATTGTGTATTACGATACTCTAGAGGGTGTGGGGAACCATTCTTTGGTGTATGACATTGACGAAACAGAGATCAGTTTTTTTGACAGCTTTGAAGCCATGCCAGCAGACGTATTTGAACAGCAGCGTGGGGCAGAGGGCATTTGCCGACAAGTCATTACGGTGGATGTAAATGACTATATGGCGAGCTGAGCCATTTTGTTAAAAGTAAAAAGCCCATCATGAGATGGGCTTTATTTTTTAGAAAATAATTGGATTACTGCTCAGCCACATTGGCTTTTTCATTCCAAAAATCTGCTTTTTCTTCATCAGCGTCGATGCCTAAGCCATTGGCATAAATAAAGGCTAAGTCACGCATGGCCTGAACTTCACCTAATTTTGCAGATTGTTCAACCAGTTCAATGGATTTAGCGACATCTTTTTCCACCACATCGCCGCGACGGTAAAAATTGGCGAGTTCTAAAATTGCAGCAGGATGGTCATGTTTTGCCGCTTGTTCTAACCAGCGGTGCGCATGCTCAAAATAGGTTTTAGATTCTTCAGGATCTTCTTCGAGCATGTCTTTGGCATAGACTGCATAGCCTTCACCCAGCCAATACATTGCTTCTACATGACCTAACTGAGCTGCTTTGAGTGCCCATTCTTCAGCAAGTTCAACATGCTCATCATTTTCACTTTGCATATAAATTTCAGCCAGTTCAAATTGAGCATCTTTATTGCCTGCCATAGCGCGGTTATATAAAGCAGGAGAGATTGAAAGTTCAGACATGTGTAATCCAAAAGAGCAGAATAGGCATAGCCTAATCGGTTGGCATGAAAAAAGCCAATCCGAAGATTGGCTTTCAATGTTTAGAGAATGTTTAGAGATCGTTGTCTAATGAATTAAAATTTCAATAACACTGCTGACAATACAAATACGACAACTAATGCACCAATAATTTTCCAAAAATATTCAGCGATATAACTAATACATACCCCGACAAATAAAGCCGCAATGGTCAGCGCGCCAAACCAATAACTGATGTTATTGCTCGGCGTGCCAAGTGAGAGGCAAAGTAGTAAGGCGATGATCAATAGCGCCCAGCCGACTAGCGTGGCTAAGCGTGTTTGACCCACACTTAGTTCTTTTTTGTAGAACTGCTTTTGATGTTTAGACATGCTGCTTGCCAAGGCAAAAAAACCTAAGCTACTCAGTGCCCAAATCAGGAGAAAGAACATCATGCTTCAACCTCCTTTGTGCCACGCGCTTTTTTAACAGGCAGCCCTTTATGTTTTTTCACTTTGTAAAATGAGTAGGCAAACAAGATAGCCAAAAGCCACATTGCAAGATCAAAGGATGCAATCATCCATTGGCCATTTGCCATGGTATTCCAAAGCGGTTGACCTCCAGTCATGAAATTTACAATCGGCAGTAAGGCAAAAATTGCTGTGGCAAAAGCTAAAAGTTCTAGCCACGCTTGGCGGTGCGTACGGAACATCGCATAAACGAGCGTCAGTAGCCAAACAATAAAGAAACTACGAATTTCTAATTCCGAACGGTTTTCAAGCTGTGTGGGAATAAAACGGTTGGCATAGAAAAATGCTGCACAGGCAATGGGTAAACCAATAATCGCTGCAATATTGGTCACTTCAACCGTGCGGTAGCCAAATGATTTAAAGCCTTGTTTTTGCTGTTGCGGCGCACGTTTTACACACCACAGAATGAGACCTGTAGCGACCATCAGGGTGCCTACAATCCCTGAAATAAACAGCAGCCAACGTAGTGCTAAATCTACACCGCGTGCTTCATGTAGCGTAGTGACTACATTGTAAATACCCATCGGTACAGAAGGGTGCTTTAATTTGGCACTTTCGTCAGTTAAGTCTTTGCCTGTTACGCCATCAAATTGTTTGCTTGCATAGACATTTCGATATGCAACACTTTCACCATGTAATGCGCGTAGCTCAATTTTAGCTTGGTCTGTATTCGGTGCAATGATGCTAACGGTACTAATCGGATTAGTTTTCCATTCATTCTGAACCGCAGTCACGATCGGTGCTAAGTTGGTCAGCGGTGCAGCAACGACAGGTTGCTCTTGACGTTTAGAGCGACGTTCTCCTCGACCTTCACCACGGCTCTCAGCACGATTTTTGCCTTGGTTTTGTGCAGAATTGGCACGGGCTTGCTGTTGGCGTTCGCCACGTTCTTGAGCAGATTCACGTCCTTCAGGTTTATTTTCCTGAACTAAGGCACGATTTTGTTCTTGTAAAAATTGTCCACGGTTTTCATAAATACGCTCAATACCCCAAGGCATGATGGTAAATAACAGCAGCAACAGGCCACTAAAGGTGATCATGATGTGGAAGGGAAGTGCAAATACTGCGGTAGCATTATGTGCATCGAGCCAAGAACGTTGTCCTTTGCCTGAACGGAAGGTAAAAAAATCTTTAAAGATTTTTTTATGAGTAATCACACCACTAATAATGGCAACTAACATCAACAGTGTGGCTATCCCGACAAACCATCGCGTCCACATACGTGGCATACCATAAAGTTCGAAATGGAAACGATAGAGAAAATTACCACCACGCGTATAGCGCGGCTCAAGCACTTCACCTGTAGCACTATCAATGTAGATTTGTTTACCACCACGGCGTGCGCGAGGGTCTTCACCTTGTTCACGAACGGTAATTAAAGTGGCATTTTGACGCGTATTCGGCAGCAAAATATTCCAAGCACCTGCATTCGGATGATTTTGTTGTAAATAATTCAGTGCGACTTGAGTTTGTTGGACTTGTGAACTGGCTGGAACAGATTGATGCAGCTCAGGTGTCATCCAGACATTGATTTCATTTTTAAAGAAGCTCAGGGTTCCGGTCAGGAAAATAGCATACAGCAACCAAGCTAAGATTAGGCTAGCCCATGTATGCAGCCAAGACATGGACTGGCGAGGTCCCTCTACTTTTGCATCAACACGCATTTTAGCTTCCCATCATCATGTAAATGGCATACAAACACACCGCAGGGATCACAATGCCTAAAGTTGCTTTGAGGGTTTTATTCACCATAAAGACCCAAATAAAGGCACAGCTCCACAGGATAAATGCAATTAAAGTTGCACTCATGGCTGCACTTCCACGGTCTTCGCTAAATACATCTGCGATTACGATGGCAGATAGCATCGCGACAACATATCCGCCCACTAAAGCGAGGGCAAAGCGATAGAAAATCATCAAGCGATAGGTCAATAGAGAGGGGGTGTCTTTACGCGTTTTAGGCAGCGCAGATGTGAGGGGTGTCACGAGTGCCTCAGGTGGTGAGCTATTCATAAAATACTTAAGCGCTTGGAAATTGTATTAAAGTTAATCTAAATGATAACAATTATTATTAATAATTAGAATAATGTATTCACAAAATTATTGATTTTTCAGCATGCTGAGTAGAAATGGATTTAAAAAGAGGGGAATTAAAGGCAAAAAAAATAGCGACCGGAGTCGCTATTTTAGAATGCAAGAATGCTTAATTGTCTACATTATTGCTCTTGTTGAATGCCTGCAACTAACCAGTCTTGATCAGAACCCGCAGGTTTAACAAAATGCCATACTTCAGCAAATGGCTGTGGCAGGCTATTTAAGTCTTCACTTACCGTACCTGTAAAACGCACACTTACAACGTATTGACCATTTTCGTTAGCAGAATCGACCACCATAGCATTTAAGTTAGAAAACTCAGCAACGTCTTCATCTTTATTCGCCATAATGTCGTTATACATAGACTGGTAAAGGTCAGGCGTTAAGTAACGCTGAATTTCAGAAATGTTGCTTGCAGTATTCATCGATTGAATGTGGTTAAAACGCTGACGTGCAACACGTAAGAATGTTGCTGGCTCTGTACCATCCGGCAATTGATTGCCGCTGTTGGTATAGGCAGCACCAAAAGGCGCGTTCGTTGCTGCAGCTGCACCAAATGGAGCATTTGAAGCTGCTGAATTACCGCCTACAGAATTACCAAAAATATTCGTATTGTCATTACCTGCACGAGGTGCAGCATTTTGTTGGCCAAACGGTGCATTGTTTGCACCGCTGTTTGGCGCATAAGGATTGTTAGCGGCTAGTTTTTTTTTTGCGCCCATCTTACGGAAAATGAAGAAGGCAACAGCAGCGGCAAGTAAAATCCAGATCCAGCCTGGAATACCACCTTTCTCTTCCTGTTGTTGTGCTTGCGCTTCAGAAGCTGCTTGACCGTTATTGTCATCGGCCATCGCATTTGCAGCGACTGCACCAATAGCAGCACCAGCCACACCAGCAGCAACCATTCCGCCCACATTCGAGCCAGATTTTGCTGGAGCGCCAGCAGTTGCAGGCTGTTGAACAGGAGCAGATTGACGAGGTTGCTGATAAGACTGAGTTGGAGCAGCTTGACGGCTCATACCATGGCTTTTACCACCACCGGCACGTTTCGCTTCTGCAATCGGCGCTACCAAAAGGGCTGCTGTTAAAAGAGCAGTCATCAAACCACGCTGTCGAACTTCCATCAAATTTTCCTATATCTATATAAATTTAAAATAGCCTTCTAGTTATGCCGCCATTTGTACTGAATTTCAATAGAACATCGGTAAAAAATTGAAAATTCATTCAAAATAAACGATTCAACGTGACTAAGACTCATCGGTCAGCGTAATTGCCTGACTCAACGCCTCATGTAAACGTGCGACAGAAATAATCTCTACACCTGAAATAGGTTTTTGCGGTGCATTCCCACGCGGTAAAATAATGGTTTTAAAACCATGTTTAATGGCTTCTTTGAGTCTTTCCTGTCCATTGGGTACAGGGCGGATTTCGCCTGAAAGGCCGACTTCACCAAATACTGCCAAATGCTGCGGCAGGGCTTTAGCTCTTAAGCTAGAGGCGCAGGCTAAAAGTACCGCAAGGTCAGAACCTGTTTCTGTGATTTTTAAACCACCCACGACATTGACATAAACATCTTGTCCTGCAGTTTGTACGCCACCATGACGGTGCATAACGGCTAAAAGCATGTTTAAACGGTTTTGTTCTAAACCTAAGGCCACGCGTCGAGGTTGTCCGTGCGCATCATCTACCAAAGCCTGAACTTCAACCAAAAGTGGACGTGTACCTTCACGGCTAATCATGACAATGGAACCCGGAATGGCTTCATCATAACGACTAAGGAAAATGGCGGAAGGGTTTGATACCTCGCGCAGACCTTTATCAGTCATGCCAAATACACCAAGCTCGTTGACCGCACCAAAACGGTTTTTCACCGCCCGAATCATACGGAAGCGCGAGTCAGACTGACCTTCAAAATACAAAACACAATCGACCATGTGCTCAAGCACGCGAGGGCCTGCCAAAGAACCTTCTTTCGTTACGTGACCGACAATAAACAATGCTGTGCCACTATTTTTGGCAAAGCGGGTCAGGAGTGCAGCCGATTCACGAATTTGGGAAACACCGCCCGGCGCAGACTGGAGTGTCTCGGTGTATAGAGTTTGGATCGAATCTAAAATGGCAACGGCAGGGCGTTCATGTGCCAAAACTTCACAAATACGCTCGACACAGGTTTCTGCCATGACTTTGAGTTGATCGGTCGGCAAATCTAGGCGCTGGGCACGTAGAGCCACTTGAGACAAAGATTCCTCACCAGTGACATATAAGGCAGAACTTTTACTCGCCGCCATATAGGTTGCGGTTTGTAGCAAAATAGTGGATTTACCAATGCCGGGGTCACCACCAATCAGCACAACTGAACCTGTGACCAGTCCACCACCGAGCACACGGTCAAATTCACCAATACCTGTTGCCATTCGAGTTTCATGCGAAACGGAAACTTGATTTAAGGTAGTCACAGCAGCAGCTTGACCTGCATAGCCACCGCCCATTTTCGGCTGTGCACGGTGTGTAACGGCGGGAGCAATACTGACTTCGACTAATGAATTCCATTCACCACATTCGGTACATTGACCGGCCCATTTGGGATGATCAGCACCACATTGTTCACATCGATAGACACTTTTTGCTTTCGCCATAATATTTACTGTGCACAAACTCAAATTGAGTCACAGCATAGCGGTGAATACATCGAAAAACCAAGTTTTTATCGCATGAAATGACTGATGAAGGTCAATTGATGTCGTTTTATTTTCAAGAGCTGCACTTTTTTACATAGTAAGCACTTTATAATAGCGCATTATATTTTTTGAAATGGGTCACCACATGACTGAACTATTACGACATATCGATGCCATCGCACGTGAAAAAAATCGTGATGTGTTATTTGTGCATTTTGAAGAATATGATCATCAACATCCTGAAAAAAATACGGTGCGTAATGATGTTATGCACTGGTTTGACCTGCAAAATATAGACTATTTCCCTTGTATGGGGCTAGAAGGTGAGTCTTTAATCGATAGTTATACAGGTGATTTATACCTTGACGTGCCTTTTGATGAAAGCAGCCCTGCATATAAAACCCTCAGTGAATACCTTGAAGATGAACAAGGGAACATGAAAATTCAGGGGGTATTGTTCTTTTCTTTATCTTTGGAAATTGCCCTAGAAATCGAAGCTGATCTGATGGAAGCCAGTGCTGTAGATTCTGAATATGCTGAAAATGAGTTTGGTGACCAATTTGGTGAAGGCTTTATTGAAGATGCTGAATTAGATCCAAAAGATGAAGCGGCCAATGAAAGCAAGACGAAAAACGACAAATTTGATGATGGTCAAATTGGCACGATTCAATAAGTAAATATTGATTTTCAGTCCGAATAAAAAAGCCACGTGAATTCACGTGGCTTTTTGTTTAGCAGGGGATTAGTACAATTCACCTGATTTACGACGTTCAATAAAATCTTTCGATTCTTTTACAATGATGCCTGAGAGCAATAACAGTGCAATACAGTTTGGTGCAGCCATCAAACCGTTAAAGGTATCGGCAAATAGCCAAACGAGATCAAGTGTTACGACACAGCCGACAAAGACTGATGCGATGTAAATTAAGCGATAAATCATTACTGATTTTTCACCTAACAGGTAAGTACAGCATTTTTCACCATAATAGCTCCAACCCAGAATGGTTGAATAAGCGAAGAAAATAATACCGAAAGTCACGACCCAACCACCGAAGCCCGGAAGTAGTTTGTCAAAAACACTGATCGTTAATACGGCACCCGTTTGATCACCAAAGCTTTGTCCTGCCATGATGAAGCCCATCACCAGTACGATACCTGTAATTGAGCAAACAATGATGGTGTCTAAGAACGTACCTGTCATAGAGACAAGACCTTGACGTGCTGGGTGGTCAGTTTTTGCAGCCGCAGCGGCAATAGGTGCTGAGCCCATACCTGCTTCATTAGAGAATACACCACGTGCCACACCATAACGAATCGCAGCACCAATCGCACCACCCGCAGCAGCTTCGCCCGTAAATGCATAGCTAAAGATCATTTTTAGTGCAGGGATCACCAATTCAAGGTTGGTGAAAATAATGATTAAGCCACCCAATACATAACCTACCGCCATAATTGGAACAATAAATGAAGAGGCTTTAGAAATGGATTTGATGCCGCCTAAAATAACGAGGGCAGAGAATATGGTGATGACGATTGCAGTGGTGAGTGTGCTGATCCCTAAGCTGTTTTGCACAGCAAGCGCGACAGTATTGGACTGTACTGAGCTACCAATACCAAAGGATGCCAAAGTACCAAATAGGGCAAATACCACTGCCAACCATTTCCACTTAGGCCCAAGTCCACGTTCGATGTAATACATCGGACCACCGTTCATTTCGCCATTTTCATTTTTATGACGAAACTTTACAGCGAGTACACCTTCACCATATTTGGTTGCCATACCAAAGAGCGCGGTTATCCACATCCAAAACACTGCGCCCGGACCACCGAGCACACAAGCGGTGGCTACACCGGCAATATTACCTGTACCAATGGTGGCTGAAAGTGCGGTCATGAGTGAGGCAAAATGTGAAATATCGCCATCATGTTGATCTGCTTTAGGATGCTTGCCAAAGACTTGTTTGAATGCGAAAGGCAACATGCGAAATTGCCAGAAAAGCAGTCGGAAGGTGAGGAATACACCTGTTCCGACAATGAGGACCAACATGTACGGGCCCCAGACCCATCCACTGAGTGTTTCCATGATATTTTGAATTTCTTGCATAGTATCTTCTTCTTATCGGCCCTGAGTGAGTGAATGCTACATTTTTGATATCTGTAGCAATTGATATGCCATTGTTAGAAACTTCCATGATTTTTGGCATAAATTTTTATCGTTGATAAAATATTTTTTGCATAAAATTTAAGTTATTACAAGTAAATTGTTGTTTTATTGGTCGCTTTAAAATGTGAATTGGCGCTAAGATTTTTATATATAAGAAAAATAAATTAACTTTGTCACTTAATCCGAAAATATAGATGATGAGAAATAATTTTGTATTTTCTGAAATTTTTACGTTAATTTGTCGCAATTGGAACGCGAAGTTGAATTAAATAATGTCAAATGAAATTCATGGATCGCACGCTGATAGCGGCGATTTGAAACGAAGCTTGTCCAACCGACACCTGCAATTGATTGCGATTGGTGGTGCGATTGGTACAGGTTTATTTATGGGGTCAGGAAAGACCATCAGTTTAGCTGGTCCGTCCATCCTTATTATCTATATGATTATTGGTTTTATGGTTTTCCTCGTCATGCGTGCATTAGGCGAGTTATTACTATCAAATCTTGAATATAAATCTTTTATCGATTTTGCAACCGACTTAATCGGGCCGTGGGCAGGTTATTTTGTGGGTTGGACCTATTGGCTGTGCTGGATCACTATAGGGATTGCTGATTTATCAGCCATCATTTATTACCTGCAATTCTTTAATGGAGGTAACCCGTTCTCGCCCGAAGAAGGGGTGATGATCAGTGTTGCCGCCATTGTTTTTATCATGGGTTTAAACCTTGTTACGGTTAAACTTTTTGGTGAATTAGAGTTTTGGTTTGCACTGATTAAGATTATTGCAATCGTGGTGCTCATTGGTGTCGGTCTTTGGATGATCTTTACCGGTTTTACCTCATCGACAGGTGAAATCGCATCATTCACACATTTATGGTCACATGGTGGTCTATTCCCAACAGGAGTAACTGGCTTCTTGGCAGGTTTCCAAATCGCCATTTTTGCCTTTGTCGGCGTAGAACTCGTGGGTACTACGGCAGCAGAAACCAAAGATCCAGAACACAACTTGCCTAAAGCTGTGAACTCGATTCCGATTCGTATCATTATTTTCTATGTGCTGGCACTTGTGATTGTGATGTCCGTTACGCCATGGAATGCCATTGACCCAAGCATTTCACCATTCGTGAACTTGTTTAGCCAAGCCGGTATTGCTGCTGCTGCGATTATTATGAACTTGGTGGTGTTGTCATCAGTTATGTCATCGATGAATAGTGGTGTGTTCTCGACTTCACGTATGTTGTTTGGTTTATCTCGTGAAGAGCAAGGTCCAAAAGCGTTTGGTCGTCTAAACTCACGTGCAGTTCCTGCAAATGCGTTGTATTTCTCGGCAGTTTGTTTACTGTTGGGGGCGGCATTACAGTATTTCGTACCGAACACGGTTGAAGCCTTCACTTTAGCAACTACACTGTCTACGATTTTATTTATCTGCGTATGGCTCATGATTATCTGGAGTTATATCGTTTACTATAAAACTCGTCCTGAGTTGCATGCGAAGTCAACCTTTAAATTACCAGGTGGCTTATATACTTGCTGGCTTGTGATTATCTTCTTCATCGGCATGATTTATGTCTTGTCGCTAGAAGCAGATACCATGAAAGCGCTCATGGTGAGCCCAATTTGGTTCATCATTTTGATTATTGGTTATTTTGGTTTTTATAAGAAAAAGCACCATTAATTTACATTTTTGATCTGATGTAAAAACATAAAAAGTTGCTCCTGAGGGGGCAGCTTTTTTATTTGAATATGGATTTAATTTACACTAATACACAGTATTCATTAGTGCTAATAGAAGTATAAAACAGCATTCAAATTGATAAGCTATTTCAGTGAAATCAATAGCCTGATCGGTATAGAAAAATACACAAATGTGGTTTGAAAACAGCACCATCAAATTTTGCTTAAATTTAGTGCAGAATGGCAAAAAGCTCACTTGGAATTACAGGGCTTTTCTTTTATCCGCGGGTTGATCACGTTATACTCGGAAAAATCTTTTCATTAGGTACGTTTATGTATCGTTTTATGAATTATAAAATTATTGTATTAGCAAGTGCTGTGCTGCTGACCGCTTGTGGTCAGTCTGGTGCATTGCATTTACCTTCAGATGCAAATGCAGATAAGCGCGCAAAATATCTGATTTATCCAGATACGCCTGCACATCAAAAGCAGGAAAAACAAGCGGCTCCTGTTGCAACTGAATCGGAATCTTCAAATTCTAACCCTACACCTTAATGCTTTTATAGAAAGGATACTTTCATGAGTTTCACCCGTACGAATGGGGTATTGCATGCAGAGCAATGTTCTTTACAACAGCTTGCACAGCAATATGGCACACCGCTTTATGTTTATTCAAAAGCTACTTTTGAAAAGCATTATTCAGATATGGATCGTGCATTTAGCTTTATCGACCATCAAATTTGTTTTGCGGTAAAGTCAAACTCTAATCTTGCGGTGTTAAACGTACTTGCCAAGCAGGGCGCTGGTTTTGATATCGTGACGGGTGGTGAACTCGCACGTGTGTTAAAAGCCGGTGGTGAAGCTTCTAAAATTGTATTCTCAGGTTTGGGTAAAACTGAAGCCGATATCCAAAAAGCATTGGACGTGGGTATTGCATGTTTTAACGTAGAATCTCATGCAGAGCTAGATCGAATCCAAAAAGTTGCTGCGGCAATGGGTAAGAAAGCACCGATTTCATTGCGTGTAAATCCAGATGTGGATGCTAAAACCCATCCTTATATCTCTACGGGTTTAAAAGAAAATAAATTCGGCATTCCTTCAGACAGTGTTTTTGAAACTTATGCTTATGCGGCATCATTGCCAAATCTTGAGATTATCGGGATTGATTGTCATATCGGCTCACAGTTGACTGAAACTCAGCCTTTTGTTGATGCACTTGATCGTGTCATTGTGATGATCAATCAACTGAAAGAGATGGGTATTCATCTAAAACACATCGATATTGGTGGTGGTTTAGGCGTAACGTACAAAGACGAAGTTCCGCCAACCGTTGAAGAATATGCTCAGGCAATGCGTCCGGCATTAGAAAAATTAGGCCTTAAGGTATATATGGAGCCGGGGCGTAGTATTTCTGCAAATGCAGGGGTGTTGTTAACTAAAGTTGATTTGCTCAAACCGACCAATCATCGTAATTTTGCGATTATTGATGCTGCAATGAATGACTTAATCCGTCCCGCTTTATATGAAGCATGGATGGATATTCAGGAAGTAACGCCTCGTACAGATACAGAAAAGAAAGACTGGGATGTGGTTGGCGCGATTTGCGAAACCGGCGATTTCCTAGGAAAGCAACGTCAGTTGGCGATTCAAGAAAATGACGTGCTTGCAGTATTGGGGGCGGGTGCTTATGGTTTTGTCATGAGTTCAAACTACAACAGCCGCGGACGTGCTGCTGAAGTAATGGTTGATGGTGATCAGTCTCATTTGATTCGTGAGCGTGAAACCATCGAATCATTGTGGGAACGTGAGCGTTTATTGCCTTAAGGAGAAATTCGAGATGTTATTAGAATTTACCAAAATGCATGGCCTTGGCAATGACTTTATGGTGGTCGATCTAATTAGCCAACGGGCTTATTTAGATACAGTGACGATTCAGCGTTTGGCCGACCGTCATTTTGGTATTGGTTTTGATCAGCTTTTGATTGTAGAACCGCCTGATTTACCCAATGTTGATTTTAAATATCGTATTTTTAATGCGGATGGTTCGGAAGTTGAACAATGTGGTAATGGTGTACGTTGTTTTGCGCGCTTTGTGCATGAACGTAAGTTGACCAGCAAAACCAAAATCAAAGTACAAACCAAGTCAGGTATCGTAGAGCCTGAATTAGGTGCGAATGGTTGGGTGCGCGTTAATATGGGTTATCCACGCTTTTTGCCGCATGAAATTCCATTTATTGCGGAAGAGCCTGAAAACTTATACGACATTGCATTAGCGAATAATGAACAACTCACCATTGATGTGGTGAGTATGGGTAATCCGCATGCAGTGACGATCGTTCCTGATGTCATTACCGCAGACGTTGCTAAAATTGGTCCACAAGTCGAATCGCATGAGCGTTTTCCACAGCGTGTAAATGCTGGTTTTATGCAAATCGTAGATGAGAAACATGCACGCTTACGTGTATTTGAACGTGGTGTCGGTGAAACGATGGCCTGTGGTACAGGTGCTTGTGCAGCGGCAGTATCAGGTATGCGTCGTGGCTTATTAGCCAATTCGGTCGAAATAGAGTTGGCAGGTGGTAAGTTGCAAATTGAGTGGCAAGAAGGTGGTGTGGTCTGGATGACCGGACCAACCGCAACAGTTTACGAAGGACGCTTAGATTTAAGTTACTTCCAAGGTTAAACTCCAAGCCCTGATTCATTCAGGGCTTTTTTCATAAAATAAAAAGTGAATAAAAAATTATAATTCAATGGGATTGGAATCAACATGGAACAAATAAACGAAGAAATAAAAGAAGAAATCTTAGAGCAACTTTTTCATAAAGCTTTACATGAACCTGCGTATCGACCCGAATTTTTAGCTCAATTATTAGCGGCCAATGTGTATTGTGTGGGAACAACAGGGGGGACGTGATTCACGTATTGCCGAAGCTTTGATCTTGGATGAAGGCGACAGTGTTCAATTGAAATCATGGGAAGATGAAACTTATGATTGCGTCATCCCGTTTTTTACTTCTTTGGAAAAAATGCGGTTGGCAATATCTGAAGAGGAGTCGCATATCCGGCTACCAACCAAGGCATTATTTGAAATGACCTTGGGAGCAAGGCTTATATTGAATCCACAATCACCAGATGCAACGAAGGACTTTGTACCAGAAGAAATTCAACATTTGCTGAACGGGCAGTATATTCAGCCCTCAGAAAACTATGAAGTTACGGAAGATACGGAAGTTTTAATTGGTCAGCCAGCGGAATATCCGCAGTTTATGATTGATCAATTAAGCATTTTTTTCGGCACAGAGCGTGTGGTAAAAGCTGCCTATTTAGCGCAAATGCTGAATGAAGCTCGAGATGATTCACCAACTTTGCTGATCGGATTAGATTTAGAAGCAGGATTATCTGAACAACAAATTCAAGATTTACACAGTAAAATTGGTCGTATCACACAGGACAGTTTAAAAGAGCAATGCCCAGTGGATCTGATCCATGTCAATCCGCACAGTGTGGATGGTGTAGAAGGGTATTTGCTTAATGAAACGCAAGCTTTTTACCAACGTGTTGATGGTAAGCCTAAGGGGTTCTTTGCTAGACTCTTTTCATAAAACAGATATGTGAAATCGCTTTAGAGAACGTACTGAAACGCTAAAGCACATGTTGAAATGGGAGAAGACAGATGACGATGGATCAGAGTCAACTACTGACTATGTGGTTGAAGGAACGTGAAATTCAAAATCAGTCTAAACATACATTGCAAGCGTATGAGCGTGATGTCAGTGATTTTCTCCAATTTTGTACAATACGCAACTTGCCACTGCATGATGTTGAAAAGTCAGATCTGCGTGAATTTGTTGCTCATAAAGTGGAACAGTTTCAGCTCAGTCCAAGTAGTTTGCAGCGCATGTTATCTTCGATACGCCAATTTATGAAATGGGCAGAACAAGGAAATTATCTCAATTTTAATCCTGCAGATGATTTTCAGCTCAAACGCCAATCACGTCCTTTACCTGGATTGGTCGATATTGAAACCATTAAACAAATCATGGAACAGCCTGAGCCAGAAAGTGAAACTCAACGGCAGCTTTGGATACGTGATAAAGCGATTTTGGAGTTGCTATATTCAAGTGGTTTACGTTTGGCAGAAGTGCAGGGCTTAACCATTCGAGATATTGATTTTAATCGCCAACTGTTACGTATTACGGGTAAAGGGAATAAAACGCGCATTGTACCTTTTGGTTCTAAAGCCAAAGAGGCTGTGATGCATTGGTTGCAATTATATCCTGCATGGCATGGTGATTTTGTCCCAGAAGCCCAAGTTTTTATCACTCAAAAAGGTAATCCACTGGGGGTAAGACAAATAGAAAATCGAGTTAAATTTCAAGCTCGACGTGCAGGTGTAAATGTCGATTTACATCCGCATTTATTACGACATTGCTTCGCTAGCCATATGTTGTCCAATAGCGGCGACTTGCGTGCTGTACAAGAAATGTTGGGGCATAGTAATTTAACCACTACACAAATTTATACCCATGTGGATTTTGATCGATTGGCACAAGTTTATGATCAGGCCCATCCAAGGGCACAGCATAAAGATTTGTAACAATTGCAAAAACGACTTTGGTACTCAGTGGTCTAAATTTTGCTTAAATTCACAGGCTGGATTTCACATTTTGCATCCTAAGGTGGTCTACTTCATGAAAATTAAATAAGGATGTGAAAAAATATTGGTAAAATTGACCGACATTTTGAACTATTGTCGCATTATAAAAATTCAAATTATCGGGTATAAAAATTGTCCATTATTGAATTGACGTAAGTGCTGAAGTGAAATTCGCCATTTACTAAATTGCTGTACCGTTAAAAATATATAGGCCATACCATGATTTCAGATATTCAAGAAAAATATGACCAGTTAAATGGTCAGCAAAAAGAAATTTTTGCAGGATACGGCTTACGCCAGATCAAACACTTTGTTGAAATCAGTTTGCCTGAAGTAGAAGCTGTATTGCCTGAAGGTGCGCAGCTACAAGGGATTAATGCCGATGGTAAAGTTCAGGCGTTTAATGCGGCGACGGGCCAATACTTTATTTGGATTTCGGATAAACAATGGCAGCTTACCAATAAAGCAACTGCTAAATTTGACAGTAAAGAAGATGCCCTCACCATTTGGCGTATTTTTGATTTGGCAAAGTATGAACTTATTGACCTAAGCCACATCCATCGTGACTTTTTGGAAAATCAGCCAGCCTAAACCATTGGTCAAATAAACAACTCAAGGGCTATCTTCATTGGTTTTGGATGTTTAGCCCTTATATCACTCGCTCCATGACATGTTGAGATGCTTGCGAGCAGAGCGTTTGAGTGTTAATCTTCTTTGCATAGCTTAGTTGCTTAAACAAAAATTTCTAAATGCCAATCCGTTTTGCTGCTTAGTAATTCAATTCGTTTAATTTTGATAGCGAGAGCCTGTCAATCCAATCAATGGTTTTCCTACTTGAGCAATTGAGCTCAAAGACCTCCTAGATATTTCCCATTTAATTGCTGCAAATGTGCCCCAAATTATTATTTTTCTTTGCTTAAAATATAAGTAAATACCGCATTGCTAGGTATTTGCATTCGAGGCTGTGAAGGTAATCCGTCACTACATTGCCAAGCTTGTAGTTTCAGCCTCGTCGTTTCTAATGCTTGAGTTGTTCCTTGGCAGACCAATTTCTGTTTATAAATCTTCTAGCGGTAACTGGAAGCTTTGTTTGATGATTTGGCTTGGTAAATCAGTCTTTACACTGGTGATGCCATTTTTCTTGGTTAAGTGAGTAGACTGAAATTTGCGGTAACTTTCTAGGTCAGGCACCACTACTTTGAGCATTGCATCGCACTCACCCAAAATAATTTAGCACTCCATGACTTGAGGAAGTTCTTTCATCGCTTCGATAAAAGTATCGATGGTTTCAGCATCTTGCCCAGTCAACCAAATACGAGAGAATAAAATCAATTGAAAGCCAATCTTTTGTGGATCGACCACGGTGGTGTAATTCTGAATCACACCTGCTTCTTCGAGTAATTTGACCCGACGTAAACAAGAAGAAGGCGAGAGTCCAATTTCCTTGGCTAAGTCATTATTTTGCATGCGGCCATTATTTTGAAGTGAGCGAATGATATTTTTATCAATACGATCTAGTTTAACTAGAATTGACTTAGAAGATGTCTTCATAAAATAGAATATAATTCTAAAAATAATATCTATTATAGAATATTTGATATCCTATTTTAAAGCGATTCAAACATACTAATTTCACTTTCAGGACATAGAAAGGGAAAATTGAAATGTCTGTATTTGCTTTGTTTGCCTTAACGGTAATTCCCCTTATTTTCACACCAGGACCCGATATGCTTTTTATCCTGTCACAAGTGATGGGTAAGGATGCAAAAGCAGGCATGATGGCAACAGTGGGGGTGTGTTCAGGTTATTTGGTTCACTCGATTTTAGTGGCATTGGGTATTGCTGCGATTATCGTGTCATTTCCACTACTGTTTGAAACAATCCGCTGGTTGGGGATTGCTTATCTTTTATATTTGGCAACGCATTTACTGCGTTCAGTATTTAGCAGTAAAAAATTAAGTATTGAGAAAAAGTCGGCGTCCAACCCGATTAAAAAAGGCTTTTTTACGGCTTTACTGAACCCGAAAGGAATGTTGATATATTTTGCAATTTTGCCGCAATTTATCGATAAATCAGCGAATACCGTGAGCCAAGGTTTGATTTTGTCCTTCATTTTTATTGGGCTGATTTTTGTGGTGTATTGTAGTTTAAGTGTGGTCTTTGCACGTATTACACAAAAAACTCAAATTGATGAACGCAAACAAAAGTGGATCGATGGTACATCAGGCGGTTTATTGGCTCTTGCTGCGACGTGGTTAATTGCCAATTAAAAACAGCAAATGTAAATAGAAATAAATGCCTTAACTAAAACCTTCGTGAAAGCGAAGGTTTTTTTATATGTGCTGACTTTTGACAGATATTAAGAATGATAAATGGAGAAAAACACGCCAATTAGCTTCAGAAAAGTGAAATCAGCGCTAAATTCATTATGCTTCTATCTTAAATGACAAGTTTAGATATGTTGCCGAATGTGTAGAGGGAAAGCTCTATTTCAGAAAGATTGATCGAAAATTGATATTAAATCAGATCTTTTGATGAGCTAAATCAAGTAAAAAAATAATAAAAATCAATGCTTAAAAAATAACTGAATAATGCGTTTTTTTGGATAACTGAACCATTCTTTAAAAAATGTGAACGATAAGTTCAAGGAAATTACGCTTTTTTACAGGTCTTTCGATAATTGTGACTTGACCGAAATGCCGTACACATTGCAAGATAGGGCACCTAAAAAATTTAAAGTGAAGAGTTAATATAACTTTTCTCAACATTTACATTTGCTAAAACAGCCGAGGATTACATGAAGGCTCTTGTTGCTGTAAAACGTGTGGTTGATGCCAACGTTAAAGTTCGCGTTAAGCCGGACAACAGTGGTGTTGACTTAACGAACGTTAAAATGTCAATTAACCCATTCTGTGAAATCGCAGTGGAAGAAGCGGTTCGTTTAAAAGAAAAAGGAACTGTTTCAGAAATCGTTGTTGTTTCTATTGGTCCTAAAGAAGCTCAAGAACAAATCCGTTCTTCTATGGCGCTTGGTGCAGACCGCGGTATCCTTGTTGAAGCTGACGACAGCCAGTTAGGTGCACTTGAAGTTGCAAAAATCCTAAAAGGTGTTGTAGACGCTGAACAACCTCAATTGATCCTTCTTGGTAAACAAGCAATTGATGACGACTCTAACCAAGTTGGTCAGATGCTTGGCGCGCTTTTAGGTGCTGGCCAAGGTACTTTCGCTTCAGAAGTTAAAGTTGAAGGCGACAAAGTACAAGTGACTCGTGAAATCGACGGTGGTTTACAAACTGTTGAACTTGCACTTCCTGCAATTATCACCACTGACTTGCGTTTGAATGAGCCACGTTATGCTGCTCTTCCAAACATCATGAAAGCGCGTAAAAAACCGCTTGATACTAAGTCACCTGCTGATTATGGCGTTTCACCTGCAACTAAGCTTAAAACTGTTAAAGTTGAAGCTCCTGCAGAACGTAAAGCGGGCGTACAAGTGAAGTCTGTAGACGAGCTTGTAGATAAATTGAAAAACGAAGCGAAAGTGATCTAATACAGAAGGATAAAAAATCATGAGTATTTTAGTTATCGCTGAGCACGACAACAAAGCACTAAATGGTGCAACTCTTAACGTTGTTGCTGCAGCGCAAAAAATCGGTGGTGATATCACTGTATTAGTAGCTGGTTCAGGCGCTCAAGCAGTTGCAGACCAAGCAGCTAAAGTTGCGGGTGTAAGCAAAGTATTACTTGCTGACGATGCTGCTTATGCTAATCAATTGGCTGAAAACGTTGCTAAATTAGTTGCTTCTATCGGTGCGGGTTACACTCACATCCTTGCTGCTTCTACGACAACGGGCAAAAACGTACTTCCACGTGCTGCTGCGCTACTTGACGTAAGCATGATCACTGACATCATTGCTGTTGAAGGTCCTAAAACTTTCAAACGTCCAATCTATGCAGGCAACGCGATTGCAACTGTAGAGTCTGGCGAGTCTGTTGTAGTTGCGACTGTTCGTGGTACTGCATTTGATGCTGTCGCAAGCGAAGGCGGCTCTGCTGCAGTTGAAGCTGTTGCATCTACTGGTGATGCTGGTATTTCTAAGTTCGTTTCTGAAGAAATCGTGAAATCTGAACGTCCAGAATTAACAGCTGCGCGTATTGTTGTTTCAGGCGGTCGTGGTGTTGGTTCAGGTGAAAACTATCACACTGTTCTTGATCCATTAGCGGACAAGCTTGGTGCTGCGCAAGGCGCATCTCGTGCAGCTGTTGATGCTGGTTTCGTACCAAACGATATGCAAGTGGGTCAAACAGGTAAAATCGTTGCGCCTGAACTATACATCGCTGTAGGTATCTCAGGTGCGATTCAGCACTTGGCAGGTATGAAGGAATCTAAAGTGATCGTTGCGATCAACAAAGACGAAGAAGCGCCAATTAACTCAGTAGCTGACTACTGGTTAGTGGGTGACTTGAACACTGTAGTTCCAGAATTAGTATCTAAAATCTAATTTCTGAACGCAGTTCAAAACGCTCCTAAGCTTATGGTTTAGGGGCGTTTTTTTTGTGTGGAATGAATGCCGTTGTAGATATTCTTGATCATGCTTAATGGGATGAGGGATTCTTAATTTAGTACTTCAAAATTCATCCGAGGTATTTTCTTATTATCAGTCTTAGATACGACTGTAGCATAAGCTAAACGTATGTTGAAACTTAAATGGTAAGTAAGCAGGCGCAATCGCTTGGTAATAGGATGGAGATTAATAAATTATAAAAAATACAAAGATTTAAAATAAAATAATAAAAATTTATCCTTCAAGTTTGAATCTTAAACTTAAAGAAAGCTTAAAGGATTGTATATTTTGTGTTAACATTGCTTTTTTATTGAACTTGCCTTTAGGCGGAGTCTCCCTTTGAAATTTGATTTTCAGTTACCAATCAGTGTATTGGTGCTGATGATCTGTTGTTTACTTTTTCCTGTTTTACAAAGTATCTCTTTTCCTTTATTTGATGGAATGACTGTTACAGCAGTTGAATCGGTCCAAGCATTGTTATTGCTGTTTTTTGCGATTTTTACTTTTTTCTATATTCGACCACTTGAAATGCAAGATGGAAAGAAACAATTTTGGTTGTGGGTTGTCGCATGGTGGTTGTTGCTATTTGGTCGTAGCATTAGCTGGGGGCGTGACTATTTTCCTGATGTGCCTAAACCGTATTTTCGTTTAATTTCGGTATTCATGATTGCACCTGTCGTCTTTATGCTGTTTTCGCCTTATTTACGCCAAGAAATCGCACGTAACTTAAAAACCTTGGCTTTACCAATTTGGCCATTGGGCTTGGTGATATTGGGCTTATTTATTTCTGATGCAGTTGAGCATAGTCGAAGTCTTAGTTTTTTATTTTTGTACGATTTAGCTTATAAAGATTTCATCGAAGAAGTTTATGAATTTCCGCTTATTTTAGGTTTGTTTCTAACAGCACACCCATGGATGCAGCAGGATCATTTACCTCAAGAATTAGAGGTCATGCAATATCATAAAGAGTGATTTTTATCACATTTATGGGTCTAAATTTGAAGCTTCAAAAAGAATTTTTTTGAACAATAAATAACCTTTATTCGTAGAGGTTTTTTTCACAGCAAATAAAATCAAAATGCTTAAAATAAATACAAAAAATCATGGTTCTAGTGCAGGATGATTGGCACAAAAATCAGGGATTTTATGCTATACTGTCCGACTTGATTTTTGATATTGGTTCAGTGTTTTTTGAACTAATTTTTACAGATTTACGATATATAAATGCGGGCAGAATTCTGCTTGTATAACAAGGAGTATGCATGAGCGTATCGGAAATTAGACCGATTGCCATTGAGGATGAACTGAAGAGCTCATATCTCGATTATGCAATGAGCGTGATTGTGTCACGTGCGTTGCCAGATGTCCGAGATGGTCTCAAACCTGTTCACCGTCGTGTGCTTTTTGCAATGCACGAATTGGGCAATGACTACAACAAAGCTTACAAAAAGTCTGCCCGTGTAGTCGGTGACGTCATCGGTAAATATCACCCACATGGTGACTTAGCTGTATACGAAACCATTGTTCGTATGGCTCAAGATTTCAGCTTACGCTATCAATTGGTTGATGGTCAGGGTAACTTCGGTTCTGTCGATGGTGACAGTGCAGCAGCAATGCGTTATACCGAAGTTCGTATGCGTAAATTAACCCACGAACTTTTAGCGGATCTTGAAAAAGATACCGTAGAGTGGGAAGATAACTACGACGGTTCTGAACGTATTCCACAAGTCATGCCAACACGTGTGCCTAACTTGTTGATTAACGGTGTAGCTGGTATTGCTGTAGGTATGGCAACGAACATGGCTCCGCATAACATGACAGAAGTCATTAATGCATGTCTTGCTTATGCCAACGATCCGCACATCAGCATTGAAGGGTTAATGGAACATATTTCTGGTCCAGACTTCCCTACAGGCGGTATCATTTATGGTAAATCAGGCATTGTCGATGCGTACCGTACTGGTAAAGGTCGTTTGCATATCCGTGGTAAATATCACATTGAAGAAGACCAAAAGTCGGGCCGAAGCACGATTGTCTTCACTGAAATTCCTTATCAAGTTAACAAAGCAAAAACCATTGAACGTATTGCTGAGTTGGTTAAAGAGAAAAAACTTGAAGGTATTTCTGAACTTCGTGATGAATCAGATAAAGAAGGGATGCGTATTGCAATTGACTTGAAGCGTGGTGAAAACGCTGAAGTGATTGTAAATAACTTATTCCAAAATACCCAATTAGAAAATTCATTCAGTATTAACATGGTCTGCCTCGATAATGGTCAGCCTAAGTTAATGAACTTGAAAGATATTATTGCAGCGTTTATCCGTCACCGTCAGGAAGTGGTTACACGCCGTACCATGTTCGAATTGCGTAAAGCACGTGAACGTGGACATATCTTAGAAGGTTTGACGGTTGCACTTGCAAACATCGATGCGATCATTGAAACTATCAAAACATCTGCAAACCCAAGCGAAGCACGCGAACGTTTACAAGCGGGCGAGTGGGCAGGCGGTGGTGTTGTTGCATTACTTGAAAAAGCAGGCGCGGTATCTGTCCGTCCAGATGAAATTGAAGGCGAAGATCCAGCACGCCCATTTGGTTTAACAGGTGATATTTATCGTCTGTCTCCAACCCAAGTGGGTGCGATCTTAGAACTTCGTTTACATCGCTTAACCGGTCTAGAACAAGACAAGTTACAAGCTGAATATACAGAAATTCTTGGTCAAATTGCTGAATACACGGCAATTTTGAACGATTTCAACTTATTGATGAACGTGATTAAAGAAGAATTGGCTTTAATCCTTCAACAATATGGCGATGCACGTCGTACCGATATCGTGGAATCACGTATCGACTTCTCTCGTGAAGATTTAATCCCTGAAGAGCAAATGGTACTAACTGTTTCTAAATCAGGCTATGCAAAAACTCAACCATTGTCAGACTACGCTGCACAGCGTCGTGGTGGACGTGGTAAGTCTGCAACTTCAATGAAAGAAGACGACTACATCCAGCATTTGATCGTGACTTCAAACCACGCAACAGTGCTTTGCTTTACCAATGTGGGTAAAGTTTATCGTTTGAAAGTGTATGAAGTACCTCAAGCATCTCGTGGTGCGAAAGGTCGTCCGATGGTGAACTTATTGCCATTAGATGAAAACGAAACCATCACCGCTATTTTACCTGTGGTTGATGCGCCGAAGAAATTTAAAGAACGCTTGGCTGACTTTAAAGCATTTGTAAAAGCCAATAGTGCACAGCTACAAACCAATGAAGTGATTAATAGTCATTTTACTGGTTTAGAAGCTGCACTTGCTGAGACTGAAGACGGTGCAGATGATTTATCTGACGCACTTCGTATTCAGTTGAAACAATTGGGTCTAGAGTTATCTACGACTGATCTTGATGATGAAATTATCAATGACTTCGCACAACAAGCTGAAGCGGTTCGTAAAAACTTCTATGTATTCATGGCGACTGAATACGGCACGATTAAACGTGTTGAACTAGAACAATTCTCGAATGTTCGTTCAAACGGTCTACGCGCGATTGAACTCAATGGTGATGACACCTTAATCGGTGTTGCCATTACCGACGGCGAACAACAAATCATGTTGTTCTCAAACGAAGGTAAAGCCATTCGTTTTGCAGAAACTGACGTGCGTTCAATGGGTCGTTCTGCCAAAGGTGTTCGTGGTATGCGCGTGACCATTGGTGCAGCAGCTCAAGCTGAAGACGCTGAGGATGCGGATGTAGAGTCTGATGATGAAGATACCTCTGATTCAGCTCTCATTAGCCGTATAGTGTCATTGGTGGTTGTTCCGGAAACCGGTGAAGTACTTTGTGCTTCAGCTAATGGTTATGGTAAACGTACACCAGTAGATGACTTCCCAACCAAGAAACGTGGCGGTAAAGGTGTTATTGCAATCAAAACATCTGAACGTAACGGTGAACTTGTTGGTGCGGTAGCGATTGATGCGTCTAAAGAGCTTATGTTAATTTCAGATGGTGGTACGTTGGTTCGTACACGTGCGTCTGAAGTGGCACAAACAGGTCGTAATGCTCAAGGTGTTCGTTTGATCCGTTTAGGTGAAAGCGAAATCTTAGTCGGTGTTGTGGCGATCGAAGCAGTTGAAGAAGACGAAACTTTTGAAGAAGTGGAAGCAATCGAAACTGAGCAACTTGTAGATGACTCAACGATTATTGATCAAAATGACAATGAATCAGATTTCAATGAGCCTGAAGAAGACTAATTGAAGATTTAAAAAAGAGGGCGCTACGGCGTCCTTTTTGATAGATGAATAGTATTAACAAAAATTTATATAAACAAGAATAGTGACTTAAATGTATTTCAAAAAATTAATTAGAACCAAAGGAATAGTCATTTGTTTTGCATTAATGGGATGTAGTGAGCCGACGTCTGTAGAGTTTAATGAAGGTATAAAAAAAGAATCATCTATTCCTTATAAGCTGACACCTTTGCAACTTAAACACATTGAGCAATTGTATGTTGCTATACGTGATAAAGATTTAGATCAAATCCAGAAAATAACAGATGAGAAGTTTTATCACGCTTTGTTAGAAGATCCAACATTATTACCAGAAATATCTTCATATATTCCATATTTTGAAAAAGTTTTAGATTATAAAATGTTGGAATATAAAAGTATTAAAAATAGTGTGCATGGTGAACTAATTGAAGCAAAGCTTAAGTATGAATACGAGCAGCAAACTGTATTTTACACCGTATTATTTAAACAAGATGATCCTTTGGCTAAAATTATCGGTAGTCATCTAAAGTTGGTACTTAAATAAACCCTTAGAATTTTCAGTGGTACTTTATTTAAATACATTAAAAGTGAAGCTCATTTACCTTGCGTAAGTGAACAGAGTTTAATTTAATGTACTGTCAACAAGTTGGAAAGAGAAAAGTTAAAGAGATATCTTAATTTTAATATCAACTTTGAAGTTTTATATATACTCAAAAGCTTAAATTAGGAATAAGTGTGGTTATGAAGGCAAATTTTTTGTTACTAGGTTGTGTCATAGCGTTGTCAGGTTGTGACCAAATTGGCCAAAAAGCATTAAATGCAATACCAGACCCAAGTGTTGAACAGACTGAAGTAGCCCAAGCTGCCTATGATCAATTACGTGAAGGCAATTTTGATAAGCTGTACACTTACTTTGAACCAGAACTCAAAGCGAAGTTTGAACAGAATGAAAAAGAGCTGCGTAAATTTGCACGAGGTATTCCGAAACAAGATTACTCACGTAAAAATATAGTGGCTAAGCACATTGAAAAATCGACTGAAAAGCCGTCTTTATATACAGTTACTTATGAGTACGGTTATACCAATAAAAACCTTGTACAGTATGATGTAAGTTTTGATAAACCCGCAGGAAGTAACAAAATTCGAGATTTTAATATTTCAGTTTTTGGCGAAAAAAATAAATAAAATTAGGTAAAAATAAAACAAAGCTGTAAAAAAGGACGCCTAAGCGTCCTTTTTTATGTCATCAAATTAAGCGGCATCTTTTAGATGAGAGGCATAATTTTTTTGTTTTTCAGTATCAAATTGGCCTTCCCATTTACTGATCACCAGTACCGCAAGCGCGTTACCAATCACATTCAGTACAGTACGTGCCATATCTAAAATACGGTCAATACCTGCAATGAATGCCAGACCTTCAAGTGGAATACCGACACTACCGAGAGTCGCCAGCAAGACCACGAAAGAAACGCCAGGTACACCTGCAATCCCTTTAGAGGTAATCATCAAGGTCAGTACTAGAATCACTTGTTGGGTGATTGTCAGATCAATCCCGTAAAGCTGAGCAATAAAGATAGCTGCAATACTTTGATATAGGGTCGAACCATCGAGGTTAAATGAATAGCCAATTGGAATCACGAAACTGGTAATCGGTTTCGGAGCACCGTAAGCTTCCATTTTTTCCATAATACGGGGGAGGACGGTTTCAGAACTTGCAGTTGAATATGCGAGAATCAATTCATCTTTTAAGATCTTGATAATGGCCCAAACACTGAAGCCACAGAATTTAGCAACTGAACCTAATGCAATGAAAATAAAGAAGAATATTGCACCATAAACTAAAACTGCGAGCTTAAGCAGTGGCACAAGAGAGCTGAAGCCGAAATTCGCAACAGTCGCTGCAATCAAGCCGAATACACCAATAGGTGCAAACATCATGATCATGTGAGTAACTTTAAACATCGTTTCAGAAACAGCGGTCAACACTTTAATTAAAGGTTGTTTTACTTCTTGATCAAGCGCACCTAAACCTACACCAAACATCACAGAGAAAAAGATGATTGGGAGCATTTGACCACTCGTCAAAGCTGCAAAAAAGTTAGATGGAATAAGTGAAAGTATTGTTTGAATCAAACCATGAGAATGTTCACTGACTTCATGTGTTGTTTCTTGATACTTTGAAATATCGACTTGCGTCAATGCAGACATATCAATGCCGGCACCAGGTTGGAATACGTTGGCTGCAACTAAACCGACTAAAATAGCAACGGTGGTAATGATTTCAAAATAAATAATTGTTTTGAAACCAAGTTTACCTAAGTTACTACCGTGACTTGTATTGGCAATACCTAAAATAAGCATCGACACAACAAGCGGAATAACGATCATCTTAATGAGGTTAATAAAAATTGAACCCAAAGGCGTCAAAAAGTTATTAACTAAAGCATCACGATATTCAGGAGAATAGTGTAGGAAAGCACCAACAAATATACCTAGAATGAGAGCAATCACGATTTGCCAGGCAAGGCTCACCTTAATCTTTTTCATACATCAGCTCTTATGTCAGATTTGGGAGAAAAAAGCCCACAGTCATCCACGAACAAATGTTGCAGACAGATTGAGTCCGCCATGACAAAAAGTTCTGAATAATTTGGGAGATAAATACGACAATATTTTGCAGTTTATATGAGAATACAGCCAACGATTTTGATCAAAACCAAACTGTTTGATCGATAAATTATCATTTTTAGTTGTATAAGCGATTCGATTGTTAAATTTAATTTATAAAACGAATAAAATTGAGTTATTAATAAACACTTCACAAAATCTCTGATTTACCTAGAAAGATCGAAAAACTAAATGTGAGCCTGTATTTTTCATTTTTATATAGAAGTTTGCTTTATACTTGTGAGGCAGATAAATCAGTGAAAATTCTATAAATCACACAGATTATCCGAAATAAATTTTAACTTTATATATTTTAATAATAACCAGAGGGCTTGTACGGTGTTGAAAAAATTAGTCGTCATCATTGCTTTAATCTTACCTATAACGGCTTGTGAAAAAATCGGCGATTTCTTGATTGCAAAATTCGAATCAAGCCTACCAAGTGAGACAAGCTCACAGCGTATCAAGTCAGAAAAATTATTCGCAGCACTACACCAACCCCATCAAGATAGCTTTTTGGCATTGGTTGAAGAAAATGTTCGTGATGCGATGCTGGCAGATCCGGAGCTGTTCTCGCGTATGAAAAAGCTGATTCCAGCAGGTCAACCTAGCGCTGAGGCGGAAGTGATTCAGCGAATGGCAAATACTCGGCTGGGAGAAGGGGAGACCACAACGATTGTGTATAAATATGATTATCCGCAAAAAAAACTATATATGAGTGTGGTCTTTGCAGGTCATGATGGGGACGATAAAGTGAAAGGATTCTGGCTTGAAAACGCTGCAGAAAAAGAGTCAGATGATTTGGTTACTGAGATCACCTCAGATGTAGATGATTTTGATATTCAAGTGGATGAAGCATCGACTGTCACGCCAACTGCATACAGCTAATAGATGACAGCAAGAATTTAAATTTGAGACATGATTAGAAGCAAAGCGTTCGAGTCCATGATGAATAGGTTTGAACGCATTTCGCTTGAGACCAGACATGTCTTACAGCACAAACAGTTTTATCTTTTGGCAAACTTTAAACGCCAGACAGCAAGACATAAAAAAATCAGTCCAATACTTGTGAGGTAAAGCAGTTTAGGAATGACGATTGTTGTAGGTACACCCATCTGATTGAGTTGAATAAACATTTGAATGCCTTGAGTCGAAGGTAATGCTTGAGCAAGTATTTGCATCCATTCAGGCATAGCTGCATGTGGCCATGCCGTTCCCGAGAGTAGAAATAGCGGAATAGAACTAAAAACGATGACATGTCCTGCACGTTCTGGCAGGTCAAGAAAAGTTGCGAGATAGAGGGTCATCGCAATAATACAACTGAGGAAGATGGGCACAGCAATGAACATGCCCCAAAAATTTCCACCGCGTGGATAATCATTCAGCCAAAAGGTAAAACCAAATAAATAGAAGCACCCCAAAGTTCCAATGGTCAAAATACACAAGAAAATGCCAGCTAATTGTGTATAGCTTGGACGCCATGTGGTGTTTTGTCGATAGGTCGCAATCAGCATGCACAGACCCAATAAAATCGTCTGATGAATAATTAAGGGTGCAACCGCTGGGAAAATATAGCTGCCATAGCCTGAAAGTGGATTAAATAATGGAATCTTATGGATAGACAAAGCGGGGCTAAAATCGGATATGTTCTGGAATTTTTCTGCATATTCGACGAGGGCATTTTCCATCGAACTGGCTAAACCTAAGCCAATTTTTTGTGTCTTTAGAAAGTTTGCAGCACTGAGATATAAACCAATTCCACCGGTTTCACCACGGCGAATGCTATTTGAAAGATTACTCGGCAACAGTAAAATCCCGTCAGCTTGCTGACTTCTGAGCATATTTTCAGCCTCAGCAAAATTACCAGTCACAGCTTGAATTTCTACATTGGGACTATTGGCTACAGCACCAATAATCGTATTGGTGAGTATGCTTTGTTCCTCATCCACCACAATGATAGGGAGCGATTCTGCGTGTTCCGCTTGATAGGCAATAGGATAAAAAAAACTGTAAAGAAAAACAGAAAGCACTAAAGTGGTTAAAATCGAACTGTGCTTCACAATATCTTTAAAGGTTTGAATATAGTGTCTGAGCAAATTTGATAAAAATGACGCGATTACATTCATATGACTTGCTCCTTTAGTACTTTACGTAGAAAGAAGCTGGCAAGAACAAAATAGAACAGACAGTAAATGATCAGGGTGACAAGCGGTGTGATTGAAATGGAGATTGGGCTACCAATGACCCATTGTTCTGTTTGTAATTTGGCATAAGGCGTATAGGGAATAATATTGGCCCAAAACTTTGTAAACATCGGTGCGTTATTCAGCGGCAATGTTACCCCTGCAAAACTCAGTGATGAGCCACCATATACCGCAATAAAACCAAAAGACTTGGTGAGATCACGCGTTGCTAAAACTACGGTAGAGCTGATAAAGGCATAGGCTGTATAAAAAAACAATTGCCCGAGCAAAATTAGCAATAATGAACCCTGAACAAACCAACCTCGAAACACGATTAGCCAAAACATCCACGCCCATGTCCAAGCGGTAAAAATGAAAACATAACTGAGATTTTTAGCGATTAAAGCTTGAAAGACAGAAGTCGGTTTCACCCATTGATTTACAGTGCCATATTTGATTTCTTGACCAACCGAAAATGCGACACAGCAACACAGTAGTAAATGTAGAATCGCAGGAATCATGTAGGGCTCTAAATAGAACTCGTAATTTAAACCCGGATTGTATAAGGGTGAAATTTTGACATTGGGCGTCGGTGCATCAAGGTAGGGAATAGTATTTTCTAAATACTGATGACCACTAAAATCGGCCATGGCTTGCAGTGTACTCAGTAACATGGCTGATGAAATACTATTGCCGACACTAAAATAGCTTTGGTTATAGGCAATGCTGATTTCTGCATCTTTTGCTTGAACCAGTCGTTGCTCTGCACCAGCAGGAATATGAATATAGCCCCAAATGTGGGTTTGATTTATCAGCTTTTCAGCATCGTCCATACTAGGTGTAATGGTGGCTACTTTTAAAGTATGGTTGAGCTGCGCAAAATGAGTAATGTTATGGCTTAAACTGCTTTGATCTTGGTCTATGATCGCGATGGGTAAATGATCTGGTTTGCCTTGAGCAAACATATTAGTAAAGAGCAAAATCACAAGGGCAGGGGCAAGTGTGACCATACACAAGTCCCATTTATGCTGCATCAAATAGCGAAACTCACGCAGAATGCCCCTAAACATTATTTACGCTCTTCAATTTTAAACAAAACGCTCATACCCACTTTTAAGTCAGCAATCGGCTGAGCGGGTTTCAGTTGGATTTTAAAACTACGAATGTCATAGCCGCCCGTTTGTCGCGTGGTTTTAATCGTTGCAAATTCACCTTCGGCTTCTATGTGATCAATTTTAAAATCGGCAGATTTGTTCAGTGCGGGTATAAATCCATGCATGGTCTTGAGTTGATACACTTGAGCATACTGGTCTTCACGGACATTTAAGCTAATCCATAAGCTATCATCTTGAATCAGGCTTACAACGGGCACACCCATTGCAACTAATTCTGAAACTTTGCCATAGATTTTTGAAATAGTGCCATTGGAGGGTGCAAACAATTTGGTTTCAGCCTCAAGTGCATTGGCTTCAGCCAACGCGGCTTGCGCAATCTTGACTTGGGCATCTGCCGAGCTTTGTTGTTGCGGTGTACTGCCACGTTTTGCACGCGCATATTGTTGATAAGACGCTTCTGTCATTTGTGCAGCAGACACTGCGGCAGCTTGCATTTCATCACGGCGTTGTCGTGAAATCACACCTTCTTTATAGAGGTTTTGACCACGTTGGTATGTGGTTTGCGCCAATTGTTGCTGTGCTTTTAGACTTTGCCAATTGGCATATAAACTATCAATATTTTCTTGTTGAGAGCCACGTTCAGCTGTGGATTGCAGTGCTTGCGCAGATTGGAGTGCAGCTAAAGCCTGTTGTTTCTTTGCATCGACTTCGGGGCTGGTTAAACGAACCAGTGCTTGACCTGCTTGTACTTTTTCACCGTCATGCACATATATTTCTTCAATACGACTAGGTACTTTGGTACTAATGTGGATGGTTTCAGCCTCAACTCGACCTTGTAATTCAACCTGCTTGGGCTGATAACTTTTCCATAAGCCAAATGCAATCAATGCCAAAAGCAGAACTAAGACAATGCCAATCACGAGCTTGATCAAAGCAGATTTATTGCGACTTTGCACTGAGCTTTTTTTCGTCTCTGCATCAGTATTGGTATTCACTTTCTTTGGAGTATCCTCAGCAGTATTTGCTGTAGACGAAACGTTTGAACTCGAGACATTGGATTGGGATGTTTCAGCATTCGCAGAGGCATCTTCTTGGTGATCAGTTGGTTCCTGATTCATATTGTTTCCCCTCGGCTAAACTTAGCGAATATAGTCGGTGTGTGATTGATTGATATAGCTTTGGAACTGGTCAATGCTCCCGTGACTTTGTAGCAGTGTTGCGAGTGACATCACGTATTTATAAGCATTGAGCGCCATTTCACTTTGTAGCCCACTCAGTGCATTTTGTGCATCAATGACTTGTGTGGCTGTTCCCATATCTTCCTTAAATGAAAGTTGTTGGATTCTTAAATTTTCTTGTGCGGCTTTTAGATTTTGCTGTAACAACAGGTGACTTTGCTGAGCGCTGGTGACTTCATTAAACGAGCTATAAATCAGACTTTCAATTTCTTGTTTGGTACGTTCAGTCATTAACTCAGAAGCATAGCGTTGAAGTTCAGCGGCTTGTATGGATTTGTTTTTTTCAACACCTGAAAATAAGTTGTAGCGAGCGGCAACACCAACGATCCAGTTTTGTTTATCGTCAAGACTATATTCACCAAAGGCAAAGACGTTGGGTTTTTTTGCTGCGCTTTGGGCTTTCACATTGGCACCGGCCAATTGACTGTCCAATTGCATTTTACGTACCAAACTAGACTGATCCTGATAACTTTTCAGCAAGGCGGTTATATTTTGATTGTGTTGCTGATTGATAAATAATGGCGTTGAAAGATCAGTAATTTGGCTGCTTTGCATTAAGTTGTTTAACTTAAATAAGCTAGAGCGAAAATTCGCTTCAGTATTTTGAAAAGTTCTGAGCGCATTATTCTTCGCCACTTCAAATTGCATACGCTGGCCTTTGCTAATGAAACCCTGTTGTTCCATTTTGAGTGCATTGGTATAGTGTTGTTGCATCGCATTTAAATTGAAGCGGCTGCTTTCGACTAATTTTTTTTGTAATTGAGCATTGAAGTAGGCTTGGATTAATTCAAAACGTTGCACATCTTGTTGTTGTTCACTGCTTATCGCGCTGCGTTTGGCTTGGATATTGGCAATTTCCTTGGCGCTAGACGTTAACCCACCGGTATACAGCGGCATCATTACGGAAACGGTAGGGCGGATCACTTGATCATCTAAGACCACTTGGGAAGAATCTGGAATTAATCCGACACCATCACGGATTGGCTGTTGCAGACTGTCTTTTAATGGGTCTGCCAAATCACTCGGTAAGCTTTCATCAATTTTATTATTAATGCCATTACTCAGCGTTTGTTCTAAGTTATTTTTTAGGGCACCGAGAGGAATATCGAGTTCATTATGAAAGGCATAGGCACGGACGTTTAAATCCACACGAGGTAAACCAAGCCCTTTAATGGCCTGAGCTTGAAGTTCGGCAGATTGTTGTAGCGCTTGGTTGGCCTGAGTACTATACGAACTAGTGAGTAGACTTTGTTCTGCTTGGCTATAACTGATACTTTGCGCAAGTACGGTGGGGCTAAAAAAGCCACTGAAACAACCAAGGCCAAGCAGTAAACCTGAACGAAATGTATGTTTAATTTTTATAGAATAATCTGTTCGAGGTAACGGCATAAAAACACACTCACAGCTAGGATGGGTTCATTATAGTCATTGTGATGAAGTTGGGTAAATTCACTAAGTTGTTGTATTGTTTCATATACATATGTAAATAAATTTTATCTTTGCAGCGCACATCATTTTTCGCACATCAAGACCTTAAATTAGCATCAATTCAAGGGATAAAAAATATCAGTAAATCTAATAATTTGAATTAAGAAGAATTAATTTTGATCTTTATTGAAATTTTGACTTCAAATGTCAGACAGCATTGGAATATTTTCAGCTTTAACTACTGCAAGCACGCGTCAGATATGGTTAAATGCCATCATTTTATTGTGTTTCACTTTGAAAGGAAAACTCATGCGCGCGTACAACTTCTGTGCTGGTCCTGCTGCATTACCCACTGCCGTTTTAGAAAAAGCTCAAGCTGAAATGCTTGACTGGCAAGGCAAAGGCCTTTCGATCATGGAAATGAGCCACCGTAGTAAAGACTATGTTGCTGTGGCAGAGAAAGCAGAAGCTGATCTTCGTAAGCTGATGAATATTCCAGACAACTATAAAGTGTTATTCCTTCAAGGTGGCGCATCACTTCAATTCTCTGCGATCCCATTAAACCTATTGGGTAAAAACAGCAAAGCAGACTATATCCACACTGGTATTTGGTCTGAAAAAGCGTTGAAAGAAGCACAGCGTTATGGCGACATTAATGTCGTTGAAGCGGGTACCACCATTGACGGTAAACTTGCGATTACTGATCAAAGCACTTGGAACTTATCTGATGATGCGGCTTATGTGCATTATGCAGATAATGAAACCATTGGAGGTCTTCAGTTTGCCAACATTCCTGAAACAGACAAGCCATTGGTTGCCGATTTTTCATCAAGCATTTTATCTGCACCATTAGACGTCTCTAAGTTCGGTTTAATCTATGCAGGCGCTCAGAAAAATATCGGTCCGGCTGGTTTAACTTTAGTGATTATTCGTGATGATTTATTGGATCAAGCGAAAGCAGATATTCCAAGTATCTTGAAATATTCAGCTCAAGCGAAAAATGGTTCAATGGTGAATACACCATCAACTTATGCATGGTACTTATCTGGCCTTGTTTTTGAGTGGTTACTTGAGCAGGGTGGTGTAGACGCAATTTATAAAGCGAATATGGCAAAAGCTGAATTGCTTTATGGTTATATCGATTCAAGCGATTTCTATGCGAACCCAATTGCAAAAGAATTCCGTTCAATCATGAACGTACCATTTACTTTGGCGAACCCAGAATTGGAAAAACAATTCTTAAAAGAAGCTGAAGAAAACCACTTGCTGAATTTAGCTGGTCACCGTTCAGTGGGTGGTATGCGTGCAAGTATTTATAATGCTGTTCCGCTAGAAGGTGTTCAAGCACTGGTTAACTTTATGGAAGACTTTGCAAAACGCAACGCATAATCCTAAAGACATAAAAAAACCGGCAAATGCCGGTTTTTTTATTGAATAGATTAAAAAATAAACGTATGTAAAACGTATGCACAAATCAGCATACCTAACATAAAAAATAAGCAGGACATTGGCTCGATTTGATATCGAGATTCCATGTGATGGTCAACTTGCGATAAGTTTTCTTCTTGCACGACTTTCATAGATATTCTTTCCGATCTATTTATCGTTAATTACTATTTCTTAAACGCATTTTTAACATAATTATTTGATTAAATAAAGTACTATCTGCCGTAAACTTACTAAACTATTTAGTTTATTTAAAAATAAGCAACTGAATTGATAAATTTAGTTTCATAAATTTCCTATCTTATTTATTTATATTAGATTTTTATATTTTATCCTTTGCAGATGGATTTATTTAGCAGCATTATTTTGAATTTAATATTGTGGATAAGTTATTTTAATTTGAATTTAAAAATAGAATATATTGACTGGCTTGTGGATAAAAAATAATCAATCATTTAAATATTCAGCGAATACACATGATTAGCGAGAAATAAAAAAACCGCACTGAGGCGGCTTTTTTATGTGAAATTGGTTTTTTCAATTTAAATTAGGCAGATTTTGCGTAAATATTGGCTTGTATCCACAAGTTGCCACGAATATATTGCCCAACATTGAAATCTTTATGCTCCGGATTTCGTGTTGCAACACGAACAATCACCGCTTCTTGGTTTTCTTCGTGGATTAAGGTCACATCATACAGCGTATAGTCTTGCTCTTTAAATTGCATGGCAGTTTTGCCAACAATATGCCCTTGGAACCATGCTTCGTCTTCTTGTCCGAGGTTTTCACCATATAGGTATGCAACCATTTTAGAAAAATCGACGGTGACTGGTGCTTTGTCATCTTCAGACTTTGGTTGCCACGCTTTAATTTGTTCGTGTAAGTCTGCAGGGGCAACACCGTTGTTTGCTGCCAATATATCGTTTAAAGCACGATGATGTTTAATCGATGCAGGATCGTCAACGACAAGCTGTTCATGTTCTGCGACAGCTTCGAGTTCATAGGCCCAAGCATTGAGTTGCACACTGTAAGTTGCATCTTTTTCATATTGGTCATGATTGACGCTATATAAACTATCAAAAGCATACACACTGGTATTTGCGCCTAAGTCGAGGCAAAGCACAGCTTGTGTATTGGATTTACAGGTAATAATACGTTCAATGGTGGCTTTGGTTTTATATGGGCTATCAAAACTTGGAAATGCAGTTTTAACGGCTTTAGGTTTATTATTTTCTACCGCAATCACTTGGCACAGTTGAATCGAAGCTTTTGATGGACCTTGAATCAGCCAGGTACTTTGATCCATATCAGATTCTTGTGCGCATAAGCCCATCGGCATAATGGGTGCATCCAATGCCTGACCCAGCCAAACTGGTACATCCGTTGTCGGGTTGCCGGTGAGCAAATTCCAATGTTCAACATGACTACCAAAAGTTTGATCTTCAATAGTGATAATTTCAGGGCTATTTTGTTTTTTCATATGCACAATTGATATTGGGTTGGTTTCATAATTAATAAATCGAGGGTTATTTGAAATTTTCAAGTCACCGACGCCATATTTATCATGAAATCATGCATAAAAAATGTTTTCAGTAGGATTTAAATGTAAAAGCATTGGAAAATAAGCCCAAGTTGGACTCATTTTGCAGCTTTTCGATTCTCATGATTAGAGAAATGTAGATCCATTCAGCGGATGCAGATCCCCAAAATGTCATGTAGATTTGTTACTATGAGTCATGTTTTAAAAGTGAATGGAAATTCAGTGCTGCCATTTAAATTATGGGTGGATGCAGATGCGTTACCACGCATTTTACGTGATGTGATTATTCGGGCTTCTGATCGTTACCAGTTAGAAGTCACTTTTGTCGCCAATCAAAATGTTGGGATAACGCCTTCGGTGCGGATTAACTCGATTCAAGTCATGAGTGGGGCAGATGCAGCGGATAAAGAAATTATTCAGCGCATGAAAGAGCACGACATCGTGATGACACAGGATATTCCACTTGCTGCTGAAGTGATTGAGCGGGGCGGTATAGCGATACATCCTCGGGGTGAGATTTATACCACAGCAAATGTCAAAGCACGTCTACACTTACGCGACTTTATGGATACTTTACGGGGCGCAGGTGTGCAAACCGGTGGTCCAGCCCCGATTTCAGAACGTGATAAGCGCGAATTTTCTAGTAGCTTAGATCAAACCATTCAAAAGCAAAAACGTAAAACGGCGCAGAAGTAAAAACCATGCCATCTAAAACAAATCTAGCGACGACCTATGCGTTGTTGGTGTTCATTTGGTCGACCACGCCACTTGCCATCGTTTGGAGTGTCAGTGATATCAATGCGTTTTGGGCACTGACATTACGCTTTTTTATCGCATTACCCTTGGCTGTCGCATTATTGTTTATTTTTAAACATAAACTTCCGATGGATAAAACCTCGCTGCACAGTTATTTGGCGGGGGCATTTAGTTTTATTGGTTCTCAGATTTTTACCTATATGGCAACGGCCTATCTCAGCTCAGGCATTATTGCCCTGATGTTTGGTTTGGCACCAATTATGACGGGGCTGATCGGTCGTTTCTTCTTTCATACCTATCTGCATCGCTTGCAATGGATGGGGATGTTGATTGCCGTCTGTGGTTTAGCCATTATTTGCTTAGGCGGCAGTGATCAGCACGTACAGCCTGTTGGCATCGTCTTAATGTTAATGAGCGTATTCGTCTACTGTATGTCGATTTTTTGGGTGAAAAAAGTCAATGCGCCATTGCAGCCCATGTCTCAAGCCACGGGTTCGATTCTTATCTCAGCACTATTTTCTGCTGCAATGCTACCTTTTATTTGGCAGTATGCACCGACACAGATGCCTTCGACCAAAGCACTCATTGGCTTATTTTATGCAGTGATTATGGCTTCATTGATTGCAATGTTTTGTTATTTCAAACTGGTACAAAACATCAAGGCGACAACTTTGTCTTTAACAACGGTACTCACACCCATGCTTGCTATGCTCTTTGGTGCTTTACTGAATGATGAAAAATTATCATTGATGGTTTTACTTGGTGCTGTGATTCTATTATCAGGCTTGTTTGTTTATTTTTATAAAGATTTTCGGGCGAACAGAGAGCTCGCCCACAAATTAAAACATTGATTAAAAATCACTCTTTGTTTTGGGTCAGTGCGATACACTCTGCAAGTTTGACGCGGTCTTGAGGGAGCAGTGTGATAAAATAGGCACCCGTACGGTATAAGTTGCTTTCTTCTTCACGGCTATAAACCACTTGCGCAGTTGCCGCAATATGGAAGAAATTTTCAGGGTGGCTTAAGGTCACATGGATATAAGTACCTTCTTTAATCGCGCGTTCGCTAAAAAAGCTCAAACCAGTCTCTGAAAAATTCACATGCTCAGGCACTGGTAACATGCTTTGTACAATTGCGTCGTATAAAGAACCCGTAATAAGGTTTAACTTTTGGTTAAATAAGGATAAGATTCGAGCAATTTGTTGATCTTTCTCAGCTAATTGTTCTAATTCGTAGTTGAGTGCATGATCAAATTGATCTAATTCAGCAAGTAGTAGAAAATAGCGCGGCAATACAAAATTAGGATCGTAAGGATCATTCAGTGCAACATCATCAGAGATAATCTGATAGTTGATGCGCAAAGCAGCATCGATACGCGACATTACACGGCGTTCAGTTTGAACGCTTTGATGCTGTAAGTTTTCCATAATATATTACCTCGGACTAGATGGTTATGTTTAAACCAATCTCGCTGTATATAGGGTTGAGATACACTCGCGCTCGGCGCAGTAACCACTTTATTTCTTTTATTGCTCTGGTATCCATGATCGGCCTCACGCTTGGTGTGGCAGTCCTTATTACAGTTTTATCTGTGATGAATGGTTTCGATCGTGAGCTGAAAACTCGTGTCTTAGGAATGATACCTCAAGCCACTGTTTCTTCAACACAAATTTTAACAAATTGGCCTGAACTTGCAAAAAAAATTGAGCAACATGAGCATGTTCAAGGGGTCGCACCATTCACCCAATTACAGGGAATGTTGACGGCACAAGGTCAAGTGTCTGGCATTATGGTCAGTGGGATTGAACCGCAGTATGAAAAAAAGGTATCAATTATCCAAGACCATATGGTGGAAGGCAGTATCGATAACCTGAAAAAAGGTGAGTTTGGTATTGTGCTTGGCAAGCAAATGACAGATGCCTTGGGCTTAGGTTTAAATGACAGTGTGACCTTGGTCCTTCCTGAAGCAACTCCTTCGCCGGCTGGGGTCGTTCCGCGTTTTAAACGATTTAAAATTGTGGGTATTTTCAGTATTGGTGCAGAGGTTGATTCGATGATGGGCTATGTGGCCCTGAACGATGCGTCAACTTTATTAAGACTGCCAGATGGTGCACAAGGCATCCGTATGAAGTTGGATGATATTTTTGCAGCACCACAAGTCTCTCAAGAAATTGTGCGTGATCTACCAGCAAACTTCTATGCTTCAGATTGGACTTATACACACGGCAACCTGTTCAGTGCGATTCAAATGGAAAAGGCAATGGTAAGTTTATTGCTGTTCCTGATTGTATTGGTTGCAGCATTTAATATCGTGTCTTCATTGGTGATGGTGGTCACTGATAAAAAATCCGATATTGCCATTTTGCGTACACTAGGCGCTTCACCGGCTACAATCACACGGATCTTCATGGTGCAAGGTACAGTGATTGGGGTGATTGGTACGGTGTCTGGGGCAATTTTAGGGATTATTGCTGCATCTAGTATTAGTAATTTAGTTGGTTGGTTGAATACAACACTGGGCTTAAATATGTTTGATGCTTACTTCATCAACTATTTACCGTCTTATTTAAGATGGCAAGATGTTGTGGTGATTGTGTCCTTATCATTGGGTCTTAGCTTTATCGCGACTATTTATCCGGCTTTACGTGCAGCTAAAGTTCAACCTGCAGAGGCTCTACGCTATGAGTAATTTAGTTTTAGATGCCCAAAACATTACCAAATCTTTTACTGATGGTAAGTCTACAGTCGATGTGATTCGTGGACTTTCATTACAAGTCAAAGCAGGTGAGTTTGTTTCGATTGTGGGGTCAAGTGGTTCTGGTAAAAGTACGTTGTTGCATGTATTGGGTGGCTTAGATCGTCCAACATCGGGTCAAGTGATGATTAATGGTCAACGCTTTGACACTTTAGGTGAAGCAGAGCGTGGTTATATTCGTAATGAGCATTTAGGTTTTGTGTATCAATTCCATCACTTGTTGCCTGAATTTACCGCCTTTGAAAATGTGGCAATGCCATTGATGTTACGTAAGTCGAGTAACTTCAAAGAAGTGAAGCAGCAAGCTGAATATCTTTTGGAACGCGTAGGACTTTCCCACCGCATGACGCACAAACCTGGTGAGCTTTCAGGCGGTGAACGTCAACGTGTGGCTTTGGCTCGTGCATTGGTAGCAAGACCTAAGTTGATGATGGCTGATGAGCCAACAGGGAACTTAGACCGCAAAACCGCGGTGAAGATTTTTGAGTTGCTATCTGAGTTGCGTAAAGAATTTAACATGGCCATGTTAATCGTGACCCATGATGAATATTTAGCTCAATCTGCTGATGCGATTTTGCATATGCAAGATGGTTTATGGGTAGATGACTAAGCGCTAAATTGATTTTGTAAAAAATTAGTGGATTAAGATTGTTTGATTGAAGCTCACCTCGGTGGGCTTTATTATTGCCAGCACATAATAAAAATAATGACGACTCATGTTACAAAGTTTTTGTATTGGCTGGATTTTAGGTATTTCTTTTATGGGTTTCATGTTTTGGAATCCACAACTCTCGACAACTCAGTTGCTTTTTATTGTCCTGATTTGGCTAGTGCTACAGCTCTACATTTCACCAAAACTAAAAAGTATCTTTTCGAAAATCTTACAGCTCAGTACAAATCTTTGCATAGGTTCAATTCTCGGTTTTAGTTTCGCCAATACTCAACTCGATCAGCGTTTGGCATTGGTTGAACATCAGAGCAGACAAGGCGAGTTTATTGCGTATATTCCACAGATCAGCCAACTCAAAGACCAAGCAATTCAGCAAAAAATTGAAGTGCTCAATGTGAATCAGCAGATTCAATATTTTATGGCGTATTTACCCAAGTCAATTTTGCAAAATAATGAACAGACGATTCAGTTGGTCCCTGGACAATACTATCGTATGTATGGTGAGTTAAGACCTACCCAAAGCTATGTGACCGAAGGTGCATTTGACCAAGAAAGGTGGAGCATACAGCAAAATATACATGCCAGTTTAAAGGTGAAGTCGGTGGAATTAATACCACCTCAACATATGACTGCGATGGGCTATGGGCAGCAGTATCAACGACATCAAGGTGTGCTACACCAGTTAAAAATAAAAGTCGAACAACAACGTTTATATTTAAGAGCGTTTATATACCAACAACCTCTGCAGAATCATGGCTTGCTGTTAGCGCTGCTTACAGGTGATAAAAGTTTACTCACTGAAGGCACCAGTGAATTATTTCAACGCTTTGGGATGAGTCATTTACTGGCGATCTCTGGTCCGCATGTACTGGTTTTTGCCAGCATGCTCTGTTGGGCGATGCAGTTAAGTATCCGTAAATATTGTCCCAAAATTTATCTCAAGTGGCCCAAACAATATGTATTGGTCGTGCCCTTTATCTTCTGTGTCCTTCTATATTGTTCATTTACCGGTTTTGAAATACCGACGCTGAGAACACTGACGATTTGCCTTGTTGCAAGTAGCATGCTTTTGTTACGACAAACCATTCAGCCTTTTCAACTGCTGATTTTTAGTGCCGCTATTTTATTGCTAGTGGATCCATTTAGTATTTTATCCGCGGCATTTTGGTTGTCTTATGGTGCATGCTTTATTTTACTGCGGATTTATCAAACCTTAAGGAAGCATATACTGGCTCAAACAGAAGTCAGTTTTTGGCAAAAGTTAAAACATTCAATGTGGTTGATGGTGGAATCACAATGGAAAATCTTTGTCGCTTTATTTCCATTGATGGTGATTTTTTTCAAGCAAGTGACTTGGATTAGCTCACTAAGTAATTTATTTGCCATCCCGTGGTTAGGGGCAGTGGTGGTTCCTTTAGATATCATCGGAGGGGCACTTTCTTATATTTCGACTCCTCTGGCGCAATTGGTTTTTTTATTCAATGATCTGTGTTTAGAGATATTGCATGTATTTCTCTATGGCTTAGATCGACTCTTTGCACCACAAATGCAAGATGTCGCATTGACGTCAACTCAGATCGTACTGTTGATACTCGTCATAGTAATCTTATTTTTACCTGAAGGAATCTTGCCAAAATATTGGGCGGTCATTGCCTTTTTTACTCTGTTTATCCCATGGAAAAATTCAGCAAATTTTCAGCTTTCAATTTTAGATGTGGGGCAAGGGCAGGCGATCTATATCCGTTCTGTAGATCATCATATGATGGTGGACTTCGGTGGAAACTATGATGAAAGTCAATTTAGTGTCGGGCAAAATATCATCCGGCCATTTTTGAGTGTGAATGGAGTTCATCGACTAGATCGGGTGTTATTGACTCATTTAGATCAAGACCATAGCGGTGGCTTTTTCTCATTGGAGCAACAGCTTGATATTGGGCAGCTTTCAAGTAATGAGCGGGTACAAACCATAAACCAAGCTCCACAGCGCTTATGTCAGCGTGGTCAGCAGTGGAATTGGGATCAGCAAGTCTATTTTGAAATACTCTCGCCAAAGCCTGAAGATCTGACAGATGCCAAATGGAATGCCAATGAACGTTCTTGTGTTCTATATGTCACGGTCAAAGACGTCAATGGGCCACGACATTTTCTATTGATGGGGGATGCGGGTTGGGAGACTGAATATCAAATATTAAGTGATTATCCAGACCTAAAAGTCGATGTCTTGGTGCTCGGACACCATGGTAGTCGGCACAGTTCATCCTATGCGTTTTTAAACCATTTTAAGCCCAAGTTGGCGATTGCTTCTGCAGGGCGCTTTAATCGTTATGGACATCCTGCAAACATGACCCAAACACGCCTCAAACAATTAGACATTCCACTCTTGCAAACTGCACAAAGTGGAAGTATCCATTTCAAGCAAAATAAACAGCAAATTGAACTAATTGAAGAGCGGACAAAGTATAAATGGCTCGATCTATATCGCAGGCTATCTAAAGAATCCGAATAAAGAAACTCGCTCAAGGGCAAGGCGTGAAGATGTTATTCAGCCACTGTCATTGTTTGCTGCTGTTGATATTCCTCACGAATATCGTGGATTCGTTGAGCCGCCTCTTCGTCACTAATATTGTATAGATTTCTCAATTTTGGATTGGCTTTAAAGCGTTTATAGCTCCAGTGATAATGCTCTGGATAACGATGAATTAAATCTTCCACTGCTTTAAAGATAACCATCGAGCCATCATCTGCATTGCCTTGATAAATGTTCTCATCGATAGGTTCGATATGCATATCAAAACCATGATTATCGTTACGAATGGCATATAGTAAGAGCGCACGTGCTTTGGTTTTTTGAATTAGTTTTGCACTTAAGTTACTGGTTTTTAGTGGAATACCAAAGTATGGAATCATTTCGCCGCCGGCATTAGGGGTATGGTCTGGCAAGATCACAGTCGTCCCACCTTGTTTTAAGGCTTTGAAAATCTGACGTACACCTGATTCATCCGTAGGAACCAGTATTGCTTGCTCACGGCTTCGAGCAGCACGGACAAAATTGTTGGCAGATTCGCTTTTTACCGGCTTGTACATGATGGTCATTTGAGTGTACTGCGCAACCCATGCATTCATGATTTCCCAAGTACCAAAATGTGGTACTACGAGTACAACGCCTTTTTGTAGGGCGAGCGCTTCATGTAAATATTCAGCGCCATGTACGTGATGAATTCGTTGAATATTTTTTTCTGTACTTGCACCCCAAATGTTAAAAAATTCAAAATAAGAACAAAGTTCGTTTCGAATCGCTTGTTTAGTGAGTTGAATGCGAGCTGACTCTGATAATTCAGGCAATGCAATTTTAAGATTGCGTTGAATCGTAGAGTAGGTTTTAGAGATTTTTAAAACATTGACTAACCCAGCCAAACCTTTTGCAATTAATCTTGAAATTTGAATAGGTTGACGGCTGATAAATTTTAACAGGTGATATGTGGTGTCCTGTGAATTTTGGTCGGTCATCTTATTTAAGTCTGAAAGAAATGAAAGAAAATTTAAAATAATTATAGGGGAAAATGAATTGATTAGACAGTTATAGCGATTAGCGTGTATATAATGACTACAAATTAACGATCAAATGGGTTTTTTTATGTCCGAATGGCCACCAAAACCTGAAGAAAAACAGCAAAGTTCTTCAAACAATATTCAGCAGCCAACTGGAAATGAATGGAAAATATTAGAAAAAGCCGTGCTTTCTTCCGTTGAAGAACAACGTAGAGCACGTAGATGGGGTATATTTTTTAAATTTTTAACCTTTGCTTATTTGTTATTTATTATCATTGCGATGGCAAAAAGTTGTAGCATGTCGTCATCTGATCCAGCAGCGACAGCGGGTTCACATATTGCTGTGGTTGATATCATTGGGACCATTGCAGCGGACAAGCAAAGTGTAAACAGTGCAAATACCATCAAAGCTCTGAAAAAAGCCTATGAAAACAAACAAAGCAAAGCGATTGTTTTAAATATTAATTCACCAGGTGGTTCACCTGTTCAGTCTGATGAAATTTGGCAAGAAATTCAGTACTTGAAAAAAGCCCATACCGATAAAAAACTGTATGCCATTATTGGTGATACAGGCGCTTCAGGTGCGTACTATATTGCGTCTGCGGCAGATGAAATTATTGTCAATCCTTCAAGTTTAGTGGGTTCGATTGGCGTGATCATGCCGAATTATGGTGTTAGTGGTTTGATGCAAAAATTCGGTGTAGAAGATCGCACCATGACTTCGGGTGAGAACAAAGCCATTTTATCCATGACTCAACCTGTAGATGCAGCACAAAAAGCACATGTTCAAGGTGTACTTGATAATGTTCATGCGCATTTCATTAACGCAGTGAAGGAAGGTCGCGGTAAGAAATTAAAATCAAATGATCCAGCTATTTTCTCAGGTTTATTTTGGACGGGTGATCAGGCTGTGAAGCTAGGTATTGCTGACCGTACAGGTAGTTTAAATAGCCTGAAACGTGAATTGAAAACTGAAAAAGCCGTGAACTACACCATTGAAAATAGTCCGTTTGATTCTGTACTAGGTCGTATGGGAAGTTCATTTGGTCAAGGTTTGGCAAGCGCATTGTCACAACAGGTTCAATCTGAAAACAGCACGAAATTACAATGAAACCGTTAATTCATTTTGCGCACGCCAATGGCGTGCCATCACGGGTTTATCAAAAATTGTTTGATTTACTGAGTGATGAATATGATGTGATCTATGTGCCGTTACTTGGGCCAGATAAGCGTTACCCAATCGATAACCATTGGAAGAGCTTAACACAGCAAGTCATTGACAGTATTGTACGTCAGGCCAATGGTCGTAAGGTGATTGGATTAGGTCACTCATTAGGTTCGGTTTTAACATTTCAGGCTGCATTACAACGCCCAGAATTGTTTGAACAAGTGTTAATGATTGATCCGCCTATGATCATGGGTAAAGAGTCTTTTGCTTTGCACATCGCAAAACTCCTCAAACTTAAAGTCGTCGATAAAATGTCCCCAGCAGGTTTGTCGAAGCGTCGTCGTGATCATTGGGACAGCCGTGAACAAGCAGCAGAGCTTTTAAGGCCGAAAGGTTTTTATAAAGATTTCGATCCAGACTGTTATCAAGCTTATATTGATCATGCCTTGATGGACGATAAACTGCGTGGTGGGGTGGAATTGACGATTTCACGTGATGATGAGGTTCATATTTTTCGAACTAATCCTTCACTGTGGTGGTTACCTCATGCTCAACCACAAGTACCTGTACAGCAGTTAATTGCAGAGCAGGGACCATTTTTAGCTCGGCACTTTCCACAAAAGGTTGAGAAAAAATTTGGGATTCCATTTAAAGTTGCTGCGGGGAGTCATATGTTCCCCTTAGAACATCCTGTAGAAACTGTGGAATTGATCAAAGATTTACTTAAATCGTCTAAGCGTCATCATTGAACCTTAAAAACGACAACACAAAAAAAGCACTCTATAGAGTGCTTTTTTTATGAATGAAACATTCTACTTTTGAGATTTATTTCGCATTTTCAAATTGTAAAACAACTTTGTTGTTGGCATCTAAAAATTTCAAATGATCTTTAGAGGCATCATAATGAGTAACTTGGCTCAATGCCTGCGAAAAATGTTGAGGAATATTTGTCGCAGTCAAACATGCTCTTTGTGTTGTAGCAAGGTTTGAAAATTGGATTTTTGTGTTTTGCACAGCGTAACCACCCATGAATCGATTACAACCATCTGAACCACTTACACGAGTGTCGTCGAAAGTGATGGTGGGTACGTTCGAATTGTTAGGGTCAGCTTCAAGCTTAACGCCTTGAATTTCACTCGCAACCCAATTTTTGTTTTGTAATTTATCTAAATTACGATCAGTAGCCGGATTTGATGTCGTAGCACAACCAATCATACCCAGTGTTATACATGCACAAGTCGCCAGTGTGATGGATTTTAACATGTGATTTTCTCCACTTTTGTTTGAAGGATGTAATATTTCAAGATTTATAAGGTTTACTAATTGCAATTTAAGCTTATTATTTTAATGATGCTAAAAGCTTTAATTTAACTAAAAACTACATATTGATCATAAAGTTGAACATTCTGCAAAAATGGATTTTAGATTTTAGATTTTAGATTTTAGATTTTAGATTTTAGATTTTAGATTTTAGATTTTAGATTTTAGATTTTAGATTTTAGATTTTAGATTTTAGTAATAAATAGAGTTTTATTTGGCACTGAAAAACAAAACGCACCCTAAGATGCGTTGATTGTTAAATTATACAGTTGCTTAGAACTTACAGAATTGAACAGGTTGTTGCAAAGGCTCGCCACGATATAAAACACCGTTTTCAGTGTGTTGAATGGTGCCATTACAAATCCATTCTGCCACTTGAGGGTAAATCACATGCTCAAGCACGTGAACCCGATCTGCAAGACTTTCAGCATGATCATGCACATTGACTTTAAGTACGCCTTGAGCAAGCGCTTGACCAGCATCCAGCTCTGCAGTCACATAGTGAACTGTACAGCCATGGAAGACATCACCGGTGTTTAAAACACGTTGATGAGTATGCATTCCTTTATAATTTGGCAGCAGAGAAGGGTGGATGTTAATCATTTTTCCTTCCCATGCTTTGACAAATTTTGCGCTTAAAATGCGCATAAAGCCTGCCAAAATGACCAAATCAACATCCCAGTCGAGCAGTTGTTGATGCATCACATCATCAAAAGCTTCACGACTTGGATATTGCTTATGTTCAATGACTGCAGTTGCAATCTTTGCTTTTCTTGCACGTTGCAGTGCAAAAGCGTCAGGTCTATTGGAAATCACCCCAACGATTTGACCTGATAGATTGGCATCGATCAGGGCTTGCAGGTTAGATCCGCTGCCTGAAACAAGTACAGCAATTTTAATCATGAACGTTGCTTATGCGAAAACTACACGGATTTTTTCGTCAGCGCCTTCAACAGATTCAGCATTATCTGCAATGTGACCCATTGTGAATGCTTTTTCGCCAAGGCTAGTGAGTAATTCAACTGTTTTGTCAGCATCGGCTGCATCAACCACGAGAACCATACCTACGCCACAGTTAAATGTGCGGTACATTTCAAATTGTTCAACACCACCTTCTTTTTGAAGTAGTTTGAATAATTCTGGCCATTCCCAAGATGCTTCATTGACTACCGCTTGAGCACCATTTGGCAGTACGCGAGGTAAGTTACCCGGTAAACCGCCGCCTGTGATGTGCGCCATAGCGTGTACATCCACTTCTTTCAATAACTGAAGAATTGGTTTTACATAAATACGTGTTGGTTCCATTGCTGTATCTGCAAGTGGACGACCATCAACGATTTGAGTAAGGTCAACGTTTTTCACATCTAAAATTTTACGAAGAAGTGAGTAACCGTTTGAGTGTGCGCCAGAAGATGCAACACCAACTAAAACGTCACCCGCTTTAACTTTAGAGCCATCAATAATTTTACTTTGCTCAACTACACCTACGCAGAAACCTGCAAGGTCATAGTCTTCGCCTTCATACATACCTGGCATTTCAGCAGTTTCACCGCCAACCAATGCACAGCCTGCAAGTTCACAACCCGCACCGATACCAGTTACAACATTTGCTGCAACGTCAACGTTGAGGTGGCCAGTTGCATAGTAGTCAAGGAAGAACAGTGGTTCAGCACCACATACAAGAAGATCGTTTACGCACATTGCAACCAAGTCTTGACCAATTGTGTCATGACGGTTCAAATTCAATGCTAAACGTAATTTTGTACCAACACCATCTGTGCCAGATACGAGAACAGGTTCTTCATAACCTTTAGGAATTTTACAAAGAGCGCCAAAGCCGCCTAGGCCGCCCATTACTTCAGGACGTGCAGTACGTTTCGCGACAGATTTGATACGATCGACTAACGCGTCGCCCGCTTCAATGTCGACACCTGCATCTTTGTAGCTTAAACCAGTGTTTGGGGTAGAAGTTGAGTTGCTCATAATGAAGTCTCCGCATTCGCGCGGGGATTATAACCTGAATATGCAAAACTCTTATGCTATTTCGCACTAAAATGTTATCTTTATTAAAATATTTTCCTTTCTATAACGATTACATTGAAAAAAGGTGACTTTATATGGGTGATCGCACCTTGCACCGAATATTTATTCTTGCTGGGATAGCATTGATCATATGGGTTTTATACTTATTAAAGCCTGTAGTTGTTCCTTTTATCGGCGCATTTCTAATTGCATATTTATTTAGCCCTTTAGTCGATAAATTACATAATATTGGCTTGCCGCGCTGGTTATCTATCAGTTTGGTCTTTATTGGAATTGGTGTCGCTATATTCCTTGCAATGTGGTTCCTCGTACCACTGGTATGGGAACAGTTGATGTATGCGAAAAACAATATTCCAAACAATATTCATTGGGTCAACTATACATTCCTGCCGTGGTTATCAGAGACATTTAATCTTGTACCGATGGAAATTGATACAGAGCAAATGTCAGCAGCGATCATGGAGTATATTCAAACCAACTATAGTGCAGACAGTATCCAAGCCATGTTGTTAAAAGTGGCACAATCGGGTCTGAATTTCATACAGATTGGTGGCACGATTGTCTTAATTCCAATCATAGCTTTCTATTTCTTATTAGATTGGGAACGAATGTTAGAAAACATGCGTCGCCTTATTCCACGCAAATACGAAAAAAGCACATTAACCATCGTAGGCGAATGTCATGAAGTTCTAGGCGCGTTTGTAAAAGGCCAGTTCTTGGTAATGTTCTTATTGGGCGTTGTATATGCGGTTGGACTTCAATTGGTGGGTATTGAGGTCGGCATCATCATCGGGATGATTGCGGGTCTAGCCAGTATTATTCCGTATTTGGGTTTTGCGGTTGGTATTATTTCGGCAATTGTGGCTTGCCTGTTCCAATTCGGTTTGGATTGGGTGCATTTGGCCTTAGTACTGGTGGTATTCATGGTAGGGCAGGCAATAGAAGGTTATATTTTACAGCCTTTCTTATTAGGCGACAAAATTGGTTTGTCTCCTGTGGCAGTGGTATTTGCAGTCCTTGCAGGCGCGCAATTGGCAGGACTCCTCGGAATGCTCATTGCACTACCCGTTGCAGCGATTATTGTGGTCTTATTACGTCATGCACGCGAAAATTACGAGAAAAGTAATTTATACCGAAATGATGTACTTGTCGTAAATGATGCTGCAAGTGGCACTTTAAACGTAGAAACCAATCAAGTTGCTGTCGATATTGAGCTCAAAAATCAGTCTGCAAATTCGCTGCAAGATCCTGAAATTTCGAGTAACATTGAAAGATCAGAACATAAAGATTGATAAGGCCAAAATATAGATATGCGTCAATTGCAGCTAGATATAGAACCACAACTCGATGCTCGAATTAGTGATTTTTCTGGGCCGAGTTGGGGGCATGTAATCGATGGTGTTCGTCAGTTACATGCTGGTTTAATGAATCGTTTCTATATCTATGGTGGAGCTGGCACAGGAAAAAGCCATTTACTGTCTGCAATATGTGACTCCTATTTAGAAATTGGTAAATCAGCAATTCAAGTTTCATTGCTTGAATTGCTCGATGCTCCCACTGAAGCGATTACTTCGCTCGATCGCTATGACTTGGTGGCTTTAGACGATATTGAAGCGATTAGCGGAGTTCCACATTGGCAAAAAGCTGTTTTTCACCTGATTAATTATAATAACGAAGAAGGTGGTCAATTGGTCTTTTCATCTCGGCTGGCGCCCATTGAACTCAAACTTGAACTGCCAGATTTACAGTCTCGATTAACTCAGGCTGTCAGTGTAAAAGTACCAAATGGTAGTTTATACGCAGACCGACAAGCACTCGTAAACTCTGTTTTGGCGCGACGTGGCATCCATATGGATCAACAAATTGTAGATTATTTGTTGGCACATGGGCCGCATCAGGCATCCATTTTACTTAGATCTTTAGAACAACTGATTCAGATGTTAAAAGGTGAAAAAGTCAAATTGAGTCATGCCAATTTAAGACAAATTTTTGCCCTAATTGATGAATATCGGTAAGCAATAAAAATTCTTGAGTAATTACTCAAGCTGTGACAAAGTACATAAAAATATTTTAATGTTGCAAGGATTGTGCAACTTAAGAATAAAAAGATAAAAAATATTTAAGGAGATGGATATGCTCAAACAGAGCATAGGTATTGGCATGCTTCTCATGGCAGGTCATGCATTTAGCGCAGAAATTACCGTTACAACTACTGAAGATGTTGTAAAGGATGACAAGGAATGTTCACTTCGTGAAGCCATAGAATATATCAATAATGGTATGCCAGAAGCCGGATATAATGGTTGCGGAGGTAAAGACGCCTATGCCTCAATTTCTCTGAAAAAAAATGAAGTTTATAAACTCACTAAAAAAATTGATATTAAAGCAGAACTGAATCTGAAAACGGCGTATGACAGTAACGTCAATGAAGATGTCGTACTCGGTCTTAATAATGCCGTCATTGAAATGACGGGTAAGGATCAAATTTTTAATATTAATGATGGCGAAAAAGAACTACTTGCGATCAATTTTAAAGAAATTTCATTTAAAGGATGTAAGCAAGATCAATGTGCTGATAAAGGCGGCATCATTTTTAATAATGAAAAACTCACACTTGAAAATGTAAAGTTTGAAGATGGCTATGCACGACTAGGTGGTGCAATCTACAATGTTGGATTTTCAGAAGATGGCGCAGCTGTAGCAAGCCGTCTATATATACGAACCACGATTTTTCAAAACAACAAAGCGGTAGATGGTGGTGCAATTTACTCAGAAGCACCGGCTTATGAAATCTATACATCTTTGTTCAAAAATAATGAAAGCACTTCTGGTCGAGCGATTGTTTACAATCAAAATGGGCTCGCAGACATCAGCAAGTTGGTGTTCAGTAACCCTCAAAATATCATTGCCAATAGTACCTTTTTCAAAAACAAAGGTTTTGCTGTCAACTTACGTGATGGTTTAGCACTCAATAATATTACAGTACTGAAGAACAGTGGCGGTATCGAACTAAATAGTACCTCTGAGCATGCTTATTTAGCCAATAGTGTGGTGATTGGTAATGCGCTCAGTGGTACCGCTCAAGATTGTAAAGTCGTGAACTCAGGAACAGACCAATCTGTTTTTTATAACAACTTAGTGGCTGCGAGTTGTCCTGTTGGGCCTGCTGCAAATTTAAATGATGTATGGTCTGGGACGAGTTTAATTGCGGGTGAAGATGAAGGTAGCTGTAAAACCTTAACAGAAGATCGTAATGCACTTTTCTGTCCATTTACCACAGCAAATAACGCATTTATTGGTTATTTACGTCCTCGTATTTTATTAGATTACGAAACGATTTTCTCAAGCCCGATATTAAATAAGGGGAAGACCACAGCCGATGGCAATGAGCATCATGTGTATTGCGAGTCTTCTGATCAGCGAGGAAAAAATCGTAATTTGGATGATGTTTGGTGTGATCGTGGTGCAATCGAAATTGTGGTTCCTGTGAGCATGCCTCGATTAGGTAAAGACATTCGTACAGGTGAAGTGGCCAAGTTTAATATTTTAGATGCATTAGGTGACAGTGATTTAATTCCAAAAGAAGAATGTACAAAAGTGATGGGTATGGCAAATCCAACGGGTGAGCCATGGCAAGATGGTTGCCCAATAATTGTACAAAGCACCGAATCTAAAGGTAAATTTACACTGAATTTGAATGGTGATTTTGAATACACGCCAAATGGAAATTGGCATGGCGCAGATATTTTTGAATTGCGTGTGGTGACGTCTTCAACCCGTTTTAATACTTCGGCAAAAAATTATTTAGCTGCAGAAGTGCGTATTTTCCAAGAACCAAACAATGAAATGGAAAGTAAAACAGTTAAAACATCAGGTGGTGCTCTAGGCTGGGCAGGTATTTTTGCACTACTTGGCTTAGTTGGATTTCGTCGCTTTAAAAAATAGTCTGGATAGAATTAAGGACAGCACATGAAAAATTATAAAAAAGGATTGCTGGCGGTCATGGTCCTTGCGGCTATGTCATCTATGGCAGCGACAAGTAACATCATCAAAGTTACGACCTTTGAGGATGAAAATGGTGAAAATCTCAATCAATGTTCTTTACGTGAAGCGATTGAAACTGCACGTAAAAACAAATCTTTTGGTGGATGTAATGTCGGCAATCCAAATAATGGGCAGACCGATTATATTCAACTTGAAGCAGGTGAATATCTTCTGACCAAAGGTGAGTTAGTTCCGCTCAATCAGATCGTGATTGAGGGGAAAAGTCGCTTTAACTATGATTCAAAAAATTTACTGACGCAGAAATTTCCTGCCTATGAAGATATTAGAACGACGATTAATGCCCAAGGCAAATCGCGTATTTTTAATACTTCACGCTCAGAAGCCAACTTTATCGTCAATAATGTACGCCTTACTGGCGGGATGGCAGAAGACCGTGGTGGTGCCTTGTATTTAGGGGGAGCATTTACCTTAAATAATGGTGCAATAGAAAACTCTCAAGCTAAAGTTGCTGGCGGTGCGATCTACTCCGTTGCACATAATATGTCGAAAAAAACATTATTGGTGAGCAGTTTAGTTCAGGGTAACATCGCACCTAAAGGTAGTGTTGTCGCTATGGACTGTATCGGGAACTTGGGGGATACCCAGCCTGAAATTGTGTTCCAGCAAAGCAGTATTATTCAAAATGGTTCATCCACGAGTAATAGTGTGATGGACTTCTGTGGAAATGCCAAAGTTGAACTGACAGCAAATACGATTGCAAAAAACCAAGCAAATCCAAATACGGGTAGTATTATCCGTGCCATTTCTCAGGGAACGGAACGTTTAAGTGCTTTTTCTAGCTTCGTTTTAACCAGTAATACAATAGTCGAAAATAATGCGGCTAGTACCTATTATTATGATAACAATGGTACAAAGGCTTGGTATTTCAATGTATTGGCCTACAATACTGGTGGAAAATCTTGTCGTTATCTGAATAATGCAGTACCTGATAATGGTCAAAAATTTGTGGCAAGTAATAATGCATTTGAACTGGCAGCCGCACAGTGTGATTTACCAGAAAGTGTGCTGAATAGTACGGAAAGCTTTCTGCAAAACCATGATGTAAGTAGCTATGCTATGGGGACTTTGTTAAGCGCACTACAAACAAAATCTGCTTATAATTTGTATTTACCTTTGTATTATCCGAAAGCGATCGGCAGTGGTTTTGACTTAATCAATCTTGGCTTAGACGGCTGTAGTGATGCAGATCAACGGGGCATTTTGCGGATCACAGATGGTACTTTACAGTTATCACCTACGCAAAGAAACACATGTGATATTGGTTCGGTTGAGTTAATGAATTTAACCGCAGCAGATATGGCAGATATTACCAATGAGTCTTTAACAGCTCTGCAAGATAAGTATCAAAATACAATTGATGCTTTGAAAAAGGATATCGACGATCCAGATTATGCAGAATACAAAGTTGCCAATCAGGATGATTTAACAAAATACGAAGCGGTATTCAGTGCATTAAAAAATAACCTCAAATATCGTGCGGTTTATTTTGATCCATTCCCAGCATCATTACCTCAAGAAGAGTCTGTGAACGGAAGTGCTGAAACACGACAAATTGCCTTAAATGCTGACAACTATACCGTGACGACTTCACCAATCGGCATTGGTAGTGAAATTACGGTGTCTAGTACAGGCGAAGCAAGTATTGTGGGTAATCCACCACATGACCTGCACTGTGATTGGGATGCGGGAATAAAACAAATCGTTATATATCGCACTAGTGGAGCAACAACAGCACCTACCGAATACGGTTTTTGTAAATATACGCTAAAACAAAAGACAGGGAGTCAGGCGGAATCTTCTGGTGTAGTACGTGTGGCATTTAAAAATATGACCCCAGTGGCCAAAGCTGCGCAATATACGATTAGTCCGTCAAATAATTTGTCTGTTACCGTCAATAATTTATTAGAAAATGCTAATGATCATGGTGAAGGTCCAGTTGCATCTATGCCAGCAGGTAAATTGGTATGGCATAAAAATGAAGAAGGCCAAATTATTCCCATTCGCTTTACGAAAATCCCAGCAGGTTTAAACTTTGAAGCTGAGTATAGTGGCAGTTGCCCAGCAAGTTATTTAAAGGAAACTTGCTACGGTGGCAAGATTACCTTCTCAGTAAAAAATGGCTTTAGTCAGTTTGACTATCCTGTTGAATATAGCGTTGTCGATAGTGATGGCATTGCATCAAGCAATGCAATTCTGACTCTTAAGAATACCGCGAAAAACACCAACTCCTCTTCTAGCGGCGGTGGCTCAATGGGAGTATTTGGACTGTTGGCATTGATTGGTTTAGGTGTGTATCGTCAGCGTCGGTTGAGCAAGTAATACAATAAAAAAGCCTCGATAAGAGGCTTTTTTATGGCTTAACTAATGGATTTGATTTTTCGCAACATGCTGCTGTTTTAGATTAGTGAGCGACAGCGATAGGCTGTAAATATTTGTTGATATATTCATCGCGAATAGCAGGTCTTTCATCAGGACTAGCTTTTTGCATACGTGTCGCGAGTTCTTTACGTTCTAAAGTACTCATTTTTTGCCATGTTTCGCGCATACGCTGCTTTTCACTATCTGGAAGTTGGGTGAACCAATCCATGCGCTGTTGCAAGCTGACACGTTGATCTGCAGGAATCTCTTTGAGAGCCTGATACTTTTTAATTAAAGCCTGTTGTTCTGCTTCAGATAGCGAATCCCAAGTTTCATTGACTTGAGTATCTGCATCTTTTGAAAATATCCAAAAGCGATCAAAGCCAGCAAAACTGGTTTGCAAAAAACTAAAAGCACAGAATGCAATTGCTAATTTTTTAGCTGCCATGTGGAACTTTGTCCTCACCCAGAACCATCAACATTTCAAGATCTTCCACCATTTGAGGGGAGAGCTTAGGGGTTGAAATCACCTGATTTTGTGGTTTGTCATCCAGTACAGTCGCATTCGGTAAAATGACAAAACCTGCAATTGCTGCTGCAAGTGCAAAGCCAGACATTTTCCAGAAACCATAACGAGAAGTTTCGCGCTGATGAATATCTTCAAGCACGTTATTCATGACAGTTGCTTTGTCTTTATGGTGCTGTGCGAGTCCATCAAGTTTGGAAGTTACTTGCTTTAAGAAATCATCTTGTTTCATTCGGATGATCCTCCCATATGTGGATTCAAATGTGCCAAAGCGGTACGTAAACCTTGAATGGCACGGTGGTAATGTGTTTTCACACTGCCTTCGGAACAATTCATAATTTCTGCAGTTGTATGCGTATCAAAGCCTTCCCAAGCTCGCAACATAAATGCTTGTTGCTGGCGGACTGGAAGTTCTGCGATAGCATCTTGTATTTCCTCTGCAGTGACAGCCTGATCCAGAAAGTCGAAAGGGTTTGGTGTAGTTTCATCTACCACATCCTGTATCTCGACATCGTCGTCATCTAGGCTGACTTTTCTAAATAGGGAAAACGGCTGTGAACGACGTGCTTCTTTTCGACGCCAGTCTTGCAGCTTGTTATTTAAAATGGTGTAAAACAGGGGATACCATTCCTCTGTGGACTTTTCAGCATAAGCTTTATGTAAGGAAATAAAGGCTTCTTGCACCAAGTCCATGGCAATGCCATGTTGACCGTGCGTTGCACTTTCCATCATTACTAAAGCACGCCCCGTCACTTCATTCATGAAGTTTTTCAGGCGAGACTCAGCCGTGCTTTTTAAAACACTGCTGTCTTGCGTCTCGGACTTTTTGGGTGCTAAATCCATAGAGATGGAAAATCCTGTCATCGGATACCCACCATTATTTCCATATTCATATACAAATAACGATGGAAATAACGGTTAGGTTGACAAAAAGAATTATTATTTTTTCTAGTGTAGTCTATTTTTTTCAGGCTTAAGCGCTAAATACAATAAAATAACGATTTTACTGACGCTGACGTACCATTTCAAAAAAACAGATCGAGCCAGCAATGGCTACGTTTAATGATTCTTGACCACCCGGTTGAGGAATCGCAACGGCTTCTGCATGTTGTAATGCATATTCAGAAACACCTTGACCTTCATTGCCTAAAATCCACACACATTGTTTGCGTAAATTTTTGCTATATAGGTTTTCAGACTGATGTGAGCTTGTTGCATACACTGGAATTTTGAATTTCGTCAAAATATCTTCAAGGGCAATATTTTCAAAGGTATTTAATGAAAAATGTGCGCCCATACCTGCGCGTAATACACGCGGTGACCAGAGCGATGCAGAGCCTTTGGTACAAACAACTTGCTCAATACCCGCTGCGGCAGCAGAACGGAGTAGGGTGCCTACATTACCGGGGTCTTGAATGTTGTCTAAAATTAAGGTGTCTTCACTGAAGTTAAGCGCTTCACTTGAACTTGGTAAATCCACAATCGCTAAGCAAGCAATAGATGTTCCAAGTGTACTGATATCTTTATATAAAGATTCACTTAGAATGAACACCGCACCTTGATATTGTTCCGCAATGCGGTCGAAATCAGCATGGTTAATTGCTTGTTCAGTGGTGAAAATCGATTTGATTGGACGTTTTGAGTCTAACCATGACAACACCAAGTGTGTGCCTTCCAAAACAGTTTGACCTTGTTTTTTACGGTAGGCATTTTGTTCGATTAAGCCACGAAGGTGCTTAATTTTTGGGTTGTCTTTTGATTCGAGATAAATCAGAGCCATGAGGGAGATATCCACGAAAGTCAGCAAAAATACTGACTTTCGTTATAAGAAATTAATTATGGTATGACGTAACTAGGTCAACTTCGTTTTTAGAACCAATAATCACAGGTACACGTTGATGAAGTTCTGTAGGTTGGATGTCTAGAATGCGGACACGGCCTGTTGTAGACGCACCGCCAGCTTGTTCCATCAACATACTCATTGGGTTTGCTTCGTACATTAAACGTAGACGACCTGCTTTTTTCGGATCTTTGAAGTCGTATGGATACATGAAGATACCGCTACGGCAAAGAATACGATGAATATCACCCACCATACATGCGACCCAACGCATATTGAAGTCTTTTTCACGCGGGCCAGTTTTACCTGCAAGAAGTTCGTCGATATAACGTTTTACAGGTTCTTCCCAGTGACGTTGGTTCGATGCATTAATTGCATATTCTTTAGTGTCTGCTGCAACCGCAATCGCATCTTTAGTTAATAAGAATTCTTTGCTTTCTGGATCAAAAGTAAAGAAGACTACGCCAGCACCGACAGTTAGAGCCATCATTGTTGATGGGCCATACAGTACATAACCTGCAGCCGCTTGGTTAACTCCCGCTTGCATGAAATCTTCAGCTTGCGTTACGGCATTTTTTGCAGGAAGAATTGAGAAAATTGTGCCAACACACATGTTGATATCGATGTTGCTTGAACCATCTAATGGGTCGAACAAGACAAGATAATCACCATTTTCTTGAGCTGGCGTGAATTCATCTAATTCTTCAGATGCCAGACCGCCGACATGTGGATGAACTTTTAATGCATCGATGAGGTAATCATTTGAAATGACATCAAGTTTCTTTTGTTCTTCACCTTGAACGTTTTCGTGTTGCGCGCTACCCAATACACCAGCCAAAGCACCTTTTTGTAAAAGAAGGTCGATGTCTTTGCATGTATTACCAATTGTTTCAATAACTTGTGCTAATGCAGGAGTAAGATTACCACTTTGTTGTTGTAGAAATTGGGAAAGGGTGAGATTTGACATAACCGGAAAACTCCAAATATTAATTTATCAAAAATGATAAAAATGTGATTGTGCAACATTTTAGATGAGAACGAAGGAAAAGAAAAATTAAACTAGACTATTTGTCGTGATTTTACCCTTGCAAGTCCTGAATAACATGCTATGTTGAATCTAATGTATAAATCGAAAGACAGGGAGCACAACAATGACCACACAAAAATTTGATGCGACTCCGACTGCAACTGAGGGATTGAATTTAGACGATATTTCTGCGGATACCGTAAAAGCTGCGTGGAGCAGTTACGAATCAAAAGCAGAGTATAAAAAGTTCAATAAACATGACCTCATTGAGTCGATGCAAACAGAAAAAGAAAATGCTGAACATCCAGAAGCAGAAGCGTAATGATTTGGATTGTTAAGCTAATTTTCTAGTTGGTAAAGCTAAGGATCTCGTTTTAAAAGTCGTTCATTTGCATTTTTAATTGGATATTTTCTTAAGTTCTAAAGCCGCTAATCGAATTTATCCTGAGTTAAAGGGCTAAATTGAGTTAAAGCAAAGAACGTTGAATAGAACGGTGCAAATGAAACGATATAAATTAAATGATACGGGTTAAATAAAAAAGCACTCATTAATGAGTGCTTTTTTTAGCTCAGACTTTTTCAAGTCTTATTTAAGTAGCGGAGGAACAGCTTCGTAGTTAATTTCTACGCGGCGGTTTTCTTTCCATGCATTTTCATCATGACCCGCATTGATTGGCATTTCTTTACCATAACTAACTGCTTCAAGCTGATTTGGACTTACACCCGTTGTAATCAGGAAGCTTTCAACAGCTTTGGCACGACGTTCACCAAGTGCCATGTTGTATTCACGAGTACCACGTTCATCGGTGTGACCTGTTAAAGCAACGCGTGAGTTTGCATTAGCAACAAGGAACTGTGCATGAGCTTGAAGGGTTTGTAAGTCTTCATTGCTTAGCTCTGTACTGTCGTAGTCAAAGTGTACTACGCGCTTCGCTAAAAATGCTTTATTCGCTTCAGTTACACCTTTAGATGATGCACCCGCTAGGTTTTGTGCATTGAGTGCTGCATCTTCACTTAAACCAGAAGTGTTTACAGTGGTTGAGCTATTTGGGTTTTGTCCTGCTTGTACGTCTGCTGTAGGTTTACGGCTGGCACAACCAGTCATTACTAATGCTGTAGCTAAAACAGGTAATGCAATCAGTTTCATCGCGTTCATATTGATCTCCATGACGGTTATTTATGATGTTTCATTAAAAAGTTATTGTTGAATAAATCATGCAGTGTTTATTTCGGTGCCCAAGCTGGTTCACGAACTTCACCTTGTTCACTTGGTAAGTTCATGCGGAAACGACCATCTAAAGACATGATCGAGAGCAAACCACGGTTTGCTTCACGTGTTGCATACACCACCATTTGACCATTTGGAGAGAAGCTTGGGGATTCATCTAAACTTGTTGGTGTTAAAATATTGGTTACACCAGAACCAATGTCTTGAACCGCAACTTTATAGTTACTACCGCTAGGACGATGCACCAAAGCTAATTTTTTACCATCAGCACTTAAAGTGCCACGGGCATTAAATGCACCACGGAAAGTTAAACGTTTTACACTTTCAGCACTTAAGTTGTAGGTATAAATTTGTGGAGAGCCACCACGGTCAGAGGTGAAAATAAATGATTTACCGTCAGGGGCATAACGAGCTTCTGTATCAATCGCTGTGTCATTGGTCATGCGTTTTAATTGGCGAGTCTGTAAATCCATTTGATAGATTTCAGGATTGCCATGCATTGAAGCGGTAAACAACATCGATTTACCATCAGGTGAGAAGCTTGGAGCACCATTTAAACCACGGAAACTTGCAACTTTTTCACGGCTACCAGTTGCTAAGTCTTGAATGTAAATTGCAGGGCGTTTGGTTTCAAAAGAAACATAAGCTAGCTTTTTAGCATCAGGTGTCCAAGCAGGGGAAAGGATTGGATCACGTGAAGTCAAAATGGTGCGTGGCTGCTCCCCATCTGTGTCGGCAATTTGTAGGGTATAGCGTTGATCTGGAGTTGCTGCATTACGCAATACATAGGCAATACGTCCGCTGAAGTCACCAGGAATGCCAGTTAAAGCTTGATAGATCGCATCACTGATCATATGCGCTGCTTGACGGTAACGTGAAGCAGGTACAGTGAGTAGTTCATTTAACAGGTATTGTTTTTTTTCAACATCATACAGTTGGTAATGAATTTCATAAGAGCCATCTGCAGTTGTTTTTGATGTACCTGTCACAACATAGGGTACGCCCGAAGCTTTCCATGCTTCTGCATTAGGTGAATTTATTGTTGCAGTTGCAGGTAAGTTTTTAGAGGCACTGGTAAATTTACCTGAGCGGTTCAAGTCATTTTCAACCACAGGATAAATATTTGAGTCATTACTAAAAGGCACGATCGCAATTTTAGGTGCCTCTTCAGGCGCCTTGGTGATTTCAAGATGAAGCTGTGCATGTGTTTGAGTGATTAAAACTGGACTCAAAGCGGTCATAATTGCTAAGCAAAGAAGATGTTTACGCGTCATTTCCATCATTCGCTAACTACTCTAAAAATGTGAGTTATTGTCTGTATTAGGTTGTGTCACATAATGGCATGATTTTGGATTATTAAAAGCATGAAAATATGACTGAACTGTTATAACACTGTGAAAAATGCAGAGATTTTATTCGAGTTCACTGAAGTTTATCTTAAAATTGGTGCAGACAACATCACATTTTGAATTTGAAATGATAATTCTATATAGTTGAAATTTAATTTTTGAATCAAATGTTTAGAAGAAATAAGTAGCTCTTAATTAGGCTGAGCTAGTAAAACTTATATATATGTCATTTTATGAAAAGTGTCGACCAAATAGAATTTGTTTCATTCAAAAAATCAGTGAATGAACCCATCTAATCAATAAATTTTCCAAAGTTTGCCATATTCAGAAGAAATATAAAAAAATCCCCGCAATCAATGCAGGGATTTATCAAACTTAATTTGAAGATCTAAATGTAGAGGTAAAGCTTTGTGCTTCACGTCTAGCATCAGGGTCGCTTGGCATTGGGTACGGTGCTGCAGCACGAACCGCGGCTTCAATACTGGCTTTCATATCAGGGTCACTAGAGTTCACAATAACTGATCGGACTGAACCACTTTCTGATAATGTCACCCGAGCAGTTGCCGATTTACCCGCAGAGTCAGAAGGTGTGTCCCATGCACGACGGATTTTATTTTCAAAATCTTTCTTTGCAGTAGATGCAATCTTCTTCGCTTCAGCCTTTTTCTGTGCGGCTTCTTCAGCTGCTTTTTTAGCTGATGAAGCTTTGGCTTCTTCGGCTGCACGTTCGCGTGCTTCGGCATCGGCTTTAGCCTTTGCATCTGCCTTGGCTTTTGCATCGGCATCTGCTTTACGTTTTGCAGCTTCTGCATTGGCCTTGGCTTTCGCATCAGCATCTGCTTTACGTTTTGCAGCTTCCGCATTGGCTTTAGCTTTTGCATCGGCGTCTGCTTTACGTTTTGCAGCTTCTGCATTGGCCTTAGCTTTTGCATCAGCATCTGCTTTACGTTTTGCAGCTTCTGCATTGGCCTTGGCTTTCGCATCAGCATCTGCTTTACGTTTTGCAGCTTCCGCATTGGCTTTAGCTTTCGCGTCTGCATCTGCTTTACGTTTTGTAGCATCCGCATTTGCCTTGGCTTTTGCCGTTGCTGCAGCTTTGGCTTTGTGAGCTTCTGCTTTTCTTAAAGCATCGGCACGGATTTTTTCAGCCTTGGTTTTGGCATCAGCATCTGCTTTACGTTTTGCTGCTTCAGCATTGGCTTTCGCCGTAGCATCTGCTTTTGCCTTAGTCGCATCCGCTTTGGCTTCTTGTTGTGCTTTTAGTTTTGCAGCTTCAGCCGCTTTAGCTTGTTCTTGAGCACGCTTTGCATTGTCCGCAGCTTTTTGTTCAGCAAGCTGCTGTGCTTTTGCCGCAGCGAGTGCCTGTTGAGCAGCAACCTGTGGATCTGCCTTAGGTGGTTCTGCTGGTTTAGGTGGTGCAGCCGTTGGAATCTCGGGTGCTGGTTCAACGCTAGGTTCTGCTGTTTGCGTGATTTGTTCAGCTACATTTTCATGCGCGGTTTCATCAAACTCTGTGACTTCACGAGTTACAGGTTTCAAATCTTCCGGTTTTACCAAAACAGTGGTTATTTTTTTAGGGGGCTCAGGTGGTTTACTCATGCCAAGATAAAGTAAGCCAACCACAGCGACGATATGAACACCTAGTGTGAAACCAATCGCAACGGCTTTTTGTTTAAAAGGCGGCTTGTTGAAATCTTTCATAAATTATTTTAATGGCTCAGTCAGTAAACCTACTTGTGTTAAACCTGCATCTTGAAGGGCAGACATGAGTTTCATGACTTCACCATAAGGACGAGATTCACTGCCGTTAATCAGGACACTCATTTGCTTTTTCTGTTTGTTCGCTTCATTTTGTGAAGCAGTTAAAACAGATTTTAGTTCATCAAGTGTGAGTACATCATTCTGATGATTTTTATCTTCGAGTTTGATCGTTCCATCCGCCTCAAGTGTAACAATCGCAGGGCGATCTTCCGCTTGCATAGGCGTGCCATTTGCCTGTGGTAAATCGACTTTGACACCTGTGGTGATCATAGGTGCCGTGACCATGAAAATCACCAAAAGAACTAACATGACATCAATATAAGGTACGACGTTCATGTCACTTTTTAATGGTTTTTTGATGCGCTCAAAGCGTCCAGAACGTTGAATAGCCATTAGTCATTGTCCTGAGTTGAACCTACAGACTGGCGTTGTAATAACGCAACCATTTCTTCGGCAAAAAGCGCACGATCGTTATAAACTGCTTCACCTTTGGCTGTGAAATGGTTAAATGCAAGTACAGCAGGAATTGCCGCAAAAAGACCAATGGCCGTTGCAATCAATGCTTCTGCAATACCCGGAGCAACCGTAGCAAGGGTAACTTGGTCAACATCTGCCAAACCAATAAAAGCGTTCATAATGCCCCAAACGGTACCGAATAAACCAACATAGGGTGCAACCGATCCAATACTCGCAAGCGCGCCTAAACCATTTTCTAAATGTCCTTGGTCACGGCTTAAACCTACGCGAAGAATACGTTCTGTACCTTCAATTGATTGTTCTGCGCTGGCATTACGTTTTTTAAGTTTGAAAAACTCGCCTAAACCTTGATAGAAGACATCTTCAAGGCCAACACGTTTCGAGTTGAGTTGAGCATTGTTGTATAAAGTGTTGAGTTCGGCGCCAGACCAAAAGATTTTTTGGAAATGTTCATCATCGGCCTGCGCTTTTTTATAACTCATGTGTAACTTGGCAATCAGATACCAACTGAATAACGAAGCTAAGAGCAGCAGGAGCATTACCAGTTGTACGACAGGACTTGCTTGTAAGATGAGGTCTGAAACTTTGAGTGTTGATTCTAGTTGAGTTGCCATAGTTACTACATGTGCCAAATAATTTTTTTAATCTTGTTCCAATTCTTTCAGAATCAGTTCACGTATTTCATCAGGAAGGCGACGGGGTTTCATCTCTGCACTGATACATGCCAATTCTACCTCACCTGATGCCAGCATAATATCACCACGATAAATATTTTGTTGCAACACAAATGACGTAGCCTTACACGAAACTACACTTGCTGTAACAGTAATCAGGTCATCCATTAATATAGGGCGTGAATATTTCACATTAATTTTATGAACAACAAAGTTGTAATCTTTTTGATGCCAATAATGGTCTACACCTGAAGCGCGTAGCCATTCTGTGCGGGTACGTTCCATAAAGCGAATATGATTTGCGTGGTAAACAATGCCACCTGCATCTGTATCTTCAATATATACACGAATGTTGAATTCGAATTTATTCGCCATGAGAGTGTTCCGTCTTTATAAAATCTGAAAAAATATTGTTCTGCACTTCAGCATAGAATTAGAGCATTTAAAAATGGCGATAATTCAATGATTCGTCAAGTGCTTCAATGACGGGCAGTTTAGCACCGTGAGTCATCAGTCCAATGGCACAAGGTTTCAACTCACGTAATTCTTTAACTTTCGTAGTTGTCATTATTGGTTAAAAAAGAGACTACTTTTAATTTGTTTGTTCATCTAATTTAAATTTTGCATCGACAAAATCCTGTAGATGAGCTGCTAAATATCCCGCAATATGAAAGTGAGTTTCTTCCATTTTCTTTTTTTGTTGCTTTGGGAGTAATGCCTTTAAAGATTCATACATATACGTTAAGCAGCAAAAGCCAAGGCCAATAACTAACATAAGTAAAAGTTTATTAGCTAGATCTATCCAGAAAAACACATAAACGAGTATGACTAAAGCAAAGAGTGAGAGGCTGAAATAAAATGTATTAATTTTTGCTGGCTTAAAGTTTTCCTTGACCAAAACTTGTACGTCGTCGTGATAGTACGTCCCAATAAAAATGAGGGCAGAAGTATAGTTGAAGCTCAGGTTTTTTATACGATATGCAGAAGGCGATTGTTTAATAGTTAAGATATTATCTTCACTTACTTCTATGGTTTCTTTGCTAAGAATGTTTTCACATTCGACAGTGATAAAATAATTGTATTCGGTGTGGAATAAGCTTTCAAAATCACTCATTTGTTTAGGGCTAAATGAACTGATGGGTTGTTCTCTGGGAATGTTTTCAATGGCACTGTCTAATGGAAGGTTTTGAATGTATTCGCTATTAATTTTGTTAATTATTCTATTCTCAAGATTTATCATTTTAGTTTGCTGTTTGTAGTGGATTGAATTTATTTAAAAATTTAAATAAACATTCAGGGAGAATTTAACTCCCTGAAGTCGTTCAGTGAATAATCGTCTATTTATCTTTCGGCTCTGGTGGTGTCATCCCAAACTGTAAATAAGCCATATTGGTGGCAATACGTCCACGTGCAGTACGCATGACATAACCTTGCTGAATGAGGTAAGGCTCGATCACATCTTCTAGCGTCCCTGAGTCTTCTGCCATAGCTGCAGCCAAAGCTTCAACACCTGCAGGGCCGCCGTCAAAACGTTCTAATAACATTGAAAGATAACGACGGTCTAAAGTGTCTAAACCATCTTTATCCACATTCAACATATCTAAAGCACGTTGCGCCATTTCTTGGGTCACTTCGCCTGTACCTTTGACTTGGGCATAATCTCGAACACGGCGTAATAAACGGTTGGCAATACGTGGCGTACCACGTGCACGACGTGCAACTTCCAGTGCGCCATCTTCAGTAATCGGTACATCCATTAAGTTGGCTGAACGAGTCACAATATGCGTTAAGTCTTTGACAGAATAAAACTCTAAACGTTGTACGATACCGAAACGGTCACGTAAAGGAGAGGTCAGTAGGCCTGCACGAGTCGTCGCTGCCACAAGGGTAAAAGGTGGTAAATCCAGTTTGATCGAACGGGCAGCAGGGCCTTCACCAATCATGATATCCAGTTGGTAATCCTCCATCGCTGGATAGAGAATTTCCTCGATGACAGGTGAAAGACGATGGATCTCATCAATAAATAAAACATCACCTTCTTCAAGGTTGGTCAGCATTGCAGCCAAATCGCCTGCACGCTCAAGGACTGGGCCTGATGTCGATTTTAAGTTGCCACCCATTTCACGGGCAATAATATTGGCTAGTGTGGTTTTACCTAAACCCGGAGGGCCAAAAATTAAGGTGTGATCCAGCGCTTCTTCACGGCCACGTGCAGCACCAATAAAGATTTCCATTTGTTCACGGACGACAGGCTGCCCGATGTAGTCATCGAGGGATGTTGGACGGATGGCACGGTCGAAGTGGTCTTCGGGTTTTTCTGAACCACTGATAAGACGGTCTTGCATAATTATTTAACTAATCTCTATATCGTTGTGGAAGAATCACAGCCTCAAAAAACGATTGAACTTTAAATGCCATTGTATAGGCGATTCTCACTTTTGACTGGGCAAAAGTGACAAAACCCATTTGTTAAACTGATGCTACGTCCTTGTAGCACAGTTTAACGGCGACATCCTAGTCGCCTGCGTGATTCACATACTGTCTATAACCCTAAAAGGCAAAGGATGCAGTGCTCATTAGAAACTAAAAATTATTTATTCATCGACTTAAGTGCTGCACGGATAATGTCGCTGGCTTCAGTAAAGTCACCTTTGGCAGCATTCACTAATTTTTGTGCTTCAATTGGTTTGTAACCTAATGATTGCAATGCCGCTTCAGCTTCAGCCACAGCAGAGTTGCCTGTAAATTGAATTTGTTCAACAGTTGAATTGGTTGGTGCAGTCCCTGAAGCCATGGCTTTAAAGCGATCACGTAACTCAATCATGAGGCGTTCAGCGGTCTTTTTGCCTACACCCGGAACTTTGACTAAAGTGTTTACATCTTCATGTTCAACCGTGTGAATCAGCATTTCAACACTTAATGTTGATAAAATGCCCAGTGCCATTTTAGGGCCTACGCCGTTGACTTTTAATAGTGTGCGAAAAATCAGTTTTTCTTGAGCATTGCTAAATCCATACAGCAGTTGTGCATCTTCACGAACAGCCAGATGTGTCCATAGGGTAATTTTTTGACCTTTTTGTAGTTGGCAAAATGTAGAAAGTGGGGTGTCAATCTCGTAGCCCACACCATTTACATTGAGTAATACTGTTGGTGCTTCCAATGCCAGCACTTCACCAATTAAACATCCGATCATGTCATTTATTCACTTTATTTAAGTTCAGACTATATTTAAGTTCACTGTGGGCATTCCCCACATGTTCAAGTTTGTTGTGAGATTAGCGTGAAGGATAGTGAATTGCTAGCCTTCGATATTTTTAATGGTTTAAAAGAAACCAACTTTATTCCCTTGTAACTCTTGCGCTAAATTATAGGCTTGATGGTCTGAAAACTTAGAGATGATATCGAGTACTTGCATAATATTGTCATAATGCGACATACCAAAATGTGCTCCTGAACGATGTAAGATAGACATCAATCGTTGCTCTTTAAAGCTCAAAGTTTTATTGGGCGTGGTCAGTGGAATAAAGGCATCCAAAATATTTTGCAAACTTTGGTGTGCAATAATTTCCAAACCTGCCTTATGCGGATGTTCAAAGATTTTATCACGAGCCAGTTCTTTGGCACGGTTAATCCCGATTTCAATATCTTCACTGCAATATTGCAATAAACTGCCTTTAAGTTGGCCAGACAAAATTTCATTATGATGACGTGCAAAAGCTGTAGTTACTTCTTCAACCAAACGCTTCATCACACGGCCACGTAAAGCGGCAATTTTCTGCTGCCATGTGGTATCCGTCATTGCAAGTTCGGCAGGAATACCATAATCACCAATCAGGTCAAGGAAAATTGGCTCAACTTCATTATAACTCAACATATTGAGAATAATGCCATCTTCCAAATCAATCAGGGCATAACAAATATCATCTGCGGCTTCAAGCAAATAGGTCAACGGATGACGACAGTAGTGATATTCGCCCAGTTGAATTAAACCCAATTGTTCTGCAATTTGCTGCAAGATTTCTTTTTCTGCTTGATAACAACCAAACTTTGCTCGTTGGCTTGCAGGTTTATTGCCTTGCGATGCAATGGTTTTTGAAAGCCACGGGTATTTTAAATATGCACCTAAAGTTGCATAGGTTAAACGCATACCACCATCATTCGGGTGATAGTCAATTTTAGTCAGTAAACGTAAGCCTTGTGCATTACCTTCAAACTGACGCACATCGGCTTCTTCTTCAGGGCTTAAGTCCTGTAAAAAGTTGGTATGCGATGCGTCATCAAACCATTCTCGAATGGCATATTCGCCTGCATGGCCAAAAGGTGGATTACCAATATCGTGTGCCAAGCACGCAGCTTGAATAATTGCACCGACATCGGCAGGTGAAATCCACATCGGGAGTTCATCTTTAATTTTTTCAGCCGCCAGCATCCCCAATGAACGTCCAATACAAGACACTTCTAAAGAGTGAGTCAGGCGAGTATGAATACCATCGTGTTGGGTGAGGGGATGGACTTGGGTCTTGCGGTTTAATTGTCGAAAGCTTTGCGAAAAAATAATGCGGTCGTAGTCTTTGTGGAAGGGGCTACGTGCCTGTTCAGAACTGTGTTTATTGCTACCAATACGAACTGTAGAAAGAAGTTCAAGCCAACGCATTTGAGTCATTTATCATTATTCAATTATTACTTGAATTGAATAATGCCAAACTTAGCAGAAAAGCACTAGTGTGGGACGACACAACTTGTCTTAAAAGATGTATGAGTGCTTTACCTTAATGAAATGCAAAACAAAACAGAAATTTAAAAATGGGTTGTTAGTATAGATGGGCAAATTTTACCTTTTATCCCATTTTTTAATTTTTAATGAGAATAATTTAAATGTATAGAAAACAATTTCTTCCTACGTTGACTGCTCTAAGTTTGGGCGTGACATTTTTTTTGTCAGGTTGTACAAGTTTCAACACAGAAAAAAATATAACGAAAGTGCAGCCAAACCAAAATGTTGCTGCATCAGAAAATAGCATGATGCATCATTTACAAACATTTGAAGAAATTGCGGAACAAAATGGTGGCAATCGTGCAGTAGGTACAGCAGGTGGATTGGCTTCTGCACAATATATTCTTAAACAAGCCAAGAAAGCAGGCTTGCACGCGCAAATGTTGCCATTTGAAAATCGAGAAAAGACCGGTGGGCAAAATATTGTGATTGAGATTGAAGGGCAATCCAAAGATACCGCTGTGATAGTCGGCGCGCACTATGATTCGGTGAAAATGGGGCCTGGGATTAATGATAATGCTTCAGGCGTTGCAGTATTGTTAGCATTATTACAAGACTATGCAAAGCAAAAGGTAAAACCTAAACACACACTATATCTTGCCTTTTGGGATTCGGAAGAGGTTGGTATTGCAGGTTCACAAGCTTTTGTGAAATCACTCAGTGAGAAACAGATTCAAGGCATTCAAGCCTATATCAATGTTGATATGGTGGGAACAAAGAATCCGAATATCATGATTGCCGATGGTGACCATTCATCAATTGCAGAAATGGCGGCACAGTTTAAAGCCAATGGACTTATACAAAGTGATTATCAGCCAATCTTAGACAGCATGAGCCAATTACCTAAGCACCCGCAGGATGCTGCATTAGAACAAAGCATGCGTCAATATTTTAAAACCAATAATATTCAGATTAAAGATGATGTAACGACTTTAACAGCAAGCGATACTTTGCCATTTTTAGGGAAAGTTCCCGTTACTTCACTAATTTTATTTAATGAGCAAATGAAAGGTGATGAACTCGAATTTGCACCGTGCTACCACAAGGCTTGCGATACGATTGATGGTGTAGATGTAAACTCACTGAACTTAGCCCTTAATGTTATTCAACATCTATTGTCAGATTTGAATAAATAAAATGTTTCAATTTCAAATGTGAATTGATTTTAGTCTTTATGAATTTCAGGTTTAAATCTCACACATTTAGACCTGAAATTAATTTTCAAATATGGTTTGAACGCTTGATTAAAAAGTGAGTTGTTGTTGAAAAATAAAACATTTTTATAGTTTGAATATTATTCTTAGGGTGAAATGAAAAAATCAGATAATTTTGTGTTAATCTGTGCGACTAAATTCAATTTTATTATTTAAAAATAAAAGCATTATTGCCTAAACTTCCCGATATAAGCACTACAATTTCACTTTCACATCTAGCTGATTTAACTAATACACAGTAGAATATGCGCTCTCTCAAGTCACATTGTGGCATGGTCTTTTCGATCATCCCGTGGAGCCAAAATCAGCATGTTTATCGTTGCCGGTGCACCTGCACATTCTTCATTTAAGAAAACTCAACTATTATCACGTTTAACGTCAATTAGTTCTGTTCAATCAATTGAAAGTCAATGGGTTTACCTTTTTGACCAAGCGCTCAACGAGCAACAACAGCAATCCGCTTTACAGCTTCTCAACGATGGTCAATCTTTTGAATTGCACCAAGCAGCAAGTGACGAAGTCCAAATTTTAGTGACGCCACGTGTTGGAACCATCTCTCCGTGGTCGTCTAAGGCAACAGACATTTTTGCCAACTGTAATACACCGGTTCATCGCCTTGAACGCGGTGTTTTGTTTACTTTGAAGGGTGTAAATGCTGTTTCTGATGAAGTAAAACTAGCATTACATGATCGCATGACAGAAAGCGTTTTCAATGCTATTGAAGATGCTGCGGCACTTTTCTCTGAAACTGAGCCAAAGCCTTTAAACTCAATTGATATTTTGGGTCAAGGTAAAGAAGCGTTGGTGAAAGCTAACTCTGAATTTGGTTTTGCGCTTTCTGATGAAGAAATCGATTATTTAACCGATGCATTCACAAAAATGGGTCGCAACCCGCATGACATCGAATTGATGATGTTTGCTCAAGCGAACTCAGAGCATTGCCGTCACAAAATCTTCGGTTCTGAATGGACAATTGATGGTGAAGTTCAACCATTGTCATTGTTCCAAATGATTAAAAACACCTATAAAGAATCACCTACAGATGTATTGTCGGCATATAAAGACAACGCTTCTGTAATTGTTGGTTTTGACACACAACGCTTCTATCCAAAACAAGACGCTGAAACAGGTCACCACGTTTATAAATACAAGAGTCAAGCCGCTCACATCTTGATGAAAGTGGAAACACATAACCATCCGACAGCGATTGCACCATTTGCTGGTGCAGCAACAGGTTCGGGCGGTGAAATCCGTGACGAAGGCGCAACAGGTCGTGGTGGTAAGCCAAAAGCTGGTTTAACAGGTTTTACCGTATCTAACTTGAATATTCCAGGCTTTGAACAGCCTTGGGAAGAAAACTACGGCAAACCATCTCGTATGGCATCTCCACTTCAAATTATGATTGAAGGCCCATTGGGCGGTGCAGCCTTTAACAACGAATTTGGTCGTCCTGCGTTAAACGGTTACTTCCGTACATTTGAACAAAATGTAAATGGTGATGTAAAAGGCTTCCATAAGCCAATTATGATTGCCGGTGGTTACGGTAACATCCGTCCTGACCATGTAGAAAAAGATGCGATTCAACCAGGCGATTTACTCATCGTACTGGGTGGTCCTGCAATGCTCATCGGCTTAGGTGGCGGTGCAGCGTCTTCTGTAGACAGCGGTAAGTTGGGTGAAAACCTAGACTTTGCATCTGTACAGCGTGAAAACCCAGAAATGGAACGCCGTTGCCAAGAAGTGATTGATGCGTGCTGGCGCATGGAAGATCATAACCCAATCGTGTCTGTACATGACGTAGGCGCGGGCGGTATCTCAAACGCAATGCCTGAACTTGTGAACGATCACGAGTTAGGTGCGGTACTTGATCTGCGTAAAATTCCATCGCTTGAAAAAGGCATGTCTCCAATGGAGATTTGGTCGAATGAAGCGCAAGAACGTTATGTATTGGCCATCCGCCCAAGCTCATTAGAATTATTTGAATTACTGTGTGCACGTGAGCGTTGTCCGTTTGCGGTATTGGGTGAAGCGACTGAAGCGCGTCATTTGACTGTTGAAGATCCATTATTCGGCAACAAAGCTGTGGATATGCCAATGCAAGTGATGCTTGGCGGCACACCGCGCATGAGCCGTTCATACGAAACGATTGAACGTAAAGGCGATGACTTCACTGCTGAAACAGTAACAGATTTGAAAGATGCGATTTACCGCGTTCTTAAGAATCCAACTGTTGCATCTAAATCGTTCTTAATCACCATTGGTGACCGTTCGATTACAGGTATGGTTGCACGTGATCAGTTCGTCGGTAAGTGGCAAGTGCCTGTAGCGGATGCTGCGGTAACAACAACTAGCCTTGTAGGTTATACAGGTGAAGCAATGGCAATGGGTGAACGTCCACCAGTTGCATTGTTAAATCCTGCTGCGTCTGCACGTTTATCAGTAGCAGAATCCATTTCAAACATCATGTCTGCAAAAATCGACCAGATCAGCGACATTAAATTGTCTGCAAACTGGATGGCTGCTGCAGGTCAACAAGGTGAAGACCAAGCATTATTCGAAGGTGTTAAAGCCATCGGTATGGAAATGTGTCCTGCACTAGGTATTGCAATTCCAGTAGGTAAAGACTCATTGTCTATGCGTACAACGTGGAATGACGAAGGCATCGATAAATCTGTAACTTCTCCAATGTCAGGCGTGATCACTGCATTTGCACCTGTGACTGATGTTCGCAAAACACTTACACCTGAACTTAAAAATATCGAGTCTGTACTGGTACGTATTGATTTGTCTAAAGGTCAATTCCGTCTTGGCGGTTCGATCCTTGCTCAGGTTTATAAAGCCATCGGTTCTGTAACTCCTGATGTGGACAGCTTCGATGATTTCAAAGCATTCTTTGCATTGGTTCAAGACTGGAACAACCGTGGTCTCATCAAGGCTTACCATGACATCGGTGATGGTGGTTTGGTTGCTACTGTTGCAGAAATGATGTTCGCTTCACGCCTAGGTGCAGCACTTGAAGATCAATCTACTGCAAGCTTGTTTGCAGAAGAAATTGGTGCAGTGCTTCAAATCAGCAAAGTGGATTGGGCTGCCTTAGAAGCTGAAGTTGCAGCGTCTAGCCTTAAAGATGCAATTGCAGTTGTAGGTACTGTAAACAATACAGATACTTTAACTGTAAATGGTTTGAGCTTAGACCGTGCTGAATTACAGCAAGCATGGACAGAAGTGTCACATCAAATCCAACGTTTACGTGACAACGTAGAAACTGCGGATCAAGAATATGCGCTGATTGCTGACAAAACACATGCAGGTTTAATTGCAAAACCAACATTTGATTTGAACGAGCCAATCGAAGCACCGTACATCAATGAGCGCCGTCCAAACATGGTGATTCTGCGTGAACAGGGCGTAAACGGTCATGTAGAAATGGCTGCTGCATTCGATAAAGTCGGCTTCAACACTGTAGACGTACACATGAGCGACTTGCTTGCTGGCCGTATCAGTCTTGATGACTTTGAAGGTTTAGTCGCATGTGGCGGTTTCTCTTACGGTGACGTATTGGGTGCAGGCGGCGGTTGGGCTAAATCTGTATTGTTTAACCCGAAACTTCGTGACCAATTTGAGAAATTCTTCAACCGTGATGAAACTTTCTCTCTAGGTATTTGTAACGGCTGTCAAATGCTGTCTCAGCTTGCACCATTAATTCCGGGTGCAGAAGCTTGGCCTCGTTTCCACCGCAATACTTCAGAGATGTTTGAAGCACGTGCTGTCAACGTACGCGTTGAAAAATCTAACTCTGTATTGTTAAAAGGTATGGAAGGTTCGATTCTTCCTATCGCTGTAGCACATGGTGAAGGTCGTGTAGTGGCTAGCGCGGAAAACATTGCAGCATTGAATGCTGGCGATCAAGTGATCTTGCGTTATGTAGATAGTCAAGGCAACCCAACGCAGCATTACCCAATGAACCCGAATGGTTCGCCAGAAGCGATTTCAGGTGTAACGTCTAAAGACGGTCGTGCAACGATTATGATGCCGCACCCTGAACGTAACTTCCGTGCGATTCAGCATTCTTGGAAACCAGAAGATTGGGATCAAGATGGTGCTTGGTTACGTATGTTCCGTAATGCACGTAAATTTATTGGTTAATCTTAGATAGATGAATCATAGAAAAGAGCCGCCTTCGGGTGGCTTTTTTATGGTTAAAATTCACCAAAAGATATATTAATTATTGTGAATGCTTGTTTTTACACATATAATCGCTTTCGATTTTTAACCACCTACGGGTGGTTTTTTGTTGGTTTTTAAATTTTATTTCTCCCGCTGAACTTGGTTTAGATTTTGCTTTTATATTTGTGGAATCATGCTAGTGTGTATTTTATGCACAATAACTATGCAAGATAAAAGATAGCAAGATAAAAGAAAGATGGATAACTAAACGAGTTCAGTATCAACACTCATGATGAGGTGATGACATGATTAAAACAGTGGAATATTCGGCAGTGGATAAGTCTGCGTTGCGTAGAAAGGGCTGGAAGCTTTTTGGTGCAGTCGTGTGTTTGCAGTTGGTGTTTTTAGTTTTGGGTTATGTTTTACAGATGTAATATTTGAACAATTGAAACCGCCGTGAGGCGGTTTTTTATGTAAACTAATGCATAATTAAAAAACTGCAAAAATTAATAATGAGCTTTAAACAATTTGTATTATTAAAAGATATAAAAATATTTTTACTTTTAGGCTTTATGTTTCCGTCAACATTGTTAAGTGGGTGCTTTCCTATTTTAAAAACGAAGCATCCGAAAATTAATATAACTGTTATCAATGAGCAAAATGAAAAGTTGGACGATGCAGAAGTATTTTTAAATCTTACAACATGGCAAGGCAAGTCTTTTACTGAATCTACATTAAAAAAAACACAGGACGGAATTGCTACATTTTCTGCAGAGAAAAGTTTGCAATTTATTCATATATTTCCAGCAAAATATAGTTGGTCGATTTGCGTTTATAAAAATGGATATAGTCAAAATAGTTTTGTGCCAAAAAGTTCAAATAATCGAACACAAAATTTAGTATTGTTGTTAGATAAAGCTGAATTAGGTGTAGAAAAAAAACAACATTGTTGGAAAGAAAAATCCTAAAATATTGAATTAATAAAACCACCCGAAGGTGGTTTTTTGATTAAACAGCCAATTGAATCTGCTTCAGCACCGCCTTCAACGTATTTTCAAAATCAAAAGCAGTATTGGTACTGTCTTGGTATCGCCAAGCCACATAACCATCTGGACGAACTAAGACAGTGCCTGATTCATGAATTTCAGATTTAGCATTCCACGTACCGTACACATCACGGTATTCACGGGAACCAATTTGAATCACATCTAAATAAGGTAGATTCAACGATTCAGCAGCAGATTTCCAACCTTTTCCTGAAAGACCTGTCAGTAGGGTGAAACGACCATGCCCTGTAATATCTAAAGTTGATTGCTTATCGCCTTTGGCATCAATAATCCAAGTATGTGGAACTTTAGCCCCTGGACGCGTGGTTGCTTGCAAGTAAAGCTGTTGATCTTTGGCAAAGATCTCAGGCTCAGATTCAGCAATTATGGCATTGGATGTATAGCGCTGATTCAACTCTACACCTTGGGCATTAAATTCAAAGTTTTTAATTTCTAAGGCTTGATATAGCTTTTGACGAATTTCTGCAGCTTGTTCATCTTTCGCAAAAATACGTTGCATCATTTGAGCTTGAGTTGTGATGCCTTGGTCAAAACCAAATACCTCTTTGAGATGCTTATAGTCAAAGCGAGATTGATTGGCACGCGCCACGATTTGCTTGCCAACAGGCGCACGCTCTAATGTATAAGAATCAAGTAGAGTAGGAGCAGCCCAACCTTTAATGGCATATGCCAATTTCCAACCGAGGTTAAAAGCATCTTGCATACAGGTATTTGAACCTAAGCCACTTGATGGTGGATGACGATGTACCGCATCACCGCCGCAGAATACACGACCTTTCGAGTATTCAGTTGCCCATGTTTGGTTCACATACCAATAAGATAGTTTTTGAATCTCGACATTTTCAACTTCAGCACCGACAAAGGCATTTAGACGCGCACGAACTTGTTCTTCGGTGACTTGTGGTTCGCCCTTGGAAATATCAAAGCCCCAACCCATAATCCATTCATTCCAAGGTGTAATGGCACGGAGTAAGCCCATACCCAGATCACCAAAGCTGGCTTCAGGGTTAACAATCCATTGCAAAATAGCAGGGCGGTGTTGCACGTATTTAGAAAGATCAGCTTTAAAGGTTACATAGACTGTACCTGCACGAGACATCACCCCTTCAAGGGGTAAATCAAGCTGTTCAAGGACTCTGGATTTTGCCCCATCCATACCGACCAAATATTTGGCACGTAAGCTGAATTCAGTATTTGTAATACGATTTAAAAAGGTTGCTGTTACGCCATGTTCATCTTGTATATGTGATAAATATTCAGTATTAAAATTATAAATCGCACCACGTTCAGCCGCATTTTTTACCAACAAAGCTTCCATTTTCGGCTGAATGAGATCGACCAATGGACAAGGACTGCCTTTAATATAATCGCCATGACGTTCATCACCGGTTCCCCAAGCACTCATACGGGCAATTTCTTCACCGACAAGGCTCGTGGTAATGAGGCTTTCACCCATCTGTTCCCAAGGCGTTGCAATTTTTTTGACCTGTTCTTCGATACCTAAGTCACGTAACACTTCCATCGCACGTTGGTTGGTAATATGGGCACGAGGACTATTGGCTAACCAATTAAATTGGGTAAAAAGCTGAACCTGAATACCGTAATTTGCCAAGGCTAAACCTAAAGTAGAACCTGCAGGCCCTGTGCCAATAATCAGAACATCGGTATCGTATTGCTGTGTCATACAAAACTCCATGTGTATGTGAAGCGCAAACTTGGAATAGTCCGCAGTCTAGGCAAATGATTTTCCGAGTAGAATGGATATTCATATAAACTATAGATCTATTGGTATTTTGACTGCATGACACGGGTGATGTAGTGAGTGTGTGGAGTGAAGCGAATGGAATTACGACATTTACGTTATTTTGTGACGGTGGCGAAAGAACAGAGTTTCACTAAGGCAGCGGAAAAACTATTTACAGCACAACCATCGCTCAGTCAGCAAATTAAAGACTTAGAGCAGGAGGTTGGGGTGCAATTATTTGAACGTTCTGCTCGTAAAGTCTTACTGACCGACGAAGGGCAGGCTTTTCTGAAATATGCAGAGCAAGCACTTGAAAATGCCAAACAAGCTATAGCTGCAGCTCGCCACGTGGCGCAAGCCAAAAATAATCAAATACATATTGGCTTTTTAAATGTCGCAGAATTGAAAATTATGCCGAGTATTTTGGCGCAATTAAAACAACATATCCCTGATTTGAAAATTCATTTACATAGCTTGACGTGTACAGAGCAGATTCAAAAACTAAAAAATACTGAATTGGATATTAGCTTTACTCGTTATCACTTAAGTCATGACGACTTTACCAATATTCAGGTTTTAAGTGAGCAGATCTATCTAGTCGGTGCAGCGCATCTGCATCCATCAGATCGAATCTTAAAACTTCAAGAATTAAAAAATCACACCATTATTATGTGTGAGCAAAATGCTTCTCCTGTGTTTTACGATACCTTAAATGCCTTGATTCCTTTTGATCAGCATCAACATGATCATATGCTGTGGGTAACAAATGTCATGCAGCATTTAAATTTGATTAATATGGGAATGGGCCTGAGTTTTGTGCCCGAATATTTACTCAAGTTTTTAAATGATTCGGTTAAAGTTATTCAAACAGATGTGGAATTACCGAAACTAGGTTTATATGCAACCTATCCGCATGCATCGAATAATGTTGCATTGAAAATGATTTACAGTGCTTTAAATAATGTAACTGCACAATAGCGTCTGGAATAGCCAATGTTAAAACTGATTTATTATGTACCTGAGTCTCACTTAGAGTCGACTAAATTGGCCGTATTTGAAGCGGGTGCAGGCGGTATTGGTAACTATGAACACTGTGCTTGGCAAGTGCTAGGTACAGGGCAATTTAAACCTGTAAAAGGTGCAAATCCATTTATTGGTGAGTTGGAGCAGCTAGAGTCTATCCCTGAATGGCGAGTGGAAACGATTGTGCCTGAAGGAAAGGCGAGTGAGGTCGCAAGGGCTTTAAAAGTAAGTCATCCTTATGAAGAGCCGGCATTTGAGTTTATTCAAATGGTGGATATTCAATTTTAATGATGCTTTTAAATTTTTAAGTTATAGAAAAAAGTAGATACACGAAGGGTGACATGGATGTCACCCGTTAGACAGAGATTCAAGGATGAATCTTCTGTCTAACAAGGGATTTTGGTTACTTTGATCCTTCAAAGTAACGTAATACCTACGCGTTATACACTAAAGTCACGTAGCTAATTGAGGTTGTGAGTATTCAATTGAAAGCAAGTTAAACCTTCTGAATAAATAAATCACGGTCAAAACGATACTGCGGGAAGAACACACCATCTTTAGCACGTTCACCTGCACCAATCACCATCACTGGGTATTGCTGGGCATTTAATCCTAAAATCTTCTTCACCAAAGGTTCATCAAAACCTTCCATCATACAACTGTCAAAACCATAGGCACGTAAAGCCAAAACTAAGTTTTCACAAGCCAATGCTGTGGTTTTGCTCGCCCAAAGTTTTGCATCTGCTTCATTAAAAGCTGTTACAGGCAATTGTTTATCCAGTGTACGTGCAACTTTGAAAGCAACTTTCTTAAAGTTACCTAGGGCGTTGAAGTAACCAGTTTTATAGTTATAAGGAATAAACTTGTAATACTTCTGTACCGCTGCAGGTGCTTCAGGAAATGGAAATTCCGAAATATTCCGTTTTGCCATTTCATCTACACGGTCGGTACGCGCGACACAGACAATCAATTCAGCAGCAGTTTTTGCAGCTAGTTGCCCTAAGCAAGCTTTCACTAATTGTTTTTTCTTTGTAGGGTTTTGAACGACGTAGAATGTCCACGGTTGTAAATTCGATGAATTGGGTGCAAGTAAGGCGAGGTCTAAGCATTCATCTAAAACGTCGTTTGGAATGGCCTTGTCGGTAAACTTACGTACAGAACGACGGCTTTGTACAACTTTTTTAAAATTCTCGATATCGATGCCTTCAGGCGCAGGCTCGTAGTAGCGTTTCTTTTCAGGTTTAGTTTCAGTTTGTGATACTGCAGTCATGTGGAAACATCCAGTTTTTTAATTTAGAAAATAGATTGGGGCTGAGATGAAAAAAACCACCCAAATATGAGTGGTTTTTTAGTTCCATTAAAACATTAATTGAACTGAGAGAAGTCAGGTTTGCGTTTTTGCATAAAGGCGGCAACAGCTTCCATCATTTCTGGAGAGCCTACTCGATCCATGAAAATTTCAGCTTCATGGTCAATCCATGCCACGATTTCATCTACATTATGTTTCATTAATGCTTTTGATTGAACCAAAGATGCTAGTGGAAGTGCAGATAACTGTGCTGCTTTTTTCGCAGCTGTCGCATAAGCATCTTCTTCAATGCTATTGACCAAATTTGCTGAAAGCGCTGTCGCACTATCAAACTTCTGAGCAGTTAACAGTAATTCCGCCGCTTTATGGTAGCCGGCTTGTTGAACCAATAGCTTGCTCGATGCACCTTCAGGCGATAGACCAAGGCTCACAAACGGAATTTGGAATAGGGCAGTATTGTCGCTGTAGACAAGATCGCAATGAAGCAGAATCGTAACACCAATCCCAATGGCAACACCGCGAACCGCAGCAATCAGCGGCTTAGAAAATTGAGCAGCAGATTTTAACAAAATAAAAGGTGCGCCTTCTGAAGCTGGAGCTTGTCCTTTTTGAGCAGCAGATTTAATAAAATCTTGCATGTCATTGCCCGCACTGAAGTCTGCATCTTGACCACGGAGTATTACTACACGCACTGAAGTATCTTGATCAGCTTCATCTAATGCTTTTGCAATCCACAGATATAATTCTGTATACAGCGCGTTCTTCGCCTGAGGTCGGTTAATGGCTAAGGTCAGTACGCCATTGTCCAAATTCGCATTCAAATGTTCATGGGGTTGTTGAATACAGCTCAGTGTCATCGTACTATCCTTGCGTAAAAGTTTCGTTTTGATTTTATGCTCGACATTATGTCGCATATTTCAGCCTGTGGCACAACTGCTCAGTTCATAAAAAGTTTGATTTGATATGAAATATACATTTGATTATTTGGTTTTCATTGGGCGTTTTCAGCCGTTCCATTTAGCGCATTTGCAAACCATTAAAATTGCCTTACAACAAAGTCAATATGTGCTTTTAGCACTGGGTTCGGCGCAAAATGAACGTAATATCAAAAATCCATTTTTAGCGACAGAACGTGAGCGAATGATCTTGTCGAATTTTTCAAAGCAAGATCAGAAGCGAATCAAGTTTGTGCATGTGATTGATGTATATAACGATGAAAAATGGCAAAAGTTAGTCAAATCTTTGGTAGATGATGTAGTTGAAACGAATGCAAAAGTCGGTTTGATCGGGCATTTTAAAGATGATTCTTCTTATTATTTAAAATTCTTCCCCGAGTGGAAAATGGTTGAGCTGGATAGTCTAGAAGGGGCGATTTCTGCGACACCAGTACGTGAAGCGTATTTTCGTGGTGAAATTGAACGAGATGCCTTTCCTAAAGGTACCATTGATTTTTTGCAAAAATTTCAACAGACAGACATTTATAAACAACTTCAACACAAATTTATGACTCAGGATAAAACAAATCTGCTATAAAAAAACGCTAAATTTCTACCACCACAATGGAGTAAAAAAATAAACATTGCAGTGATTTTAGGCTGTGTTTTATTCAGGAGAAAAACATGAATTTGCGTCACGGAACGTTAGCAAAATATATGGGAGCCTTCGCTTTATGCTGCGTATTTCCCCTACATGCTGCTGAATGGACGCTAACGCCTAATAGTCAGGTCACATTTGGCATTAAATCTGTGGGCTTATCTATTGTTGAAGGACGCTTTAATAAGGTTCAGTCGAATCTTAAGTTTGATCCTGAAGTTCCGCATAAAGGTTCAGCGCATTTAGTGTTAGATGTGGATAGCATCAGTTTTAGTAACCCAAGCTTGAAAGGATTAATCTTGGGGAGCGAATATTTTGATGCTGCTGAATTTAAGCAAGTGAAGTTTGTCAGTAAACAAATCGAACCAGTCGCTTATGCCAAGTATATGATTCGAGGGGATCTCACCATTCGTGGCATCACTAAACCTGTGATCTTTGATACCACACTTGCCCCTAGTCCACAAAATCCAAAAGTGTTGGATGTTCAATCTTTAGCAACCATTAAACGTAGTGATTTTGGTATGCGTAAAGCACTTGGTGGTGTAGGGGAGCAAGTATTAATACAACTTAAAGGCCAATGGCGGATTGAATAACCCTATTTTGCTGGCTTCAACACATATGATCTTTGGCGTGTTGTAGCATAACAGCAGTTATTTTCTGTAATTGAATTGATTGTTGGTTCCAATGATGCCAATACAAGGCTAAATCAATACTGAGTTCTGTTGAAAGCTCTATCAATTTTCCCGCTGCTAATAAGTCTTTGCTTTGATAGTCGGGTAACCATCCATAGCCCAAGCCCATCGTAATGGCATCAAAAAATGCAGTTGAAGAGGGAATGAAATGATGCGGATATTGTGAAGGATTGAGCCCGAAATTCTTCTGAATCGATTGCGTATGTAGGTCATCTTTCTCATTAAAAATCAGTGCAGGCGCAGCCCTTAAGGCATTTCGCGTCACGCCTTGACCGAACCATCTTTGGATAAAATCAGGGGTTGCTACAAATCGATAATGCATTTCACCCAGATATTCTGCAATGCAGCCCTTCATGGCTTCCGATTCTGTTGTGACACAGGCATTGACTAGTCCTGCTTCTAATAAATGATGTGTTTGTGACTGATCATCGACCTGAAAATGAATCACGATTTTTTCTTCAATTAAGAGATCTTTGAGTAGCGGAAGCAACCATGTCGCAAGTGAGTCAGCATTGGTTGCAATATTGACTTGATAGAAAGCATTCGCCGTTTGTCCTGTTAGATTTTGCAGAAAATTATGTTCTAGTAATTTGCTGTGTTGTAGATAATGCAATAAAGATTGGCCTGCGAGTGTTGGGCGGCAGGGCCGTTCACGCACAATGAGTACATGACCTAATTTCTTTTCTAAGGTTTGCAGCCTGAGCGTGACCGCAGATGCCGTAATGTTTAAACGCAGTGCCGCTTGTTCAAAGCTTCCTGTTTCAGCAACTGCAAGAAAAGCTTCGCTATGTTTGCTTTGTAACATGAGTCACCTATGAGCATTAGAAATTTCACAAACTAAGAAAAACTTAGTTATATTGATATTTATTTATAAATACTTATTTTTAGCAATTAGCTTGGATAATAGCAACATTCATTTAAAGCTTTGAAAGTGTAGTTAAAAATGTTGCACAGTTATATGCAAGGGCTCGCAATTGGATTTAGCCTAATTATCGCGATTGGTGCGCAAAATGCGTTTATTCTCAAGCAAGGGTTAAAAAAGCAGTATGTCTTTTGGCTTTGCGCAATTTGTGCTACTTCTGATTCGATACTCATCTTACTGGGAGTGCTCGGATTCTCCCAATTGGTTGAAAGTCATCCGGAAATTGTGAGTGTAGCGAAATATTTGGGCGCAACCTTTTTAGCAGTTTATGGAGCACAACATTTTCTGCAAGCCTTTAAAACTTCGAGCAGTTTAGCGCCCAGTGAGAAGAATGAAACCAAATTATTGAAACTGGTACTGATTTGCTTGGCTTTAACGTGGTTAAATCCACATGTATATCTCGATACGGTTGTGCTGATTGGGTCTATTTCAACGAAGTTTGAGTCGACTGCTGTATATTTTGCGGTTGGGGCAATTACAGCTTCATGGGTATTTTTCTTTGTCCTCGGATTTGGTGCGCGCTATTTATTACCGCTCTTCCAAAGTGCAAAGGCATGGAAGGTTTTAGACTTTATTATTGGCGTTGTGATGTGGGGAATTGCAATTTCATTATTGCTCTAGTTAGAAGCTCTTATTAAGTTTGAGCCCATTCCTATAGGAGCAGGCTCAAATCATTTATTTTATGCTGCTTGTAGTGCTTTTAAATCTTCTAAGACTTGTTCTGCATGGCCTGCAGCTTTGACTTTGCGATATTCTTTTACCAGCTTGCCATGATGGAAAATAAAGGTTGAACGCTCGATGCCCATGACCTTTTTGCCATACATATTTTTTTCTTTAATTACATCAAAATGCTGACATAGTACTTCTTCTTTATCACTGATTAAATCAATGCTTAGATTTTGCTTTTCAGTGAAGTTTTGATGGGCTTTAACTGAGTCACGAGAAATGCCGTAGATTGGTGTATTAAGGGCATCAAACTGATCTTTTAAGCATGAAAACCCAATGGCTTGCGTCGTACATCCCGGTGTTGAATCTTTAGGGTAGAAGTAAACAATCAGCCAGTCATTGTTAAGTTCCGCAAGGTTAACTTCACCTGAGGTAGTTGGAAAGGTTTGATTTGGTAAGCTAATTTCAGTCATGAAGATTTCCTTTTTCGTGTCTTATCCCTAAAGGGGCTTAAACAAAGTATGTGAAATATGACCATCATACAGAATTTACTTTGAACTTAAAGCAATAAAAAAGCCTGCAATTGCAGGCTTTTTTGAGACGAAAAATTATTTTTTCGTTTGAGCTGATTTCATTGCTTCTTCAGTTAAAGTTTTTAATTTACCTGTTAACTGAGGACCGAAACATGCTTGAAGGTCTTTATTTTGTTTTTGAACAAAAGCGAGTGTTGCAGGGCTTTTCTTCTGGTTGATTGTGCTTTGGATTTCCCATTTTTGAGCATTGGTTAAACGACCATCTGCTTCAACAGCACAAGTACAGTATTTGCTAACTTCAGCGGCAGTTAGTTTTTTACCTTTGCCAGTTTCTTCTTTACAAACATTAATTAACGAAGATTTTACGTTAGTGCTCTTATATGCTTGTTGAAGCTTGTCGTTGTCAGCGTGTGCAACTGAAGCAAACAACGCAGCTGCAGAGAAAGCAGCAGAAAGAATAATGTTTGATTTTAAATTTTTCATAAACCCTACCTTGTTATTTCGGTATGTAACGTGTCGGATCTTCAACACCTGCGTCAACGAAACCTTGTTTACGAAGACGGCAGCTATCGCATTTACCGCAAGCACGACCTTGGTCATCTGCTTGATAGCAAGACACCGTTTGACTGTAGTCTACGCCATGTTCTATACCTAAGCGAATGATATTTGCTTTGGATAAATGTAACAGAGGTGTTTCAAATTTAAGTGGTTTTCCTTCAACGCCAACCTTTGTTGCAAGGCGAGCCATGTTGGCAAATGCTTCGATAAACTCTGGACGACAGTCTGGATAGCCTGAGTAATCAACTGCATTAATACCAATCACAATCGCTTCTGCACCAAAAACTTCCGCCGCAGCTAAAGCATATGACAAGAAAATCGTGTTACGCGCTGGTACATAAGTTACAGGAATACCGGCTTGTTCATGATCAGGAACTTCAATGCTATGGTCAGTTAACGCAGAGCCACCTAAGTTACCTAAATCGATATTAATGACACGATGTTCTACACCAGCCTGCTCAGTTAACTCACGAGCAGCATCCAGTTCTGTCGTAGAACGTTGACCATACATAAAACTTAAGGCAATACATTCATAACGTGCTTGAGCCCAAGCTAAACAAGTGGTTGAGTCTAAGCCGCCAGACAATAAAACTATGGCACGAGGGCGCATATGCATTACTCCAAATAATTCTTTAAAACTTAACGACCAGTTTCATCGTTCCAAAGCAACTTATGTAATTGCAATTGGAAGCGAACAGGGAGATGGTCTTCTAAAATCCATTGTGCTAAATCACGTGCAAGCTGAGGTAAGCGAACAGCGCCTTTCTCAACGGCAAAGGCCGGAGAGAACCAAATAGTGCTGACCTTTTCGTTTAGCTGATAGCGCTCAACTTGCTGTTTTGACCATTCGTAGTCTTCACGATTACAAATCACAAATTTGATTTGATCATGTTGTTTTAAATGGTCGAAGTTGCTAAGCAAGTTTCGTGCAACTTCACCCGATGTCGGGGTTTTTAAATCCATAACCTTTGAAACACGTGGGTCAACTTTAGACACATCTAAAGCACCGCTGGTTTCTAAAGACACTTCACAGCCTAAATCGGCCAGACGAGTCATGAGGGGAAGGGCGTTCGGTTGAGCAAGCGGCTCACCACCCGTCACGCAAATATAAGGGGTTTTAAAATCTAAAGTAGTTTGAATAATTTCTTCTAATGATTGGCGTTCACCGCCTTCAAACGAATAGGTTGTATCACAATAAGTGCAACGTAACGGACAGCCCGTTAAGCGGATAAAGACCGTAGGCAAACCTGCGGTATTGGCTTCACCTTGCAATGAATAAAAAATCTCCGTAATACGTAAACCCGCAGACGGATCAGAAACAGGAATAGCGGAAGATCGAAGGGTACTCATAACAAAATTAACCAGATATAAAAAAACAAAAAATCTCTACGATTATTGCTAACCGTAGAGACGAGGAGCGATAGAAGCTCCACGGAACACGAATGCTCCGCTGAAATAAAGACTTAGTCTTCGCGTAATAATTCGTTCAAGCTTGTTTTCGCACGAGTTTTCGCGTCAACTTTTTTCACGATTACTGCAGCATATAGGCTGTATTTGCCGCATTTTGAAGGCAGGCTACCAGAAACCACAACAGAGCCAGCAGGAACACGGCCGTAGTGGATTTCGCCAGTTTCACGGTCATAAATCTTAGTCGATTGACCAATGAATACGCCCATAGAAATCACAGAACCTTCTTCTACGATTACGCCTTCAACGATTTCAGAACGTGCACCGATGAAGCAGTTATCTTCAATAATTGTTGGATTCGCTTGAAGTGGTTCAAGAACGCCACCAATACCAACGCCACCAGATAAGTGAACATTTTTACCAATTTGAGCACATGAACCAACAGTTGCCCATGTATCAACCATTGTACCTTCGTCAACATATGCACCAATATTGACATATGAAGGCATCAATACAACATTTTTTGCTTGGAAAGAACCTTTACGTGCTACAGCAGGTGGTACTACACGTACACCAGCAGCTTTAAATTGTTCTTCAGTCCAGTCAGAGAACTTAGTGTCAACTTTGTCATAGAAGCGTAAGTCACAAGCTTCCATTGGTTTGTTGTCGTTCAATTTGAATGAAAGCAAAACGGCTTTTTTCACCCATTGATGAACAATCCATTCACCATCAATTTTTTCAGCAACACGTAATGTACCGTTATCTAGGCCAGCGATCACTTCTTCTACTGCTGTACGTACTTCAGCAGGACAGTCAGCTGCAGTGAAATTAGCACGGTCTTCAAACGCTTGTTCAATGATTGTTGAAAGCTGAGACATGTTCTTCCATCCAGAAAAAAATTTTCCAAGATTTTACACTAAATCGAGTTAAAAATAGATGGTAAATCGGCCTAGGATCGGAATTAATTATTAAGCAAGTACTAAAACCAAGAAATTAAGAGTGATGAATTTAGCATTTTCATAAGGTTTGTATAAAAAATACGCAAAATATACAGAATTGTTCCTTAACATCATTATTATATTTAAAAAAATGAAACAAAAACTCTTTATTAATCAATATTAAAATCTAAATGTATCAAAAGTTAACAAAAAATCAGTAAATTTGCATAAATGTTGAGCTGTGTTTCCTTTTAACATGTGCCATATAACAAGTCTGTAAAATCTGAATAAAAGTTTATTTTGAGGAGAAACACATGAAATCATTACGTTTATTAACAGTAGCTGCTCTACTTACTGCTGCAGGTACTGCAATGGCAGATACCTCTGTAGTTCATGATGGCTATGCATTTGATCAAAACCAACTTATCCCAACTGGCGCTCGTCTAGAAGTGGGTACGACTGGTTATGGTGGTGCGTTACTTTGGACTGCGAACCCATACGTCGGCCTTGCATTAGGTTATAACGGTGGTGATATTTCATGGTCTGATGATTTATCTGTCGATGGCGTAAAATACGACATGGATATGGATAACAAAGTTGGTTACTTAAATGCAGAAGTTCGTCCTTGGGGTGCAAGTGCTAATCCATGGGCTCAAGGTCTTTATGTTGCTGCGGGTGTAGGTTATATCGACACTGAATATGGTTTGAAATCTACAGCGAAAAGCGGTGAAATCGAAATTGATGGTAAAGAAACTTCTTTCGAACGCCTAAACGGTAAAGTGTCTTACGATAACGATATCGCACCATACCTAGGTTTTGGTTTTGCACCAAAATTAAATAAAAACTGGGGCGTATTCGGTGAAGTAGGTGCTTATTACACTGGTAATCCAACTGCAAAATTAACGGCTGTTGGTGGTACTGCTGCTGACCGCGAATTACTTGCTGACCATGAACGTAGCATCGAACAAGATGACAAATATGAATGGCTTCCAGTAGGTAAAGTAGGTGTGAGCTACCATTGGTAAGTTCTTACTGAAACAAAAAAAACGAGCTTCGGCTCGTTTTTTTTGTTTTTAGAAAGCGTTTAAAATCTGTGACCAAATTTCAGACCATAGATCATGGCATCATTGTCTGAGACACTTGCAAGACCTGAAATATGAGATGTTTCAGTATTCGATGGTTTTGATAGTTTCATATAATACAAGCCAGTCGCTAGAAAATTGTTCGGGTTAAGTTTATGCATCATACCTAAACCTAAACCTCGATAGCCATCACTTGGGTTTAAGGTAGACGCCGCATTTCCTGTCCCGTTGTCCCAAATAAACTCTGCAGCAGCGAGCCAACTCGGATTCAATTGATGTGCAATCCCTAACTTTCCTGACCATTGATCTTTCTGATATTCCACCAATTGGATATCAGCTAAATCACGGTAATGTGGATCGAGTGCTGCGTATTGAAGCACGGCATTAAACTGCGGTGGCTGAATGTTGAAATCTTTCCAATTAATCCACCGAACTGTGCCATATACAACATTGTGTGGGCTAATGGCTGTTTGAAAATCAAAATTGACGCTTTGTGGCGTTTGAATTGAGGTATGGGTGTCAAGTACTAATTGAAAAGGACCATTTGAATATAAAGTTGATTCAGAGGTCTTATTTTCATGTTTGATTTTTGAACGATAGGTTATGCTAGTTTTAATAGCGTATTCAGGGATTTGATAACTGAATCCGAGCAGCCAACCAAGCGCTTCATCTTGTTTAAAATCAGCATGGTAGCCATTGAGAGCAGCATATTGTTGCCCAGATATTTTTAAATCAGCCTTAAATGTTTGTAGGCTTAAACCGCTATAAATATTCCAATTTTTATTAGGTTGATAGCCTACCAGCCCAGTTAGGTTATGCGTTCTAAAGTTAATATCGGCGCTTTCAATATCGATATTTGAGCTATCTGGTAAGCGAGGACTATATTGATAACTGATATCAGTATGAAAAGGTTGCTCATAAATTACTCCCGCAGAAATATTTTTATGTGCTTGAATTTTGAGTGCCAATTTCCCAGAAAATTGTTGATGGGCGAGATTCCCTGTAGAAAAATCAGTTACGCCTAGTTCACTAATTGAAGCTTGGTTCTGTACTTTCCCGTCAATTTGAGCATCAACATAAGCGAAACTGGCTTCAGTATAATTTCCGGGTTCAAGAAAGGCCGAGATCGATTGATCCGAGTTTTCTATCCCTGCTGCATACATGATTTGTATGGGGCAGACGATACCGACTGCCACTGCGACGAATTGATTTTTCATAAAGTCCTGGCTTATGGGTCGGAAGTAATGAGGTTTTAATTTTTATTGTGTTGGATGTATTTTAATCACATTTAAAAATAAAGCCAAGAAAACCTAGATAAAATATGTGTTTACCAAAAAAAGAGGACAGCAGGTGTCCTCTTTAATTCGTTAATTGGCCTATCAGTCTTCTGGGTAAGCGACTTTTTTCAACGCTTTGATGTCGGCATCTGGTGAACATAAAGAAATAAACTCATAGCCATAACCGCGTAGTAAATGTCCTTTGCGAACAGCAATCCAAGTGGTATTAACACCAAAAATATCGGTAGGAATTTGTTTTAAACGGTAATCTCGTTCTGGGTCATATGCCACATCGTTGACAATACCCACTCCCATATTAAGTTCAACATAGGTTTTAATAACGTCTGCATCAAGTGCGGACATCACGATATCAACATCAAAGCCTGAATCTTCAAAGGCTTTATCAATTTTTGAACGACCTGTAAAACCACCGTGATAGGTAATAATTGGATAGTTCGATAAATCTTCAATGGTGATATTTGATTTTTGGGTCAGTGGGTGCTCTTTAGGCGTAATGATGCTGTGTTGCCAGTTGTAGTAAGGCACGCTTGCCAGGTTATCTTCATTGGTTAATGATTCGGTTGCGATCCCGATATCCGCTTCACCTTGAAGGAGCATTTCTGTAATTTCAATAGGGCTTGCTTGTTGCAAAATTAGATGAACTTTTGGAAATTCTTTTTTAAATTGGTTCACAATCGGCGGCAAGACATAACGTGCTTGCGTATGTGTAGTCGCAATCGTCAATGTCCCTTCATCTACTTTGTTGAAGTCATCTGCTAGACGTTTAATGTTGTCTGCATCTACAAGCATGCGTTCAACGATACCCAATAATGACTGGCCTGGTTCGGTTAAACCGAGTAAACGTTTACCTTTACGGATGAACAGCTGTACACCAAGTTCATCTTCTAGATCTTTGATGTGTTTACTCACGCCTGACTGCGAAGTGTAAAGTGCAGCAGATGCTTCTGTTAAATTAAAATTCTGACGTACGGTTTCTCGAATAATTCTTAATTGTTGGAAATTCATAATTTTATTTTACCTTAAAAGCAAGTGGGGCTTGTGACGGCCCCAACTTTTTGTTTTATGCAACTTGGTTTTCAAATAAATGCAAGTTTGTTGCACTTAACCATACCGTTTGATTTGGGCGGAATTGATGCGCTTTCGCTTCATCAGCCGTTAATGAAATTTCGATCAGATTGCCTTGGCGGTCATGCAGTTCAGCAATGACTTTACCTGCAATCCAAAGCTCACGTACAAAAGTCGCTTGGATGGCATTTTCTTGCGGCTGTGCATGAATACGCAGTTCATCCGGACGAGCAAAGGCAATGACATTGCCTTGCGGTGCATTGGCATTTTGTGGCAACAAAATTCGGTCTTCACCAATTTGAAAAAGGCCATTGCTATTTTGACCTTCAAAACGGTTGGCTTGACCTAAAAAGTCAAATACAAACGGTGTTGCAGGTTTTTCATAAACTTCACGTGGCGAGCCAATCTGTTCTACGTTGCCTTTATTCATCACAATGATTTGATCGGCCACTTCAAGCGCTTCTTCTTGGTCATGGGTCACGAAAATAGAGGTGATGTGGAGTTCGTCATGTAAGGTACGTAACCAGCGGCGTAATTCTTTACGAACTTTGGCATCCAATGCACCAAAAGGTTCATCCAGTAATAACACACGCGGTTCAACCGCTAAAGCACGTGCTAGTGCAATACGTTGACGTTGACCACCTGAAAGTTGAGCAGGGTAACGGTCAGCCAAGAAACCAAGCTGAACAAGATCAAGCAAACGAGTAACCCGCTTTTTGATCTCGGCTTCAGATGGGCGTGTTGCACGTGGGCGTACACGTAAACCAAAAGCAATGTTGTCAAATACGGTCATATGACGGAACAGTGCATAATGCTGGAATACAAAACCAACTTCACGTTCACGGACATGAACTTTAGTGGCATCTTCACCTTCTAGAATGACTTGACCGCCATCGGCAGATTCAAGACCGGCAATGATACGGAGCAGGGTAGTTTTACCACAGCCTGATGGGCCAAGCAGCGCAACGAGCTGGCCATCAGGAAAATCTAAAGAGATATTTTTAAGTGCATGGAATGCACCAAAGTGTTTTTCAATATTTTTTACTTGAATACTCATGAGGTCATTCCTTAAGAAACTTGTGAATCTTCTTTACGCTTGTCTTGTCGTTCCTGACGTAGTTCAACCCATGTTTTTAAAATCAGGGTGACAATCGCCAAGAGTGCTAATAGTGAAGACACAGCAAAAGCAGCACTAAAGGTATATTCGTTATAAAGGATTTCTACGTGTAGCGGTAAGGTATTGGTTTCGCCGCGAATGTGACCTGAAACCACAGAAACAGCACCAAACTCACCCATTGCACGTGCATTACATAGAATCACGCCGTAGATTAAGCCCCATTTGATATTTGGAAGAGTCACTTTCCAGAAGGTCTGCCAACCTGAAGCACCCAATACGATTGCCGCTTCTTCTTCCTCTGTCCCTTGAGCTTCCATTAATGGAATCAACTCACGTGCAACAAAAGGAACGGTAATAAACACAGTGGCAAGGACGATGGCTGGAACGGCATACAAAATTTTGATGTCGTTATCCATCAGCCAGCCGCCTAACCAACCTTGAGTACCGAAAATCAATACCAACATTAAGCCAGCAATAACTGGAGAGACTGAAAATGGCATATCAATAATCGTGGTTAAAATAGATTTACCACGGAAATTAAACTTGGCAACAGACCATGCCGCAGCTACACCAAAGACGACGTTCAACGGTACGGCAATCACAGCTGTAAGTAACGTAAGTTTTACTGCTGATAATGTATCTGGATGTACCAGTGCTTGGAAGTAAACGCCAACACCTTGTTTAAAGGCTTCAACGAAAACCAAAACCAATGGCAGAATCAGGCAGCTTAAGAAGAAAATTAAAGCAATGATGATCAGGGTATAACGAACCCATGTCGGTTCACGCGTTGCATCACGCGACTGTAATTTTTCCGCAAGCGCATTACTGTTCGTATTCATCGTGCAGTTCTCCCTGTACGGCGGCTTGCCCATGCTTGAACCAAGTTAATTAAGAATAAAATGGCAAAAGAAATCACCAGCATCACAACAGCAATCGTGGTCGCGCCTGCATAATCATATTCTTCAAGGCGAGAGATGATCATCAATGGGGCAATTTCAGTTTTGAAGGGTTGGTTACCTGCGATAAAAATCACCGAACCATATTCACCCACACCGCGTGCAAAGGCCAAAGCAAAACCTGTTAACAGCGCAGGAAATAGAATAGGTAAGATCACTTTGGTCACGATCTGAAAGCGGTTTGCGCCCAGTGCCGAAGCTGCTTCTTCAAGTTCAGTTTCTAGATCACTCAGTACAGGCTGTACAGTGCGAACCACAAAAGGAATACCAATAAAGATGAGGGCCAAGGTAATACCGATCGGGGTATATGCGACTTTAATGCCAATGGGTTCAAGGTACTGACCGATCCAACCAGTCGGTGCATATAACGAAGTTAATGCAATACCCGCAACGGCAGTTGGCAATGCAAAAGGTAAATCAACCAAAGCATCGACAATACGTTTACCCGGGAAGGTATAACGAACCAAACACCATGCTAAGAGCAAACCAAAAACCACATTAACTAACGCAGCAATAATGGCGGTACTAAAACTCAGTTGTAACGATTTTAAAATACGTTCTGAGCTTAAAATCTCCCATAGTCCGTCCCAACCGATACCTAAAGATTTAATAAATACGGCTGAAAGGGGAATGAGCACAATTAAGGATAAATACGCTAGGGTAAAGCCTAGAGAAAGACCAAATCCTGGCAGCACTCGGGATCGCTGCGACATGTTGACTCCTCAAAATGAGAAAAGCTGACTTACAAGGTCAGCAAAATTGAATAAATGATTTTGCGACAAGCTTAATGCTCAGTACTTAAAAAGCAAATTGAAATAAATACTTGTTTTCATCAGTAAAGCTGATATGTTTCATGTGGTTTTCTGAAATTAAGTAATTGAAAATTTCAGGAAACGGTCCAAAACCTGATGCAACATTAATGTGACCCACAGCGCCCATATTCACAGGGTAGAGCTTCCAAGCATCAGCAAGTTGTTTTGCATCTTCAAAGCCAAGCCAAGGATCATTTTCACTAATCAACATCGTTGTTGGCACACGAATACTCAGCTGATGAAAAAATGCTTTGTAATCCGTTGTACTGTCGCGTGCAAAGCCTTTTTCTCTAAAGCGTGCTGGATTGGCTGGCGCAACCAAAACTAAATTTTTGATTTTTTTATTGAGTTCTGGATACAAGGCCAATGCTGCCACCGTGGTTAAACAACCAAAGCTATGCGCCACAATTTGAATTTCACCCTGTAAAGGTCGTACGGTTTTAACGAATTGTTTAATCCAGTCCTTGAGTACAGGATGATTCCAGTCTTTTTGCTGAACACGAGAGCTAGACATGAGCTGACGTTGTAACCAAGATTGCCAATGTGCGTGTTCACTACCGCCTACACCCGGGACAATTACTGTATGTGTCATGTCAAGTTCTCCTGATTCAGTCAATGAATGGTCTTATTTTCCATTGTTGGCTTTGACGATTTGGTCAAACACGCCGCCATTTTCAAAGTGTGCTTTTTGGACTTTATCCCAACCACCAAATTCTTTATCAATGGTTACGAGTTTAAGTGGTTTAAAGACTGATGCGTATTGTGCAAGTGTTGTAGCGTTACGTGGACGGTAAAAGTTCTGAGCTGCGATTTGCTGACCACGTGGTGAATAAAGGAAGTTTAAATAGCCTTTGGCTAAATAAAGATTGCCTTTTTTCTCTGCATTTTTTTCTAAAACAGCAACAGGGGGCTCAGCTAAAATTGAAAGTGAAGGGGTCACAATTTCAAATTTACCCGGTTGTTCACGAATCGCTAAATGTGCTTCATTTTCCCAAGCCAGCAATACATCACCAATACCACGTTCAGCAAAGGTCGTAGTCGAACCACGTGCGCCTGAATCGAGTACTTTGGTGTTTTTATAAATTTTACGGACAAATTCTTGAGCCGTTGTATCATTACCACCCGCTTGATGTTTTGCCCAAGCCCATGCTGCTAAATAGTTCCAACGCGCACCGCCTGAGGTTTTCGGGTTTGGGGTGATAATACCCACGCCTGGTTTAACTAGATCGCCCCAATCTTTAACTGCTTTTGGGTTGCCTTTACGGACTAAGAACACAATGGTTGAAGTATATGGCGTTGAGTTTTGTGGAAGTTTCTTCTGCCAATCTGCAGGTAAAAGTTTGGCTTTTTCTGCAATCACATCAATATCCGCTGCAAGTGCTAAAGTCACTACATCGGCATCTAAGCCATCAATGACGGCACGCGCTTGTTTACCTGAACCGCCGTGAGATTGTTTAAAATTAATTTTTTGACCTGTACGGCTTTCCCAATATTTACTGAAGTCTTTATTCACACTTTCATAGAGTTCACGCGTTGGGTCGTAAGATACGTTTAAAAAATCTTTTGCAGCTGCGCCAAAAGAAACTGTCGAAATGACTGCAGCAAGAACACCCAATTTTAACTTTGCGGAAATACTCATGTGAACCTCAATAATTTTTACTTTATCTGTAACATGGGTGAAGAATAGCGCCAATCTTTATGCATAAAAAATAATTAAAAACGAATTTTATATGAATAAAAAAGATAAAAGGCATGTCTATGAAAAAAAAGCATCGACCTTATGCGAAAGGAAGATGCTTTTCAGTATTTAAAGCATTATTTTGAATTATTGATCTTCACGATTTGATCAAAGACACCACCATTTTCAAAATGTTTTTTCTGCACTTTGCTCCAACCACCAAACTCTTTATCAATCGTGACGAGTTTTAAAGGTTTAAAAACATTTTTATATTTTGCTAAAACTGCCGCATTACGTGGACGATAATAGTTCTGTGCGGCAATAGTTTGACCTGCAGGTGAGTACAGATAATTTAAATACGCTTTGGCTAAATTTTCATTGCCATCTTTCTTAGCATTTTTTTCTACAATCGCAACAGGTGGCTCGGCCAAGATAGAAAGTGAAGGGGTCACAATCTCAAACTTACCTGGCTGTTCACGAACTGCCAAATGTGCTTCATTTTCCCAAGCCAATAACACGTCACCAATACCACGTTCAGCGAATGTAGTTGTTGCACCACGAGCACCTGAGTCGAGGACTTTGGTTTGCTTATAAATTTGACGGACAAATTCTTGGGCTTTTGCATCATTACCACCTGCTTGGTGTTTGGCCCAAGCCCACGCAGCTAAATAGTTCCAGCGCGCACCACCGGATGTTTTTGGGTTCGGGGTAATAATGTCGACACCCGGTTTAATTAAATCGCCCCAGTCTTTAATGCCTTTCGGGTTGCCTTTATGCACTAAGAAAACAATGGTCGATGTATAGGGGGTTGAGTTTTGCGGAAATTTCTTTTGCCAGTCTTTTGCAACTAAACCACGTGCAGCAATTTCATCAATATCTGCAGCCAAAGCCAACGTAACGACATCTGCATCTAGACCATCAATAACTGCACGAGCCTGTTTGCCTGAGCCACCATGAGATTGTTTAAAGTTAATGTCTTGGCCTGTGGTTTTTTTCCAGTAAACACTAAAGTCTTTATTGAAGTTGTCATACAATTCACGGGTTGGATCATATGACACATTTAAGAAATCTTTGGCAGATGCACTAAATGCTGTGGCAGAAATGAATGCAGCCAAAACCCCAAGTTTTAATTTCGATAGATTCATGTTGTCCTCAATTTTTATACATGTTTTGTTGGATGAGGCAAGAATATCTGTAGTTTTTATGCAGAAAAAATAATTAAAAAAGAATTTAATATGAACAAAAAAGAAATATATGCTGAGCGATTATTTTTTAAAATAAAGTGATGTAATTGGGATGACGACGTATGCAGTGTTTTAAAAATGCGCAGCAAATAGAACAAGTTAATTTACTTGATCGAGCCTTTCACTATGGCGATGGCTGTTTTAGCACGGCACGTATTCGCCAAGGACAAATAGAACTTTTAGCTTTGCATATTGCACGATTAAAACTGAGCAATGAGCGATTAAAGCTAAATGCAGATTTAAACCTTATTGAAGACACTTTAAAATTGTTACGTAAACAAGATATCGTCAATGGCACTTTAAAAATTGTGTTGAGTCGTGGTATTGGTCAGCGTGGCTATAGTTTACCTGAGCACCCAGCAGATGTTTGGGTGTTTTATTACCCCAAAACCGTTGCAGATTTTGAGTACGAAACTGTCGAAAGTGGTGTATTACATCAAGCTATTGGGTTAACCATGCCAAGTTTGGTGGGCTTAAAGTCCTTAAATCGATTAGAACAAGTCATGCTCAAAGCAGAGTTGGATCAAACCCCATGGGGCGAAGCTTTGGTGACGGATGTGCAAGGTACAGTTGTTGAAGGTGTGAGCAGTAATTGTTTTATTCGCACAAATGAAGGATGGATTACACCCGAACTTCGTTATAATGGCGTGCATGGTGTTATGCGTGCAGAAATTTTAAAACGGATGCTGCAGCATCAGATTCCATGTACTCAACGTCACGTCAATATGGATGAAATTACGCATTTTCAGAGTGTTTTTTTCTGTAATGCCTTAAGTCCTATGAAAATTGCATCAACTCTGAATGGGGTTGAGTTAGATGTTCAAGCTTGTATTGAACTTTTCCGAACACTTCAATTAAGTCAGATTCGTTAATATGTCCACCGCGTCTAAAAAAACAAATAAGAAAAAATCTGCCAAAGCAGGTTTTCCATTTAAAGCATGTTTGGTTGTGCTACTTGGTATCGTTGTACTTGTGGCGATTTTACTGTGGTCGAGTTTATTTAAAGCCTATCCCGTGGAAGGCAAAAAGCAAATGTTGGCGATTGGTGCAGGGGATACCTATTCAGGTTTTATTGACCGACTGGCCAAAGAGAAACAAGTTCATTTTCCTATTATTTTGAAGTTGTACCAAAAGTTCATGATTAATGACACCTTAAAAGCAGGTGTGTATGAAATTCATGAAGGTATGAGTGTACGAGAAGTTATGGAGTTGATTTCGAATTCTGAAAATGCGCAAATGAATCGAATTTTAGTGATCGAAGGGACGACATTTAAGCAACTGATAGATGCTTTAAAAAATGACCCTTTGGTGACGCATGACATCAGTCATTTACCGTATGCAGAAATCTTAAAAGAGCTCGGCATTCCGTATTCACACCCTGAAGGATTATTTGCACCGAATACGTATTTCTTTGCAAAAGGCGAGTCTGATCGAAAAATTTTGAAGGATTTATATAACCGACAAATCAAAGCCTTAGATCAGGCTTGGACTAATCGAGCTCAAAATTTACCGTACAAAGATAAATATGAAGCCTTGATCATGGCATCGATTATTGAAAAAGAAACCAGTATTGATAGTGAGCTTGAACAAGTGTCTGGTGTATTTGTGCGTCGTCTCAAACAAGGGATGCGTTTGCAAACAGATCCAACTGTGATTTACGGTATGGGCGATAAATACCAAGGCAATATCACTCGCCAAGATTTACGTACACCTACAGCATATAATACATATACGATCAATGGCTTACCGCCTACACCGATTGCTTTGCCAAGTCAAAAAGCTATTGAAGCCGCGATGCATCCAGATGCGTCAAATAACATCTATTTCGTGGCAACAGGTAACGGTGGTCATAAATTTAGCAGTAATTTGTCAGACCATAACCGAGCGGTACAAGAGTATTTATCGGTAATTCGTGCGAAAAATTGAGGAGTGAGCATGTTTATTAGTTTTGAAGGCACGGAAGGTGTGGGTAAAACCACATTGATTCGTAAACTACATGAGCATTTCCAAAACTTAGCGAAAGATGTGGTATTAACCCGTGAGCCGGGTGGTACTCCTATGGCAGAGCAAATTCGCTCATTGTTGCTTTCAGTGAACCACGAAGAAACTATGAGTAATGATACTGAGTTATTGCTGATGTATGCGGCACGTGCGCAGCATTTAGAAGCCGTGATTCTGCCGGCGTTGGCTGCAGATAAAATCGTTTTATGTGACCGTTTTACAGATTCGAGTTTTGCATATCAGTGTGCAGGTCGTGGTTTGGACCGAGAAAAACTGAAAGTTTTAAATGACGGTTTTGTGGCGCGTATGCCAGATATTACCTTTTGGTTAGATGCACCGATTGAAACGGGCATGTTACGTGCGCGTGAACGAGGCGCTTTGGATCGATTTGAGCAAGAGAAAGCAACGTTCTTTGAGAAAGTGCGTTCAGGTTTTGCTGAAATTCATGAAAATGAGCCTGCACGCATGAAGCGCCTCGATGCGACGAAAACACCTGAACAGGTTTTTCAACAGGCTCTATTGCATTTGCAACAGATCTAAAATGCCATAGTAATCTTTGGGTATTTGATTTAAAAATCATTCATAGCATAAGTTATGGATGATTTTTTTATGCCGCATCGAAAGCAGGCGATTATTGATTTTTTACAACGTGAATTTGCCCCAAGTTTAAAAAACTGCACGATTAAAAAAGTTGGACAGCAAACCGCGACCTTAATTTGGCATGTCACAGAACAAGATCTAAGACCGGGCAATACGATTTCTGGCCCGACTATGATGACTTTGGCTGACTTTGCGCTATATGTGGCAATATTGGGGGAGATCGGGATTGTAGGGCTTGCGGTCACGACCAATATGAATATTAATTTTTTAAGAAAACCAGAAGCCAATCAAGATTTAATAGGCGAGTGTCGATTGTTAAAAGTGGGCAAAAGTATAATTTATGGTGAAGTGTTGGTGTATTCAGTAGGTGTGGATGAGCCCGTTGCACATATAACAGGGAGTTATTCGATTCCTCCGCAGCGACATTGAACTGAAAATATGCAGTTGATCCATTAGATTGGATTAAAATGCAGCAGTCTGTCTAAATAAATTGTGCATTGGTTGGTGAATTTTCTGCGTAGTGTATTTTTATTTGCATAATTTCAAGAGCTTAGTGGAAATCAATCAACTCATAAGTGTTATTTTAAATCTATAATTGAATCACAGATTTGATTGGTTAAATACATGACTGCTACTGCACATGAAGTTGTTCGGCTCTTTCAGGAGTATACATATCCTTTGTCAGAAAAATTGACAGAAATGTTGAATGAGCATTACTCACATCAAACTGAACGGCGTGGCTGTGGCTATACCCAAGCCACACGTGTGTTAGCTGAATATATTAATTTGCCGCGTGCATCACATGAATTTCAAGATCTCAAACTCTTTGATCAATATGACACGCATGGTTTACGCAAAATTTTAGATCATAGTCGTGCTTATCATTTAGATTTGTCTAGTTGGCGTCATCTAGATTTAAATCAAAATATTCAGCAATTGAAACAATCCCCAGACTTTTACGAGGTTTTACAGAAAGAATTGCATTTTCAAAAAAGTTTGCGTCAAATTCAGCAACATGCAAATTTGGAAGAAAGTAAGCTTATTTGTACCTTGATTGAAGATCTGATTTTGCCAAAATCGTCAACTGAAAACCAAATCGTTGAAGTACAAGCACTGGCTAAAAAGCCAAAAGTTGGCTCTTGTCCAATGGCTGAAAATTTCTTTTTAAAAATTGCACATCGACGTGTATTTCGTAGCGGTGAAATTAATATTTTTGTAGATGAATACGGTCAGCCCTTATTTATGGAAAAATTAAATATGGGGGATAACCATTCTTGTATCAGCTTGAAACCTGTACTCATGAATGGTGTTCGTATTCCAGCGGGTTCACTTTTTTCCGTGAGTTATGATGCAGAACAATTAGTTGAAAAACGACAAAATCGTGAGTTTAAAGGTTTTGTGATTCCTTATCAGGCCATTTCTGGGTGGTGGTTTTTACGCTTAACGACTTTGTCAGTGTCGCCTCAAAATCGAAAGCGTGCCTTCAGTACACATTTTCAGCAGCAAGTGGATAATGGTCTGTATAGCCCAGGTACGACTGAGCTTCAGCAATTAATTGATGTGGCAATAGCGCAACTTTGAGTGTTTCCATCATGTTAGATGTATGCTTTTCGCCAAAATATTTTGCTCATACTCATACCAATAGTATGGAAAAATTATTAGCAGTTGGAACAGCTTTAGAACAATGGCAGAACATCAGAATACATGAGCCTGAGTGTATCGACGCTGAAATTTTAAGCCAAGTACATGATCCTGTTTATGTGGATGCTTTTATGACAGGGCAGCCCGCTAAGCTTGCGACCTTTTCAGGTTTTAAGCCTTGGAATACTCAGCTTCGAGATGCCGTGTTGAGAATCAATGCAGGGCAGTTGATGGCAGCAGATTTGGCTTTAAAAAAAGGTATCGCAGCGAATGTTGCACAGGGTTTTCATCATGCAGTGTATGAATATGGCGGATCATTTTGCACATTCAATGGTTTGGCTATTGTGGCACAGCAAAATCCGAATAAAAAAATCTTTGTACTCGATTGCGATCAACATGGGGGGAATGGCACAGCTGAGTTTACTAGACGGTTAGATAACCTTTTTAATTTTAGTATTTATGGGCTACATTTTGGTTGTCCTACTTATGAACGTTCTTTAACACGGCATGTGCATAAAGATCGTGGAAATTTTACACAATATACCTTGGCTATACATGAGGGAATACAGCATGCCAAAGCATGGGGTGCAGATTTAATCATTTATCAAGCAGGAATGGATTGTCATCAAGCTGACCCATTTGGCTCATCATGGTTTAGTACCGCTTTGATACAGAAACGCGAAGAAATGGTCTTTAAATTGGCTAAACGTGCAGATATTCCGCTGATGTTTGTATTGGCTGGGGGCTATCAAAATATGAATGATCTTGTAAATCTGCACTTAGAAACTTTCAAAGCGGCATTACATATTTATGGGTAGTAAAATCAAAAAAAAGCCGACTTCATGTGCGGCTTTTTTTGATTTAAAAGTTTTAAGAGACTAACTCAGTATTAACTACAGGGCAATCAACCGTGAAATCGGGTGGACTTAACACCGTTTTACGTAGTTCGTCTGCTTGTTCAGGATAGTCTAAAGTGAAATGCAGACCACGAGACTCTTTACGTTCCATTGCACAGCGCACAATCATTTCTGATACCAATACTAAGTTACGGAGTTCAATCAGATTTTTACTGACTTGGTAATCTTGGTAATACTCGGTGATTTCACGCTTAAGCATTTCAATGCGGTGTAGGGCACGTTGGAGGCGCTTGGTTGTTCTGACAATACCGACGTAGTTCCACATGGTTTGGCGAAGTTCATCCCAATTCTGCAAAATCACCACGTCTTCATCAGGGTTGGTCACTTGCGAGTCATCCCATTCTGGGACATGAGGCGCCTGATAAGTTCCTTGATGCTGTGCTGTGATATGTGCTGAAGCACTCATACCATAGACAAAACATTCCAGTAAGGAGTTACTCGCCATACGGTTTGCACCATGTAGGCCGGTATAAGAGGTTTCCCCAATGGCATATAGGCCTGGAATATCGGTCTGACTGTTTTCATCAACCACAACGCCACCACAGGTGTAGTGTGCTGCCGGAACCACCGGAATCATTTCTTTGGTAATATCAATACCGAGTTCCATTAAGCGTGCATACAATGTTGGGAAATGTTCTTTGACAAATTCTGCAGGTTTATGGGTGATATCAAGCCAAACATGACGGATTCCTAGACGTTTGATTTCATAATCAATAGCGCGCGCTACGATATCGCGTGGTGCTAATTCGGCACGCTCATCAAAGCGCAGCATAAAGCGTTCACCATCTGGAAGACGTAAATAGGCACCTTCGCCACGCATCGCTTCGGTAATTAAGAAAGAGCGAGCTTGAGGATGATATAAACAGGTTGGATGGAATTGGTTAAACTCCATATTGGCAACACGGCAGCCTGCACGATACGCCATGGCAATACCATCACCCGTCGCAATGTCGGGATTTGATGTATATAAATATGCTTTCATGGCACCACCACAGGCAAGGGCAGTGAAGGGTGCTAAAAAGGTATGTACTTTTTCGGTTTTTTCATCTAAAGCATACAGACCGAGAGCACGGTTTTCAGTTTCAGGATTTAATTTTTGTGCCGTGATTAAATCGATTGCAATAAAATTTTCAAAAATATGAATATTGGCTTTTTCTTGCGCACGTTCAACCAATGTTGTGGAAATAGCACGACCTGTGGCATCTGCTGCATGGATAATCCGCCGGTGAGAGTGACCACCTTCACGTGTCAGATGTAACTGTTCTTGTTCGTCTAAAGTAAATTGCACACCCTGATTCAGTAGAAAATCGACAGAAGATTTACCACCTTCAACGGTTTGTTTTACCGCCGCCATTTCACATAAATGCGCACCGGCAATCATGGTGTCATTGATATGCTGTTCAATGGAATCTGTTTTATCGAGGACGGCAGCAACACCACCTTGGGCATAATATGTGCTGGCATCCGTCAGCGTCGATTTAGCTAAAACAGCAATATTAAAATGATCTGGTAGCGATAGGGCTAAACTTAGGCCTGCACCGCCACTTCCCACAATAATTACATCAAATTGATGTATCGTGTTTAAATTAGACATGTCCATCAGCTAATTTTAAAAATGTCCGATCATCACAACTGTTTTTGCCTAAAAACGCAATGACTATAAATTAACTAAATAATGAAAAATATTCATAGATCTGTAATATTTAAGGAATGTTTAAGATTGTTTATCATAAATAATCATCAAACATTTTATTACGAAGCTTAGACTTGCATTGTGATAAAAACTAACGTATTTCAAATGATAAGCACAATTGAGTGAATGCTAACAATGAATAAATCGTATTTACAAAAGGGACTCTATGCAGCTGTGTTTACGGTTGCTAGCGTGCAGACTCAGGCAGCGGGTCCTGTTGATTTTTCCAATTTGGTTGAACAAGTCAGCCCAGCTGTCGTAAGCGTGAATGTGGTTAAAAAGCTTAGTCAAGAAGAGCTTTTGCAGCAACAAGTCCCAGAAATATTACGACGCTTTTTCGGTAATCAGGTGGTTATTCCGCAGCAAAAAATGCCGCAAGAAAAGACCGGTTATGGAAGCGCATTCTTTATTAGTAAAGATGGTTATTTATTGACAAATCACCATGTGGTAGAAGATGCCTCGAAAGTCACCATTGTACTGAATGACCGCCGTGAAATTGATGCCACAGTTGTGGGTAGTGATGAGCGGACTGACGTGGCTTTGTTAAAGGTCAAAGGTTCAAATTTTCCTGAGCTACGCACAGGCAATGTTGACCGTTTACGTGTAGGTGAGCCAGTGTTGGCCATTGGTTCACCATTTGGCTTTGACTATTCAGCTTCAGCAGGAATCGTTAGTGCTAAAATGCGTAATATGATGGGAGAAACCTCGGTTCCATTCATTCAAACCGACGTGGCATTGAACCCGGGTAATTCTGGTGGTCCATTATTTAATCAGTCTGGTGAAGTGGTTGGGGTAAATTCTCGTATCTTTAGTGGTACAGGCGGTTATATGGGGTTATCGTTCTCGATTCCCATTGATGTTGCAATGGATGTTGCAGACCAATTAAAGAAAAACGGCAAGGTAACACGTGCTTATTTAGGCGTCATGCTACAAGATATCGATCGTAATCTTGCAGAGTCTTATAACCTTTCAAAACCAGAAGGTTCTTTGATTACTCAAGTTGCACCAAATTCACCTGCTGCAAAAGCTGGCTTTAAAGTGGGTGATGTCATTTTGAAGTTTAATGGCACACCAATTTCACGTACAGGCGAACTGCTGAATTATCTTAATCGTACAGGTCCAAATCAAAGTATTCAGCTTGAAGTACTGCGTGATGATAAACGCCAAAATATTTCAGCAACCTTGATCACAGCACCAGATGATACGCCTGCAAAAGCTGAAACGACATCTGTGAAAAAAGGTCCAGTGATTGGGGTGTCAATTCGCAACTTAAACGCAGATGAATTAAAACAACTGAGTCTAAAAGGCGGTGTCTTAATTCAAGATGTACGTGCAGGAGGTATAGCTTCACAAGCACGAATTCAGCCGGGGGATGTTGTCACCCAAGTTAATAATAAAGTCGTAAACAATGCTGAAGATTTTGTTAAAGTTATTTCTGAGTTGAAAAATGGTAGCATTGCACGTGTTTCTTTGATTCGTCAGGGACAGCGTGCGATTGTGGGCATGCGTATTCAGTAATGAGTTACTAAATGAAAACCACTCCAAGCGAGTGGTTTTTTAACTTTAGCGTTTTTGCAATTCACCCTTAGATAAAAATGGGTAGACTGTGGGCCACAATTTAAAATTTGCAGGACGCTATGAGCGATATCTTTGATTTAAAAATTACAGTTCAAGCTGAACATATCGACACATTAAATCATGTGAATAACGTGGTGTACGTCAGTTGGATGCAAGATGTCGCGACAGCACATATTGAAGCTTTGGGTTTAGGCTTAAAAGAATATATTGAATTGAAGCATGCCATGGTCGCTGTTGAGCATCATGTGCAATATCGTAAAGCAGCGCTCGAAGGTGAGGAGATTATTTTACGAACTTGGCTAAATGATATCAATGCATTGTATTCGTTTCGGCAGTACGTATTTTATCGCCCTAAAGACAAAGCGATATTATTTACAGGCAATACACAGTGGGCATGCATTGAAATTGCTACAGGCCGTCCAAAGCGCATGTCGCCAACATTTACCCAAGCTTATCAACCCATCGCAGATAGCATAAATCCGCTTGATTTTAGTGCTTATGATTTCTGATTTTTAATTGAAACCTCATATTAAAGCGAAGACTAGTTAAGTTCTACACGCAGGATAAGTGGTTAGCATAAAAGCAATGCATTATTTTCGATACTTTGAAAAATCCATCTGCTATAATCCTCGGCAATTTCTATTCGGCTTTTGCTATGCATAAAGAATTGCATGCATAGCGCTTTTATTTTTCCAAGGTAGCCCATGGCGCAAGCTAAAAAATCTGTTGATATAAAAAACATTCGTAACTTCTCGATCATTGCGCATATCGACCATGGTAAGTCGACGCTTGCCGACCGATTTATTCAAACTTGTGGTGGCCTGCAAGATCGTGAAATGCAGGCACAGGTTCTAGATTCTATGGAATTAGAACGTGAGCGTGGTATTACGATTAAAGCTACATCTGTGACTTTGTATTACACTCATCCTAACGGTGAAGAATACCAGCTTAACTTTATTGACACACCTGGGCACGTTGACTTTTCTTATGAAGTTTCACGTTCACTTGCTGCATGTGAAGGCGCATTATTGGTTGTCGATGCTGCACAAGGTGTCGAAGCACAGTCTGTTGCTAACTGCTATACAGCAATTGAACAAGGTTTAGAAGTCCTACCTGTTTTAAATAAAATTGATTTGCCGCAAGCAGAGCCAGAGCGTGTTATTCAAGAAATTGAAGACATTATTGGTATCGAAGCGACTGAAGCACCTACATGTTCAGCTAAAACCGGTCTAGGCATTGAAGGGGTGCTTGAAACACTAGTCAATGTCATTCCTGCACCCGAAGGCGATCGTAATGCACCATTACAAGCCTTAATTGTTGACTCTTGGTTCGACAACTATTTGGGCGTGGTTTCTTTAGTTCGTATTAAAGAAGGTCGTGTGCGTAAAGGCGATAAAATGTTGATGAAATCAACTGGTCAAACGCACATTATCACCTCAGTAGGTATTTTTAATCCTAAACATACAGAAACTGACATGCTCGAAGCAGGTGAAGTTGGTTTCGTGATTGCGGGTATTAAAGATATTTTTGGTGCTCCAGTTGGTGATACGATTACCTTGGCAACTACACCAGAAGTTGAAAGCTTACCGGGTTTCAAAAAAGTGAAACCACAGGTCTATGCAGGTTTATTCCCAATCGATTCAAGTGAATTTGAACCGTTCCGTGAGGCGCTGCACAAACTGCAAATTAATGACTCAGCGTTGTTCTTTGAACCTGAAAGTTCAGATGCACTTGGTTTTGGCTTCCGTTGTGGCTTCTTGGGTATGCTGCACATGGAAATTGTACAAGAACGTTTAGAACGTGAGTATGATCTGGACCTGATTTCTTCAGCACCAACCGTAATTTATGAAGCGGTGATGAAAAATGGTCAAACCATTTATATCGACAGTCCTTCTAAAATGCCTGATGGTTCAACAGTTGAAGACTTACGTGAGCCAATTGCTGAATGTCACATTTTAGTACCGCAAGAATACTTGGGTAATGTGATGACTTTATGTGTTGAACGTCGCGGCGTTCAAAAGAATATGAAGTTTATGGCGAACCAAGTGGCCATTACGTTTGAAATCCCAATGGCTGAAGTAGTGATGGATTTCTTTGATAAATTGAAATCATGTTCACGCGGTTTTGCATCGTTAGATTATAACTTTGTGCGTTTTGAGAGTTCATCTCTAGTTAAGGTGGATGTGTTAATCAACGGTGAAAAAGTTGATGCCTTGGCCATGATTTGCCACCGACAAGATGCTCGCCATCGTGGTATTGCACTTGTGGAAAAAATGAAAGATTTAATTCCACGTCAAATGTTCGATGTGGCTATTCAAGCAGCGATTGGTGCACAAATCATTGCACGTTCAACTGTAAAAGCGATGCGTAAAAACGTTTTGGCTAAATGTTATGGTGGTGACGTGTCGCGTAAGAAGAAACTTCTTGCGAAACAAAAAGAAGGTAAGAAACGTATGAAACAAGTGGGCAGCGTCGAAATCCCACAAGAAGCGTTCCTTGCTGTATTGAAAGTAGAAAGATAATAAATAGAGGTTTATGAGCTCATGGATTTTGACTTTAATTTGATCCTTGTTCCTGCCACAGTCATTTTTTTCTTAATTTGGCTGTTGGATAAGTTTGTCTGGAAGCAACGGCAGACCAAAGGTAAAGGAAATGAAAATGTCGTTATCGCATGGGCTTATGATTTCTGGCCGATTCTAGCGATAGTTTTGGTGATGCGTTCATTCTTATATGAGCCATTTAATATTCCATCAGACTCTATGGTTCCAACTTTAGAGACAGGTGATTTTATTGTGGTGAATAAATATCAGTATGGCGTACGTTTACCTATCGTCAATAAAAAAATTCTTGATGTCGGTGAACCTGAGCGTGGAGATGTAATTGTATTCCGTTATCCACCACAACCAACCATCAGCTATATTAAACGTGTAGTTGGTTTACCAGGTGATCATATTATTTACGATCATGGTCAACTGAGTGTAAATGGTCAAAAAGTGGCAAAAGTTCCAGTTGAATTTAGTCGTGAAAAAGATCAACTCGATACACCTACATCGATTTATCATAAAGAAACCATGGGTAAGCATACGTTTACCATGCGTGAGCTTGAAGGCGTCAATGTCGCGCGCCAAGCACCATTTATCAACTATGTTGAAAATGGTAAATATTCAACAGAAAATGGTTTATATTGGGAAGTTAAGGTTCCTGAAGGTCACTATTTCGCGATGGGGGATAATCGCGATCAAAGTGCGGACAGTCGTTTTTGGGGCTTTGTGCCTGAAGAAAACCTCACTGGACGTGCTTTTTACAAGTGGATGCATAAGGAATCTGGTTTAAAACTGCCTTCATTTAGTCGTAATGGCAGTATTGATTAGTCTTACATCAGGAAAATAAAATGAGACATCAACGGGGAACGTCTTATATTGCAATTTTAATTGCTGTGATTGGTTTTGCTTTTTTAGCTAAAGCTTTAATTGCGGTTTGGGGACCGTATGTTGACGATCGTCTCGTCAACAATGAAATTGAAGAATTGATGAAGAGCAGTCCTAAAAATATTGCTCCGAGTAAGTTTGAGTCACAAATGTCACAGCGTTTAGATATGAATGGTGTACGTGATTTAAATTTTAAAGATATTGCACAAGTAAACAATGATAATGGTTTACGAGTGGAAAAAAATTATGAAATAAGAAAACCTTTCTTATTGAATATTGATATTGTGTTGAAGTTCGAGAAAAGTTTTGATCAAAGCTCAGTCCAAGCTAAATGAAGCTCGTTTAGCAAGTCGTATCGGTTATCAGTTTAAACAACCTGAATTGTTGCAACTGGCCTTGACCCACCGATCGGTGAGCCATAAATACAATTATGAGCGCCTAGAATATCTGGGCGATTCATTATTGGGTATGATAATTGCCAATTATCTGTACCATGCCTACCCGCATGAAAATGAAGGGCGTCTAACGCGTATGCGTGCGACACTGGTTCGTCAGGAAGCGCTAGGAAAAATTGCCAATGACTTAAAACTCAGTCAAGAATTAATCTTGAGTACAGGTGAGTTGAAATCTGGCGGTCATCATCGTGAGTCTATACTTGCGGATACCGTTGAATCGATCATTGGTGCAATCTATGTCGATTGTCAGGATTTAAAAATTCTGGAACCGATTGTTCTTAAATGGTATGTGCCATATTTAGATCATATTGAACCAACTGATCAACTGAAAGATCCTAAATCACGTTTGCAGGAGTATTTACAAGCACGTAAAAAACCTCTCCCGGTTTACGAGGTTGTAGATATTCAGGGTGATGCTCCGAACCAACATTTTAAAGTTGAATGTACAGTTGAAGGGCTCCCTGTTAAATACGGTGAAGGTTCAAGCCGTCGCTTTGCTGAACAGGCAGTAGCGGCAGAAATCTTAGAAATTTTGGAGAAAAAGTCTTAATGACTACTCATTCCGATCACGTAGATGCTGATCACGAGTCGCAAGGCGACAGTAACGATTTAATTAGTCAGTTTTTTAGTGCACAAGGCACTGAAATTCCTGCCGATTTTAAAAGTGGGTTTGTGGCGATTGTTGGTCGTCCAAACGTGGGTAAATCAACGTTGATGAACCATATTTTGGGTCAAAAACTTTCCATTACCTCTCGTAAACCACAGACCACACGTCATAAAATTGTGGGTATTGACTCACGCGAAAAATCTCAAGCGGTATTTGTAGATACCCCGGGGATGCACAAAAAAGAAGTCCGTGCCATCAATAAAATGATGAACCGTGCGGCACATTCTGCACTTCGTGATGTGAACTTAGTTTTGTTTGTGATTGATGCAGACAAATGGACACAGAATGATGATTTAGTGTTAGAAAAGCTAAAAAATGCCGATATGCCGGTTATTCTTGTGATCAATAAAATTGATACACTAGAAAATAAAAACCATGCATTACCCTTGATACAAGAGCGTGCAAAATTGATGAATTTTGCAGAAATTGTTCCTGTATCAGCGTTGCGCGGTGCAAATTTAGATCATTTGCGCAGCACGATTGAGAAATATTTACCATTTCAACCACCACTGTATTCACTTGAGCAATTAACGGATCGTTCAGAGCGCTTCCTTGCGTCTGAAATTATTCGTGAAAAAATCATGCGTCAATTGGGTGAAGAGCTTCCTTATGATTTAACGGTTCAAATTGAGTCGTTTAAAACAGAAGAAGCAACAGTTAATCCAAAAACTGGTCGTCCTAAAGCGGCGTGTACCTATATTGATGCGACGATTTTCGTCGATCGCTCTGGCCAAAAAGCCATTGTTATTGGTGAGAAGGGTGCCAAACTGAAGAAAATCGGTATGGATGCACGTGTAGATATGGAAAAAATGTTCGAGCAAAAGATCATGTTGACGCTTTGGGTGAAAGTCAAAGGTGGTTGGTCTGATGATGAACGTGCATTGAAAAGCTTGGGTTATAGCGATATCTAATCGTTAAATAACAAACTTTGAGGGAAGAGTAATGATGAAAGTATTAGCTGTAGTGGCATGTGTTTTGTTTCTACAAGGGTGTATTCATAAAATCGTTACTGTTCCTGTCAAAGTGGCTTATAAAACCACAAAAGGCGTGGTTAAAGGTACTGCTGCAGTTGTGGGTGCAGTCATTCCAGATGGGGATGAAGATGAAGACGACAAGAAAAAGAAAGACAAGGATTAATATTTTAAATCATGCGTAATGAGATACTGCATGGTTATTTAATTCACCATCGTAAATATCGTGAAAAAAGTCATATTGTGCACTTGTTTACTCAGGAGCATGGTCGAATTGATGGTATTCTCAGGCAAACGCCACCTCCCCAGTATCAACCAATTTGCTTGCAAGCATCTGGTAAGTCCGAACTTAAAAACTTTAGTAAACTCGAAATTGTAAATCAACCGATTTTCTTTTTTGGTGATGCTTTTTTTTCAGGATTTTATCTAAATGAAGTCTTATTGAGGCTATGTCCGTTAGAGGTTGAGATGCCTGAGACATTTGCTCAATATGCACACACCTTGGAAAAACTTCAATGCATGTCTGTCCAGGCCTACCCTGATCTATTCTTACGGCAAATCCTTAGACAATTTGAGTATGTGCTGCTTGAAGAGTTGGGTTTTGCGTTGGATTTTTCAACTGATGCAAATCAACAGCAAATTCAGCCTCATGAAAATTATCAATTTCATTTAAACGAAGGTTTTCAACCTGTCATTAAAGCCTCACGTGCTACATTGTCAGGTCAACATATTTTAAGTATGTGTGATTATGAAAAAGGTGGGGAATTTAATCCTGAACAGTTACAATTACTGTCTAAGTTGTACCGACAAATGATTACTTCCTTGCTTGGCGATCGTCCATTAAAAAGTCGTCAATTGTGGATACAGAATTCTCAAACTCAACGTCATTAGGAAAGAATTATGGCAGCTTTGCTTGGTGTAAATATTGACCATGTGGCAACACTACGAAATGCACGTGGGACAACTTATCCAGATCCTGTGAATGCCGCAATTATTTGTGAGCAAGCGGGGGCGGAAGGGATTACGCTGCATTTACGTGAAGATCGTCGCCATATTAAAGATGATGATGTACGTCGTATGCGTTCTGTATTAAAAACCCATATGAATCTTGAAATGGCAGTGACCAATGAAATGGTTGAATTTGCCAAAGAGATTCAGCCGCATCATGTATGCTTTGTTCCTGAAAAGCGTGAAGAAGTCACGACTGAAGGCGGTCTAGATGTGGTTGGGCATTTTGAAGATGTAAAAAACGCGACTCAAGCACTTGCGGCGATTGGTTGCGAAGTTTCATTATTTATTGATGCTGACTTTGCTCAAATTGATGCAGCGATTGCCTGTGGTGCGCCTACGATTGAGTTGCATACAGGTGCATATGCAGATGCTGAAACACCTGAAGCGCAGAAGGCAGAGCTGGAACGTATTATTCAAGGTGCTGAATATGCCGCATCTAAAGGTTTGATTGTGAATGCTGGCCATGGCTTAAATCTTGACAATGTCACTCCGATTGCGCGCATTGCGCAAATTCATGAACTAAATATTGGTCACTCGATTATTGCTGATGCAGTGTTTATTGGATTGGCACAGTCTGTAAAACAAATGAAAGCTGCGATTAAATCTGCACGTTAATTTTTAAGTAAAGTATATGTCAAATATTGATTATGATGCCCTAATGAAGCCAGTCATTGGCTTCTTGGGGTGTGAAACACCAAAAGCATGGTTAGATGAAGCTTTAAATAATTTGGGTATCCTGATGCAGGATCATGCCAATTGTGAAAAGAAAGCAGCAAGTACAGCAATGAATTTGATGTTTCGTTATAGTTTTTTCTCGAATTTACAAATCAAACTGGCACAGCTAGTACGTGAAGAAATGCTGCACTATGAGCAAGTGCTGGAACTGATGGCAAAACGTGGTCAGGAATGGACTGCAATCAGTGCTGGTCGGTATGCAGGTGGTCTACGTAAAGAAGTGCGGACTTACGAGCCAGAAGCGTTAATTGATATCTTGGTGATTGGCGCATTTGTTGAAGCACGGTCATGTGAGCGTTTCTATGCGCTTGCACCACATGTGGATGAAGAGTTGGGGCGTTACTACCGCTATTTGCTAAAGTCTGAATCACGCCATTATGAGGACTATTTAGCATTGGCCATGGATGTGGCGACGACCAATAAGCTAAAGAATCCGAAAGAAGATATTCAGATGCGTATTGAGCATATTCGTGAAGTTGAAAAAAATCTGATTAGCAGCCCAGATGATTTATTCCGCTTTCATAGTGGTGTGCCAGTCAAAGCAGCTTGATAAAAAATCCTCCAGAATGGGGGATTTTTTATGCACTTAAAATAAATGATAATAAGAATTATTTACATTTATCTCGATTGAATCTAAAATGAAACGATCTCTATGAATCAAACAATTTAAGCTCACTTATTTAATATGAAATTACAATTCACTTTACTCTTTATCGCTTTGTGTACGGTTGGTCAGGCTGAAGCGCATTATCCTTATGTGGCGCCATTAAACTATCAAACATTTAATAATCATAGTGCCATTCTTTCTGGTTTTTATGACAATCCGTTTGTTTCTGAAATAGCCATTAAAAACTTTAATTTCCATGTACATACACCATCAGGTGATAAGCTGCATTTAACAGATGCCGATTGGGTAAAAACGCAAACGGTCAGCAGTTATAGTTTAGAAAATAAGCAGGATGGCACGTATCGTATTCGTGGTGAAAAACAGGGAAGTACAGCGCGTTTTGCTTATGATCAAAAGCAGTGGAAAGCGTTAATTAATGGTGCGCGTGATCTTCAAAAAACTGTGAATGCAAATGTTATTTACACAGCGGAGTTGTCTAAAAAGTCGCAAATCAAAAGCATTCAAACCCAAGAAATCATTGAAACTTTTGTATCACGTCGTGTAACGTCTACACAAGTGGTGAATCATTTACATGATGGTTTTGATGTGCAATTTAAAACTCATCCGAATGCCATTATGCAAAATGAGCCAGTACAACTGAAAGTGCTAGATCAGAAAAAAGCGGTTGCGGGTTTGCAGATTGAAATTTTGCAGCAAACGACGGATTACAGCCGTGAAGGAAAGGTTTATAAAACGCTTAAAACTGATCAAGATGGAAACTTAAATTTAAACCTAGCAGATCGTGGTCAGTATTTACTGAAAATTGACTATCAACAGCCTTTTGAAATGAAGGGAGACGCATTAAAACGATATAAATATACCTTGAGTTTTAATGTGATCTGAGGTGATAAAAAGAGAAAAAGCTCTGCGATTTGCGGAGCTTTTTTATGAAAATGATTTAGCTATCTTTAGGTTCAAGATAAAACATCGATAAACCTATCAATAAAATTAAACTGGTTTGAGTGAAAAAGTGTTTATTAAAACCACCATAATATTGCTGCGAATAGCCTGCAATCAGTAAATAACCCGTTAAATAGAGCAATCGATAATATCGGCTCTCAAAACAATAACAGATACTTGCAAAACATAAAATCAGGCAACCAATGACCATATAGTGGATATCCCAAATGATGGTGTTGATAGCAAATAAAAGTGCTGAAAGTGCGCCGATAGATAAATTACGAAGGCTTTCAAGCCCTTGAAAAATGTGCATCAAAGCGAATGTGAAGAGTGGCAATAGAGCAAGTGCATATTTTATTCTTATACTGTTTTGCGTCATGAGCATATAATTCTGCTGTTTCTCAACAATGGGGCTAGTACTGATGCTTAGGCGAAGCCATTGCAGGGTTAAGTGTTCAGGGATGTTGGCTTTAACTAAAAATTTGAGTGTGGCTTGCGGTGGAATAATATAATTTTGTTGGAAATCATGGCCATAAAACATCCAAGACTTATTGGTTTCCAATGTGTGATATTTCGTATTTGTTTGAGTTGAGATGTTAAAGAGTTGTCCACTTGCATTTAACCCAGCTTTCATACATGGTGTTTCTTTTTCGTGAACAATACATAACGGCAGTACCGAAATTTCAAGATCTTTTCGAGTTTGTTGCTGACCTGCAAAATCAATATGAACATACAGTTGATCGGATTGGTTTTGCAGTGTAATCGGTGTGCTCGCCCAATATTGTCCTTCTGTCATCTCGTTCAATACAGATTCAGATATTTCCGGAATAGTATTGTGATTTTGAATCTGCTGAGGTGGAATCAACCATTGTAGGCTGCTGTCAAGAAGGGTGTTGGTTTCACTATTATATAAATTGGGTGGCGTTTTGAAATGTTGCTCAATTTCACTTTCGGGTGTGCAGCTCACCAAATAAATTGCAAATGGGCTGATAATAATTAAAAGAAAAATGAATGCAGTGAGGTAGTGTCTTAAGGCAGTTTTATTTGATTCAGCATCAACTTGAATGAACATTTTTTTATTTTAATGACAATGACTTATAGATTATATGTAAATCATAGGCATTAAAAAAGCCCATTTAAATAAATGGGCTTTAGAATTTGGCTCTCCAACCTGGGCTCGAACCAGGGACCTGCGGATTAACAGTCCGTCGCTCTACCGACTGAGCTATTGGAGAATCTGAATGCGATTATAAGCAGATTTTGAGGAGGGTCAAGCTAAAAATACGAATATGAGGAGAAATGCGTGATAGATGTTTTTTATTTGAACAAAAAGAATGATTTTTTAGAAAAAATGAATCTTAGGCTTGCAAAGAAAAAATTCAATTGATAGTCTGAATGCAACAACAGAGCGTTTAAACATATGTTTAAACAGTGTGGATTTAAACCCAACTTGCCAGCACTAAAATGGCTAAACAGGAGAAAGCGAATGAATACGCTGACTATTTCTCAGATTTTTTCAAATTTTTCTTTTTACCAAGAAAACTATCTTTCCATTATCTGTAACCAAGAGCAATATCAAACACCTGTCGAAGGTGCATACGTTGACGTTTGGCCTTTGGGTCGACGTGACTTGGTATTAGGTGACTTATTACAACTGTGGTTTAGTGAAAAATGGTTGATCAACGAGCCATGTCATTTACGTTTTGAACATCAAGATGATGGTCGTCGTGTGCCTTTGCAACGCAAGCAAGACTTGTATTTATACCAATTGGCAGGTAATGCATTATCAGGCTCAAATCGTTCTAAAGTATGGTCTATTTCAGAACAACGGGAACTTCATGTTGAGTTAGATAGTGCTTTAAAATATTACTGCTTTCAAAAGGGCAGTAATCGCATTGATCTAAGCGAAGGCCAATTAATTCGCGCCTTACATTCAGCAATTTAAGTTTGAATCATCATCTGCTCGCATTGAATTGTGAGCAGAAAAATAAAATATTAAGGACGTATAATCATGCAGGTTGCAGTTTCATGCGCATAAAGCTTGCCATTGTCATCAATAATTTTCCCTTCAGAAATCCCTAAATTTTTACTGATATTAATTAAATGGCCTATTGCGGTTAAATCTTGATTTTTAGGGATAGGTCGACACATTTTTATATTGAGATCAATGGTGCCATAGCCTATACCAGCTTCTAATGCCGAGTGTACGACACACCCTGTAACTGTATCTAAGACTGTTGCTGCAAAGCCACCATGCACACCACCAAGTGGATTTAAATGGCGCTGATCGGCTTTTACAACAAACTCTACATTACCTTGCTCAATCTTTTTGGGTTGCATTGGAATAATTTCACTAATGCTTGCAGGTGGAATTTGGCCTTGCATCATTGCCTTTAAAATTTCTAGTCCAGTCATTTCTTTGATGTTCATTGGTATATCTCTGGATAGGTTAGTTTTGTGGTTGTTTTGGGTTCTAAAATGGAACTTATTTAAATAACATAGCTGAAAACGTAAAAAGAATGCAAACTAAAGATTTGAATATGAAGGTTAGTTTTAGGTTTTATCGTTTGGTTTTTTAATATTTAAGTCGATTTGAAGGAAGTCAAATGGGCTGGATGAGCTTTCTTATTTAGTTTGTACCGCGAAAAAAATTGATCAAAAGCGTGTAGAAGTGAAGCGTATTAATTTATTTTTTTGATGAGTATAAAAAAACCCGCGAATATCGCGGGTTTTTTGATTTGATCTTTGGATCAAATTATTTTTCAGCAGCAATTGAAGCAATCGCAGCGTCTACGCCTTCGATTGAGTCAGCAGCTTTCTTGATACGTGCAAGCGCATCTACAAGAACTTCGTCTGCAGTTGCATAAGAAATACGCATATAACCACCTAGACCGAACGCATCACCTGGAACTACTGCAACACCAGTTTCTTCCAATAACCATGCAGAGAATTCTGTGCAAGATTTTAAACCTTTTGCACGAATCAATGGACGGATGTTTGCGTATGCATAGAATGCACCATCAGCAGGAAGGCAAGTAATACCGTTGATGTCGTTCAAGCCTTTCACAACTAGGTCGTGACGGCGTTTGAATGCTTCAATCATTGGCTCAAGAACGTCTTGAGGGCCATTCAATGCAGCTTCAGCAGCAACTTGCGAAATAGAAGTTGGGTTTGAAGTTGATTGAGATTGGATTTTTTTCATCGCACCAATAAGTTTAGCAGGGCCCGCTGCGTAGCCAATACGCCAGCCAGTCATTGCATAAGCTTTAGATACACCGTTAAGAACGATTACGCGATCGTAAAGGTCTGGTGCAACTGTTGCGATGTTGTAGAATTCGTCGTCCCAACGGATTGGTTCGTACATGTCATCAGAAGCAACTAAAACTTCTGGGTATTTACGTAGTACGTCAGCTAAAGCAAGCAATTCTTCTTTAGTGTAGATCATACCTGTTGGGTTAGAAGGGCTGTTTAGAACCACTAAACGAGTTTTGTCAGTGATTGCAGCTTCTAATTGAGCAGGCGTAATTTTGAAACGTTGGTCTTCACCACATTTCACGATTACAGGAGTACCTTCAGCAATGATCACCATGTCTGGGTAGCTTACCCAGTAAGGAGCAGGGATAATTACTTCGTCACCTTTGTTTAACAAAGCAAGTGCCAAGTTAAAGAAAGATTGTTTACCACCACAAGAAACCAAGATTTGGTTTGCAGCGTAATCAAGGTTATTGTCGCGTTTTAATTTAGCAATAATTGCTTTTTTAAGACCTGGAGTACCGTCAACAGCTGTATATTTAGTGAAGCCATTGTTGATAGCAGCAATTGCAGCATCTTTGATGTGTTGTGGGGTATCGAAATCCGGTTCACCTGCGCCTAAACCAATTACGTTTTTACCAGCAGCTTTCAATTCAGCAGCTTTGTTAGTAACAGCAAGTGTAGGGGACGGTTTGATGCTATTTACACGATCAGACAGACGTACGTCCACGGCAGTATTCCTTCTTATAGGGATTAAAAAATAAAAAGCACACTATCTTAGCTTAAATGCACAGTAATGGGGAGTGGCAAAATCAACAATGTGCAAAAAAGTGTGATATTCCATCCTAAGCCTATAATTGAGAAAATTTACATTGAGTTACTTAAATTTTTAATCAAATTTTATGGAAAAATCTTAAAGTCAAGGATAAAAAAAGGCATAAAAAAGGCCACAATATGTGTGACCTTTTTAATTAAATTTTATACTTCAAATACTTTGCTTATTGAACAAAACGCGATAAATCTTCTTCAGGGCGAGCAGTTAGCACTTCTACACCATTTTTTGTTACAAGTAGCGTGTGTTCGTACTGTGCAGACAAGCTATGATCTTTAGTCACGACAGTCCATTTATCGCCAAGAAGTTTGGTTTTCCAGTCGCCACCATTCACCATTGGTTCAATCGTGAATGTCATGCCTTCTTCTAAGATCATGCCTGTATTTGGTTGACCGTAGTGTAAAACTTGTGGTTCGTCATGGAAAACGGTACCAATACCATGACCACAATATTCACGTACAACACCAAAACGTTCTGATTCAACATATTGTTGAATAGCATGGCCGATGTCGCCCATGGTTGCGCCTGGTTTTACCACCGCCATACCACGGTACATGGCTTCTTGGGCAACTTTGCATAAACGGTTCGCTAAAATAGTGGTTTCACCACCCACGATGTACATCATGTTGGTATCACCATGGTAACCATCTTTGATCACAGTGACATCGATGTTTAAGATGTCACCTTTTTTTAATTTTTTGCTTTCAGATGGAATACCGTGACACACCACATGGTTAACTGAAGTGCAGATAACGTGCTGAAATGCTGGACGACCCGGCGCAGCGCCATAACCTAAACATGCAGGAATAGCTTCTTGTTTATTGACAATATAGTCATGACAAATCGTATCAAGTTCTAGGGTAGTCACACCTGGAACAATATGCGGTTTGATCATATCCAAAACTTCTGCCGCCAGTCGACCCGCGACGCGCATTTTTTCAATTTCGTCAGGCGTTTTAATTAATCGACGTGGAGCTTCGTAAGTACTGTTCATGATCTCTAAAAACTTTTGGAAATTTGTATGTGACTATGGTATAAATAGCCGCCCATTTTATCAAATGCTTTTTCGTGAATATCTTTCACGAGCTTTGTGCGATGGGGCAATAAAATCCGCACATATATCGACACATTTCTCTGGGTGCCTTTTTAGGTGGAGAATGCGGGTATATGGAGGCCTAACCCAAACTTTAAGGTAAAGAAAATGGCAGATTACAACGTAAGCATGCGCGACCTTCTTCAAGCAGGCGCACACTTCGGTCACCAAACACGTTTTTGGAATCCAAAAATGCGCGAATACATCTTCGGCGCGCGCAACAAAATTCACATCATCAACCTTGAGCACACTGTTCCTGCGTTAAATGATGCTTTGAACTTTGCTAACAACTTGGCAAGCAAAAAGAACAAAGTTTTGTTCGTTGGTACAAAACGTGCAGCTTCTGCAATCATCCGTGAACAAGCTCAACGTGCAGGTCAACCATATGTTGATCACCGCTGGTTGGGTGGTATGTTGACTAACTGGAAAACTCTTCGCCAGTCAATCAACCGTCTAAAAGACCTTCAAACTCAATCTACTGACGGTACTTTCGCTAAACTTACTAAACGTGAAGCTTTAGAACGTACTCGTGAGATGGAAAAACTTGAACGCGCTCTTGGCGGCGTTAAAAACATGGGTGGTTTACCTGACGCATTATTCGTAATCGATGTTGATCACGAAGCAATTGCAATTAAAGAAGCTAAAAACCTTGGTATTCCTGTAATCGGTATCGTTGATACAAACTCTAACCCAGACAACGTAGACTACGTTATTCCTGGTAACGACGATGCGATCCGTGCAGTTACTCTTTACGCTTCTGCTATGGCTGATGCGATTCTTGCTGGTAAAGAATATGCTCAATCACAAGCAAATGCACAAGCTAAAGGCGAAGAAGCTCCTGCTTCTGAGGCTTAATGCGTTTGACGTAAGCTTGTCATTTTTGCGACACGTGATGGTGGCAAAGTAAGCGTCATGTATGCAGACGGCCCAAGAGACAGCTCTGGGCCGTTTCTGTTCTAAAAAAGAATTCATTTTCTACCGTATTTAGGAGATTAACATGACTGCAGTTACAGCAAGCATGGTTAAAGAATTGCGCGATCGTACTGGTCTTGCAATGATGGAATGTAAAAAAGCATTAACAGAAGCGGGCGGTGACATCGAATTAGCGATCGACAACCTTCGTAAATCTGGTCAAGCTAAAGCTGCTAAAAAAGCAGGTAACATTGCTGCTGACGGCGCGATCACTATCGCTCAAGAAGGTAATAAAGCAATCCTTTTAGAAGTGAACTGTCAAACTGACTTCGTTGCTAAAGACGAAAACTTTGCTGGTTTCTCTGCTAAAGTTGCTGCTGCTGCGCTTGCTGCTGGTGTAACTGACGTTGCTCAAATTGCTGAATTGAAACTTGAAGATGGTGCTACTGTTGAAGAAGCTCGTATTGCGCTTGTTCAAAAAATCGGTGAAAACATCCAAGTACGTCGTGCTCAAATCGTTGAAGGCGACAACCTTGCAGTTTACAAACACGGTTTAAAAATCGGTGTTGTAGTTGCATATGCTGGTGATGCTGAAACTGGTAAAGGTTTGGCTATGCACATCGCTGCATTTAACCCAGTTGCTGTAAACGAAGCTGGCGTTTCTGCTGAACTTATCGCTAAAGAAAAAGAAATTGCTGAAGCGAAAGCAATTGAATCTGGTAAACCAGCAAACATCGTTGAAAAAATGGTAACTGGTTCAGTTCAGAAATACTTGAACGAAGTTGTTCTTGAGAACCAAATGTACGTTATCGACAACGATAAGAAAGTTGCAGAAGTTCTTAAAGCAACTGGTACTACTGTTGCTAACTTCGTACGTTTCGAAGTTGGTGAAGGTATTGAGAAAAAAGCTGAACTTTCTTTCGCTGAAGAAGTTGCTGCTGCTCAAGCTGCTGCAAAATAATCTCTGATTATTTGTAGAAAAAAGCCCTCGTTTTAGAGGGCTTTTTTTATGGCTGTAGCTTTACTGATTTCAAAGCTATTTAAACTTTATATTGTGTGCATTCTTGTGCATAGATTCTATTTTTATCCATATTAATGACTATAATGAGTTGAAAATTTAAATTTAAACTATCTTATGGCAAACAAAACAAATTTAACCATCGGCGGAATTATTGTTGCGCTTACAGCCGCTTATTTCGGAATCGATTTACAACAACAAAAATCTGCACAAGTTCAGACGACAGCGGAACAAAACGCACAGCCACAAATAGAATCAGTACAACCTGTAAATGCTCAACAAAAAGGGCAGAGTGCTGAAGATGTTATTGCGCATGCATTTAAAAATAAACTCAGTAATGTTCAGGTTGAGGGTACAGGTCGAGTGAAAGCGGTACTTCGAGATGATAATGAAGGTAGTCGCCATCAAAAGTTCATTTTGACCTTAAATAATGGTCAAACGCTTTTAGTCGCGCATAATATCGATCTTGCTCCACGAATTGATAACTTGCAAAAAGGCGATACAGTTCAATTTTACGGTGAATATGAATATTCAGATCAGGGGGGTGTGATGCACTGGACACATCACGATCCGAATGGACGTCATCAGGATGGTTGGTTAAAGCATCAAGGTAAAACCTATCAATAAAAATCAAGTAGTCATTTTTAACTTTAGTCATTTAAATGATTATGATTCAGATGAAGCTATCAACATAAAATTGGATTAACCATATTGAGTAAAAGCCAGTGTTTAAACACTGGCTTTTTGGTCGTATAAATAGAAAAAATGATTGGAAATACCAGAGATAAATACACCTATAAACAATAGGGTTTTAAGCATCGAATATGAAGAAAACCGATGTGGAAGAAGTGAAAAAGAGATCCATGAAATTAATCGTGCTCTAAATGCTCTTTATTTGCGATTTATGGCGTGTTTTCCAATTACCAAGTACTTTGCCTGTAAATGTATCTAAACACCAAATAGGGCCAATGAGGAGGAATTGGAGATCTTTGAAAAAAGAGGGCTTTTTACCTTCAATTTTATGGCCATAAAATTGACCAATCCATGCGAATACAAAGAGTGCGATATAAAAGCCATAACCAACTGGTAGTACCCAAATTAGCCATACCATGATTAACGTTAACGCGGCCATTGCAACAGCAAGGACAATGTCTAAACGTGCGTAAAAGATAAATGCTAAAGCAAGTAAGACAGCAGTAAGTAGCGCACTAAAATACGCCAATATGCCAACGATTGAAAAATAAATCGTGGGTACGCAAATCCAGTGAATCATTTTATTGGTTTTATTTTGATGACTTTCGCTGTATTCATCAAACCATTCGTTGATTGTTTTCATGATAGTCCTTAATCATGGGGAAGGACTTCAATATAAACAAGAATGCGGGAAGGGTCAAAATCAGGATTACTGATGATTTGAAAGGCTAAGAGGCTTCAAATAAAAAACCACGCTAGGCGTGGTCTGTTAAATGCAGTCACTTCATTGGAGAATTAAGAATTTGGACCGTCTACGCGTTCAATGCTCACATTTGCAGTACCTGCACTGGTAATACCCAATTGCTTAGCAGCACCATAAGATAAATCAAGAACACGGTTACCATGGAATGGACCACGGTCATTTACTTTCACCACGACGCTTTTACCATTATTGCGATTCGTAACACGAATAAAGCAATTAAGTGGCAGGCTACGATGTGCTGCTGTAAGTGCGTTCATGTCAAACGTTTCACCGCTTGCTGTTTTACGGCCGTGGAATTGACGACCGTACCAAGAAGCAGTACCTGTTTGAGTGAACTTACGAACAGTATTCGATGCAACAGTATTTAACTTTTCAATCACTGAAGGCTCATCTTCAGGAATTTCGATTTTAGCAGCGATTGTTTGACGACGAATTTTATCGCCAGAACGCTCAGTGATTGAAAGGCTACTTAAATTCGTAAAGTTTGAATTGAAGCTTTGAGCTTCTTTATTCAATACACGAGCTGCAAGACGCGAGTTGTCATTATCATGATTGAATGATGATGACTGAACCATCTCAGCTTGTGACTGACTTAGCGCAACTGCCGTGGCAAGCGCTAAGGCATATTTAATAATTGATGACTGCATTGTTTATCTCCCAATGGCATATTTACTGGTTCAACTAAGTCGCTGATATCCATGTAAACACGTCTGATATTTCACTTTTGCAACTACATTTAACGAGATGGATAATATTCATGCCATCAATAGGCTGTCTAGTGTTTAATTAAAATACTTTGAAAATGTCTAAAAAATTAACAATAGTTGGTTAAAAAATAATCAATAATGTAACAAGGTATGTAAAATGTCGAATAAATGCTCATTTTGGTGAAAATATTTGTTGACTTTTTTGCTCTATAAGAAAAAACCAGTCTTATCGACTGGTAACTTCAGTGCCTAAAAGCCATAGTGCAGTCGCATACATACGGCTTTTGTTATAGGTTGTAATGACCTGAAAATTTGGATAAGTGATGTAATAAATTGGTCCATAACTATCTTGCAATTGGATGACATTGACTAAATCGAGATCATCGATTTTTACCAATGGATTCATAGGGGTTACACCTTGAGCCTTGAGTACACCATAGGGTGTTGGCTGGTTTAAATCCTTTGCAATAATAGCATCTGGGTTGTTTCCGCTATAGCGAGCAGCAAAAGCAATCGGTTGATTACGCTGCCAACCATAATTTGCTAAATAATTTGCAATTGAACCAATGGCATCGACAGCTGAATTACGCAGGTCAACATGACCATTGCCATCGTAGTCCACACCAAATTTTGGAATGTTACTTGGCATAAATTGAGGATAACCCACAGCACCTGCATATGAACCGACGACAGAGTTGGTTGGAACACCATCTTTATATGACCAAGCAATCAGTGCAGCAAGTTCATCTTGGAAATATTGCGCACGGCGTTCATAGCCAAAACCAAGGGTCGCCAAAGCATCACGGGTAATAAAATTACCTTTATTGCTGCCGTAGCCTGTTTCAACACCCAAAATGCCTAAAATCACGGATTGAGGCACACCAAATTGTTGTTCTGCACGATTTAAAGTGTCGGCATATTGATTTTTGAAGCGAACGCCGCGTTGAATTGTACTTTCAGCTAAAAAATTGGTTTTGTATTGGTACCAAGGCTTTGATTCACCAGGTCTATTCATAATGCTAATAATGTTGGGTAGGTTTTTACTGCCTTGCATTGCCCAATCAATTTGATTTTCACTCAGACCATAGGTTTGCATTGCATTTTGTTTAAAGCTTGCATATGCCGGATGAGATTGGAAGTCGTTAGCCTGACAAAAACTGGTCAGTGAAATTGAACCGGCCATAATGGCAATATGTGATAGTTTTTTATAAAAATTTCGATTTAGCATAAATAAAAAATTTCCAGTTGCTTTAGCGATGAGTATGAACAAAATTTCGAGGGGAAAAGATCCTGAAAATTGTGATGACCTTCTGGTTTCATAGCTCATTAAAGGTAAACGTTACCAATAGCAACTAAGATACCACTGACAGCGCATGCTTTCATAAATAGATATACAAAAAAAGACAAAGCAAAGGGTTTTTTCGCAGTTAACATATTGAAAAGTGACATATTCATTTACATAACTTGCAAATATTCACAAATCATTTGAAATAAAGATGACTCTAAAACTCATGCGTCATAAAAACGCAGAACGAGTAAACTTTATCGCGTTGCGAAATACTGTTTAGAAGCTACAAAAGTTGCAATGTTATATCTAAAAATAAAGGGACAGGATTAAAAAGGTACCGGTCTAAAACACCCATATGCAAGCAGTGGTTTATTCATTACATAGTTTTTGTTCGCCAGCGCTTCAATGCTGTTGAAAACGTCGCTATATATAGTAGAAATATAGACTGAATGATAAAAAAGAAAGAGATTGAATATTAAAATGGACGCATTGAAATTTAAGCCAAAATGACGGCTCACATTAAAATATGATCTATATTCAGGTTCTTCCTGTTCTTTGTAGATTTTTAAAAATTGTGAATATCAATGTACTGTCTTTCTTTTAATAAAAATCTGTTCAATTCTAGAACTGTGTTTGCATGACTATATAGTCATTGTATCGGGATTCGATTTTATGCGTTTAGCCATAAAAAAACCTAGCCAAAGCTAGGTTTTGACGAAAAGCGAGATTTATTTGTTAAACATCGCATCATGTGCTTCTGCAAGGGCACCTAGCTCTTCTTTAGTTAGATTTGGGAAAATCTTATCAATTGCAATATGAATAGCTTTAATTACTGCAGAAGAACCGATATCGGCTGCTTTACGTTTAATCATGCCTAAATCGAGTGTTTTATTAAAGTCATTCATAAAATGACGCACTGCAGCTTCGGCAAACTGTTTATACAGTTCACCAAAAGCAGCTTTATTGATATCTACACCCGATTTAATTTCGGCATAACTGTTCTTAAGGTTAGTGACTAGTCCAGCATCTAAGCTCAGACCTACACGATGAGCGCCGGCTGTGTCCTGAAATAAACTTCGTTCTGAAAATTCAATGGATTGTTTCACCACATCATTCGGAGATTTACCCAATAGCTGCTTTAACAATACAGCGACTGTTGATTTGACATAGCCTGCCAGTTTTTCTGCTGTGTCGCGCTTGTCGCTTGCAGGAAACAGATGAACAGGAGCTAATATAGTTGCACCAATGATTTCTTCATTAATCAGCAAAGCTGTTTTATCACGTAAAGGATAAAGGGGTTCACTCGAATTTTTTTTCGCGTGACCATTTTGGATACTGCTTAGAAGTTCCTCAGAAGGAATAAAACCAAAAAATGGCATCACTAACCTCAATTTTTTTATTGTCGCGCCAATCGAATGGGGCGAGGCATCCATGTTAAATCCGATACACGACAAGGGTTGATATCCAATCCACCACGGCGTGTATAGGCAGCATATACCATCAGCTCACTTGGTTTTAAATGTTGCCAAATATCGGCAAACATTTGCTCCACACATTGTTCGTGGAAACCATTATGCTGACGGTAAGAAATAATATAAGCCAGAATACTACGATAACAAGGCTTAGTACCTTTATACCGTATAAATACCGTTCCCCAATCAGGTTGACCCGTGACTGGACAGTTACTTCTTAATAAATGTGAATAAAGTTGAATTTCAACTTCTTCTTGCGCTGCATCTTCATCTAAAGAGAGTAAAGCTGCATTTGGATGATTTTCTAACTGGGTGGGTTCTAAGTCATCAATACAGATGCCTTGCGGTTTTGAAATTTCAACTTCATCAACATGAAATAGATCAATAGTCACAGCGGCATTGGCTGCAGCAGATAAGTCTTTTTCAACGGTTGCTTTAAACGCTGCCTGAGAATCAAATTTGGTAAAGTTCATACTATTAAAGTAGAGCTTTAAAGATTTGGATTCGATGAGGTTGTCTGAACTTGCAGGCAAAGTTAAACGGCCAATAGCGACTTGAGGCACACCAGAAGCATTTAACCAAGAAATTTCAAAAACATGCCACCAGTCTGTACCTTGGCGGATGCCTTCCACATGGGCATATTGTTCACGTGCAGTGGCACGTGCAATCGGAAACAGAATATCGGGTTGATATTCTGTTGGGTAGTTGGTGTCTTTACCTAAAAGGGATTGTTCTACACTCATTATTCACGCATTCCTGAACCACGAGAAAGTAAATGATACGCCACGCCATAAAGTACAACGCAACATGCAGTAATTACTGTCAGTGAAATGCCGACATTCACATCGCTATGGCCCAAAATACCGTAGCGGAATGCATTTACCATATACACGACAGGGTTGATTAAAGAGAGATTTTGCCAAAAAGGACTCAATGATGAGATGGCATAGAAAACACCGCCTAAATAAGTCAGCGGAGTCAGGACGAAAGTCGGGATAATCGAAATGTCGTCAAAAGATTTTGCATAAACAGCATTAATAAATCCGCCAAGAGAAAACAGCAGCGAAGTAATGAGAACTGTATATATAGTTATAAATATATTAGTCAGGTGTAATTCAGTAAAAAATAGGCTCATGGCAGTAACAATAAAGCCTACTAAAACACCACGGCAAACGCCACCGATCACATAACCCCAAAGCACCATGTGTAACGGCACTGGGCTCATGATTAATTCTTCGATGCTTTTTTGAAATTTTGCACTAAAGAAACTGGATGACACATTGGCATAGCTATTGGTGATGACCGCCATCATAATTAAACCGGGCACGATGAACTGCATATAGCTAAAACCACCCATTTGCCCAATGCGTGAACCGACTAAATTACCGAAAATCACAAAGTACAAACTCATGGTGATTGCCGGTGGGAGAAGGGTTTGCGGCCAAATACGCATGAAACGGCGAATTTCTTTATACACTAAGGTGTAGAGGGCAATACACAGTTGGTTAAAATTCATTGTGCTGCACCTTCAAGATTTTTTTCGACCATACGGACAAATAGTTCTTCTAGTCGGTTAGATTTATTACGCATACTTCGAACCTGAATACCTTGAGATTCCATGAGTTGGAATAAATCATTCAAGGTATGGGCTTTATCCATAGTGACTTCTAAGGTGACAGGATCTACTAAGTTGAAACGGACACCAATAATTTCTATATGGATCGGTTCAATGGGTTCGGCTAGATCGAAAATAAATGTTTCTTCATTCAACTGACTGAGGAAACCTTTCATGCTGGTGTCTTCTTTAATCACACCACGATCAATAATTGCGATTCGACGGCACAACATTTCAGCTTCTTCTAAATAGTGTGTCGTTAAAATAATAGACGTACCTTTTTCGTTCATTTCTGTGAGGAAATCCCACATCGAACGGCGTAGTTCAATATCAACACCAGCAGTCGGCTCATCTAAAATCAGCAGTTTAGGTTCATGCATCATGGCACGAGCGATCATTAAACGGCGTTTCATACCGCCCGATAGCATGCGTGCTTGGGTGCTGCGTTTTTCCCAAAGGCCAAGCTTTTCTAAATATTCCTCTGCACGTTTCTCTGCTATCTTTTTAGAAATACCGTAATAACCAGCTTGAGTCACCAAAATATCAAATGTTTTTTCAAATTGACCAAAGTTAAATTCTTGAGGTACAACGCCCAAACACTGCTTTGCATGCGAGGGATGGGTATCTAAATTGTGCCCAAAGATTTCAACAGAACCTGAAGTTTTACGGGTAAGTGAACTGATAATACTAATCGTGGTAGATTTTCCTGCACCATTGGGACCTAAAAGTGCATAAAATTCACCTTCGGGTACTGTTAAATCAATACCTTTAAGCGCCTGAAACCCATTTTTATAGGTTTTTGACAGCTGCTTTAACGTTAGTGCATCAGTCATAAATAATTCACTCTATAAATAGTGTGAGTATTGTGCGATATCGGGGCAAATAAACCAAGTAAATCGTATGGAATTCTGCATTTTAAAAATAGAACGTTGTATAAAGCTTAAGCAGAAAAATACCTAACATCTATATAGTTGCTTTACCTTAGAGTTTTTTTTGTTATGATGTGCGCAATCCAAAATAAGCGCTCATAGCTCAACTGGATAGAGTACAGGTCTCCGAAGCCTGTGGCGTGGGTTCGAGTCCCGCTGAGCGCACCATTTTTTAGTTTTGACTGTTTAACTAAATTTTGCGAATCAATAGCTTTTTTTTATTACTACTTTTCTATTCAACCCGATCAATCTCAAAGCCCAATATTGCTTTAGCCATCATTGATGTATCTTTTTCTATATATAAAATTCAAAATATTTCTCAGTTGTTTTTATTCTAAGTTCAAAGTCATAAAAACATTTAAATTGAAAGTTTATAAAGAGTGAAAATAGAAAGTTCACTGTATTTATATCCGCATCTAAATGAAAAGAATCTATTGAAAACACGATATTAAAAGTTATGCACCAAAATAGTGGAGATGAGAAACTTAATAGAACACTTAGCGTATTGTTCTGCCTATACAGAATAGGTAAATGATTGTTTTTTAATATTAAGATATTGAAAAATAATAAAAAATTAATTTTGGCATGATGTGTGCAATACAGTATTCAAACTTGGATACAAGAATGAGCACATCAATGAACTCAATAAAAACTTTAGGCTGGACTTTAGCGGAATGGAAAGCGGGCTACACGAATAACACAATTCAACTGGAAGACTTATATGCCTTGGTCGAGCAATTTGATCATGCAGATCCAGCATGGATTTCCATTGCCTCTATAGAGCAATTAACTGCGCAGATTGAAGCTTTAAAACAAATTGAGAATGCTACTGCTTTGCCTTTATTTGGTGTGCCTATCGCAGTTAAAGACAATATTGATGTGGTGGGCTTTGCGTCAACGGCTGCATTCAAATTATTTACCGAAATCAAAATTGAAAATGCCTTTGTGGTGCAACGCTTAAAACAAGCGGGTGCGATTATTGTAGGCAAAACTAATCTAGATCAATTTGCCACAGGATTGGTCGGTACACGTTCGCCATTTGGTGCAGTGCCGAATACTTTTAATTCTGACTTTGTAAGCGGTGGTTCAAGTTCAGGTTCAGGTAGTGTGGTGGCGCGCGGTTTAGTCCCGATTGCGCTCGGTACAGATACAGCAGGCTCAGGGCGTATACCCGCAGCATTTAATAATATTGTTGGCTTAAAGCCGACCAAAGGTCGCTTTTCAAATACTGGCTTACTGCCTGCGTGTAAAAGCTTAGATTGCATTTCAATTTTTGCTTTAACTGTCGTTGATGCAACTGCAGTGGCAGAAGTTATGGAAGGTTTTGATGTAAGCGACAGCTATTCACGTGTGAACCCAGCAACAGCACCTGCAAAATTCAGCGCTCAATTAAAATTAGCCATTCCAAAACAATTAGATTTTTTTGGCGATGCTCAATCGGCGGATGCATTTCAGCAAGCATTAATTGAATTAAAAAACTTAGGTGCAGAACTGACTGAAATTGATTTCAGTGCTTTTAGTCAATTGGCGAGCCAACTTTACCAAGGGTCATGGGTTGCAGAGCGTACTGCTGCAGTTGCAGACTTATTAGAAACATCGGTACACGACTTTGATCCAACAGTTTTAGAAATTATTCAAAAAGGCCAGCAGTACACTGCGGTTGATGCTTATAACGCCGAATATTTAAAGCAAGAATTGGCTCGAGACATTCAGCAAACCTTAGCGCAATTTGATGCCTTAGTGGTGCCAAGCTCGCCAACCATACACACGCTTGCAGAAATGGCTGAATCGCCAATTGAAAATAATAGCCACTTTGGCACCTATACCAACTTTACCAATTTAGCAGACCTTAGTGCCATCGCTGTACCTGCAGGCTTTCGTGCCGACGGGCTGCCTTTTGGAATCACATTCATTGCACCGGCTTGGCACGATACGGCTTTAGCAGATTTTGCCGAAAAATGGCAAAAGCATTTGAAATTACCACTCGGTGCAGTAGCGAAAACATTGCCTGAAGCAAATTCAGTCATGTCTGCACCATCCGCACAACATTTTCGAGTTGCAGTCGTAGGCGCACATCTCACAGGCATGCCACTCAATTTCCAACTGACAACACGCCAAGCCGTGCATGTTGAAACCACAACGACTTCTGCCGATTACGCCCTCTATGCACTGCCGGGCACAGTACCGCCAAAACCAGGTTTAGCGCGTCAGGAAGCGGGTCAAAAAATTATTGTCGAGCTTTGGGATATTCCAAAAGCACGCTTTGGTGAATTTGTTGCTGAAATTCCAACACCACTGGGTATGGGCAATATCGAGCTTGCCGATGGACGTTGGGTGAAAGGCTTTATTTGTGAACCTTATGGCCTAAACGGTGCAAAAAATATCAGTGAATTTGGCGGCTGGCGCGCCTATATCCAATCACTGCAAGCAACAACAGCAAAATCAAATTAAAAAATTCGGGGAAATAATCATGTTTAAAACAGTTTTAATTGCAAACCGTGGTGAAATTGCTGTTCGTGCGATTCGTACATTAAAGAAACTCGGTGTTCAGTCGGTTGCCGTATATTCAGAGACAGACCGTTATGCACAACATGTCTTAGATGCAGATGTGGCGGTTTCACTTGAGGGCATCAAACCTGCAGAGACTTATTTAAGTATTGAAAAATTGATTCAAGCAGCCAAACAAACTGGCGCTGAAGCAATATTTCCAGGTTATGGTTTTTTGTCTGAGAGTGCTGATTTTGCCCGTGCATGTGAGGAAAATGGTATCGCCTTTATGGGGCCAACGGCTGAACAAATTTTAGAGTTTGGTTTGAAGCATCGTGCACGTGAATTGGCTGCGGCAGCCAATGTGCCCATGACACCGGGCACAGGTTTATTGGCAAGTTTAGATGAAGCACTCGCATCTGCGGCAGAGATTGGCTATCCCGTCATGCTGAAAAGTACCGCAGGCGGTGGCGGGATTGGTTTAACCCGCTGTGATGATGAGCAATCATTAAAAGATGCGTATGAAAGTGTAAAGCGTCTAGGCGAGCAGTTCTTTAAAGATGCAGGCGTGTTTCTCGAACGTTTTGTCGATAAAGCCCGTCATGTAGAAGTACAAATTTTTGGTGATGGTTTAGGTCAAGTCGTTGCCTTTGGTGAGCGTGATTGTTCATTGCAGCGCCGTAACCAAAAAGTGGTGGAGGAAACACCGGCACCACATTTACCTGAAGCGACCCGTCAAAAATTGCACCGTGCTGCTGTAGAGCTCGGTCAATTGGTGAAATACCGCAGTGCAGGTACAGTTGAGTTTATCTATGATGCTGCCCGTGATGAAGTGTATTTCCTTGAAGTGAATACCCGTTTGCAGGTTGAACATCCAGTCACTGAAATGGTGACTGGCTTAGATTTGATTGAATACATGCTCAAAGTGGCGGCAGGTGATGCTTTAGATTGGGAAAAACTCAGCAATATTCAGCCCAATGGCGCTGCCATTGAAGTGCGAATCTATGCGGAAGATCCAGTGAAAAACTTCCAGCCAAGTCCGGGTGTACTCACGGATGTATATTTCCCTGAAGACGTTCGTGTAGATACCTGGGTATCTACAGGCACTGAAATTTCACAATATTTTGACCCGATGATTGCCAAAATTATTGTGCATGCGGCAGACCGAGACAGTGCGATTGCTAAGCTAAAAACAGCCTTGGCTGAAACCCGCCTGAATGGCATCAGTACCAACTTAGACTATGCACATACCGTAGTATCAGATGCACGCTTTGAAAATATGCAAATCTGGACACGTCTACTGGATGATTTTAAATACGTGCCAAATGTAATTGAAGTGCTGCAACCGGGCACGCAAAGTTCGATTCAAGACTATCCGGGGCGTGTAGGCTATTGGGATATCGGCGTACCGCCATCAGGCCCGATGGATGATTATGCATTTCAGTTGGCCAATCAAATTGTCGGTAATCCAAAATCGGCAGCAGGTTTTGAGTTTACCTTACAAGGACCAAGCCTGAAATTTCATGCCGATAGCATTGTAGCCATTGCAGGTGCGCCATGTAGCGCGACTCTAGATGGTGTGAATGTCGATTTTTGGCAACCGATCAGCATCAAAGCAGGGCAAACATTAGTACTTGGACAAGTTGAGTCGGGTTGCCGTACTTATCTTGCAATCCGCAACGGACTAAATGTGCCTGAATATCTAGGCAGCCGCTCAACCTTTGCATTGGGTAATTTTGGTGGTCATGCAGGGCGAGTCCTGCGTGCAGGTGACATGATTAAAATGGTCAATCCAAGCTTGCCTTTAGATGGATTGGAAATTGCAACAGCAGCACCGCAAGCTTTAGCTGCAGAGCGTATTCCAAGCTATGGCAAAGAATGGAAAATTGGTGTGCTCTATGGCCCGCATGGTGCACCAGATTTCTTTAAACCTAAATATATTGAAGAATTTTTTGCTTCAACATGGAATGTACACTTTAACTCAAACCGTTTAGGCATTCGCTTAACAGGCCCGACACCAAGCTGGGCACGTGAAAATGGTGGTGAAGCAGGTTTGCATCCATCCAATGTGCATGACTGTGAATATGCTATTGGGGCGATTAACTTCACTGGTGATTTTCCCGTGATTTTGGCTAAAGATGGCCCAAGCCTCGGTGGCTTTGTTTGCCCAGTGACAATTGCCAAAGCTGAACTTTGGAAAATTGGTCAACTTAAGGCAGATGACAGCATTAGTTTCTATCCGATGAGTGTTGAACAAGCCAATGCATTGGAAGTTCAGCAAATTGCCGATATCCAAAACTTTGCTCAAGCACCTGAAAAGTCAGCGTTGGTCAATTTTGAATGCAAGCCTGAAGGGATATTGGCTGTGCGTGAAGCGGATGCACATGCGCCAAAAGCGGTCTATCGTCAGGCAGGTGACAGTTATATCTTGCTGGAATATGGCGAAAACGTTCTCGACTTAGCATTACGCTTACGTGTTTATCGACTGATGCAGCTCATTCGTAAAGCGAACATTGATGGCATTTTAGAGCTTTCTCCGGGTGTGCGTTCACTGCAAATTAAATATGATGGATTGCGTTTCAGCCAAGCGAATTTGATTCAATTCTTATTGGGGCTGGAAAATAAGATGGGGGATTTGAGCCAAATCAAAATTCCATCCCGTATTATTCACTTGCCGATGGCATTTGAGGACTCGGCCACTTTAGGTGCTGTGGAACGTTATCAAGAAAGTGTCTGTGCCAAAGCGCCTTGGTTGCCAAATAACGTCGATTTCATTCAGCGCATTAATGGCTTAGACAGTCGTGAGCAAGTCAAAGACATTCTTTTTGATGCCAATTACCTAATTTTAGGTTTGGGCGATGTGTATTTAACTGCACCTTGTGCAGTGCCAATTGATCCGCGTCATCGTTTACTCAGCTCGAAATACAACCCTGCACGTACTTTTACCGCGGAAGGCACAGTGGGTATTGGCGGTATGTACATGTGTATCTATGGCATGGACTCACCAGGCGGTTATCAATTGATTGGCCGTACACTGCCTATTTGGAATAAGTTTAAAAAGAACAAACAGTTTGGCGATCAGCAATGGTTCTTACGCTTCTTTGATCAAATTAAATATTATGAAGTAACCGAAGCTGAACTGGATCAATTCCGTGCTGACTTTGCCAATGGTGTGGCGGAAATCAAAATTGAAGAAACTGAATTTGATTTTGCAGCCTATCAAGCCTTTTTGGAAACAGAGAAGGACAGTATTGCCGAATTTAAAGCACAGCAGCAGCAGGCATTTACAACTGAAGTTGAACGCTGGAAAGATGAGTTTGATGCACCTGCGGAAATGGAAATCCTGCAAGATGATACCGACTATAGCCAGTATGCAGCTTTAAATGCATCGATGACCGGCAACATTTGGAAAATTTTTGTCGAAGCTGGACAGTCTGTGAAGAAAGGTGAGACTGTAGCCATTATTGAAGCGATGAAAATGGAGCTTCCAGTCTATGCCGATGATGATGGTATCGTGAAAGCGATTATTTGCCGTGCAGGACAAACGGTACATAGCGGTGAACCGCTAGTTTATATGGAATAAACATGAGCTCAGCTATTGTTGGGAAAAGCTCAGACAACTTGTCTGAGCTGGTTTTCCAAAAAATAAAAAACGATATCTTTGATTTTCAGCTCAAACCTGGTGCACGTTTTACCGAATCTGAAATTGCAGAATTGTATGAAGTCAGCCGTACACCCGTACGGCAGGCTTTATACCGTTTACAGCAAGATGGTTATGTAAGGGTGCATTTTCGCAGCGGTTGGGAAGTGAAGCCACTCAATTTTAAAGCCTACGAAGAACTGTACGATTTACGGATTTTGCTGGAATGCTATGCCATTGAGCAGCTTTGTAAAATGGAATCAGAGCAGCTCAAACAGGCTTTACAGGACTTAGTAAATGTGTGGTGTATTCCGCCTGAGCAGTTTTTGCATGATTTAAAAACTTTATCGATGCAAGATGAAGCATTTCACTGCCAATTGCTTGAAGCAATCGGTAATAGTGAAATGGCAAAGGTGCATCGAGACGTCAGTGAAAAAATCCGTATTATTCGCCGTTTAGATTTTTCTAAAGATTATCGAATTGAAGCCACTTATGCAGAGCATCAACAGATTTTACAATTGATCCTTGGGCATAATGTGACAGCGGCATTAGAGAAAATGCGCAGCCATATTCAGCAAAGTAAAGAAGAGGTGAAAAAAATTACTTTGGAAATGTTGGCGCGAATGGCATAGAACTATTTGCAAAAGATCTAGCTCACGATAATTCACGGTAGATATGTATTTTACGAGTCAATCTGTGTCGTTAGGGGCGTACTTAGAGCTATAAATAGATGTATTCATTGGTTAATATGATGGAGAAAAATAAAAAAGACCACGAAGGGGAGATTCTTTATTTCAACTTTAGAAAACGCGATTTCATTGGCGACTGAACGCCATTTCGGACAAGTCGATAAAGCGGGTCAAGCTTATATTCAGCATCCACTTCGTGTGATGCAAAATGTGCAACATCCCGATGCTAAAATCGTCGCTGTATTACATGACATTTTAGAAGATACTGCGACAACGACGGATGAGCTTCGTGCTATGGGTTTTCAAGCCCATATTATCGACGCGATACTAGCACTGACTAAAACAGCCGGTGAGAACCGATTTCAAGCTGCGCAGCGTACTGCTAAAAATGCAATTGCGTGTGAAGTAAAACTCAGTGATTTACACGACAATATGGATTTGTCTCGTTTAACTTTGGTCACAGCAAAAGATCGACGTCGTTATCAACAATATGTAAAAGTTAAAAGTAGATTAGAGCGTGCTCGGAGCGTCCATTTACATTTGATCGATTTAAATCTAACAACAGATTATCCGAGATTTCAATTTCAAAGTTCAAAGCAAAATTTTCAATATCTGCTTAATGCGATGTTTGATCTAGAGCATTCATTAGGTGGCGTTCAGATTGGAAGTCCACAGGAGTGGTGGATTTTATTTGAAGATGTCAGTGCATATTTTGCATATTGCCAAAGAAAGGGTGCCGTTCCCAAGCAGGCAACATTCTTAGATTTAATTTTAACCACAGATCGGGACTATTTCGGGGGCATCTTTCAAGCTGAACAAGATCGGCAATTATTTGCTTCTATGTTTGGCGTCTTTATGCAAAATCATTTTTATCGCGTGGAAACTGAAGGCTGATTAGATAGATTGCATCAGCAATAGAATAAAATCACCTTTGATTGATGAATCTTATCTAGATAATTAGATGCTGAGTGTCATTTAAGAATATCTCGAAATGCTTGATTTCGAGATGTTTAAAGTGATTCCATCTATTTAGACGTAAATGAATTTTGAAATTTTATCGGCACATTCTATGACGGTATTGGCAACTTCTCCACGGAATTGAGCTTCTGTATAGGTGCTCAAAGGGCAACTGACCGACAAAATAGCGCTCATTTTCCCACTTGCCTGACTATATATAGGCGCAGCACAAGCGGCCATATCTGTATTGAAATGTCCCCAGCTCACCATAAATGGCTGATTGCGTACTTCACGTAGTCGTTCTAATAAAGCCTCAATATTACGCGGTGTACGTTCCGAAAATATTTTCCAATCTTGAATATTTTCATAACGCTTGATGACTTCAGCTTCCGAAAGTTGCGACAAAATCAATTGACCAATCACCGTTGCATGTGCAGGCCAGCGTGTGCCGATATGCACGGTACTGGTAAATGGACCATTGGACTGAACATTGCTGACGAAAACAATATCTGTGCCTTCTAAGACCGATAAATGCACCGCAATTTTAATTCGGTCACGCAGTTCGCGCATGATCGGCGCAGCCAAATCGGTCAGTGATGATTTAGATAAGCTGTTAAAGCCCAGTTCCATCACATTGCTGTTGAGCGCATAGGTTTTTTGCGACATTTTTCGCAGGTAGCCGCAGTGCTCTAAGGTGTGAATTAAACGAAAAGCGCTGGAACGGTTTACATCTATTTTTTCCGCGATTTCAGAAATGGTCATTTCCTGATGATGTTGATCGAATAATTTTAAAATGGCCAAGCCACGAATTAAGCCTGGGACTAAATAGCGCTCCTCATTGGAAGATTCAGTTTCTTTCTCTAAAGAGGCATCGTTATTAATTGAATTCATTTGCCAAGCTCATCTTTGATTAAGTTTATATAAAAATAAATAACCTATTGGGGCTATTTTAGCGGCCTAAAAATGAGATCGCAATGTTTATATATAAAACATTTATTTGTAAATAAAACATTGCAAAATGTGTTTTTTAACTATCTTTATGAAATATATAAATTTATAAAAATTGACAATTAAATTGCTCACGCATTATTCTATTCATAATGTTTCAAATATTAAATATTGTTTTGCATATAAAACATGGAAGATGAGCATATGAACTGGATATCTGTTTGCAAAGTGAATGAAGTCGCTGATGAAGAGCCAAAAGCGGTTGAAGTCGAAGACAAAAAGATCGGTGTCTTTCTTATCGAAGAAAATTATTTCGCGGTTGAAAACGTCTGCCCGCATGCATTTGCGTTACTGACAGAAGGCTTCATTGAAGGACTGACAGTTGAATGCCCGCTGCATGAAGCGATTTTCAACTTGGAAACAGGGGCTTTGGAAAGTGGCCCTGGTTGCAGAGATTTATGTACTTACCCAGTACGCGTTGAAAACGGTGAAGTTCAAATTCAACTCTAAGGCTGAAGGAAGAAAAGGAAATATTCACATGAAAGCATTTAACGAAAAGCTAGCTAAATGGATTAACGCAACGCCTTCGAATGACGCAGGCATTAACAATATTCAAATTCCGGGTCAGGTTGAACATTTGGTTTGGCAAAACCGCAGCCGCGCGCCGAGCCAATATGAATTGGATTTTGTGCAGCATTTAATTCAAGCCTTCAATAACGATGTGACAGAACTGGATGCATTAACCGATGCACTGAATCAGCAAGGGTTTAGAACAGTAGCAGGAGAGGTTTGGACCACTGAGAGCTTCTCGAAAGAAATGCAGCGTCTAGGCTATTAAGAAAAGGATTTCATCATGACTGCAGAAATTAATTTAGAACAATATTTGGATCTTGGTCTGCGTGATCAATGGTATCCAGTCTTGGCAAGCTGGGAAGTAGGTTCAAATCCTGTTGGGATTACCCGTTTAGGCGAAAATATTGTGGTATGGCGCGATGAGCTAGGCGCTGTACATGCACTGGAAGACCGCTGTCCGCACCGTGGTGCACGTTTATCGCTAGGTTGGAATCTGGGTAACCGCGTCGCTTGCTGGTATCACGGTGTAGAAGTGCGTCATGACGGCGTGGTGGAAGATGTGCCAGCAGTCCATGATTGCCCGCTCAAAGGCAGCGACTGCGTAAAATCATATCAAGTCAAAGAAATGAATGATGCAATCTTTATTTGGTTTGGTCTTGATGCTGCAGAAGCGCCTGCGGAACTTAATTTGCCCGATCAGCTATCAAGTGATGAGTGGAGCTCATTCTTATGTATGGCGGATTGGAAAGTGAATCATCAATATGCCATTGATAACGTGATGGACCCGATGCACGGCACATACCTTCATTGCACATCGCACTCGATGGCGGAAGGTGAACGTACAGCAGAAATGAAGCACCGCGCAACCCAAGATGGTTTTGTCTTTGAAAAAGAAGGCCAAACTGGTGTGAACTTTGACTGGGTTGAATATGGTCAAACGGGTGCAGCATGGTTGCGTTTATCAATTCCTTACCGTAAGTCTTTTGGTCCGGGTGGTGAGTTTTGGATTGTCGGTTTTGCAACTCCAATTGATGCCGACAACACGCGCGTATTTTTCTGGCGCTGCCGTAAAGTCTCTGGCTGGCAGCGTAATGTATGGCGCTTCTTGTACCGTAACCATCTTGAGCAATTGCACTGGGATGTACTGGAACAAGACCGCATTATCTTAGAAAACATGGCGCCCAATGCACGTCAACACGAATTCCTTTATCAGCACGATGTAGGCTTATCTCGCTTACGCCGCCTGATGAAAAAAGAGGCGGAAAAGCAAATCAAAAAAATCTTAGCGCTGCGTGAAGTGAAAGATGAAAATCGCATTGAAATGAAGGAAGCGTCAAATGGCTAATGTGCAGATTTTAGCCGGCAAGCGCATCTTGGTTACCGGAGCTGCGCGCGGCCTAGGACTTGATTTCGCCCAAGCGGCTGCTGAAGCAGGCGCTGCGGTGGTGATGGCTGATATCTTGGCAGATCAAGTGCATGATGAAGCGCAAAGCTTGGCGAAAAATGGCTTAAAAGTCTCATCTGTCATGATTGATTTGAGCGATAAAAATTCGATTCAAAATGCCGTACAAATTGCCGTAGGTGTTTTAGGTGGATTGGATGGCTTGATCAACTGTGCTGCTTTGGCGACAGGGGTGGGCGGTGTAGATATGATGAGCTATGACGAAGCGCTTTGGGACCGTGTGATGACTGTCAATGTTAAAGGCACTTGGTTGGTTTCTCAAGCTTGCGTACCACATTTAAAAGCGTCAGGACAGGGCAAAATTATCAATATTGCTTCCGATACAGCGCTGTGGGGCGCACCAAAGCTGATGGCTTATGTTGCAAGTAAAGGCGCCATTATTTCGATGACCCGTTCAATGGCAAGTGAGTTAGGCGCAGATAATATCTGTGTGAATACCATCAGCCCAGGTTTAACACTGGTCGAAGCCACAGAATATGTCCCGCAATCACGCCATGATTTGTATGTGAATGGAAGAGCAATACAGCGTCAACAACTTCCGCAGGATGTGAACGGCACAGCGATTTATCTGCTTTCAGATTTATCATCTTTTGTGACCGGACAGAATATTCCTGTGAATGGCGGTTTCGTATTTAATTAAGGAGCAAGACATGATTACAGGAATTGAAGTCCTTAAATTTGGTGTCGAAAACCGCCAAGAGGCAAAGACATTTTTAGCTGATTTTGGCTTAAAGTCGGTGGCAACAGATATTGATGGTACAGATTTATATCAAACGCAAAATGGCAGCAAACTGTATCTTTTTGATACCTCTGATGCACGTTTACCGCCAGCCATTGAAGCCGGTTCAACACTACGTGAAGTAACATGGGGTGTTGAAAATGATCAAGATTTTGACAGTTTAAAAGCAAATTTAGCCAATGAGCCGGGTTTTGCAAGTTCAGCATCGCATGTGCAGTGCCGCGATCCTAACGGCATGACCATTGTGTTTGAAAAAAGCATAACGCATGCATTGCCAGAAGCAAAAACAGAAGGCATTAACCAATTTGGCAATATACAGCGTGTGAATGCAGCTAGTCCTGTGTATGAAAAAGCAGAACCGGTAGCCATTGGTCATGTGGTGTTTTTCACACCAGATTTGGAAACGACACAAGCATTTTATATTGAGAAAGTTGGCTTCCATTTATCCGATGCTTACCGTAAGCGCGGTGCATTCTTACGCTGCCGCGGCGAAGGTTTCCATCATGATTTGTTCTTATTGTCCGTGCCGAATAAACCAGCGGGCTTGAACCATGTCGCATTTGTGGTCCGTGATATTCATGAAGTCATTGGCGGCGGTTTAAGTATGAATCGTCAAGACTGGTCAACCTTTATTGGTCCGGGTCGTCACCCAATATCATCGGCTTACTTTTGGTATGTGAACTCACCATTGGGCGGTGCTTTTGAGTACTACACCAATGATGATTACCTAACTGAAGCATGGCAGCCGCGTGTAGAAGAGCACAGCTTGGAATTATTTACCGAATGGGCAATTGAAGGTGGTTTGGACCATGAAACCCGCCGTCAAGTAAAGCCTGCCTAAGGTAAATGGTGATAAGGAGATCAGCATGAACAGAATAGTGATTGTCGGTGCAGGCCAAGCTGCAGGATGGGCAGTACATACTTTACGTGGTCAAGGCTTTGACGGTGAAATTCACGTAGTTTCAAATGAAGAGCAGGTGTTCTATGAACGTCCACCATTGTCAAAGCAAGTGCTGTCACAAGAAGCAGAAGTAGAAAGCTTGAATCTGTTTTCTCAGGAGCAGGTGAATGATTTTTCAGTGACTTGGCACAAGCCAGATCATGCGGTCAAACTAGATAAAGCGGATAAAACCGTGCATTTGGAAAGCGGCAAAGTTTTGCCTTATGACAAATTGCTGATTGCGACAGGAAGCCGAGCGCGTATTCCTGTTTCAGCTTGGTCGAGCATGCAGAATGTATACACCATGCGTGATATTCAAGACTGCCAAAAGCTGACAGAAAAATTTAAAGCTGCAGAACATATTGCCGTGATTGGCGGTGGCTGGATTGGTCTAGAAATTGCTGCGACTGCGCGTAAGCAGGGCAAGCAGGTCGAAATTTTTGAATACGGTTCACGCCTTTGCGCACGCAGTGTCAGCCCAGAAGTCTCTGATTTTCTCAAGCACTTGCATGAAAGCAATGGTACAGCGATTCATTTAAATGCGACCAAATTGCATTTGATTGAAACTGCAGATCATCATGTTGAAGTATTTGATGCAGACATTAAATTAAAACAGTTTGATTGTGTGGTGGTCGGCGCAGGTGCAGAAATTGCAAAAGAATTAGCTACTTTAGCTGAACTCGAAGTTAAAGATGGCATTGTGGTAAATGAATATGGACAAACCTCAGATGTAGATATCTATGCTGCAGGTGATGTGGCTATTCATCCATCACTCGGTTACTGCATTCAGTCTTGGGCGAATGCGCAAAATCAGGCTATTTCTGCAGCAAAATCAATGTTGGGTGAGATGACAGCCTATCAGGATATACCTTGGTTATGGTCAGATCAGTATCAATGCAACATTCAGATTTTAGGGACTTATCAGCCTGAAAAAACTCATCAGGTGGTGATTCGTAAAACTACAGAAACGCAAATCAGTTTTTTCTATTTAGATGCAAATCAACAGCTGCTGAATATGATCGCAGTGAATGATTCAAAATTAATCAAACTGGCAAAACGATGGATGGCCAGCCAGCGCGAATTGGATCCAGCTCAATTGCAAGATCCAGACTTTAATTTAATGAAATTGAAATAAGCGTTTAAAAAATATTAGCCCATGAATGAAAGGATTTACCCATGGATAATGATGCAAAAACAGGATTAAAGCATTGGACCCCAGCGATCATTTTAATGATCTGCGTGGTACTGGCTTTCTTTGACAAAATTAGTATTGCTGTCTTGTTTTCAGATGCAACGTTTCAAGATGCGATGGGCATTGCACAGGACAAGGCAAAACTAGGCTGGCTGATGACAAGCTTTTTGCTAGCTTACGGTTTTTCGTCAATGTTTCTGAGCTTTTTAGGCGATATTTTTTGTCCTAAAAAAATGCTGTTTTGGAGTGTGACGTCTTGGGGCCTATTGATGTTTTTGATGGGTTTCACCACAGATTATTCTACGATGATGACGCTGCGCGTTCTGCTCGGTTTAGCTGAAGGCCCATTGTTTGCTTTGGCTTATACCATTGTGAAACAAACCTATACCGACCGTCAGCAAGCGCGTGCTTCGACAATGTTCCTCCTCGGAACTCCAATTGGCGCATTCCTAGGCTTTCCGATTACTGCATTTGTTTTGGCGCACTATGACTGGCACACCACGTTCTTTGTCATGGGGGCATTGACCTTCATTGTATTGATACTGATTGTGTATGGCCTAGGTAACTTACAGTTGAAACGCACAGTGGATTTGGAAGGTGTTGGTAAACGCGTAAATTTCCGTACCCATGTGGCGCATACCAAAACTTTGCTAAGCAACGGTTCATTCTGGTTACTGTGCATCTTTAACATTGCATTGATGACTTACCTCTGGGGTTTAAACAGCTGGGTGCCTTCTTACTTAATTCAAGACAAAGGCTTTAACTTAAAAGAATTCGGTGCCTACTCAAGTCTTCCATTCATTGCGATGTTAGTGGGTGAAGTCGCTGGTGCATTCCTTTCGGACAAAATGGGCAAACGTGCGATTCAAGTGAGCGGTGGCTTACTGATTGCAGGGATATTCATGTATGCCATGGTGATTGCAACTGATCCTGTGATGGTGATTCTAGCGATGTCTCTAAGTGCTATGGCATGGGGCTTCGGTGTAGCAGCAGTATTTGCATTGTTAGCACGTATTACTACAGCAGACGTAGGCGCAACAGCAGGCGGTATTTTCAATGGTCTTGGTAACTTTGCCAGTGCAGCGGCACCGGTATTAATTGGTGCGATCGTAATGCAAACCGGTAGTTTCAATATTGGCATTACCTTCTTGGCAGCAGTCGCCGTGATCGGTTCCTTCTTCCTCGCGCCATTGCTGAAACGTTATTAAGGCTTGAGCCAAAGTTAAAGCCAAGAAATCAGCCCTTACTTTTATTTAACCGATATACATGACCGTCATGACGCTTAAAGCAACTGGTGCTGACGGTAAGAACAATTTAGATCAGATCCAGCTCCACTTTTATGAAATCGCAGTGAGCTGAAATAAGGAGAGAATCATGTCTGTACAGCAATTTGAATCTTGGAAACAGCCTGAAGGTCAAACATTAGAAGAATGGATTGGCGGACGCATCGCTCGCTTTGAAACGCGTCAATACGATTATGATGCACTCAAATTTCAAGCAGATTACGACCCGAAATACCGTCGTGCGCAAATGCGTTATATGGGGACAGGTGCAACAGGTGTAGCAAATGATGGAAATACGGTGCCTGCAGAAAACTTTACCTTTTCAACTATGGTCTTGCCACCGCAGTGCGAAGGTCCGTTGCATATTCATCACGATGTAGAAGAAGTGTTCTTTATGCTGCGTGGTGAAATTGATCTTTTTATCGAACATGAAGGCGAGAAGTTTTCAACCCGCTTAAAAGAACGTGACTTGATTTCAATTCCACCGGGGATTTACCGCGGCTTATTTAACCCAGGAAGTGAAGATGCCCTAATGTGCGTAATGCTAGGTACTGGCAAGCCGACGATTCCGAACTATCCGCCTGAACACCCTCTGTCTCAAATCAAGCGTTAATTTTAGGAAGAAAAGAGATGACTTTAGTTGAGCAATTGGCACAGTTTGAATTAAAAACCGTTCAGTTTGACGGTGTACAGCAATCTTACCGTGAGGCAGGCGCAGGCAAAGTTCTGGTCTTGCTGCATGGCATCAGTTCGGGTTCAGGTTCATGGGTCAAGCAGTTGCAAGATTTGAGTCATCATTTTCATGTGATTGCATGGGATGCACCGGGTTATGGCCAGTCAGATCCTTTAGCTGCAGAACAGCCGAATGCAGAAGATTATGCACAGCGTTTAAAAGGCATGTTGACTGCATTAGGCCTGAACTTAGGATCAGCTCCGGATCAAAACAAAATGATTTTGGTCGGTCATTCTTTAGGTGCAATGCAGGCAGCAGCCTTTAATGCACGCTATCCAGACATGGTAGATGCAGTGGTCCTTGCCAATGCAGCGCAGGGTTATAAAGGTAGTGATGCACAAAAGCAGCAGGATGTCTTTGAAAAGCGTCCAAAAATGCTGCAGACCTTAGGCGCATCAGGCATGGCGCAATCACGTGGGCCGCATTTGGTTGCTAATGCTTCAGCAGAGGCATTAGCGCTGATTGAAACAGTGATGCAAAACATTCAATTAGAAGGCTTTACTGATGCATCGTATCTTTTGGCCTATGACGCGATTCAAAGTTATTTAAACCCAGAACAGTACAATATTCATGTGATTAAAGGCATGGCGGATGGCATAACGCCTCCACAGGATATTCAAGCATTGGCGGATCAGTTTCAGTTGAATCCATGCTACGAAATTGCCGCTGCAGGCCACTTGAGTTATTTGGATCAAGCAGCGCAATTTAACCAAATTTTATTGTCGCTACATGACGCACGGATGTGAGATAGGAAAATGAGCTTCCAATTAGAAGGCAAAAAAGCAGTAGTCACCGGTGGCTCGTCTGGTATTGGCTTGGCAACGGTTGAGCTTTTGGTAGCCGAAGGCGCACAAGTTGCTTGGTGTGGTCGTGACGAACAGCGTTTGAATGAGTCAAAAGCACAGGTTTTATCACGGTACCCAAATGCCAAAGTCTTTACCTCAACTTGCAACGTTTTAGATAAAGTTGATGTGAAAAAATTTGCAGATCAAGTTCAAAAAGAATTTGGTGGCGTGGATATTTTAATTAATAACGCAGGCCAAGGTCGTGTTTCAAACTTCGAAAATACTGCGGATGAAGATTGGCTGAAAGAAGTTGAATTGAAATATTTCAGTGTGCTGCATCCTATCCGCGCATTTTTGCCGGCATTGCAGCAGTCAGAGTGTGCATCGATTACCAATGTCAATTCATTACTAGCGTTGCAGCCTGAACCGCACATGATAGCGACCTCATCTGCACGTGCAGCATTGTTGAATTTAACCCATTCATTGGCGCATGAATTTTCTCAATACGGTATTCGTGTCAACTCAATCCTATTGGGCATGGTGGAATCTGCACAGTGGAAACGCCGTTTTGCAGCCCGTTCTGATCAAAATCAAACGTGGGAAGAATGGATTGGCAATATCGCTAAAAAACGAGGTATTCCAATGGAGAGATTAGGCAAACCTGAAGAGCCCGCGCGCGCTTTGGTTTTCTTGGCATCGCCAATGGCGTCATATACCACAGGTTCCGCAATCGATGTTTCTGGCGGCTTTAACAAGCATTTATAAGGTGGGCATATGAAACAGCTGATGATGATTGGTTTTGGCGCAATGGCCAATGAGGTTCGCAGCCATTTGCCCAAAGACCTTAAATTGAAATGGGTGGTGGTACCAGAGCGCAGTATTGCCAGTGTACAGGACGCGCTTGCCGCAGATGTGCAGGTCATTTCCGATATCGACGATTGTGATGGCACGCCCGACTATGTGATTGAAGTGGCAGGCCAAGCTGCGGTGAAAGAACATGCCACGAAAGTTTTAGCAAAAGGCTGGAACATTGGCCTGATCTCTGTGGGCACTTTGGCTGACAGCGCTTTCTTTGAAGAGTTGCAAAATACCGCTGAACATTCGGGTGCACACATTCATTTACTGGCAGGTGCGATTGCAGGAATTGACGGCATTTCAGCGGCCAAAGAAGGTGGATTGGAAAAGGTCACTTATAAAGGCTGCAAAAGTCCAAACAGTTGGCGTGGCAGTTATGCAGAAAAGCTCATTGATTTAGATCAAGTGACTGAAGCCACCGTTTTTTATACCGGTACTGCGCGTGAAGCGGCATTGCATTTTCCAGCCAATGCCAACGTGGCTGCCACCATTGCATTGGCGGGTATCGGCATGGATGAAACCATGGTTGAGCTAACGGTCGATCCACATATTAACCAAAACAAACATACCATTATTGCCCAAGGGCGGTTTGGTCAAATGAGTATTGAAATGATTGGTGTGCCTTTGGAGAGCAATCCCAAAACATCAACATTGGCAGCATTGAGCGTGATCCGTGCATGCCGCAACAGCGTAGATGCGATTCAGATTTAAAAGGAATTTGGTGAGTGCCATGGTTAAAGAAATTTATATTGCAGGTGAATGGCGTTTAGGCCGCGGCAACGTGATTCAAAGTGTTTTTCCAGCAGACAATTCAGTCAATGCGGAAATTTCTACCGCAACGTTGGACGATGTTGAAGAAGCGATTACAAAGGCTGATCAAGCTTGGCGTAAGCCAGCGTGGCGCAATTCTTTGCCGCATGAGCGCGCAAAAATTTTGTACCGTGTCGCCGATATTATTGAAGCCCGCGCAGATGAATTATCTAAATTGCAAACTCGTGACAACGGGAAGCCTTTAGCCGAAACACGTGCTTTGGTGATGAGTGCAGCAGCAACGGCGCGCTTTAATGCCGCAGCTTGTGAAACTTTTAATGAAGAATTGACCACGCAGCGTGCATCTGACTTTTTGACCATGAGTGTGTATGAACCTGTAGGTGTGGTGGCAGCGATTACCCCTTGGAACTCTCCAATTGCCAGTGAAGTGCAAAAATTGGCACCCGCTATTGCAGCAGGTAACGCGGTGATTTTAAAACCAGCTGAAGCGACATCATTAATTGCTTTGGAGTTGGCAAAAATCTTTGAAGAAGCAGGCTTACCAAAAGGCATTTTGAGTGTGTTGGTTGGACGCGGCTCAGTGATTGGTGATGCTATTGCCCAACATCCTTTAGTACGCAAAATTTCTTTTACGGGCGGTACATCTACTGGCCGTCACTTGGCGCATATTGCTGCTGAAAAGCTGATTACCACGTCTTTAGAGTTAGGCGGAAAATCGCCAACAATTGTACTGCCAGATGCAGATATTGAAATTGCAGCCAAAGGTATTGCTTACGGTATTTTCAGTTCAGCAGGTCAGGCGTGTATTGCGGGTTCGCGTTTGTTTATTCACGCTTCCATTTATGACGAATTTTTAAAGCGATTAGTGGAAATCACTGAAGGTTTACGCGTGGGCCATCCTGAACAGCCAAATGTACATATGGGTTCACTTATTAACCAAAAGCATTTGGAATCTGTGCATCGGTATGTGGAATTAGCCAAAGCTGAAGGCGGTACGGTTGTTACGGGTGGTGAAGCGATCACTGAAGGTGAATTTGCCAAAGGCAGTTTCTACAAACCGACGATCATCACGGGTTTGAGCAACAGCGCGCAAACCTGCCAAGAAGAAATTTTTGGCCCTGTGTTGGTCGTTATGCCATACGACAATGAAAAAGATTTATTCGAGCAAGCCAACGATAGCTGTTTTGGTTTAGCGGCAGGGATTTGGACAGAAAGCTACCGTAAAGCATGGAAAATTGCCCGTTTGCTGGAAGTCGGTACGGTGTGGATTAACACCTATAAAAAATTCTCCATCAGCGCACCTTTTGGTGGTTTTAAAGACAGTGGAATTGGCCGTGAAAAAGGCCGTCTCGGTATCCTGTCTTATATGCAGCAAAAAAGTATTTATCTAGGTTTAAACGAGCAAGCCAATCCATGGTCGGACTAGCAGACTCAAAAAATTAGTAATCAAAAATTCAAGAATTTAAGGAAAGAACAATGACTGAACGTGTAAATGTAGGCGAAGCAATCGCTCGAGTTTTAGAACAGCATAATGTAGACAGCATGTATGGCGTGATTTCTATTCACAACTTGCCTATTGCAGATGCCGTAGGCCGCCGTGAAAAAATGCGCTTTGTCGCAGCGCGTGGTGAAGCAGGTTCTGTCACTATGGCAGACGCACATGCACGCTTTAAAGGTTTAGGTGTAGCTTTGACCAGTACTGGTGCTGGTGCAGGTAATGCTGTGGGTTCACTGATTGAAGCAATGAATGCAGGCAGTCCAGTGTTGCATTTAACAGGTCAAGTGGAACGTGAATATTTAGATCGCGATGCAAGCTTTATTCATGAAACTAAAGATCAACTGACTTTCTTAAAAGCATCAAGCAAAGCGGCTTTTCGTATTACCAGCCCAGACAATGCTGTTGGTGTTATTCGTGAAGCGATTCGCGTTGCGACGACTGTGCCTATGGGGCCAGTCAGTGTAGAAATTCCAATTGATGTGCAAGCGGCTGAAATTGATTTGCCAGCCAATCTTGGCCCAGTAAAAGCCATGCAACTGCCGCAAGCGGAAAATGCTGAAATTAACATGATTGCAGATGCATTGAAAAAGGCGAAACGTCCATTACTGTGGATTGGTGGCGGTACGTTAAATGCAGTTGCAGAAGTGAAAGCGCTGGCTGACTTAGGTATTCCAGTTGTTTCATCTACGCATGCACGCGGTGTATTGGCAGATGATCATCCACGTAGCTTACGTGCATTCCATAACTCTGCAGCCGTTGAAAAACTGATGAAAGAGGCGGACTTATTGATTGTTGCAGGCTCACGTTTACGCAGTAATGAAACCAAGACTTACTCAGTTGAATTCCCTGAAAACATCATCCAAATTGATGCAAATCCAGTTGCACAGCAACGTAACTACAAGATTTCACAATTTGTATGTGCAGATACCAAAGATACTTTTGCACGTGTCATTAGCGCATTGAATGGCCTAAGCAAAATTGATGCTGCATATGATGCAGATGTTAAGGCTGCGCGTGAACATGCGGTAGATGCACTACGTACGCAAATGGATCAATACGCATTAATTTGTGATCACTTACGTGCAGCATTACCAGAAGACGGTATTTTTGTTCGTGACATCACCATGTCAGGCAGTACTTGGGGCAGCCGTTTGTTCCCAGTACAAACACCGAACAAAAACATCCACTCATTGGCTGGTGCAATCGGCTTGGGTCTTGCACATGCCATTGGTTCATCGATTGCTAACCCAGACAAAAAAGTTGTGGGCTTAGTGGGTGATGGTGGCTTGATGCTGGGTATTGGTGAAATTGCGACGATGGCGCAAGAAAACACCGATATGGTGCTGATGATTATGAATGATGGTGGTTATGGCGTCATGCGTGGCATTCAAAATAACTACTTTGGCGGTCGTCAATACTATAACGAACTGCATACGCCAGACTACAAATTGCTTGGTGATTCAATGGGTGTGAAGAGCTGGAAAGTAGCGAGCGCGGAAGAGTTTAAAACTGCAATCAAAGAAGCCATTGATTTGAATGGTCCAGCGGTTATTGAGCTTGATATGAACGCAATTGGTCCATTGAAATTTGCGGGTCCACCACAGAAGAAATTGTACTAATCCATCCGAATTGGATCAGTAAAGTCTAAAACCCTTTTGATCAAACAAAAGTGAATGAAATTGAACGGTGTAATTTCCCCGAAGGGGAATTGCACCTGAGTTACAGTCAGACGACATGTAAAGTCAAAGGACATAAAACCTGAGTTCAGCAGACTAAGGTAGAGCAAAACAAGGTGAGTGGATATGCAAACAAGGATTGAGCATGATTTACTGGGTGCTAAAGAAGTGCCATTTAGTGCGTATTACGGCATTCATACCCAACGTGCATTAGAAAATTTTAAAATTTCCCATTTAACGGTTGGACAGTCACTGCATTTTATTCGTGCTTTAGGCTTTGTCAAAAAAGCAGCTGCACAAAGTAATTTTAATTATAAAAAAATCAGTGAGCAACAGCTTAAAGCCATTGAATATGCAGCTGATCAATTGATTGAACAGCCACAGCAATGGGCAGCGTCATTTCCAATTGACTGTTACCAAGGTGGGGCAGGTACATCGGTCAATATGAACTGTAATGAAGTCATTGCCAATATTGGTTTGGAATACTTGGGGGAGCAAAAGGGGAGTTACTCGATTCTGCATCCGAATGACCACGTCAACAAATCCCAATCGACCAACGATGTTTATCCAACAGCACTACGGATCAGTTTATATCACCGTATAGAAGACCTGCTTTTAGCACTGGATAAATTGATTCAAACCATTCGTGCGAAGGTAGCTGATTTTAAACATGTGTTGAAAATGGGCCGTACACAGTTGCAAGATGCGGTTCCGATGACCATGGGACAAGAGTTTCAAGCCTTTGCCACTTTACTGAATGAAGATATGCGTTTGATTAAGAAAATGCGTGAATTTTTATTGGAAATCAACTTAGGTGCAACGGCAATTGGTACAGGGGTGAATACACCTAAAGGTTATGCGCAGCATATTACGGCACGTTTAGCTGAACTCACTGGATTACCAGTCAAAGGCGCCGAAGACTATGTTGAAGCCACCAGTGACTGCGGCGTATTCATTCTGATTTCAAGTACCCTAAAACGTCTGGCATGCAAACTATCAAAAATCTGTAACGACTTGCGTTTACTCAGCTCAGGTCCACGTACTGGGCTGGCCGAAATTCGCTTACCAGAATTGCAAGCAGGTTCATCCATTATGCCCGCCAAAGTGAACCCAGTGATTCCTGAAGTGGTTAATCAAATTGCCTTTAAAGTCATGGGTAATGATTTAACCATCAGCATGGCAGCTGAAGCAGGACAATTACAGTTGAACGTGATGGAACCTGTGATTGCGTTGTCACTGAATGAATCGATTGAATTGCTTCAACATGGCATCAGCAGTTTGGATGAAAAATGTTTTGCAGGCATTCAAGTCAATGAACAACAAGCCTATGACATGGTCATGCGTAGTGTTGGCATTGTGACTTTGCTTGATCCAATTCTTGGACATGACCGCTGTGATGCCATTGGTAAACAATGTATTGCTGAAAACAAAACCATTCAAGAAGTGGTGCTGTCTCAGGGATTGATGACGGAAGAGCAATTGAAAGAAGTCTTTTCTTTTGAAAATTTAATCTCGGAAGTTCGAAACTTCGAAGCACCGCTGCAAGACATTGCTTAATTGCAAATGAAGTTCGCAGTGACTGCTAAATAAATTTTTTTTAGTTAAATATGGAAATAAACAAAGTTTTGCATGCAAAACAAAATAAGGACAGGTGCTTGAGATGAATAAAACCATATTGATAACAGCGATGATGCTGTCTTTGAGCGCAGCTGCCGCTAGCGTTCAAGCCAAAGAGGATCCATTAGAGTGGAAAAGCGACGATGGCACACAATCGTTTAAATTGGGTGGAGCTTTACGTTTTAATCATCGTTATGAACAGTGGGAGCCAAGTGATAAACGCGGCATAGGCAAACTGGATTTTGATATTTTCCGTATCGACTTAAAAGGCAAATCAGGTGATGCCTATTTGAATGCGAGCTATTTAATTCAAGATCAGGAAAAAACCTCAATTGAAAAAGCCTATGTGGGTTATAACCTAGACAAAAACAACAGCATCGAAGCAGGTTTTGTCTATAAGCCATTTGCGCTTTATCCATATCCGCAAAATGGTTGGACCTATCATATCCCGTTCTTCTTGGGCTATGGCAACAACATCGCGCCGGGGATTAACTGGAATTACAACAATCCTGAATGGGATGTGAAAGTTGGTTACTACCCACGTATGTTGGAAACCAATTTACGCTATTCACCTGAATCTGCAACTTATGATGATCTTTCAGAGAATCATTTACCCTTTCAAGCTGCTTATCAAAACGAAAAGCACAATCAGCTGAATACTCGTATTGTACGTAAATTCGGTAATGATCAAATCGGGAAACACGAGGTCGGTATATCTGGATCTGCCGCACTATTGCATAACAAAACGACCCGCGATGAAGGTAGTTATTATGCCGCTGGGATTCATACCAACAGCAACTACCAACGTTGGAATTTACAGTCTTCGGTGATTCATTATCAATATGATGCTGAAAACCCTGAAGGTGTAAGTAATGACATGACCTTGATGGGCGCAAATGGTTTAACACCAGCCTATTTCATTGCCTCTGAAGGTACAGTTTCAAGCGTCAATTTGGCATATACATTACCTGTTCAAAATATGGGTAAACTCAAAGCCATTCGTTTTTACAATGACTACAGTTATTTAGACAAAGAACGCAGTGACTGGTCAGCTTCGCAAATGAATACCACAGGTGCAATGTTTATCGCTACACCATTTATGGTGTGGGCAGATTATACTTGGGGCAAAAATGCCAATATTATTGGTGGGGCAACCAATGGCACAGGCTTTACTTCAGCAACATCTGAAAATAGCGATAAATGGCTGTATCGCGTCAATTTAAATATTGGCTTTAACTTCTGATCGATATCCAACAAGCTAAAACCTCTGTTAAAGCAAAATGGCTTTGATCGAGGTTTTTTTATTGGAACACTTAAGATGCATTTAGATGTATTTAATCTTCATATTTTATGTCTTTGTTTTAAATTAAATCAGGGCTATGGCGTATTAAATTTAAGATTTACTAAAAATAAAAAAAAATCGTTTATGAATTAACTGAGCATCTGTTCATTTAACTCTCAGTTTATCTTAGTTAAACCATGTCCTAAGCAGATCAAAATTTAGAAAATTGTCAAAATCTCCTCGATAATGGCTTGCTGCTATTGCAGAGCATGGCTATAGCAAAAACTTTATTCAGGCTTTGGTACGCAAGGTCAGATGATTTAATGGCATTTTGTGTTACTAATTTTTATAAGGTAAACGGGTAATTTCGCCTTTTACAAGTAAATTCAAATCTTCAAACATTTCCATACTTATATTTTAATTTAACTTTTATAGATTTGGATCACTCTCTCGTGAGGGAGGTAATTTGCTTTATTCTTTAAAATACATATTTGGGGCTAAAGATAAGCATATTGCGACAATTAGAGTCTTGTCATGTTTTCTGCATTTTTCGACGATATCCTTCAGTATTATGCAGATATGAACTTATATTTTTGCAAAATTGTCTTTGGTTTAGACTTATGGGGGAATGGGGTACTTGATCTTAGGTCTTTGACATTGGATTTGCTGCCATATATTGGCTTATGAATATAAAAAGCATGCTCAAAAAGGTGAAAACATAACTTGGCAGCTCAGTTTCTTCGCTTTACTGGCACTACAAATGTCACCATGCACATTTCCAATAAAACATATAGCCATGCTTGCTGCTGGATTTATTATTCCGTCTTTAGTGTTGATGTGGTTATATAAACGCAGTGAACGCCTTAGCCAAGCTGGATAAAAAAGCCCTCACATTTGAGGGCTTTTAATTATTTTACTTCGGGTAAATCAAACCAAATCACTTGAGCATCTTCAAGTGCTTCAATTTGGCTATCTTCTAAGAACGCAATTGCACCACCAGCTTCAACTTTATGTTCAGCAATTTGCACTGAACCTGAAATAACATGGATATAGTTGATATGCTGCGTTGCATGGATATCTAAAGATTGACCTTTCGTCAAAAATGCAGATTTAACTTCCGCTTGCTGGCGAATATGCATCGGTGCATTGTCATTTGGACCGACAATTAAATGCCATTGATTGGGTTGATCACGTGGATCACATTTAATTTGTTGATAGGTCGGTTCAGCATTACGTTCATTTGGAACGATCCAAATTTGTAGTAAATGCACATCTTCGTCACCTTGGTTCATTTCGCTATGACGAACACCTGTACCGGCACTCATCAGCTGCCATTCACCCGCAGAAATGCCACCATGGTTGCCCATGCTGTCTTTATGCGTAATGGTGCCTTTTAACACACAGGTCAAAATTTCCATGTTGTCATGTGGGTGTTGACCAAAACCTTCATGTGCTGCAATTAAGTCATCATTAATTACACGAAGCGCACTAACGCCCATGTATTTCGGGTCATACCAGTTACCAAAAGAAAAGCTGTGTTTAGACTCAAGCCAGCCCATTTTTACGTGACCACGGTTTTCACTTGGATGTAAAAAAGCATTCATGGCATTCATCCTTATCTTAATTATTGAACATATGCCTATTTTAGGATTGAACTAAATAGGGATATATAGTTTTTTAGCGACAATTCATCCTATTTTTGCAACGCTCAGCCAAGATTGAGTCTTTTGTTATGCATAAAGGCGCAACTATAAAAAAGCCTGCAAGAAGCAGGCTTTTTTAAATATGACTAAAATTATTCTAAGAATTTAACAGTCACACCAGATTTCACTTTCTTACCTAAGTCATTTGCATCCCAGTTGGTCAAACGAATACAACCGTGTGACGCAGTTTTAGAGATTGCAGATGGGTTCGGAGTACCATGTATACCAAATGATTTTTTGCTCAAACCAATCCAGATATTACCAACAGGACCATTTGGACCAGGTGGTAAAGACAATGGTTTTCTGTTGTTGCCTTGAACAAAGTTAGAAGGTGAGTAGCTGTACCAAGGGTTTGGTGCAACACCTGTTACTTTATATGTACCTGTAGGTGATGGTGTATCTGAACTACCAATCGTTGCCGGGAATGAACCGATCATTTGGTTGCGGCTATTAAACAAGTAAAGTTGTTTCGCGCCTTTATGTGCAACGATCAGGTGAATATCTTCAGGAACTTCGTTACGAATATTCGCTACTAAGATTTTTTCACCAGCTTTTTTAAATGTCGCTTTTGGATTCAACTTTTTCAAAAAGTCTTCGTCCATGTGGAATTTTTCACCTAACATTTCAGTCACACGTGTGTAGTACAAGCCTTTCATTTTTGCTTGTAATGCATAGTCGTGTGGAATTGATGCTGCATAAGGACCTTTCAAGTCTGCATCAGTCAACGTGTATTCAATGAATGCAGGTTTAGAACCTTGTTTCGCAATCAGCGCATCCCAAGTTTCTTTAGTTAAAGTCCCTGTAGGTTTCAACCCATTCATTTGTTGGAATGAAGCGATCGCCTTTAGGGTATTTTTACCACTGGTACCATCAATTGCACCCGGTGAAGCATGTGCATTATTGAGCATGACATGCGCACGTGCATAAACAGGGAATTGACCTTTACCAATGTTGTCATACCACTGAGCATTATTTAGGTCATTTAAACCCCAAGCAACTTTGGCAGCAGGCGAAGTTGATGTTGGAGTTGTAGCAGTCGCTGTAGCAGGTGCAGCACCAATGTCGGCTTTGACATCTTCTGATTGTTGCAGGCTGTCTAAAGTTTGCGATGCTTGGTTCAGATCTTCTTGTTCTTGAGCGCTAATCTGGCTAGTTGCAGATGAAGCTTCAGTCGCTAACGGATCAATGGGATCCTGAACTGCAACATTAGTCACTTTTTTTGGCGTTAATGGTTGTTCAGCAGTAGATGCGGCAATAGCTGTACCAGCAAATATGCAACTTAGGCTCAGTGCGAGCATGGTGCGAACGAACATGTAATTCAACCTTAAGAATTATTCATTTACTGTGTATTAAAAACTGGCTAAGTATTACAGAAAAAAAGTGGAGATGCAGTAGTTGTTTTGTGTAAATATCATTTTTGGCACTCAACATGATCGGTTTTTAAATGCTTGAGAAGTTATTATATTTACAACCTTTTTGATATGATGATGCGAATATCGAATTAAGTTGGGAAAGTGAATGACGACCTTAAAAAATGATCGTTTCTTGCGTGCCTTATTACGTGAACCGGTAGATGCAACTCCGGTTTGGATGATGCGTCAGGCTGGCCGTTATTTACCAGAGTATCGTGAAACACGTGCCAAAGCAGGTGATTTCCTATCCCTTTGTAAAAATACAGAATTTGCTTGTGAAGTTACTTTACAACCTTTGCGTCGTTATGACTTAGACGCTGCCATTTTATTTTCAGACATTTTGACTGTACCTGATGCGTTGGGTTTGGGACTGTATTTTGAAGCAGGTGAAGGTCCGAAGTTTCATAAAACTGTACGTACCGAACAAGATGTACTGAATTTACCTAAGTTTAATGCCAAATCTGACTTAGATTATGTCATGAATGCAGTGACTACGATTCGTTCAGCGTTGGGCGGACAAGTTCCTTTGATTGGTTTCTCAGGCAGTCCTTGGACACTGGCAACCTATATGGTGGAAGGAGGTTCAAGCAAAGATTTTCGTTTTACGAAACAAATGATGTATGCACAACCTGAAGTGCTGCATGCCTTATTAGACCGTTTGGCTGTGGCGGTGACTGAATATCTCAATGCGCAGATTGATGCAGGTGCGCAAGCCGTACAAATCTTTGATAGTTGGGGTGGGGCATTAGCACACCGTGAATACATTGAATTTTCACTAAACTACATGCAAAAAATCGTGGCAGGTTTACAGCGTGAAAAAGATGGACGCAAAGTTCCTGTGATTTTGTTTACCAAAGGTGGTGGTCAATGGTTAGAGCCAATGATTGCAACGGGTGCAGATGCTTTTGGTTTAGATTGGACTACGCCATTAAATGTAGCACGTCAAACAATCGCAGGCCGTGCAGCTTTGCAAGGTAACTTAGACCCAGCAACATTGTATGGTTCGCCTGAAGCAATCGCGAAAGCGACGCGTGCTATGTTAGATGACGCATATGCCAACGGTGAAAAAACCGGTTATGTGGCGAACTTAGGTCATGGTATTACCCAGTGGGTAGATCCAGCCAATCCAAAAGCCTTTATTGATACGGTACACGAATATAGTGCCAAGTATTTATAAGGCTTTAGGGAAATAGGTTTAGGATTCAACCGTGGTCAAGATGATAAAATCATGTTTTGAGTTCTCTTATAAGGCAGCTTCGGCTGCCTTATTTGGGATATTACTGCTGATCGCTTTTGCATTAACTGCAGCAATGGGAAGTCAGGAATATTTTGGCTTTTTCCGTTATGATTATTTATTGTTTTATGCACTGATCATTCAAGTGTGTTTACTCTACCTGAAACTCGAGTCTTGGGCGGAAGCCAAAGTCATAGCACTGTTTCATATCCTTGCAATGGGGATGGAAATATTTCTGACCCATCCACACATTGCCTCATGGCAATATCCGCAGCCTGCGATTTTCAAATTGCTGACTGTGCCATTGTTTGCAGGTTTCATGTATTCGGCGGTGGGGAGTTTCTTTGCACGTTCGTTACGTCTATATCAAGTGTCGTTCAGTAACTTACCGCGTTTTTGCAATATGCTGTGCTTAGCCGTTTTGTCATATCTTAATTTTATGACCAAATTTTTTGTGCCAGATATTCGTATGTTTTTGTTTGCTTGGAGTGTGGTGATCTTTTGGAAAACTAAGCTCAGTTTTCAATTACAAAATTATGTGATTCAGTTGCCGATGTTACCAGTACTGTTGATTTTGGCATTTTTGATTTGGATCGCAGAAAATATCAGTACTTTCTATCAAATTTGGTTATATCCAAGTCAGGTCGATGCATGGCATATGGTCGGTTGGGGGAAACTCGGTTCTTGGTATTTGTTGCTATTACTCAGTTTGGTTTTAGTGCTCAAAATTCTTGGAAAACGTGATGAAAATGGTACTTGGTTGCTCAAAAAATAGTGAAAAAGAACGTATTATTTTTAGCCAAAAGTTTTAGATGAAAATGTTTTGCCTTATCTGAAAGATCAAGTTAATCTACAGGTGTGTAATCAAAACTACACATGTTTTAATAATTAAAAACAATGGAATAAAATTCCCTGGAGAAGTGCTATGTTAAAAAAATTAGCTTTAGTTGCAGTCGTTGCACTAGGTTCTACAGCTGCTTTTGCTGACCGTGACGTAGGTTGTGGTGTTGGTTCTCAAGTTTGGGCTGGTCAATCAGGTAAAATTCCTAAAATTTTAGCTGCGACTACCAACGGTATTTTTACTAACCAGTTACTTGGTATTACCTTTGGTACTTTAGGTTGTAGCGGTACAGGTACAGTGACTGCTCAAGCGGTAACATTTACCAATGAAAATGCTGAATCACTTGCACGTGATATGGCGGTTGGTCAAGGAGAGAGCCTGAATGTTTTGGCTGAGCTTTTAAACATCCAATCAACAGATAAAGCACGTTTCTTTGCTGTGTCTAAAGCAAATTTTGCTGAAATCTATTCAGCTGAAAACCAGTCTTCTTTACAAGTACTTGCTTCATTACAAAGCGTAATGGCGAAAGATGAAGTACTTAAAGCATACGTTTAATCGATGCTTTTAAAACCCTGTCTCTCGGCAGGGTTTTTTATTATCTAAAATATATAAAAATGGATTTGAATATAACTGAATGAAATCAATTGCTTTATTTTGTACTTTTATGATTCCGAGCATCTTATATGCTCAGCAAGTTGTAGATCCAAACCTCTCTAAAACCGTAGAGCTACAGCGATATATTGAACTTGCACAATCAAAAAAACTGTCTGAACACATCAGTTGGCAACGACTTTTATATACAGATCATAAAGGACAAAGTGAAGTTGCTTTTTCAGGTTACTTTGTAGCTGAAAATGGCCGTCACAATGCCCAAGCCGAATTAGAGGCAGATGTCGCTGCACTATTTCAAACCGCTGAACCTAATCAAGCCTTTCGTTGTCGTTTCCCTGCGCGTAGTCAGTGGCTGATGCAAGAGTTATCCATCCGTTCAGAGCAGTTACCTGTGGTGAGCTGCCCTGAGTTTGATGAATGGTTTGGAAAAATTAAGCCGTATAAAGCAACATTAATCTACGCCACAGACTTTATGGGTAATCCAAGTTCTATGTTTGGACATACCTTATTGCGTCTCGATCCGAAAGAACAAAAAGAACTAAATTTGGTGTCCTATGCCATTAACTATGCAGCGACAGTTGCAGGTGAAGATAACTGGTCTTATGCATGGAAAGGCTTAACAGGGCAGTATCCTGGTGAATATTCATTGATGCCGTACTACCGTAAAGTGAAAGAATATGGTGATTTTGAAAGTCGTGATTTGTGGGAATATGAGCTAGCACTAACCGAGCAAGAAACCAGTTATTTGGTTAAACATATTTGGGAAATGCAAAATGTAAGTTTTCCCTATTATTTCGCCAGCGATAACTGTGCATATCGATTATTGGGCTTAATGGATTTGGTTCGCCCGACACTGAATTTAACCGAAAAATTTAAAGTTGCTTCCATTCCCGTTGAGACGATCAAAGCGATCAATGATGAACAACTGATTCAAGCAGCGGTTTATCGTCCTGCATTAGAAACGCAGCTTTTGTCACAAGCGCAGCAACATGGATATCGTTTAGCACGCGAAGCGCATAAGCTCGCTGAAATTGAACCTGAGAACATGCCGACAGCACTCGCTCAGTTTAATGAAGTAGAGCAAGCGAAAATATTAGAAATGGCGTATGACCATCTGTATTTATTACTGATTGGGAGAAAGGTGAGTGCGGAAGAAACGCAGCCTAAATTACGTAAAATCTTGGCCTTACGTAGTCAATCTTCGCAACCAAAACAACGGACTGAACCTAAGCAGCCAAGTCTAGACCCAGTCAATGGACATCATGCGCGAAATTTTTCAGCTACAGTAGGCGAAGTTCAAGGTGAAAAATACATCGAACTCGGTCATCGTCAGGCTTATCATGATTTGATCGATCCGCAAGGTGGCTTTCGGATTGGTACGCAGTTGATGTTTTGGGATGGCTCGATCCAATATCGTGACGACCAACTCAAACTCAATCATTTTGATTTTTTATCGGTCAATTCTTACAACCCCATTACGCCATTTAAAACACCGCTAAGCTGGGGTTTTAATTTTGGCTGGCAGCAAGTGTCTGTAGATGTAGGTCAATTTAGCGAAACGAAGCAACATGGCGTTGCTGAATTCAAAGCACAATCTGGTTATAGCTGGGCCAATCAGGAACGTACACATTTGTGTTATGTGCAGTCTCAAATGCAGGTGCAGGGCGGTAAGTCTCTAGATGATGGATGGCGAGTGGGCCTTGGGCCGACACTGGGTTGCCAAAATATTTGGTCAGAAAGATTCAATAGTTTGATTCAGGTAGAGCTTCCGTATTGGGAAGATGTGCATCAGTGGAATCTAAAACTTGATGCTGAATTACAATATATCGTCAACCAACAAAATGCTTTAAGACTAGGCTACGAATATCAGCAACAAGATGATCAAGATTGGAATAAATTGAAATTGAGTTATGTATTTTTCTATTAATTTTTAAAAATAGATAAAATGTGAAATATTAAATAAATTTGTTTTTTTATGTAAGTAAAGCAAGGTATGATTGCTAGCTTTGTAATAGCTGTGGTTTGTGTCACCGAATGAATCAAGAATGTATTACAGGTCTAAGTCAGACTTGGAAAGATATTTGTGATCAATATACTGAAAATGAACATCTTGCAGCTTTGCAATTTATCCAGAAGCATGTTGAGCATTTAGTTACTGTTTTTTATGAACAAATGTCGAGAGAACCAGCGTCAGCTGAATTTTTTAAAGACGATATTATTCAAAAAAGGCTCATCGACACCTTAAGAAAATGGTTATTAGAAACATTTAATGTTGCACTAAATAATGATTTTGAAATTTCGGTTAAAAGGCAGCAAAAAGTTGGAATGGTGCATGCGCGTGTCGGCATTCCGTCATGGTTGATTATGCGTGGTGTACGTGAAATAGAACGTAAAATATTTGAAATTTTAGAGCTAAACCATACGCAAAATATTCTCCATATGTGCAGTTATATTGTACAAATTATCGGATTTAGCACAGAAATTATGTGCAGATCTTATGAGATCAATACGGAAAAAAAACAAGAAACCAAGCATAATTATCGCTTATTTTCAGCGATGCAAGATGTGGCAGTGCATAAAGATAAACAACGTGGTTCATTGCTCAATTGGGAAAATGAATTGATGTTTAAAATCTTTTCGGGAAATGTCAGTTTTTATCATTCCTTACTTTCAAAATCAGAATTTGGATTGTGGTTTATTCATAAAGCGGCATATGCTTTTTCGGGTTCAGATCAGGTTCAATTAATTATTGATCGAATTTATCAAGTGGATGAGCTAACGCAGCAAACCACACAAATAATGGATAAAGATCAACTGCAACATTTGATTCAACAGATTCGAGACTTAAATCGTGAAATTCAGCATTTAGTCGATCAATTATTTCAGGTGGCTGAATATATTGAGTCAGGCAATGATTCTTTGACGCAACTCCTAAACCGTCGTTATCTTAGTACTATTATTTCACGTGAAATTACTTTTGCACGTCAAAATCAAACGCCCTTGTCTTTGCTAGCCTTTGACGCGGATTACTTTAAAATGATCAATGATAAGTTTGGTCATGCGGCAGGTGATCTTGCACTGAAATTTATTGCCGAAGCTTTGCAGCGTTACAGCCAAGGTAGCGATTATGCATTCCGTATTGGTGGCGAAGAGTTCTTGTTACTCTTGGTGGACACCAATGTAAACCGTGCGATGAAAGTTGCAGAAAATATTCGCCAATATATTGAAAATGGAGTGATCCGAACAGTACAAGGTCAGCAATTTAGTTTAACTGTTAGCGTTGGTTGTGTGCAGTATAACGGTCATCCTGACTATCAACGTTTACTAGATGCTGCCGATATAGCACTCTATGCTGCCAAGAATACTGGTCGTAACCGTATTTACGTTGCTAAAACTGATCAGCAAACAAGATCATCTTCATCCTAAATGGATATTCACTTAATTTTGCTTTGTAGAAAATCTAAAAATTTTGCTTTTTGCTCTACATACTTGGGATGAACTTTAGCTTCATCCCATTTTTGTTTAAATACTCGTGCAGCAGCAGCTTTGACGGGATCCTCTTTTTGTCTTGGAAGCTCTTCGCGTCCATGTGCACCACTTAATCCTTTTTTATCATTAGGGACGGACCCTCATATTTTTTACCACCTTTATGGTTGGCATAGCGACGTGCACGTGTGAAACCCATCTGCAAAAATTTACGTGCCATATCTGCACCGACAAAATCTTCAGCGTCTAAATACTCTTCAAAAAGTTGCCAAATTTTGGTGCTGCTTTCGATGGCTTTTTCTTCATTAGCAAATCGCCAATAAGGCAAAATTTCAGATTTATAAGGCTCTACGAGTAATACACCTTGTTCACCACGTCCAATTCTATAAAGTTCAGGGTGTTCGCGAAAATTTATCTTTTTAAAATCTAAACTGTAATCAAAACTATTGGAATGAACGCGTGATACACGCTTAGGTGTGGGGATGGATTTATTATTCATATTCACTCCATTACAACCTTACTCTTTTTCAAGCTTAAGCTAAAAAAGTAGCCCCAGTTGGGGCTACTTTTTATTTTGTCTTTTTGCTGGTGGATTTGGCTTTGGTCGTCTTGGTTTTTTCTCCCTTAGACTTGCTTGCCTTAGCATCCGTTTTCTTTGCTGTTGAAGATTTTTTTGTTGCTTTCTTCTCAGCTTTTGGCTTTTCCTCTTTAACTTTAGTGCTTGTTTTTGATGTGCTGGCTTTTTTAGGGGCCTCTTTTTTGTCAGCTTTAGATTTCGGCGAACTTTTAGTTGACGCAGATTTTTTAGCTTTTACTTTTTCATCTTTAGTTGCAGCTTCTTTTTTAGAAGTGCTGTCCTTAGATTTTTTTTCAGCAGTTTTCTTTGTTTCTTTCTTTGAATCTTGACTCGATGCTTTAGCTGATTTTTTTACTTTATCCTCATTCTTTTTTGCAGTTTTTGCCGTAGTTTTCGCTGTCTTTTTCTCATCTTTTTCAGTTGTCTTTTTTGCGGCTACCATAGTGATCACCCTTAGTTAGTAAAAAAAAGAAAATAGCAATGAATCTAAAGGATTCATCTTGTTTTCAATGTACGGACTAATCTTGAATATGGGGGGGAAATCATGTTATGAAATGTTTAATTTATGAACAGAAATACATTAAGTAATTGATATCAATTTTATGCTGTAGTTTTGAGTTACAAGTCTTACAGCACGGTTACAAACAATATTTTTAAAAGATATTTTTTCAAAATAAATATTTTGGGCGATTAAACTTCTACAACCACATAGTATTTTTTGACGGCTTCGACAACTTCAAACTTGCCCTGAAACGATGGGGGAATAATGCCCGCATGGCCAGCAGAAACTTCGATATATCCGCCTTGTTGATCATGAATACGTACTAAACCTTCAAGGATTGTAAAAAACTCTTGTTTGTTCGGTGCAAAGACAATATTCCATGCACCAACTTCACATTGCCAGATCCCGCAGTCCATATTGGGGTGTACATACAGGCTTGCGGTTTCACGTTTAGGATTGCCTTGAACCAAACGGTCTGGGCGAGGGAAGTCTATGCTGTGTTCGGCTTGTGCTAAACCCTGACCGGCAATATATACATCTGACATGATTCATCCTGAAAATAGTGCTTTGCTATCAAAGCAAACGATTTTCGACATTAAAGCACAAATAAAAAAAGCCTCAAGAGTTTGAGGCATTTTTTGAAGAGCTTACGCTGAATGTTCTATTAATAGCTTTCAGGCACAGCACTTAAAAATTCACGACGTTCTTCTTTATTGGTTTTAAAGTCACCGATAAAAGAAACGGTACGTGTTGTAGACTCTTGTTTACCTACACCACGCATCATCATGCACATGTGAGCTGAATCAATCACCACAGCTACACCACGTGCACCAGTCACTTCAGCCACAGCTTCAGCGATCTGCTGAGTGAGGTTTTCCTGAATTTGTAAGCGACGGGCAAACATTTCTGTAATACGTGCGAATTTTGATAAACCTAAAACATTGCCTTCTGGGAGATAAGCAATATGTACGCGACCATAAAAAGGTAATAAATGGTGCTCACACAAAGAATAGAATTCGATATTCTTAACTAAGACCATTTCACGGTTATCGGATGGGAAAACCGCATTGTTGGTCACTTCTTCAAGTGTCTGGCTATAACCAGAAGTAAGATATGAAAAAGCTTTAGCAGCACGCATAGGCGTATCTTTAAGACCCGGGCGATTCAGATCTTCACCAACGGCAGTTAGGATATTTGCGTAGGATTGCTGCATAGACATAAGACGTGTTCACTTACACTGAGAGATTGAACAAGGACGGCATTGTAGCAGAAAACTATTACAATGCCTTCTTTTGGAGTTAAATCCGATTATTGTTTAAACTGTGGGTTTTTTTCTGCACGTTTAAGCAGAACCAGTACAGCACCTGTGCCGCCTTGTTTTTCTGGGGCGCTCACAAATGCCAATACATCACGATGTTGACGTAACCAACTATTTACATAAGTTTTTAAAATTGCTTCTGGACCTTTGCCATGCACAATTTTAATGACGTTTTGATTGTCATCTTTCGCCATTTGAATAATTTGCAGCACGGCAGAACGGGCTTCTTCAACAGTGCAACCGTGTAAGTCGACAGCTTCAAACCAACGTAGATTACCAGCTTTCAAATCTTCAAAAACTTTATGTTGTAAGGTTGCAATGCGATAGCTTAAAGCAGCTTGACTGGCAACAGGGTTGAGCATCGCTTGCGTATCAGAAAGTAATGCATCATCTGTTTCCATAGGACCAATTGCAGCAGCACGTTTAGCCAACGTTTGCGCATCAGGTTTTTTACGACCCACTTTTTCCATTTTTGCAATATTTCCTGCATTCATTTTTTGAACACCTTGCATTTGCTTTTGGAAAAGCGCGAAGTCTTCTTCCTGCTCTTGTTCAACAGTCTTTGGCGTTGGCTCAGGCTGTTTAGCAATCGTTGAGGAATGTGGATTCGTAATTTGCTTTTTAAAAGATTTCAGTAGGTTGTACTGATCTTTTGAAAGCGAAGAATCGTGTTTGCTCATAATGAAAAAACGGGAAATATACAAAAATTTAGTGCAATTATAGCCTTAAATGGCACTGATTTGAACTGGAAAGACTTTATATAAAGAAGATCTCCTAATTCATTACAAGTCCAATTTGGGCTTCAAAGTTGAATTAATTAATTTAATAACTTTTTTATTTTTATATTGTTCTGCAAGAGCTAATGCTGATTGTTCTTCATTAAATTTAGAAATACACACGATTTCGGTTGAAGCGCCTTTTTCAAGTAAATAAGAAATTATCTGATATTGATTTAGGCGGATAGCTTTACCTAATGGGGAGCATCTAGTGAAATAATATGTTTGTGGTTCAACTTCATCTACTACAAGTTCATTTATTTTTCTCAGCTTCATTTTTTTGATGAAAGAAATATCTGTGTGCTCGATAGCCGCCATAATTAAGGTGGTATCATAAAATTCATTGTTTTCACCAAAATTTAAATATTCAAGATACAAATTTTTGGCTTTTTCATAATTATCAATATCATTTTTCTGTGTCAGGTTCTTTATCGCATTTTGGAAAAAATCATTCATATCATCAAAATCATTTATTGCTGCATGGAACATGAATATATTTATTAAATATGGCTCATAAGCTAAATTCTTTTTCAATAAATGAGGGGTATCTTTATAAAAAATCTGTTCAAAATGATTTAATTTTTCCATGGAAATAGGGTGAGATTTAATATTGATTGGTTTTGATAAAGAATTTTTATGTCCTTTAGAAATAGAAAAATAGGTTGAATTTTCAATATTCTTGTTTTTAGTATTGATTGAGTAATTAATGACTATTGGTAAGCCTTGATAACTAATGATTTCAATTTGATTCTTATTGAAATCATAATTTTTGCCCTTTAGCACGTTAGTATTTATATTTGGAAAAATTTGATTTAGGTCAATCTGCGCAGCAATGATGCCTTCGGGCATAGTGGAAATATTGAAGTAGAGGATATGATTTTGGTCAATATGATACGGTGAGCCAGTATACAGAGTTATATTTTTTGCCCAACTTATCTGGTGTAGTGAAACCAAGATTAATGAAATGAATAGAAGAGTAGAAGAAATAATCGACTTCATTATTTTTAATTCTCAATTGAATAAAAATTATAAAAAGGATGTGTAATTTTTTTAATATGGAGGCAAAGGAGAAAAAGGGTGAGCGAACTCACCCTACATATTTCATTTATAATTTATCAGGCACACCAAAAAGCTCCTTAAACGCCTGATCAGGGCGTGGCTGCTTCATAAAACTTTCACCGACCAAGAATGCATGAATGTCATGTTCTTGCATCATGGCAACATCCGCAGGTGTTGCAATACCGCTTTCTGTCACCAGCAGGCGAGAAGGCTCAAGTAACTTTTTCAAACGTAATGATGTATTGAGGTCAACATCAAAAGTTTTTAAATTACGGTTATTGACGCCTAGTAGACAGTTGTCAGAAAGACGCATTGCACGCTCAAGTTCTTCTTCGTCATGTACTTCAACCAACACGTCGAGATTGTGCTCAAAAGCAGTTTTCGACATTTCTTCGAGTTGTTGATCAGACAAACAAGCCACGATTAATAAAATACAGTCCGCATGTAAAGCGCGTGCTTCAATTACACCATAAGGGTCAATTAAAAAATCTTTACGTAGCGCAGGTAAGTCACAGTTCGTACGTGCAATCTGAATGTTTTCATCGGCACCTTGGAAAAAATCCACATCGGTGAGAACAGACAAACATGCCGCACCAGCATCTTGATACTGCTGCGCAATTTCAGCAGGGTTAAAGTTTTCACGAATGATGCCTTTCGATGGTGATGCCTTTTTAATTTCAGCAATCACCCCCGGACGTTTAGAGCCGAGGTTTTGTGCAAAACCTCGAACAGGTGTAGCTGCTTGAGCTAGCTCTTCGACATCTTTATAGCTACGTTGTTTAAGACGGGCTGCAAATTCTTCTTTTTTACGTTCAACAATTTTACCCAAAATTGTATTGGCGATATCTACCATGATCTGTGTCCTAATCTTAAGCTTCGTATTCTTTTAAAGTTTTAGTAAATTCAGACAAAATGCCCATTTTTTCTAAGGCTTGACCGCCATAGATAATGTCATGTGCTAATGCAACACCTTGTTTATAGCTTTTGGTTAAGCCTGAAACATAAATGCCTGCGCCTGCATTTAGGGCAATCATATTCGCGGCTTTATCACCGAGTGCAGATTTGTTTTTACCTAAAGCATCTTTGATCAATTTTAGACTTTCCGCAGCACTATCTACAGATAGACCCGTTAAGGTTTGCGACTCGATATCTACAGCTTCCGGCTGAATTTCCCATTCAGTGACTTCGCCATCTTTGAGTTCAGCAACATAAGTACTTGATGCAAGGCTAATTTCATCTAAACCGTCTTTTGAATGCACCACCAAGACATGTTCTGCACCGAGTTGTTTTAAAACTTCAGCCATAGGACGACATAATTCTGTAGAGAAAACACCAATCACAAAACGTTTTACGCCGGCCGGATTCGTAAGCGGGCCAAGTAGGTTGAAAATACTACGGAAGCCCAATTCTTTACGTGGACCAGCAGCATATTTCATGGCTTTATGATGATTAGGTGCAAAGAGGAAACCCACGCCCATTTCACGAATACAGCGTTCAGTTTGCTGCATGTTCAGGTCAAGGTTGATTCCTGCTTGTTCTAAAAGATCAGAAGAGCCTGATTTTGATGAAACACCACGACCACCATGTTTAGCAATAGTTGCACCTGCTGCTGCAATAACAAAACTAGACGCAGTAGAGACGTTAAATAAGTTTTGACCATCACCACCCGTGCCAACGATATCTACCAAATGTGGCAGATCACTGACATCAATTTTGATCGCAAATTCACGCATTACACGTGCTGCGGCAGTGATTTCATCAATACTTTCACCTTTTTGGCGTAAGCCCATCATGAGTGCGCCAATTTGAGCATCGGTCGCTTCACCTTGCATGATGGTACGCATCACTTCTTCCATTTGAGGTTGAGTGAGTTCAATATTTTTCGTGATGTTATTTAAAGCTTGTTGAATATTCATAATATTTTTTGCACTCGATTATGCGTAAATTTCTAAGAAGTTTTTAAAGATTTGATGGCCATGTTCACTAAGAATTGATTCAGGGTGAAACTGCACGCCTTCGACAGGCAATGTCTTATGTTTGACTCCCATGATTTCTTCCATCGTGCCATCTCCTTCATTGGTCCAGCAGGTCACTTCTAAACATTCTGGCAAAGTCGCTTGATCAATCACCAAAGAGTGATAGCGAGTAGCGGCAAAAGGAGAAGGGAGGTTGCTGAAAATGCCTTGATCACTGTGATACATGTCAGATAAACGTCCGTGCATCACTTTTTTAGCGCGAATAATATCGCCGCCAAAAGCTTGTCCTATGGCTTGGTGGCCTAAACACACACCCAGTAAGGGAATTTTTCCCGCAAAGTGTTGAATCGCAGGAATTGAAATACCTGCTTCACTTGGCGAACAAGGGCCAGGACCAATGACTAAATACTTCGGTTGCCATCGCTCGATATCTTCTAAAGTCACGGCATCGTTACGTACAACTTTTACTTCCTGATTTAACTCGCCAAAATATTGGACGATGTTGTAGGTAAAAGAGTCATAATTGTCGATCATCAAAAGCATGAGCGTATTAACCTTTGAAATTTATGCACTTAACTGTGCTTTGAATAGTCCGAAATGATTCTAAATAGTTGTATATTGACCCAAATATCGTGTGGATATTTTTAATAGAAAAATAGTGAAATATTTAGAATGCAGCCAATCATAGCAAATATTATTCAATTTCTGCTGAACAATTTCGCCAAAGTTCATTGCAACTGAAATCATTTCAATAAATTTTCGACTTATAAATTTAGGATTTAAGTTGAACAAAGCAATCGGCTGAATTTAAGTGTTTAAAATGTGTTCAATTGATATTTTAAAAAGATCTGCTTGATGTCGTTAAAAATAGCAATTCAGGCTCTAGATGGAAAAATATGAACCGTTTTGAAGCAAAATCACCAAAATGGAGCACAATTAATGTAAAGGTAAATTGATTAAAATTAAAACAAAATGGTTAAATTAACGTCAAAAAATGGGTGCTTTACGGGCTCAAAAAATCTAAATATCGATCATGAATATAGTGATTACGCTGATTTTTTTCCATCTATAACTAGCTAAACCATTAGTTTCTCTCGTATTTAAATTCGATCTTAAAGCTTTGATAAAATCTCAATGATTTTATCGTTGAAAGCGATTAATCATTTTGGTGCATACTAGTGCAAAACCAAGTTGCACTATTTTGATACACCTGCGAGAAGTTTTTAAACAAAAGTGATGAAGAGTGGCTGAATATGGTGCATTTACTGTTACACACAGTATAATAGTCGAAAAGCAAGGAGCTAAAATCTTCTATTCTGATAAGGAATTCAATATTTTAGCTTGGCTTTTAAAAGTTGGTACGGTAATTGCTTAATAACTACCAACTACTAACACGCACTTCAGTGTGCACAAAAAAATCATCGGAGCAAAATGAGCATGGCGAACAAGGTCCTTCAACTCATCCAAGAAAGTGGCGCAAAATGGGTCGATTTTCGCTTTACTGATACTAAGGGTAAAGAACAACACGTAACTTACCCAGCAGATTCAATCGACGAAGATACGTTTGAAGATGGCAAAATGTTTGATGGTTCTTCAATTGCTGGTTGGAAAGGCATTGAAGCATCTGACATGATCTTACGTCCAGATGCAGAAACTTGTTTTATCGACCCGTTCTTTGCAGAAGCTACAGTTGTTGTGACTTGTGATGTTATCGAACCTTCAACTGGTCAAGGTTATGAACGTGACCCACGCTCTATTGCTCGCCGTGCGGAAGAATACCTAAAATCAACTGGTATCGGTGATACAGCTTTCTTTGGTCCAGAACCAGAATTCTTCGTTTTTGACGAAGTAAAATGGGACATCGATATGTCTGGCGCGCGCCACACATTAATCGCTGAAGAAGCTGCTTGGTCTACTGGTAAAGATTACGAAGCGGGTAACTCTGGTCACCGTCCACGTGTGAAAGGTGGTTACTTCCCAGTTCCTCCTGTTGATTCTTCACAAGATATGCGTGCAGATATGTGTGCAAAAATCGAAGACATCATGGGCCCAGGTCGTGTAGAAGTACATCACCATGAAGTTGCATCTTGCCAGCTTGAAATCGGTGTAAGCTTCAACACTATGGTTCGCAAAGCGGACGAAGTTCAACAGTTCAAATATGCGGTTTGGAACGTTGCTCACCAATATGCTAAAACTGCTACGTTTATGCCTAAACCAATGGTTGGTGATAACGGTTCAGGTATGCACGTTCACATGTCGATCTCTAAAGATGGCAAGAACTTGTTTGCTGGTGATGAATACGCTGGTCTTTCAGAAATGGCGTTGTACTTCATTGGCGGTGTGATCAAACACGCTCGTTCATTGAACGCAATCACAAACCCATCAACTAACTCGTACAAACGTTTAGTACCACATTTCGAAGCACCGATTATGCTTGCTTACTCAGCACGTAACCGTTCAGCTTCTATCCGTATTCCTTACGTTTCTAGCCCTAAAGGCAAACGTATCGAAGCACGTTTCCCAGATCCAATGATGAACCCGTACTTAGGTTTCGCTGCACTTCTTATGGCTGGTCTTGACGGTATCCAAAACAAGATCCACCCAGGTGAAGCTGCTGACAAGAACTTGTATGACCTTCCTCCTGAAGAAGAAGCTAAAATCCCTACAGTGGCTCATAGCTTAGATATGGCGCTTGAAGCTCTTGCAGCTGACCATGATTACCTTCTTAAAGGTGGCGTGTTCACTAAAGAAATGCTTGATGCTTACATCGAACTTAAAACTGAAGAAGTTCGTCGTCTTAACACGACAACTCACCCAGTTGAATTCGACATGTACTACAGCTTGTAATTCTGTACAGAATTTCACTGTAAAAAGACCCGCCTTGTGCGGGTTTTTTTATGAGATGGGTTAAGATAATGCAAAGATTTGAATGAATATCTAAACATGGCAAAACCACGTAAAAAACATACCGGTTTTTTTCCTTGGATTGATCCAGCGGATCAAGCAAAGGGATTTAAACTCAACTTCTCAGAAGTGACTTATTTGGAAGTGGGGCGGACCGTTGAAGGTTATAAGCAGGCTGAATTTGTCGAACTGAAAAACCCAGAGCTAGCATTGGAATTTGATTACCCAGAAAGTTTTTATATTACGACCGAAGGGCTGGTTCTGATTAAAACGCCGCAAGGCAAGTTTGAAGCCATTGCCAAGACAAATAACTTTTAATTCCACACTAAAAAAATTGAACTGAAAAAATGACCTGCAACACAACAGGTCATTTTTATTGAATATCCAATAATTCACCAACCGTCATTGCAAACCATGCTGTTTTAGATTATCGATTTCATAAGGCGCATCTTCGGCGGGGTAGCGTAAGTTTTCGAATCCTTTTGTTTTGGCAATCGACCAAATCACACTTTCACCCGCAGGGATGTTTTGACTGCGCTGCGCATATAAGGGGTCATGCAGGGCGTCCGCTGCTGAAATAAAAGTCCAGCCATGTTGCTGAAATGCAGTAATGACATCCTTCAAAAACGCAGCATTAATAGCATTCACATGTAAAAGTAAAACATGCTGTGGCGAACGATTTATGGTGAGCTGGGCAAGTTGGTCATAATAATCTGCTCGGTGAAGCAGGTGAGCAATATATGCTTGTTTTAGTCGGTCTAATTTGTCCTGATCTTGCAGTTTGGCATAGTCGAGATATTTTCGGTTATAAAACCAGTCACTGGCATCGATACTCACACCGCCAATGCGGTATTGATGCTGCTCTAACCATTGATAGACAGCATCACGTTTTTCAGCGCTATTACCTTCTTTTAAAAATGGATAACGATAGATACGTGTGTAATTCGGCAGCGTTTTTAACACTGTATCCGCATGTTCAATACTGTGCAGATAATCTTTTAATGTGACATTTTCTTTATTCAGATTTTGGTGCAGTGCACTATGATTGCCAATCAGGTGGCCAGATTGTCCCCACGCTTGAATCAGTTGCTTACCTTGATAATCACCAATTTTAATCAGGCTAGGGAAGACAATAGTTTTGATTTGTTGATCATGCAGATGTTTTAAAATTTGGGCATTGATTTGTTCCGCTTGTGCGTTAAACGCTGGATTTAATCCATCATCAAAACTGAGCGCAATAGATTTTGCTTGAGCCGTGATATTGGCACAAAGTAAAACGAAAAAAATAAAAACATATAGCGGCTTATATGGAAACATTATGCTTTGTAATTTAGTGGTTATCAACGACATCATACTGTGTATGTGAGGTTTGTGTTGATTACATATGTAATGAAGTGCTTAAGCTGTTTTGGTTTTGCTCATTTTACTGAAAACAAGCTATGGGTCATGAAAAACGATGTTGAGTTGGTTACACTAATGATTCGCTATACTCAGCAAATGGTTATAAGGGAAATGAAATATGCAGCGTCAAGCATGCGAAATGCGGGATAAAAGAATGTCTCCTGAATTAAGAACATGGTTGTATGCTTCGGGTTCATTAACCCAACAATTAACAGATTTTGCCCAAGGTGTATTTAAAGTTGAGCCGAGTATTGAGCAATTTCAACGTATGACGCTTCAAGATGCACGGTGGCTACAAATGCCAATACAGCACACAGCTTGGGTACGTGAAAGTTATTTATATGGCTGTGAAGCTGAGCCGTGGGTCAAGGCAAAAAGTATATTTCCAATCCTTAGCATACAAGGACGTGCGCGGATTTTTCAGCATATTGGTAAAAAACCGATCGGACATTTTTTATTTCAGCGTACCAATCCGAAGTGTGAGCGGCGTGTACTGTGGCTAGACGATGGTTGGACACGTCAGAGCTGTTATACTTGGCATGGTTGTAAATTTATTGTTCAGGAAACTTTTTTAGCGAGTTTTGAACAATATTTGCAGAAATAACATTACCAGATGAAGGACAGTCATGGCCGTGGTGCAACAAATTACTTGGCAGCAGCGTTTAGAAGCTTATTACTATTTATGTCGCTTCGATAAGCCAATTGGCACGGAACTGGTTTTTTGGCCAACCATGTGGGCACTGTGGATTGCCAATCAAGGAACACCGCAATTCAGTATTTTGATTCCCATGATTTTAGGCACGATATTTATGCGTGCAGCAGGTTGTGCGATTAATGACTTTGCTGACCGTAAAGTCGATGGTGCTGTGGAAAGAACCAAACATCGTCCTTTAGCCACTGGAGTGATTAGTGCTAAAGAAGCCATATATGTGTTCTTGATTTTGGTGCTTGCTAGCGCATGTATGTTGTTCTTTTTACCGATAGAAACTTTTTATTGGTCCTTTGGTGCATTGTTTTTAGCGTTCATTTATCCCTTTATGAAACGCTACACGCATCTGCCACAAGTATTTTTAGGCGCGGCATTTTCATGGTCGATTCCTATGGCTTATACCGCTGTGGGGCAAACACCTGATTTAACTTGTTGGTTATTGTATTTGGGTAATTTGGCGTGGACCGTTGCATATGACACACAATATGCCATTACTGACCGTGAATATGACTTGAAAATTGGCGTGAAATCAACTGCGATTTTATTTGGTAAATATGATATTGAAATCATTTCTTTATTACAGGCGCTAAGCATTGTACTGATTGGTTCTGCGTTGTATTCAGAAGATCTCTTGATGCCATTCGGTTTGCTCGCGTTATTGGCTGTGGCTGCCGATTTTATTTACCAGTGGACTAAAACCAAAGGCCGTGATCCGCAGTTATGTTTTTGGGCGTTTCGCCATAACCGTTGGGTAGGGTTTATGATTTTTATTGGAATTTTTATGGCATTGGCTCTTTAATGTCATTGATCTGAAACTTTTTAAAATGAACTAAAGCATCCTATTCGGGTGCTTTTTTTTATGCATTAATAAAAAGGCATGTAGTTTCATGTTTAAAGAATAATGATTAAAAAGGATATTTTATGAAACGTTCAAAAATAGCATTAGCTCTGACAGTTGCAGTTTCTATGCTGTCTTTAACCGCGTGTAATGACGATGATAATGACTCATCATCTTCGAATCAAAAATCAACATTTGTGTCTGAAGCAAATTATGCTTTCAATACAGTAGACAATACATCGTCCATTAAAGTCATGACCTATAACATGACAAATGTACAGGGGAAAGCAGCGACTGCAACAGCCTTGGTGTTATTTCCAAAAGCTACACAACCTAAAGATGGGTATCGCGTTGTGGTGTGGGAGCATGGGACAGTCGGAGCAGGAGATGAGTGTGCGCCAAGTAAAAATCTAATTCATCCACGTTTTAAAATTCTAGCTAACACGCTTATGGCGGCAGGTTATGTAATTGTGGCGCCAGACTATGAAGGCTTAGGAACCAAAGGAGTTCATCCATACCTTAATTTATCAAGTGCGGCAAATTCGGCGCTTACTGCAGTTAAAGCGGCAAAAGAACATTATGGTAAGCAACTCAATGGTCAGTGGATGTCGATTGGTCAATCGCAAGGTGGTCATGCATCCTTAGGCACGGCGGAATTTGCGAATACCGATACTAACTATAAAGGTGCAGTAGCAGCCGCACCTGCGTCGAGTTTAGGCACGATTATTAAGATTTATTTAGATCCAAAACTAAATGTTGATGCAAACGGTCAACCTAAACCCCATGGATTGAATAGATTGGATGAACAGTTGGCTCAAGTGCGTTATGCACTTAGTATGGGGCAGCTTTCTGAGGTTCAAGCACAAGCGTTAATTGATCAAATTGCAGATGGCTATGCTGAGCTTTTGGCATATGCTGCATTGACCAGTTCGGGTATTAAAGCCTATGAGCCAAATTATGATTTAAAAAATATCTTTACTGCTGATGCCGGTGTTATTGCAGAAAAAGCCTATGGACGTACAGGGGATGACGGTGCATGTTTAAGTTATGCCGATCCAAATGGCGCAAATGGTTTGCAAGAACAGTTTAAAGCAGCTGTGATTGAATTCTTAAAGGATCCAACGCATACGGTTTCACAGTATGGAATTGATTTGAATAAAATCGATACCGATCCTGTTGTTCAGAAATTTTTAAATGATAATCAACCAGCGACAAATGCAAGCGCTGATAAAGTGATTAAAGCGCCTGTGTATATTATTCAAGGTGCAAATGATCAGGCAGTTATTCCTGTGGTTACGCAAGCGCTATTTGCAAATATGAAAACACAAGCGAAGAAGTATTTCCCAGATGCAAATTATGCTGAAGGTTATCAATTAGACGTTGTGCCAAATGCAAGTCATACACAGGCAATTATCTGTAGAAATGCGCAAGCGGTCGAATTTATTCAAGCTAAAATGTCTGCAGGTACAGGTATTGTCTTAACCAATGAGCAAAAAGATGCAAGCCAAAGTCCACATTGTAAGGGGGTAGCTGCTTCAAGCTAAGTTTTTTCAATAATAAAAAAAAGGAGCATGTCTCCTTTTTTTGCATATTGGATTATTAATCATTCAATCCGTGAAAATGAGGGGGTACAGTTAGTTCGAGCAAAGAATGTTATGAAGACTTGAGCGAATTTTGTTTTTTGCTATATTGGGCGTCGAATTATTTATGTAAATGAAAGAATCGTTATGTCTGAAGTAAAGCCAAAACCCAATACCAAAAAGATGATCATTTTGATGGCACTTGGGCTATTGATTCCTATATTTTTGGTCAGTATGGCTTTTCTTGCAGTCAATAGTGATGCCAAAAACCAAGAAAAATATAAGCAACAACAAGCTGAAATGATTGAGCGTATTAAAGCAAAAGAAGCACAAGATGAGGCTTTGGCTGCTGAGGCTGACCAAGCAGTATCAGAAGTGCTGGCAGCTCAAGAGTCAAATGCTCAATAAAATTCTGCTTACGTTATGGATGTGAATGCAATGCGCATTCACCCAATGTTTGATTGTACTTTAGGTATTTAACAACTATTTATTTACATCATGCCTGAGCGTGTGAACTGTTGGAATACTGGTGTAGCGGATTACACGGTAGCCAGCTTCTTCAAGCATTGCATCACGTTCAGCATCTTCTTGCTCTTTGCCTATATGACTGGGGTCATCCAGTTCGATAATCACAAGCACATTATAAGTTTGGTCAAGTATGACAAAATCAGTGACTTTTCGATTAAATCTATTTCTGATTTTGTAATTTTGAGTGGTGATCAGTGCGCTAAACGCCACTTGGGCTAAAATGTGGTAGTCCGGAAATGCTTCATTTAATCGATGAAACATCTTACTTTCAAAGGCAGTGATTACACGACGTGGGAAAAACTTTTGTTTGCTTCTAAACAGTCTGGGAAAGACTAAGCAGACAAGGGCAAAAGTTGCCAAGCAACCAATAATAAAAAATATGAACTGACTTAGATCTGGCACGGAATAAACTACATATATGAAAAAAGCCCACGTCATGATGCGTGGGCTTTTTAGAATTTGGCTCTCCAACCTGGGCTCGAACCAGGGACCTGCGGATTAACAGTCCGTCGCTCTACCGACTGAGCTATTGGAGAATCTGCACGCATTCTATGGGGCAAATGCAGTGAGGTCAAGTCAGAATTGCAAAAAATAAGGAAATTTAGGCTGAATGTATTAAATATAAACACCTTTAATATAAAGCGTTTTTAAAACTTAAGCTCTGACTATTCTTTCTAATGTGGTCGGAGAGCTAAGTGAATAGCTTAGGTCATAGAGCAAGTTATACTTATCTTAAAACAAAAGTCAGAGCATAAAAAAAGCCCACGACATAATGCGTGGGCTTTTAGAATTTGGCTCTCCAACCTGGGCTCGAACCAGGGACCTGCGGATTAACAGTCCGTCGCTCTACCGACTGAGCTATTGGAGAATCTGAAGTGGATTCTAAAGATGTATGGGAGGGTGGTCAAGCCTGATTTAAATAAAATACAGAAAAATCAAATTAAGTGTTTTAAAAATAGCCGAATCAGACAGGTTAGTACTTATACGGATACTTTTAGGAAAGCATAAACAAAAAAGTAGGTATGCTTTGTTAAATAGTTGGCGATAAAAAACCCACTTCGCAATGAGTGGGCTTTTTAGAATCTGGCTCTTCCACCTGGGCTCGAACCAGGGACCTGCGGATTAACAGTCCGTCGCTCTACCGACTGAGCTATGGAAGAATAGATGGCTCTCCAACCTGGGCTCGAACCAGGGACCTGCGGATTAACAGTCCGTCGCTCTACCGACTGAGCTATTGGAGAATCTGATGCGCATTTTAGGGATGAATTTTAAAGTGGTCAAGCAGATTTGATGAAATGACTATTTGAATGTTTTTTTATTGTTCAAGTCTAGAAATTTTTTCTTAAATAGCGGTTATTTTTGAATTTTTTTATATCATCTAGGTTGCTGATTTGCTTTATCGTCAAATTTTGTAGATTTAAATTTTTAAGCGTAGTTATACGTTTCTCTTGATCTAAAGGAATTATAATTTGGAATAATAAATATATTTCTAAAATTTGATGGTTTGCGAAGGTATCTAAATGAAATTTAGAAAAAGACATAACAGGTTTAATGGTGTTTTGGAGTAGATTAAAAAGATTTTGATTGTGTTTGAATACAATAGACTTCTTTCATAATTCATTTTTTGCTCAGCTCTAAATTATAGATTCCCGCAATTAAATTGAATCTTAAGCCCAGTCTTTTTCCTCGATTACGATATCGCTCGGCAAGGATTTTGAAAGTTTTTAAACTACCAAATACATGCTCAACCCCAATTCTTCTTTTGTTGATTTCTTGATTATAGATTTTTAGTTCAGGATCCAATTTACAGCGCTTTTTTGCTTTTAATGGCAACAAGCTATTTGGATACACTGCGTAAATCCCTTGATAGCCTTTATCTGCAAGGATAAAGGCACCTGCCGGAATCTGATGTAAGTTTCGTTTGAAGAGTTCGAAATCATGTACAGCACCACGATCAGTGCATAAACTCATAATTTGCTGAGTTCTATAATGAATGATGGCCTGAACTTTGAAAGTATGTGCCTTCTTTTTGCCACTATAGCTTTTCTTCTGTTTTTTTAGGTCTTTGTATTGGAATTTCTGTGGCATCAACAATCACCACGTTCCAGTCGATGCCTTCGCCCTCAGGCAAATGCTTCGGTAAATTAAATAAATTGGACTTGATCAGGCAGTCCTCTACATGACGGACAATTCTTGAAGCAGTCGGCTCTGACACACCATAACTTGTTGCAACATGGAACAAGGTTCGGTATTCACGCCAATAACTTAAGCACAGAAGGATTTGATCTTCTATGCTCAATTTAGTTGGTCTACCTTTAGCAGGAACATGCATTTTCAGTTGTTCAACCATTAAATCAAAGGTTGACCATGATATGCCGGTGTATCGCTTAAATTGTGTTTCAGAAAGCTTCTTTGAATCGATATATTTCATCCGCAGATTATGCATGAATATTTAAAATTCTTCGGTACAAATAATCAGCAAGAGACTGTTCGTTTTTTGATTTATGAAAGAGGCTTAATCCTTAATAAATATTCATTACCGACAGGTAATAGTTTGTAGTGACTTTTTGTGTTGTTAATGGATATGCTTTCTATTTGATCATAGTTAAACTGAATTTTCATTATATAAAGTTGAATTATACAATGACTTTCGAAAAATCTAATTTGTGGCAGTCCATTTTTGATGATAAGTAAAATTAAGACGAATTCCATAATTGATAATCCAGTCAGTATTAGTGCTGAATTAAAGCTATATTTAATAGATTCTTGAACATAAGAGTAACTCACATACAGGATTATAGTGATAAAGATAAACATCACTAATATTTTGGTATATTTTGCTTTTATGATTAGTAATGGCTCTTGATTCATTCTTTTGTGTAATATTGTTTGTTATGGCAGTATGATATTTAAAGCATAAAAAATCACCCTAAAAGGGTGATTTTTTTGACTTTTGAATAAGTTTTAAAACTTATTTTTCAACGCCAGCAGCTTGACCTGCATATTTAGCGTTTGCATAGTCCCAGTTCACTAGGCTTTCTAAGAAAGTAGAGATGTATTTAGGACGAGCGTTACGGAAATCGATGTAGTAAGCGTGTTCCCAAACGTCGATAGTCAACACAGCAACTTTACCGTGAGCAAGTGGAGTGTCAGCATTTGAAGTTTTAAGGATAGAAAGGTTGCCGTTTACTTCGTCAGCAACTAACCAAGCCCAACCTGAACCGAACTGAGTTGCAGCAGCATTTGCAAATTCTTCAGCGAATTTTTCGTAAGAACCAAAAGCTTCGTCGATTTTAGCTGCTAAAGCGCCAGTAGCTTTACCGCCACCGTTTTTAGCCATACAGTTCCAGTAGAATGTGTGGTTCCATACTTGAGCTGCATTGTTGAAGATACCAGCTTTAGAAGCATCGCCTTTAACAGCAGTGATGATTTCTTCTAAAGTTTTGCCAGCAAGGTCAGTACCTTCAATTGCTTTGTTTAGGTTAACCACATAAGTATTGTGGTGTTTGTCGTGATGGTATTCTAAAGTTTCTTTGCTGATATGAGGAGCAAGATCTTCGTAACCGTAAGGTAACGCTGGTAAAGTAATCGTTGTCATGTTTTCAATTCCTTGCATTTTGCTGGGTTTTGACATTAAGTGCCGTTATTGTAATAGATTCTTGCAGTAAAATGCGCATTGCTTATAAATAACAATACAGAATAAAGCCTGAAAATATACGTATAAGGGCTGAGTCAAAGACCAAGACGATTTAAATTAAATCGGGTTGTTTAATTCGAAATAACTATACTCAATATTGAACTGTTCTGAAATAGCTTTTGCGAGTCGTTGTACACCATATCTTTCAGTTGCATGATGTCCACATGCATAATAATGCACATTTAATTCTTCAGCTTCGTAAAAAGTACGTTCACTCACTTCACCTGAAATGTACGCATCACAATCTAATGCAGCGGCTTTGCCAATAAAGTCCTGTGCGCCGCCCGTACAAAAACCAATTTTTTGAATAGATGGTTTATCTGCTGGTAGGTGAATGACATTAAATCCTAATTTTTCAGAAACAAAGTCTTTAAACGCCGCTGGAGTCATTGCTTGTTTTAAATAACCAACATTGCCAATAGGATTGCGCTCAGTAGGATCTAAGGCTTCAATATTCTCTAATTCGAGCAAATCTGCTATCGCTGCATTATTACCTAAAATAGGGTGACTATCTAAAGGTAAGTGATAGCCAACTAATGAAATATCTTTTTTGATCAGGGTTTTGATGCGTTTGCCACGCATACCTGTGATTGGGTAAGCTTCACCTTTCCAAAAATAACCATGGTGTACCAATAGCAAATCAGCTTTTGCTGCTATCGCGGCTTCAATCGCTGTTTGTGATGCGGTAACTGCACATAGAATTTTATGCACTTCTGCTGAGCCTTCAATTTGCAAGCCGTTGGGAGCATAGTCCTTAAATTCATGTGCTTTGAGTGTGCTGTCACACCACTGAATAATTTCACTTAACTGAGCCATATACTGTCCAAAATCTCAAAGAGATGCATCAAAATTTACGATTGTTTAAATTGTAACTAAAGAATCACAAATCTCTGTGTTTATTTTTAAGTTTGTTGAAAATATTACATTACAATACGATATAAATTATTTAGCCATCAATGAATTATAAAATTTAGAGGATATAGACGTGCGTCGGACCTTTACATGGTTACCTTGGGTATTATTAATACTTGTGATCATCGGTTTCTTTACATGGCAACAGGTTCAAAAACCTAAAGCACCCATTGCCCCAGATGGGGTTAAAATGCCTGCAGAAAAGGTTGAGCCCCTCATTGATACATCGCGTACAGGCGGTGTAGTTTCGTATAGTGCTGCGGTAAAAGTTGCTGCTCCAGCGGTTGTCAATATTTTCACTACGCAAAAAGTGAAACAATTGGATCATCCTTTATTAAATGATCCGGTTTACCGTGAGTTTTTTGGTAATCAACTTCCAGATCAAACTAATCAAAACGAAAATAGTTTAGGTTCAGGTGTGATTGTTCGTCCAGATGGCTATATTTTGACGAATAACCACGTGATCGCACAGGCCGATCAGATCGTTGTGGCTTTACATGATGGTCGTCGTGCTGAAGCGAAAGTTGTGGGTACAGACCCAGATACAGACCTAGCTGTGATTAAGATTGAAATGAGTCAATTACCGGTTTTGCCATTTAAGCTAAGTGGCAATGAAGTCGGTGATGTCGTCCTAGCGATTGGTAACCCTTTTGGCGTAGGTCAGACGGTTACACAAGGGATTATCTCAGCTACAGGTCGTTCAGATTTGGGAATCAACACTTACGAAGACTTTATTCAAACAGATGCGGCGATCAACCCCGGTAACTCTGGTGGTGCTTTAATTGATGTTGCAGGGAACTTAATTGGTGTAAATACCGCGATCTTCTCGCAGTCAGGTGGCTCTTTGGGGATTGGTTTTGCCATTCCTGCAAAAGTGTGCCAACAAGTGCTGAACGCTATTTTAAAAGATGGGCGAGTGGTACGTGGTTGGTTAGGTATTAGTTTACTTCCAATTAAACAAGAAAATATTTTAGATCCACGGGTGAATGGCGTGATTGTGGCAGATGTCATTCGCAATGGACCTGCAGCACAAGCAGGTTTAAAACGTGGTGATAAAATCATGAAAGTGAATAATGAGCTAATTACCTCGACTTCGCATTTAATCAACTACGTTGCACAACAAGCGCCATTGAGCACTATGCAAATTGACATTGAGCGAGACGGAAAGGTGATGACATTACCTGTACAAGTGGGAGAGCGTAAACCGCAAACTCAAAACAGTGACTCGCAATATATTCCATTACCCCGCTAGCATAGAAAATCCCTCGTCATGAGGGATTTCTTTTGAGTACCTTTTTTTGTATATCGCTTTGAAGAGCATCGTTTGCGCCAAACAATGCGCTTTGTAATTGAAATATCAATTACAAAAATGCATTGCACACTTTGCTGAATTTGGCTTAATTTATAAGCAATAATAATCAGATAAGCGTATAAGAATATGAGCTTTTTACCCGCTGAACATGCCAAAGTTTTATCCAGTCAAGCCAATTTAGATATCGCCTTATATAAGACACGTTTGGCTTTGCTGATTGAGGAAAATGCCAAACAGGGGAATACCGCCGTATTTACGGTTTTACCCAAGCATTTAGCTTTAGAAGAGATTCGAAGTTTATCTGCTGAGCTTACAGAATTGGGATATCAAGTTCGATTTGAAGTGAATGAATTCTTCTATAATTTTAATGTGTATTGGATTTGATTCGGGATTCACTGCATTTAAGGTCCTAAGTTAAAAACAAGATGAAACCCTTTAGAAAACCACGATAATCGTAGTTTTCTAAAGCCGTTTTATAACGCAGTAACTTATTCAGATTTTTGATAGTCATTAATGACTTCAAGTGCCGCACGAAAGGCTTCTTGAGTCGCCGGTGCGCCACAATATGGCAAACTATGAAGTAACACTTCCTGAATTTCTTCTACAGTCGCCCCATTATTTAAAGCACCTCGGACATGACCCTTGAGTTCTGTTGGACTTTTTTGTGCAGTTAAAAATGCAATGGTAATCAGTGAGCGATATTTACGGGGTAAAACGCCTTCACGTTGCCAAGTTGAACCCCATGCATGCTCATTAATCCAATCTTGCAAAGGTTGAGTAAATGGCACGGTATTATCTTGCGCACGTTTGACGAAACTTTCACCCATAACTTCAGTACGAACTTTTAAGCCATTTTCATAATCTTGTTGTGACATGTAGCAAACCCTCTGTGATGTAATTTTGCAGTACAGCCTATACCTTTGACTCTGCGATACCATTGGCTGATGGTCGTATAAAAAAGCCATCCCATTGTTTAACAGTGGAATGGCTTTTATTTTGAGAAAAATTAAGCTCAAAAGCGATGCAGAAACTGATTAATAACGCAGAAATGCTTCTGGTTCATCATCGGTGTGTTGTTGCTTTTTCACTTCTGGTGAAACGGTTAAATGTGGATTTGATAGCTCAAGTTCGTGGATGAGTTGCATATCGAAAACATCTGTGAGCATACTGTCATAGCGTTGAATGTTGTACGTGCTGAGCTGTTCAGCTTCAGAGACTGTAATGACTTTTTGTGCAATTGCATCGGCTATATGTGCTTCAAAAGTTAAACCTTTGAATTGACCTTTAGATTCAGCTTTTTTAAATTGGTTCCACAGCGGTTCAATTTTTAACAGTTGTAAAAAGGCATTTTCCATACGACCAGAAACTTCATCTGCTGCGGTGCTGTAATACACGTGCTTTTTCAGTTCTTGGCGGAAAGTGTTGTCTAGCATCATTTGAGTGGCAACTTCACGTTTTAAACGGTCTGTCGGTTTAGCAACAACTCGTCCAAACGGAAAGCAAATGATTTTTACTACGCTTGCTGCCAGCCGCATTGGGAAGTTGTCAAATAAGCCCTGGAAAGCTTCTTCAACATTGTACAAAGCTTTATCTAATGCAAGTTGCGCATGTAATTGTTCAGCTTCACTTTTTTGACCTTGTTCATAATATTTAAGAATAGCCGTTGCTATAAATAAATAAGAGTGAATGTCTGCAAGTCGGCCCGAAAGCATTTCTTTACGTTTAATATCACCGGCTAATAGGCCAAGACACATATCTGCAGTCAGCGCGAAATCGGCACTGAATCGATTAATTTTTTTATAGTAGGGGCGGCTAAATTCATCTGCTGAAGCAGGTGAATCTGATGGGCCACCAGTGAACGCATAAGCAAAGGCACTTGCAGTTCGGTTAAAAGTATAGCCCAAGTGCTTAAAGAGCATTTCGTTGAATGTATTGAGTGCAGCGTTTTTATCTTCGGCTTGAAGTAATTGTAGCTCTTCAAATAAATATGGATGACAACGCATTGAGCCTTGTCCAAAAATCATTAGAGAGCGACTTAGAATATTGGCGCCTTCGACGGTAATTGACACAGGAATGGCTTGATAATTCAAAGCTAAAAAATTACGAGGTCCCATTTGCACGGCACGTCCACCGACGATGTCCATGCCATGATTCACCACTTTCCGCATGGTTTCAGTGGCATAGTATTTGGCCATTGCAGTCATTACAGCAGGTTTGCCGCCTTGGTTTAAACCACAAGTCACCAAATAGCGGAATGCTTCAAGCATATAAGCATCTGATGCGATATCACTCGAAGCTTCTTGTACACCTTCAAAATTACCTACAGAAATTTTAAATTGCTGACGAACTTTGGCAAATGCACCGACATTTAAATATGCCATTTCTCCGGCTGCCGTTGACAAAGCTGGGAGTGAAATGCCACGACCAACCGCTAAACATTCCATCAGCATACGCCAGCCTTTGCCTGCATTTTCAATCCCTCCAATGATCCAGTCTAAGGGAATAAAGACATCTTTGCCTTCAACTGTACCATTCATAAACGGAGAGCCTGGATTATGACGAGGGCCTGTAATGACACCCTCATGACTCGCCGGTAGCAGTGCACAAGTGATGCCATATTCAGTTTTATTTCTATCTCCCAATAATCCATCTGGATCGTATAGTTTAAATGCTAGACCAATGACGGTGGCAATCGGTGCAAGGGTAATCCAGCGTTTGGAGAAGTTCATGTTTAAGCCGAGCACTTGTTGTCCCTCAAAAGTGCCATAACAGACGACACCTGTATCTGGAATAGCGCCTGCATCTGAGCCTGCTTCAGGGCTGGTGAGTCCAAAACATGGAATTTCTTCACCTTTTGCAAGGCCAGGGAGGTATCGGTCTTTTTGTGCTTCGGTACCATAGTGTAGAAGTAATTCCCCCGGTCCAAGAGAGTTGGGCACCATACAACTGACTGCGGCAGTGAGTGAGCGAGATGCAATCTTGCTCATGACACGGCTTTGTGCAAATGAACTAAATTCACGTCCTCCATACGATTTTGGAATCACCAGTCCTAAGAAGCCATTATCTTTAATGAATTGCCAAGCTTCTGGTGGGAGGTCTTTATGTTTATGGTGAATATCCCACTCGTTGAGCATGGCACAAAGTTGCTCGACTTCATTATCAATGAAGGATTGTTCTTCAGCGCTGAACTGAGGGTAGGGATAAGCCTCAAATTTTTTCCAATCAGGCGCGCCCATAAATAGCTCTTTTTCCCACCAACTTGTTCCTGCATCTAATGCTTCACGTTCCGTAATACTCATACTCGGCATTGCATTTGCTAAGGTTTTATAGGCAGGTTTGGTGAGCAGATTGAGCCGCAGTGGGTCAATCAACATAACTAAACTTAAAGCAATAAGCGGGATGCCAAGTATTAATGACCATGGGGTTAAAAAGGCGAGTGCAATTGAAACAAATATCAGTGTTATTGCACCTACAGCTCGTGAAAGTTCAAAGAAAAAAACGGCCCAAAGAGCAAAAATAAAGAGTACTGCACTGAGTATAAATAGCATTTGTTATGGCTCCAGTGACAAGGGCCAGAGCGTTATGCGTTTAAAACAGCCTACATGCGTTTAAAAATGATCTCATCTTTTGTCTTTCTGATTTTAAAGTGCATGAGACTGTCAAAATGGCATCACTCGGCTGGTGAGTATGATTGGACAATTGCGCGAATATATTGAAAGCGCAAATAAAGTGTTATCAATAGATTGATTAATAAATAATCACAACACAATCCCTATCGGGCAAAGAAATGTCACATTACGTAAACTTGGATGATTCGATATATTGGATAACGTTTAAGGAACGGACAATTTTCGAAAGATCTTATATTGGGAAACGAATTAGGCTGAGTGTGTGAAAGCCACAAAAAAAGCCCTCAATTAATGAGGGCTTTAATTTGCGATGTTTTAAATCTTTGCGTGATTAAGCTTCAATCGTTTGAACTGCAATTTTCTTTGCAGGATCAGTTTTACGACGTACCGCAGGTACTGGCTCACCATAGTATTGACGGTCAGCAAAGTAGCTTGAACGGACCATTGGTGCAGCCCAAATGTTTTTGAAACCAAGCTTTTGACCATGTGCTGTGTAACGATCAAACTCTTCAGGTGTAACGAAACGATCGATCGGTGCATGTTCTTTAGAGGGCTGTAAGTACTGACCAATGGTGACATAGTCAACATCGTGTGCTTTTAAGTCGTCTAATAACGCGATCACTTCTTCTTCAGTTTCACCAATACCGACCATCAAACCACATTTGGTTGGAACATCTGGGCAGTATTCTTTAAACATTTTTAATAAGTTTAGAGAGTGTTGGTAGTCAGAACCCGGACGCATTGCTTTATACAAACGTGGCACGGTTTCAATGTTGTGGTTAAACACATCAGGTGGACACTCCGTCATAATACGAAGGGCAACATCCATACGACCACGGAAGTCAGGAACTAGAATTTCCAAAAGTGTTTTTGGACTCAAGTCACGAGCTTCTTTAATACAGTCAACAAAGTGCTGTGCGCCGCCATCAACTAGGTCATCACGGTCGACCGACGTAATTACGGCATATTTCAAACCAAGATTGGCAATGGTTTCTGCCATGTGACGTGGTTCATCTGGGTCAAGAGCATTAGGACGACCATGCGCAACGTCGCAGAATGGGCAACGACGAGTACAGATATCGCCCATAATCATAAAGGTTGCAGTACCGCCACCGAAACATTCAGGTAAGTTCGGGCAAGCCGCTTCTTCACACACGGTATGTAATTTTTGTGCGCGCAAAGTTGTTTTAATACGTTGAACTTCATCAGGGGCAGCCATTTTGACCCGAATCCAGTCAGGCTTACGAGGCGTTTCAACCGTTGGCACAACCTTCACAGGTATGCGAGCGACTTTTTCTGCGCCACGAAGTTTTACACCCTGTACAGGTTTACGGTTCTCAGACATATTCAACTTTTCCACTGTTTTTGACGAGGAGATATTCAAAAAATTAGCTCGATCATTATAGCGGACTTGAGCTTAAATAGGGGGAAAACGATATTCATATAATAAATGTGGTTATCACATAATATATGTGAGCTAAATATCCAAAAAAGTTAGGATATACGTCATAATACAGCCTAGATTAAAGAATATTTGTAAAGGAGCGTTGAATGCCACGTAAGAAAGAGGTCGTTAGTGGAACTTTCGTGAAATACGATGCGGTAGTTCTGGGTTCTGGCCCTGCGGGTGAAGGCGCTGCAATGAAACTTGCTAAATCAGGTAAGCGAGTTGCAATTGTAGATATGCGTGAACAGCTTGGTGGTAACTGTACCCATGTAGGAACAATTCCAAGTAAAGCATTGCGTCAGACCGTTTCAAGCATTTTACGTTACCAACGTGACCCTATGTTCCAAAAAGTCGGTGAATGGAAACAGTTCACGATGAAACAGGTGTTACGTAATGCGCATAAAGTGATTCAACAACAAGTTGAAACTCATTCACGTTTTTATGACCGTAATAAAATTGATATTTTCCACGGCCGTGCGTATATCCAAGATCAAAACACTGTTTTGATTTTTAGCAATGAAGGTATGACGGAAACTTTAGTATTCCAGCAATTAGTGATTGCAACAGGTTCACGTCCTTACCGTCCAGCTGCTTTAGACTTTAATCATCCTCGCGTATTTGATTCAGATAAAATTTTGGATCTGGATTATTCAATCCAAAAAATCATCATTTATGGTGCAGGTGTGATTGGTTGTGAATACGCGTCTATCTTTATTGGTTTAGACCATAAAGTAGACTTGATCAATACACAGCACAAATTACTCAGCTATTTAGACGATGAAATCTCAGATGCATTGTCATATCGTTTACGTGAGCAGGGTGTACTGATTCGCCACAACGAGCAGATTGATCATCTTGAAACACATGACGATCATGTAGTTCTGCACTTGCAAAGTGGTAAGAAAATTAAAGCAGATGCGATTTTGTGGTGTAACGGTCGTTCTGGTAATACCGATGGTTTAGGCCTAGAAAATGTAGGCATCAAACCAAACAGCCGTGGTCAATTAACCGTGAATGATCAATATCAAACTGAAGTAGAGAATATCTTTGCTGCGGGTGATGTAATCGGTTGGCCTTCACTTGCATCTGCTGCATATGACCAAGGTCGCTGTGCCGGTTCTAACATGAGCGGTGAAGAAGGAATTGCACCTGTAACGGATATTCCTACAGGTATTTATACAATTCCTGAAATTTCTTCGATTGGTAAAACTGAACAACAGTTAACTGAAGAAAAAATTCCGTATGAAGTGGGTCAGGCATCTTTCCGTCATTTGGCACGTGCGCAAATTACGGGCGATACCGTGGGCGAGCTTAAAATCTTGTTCCATCGTGATACTTTAGAAATTTTAGGTGTTCATTGCTTCGGTAATAATGCTGCGGAAATTATTCACATTGGTCAGGCTGTGATGAACAGCCCGAACAATACGATTAAATATTTCGTAGAAACCACATTTAACTATCCGACTATGGCGGAAGCGTACCGTGTTGCAACATTGAATGGTATGAACCGTTTATTCTAAAGTTAAATTGAACTTAGAATGTACAATGAAAGACCCGTAAGTTTCGGCTTGCGGGTCTTTTATTGTTAGAATAAAGTGCATGAAAAATATACAAGCAATAAACTTATAATCATCAACATTTCCAACTCATTTTAGGTAACTCATGACGATCCGTTCAGTGACTATTCAAGGTTTTCGATCTATTCATCATATGAATTTGACCTTGTCGCGTCTGAATATTGTCAGTGGTCCGAATGGTTGTGGTAAATCCAATCTATATAAAGCTGTACGTCTCCTACATGAAGCTGCAAATGGCCAATTATCCCAAGCTATTGCAAATGAGGGCGGGATTCAAAAAATCATGTGGGCAGGTGGTCACCGTGCGGGTGATCGATCGAAAGACCCTAAGCGCATGAAGCTTGCAGTGGAGATGGAGCATTATGAATATCAACTTGAAATAGGTTTTCCCGAACCGCTTATTACGATGTTTGCACTCGATCCTTTGGTCAAACTAGAAGGAATTTGGTTAAGCGGCTATCAACGTCGAAAAATGAGCGAGTTGTTAGAGAGAACCAACCAAGCGGCATTTCTTAAAAATGTTGATGAAGAACGGATTGCTTATCCGATGGCATTAACACCAGAAGAGTCGGTGTTTGGACAATTGTCCGATCCACATTTATACCCCGAAGTTTCACAAGTGCGTGAGACCATGAAAAACTGGCGCTTTTATCATGAGTTTTCAGTCAGTGGAAATTCACCGATCCGTGTCCCACAGGTGGGCATTCGTTCGCCAGTTTTAGCGCATGATGGTACAAATTTAGCCGCAGCTTTTGAAACCTTGCGTGAGCGGGGCAACAGTGAAACCTTGTTTGAAGTACTAGAAAAAGCCTTTCCGCAGACCCAATTTTATGTGCAGGAAATGGGAGGGCGCTTTCAAATGATGATGCAAAAGCAAGGGATTTTAAGACCTTTAGAAAGTGCAGAATTTTCAGATGGGACGTTACGATTTTTGTGTTTAGCTGTGGCTTTATTGAGTCCTAGACCCCCAAATTTCATGGCACTGAATGAGCCAGAAAATAGCTTACATCCCGATTTATTACCTGCCTTGGCGATGCTGATTGCCGAAGCAAGCCGCTATACGCAGCTTTGGTTGACCACACATTCCAATGAACTGGTTGAAATGATCAAACAGTATAGTGATGTGCAGCATTATCAACTAGATCAAGTCGAGGGGAAGACCGTGGTCAAGGGCGCAAGCTTAATCGATGAGGATTAGATTATTCCTTTAGCTATAGTTTTTTTGCTTAAGTTTAAAAAGGTAGAAAAGTTAAAAAAGCATAATAGCCGATAAAACTGCTTATTAAGCTAAACCAGACTGGTAGCTTGTTGCGAAGTAAAGCAATAACGACGGCAACAAATATAAAGTCCGTCCATTGAATGATGTATTTCTGGCTCATTTGAAATAGTAGACACAGTAATAGACCGACGACAGCTGCATTGATTATTTTTAAGGTGCCAAAAAGCATCGGGTATTTCATCAACTTATTCCAAAACGGTAATAAGCCAAACAATAATAAAAATGATGGTAAAAATATCGCCACAGTCGCGAGTACAGCATTTAAGAGTAGCACATCAGTCATGGGTAAAAGTGTGCCGAGATAGGCGGCGAAACTAAACAAAGGTCCCGGCATGAGTTGCGCAAGGGCATAGCCTAAGTCAAAATTTTCATTACTGATCAGTCCTGTAGAGACAAAGTCCTGATGTAAAAATGGCAAAATAATATGTCCACCACCAAAGACGAGGGATGCTGTGCGGTAGAAGCTTTCTAAGCTGAAAGCCAATATATTGCTATGTTGTATATCGAAGAATGGCAGAACGAAAAAAGGGCTGATAAAGGCGAGAAGCCATAGCCAAGAGGTGCGAGTATTTTCATGTGCATTCTGGCTAAAATTGTCATGTTTGGGTGGAACTGTTTCGGCGATATTTGGCTTTTGGCTGTGTAATTGATTTGACGATAAAACTAAACCGATAATTGCAGCGCATAAAATCACCAAAACTTGATTTAGAGAAAATTGAAAGAAATAAATAAAAAATGCAGCTAAAAGCATGACTAGATACTGAAATTTTGTTTTACAGAAGCTTCGCATCATTTGCCAAAATGCCCATGCAACAACGGCTAGTACAATTAACTGAATAACATGAAAGAATAAAGTTGAGAGTTGATTACTGAGTTTTATACTTAAAGTGGCCGCGGCACACATCAGCAGGGCTGAAGGTAAAGTAAATCCTAACCATGCAAAACAAGCACCTTGATAGCGGTTGAGTTGAAATCCAATCGCCATGCCGAGCTGGCTACTTGTTGGGCCTGGAAGGACTTGAGCCAAGGCAAGCAAATGCGCATATTCATGCTCCGTTATCCATTTTTCTTGTTTCACAAAATATTGAAAAAACAACACCAAATGTGCCGCAGGTCCACCAAATGCAATACACCCTAATCTTAAAAAGGTGAGAAAGATGACGAGGTTTTGTTGTGGTGTGGACTGGCTCATGCGTTACCAATATTTAAAATCAAAAGTAAGGTTATGAATTTCTAAAGGATAAAAGTATGAAAGTTAAAAGATCTTAAAGGCTGATTATTGCAGGAGTATGTAAATCCTGCTTCAAAATTATTCTGAAGCGCTTAGCAGGGAAAAAGATAATTGGACGAAGTGACATAGTGCTGTCCCACATGCACATGGCATCGGTTTCCGCCGCTGATTAGCATCAGCACATACACATAAAAAATTGTCTAAAAATGACTTCTCCAAAATCAGACACCTTATCAAAAATTTTGAGCGCTTTATTGAAGTGGTTAATGAGTAGCATTGCATCGTTACTTTCAATCATGGCATTTTCAGATGATCAGCTACCTGCTACACAACCATTAGCAAGTTATGCAGATCAAAACAGTTGGCAGGACATTCAGCACTATCTCCCAAAAGAATACTATTTAACCGAAACGCAGCGACCCAAAGAAGAGTGGTGGAATTGGCAGGGGCATACTGTTCACTTAGACACCTATCGTAATCCACAGGCAAAAGTGAAGGTCATTTTGTTTCATGGTGTGGGAACAAATGGGCGACAAATGTCGATGATTTTGGGGCATCCTTTGGCACAGCGTGGCTATGAAACTATCGCTATTGATATGCCCGGTTATGGCCTCACCCAAGTCAAAAAGGGCTCAAAAATTCGTTATGATGATTGGGTTCAAGCAGGTAATGACCTCATTGAAGCCGAGCTACAAAAAGATCATCGTCCTATCGTTTTGTATGGGCTTAGTGCAGGTGGTATGTTGACCTATCACGTGGCGGCAAAAAATAAAAAGGTGAAAGGTATCGTCGGTATGACCTTTCTAGACACTTCAAATAAAACTGTGCGTGATCAAGTCTCTTTGAATAAATTTATGAGCCGCGTGGGCAGCCCACTGGCTCATGTGACAGCACATACACCATTTTCAGCATTGCCAATGCCGATGCGGTGGGTAAGTAAAATGCATCGCTTGGTGAATAATGACGCAGCATTGCAGGTCTTTTTAAAAGATAAAACGTCAGCTGGGAATAGTGTATCGGTTAAATTTCTAGATTCGTATTTATATTATAAAAATGACACGCCACCGGAGCAGTTTAATGTCTGCCCAATTCTACTGACGCAGCCTGAACAAGACCGCTGGACACCTTTGGCTTTAAGCCAGCCATTTTTAGCACGGATTCATCAAGTTCCAGTCGATGTCGTCATGTTAAAAAACGCAGGACATTATCCTTTGGAACAACCGGGACTTGAGCAAATGGTCAATGCAATTGATGCGTTTTATCAAAAAGTCACGCAATAATCTGTTGAAAGTGTGATGTGTAATTCATACAAAAATAGATATAAAAAAACCGCCAGAAGGCGGTTTTTTTATTGGGACTTTATCGTGGAAATATTTAAGCAAAATGACCATGTTGAAAATCATAAAATGCCTGACGTATTTCATCTTCAGTATTCATGACGAATGGTCCATGTGCCGCAATAGGTTCATTTAAAGCTTCGCCACTTAAAATAAGCAGTTTGGTTGCTTCAAAAGATTTAAGTTTCAAGGACGATACTTGGTCACTCACATATAAAGTCTGTTTCGCATCAAAGCGTTGACCTTCAATTTCGATCGCCCCACTTAATACAAAAATCATGTTATTCCACTGTGGGTTGAATGAAAATTCCTGTTCAGCATTTGCATTCAAGCGCACATCCAATACATTCATCGGGCTAAAGGTTTCAGCTGCGCCCAATGTATCTTCAAATTGGCCAGCAATGACGCGTACCACGCCTGCATTTTGTGCAAGCTTTACTTCAGCAATATTGGCTGTTGTCAGTTCTTGATAGCGAGGTTCAGTCATTTTCGCATGACGAGGTAAATTGACCCAAAGTTGTACCATGTCTAAATTTCCGCCAGTTTTGGCAAAATCTTTAGAATGGTGTTCTTCATGCATAATGCCTCGACCCGCAGTCATCCATTGCACTTCGTCTTTGGCAATGCTGCCGTGATTTCCTTTAGAATCAAAATGCTCCAATTCTCCTTCATAAACAATGGTTACAGTTTCAAAGCCACGATGTGGATGTGACCCAACACCACGTTGATGATGACTTGGAGAGAAATGATATTTGCCGGTATAGCCCATAACGAGAAATGGACTGGTTTGATTGCCCATTTCTTGCATAGGGAACATAGAGTTTGTTGGGAAGCCATCGCCCACCCAAGTACTACGATCACTATGATAAACACGTTTGATTGAATTCATAATTCAGCCCTCAATATATTGCTTCTGAGATCTATTATTGAGGTATAGTGAGGGAATGACAGGGCGAAAAACTCAATAGATTATTCTAAAAATGAAACAATCATGCAAAATTTAAATGACTATTACTACTTCGTGCAAGTGGTGAAATACCAAGGTTATACCAAAGCCAGTGAAGCATTGGGTATTACAAAATCTAAGCTATCACGCCGTATCACAGAATTAGAGACCCGTTTGGGGGTGCGTTTGATTCAGCGTAATACGCGTAAATTTACAGTAACTGAAATAGGACAACAGTTCTATTTGCATTGCTTAAAAATTTTAGAGGAAGTCAGCGAAACGGAAAACTTTGTGCTTAGTACGTTGAATGACCAACTCTGTGGCCAAATTAAAATCTCTTGTCCTGTGGCTTTGGTGGAAATGCCTGTTGCAAAAATGGTCACCGATTTTATGCAGCAATATCCAGACATCAGTGTGCATCTGATGGCGACCAATCATCGGGTTGATGTCATTGAGGAAGGCGTAGATTTAGCCATTCGTGTGCGTAACATGCCTTTAATGGATAGTGATTTGATCGTTCGAGATTTAGATGCTTGGGATCATGTTTTGGTGGCATCGCCACAACTTTTCTTCGAGCGTGAAATACCACAGCAATTGGCTGAGATTCAAAATTTTCCGTGTATTGGTTTTGATCGGCCTAAACATTTTTGGGATTTCCGACATCGTGAAAAAAGTGAAACTCAACAAATTGAATTTCATCCACGCTTAAGAACTGACAGTTTTAGTGCGATGATTTCTGCTGCTCTTTCTGGCGTAGGAATCGCATCTTTGCCCAAAGTGTTTGTACGTGATGCTTTAAAAAGTGGTGAGTTAATAGAGCTATTTCCTGAATGGCAATTGCCGCAAGGGGTCATCCATGTTGCCTACGCGACACGACAAGGCATGCTGCCGGGTGTGCGTGCGATGTTAGATCATTTAATTTCAGGTTTTAAGGCATTAGATATAGATCATCCGTAATTTGAGCAGTGTTCTTATTGTTTTAAAATTTTAATTATTTGGAGTTATTGCTCAAACACGGATTTTACAGGGTTATTTATTTTTTATTGTTGGCATGAAGTTCAACATTAGTATGGTCGTCCTCCTGCTAAGCTAATTCGCTTTAATAAGCGGCGTTGGTCTGAAGGGAAAGGGCGGCGTGAGTGTAAAGTGGCTTGGTTATCCCAAAACACGATGTCACCTTCTTCCCATTGATGTTCATATCGAAACTCAGGTTTCAATAAATGTTCACGTAAAGATGCAATCAATTCACTGCCTGACTGATCATCGTAGTGAACCAATTCCACTTCAGATCGTTCATTTAACCACAGACCTTTACGGCCACTTTCTGGATGGGTACGTACAAGCGGATGTGGATAGGCATGTCCAACAATCGGTTGGTCTTTGAAACGATATAGCGGTATAGCGCCATATCCCGTTGTGCCTTTATTATTTTTGGCACGGACAAATGGGTTGTAGGTAATGAGTTGAAGTTGGTCTAAATGTTTTTGTGTCGCTTCATCTAAAGCTTCATAGGCTTTAATGGTGTTATACCATGAGGTTTGTCCACCGTCTTGTGGTAGTTCAATGGCATAGAGTAATGAACCAAAAGATGGCAGCGGAGTCCACTGATGGTCTGCATGCGCAGCCAATTCACCATGTCCAGTATAGTCTCCTTTACCGACTGCATTGGAAACGGGTACGACGTCTGGTGGTGTACCGGTATCATCTTGTGACGCCAGCACAGGAATATCTGCACCGGGACGGAAGATTGAACCGAAGTAACTTGCAAATGCGAGATACTGTAAATCATCTAGACTTTGATGTTTGAAAATTAAAATTAGGTGTTCTGCCAGCGCTTGTTTTAAACGGTAGATGGTTTCACCAGACTGGGCTTTACGCGCATCTAAACCATAAACCACAGCCCCTAAAGCTTGGTCATGTTGCGCTTCAATACGAATTTCATTGCCATCTTGAAATAGTTCTGCTTGATGCCAACGTGGAGCATCATGGATGGCTTGCGAAAGTTGAGTTAATGCGGTCATTTCATAAGTTCTCAAATTGTTCTTTATTGAGACTTAATCTATGGAAGAAAGTGCAGGATGGAAAATTAAAAAATAAGCTAAGTTTATGAAAAAACGTATTATTAATACTAATATGCTGAAAATGCAGCTTTTATTGAATCGTGTAGAAAATAGCTAAAAAACTGCTGTTGTAGTGTTGATAAAACAGCAGTTTGGGGCGGAATTAAGATCTCAATACGTCTTTAATGCGCACAAAACGCTTGGTTAAAGTATTCAAATAATTCAGGTGTTTGGCTCCATAAGCCGATGGATAAGGCCAACAAGGCCAGAATACTGATGGCAATACTGAGTCGAAACCATAATGTTGAATTAGTCATGAATGACACTTTCCTCATTAACCATGAAATGTACCAATACCCCAAAAATACTCAGGACAATCGAAAAAATCCAAATGGCATTATAGTTACCGGTCATATCGTGGTTCACACCACCCAACCAACCACCAAAAAATGAACCGACTTGGTGAGTAAAGAACACGATACCACTCAGCATACTGAGATATTTAACGCCAAACATATTGGCCACTATACCGTTGGTGAGCGGTACGGTAGAAAGCCATAGTAGACCCATAATGACGCCAAAAGCATAGATTGTCCATGTGCTTAAAGGCAGCAAAAGAAAGGCAATAATGGCAATGCCACGTAAACCATACAGTCCCATTAACAGCTTTGGTTTGGAATATTTGCCGCCAAGCCAACCTGCTGTGTAAGTGCCGACAATATTAAACAGTCCAACGAGCGCTAGGAAAATAGTGCCCGTAGTGGCATTAAAGCCATGATCAATTAAATAACCCGGCAGATGGATACCAATAAACACCACTTGGAAGCCACAGACAAAGAAACCAAGTGCTAGAAACCAAAAGGGTTTATGCTCCCAAGCCAATTGCAAAATTTGTTTAAATGTCAGAGAGGCTTCATGCGTATTGGTTGCATTTGGTGCAACATACATTGGTGCTTTTAACATCCAAGCTAAAGGAATAATAAGCGCAATTAAAATGGCGCTGACAATCAAAGCCGAAGACCAACCAAATTTTTGCAGTAGCAGTAATGTAGAGGGCAGCATAATGAACTGACCAAAAGAACCTGCCGCACTGGCAATACCCATGGCTAAACTACGTTTGTCCGGATGCGCTGCACGTCCTACTGCCGAGAGTAATACTGGAAATGAAGTGGCCGAGAGAGCCAAACCTAGGATTAAACCTGCGCTTAAATTAAGAAGTAAACCGGTGGAGCTGACGGCCATGAGTAATAGTCCGAGGGCATATAATGCACCACCGACGGCGACCACGATCTTACTGCCATATTTATCTGCAAAAGCCCCAGTAATTGGCTGCACAGCACCCCAAATTAAGTTTTGCATGGCAATGGCAAGGCTAAATACGTTATGTCCCCAACTGAATTCATCACTCATCGGCACGAGATAGAGGCCAAATGCATGACGCACCCCTAAAGACAATGCCAAAATAATAGCACTGCCAATGAGCATGTAAATCAGGGGCTTTGAGAAACGAGTATCAGACATACAGCAGTCTACATTTTTTAAATTTAACCCAATGGTATTCGAATAAACGCAGAGTTGCGATTAAATTTAATTCACCAAACAATAAATTTTTTTTATAGGTAACTATGGATGAATAAAGGAAATTGCCTCAGCATAAATTCAAAAGTGTTTAAAAGAGATTGAAAAGATATCTCAGAATATAAGACCATATATAGCCTAATAAAAAAGACGGCTGTAGCCGTCTTTTTTATATTCAGGTTATTAATTAGAAACGCATACCGATACCTGCATATGCAAGGATCGGGTTTACTTCAATATCCGCTTTAGATTTGATCAGTTCGCCGTGTGTCGCATCTGTAACGGTAATGGTTGTTTCATTTTGAAGGTGTGCATAGCTAACAGAACCAACAGCAAACCATTTATCATTGAAATCATAGGTGAAGCCCACCGTTGCAACCGGAGCAAATACATCAGTTGCCTCTAAATCAACTTCTGGATTTGCCTTACTTGGTTTTCCTTCCAAAGAGGCGCCTGCATTACCTTCTTTAATGTTGGCAATCATGTGACCTGCGGCAATTAAATCTTTCTCAATTTGTGGATTCATTTCCAATTCATTGAAGTAGGCATACATCACGCCTAGACCCACATAGGGACGGAATTTATTGACGCCAGTTTTACCAAAGTGATATTGGATTTCAGCAGCCGGAGTCCATGCACGTGCAGAAGCTGCTGCACCATGTGCGCCTAAGTCGGTAATGAAAATATCATTTTCAAGTTCAAGATTTCCCAGTGCACCGCCTAGTGGTTTCGCAATGGCTGAAAATGGTGCGTAAATTTTTCCTGAGCCTTGTAAATCAACTTTTGGCGGAATACCCGCTTTCATTTCTAGTGATACATTGTCAGTGAAGAAATAGTTGGTCATGATCCCAAGCGTGGTGACGTCGTCTGCTTCAAGACCTGTCCCTGGATTGTCCCATTGTTCAAGTCCTGAAATCGTGGCTTTACCACTCATTGAAGCAGGAACTGTGTCCAAAGTATTTAGCGCAACTTCTAGTAGGGGCGGAACTTTGTACCCTTCTCGAATATTGTCTTTTACTGTTTGTGATTTAACTTCACCAACTTCTGCCTCATAGCCTTCATTGATGGCAGTATTTACACGAAATGGCTGCGCTTTACCTTGTGGCATAACATGTAAAGCACCAACAGAGACAGAAAAACGTTTGAAGCCATCGCCATCTTTTAAACTAAAATATGGTGAGTCTGCATGACTGAGCATAGGTAGGGCAGCCATTGAAGCAGCAATGCACAATACACTTTTTTTCATTTGAAAGGACTCCATGTCCGTAAATTGATAATAATTTTTCTAAGTGCCCATTATTCAAAATTAGTGCGTAAAAAATGTTATAGAAAACAAGAGTAAAGGTAATAGTCCTGTAACATTCTTGTTGATTTGTATTGTTTGAAGGTTTTATTGAGGTATTTGTGTAAAAAAAACGAACATTTTTGAAATTTAGAAATGCTTCTATCTATTTGTAAATATTCAATATTTATTGACATAAATGACAGTGAATTTATTTGTTTAGGTCAATAAAATAGTTTAAAACGACCATATTCAAAGCAGTTTTTTGCTTTGTTTTCCTCTACAGATATAAGTCATAGCTCATTGTTGAGTCGTTATATGTTAATCGTGGTTAATCTCTTAAAGCCTTTTACACCAAAACCATTTTTTTTGTACAATAGCACCAGATTCAATTGAGTTATTCGTATGAGTACGCAAAACCCTCCCAAGAAAAAGGCTTTAGTTAATTTGCCTTTTCCGATTAAAAAAGCTGAAGATAATGCTTCGGATGAAATCTTTGAAGATATGCGTCCAAAACCTCAGCGTTATGCTGACCGTACTTGGATGCCACCACGCGGTACACGTCGTTCGATGGGTAAGCGTTAAAAGATTTAAATAAAAAAGCCATGATTAAAACCATGGCTTTTTTATTGCAAATTATTGTTTTTAATTGCGTATTTCAGACTGAATTCTACGGTCTTTATTGAGATAATACTTTTTCTTCTGACGATACATGTCAAGATCAGCACGTTTAAGCATATCTTCCATTCGCTCATTCAAAGTATTGGTGGCAGAACCAATTGATATACTCATCGGTTGATTAGAATAAAATTGGTTATCGACCAATAACAACTCATTCAAACTTTGTAAGCAGTTTTGCAATGCTGCATCATCAGCACCCGGTAAAAGTATGACAAATTCATCACCGCCAATGCGCGAAGCAGAATAGGGCGTATGCTGAATAAGTTGGTTTAAAATGTTGCCCAGACGTCTGAGGATACTGTCACCAGCATCGTGCCCAATACTGTCATTGAGTTCTTTTAGTCCATTTAAATCAATAAAAATACAAGAAACAGGACGTAATTGATTGCGTTCGAGACGCTTGAGTTCTGCTATATAAAATGAACGATTATAGAGTCTGGTCAGTACGTCGTGCTTACCTAAATACTCAAGATAATTTTCAGCCTTTTTACGTGCGGTAATATCGGTTAAAGCAACCTGCACGGTGCTCCAATCATCAAGATAATCGGGAAATACGGTAAATTGCAGCAAGACGTGGCGAATACTGCCATCAAGTGCATAATTTATAGCTTCACGTTGATGATGTAAATTACCATTCCAAAGTTCAATCAACTGTTCTTTAAAGGTTTGCAGCATCTCTTTGGCAAACACTTTATGTACATTTTTGAGCAATATTTCTTTGTCCGAAGCGCCAAACAAATCAAGGGTGGCCTGATTAACGTCAACGATCAATATTTCCTTAATACACTCTTGTACAAAATCGGGGTGAACATCCAAAAATGTCACAAAATCTTCTATACCTAAAGCGCGAAGCTGATCTAATTTTATTTTAATCCGGCTGAAATCTTCTACCCAAAGAGAGGTTGGCGAATAATGGAAACGCGCTTCTGCCAAATGACGACTTTGTTCTTGTAAACGGCAAGCTTCGGTATAAGACGTGATATCTTCAGTTATAATTAAGACTGCTGATAAATCCTGCTCATGATTTGGTAGGACGATGCCTTTGAGTTGAATGTCTAAACGTTGCCCACTGAGTGTATAGTTTACGGCAGAATGGGAAAAATGTGTTTCCCCATTCCATAATGCAACCAATTCTCTAATATGTGTTTGACACATCTCCGCCTGAAAAACGAGATCAAGGTTTTGACATAAATGTTCAAAGTCACGTGCTTGATACAGTTCTAACGTTTTTGTATTGACCTGTAAGATTTTTATTTTTCTTGCACATTGCAGAATTCGTGATTCATCTTGTTGAAGAAAAGTGGCGAGATCCTGCACACCTTGCTGACGCCAGAGATCAAATTGTTTTTTGACTTCACTGTAATCTTCAAGCCACATGGCAATGGGGGATAGCTCAAAAAAAGGAGAATCTAGCATGTCTATTTTATGTGCTCGTCATTCTTTATGATAATGTCAGCAAGTAGTATAAGACGAAAAAAATGATATTAAAATAATGTGATATGTGAAATAAAATTTATTTTTAATGTGACCAATGTCGCTAAAAGTTGTTAATCCACCTTAGATAAAAAGCCAATGTAGACTTTGGCTTTTTTAGGGGGGAGATATGGTGAAAAAAGTCTTTAGCGGCTGGCTTTACGAGCTTTATTTTCAGGTCTTGGTGCAGCGATTTCACGTTCAGCTTTCCAAACATCAATGAAATCTTTTTCATTGATGTTATACAGTTCAAGTAGGGCTAAAATGACGCCGCCAAACATCATTGGGCCTTCTGAGTTGCTTTGAAACTCAAATATTTTCCCATTCAGGGCATGCAAAATATCTTCAATTTCAAAAATACGGTCACGACCATTGCTATCTGTCGGGTACATTTGGGTATTCAGCACAATTTTCGCAAGACTTTTTTCATTATCTGTTAAGGCCAGAACATCAACCAATTCATCTGCCGAAGGTGCAAAAATTACCGAGTCTTGAAAAATTGTATGTAGAAGTTTCGAAGTAAGTTTAGGTAAAGCTTTTTCAACGAAAGGACGGAATGAAATTGGAAAAATAACATTTCTGGAAATCCCCTTAAACATGGGAGCAATTTCTTCAACTTTATAGCCAGCGACACCACAGCCAATCGAAGTAATGAAATATTTGGTCTTCGGATGATTCTTGGTATAGATTTTAAAATCATCAACATAATGTTGAATCTGAGACAATGGCATTTGTTGTAAATGCTCATTCATCGTTGGAATAGCAAAACTTTGACCAGCCCATCCACGACCAATACCATTCATTGCACCAAAATGCTCTAGGGCAGTACGCGCTGCACCGCCAGTATGTTGACCTGCCATATTGCTGCCAAAAACAAAAATAGTATCTTCGGGTAGGTTTTTAACAATACTTTCGTCATGATATTGGTAAGTCATAAGTTTGATCTGTGGCGTCCTTTTGTTCATGTTGCAGGTGAAATTTACATAGGTCAAGTATCAATAAGGGATAAATGAACGCTTTATTCCTGAGTTTTTTTAGAGCCAAGAGTTTCCTCAAGAAAAACATGCGAAATCAGGCGAATTATTTTTCAAACATGAGAAAAATCTATGGGGTTATGTTGAATTATAATTTTATAGTCTGTACACGCCTCTGGTATTTACATAAATTTAGCGTTGTTTTGTGCAACTTTGCCCTCATAATAAAGCCATATAAAACTGTTGAAGAAGAGTGTGATGCAGGAACAGCCTTTTGAACTGGTAACACAATATCAGCCGGCAGGTGATCAGCCTCAAGCGATTGAGAAATTGGTGAAGGGGATTGAAAAAGGAATGCATGATCAGTTGCTCTTAGGGGTAACAGGTTCAGGTAAAACCTATACCATGGCAAATGTGATAGCACGCACGCAACGTCCAACGATTATTATGGCGCATAATAAAACTTTGGCTGCGCAGCTTTATGGCGAGTTTAAAGCCTTCTTTCCGCATAATGCTGTGGAATACTTCGTCAGTTATTATGACTATTATCAACCCGAAGCCTATGTTCCATCTTCAGATACTTTTATTGAAAAAGATTCATCGATTAATGATCATATCGACCAAATGCGTCTTTCGGCAACACGGGCATTATTAGAGCGACGTGATGCAATTATCGTAGCGTCAGTTTCAGCTATTTATGGTCTGGGTGATCCCAATGCTTATATGAGTATGCTTCTGCATATCGTGGAAGGAGACCGTATTAGCCGTGATGATATCATCCGTCGTTTGGTGGAAATGCAATACACTCGAAATGAACTCGAATTTTTACGGGGCACATACCGTATTCGTGGTGAAATTATTGATATTTTTCCTGCTGAATCTGATCAAAATGCCATTCGAATAGAGTTATTTGATGATGAAGTTGATTCAGTTCGATGGTTTGATCCATTGACGGGCAGAATGGTCCGTAAAGTGCCACGTATTACGATTTACCCAAAAAGCCATTATGTAACACCTAAAGATAATTTACAGCGTGCAATTGGAACGATTCGTGAAGAACTCGCAGAACGACTAGGATTCTTTCGTGCAAATGATAAATTACTCGAAGCACAACGTATCGAACAACGTACACGTTATGATTTAGAGATGATGCAGCAGCTTGGCTATACCAACGGTATTGAAAACTATTCACGCCACTTGTCTGGCCGTCCTTCTGGTGAAGCACCTCCGACTTTGTTTGATTATGTACCTGATGATGCTTTATTAATCATTGATGAATCGCACGTTACCGTTCCGCAAATTGGGGCTATGTATAAAGGTGACCGTTCACGTAAAGAAAATTTGGTCAATTACGGTTTTCGTTTACCAAGTGCGCTTGATAACCGGCCAATGAAATTTGAAGAATGGGAGCGGATTATTCCTTCGACGATTTATGTCAGTGCAACGCCTGCACATTATGAAATGGAAAAGTCTGAACAAGTCGTTGAGCAAGTGGTTCGACCCACAGGTTTGGTCGACCCTGAAATTGAAATTCGTCCAGTGTTAACGCAAGTGGATGATGTATTGTCAGAAATTAATAATCGTAAAAACTTAAATGAGCGTGTATTGGTTACGACATTAACCAAACGTATGGCAGAAGATTTAACTTCATATTTGAAAGAATATGGTATTAAGGTCGCTTATTTACATTCTGATATTGACACTGTTGAACGAACTAAAATTATTCATGAATTGCGTTCAGGTGTATACGATGCAATTGTTGGGATTAACTTGCTGCGTGAAGGCTTAGATATGCCAGAGGTGTCTTTAGTCGCCATCTTAGATGCTGACAAAGAGGGGTTCTTACGTTCTGAGCGTTCTTTGATTCAAACCATTGGTCGTGCAGCGCGTAACTTAAACGGTAAAGCGATTTTATATGCAGATCGTATGACCGACTCCATGCAAAAAGCCATTGATGAAACGGATCGGCGTCGTAATTTACAGATTGCATTTAACCTTGAACATGGCATTACGCCACGCAGTGCAGTGCGTCAAAACGTCAATGATATTGATACAGGTGAAGTGCTGACAGATGATGAAATCGATGCAAAAATTTCAGATCAGGCCAAGGCATTAACTGCAGATGAACGTCATTTGATGTCGGATCCAAAACTTCTGGCAAAACATATGAACAAGCTGGAAAAAGAAATGCTGAAGGCATCGAAAGATTTACAGTTTGAACAAGCCGCTCGATTACGCGATGAAATCTTGCGTTTAAAAGCACAGATGATTTCATAATTTTGTTAGACAAGATGCGGAATATTGTTTGAATGACATACATAATTCAGACAAGAAAATGATTTTTAGAGCAATTTTTCCGCTAGAGTAAAAACACGAGAGAAAGAATTACTTAATTTTCATCGAATATTTTGCATCGAAATGAGGCATAAAAATGACAACAACGAATCTTCCGAAAGCTGGTTTTAAACTCGCAAAAATTGCACTTGGTGCAGCAGTGTTAATTGGTTTGGGTGCAGCCACAATGGCCTATGCACAGACGAAACCGTTACAGACTGTGGAAAAAGTCGAGCTCGATCGTTATTTAGGTATGTGGTATGAAGTAGCTCGTAAGCCTATGGTTTTTCAAAAAAGCTGTGACCGTGATGTGATTGCGGTTTACACGCTAAATGAAAATGGCAACATTAATGTCAATAATCGCTGTGTATCTAAAGATGGTACCAAGAAGCAATCAATAGGCGAGGCATTTGTACAAAATGCACCGTTTAACTCGAAATTAAAAGTTAGTTTCTTACCAGAAGCCATTCGTTGGTTGCCTGTGGGGCGTGGTGATTATTGGGTACTCAAAGCCGATGAAGACTATCAGACAGTTTTGGTAGGTGAGCCACGTCGTAAATATATGTGGGTGCTTTCTCGTTCGGCTCATCCAGATCAGGAAGTGATTCAGGAATATCTAAATTATGCGCAATCTGTTGGTTATGATTTATCAGATATTATTCATACCAAGCAAACAGTGAAACCTAAAACCTAAATAATTGAACAAATGCTAAAAAACCATGCCTGTGCATGGTTTTTTATTTGCTAGAATGTCCATGCGAAAAGCTTGATTGATCAAGCAAAATATCAAGATTATGTAGTCATTTGGACTGGAGTGAAAGATGTATAAAGGCGTTGCATTGTCTGTATTGGCATCGGTCACTTTCGGTATTTTGTATTTCTTTACCATCTTTTTAAAACCTCTAGATAGCGAGCAAACTTTTGCATGGCGCATGTTGGCGACCTTGCCATTTTTAACCTTATTTATGTGGTGGATGAAAGATTTAAACAAAGTCAGTGAAATTTTTTGGCGTGTGGTCAAGCAACCGATCTTTCTCATTTGGTTAATCATTAGTTCATTTTTATGTACTACACAGCTTTGGTTGTTTTTGTGGGGACCAATTAATGGCCGAGGGCTAGAAGTATCTTTAGGGTATTTTCTCTTGCCCTTAGTGATGGTTCTGGTTGGATGTGTACTGTATAAAGAAAAGCTGTCTAAATGGCAGATGGCTGCCGTGGCACTGGCAATTTTAGGTGTTGGCCACGAAATTTGGCGTATTGGTAGTATCGCGTGGGAAACTGTCTATGTCGCTGTGGCTTATCCGATTTATTTCTTTTTACGTCGTACCTTTAAAACCGATCATTTGGGTGGTTTTTGGTGGGATCTTTGCTTAATTCTGCCTGTAGCCTTTTATTTAGGATTTATTCATAGCGATAGTTTAGCGCTGATGTCGTTATTCCAGTATCTGATTTTGGCGGTTTTAGGACTGGGTTTTCTAAGCGCGCTTGGCTTAGGTAGCTATATGTTGGCGAGTCGTTATTTGCCATTTGTGATTTTTGGTTTGTTGAGTTATTTAGAACCTGTGTTGTTAGCATTTGCATCGATCGCATTGGGAGAGCGAGTAGAAGCAGAAGAATGGCTGACCTATATTCCAATTTGGGGTGCCGTTTTGTTATTGGTGATAGAAGGCGTCTTGCATCTGTTTAAACAAAAGCAAAATGAACGTGCGCTAGCTAAAAATTTAAAAGCATTAAATGATCGAATCGATTCTTAGACTGAAAATATTGGTACGGTAAATTGATCAGTTCACAATTAACACTTGCTGTTTTTTAAGAAAATCTTAAACTTAGAAAACTAAAACACGCCATGATTCAATTTATTGTTTAGGAAGAACAGTATTGAATGATGGTGTACAAAAAAATTTATTTTAGATAAAAATAAACTGAAATCGATAAAAGATTGATTAAAGAACCAAGATACAGGAAGCAGTCAGTGGTTGTCCCATTTCATCAAAGCGCTAAACTTTTACAGCTAGAGCCTGTGTTGGATCAGCATTGGCGGAGTATTGTATCTGAAGTATGCACTGATCTTGATCAATCCAATTTAGCACAGATACAGCAGGTGTTATCGCAAAAAGGTATTCGTTGGGAGTCTTCATCACAGTCGTATCAAAGAGATGTACCGATGAATTTGGGCATGCTGATGAAAGTACTAAAATATGATGTCATGCGTGAGCATGCACAGTATTTGGCAATACAGCTCGAAGAACTTAGGATATTGACCCAGAGTATTCAAATTGCGCGAAAATTAGAAGAAAACCTACTCTATATCAATAAAATAGATGCAGAAGAAGATTTTGAATTACAGTATGAAAAAAATGTATTACATCAGCATTTCATTTTAAATGCCGCACAAATCATTCGTGAAATGGATTTGATTGCGCCGAGTGATGCACGTCAACTCACCGCTCTGCAAGTTAAAGTTTTCTTGATCGAAATTTTCTTAAAGTCACACGTGTTGGGGCAAGTGTTTGATGCTTCTATCCCGAAATCATCTGAGGTTTGGCAACATCCGATTTTTAAATACTATTTAAAGCGTGAACAAAAAACGCGATATCTACAAATCGTACAAACATCTGAGTTTATTTATATTTTGTCGCCTGATTTAGATTGGACGACGCAGTATTCAGCAATGCGGTTTTTATCTACAAAGCATAATGATGCCTTAGCAGACGAAATTTTTGATGGGGTGGCCATAGATTTAAATACTGCTTTAGAAAATCAACAGATCGAACAATTAAAATTTCGAGTCTCAAAGTTGGCATCCATTGCAGGTTTTATACATTTAGATCTGCAAAATTTAATGCAGCAACTTTATACACGGTTAGATAAGCATCTACTTTTAATGCTGCATGTAGAGGATGCTACTCAATTAGCGACGGTTTTACCTGCTTTTGAGCAGCAGTTCAATACATTGATATTGAAGCCCTTACATCAGACTGTTCAATATCAACTGAGTGAGCAGATACAGCATGACTTTGTATTTTTCCATAGCATGCAAATATCTCAGAAGCTCATCACGAGTCTAAACGTCTTGAGTAGTTGCCCTAAGTTTGAGGCAAGTTTGGAGTTAAAGCGACTGCGACTTCAACTACAGGCTTGGCAGGTGCTTTTGTTGAAACGGCGTACGCACATTTTTCATGTTCAAAATGAAGATGATTGGGAGTTACATCATCAGCAGTCACAGCAAATTCATACGGCGTTGAAAGCGCTCTTGCAGCCGAACGAGGATCAACAGAAAATCTTTGCTGCTGAAGCCGTCGTAGAAAATACGGGTGCCCATGGCGCGCATGTTGGATTTTCCAAACGCATGACGAAAACAGGGGATTATGAAAGCCTTGAAGCCGATGCTTTAAAAGCGCAGCAGCAAAAAAAGCGACAAACTTATATGCAGGTTTTAATGTTGCTAAAGGAACATGCGTCACAGCTCGTCAATCTCGATTTTGAGCCATGTGAAAATGCCTTAAAGGTGCAGTCTTTTAGTGATCGGAGATATTTTGCGATTAGTACTGGAGAGAATGGTTTAAATGCACTACCGAAAATATTAGAGCTGAGTGTAAATTTCTTTGATTTTAATTTGGAAAAGTTTGCTGAGAATCTGAAAAATTAACAGAATTTTAAATATTGATCTGACTTTAAAACTAATGTTAGGCAGTAACATTAGAGGCGTAATTTAATTCAAATAAAAGAACGATACGCGGTAATGTTATCCGCAATTGTCTAAGACAAGGTTACTTCTAATAAAAAATGTTTTTGCGATACTTTGAATAAATTGACGGTAGTGAACGAGTTTTGCGGTGAGGAGCATTGCTCCGCAAGATGGTTTCCTTACGAAGCTTCGCTTCTCATTTTGCCAAATGAGAAACAACGTTTCGTAAGAGTACCTCCAGCTGAAGGCTAAACCCTTTATTCAAAACTCAGGTGTAAGACTCCATCGAATATTCTTAAAAATCATTTAAAAATGTGAAATTATTATTACGAGCTTAGCATCAGTAAAAATACTATAAATTAAGCCTCTTTCATAAATCAAAAAACGAACAGTCTCTTGCTGATTATTTGTACCGAAGAATTTTAAATATTCATGCATAATCTGCGGATGAAATATATCGATTCAAAGAAGCTTTCTGAAACACAATTTAAGCGATACACCGGCATATCATGGTCAACCTTTGATTTAATGGTTGAACAACTGAAAATGCATGTTCCTGCTAAAGGTAGACCAACTAAATTGAGCATAGAAGATCAAATCCTTCTGTGCTTAAGTTATTGGCGTGAATACCGAACCTTGTTCCATGTTGCAACAAGTTATGGTGTGTCAGAGCCGACTGCTTCAAGAATTGTCCGTCATGTAGAGGACTGCCTGATCAAGTCCAATTTATTTAATTTACCGAAGCATTTGCCTGAGGGCGAAGGCATCGACTGGAACGTGGTGATTGTTGATGCCACAGAAATTCCAATACAAAGACCTAAAAAAACAGAAGAAAAGCTATAGTGGCAAAAAGAAGGCACATACTTTCAAAGTTCAGGCCATCATTCATTATAGAACTCAGCAAATTATGAGTTTATGCACTGATCGTGGTGCTGTACATGATTTCGAACTCTTCAAACGAAACTTACATCAGATTCCGGCAGGTGCCTTTATCCTTGCAGATAAAGGCTATCAAGGGATTTACGCAGTGTATCCAAATAGCTTGTTGCCATTAAAAGCAAAAAAGCGCTGTAAATTGGATCCTGAACTAAAAATCTATAATCAAGAAATCAACAAAAGAAGAATTGGGGTTGGGCATGTATTTGGTAGTTTAAAAACTTTCAAAATCCTTGCCGAGCGATATCGTAATCGAGGAAAAAGACTGGGCTTAAGATTCAATTTAATTGCGGGAATCTATAATTTAGAGCTGAGCAAAAAATGAATTATGAAAGAAGTCTATTGAGCAAAATAAAAAAACAGCACAATTTGAAAAATATAAATATTCGTTCATCTTTGAGCTAAATCTGCTGAGATCTGGTTGATAAAACTACATTTGAAATTTTGTGACAAAAATCTGCGAAAAAGCCTGTTTTTCAACTTTCGGCTATAAAATCATAATACTAATCATGATTATTTTGAAAATTGATAGTGAATATATAACAAAATAACCTTGTCGAAATCTGCTTTTAGATTCATTAATTTTCAGTTTTCCATTACAATTGTGGGGTTTTGAAATTTATGCTTAGATTTACAATTAATTAGAGGACGTATCTGTGAGCAAAGACACTATCGTTGCCCTACATGCAGAGCACCAAGGTCGCTGGAAAAACCGTGAAGAAATCGCGGAACGTATGATTGCCCTAGTGGGTCAGTTATATCGTGAAAAAAACATCGTAGCTACAGTATACGGTCGTTCTTTAATTAACCGTTCGGTTATCCAAATTCTTAAAGCGCATCGTCGTACTCGCGTACTTGACGTTGAACTTTCAGTTGTGAACACTTTCCCAATTCTTGAAGCTTTGGCAAAAATCGAAAACATCGGTACTGCTGAAATTGATCTTGGCAAACTTGCTGTTGAGTTCAAAGAAAAAGGCGGTGATGTTGACGCATTCGTTGCTGACGCTGTGAAATCACTTGAAGGCAATGCAACTAACGTTGAAAACCGTGATGTTGTACTTTACGGTTTCGGTCGTATCGGTCGTATCCTTGCACGTTTGATGATCAGCCAATCTGGTCTAGGTCGTGGTCTTAACCTTAAAGCAATCGTTGTTCGTAAATCATCTGACGGTGATTTAGAAAAACGTGCGTCTTTGTTACGTCGTGACTCTATTCATGGTCCATTCGCAGGTACGATTTCTGTTGATGAAGAAAACGAAGCAATCATTGCTAACGGTAACTTCATCAAAGTGATCTATGCGTCTAACCCATCTGAAGTTGATTACACTGCTTACGGTATTAACAATGCACTTGTAATCGATAATACAGGTAAATGGCGTGATTCTGAAGGTCTTGCACAGCACCTTAAATGCGCTGGCGCTGCACGTGTCATTCTAACTGCACCTGGTAAAGGTGACATGAAGAACGTTGTATATGGTGTGAACCAAGCTGACATCCTTGATGAAGATACAATCATCTCTGCTGCAAGCTGTACAACAAACGCGATCACACCAACACTTAAAGTGTTAAACGACAAGTACACAGTGATCAATGGTCACGTTGAAACAGTTCACTCGTTCACAAACGACCAAAACTTGATCGACAACTACCATAAAGCTGACCGTCGTGGTCGTGCTGCTACTTTAAACATGGTAATCACTGAAACAGGTGCTGCTAAAGCTGTTGCTAAAGCACTTCCTGCTCTTCAAGGTAAATTGACTGGTAACTCAGTACGTGTACCTACTCCAAACGTATCTCTTGCAATTTTGAACCTTACTTTGGGTCAAGATGTTGACCGTGAAGAAGTGAATGAATACATTCGCCAAATTTCAATCAACTCTAACCTTCAAGGTCAAATCGGTTATACAAACTCAACTGAAGTTGTATCGTCTGACTTTATCGGTTCACGTACTGCAGGTGTGTTTGACGCTCAAGCGACAATCGCTTCTGGTAACCGTTTAACTGCTTATGTTTGGTACGATAACGAAGTGGGTTATAGCTGCCAAGTATTGCGTATTGCTGAGCAAATGGGCGGCGTAAGCTATCCAAAAGTTCCTGCTGAAACTAATGCTTAATTAGTTCACGCTGTAAAAAAAGGGCCTCATTTGAGGCTCTTTTTTTATCTAAAGAGTATGGGTTAAAAATTTAAGGCATAGATGACGAATGGATTGATCAAAAGCATCAAAAGTTCTTGTTTTTTCTGCCACTGTTAGATGAGTGTGAGTCATTTATAATGAAAAGCTGACTAAAATATTCAAGTTTTAAGTTAATGAAATTATTAAAGAATTAAATACAAAAAATTGCAAACTGGTTTGTATAATGTGTTCAAAATGAGACTGTAAAAAATAAAAAGCAAAAGGAATTTAGTTTGCAAGCAAAGCACATGCTCAGTGGATTGGCATTTATTGTGTTTGCTGCGCTCTGTGGTGTACTTATCGCCATTTGGGTGTTTAAGCACTTTAATATTTATATCCCGCTAGAAAATCAGAACGTCAATATTGACCTGCAAGAGCCGTTACAAGCCGAAGTCAAAATTCATGATGCCTTGGATGTGGACGTGACAGGGAGGGTGAATGCTGAAATTCCGATACATGAAAATTTAAATATTCCCTTAACTCAAACGCTGACGCCACGTGTGTATTTTGATAATCAAGTCCCGATCAAGACCACGATTCCAGTGCGTGAAACTTTGAAAGTGAATCAAAACCTTCCTGTGAATACCAAAGTGAAAGTTAAAGTCATGGGGCACGATGTGACTTTGCCGCTCAAAGGTGATATCCCGATACAATTGGATATTCCAGTAAATATGAATGTGCCTTTGGAGCAAAAAGTACATTTAAAATTTGATGCGCCAGTCAAAACCGTGCTGAAAGAAAACCTACATATTCCACTGAATGCAAATTTAAAAACCAACATTCCTATTGAAGGTAATTTAAATGTTCCAATTAAAACAGCATTAAAAGCGACAGTGGATGTGCAAAATACGTTGCCGGTTCAAATTAAAAAGGGTGAATTGGTAATTCCACTAAAAACAATGCGACTCAACAGAGAGCATGCCAAAACTGAAGCGAAAGTTCAGGAGTAAGCCATGTGGATATTTCAATCGGCGAAGCGCATCATTTTGAGTTTTATCGCAGTTGCGTTATTGGTTGCGGTACTATTTTGGTTGTATTTAAATATTTATGCGTCGATGCAAGTACGTGCAAAAAATGCTGATATTCAATTGTCGCATTCACTACCTACCAAAATTTCCGTTGGCAATTATTTGCAAACGCAGTCTATTGGGACTCTGGATACGCAGATTGCTTTAGATCGGAAGCTGCAACTACCCTTAAAGGGAAAATATCTGGCAGATTTGCAGTTTAGTGTAGAGGTTCCGATCTCAGTGGATATTGATTATTCCACCAATATTCAAATTAACCAGACGATGCCGCTTGAGGCGACCACAGATTTGGTGATTAAAAATAAACTCGTGCCGAAATTTCCCTTAAAAATGGACATTCCTGTCAAGTTAGATGTGCCTTTTCATTTGAAAAGAACCTATAACATTCCTATTCGAATTAATTTTAATGGTCCTGTGTATTTTGAGTTTAATGAAAAAGTCGATTTGCATGTGGTACATCAGTTTGCACCACAGCTAAAACTCAATGACCCGATGACCATGCGAAAAATCGCAACCTTTAATGCCACGATGTACAACGCAGAGCGTAATACCAAGGCAAATTTAGATATGAATATGGATTTGCCGATAAAAAATGTACATCCATAAGTTAGATTCAAATCAAATAAAGCCCGAATTAATTCGGGCTTTTTTATGGTTCGATCTTATTTTAAAGCAGCTTCAACAGCACTGCGTAGAGTAGTGGTTGGGTGACCGAGTAACTGTTCCAAGTCCTTACGATCACTTTGCATTGCACCGTCAATGCTGTTGATATCAGCATCGACGATCACATCTACAAGACCAGCAGGTAAGCCAGCTTGTAATAGGCCTTGTGTGTAGTCTTCTGCAGTTAAATTTTGATAGTGAACATTTTGACCTGAAACTTGCTGTAGGGTTTCAGCAAGCTGTGCCAAGGTGAAACTGTCTGAGCTTGCAAGTTCATAGGTTTTATTCTCATGACCAGAGCTTGTAAGTACTTTTGCAGCTGCTTCAGCATAGTCAGCACGGGTCGCTGCATTAATTTTCCCATCCTTTGCTGCACCAAATAAGGTACCTGTTTCCACCACATGTCCTGTAGCAGCAAGATAGTTTTCGACATACCAGTTATTTCGTAAGAAGGTATAGGTTAAACCACTAGCTTGAATCAGACTTTCTGTTTCACGATGTTCTTGAGATAAACCCAATGGTGACGTATCTGCACGTAACAGGCTGGTATAAGCAAGATATGGAACTTTCGCTTCTACTGCAGCATCAATTACGGCTTTGTGTTGTGGGGTACGCCGACCAATTTCATTGGCAGAAATGAGTAATAATTTATCGACACCTTGTAGTGCAGGAACCAGTGTATCTGGTTGATCATAGTCAAAATGACGAAGTTCGATGCCTTGAGCTTGTAGAGATGCTGCTTTTTCTGGTGAGCGAACTAAAGCGATGATGTTTTCGGCCGCGGTTTCTTTCAATAAAAATTGAAGGACCAATTGGCCTAGTTGACCTGTTGCACCTGTAATTGCGATTTTCATATTTAAACCCTCTGATGGTTGAATAAATGATCTTGATGGTTGAATCTTAATCTGTTAACTTACTAAATGTAAGTACGTACCAAAAAGTAAGTTAGTGGCTTTGAGGAAAGATTTAATGAACACATACGCTACAAGTAAATTATTAGGTCAAGTTTTATCCACGGACTGTCCTTCTCGAGAAATATTGGAACATCTCACCAATAAATGGTCAGTATTAGTTTTGCGTTGTTTGACTGAAGGGGTACACCGTTTTAGTGAACTTAAGCAGCGGATCGAAGGGGTGAGCGAAAAGATGCTGGCTCAAACACTGAAAATGCTCGAGCAAGATGGTTTTATCTTAAGGACAGTCTATCCAGTCGTGCCACCCAAAGTTGAATATCAACTGACTTTAATGGGCTCGCAGGCTGCAGAAAAGTTAATGCATCTGATTGGTTGGGTTGAACGAACCTTACCTGAAATTATTGAAGCCAAGGAAAATGCACGTAAATAGCTTTCAGAAATGGGGAGTGAAATTCGTTTGCCATTTATCAAAGGTATTTTGATGATGAGCTAAAGATTTTCGAGCGAGGTGAGGATTTTCCTAAAAATTTGCATCAGCACCAAGATGAATGAAATTTATAGTATTGCTGAATAATATTGTTCGAGAAATTCTTTAAAATATGGCAGAATAAGCGGTTTTAAAGTTTTTAGAGGATTGGCAAACATGCGCTTTGTTGATGAAGCAGTCATTACCGTAGAGGCTGGCGACGGTGGCAATGGCGTAGCCAGTTTTCGCCGTGAAAAATTCGTACCATTTGGTGGTCCAGATGGTGGTGATGGTGGTCGTGGCGGTAACGTATACGTTCAAGCCGACAACGACACAAGTACCCTAGTAGATTATCGTTATACACGTAAATTCCGTGCAGAACGTGCTAAAAATGGTCGTGGAGCGAACTGCTCAGGCCGTGGCGGTGAAGATACCGTATTGCTCGTTCCAGTGGGCACAACAATTGTAGATACAGAATCTGGCGATATCATCGGCGACTTAGTGGCTGACGGTCAGCGTGTGTTAGTGGCAGCAGGTGGTGAAGGTGGTTTGGGTAATACTCACTTCAAATCTTCAACCAACCGTTCTCCACGTAAATGTACACACGGCTCAAAAGGCGAATATCGTGAAATTCGTCTTGAATTAAAAGTACTCGCAGACGTTGGTTTGTTGGGTATGCCAAATGCGGGTAAATCAACCTTTATCCGTGCAGTTTCAGCAGCAAAACCAAAAGTTGCAGATTATCCATTTACCACAATGGTGCCAAATCTAGGTGTGGTTGATGCCGATAGTCACCGTTCATTTGTAATGGCGGATATTCCGGGTCTAATCGAAGGGGCTGCAGAAGGTGCAGGTCTAGGTATTCGATTCCTGAAACACTTGGCACGTACGCGTATTTTATTGCACATCGTAGATGTTCAACCGATTGATGGTTCTGACCCTGCGTATAATGCAAAAGCAATTTTGGAAGAGTTGAAAAAATTCTCTCCAACACTTTCAAAATTACCTGTTGTATTGGTACTCAATAAAGTAGACCAATTGGCGGCTGAAACGCGTGATGAATGGTGTGATCACATTCTCGAAGAGTTACAGTGGAAAGGCCCTGTATTCAAAACTTCAGGTTTAACGTTTGAAGGTACTAAAGACGTTGTGTATTACCTGATGGATCAAATTGAAGAACAGCGCGAACGTGAAACTGAAGATCCTGAATATGCTGCAGAAGTTAAAGCGTTCCGTGATCAGCTTGAAGCTGAAACACGTGAGCAAACGCTTGCTGCGAAAGAAGCATATCGTGAAATGCGTCGTCAACAACGTCTGGCAGGTCAAGGTGAAGACTTTGATGATGAATTTGAAGACGGTGATGATGAGGCAGAATCGTACTACGTACGTTAATTGCTGAATAAGTGTCAAAGCAAACAAGTCTGAGGACAAGATGATAGAAGTGGTAGATGGGCAACGTCAGCTCAAGGGTTGTAAACGTATCGTTGTTAAAATCGGATCATCACTACTCACAGCAAACGGAAAAGGGTTAGATCTGGATGCAATCTCGCATTGGGCGGGACAAATTGCAGAACTACACAATGCAGGGCACGAGATCATTCTTGTGTCTTCCGGTGCTGTGGCTGAAGGTATGGTTCGAATGAATCTGGACAGCCGACCCACAGATCTACCTAGTCTACAGGCTTGTGCTGCCATTGGACAAATGGGTTTAATTCATACTTGGTCAAGCGTTTTAGAACAACGTTCTATTCGTACAGCTCAAGTTTTATTAACCCATGACGATTTGGCTGACCGTCGTCGTTATTTGAACTCATGTGATGCGTTGCAACACTTGATAGACTGGCGTGTCATTCCAGTCATCAATGAGAACGACACTGTTTCGACAGATGAAATTCGCTTTGGTGATAACGATACTTTGGCAGCTATGGTGGCGGGTCAGGTACATGCAGACTTATTGGTGATTTTAACTGACCAAGAAGGCATGTTTGACTCAGACCCTCGTTCCAATCCAGACGCAAAACTGTTTCATACAGTACGCGCAATGGATGAATCATTATTCGATATGGCTGGTGGCGGCGGTAAATTCGGTCGTGGCGGTATGTTGACCAAAGTTCGTGCGGCACGTTTAGCAGCCAAGTCTGGTTGTCCAACAGTCATTGCGAGCGGTGATAGCGACAATGTGCTGTCACGTGTAATGGCAGGTGAATTACTCGGTACATTATTTATTACCGATAATGATCGTGTGACAGCCCATCAACAATGGTTAGCTGCACATTTACAAACAGCGGGTCGTTTAGTAATTGATGATGGTGCAGTTAAAGCCATTCGTGATAATCACCGCAGTTTATTACCTGTCGGTGTGAAAGCAGTTGAAGGGCATTTTGAACGTGGTGATGTGGTGGAATGTGTCGATACACAAGGTCATCGTGTTGCTGTCGGTCGTGTAAATTTCAGTTCACGTTCGGCAGAAATCGTCAAAGGTTTGGCCTCAGATAAAGTTCATCAAGTTTTAGGGGAAGCCCGATCACTTGAAATGATCCATCGCAATCATATGTCGATTTACTAAATTGAAAATCAAAATCCTGCTTCCGAGCGGGATTTTTTATGGCATGCCATTTGAATATAACGATAAAAATAGAAATAAGAGGAAAAGAAGATGAGCGAAATTCAATATTTAAACATTCAAGATCTAAAAGATGAGCAGGCTCAACTGTGTGAATTATTGGCACAATGTGTGCAAGATGGTGCTTCACTGGGTTTTTTAGCTAAAGAATCTAAGTCACACTATGATGAATATTGGTCTGCTGTGACAAAGGATATTCAAAAGCATAAAACCTTTTTGTGGGCGGCGCTACAAAGCGGTGAAATTGTGGGCACAGTACAATTGGTTCGTGCCACCAAAGCCAATGCACTGCATCGTGCTGAGATTGAAAAACTTATGGTGCATCCAAAGGTACTTCAGCAAGGCATTGCTCACCAACTATTAACACTTGCAGAAGATAAAGCAAAACACTTGAACTTGAAATTACTTGTACTTGATACGCGTACAGGCGATGTCTCTGAAAAGCTATATGAAAAATTTAACTTTATAAAAGCTGGGATCATTCCGCAATTTGCATTGAGCCATACAGGTACAATAGATTCAACGACATTATTTTATAAATTATTAGTTTAAGTTGAAACGGATGGATATTTTAGACCAAAACTCCTGCACAGATGCAGGAGTGTTTCATTAAAGGTTCTTTTGATTAACTCGTTTAGAGAGTTCTTCCGCACTTTCAACTCGTTCAGAATAGCGATCTGTGAGGTAGGCAGATTGACCACGTGTGAGTAGGGTAAATTTATATAATTCCTCCATCACATCGACAATGCGAGTGTAATAGGAGGAAGGTTTCATGCGATCATTTTCATCAAACTCTAAAAATGCTTTTGCAACGGAAGATTGATTTGGAATCGTGATCATCCGCATCCAACGCCCAAGGATGCGCATTTGGTTAACAGCATTAAAAGATTGCGAACCACCACTGACTTGCATTAACGCCAGCGTTTTACCTTGAGTAGCACGAATGGCACCTGCAGCTAAAGGAATCCAATCAATTTGTGCTTTCAATATAGAGCTCATCGCACCATGTCGTTCTGGCGAACACCAAACCATGCCTTCAGACCATGCAAGTAATTCATGTAATTCCTGAACTTTGGGATGTGAGGTTTCAGCATCTTCAGGCAGAGGAAGACCTTTAGGATGAAAGATTTTGACTTCTGCACCAAAATGTTCAAGGATTCGACCCGCCTCCAATACCGTTAAACGGCTAAATGAGCGTTCACGGTTAGAGCCATATAGCAGCAGAATGCGTGGCGGATGTTCAAGTGCTTTTGCTTGAACTTGTTCAAAACGCGGTGTTTCAAGTAGATCTAGTTGAATATTGGGGAGCTTCATTTTAGTTCTCTTTATACCATTTGCGTTTTAACCATAGCGATACACTCACTAATGCAATAAGCACAGGCACTTCAACCAATGGGCCAATAATCGTGGTAAATGCAATCGGAGATGCAATGCCAAAGGTGGCGATGGCAACAGCGAGGGCAAGTTCAAAATTATTACCTGCTGCTGTAAAGGATATCGCAGTGGTTTTGGCGTAGTTATTGCCCATCCATTTGCTCATCAAAAAGCTAATGAAAAACATCACCACAAAGTAGATCGTGAGGGGGATGGCAATACGCAGTACATCCATCGGAAGGCTCACGACATCTGCACCTTTGAGGCTAAACATCACCACAATGGTAAAGAGTAATGCGATTAAACTGATGGGGCTGATTTTGGGTATAAATTGATTTTTATACCAATCCAGACCTTTTTGTTTTACCAATATGGCACGCGTCAGGAAACCGAGCAGGAAGGGAATACCTAGATACACCAATACTGCATGTGTGATGGTCCAAAAGCTGACTTGGATCACTTGTGCTTCGATACCAAAATATGGCGGTAAAAAACTCAAAAAGAACCATGCGTAGGTACTAAAAAATGCAATTTGGAAAATACTGTTAAATGCCACTAAAGCCGTAACGTATTGGTTGTCCCCACAAGCGAGATCATTCCAAACCAGAACCATTGCAATACAACGTGCTAAACCAATCAGAATCAAACCAGTCATGTATTCAGGATAGTGTTGTAAAAACACGATCGCCAAAATAAACATCAGGCAAGGCGCAATTAACCAATTTTGAACCAGTGATAGGTATAAGGTACGTTTATCTTTAAACACTTCAGGCAGCGCTTTGTAATCCACTTTAGCCAAAGGCGGATACATCATGAGGATTAAACCAATGGCAATCGCAATATTGACATCACCGATATTGAGTTGATTTAAAGCTCTTGAAGTACTTGGAACATACACGCCAATCGCAATGCCTAGCCCCATTGCGATAAAAATCCATAGCGTTAAATTGCGGTCTAGAAATGACAGTTTTGCAGCAGCCATTATTGGATCTCTGAAATATTTTGGATTTCTTGGTTGAGTTCTTCGCGACTTAATTGCGTAAAATCGAGCGCAAATAAAGCATCTAAACGGCGGTTAATATGCGCCACGGTATCAAGAAATGCTGCAAGTTTGATGTCATCTGCAAGCTCTAAATGGGAAGGATCTTCTAAGCCCCAGTGTGCTTTGATGGCAGAGCCTAAGTAAATTGGGCAAGCTTCTTGAGCGGCAGAACCACAGACGGTAATCACCACATCGGGTTGGTATTGTTCACATGCTGCGATGGTTTTACTCGACAAGCCCTCAGTCGGTAGCTTGAGGTTGTGTAGGGTTTTCAAGGTAAACGGGTGGACTTGTCCTGAGGGTTGACTGCCTGCGCTATAGGCACGGAAACCTTCAGGGGCACGCTGGTTAAAAAGTACTTCGGATAAAATGCTGCGGCAGCTATTGCCAGTACATAGAAATAAAAAATTCATAGCGTTTCACACAATGTTGTCGTGTTTTTTGGGGAATTTAAATCGAGGTCCTTAAATCGTTCTTGGTGACGCATGACATCGAGTATTTGTGTACACCAAGTAGGCAGTGCAGGGTGAATGGAGTAATAGACCCATTGACCTTTACGTTGATCACTCAGCACACCTGATGAACGCAGTAATGCCAAATGACGCGAAATTTTAGGTTGGCTCAATTCAAGGGACTCAGTGAGTTCGCAGACGCAGAGTTCACCTTTACAAGCCAACAGCATGATGATGTTCAGACGAGTCTCATCTGCAAGTAATTTGAAAAATTCAGTCTGTTCCATGTTTATCTGTATATATGGATTTTCATATATCTTTACATATGAATATATGGATGTCCATATATATTATTCAATAAAAATCCCACACTTGGTGGGATCTTTATATTTAGACCAGTTTAAAAGTCGAATGAAGTTTGTAAGAAGAAGGTACGTGGTTGCCCTATATATTTACCACCTGTTGCATCTGATGAACGGGTGAAATACTGTTTATCAAATACATTCTTGATGCCAGCGGCAACTTTAACCCCTTGCAGCGAACCGCCAAAGTCATAGCCGGTACGCACAGCAAAAGTTGAATAGCCTGGAATATCGCCCAGTTTACCATTTGCCGTTTCTTCAGTTTGGTAGATCCCTGAATCTTGGTTACCTGGGGCACGTTGTTTAGATTGAGCATACATGTCGGCATTGATTGACCAAGCATCGTATTTATAGCCTAAGCCAAAGTTTGCGACATTTTGTGAATAGAAGGGCAAATCTTTACCTTTAAAGTTACCTGCTTCAGCAACTGCTTTGGTATAGGTGTAATTACCATAGGCTTTTAAGCCTTCGAGGGTGTCAGCTAAATGTCCAAAGTCATAACTAAAACCGGCTTCAATCCCTTTATGACTTGTAGCACCGAGGTCAGTCCAAATGCCATTGTTTGCAGCATCACGTTCTAAAATCAGTTCTTTGTCAAAATCAAGATAAAACGCAGTCAATTCAGCACTCAAACCATTGCCTAAATATTTGGTACCAATTTCATAGTTATTAGACTTTTCAGGATGTAAGCCATCTAGGGTTGTGACTGCTGTAGTACCTTGTGTTGTTGCTAATTGGTTATATTGCTGTGGACCAAAAGATACACCGGCATTGGCAAAGAAATTCCAATGGTCTGTTGCTTTATATAGGACAGCTAAACTTGGTAAAAATTCGTCTGATTGGATCGAGGGATGAACAGTATTTTGTAATACGCCATTTTTATAGGCACTAAAACTGTTTTGCGTATCAATCGATTCAAAACGAACGCCGGGTGTAATATTCCATTTACCCAATTCTATACGGTTATCGATATAAGCTGCGTGTGCTTTGGTGCCACCCGCACTGCGGGTACGTGCTATAAACTGACCGGGTTCAGCATCTGCAGCGTATTCAGTACGGCCTGCGAACTCGGTGCTTTCTTCATCCATATAACGGTAGCCTACAGTCACTTCATTCAGCGTGCTACCTAAGCTATAGCTACGAGAATAACGTGGCTCAATGGCAAAGACTTTATAATCACGCGGTGAAGTATCTAAGCGATGATTGCCATTGGTTAAGGTGGATTCAAGATTGCTGGTACGGAGTGAATCGATGTAATAACTTAAAAGTTCAAAGTTGTTCGTGTCATCTTTATGTGTATAACGCAGCGATACGTCTGAACGACGGCCAGTGAAAAAATCACGATAATGCGACGTTTGATATGGATTTGCTTCGAATTCAGCAGTGCTTAAACCTTCAGGCATTTTACCTGTACCATCGTAGTGATGGAAATTTAATGCAATTTTATCCTGATCTGTTATGTCATAAGCGGTTTTTAACATGACATCATCAATGTCATTTTTATTGTTCGCTTCACGATAACCATTGCCTTTAGTACCTGAATAAAGCAGGGCTAAGCCTAAACCATTATCTAATGTTCCACCAACGAACAGACTAGGACTTAATTTTACCTGATCTGTACCTGTTGCATATTCAGAGTTTAAAGCTACAGTTCCTTTAAATAATTCAGGAATGCTACGTGTGGCAAAATTGATAATACCACCGACATTTTGTGGCCCAAAACGGACAGAACCTGCACCACGGACTACATCAACAGATTCTATATTTCCTAAAGAGACAGGCGCCATCGAAAGCTGTGGTTGGCCATACGGTGCAAATGATATTGGGATGCCATCGATCAACACGGTTGAACGTGGAGAGAGGCGAGAGGTTAATCCTCGAACGCCAATATTTAATGAAACATCGCTACCGCCAGTACCATTATTTTCTTGAACCTGAACGCCGGGAACTTGGCGTAACGCATCTTTAAGAGATGTTGCTGCGCTTTCGTTTAAGCGTTTACGGTCAATAATGGTCCGCGCACCGGCATGCTTTTGCACTTTTTTTTCATTGGCGTTTTCCAGCCAGTTACCTTGAGTTTCAATGGTGATGGTCGGTAAAACATTAGCTTGCGCGGTATCTGTATTTTCAGCAGCAGAAGCCATAGTGGCAACCATGCTTATACCTACGGCAATACTCAGCGGTAATAAAGGGAAGTTTTGAAGCTTTGAAGATTTTTTGCTTGAACTATACATAAAAGTGTGAGCAATGGAGAGAGTGCGCGTATCATAATCTTGAGTGTGATAAATTTAAATAAGGATGATTATCATTTAAAACTATGAATATGATTAAGCTAATAGACTTTTTAATTTAAATAAAGAATAGGTGTAATTTATAGTCAAAAAAACCGCGCTAAAGCACGGTTTCTTAAAATGAATTTAATTATTTGAACTGGATAGAGCCATTTGCACTGACCGTGATTTTAGATTCACCACCTGCCATTTCTTGTTCAGGAATAGCATCGGCACTTGCAGCTTTCATCATCGCCATACGCGGAACTGGCTGACCACCATAATTGCTGGTATTTAAATTAATATTAACTAAGTTGTAGCCTGATTTATTCCATGCCTGAGCGAGCGCTTGGGCACGTTGTTGAAAGTTTTTGGATGCTTCAACCATCAGTTCATTTTCAACTTTTTTACGCTGTGCATCTGACACACTAAAGCTGATGGATTGAGTTTGGAAATTTTGTTGTAACTCGCTCACCAATTGGCTAGCTGCTTTAAAGTCTGTACTTTCTAAACGTAATTCGGCACGACCACGCCATTCTTTAAGTTTACGGCTGTCATTGTCATAGATAGGATAAGTAGTTTGTGAACCTGTTTCAATTTTTACCGATGGGTATTTACGGGCGGTGTTCACCGCTTGGGTCATCAATTGGTTGATTTGGGTAGCAAGTTCAGCCGGCTGTTTATTTGATTTTTCAATATATAAAACGGCATACATTTGGTCGTTCGACACTTGGCGAGTAGCATCCGCCTGAATATTCACGATGTTGTAATTGAGTGGGTCAGCTGCTTGAGTTGCTGCTGCCAAACCTAGACCGGATGCTAATAAAACAGTGGATAAGATAATTTTACGCATTGTTATGACCTATTCTTCTTTCAGAATGACTAATTTAGCTTATGCTCTTATCTTAAAAGGGGATTGTGATGGATTAAAGGAAAATCTGTGGTGGGATTGTAAATCTTTCAAGAAAAATAAATGTAGTGCTTGATGAATATTTATTTAAATAATCAGTGCTTAGTTGTTTAATTAATTGAAGATTACAATAATCATTCATAAGTTGTAAAAAAGCATAAAATAAAAAGGTTTTCTTTGTTATGTCACACTGTAAGATGATAATTCAGGCTATCAATCGGATTGATCTGTTTTTTCAGTGCTTGATGCTATGATTTGGTCATAAAAGTTATTTATTTTCCTGAAAAATTCTGTATCATCCGCCCTCTAGTTAGCCATTATATAGAGAGCTCTTAAAACTAACTGGAACTCATAAAGCACCGAGTCAAAGGACCGCAAGTCACCCGACTTATTTCTTTTAACCCATATCAGAGATGGTAATTCGATATGAGCGTTTCTTCAGTAAATCCTGCCCCTAATTCTACTAACGAATACTATTTAACTCGCCAAAGTCAAATGGAATCGAATGTTCGTAGCTATCCACGTAAACTTCCACTTGCGATAGCAAAAGCTTTGGGCTGTTGGGTTACCGATGTTGAAGGTACAGAGTACCTTGATTGTTTAGCTGGGGCAGGTACATTGGCACTAGGCCATAATCACCCTGCGGTCATTCAAAGTATCCAAGACACACTTGCAAGCGGCTTGCCATTGCATACTTTGGATTTAACAACACCTTTAAAAGATGCTTTCACTGAAGCTTTACTTGAGCAATTACCAGGTGGTAAGGAAGAGTATTGCCTACAGTTCTGTGGTCCGTCTGGTGCAGATGGTACAGAAGCAGCAATTAAGTTAGCAAAAACATACACTGGTCGTAGCTCAGTGATTAGCTTCTCTGGTGGCTATCACGGTATGACGCACGGTTCTTTAGCAATGACAGGTAACTTGTCTGCGAAGAATGCTGTGAATGGCTTGATGCCAGGTGTTCAATTTATGCCGTATCCGCATGAATACCGTTGCCCATTAGGCATTGGTGGTGAAGCGGGTGTAGACGCATTAACGTATTATTTCGAAAACTTCATTGAAGACGTAGAAAGCGGTGTAACTAAGCCAGCAGCTGTCATTTTGGAAGCGATCCAAGGTGAAGGCGGTGTGGTAACTGCACCTGTGAAGTGGTTGAAAAAAATCCGTGAAGTGACTGAAAAGCACAATATTGTGTTAATTCTTGACGAAGTTCAAGCGGGCTTTGCACGTTCAGGTAAAATGTTTGCCTTTGAACATGCGGGTATCGAACCTGATGTTGTTGTAATGTCTAAAGCGGTTGGTGGTAGCTTACCACTTGCAGTATTGGGCATTAAACGTAAGTTTGACGCATGGCAACCAGCGGGTCACACGGGTACATTCCGTGGTAACCAACTTGCTATGGGTACTGGTCTTGCAACAATCAAAACCATCAAAGAGCAAAATCTTGCGCAAAATGCACAAGAGCGTGGTGACTTCTTACAAGCTGAAATTAAAAAATTAGCGGTAGAATTCCCATGTATCGGTAACGTACGTGGCCGTGGTTTGATGATTGGTGTTGAAATTGTTGATGAACGTCAAAAAGCAGATCACATGGGTTCTTTACCAGGTGATTCTCAATTGGCAGCAGCAATTCAAGCAGCATGTTTCAACAATAAATTGTTGTTAGAAAAAGGTGGTCGTAACGGTACAGTCATTCGTTTACTTTGCCCATTGATCATCAATCAAGCTGAATGTGAAGAAGTGATCGTTCGCTTCAAGAAAGCACTTGCTGAAGCACTTGTTGCAACTCGAGGCGCGTAATAATGGTTGATTTTGCAGAACATCGTAAAGCGTTATTCTGCAATGATGCACAATCCATTGCTGACTACCAGTCAGCAATGGATTCAGCTGTAAAAGCTGTATCTGCATGGTTGCAAAATGACAAAATGTACACAGGCGGTAGCATTAAAGAGCTTCGTAGTGCAATTGCATTCAATCCTTCTAAAGAAGGTATGGGTGTACAAAAATCACTAGACCGTATGGTTGAGCTGTTCTTAAACAAAAGCTTAAAAGTACATCACCCACATTCTTTAGCGCATTTGCATTGCCCAACAATGGTGACAAGCCAAATCGCTGAAGTGCTGATCAACGCGACTAACCAATCTATGGACTCATGGGATCAAAGCCCTGCAGGTTCATTGATGGAAGTTCAGTTAATTGACTGGCTTCGCCAAAAAGTTGGCTATGGTGCAGGTCAAGCAGGTGTATTCACCTCTGGCGGTACGCAGTCTAACTTAATGGGTGTTTTGCTTGCACGTGATGCATGTATTGCTAAAAACTGGAAAGACGAAAACGGTAACCCGTGGTCTGTTCAGCGTGATGGCGTACCTGCGGAAGCAATGCGTAACGTAAAAGTGATCTGTTCTGAAAATGCACACTTTTCTGTGCAAAAGAATATGGCCATGATGGGTATGGGCTTCCAATCTGTTGTCACTGTTCCTGTAGATGCAAATGCACGCATGGACATGGACGCGCTTGAGAAAACCATGGCGCACCTTCAAGCTGAAGGCAAAATCGTGGCATGTGTAGTTGCAACTGCGGGTACAACCGATGCAGGCGCAATTGACCCATTGAAAGAAGTTCGTGAAATCACCAACAAATATGGCGCGTGGATGCATATCGATGCAGCTTGGGGTGGTGCACTCATTCTTTCGAATGACTATCGTTCTATGCTAGATGGTATCGAGCTTTCAGACTCAGTCACGCTGGATTTCCATAAGCATTATTTCCAAACGATTTCATGTGGCGCATTCTTGCTGAAAGATGAAGCGAACTATCGTTTCATGCATTATGAAGCGGAGTACTTAAACTCTGCTTATGATGAAGAGCACGGTGTTCCTAACTTAGTATCTAAGTCATTACAAACAACTCGCCGTTTTGACGCGTTGAAATTGTGGATGACGGTTGAAGCGTTAGGTGAAGAGCTTTACGGTTCGATGATTGATCATGGTGTAGGTCTAACACGTGATGTTGCAGACTATATTACTGCCACTGACGGTCTAGAAATGCTGGTTGATCCTCAATTTGCATCGGTATTGTTCCGTGTAGTACCAGCAGGTTACCCAGCAGAATTGTTAGATACATTGAACCAAAACGTAGCAGACGAATTGTTTGCTCGTGGTGAAGCGAATATTGGTGTAACTAAAGTAGGTCAAGTTCAATCATTGAAAATGACGACTTTAAGCCCAGTAGCGACTTTAGACAACGTGAAGAATTTGCTTGCTCTTGTGCTAGCAGAAGCGGATCGTATCAAAGGCCCAATCGCTGATGGTACATATACACCTGCAATTGACTAATTGTCATTTTGTAATTGTAGAAGAAGGGGCTCGTAAGAGCTCCTTTTTTTTTAAAAATGAAAAGGCGCTTAATTTATTGCATGGCCGCAATTTTTCATTGAGTGATGATAGTTTACTGCGTAGGCAGATTGTTACTTTGAGGGATCAAAGTATCTAAAATCCTTCTCAGGTAAAAGGTACATCCATGTGACCATTACCTTATAGTGACATCCCTGTCGCCAGTCGCGATATTCATTGATGTTTATCATTTGATGAATGAGATACCACAATATTTATAACCAATATAAGGCTTGTAAAGGAGTTTCCCTCTCCTTGTAGGAGAGGGTTAGGGTGAGGTGAATGCAATACGATATTGATGTTATGCCGCAAATAATGGACTAAAACCTTTTTTATGCAATAATTTGCGGTACATGCTGGAACTGCGGTCCGCTGGAAAATGCGCTTCGATGCTTAAATCTAAGGGTAAATATTCAGGCTTTTGCGATTCAGAGACTAAACGGTCCTCCTCAAATATTTTCAGGTTAAAGTCATAAGCTCTACAGGTAAGTCTTTGTCATAATTGCGGCAAATGGGAGCAAATAGACGGGTAGAATGAGCAGTCATCGGTGAAGCCGCATTCATAATCACTTGCTTGCTGGCGTTTGGAAAATGAATCGTTAAGGTTGCAGTAAAAGGCAGATGAATTTCAAAATGGCGAAGCCATTGAAATCCATCTTGTCCTCGTTGTTCTAATCCAATTGGGTAGCGCCCAACACTACTCCAATAGTCTGCATTAAAGCCAGTTTCTGTCTCAAATGTTTTATAGTCAGGTACTTCTACATTTTCAGGGTCGCCAAAAGTCTCTGGATGTACCCATGCAAAATGCGCGACATCAATAAAGCCTTCAAGCTGCCGGCCTGCAAAACATTGAAAATCTACCGTTGGACAAACCAATTGTTGAAAATCTGCATCTTCCCTATTGGGCATGCTAGGTATATTGGGTTCAGCTTCAGAATGAGCCGTCAGATTGCACCAGATCAAACCATAGCGCTCTACCGCTGCATAGGTGCGTAAATTAAAGCGCGGTGAAATTTTCTGTTCTGGATGTGCAGGAATACGGTTGCAATGACCATGTTCATCAAAGCGTTAGCCATGATATCGGCAGACCACGCCTTGACCATCATTCTTGCCTAAACTTAGAGGTACGCCGCGGTATGGGCAGGCATTTTTAGCTACAATCAGTTCATCTCCCATTTTATAAATAACGAGCGGCATATCTAAAAGCATGGTGCCATAAGGCTGTTTTGTAATGTCTCGAGCGAGTGCAATCGGATACCAATATTTCGCAAGTAAGTACCAGTCATGTTCTTCAAAAGTCATATGCACAGGCAAGTCTGGATTAAATGTCGCAATGGCTTTACTGGTTATTTTAGGCTCTGTTTTTATGTAAAGTTGCATATTGAGCTAACTAAAAATGTAATGAAATTTCAATTATTGGAATAACATGGAATAAAAAATCGAACATGCAAATGTGCATCATTCAGAAAAAGAGGACAATTTGAAAAAAGAAAATAAGACAAAATATGACAGTGACATGAATTCTTACGAATATCAAAGTAGAAATAAATAAGACCAATACTTTGATAAATTTCATTACGTATTGAAAAATAAAGAATTATATTTAAATCAATGAGCAATGATCAATTATCATAAAAGCGTCATAAAGATGTAACCTAACTGTCATACTCTAAAATCAAAATGCAGATATCGAAAAAGTACAAGACTTTAAAAATAAAAGTGGCGTACTCCAATAAATGCATCAATTAAGAGAGATGAGAATGCGCTTAAATCATATCGCACTTGCTATGGTACTCACTACTGGGGCAACAGTCGCTACAACTGCAAATGCAGCTCGTGACACGATCCAAATTGCTGGTTCTTCAACTGTACTGCCTTATGCAAGTATTGTTGCGGAAGAGTTTGGTAATACATTCCCACAATTTAAAGCACCTGTCGTAGGTTCAGGCGGTACTTCAGGTGGTTTGAAACAATTTTGTAATGGTGTAGGCGATAACACAATTGATGTTGCAAACGCATCTCGTAAAATTAAAGGTACTGAATTGGCTGCATGTAAAAAAGCAGGCGTTAACCAAATCTTAGAAATTAAAGTTGGATATGACGGTATCGTATTTGCTTCAAATGCGAAAAAAGCGGCATTCAAACTTCGCCCACAGCACGTATTTGCTGCACTTGCTGCTGAATTACCTTCAAACGGTAAAATGGTTGCAAACCCATATACACGTTGGAACCAAATTGATCCAACTCTTCCTAACGAAGCAATTACATTGGTCATTCCAGCGTCAAATCACGGTACTCGTGAAGTATTCCAAGAGAAAATGGTAGATGCTGGCTGTGAAACTTACCAAGCATTTGCGAAGCTAGATAAAGATGCAAAGAAAAAGGCATGTTCTACATTCCGTAAAGATGGTCGTGTGATTGAAATCGCAGGCGACTATACAGAGACATTGGCACGCTTAAAAACTTCACCTAACGCTGTAGGTGTATTCGGTCTAGGTTTCTATGACCAAAACCGTGACAAGTTACGTGTAGCAACAGTGAATAATGTAGCGCCATCTGAGAAAACAATTCTGAATGGTTCTTACCCTGTATCACGTCCATTGTTCTTCTACGTGAAAGGTGAACATCTTAAATCCATCAAAGGCTTGAAAGAATTTACAGAATTCTTTGTAAGCAAAAAAGTATCTGGTAAAGGTTCTAAGCTAGAAAAAGCAGGCTTAATTTCAATGTCTGATAAAGAACGCGCTGCAGTTCTTGCAAACTTTAAAGCGGGTAAAGCTGTTAAATAAAGTATGGAAATAGCCAATGGCAGGGTCGACCTGCCATTGGTTTTTTTGCAAAGAAACAGTTTTTTCAAAATGTGTAATTGAAGAAACAGTGGAGATTACATGAATCTGCTACTTATTGGTGTGTTGCTCGCAATTATTGCAATCGCTTATCAAATTGGACTGACCAAAAGTCGCAAACTTGCAGGTAAAGGCAATAACTCAGCAATGTTGCATTCACGACCGGGTTATTATGGTGTTTTGGTCGCTTTATGGTGTGGGATTCCCGCTTTTTTAATCTTGATTGTTTGGAATTTAGTTGAACCAAGTATTTTTCAACACGTTATTTTAAATAATGTCCCAGAAAATATTCGTTTAGGTTTAGATCCTGCAAGCACAAGCGTAATGGTTGACCGCGTTCAAGCGATTGCTTCTGGTTTTGGAGTAAGTGATACGCCAGCTGCATATGAACTTGCAGCAGCAGAACAGTTAAAGAAAATTGAAAGCATCGGCTCATATGCAAAATTGGCCGTTGTGATTTGTGCGGCATTGATTGGTTTAGTCCTGGCTAAACGCCGCATCGCAGAAAAATATCGTGCACGTAACCAAGTCGAAAAAGTTATTAATATCGCATTGGCACTGTGTTCGGGGGTCGCAATCCTGACAACAGTTGGCATTGTGATGTCGATGTTCAGTGAAGCTATGCGTTTCTTTAGTTTTGTCAGTCCACTCGATTTCTTCTTGGGCACTGAATGGAACCCAGGTTTTAGTACATCAGGGAATGCCGAAGGTAGTTATGGTTTGCTGCCACTTCTTTGGGGCACACTCATGGTTAGTGGTATTGCACTACTGGTTGCTGTTCCAGTTGGTCTGATGATTGCGATTTATTTGGCTGAATATGCAAAGCCAAGTTTCCGTGCTTGGGCAAAACCTGCCATAGAAGTTCTCGCAGGTATTCCAACCATCGTTTATGGTGTATTTGCCTTAATGATTATTGGACCCTTTGCAAAACAGCTTGGCGCATATATTGGACTCGATATTAATGCAACCAGTGCTCTAACAGCAGGCTTTGTGATGGGGATTATGATTATCCCATTCGTTTCATCATTATCTGATGACATCATTACTCAAGTTCCTCGCGCGCTTCGTGACGGTTCACTCGGTTTGGGTGCAACAAAATCAGAAACTATTCGCCAAGTAGTGATACCTGCAGCTTTGCCGGGCATTATCGGTGCATTCTTATTGGCAGCATCTCGTGCAATTGGTGAAACCATGATTGTGGTACTTGCAGCAGGGAACAGTCCTTTACTACACATTAATCCGCTCGAAGCAGTGTCTACAGTCACCATTACCATCGTAAACCAATTAACAGGTGATACAGACTTTGCGAGTCCTCAAGCATTGGTTGCTTTTGCACTCGGTTTAACACTGTTTGTGATTACCTTAGGGCTGAATATTGTTGCACTGTATATTGTGCGTAAATACCGTGAGCAATACGAATGAGTACGACGAATACATCAAACATGAATCAAAAATTTGATTCACATGCAGCCGCTGAGCTTCGTGAAAAACGTAAGAAAATCATTGAAAACTCTTTGGCGAAAAGACATCGTAAAGAAAAGACCTTCCGTGTCTTGGGCTTTAGTGCAGTAGTGACTGGTTTATTTTTCGTCGTGCTATTGTTTGGCAGTATTTTAGCCAAAGGTTTACCTGCATTTTGGCAAAGCTCAATGACGGTACCTGTGTTTTTTGATCCAAACATTGTCAAAGTTGGTGCGAAACCAATTCAAAAAGAAGGTGAATCACCTGCACAGTTCCAAGAGCGTTACATTGCTTGGCAAACTGAAATGGGCATGGTGGATTGGGATGCGCTCATCGTAAATGGCATCATAGCAAAAGATCCAGCGATTGCCTCACAACGTGATGATCTCAACAGTTTATATACAAGTTCAGAAGCTTATCGCTTACGTGACATGGTAATGGCAGATCCGTCATTGATTGGTCAAAAACAAGATTTTAAAATCCTTGCAGATGCTAATGTCGATGTCTGGTTGGCTGGTAATATTGACCGCAGCTTGCCTGATGAACAGCAACAATTGAGCCCAGAAGTACGCCAAATTGCAGATAAACTTAAAGCTGATGGTGTTATTACTAACTCATTTAATACGGAAATATTTAAGAATCCAGACTCTCGTAGCTCACCTGCAACTTCAGGTTTAGCTGGGGCGTTTATGGGGTCGTTATTTATGATGCTGATCGTGATCATTATTTCGATTCCAATTGGTGTAGCATCTGCAATTTACTTAGAAGAGTTTGCACCTAAAAACTGGATTACCGATGTTGTCGAAGTCAATATTAACAATCTAGCAGCGGTTCCTTCGATTGTCTTTGGTTTGCTTGGTGCAGCGATCTTTATTGGTTGGATGCATATGCCACTTTCGGCTCCTGTGGTTGGTGGTTTAGTCTTAAGTTTGATGACTTTGCCAACGGTCATTATTACCACACGTGCTTCACTAAAAGCTGTTCCTCCATCGATCCGCCAAGCCGCTTTAGGTTTGGGTGCATCACGTTTACAAACTGTATTTCACCACGTCTTGCCACTGGCATTACCAGGTATCTTAACTGGTGCCATTATTGGTGTTGCGCAAGCCCTAGGTGAAACTGCTCCATTATTATTGATTGGTATGAGTGCCTTTGTAGCAAGTGTACCAGCCACTCCTTTAGATCAATCCACTGCATTACCTGTACAAATTTTCCTTTGGCAAGGTAATGAGCTACGTAACTTCTTTGAAGGACGTACCGCAGCAGCAATCATTGTACTTCTTGCTCTCATGATCGGCTTAAACAGTTTAGCCATCTGGTTACGTAAGAAATTTGAAGTACGCTGGTAATTGAGGGCATTATATGAATAGCGTCGTTACAACTGAAAAGAATTCCTTATATCAGGATAAGTCCGTGAATCCAGAACAAACACAATTTACCTCTGCTCAGGGCAGCCAAAAACAAACCAATACTGCGTTTGTGTCACAATTCGATACGCAATCTAGCGCGAAAAAAGATGCGAAATCGAGCAATGTGAAAATCAGTACCAATGATGTGCATGTGTACTATGGCGAATCTGAAGCGATCAAAGGCATTGATCTGAACATTTATGAAAATGAAGTGATCGCCTTTATTGGACCGTCTGGTTGTGGTAAGTCAACTTTCCTGCGTACGCTCAACCGTATGAATGACACGATTGATTCTTGTCGTGTGACAGGACAAGTGCTCATGGATAATCAAGACATCTATGATCCAAATCTTGATGTGGTATTACTGCGTGCTCAAGTTGGCATGGTATTCCAAAAACCAAACCCATTTCCAAAGTCAATTTTTGACAATGTCGCTTATGGTCCTAAACTGCATGGATTGGCGCGTGATAAATACGACATGGAGGAAATAGTTGAAAATAGCCTGCGTAAAGCGGGGCTTTGGGATGAAGTGAAAGACCGTTTGAACCAACCGGGTACGGGGCTTTCAGGTGGTCAGCAGCAACGTCTATGTATTGCGCGAACCATTGCAGTTAGTCCTGAAGTGATTTTGATGGATGAACCTTGTTCAGCACTCGATCCGATTGCAACTGCAAAAGTAGAAGAACTCATCACTGAACTCTCAGCGCAATATACCATTGCGATTGTGACACACTCGATGCAACAAGCAGCACGTGTATCTGACCGTACCGCATATTTCCATTTGGGAGATTTGATTGAAGTGAATTCCACTGAAAAAGTCTTTACCCAACCGGATCATCAATTGACTGAAGCGTATATTACCGGGCGTTTTGGCTAATCTAGTCTGTCTAAAAAAGAGCCGAAAGGCTCTTTTTTATGAAGTCAATAATTAGGTCAAAAAGTCTTGATAAAAATAAAATGCTCAATTTGGCTCAATGAGAATTATTTTCAAAAAATAGATTGAATTTTTGTGATGCAACCCACATGTTATACAACATAAATATGAATTAAATGAGTTTCAATTTTATGCTATTTCATAATCCCAAGTTGCCTGCGGAAATTCGTGTAAGTCACTTAAATGCACGTATTAATGAACAACGAAAAAAAATTGCGCAAACCACTGCATCTAAACTTGAGCTGCTGCAACTAAGCCAACAATTATCAAAAGAAGCGCGCGCACGTAAAAAGAATAACCAAAAAATTTATGTGATCGATTTTAATGGTGATACCGCTGCATCGGCGGTGACAAGCCTTCGTGAAGAAATTACCCTAATCTTAGCGACAGCAAAAGCTGGGCGCGACCGCGTGGTTTTACGTTTAGAGAGCCCAGGCGGGATGGTGCATGGCTATGGTTTAGCTGCTGCACAATTGGTACGTTTACGTGATGCTGGATTTAACTTAACCATTTGCGTGGACAAAGTTGCTGCAAGTGGTGGCTATATGATGGCCTGCATTGCAAATGAAATTGTTTCAGCTCCATTTGCAGTTGTGGGATCGATTGGCGTGGTTGCACAAGTGCCAAACTTTAACCGTTTATTGAAAGAAAAACATATCGATTTTGAACTGTATACAGCAGGTCAGTTCAAACGTACCGTCACTATGTTTGGTGAAAATACGGCTGAAGGTAAAGCCAAATTTGAAGAAGAGTTACAGCAAACGCATAACTTGTTTAAACACTTTGTTGAAAAATACCGTCCTCAGCTTAATGTCGATAAAGTTGCAACAGGTGAGCACTGGTATGGTCAAGATGCCATTGATCTTAATCTAGTCGATAAATTGCAAACGTCAGATGAATATCTGTTAAGTCTTATGCCACAACATGATGTATATATGATTGAAACCCGCAAAAAGCCAACACTTGGTGAGAAGTTGGGCTTACAAGCAGCACAAATTGCGGATTCATTGGTTCCTGCAGTCATGTCTAAAGTGATGGAGTCATTGAGCAAAGCCAATTCGAGTCTCGTGCAGTTGCGTGATCCTAAACTCTAAAATCGTTTTTGTTATGATGTCTTTAAAGCTCACTTCGGTGAGCTTTTTTTATTCTAAATGACACTACTTTGAAAATTGCAGCAAGCGCGGCTAATACACAGCAATCCTTTATAAATACTTAGATAATTTTGATTATCCAAACTTGGCTGAATCTAAAATATTAAAATGGATAGAACCATAGAAACCGCTGTTATTGGCGTAGAATTTAAGGTGGAAAATTAAATAAAAATAATTCTGATGAATTAACATCCAGAATGGTTTGTCTGTTCAGCACCAATTTGATAAGGTACTTAACTAATTATTTATTAGATGTTTATTACATAATAACACTGAGGGCGAAATGACAAAAATTGTCGTGATATCAAAGAAAGATCAAACGATTTTAAAAGAAACTCAGGCCACAAAAATACAAATATCTCAACCGTCCGTTATTCAGTTAGAACTTAAGCCAGCCGATATTCAGTCGATCCATAGGGTAGGTAATCAATGTGTGATTACCCTGAAAAATGGTCAAAAAATCGTGATTGATCATTTTTATACAGATGAATTTAGCTCTGATAATTCTTTGGTTTTACATAGTGGGCCAGAGCAATTTGAGCTAGTCGAAATGGATGTCGATGGCAAAACGGTGAGTTATCGTTCAGTGAATGAATTTGCGCAGCCTTTATCTGCATCGACACAGTTAAATCAGGCGACAACACCTGCTCAAGCTACGGAAGTTGCAAGTGAAGATGATGGTTCGCCATCTCTACTTAAAGCAGGATTGGCGATCTTAGGTGCAGAAGCGGTATATCTTCTAGCATTTGACAAAGAAGATGATAAATCCTCTAGCAATGACAAAACAGCGCCAAGTACGCCAACTGGAAGTTTTGATAGTGACGGAAAAGTCGTGTCCGGTAAGGCGGAAGTGGGTGCAACGGTTTATATCGTAGATGCGAAAGGCAATACGATTGGTCAATCTAAAGCAGATGCCGATGGCAACTATAAAATTACTTTAGATGACGCGATTACAGACGGCAATCGCGTGATTTTGTACGCTAAAGACAAGGCTGGAAATAGTTCTCAATCAATGATTTTAACGGGTAGCAAAGATACTATTGCTCCAGATGCTGCAAATGCACAAGTAGATGAAAGCGGTAAGTTTATCTCCGGTTTAGCGGAAGCGGGTTCAAAAGTAAATGTTTATGCTGCAGATGGCACAACGCTTTTAGGTGGGCCTGTGACTGCGGCAAGTGATGGCAATTTCTCCATTGCATTAAGTGATACTTTACAAGCAGGTGAGACGGCTAAAGTCATTGTAGAAGATAAAGCAGGCAACAAATCTGAAGCGCAGTCAGTTGAGATGGGCAAAGATACGCTTCGACCTGATCAACCTAAGATTGAAGTGAATAAAGCCGGAACTGAACTGGTTGGTACTGCCGAAGCCAATAGCACCATTCAAATATTAGATGCAAATTTACAAGTCATCGCCACCACTACGGTAGATGCCAATGGTCAATTTAAACTAACATTGTCCCCAGCACTGTCGGATAGTAATAAGACAACCATTATTGTGGTTGATGCGGCAGGCAATCAATCGATATCGTTAAATGTCACTGCCGGAACGGATAATACGGCACCCGTTGCACCAACAGCAACAATCAATACAGATGGTACAGAAGTGTCAGGAAGCGCTGAAATTGGTGCCAAAATTACTATTAAAAACAGTGCGGGAAATACACTTGGTACCGCAACTGTTGGTGACGATGGTCGCTATACTGTAAAATTAAGCAGCGCAATAACAGATAATAATATTGTTCAAGTGACTGCGACAGATGCCGCTGGCAATAGCTCAAAGAGCACGCAAGTGATTGGTACAAAGGACACCATTGCGCCATCCGCGCCGACATTGACGACTGTGTATGATGATCGCGAGACGACAAAGCTCACCATTAAACAGGGGGAGAGCACTCAAGATTCAACCCCAAGTTTTGAAGGCAAAGGTGAGGCAAATGCCACGATCACCATTTATAAAAATGGCGTCGCAGTGGCAACGGTCAAAGCAGATACCAGTGGAAAATGGTTGTATACACCAGAATCTGACTTAGCGGCAGGTAAGTATAGCTATAGTTTTACCCAAACGGATCTAGCTGGAAATACCAGTGCCAAAAGCTCAGCATTTGATTTTACCGTCGAAGCGATGACAGTTGCTAAAGCGAGTTTATTCTTGATCTCAGAAGAACAGGCTTCGAATGAATTACATGATCAAGCATCGCAGTTAGTAGATGATAATACTGTGTTTGATGTACTTGCGCAGCACAGTGTGTCGGGCTTTGGCTTAAACGAAATAAGCTCTTTTATTTCTGATGATCAAATCGATTTGAACAGCTTATTGAACAATCAAGAGCCAAACAATACTCTTGATGTAATATCAGATGATTCATCTTATTTAAATGCGTCCATCAATACGGTATCGGGTGGGACAGCAGTTTCGAATGCAGCGTTCCAAACAGCATGGGGCACATTAGATCCTTTAGATCAATCCTTAAATGTGCTACCACTCTATTAATTATTAATACATCCATTCATGAATATAGCGATAAAAAAGCACTCGGATGAGTGCTTTTTTATTTAAGATTTTTTCAGATTGAAATATAAAAGGCCGCCAGTGATCATCGCACCAAATGTTGCAAGCAGCATATCTTTATGCGCATCCCAAATATCACCTTGTTGCCCATTGTAATTTTCAGCGTCCTCTGGTGATAAGCCAATGGCAATCAGCCATTCGATCCATTCATAAAATAAACTGGTCGCCATGACGAATTGTATAACCAATAAAAAGAGTGTTCCGGCTTTTAATTGCGGTAGCCATATTTGAAATATGCGATAAAAGAACGGGTAGAGCAGCAAACCATAGGCAAGATGTACAAGCCGATCATACATATTCCGCGTCCATCCCATGCTTTGGTCAAGGTTGAAACCGAATAGAGCTTGTGTCCATTCAGCATAAGGCACATAAGAATATAAATAATGGGCACCTATGACATGAATCAGTAAAAAGCCAAGATACAGGCAAACTGTTGCGAAACTCAGTCCTATTTTATAGAGGAAAACGAGCAACACGATCAGCATAAACGCTGTGCCGATTTGATGGAGGATATACGCTTCCATTTCTAAAGGTTGGATACTGGCGATCACAATGGCAAGAGTTAATAATGCAAAAGCTAAGATGTGCTTAAGTTTTAATTTGAAATCAATCATGAAAAGACAAAGCTCAAAATTTTTATCGGTGTGCAGTGGTTATAATTCGCGGCAAGTATAGCCATAATGCGATGAAAAGTGTTTGTTAGACGGCGCTAGAATTTGTGCATTATTTTTTCAAATGTCATCAGTTCGCTACTAGGGATAAGTATTTTCAAAAAGATTGTATTAAACTCAGATGAATATCGATGTTTAAGTATTTGGAAGTAACTATGGCCGTTGTTGAGGCATTTATTGCGACTCAAAATTGTTATTTTAACTATGAGTTTGAAGAACTTAATTTAACAGATGATTTTCCAGAAGAGCTCTCTGTGTCTTTGCGCGGCATGATGTTTCGGCATGAGATTCAATATCTCGATGCCACATATTATGTTTATTATTCAGATGTTTTAACAGGCTGTGAATTACAACGGATGAAAGATGATTGGGCGAAATATTGCCCTGCAGAATAAAATTACGTTTAAATTTTCTATCTCCTTGCGGAGCATGCTCCTTATCTCAAAGAGAGAAGAAGTATTATAAATAAAAAACGAGGCATGATGCCTCGTTTTTTTGATCTATCTAAAATTAGATTTTAGAAATCAGATCTTTGAAATTAATTCAGCAATTTGTTTTGCTTGAGTTGCTGCATTACCTGTATATGTTGCAGGTGTCATTTCAGCAAGACGTGCACGGTCAGCAGCTGGAACAGCTTCTAACTCGTTACCATTTACGAAATCAACCATCATTTCGCGAGTCATTGCTTGACCACGAGTGAGGGCTTTAAGTTTTTCGTATGGTTTTTCAACTGCATAACGACGCATAACAGTTTGAATTGGTTCAGCAAGAACTTCTTGAGCATGGTCAAGGTCTTCAAGAATACGTTGAGCATTCAATTCAAGTTTGCCAATACCTTTAGAGCAAGCTTCAAATGCAATCAAACTTTGTGCAAAACCAACACCCATGTTACGAAGCACAGTTGAGTCAGTTAAGTCACGCTGCCAACGAGATACAGGAAGTTTTTCACCAAGGTGAGCCAATACCGCATTCGCAATACCCAAGTTACCTTCAGAGTTTTCGAAGTCAATTGGATTAACTTTATGTGGCATTGTTGAAGAACCAACTTCGCCTTCTTTCAAACGTTGTTTGAAGAAACCAAGTGAGATATAGCCCCAAACGTCACGGTTAAAGTCGATCAAAATCGTATTGAAACGACGTAGCGCATCAAAAAGTTCCGCCATGTAGTCATGTGGTTCGATTTGAGTGGTGTACGGGTTAAATTTTAAGCCTAAAGATTCAACAAATGCTTGTGAATGCGCAGGCCAGTTAATTTCAGGGTAAGCAGAGTAGTGCGCGTTGTAGTTACCTACTGCACCATTGATTTTACCAAGTAATTCAACTTGTTTAAATTGTTTGATTTGACGTGCAAGGCGGTAAGCCACGTTCGCCATTTCTTTACCCAAAGTTGTTGGGCTTGCAGTTTGACCGTGTGTACGAGACAACATTGGTTGTTCAGCGTGTTGTTCAGCCAAAGCAACGATTGAATCGATGATTTGCTGCATTGCTGCAACTAAAACTTCACGGCCATTTTTAAGCATTAAAGCGTGAGACAAGTTGTTGATGTCTTCTGATGTACATGCAAAGTGAATAAATTCGCCTGCATTTTTAAGCTCATCGATATGTGCGATTTGCTCTTTTAAGAAGTACTCAACTGCTTTTACGTCATGGTTTGTTGTACGTTCAATTTCTTTAATACGGTTTGCATTGTCTTCAGAGAAATTTGCAACGATTGCGTCAAGTGCAGCATTCGTTTCAGCACTGAATGCAGGAACTTCGGTGATTTCAGGACGGTTTGCAAGCGCTTGTAACCAACGCACTTCAACAGTCACACGAGCATGGATTAAACCAAACTCAGAGAGGAAGGGACGTAGAGCATCACATTTGCTTGCGTAACGTCCATCTAATGGAGAAAGTGCGGTTAAAGCGTTCATAGCGATTCCTTAAATTTTGGAATTAAACGTAAAACAAAAAGCCCGTACTGCATCAGTTAAACCACCTGATACTGTAAACGGGCAAGATCTTGAATATCTTGTAGTAGCTTGCGCTTACTGAAAATCATACCCCATGAGCTACCACCGAGCTGACGCCATAAATGTGCCATTTGTAAGCCGGTAAATAAGGTGGCGCGAATGCGATTGGTATGAGAGGTGTCTTTAAATGCTTCGGCATTACCACGAACCATAATACGTGGATTAATTTGGCCAGCAGTTTCAATATAGGTTTGCGCTAAATTGGCAATGATACTTGGATGTAAATAATTATTATCGAAAAAGGAAAGCTGTCTTAGAATTTTTTGTTGGGATTGTTTGATGATTTCGACAAATTTAGGATTGCTATAGACTTTCTTTTCTAACTGCAATAACGCCATCGCATACGTCATGGGTAGCTTGGTATTGGCAAGTTTAGGAAGTCTAGATTTGGGAGAAGTATTGAAGGGCTGAGTAATGCTACTTTCTAAGGTTTTTAATCCCAGTGAAATATCCGCCAAACCACTAAAAAAATCGAGCGTCTGACTAGACTGATTCGACTTAGGACGGATATTTAAACTGGCTTTAATGAGATGTTCAAAATAAAAGTTACCGCTTTCCCCGATACTCTGCTGCCCAGTCAATGCAGTCATATGCGTAAGCTGTGTAGCTTGAAAAACAGCAGCTAACGCCAATGCGCGATTTTGGCGAGTATTCAGAGTCTGAGGCTGTTGAAACGGTAACTCTGTCATCCGAAACAATCCTTATGAAATAAAATCCGGTTTAGGGGCATTGGTATGATGAATCACACCACCCCCTAAACAAACTTCACCGGTGTAGAACACCACACTTTGACCCGGTGTAACAGCACGTTGTGGCTCATCGAATTCGACACGCACACCATTTGGCGCTGTAGAGTCTTTAAATAATGTACAGTCTTGGTCAGGCTGACGATAACGAGTTTTCGCTGTGCAGCGGAAACCTGATTCAGGAATCTCTTGTTCACCAGCCACCCAATCAATCGCTTCAGACCATAAAATGGTGCTTTGCATGAGTGGATGTTCATGACCTTGACCAACGACTAGGCGGTTACCCTCAATGTCTTTGTGAAGTACAAACCAAGCGCCTTCTTCAGCACCTTTTAGACCACCAAGACCGATGCCACCACGTTGGCCGAGCGTATAGTACATTAAGCCGTGATGTTCACCAACCTCTTTACCCGTGTCTAAGACGATTTTTCCGGGTTGAGCAGGTAAATATTGCTTTAAGAAGTCATTAAATCGACGTTCGCCAATAAAGCAGATGCCAGTAGAGTCTTTTTTCTTCGCAGTGGCTAAACCAAGTTCTTCAGCGATTTTACGCACTTGTGGTTTTTCAATTTCACCTACAGGGAACAAAGTTTTGTTAATTTCACGACCATGCACTGCATGTAGGAAATAGGTTTGGTCTTTATTGTTGTCTAGGCCACGCAGTAGAGGTGCATACTCTTCACCACGTGAATTTTTTAGCGTTTCACCACGGCGGCAATAATGGCCTGTCGCAATAAAGTCAGCACCTAAGTTCACAGCATGGTCAAGAAATGCACGGAATTTAATTTCTTTATTGCAGAGAATATCTGGATTTGGTGTACGACCAGCGGCATATTCTTCTAAAAAATGCTCAAAGACACGGTCCCAATATTCCATCGCAAAGTTTGCGGTATGAAGTTTGATACCAATTTTGTCACAAACAGCTTGAGCATCGGCAAGATCTTCCATTGCCGTACAGTATTCCGTGCCGTCATCTTCTTCCCAGTTTTTCATGAAAAGACCTTCAACTTGATAACCTTGTTGAAGTAAAAGTGCTGCAGATACAGAAGAATCTACACCACCAGACATACCGACGATGACACGTTGTTGCATAGGATTAAGCATCCAAATTTGAAATTAAGGGAGAATTTTGGTGCTCGTAAATGAGCGATAAAGGAAATTTTTGACCTGAAAGAGCATCTTGTACAGCTTTGATGACTAATGGACTGCGCGCACGGGCAGACTCAATGAGTTCATCAAGCGTCATCCATACTGCACCGACAATACCTGTGTCTAACTGTGCATCGGAATGGTACTGAATGTCCTTAGCTAAGAAACAAAAACGGAAATAAGTACGATCAGGGAACATCGGAGGAGTATAAGTATACATGCCTAGAAGATTCGTGATTTCTACATCGTGACCTGTTTCTTCCATGGTTTCTCGAATGGCTGCTTCAATAATGGTTTCGCCAGCTTCAACATGACCTGCAGGTTGATTAAATACAGTATGAGTCACACCTTCTGTATGTTCTTCAACAAATAGGAATTTTCCGTCTTTTTCAACGACTGTCGCAACAGTGACGTGAGCAGTCCAAGCGGTCATAGAAAAGCACCATGGGGTAAAAACGCTATTCTACAAAATTTAGGGAGCGGTGGCTATGATGGGAGGTGAATTCTTTGGAGAGAGATATTTTTTAGCGTAGAAATTTATGGAACACTGTTTCATAAATGGGGTTGGAAACAATGAATCATAAAAAGCCCTGAACAGTTGATATAGGCTTTTTTTGTAATATGCATATGATTAATTTTAAAAAATAATTAATACATGCACTATTTCAATTGTTACTTTCAATTGCCATTTCATAAGAACCCTGAAATTGGAACTTCATTGTTTCATCTGTAGTCGAGTTAATGAATTTTTCCATTTGTTCTTTATACTCACCATGTCCTGATTTATACATAGCTAATAAATATCCCCATTTAGCATACGGATAGGCTGGATCATCTTTGGGGATAGTCTTTAATTCATTCCTTATACCTTCTGCTACTTTACTCTGACAAGATCGCAGGTCATTTTGCGGATATTTCAAAATTTGCATTAGTTCACAGTGCTTAAATAATTTAGCTTGAGTTGGTCTCTCATTGAGTTGTTTCTTATTTAATTCATAAGCCTCTTGATACATTTCTAAAGAGAGATAAATATTCATTTCTATTTTTTCTCGCTCATTTTGAGCTTGGATTTTTTTTACATCTAATAAAATATTTTTTAATTTTTCTTTAGATTTAGGGTTATGAATGTCTATATCATTCATTAATGTTCTGTATTTTTGGATGATAATATCATCTGATAGGGATATTTTTTGTTCTTCTACAACTTCATTTTTCTTTGGAATCTCTTGTGCATTAGAGCATCCAGTTATAGTGAAAACTGTACTAAAAAGAATAGTTAAAATTAGATATTTTTTCATGAAATACGTCTAGCAGCCGAAGTTAATGTGAATGTATGTGTTGTAAATCTTGGATTTGGATAAATTATTCAGCCATCTAATTTGGCTTCATATCCCATTTGCATTTCAACTTTAATTAAAGATGAAATTTTCTTGATTAAACTGACTTTTTACAATTTTTTTATTACAGACTTCATTTTCTATTTTTAAGTTTTTTTCTAATAAATTTAGAACACTTGCATTTCTCTAAATATTTTCATTAGTTGCTACAATAGCAAGTAATGCTAGACCTACCTGAGTTTTCATTTTTTTACATAAAAATCTTATGCAAAATCTATTTTATTTATAATTCCCCGACACCTTCACATAATTCTGCGCTGAATAAGGCAAGAACGCTTTTTCTTTATCTGTTAAAGGTCGAACTTTCTTAACGGGACTGCCCACATATAAATAACCACTTTCTAAAACTTTATTGGGTGGGACAAGTGAACCAGCACCAATCATCACATCATCTTCAACAATTACATCATCTAAAATAATCGTACCTATACCGACTAAAACACGATTACCAATAGTACAGCCATGCAATTTTACATGATGACCAATTGTGACATCTTCACCAATAATCAGTGGAGAACCCTCAGGCTTATCGGCTTTTTTATGACTCACATGCAACATTGAGTGATCTTGCACATTAGAGTTTTTACCAATACGAATATGGTTTACATCACCACGAATCACAGCAAATGGCCAAACAGAGACATTTTCAGCCAATACAACATCGCCAATCACCACTGACATTTCATCGATATAGCAAGAGTCAGCAATACGTGGAACAGTGTCTAAATAAGGGCGAATGTTTTGGCTCATAGGAAAGTCATCTACAGGTTTTTAGGCAGTATAAAATAAAAAAGCACCTAGACCGAAATCTAGATGCTTTCACTTTAGTCTTAATATCGAGTTTTCATCAAACTTAGAATAAGTTGCTAAAGAATTGTTTGATGTGATCAATCATTTTTGCAAAGAAACCAGCTTCTTCTACATTTTGTAGAGCAACAAGTGGTTTTTCAGCAATGACTTTGCCATTAAGCGTTGCAACGTATTTACCGACCACTTGACCTTGTTTTAAAGGAGCAGTTAATTTTGGTTGAACAACCAATTGAGTTTTAATGGCGTTCGCTTCGCCTTTAGGCATCGTCACGTTAAAGTTTTCAGCTAGACCTACTTGAACTTGATTGTCTTTACCGTACCAAACTTTTGCTTTTGCAAGCACTTGTTTAGCAGGTTGAACTTTTACAGTTTCAAAGTTTGCATAACCCCAAGCTAAAATTTCACGTGTTTGAGATGCACGTTCGTTCATGCTTGGCGCACCAAAGATCACTGAAATTAAACGTAAAGGACCACGTTTAGCTGAAGTCGTTAAGCAGTAGCCCGCTTCTTCAGTATGGCCAGTTTTTAAACCATCTACACTTGGGTCAGTATAAAGCAGGGCATTACGGTTGCCTTGCTTAATGCCATTGAACGTAAATTCTTTTTCAGAATAGATCGGATAGTATTTTGAACTGTCATGAATGATATGTTGCGCAAGAGTCGCCATATCTTTGGCAGTCGAGAAATGTCCTTCAGCTGGCATACCTGTCGCATTGATGAATTGAGTATTCACCATGCCAATACGTTTCGCTTCTTGGTTCATCATGTGGGCAAAGGTGCCTTCATTGCCAGCAATATGTTCTGCCATAGCTTTAGAAGCATCGTTACCCGACTGAATGATAATGCCACGTAACATTTCTAATGCAGTTGCAGTACCGTTGAGCGGAACGTACATACATGACTCAGTGCTGCTGCCGCGACACCAAGCCGACTCATTCATACGTACTTTTTCATTTTCAGTTAGTTCACCGCTTAATAACTTTTGCTCAATGATGTAACTGGTCATCATTTTTGTCATTGAAGCAGGAGCTAATTTTTCGTTTTCATTTTTAGAAGCAAGGATTTGCCCTGTCTCATAGTCCATCAGCACATAAGATTTATTATTTAATTCAGGTGGTGCAGAAAGGACAGTTGCCGCGAATGAAAAACTAGGTGCAAGTAGTAATGCGGCAAGGGCGGTTTTTCGGGTCATTCTGGGTGGTTCCAATAACTTAGGTATAAGCACAAAGAGCCTAGCATTTTAGGACAAAGCTAGGCGGACTGCTATGGGGTGCAAGCGCTTATTTTAAAAGTATTGTAACCAATTGGTATTATTTGCTGTAAGCAGTCAATTCTTTGCAAATCGCACCATTTTTCTTATCGCCAGCTTTCTTCGCATCAGACTGTGCTTCTTTTAAAGCATCTTTAAAACTTTTTTGTTTGCTGAGTTGCTGTAAAGCATTTACTGGGTTCTTTTCATTCGGCATATATTCTTTAGCTAATTTTGCATAACCCGCTTCAAACTTTGGTTGATCTTTGTCATTCACCAGTTTTGGGCAGACTTCAGATAGTACATAGATAGCTGCAAGTTCTTGACTGGTCACTTGAGGTGTAGGGGTAACTTCAATTTTTTCATCTGCGGCATGTGCAGACATGGTAGTGAAAGCAAAAGTAGAAAGGCTAAGGGCACAAAGAGATTTTACAAAGGAGTTTTTCATTTAAATAACCTGTTAAATAACCTAAAAGATATCAAATAGCTAAAATTTATTTGCCTAGCTTAATCGTATTTCTGGTAGAGATCAGTAGAAAATTGTATTGAAGCTGTTTAGAAATCAATACATTGTGAAAGAAAAAAGGATGAGGCTATAAGGCTTCATCCTTTTTTTGGCAGGTGATGCAATAAGGACTAACCTATTTAGAGGACGTCCAAAGCTCAATGATCAATTAACCTTCATAACTTAAAACGTCATCACAAACTGATTTTTGCTCAGCTTTATCAGTTTCTTTAGCAGCTTGACGCGCTTCTTCAAGAACTGATTTATATTCGCTGTCAGACTGTAATTTTTCTAATGTCATTGATTTATCAGAATAATCAGCAAGATATGTTTTAGTGAGTGCTTGAATGTTGGCATCAAATTTTGCATTTTGACCAATAATCGCAGGGCATACTTCTAACATGACTTGTGCAGATGCAATATCTTCTTTTACGATGGTATTGGCTTCTTCTTGAGTGAAGTCATTGTCTGCGACCACAGTTTGAGTCATGCAAGCTGCTAGAGCAAAGCTCAATAAACCACGAAGTGCTACGGTTTTATTCATTTTGTACACACACATTTATGCTGGATGTTGAAATGTAAATATATATAATTATTCATATATTTCAATAAAATGTTCTTGTGAGTCATTTTTAATTTTTTAGTAATGGAAATTTAGTTGTGAATATTTTAATTGCCAATGATGATGGCGTTTTTGCTCCCGGTATCCAAGCTTTAGCACATGCATTGCGTCCTCTCGGTCGTGTGGTGATTGTGGCGCCTGAAAGCGAACGCAGCGGTTTTTCAAGTGCTTTAACTTTAGATCGACCATTACGACCTGTCGAAATTGCACCGAATATGTGGGCGGTAAATGGTACACCTGCGGACTGTGTGTATTTATCAATGAATGGTCTGTTTGATTTTGAATTTGATCTAGTGGTGAGTGGAATCAATAGTGGCGCAAATCTAGGTGATGATGTGCTGTATTCAGGGACAGTGGGTGCGGCATTTGAAGGCCGTTTAATGAAACAACCTGCGCTAGCCGTGTCTTTGGCTGGGCCAAATGTGCGTAGTTATAATAACCCAGAAGATTATGCAGTCGCCGCGCAATGGGTGCATGATTTTATCGCCAATGGACTACCCGCGCTACCTGCACGACATATTTTTAATATTAATATTCCAGATGTTGCTGAACTTCAAGGCACCAAAGTGACCTATCAAGGAAGACGTTTACAGTCCAAACCGATTACCAGTCATGTAGACCCGCGTGGTCGTCAAGTCTATTGGATTGGATTGGCAGGCGAGGCAGTGGCAGAGCCTAAGAAAGGCTTAACCGATATCGAGTCAGATTTTTTTGCCGTGGCAAATGGTTATGTCAGTGTAACGCCTATACAAATGGATGCTACAAACTATGAGATTTTGAATAACTTACACGCAGAGTTATCTAAAATTTAAGTATTAGTGTTATAACTTTGTGAAAATGGTTATGCCGCAACTTTTTTAGAGTGGATTTTTGCTAATCTTAGCCCATTCATAATGACTATATTTGAATTATTAGTGAGGAAGATGATGTCCCTGGTGTCACAATATCGCGTTATTACCGCTCCTGCAGCATTATTTAAGACCCTTGTTTTATCTGCTGCTGTGGTTACAACTTTGGTCATGACTGGCTGTGCGTCAAAACCACAAATTAATAATGCGACCCGTTATGCGACTGCTCCGGATTATTATACAGTTCGTTCGGGAGATACTTTAAGTGGCATCGCAGCTCGCTATGGCTTGAGCTATGTCAGCATCGCAGAAATGAACGATATTGCCCAGCCTTATCGCATCTATGTTGGACAATCCATTCGCCTTAAAAATAGTGGCTCTCGTCGTACGACGTCTACACAAGCCATGACTCAAGCGGCACCAATTCAACGCCAAACGATTGCAATGCCAACGCAAACAGCGCCCGTGACTCAAGCTTCAACCACTCCATCGACAGTGACGCGAACTACAGTTCCAACGCCAGTGGTCAGTTCTTCAAGTTTACGTTGGGTGAGTCCAGTATCGCGTCCTACGGTATTACAAGGCTATAACTTAGCATCGAATGTGAAAGGAACACGTTACGCAGGTAATACAGGTGATCCTATTTTTGCAGCAGCTGATGGTCAAGTGGTCTATGCCGCCGATGGTCTTAAAGAGTACGGCAATTTAATTTTGGTGAAGCATATTAATGGCTATATCACTGCATATGCACATAACAGTAAAATGAATGTCAAAAGTGGCGATACTGTGAAAGCAGGGCAGCAAATTGGTGAGATGGGTTCATCGGGTACCAACCGCACGATGCTTGAGTTCCAAGTGCGTTTAGATGGTAAACCAATCAATCCAACTTCTGTTTTACCAAATAATTAAATATATAATGCAAAAGCAAAATATCCCCGTATAATACAATGAGTTGCTTTTATCGAAAGATGAAGCTTCTCATAAGTTTATGAGGGAAATTTATGTTAGATCAACTTCGAGCAATGGGTGTCTTTGCTTGCGTTGTGGAAAAAAATTCGTTTAGCGGTGCTGCTCGTGAGTTAGGTATTACCACGAGTGCCGTGAGTCAGCAAATCCGCTCACTAGAGCAGGATATGGAAGTCATTCTTTTACATCGTTCAACACGTAAGTTAAGTTTGACAGAAGCTGGACAAGCTTTTTTTCATAGTTGCCAAGAGATGCTATCTGCCGCAGAGCGCGGCAAAATTCGTATCAATGAACTTCGTGACGACTTAGTCGGTGAATTACGTATTGCATCAACACCAGAACTTTGTGCGAATCATGTGATTCCTGCATTGTCACATTGGATGTCGGCACATCGCGGTTTATCCGTTCATCTAGAAGCAGATAATCAATATATCGACTTAATTGATGGCCGCATTGATATTGCGCTACGAATGAGTTCAAAAATTGATGATCAACAGTTTCATGTGGTGCCATTGGCACATGTTGAACAAGTTCTCGTTGCAGCACCAAGCTATATCAACCAAACCAGTTTAATTACACGACCAGAAGATTTACAAAATCATGATATGGTTCAAATAAATTTGGTTAGAAACTTTCAGCATTTTGCATTTGAAAATGCAGTGACTAAAGAGCAGGTTGAATTGGATGTGCACTCCCGATTTACAACAAATAATGTATTTGCTGCAAAAGCAATGTGTCAACAAGGACATGGCATTGCAAGAATATTATATCTAGATACGCAAAAAGACTTATTAAACGGTTCTCTTGTTGAAGTTTTACCAGAATGGCGCTTACCATCATTCACTCTATATGCGGTGATGTCTAAACGTGATCAACAGCCTACCAAGATTCATCGTTGCCTAGATGCATTAAAATTGTATTTCAGTCAATTACCAGGCGGACGTGTATACCAAGAAGCCTCATAAAAACAAAAAAGGTTTAAAAAGATATAAAAAAAGCCGCAATCAGCGGCTTTTTTTACCTTCGGCACAAATTACGCTAGAAAGTTTTTCACCATTTTAACAATGCGTTCAATCAAGATATCCGCTTGTTTTTTATTGATGTTCAGCGTAGGTAATAAACGAATCACAGAGCCTGCTGTTACGTTAATAATCAAGTGATGCTCATCACGTGCAATATTCACAAGTTCGCCACATGCTTTTGGTAATTCAATGCCGACCATTAAACCAAAACCACGAACAGTCACGTTTTGCTCTGCAAGTTGCTCTGTGAATTGCTCAACAAGATACGCACCCATATTTGCAGCATTTTCAACAAGGTTTTCCTTTTGAATGGTATCAATCACGGTATAAACCACACGTGAACCTAATGCTGTACCGCTATAAGTTGAACCGTGGTTACCCGCTGTTAAAACGCCTACACCACGACCTTGAGTCATGACTGCGCCAATAGGGAAACCATTACCTAGACCTTTAGCTGTAGTTAGCACATCAGGAACAATATTGGTGTGTTGATACGCAAAGTATTTACCAGTACGGCCGTTACCTGTTTGCACTTCATCAAGCATCATTAACCAGTTGTGTTGGTTACAGATACGACGAATATCTTCTAAATAGCTAAAACCTTGAGGTGCAGTATTTACACCACCTTCACCTTGGATCGGCTCAACCAAAATCGCTACGATGTCAGGGTGGTGAATTGCAGCTTCTTCAATTGCTTCGATATCACCAAAAGGTACACGAATAAAACCTTCAACCAATGGGCCAAAGCCTTCTTGAACTTTTTTGTTACCTGTCGCAGATAACGTTGCCATGGTACGACCATGGAATGAATGATCAGCAACAATAATTTTAGGGTTTGCAACACCTTGCATATGACCAAATTTACGTGCAATTTTGATTGCACCTTCATTTGATTCTGCACCACTATTTGAGAAGAAAACTTCTTCCATACCCGCAACTTCAGCTAATTTTTGCGCAGCAGCCGTTTGCCAAGGCACTTCAAATAAGTTACTGGTATGAATGAGGGTCGCTGCCTGTTCAGCAATTGCAGCTGTAATTGCAGGATGTGAGTGACCTAAACCACAAACAGCGATCCCTGTCAGTGCGTCTAAGTATTCTGTGCCATCTGCGGTATACAGGTGAGCACCTTGACCTCGGACAAAGCTGATCGGTTGGCGGCCAAATACTGGCATCAAGTGCGATGGTTGATCAGTTTGTACTGGGGCAAGGGTAATGTTATTCATGACTAACTCTAATTTGTCAGGTGATTGAAATAATATAGAGGAGACGCCATATATATATGAGCATCAAGAGGTCTATATAAGCAAAATATGACTCACTTGAAAAGCTGAAATGTAAATAAAACGTGAAATATTGCTTTAGTCATATTGTTTTACTCAGTTTTGGGTATAATGCGAAGCAGATTTATTGAGGATATATCAATGACTGAACAAGCACGCGATACAGAAGCGTTAATTCGTGACCAAATTGCTAAACACGCAGTTCTACTTTACATGAAAGGCACTCCACAGTTTCCACAGTGTGGTTTCTCTGCGCGTGCAGTAGAAGCGCTCAGTCAAATTGGTCGTCCGTTTGCTTATGTAAATATTCTTGAAAATCAAGATATTCGCGCAACTCTTCCACAAATTGCAAACTGGCCGACTTTCCCACAATTATGGATCAATGGTGAGTTGATCGGTGGTAGCGACATTATGCTTGATATGTTCCAAAAAGGTGAATTACAACCTTTAGTTGAACAATATAGCCCAGCTCCTGAAGCTTAATTGGATGTGTATTTGATGATTTTGATCATTGGATACAGATAAAAATAGCGCCTTAAAGGCGCTTTTTTTATGACTTATTTATCAAAAAAGTCGTGGTTTATGCGTTTTTCCACCATTTCAAAGGCATTTAAAGTGCAATGAATGGTGGAAAAATCAACAAATGAATAATCTAATCGAACATTTATGACGGATTGTCTTCAGTCGGACTTTCTTCAACACGTTGCTCGTTTTCAGCAGTCCCATTTTTAGCAGTACTGTCTTGAGCTTCAGACTTCTTTGCCTTTTTATCTTTATTCTTTTTAGACTTCTTCTTTTTTTTCTTTTTCTTTGGCTCTTCTTCCTCAAACTCAGCGCCATCTTCAATCGCTTGCCAGTACTCAAGTTGCTCCATGACAGCAGCATAGATTGAGCCTTTGCTATAACGACCTTTTTTATCAAGAGTGCCTACTGGACGCGCCATCAAAATTTCTAATGCTTGGTCAATGGTATCTATGGCGTGAATATGGAATTGACCTTGTTGCACAGCTTCAATCACATCTTTGCGTAACATTAAGTGCTGCATATTTTGGCGTGGAATAATCACACCTTGCTTGCCTGTTAACCCTTGTAATTTACATGCATCATAGAAGCCTTCAATCTTGGCATTTACACCCCCAATCGGTTGAACTTGACCCAATTGGTTCATGGAGCCAGTGATTGCCCAAGATTGATCGATTGGTAATTGGCTAATAGCGGAAATGAGTGCTGAAAGCTCTGCAACAGTTGCGCTGTCGCCATCCACTTGACCATAGCTTTGCTCAAAGGCAAGGGCAGCAGAAAAATGTAAAATTTGTTCACGACCAAAGTGTGCCTTTAAGAAACTCGACATCAGCAGGACGCCTTTGGCATGTAAAGAACCACCGAGTTCTACACTACGCTCGATATCTAAAATATCGCCGCCGCCTTGATAAACCGAAGCCGTTAAACGTGACGGTAAACCAAATTCAACATCAGCATATTGAATCACAGAGAGGGCGTTAATCTGCCCGAATCGATGACCTTTGGTTTCGATTAACTGTGTACCGCGAGTGAGATCTTGCCAATATAATTCACGTAAGTAGCCTAGACGGTATTTACGATGATCAAGAGCGGTGTTGATATGTGTTTCTGTCACCATTTTATCGCCAGCAAGTGCTGCATGATGATGTGCTTCACGAATCAAATCACCTAAGGTGAGGGCATGTAATGACAAAGAGCTTTGATCTTCAGCTTGACGACTTGAATCAGTTAACAGTGCAGCAAGTGCTGTACGGTCAAACGGCAGAAGTTTGTCTGTTTGCACATAGTCAGCAATTAGCTGCATATATGCCTGCTCATTAATGTCATTACGTTGTAATGTATCGGTAAAATCGGCACGAATTTTAAAGACACTGCCAAGTTCAGGTTCGAGTTCTAAAATATCGTAATAAATATCAGGTTCAGCAAGCAGGATCACTTTGATATTTAAATCAATGGCTTCTGGCTCAATCGAAATACTGCCTGTTAGCGTGAGCATGTGTTCAAGTGAAGACAGCTTTAAATGTCCTGATTTTAATGCACGTTTTAGACCTTGCCATGCATAAGGCTGCTCTAAAAGTTGTTCAGCTTCCAAGATGAGGAATCCACCATTGGCCTTATGCAATGCACCAGGACGGATTAACGTAAAGTCTGTGGTGATGGTGCCATTTTGGGTCAGTTGTTCAACATGACCTAGCAAATTGTAATGGGTTGGGAAATCTTCAAAAATAACTGGCGCACCAGCATTTGGTTTGTGTGTGGCGATGATGTTAGCTTGGTAGCGAGATGGCACTCGATTAAATAGGCCAGGTGTAAAGTCATCTTCTTCTTGCTCAAGCACAAACTCAACATTTTGAATGATGTCATCTGCATATTGCTTCAGATAATCTTCCAAGCCTTCAACCATGCTAAATTTATTTTGAATTACATCAATACGCGGCATGACGACTTGTTTAGCAATTTCACGGTTTAAAACCTGAACTTTATCGCGTGCGTCATCTTCAAGATCACCAAGATGTAGACCAAGACGTTCAAGTTTTTTATCCATATAACGGACGTTTGACGCAATTTCAGCACGTTGTTTGCTGCTTAAAGCATTGATGTCTTCTTTCGACATTTCCTGGTATTTGTTATCGACCAAATGCATCGGAACGAAACAATGATCATCATCCTGAGAAATCAGTTTAAGATCGAGCTCTTCACCTTCTCGGGTTAATTCAACTAAAGCAAGATGTTGTTCATCACCAGCATGTTGGCGAATCATTTCAATGCGATTGTGATAGGTTTCTGCGGTGAAGCGACGTTCAAGCTGTTTTAATATAGTTTGCCAACTTTGATGTAATAACGCTTGGAATTTTGTCGCTTGACCAGAAGGAAGTTTTAGCGCAATCGGTTCACGCGGAAACTTAAAATTATTGACATAGACCCAGTCTGAAGGCGTTGGCATATTTTTAGCGTGTTGTTGTAATAAGCGCTTAATCATGGTGCGCTTACCTAAGCCTGCGGTACCTACAGCAAAAATGTTATAGCCTGAATAGGGTAATGCAATGCCAGCCTCGACCGAAGCTCGGGCACGATCTTGTCCTAAAAAGTCATTAAGTGGTTTGATCCGCTTGGTAGACGTTGGTATTTTTTTTAGCTCAGGTGTATGCGTCAGCTGAAGTGGCTGCAACTGGGTTTTAGTTAAAGTATTCTGTATTTCGGGTTGATCAAAAGCGCTCTTTAGTGTCGTTACTGTTTCTGCTAAGTTTTTTGTGTTGGTTTCATTAATGGTAGTTGATAAAGAAGAGTGAATTTGTTCAAGTCGCTGGGTCACTGTTGAATCCAAAAAACTAAAGAATAGAGATATGTAATTAAGGTATACAGGTTTAATGCCAAAGATCAAGCAACAGCATGCGAAATATCGATAAAATAAAACAATGATTTCATAAATGTTGTTGAAACCGTTGTCATTAAGCGCTTGAATAGCAACATTCGATTTTGACAAAAATAACTGAGTCATGACAACACAAGCTTCAGGATGGAAATCTGCTTTTACTGCATTTTTAGACCGACGTGCGCTGATTATGCTTTTTCTTGGCTTTTCGGCCGGTATCCCAATTTTACTGATCTTTTCCAGTTTATCGCTTTGGTTAGGTGAAGCAGGAATTGATAAAAGTGCAGTGACTTTTTTTAGTTGGGCAGCGCTTGGCTATTCGTTTAAGTTTGTTTGGGCGCCATTAATTGATGAGTTACCTGTGCCATTTTTAACCAAACAACTCGGACGTCGCCGTGCATGGTTATTGATCGCTCAGGTTCTCATTATCTGTGCAATTTGTATCATGGCATTTTCAGATCCTGCTTTAGGACAAAGCTATATTTACCAAATGGCCGCTGGCGCTGTATTGCTAGGTTTTTCTGCCGCAACGCAAGACATTGTGATTGATGCTTATCGTATTGAGTTGGCAGAAACTGAAATGCAGACCGTTTTAGCTTCGACTTATAATGCAGGTTATCGTATCGGCATGATCGTGGCAGGTGCAGGGGCGTTATTTTTGGCGGCATATTTAGGCACGGCCAAAGGTAACTATATTTATGAAGCTTGGAAATATACTTATCTTGCAATGGCTGCTGTGATGGTTATTGGTATTATTACAACTTTATCGATACGTGAGCCGCAAGTTGACCGTGTACAAAAGCATTATAAACGGACTGACTATTATCGTTTAGTCGCGGTATTCTTTGCTGCGGTGGTTGCCTTTGTCTTGAGTTATATCTATTCAGGTGTAGCGGTTGAAAGCTTGAAAGAGCAGTGGCAAATTTCGGACTCATTTGCATTGTTCTGTTTAGAGGCTGTGCGCTTTATTTGTTCAGCGGTGGTTGCTTTTGGTGTCGGTTCTGTTTTAGTGAAATCAGGTGCTGTAAATAAGCAGATGGCATTTGAAACTTGGGTTAATCCAGTTGCAGATTTCTTTAAGCGCTATGGTCTAAAACTGGCTTTAGTACTGTTGTTACTTATTGGTTTTTACCGTATTTCCGATATTATCGCCGGCGTCATTTCTAATGTGTTTTATCAAGATTTAAACTTCACCAAAGAGCAGATTGCTGAAGCTGTAAAAGTCTATGGTGTGATTTTTAGCTTGGTTGGCGGCTTCCTTGGCGGTTTGCTAGCGCAGCGCATGAACATTATGAAATTGATGTTTGTTGGTGCGATTTTAGCAAGTTCAACAAACTTGATTTTTATCGGTCTGGTCAAATCAGGTCAGCCATTAAGCGATGTCACTGTAAATGTAGCAGGGCAGCACTATACAGCGACGCCGGATGACACGGGAGCTTGGGCAGTTCAAATTCCAAAAGCAGTCTTGGCGGCTGATCAAAATATTCAGGTCAGTGCGGATTATCAGTCTAAGAATCAACATCCAGTACAGGTGAGTTTGCCGTATTTGAATAATGCTTTTTCAAACTTAGCAATGATGTTGCTGCCAGTGACTTCAGATAACACGATTTCAGCTCAAGAGACTGCAAATAGTATTGTGGTCCGTGGACAATACTTGGCAGGCGAGTTAAAAGAAAATCAAAAAATTCAAATTATTTTGGATGCTAAACCATTCGACGCGAAGCTTGATAAAACTGGTGTTTTTAGTGCTGCAATTCCAGGTCAAGCGCTCGAAACAGCAAATCAAAAAACATTAACGGCTCAACTACTAGAAAATGATGTAGTGAAAAAGAGTGTCGATTTAACATATCAAGTGAATACATCAGCCAATATGTCAGGTGTACTTGGTGTTGATATTCAACCGATTAATTTGGCAAGTGCTGAACAGAATGTGGACATCAAAGGTAAGGTCATTAAGCCTTATAGTTCGCTGTGGCTATATTTCGCGATTATTGTCGATAACTTGGCGTCAGGACTTGCAGGCGCGGCGTTTATCGCATTTTTATCGAGTTTAACCAGTGTTTCTTTCACAGCCGTTCAATATGCTATCTTTAGTTCATTAATGACCTTAACCCCTAAAATTTTAGGCGGTTACTCTGGTACGATTGTGACCAATATCGGTTATCCAAACTTTTTCTTGATGACGACTTTAATTGGTATTCCGATTTTAATTTTAGTGGTTTGGGTCGCCAAACTATTGAGGGAACATGAACAAAAATCCAATTCATAATTCAATTTAACTTGAAAAAGCCTATTCAGTTTGAGTGGGCTTTTTTATTCTAAGCTACTAAATAGCCTAAGCATATCTGCGGTTTTAGACAAGGATATTTGAAATAAGCGGGTATATGCGTTCTAGACTTAAATTGAACTTTGTATGTTAAATCCCTATAGTATTCAAACATAATGATAGATTTAGGAAACTCGATTATGCGCATGCTGCATACCATGTTACGTGTAGGCAATTTAGAGCGTTCATTGGCGTTCTATACTGAAGTACTCGGTATGACTTTGCTTCGTAAGCGTGATTATGAAGAAGGTCGTTTTACTTTGGCATTTGTGGGCTATGGTGATGAAGAAAATCATACTGTACTCGAATTAACGCATAACTGGGATACAGATAGTTATGAGTTGGGAAATGCGTATGGCCATATCGCTATTGCTGTAGATGACGCTTACAAGGCTTGTGAAGAAATTAAAGCACGTGGCGGAAACGTGGTACGCGAAGCAGGGCCAATGAAAGGTGGTGTGACCGTCATTGCCTTTGTTGAAGATCCAGATGGCTATAAAATTGAGTTGATCCAACAAGACTCAAATGCACGAAATAATTAATCTGCAATTATTCATTTAAAGTCATATGTAATTCTGAATATTCTTATTTATAAATTTTTTTGCGTTGAGCTCACTATCAACGTTTAAAATAATGAATATATCGGAGAAAAGCTGGCTTTATTTATATGGCCCAGTAAGATGAAATTTACTCAATGGTAAATTTAGCTTATTGGGCATTTTTGTGCCGATCAGCTTTAAAGGGAAATTTGTACAGGATGTTGTTATGCTAAAAATGTTGGCTTTGGATCGTTTTACCATTCTACTTTTTGTAATGGTCATACTTGCGACTTTTTTGCCTGTCAGTGGTCAAGCTGCAGAACTTTTTGGCTATATTACAACGGCTGCAATTGCCATTTTATTTTTTCTACATGGTGCAAAGTTATCTCGTGAGGCTGTGGTTGAAGGCATAATGCACTGGAAGTTACATGCTTTAGTTTTTGGTTTTACCTTTGCATTATTTCCATTATTGGGTTTAATGGCGAAACCAATTCTCGTGCCGATGTTAGGGCAAGAGTTGTATTGGGGCTTTTTGTTTATGTGCTTTTTACCCTCGACAGTACAGTCTTCTATTGCATTTACTTCAGTAGCACAGGGTAATGTTGCTGGCGCAGTCTGTAGTGCATCATTTTCAAATATTATTGGGATGTTTATTACCCCAGTGATGGTGGCCTATTTTATTCTCGGCCAGTCACAACATAACTACGATCCGACGGCATCTATTATCCAAATTACCCTGTTATTACTGATTCCCTTCATTTTAGGGCAGCTCCTCCGTCCTTGGGTGTTTCCTTATATGAAGAAAATGCCAAAAATTGTGAAGGTATTTGATCAGGGCTCAATTTTGATGGTGGTCTATGGCGCATTCAGCAGTGCGGTGGTGGCAGGGCTATGGCATCAAGTGAGTGGTATGACCTTATTCCTGTTGATTGTGGCGTGCTCTGTCTTGTTAACAATCATTATGTTATTGGCGCTATATGTACCACGTTGGTTGGGCTTTAGCCGAGCTGATCAAAAGACGATTTTCTTTTGTGGTTCTAAAAAAACTTTGGCGAGCGGCGTGCCCATGGCACAAATTTTATTTATTGGGCAGCCGATGGGGATGATAGTTTTACCAATTATGATCTTTCATCAAATTCAGTTGATGGTCTGTGGTGTGATTGCCAACCTTTGGGCAAAACAAAGCCGTGGGCAAGAATAAGGGTGAGATGAATACGTCCTTTTAAAATACCTTATATAGATGAAAAAAATCATGAAAATTAAACAAGGTGTCTTTATTTTATTCTTGGGTATGAACACTGTCGTTCATGCCCAAGAGGATTTATCCGTAAATAGTAACCGTGATGTCATTGAAAAAATGCCCCTCATCAGCCTGCAGCCCATGTTGGATTTTTGTCGTGATCGACAACCACAGTTGAATACGGAATTAGATCAGGCTTATCAAGCTGCAAAGCTTAAATTAATTGCTGCGGTTCAGGCTGTCCGTTTTAATGGTGTAGAGCCATTAAAAGCTAAAGATGTTGATCAGCCAGTCGATGCACAATTTAAACAACAGCTTCAAGGCATGTTAGAGGGCATGAGCAGATCATTACAGTCAGTAAATGCAGCGACGTTTTGTCCTGCATTTATTGAAAAATTAAACCATTTTGATCAAGCCCAATTTCAGCGTACAGTCGAATTACAATATCAGAAATATTTAGAGCAGGCTCAACCTATAAAGAGTAGAGCGATTCAGCCTTGAATATCTATTTATTAACAATAAAAAATCAGCTATAATTTGCCCCAACTTGTTGTGCTTAGCTCTGACGGTATCCGTCTCGGTGGGCCAAAAGAATGGTCTGTTATGGTGTTGGTCTGCTTTTTTAAGCCTTCCTTGTAGTGATGCAAGAGTGATCAATTGCGATGACAGCTAAACCTTCTTAAATCTTAGGAGTAATCGACGATGCGCGCCGATATTCACCCAAAATATGAAACTTTAGTTGCTACATGTTCATGCGGTAACGTAATTGAAACTCGTTCAGCTCTTGGTAAAGAAACTATTTACCTAGACGTATGTTCTGCTTGCCACCCATTCTACACTGGTAAACAGAAAAGCGTTGACACTGGCGGTCGTATCGACAAATTCAAACAACGTTTTGCTGGTATGTCACGTTCTATCAAACGTTAATATCCAAAACGAAAAAACGGGCTTTATGCCCGTTTTTTTTGTGCCGATAAAAAGATAAACCTTAAATCGGCAATGTTCAGAACCTTATTGGTCCTGAACATCGATGAGATGGTCGAGTTTCTTCTGGAAATAATCACCTTGAATAAAACGAGCTTCTACATTCCAAGCATTGGCAAACAGTGTCATGTCATTTAATTCACGTAGCATGATTTCAACAGTTTTGATTTCATGATAAGTGGTAATTTTTTCTTGCAGCTCTTGGCATGACTTGTCGTTTGCAAGCATTTGGGTCAAGCTTGAATCTAGTGTTAAGCAGTGAACATCCATTTGACGTAATAATGATTCACTAAACATCGAATGACCAAAATTACGTAAAGCCAGTTCGGCACCATTTTTACGAAGTTCAACAAATGCTTTTTGAGCCGCATCAATATTGAGCTGAATGTCTTCTTCTGCAAATTGTAAAATCAGTGGATTCTTCAATTTACTACGAATAATCGTAATGAGTTTTGAAATAAACTCAGGGAAGGTGCGGTCGTTATATAGCACTTCCTTGTTCAGGTTAACGATTAATTTAGCTTCAGGGAACTGAGTAATAAAGTTGTGTAGCTGTTTACACGATTCAACCAAGATCCAACGATCCAATTTAATGGATAGCTCTGAGTCTTCAGCCAATTCACGTAGTTGGGCGATATCTTTCCATTTATTTTCAAAAATAAAGCCGCTGGTTACTTCATAAGTATAAAGATGTGAATCTTCTTTATCATACAGTTGCTGATATTTAAGATGAATTTCACCGCGTTCTAAGCAGTTGCGAAGGGCCTTGATAACAGGAGCTTCATCACTAACGACAATCGGCGCAATTTGTGCTTCTGGTGTACCAAAATCCAAACTTGGTATGTCAATTTCTAATGGAATAGTTAAATCGATTTCAGGTGCTTGTTGGTTGGTTGGTAGCGCAGTATTAAAGGCTTTCGCAATAAAGGTATCAAAATGTGCTTCATCACGAATATCGCTGTCTAAAACACTGTATCCTATGCGTAAATTTAATGGATAAGTTTCATTGTTTACACTGAGTAATTGAGGTTTGCTCAGGGTATTAAGACCAATCAATTTAGACTCAAGTTTGAGCTGATTATCCGCTTGGAATAAGGCAACGATTGCACCATTATCTAAACTAAATAATGGAGCATGAGTCTGATCTTTCAAGAAATCTTTAATATTGGTGAAATAGCTCTTATAAGTATTCCAATCTTTTTGAAAAATCGCATCAGAACAAGAAGCCAATGTAAATAGAACTAATGCATTTACATTAGCAGGTTGCTGAGCAATGGTACGGTTGAGTTGTTGAAATGCTTTTGGTTTTTGTGGGCTAGCTTCAACTTGAGCATTGCTTACAGCATTGCTGCTTTGACTGCCAATTTCAATTGCGAGCTGTAAAGCATCTTCTTCAGCTGCGGCAATAAATTCGAGTTTTAGTGGGTTTTGCCCAACCACTGCTATATTTTGTGAAACGAGATCAAAACGTCCTAAATCGAGCTGCCCTTGGCTAATTTTTTTAAAGCGTTGCTTAAAGTCGTTGAGGTCAGTAGGTTGTAATAGATCGAGTAAAGGCAGACCAATTACATCATCTTCATTTTTTAGACCAAATAAAGTGAGATATTCAGCATTGGCTTGAATGTGAATGCCTTCTTGAATCACGGCAACCGCTTTACGACTATCTTCAACTAAAGACTGGGTTTGGATTTGAGCTGTTTCGAGCTCTTCCATTAAATGTTGCTGCGATTGTTGTAGGCGACTAAAGGATAAAGCACGGATTAAACCAAAATAGAAACTCTCAGGTTCAGCAATATCGACAATGTCATAAATCCCTTTTTTGACTAAACTTGCATATTGTTCTGCTTGATAGTCCTCGGGTTTAAGTAAAATAATCGGTAAATTCGGTTGGCTCGATAGTTGAACTAAACTTAAAGCTTGTTCATATTTTAAATCATAAGCACGTCCAAAAATGATCAAGTCCCAATTGAGATTCAGCTGTTTTTCGAAATTTTGTAAATCATCAAGTAATATGGCATGAACTTGATGTTCGCTGTCTGTCAATAAATCACGTATCTGGTTAAAACGTATTTGATTATCATCAATAATGAGTAATCGAGTTTCCGTACGTTTTAGTTTTTTGGATAGTAATGGATTTCTCACTTTAATGCTTCCCATAAGTCGTTATTTTTGATCTCATTGCTCTGTTTCGCAATATAGTCTTTAACGACATTTTCTTGCTCTTCATTCAATAATTCATATTCAAAGCGAATAAAGCTTTGTGTCACCAACTGCGCTTTGGTGAGATAGACTTTGATGTCTTCTTTGCCTAAGCGAAGGTGGATCGTTTGTTTCTCTCGGAAGAGATTTGCCCCAGGTAAAATTAAGGTCGTAGACACTTGATCAAGTTGTGTGGTCTGTACCAATAAAGCAGGTTGATGATTTGTTGTATTGCGGTCGGTACGAATATGGGCTGAACATGGATACAAATCTTGAGCCAGTACTTCGAGACCCAATTCCAAACTTTTTTCAGTCGATTGTTTGATCCAACGAACAACACCGCCACGCCATTGGCTTTGAGCATTTTCTTGGATCAAAATAAATTCGCCGGTTTTTAAATTAGCAGGGGTAGGACCAGTCCATTTAATGCGATAACCATTCACACTAATATCTAAAACGTCAGCGGTATGAATCTGTTTTGCTTCACGATCTAGCGCTTTCGCATTGGTCATGCCTGTTGGCATATTTGAATCATGCGAATTGACAAAAGACGCTTCATTGTGGAATTGATAATTGCCTTCTAAATCTAAAGTTTCGTGGAAGTTTTTACCTTTAGAGAGATAGAAATGCGCCACCATTAAGCTAAAGCAAATATTAATTTGCGCAGAATATTCATAACGCTCATGACGACGTTCAGTTTTGTTGGTCAAAATATTATGAATATGGAAATATAGCGCTGGAGTTAAAAATAACTTTTCATTTTTAGATAAATAATTGGCATTTCTAGTTTGCGTTTCGGTCAAATGATCGAGCAAGTTTTGCGTTGAAATGTATACATTGGCTTGATAAGACCGATCTTGTTTTGAGTTATAAATCGGTGGGTGATCTTTTTTCGTGTCTACAATATAGCGTGAAAGCGTGGTTTCTTTCGGTAGGATTTGAACCAATTTTGCCCAGTCAAAGCTACATAAATACAAACCTTGGATTTCAGCAGGGCGAATCTGATGATTATTGAAAATATCTAATAAGATTAATTGTGCATAAGCTTGAGCAATATTTGCAATTTGATGTTGAGTACCCAGCAACTGATTGACATTACTTTGATAGAAATCGTGTTCAATGGCACATTCAATCAGTTGATGTGCCGCAATCCATTGACCTGCAGTCGGTGTGGCATACAACATATTTTGTTGATACAACAACAGTGTCAGTTGTTGCAACGCATAGTAGATTGATGCAATTCGAGCGGTTTGTAAGCTTTTTTTATGGCCGAATGAAAAAATCGAAAACTTTTGTTGATTGAGCTGCTGATTACATCGTTTGGCAATATCAATATAGATTTTGGCAAAGTGACTACGTAAAAGCATCGCCAATTCAATGATTTGATCATTACGATCCGTGGTAATGAGGCTTTGATTGGTAAAGTGTTTTTCTAAGCTTGTGAGCACACTTTCCATAGTTGGATGTAAAATTTGAACCAAATCAAAACGTAACATCTCTTGGCATTTCAGCTCGGAGATTTCAAGTAAGGCATTGAATAAAGCTTTAGATGAGGTACCCAATTGTAAAATTGAAATACCGTTTAACCACTCTTGCAGACCTTTAGCATTGGTCGGACAAAAGCTTAATTTATCCAGCTTTAATTCAGTCGGATTGTAAAACGTATCTGAAGTATGCGTGGTCATCTTTATTATTTAACTCAAAAAGTTGAAGCCCCAAAAAGCGGTGTCTTGTTTTTTTCGCCCGCTATTTCCCGTACAAGTTTAGGAACCAAATAACCAGGTAGGTTCTCTAAAACTTTTTTATAAATTAAATCAATATCCTGAGCTGGTGTATCAAAATGATGAGCACCTTTTACTTTATCCAGAACATGCAAATAATATGGCATTACACCTGCGTCGAATAAGCGGTAACTCAAATCGACCAATACTTCTGCAGAATCATTAACCCCTTTTAATAAGACTGCTTGGTTCAGCACGGTGATTCCTTGTTTGACAAGCTGTTGAAGCTGGCTGCACGTGAAGTCATCTAGCTCAGATGGATGATTTGAGTGTACCACTAGAATAATGCGTAGCCTACTGTTTTTTAAAATAGAAACCAGCTCTTCATCGACACGGTTGGGGATTACGATAGGAACTCGTGAATGAATTCTCAAAAATTTAATTTGTGGCAAAGTCGATAAACGTTCAATCCACACTTGAAGTTTACGATTTGATAGTGTGAGCGGGTCTCCACCACTTAAAATCACTTCATTAATATCGGGTTGTTGTTCAATATATCCTTTAATGTTTGGCCAATCGTCATTTTTAGGCAGGTTTTCTTGGTATGGAAAATGCCGGCGGAAACAATAACGGCAATGGACCGCGCAGGCACCGGTTAAAGTCAGTAAAAAACGAGACTTGTACTTATGTAATACGCCTGGCTGTTGGTTAGCCTGCTCTTCACCTAAAGGGTCGGTGACAAAACCGGCGTGTTCTTCAAGTTCCAAATGATGCGGTAGGACTTGCAGTAAAAGCGGATCGAGCGGATTACCTTTTTGCATTTTTTCAACAAAAGCGCGCGGCACACGTAGGCGAAACTCATCTGCTGCGAACTGAGCACCCGATAATAACTGATCATGGGAAAGTTCTAATACATCGAGTAATTCTTGAGGATTTGTTATCAAATCACTCAATTGGGTTTGCCAGTTTTGCTCTTGAAATAAATAGTTTATCATGCCGATTGTTTAAAAAATGCAGAAAGGTGAGTAGGGAATATTGCTGAAATTAATGAGTCGAACTTTGATGTTTAAGCTGAAAAAATTCCGATAAAGTTTAGAACGGATGAAGCCTACGAAACATTTATTAAGTTTCAGTAAACAGCAATTTTACCTGTTTGTGGGCATTGTATAAACAAAGTTCTTTAATGTCTGAGTGTAAGTTAAGCAGCTTGACCCCTTTAATGGGGATTTTTTCGTTGCGACATGGTGCATTGGTCATTTAGAATACGCAATATCACATTAATGTGCATGTGGCAGCCAATGTTACAGTCAGTACTTGCTAAATGACATGTTACAGCCCATAGCATCTATAGATTAAAGTTAGTAAGTTTGGAGTGAGCCAGTCATGGCCTATTATTCTACGAATGATTTCAAGTCAGGCCTTAAGGTCATGCTTGACGGTAACCCATGTTCAATCATGGAAAACGAATACGTAAAACCAGGTAAAGGCCAAGCTTTTAACCGCGTAAAATTACGTAACCTTAAAACTGGTAAAGTTTTAGAAAAAACTTTCAAATCTGGTGATTCACTAGAAGCTGCTGACATCCAAGAAGTTGAAATGAACTACTTGTATAACGACGGTGAAATGTGGAATTTCATGGACCCAGAATCTTTCGAACAAATCGCTGCTGATAAAGTTGCTATGGGCGACGCGGCTAAATGGTTGAAAGATGACTCAAATGAACTTTGCACAATCATGCTTTGGAACGGTGTTCCTTTAACTGTGAGCGCGCCAAACTTCGTTGTATTAAAAATCGTTGAAACTGATCCAGGTGTACGTGGTGATACTTCAGGCGGTGGCGGTAAACCGGCTAAGCTTGAAACTGGTGCAGTTGTACGTGTTCCATTATTCGTACAGCAAGAAGAAAGCGTTCGTGTAGACACTCGTACTGGTGACTATTTAGAACGTGCATAATGGTTTAAAAATAGACTATTATCGAAAGGGATGAAGTGATTCATCCCTTTTTTTATACCTATTGGTTTAAATTTTTATTCCAAAGTATTAGATGAAAAAACCTATAACAGGAGTAGAGTTTCAAGGGAAGAAACAGCAGTACCTCGAACAAGAAAAATCAAGCTGATTTATTTCAACATTTATGAGGGATTGAGATGGAAAACATTCAACCGAAGTCAGGAATGGCTTCAAAGATTATCTGGCTGTTTGTAGCCATTCTAGGTGCCGTTTCATTCGGCATACTAGCACTCAGTCGAGGCGAGCATGTCAATGCAGTTTGGCTGATCCTTGCAGCAATCTGTGTGTATAGCATTGCATATCGTTTTTATAGTTTATTTATTGCCAATAAAGTCTTTGAACTGAATGAGCGACGTTTAACGCCTGCCCATCGCTTAGCTGACGGTTTGGATTATGTGCCGACCAATAAAAGTGTTCTATTTGGTCACCACTTTGCCGCGATTGCAGGTGCAGGTCCTTTAGTCGGACCAATCCTTGCTGCACAAATGGGTTATTTGCCGGGAACAATTTGGCTCTTAGTGGGTGTTGTTCTCGCCGGTGCGGTTCAAGACTTTTTAGTCTTATTCATCTCAACGCGTCGTGATGGTCGTTCACTCGGTGAAATGGCAAAACAAGAACTGGGTTCTTTTGCCGGAATCATCGTGATGCTTGGCGCACTTGGTGTGATGATCATCATTCTTGCGGTACTTGCTTTGGTGGTTGTAAAAGCGTTGACCAATAGTCCGTGGGGTGTCTTCAGTATCGCTGCCACTGTACCGATTGCGATTTTCATGGGTATATATATGCGATTTATCCGTCCGGGTAAAATTGCAGAAGTGTCGATCATTGGTTTTGTACTGATGATGGCTGGGATTATCTATGGTGGCGACATTGCACAGCATCCGTACTGGGGGCCATTCTTTACACTTTCAGGTACTGAACTAACTTGGTGGTTGATTGGTTATGGTTTCGTGGCATCAGTATTACCTGTTTGGTTACTGCTTGCACCACGTGATTACCTATCTACCTTCTTGAAAATTGGTGTTATTGCAGGTTTAGCAATCGGGATCATGTTTGCTTTACCTGAGATGAAAATGCCAGCGGTAACGCATTTTATTGATGGTACAGGTCCTGTATTTGCAGGCTCAATGTTCCCATTCTTGTTTATTACCATTGCCTGTGGTGCAATTTCAGGTTTCCATGCGCTCGTTTCTTCAGGAACGACACCGAAGCTTGTGAATAATGAAAAAGATATTCGCATGATCGGTTATGGCGGCATGTTGATGGAGTCTTTTGTTGCGATTATGGCTTTGGTCTGTGCAACGATTCTTGAGCCTGGTGTGTATTTTGCGATTAATGCGCCAGCAGCTGTGATTGGTACAACGGTTGAGTCCGCTGCAGAAGCAGTTCGTACATTAGGCTTCGTGGTCACACCTGAAGCATTGACCTTACTTGCACAAGAAGTGGGTGAAAATTCGATTCTGTCTCGTACAGGTGGTGCACCAACATTTGCGATTGGTATGGCGCATATCATTACGGAAATTTTTAATAACCGTTCAATGATGGCGTTCTGGTATCACTTTGCGATTTTATTCGAAGCACTTTTCATTTTAACGGCAGTTGATGCGGGTACACGTGCATGTCGTTTCATGGTGCAAGATACTGTGGGTATCGTGATTCCTGCGGTTAAAAACTCACATAACTTCTTCGGAAATCTGTTAGGTACAGCGGTGGCTGTTGCAGGTTGGGGCTTCTTCGTTTACCAAGGCGTGGTTGATCCACTCGGCGGTATTAATAGTTTATGGCCGCTATTTGGTATTGGTAACCAAATTCTTGCTGCGATGGCATTGATCTTGGGTACAGTGATTTTATTCAAGATGAAAAAACAAAAGTATGTTTGGGTGACAATTATCCCAACATTATTCTTGTTTATTACTTCAATGACCGCTGGTTGGCAGAAGATTTTCCACGAAAATCCAAAGATTGGTTTCTTGGCTCAGGCAGATCGTTTTAATGCAGCAATTGCGAAGAATGAATTGTTGGCACCTGCAAAAACCATGGCTGAAATGCATACGGTTGCATTGTCGAATCAAATCAATGCCGGTCTGTGTGCATTCTTTATGATTGTGGCATTTGTGATGTTATTTGCAGCGATTGGTGTGGTGCGTCGTGCCTTGGCAAATCCAAATCCATCGGTGAATGAAGCAGAAGCAATTTACCGTGGCCCAGCTGAAATTAATCCGTCAAATTCAGCACATTAATAGGGGAATATGAATGAACCTGAAGTTTGCAAAAAGTGGAAAAACGGTGATTTATAAAATCATTAAAATGACCATTATGTCGCAGAAGGATTTAATTCTGAACCCGAAAAATTGGTCACGTATTGCGACGTTGTGGCAACGTTTACAGCAAAGTTTCCGCCTGATGGTGGGTGTGCCAGATTACCAAAACTATTTGGAACATATGGCAAAACATCATCCTGATTTGGAAGCGATGGATGCAAAAACATTTTATCGTCACTGTGTAGATGCACGTTATCCATCAGCTGGTGGTGACATGAAGAAGTGTCCTTGCTAATGCAGTGACTCGAGCTAAAAATCTAAGAAAAAAGCGTTCTTCGGGACGCTTTTTTTATTGCTGATTTGTGAGCAGTCGAAGCGAAAACAACCCTTTTGTATACTCAATAAATATCAAGCGTATGTATTAAAAGTAATGAACTGGGTATAGCTTGGAGATAAACACTGTATTTTTAAATAAAACACTGTATTTTAGTCATTCATTTAACTTTTTTATTGGGGAATAAAAGGTGTTTTGGGGATCAGAGAAAAGCCAACAAAATAATACATCAACGCTTTTAAGTGAACAGAGCCTTGCCCCTTTTTACCCGAAAATAAATACTTTCCTCGAACAAATTAACCAAATTATTTTGGATAAAAATCAGCAAACCAAATTGGCTTTAGCTTGTCTATTGGCAGGCGGGCATGTGCTATTTGAAGACTTACCTGGTTTAGGAAAAACGACATTATCTAGCGCCTTGTCACATTTGGCGGGATTAAAGTTTCAACGGATTCAATTTACCAATGACATGCTGGCCAGCGATGTGATTGGGGTAAATATGTTTAATCAAAAAGAACATCATTTTGAGTTTAAATCTGGGCCGATTTTTACCCAAATTTTATTGGCAGATGAAATCAACCGTTGTAGTCCTAAGACCCAAAGTGCTTTATTGGAAGCCATGGAAGAGGGGTATGTGACGGTTGATGGTGTGCGCTATGCTTTGCCTCAACCATTTTGGGTGATTGCGACACAAAACCCTTTATTTCAAAGTGGTACTTATGCCTTACCTGAGTCCCAGTTGGACCGGTTTTTAATGCGTTTGTCTTTAGGTTATCCATCGCGTCAGGCAGAGAAATTATTGCTCCAACAAACTTCACGCCATGATCTGATTGCGGCATTAGCACATATCTTTAATGAAGCAGAAATTTTACAACTACAAGGCTTTGTCGAGCAGATACATCTGAGTGATCGTTTGATGGATTACATTTTGGATCTTGCTGCTGAAACACGTAAAGGGAGACATGGTCTTTCTACTCGTGGTGTTTTAGCCTTAAAGAAAGCTGCGCAAGCCTATGCGCTGATTGAGCAGCGAAATTATGTGAATCCTGACGATGTGCAAGCGGTGTTTGCAGCTGTGGTATCTCATCGAATTGGGTTGTCAGATCTTGAAGCCTTTAAGCTTTTAGAACAAGTTTCGATTCAATAAAGGAGTTGAACCTTGGCTTCGATGTGGCAGCAATGGATTGAACGTCGATTTAAAATTGATCAGCACAAGCAGCTGACTCAAAAAGACGTCTTGATCTTTATCTATCAGCAAGGCTACTTGTATTTGGTGTTAATTTTCATCACCTTTATTGCAGGTGTGAATTATGCCAATAATTTGATTCTAGGCTTTTGCTTTTTAATTAGTGCTGTACTGTGTATTAGTTTCTATATTACTTTTAAGCAGCTTCATGCGTTACAGATTCAAATAAATGTTGTTGATACACCGCAAGCAGGTGAATTACTTTCGGTCGATATTTACTTTAAACAAGATGCTGAACAGGCTAGATATTTGTGGATTAAAACGGAAAATCAGCTACATAAATTATTTTTCAATACGCAACAGCATTGCTTTCAATTAAATTTTACAACCAGCCAACGCGGTGTTTTTCAGATTCCACCTATACAAATTTATAGTGTTTATCCCTTTGGTTTGGTTCGGGCCTGGACGTATTTGTACGTACAGCAACCAGTGTGGGTTGCACCTCAAGCCAGTTGGCATTCCGTTGAAAATAAGCAACAACAGCAAAACTTTGAACCTGATCTTGATGAATTTCGCGAATTACGGAGTTTTCAGACGGGGGATTCACTTCATGCGGTGTCTTGGAAACAAGCAGCACGAGGACAAGGTTTATATGTGAAAGTCTTTGAACAATATGAAGATCTAAAGAAATTGGAGATTCATTATCACCATATGCCAACTCAAAGTCATGAAGAAAAACTTAGCCTTATGATGGGTTTGGTCGAGCAGGCTGAGCAAAATCACGATCAATATGCACTGTATTTACCTAATTCTGAGTTGTCCTCAGGCAATGGGCCACTGCATTTTTCCGAAGCTAAACGGTTATTGGCGCAGGCTTGATTTATGATTGAAAATACCATAAGCCGCTCCATACTACTCACTTTAGCTTTGGTGCTCATTGCGCAAATGCTTTATATACCAGTGGTGACATCATTAGTATTTTTAGTCATTTGGCTTATTTTATTACACAATACCCGCGCCAGTAAAAAACCATTTTCTAAAATTTTAACCTATGTGCTGACATTGATAGCTTTATTCAGCATTTACATAAGTCATAAAACCTTTATTGGTGTTGATGCAGGGGTTACAGTACTTAGTACATTTTTATTTGCTAAATCTTTAGAAACAAAAACACGTCGTGATGTAATTATTTTATTTAACTTTGCGATGTTTGTGATTGCCAGTAGTTTTTTGTTTAGCCAGTCTTTTGCCATGGCATTGGTCATTTTGTTGGCGTTGTTGAGCTGCTTTATTGGATTATACCGTTTACAGACCTTTGGTTTTAGCCAAAACTCAGGCGGTGAAATACAAGCGATTAAACAAGATATTGGGCATGTGGGTAAATTTATTGCCTTAGCTGTTCCATTCTTTATTTTACTGTTTCTCTTTTTTCCACGCCTGCCGCCGCTATGGCATATTCCTATTCCTGAAAATAAAGCCACAACAGGAATCAGTGACAGCATGTCTCCCGGCGATATTGCTGAGTTATCACAGTCGAGTAGTTTGGCTTTTCGTATAATCGGTGATATTCAAGCCTTGCCACCTCGTACAGAGCTGTATTGGCGGGCGATGGCATTAGATGAATATGATGGTTCTAAATGGACCAGTCATTTTTTTAACCAGAACGTTATACAGCTGAATCCAGACGATTTAAAACCCAAGCGGACATTGAATTATCAATATTTGGCTGCCGACCCAACTGTGATGTGGATTATGTCGTTGGAGCAATCCGTTCCCAATGAAGCACGTTTTGCTTTAGGTCAAGATGGTCGAATTACACCCTACCGATTAACAGCACGTACACAGCCGATTCAACTAAAATGGTTAGGAAGTGCAGAGCCGCCACAAATAAAAAATGTATCTTTACTTGAAAAAATAAACACTCGCTATGTTGAACACTTGGATGTTCAATCACAACAATTGGCCCAAACTTTATGGCAGCGAAGTCATCAAAATCCTGAGCGTTATATTGCCGAAGTTTTGCAATGGTATAGACAAAATCGTTTTGCATATACCTTAAGCCCAGGTGTATTGGGGCAAAATCGGATAGATGATTTTTTATTTGGATCAAGACAGGGCTTTTGCGAACATTTTGCTTCGAGCTTTGCAATGTTGATGCGCTATGTGGGTGTTCCATCGCGTATTGTTGTGGGATATCAAGGTGGTCAATTAGCACCAGATGGAAAAAGTTGGGAAGTTCGTCAACTTGATGCACATGCGTGGACAGAGGTTTATGTCAATCAACATTGGCGTCGTATTGATCCGACGGCCATGATCGCACCGCAGCGTATCGATGGTGGGATGCAGGATTATATGGAACAAGATCGGACAATTTTTGGGAGACAGCAGTCGACTTGGGCCTATCAACAATTTTCGATGTTGAAAAAAGTCCGTGTATGGAGTGATTATGCGAGTTACCAATGGCAGAGTAAAGTGGTGGGTTACAATGCAGAATCACAGCAACAATGGTTTAAAAAGCTCGGTACAAATTCTGCTTATGCAGGTGTTTTAATTCTTATTTTGAGTATTGGTGGCATTGTAGCATTATATTTTATATGGATTTTGTGGAAAAAAAGAAAAAGCCTAAGCTCTCTTGAAAGAGAAATTGCCAAGTTTGCTAAGAATTTACCCTTGAGCCAGCAAAAAGTGGCTTCAGAAAGTTTTAGGCATTGGTTACAACGTTTGGCTGAAAATGTACCTGAACAGGAAAGGGCGGCATTTGAACAAGTTATTACGTTATTTGAGCAGGAAATTTATGTAGGTACCGCGCTAAGTTCTCATGATATTCAATATTTTAAGGCTTTGCTTAAAACTTGTACGCAAAGTTTAAAAAAGTCAGAAAAGGGCTTGTCATAAAAAATAAAAATGAATATGATTCTACGCATTCTAGGTTTATAGCTCAGTTGGTTAGAGCGCTACGTTGACATCGTAGAGGTCACCAGTTCGAATCTGGTTAAACCTACCAAATTCAAAAAGCAGAATCAAAATGATTCTGCTTTTTTTTATCTGAAATTATTAGGGTCTGTTGACATTTACTGTTCATAATTAACCCTATAAAGGTAGCCATAAAAATATACAGGCTAAAGCAACAGAACTTTGATAATTCCTTTTGAGCTTGTCATATCGAGTAGCTATTCCTCTAAATTCCTTTAATCTGCAAAACATATTTTCAACTAAATGCCTGATTTTATATAAATACCAGTCCATATGGTCATTGTTCGATTTGCTATTCGTTTTCCTTGGTATATTCGCTTTGGTCCTTGTTTTCCTGATCTGTTCACGCAGTGGTTCTGAATCATAGCCTTTATCTGCGCATACCACTTTTGTCTCTTTTAAATCTAATGTTGATATTAAATCATGTGCAACTTTAACATCATGTGTGGTTCCATCGGTAATCATGAAATCAATAGGATTGCCATGTGCAGCAACAATTCGGGGCATGAGGCTAGTAATTTGAATAATCTAAGTAACTTACCGCTGCTTGACCAACGATTAAAACGTTTGAAAATAGAGTTTGAATGACCAAAACAAGAAGGAATATCTCGCCACGGACAGCCTGTTCTAATTCTATAGAGAATAGCTTCAATAAAATTGCGTAAATTTGAGTTGTAGTGAATGGATAAATTACGCAGAATAACTTTCAACTTTTGCCAGTGTTGATCTGTCAGCATGGTACGAGGCATAGCGAATAGTAAAATTGGGTTTGGCGATTTGATTTTACTACTTCGCTATTTTTTTAAGCTAAAAGTGTCAACACACCCTAATTAAAGTGTTATCAAGAATATAGTTAAATCAAATCTGCTTATATGAAAGGTGTTCATCATGAGTCGTTACCAAACTTAATTTTCTTTTATAGACTCATATGGACTGAGTCGTAAAATCATCATGAGATGGAATTGGGTGTAAATGCATCTATGTGCAAATACATCAATTTGGATATTGGTTGATTAAGTGATTAAGCCAAACTTCTTTGGCTCATATTTCTGCATTTATGACTATATAGTAGTGCTTCATACAATGTATGCTATAGCGGATTATTTGAAACAAAAAAGCCGCATTCTATGCGGCTCTTAATTGAACAAATAAATTATGCATCTTCAGTTTCTAAAATTTCGAAGTCATGGGTAATTTCTACACCACCATCCATCAGCATTTTACTAGCAGAACAGTATTTTTCAGCAGAAAGTTCAACCGCTTTTGCAACTTGCTTTTCCTTCACGCCATGACCAGTGACTACAAAGTGCAAATGAATTTTAGTGAATACAGCAGGAATAGTGTCGGCACGTTCTGCATTTAATTCACAACGAACATCAGTAATGTCTTGGCGTGCTTTCTTTAAAATCGTCACAATATCGAAAGATGCACAACCACCAAGTCCTGTTAAAATCAGTTCCATTGGGCGCGGACCACGGTTTTCACCGCCATATTCTTGTGATCCATCCATCATAACAGTGTGACCACTTTGAGTTTTTGCTTCAAAAGCAACATTCTCTAGCCAATGAACACTAGTTTGCATTGCAAGTCCCTAAAAAAAGCTATAAATTTACGCAGTACCTGTACACTAACATAAATTGAGTTGATAAGGAATTTCAACTCTTACGTGTGACAAGTTCACTTTAGGTCTTGTGCGATCTATAAATTATCCATATTCGGAAACTGTTAGCATGACTTCAAACTTTTCACAACTTAGCACAGATGCGCTATCTCCGGGGCAGTTACCTGAGTCGGTGAAGGCATTATTAAAACGTGCATATATTAATCGTTACCCAAAACGTACAACAATCATTGATGCGGGCTCAGAATCTAAATCTTTGTATTTAATTCTTAAGGGTTCAGTATCTATCATTTTACGCGAAGATGATGAGCGTGAAATTGTGGTTGCGTACTTAAATGCGGGTGACTTTTTTGGGGAAATGGGGCTATTCGAAGCAAATGCACAGCGTACTGCAGAAGTGCGTACGCGAGATGTATGTGAAATTGCTGAGATTACCTATGAAAACTTTCATGAATTAAGTAAACAATACCCAGACTTAAGTTATGCGGTATTTGCACAGCTTGTACGCCGTCTTAAAAATACGACGCGTAAAGTAACTGACCTTGCGTTTATTGACGTATCAGGTCGAATTGCACGTTGCTTAATTGATTTATCTTCACAACCAGAGGCAATGATTTTGCCGAATGGTCGTCAGATTCGTATTACTCGTCAAGAGATTGGTCGTATCGTGGGTTGTTCCCGTGAAATGGTTGGTCGTGTTCTAAAAACACTTGAAGAGCAAGGCATGATCGAAACTGATGGTAAAGCGATTCTAATTTTTGATGCATCGCTTGAAGAGAAAAGCCAATTGGCTTCTGACGATTTCGACGACGAAGAATAATCAGTCTTCCGAATCTAAAAAAAGCAAACTCAGGGGTTTGCTTTTTTTATGTCCATTCATTTCTCACTATTATAGCGGAAGCAACCTTTCTCACATTTTTTGACAAATAAACAGAAAATTATGATTTAAACAAAGCCGATATCTTATGTAAGCTACTTCGTGACTTATATATTGATATTTAAAATAAAGAGGGAATTTGCGGCATGCAATTTAAACCATTGGCACATACAGGCATATTAGTTCCAGAAATTTGTTTAGGCACCATGACGTTTGGTGAACAAAACACCCAAGCAGAAGCTTTCGAGCAACTGGATTATGCTTTAGAGCGTGGTCTTAACTTTTGGGATACTGCAGAAATGTATCCTGTCCCGCCGAAACCTGAAACCCAAGGTTCGACTGAAACTATTATAGGTAACTGGATTGCGGCTCGCGGTGGCCGCGATAAAATAATCTTAGCTTCAAAAATTGCAGGACCGTCACAAGGCGGTAGTCATATTCGTGACGGGCAAACTAAATTTATTGCTTCGGAAATTGAGTCTGCACTGGATCATTCTCTTCAGCGCTTACAAACAGATTATCTTGACTTATACCAGTTGCATTGGCCGCAACGTCCAACCAACTTTTTCGGTAAATTGGGTTATGGCAATGCCGAAGCAAACAGTACGCAAACTATTACCAATTTAGAAGAAACATTAGTTGCTTTAAGTCATGAGGTGAAAAAAGGTCGAATTCGCTCAATTGGACTATCTAATGAAACGCCATGGGGAACGTTGAAATTCCTACAACTTGCAGAAAAGCATGGTTTAGAAAAAATTGTCAGTGTGCAAAATCCATATAGTTTGTTGAATCGTACTTATGAAATCGGTTTATCTGAAATTGCACATTACGAAGGCGTGGGCTTATTGGCATATTCACCTTTAGCATTTGGTTATCTAACAGGTAAATTCCGTCATGGTGCACGTCCTGCCAATGCTCGAGTGACACTATTTTCACGCTTTAGCCGCTATTCAAATGCGGAGAGTGAATGGGCAACAGAACAATATGCACAATTGGCTGAACAGCATGGTTTAACGTTGACACAGTTAGCACTTGCATTTATTAAGCAGCAATTCTTTGTCACCAGTACAATTATTGGTGCGACGAATCTAGATCAGTTGAAAGAAAATATTGATGCTTTTGATGTGAATTTATCAGAAGATATTTTAAAAGGGATTGAAGATATTCATCGCCAGCAGCCAAATCCTGCACCTTAAGCTGAACTTTTCAGTGGATTATGTAAAAGCCTGCATGTAAATGTGGGCTTTTTTGACATTTACGTGATTTAAGCTAGTGGAAAATCATTGAATTTTATTGTCAGAAAGTCAGTTGAGTTGACAAGAAAATTGCCTAAAAATACATATGTATTTAAACAACATAATAAAGTACTAAATTCTTCAATAATTGACTTGAAAAGTATTCAATTTATACCAATATTATAATTGAGATTTATCTTTATCTTAAAATTAACTCATTGAAAAATATTTAAAAAATGTATTTGAAATTTTAAATATGACTCCCATATATGCTTCAAGTACAGAATTTGTTGTGAGGAATAACAAGAATGCGATTCGAAAAATTCACAAACCGTTTGCAGCAAGCATTATCCGATGCCCAATCTTTAGCAATGGGGAAAGACCATACAGCCATTGAAGGAATCCATATTCTTTCGACATTGCTTGAAGAGCCGTCGAACCAAAACTTGTTACAACAGGCAGGTGCTAATCTTCCTGAGTTAAAAACCAAACTTCAGCAAGCCCTACAGGATACCGCCACTATTGCGACGCCTACAGGGGACATCAACCTAAATCCTGAAGCAGTCAAGGCGCTGAATTTAGCCGACAGTTTTGCTCAAAAAGCTGGAGATGAGTTTCTTTCTACAGATTGGGTGATTCTCGGTTTAGCTGAAACGGGTAAAACCAAAACCTTATTAAATAGTGTAGGCGTAACGACAGATAAATTACGCAAAGCGATTGAACAAATACGAGGCGGTGAACAAGTCATGAGTAATAACCACGAAGATCAACGTGATTCACTCAACAAATATACCTTAGACCTCAATGCACGTGCATTAGAAGGTAAGCTAGATCCGGTTATTGGTCGTGACGAAGAGATTCGCCGTACCATTCAGGTATTATCACGTCGTAGCAAAAACAACCCGGTATTGATTGGTGAGCCTGGTGTGGGTAAAACAGCAATCGTTGAGGGCTTAGCACAGCGTATCGTCAATGGCGAAGTTCCTGAAAGTCTGAAAGGTAAACGTGTACTTTCACTTGACTTAGGTTCATTGCTTGCAGGTGCAAAATACCGTGGTGAATTTGAAGAACGTCTTAAAGCAGTTCTAAAAGATTTAGCCAAATATGATGGCGAGATTATTCTTTTCATTGACGAATTACATACGCTTGTTGGCGCAGGTAAAGGCGATGGTGCAATGGATGCTGGTAACATGCTTAAACCTGCATTAGCGCGTGGTGAGCTACGCTGTGTAGGTGCGACAACACTTGATGAATATCGTCAATATATCGAAAAAGATGCGGCTCTAGAACGTCGTTTCCAAAAAGTGATCGTTGATGAACCGAGTGTGGAAGACACCATTGCGATTTTACGTGGTCTAAAAGACAAATATGCAACCCATCATGGTGTGCAAATTTTAGACTCTGCGATCATTGCTGCGGCAAAAATGTCGCATCGTTACATAACAGACCGTCAGTTGCCAGACAAAGCCATTGATTTGATTGATGAAGCTGCATCACGTATCAAAATGGAAATTGACTCAAAACCTGAGCCATTAGACCGTTTAGATCGTCGCCTAATTCAATTGAAAATGCAGTTAGAAGCAGTGAAAAAAGATGCAGATTCAGTCTCTAAAGCTGAAGTTGAGCACCTAGAGAAACAAATTGCTGAAGTTCAAAAAGAATATAGTGATTTGGAAGAAGTGTGGATTGCGGAAAAACGTTTGGTTGACGGCACGAATCAGGCTCAAATCGAGCTAGATAAAGCACGTACTGCCTTTGAAAAAGCACAACGTGAAGGTGATTTAGCAGAAGCTAGCCGTTTGCAATATGGTGTTATTCCTGAGTTGCAAAAACGCTTGAATGAAGAAGAAGTTGCCGAGGTGAACGAAGAGCCAAAACTGATTCGTACCAAAGTCACTGAAAATGAAATCGCTGAAGTGGTAAGTGCGGCTACAGGTATTCCTGTTGCGAAAATGCTGCAAGGTGAACGTGAAAAACTCTTACACATGGAGGAGTTCTTACATAACCGTGTAGTTGGTCAAGATGAAGCTGTCGTAGCAGTGTCGAATGCGGTGCGTCGTTCTCGTGCAGGATTATCCGATCCAAACCGCCCAAGTGGTTCATTCTTATTCCTTGGGCCTACAGGTGTAGGTAAAACTGAGTTAACCAAAGCTTTAGGTAATTTCTTATTTGACAGTGATGATGCGATTATTCGTATCGACATGTCAGAGTTTATGGAAAAGCATTCGGTGAGCCGTTTAGTAGGTGCGCCTCCGGGCTATGTGGGTTATGAAGAAGGTGGTGTGTTAACCGAGGCTGTTCGTCGTAAACCTTATAGTGTAGTGTTGTTTGATGAGGTTGAAAAAGCACATCCAGATGTCTTTAACATCTTACTTCAAGTGTTGGATGATGGTCGATTAACAGACTCACAAGGCCGTGTGATTGATTTCAAAAACACCGTGATCGTGATGACCTCGAACTTAGGTTCAACCGATGTTCGTGAATTAGGTGAAAACCCGTCGAAAGACGAAGTTCGCGCTGTGGTTATGGCTGCGGTATCTGAACATTTCCGACCTGAATTTGTGAACCGTATTGATGAGTTGGTGGTTTTCCACTCTTTACAAAAAGCGCAAATTCGTGGTATTGCGGATATTCAGTTGGATCGCTTACGTTCACGTTTGGCAGATAAAGACATGAGTCTGGCGGTTGAAGATAGTGCCTTTGAATTACTTATCGATGCTGGTTTTGACCCTGTGTATGGCGCACGTCCTCTGAAACGTGCTATCCAACAACAAGTTGAAAATACATTGGCACAGAAAATCTTATCAGGTGCTTTCCAACCGGGCGATACGATTGTCGTTCAAGCGGAAGGAGATCACCTAACTTTTGAAAAGTTAAAACTCAACTAAAAAGCACAAATCTGCTACATCCAGTTGTAAAAACAGAAACCCGGTTTAGGCCGGGTTTTTTAATTTTACGCTTGTCGTAATTTTCGTTTAAATACGTAAAGTTCATTGCATTTCATCATTTTCACCCACTAATATGACGTCCGCACACATCCAACGAGATGACCGTGTTCTGTAAAACAAAAACAATATCGCTCGTTCATCATGAATGAATGGCAACAGGGAATTATGATTATGATGGAATTTAAACTGCTTAGGCAGATCAAAAAAGAACCTTATAGTTTATATAAACGTACAGATGACATCACTGTTCAAGAACTCAAACGCATGTATGGTATTTACCAAAAATATTATGCCAATACCCGTTATGAAATTTTTGAACGCGACTTCTTAGAAAAAACCGGTGTTTTTTTCATTATTGAACCGAAAAATAATCAAATTGTCGGATTCTCGACGGTTATGGAGCGTGACTTTATTGTTGATGGTAAAGCCCGACATGCTTTTTTCAGTGGTGATACCATTATTGAGAAAGAGTATTGGGGGAATCGTGCATTAACTCGAGCAATGTTCCGTTATATTATTAGTTTTAAATTTCGTCATCCAAGAACCCCTGTATATTGGATTTTGATCTCTAAAGGCTTTAAAACTTATCTGCTCTTAGCCAATAACTACTACAGCTACTATCCACATTATGGTGAGAAAAATGCTCATCTCAAAGACTTTGTCGAATCGTACTGTAAAGAATATTTCTCAGAATACTATAACCATGAAACAGGTCTGCTGAATTTTGGCGAAGACTATCAGCCACTCAAAGCAGATGTTGCGCCAATCACCCATGAGATGCGCGAAAACAATACCAAGATTGCTTTCTTTGAAGATAAGAACCCAACGTGGGTCGATGGAACTGAACTACCGTGCATTGGTGAATTACGTTGGAGCGATTTATACCGTTATGTAAATCGATTCTTAACCAAGACCACCAGTGTAAGTAAACATGACAGCAAGTTACGTTATAAGTCACGTACATTGCATATTGCGACAGGTTCAGACTCGAAGGTGGCCTAATGGGATTGCTTCTCACTACAGCACATCAAGTTTTGAATATTGCCTGCCGTAAAGCATTTCAGCGCTATACACAGCAGGCAAATCAGCTGGAAAATGTGCAACGTAAAAAATTAAGCCATTTTTTAAAGCAGCACATTTCGCAAAATCTAAGCTATGAGCAATTTTCCAAAAAATATCCGCTTTCGCGTTATAGCAATTGGAAAAGCCAAATTGAACAATCCAGACAAAGTGGCAAAAATTGTTTGGGGCCTGAAAAAATTATCCGTTTCCAACCGACCAGTGGGTCGAGTGAAGCAATTAAATTCATTCCCTATACTCAGGCTTTTTTAGATGAGCTAGATGAAGCTATTGGGTTATGGCTCACTAATTTATATCGCACTCATCCACAACTGAAAAACTCAACGCATTATTGGTCGGTTTCATGGTTGCCTGAAAGCCAGAGAAAGCTTTTAGAAAATAGTAATTTGAATGATGACAGTGCGCTGCTTAATCTGTCGAAGCGAGTGTTGAGTAAAATTACCCAGTCGGTACCGACTGAAATTGCGATGGCGAATTCAGCCGAAGATGCCATGTTTGCAACCGCGGTGTATCTCGTTGCAGATAAGCATTTAGGCATGATTTCGGTATGGAGTCCTACATTTGCTTTGCAATTGTTGGATATCATTCATGAACATCAAGCTGAAATTGTGCAGGTCTTAAAAACTGGACAATGGCAACGTGAGGGTTTGAGTTTTCTGCAAGTTCCTAAATCTTGTCAACAATGCTATCGCTTACAAGACTTGGATTTGACCCAAGCAACGGCGTGGAAAAAACTGTGGCCTAAACTCAGTCTGGTTTCGAGTTGGGATACTGCGAGCGCAGAGCAGTGGGCAGTACAACTCCAGCAACGAATTGCAGGTGTGGCATTTGAAGGTAAAGGTTTATGGGCAACTGAAGGCGTAGTGACGATTCCATTTGCAAACCGTTTTACCTTAAGTTATCAGTCACATTTTTATGAATTTATTTTGCAAGACAGCCAAAAAGTGGTGCCATCGTGGCAACTGAAAGTAGGTGATATTGTTAGTCCTGTGATCACGACAGGTTCAGGATTAATTCGTTATGTGATTGATGATGAATTAGAAGTCACAGACTTTTATCAGCAAGTGCCATGCTTCAAATTTTTAGGTCGCAAAATGACGGTAGATTTGGTCGGAGAAAAGCTCGACCACAATGCTGCAGTTAAAGTGCTTGCAGAGTTTAAACAAGCGGATTATTTGCCGATTAGTATCTTGGGTATCGAACAATGTTCGGTTAAAAAACCACACTATATTTTGCTTAGTGAAGGTAATGTAGATAAACAACCATCCGCTCATGCACTAGACCGTTTGCTTAAACATAATTTTCATTATGAATTGGCACGCGATCTAGGGCAGTTGGATGAACCTGAAGTGGTACATGTACAAGATGCTTGGGACTACTACAAAACACTAGCCATGAACAATGGCATGATTGAAGGGAATATTAAGCCTGAGCCACTTAAGAAAATGAAAACAAAAATAATTGAGTATTGAGATGGATATCGATGTGTTAGATGCACCGTTCGATGAAACGGCGCTATATCATTCAAAGAATGAGACTAAGTTTGCGGTTCGAAATGCGACTGTCGAAGATGATGAGCAACTAATGAAAATTAGTGCTGAGAGTGTGCCAAGTAATGGCATTACCTTATCTTATGAGCGTCACCCGAGTTATTTAGCTGCTAGCTATGCACAGTATAATCGACCAGATTTAAAAGTGGTTGTCCCTGTGGACGATCCATCTATCGTGATTGCGATGATGAATTTGGGGTGGCGTTATTGTTATATCAATGGTCAGCCTGACCTAATACGTTATGTTGCCGATTTAAGAATGAATCCGGCGTATCGTGGTGCCAAAGTCATGCGATTATTAATGGACTATGTCCATGATGAAATCCCCCAAGATACGATTTTTGAAAGTGTAGTTTTAAACGCCAATATTGTCGCAGCTAGTATTTTACATCATGAAAGATCAGGTTTTCCGTTGCCATTTTTTTATGATGAAATTCGAACCTTTACTGTTTCACAGGCAATGAGACCAAAAACTTTCAATCAATATCAATTTAAAATGCTGACTGCTGAACGTGTAGATGAAGCGAATGATTTCATTTTAAAAATGAAAGACCATTATAATTTTTTACTTAGCTATGATTTTAATGCGTTGGTTGATGGTCAAAATCCATTTTGGGCAGGCTTAAATCTGGACGATTTTTATTTGATTTATGATCAGCATAATCTGTTGGTTGGACTCTACGGATTATGGAATCAAAAGAGTTTCAAACAAACTCGTGTGATCGACTATTCACGTCCATTAAAGTTGATGAAGCCTTTTTATAATGCCTATGCGAGTGTGCGTGGTGTATTATCACTGCCAAAAATTCAGGGAACTTTCGATTATTTAATGCTGCATAGTCCACTATGTCATCCTGAACATCTAGAAGTATTTGCAAGTTTGATTTTTCATGCCAAGCAACAGACCAAGCGACGTGGCAAAGAAACCTATTGCATCACTTTGGCAGAGAAGGACCCGCGTATAGGATGGATGAAAAATACCACCTCTCACGTGTTAAAAGCCAAGCACTATTTTCATAGTTTTAAAGGCAATCCATATGCCGCATTTGATCGTAAACGTATAAGTTATTTTGAAGCTGGGCGTATATAGTTGAAGTGATAGCCATCAAAAAATCAATTAAAACTGTCAAATCAATCATTTAATATCATTTTAATTGTGTACTTATGTAACTGAGTTCTTCAGTATACTGCGCAAAGAATAATCAGAATGAGAAAGACATGTCAAAATTGATGTGGGGAATTGGCAGTTTAGCGGTGCTTTCAGCAGCTGTGGTGGGAGGGAATTTATATGCAGATAAATCTCTTGCCCAATTTTATACACAGAATAATTGGTCAGCAGCTGTACAAGATGTTGATGTGAAGTACAGCAATTATCAAATGGGCTTGATGGGCGGAACGGTCGATTGGGTATTAACGCTGAAAACAGACCCGTGTAAACCCAAAGAAGTGATCGTATTGAAGGGTACCGATCAGATTCAACGTGGGTTGAAAGGTCATAACATCAACTCGAACTTTAAGATTGTTCAACAACAAAGTACGTCCGAATATGCCAAGCTTTTTGGTACGGACTTAACGGCAAAAACTTTGGTCAATTGGATTGGTCAAAGTAAAACAGATCTACAGATTCCTGCATTTAAAACGACTGCACAAGGTGCAACGGTACAAGCTGATGCCAGCCAATTGCAAATTCGGATCAGTAGTCTACCGGGGCAAGCCACTAAGGTATCTGAGCTTTCAATCCATTTACCTGTGGTTCGGTTGAGTGAAGGTCCAATGCAAACCATGGTGCAAAATTTTTCGATGAAGACCAATCAAGGTTTAAATCAGAAAAATCTTGAAAATGGTTTTGTTGAAATCCAAGCGGCTTCTATCAAACGTTTAGATCAAAAGTTCTCAGGCGGCATGCGTGGTATGCAATTGCGTTGGGAGACCGAACTAAATAAACATGATGTGGACTTTGAAGGCTACTTAAAAGCTGATGAGATGGATTTCCCAGGTTCACCGGTCACTAAAGATTTCGCACTGAATTTGGCATTGCATAAAGTTAATCTAGATAAAGTTCGTGCATTTAGTGAACTTTTGCATCAGGTGGAAAATTCATGTGATGCAGTGGGTGAATCAAGTGAAGAAATGACTCAAGCTTTCTTAGCTATCGCAAGCCAAGGTTTTGATTTTGAATCTAAAGATAACTCGATCAGTATTGGTGGAGGTAAAGCCTCTGCAAATGTCGTGGGGAAAGTCATGCCGGGTCACCATGCCTCAATGGAGTCTTTTATTAAAATGGTGCCGAGCTTGCTGGATTTTCAAGCAGACTTAAGTTTTGATAAAAATATAATGACTGCAATCATGAATAACTTTTTACAATTACAGGGCAAAAGTTTGTCAGGACAGGAAGCCGAAGCCATGTTTGCTGGTTTTGAAACATCAGGGCAAGGCAAGCGCGATGGCAATAACATGGTCATGAGTATGCAATATAAGTTCGGTCAAAAGCTTTTTGGTCAAGCTATACAAAAGAAATAAGCAACCAGTAGTGAGTAGTTAAGTTTAAAAAATATAAAACCGTCATAGATTGGCGGTTTTGTATTTTTGGCTACAGAATTATGATTTTCAGTTTATCGGAACACAGCGGCCTAGCCATTGTTGAACAGTTGAAAAGTTGCTAGCGTCAATGGGCAACTAGCCAATCAAAACAACAATAGGAAAGACACCATGTCACACGATTATTTTTTTAGACGGAAACTTGTTCATTCATCCATGCCTAAATGTTCTTGGGTAAAACAAAGTCTTGTTAGTAGCATTTTTTTAATTGCTGTTCAGTCTATAGCTTTTGCGGGTACTTCAATTTCCGATCAACGTTTGTCGAATGAAATGCAAGGTAAAAAACAGTTTAGTGAAGAAACCTTAGATATTATTGAGAGTGAAGCAGCTAAACCCAAAGAAGAGCAGCAGAAAAATTCAAATCATAAATCTAATCGTAATAATAAGATCATTCAAGAAACCCAGCTTGAAGGCTCAACCATGAGTGATTATTTGCTTCAAAAGAAAAGGGCAGCGGATCAGGTCGGGTTAATACAATCTCCAGAAGTGGCACCGATTAACCGTATTGTGCTGCAAGAGCGACATGAAAATATTCGAGTAACGTATCCAGATGGAGTTGTGGTTGAAATGAAGCACTGACGTGCTTCATTTCATAGATCAGGAATTTCTAAAGTTAAACTTTAGATTTGTGGATGGGTGATTTTCCATGCACGGTGAATTTTGCTGTTACGTTTAAAGTCTAGACCAATGGTTTCATTGCTGATTTCTTCAACGTCAAACATTGCCATGATCACATCGTCCATCTCAAAACCACGGTAGTTGTTTGAGAAGTAAAGCGTACCGTCAGTGGTTAAACGGTTCATGGCACGTTTCAGTAAAGACATATGGTCGCGCTGGACATCAAAAGTACCATAGAACTTTTTAGAGTTTGAGAAGGTTGGTGGGTCAATAAAGATCAGGTCATATTGCTCGTGACCTTCTTTTAACCATTCAAAACAATCGCTAGAGAAGAACTGATGTTGTTCATCTGCATGATCTACAGTCAAACCATTCAGTACAAAGTTCTCTTTAGACCAGTTTAGGTAGGTATTTGACAAATCGACACTGGTCGTACTTGCTGCGCCGCCAAGCGCTGCATGTAAGCTTGCTGTAGAGGTATAGCTGTATAAGTTCAGGAAGTGTTTACCTTTGGCTTCTTTGGCAATCCGTAGACGCATTTGACGATGGTCAAGGAACAGGCCTGTATCGAGGTAGTCTGTTAAGTTCACCAAAATCTTTGCTTTGCCTTCTTGAACGATAAAACGTTTAGACGCGGTACTTTGTTTGGTGTATTGATTTTTACCTTCTTGGCGGGCACGTGTTTTAATAAAAATCGCATCACGACCTAAGCCTGTCACTGCACGAATCGCTTGAAGTGCTAAGTTAAAGCGTTTTTTGGCTTTTTCAGGGTCAATTTTTTTCGGTGGTGCATATTCTTGTACGTGTAAACGATCACCATACAAATCTACCGCGACATTAAAGTCAGGCAAATCGGCATCATATAAACGTAGGCAGAAAATATTTTCTTTAACTGCCCATTTTTTAAGATTCTGCATGTTTTTTTGCAGACGGTTAGTAAAGTCTTCTGCACCTTCAATTTTTTCAAATTGTTGCGGTTCCCAATGCTCGAGGAAAGGCTTTTGAACTGCCGCAGGTTTGACAGTACCAAAACGGACGTAAATCGGCAGCTTACCATTCATCAAACGTAAAATTTGCGGATCATTAAAGGCAAGGACATCGGCCTGTTCAACTTGTGCTGCAATAATCGCAGCAGGCTGATTTGGGAAGTTCTTTTGTAATAATGCCGATAGACCTAAATACAGTGCGCGGTTAGAGGCTTTATCACCTAAACGCTCGCCGTACGGAGGGTTAGTGACAACAAAGCTTTTCTTACCTGTTGCTTGGAAATCTGGCCAGTCTGCAAGTGTACGTTCTTCAATTTTAATTTGATCAAGTACAGATTCGAAACCTGCAGCGATAATATTTTGTTTGGTTGCTTTTACCGCTTCCCAGTCTGCATCAAATGCATAGAATTGTGGGAGAGGGTTTTCAAGTGCAGCTTTATGACGTTCAGCAGCTTCGCCTTTGATCGACATCCAAAGTTCATGGTCATGACCATTCCAACCATTAAAACCAAAACGACGAACAAGGCCTGGCGCGCGGTCAGTTAAAATCATTAAAGATTCAATGATAAATGTCCCTGAACCACACATTGGGTCCAAGATAATATCGGGTTGATGCTGTTTAAGTTTTGCTTTCTGTAAGATGGCAGCTGCTAGATTCTCTTTAATCGGCGCATCTGTCATGTAGCGACGGTAGCCGCGTTTATGCAAAGAGTCACCTGATAAATCTAAGCAATAAGTATGTTCAGTTTTGCCAGCTAATACATACAACGTAATTTCAGGTTGCTTAATGTCAATGCTAGGACGTTTGCCCACAGCTTCCATAAAGGAATCGACCACACCATCTTTGACACGTAAAGTTGCGAACTGAGAATTGACTTTAATGTCACGTTCGATGTGTAAACGAACGGCAAATGTACTTTGTGGTGCAAAAATAAGTGACCAATCAAAGTTTATTGCACCTTCGTAGAGCTCTTCAGCCACATCACGTGCATCATGCGTGAACTCTAATTCATGTGTATGAATCGGGGTGAGTACACGAGAAGCCAAACGTGACCACATGCAAATACGGTATGCATCTTCAAGTGTGCCTTTGAATACAAGACGACCCGGGAACTGTTCAATATTTTGAACACCTAAACCTTCAATTTCCTCGCGGAGTAAGGTTTCCAGTCCATCTGCACAGGTAACCCAATATGTAGAAAGACGCGGTTTCGAATTCATGTAAATTTCCAAAGGCAAAAAAGCAATCGCATATTTTAACGTATTTTCGGGGATTTGGGCGGACGATATTGCGCTGAAACGGGAGAAATATCGGTAGATTTGAATGACTTTACCAAATTTATTCTGTGTACATTGTGAGAAATATCACTTAATGGTACAAAAATTGCTATAACCCTGATCAAAATTCGATCTTTATAATATTGATATCATTAGGGGTATTTATGACAGGGCTGGCAATCAATAGTCAATCAAACGCATTTTCAATCGCAACCTTAATCTATGCGCGTTTACGTCGTGTGTCAGGTCGGGTTATTGACGCATTATATGTAGTTGAAAATGTCGAATATGCACGCTTTGTTTCTAACTTGGCTTTGGAAACGGCTGATCCTGAATTATCTCGTTTAGTTGCACGTTTATATAGTGAGTTGGATTTGCATGAAGTTGCAGTTTCAGCACCAGAAGAACCAATAGTTAGCTCAGTTCAATCTGAAACAGCAGAAATTTTAATGAGCGAACCGACTGCGGAAGATATCTATAAAGCACAGGTTGCACATCGTTATATCGGCGCATTGCGTTAATTCAATCCTGCTGTGAGCAGTAGGTATATTTTTCTTGCTGCGCACAGCCTGATGTATAAACCAACTTCCTTATTTCAAGAGTTGTTGAACTGCGCAGAAGGCGGCTGTTTACAGCTGAACTTTATTTTTTGAAAGTATCCAATTCAATTAAAAATAAAGGTGGATTGAAGTTCTGTTTGAAGGCTTTTTGAAAGGGTAAAGGTGAAGTTTAATTTAAAACGTTTAATTTATCTAATTGAAATGATAGATAGGAATTTGAAAATTCATTTTGAATAACATCATGCGTTTGCATTGAACGTTGAAAACTTCAACTGCCATTTGCCAAGATTCTCTGTATAATGCGTTAACTTAACGATAAGGAATCTCTCATGCACTTGGCGGCATTGCATACACCGAGCCAGATTCAACTCAACCAAGATGGTAACTTAAAACATTTCCTCACCATCGAAGGCCTTTCTAAAGAAACTCTCACAAAAATATTGGACACGGCACAGTCCTTTTTTAATGACCAAAATCAGCTGATTACCAACAACCTTTTAGAAGGTCGTACGGTAATGAACCTGTTTTTTGAAAATTCAACACGTACCCGTACCACTTTTGAAGCGGCAGCAAAACGTCTGTCTGCAAACGTATTGAACATTGATATTGCACGTTCAAGTACATCAAAAGGCGAGACACTGCGTGATACCTTGTGGAATTTAGAAGCGATGGCGACCGACATTTTTGTGGTTCGTCATTCATCGTCAGGCGCGCCGCACTTTATTGCCAAAGATGTTTGTCCGCATGTGGCAATCATCAATGCAGGCGATGGCCGTCATGCGCATCCTACGCAAGCCATGTTGGATATGTTGACGATTCGCCGTGAAACCAAAAAGAATTTTGAAGACATTTCCATTGCCATCATTGGCGATATTAAGCATTCGCGTGTTGCCCGTTCAGATGTCGCTGCATTACAAACATTGGGCTGTAAAGATATTCGTGTCATTGCGCCTAATACTTTGCTGCCTTACGGTTTTGATGATTATGGCGCAGGCATTCGTCTGTTCAACAACATGGAAGCTGGCATTCAAGACTGCGACGTGATTATTACTTTGCGTATTCAAAATGAACGTATTGATTCTCCTGCGCTGTCATCTCAAGCTGAATTCTACAAAATGTACGGTTTGAATAAAGAGCGCTTGGCTTTGGCAAAACCTGACTGCATTGTGATGCATCCGGGACCGATGAACCGCGGTGTTGAAATTGACTCGAGTATTGCCGATGGTGCTCAGTCGGTGATTTTACATCAGGTGACCAATGGTATTGCGGTACGTATGGCGGTACTGGCTTTGGCAATGCAAGGTCAGTTGCAAGAAAAAGGTTTAATTGAAGCGATTGCGGTTTAAGGGATAGTCATGAGTATTGTTAAAGTTGAAAATGTACGTGTCTTAGATCCAATCAATCAAACTGACAGCGTACAGACAGTTTATATTGAAAATGGCCGATTGGTTGCCGAAAGCAATGCCGCTGAAACCATTGATGGTCAAGGCAAATGGCTGATGCCAAGTATGGTTGACCTTTGCGCGCGTTTGCGTGAGCCGGGTCAGCAGCAGCACGGCACTTTAAAGTCAGAAGGGAAGGCTGCGCGTGCGAATGGTATTCTGCATGTGTTTACGCCGCCAGACTCTAAACCGATTGTGCAAGACAATGGCGCATTGATTCATGGTCTGGTGGAAAAAGCCATGCTAGATGGCGGCATTTACCTGCAGGTGATTGGCGCGCAGACTCAAGGCTTGTTAGGCAAGCAGCCTGCGAATATGGCAGGTTTGAAAAAAGGCGGCTGTACAGCAGTATCAAATGCCAATGCGCCATTTATGGACGATGATGTGGTGATTCGTACCTTAGAATATGCTGCGGGTCTGAACATGACCGTTGTGTTCTATGCCGAAGAACCGCAGATTGCCAAAGATGGCTGTGTGCATGAAGGCTTTGTCGCATCTCGTCAAGGTTTACCGATGATCCCTGCATTAGCAGAAACCGTAGCCATTGCAAAATATTTACTGATGATTGAAGCCACTAAAGTGCGTGCGCATTTTGGTCTGTTGTCATCAGGTGCATCTGTTGAATTGATTAAACATGCCAAAGCGAAAGGCTTGCCGGTGACTTGCGATGTAGCCATGCACCAATTGCATTTAACTGATCAGTTGATCGACGGCTTTAATTCACTTGCGCATGTGCGTCCGCCGCTGCGTTCTGAGCAAGATAGAGACTTGCTCAGACAAGCGGTAAAAGACGGTGTGATTGACGCGATCTGTACGCATCATGAGCCATTAAGCAGCTCTGCGAAAATGGCGCCATTTGCTGAAACACAGCCCGGTTTTACCGCATTTGATACTTATGTGCCTTTTGGTATTCAACTGATTCAAGAAGGCCTATTAAGCCCACTGGAATGGGTTGAAAAAGTCACACTCGCACCTGCTAAAGTAGCCAATATGCAACAACGTTGGGAAGATGAAGCGGGTTGGGTGCTTGTTGATCCTGAACTTGAGTGGACCATTAATAAAGACACGATTGTGTCAAATGGTAAGAACACACCATTAATTCAGCACACCGTTAAAGGTAAAGTGCTTCAAGCTTTTTATGCTGTTTAAGCTAGAGCCCAGCATTAAAATCAGTTGAGTCCTAATATTTTAATCAGACATCAAAAAAGTCAGCTTCGGCTGGCTTTTTTTATGAGGATTGAAATTAATAGATTGAAAATAAAAAAGAAATTAACGCGCTGACAAGTCTGAACAAATTATTACATTTGATCAAAAAATAAACATATAAACTAAAGTACACATGAAAATAATGACAACTGCATGGAGTACAAATATGAATATAGATTTATTAGCGCTGATTAAGCAGCACGTCTCCTCGATTGTGCTGGACGGTGATACACAACACTTAAATGAAAAAAATTCAGCCATTAGCCAGTTTATTCCATTCCTGTTAAATATTTTTCGATCCAAACCTGAATTTATTGATGCCTTTCAAAAACAGTTAAACCCTCGTATTAGTGATATATTTTCAGCAAATCCCACATTAAAAGATCAATTTTTGCAACATCTCGGTGGCGGTACGGCCACAACGTCAGAAATAGAGCAAACCTTAAACCACTCTATAGCTCCAACTTTAGGGGCACTTGAAAATGAAGCGGGTTCATCTGATCCCGTCGCAATCACGCATTTACTTGATAATCATGCAGATAGCATTTTGGCGGCACTACCACAATGGGCAGTGCCTTTACTCGCAGGTTTAGGGGTAAACACTGCAGCTGGCCGTACGTTACACCAAGCGCCTGTTGTTGAACCAACACCTGTTATCGTTGAAGAAAAACGCTCGAATTGGTTATTGCCAATTATTGCGCTGCTTATATTATTGGGTCTAATCGCATTTTGGTTTAAGTCTTGTACTAATAAAGAAGAACCAACCACCTCTGCAACAACGGTTGCACAGCCTGCTGCATCTCAGCCAGCACATTTGCAATTTAGCACCGGTACAGATGGGCAGTTAACCAACTGTCAAATTCAAACTGGTGATTCAAATTATCTTGAAATTTTGCAGCAACAAGTCAAACAGATCTTTAACTTTAATACGGGCTGTGGTGCTTCATCTGATGCCAGTTACCATACGCAATTTATTGATCAAGATACCATTCCAACGGTTCTGCAAAAACTCAAAGGTGTCCCAAATACCACTTTAACCTGGACTGAAAATCAGTTATCGATTTTGTCGCAAAATCCTGCGGATGCTCAAAGCCTTGCCAATCAAATTAAGCCTTTAGTAAAAAATATGACGGTATTGGTTCAAGAAGGTGTGAGTGAACAAACAGCAGTAGATAACAGTATTACTGATGCACAAAAAGCATTAGCGAGTATTAACCCTGAACAAGTTCGTGCGCTAGATGTTGCGACTGCGCTGAACTTACAAATTATTAATTTTGCGACAGGTTCATCTGATATTCCTGACGTGAATAAATCGATTTTGGATCAGGCGGCAGCGTTAATGCAGCGCGCTACACAGGTACATCTGACTGTACAAGGTCATACTGATGCTGTGGGTAATGCAGAAGCGAATAAAACTTTATCGCAAGAGCGTGCGCAATCTGTGGTGGATTATTTGGTGTCGAAAGGCGTTGATCCCGCACAGCTTCAAGCGGTGGGCTATGGTCAAGAAAAACCCGTAGCGGATAACAGCACCAAAGAAGGTCAATTCAAAAACCGTCGTATTGAGTTTGAGGTTTTAAATACCGAGAATGGCAAAGTACGAGATGTTACCAATGAAGGCGTCACTGAAAAGGCCAATTAAAACCGTACTAAATGAGATGATATATAAAAAATTCCTGCACATGCGGGGATTTTTCTCGTCAAAGCGCTGTAATTTTGAGTAAAATACGCCCGAAGAATAAAATCATAACGGTACTTATACAATGAAAAAAATAGTCATCACGAGCCTCATGTTGTCTGCGGCATTGATATCCGGCTGTGATAATTTTAAAAATAAAAAAGATACAGAAGCCAAAACGGAAGCGCCTGCTTTGGAAGATTGGAGTTGTACTGCACAAGCCAATATTGACCAATTGCAAGATCATTTAAAAAACGAATATCTCAAAGAATTAAACAAAGAAATACGTCAGTCAGATTATGAAGCCGATCAGCAACTCATGGATCTGATTGTAAAAAATCTAAAATTTAACATTCAAAATGTCACGACCTTAACTGAAGACCCGAATAAAGCCAAAACATTGGAATGTAGCAGTCAATTGTTGGTGGTTTTCCCGAAAGGATTACAAAAGCGTGCTGAAAACGCCTTTGCTGAACGACCATGTGATGAAGGCTGTGAAGAACGTGGTCATTATACTTTGAATGATTCACTCGAAGATGGTGAGTCAGGCTTAAGCATGGACAATGATCAGCTTAAAGGGAACTTTAGCTATAGCATCACTAAAACCGACAAAGATGGTTTAAGTTTAAGTGTCCCAAGTCAAAATGACGTAATTGATAGCGTTGTAACAGTGACACGTCATGCGGTGCTATATGCGGCATATAGTGCTCAAAATAAGCGAAACGAAGAATCCTATCAGCAAGGGATGGAGAGTCAATCTCAACAAATGAGCCTTGCACAAAAGGCAATGGATATTCGTAAGAAAGAGCTAGATCAGGATAATGCCAAAGTGGTGGATCGTCTCAATCAGACTTGGGATCGTTTTAGTGATGAACAAAAGGCGCAGTTACAGCAAGATCAAGCGGATTGGTTTGAAAAGCGTGATATCGACTGTAAAGTGCTTGCACAAAAAAGTGTTTATTCATTAAATGAAAGTGAAAAAGAGACTTATCAAAAGCATTCGCAATACTGGGATGATGCGATGAATACGCAAAATCAAGAGTTGCAATATACCAAATGTTTTAATCAGAAAACTACAGAACGAATTGTGTATTTAAATAACGTGTTTAATTGATCTAAAAGAAGAAAAGCCCTCAATGAAGGGCTTTTTTTTGAATCTTAGTTTATTGCTTGATGATCAAAACAGGAATTGGGCACTGCGTTAAAATATTTTGTGCTACGCTGCCTAGCATGGCTTTTTTCAAACCTGTGCGTCCATGTGAACCCATGATGATTAAATCCGCAGAGATTTCATCAGCCACTTGTAAAATCCCTTCAGTTGGCGATACACCATGAATCAAACGAGTTTTAACTTCGATACCATCACGTACAAAGGTTTGTTTGATATCTTCTAAACGCAGCTGAGCACTTTTTTCAGCTTGCATAAAATATTCAGTGATTGCAGGTGCAACAGCATAGAAATCGACACCAACGAATGGATCAACAGCAACAACACTGACAATGGTCACTTGTGCATTTTGACTTTTAGCCAAGCTGAGGGCATGTTCAACAGCAGAATATGAAATTGGAGATTCATCCACAGGGACTAAAATTTGTTGATATTGACTCATATCTGCTTCCTTAATATTTTAAATGTTATCAATCTAATCTTGCTCTATTCACGATATTGTATGAATTAGACAAAAGGGTAAGCCTATGGGTGAAGGGTGTGCTGAATAGAAAAAGCCCACATGATGTGGGCTTGGTCATCTTAAGCTTTTACAACCAACACAGGTAATTCAGTATTACTGAGTACATCTTGTGCGAAGCTGCCGAGTAGCATTTTCTTAAAGCCTTTACGACCATGTGAACCCATCACAATCAAATCGGCTTTGACTTCATTGGCTGCTTCTACCACACCTTCAGCAGAAACTTGGCCTTTAATGATTTTACTTTGTGCTTCTACACCCACTTCAGTTGTAATTTGCACAGCTTCTTTCAATGCGGATTCTGCATTTGCATAAGCTTGTACGAAATATTCTTTCATGATTGATGAAGAATAATAGAAGTCTGCATCGGTAAATGGGTCTTCAGCAACAAGGCTGATTAAAGTGAGTTGGCTGTTAAACGCCTTGGCAATAATTGCAGCTTTTTTAACTGCAGAAAACGAGATTTCTGAACCATCGACAGGTACTAAAATGTTTTGATATGACATGGAACAATCTCCTGTAATTTTGCTTTTAAACCCTATAGATTATTGATAACACATTGTCGTGCATGGTTCAATTTATTAATCTAAAAAATATTGTAAATTCATAAAATTACATAAATTAATGTCGATAAATCGTCAAATAAATCTGAGCAAAAAACTCGGACTTTGCTCAAAAATATTAAAATAAAATCGACCAATTTTCTCGGATTTTGAGCTTAAAAGATCAATTTGAACTTTATGAAAATAAGCCTAAACTATATACAGTTTTAAATCTAAGATTTATAACAAAATTGATGCGATTGGATAGTTTGATATGTCATATAAAGCAGGGTTGGTTGTACTTAGCATGTGTTCAGTGTTGCATTTGTCTGGTTGTCAAAACACGCAAAGCAGTACCAAAGTGATTGCAGGTGCTTTTAATTTATCGACACAAGTTCAAAAGACCTCCATCAACCTACATGCTCCTGACAATGTTATTGTGCAGTCAAATATTCAATATCTACAAAATCCAAATTTAAACTTGGATATCTATCAACCTGAAACAAGTATGGCGATTGCACCAAGACCAACGATTGTTTGGATCCACGGTGGCGGTTGGGTCTCAGGTTCAAAAGAGCATGCAGGTGGATATTTTAAACGGCTCGCAGCCCAAGGTTATAATGTGGTTTCTGTTCAATATCAGTTTGCACCTGAAGCCATTTATCCCACACAGCTCAACCAAATAGATGCAGCACTGACGTTTTTGAATCTACATGCGGCACAATATGGCATTGATTCTCAAAATATGTATTTGGCAGGGGATTCTGCCGGTGCAAATATGGCCAGTCATTATGCCGCCTTGGTTACGAATCCAGATTTTGCGCAAGCGTCAAAGATTCAGCCTGTATTAAAGCCTTCACAGCTTAAAGGGCTGATTTTACATTGTGGTATTTATGATTTAAACAGCTTTGTAAATACTGCACCCAACGAGATTGGACTGATCGAGTGGGGCGTCTATAACTTGGTTCAGGCCTATACCGGAGACAAAAAAGATGATGCCGAGTTTTTAACGCGTATTTCAACGGCCTCAAATATTAATGCAAATTATCCACCAGTATTTATCAGCGGTGGTAATAAAGATTTTTTAACCAAAACTCAATCTGAGCCTTTTGTAGAAAAATTGAAGGCAAATAATGTACCTGTGACAGCGGTATTTTATCCAGATTCGAAAGAATTTTTGGTACATGAATATCAATTTATGATGAGTAAAAAGGCCAGTCAGCAGACCTTTGATCGTACTTTAGAATTTTTGCAACAACACACACAGACCGTCAAAAATTAAAAACAGACTTAAAAGGCTTGCAGAATAATCTTTAACTTAATAACATACCTACCAGTTGGTATGTTTGTTTTGGAATGATTAATGAATTCGGTAACATTGGCCTATGGCTTACTGTCATTGGCGATTATCTCAGAAGTAATTGGTTCGACATTTTTGGTGAAGTCAGAAGGCTTTACCAAACTTGCGCCTTCATTGGCTGTCGCAGTTTTATTCTGTTTGGCATTTTATTTATTGTCTCAGGTGATTAAAGTCATACCACTTGGTATTGCTTATGCCATTTGGGCAGGCGTTGGTATTGTTTTAACCGCACTAATTGGCTACTTTATCTTTCGTCAAAGTTTAGACCTCCCAGCCATGTTAGGGATAGGCCTGATTGTTTCAGGTGTGGTCGTGATCAACCTGTTTTCAACTTCAGCTGGACATTAATATGGATAATCCGCATCAGCGCAAGAAAGAGCCTCAACTGATACGCCAAAGTATTTTGCAGCACGCAATCCTTCTTGCTGCAGATAAAGGTGTCAACGGGGTGTCGATTCAAGCCGTTGCGGATTTAGTTGGGGTCACAAAAGGCGGTGTATTTCATCATTTTTCAAACAAACAAAAGCTCTTAGAGTCCATGATCGTCATGCTTTTGGCTCAATTAGACGAAGTCGTAGATCGATTAATTGACGAAGACCCTGAGCCATACGGTCGCTTTACCCGAGCCTATATTGAAATTACTTTAGAAAAACAAATCATGGGTTTGCAACAGTCTTGGTCCGCGATTTCGATGACCATGCTGACCGATAAAACATTTAATGAATATTGGATCGAATGGATGAACTCACGTCTAGAGCGTCATCATCAGACCGATTCGGATATAGAACTGAAAATTGTTCGTTATGCAGCCGATGGTATTTGGCTCACCGCTTTTACAGAAGTGGAAGATGAGAGCGAAACCCAATTATTAAAACAAGAACTGATCGCCCGAACGTATCGAGCGAAATAGATTAAATAACTGATTTTACATACGTAAAAGTAATTACGCATTTTTAAAATGATTTTTAAGTCTATTCGACAGAGTCTTACATCTAGGGATTGAATAAAGGGATTAGCCTTCGGCTGGAGGTACTCTTGAAATGTTGTTTCTCATTCGGCAAAATGAGAAGCGTGCTACGTAAGGAAACCATCTTGCGGAGCATTGCTCCTCACCGCAAAAACATTTTTGATTAGAAATAGTCCTATCTCAAACACATGCGGATGACGTTACCGCGTATCATTCTTTATTTGAAGCAAATTATTTAACTGAGGGCTTAATTTCTTTTATATTTGAAAATAGCATGCACGACTAAACCAAAGACCAAACCCCAAAATGCAGAGCCAATACCAAAAAACTGTACGCCCGATGCACTAAACAAGAAGGTGAGTAGAGCGGCGTCACGTTCACTCGCTTCTTGGAAAGCAATGACGATGTTGTGTCCAATGGTGCCTAGTAGGGCAATGCCTGCTAAAGCGGTAATAAACACCAATGGGAAAGCGGTTAAGAAACTCACCAAAGTGGCTGCAAACAGGCCCATCAAAATATAAAAGAAGCCACAGGTCATACCTGCGATATAGCGCTTTTTCTCATCGGGGTGGGCTTGGTCATCTAGACTGATGGCAGCACTAATCGCAGCAATATTGACACTAAAACATCCAAATGGCGCGAGTAGCGTTTGGGCTGTACCAGTCCAACCAATCAGTTGATTGACGTGGGGTTGATAACCATAACTTTTAATCATGGCTAAACCCGGTAAATACTGAGAGGCCATATTGATTACAAAGAGGGGCAGCGCCAAACCCAGTATTGCTGAGATCGAAAATTCAGGTGTGACCCAAACCGGCTGTGCGAGTTCTAAATTAAGCGCCGGTAATTGAAAGCCAAGTAATAATGGGCAAAGCATGATGCCAATGATCACCGTAATGACAATGCTATAACGTGGTAACAGTCGTTTACTGATGACATAAGCCGCGAGTAAACCCAGAACGAATGCCCATTCATTTTGTAAACTGACAAATAGCTCAATACCAAATTTAAGGAGTACACCCGCCAACATTGCACTAGTTAGACATTGCGGGATATAGCGCAGTATTTTTTCAAAAATGCCTAAAAATCCAAGTATTGCTGTCAATAAGCCACAGACCAAGAAAGCACCTAGGGCGGCATTCATGCTGTAACCATTTGCAGTCGCTAAAATCAGTGCCAGTCCTGCAGTGGACCATGAAGTCGCAACGGGATATTTAAATTTCCAAGACAGAATCAGCCCGCTTAAGCCGATACCCAAACCTAGGGCCCAAAACCAAGAAGTTATTTCTGCAGTGTTGGCACCGAGCATTTGTGCAGATTGGATCACTAAAACAGCCGAGACACTGATCCCGACTAAGAACGTAATAAAACCTGCAAAAGCAGCTGGAATGGAAAAGTCTTGGAGTAGTTTTTGCATAATGATCGAGCTATGATTATTGTTGGCGCAGATTTAAGATGACATTTTTCAGGATGATACGCTCAAGTCCTGTACAGTAAAAGTGCTTAACAAGATGTTAGGGAAATACTTTATTTATTCAAGAACGACACTTTAATAAAAGGCACTTTAATAGTACGAACCGAAAACATAGATTGTGGATGTTTCATCCATTCAAAAGTTTAAAGGCATATAGATTTTTAAGTAAAAAAACAGAAATACTTTGCCCATGTCGGTTACATGGTAGATGTCGCAAGCTTTAGACCAAATCCACAAAATAGAAGACCAACTGCTGCTACACAGCATGCCGTAAATTTATAGCGATGGCTAAAATAGGTGGCCAGTTTTGCACCCGAAAAGATCAAAATCGTTAAATAGCTCATACTGATAATTTGCAATACGATCGCGAGTACGGTGAATGTAATCGCAGGATATGGATATGCAGGATCGACGAATTGTACAAAGAACGATAAGTAAAAAAGAATGGCTTTAGGGTTTAAAATACTGATGGTTAATGCAGTCTTAAACGGTTTCAGTTCGCTCAAACTCAGTTGTTTGGTGTCGAGTTGTTCTGGCGTTTGAACGGCATTCCAAGTTTGGTAGGCAGCCTTGAAAAGTTTGATACCTAAATAACTTAAATACAGCGCACCCACAATTTTTAATAATAAGAATAACCAAGGGAAGGCATGAAGTAAGGATGCAGCGCCGAGAGCAGTGAGTAAGATTAAGATCAAATCGCCAGTATAAACGCCAAAAGCACCTAAATAGCCGACCTTAATGCCATAGCGAGAAGCAACAGACATGACATAAAGTGAATTTGGCCCGGGTAAAATCACAATTAATATCGTACCAATAATAAAGGTCGTTAAGTCTGTGATTCCAAACACTGAAGACACTCAAATAAAAAACCGAAGCTGTAGTATACAACTTCGGTTCTAGATGAAACTGAAAATTTCTAATTTATGCTTTTATTTCAGCATCTAAGCCAAAAGTTTGACGCAGTAAGCTACTTAATTGCTCACGGGCTTTAATAAAACCATCAATACCGCCTTGTAATAGTTGGAAAGACATTAAGTCTTTTTCAACTTCAGCTTTGAAAGTTTGCTTGTCGAGCACTTGTACATCGTGTTGACAGTGTGCATGCGCATGATGATTAGACAATTGCACTTCCACGGTACGCAGATCTTTTTCCAGTTCTGCCAATAAATTTGGTGAAACTGTCAATAAATCACATCCTGCTAAGCCGAGCACTTGATCAATACTACGGAAGCTAGCACCCATAATTTCAGTTTTGATGTCATGTTGTTTGTAGTAGTGGTAAATCTGCTTCACTGATAACACGCCCGGATCTTTCTCAATCGGGTAGCTATCCACATTTTCAGCTTTTTTGTACCAATCTAAAATACGACCAACAAATGGCGAAATCAGCGTGACTTGAGCATCTGCACAGGCTTGAGCTTGATGCAAACCAAACAACAGAGTCAGATTACAGTGAATGCCTTCAGCTTCAAGGGCTTTAGCAGCTTGAATGCCTTCCCACGTTGAGGCAATTTTAATTAAGATACGATTTTGATCGATACCATACTGTGCATATAAAGCCAGTAACTCTTTAGCTTTTGCAATGGTGGCATCAGTATCATAAGACAAGGCTGCATCGACTTCTGTAGATACACGTCCTTCGATCAATTTTAAGATTTCTACACCAAATTTGACCGTAAGAATATCGATGGTTCGCTCAACCAGCTCATCGTTTTGATAACCTTCTTTACGCGCTTGTTCAAAAGCACTTTCAATCAGTTCTTTATTTTCAGGTTGATTTGCCGCTGCTGTAATTAAAGATGGATTTGTGGTCGCATCCAATGGACGGAATGTATTAATCGCAGCTAAATCACTGCTGTCAGCAACAATCGTTGTTAGGCTTTTTAATTGGTTTAACGCATTTTGAGTCATTTGAAATCTAGTTCTTAATGTTCTTGGTGTACATACTTTTATAACACAATCTGTTTAGAACCCAACCAAAAAACGCCCAATTAGGCAGTCTAAATCGTAGTTTTTCGTGAATTTCGGATGTGATTAATCAAAAAATGAGCAGCCGAGCCCAGTGGTTTTTCACGGTTCCAGACTAAGTCGACGAAATATTCAAATTTGGGTGTGAAATCTTGAAAGCTTAAGATTTTGAGTTGATCTTTGAGCGTCGGATTTTCATTAAACATCTCTAATGGAAGCACACCCCAACCCAGACCTTGAATAATCATAGAACAGGCTGAGTGGTGGTTATCTGTACGCCAACTGTGTTTGGAAAATAACAATTCTGGTTTGATGCTTTTATCACGACTTGCAACCACGATTTGCCGACTTTGCAAAATTTGCTCAAAACTGACTTGCTTAAATTTCGACAGGGCATGTTTTGTCGCCGCAACTGGAACCAGTGCTTCACGCTTTAATTCAACAAATTGTTCATAACTCTCAAGCTGTTCACGTTCAAACATTAGAGCAAGCTGTGCTTGACCTTGTAATAGCATCTTTTGGGCATCTTCTTGAGGCGCAGAAAAAATATTGATTTGCAAAGATGGAAAATGAGTTTCTAGCAAAGAGATATAGTTGGTCCACTGCGTATGTAGTAGCTCTGATACCACCACGATATTCAGTGAAGACTCTAAACCATGACTCAGTGCAATTGCATGCTGTTTCCATTGATTGATTTCTATCAATAATTGTTCAGTTTTTTCATACAGGTTAAGCGCTTGAGCGGTGGGCACAGGCTCACGACCAACGCGCTCAAACAGTTTAAGGTTGAGATCAATTTCGAAATTCGCAATGGACATGCTGACTGCTGATGGCACTTTGCCGAGTTGTCTGGCGGCTGCGGAAAATGATCCTGTTTCCATGACTGTTTTAAAAATCATCAGTTGTTCTTGATTAATATTCATGTGCATATAAAAAATAAAGGAATACAACCTTTCAGTAATATTGAAAGAACCTAACTCGATTAATCAATAATATAAAAATAAAATGTGATTTTTACAAATGATAGAGTGTTTCAAAATGACGATTTCCAAGAGAAGGATTATTCATGCGCTAAGCTATGAGATCATCCTATTGGTGATCATTGCTATTGCTTTAAGTTTTATTTTTAAAGTTCCGATGGAGGTGACAGGTACGCTCGGTATTGCAATGGCGGTCACTTCTGTGATTTGGAACATGATTTTTAATCATTATTTTGAAAAATTTGAAGCAAAAAGAAAGTTAAAAAGAACCTTTGGTGTACGTGTTTTACATGCAATTGGATTTGAGGGCGGTTTAATGCTTGCAACCATCCCAATGGTGGCTTATGCCATGCATATGACCTTATGGCAGGCGATTTTGCTCGATTTTAGTATGACCATGTGTATTTTAGTCTATACATTTATTTTCCAATGGTGCTATGACCAGATTGAGGCGCACTTGGGTTACCAACCACAATATCGTTAAATTTCAATAAGAAAATTACATTGGCCTGTATTGATAAGTACAGGCCTTTTTTGCTTTAAAATAGGGCAGAAGTTAACAAATAACAATATATAAAAACATAATATAACTATAAAAAATTATACTAATTACATAACTTTTAAATATAAAAACAAAGAATGTTTTTATAAGTTGATTAAAAAAATATGCAAGACAAGGAGTTAGCATATGAAATTGATAAAAATTGTCACACCTGCTGTTTTGCTTGGGCTTACACAATTTACATTTGCAGATGGTAACTTTAAACGTTTTTCTGTATCTGCGGGTTGGATGCATGTGATGCCGCAAGGGAAAGCAAATCCATTTGATATTAATACTGCGGTAGCAAATGGCACACAGGCTAAAGTAGGCACAATTAGTGCTGAAGGTTTTCTAAAAGCGATTGATCCGAATGCAATTTATAATGAAGGGAGTAATTCCGCGAATCTTAAGGACACTTTAACCGACCTTGTGAATGGCCCTTTGGGAGGATTAATTAAAGATAAGGATGGCAACATCAAGTCAGAGATTGCAGGAATCGCAACGATCAATGGACTAAATCAATGGTCAGCTGAAGGTACGGGGCTTGAAGCAGAAGATGTCGATACTTTAGGTTTAACATTTAACTACCATATTAATGATAATGTTTCTTTGCAAGTAATTGGCGGTATCCCACCTAAGGTGGACATTAAAGGTAAGGGTATGATTACCGCGCCATTATCTGGTCTAGCAGAGCCAGGCGGTCTAGGTGGTTTGTTATTCCCTGATGGTTTACCACTAGATTACGCAGTACCCATTACGGATCTATCATCTTATGGTAAAGCGGCGAGTGCAAGAGCTTGGACGCCGGTATTTCAGGCACAGTACCAATTTGGTCAGTCGGGTGTAAATAAGTTTAGACCTTATGTGGGTGCAGGGATCATGTATGCTTATTTTAATGATATTGAACTAAATAAAGGAATTGAATCTGACTTAATTGCTGCAGGACATATGATTCAAAACATTAAAGATAATAATGCGGGTGCAGCACTCGATGGTAAAGAATCATCAGGAAAAATGGTGGTCGATGTCGATGCGGATGATGCGATTGCACCAATTGTCACACTTGGATTTACTTATGACTTCAACCCAAGTTGGTTTACGGTTGCTTCGGTGTCTTATGCAAAGTTAAATAATAAAACCAAGATTGATGTGATTAACCAAACGACGGGTGAACAATTAATTCATGCAACGACCAAGATCGATATTGATCCTATCATTACTTACTTAGGCGTAGGGTATCGTTTCTAAAAAATGATTGAATCGTAAAAACCCGCTCTTAAGAGCAGTTTTTTTTCTTTAAGTATTTATTATTTAATCATCCTTGTTCGTCCATGACCATCAGCAATACAGATCAAGATGTGTATACGGCCAGAACCTTTTATAAGTTCTGCTTTGGACTGAGGTACAGCAACCTATGTCGGAAAGGTTAAAAAATATCTTTTAGTCTTTGTTTTTCAGTGGGTGTATTACTTCCATTGAGGAATTATTTCTATTTAAGTTTAATTATCGGAAAAACAAATAAACTTTTGCCTATAAAAAATGTATTACATGACCATCTCTGCGTTGTTAATGTGAAAAATATACTAATAACATCACTCAATATTGATGCTGATCCCAGTTTAATGATTAGGTAAATATTGTTTTTTGAATTATAAGATATTGATTATTCGTATTTTATTTTTTAGCGGTGTTTGGGTGAAATCACGTGCATTAGCAGTAGTGGTTGCACTCATAATGACGGGGTGTGGTGGAGGTGGTGGTGAGTCTGGACAATCAACTGCTCTAACAGAATCTACACAAAATCAAGGTCAAATTAATTTAGCTAACGGCATCCGTTTAGCTGACGTGGCTTCAGAGTTAAATGCTTCAACATTTTCTTTAGCATCATGGAGTCCAACAGCCATTCAGCGCGGCGGCGACATTTTATATATTGCAAACAATCAGCCGACAGTAGAAATTCTGCGTTATGATTTAAAAAATAAGACAGTTCTCAGTTCAATTTCCGCAGCAAGTGCTTTTGGCAATACAGGAAAATTATGGGCGGATATTAGCGATATATACATCGCAGGCAATCGTCTTTATGTATCGTCATCAGGCAGCCATCGCGCAGATATTTTTGATATTTCAGGAACTCCACCTGCCTATTTGGGGTCTTTAGGTACTGGGTCTACAAACGGGGGGCAGCCGTTTTATGCGATGACTAATCCAAGTGCAGTCATCGCAAATGATCAATATGTTTTTGTCGCGGATAACTTAAACCGTATCAATGTCTGGTCTCAGGAAACGGTGAATGGCAAATCCAGTGCTGCTTTAAGAAAGTTTAGCCGCCTTGTATTGCCAAGCTGTGGCTCTGGTTGTGTACCGCGTTTAGAAATTATTGGTGATCAGCTATATGCTACAACAACGAATGGTCACACCTATGTCTATAACTTTAAAAATATTCATGAAACCTTAGATACAGAATCATTTGTTCAGCCAGATAAAACGCAAAACTCAGTCGCAACCGTGGTACATAGTGCAACGGACAACTTGCTCTATGCTGCGCAGCCGAGTGGAAAAATTGTCAGCTATTCAAAAAATAATCTAGCAAGCTTGACGACTGCGTTGCCAAGTAGCGTAGTAGATAATGTACAGCAGTACCGTTTGGCGGGACAGAATGGTCAAAATTTACCTAAATCTTTAGATTTAACGGTATATGGCGATGTTATTTATACACTGTCAAATCAAAAAATTATTGCATTGCCGTTGCGTAAAATTAAGCAAGTAATTTCAGATACACCAGTCGTATCAACTAACTTGCTCGAGTCGAAAGCGACTGAACAAACCCGTATGCTGCAAGATGGAGAAAGCTGGGCAACATTAACCAATACCACGTTGCGTAATATCCCTGTCAATAAAATATTATCGGCTTCCTTTACCGGCAGCAGTATTAGTTTGCAAAGCTACAGTGCAGCAGAAGTGAATAATTTAAAAATTGTTGGCAAGCTGCGTCAAAGTGAGCAATGGGTTGAAATTGCGACGCTAGATCGTTTGACACCGTATTCTACAAGCAAGCTCAATTTGACCATCGATAAAAATGTCGAATTTAATTTGGTTAATAAAATTGGTTCGGCACGTATTGAAGGTCTAAGCAATTTTAGTGAAGTGCCTATTGAACTCTTTGAAGAAGTTAAAATCACCTCAGATTCAGATACGCACGTTCAGAAGTTAAATACGATTAAAGCGCAGTGGAAACTGACTTTTGGTACGTACAATCCTGAAAGCGATTCGAAGTGGTGCCGTATTACACCATTGTATGCGCGTGAATGGGTCATTATGATGACTAACTTTGCCTATATGATCAGTACGCCTGAGTTTGAGACACTGTGGTTTAATCATAAGGCTGCAATTGGGCATGACTTCTTTGGTAATGCAGGGCGTGTAGAAGGGGGCAATGGTTTCTTCAAAGCTGAAGATTATAAAAATATTTATAATAGTATTTTAAACCGTGGGCAGATTAGCCTCGGTGTTACCAACATGGGTGGTAGGCTTGGCGGTGGTCAGGTACTTGGTGTAGATGGATGGATTTACTACGGTCATTATAGACAATCTGGCTATCGAATTGTTGCACATGAATTCGGGCATCATTGGGGCGGTCATAATAGCGCTTGGGCAATGGAAGGCTGGGGCTTTGAAGCAATGATGGATAATTTAAATTTCTATTTCCAGCGTCAGCCAGGTTCTTTACCTTATATGGATCCGAATTTAAACAGCTTCCATACACGTCCAGATTCAGAGTTATGCCAAGGGATTAGCCAAAACATTTTAAATGGTGTGGCTTCAAAAACACCTTGGAATAAAGTGGATGAATACTTTAAAAATAATCCATTACCGAAATAATGTTTAGCATTTAAGCATTAAAAAAGCACCTCATTTGAGGTGCTTTTTTTAAATCTGAGAAACTTATTTTTCAATAATCGCTGTTACGCCTTGACCACCTGCAGCACAGATCGAAACAAGAACGCGACCTGAACCTTTTTGGTTCAGCAATTTTGCAGCAGTTGCGATAATACGACCGCCAGTTGCAGCAAATGGGTGACCTGCAGCAAGAGATGAACCTTTCACGTTCAATTTAGAACGATCAATTGAACCCAATGGTGCATCTAAGCCTAAACGTTCTTTACAGAATTTAGGATCTTCCCATGCTTTCAGTGTAGACAATACTTGAGATGCAAATGCTTCATGAATTTCATAGTAATCGAAATCTTGTAGCGTAATACCTGCACGTTCAAGCATACGAGGCACTGCATAAGCAGGCGCCATCAATAAGCCTTCTTTTTTCTCTACAAAGTCAACTGCCGCAGTTTCTTGGAAAGTTAAATAAGCAAGCACTTCGTGACCGTTTGCTTTTGCCCATTCTTCTGACGCAAGAAGGACACATGATGCACCATCGGTCAGTGGAGTCGAGTTACCCGCGGTCATGGTACGCGCATCGCCTTTACCAAACGCTGGTTTTAACTTCGCAAGTTTTTCTACTGATGAGTCTGCACGTAAGTTGTTGTCACGCTCTAAACCAAGGAATGGCGTAATAAGGTCATCGAAGAAACCTTCTTCATATGCAGCTGCCATTTTTTGATGTGAAGATGCAGCAAGTTCGTCTTGCGCTTCACGAGAGATACCCCATTCAAGCGTAGTAATGGCTTGATGGTCACCCATAGAAAGACCTGTACGTGGTTCACCGTTCTTCGGTGCATCCATCAAATCTTTAACATTAATTTTAGTTAATGCTTTTAGGCGGTCTTTGCCCGTTTTAGCAATGTTCAACTCAAGTAAAGCTTTACGTAAACCATCACCAAAAGCGATAGGTGCATCAGAGGTTGTATCTACACCACCAGCAACACCCACTTCGATTTGACCCAATGCGATTTTATTAGCAACCAAGAAAGCTGCTTGTAAACCTGTACCACATGCTTGTTGAATATCGTAAGCAGGTGTTTCAGGAGCAAGTTCAGTATTGAGTACACACTCACGGGTCATGTTAAAGTCACGACTATGTTTTAACACGGCACCAGCAACAACTTCACCAAGGCGTTGACCTTGAAGGTTGAAGCGTTCAACAAGACCATTTAATGCAGCTGTGAACATATCGCTGTTTGATGCAGTGAAGTAAGCGCCGTTAGAACGAGCGAAAGGAATACGATTACCACCGATAATAGCAACGCGGCGAACTGTGTTTTGACTCATGGTATTATCCTGTTGAACAGACGTTTGAGTTGTTGATTTTAAAGCTGTTTTAGGGTTTGAAGCGGGTGTCTTAGTACGTGTAGATGCACGACGAGGACGGCTCGTTTTAGCGACATCACTTGTAGACTTGGTTGCTGTGCCCGTACTTTTAGCGGTACGTGGCGTACTCTTTGATGTATTTGACACAGTTTCCTTAGTCGGACTTTCGACTGCTGGATTTTCTTGAGTTGTTTTGCTCATAAGGCTTTTCCAAGCATGTTGATGATCTTCTTGACGGCTACATTAGCATATTCACCAAAGGGGTAAATTGACTAAAATGACATTCGCTAAAGCATTCAGGTCAAGCCATCTGCGGTTTAACTCAAGTATGATTCCATGGAAACTGATGGAACTATTGAAATATAAGTATCTGACATCATCTTGAAGTTAAAGGGATATCTTCAGATCCATCAAAAATTAATCTGTATGAGAGATAATAAACATGACTGATCAATACCAAACATTTGCAAAATCTCCTATTGGTAAATTTGTCATCAAAAATTTAGGTTTACCATCACCGACTTTTTTAGAGCGTTTTGAGTCTGCAACACCTGTCGTTAAAGGTGCGGTTTTATTCGGTGCAGCGCCTGCTTCAACATTGTCTGGTGCTATTGCACAAGTTTTGGCAAATATTCATGCCAATAGCTATGCAGGCAATAATGCTGAATTACAACAAGCTGCGGCAAAATCAGGTCTAAACTTAAGCGCATTTAACGAAGGCGATAAAGAGTCTAAGTTTAAAGTTGTGGTATTTGATGCTTCCGGTATTCAAAACTCAGAACAACTGCATGCCTTATATGCATTTTTTAACCCAATCGCGCGTCAAATTCAGGCGTCTGGTCGCGTTGTCGTTGTTGGTACAACACCAGAAACTGCGAAAACTGTAAAACAAGCCATTGCACAACGTGCACTAGAAGGTTTTGTAAAATCAGTCGGTAAAGAGTTTAAGAAAGGGATTGCTGCACAGTTAGTCTATGTGGACGAAGGTGCTGAAGCAAACTTAGAATCTGCATTACGTTTTGTGATTTCACCACGTTCAGCTTATGTATCGGGTCAGGTGATTCGTGTTTCGAAAGCAGATGTTGTGGATGTTGACTGGAATAAACCGCTTGCAGGCAAAACAGCTGTAGTAACAGGTGCAAGCCGTGGTATTGGTGAAGCAATTGCACATGTATTGTCACGTGATGGCGCGCATGTCATTTGTTTAGACGTTCCACAGCAGCAAGCTGACCTTGACCGTGTTGCAGGTGAAATTGGCGGTTCTACGCTCGCGATTGATATTACTGCAAGCGATGCCGGTGAAAAAATCAAAGCTGCGGCAGCTGCTCAAGGTGGTTTGGATATCATCGTGCACAATGCCGGAATTACCCGTGACAAAACTTTGGCCAATATGAAGCCTGAGCTTTGGGATTTGGTGATTAACATTAACTTGTCTGCGATTGAGCGTGTAAATGATTACCTTCTTGAAAATGATGGCTTCAATACAAATGGTCGTATTGTTTGCGTATCTTCTATTTCAGGTATTGCAGGTAACTTAGGTCAAACCAACTATGCTGCTTCTAAAGCAGGTGTAATTGGTGTGGTTAAATTTACTGCTCCATTATTGAAAAATGGCGTAACCATTAATGCTGTTGCTCCAGGCTTTATTGAAACGCAAATGACTGCTGCGATTCCATTTGCAATCCGTGAAGCAGGTCGTCGCATGAACTCGATGAGTCAAGGCGGTTTACCTGTAGATGTTGCAGAAACGATTGCGATGTTTGCTTCAACTGCGTCGACTGGCTTGAACGGTAACGTGGTACGTGTGTGTGGTCAAAGCTTGTTAGGGGCTTAATAATCCCTCCCGACCTCCCTTTGAAAAAGAGAGGAGAAGTCCCCCTTGATCAAAGGGGGATGAGGGGGATTTAAAATATCCTTCTTTAAAAGGAAGGGAACTTTATAAAGATAAAACTTCCAAAGGTTTAGTATGAATACTCGCCATTTTAGTCAACTTCCAAAACCTTATTTAGCCTATCCAAAAGTGATTCAAGGCTTGATTTTTAAAAAGTCTAAAGCTGAAAAAGTGCTGCCGCAAGTTGAATATGTGGTGGATTCATTTAAGGTCGATCAAAAACATTTAAAAGCTTATAACGAAGTCTGTGGCTTTAAAAACAATGGTTATATCCCAGCGATTTATTTGGCTGTGCTTTCTCAAAGTTTGCAAATGCATATGATGACTACGGAAGCTTTTCCATTTGCGATCTTAGGTTTGGTACATATTCGTAACCAAGTGAAGCAATATCGCAAAGTTGGTATGAATGAAACACTGTCATTGTCATGCAAATTTGGTGAATTACAGCCACATGATAAAGGCGTGCAATTTGACTTTATTACCACTGCAAAAGTGGGCGATGAAGTGGTTGTAGAATCATTAACCACGTATTTAGCACGTCAAAAAACAGAGAACAAAGCTGCGGCAAAATCTACCGAAACAAAGTCAGCTGAGTTGCAAGTTCAAGCTGAATGGAATGTTTCTGAAAATACCGGTCGCCGTTATGCGTTGACTTCTGGTGACTTTAACTTGATTCATATTCATGCTGTAACCGCTAAAGCGTTTGGTTTTAAACAAGCCATTGCACATGGTATGTGGAGTAAAGCCAAAGCTTTGTCGAGCTTAACTTTACCAGATGCCTATGAAGCAGATGTATGGTTTAAATTACCCATGTATTTGCCTTCTCAAGTCGAGTTCCTAACTGCGCAAACAGGTAAAGATACAGAGTTTGCCATTCGAAATAGTAAGAACAAAAAACCGCATGTCGCGGGAAGTGTGAAAGCACTGTAAGACTTAAGCCTAAATCGATATCGGTTTAGGCTTTTTTGCTTTAATCTCAAGTTTTAATCTCAAGCGATTCATATTCAAAGGAATGATGATGCAGGCGCTCAAAGAATATCTATTTGCACAGAAGAATAATTTTCAAGGTACGGTTGACGAGGCGTTTCAAGATTTGGCGGCGCAATTTAGCCGGATGCAGGATGCTCGAACCCACTTAGGCGGAGCCGCCTTAGTGGTGTATTTTAAAGGTCAAAAAGTCGTAGATATTTGGACTGGTAAAAAGTCAGCCGAAGAAGCTTGGCAGGCCAATACACCCTCAGTCTGTTATTCCACGGGTAAAGGCGTACTTGCAACGCTTGCACATATCTTAGTGAGCGAAGGCTTTCTAGATTACGATACTCCCGTTGCCGTATATTGGCCGGAGTTTGCTCAAAATGGTAAGTCGGATATCACATTAAGGCACATGCTGAGTCATCAAAGTGGTTTATACGATATCCGTAATATCATTGAAACAGCATCTGAAATGGCTGATTGGCCACATATGCTTAAAGTCATCGAACAAGCTAAGCCACGTTTTGAGCCGACAACTGATGCGGCATATCAACCATTAACCTTCGGTTGGCAAGTAGGTGGTGTACTTGAAAAGGCCACAGGTCGACCGCTTGCTGAACTAATGCAACAGTATTTGGTTGAGCCTTTAGCATTGGATCATGCTTTTTTTGGCGTACCAGAGCATCAACTTGGTAAGGTTGCACGCTTGATTCCGAAAAAGAAAAAAGAAGAACGCACTATAGATGCTTCTGTTCAAGAAAATACCCAAGCGCAGACAACGAAAAAAAAGACCGAGACACGAAAACCGTCAATCTTTGATCAGCTCCTGCAAATTTCAGGACAAAATTTGCAAGACTTTCAAGATGGTATGATTCCAAAAGGGATGCGCAAGTTTTCATTTTTTAGTGATGAGGGTTTGCAAGCCATTATTCCTGCGGCAACAGGCGTATTTAGTGCCAATAGTTTAGCGAAAATCTACGCCATGCTAGCCAACCAAGGCCAGTGGCAAGGACAGACCTTAATCACACCACAAGTTTATGAATCTTTAAGTAAAATTCAATATAAAAAGCGTGATCGTATTATGCCTTTACCAATGAATTGGCGTTTGGGATATCACCGCATTTTAACTTTAGGCAAATCTAGTCAAGGTTTTGGACATATAGGTTTTAATGGTTCTGGGGCCTGGTGTGATCCGCAGCGTGATTTAAGTTTTGCGTATACACATAACTTTGCGACGGGTTCGATCACGGGCGATTATCGCTTATGGGGCCTAACTCAAGAAACCTTACGCTGTGCAGATAAAGTATTAAAAGGGCGTAAAGGCTGGATTTAAGATACTTTGGAATAGAACAGAAATTGGGGAAATGTGAAAAATATGCTATTTTCCCTCGCAGTTTTAGATTGCTGTGATATTCCTATGAAAAAAGTTGTTTTGATTCCCTTAGTAGCAACGTCGGCAATGTTGGGTTGTCAGGATTCAACTCAAACGAAATCAAAGGAGATAGAAGCAATTACTGCTGAAAAACAGCATGCATCATGGGTCGGTAATTTTAAAGGCACAACACCTTGTATGGGCTGTCTTTCTCGTTGTGAAGATTGTCCCGGCATGGCTGTGGCTCTTGAGCTACATGAAGACCAAACCTATACACTCACTCGTGAAAGTCTAAGTGGTCATAACGAAGTAGAAGTGCTAAAAGGTGTAATTGGTTTTAAAGATGAATCAAAGCAGCAGCTAGAACTTATGAATGTGTAAACGCGCAATCTATTGTATGTAGATTTGGATCAGCAATTGCTAGAAATTCGTGAAGACCAGACGGCGAAACGCTATCAAATGCAGAGTGATTTCCTTTTAAATAAAGCAGTTTAAGCATTCGTAATTTATATTAAATTTGCCTGATCATTGTGATAGCTCAAGATCGGATTTTTATTGTCCAAACTCTGCCATTTATTTCACTATTAGACAAAAAAACAGTATGCTTACACCTGTAAAAAGGAGCATACATGTATCAAGTACTTGCACGAAAATACCGTCCACGAAATTTTATTGAACTCGTGGGACAAAACCATGTGTCACGCGCACTTACCAGTGCCTTAGAACGTGGTCGGTTACATCATGCGTATTTATTTACAGGTACTCGAGGTGTGGGTAAAACCACTATTGCCCGTATTTTGGCAAAATGTCTGAACTGTGAAACAGGTGTAACCTCAACGCCTTGTGAAGTTTGCCCAACGTGTAAAGCAGTAAATGAAGGTCGTTTTATTGATTTAATTGAAATCGATGCGGCATCACGGACCAAAGTTGAAGATACGCGAGAACTACTCGATAACGTTCCTTATGCACCAACCCAAGGTCGCTTCAAGGTTTATCTGATCGATGAAGTGCATATGCTCTCTACGCATTCATTTAATGCGTTATTAAAGACTCTCGAAGAACCGCCAGAGCATGTGAAGTTCTTATTTGCTACTACAGATCCACAAAAATTACCGATTACTGTAATTTCACGTTGCTTGCAATTTACTTTGCGTCCTTTAGCGGTGGATGAAATCACATCGCATTTGACAGATATCTTACAAAAAGAACAAATTCAAGCGGAGCAAGATGCGATTTGGCAAATTGCTGAATCGGCTCAAGGTTCACTGCGTGATGCATTGTCACTAACTGATCAAGCGATTGCCTATGGTCAGGGTTCAATTCAGCACCAAGATGTTAAAGACATGTTGGGCCTAATTGACCGTACGATCATTTATGATTTGATTTTAGCCATTCATCAAAATCAGCGTGAACGCGTGAGTGCTTTACTCATGCAATTCCGTCAACAAGCGCTGGATGTTTCGCTGGTATTAGATCAGTTGATTTCAACGTTACATGAACTGGCATTATTACAATACTTGCCAGACTTAGCGTTGAAATATAGCGCTGAGATCAATCAAAAAATTATGCAATTGTCGCAGTTAATTTCAGCACAAGATTTGCAGTTGTATTATCAAGTCGCATGCAAAGGTCGGGCAGACTTGCAGTTGGCAGTCACGCAAGAGCAAGGTTTTGAGATGTGTGTGCTGCGTCTATTAGCATTCCGACCATTACAGCCAAACGAAATGTTGGTCTCTGCCGTACAGCAAGAGTCAGCCGCACAGCCACAGCTTGCTCAAAATCAGGCCGAAACAGTTCAGCCGACTCAAACACAGTCTTTGCAGCAACCCAATACCGTTGTTGAGTCTGCTGCACAGGTTGCCACTGTTGAGCAGCCTGAAGCTGTACCCGCTGTAGACACATCGCCAGCTTTCGATGATTTTGATGATTCACATTATGATGACGATGATGGCTATGTTTCTGCACCTGCAGTCGATGAACCTTCATCTGATGATTTTTTAGATGATCCTGAAGAAGACGCAATAAGCCAAACTTCTACAGCATCTACAGCAAATGGCACTCTAGATACGCAAGAGGTTGCACCGGTTGAGTCTGTATCGACACAGCAAAATGACACGCTTGTTATGGATGCCGTGGCAGAAGATACATTATTTGATTTAGATCCGACGCCGAGTACTGAAACTGAAGAAGTTGATGTGAGCGCTATAAATTTTGAAGATATTGCACCTTTAGAACCAACAGCTTTAGAGTCAAAAAGTGTAGAGCCTGAAACAGCTCAGCCACATTTGATCAATGCCATTGAACCACAACATGTGGTGAATGAATCAGTTTCGGGTGCTCAAGGCGACAATGGTTTTGATCTAGCATCACCACAAGTTACGCAAAGTTCCGTTTCTTCGGATGCTGTTCAAACGGGTTCATCTTCTACCTTGATGCCACAAGATATTTTGACTTTACAGCCTCAAACCCTTGAAGGTGAGTGGACGGTCGAAAAGTGGGAGTATTGGTTCCGAAATAGTCAACTTTCACCTGCGGTACAAGAGTTGGCTCAGCATGGCATTATGCGCGGTACGATTGACGGTGAATCGACTTTCCATATTCCAAAGCGATACGAAGCTTTAGTGACTCAATTACAGCATGTATTGGAACAAGCCATTCATGCACAATGGTCAAAATGTCGTTTCCATATCAGCTTTGAAGATGTCGAAGAAACCACACCGTTTGCTTTACAACATGTCCGCAAGGAAAAGGCCTTTGCACGTGCAAATGAGTTATTACATGCAGAGCCTGTTGTGAAAGACTTACTCAAAAGCTTTGATGGTGAGTTGCAAAATATCCAGCTCAAATAAGTTTCAAGCTGGATATAAAAATTAAAGTAAAAATTGAGTTAAAGCATCTCGCATATCATCGGGTATCGAGGTGCTTTTTCGTGTTTGGCGGTCAACAAACACATGAACGAAATGTCCTTGGGCTGCAGCCTCATTTTGTCCTTGTTTAAAAATAGCCAAGTCATAGCGCAGTGAAGAATTACCAATTTTTTCAATCGCAACCCCAACTTCAATGATTTCTGGATAGGACAGCTCTTGTAAAAAGCTGCAGGCTGAATCGACCACTAAACCAATGATCGGGGTATTTCGCAAATCAAAACCGGCATGTTGAATCAAGAGTGCATTTGCAGCAGTATCAAAATAGCTGTAATAGGTGACATTATTGACATGACCATACATATCGTTGTCTGCCCAACGTGTTTGGATTGGAAATAAAAATCGATAGTTTTGGCGGCGTTTAGTTTCAGGTTTCATCGTTGGTATTTTCTTTATTTCAAAATGAGTGAACTTTAGGCATAGATCGATTGGTAAATCTGGCGAGCGTCTTCAAACTGCAGTTCTCGCGGATTATTTTGTAATAGTCGCGTTTGTAATAGCGCATCTTCTGCTAAACGATCAAGCATATTTTCAGGCACATTGAGTTGGCTGAGTTTTAGCACCAAACCGCTCTGATCTAAATGATTTTGCATATGATCAATAAATAAATCACATAAACCATCGGTACAGCCCGTACTGTATGGATCTAGCCAACTCATGAGTTCTGCATAATGCTGCTTGGCCTGAGGTGCATTAAACTTTAACACTTCAGCGAGAACCAGTGCATTGGTATGACCATGCGAGAGATGAAAGTGTCCACCGAGTGGATAGGCGAGTGCATGCACCGCTGCAACTGGCGCATTAGCAAAGGCCTGACCTGCAAGCATTGAACCGACCAGCATGTGCTGACGCGCTTCGAGGTTATGTCCGTCGTGTAAAACCAGCGCTAAATTTTTATTTAATAAACGCAAAGCTTGTTTAGCAAGCATATCCGCATACGGATTTTTTTTAATTTTTGATGTATAGGCTTCAATGGCATGCACCATGGCATCGATACCGGTTGCTGCGGTAATGTGTGCGGGAAGATTTAATGTAAAGTTCGCATCGAGGATACAGATATCGGCATATAGTACAGGGGAGACGATACCTGTTTTGGTGGTTTCACCTGTAGTGACGATAGAGATTGGTGTGACTTCAGAGCCGGTCCCTGCCGTTGTCGGAATCAAAATGAGTGGCAAGCGTGGTCGTTTTGCATTAGCTACACCATATAAATCACTGATCTGTTGTGTTTGCTTAGGATGAGCCAAGATCGCAATAATTTTAGCCACATCCATTGAACTTCCACCACCAAATCCAATAATCAAATCTACTTTTTCATTTTTGGCAAATTGAACTGCATCTAAAACTATATGTTCTGCAGGGTCAGCTTGAATACTGGAATAAATCACATAATCTTGATGGATACTTTCTAAAATATCCAAAATGGGTAAATGTAATTGTTGTTGCAACATACCGGGGTCGGTCACAAGCATAACACGCTTAGCTTGAAAGTCGCCTAGGACCTCTCTCAGTTGGGAAATAGAGCCTAAGCCTGAAATAATATTGCTGACGGTTTGAAACTGAAATTGACTCATTGGCTTATCCCTAATTTTTTATATCTAAATAAACATTATTCTTGAGTGTTGATATAGGATTCATCCTGTAAATAACTTAACATAAGACGCTTGAAATAAAAGTAGTCTTGAGGTTGTTATGTCATCCAGCACGCCATATAAGGTGTTGTGTGTTTGTTTAGGAAATATTTGCCGTTCACCTACGGCTGAAGTGGTTCTCAGACATTTTTGTGATGAAGCGCAACTCAATATTCACGTCGACTCTGCGGGTACGAGCAATTATCATCCGGGCAAAGCGCCTGATCTACGTAGCCAACAGCATGCAAAATTACGTGGCTATAACTTATCTGCATTACGTGCACGTCAGTTAACGGTTCATGATTTTATTGAATTTGATTTGATTTTGGCCATGGACTACGAAAATTTAGACAATATTCAAAACCTCATGCAAAAGGCGCAGCAACAATTCGGTCAACTACGTGCCCAAGTGTCTTTAATGAGTCAACATGATCACCAATACCCACAACAAGAAGTACCAGATCCGTACTATGGTGGTGATGCAGGGTTTGAACATGTATTAGATCAATGCGAATCTAGCAGTCAGGCTTGGGTCAATTATTTAAAAACTCAGTTACAAGCACAGCAAAAAAATTAAGGTTTAAGAATGCAAATTCAAACACAGGTTCAGCTTAAGCCATTTAATACATTAAGCCTCGATGCTGTTGCATCTCATTATGTACGCGTTCAATCGGTAGAAGATATCCAAGCAGCGCTCGACTTTGCCAAAGCTGAGCAATTAAATATATTGGTGCTTTCAGGGGGCAGTAATATGCTGTTGCCTGAGCAAATACATGCTTTAGTGATGCACATGGATATTCAAGGTATTGAATATGTACAAGACGATGCCGATACACAGACTTTAAAAGTGGGTGCTGGGCAAGTGTGGCATGACTTTGTGCTATGGACGACGGCACACCAGTTTTATGGCTTACAAAATTTAGCATTGATACCCGGTTTAGTCGGTGCTTCACCTGTGCAAAATATTGGAGCTTATGGTGTTGAAGCGGGTGAGTTTATTGAATCTGTACAGGTCTATGACCGAGTAACAGAACAGCAAAGTAGTATTAGCGCTGCCGATTGTCATTTTTCATATCGCCATAGTATTTTTAAAGATGAGCCAGAGCGTTTTATTATTACGCATGTCACGTTTAAACTTTTAAAACATGCAGATTTAAAATTAAATTATGGTGATTTAAAGCAGGCAGTGGGTGAAGACTTAAGTGCAGAAAACCTACAACAACAAGTCATTCATATTCGTCAAACCAAACTCCCAGATCCAAAAGAATTTCCAAATGTCGGAAGTTTCTTTAAAAATCCTGTGCTTAGCCAGCAAGCCTTTGACCAAATTGCGCTGCAATTTCCCAATTTACCCCATTACCCACAACCGAATAATGCGGTAAAACTGGCAGCGGGCTGGTTAATTGACCAAGCAGGTTGGAAAGGGAAATCTGTGGGTTCAGTGGGTATGTTCCATAAGCAAGCTTTGGTGTTGGTCAATTATCAGGACGCCACGCTGCAAGATGTACGTACAACTTACAAAGCTGTACAACATGATGTTTTTGAAAAATTTAATATTGAACTACATCCTGAGCCTGTATTATTTGATACAAATGGCTTGATTCGATCTCACGCAGATCAATAAAAACACATAGGTTTTAGATTTATGCATAAAACACATTGGATGGTTCGCTTAGTACAAATTGCTGCAGTGCTATTTGTACTTTTGGGCTGTCTAATGATTTTTATCTATACGCCGTTTTATTCTAAATTGATCGTTAAAAGTTTAAATTATTTCGTTCCTGTAGAAGTCAATCAGCTCGCAGCGCAAAGTCAAAAACTCGGCGCCTTGAGTGATGATGATAACTATGAGCCGGGTTCTGACTTATGGATAGCGCGCCAAGCGTATTTAAAACTCATGGAGCAAGCCATACAGTCTGATGAGCCTCAAGATTTAACCCTTATACAAGCACGTTATAAGGCGTTACAGCAGCTCATTGAAGAAGAACATGAAAAAGAAAAGAATGATAGTCAAAAGGACATACCGAAAGTACCTCTGCTGAATCCTTCTGCGTCCGAGGCGGCTTCTTCTGAAGCATTGGCGGAAAATCCTGCTCAAAAAATGAAAGAGCTGCTTGAGCTCAATAGTGCGGAAAATAAAGGACTGATGACTCAATATACCGAGTTCTTAAAAACCCATGAAATTGAGCAAGCGGCTTCAGAAGCGGAACCGATCGATGATGAAACTTATCTTGATCTTGCCAAAATGAAAGATAAAACCCTGAAGCAGCCAACCGCAGAGCCGTATGCGATCGTGGTGTTAGGTGGTGGTTTAACCTTAGATAAAAATGATAAAGATATCGTAGTGAATGACTACACACGACTTCGACTGGAAAAAACACTCGATGTTGAACGAGCCAATAAGTTACCGATTGTACTGAGTGGTGTAGAAGCACCGTATATGCAAGCATGGTTAAAGCAATATGATGTCGATGCGAAATTGCTAGAAGACCGCAGTATGAATACATGCGAAAATTCGCGTTTTAGTTCGTTGCTTTTACAGAAAAAAGGCGGAGCACCGACGGTTATTTTAATCACCGACCAATATCATATGCCTCGAACACGTCGTTTATTTGCATTAAATGGTATCGAAACAATTCCTGTTGTTGCACCTATGCCAACAACATTAACTACATGGCGACCAAGTGAAAAAAATTATGACCATAGTCGTCGTGCTAATTATGAATTATTAGCCACCTTACGTGATGTTTGGTTTGGCTCAAGTGACTGTCGGGAGGTCCCATAATGTCAGATATCCCATTTCTTAATCCTTCGATCCTTAAACAATTAGATCTTCCTGTTCCAAGTCGAGAATTAACCCCACAAGTATTAGAACCGCTGAATTTAAATCGACCGTTTGAGCCTAGTGTTGAAATACAGTCATATCGACGACTTTATGGTTTAGATGCCTTGAACTGTGAACATTGGCAAGGCTATGTAGAAATGCCTTTGTTCAAATTACACGTACAAGTGTTTCAACCGAAACTGAAAACTGAAACGGATGTCATTAAAGGCACTGTATTTTTATTGCATGGTTATTTAGAGCATAGTGGAATATATCAGCCGATTATTCGTGAACTCTTAGATCAAGGTTTTAGTGTTTTAACCTATGATTTACCGGGGCATGGTCTAAGTAATGGATCGCCAGCCAGTATTCAAAACTTTGATCATTACCAACAAGTTTTGGAAGCGGTATATCGTTATGTGAAACATGCGGCTCAACTACCAACCCCATGGTTAGGGATTGGGCAGAGCACGGGTGGAGCGATTTGGCTGCATCATCTGTTAGATTTTGCTGAACATCGCAAAAACCCTTATGTCGAACGGGTTTTATTATTATCTCCGCTGATTCGTCCTGCAAAAACAGCATGGTGGCATAACTCGGTGGGATTAGGCATTATTCGTCGTATTAAACGTGAAGTGCCACGTCATTTTAGACGGAATAATCACAACCCTGAGTTTTTACGTTTTGTCCGTTTAAAAGATCCTCTACAACCTCGAATGATGGGCATGGACTGGATTTTGGCTATGTCAAAATGGATGCAGGAAATGGAAGAACGACCAGCGTGCCGTATTCCAGTGTGGTTAGCGCAAGGCGCACAGGATCAAACTGTAGATTGGCGTTATAACATTGAGTTTATACGTCGTAAATTTCGTTTACAGACGCTTCTCATGCTTGAAGAAGGTTCGCATCAGCTGATTAATGAACGTGCCGATATTCGTGCTGCATTAACAGGTTTGATCCCGGCATTCTTGCATGCTCAATCCAACAGTAAGTCTTATTACTAACTGATGTTACGCACAAACATCAGGAGCGTAATTTGATTTAAATAAAAGTACGATACGCGGGAAGGTCATCCGCAAGTGTTTGAGACTGGACTACTCCTAATCAAAAATGTTTTTGCTATACTTTGAATAATTTGACGCTAGTGAACGAGTTTTGTCGGTGAGGTGCATTGCACCGCAAGATGGTTTCCTTGCGAAGCTTTGCTTCTCATTTTGCCTAAACAAAAGTACCTCCAGCCGAAGGCTAATCCCTTTATTTAAGCCCTAGATGTAAGACTACGTCGAATAGGCTTAAAAATTATTTTAAAAATGCGTATTTACTTTTACGCGCGTAACATCAGTTACTAATTGACGATTGAGCACAGCCTACCTTAATCAGTGTGATGGATCTAGACGAAAAAAAAGAGGCGTAGTCGCCTCTTTTTTTTGGGTGGAGGAATCAGAACTTTTCTAGATGAGCCATATTCCACATACGGAAATAGAAGTTTTCCTCATCTTTATTTTCACAGCTGAGTAACTCCCCATCTTTTAACCAAAAATGTAGCTGTGCATAGTTTTTAATTTCACGGTTATTAATCCGCTGCGCTAGATGGTGCGCACGGATATCAGATGGATGTTGTAAACCTGCTGAGGCAATAAGTTCAGATAAACCATGCATGGTGTTTTTGTGGAAATTAAAAACACGTTCTGCTTTGGTCGGAACATGGATGGCTTTTTGACGGTCTTTGTCTTGTGTCGCAACGCCAACTGGACATTGGTTGGTATGACAGCTTTGAGCTTGAATACACCCAACTGCAAACATAAAGCCACGAGCTGAGTTCACCCAATCTGCACCAATTGCCATGGTACTGGCAATATCAAAAGCACTAATAATTTTACCACTGGCACCGACTTTGATTTTTGAACGTAAGCCTGCACCAATCAGGGTGTTATTGACAAAGAGTAGGCCTTCACGCAGTGGCGTACCCATATTATCGATCAATTCAATCGGCGCAGCGCCAGTCCCACCTTCAGAACCATCCACTACGATAAAATCAGGTGTAATCCCTGTATGTAACATGGCTTTTACGATACTCATAAATTGCCATGGTTGCCCGATACACAGTTTTAAACCCACAGGTTTGCCTTCTGACAGTTCGCGCAATTGCTGAATAAATTGCATCATTTCAATAGGGGTGCTAAAGGCAGGATGGCTAGATGGAGAGATACAGTCATGTTCACGGCTGACACCACGGATTTGAGCAATCTCTTCGGAAATTTTGTCTTTAGGTAAAATGCCACCATGGCCTGGTTTTGCACCTTGAGATAATTTGATCTCAATCATTTTGACTTGAGGGTGCTTGGCTTGTTCAGCAAAACGTACAGGGTCGAATTGACCATCAATCGTACGGCAGCCAAAGTAACCACTACCGAGTTCCCAAACAATGTCGCCACCATTTTCCAAGTGATAAGGACTAATACTGCCTTCACCGGTGTCATGGTAGAAATTGCCCATTTTTGCGCCTAAGTTTAAGGCACGAATGGCATTGGCACTTAAGCTACCAAAGCTCATCGCAGAGATGTTTAATATCGATGCGCTATACGGTTGCTTACATTGCTCATTGCCGATGTTAATACGGAATGTTTCAGGAATGGCAGGAATGCAAGGTGACAAGGAGTGATTGATAAAGCGGTAATCATTTTGGTAAACATCAACAATTGAACCAAATGGTTTATCTGCATTTTGGTTTTTTGCACGTTGATAGACCAAGCTACGTTGCATACGAGAAAAGGGCAGTGCATCTTGATCAGATTCAATAAAATACTGGCGAATTTCAGGTCGAAATTCTTCAAATAGAAAACGAAAGTGCCCCATGATAGGGTAATTTTTTAAAATCGAATGTTTGTTTTGTATGACGTCATACAAACCCAATAAGCTTAAAAGCCCAGTAATGACCCAGATACTATTCAATAAGGTTTGTGGAATAAAATATTGAATATAACGAGGGGAATAACCTAAATGAAAACTCGAAATGAGTAGGAAGATAAAAATACAAGCAAACCAAATTGAATGCCGAGAAAAAAAAGTATTTAGTAGCTTGTGGCGAATAGTTTGCGCTGGACTGGCCATATTTTGAAAAATCTTATTCAGCTCATTTGATCATAATTTGCCGAGTTTATGCACAATGCTCAAGCTTTAATTTGTTGATTCAGTGTAGCATTTATAAAAAACAACATTGAAGTTGGATGAATTTTTCATTTAAAGCCAAATCAGATAAGAAAAGCAGGAATGTTCTTTAAGAAAATTTGTGAAAAGTAGCGCGGTTCTTGTTATTTCACAGTACGCAAAATGGAGGTTAAAGTGATTTTACTTTCTAAACATGAGGTGCTGAATATGACTATGAAATCTATTCGTTATAATAATGCCGACCTAGCCTGCCTATGTCAGTAATTGATTATAGTCATGAGAAATTAGCGCTATGGCATAAGGTATTCAGCAGATACTTATGCTGTAGTTCCTTTGACCTAAACGACTAAAATTACAAAAATATTCTAAGAAATTATCCAGTCCCAGCGTTGGGACTTTTTTATGTGTTGATAATTTAAGTGAAAATCTAAGCAAAAAATTAAGTGCCAAATATTTATTATGAAATAAAAGTTGCTACCTCAAATTTAACATTTCAGGTAGCAGAAAGTCTGAGATCGGTTTAGTCATTGCGTTGTTGTACAACAATAGCGACTTCTTCAGGTTCAATTTTCTGAATCTTTTTACCAAAACTACGCAGCCACCATGTTAATTGAGAGGTAAAAGGTACTGTTGCACTAACTTCAACCGAGCCATCTTCGGTTTTTTGAATCACTTGATCTTTACTTAGCTGACTTTCTTCAAAATAAACAGCCTCTGCTTCAGACATGGTTAATTTGAGCTGAATCATTTCTGTAGGTTTATTAAAGTCTACACGGAAGCCAAGCGCTCCAGAGTCAATATAGGCATCAATATCAAAATCGACAGGGTGTAATGCACGTGAATTTAAGACCGTAGCTGATTTAAATCGATGTAAAGCAAAGGTTTGGATGTCTGTTTTGTCATGACGTGTGCACACCAAATAAATAATTGCACCTTTTTGGACCAAAGCGAGTGGATTTAAAATATAGGTCTTTTCTTCGCTTTGTTGTCCACGACCTTGATACAGACATTCAAGTTGTTTGTCTTGTAGTAAGCCTTCATAAATCGATTGTTGTGCGGCTTTTTCAACTACAGGAGGAATCAATGGCTGAGTAGCTGGCACGATTCGCACGCGGTTAATCCACTGACGGACATTATTTTGCGACGACAGACTTCGACGTGCGAGGTCAAACCAAGGATTCATTTCTTCAATTAAGCTTGGTGGAAGCAAATGTTTTAGGTGTTCCTCAACCATCATAAAGGTGACCGCCTGCGAGCTGGTCATATGTGGCAAGCTTTGAATCGGTGCATCGGAACGCCAACGCCAGCCTTGTGGCGTTGTTTTACTGCTCTCAATTGGGAAACGTAGAGAAATTTGATTTAAGTCACGCTGAATGGTGCGTAGGCTGATATCAATGCCTTCACGGTTCAGTATTTCTTGTAATTCACGAGTACCCATCCACTTACCTGTGGACAGTCGTGAAAGAATTTGCCACTGACGATAGAGGCTGTTTGACGTTTCTTTTTCTTGTGAAGACATAATCTAGTGCTTGAACTTGAACTTAAATAAATAAAATGATGCTGTGGGACACAATAAGAAATCTTCCTGCGTTAAGCAAGTCTTCATCTGAAAAAACTAAGATGATTTTAATAACGCAATTTGACACAACTTGAGCAGTTACATGCTGTACCACTTTGCAAAAATGATGCATAAATAATCAAAGAGAAGCAGCATATGTATTGATGGCATATATATTGCTTTATCTAGTTCATAAAACATGACAAAAACATGGAGTTGCTATGCTGAAAGAAAATCGTAATACAACTTCAAATGGAATTGAGGGTTATGAGGCAAAGTTGGTCAATACTTCTGTCTCTACATTAAAAAATTTACCTCTTACTCGAGGACATGCGCTGTTTAATCAATTTAATTCGAATTTTTTTAATGAAATGCGCGACAGTAAAACGGTAGCTAAAGAATCATGCCAACGGATAGAGCAGTGGTTATCACAGCATACACTTGATGAATTAAAACAACTAAATCAGGTGGCAAAACAACATTTTATCTATGAGGGTATTACCTTTACAGTGTATGGCGAAGATGAGGGCATTGAACGCACTATTCCTTATGATCTTATTCCTCGTGTGATTGCACGAAAGGAATGGAATAATTTATCACTGGGCTGTGCACAGCGCGTGAAAGCTCTCAATCTGTTTTTACATGATGTCTACCATCAACAAGATATTTTAAAAGCAGGAATTATTCCTGAACTGCAAGTCTTAACGCATGAAGCCTATTTGCCACAAATGTATATGCATGGGCTAAAAGGTAAAATTTATAGCCAAATCAGTGGCATTGATATCATACGTGATCAATCAGGCGAATTTTACGTCCTTGAGGATAATCTTAGAACACCGTCGGGTGTGTCATATATGCTAGAAAGCCGTAAGATCAGTCAAAAACTGATGCCTGAACTTTGCCAGCAAAGCAACATTATGGGGATTGAGCAGTATCCGCAGCTTTTACGTGAAATTCTTGCAGAAAATGCCTACGTCGATAACCCGTTTATCGTGGTTTTAACCCCAGGGCGTTTTAACAGTGCGTATTATGAACATGCCTTTTTGGCAAGGGAGATGGATGTACCCTTAGTGACATCGCGTGACCTTTATGTAGAAAACGATAAGGTTTATGTGAAAACCATCAAAGGTCGACAACAGGTTGATGTAATTTATCGTCGTGTGGATGATGCTTTCCTCGATCCATTATGTTTCAAACCTGACAGTACTTTGGGTGTAGCAGGGCTCATGTCAGCGTATATGCAACATAATGTGGTCATTGCAAATGCACCGGGAACAGGCGTAGCAGATGATAAATCGATTTATCCTTATGTGGATAAAATGATTCATTTCTACTTAGGCGAACAAGCGATTCTGAAAAATGTGCCGACCTATCAATGTCGTGAGCAGAACGACTTAGACTATGTGCTGTCGACTATCGAAAAATTGGTGGTAAAAGAAGCACAGGGTTCAGGTGGATACGGCATGTTGATCGGTCCGCAAGCCTCTTTACAAGAATTAAATAGCTTTAAAGATAAAGTGGCCGCAGCACCACATCTATATATTGCACAGCCGACTTTAAAATTATCTGTCAGCCCAACCCTAAGTGAGGCAAATGTTTCGGAACGCCATATTGATCTGCGTCCATTTGTATTGAGCTCTCCATATCGAACTGAAATTGTACCGGGTGGCTTAACTCGTGTCGCGATGCAAGCAGGTTCATTGGTAGTGAATTCTTCGCAAGGCGGCGGTATTAAAGATACGTGGGTAGTAGATGATTTACGCTCATAGCACTTCAGTGAAGGAGCAAAACATGATTTTATTAAACAGTAATGCAGAACATATTTTTTGGTTGGGACGTTATTTAGCACGCACTCAATATTTATGCAGTATTTTTCCATTTCAAGATGTCGATATGGCATTGAACTATGCACATGCTTTTTGTTTACCAGCCTTCGATGTCGACTCAATGAATGAATTGGTTTTAAATGCAGAGCAACCGGCGTCATTTTACAGCCAATTTAAATATGCGCAAAGTAATATACAGGACTTAAGGGGTGTACTTTCAGCAAAAAGTTATGCAGAACTCAGCCGTTTAATTCGTAATGCGAGTGATAACCCGGGTTATATCTGTGACGTGGTAACAGATTGCCAAGATGTTTTAGAGTCCGAATCTGAAGATGTATTTTTATTTTTTAGCTTAGGACAAGCCATAGAGCAGCTTGATCGCCAGTTACGCATGCAGCAGGACATTCAACACACCATTGCGAAGATTGAACATATCGTAATCGCTTTAGTTCAGTTTGGCTGGGAAAGCGTGCAAGAGGCATGGCAGGCACTAAAGCAACAACCGAATAGCCAAAATTTTTACCATTTCAGTGATCATATCCAAAATATGTTTGAGGTGGCTGTATGAGGCTCATGATCAACCATCAGACCCATTATGTTTACACTGATGTGGTTAGCAGAAGCATTCAATATATCAAAATGACCCCATCCACTAATGCGCATCAACAGGTGCAAAATTGGGATGTGAGTGTGCCGGGGCAACGTGATATGCAATTGGATACTTTTGGTAATGTGTGGTTGACCACAACGCAGAGCGAACCTTATCTTCAAATGACCATTATGGCGCAGGGCATCGTAGAGATGAATTTGAGTTCAAATGATTCAAATGCGGATGATTTAAACCCGAAATTATTTTTACAGCCAACGCCGAGTACGCAATGCGACATTTACATGAAAAGTTTTGCCGATTGTTATGTCCCTCGTATCAATCGTGTCAATCTAATTCGTTTGGCTGAAACGATCTTGGCGCATATTCCCTATGTTTCGAATCAGACATCTGTACATACTTCTGCAATAGATGCTTTTCATTATAAGCAGGGGGTATGTCAGGATCATACTCATGTCATGATCGCAATGTGTCGCTATTTGGGTATTCCTGCACGATATATTTCTGGGTATTTATTTGTACCGAATAGTAGCCATCTTGCTAGTCACGCTTGGGTAGAAGTCTATATCGAAAATAAATGGTATTGTTTTGATGTCAGTAATCAGCTATTTACACCACAATCACATATTTATGTCGCGATTGGGCGGGATTACTGGGATGTAGCTCCTGTTCGAGGTGTTCGTGATAAAGGTGGTATTGAGTCTATGAGCTCAATTGTACAAGTGTTGAGTTGTTAATCATTTGAGGGATAAAAATGACCTATTGTTGTGCATTACGATTAAAAGATGGCATGGTATTTGTCAGTGATACACGTACAAATGCAGGAGTTGACCATATTTCAGTTTTTCGTAAACTTTATACCTTTGGTATTGCGGGTGAGCGATTTATTACCATCCAAACCTCTGGGAATTTAGCTACTACACAAGCGGTCATCGGGCATTTACAAAATCAGCTAGAGGTCAAACAAGAGCCGAATTTATATAGTGTAAATACGATGTTCGAAGTGGCTGAATTGGTCGGGCATACCTTAAAAAAAGTTATCTCTGATGTCACCTCTGATATTTTAGAACAAAGTAATTATTACTGTAGTTTATTAGTAGGTGGTCAAATTGGTAGCGCTGATATGCAGCTATATAATATCTATCCGCAAGGTAATTTTATTTGTGCGACACCGGATACCCCATATTTTCAAATTGGAGAAAGTAAATATGGTAAGCCGATACTTGACCGAACTTTGCGTTACGATATGCCACTCGATGAAGCAATGCGTTGTAGCTTAATTTCTTTTGATTCAACGATACGTTCGAATGTGTCTGTAGGTATGCCTTTAGATGCTTTGGTTTATAAAAAGGACAGTTTAGAAATACCAAATGGTAAGCGCATTTATGAAGAAGACCCATACTTCACCATGATCAGTAAAGGCTGGTCAGAAGCATTGCGTCAGGGCTTAATAGAATTGGCAAAACCAACAGCTGACTATTTTCAATAACGATTTGATCAACGAATAGATCAATTTAAAAAGCGAATAAAAAAAGCGAGATAAAAAAAGCCCAGATTTGATCTGGGCTTTTTGATTTGGCTAATTAAGCTAATTTACGTACAGGGCGCGCGCTCATACGGCATAATAATTCATAGCCAATGGTTCCGTTCGCTTCTGCAACGTCATCAACTAAACGGTCTTTACCCCAAAGCTCAACTTCAGTGCCTATTGGTGCATTCATACCAGTGATATCAATCGCAATCATATCCATGGCAACACGGCCAATTACACGCGTTTTCTGACCGTGGATCGATACATAGTTTTGTTTAGGGAAGGCACGTGGGTATCCGTCCCCATAACCAATCGACACAATCGCAAGATCCATTTCTTGTTCTGCAACGAAAGTCGATCCATAACCCACAGATTCACCAGCTTGAATGGTATTTAGAGCTATGACTTCAGCGGTAAACGTCATCACCGGTTTAAGATCTAACACTTCTACAGAACGATCTGAAAAAGGTGTTGCGCCATATAGCATGATGCCTGGGCGAACAAAATCAAAATTCAGTTCTGGCCATTTGAAAATTGCAGCTGAGTTACAGCACGAACCCATGATTGGCGCACAGGCTTCTTTTACGTGTAAAAATTGTTCACGTTGTTGGTCATTTAGTGGATGATTTTCTGCGTCAGCATTGGCAAAATGCATAGTCAGTACGCAAGTAAAACCTTCCGCCTTTAATGCATTGATGACATCAATAATTTCAGACACTTTAAAGCCTAAACGGTTCATACCGCTGTTGAGTTTGACCCAAACTTTTAGACCTTGAGCGATATAGGCATCTTTATGCGCACGTAACCAATCTAGTTGTTGCTGATGATGCACCACACATTCAATTTTTTTATCGATGATAATTTGCATTTCATCATCAGAGAAAATGCCTTCAATCAAGGTAATGGGTTGTTCATAACCCAGTTCACGAATTTCTAAGGCTTCTTCTAGGCAGGCAACACCGAAGGCATCGCTGTCTTTTAAGGCTGCTAAGCAGTCTTTAACTCCATGTCCATAAGCATTGGCTTTCACCATGCTTACAATTTTAGCGGTTGGGGCAAGTTGTTTGACACGGTTTAAATTATATTGAAGTGCTTGTTGATCAATATAAACTGTAGCTTGGCGCACCCTAAATACTCCTACAGGGTCGATGAATTAATGGATGATAAAGAGTCTTTACTCTTCATCATCATACTGAGCATAAAACTCAGGGGAGAGGTTACTAAATTTGGTGTATTGACCTTCGAAGGCAAGACGCACAGTACCAATTGGACCGTTACGCTGTTTACCAATAATAATTTCTGCAGTACCTGCTTCTTTAGACTCTTTGTTATAAACCTCGTCGCGGTAAATAAACATGATCAAATCGGCATCCTGCTCGATCGCACCCGATTCACGTAAGTCAGACATCACTGGGCGTTTATTGGGACGGTTTTCCAGTGATCGGTTCAACTGTGACAGTGCAATAACAGGGCAATGCATTTCTTTAGCCAGTGCCTTTAAGCTTCGGGAAATTTCCGAAATCTCGCCAACACGGTTATCACCCATACCGGGTACTTTCATAAGCTGCAAATAATCGACCATGATACAGCCAAGTTTACCGCCGTGCATTTTGGCAATTCGGCGCGCACGGGCACGTACTTCAGTTGGAGGTAGTGCAGACGAGTCATCGATATACAAATTCTTTTCTTGGAGATGCACAATGGTACTGGTGACTTTTGACCATTCATCAGCATCCATTTTACCTGCACGTAAATGCCCTTGGTGTACACGACCGAATGATGAAATCAAACGCATCGCAATCGAATCCGCGGGCATCTCCATAGAGTAAACTAGAGCGGGCAGGTTATTATTAAACAGCACACTTTCAACCAAGTTCATGGCGAAAGTGGTTTTACCCATCGATGGACGGGCCGCCACAATAATCAAATCGCCTGCTTGCATACCTGAGGTTTTATTATCAAGTTCAACAAATCCAGTAGTTAAACCCGTGATACTGCCTTCAGTTTGTGAAAGTTCATTCAACTTATCAAAAACACTAGCAACGACAGAGTTAATAGCTTTAGGGCCTTGTGCTTTGGCGTTGTTGTTGTGTTGCTCGGCAATCGAGAAAATATTGGTTTCTGCGAGATCTAAAATTTCACTGACCGTACGACCTTTGGTGTCATAGGCATTTTGTAAAATTTCTGAGCTGACTTTAATCATGCTGCGTAAAGTGGAAAATTCTTTAATTTTTGCAGCATAAGTTTCAAGATTATAGAAACTTGAAGGTGAATCTGACATGAGTTGCATCAGATATTCTTCGCCACCTGCAGCATCGAGCAAGTTTTGTTTAATCAGCCAGTCATTGACCAAGACCGCATCATAAGGAGAGCTATCTTTTGATAGCTGGTCGATGGCACGGAAAATATATTTATGACGGGTCGCATAAAAATCAGCTTCAGTCAGTACATCACCCACTTGCTCAAAAGATTCTGCAACGGTCATCAGTGCAGCAAGCACGGCTTGTTCAATCGCAAGGTTATGGGGTGGGGTACGAAACTCTTTCAACGAACTTTGTTCTGTGGTTTTTGCTGTTGGCGTAGAGTTTGGCTTGATGGCATTCGCCTGTGACATAAAAATCCCTGATGCTGAAACCATTTAATGTGATGGAAATGGGTGCTAATTACAGTTTTTTCAACTCTTCATTGAACTGAAATGATAGGCGTTTTCTACAGAAATGCGAACAAGTATTTCCGATTAATTCGTCATACATTGAATTGAATGAAGAGTTAAAAATATAAAAAAGTTGGAGCACTATTTTTTACAGATAAAAAAAGAGCATGCGTAAGCATGCTCTTTTCTTTGCAAGAAATTACTCAGCTACGATAGTAACTAGAACTTCTGCAACAACATCATGATGCAATTGGATTGCGATGTTGAATTCACCAGTGTTGCGAAGCGCACCATTTGGTAAACGAACTTCTGCGCGGTCTACAACAAGACCAGCATTAGTTAACGCGTCAGCGATGTCACGAGTACCGATAGAACCGAATAGTTTACCTTCGTCACCAGCTTTAGCAGTGATCACGATGTTAACTTCGTTCAATTGGTCAGCACGTGCTTGAGCAGCAGCTAATACTTCAGCTTCTTGTTTCTCAAGTTCAGCACGACGAGCTTCAAATGCAGCAGTGTTAGCTTCAGTAGCAGCAACTGCTTTACCTTGAGGGATAAGGAAGTTACGGCCGTAACCAGCTTTAACTGAAACTTTATCGCCTAATTTACCAAGGTTTTTAATGCGTTGTAATAAGATAATATCCACAGCTCAACCTCACTTATGATTGTCAGTGTAAGGGATCAAAGACAAGTAGCGAGCTTGTTTGATAGCAAGCGCTAATTGACGTTGGTAACGAGCTTTAGTACCTGTAATACGGCTAGGAACAATCTTGCCGTTTTCAGTGATGTACTGTTTTAAAGTGTCGATATCTTTGTAGTCGATGTACGTAACGTTCTCAGCTGTAAAGCGGCAGAACTTGCGACGACGGTAAAAACGTGCCATGTTATGTTCTCCTTATGCTTCAGCAGAGTCTTGAGCTTGTTGTGCTTCTTCACGTTGAGCTTTACGCGCACGTTTTTCTTCAGCACTCTTAGCCAATAGTGACTCTTCAGTGATAGCGTTTTCACGACGGATGATAAGGCTACGAATGATTGCATCGTTATAACGGAACAATTCTTCTAGCTCATCAAGAGTAGTTTGACCACACTCAACATTCATAAGAATGTAGTGAGCTTTGTGGATCTTGTTGATTGGGTAAGCCAATTGACGACGACCCCAGTCTTCAAGACGGTGGATTTGACCTTCAGCTTCTTTGATGTGAGTTAGGTAACGTTCTACCATACCCACAACTTGATCGCTTTGGTCTGGATGTACCAATAGTACGATTTCGTAGTGACGCATTGTCAGCTCCTTACGGTTTAGGCAGCCCCAATCATTAATTGATTGAAGCAAGGAGTCACAACCAAAGTTGTGTCGCAAAGTTTGCGAAGCGTGAATTTTAGAGCGTTTAGGTTTGAAATACAAGGCATACACCTAAAAAGGCTTAATTATTTTGTGGTTTAATGACTATCTTTAATACACAGCTAGAATCGGATGCAGATTGTAAAATAGGAGATATGTTTTCAATTGCGGGGAGCTTATCTTGTATTTGATGAGTTACGATCATATAGACGTTGTAATGATATAAATTTGATTTAAATTAAAGATCTTTTGTCATATTTGATTGTAGATATCGATTTGAATGCTAATACGAATATGAAATATTTTTGTACTTGTCTGAAATCTATTGTACATGGGTGGATATAGGGAGAATCAGCGTTAAAACAGTTTTAGTATGTATAGCAGTATTTCGACTTAAATTTTTGCTTTGCATTGAAGATGCCTAGAAATAAAAAAAGATAGAGTAAAACTCTATCTTCTTTAAAAAAATACAATTGGCTTTAGAGGGGCAGTGGAAGTAAAACTAAAAATTAAACTAATCACTGTGATCAATTTGACTGAAAACATGAAATATTGTTTTGCCCAAATTTGATCATCTTCAGCTTTGAATCCTTGAATGGTCAGATAAATCCAATAAAGACTTAAGGCATTTAGGACAATCATATAAATCCAATTTGCATAACCAAAAAAGAATAAACCATTCATGGTCATGCAGAACAAAAACACATAAACCAAAGACTCAACTTTGGTACGGTGAATTGAACGAGCTACAGGTAAAATTGGAATTCCTGCATTTTTGTAGTCATCAAATCGGTAAACTGCAATTCCCCAAGAATGAGGCATTTGCCAAAATGCATAACCAATAAAAATCAGTAATGCACCTAAATCAAACTGGTTTGCAACAGCCGTATACCCGATTACAGGTGGCGCTGCGCCAGAAAGACTGCCGATAATGGTTTGATGGATTGTTGTTCGTTTTGTCCATAAGCTATAAAAACCAACGTATACGACAAAACCAATAACAGCAAAAAGAAAAGCGTAAGCATTTACCCAGAACCATAAAATGCTAAAACCAATTACACCTAAAACTAAAGCAAAAACTAAAGCAACAGGAATCGAAATTGATTTTTTTACCATCGCACGATTTTGTGTGCGTTGCATTTTTGAGTCGATGTCTTGGTCAATAACGTTATTGACAACACATCCAGAAGCGACCACAAAGAGGGTGCCTAAGAGGGTAAGAAGCAACAGGAGGAAATCTACAGAACCTTGGGCAGCTACAAAGTAGCCACCCAAAGCGGTAACAAAGTTACCAAAGAGAATTCCTGGTTTAGTCAGGAATAAATACTTTTTCAGCATGACGACCAGTTTAGATCATCATGTTGAAGTGAAGGTAGTTCATAATCCACACAGAACCTACTAAAAGGATAGCAATTGTGAGGATTGTATAAACAAATGCAATCACGTTCCAGCGTTGCTCTGAAGAAGAGTTCATATGCAGGAAGTAAACTAACTGAATAAGAACCTGAGCAACCGCAGTAATCGCGATTACGGCAACCAATAGACCACGGCTAAAACCACCTGCCATTACCATACCGAATGGAATTACGGTAAGTAGAACAGAAAGGATAAAACCGATTGTATATTGTTTAACGTTACCGTGAGCTGCACCAGCAGAGTTATGATCGTGACTCATTAGATAACTCCCATCAAGTAAACAACGCTGAATACACAGATCCAAACGATGTCAAGGAAGTGCCAGAACAAGCTTAGGCAAGCAAGACGACGAGTGTTTGGAAGTGTCAAACCATATTTCTTGATTTGGAACATCAACACAAGCATCCATACCAAACCAGAAGTTACGTGAATACCGTGCGTACCAACCAAAGTAAAGAACGCAGATAAAAACGCACTTGTGCTTGGGCCATGACCAGCATGAACTAAATGATTGAACTCATAGAGTTCCATGCCAATGAAGGCTGCACCAAATACCCAAGTAACTGCTAACCAAGTTAAAACTTGACCAACATTTTTCTTGTATGCTGCAAGAACAGCAAAACCAAAAGTTACAGAAGAGATAAGAAGGGCGAAAGTTTCAGTTAAAACGAAACCTAAAGATTCACCAAACAGCTCTTGTGCACTTGGCGTACCCACTGGAACGTGGCTACTTAATACAGCGAACGCGATGAAGAGTGTCCCGAAAAGAACCAAGTCACTCATCAAGTAAGTCCAGAAACCAAAGACAGTGATGTCAGTATCATCGTGATGATGATGTTCGTCATGTCCGTGGTTGTCGTGATGAAGTACTTCAGCCATTGTCTTAGTCCTTCTTCAAATGTTTTTCAAGAAGCGCGTAGCGTTCATTTTCAATACGTTCAACTTCTGCAGCTGGAACATAGTAGTCAACTTTCTTAGTGAAAGAAGAAACGATGAAGCTGATAATTGAAGCAATGAAAGTTACAACGACTAACCACCAGATATGCCAGATTAATGCGAAGCCCATAACTGTAATAAACATTGCAATTACGAAACCTGCCGCACGGTTAGTAGGCATATGGATGTCTTCGTATGTAGTTGGCTTAGCGTAAGCAACACCATTTTCTTTGTCAGTCCAGAAAGTATCAATACCATTGATCTTTGGAAGATAAGCAAAGTTATAGAATGGTGAAGGAGATGAAGTAGCCCACTCAAGAGTACGACCATCCCAGATATCGCCAGTAACGTCCATGTTGTCTTTGCGTTGAAGGAAACCAACAACGATTTGCATAACAAAACAGAAGATACCGATAGCAACCAATACAGAACCAAATAAAGCGATCGCTAAGTATGGATCCCATTCAGGGTTGTCATATGTATTCAAACGACGAGTCATACCCATGAAACCAAGGATATAAAGTGGCATGAATGCAAAGTAGAAACCGAAGAACCAGAACCAGAACGCTGCTTTACCCCAAGTTTCATTTAGTTTCCAACCAAACATTTTTGGCCAGTAGAAAATGATACCCGCGAACATCGCGAACACTACACCACCAATAATTACGTTATGGAAGTGAGCGATAAGGAATAAAGAGTTGTGTACTAAGAAGTCCGCTGGTGGAACTGCCATTAATACGCCTGTTAAACCACCAATACCGAAAGTCACAAGGAAGCCAAGTGTCCAAAGCATTGGAGTTGTATAGGTGATGCGGCCCTTGTACATGGTGAATAACCAAGAGAAGATTTTCACACCAGTTGGGATCGCAATGATCATGGTCATGATACCGAAGAACGCGTTAACGTTGGCACCAGCACCCATTGTAAAGAAGTGGTGAACCCATACAACTAGTGAAAGAACACCAATTGCTACAGTTGCGTACACCATTGATTTATAGCCGAACAACGCTTTACGTGAGAACACAGCAGTAACTTCTGAGTAAATACCAAAAGCAGGTAATACCAAGATGTAAACTTCTGGGTGACCCCAAGTCCAAATCAAGTTTACATACAACATTGGGCTACCACCCATGTCATTTGTAAAGAAATGGAAGCCGAAGTAACGGTCAAGTGAAAGCATTGCAATAGTCGCAGTCAAAACTGGGAATGTTGCAACGATAAGCACTACAGTAACTAATGCAGTCCAAGTGAAAATAGGCATGTCCATAAGTTTCATGCCAGGCGCACGCATTTTGATGATGGTAACGAAGAAGTTAACACCAGTAAGAAGCGTACCTAGACCAGAAACCTGAAGTGCCCAGATATAGTAGTCTACACCTACACCTGGAGAGTATTCGATGCCAGAAAGTGGAGGGTAAGCCATCCAACCTGTTGCAGCGAATTCACCAATTGCAAGAGAAGCCATCATCAAGCCCGCAGCGCCGGCGAATAACCAGAAGCTAAGAGAGTTTAATAATGGGAATGCTACGTCACGTGCACCAATTTGAAGTGGTACAGCAACGTTCATTAAACCAACAACTAGACCCATTGCTACGAAGAAGATCATGATTACGCCATGGGCAGTAAAGATCTGGTCATAGTGTTCTGGGTGTAAGTAACCTTCACCGCCACCTTTTGCAAGGAACAGTTGAAGACGCATCATAATCGCATCGGCAAAACCACGCACAAGCATGACAATTGACACGAGGATATACATGATACCAATTTTTTTATGGTCTACAGATGTGAACCATTCGTTCCACAAGTAGCCCCATTTTTTAAAGTAGGTGATACCAGCAACAATTGCGATACCGCCAAGGATCATCATTGCAACAGTAACCAACACGATTGGGTCGTGTGGAATTGCATCTGGTCCTAACTTACCTAATAAGCTCATGTCTTATTCCCCTGCAACAGTCGCATGTTCAACGCCTGCATGAGCTTCAGAAGCAGCAGCTTCGTGTCCAACAGTAGCTGTATGATCAGCACCGTGGTAGTTGCTCATGTATTTGTTAATCACTGATTCGAACAATTTAGGTTCAACTGAAGAATAGTAAGTCACTGGGTGTGGCTTAGTAGGGTAAGGCTTCATTGCTTCAGCTAAAGCCTTCTCTTCAGGAGTAGTTGCTTTGGCAACTAAAACTTCGATCTGGTGTTTAGAACGGTTGCCGTCACGTAAGGTTGCAAATTCAGCTTGGTCTAAAACAGTTTTTTGAACCGCTTCAGGATTAACTGAAGAACCATTACCAGCTTTAACAGCAGAAACCCATTCAGCAAACTGAGCATCAGTCACAGCATGTGCACGGAAGCGCATTTGTGAGAAGCCATAACCTGAATAGTTAGAAGAGAAACCACGGAAGCCTTCAGCAGGACTAGTTTCATCAGCTAATAAGTTCAAGTGAGTTTGCATACCTGCCATAGCATAAATCTGACCACCTAACGCCGGAATGAAAAATGAGTTCATTGTGAAGTTAGATGTTAAACGAAGGCTTACAGGAGTTTTCTCAGGGAAGCGGATCTCGTTTACAGTCGCGATGCCTTGTTCAGGGTAGATGAAGATCCATTTAAATTGTTCAGCAATAACTTGAACAGTTAAAGGAGCTTTATCTGACTCGAGTGGACGGTAAGGGTCATACTTGTGGGAACCCCACCAAGTTAACCAAGCTAAAATAGCGATAATAATTACGGGAATACCCCAAACTACAACTTCAATTGCAGTCGAGTGTGCCCAAGTAGGTGCATAGTCTGCATCTTTATTTGACGCGCGATATTTCCAACCAAACCAAAGAGCCATAAGTGCTGATGGAATAACTACCAACAACATTAGGTAGATCGCAGTAAGCATGAGGTTTGACTGACCTTCAGCAACTGGACCTTTTGAGTTTAGAAGTACCATATCACCACCACACCCAGTTAAGAGTGCAGCGATCGCAGATAAAGACAATACAGCTAAAATTGTTTGTCTCATTTTACAACCTCGGTGAAGAGTCCCATTCCCTAATTTTTAAAATTGGGATAGCGAATAAAGTGTCGCATGATTGTGATTTTTCAGATATGAAAAAAAGTTCACAATGATGTGACACCGCTACGTTGTAGGGCATTATGCCTGATATCGGCAAACTAAGCTATACATAAAGATGCTTTAAATGACTGTATTAAAACCCTATTTTGTTGGTCGGGATTGTGTTTTTTTTATCTGAATTTTATTTTAATTTCAATGTAATGCACAAAAAAGGGATGAGAAATTCATCCCTCAATAAAAGTGAAAGTTATTGGTTTATTACCTTGGTTTTTGCTAACTTGTCATGCAAAGTTTGACGCTTTTTGCCGAAAATAAAAACGGAATCAATGATTGCGCTTAAAGGCATCGATAAAAAGTTCAGAAAAATAAATAAAACACTACGTAAAGTGAAGCCACGCATGAGGTTTACAGGTTGGCTGGTTTCGGCATCTACGATTTTAATTTTGGTGATTTTTTTACCAATACTTTGACCAGATTTAGCAATCAAATACGCTTGAATGAAAAGCATAATGAAGAGGTAAGCAAACATTGCAATCCAAGCTTGGTTGGGAAACATCTCAACCATTTGTATTTGTAGTGCTTGTAAAACATTAGGGTCAGCATTTGGGGTCATCACAGCTTGCATAAACTGTTCATTTAGATTGGCAAATTGTGTCTTTTCACTTGGATTAAAAAATGCCGTTAAGATAAAAGTTGCCGGTATCCAAAGCAGTAAATCAACGATCTTAGCCAAAACACGTTTAGGAATACTTGCTAGGCTAGTTTGCAATTGTACAGCCTGAGGTTGTGTGTAGGTATTTGATGGCGTAGTTGTAGTTTGATTTGATTCGAATGCTGTCGGTGCTATATAACCTGCAGGCATATAAACCAACTGACCTTGAGTGAGTTCACCCAAAGCTTTCCATTCGGTCATACCTTGGTGCCAAACCAAGTCCGTGAGTAACACTTGTTGGCTCGCGAGCATTTGGTTAAGTTGTTCTAAGGTATAGGGACCAGCTTGTTGGTTATTTCGTGCCAAGTAAATCTGCATAAAACTAAAATCTCAAAAAACGTCTGTAAAAGTATAAATAAAAAAAAAGACCCACATGTGGGTCTTTTTTTAACACAGTTTATTAAGCTTGTTGAGCTTTTTCTTCAGAAAGGAAGAACCAAGTGTCTAATACTGAGTCTGGGTTAAGCGAAACAGACTCAATGCCTTGTTCCATTAACCATTTAGCTAGGTCAGGGTGATCTGAAGGGCCTTGACCACAAATACCTACGTATTTGCCAGCTTTACGACAAGCATGGATTGCCATAGAAAGAAGTGCTTTAACGGCTGGATCACGTTCATCAAATAGGTGAGAAACGATACCAGAGTCACGGTCTAGACCGAGTGTTAATTGAGTTAAGTCGTTTGAACCGATAGAGAAACCGTCGAAGTGTTCAAGGAACTGTTCAGCCAATAATGCGTTAGTTGGAAGTTCACACATCATGATCACTTTAAGACCGTTTTCACCACGTTTAAGACCGTTAAGCGCTAACAATTCAATAACACGTTTCGCTTCAGCAACAGTACGTACGAAAGGAATCATGATTTGAATGTTAGTTAAGCCCATTTCGTCACGTGCTTTTTTCAGTGCGCGGCATTCAAGTTCGAAGCAGTCACGGAAATTGTCAGACACATAACGGCTTGCACCACGGAAGCCAAGCATTGGGTTTTCTTCTTCAGGTTCGTATAACTTACCACCGATTAAGTTTGCATATTCGTTTGACTTAAAGTCAGACATACGAACAATCACTGGTTTGTCAGCAAACGCTGCAGCAAGTGTAGAAATACCTTCAACTAGTTTTTCAACATAGAATTCGATAGGAGATGCATAACCCGCAGTACGTGACATTACAGCAGCACGAGTTTCACGTGGTAGGCTGTCAATATTAAGCAATGCTTTAGGATGTACGCCGATCATACGGTTGATGATGAACTCAAGACGAGCAAGACCAACACCTTCGTTAGGAATTTGAGCAAAGTCAAATGCGCGGTCAGGGTTACCTACGTTCATCATAATTTTGAACGGAAGTTTAGGCATAGATTCGATAGAATTACGTTGGATTTCAAAGTCCAAAGCACCTTCGTAAATAAAGCCTGTGTCACCTTCAGCACAAGAAACAGTCACTTCTTGACCGTCAGTCAATACTTCAGTCGCATTACCACAACCTACGATTGCAGGAACACCAAGCTCACGTGCAATAATCGCAGCGTGACAAGTACGGCCACCACGGTTAGTGACAATTGCAGCTGCACGTTTCATTACTGGTTCCCAATCTGGGTCAGTCATGTCAGATACAAGTACATCGCCGTCTTGAACTTTGTCCATTTCTTTGATTGAAGTCACAATACGAACGCGACCAGAACCAATGCGTTGACCGATTGAACGGCCTTCACAAATCACATTACCTTTTTGCTTAAGCAGGTAACGCTCCATTGTGCCTACGTTTTGGCGGCTCTTCACAGTTTCAGGACGTGCTTGAACGATATAGATTTGGCCATCATCGCCATCTTTCGCCCATTCGATGTCCATTGCTGAACCGTAATGGTTTTCAATGATCAATGCTTGTTTAGCAAGTTCTTGAAGTTCGTGGTCATTTAAAGCGAATTGTTGACGATCTGCTTTTTCAACGTCTACAACAACCACTGATTTACCAGCAGCGCCTTCTTCACCATAAATCATTTTTTGGTGTTTAGAACCAAGGTTACGACGTAATACAGCGTGTTTGCCTGCATTTAAAAGTGGTTTAGATACATAGAATTCGTCAGGGTTAACTGCACCTTGTACAACCATTTCACCCAAGCCATAAGAAGCTGTGATGAAAACTGCGTCGCGGAAACCAGATTCTGTATCTAGTGTAAACATTACACCAGCAGCACCTGTTTCAGAGCGAACCATACGTTGAACACCAGCAGATAACGCAACAACGTCATGTGCGAAGTTTTGGTGTACACGGTAAGAAATTGCGCGGTCGTTATAAAGTGAAGCAAATACTTCTTTAATCGCAATAAGGACGTTGTCGATACCACGGATGTTCAAGAAAGTTTCTTGTTGGCCGGCAAATGAAGCATCTGGTAAGTCTTCTGCTGTTGCAGATGAGCGAACGGCAACCGCGATATCAGGGTTGCCGTTTGAAAGAGCTGTGAAAGCCTCACGAATTTCTGTTTCAAGTTCAGCAGTCAGCGGAGTGTCTACAATCCATTGACGGATTTTTGCACCAGTTTCAGCAAGTGCATTTACATCGTCAACATTGAGTGCAGCAAGTTCAGCGTTAATTTTAGCGTTTAGGCCACTTTGCTCGAGGAATTCACGATATGCTTGAGCTGTAGTAGCAAAACCACCAGGAACAGATACACCAGCATTTGCTAGATGGCTGATCATTTCACCTAATGATGAGTTTTTACCACCCACGAGTTCTACGTCGTGTTTCCCTAATTTTTCTAGACCAATTACGCGCGCTTCCAAAGTTGTTACTCCACTTTTGCAGTATTAATCACTATCTTGGCATGAAATTATAACAAATTACTTAGCATTCTAAATTTACTAAGTGACAGTCATGTAAGATGGTTTACTATAAAGATTATATAGCACTAAGACAAATTTTGGAGGAGAATTTTAATGTCAGAAGGTAAACAGATTCAGCGTAGTGTTTTCTTTGTTTCGGATGGTACCGCAATTACCGCAGAAACCCTTGGACACTCACTGTTAGCCCAGTTCCCTCATGTAGATTTTGACATTCATATTATTCCATATATTACCTCTGAAGAAGCAGCTACAAATGTGGTTGCAGAGATCAATCTTAGAGCGCAGCAAGACGGTCAAAAGCCTTTGGTGTTTGATACCCTTGTAGACCCGTATGTACGTGACATTATTAATACTGCAAATGCAATAAATCTTGATGTTTTTGAGGGGCTTATTAGTAAATTGTCGGACGAGTTGGGTACAGCTCCTACGACTTTAGTCGGTCAAACCCATGCAGTTACAGATTCTGAGTCTTATAAAGCACGTATTGATGCGGTGCATTTTGCTTTAGATAACGATGATGGGGCACGTACTCGTCATTATGATAAAGCAGATTTGATTTTAATTGGAGTATCACGTTCGGGTAAAACACCAACTTCGATCTATCTCTCTTTGCAATTTGGTATTCGTGTGGCGAACTATCCTTTGACAGAAGAAGATTTGGATGACAACCGTTTACCTGCAGTTTTACGTGAACATAAACATAAGTTGTTTGGCTTGATGATTGATGCAGAGCGCCTTGTAGCAATTCGTTCAGAGCGTAAGGCCAATAGTCGTTATGCAAGTTTTAGTCAGTGCCAAATGGAACTACGTGCGATTGAAGGTATTTATATTTCTGAAGGAATCAAATACTTAAATGTGTCTGAAATGTCGATTGAAGAAATTTCAACACGTGTTTTACAAATGACCGGACTGAAGCGTCGCATTGGTTAAGTGTAAATTGAGCCACTTTGGTGGCTCTTCTGATAATAATAAATTACCGTATAAATTATATAAAAATAGTATTAATTTCTGGTTTGTCATACTTTTAATGAATGATAAATATTTAAGATATTGATGAAAATTTTCCTCAATATTTAGACTTAAATTTTAAGCAATTTTTGCATTCATTTGTGTACCAATTCGATAAATTTCTTTGCCTAAAAATTTATAAAATATGGCCAAATTGACAGCACAAATCTTTTATAAAAATCCGTGTTTTGCTGTATTTTTATCTATGAATTAAGCCTGAATAATCCACTTGATATGAGTTGTGTAAATACAAGATTTAGCTGATATAGTTTAATATTTAATCAATTTTTCAAAAATACTGATTTAAATGCTAAAAAAATAGGCAGAAAATAGAATAAAAAATAATCAAACAGTTGCTTTTGGGTGCTAAATATAAAGAAATGTCACCATTTATTTAATTGATGTGAGTGAAAAATATTCAAATTGATAACATTCAGGCTCTAAACTCCGATATAAATTGATATTTAAACTGGATTTCAATCTGTTATTTTCCTATTAAATATAGATAACAATATAGGTAAATATCGGTTGAACATAAGCATCAATATAAATTTTTCAACTTACAGTTAAGGAGTAAATAGAGCTGTGTAAAAAAATAAGCACTGAAAAAATTATTGGTTTGACTAATCTTCTTATAGCTATATTGATCATAATTATTTCAAAGTTACACCTCTATAAACTCGCTCTATCTACAGGTGTAATGCTGATGCATGAATTATGCAATAGAGCTGATAAAGCTATTTTTCATTTATGAGTTTATAAGAATTTTTAGCCTTATCGAATTGAAGTATCCAATATAGTAGGGGAGCTACCAAAAGCCGCCAGAGATGGCTTTTGGTATTGTGATTTTTGATCAATCACAAAAATTTAATAGATGTCATGTGAAAATAATTGCAATGTCATTACTTTTCTTTGGATTGGTTAGATTCACTGCGAACAATGACATCACACTCAAACGTATGTTCATCTAAAGCCGTGATTGAATTACTCTGAATTTTAGCAATCGGCCAAGTGTTTAAGATGCAGTTGGGCTGCTGTAATGCAGCATAATAATGATCAGATTTTAGAAAAGTTTTATTTTGAATTGCGGTATTTGGACTGAGTAAATGTCTTAACCAATGATTCGGTACTTGATCTTCTAAAAACCGAATCGCCAAAATACTCTTAATACGATTGCTAAATAAACGTCGATTTTTTGCAATCAGTGGATGTTGGATTAATTTATTCAGTAGACGTTCGGTGCGTGGTAAGACAAATTGCGGTTTGATTTGATAGACCATGATGTTATCTGCAACCTGACATAGATGATGTAGTTCAGAGACCACATGCTGATCTATCCCAATAATGGCGATTTTTTGATTCTTAAAATCATAATCTTTGATCTGTTCTGAACCGATGATCGTTCCACGAAAGTGTTCAAAATCCTCTAGATGATTATTAAAAATATGGTGGGTTGCATCCTGCTTGTTGGCCATATTTATTCCTTATCTTTTGTTTTTTTAGTTGAGTCTTAGATAAGAATATATTCTGTGATGGGCCACTTGGCGTAAAGCGTTATTTCAGTCTGAAGAGTCATGCAATTTGTGTAGAATTGATTTGCTTGGCCCTTGTCATTTATACATTTCTAGGAGTGAACTGATTTTTTTATGCGTTGTAGTTCATTAACCGCTCAAACAGATCGATAAAACAATGAGCGACCTGCATGAACAGCTTTTGAGATCTATAAATTTTGTGAGTTTTAAAGTGGTTCATCATCTGATGAGTTATAGTCAAGCTGACTCGTGGTTGAATGTTTAAGTTCGGGTTGGTCGGTATGTGTACGTAAATAGTCCATATCACGAATATTTTTTTGTACAGCAACTGCACCAAACAGACTCATTAGGAAAGCCATCATGTAAAAACCTTTTTCACTTAATGCCAGTTCAGCATTCCATAGACCAATGGCAAGAAGTACGAGGCAAATAATGACGGATGCCCAGCACAGTCCAAAGTAGATTGCAGTGACATGCATTCCTTCTAAACGGTCACGAATGATTTTTTGTAGTGAAACCGATGAAAATAATCCATAAAGCAATAAAATGAGATAAAAGCCTTTTTCATTCAACATCATATTTGCATTGAATAAACCTATGCAAAACACCACAGCGCCTAAGATCAGTGCACACCAACTTGCTGCGATAAATGCGGGTGTGGGTTTATTAATATATTGGCTCATCTGCTTATTTTTCTCTTTGTTTTGCTTATGTTTAATATTTATACAGCAATAAAAATGAGTAAAGCAATTATTTCGTTGAGGCAATGATGGTTTTTAAGTACAGGTTTGGTCGTTGTTAGCCAAAACCATATTATCTGTTGACTGCTATCCGTCTAAAGAGCCACAAAAAATGTAGTCACAATTCTACCTTTAGACGGATTAAACGCTTGGATTAGATCATTAAGTTGAGAGTCTTAAGCCAGATCATTTTTGATTTGCATTAAACGTTCGAAGTTTTCAATGCGCTTATCGGTATCGTAAATGTCGCAGGTGAAAATAAATTCATCAACGTCATATTTGGTGAGTAGGTTTTCTAAACCTGCTCGAACGGTTGCATTTGAACCGACTTGTCCCATAGCGTAGAAATTATCAACAGACATCTTCTCTGCAGCAGACCATAAGCCTTGCATACTGTCGACTGGAGCTTTGAGTTTTAAACTTTGACCACGCATTAAACCTAAAACGCGTTGATAAGCACTCGTTGCCAGATATTCTGCTTCTTCATCTGTTTCAGCAACAACCGTTGGTACGCCCATAGAGACATAAGGTTGATCTAAATATTCGGATGCTTGGAAATTTTCACGATAGAGCTGAATCGCTTGTCCAAGCATGCGTGGTGCGAAATGAGAAGCAAAAGAATAGGGTAGACCTAAACGTGCAGCGAGTTGTGCACTGAATAAACTTGAACCTAGCAGCCATACGGGAACATGTGTATTTTGTCCCGGTGTGGCAATGATGCGCTGGTGAGGTTCAGGTGCTTTGAAGTATTGTAAAATCTCAAGAACATCTTGTGGAAATTGATCTTCGGTTTCCTGACGGCCACGGCGTAGTGCGCGCATGGTGGTTTGGTCAGTACCTGGTGCGCGACCTAAACCGAGTTCAATACGTCCAGGATATAACGTTTCAAGCGTGCCAAATTGTTCAGCGGCAACTAAAGGCGCATGGTTGGGCAACATAATCCCACCTGAACCGAGCTTGATAGATTGTGTATTTGCTAAGAGATAACCGAGTAAAACCGCAGTTGCAGAACTTGCGATGCCGTCCATATTGTGGTGTTCGGCTAACCATAGACGTTCATAGCCAAGCTCTTCTGCTCTCTGCGCTAACTGGAGTGCATGTTTGAGCGAAAATTCGATGGTTTTATCATCTCGAACAGGTGCGAGTTCAAGTATTGAAAATTTTGTATCGGCTAGAGTACGCATGTTTTCTCTCAGAGATCTTTATATCGAAATAATACGATATAAAAAGCTGAATGTATATCGAATAAACTCGATATGGTCGTGGGGCGGTGTGAAAAGACAACTTTAGATATATCTAAACTTTTTTATATACAAAAAAAGCACCCGAAGGTGCTGATTTTTTTCATTGAAATATATCGATTAACGTTTACCGTTTTTGTACCAACCTAAGTGACGACCATTGTCTCCACGGTAGCCTCGGTCGTGGTAGCTATAATTATTGGTACGATAGCCACGGTTGTTATAACGACGGTCATAGCGATCATCATAACGACCATTATAACGGTCATCATAGCGACGGTCTTCAGACACTTTTTTACCTAGTGCAGAACCACCAGCTGAACCAAGTGCAGCACCGATATAACCACCGTTTGTGCCGCCCATGTTTTTACCTACGGTATAACCACCTGCGCCACCAAGTGCACCACCGATGATGGCACCATTACGGTCACGTTTGTTTGCCGATGCTGCTGCACCTGCACCGCCACCAATTGCTGAACCAATCATTGCGCCAGTTTGGCCGCCAACTTGGTTACCGATTGCTGCACCAACAACACCACCTAAAGCAGATGTTAATGCAGTATTGGTGCTATTACCTGCATGTGTTGCAGTCATAGTAAGTGCTGAAGCGGTAATTGCTGCACTGAATAGAATTTTATTAATTTTCATTTTTAAACTCCTTACGAAGCATGATGTTTATCTGTTGATATCAATATATGAAAACACATAGCGAATATTTGGAGCGTGATGTGAAATAAAATACGTGTTCCGTTGCTGCAATGTAAATTTTGCACTTTATTTCTACATGATTGATGACTTGGTTGGAGGGAAGGCAAATCTAAATATTTATCAGGTGCAATAAATAAAGTTGTATTTATCATTTGAAAAAAGGCGATACATAAAAAAAGCACCCGAAGGTGCTATTTTCACTATTCAATAAGGACTCACTAATTTTGAATTAGTGACGACGACGGTAACGTTTTTTGTATTTACGTTCTTGGTGTTTGTCGTAAGCTTTATCTTTAGAGATTTTATTACCTAGAGCAGCACCACCAGCAGCACCTAGTGCAGAGCCGATGTAACCACCGTTTGTACCGCCCATGCTTTTACCAACAGTATAACCTGTACCACCACCTAAAGCACCGCCGATAGCAGATTCTGTACGGTTGCGTTTATTACTTGCTACTGCAGCACCACCAGCACCACCAAGAGCGGCACCAATTGTAGCGCCGGTATTACCGCCCATGTTTTTACCAATTGCAGTACCTGCAACACTACCTAATGCACTAGCTGCAGCAACGCGTGTTGTACTATCTGCATTTGCAGACACAGTGAACATAGAAGCAGTTGCTAGAGTGGCTGTCATTAAAAGAGTATTCAGTTTCATAGTTCACTCCATGTCCTTCATAAACACGAGGACTTTTCTTAATCATTTCGATGGCAGTAAATGTAACAAAACTATTCGCTATAAATATGGAGAGCTTTCTCTTTATTTGGTGATTTGAGTGTCTAGTTTGTATAAGTTTTATTAATATTGTGAAAAAAATGGTCGAATGCAGAAAATCTGTACGACTTTGTGGAGAAAGGTAGGAGTGATGAAGTTCACACTTTGATATTTAGGGTCATTGATAGGCCAAAAAACAATAGATATGTCATTTCAGACCCATTATCGGTACACTAGCGCCATTATTTTGAATTTTGGCATATCCGTGAAAGTTTAGCGGTAGAGCCTATGTATTGAGATTTTTTGAAAAATGAAAGAATCGTTACGTTTACGATTAGATCAGCTCTCTGACCGTCACGAAGAATTAAATGCATTACTCGCAGATGTAGAAGTCATTTCAGACAACAAACGTTTCCGTCAGTTGTCACGTGAGCATAGTGATTTATCTGAAATCACTGAAGTTTGGAAAAAATACCGTCAAGCTGAAGAAGATATTGAGACTGCTGAAGTAATGATGACGGATCCAGATTTTAAAGAGATGGCCGTTGAGGAAATCAAAGAAAATAAAGCTTTGATCGGTCAGCTTGAAGCAGACTTAAACATTCTGATGATTCCAAAAGATCCGAATGATGCGAACTCTGCTTATTTAGAAATTCGTGCCGGAACAGGTGGTGACGAAGCTGCAATTTTCTCTGGTGACTTATATCGCATGTACAGTAAATATGCTGAATCACAAGGTTGGCGTATTGAAGTGCTGTCTGAAAATGACGGCGAACATGGCGGTTATAAAGAAGTGATTTGCCTCATCAATGGTGAAGGCGTATATGGTCGTTTGAAATTTGAAAGTGGTGCACATCGTGTACAGCGTGTTCCTGCAACTGAGTCACAAGGTCGTGTTCATACTTCGGCATGTACTGTTGCGATTTTGCCGGAAGTTGATGTAGACACTAGTGTTGAAATTAATCCTTCAGAATTACGTATTGATACCTATCGTGCATCTGGTGCGGGTGGTCAGCACATTAACAAAACTGACTCCGCGGTGCGTATTACCCATATACCAACGGGTACAGTTGTAGAATGTCAGGATGAACGTTCACAACATAAAAACAAAGCCAAAGCGATGGCGTTATTAGTTTCTCGTTTAGAAAATGCCAAACGTGCGGCGGCAGATGCAGCGACATCTGAAATGCGACGTGACTTGGTGGGTTCTGGTGACCGTTCTGAGCGTATTCGTACCTATAACTATCCACAAGGCCGTATGACTGATCATCGTATTAATTTAACTTTGTATAAGTTAGATGCTGTGATGGAAGGTGATTTGACTGAATTGCTAGATAGTTTGCATCGTGAATATCAAGCCGATCAGTTGGCGTTATTAGCACAGCAGAATGGTGGCTAATGAATATTGCACAGGCTTTGGTCTATCGTGGTGAACCTGAAAGTTATGAACGTCAGGAAAATGCGTGGTTGTTAGAGCATATCACCAAGATTGATTCTTTTGATTTAATAATGAAAAAGGATCAAGAATTAACAGCTGAGCAAGAACAACAATATGTCGCATCACTTGCACGTATTGCAGCAGGTGAGCCTTTGGCATATGTCACAGGTTCTCAGCCATTTTGGACGCTAGACTTAAAAGTGACTAAAGATACTTTGGTACCACGTCCTGATACGGAAGTACTTGTTGAAACTGTACTGCGTTTAGAACTTCCTGAAGATGCTCGTGTGGTCGATTTAGGAACAGGAACTGGTGCTGTAGCGTTATCATTAGCCAGTGAACGTCCAGATTGGTCAATTGTGGCTTCAGATATTTACGAACCTACATTGGAAGTCGCTGAGTTTAATGCCAAAAAGCATGATCTTGAACATGTGCAGTTTGTCTTAGGTTCTTGGTTGAAACCCTTTGGTCGTGCTTTCTTTGATGTAATTGTGTCAAATCCGCCGTATATCGATGCTGATGATGTACACATGAAGGATTTGGCGACAGAGCCTGAACGTGCTTTGGTTGCAGACAATCATGGGCTTGCAGATCTTGAGCAAATCATTCTTCAAGCCAAAAAACATTTAACCGTGAATGGTTGGGTGGTGCTCGAACATGGTTATGACCAAGGTGAAGCGGTCAGACATTTGTTCTTACAAGCTGGGTATCGAAATGTTCGGACTGTAAAAGATTATGGTGGCAATGACCGTGTCAGCTTAGGTCAGTGGCAACATTGATTTGGTATTAGAGAAATAGTCAAAAATAAAGCGCATTGAATGCGCTTTATTTTTTTGTTTTTCAATTCACATGTGAGCGTTTGTATGTGTGCATTTGCAAGTGTGGAAAAATACGTTACTTCACCACATCACGCCAACGCAATAGATATTGTTCTAGATATTTCATCAGGCTATCGGTGATTTTCCCTAAGAGTGCCAATAGAATAATGGCAATAATTACGATATCTGGACGTGAGGTTTCACGACCATCACTGAGCAAATAGCCAATACCTTGCGTGGCTGCAATCAGTTCGGCAGCAATCATAAACATCCACGCCAAACTTAAACTATTGCGTAAGCCTGTAAGTATACCCGGCGATGCAGCAGGTAAAATAATCTCACGAATCTGCCTGAAATATTTCAAACGATAAACTTGTGCAACTTCAATGAGTTTTCGGTCTACACCTTGAATCGCTGCAACGGTATTGGTATAGGTCGGGAAAAAAGCACCTATGGCAATGAGGGTGATTTTTGAAGATTCATCAATACCTAACCATAAGAGCAGTAAGGGAATCCATGCCAAACTAGGGATAGATTTAATTGCTGAAAATGTAGGTTCCAAAAATGCTTCGGCTTGTTTGTTCAAACCGACCAAGAGTGCAAAAATCAGAGCAAGTCCGCTACCAATAAAAAAGCCTAAAAATACCCGCCAAGTACTGGTCCAGATATGCTGCCAAAGTTTACCTTCAGATAACTCTATAAATGACTGCCAAAGACTACTCGGAGCAGGGAGTAGATACGGTTCGATAACACCATTTTTGACCAAGATTTCACATAGCAGCAATAAAACCACAGGTAGAGCAAGACCTTTTAAAATCAAGATCAACTTGGGTTTTATATGGTTTGATGAATCGGAAGCGGTCGAAACCGCTGTATCGATTTTGGGTTGAGTCAGTGATGATGACATGTTATTTCACAACCTTTTTCGCATAACGTGCTTCAAAAAGTTGGTCAATGACTTGATTGACATTGGTTCCTTTACGAACTAAATCTTCTTCAGTCAAAATCGTGCCAGATTTCTTTAAGGCCGCAATGTGTTTAGCTGTTGGGATATTTTGATCAAAGTCGGTACGACTCAACTGAAGCTTGGCAACAGCCAATGGAAGCTTGGACTCACGTGCTAATAATTCGGCTAATTTATCTGGATTGACTTTGGCCCATTGTCGTGCTTGTTCATAGGCTTTAATCACAGCTTCAACGGCTTCAGGACTTTGCTGGCTAAATTGTTGTTTGGTGCTTAAAACACTATAGCTGTTAAAACCCACATTTCTATACAGCAAACGTGCGCCTGATTGTACCTGTGCCGATGCCATAAGTGGATCTAATCCCGCCCATGCATCGACTTGACTACGTTCTAAAGCTGTTTTTCCATCAGGATGTTGTAAATGTACCAATTGCACATCACGTTTATTGAGGCCGACTGTTTCCAACGACTGCAATGTAAACATGAATGGATCGGTTCCTTTGGTTGCTGCAATTTTTTTGCCTTTGAGGTCTTTCAGACTTTTAATCGGAGAGTTTTTTGCCACAAGCAATGCCGTCCATTCAGGCTGTGACTGGATGTATACAGTTTTAATCGGACTGCCATTGGCACGACTCAAAACGGCTGCAAGTCCTGCCGTTGAGGCAAAATCCACACTGCCACTATTGAGATATTCGAGTGAGCGATTACTACCTTGGCTAAAGACCCATTTAATTTGTGTTTTGGGTAATGCTTTTTCTAAGAGTTTTTGTTCCTTCACCACTAAACTGGTCGGTGCATAGTAGGCATAATCCAGTTTAAGTGTCGAAGGAATAGCAGCAAAGATAGAGCTACTGAATAGGCTGAATGTCAGCGTAGAAAAAATTAGTTTTGAGCTTTTAAATAGGGAAGTCATATCGTTCACAATCAAGTGTTGAATTATGAGCACATAGATACGACGGAAATATTTCAGAAACAAAACAGAATAAATGCTAAGAATAATAGAAATCGAGATAAGCGTATAAATCAAATATAGGTATTTGATTTAAAATACTTTATTGGATTTAATTGTGATGAAATTTCGTTATATAAATTAATGTGTAAACTTGCATGAAAAATGCTTAGATATTTTAGTGTAATGAATATTCAAAAATTATAGTGAATTATAGACGTAACATAATCTTTCCAATAAAAAAGCAGCTTTCGCTGCTTTTTATATGTGATCAATACTTACATTGGGTAGTCTTGTAAGCTATCGAAAACTTCAACTTGTTCTAAAGCTGCTGTTTCTACTGCAAGACAGTAAGCAATAATTTTTGCAGTTGCATTGACTAAATTTTCATCTTTTAGATTTGCACCCGCTTGAATTGCTTCAATGTCATCTGCTTGGATATCCAGTGCATGAGCAACTTCAACTGCATTTTCAGTGCTAAAAAATTGTGAGATTAAATTTTGCAAATCGATATCTGCGACAGTTTTAAGCTGTTCATGAAACAGGTCATCAATTGCGTCAATCTGAGTGAAAAGAGAATCTGAAAAGTTTTGAACAAGTTGTTGTTCAAGAACATCAATCATCTTAAGCATAGGAAAGCCTTTCAAGGAGATGCAGGAGAATTGGAAAATAAATAAGCAAATCGCTTTAAATTGAGTGAAAAATAACCTAATTAGACTAAAGTAGCAATCGTTCAAGGATGAATGGTCAGTCTATTTATTGAATATTTTTAAGTTATTGATTTTCTATTAATTAGATGAATATTCAATTTATAAATAGCGAATATCAAATTTTAGGCCTTGAATTCAGGCGCATTATTTTGTCGATATGCACCAGGACTGACACCTGTCCATTTTTTAAAAGCCCGATGAAAAGCACTCGGATCATGAAAATTTAGTTCTTCACTGATATCTTGTAAGCTTTTATCGGTATGGGTTAAAAAATCGATGGCGGTATCTCGTCGGATATCATTTTTGAGTTGTTGATAACTCACACCTTCACTTTTAAGACGGCGATGCATTGTGGCTTCCGACATATTCATTTTGACCGCCAACTCATAAAACTCTAACCATTCGGCAGGAGGAACGTCTAACAGTTGTTTACGAATTTGGCTGCTGAGCGCATACGGGTTTTTAAAGCGTACCAAAAGGTTTTCAGGTGTTTGTTGTAAGAATTGATACCACGAACGTGTGTTTTGCTTGATTGGTAGACTTAAATAACTGGCATCGAGCTGTATGTAGTTTTGACTGGCTTGGTAATGAATATTTTCACAGAAGCGAACTTTGTAGTCGTGATCATCAATAGGTGCATCACATTTAAATTGGATTTGGTTTAATAAAATCCGCTGACCACTTAGCCAGCACAGTAGCGTATGGATGAGCATTAAATATGTGGCATAGCTGAACATGCGTTTAGGCGCATGTTGGTCATAGATCACGATATAAGCAAAGTGATCTTCAATGGTTAAATCACTATGCAAGTCATCTAAAACCAGATTTAAAAATTGTAGGATTTGCTTGAGTGCATCACCCAAGGTGCTGTTATGCATGACCATTTTCGACAGTAGCTTAAAACTGCCACGTCGCATGGCATGCCGATCCATGCCAAAAAATTCATCATCCATCACATCTGCAAGATGAGTCCATAAAGCCGCATATTGTGAAACAGAAACTCTGGTTTTACTCGATAGCAGTAACTCTGAGGGTATACCAGACTTATGCAAAATAGCAGAAATATCAAAGTGCTTTTTTTGCGCATCGTGTAATGCTTCATGCACCAAGTCGATAGAAATCGTCCCTTTACTGTATTCGAGTCCATGCTTCGGCATATGTTCGGATAGGTCCTTGTTCAGAATTGTCCAAATACATCAGAAAAGATGCAACATTTGGAAATTGTACTGAATAAATTCTCTGTTTACTCTGCATCTTAAGTCGAATTTAAAACAAGACATCATAAATAGGGAAATGCTATGGACATTAAAGGAAAAGTTTTCGTCGTGACCGGTGGTGCATCGGGTTTAGGCGCTGCGACAGCAACACATCTGATTGGCTTGGGTGCCAAAGTGATTATTGTGGATATGAATCATGAGCATGGCGAAGCAATGCAACGTCAACTGGGTGATCATGCGAAATTTGTTCAATTGGATGTTACCGATGAACAAGCGGTCGGCGCTTTCTTTGCACAAGTTGAAGTGGAATTTGGTCAACTTAATGGCTTAGTGAACTGCGCAGGTATCGCACCCTCTGCAAAAGTTTTAGGTCGTGACGGATTACATGATTTGGCGATGTTCCAAAAAGTATTAAATATAAATGTTTCAGGTACATTCAATATGCTGCGCTATGCGGCACAACTGATTGCTAAATATGAATTAAAAGCGGGTGAAGAAGAGCGTGGGGTGATTGTGAATACGGCGTCGGTTGCGGCTTTCGATGGTCAAATTGGTCAGTCGGCTTATGCAGCATCCAAAGGGGCAGTGGTTGCAATGACATTACCTCTTGCACGTGAGCTTGCACGTGAATCAATCCGTGTGATGACCATTGCTCCGGGTATTATGGAAACGCCGATGCTCAAAGGCTTAGCACAAAATGTACAAGATGCTTTGGGGCAAATGGTGCCTTTCCCTCCACGTTTAGCAAAACCGCAAGAGTTTGCAAAATTAGTGACGCATATTTTTGAAAATGCTTATCTCAATGGTGAAGTGATACGTCTTGATGGCGCGATCCGTATGCAGCCTAAATAGTTATTTATTAAAACTGCTTATTCAGGCTTCTACGACGGAGTCTGATCGAGAATAACTTCGTTGACAGTAGCTTATCTCGTTACTTTTGTTTCGGCAAAAGTAACCAAAACCATAGTCATTTGTAAAACTCGTCATCAAGTATTTATTGATTTACAGATTACAGAAACATTAGAGATTAATGGCGTCCTGCCTCAGACAGTTGCAAATGACGTCGTCGTGTATCTAACTTTGCTTTATACAGCCAAAGTATTTTTAATTCCGCAGTTATCCAAAATTTAAAGCTATACGCGCTATAAAAGATTTAGAAAAGGAAGTCTCATGATTTTAAATGATGAACAAAAAATGGTTCAGGACATGATGCGAAGCTATTCGCAAGAAAAACTGAAACCAACGGCTGCAGAGCGTGATAAAACGGCAGCATTTCCTGCACAAGAACTTAAGGAACTGGGTGAGCTAGGTGCTTTAGGCATGACGGTTTCGGATGAATGGGGGGGTGCAGGTTTAGACTATGTGTCTTTGGTTGTTGCCTTAGAAGAAATTGCTGCTGGCGATGGTGCGATTTCCACAATTGTTAGCGTACAAAACTCACTACCTTGTGGCATTACGCAGCGTTATGGTACAGAAGCACAAAAAGAAAAATACTTAAAAAAATTAGCCACTGGCGAATGGTTAGGTTGTTTTTGCCTAACAGAACCACAAGTGGGTTCAGATGCGAGCGCATTGGAATGTAAAGCGGAGCGTGATGGTGATGAGTGGGTGTTAAATGGCACCAAGCAATTTATTACCACAGGAAAACATGCCCAAGTAGCCTTGGTTTTTGCGGTAACGGATAAGTCTGCAGGTAAAAAAGGGATTTCGTGCTTTTTAGTACCAACGGATGCGCCGGGTTATATCGTATCGCGATTAGAAGACAAAATGGGTCAGCATTGTTCCGATACAGCAACTATAGTTTTAGATGACTGTCGGATACCTGCCGATAGTCTTTTAGGCCAAGAGGGTGAAGGCTATAAAATTGCCTTATCAAACCTAGAGTCAGGTCGAATTGGCATTGCAGCGCAGTCTGTGGGTATGGCACGAGCAGCATTAGATGCAGCCGTTGAATATGCCAATGAACGAAAGGCATTTGGGGTGGAGATTGTACAGCATCAGGCCGTGGCATTTCGCCTCGCGGATATGGCTACCCAAATTGAGGCAGCACGCCAGTTAATTTTCCATGCAGCAACGTTAAAAGATGCAGGTTTTCCATGTTTAAAAGAAGCCTCGATGGCGAAACTTTTTGCATCGACGATGGCTGAACGGGTGTGTTCAGATGCGATTCAGATCCATGGGGGCTATGGTTATGTATCTGATTTTCCAGTAGAACGAATTTATCGTGATGTGCGTGTCAGTCAGATCTATGAAGGTGCATCGGACATTCAGCGGCTGGTGATTGCACGTGAAGTCACCAAAGGGTGAAAGGTAAAAAAATAGACTTTAGTCGATGTTCAAACCCTGCAATGGCGTTGATGGTTATGGAAATTGCAGGGCACATCCAAACATGGTTATCTAGGTATAGACAGTCTAAGAATAGGTAATTTACGAATAGATAGTTTAACAAAGTATAAGTTACAAAACTAAAAACCGACATTGCAATCGGTGTATGGAATAGCAGTAAAAGCGAACGTGGCAAAGGAATCGTCACGGATACGCAGCGGTATAACAACAAGATCAATAAACCTCAAAGTATTGCACTTTGAATCATAGAGAACAGGATAGGAATTGTCGTCATGAAGACACTAGAACAAGCATATCGTGATTTTAATTTTGAAAAGATTGTTACAGAACAATTGGTCGGTACGCCAAGTTCAATCAATGCTTATGATGAATGTTGTGGGCGCTATGTTGGGCAAAATAGAACTGCGCTGATCTGGGAAAGTAAAAATAGTGAATCTGAGCAATGGACTTTTGAGCAATTAGATTTAGCTTCTGCACAATTGGCGAATTATTATCAGCGCATTGGACTGAAAGCAGGTGATTGCATTGCAGGTCTATTACCACGCACAGCAGAGTTGTTGATTACTATTTTGGCAACATGGCGTATAGGGGCAATTTATCAGCCGTTGTTTACGGCATTTGAGTCTAAAGCGATTGAACATCGGGTGCAAACTGCGGGAACAAAGCTGATTGTAACCAACACTGAGCAACGCTCAAAACTCAATCATATTGATTTACCACATATTTTAACCGTGCATGCCGATCAAGCAATTCAGACAGATCCTGACTTTTGGTCAGAGTTGCAATTGCATGACGCCACATTTAACTCAGTTCCCCGTTCATTTGACGATGAATTTTTAATGATGTTTACATCGGGAACGACCGGTTTGGCCAAGTCTGTACCTGTGCCACACAAAGCGTTATTGGCATTTAAAGGGTATATGACACATGCGGTTGATTTGCGTGATGAAGATTCATTTTGGAATTTGGCAGATCCGGGTTGGGCTTATGGTTTGTACTATGGAATTGCAGGGCCATTAAGTTTAGGACACAGCATTATTATGGATGAACGTGCTTTTAGTGTTGATCATGCACTTCAAGTCATCAAAAAATATAAAGTCAGTAATTTGACCGGTTCACCAACGGCATTTCGTATGTTCTTTGGTTTTAAAGAAAAATTTGATGAATCCCTAAAATCACATTTACGGGTTGTGAGTAGTGCAGGAGAGCCACTAACGCCCGAAGTGATTCAATGGTTTAATCACGATTTAAACGTCAATATTTATGACCAATATGGGCAAACAGAACTCGGTATGGTGATTGCAAATCATCACGCTTTAGAACACTACAAAAAAGTGGGTTCAGCCGGTTTTGCTATACCGGGTCATCGTTTCGCGGTGCTTAATAAAGACTATCAAGAAATTGAACGCGGTGGCATTGGAACATTGGCATTAGATTGGTCGCAATCTCCACTCATGTGGTTTACAGGCTATGGTGGCAATAACCGTAAAGCCTTTGTCGGGAACTACTATTTAACCGGTGATACCGTTCGTTTAAACGAAGAAGGCGGCATTGATTTTGTAGGTCGTGCAGACGATGTCATTACAACGTCAGGCTATCGTGTAGGGCCTTTCGATGTGGAAAGCACATTATTAGAATGTGAAGAGGTTTTAGAGTCGGCAGTTGTTGGTAAGCCTGATCCTGAGCGGACTGAATTGGTCAAAGCTTTTGTGGTATTGAAACCACAATATCAAGCAAGTTCTGAACTCATGGATAAACTACAAGCCTATGTACGATCTCGTTTATCCAAGCATGCTTATCCAAAAGAAATTGAATTTGTGGATGGGTTGCCTAAAACATCGAGTGGAAAAATCCAACGTAATTTGTTGAAGCAACAAGAAGTGGCCAAAGCGCAATTAATTCAAAAGGTCAGTTGAGTCAATTTATATACGCAAAAAAGGCTGCTTGATGCAGCCTTTTTGAAATTGATATTTGAGCTTGTGAAACCATTCATTCGAGATCATATATGCACTTGACTAACTATGGGACAATCCAAATTAACCTAAAATTAAAGCATTCATTCAAATCTATAAAATCATTTATTTTAAGTTCAGGGTATTATGTTCAGTATCAAGTTCTTGAGTTTTACCCGTTAAATTGCCCTTCAAAACTTTGAATAAATGGGTGACTTTATTGTCTTTGACATTCCAGAATTCTGCACTAATAGGATTAGCTATCAAAACGCGAACAGTAGGATCAGTCTTGCCATCGAACCAGTTTTCAGCCCAAGGATTCCATAATTTATCGATTAGGGCCGCATCTGTACTGATTTCTCCATGAGCACTAATTGATACATAAATATCGTCTGAAGGTTTAGCGAATGCTAATCCAAGATGATTACGACCTGCATTGACTGCCTCTACAAGGTCATTGTTTTCTTTCATAAGAAAATAGATATTTTCATGCTCATTCATCTTATCAGAATTAAGCATGGTCATAGGTTGAGAATGAATTTCTTGCTTGTCAGTGACATGGCTAATCATGGTGAAACGCACGTCTTTAATGAGTTTCCATAATTTTTGTCGCTGATCTTGTTCAATGTATTCTTGTGACATTTTTATTCTCCACTTTTAAGTAATCACTTTGGGGTAAAGGGGTAAATATGACTGAGCACAAAGTATTTGAATAATGTGTGTTAGCTCATAAGTTTATCGAACATATTGTGTCAGCAATTTAATTCTCACTGAATTCATATATATACCTACGGATTAAATCTCTTTGCATACGTAAACGCTTAAAATGTCTTGAATTAAGTTTTATTTTTTGAGGTTAAGGTAGAAAAGAATCATTAAAATGAACCTAATATAAGCAGCTCTAGTGCAACTAAATATGTTTAAAAATATAACTATATTTTTTATTTATTATTTTTAAAACATGTATACGCTATACCTCTATGATGTTCCTACATACTAAGGTGTTTGAGATACTGTTTTTTAAATAGTGTAATTGAAGATACGCTAACTGAGAAAAATGTCATGTCTACAGAGCATTTATTCTAACTTTAAGCTGTATATTGTCTTGCTCAAATAGCCGGGTGTTTTTACACTGTTTCGGGTTTGTAGCCGAATAACATTTGATGGATAACGGTGTTTTAATCTTTTGCGTGCGGTATAAACTCGCCTATTTTTTATGCTTGACGAATTTTAATAAGGAAATACTTTGTCTACGTTTAAATCGAATGAATCAACATCTGAATTTGAATTAAGTGATGATGAAATGCATTTATACAGCCGTCAAATATTGCTTGATGGATGGGACATCGATGCGCAAGAGAAGCTAAAACTTGCCAATCTACTCATCGTGGGGTGTGGTGGGATTGGGTGTACCACAGCCGAATTATTGGCACGTGCAGGCGTCGGACAAATCACTTTGATCGATGCAGATCGAATTGAAATCAGTAATTTGCAACGACAAATTGCTTATACCAAACACGATGTAGGATTTTATAAAGCTGAAATTTTGGCTAAACGCTTACAAGCGATTAACCCGCATATTCGTGTGCAAAGCTATACCTCAAAATTAGATGAAAGCAACGCAAAGGCATTGATTTCACAGCAAGATTTGGTTCTCGACGGTTGTGATAATTTCAGTACACGGTATTTGGTTAACGCAAGCTGTGTGGAAAATAATGTGGCGCTGATTAGTGCTTCAGCGATCGGCTTTCAAGGGCAGTTATTTATGGTTGAAGCCGATGCTGCCTGTTATGAATGTTTATTTCCAAAAGAACAGCATGCCAATGAAAGTTTGCGCTGTGCAGACTCGGGTGTACTTGCAACTACACCAAATGTTATGGCAAGTTTGCAAGCACATCATGCCTTGCTCTATTTGGGTTTAGGGACGACAGCACTGAAACAAAAGCTTTTGTTGTGGGATGGTCGGTCAATGAAGCAAAAAATTCTCACTTTTGAAAAAGATCCCGATTGTCCAATCTGTCAGGCAAGATAAAGCAGCAAGCCCTTATTTTTTTGCTACACTCACGTTAATTATTTTTTTCTAAGACATTATGAAAAACAATATCTGGTTAGATGGAATTCGCTCGGTTGCCCGAATGGGTGAGACCGCAGTCGTTGCGGCGAAAGCCGGCTTTAAATATGCAACTGAAAAACCAAGTAACGCAAAATTAATGCGTGAAACTTTTGAATCGCTAGGTTCAACCTATATTAAATTAGGTCAATTTATTGCCAGTACACCTTCTTTATTTCCACGTGAATATGTAGAAGAGTTTCAAGGCTGTTTAGATCAGACACCGTCATTGCCGTTTAGTTATGTGCAGCAGGTATTGGCTTCAGAATTTGCTGGCCGTAATTTAGATGAAATATTTGCTTCAATTGATGAAAAGCCTTTGGCTTCTGCATCGATTGCACAGGTACACGCTGCTAAATTGGTCAGTGGTGAAAATGTTGTTATCAAGGTGCAAAAGCCGGGTGTCGAGACGATTCTCTATACAGATTTAAATGTCTTACATTGGGCTACTAAACTGGTTGAAAAAGCTGTACCCAAAGTCAAATTTGCTTCACTTGCAGATATTGTTGAAGAAATTAAAGTTCGCATGGTACGTGAAGTGGACTTTATTGAAGAAGCTCAAAATCTTGACGACTTTGTGAATTATCTGAATGTAACTCAAAACAAAGCCGCAACAGCACCAAAGGTTTATCACCAATATTCAACACGTCGCGTATTAACCATGGAGCGTTTATACGGCGTACCATTGACTGATTTTGATGTGGTCAAGAAAGTCGCTAAAGATCCATCGCAAGTTTTGGTGACAGCGATGAATACATGGTTTGGCAGCTTGATGTTATGTAATAGTTTCCATGCAGACTTACATGCAGGCAACCTGATGCTGCTAGAAGATGGTCGAGTTGGCTTCATCGATTTTGGGATCGTGGGCCAGTTGAAACCTGAAGTGTGGACAGCATGTATTGCGTTTATGGATGCCCTACAAAAAACTGACTACAACTTGATGGCTGAAAATATGCTGAAAATGGGCATGACGGCTGTCAAAATTGACACACAAGTCTTAGCTGCCGACTTAGAGCGCTTATTTAGCGGTGTGCTTTTGGCCGATCCGCAAGAGTTATTAACCTCAAATCCTGCCGATTTGAATGACATCATGATGGATATGGTACAAGTCGGAGAGCGTCATGGTATTCGCTTCCCACGTGACTTCGCTTTATTATTCAAACAAATGTTGTACTTCGATCGCTTTATGCGCATCCTTGCGCCATATACCGATATTTATGCAGACCAGCGTATTCAGATGGTGCAGACTATGGATCCTAATTTATTGTTGAAGCAATAATTTAGCCGCAAGATATAAATAAAATCCTCTTGCTTAAACAGGAGGATTTTATCGATGTTTAAGATTTTATTTTGAGTGTAAGAATGGACGCAATTATCATTGAAGGTTTGAAAGTTGAAACTGTAGTCGGCTGTTTCAATTGGGAGCGTCAGATTATTCAGCCTTTGATGCTCGACCTCAATATTCAAACCAGTTTAGCGCAGGCGGCTCAGTCAGATGAGCTTGAAGATACCTTGAATTATGCTGAAATTTGCGAAATATCAGCCAAAGTCATTCAAACTGCTCAACCTAAATTGATCGAACATGCAGCAAAACTGGTGATTGATGCACTTTTTGCTACCTATGACAGCATTGAATCTATTATGATTAGCATCCGGAAGCCTGCCATTATCGCGCAAGCCAATTCTGTAGGAATTCGTCTTGAACGCCACCGAAACGATTTTCGCCCTAGCTCTGGCGAGTAATTTCAATCCAAAACCGCATTTTCAACTGGCTTTACGTCAAATTCAGGCTTTGGGTCATGCTGAATTTTCCAAAATTTATGTGATTCCTTGTCGTGATGGCATTGGGGCGGATTATTGGAATGCAGCTTGTTTGGTGAAAAGCAGTTTATCTGTAGATGAAATCAGCACCTTACTGAAAAAAATGGAAGCAGACTCAGGTCGTGTTCGTCCGTCTCATAATATCGCTTTGGATCTGGATCTGATCGCATGGGGCGAAAGCTTAGCGCACATGCAATTTAATCCGAAAAAACTGCCTTTAGCACTCGATGTTAAAATACCAATGTTCGACATTTGGAAAAATGAAATGTTTGAACATCCAGCACATCAATTTCCTATGGTGAGTTGCCAACAGCTTTTAGCAGGTTAAAAAGAATTACCTAAAGCTTTTCATCATCAACGTAATTCGAACTTCAATAACAAAAAGCATTCAATCCCTTTATTTTATGCGCTAGCATAAGGTAATTAGCAGGGTTAAATTACGCTTTTAAGTCTAAAAAAAGAATATGAACTGGACGGATCTGATTCAGCACTATGGCTATATTGCGATTTTTATTGGCACGTTGTTTGAAGGAGAAACAGTGCTGATGATTGGCGCCTATGCCGTACATCAACACATACTTCATTTTCCAGTGTTGATTGCAGTGGCGATGTTGGGCAGTTTTATTGGCGATCAGTTTTATTATCAAATGGGCGCTCGCTATGGGCAAAAACTTATCCAGTCGAATGCAGAATTTGCACAAAAATTCGATCGTGCGAGCCAGTTTATTGAACGTTATCCTATTTTGACCATTTTATTTATGCGCTTTGCTTGGGGTTTTAGAACTATTTTACCTATTGCAGTCGGTGTGCGTGCTTATCCTGTTTGGAAATATGTGCTGATTAATTTGGTTGCCTGTTTTATTTGGGCGATGTTGGTCGCAACGATTGGCTTCCAAATCAGTCATTATTTACATCTATTTTGGGCGAAAATGCTGCCTTATCATCAAGATATTTACATCGTTATTGCCGTTATTTTATGTATCGTATTCTTCCGTGTGCTCTATACGGTGTTGAAGTGGTGGCGTAAGCATCATCAACATTGATAAAGTGCAAGTGTTTGATCTGATAAAGTCGTCAAAACATAATTAAAAGATTTAAAGGGATATTTAGTGAGAGCAATATGGGCTTAGGTTATGGTGCGGGTGCGGGAGGTTTCCTTATTATTTGCTTTGCGATTTTGGTGCTATTTATTGTCATTGCGATTTGGTTGAGTTGGAATAATTGGTATAAAAAGCAAAAAAATCGACCATATAAAGTAAATGCGGTACTTAAAATTGGTTTATCTGGCGTATTGTTTTTCCCTTTATTTGTTGCAGTAACGCTGGGATTGTTCGTGATTTCAGATCTTAGTTCTGACTATGCAGAGTGGCAGCATCAAAAGAAAATTCATATACAGTTGCAGGAACCTTTAAACTTTGGAGAGGTTGTACTGCCTGAAGGCACGTGGATTAACCGATCATTTGAAACCGACTATACTCTGGAACAGATGACTGATATTCGTCAAGGTCTGACTTCGGCTCGTTTTCCAGAGATTATTCAAATAGCTGGATTTGATGTTATTGCATTTGAGCTGGATCGTCATTTATTGCTGGAATTGGCACATGATCATACTGTTGTGATTAATAACCAAAAGGAAATTTGTCCGGCAGGATGGCTGCTTGAATTAGGTGGATCAGGTTATCCGTCCACTGAGCAACTTTATAGTTTGAATTTTGATTGGTTTACACCAAGTCGATGGCAGCCTATAAACTGTTTTGATGGCGAAGGAATTATTGTATTAGAGTCAAAACATTACTTATGAAAAAGCCTGCATCATTGCAGGCTTTTTGTTCACTATTTATAGAACTTAGCGACAATCATTAGAAAAGCATTAAATGTAATAACTGGTTTTGGTCATCAGCTTTGAAATACCAGTCATGGCAATACGAACTGGAACAGGAAGGTCTACACCACCTGCATTGAGTGCTGTATCACGGTGATGCAGCTCATCTTCATTCATTTGCACTAAGATTTTACGTGAACGTTCGTCTTGTTCAGGAAGTTGGCGGATGTGGTCTTCTAAATGCAGACTCACCTGACGCTCAGTTTCAGCGACAAAACCTAAGCTGTATTTATCACCAGCAATACCTGCCAATGCACCCATCCCAAAAGAAAGGCCGTACCAAACAGGGTTGAGCAGACTGGTATGGCTGTCTAATTCTTTTAAGCGGTCTTCACACCAAGCCAAATGATCTTGTTCTTCAATCGCTGCTTGTTCCATTTCACGGCGTACGTTCGGCAGTTTCGCGGTGAGGGCTTGGCCATGATAAAGCGCTTGAGCACACACTTCACCACTATGGTTGACCCGCATTAGACCTGCAACATGACGTGCTTCACTGACTGCAAGTTGAGTCTTTTCAGCAACAGACGGATTTTCACGATGTGCAGCCGTTGCTCCGGGAACTAAACTACGTAAGGCCTGATCAAATGAGTGAATAAGTTTGTCGACACCTGTAAATTGACGCATGGATTAATCCTCCAGAGAGACTTGCGTAGTTTGAAGCAAAGGTTTGATGCGTAATAGCAGCCAAATACAAAAGATTGCACTGAGCACTGCAGTTATACAAAAAAGTATTTTAATATCAATCTTTAAAACACTCAGAATGATAATTGAAAATATAGCAGAAGATACCATGAAAACGGCATTTAAAATGTTGTTTGCTGCAACTACACGGGCACGATGTGAGCGAGGCGAATAGGCTTGCATCATGGCATATAGTGGAACAATGTAAAAACCACCGCTAATCCCCAATAAAGTCACTGCGATCATTACATGGTAATAGCTCCACCCTTGATGAAATACTTCCGATAAGGTAATAAGAGGGCCAGTTTGAGTGGGGACGAGGGTCAAACTAAACGCTAAATACAGTGCAAATACCGTTAAACCTACAGCACCGATGGGAACCATCTTAATATTGACTTGAGTGCCGCCCAATTTACGACAAAGCAATGAACCTACGCCCACACCGACAGAGAAAAAGGTCAATAGCAAGCTAACGACATTTTCAGAGGCATGTAGATTTTGCTGAGTCATTTGTGGAATTTGGGTGAGGTAGGTTGCACCATAAAACCAATACCACGAGTTCCCCAATAAAATAGTAAAAATCAGCGGCAAACTTTTGGCATATTTCATCGTTTGGTAACTAGTTCGGAAAAAGTTCCAATCGATTTTTAAATCTGGTGTAGTGACATTTTGCTTAAGAATAAAACGACTGGTGATATAACCTGAAATGGCGATGGTCATAACTGTCAGGCTGATCCATATTAAATTGCCTTGTGATGAAGCAATCACAGCACCACCCAAAATCATCCCGAATAAAATCGCCATGGATGTTGCAGATTGGAACAGCGCATTGCCTGACATTAGCTCATTGGGTTTTAAAATTTCAGGCAAAATCGCATATTTGATTGGACCAAAAAATGTCGAATGGGTTCCCATCAAAAATAGAGCCAACAATAACAACCATAAATGACCGGTCAGAAAGCCAATGCTGCCGATGACCATGATGATAATTTCTAAAATTTTGATACCACGGACAAGTTGTGAACGTTCAAACTTATCTGCGATCTGTCCCGCTGTCGCTGAAAAAATAAAGTAGGGTAAAATAAACAATAATGCAGCTAGATTGTTTAGCGTGCTGATGGGTAATGCCTGTTGTTGGATTAATCCATAGGTGATGACCAACAATAAAGCCTGTTTGTAGACATTGTCATTGAGGGCCCCAAAAAATTGGGTCAAAAACATAGGCAGGAAGCGGCGTGTACCTAGCAGATGTTCGTTGTTATTCATAAGCGTCTTGCTACATTAAGTTTTATTAAGAAATGTGAGTGATTGGTAAAATCTCTAAAAAAATCATGTAATATGTTTTTGAGTTTGGGGATGGCGAAAAACCAATAGATATAAGATCTTTAGCTCTACATCTGATTGACTAAGTCCATTACATAATGAAATTTGTTAGAGTTTGCTATGCCTGCAAAAATCAAGTTTAAAAAAACAATGCTTCATCACAGTATGGCTCACTGCATACGACAGCATCATAGCAATAAAAGTCTATATATGAGCATCTTTTTGACCTTGTGTGCTCAGCATAGTTTCGCCCAAACTCCCGCAGAAACTGTTCCAACATCTGCAGATACAAAAGCAGAGATTGTTGCTGAAATCAAGGATGAGGCTGTAAATCAAGGGCTGTCGACGCTTGAAGCAATTGAAAAAATTGAAAATATAAATGAGCCGAAAGAATCTGTTGATAGCATGAAAATGCTGCAAGAACAGCAGCAAGCAGGAACACAACTACAAGAATTTAAACCTATTGAGTTCGAAGATTTAGAAAACTTGCCCGTGACACCTGTTGATCAAAACATGGCGAATGAAATCTTCCAAGTTGCTGAAGAAGCCAAGCGTCAGGCGCAGGAGTACCGTGCGACACAGCAAACAGAAGTTGCTGTAGCGGATATTACCCAAAAAGAGTTAACGGAAATTAACCAAGCGCCAGTCAATATTGATCAGCTCATGAGTGAAATTCGCTCTGATAATGAAATTACTGCGACACAAAATGAAAATGCCAGTACGCTGCAAGAGCTGAATAATCCAACCGTGGAAGATGATGCAGAGCCAGGTATTTTTAAGCGCTTATTATATAAAGTGCGTCCGCCACGTCAGATGAATACGGCAAAAGTGCCACGAATTAGTGCGGATGTTGAAATTACCTCAGCACATAATACCAGTCAGACTTCGAGTAAGGCTTACGGTGCGGCGCTGGAAGATCTCAAAGCCAATATTAAAGGCAAGCTTTCAAGTTTTACTCAAGAGTCTTTTAGCGATTTTCCATCGGCTTTGCCTCAATTACGCAGCTTGTCCAATCAAGCTGCACAAGCTGTAGGTTTTTATCAGGCAGAATTCAAATTTGAAAAAGTGTCTGATAGTAAAGTTCGTGTATTGGTTACACCAAATACGCCTGTGCAAATTCAAAAGCAAAATATTGAATTTTCAGGGGCTGGAGCAAATCAAGCTCAGTTTCAGGTGATTGGTGTTTTACCAGATCAGGAAGAAGGTGACATTCTTAATCATGGTGAATACGAAACGACGAAAGGCCGAATTAATGATGCAGCAACTAATAACGGTTATTTTGACTCGTACTGGCGTTTGCACGATGTAAGAGTGGCTCAACCACAAAATACAGCCGATATCAATTTGCGATTTGAAACGGGTGAGCGTTATAAGCTTGGCGAAGTCGAATTTCGAATGAGTGATCCTAATGCAGAGTTTCCATTGGATCGCGATATTTTAGAAAGCTTAGTGACATGGAAAGATGGTGCTGATTATACTTTCTGGCGTGTAAATGGTTTAGCCAATAACCTGACCAACTCTCGCTATTTTAACTACACCTTAGTTGATGCGATTCGTCCAGACCCAATTGAAAAGCCGCTTGAACTGCCACCAGATATTCAGACCTTGGTCGATCAAAATCAGTTGTCTGAAAGTTCACAAGTGGTGAAAGACAAAACGGAAGTGATGTCGAATAAGGAAGTCACGCAAAAAGTGGTTGATGAAGACCAATTTGCGGGGGTGAATGATGCAGAGCAATCCTCTAAATTACGCAGGTTGCAAGATACGCAAGATGCTAAACAAGCAGAACAAGAACGTTTAAAAGCGCAAGCACGTGAAGATAAAAAAGTCCCTGTGATCGTGACACTAAATGCAGATAAGTTGAATAGTGCAGAAATTGGTGCTGGTTTTGGTACCGACACCGGTACACGTGTTCGTGGGCAGTATCGCCGTGCCATCGTGAATAAACGTGGTCATTCTTTTGACGCCAACATGGAAGTATCCAAAATCCGTCAATCGATTGATGGTCGCTATAACATTCCTTATAACCACCCATTAAATGACTATGTCAGCTTGGTCGGTGGTTATGAGCGTGAAGAACGTGATGATGTCGGTCAAGGCGTCAATCTTTCGATTGAATCTGCTGTAGCTGGGGTTGACCGGATTATTAAAAACCCACGTGGTAGTTGGCAGCATACCTTTGGTTTACGTTACCGTTTGGACCGTATTACCGATGACGGCCTAAGTCCTAGTGATGACATTCCAGATGCGTTCTTGGTAAATACCAACAATGAACAGCAGTCTTTGATGTTTGGCTATGAAATTTCTCGAACCGACTCTGATAAACGTGTGAATCCGAGTAAAGGGATTAAGCAAACCTATAAAGTTGAAGTCGGAAGTGAAAGCTTACTTTCAGATGCGGACATGGCGATCTTGAATGCGGGCTGGCGCTTTATTTATTCATTGGGTGAAAATGATAATCACCAGTTCGTGGGGCGCAGTGATTTAGGTTATATTCTGACAGAGAACTTTGATAAAGTTCCTTATAACTTACGCTACTTTACCGGTGGTGACCAAACCATTCGCGGCTTTGACTATAAGAGTTTAGCGGCCGAAGAAAATGGCTATAAAATTGGTGGTCAAGTCTTGGCAACGGGTTCATTAGAATATAACTACCAATTTAAAGAAGGCTGGCGTGCTGCGGTCTTTAGTGACTTTGGTAATGCGTACGATAAAGACTTCAATACACCGACTGCATATAGCGCCGGTGTGGGGATACGTTGGGCTTCTCCAATTGGCCCAATTCGTTTAGATGTCGCTACCGGACTTTCTGACGACAGCAAACCAATTCGTTTACATTTCTTTATTGGTTCACAATTATAATTTTTAGGTGATGTGTTTTTTATGACTGAACAAGAACAGCAAGAACCAGAAAACGAAACGCCGGTAGAGCAACTGCCGAAGAAGCGTCGTATTCTTCGAAGTGTCATTTTGACCTTCGTGTTCGTGCTTATCTTTTTGGTGGCTGCATTGGCGGTCATGTTCTCTACAGACAAAGGCAGTAAGTTTTTACTTGACCGTGTTCTGGAACGTCAGCAAATCATTCACTATGAATATGAAGGTGGTAACCTGTGGCGGGGCATTATTTTACGAAATGTCCTCGTTACGCTAAAACCTGTCGATGTAAAAATTGACCGTGCCGATATTACACTCGGTTGGCGCGCCATTATTAATAAAGAAATTCATTTAAATAAAGCAGATGTTAAAAATCTGCAAATTATTACCAAGACCCCACCTAGCGATAAACCTTTTGCATTTAGTGAAATCCGTCTGCCGTTCGTACTTCGTGTCGATCATGCAGATCTAGATCATATGCTGATTAAAACGCATAGTTCAGGTGTGGATTTTTATGATATTGAATTAAATGAAGCGCTTTGGTCTGGGACGGAATTAAAATTTGAAGATACCCGTATGGATATGGGCTATTTATCTGTGCGCCAAGCGTCTGGGAATATGAAATTTGAAGGCAAGTATCCGCTAAATGGTGTGGGTATTGTCAATTTACCTTCACTACGTGAAAGCTTGAACATTCATGATATTCAAGTGGTGGCTAAAGGATCTCTTGATACGATTCAAGCTGGTGTGGCAACTCATACCCCAGATCTTTTAACTGGTTGGGCTGTGGTTCATCCAATGCGTCCACATGTTCCAATGTTTGGTGCACTCAAATTTAAAAACTATCATTTACCTTTACTGACGGAGCAAAAGCTTTTTGCTAAAAATGGTCTGGCAAAATTCAAAGGGGATATTCAGCGTCTTAATTTAGATTTAGACACGGACCTGAGCGGTGCCAATATCCCTGAAGGTAAATATACTGCGCTCATGAGTACGGACTTGGTCAACCAACTTGATATTACTAACCTAAATGGACAAGTAATGGGCGGCGCTGTCAACTTGGGCGGCGTGGTGAGTTGGAAAGATCAGGTCACTTGGGATGTAAGCGGTCGTTTAGATAAAATTAATCCAAAACATAAGTTGATTCCGAAGGTGGTTCAAGATTTTCTACCTGTGAGTTTAAATAGTAAGATTGCTTCTAAAGGGACCCTTGAAAAAGGCATGCACCTGACGGCGTTGGTGGATTTTGATCAATATGAAACTTGGAATTTAAAACTCGATCAAGCGCCTGCTAAAAATAATAAAGCTCAGCCGATGCTGATGGATGTGTCTTGGAAAAATATAGACCGTGCAGTGCCATATGTTGGATGGTTGAGTAGTGATTCGGGCAATGTGCAATTGGCGCTTACAGAAGGTCAGCAAAACATTAATGTGGCGACCACCGTGTCACGACATGAAAAAGGTGCTCTGCCTGCTGGACAATATCAAGCCAAACTGAATCTGAAAAATAACAATCTCAATGTCCCTGCCTTTAGTTATGTGGCCGACAAAGGTCAGCTCAAAGGTAATGCGGTTGTAGAATTGCCTGATGAAAAACGCATGCTGAAATGGCAAGCCAATGTACAAGCACAGCAGTTCAATCCGCAAACCATCGTGGCTGCTGCGCCTGTCGACCAAATTACAGGGTCATTAAAAGCCAATGGTTATGCAAAACCAAATCAACAGATTATTCAGCTGAATAATATTGATTTATTAGGCCGACTAGCACAGCAAAATGAAACGGTTCATTTAACAGGTCAATCTACTGCTGCGCTGACTTTCCATGATGAGAAACAAGGTGGAGGCTTTAAAGCTTTTGCTGTGAATTATGATGGTGGCCTCAATGCAAGCCAAGTTGCCGCAAGTAAAGGCAGTTTGATTTTCAAAGTATCTGGCACACCTGAATTAATTAAAATAGCCGAACTGCGTCATGATGGCGTGGCAGGTAAGATTTCAGCCAATGGACAGGTTTTACTGCAAAAAGCCATTGGTTGGGATATCAATGCATCACTGGTGCATTTTAAGCCGCATTACTTTGCCTCAAATGTACGGGGTGAATTATCTGGAAATTTAAAAACCAGTGGTGTGTGGTCAGATGCATTAAAACGTATTCAAATTGAACGTCTGAATTTGGCAGGTATGATCAATAACAAACCTGTCCGTGGTCAAGGTAACTTGGCGATGGTAATTAATTCAAATCAATCCGGCTTTATGCCAAAACAGTTTGAAGCGAATAATTTGCTGTTGGCTTATGCCAATAACCAAATTCAAGCCACTGGTAATGCACAAAATTTACAATTGAAAATTAATGCACCAGCGTTATATGAAATTTATGCAGGCCTACGTGGACGTGCTTATGGCTACTTAAATGTTCAAGCACAGCCAAGACTGCAAGCGTCTGCCAATATCGCAATAGATGACTTCGCTTTTAATAATTTATTCGGTGTAAAAAAAATACGGGTACAAGGCGAGTTGCCAACTTCTGCGACTTCACCAAGTTTATTAACGGCAACGATGGATAATTTACGCAGTAACAACCGTGAGATTGTGAAAGGTCAAATTTCACTGGCCGGTACACGTAATGCGCATTTATTAAAAGTCAGTGCTGAAAATAAATTAACAAAATTTTATGTGCAGTTAGCTGGTGGTTTTAACGCACAAAATAATTGGCTCGGTCAGATTCAAAAAGGCGATTTTGACTCCTTGCGTACACGTCTTGTGCAGCGTCAAAATGCATCGATTATTTACAACACTGCACAGTCTGACTTATTTGTTGGCGCACATTGTTGGATGAGTCAGCAAAGTGAATTATGTTTTGATCAGCCGATTCGTGTGAATAAAAACCGCGGCAATGTATCTTTTGTGACAAAGAACCTAGACTTAAATGATTTTGCAGCATTTATGCCTGAAGGCCTGGCGATTACGGGTAAAGTGAATGGTTATGCGAAAGCGTCTTGGGCGAAAGGTGCAAAACCTAAAATTGATGCACGATTAGTGACTCGTGACGGTTTACTCGGTTTAGCAGCGGAAGACCCACAGTATTTAGCATCCACTTTAAAATATGATGAAGTAGGTTTGATTGCGAAAAGTGTCGCTGAAGGGCTACAAATTCGACTCGATACCAAAGCTCCTGATATTGGTACAGGTTATGCCAATATTATTATTGATCCGTATAAAGCCAATAAACCGATTCGCGGTGAAGTGGCCTTTAACCAAGTTCAATTGAAAATCTTAAAACCATTTATACAAGATGTCCGTTCAATGGGCGGCACGTTGTCTTATGCGGCAAAAATTAGCGGAACATTGTCTCAGCCTTTAATGGATGGTGAGATTCGAGTGAAAAATGGCTCGATTAGCATGATTTCATTGCCTGTGAACTTGACCAATATTCAGTTGTATTCTGCTGTACGCCAAAACCACGCAACGATTGATGGTGCATTTAACAGTGGTCGTGGTGTGGGCAAATTAACCGGAAATATTGACTGGAAAAATGATCCACGTATCCAGTTGAATTTAACGGGTAATGAAATGTTGGTCCGTCAAGCGCCATTGATCACCGCTGTTGTAACGCCTGATTTATCTTTAGATGTGCTGCCTTTCAGTAAGAAATTAACCTTAAAAGGTAAAATTGATGTGCCGCGTGCATTGATTTCGATGCCAGAATCTTCTGCAACAGTGGTTGGGGTATCTTCAGATGTACGTGTGGTACACGAAGGTGATAACCAACTTGAAATCTTAAAATCGGCACGTCCTTGGGATATCCGCGCAGATGTACAGGTGAATATTGGTAATCAAGTGATTTTCCAAGGTTTTGATAGTCGAATTCCGTTGATTGGTCGTTTGAATTTGACACAACGTGGTTTAGAAACAGCAATGCGTGCCAATGGTGCAATCGGTGTTTCTCAGCGTGTGAAAATCGAAGCTTATGGTCAAAGTCTGGACTTGAACCGTGCGATTGCTCGTTTCAATGGACCATTGGCAAACCCAACTTTAGATATCGATGCTAATAAAGCCGTGCAAGGTAGTACTGTTGGGGTTCGTGTGACGGGTACGGCATCAAGCCCTGCAATTCAGGTGTATAACGATGCAGGTCTGTCTGAACAAGAAGCCTTAAATGCCTTAATTACAGGTCGTATCAATGAAGGAAGTTCAGGTTTAAGTCAGGCGGAAGGTTTCCGTTCTGATGTGAACAACACGATTGCTGCAGCCGGTATTAGTATGGGCTTGGGTGGCACACGTGCATTGACCAACCAAATTGGTCGTACATTTGGTCTGAGTGGTTTGGCACTGGATGCTCAAGGAACAGGGGATGATACTCAGGTTTCTGTGACGGGTTATATTACACCTGACTTATTCATTCGTTATGGTGTCGGGGTATTTACACCAGTGAATAAACTGACCTTACGTTATCAAATGAACCAACGTTTATACTTGGAAGCGAGTCAGTCTTTAGAGCGTGCAATTGACTTGTTCTATAACTGGCGCTTCTAAGTGAAGCAAAATTTGAGCATAAAAAACGCAGCTTAGGCTGCGTTTTTTATACAAATGATGAGCTGAGAAATCAATCTTTAAACGTATCATTCAATGCTTGTTGTACTGCTTCAACACGGGTTTTGCAGGCTTTATAGGCTTGCATCGACTCTTCAACGATTTTCATAAGATTATCAATATCGGGTTCTTGCTGAGATTCGAGTAATTCAGCATTACGTTTTAAAACTTCATAGCCTTCTTTAAAACTTAGAGTATCAGTCGTCATGATTTTTTACCTGTATATGTTGAATATCAGCCGTGATGACACCGTCTTGCATTTCAATTTCAATCGGTGAATGCGCGGAAGGCTGAAGATTTTTCGTTGCACGAATGGCGTGACCTTGCTGCCGGACGATGGCATAACCTTTGGAGAGCACATGTGCAGGGTTTTGCAGCAAAGTTTCACGCATGAGTATTTCAATATTCTGCGCAGCTGTTTTGAGTTGTAACTGAGCAAAATAAGCAGTGTTATCTTGGTATTGTTGTAAGAGCCGAGTTGAGTCATTGATTTGACTTTGAGCCAAGGTCTTTATGAGCTGTAGCAACTGATCATTTTGACTTTGATACAGAGCAATTTGATGTTGTGAGCGCAGTTGAATGCTTTGTAATGCCTCTAAAACTTCCTGAGTTCGCTCAACAATATGATTACGAATCCCCCCAATCACTTTACTCGGGGTGTCGAAAGAGCGATGTGCAATTTCATCTAAGATTGTACGGTCTTTTTCATGGCCGATACCGACCCAAATTGGCACGCTACGCTTAGATAGAAGGGCAGCCAAATCATAATCATTCAGATAAGCAAGATCGTTAACAGCACCGCCACCACGAATAATAACGATCAAATCTGGCGCAGTTTGAAAGTCATTGGCCCATTGTCTTAAACCCAGTGCTAAAGCATCTCGGATACTTTGTGCTGCGGTATTTCCTTGAAAGGTTGCAGCATGATAGACAAATTCACACACGCCAGCATGTTGTAGTGCATCTGCATCTTTTTTAAAGTCACCTAAGCCAGCCGCATTTTCAGGCGCAATAACCAAGACATGCTGAATATCAAATGGCGCAGGCAAGTTTCGATTTTTATGAATCAGACCTTCGCTGGTGAGTTTTTCTAAAATTTGTTGATAGCGTCGAGCCATATCACCCAAAGTAAAACTCGAATCAATTTTTTCGATATTGACTGAAAAGCCGTACTGCGGGTCAAACTTGGCACGCACTTTAACCAAGACATTTAAGTCACGACTGAGCTCAATGCCGCTTTCACGTTCAAATTTTCCGACAACTTTATTTGCAGTAAATTTCCAAATTGTGGCCTTACAACTGGCAATGACTCTATCACTTTCTTGTTCTTTTTCAGCCAATTCTAAATAGTAATGTCCACCTTTGATGTTTAAATTTCGAATCTCGGCTTTGACCCACACGGCATCATTAAAAGCCAATTGAATGACTTCTTTGACCGCAGATAGGTATTCGCTCAGCGTTAATTGAACATCAGACATAATTTAAAATAGGAGAATATAAAAATGAATATTCATTTAAATACTAAATAAATATTCAGCAATTGCAAATGATCATTTCGGTTAAAACAATAGAAGGACTAAGCGGCGCTACAACATAGTGTTTCATTTCACACGAAGCAGTTCGTTCCAATTACTCAGGTAAGCGGGGGAACACAGATTTTTTTTCATCCGCCATGTTGCAGCATCGTCCTGCGCTAAGCCGATCGAGACAAAATGATGCCCAAATTTTTTTTGAATATCGTCGATGGTGTCGGACAGTTTCAAACGGCTTTGTCTTAACGCCATATCGCAAAACAAATCTGGGGTAAAGTTTTGTTTTGGAATGATTTCTAATAACACCACACCGGCTTTTTTATATTTAAATCCCGCTTTAAAGATTTTTTCGGCGGCACGCGTTGCTGCTTGGGTGATACTAATTAAGTCATCGGTATGCTCATTCAGTGTAATGGCCAGATAAGGTGCGTATTTTTCAGTAGAATTAAAGCGACTCGTTTGAATAAACACTCCCACCATACGACATAGAGAATGATCTGCTCTTAAACGTGTGACGGCTCGCGCGATATATACACGAATAGAGGCTTTAATATCTTCCAGTTCGTAGACTGGCTGACCATAGGAACGACTACTGATAATTTGCTGTTTGCTCGGTGCTTCTTCTTCAATAGACAGACAAGATAGACCTTGCAGTTCCAAGACGGTTTTTTCCATCACCACACTAAATTTTTTTCGAATATCTTTAGGCTGTGCATTGATCAGATCTAAAACATAATGAATGCCAAGCTGATTCAGGGCTTTTGTATGATTGCGACCGACGCCCCAAACTTCATTGACTGGTGTCTGCGCAAGGAGTTGTTCTGAGGAACAAGGGTCCATTTCAACTAAATTGCACACACCGTTCAAATAAGCATTTTTTTTGGCAAAATGGTTGGCCATTTTGGCTTCCGTTTTAGAGCGACCAATCCCGACACAGCAGGTTAAACCTAGCCATTTTAGGATCGTATCTCGTATTTCTTTGGCATATAGGCTCAAATCAAACAGTTCTTGATAGGCAGTGAAATCTAAAAAACACTCATCGATCGAGTAAACTTCACGGTCTTCGGGGCCGACATACAGGCCTAAAATATTCATAAATCGATTCGACATTTCGGTGTAGAGAGCATAGTTACTCGACAACACCTGAACATGATGCTGTTGGATTAAATCCTGAATTTGATAGACCGGCACAGCCATTTTAATCCCGAGGTCTTTGGCTTCCTGACTTCGGGATACAACACAGCCATCGTTATTGGACAGCACGACGACAGGGACATTATTGAGCTTTGGGTTAAAGACACGCTCACAACTGACGTAGCAGTTGTTAAGGTCAACTAACGCAAATATTTTATTTGCAGCTTTCATGACGAATTCTTGTGTTTAGGTGTGTGATGAGCGCTTATAAAATTGCTTTAAATTAAAGGTCACAACACCCTGAACAACGATAGATTCACTATCTGAAGGGATAATATGCGCATAGGCTGGATTTTCTGCTTTTAGCCAAATTTTGGGTAAGACTTTATTGGGGTCACCAAAAATGTCGGCAATTTCTTCTTTTGACATTTTTGCGGTGATCATCAATCGCTTTAAGGTGATTTCACGATTATCAATCAGTGCAACCACGATATCGCCATGTTTGGCTTCTAAGCTACGATCTACCAAAAAAGTATCATTAATTTCAAAGCCGGCATTGAGTAAAGACTCGCTATCGACATGCGCAATAAATGTAGCGAGCGGGTTAATTACCAAATAATCATTTAGGTCTAAGACTTTTTCAAAAACATCTTTATTGGCGAAAGCTGGGCCAGCAGGAATACGTTCCAAGGCAACGGGAAGTTCAATACGGGTATTTTTCTGAACAGGCTGAACATTGAGCGAAGAATCCAAAAATGGATCCATAGATAGTTCTTGAGATTGCCTTTCAAGCAGGGCATTGATGGTGGGACTGGGTTTGCCATCTGCGCCCATGAGCTGTTGCAAAGACGACCAAGCTTCGTCCGAAAAATAAATCGGCAGTTTTTTTGACATATTTTGCTCCTACGCAACGTGGCGTGTTTGAAGAAAAGTACTTTTTTTAGCATACGCGTTGAGCAGGTCATTTTTCAAATTTATAAAACCTTTAAAATCAAAGCTGCGACAAGTTTAGTCGTTTTAAATATTGCAAAAATCATCATCAGTTCAAAGAAAATGACGTTCTGTATTTTGAACATAGGACACATTGCTGCCTAATTACAGAAAGTGGAATGACAACTAAAAATTTCAATAAACAACTCGTTTATTTGGCACAAACTTGGTAAGTTAAATTTTTATATTCAGAAATAGACTTGATGAAAAATATATGGATTTTAGCTGCACTGACAGCATTTATGGCGGGTTGTAGCACTACACAGCAAACTGAAACGACATCAGAAAAAATTGGTATGGCAAATCCAGCCAGCCAGTATTGTGTAGAACAAAAAGGTAAACTTGAAATTCGTGATGAAGCAGATGCTCAGGTCGGGTATTGCCATCTGCCAAACGGACAAGTGGTTGAAGAGTGGGCATTATTCCGTAATAGCCAAACTGAATGTGTCGCGGATAAAGCCAAGACGCTGATTGGCCAAGCAAAATTGACTGAAGATCAGATCAAGGCGATTAGCCAAGCTCAAATTGTCCGTTTAGTAAAACCTGGGCAGCCAGTAACAATGGATTATCGTGTAGAGCGCGTCACCGTCACTGTAAATCCAATCAATAAAAAGATTATTCAAGCAACTTGTGGTTAATTTAAACACATAAAAAAGGCCCGAAAGGGCTTTTTTTGTTTGTTCGGCTACGACTAATTTAAATGACAAATCCATTACGATCTTTTATATTGCCCCTCGTAAGGAGAAGTTCATGAAAAAGTTATTTGCTTTATCCGTTATGGTGGCTTTGGTCGGCTGTGCTGAAAAAAAACCATTAACCCCTGAAGAGCAGTGGCAGGGTTACTGCCGCAGTGTAGGTAATGCTGCACGTACGATTATGTTAGATCGTCAAAATGCAATTGAAAAAGACAAAGCAGTTGAGCATGCCAACAAAATTGAGGATGAAACCACCAAAGGATTTATCCTGAACATCATTGATGAAGTTTATGCCTTGCCGCAAGCTGAGATTAATACTGATGTTGAAAAAGCACGTGAAAAAATTCGTGCTGAGTTTACTGAAAAATGTATCGCAACACCGCATACTGAAATGCCAGATTATAAACCGTTCTAAGGAACGGTTTTTTATGCGAGAAAGCGCGTAAAGCAAAACCTAAAGGCTGTATTCAGCAGTGAGTAGTTACAACGGGGCAACTATCCGTTGTTTAGCCATATGATGGAGTTCATGCTTATTTTGCGAATGCATATTTCTCTTAGGGTTACTTTGAATATGAGATGCTTAAAGATTTTAAAATAGCCTAAGTAGAGCGAAATACAAATTGTGACAACTTGCTAAATCATAAATATAGAAAAGCAAATCTTTTTAATGAATAATGAAATGGAGAATAAAAAACAGTAGAGGAGCAGAATATGGACGTTATAGGTTATATGCATCACTCAGATCTACTCCTAGAAGATGAACAAGGCGTAGCAATTATCGGTGGTGGGAACTACGTGCTCAGCATTGGAGATAAAGTCACATTACGCCAAAAAGTAGATGAATTTTCTCAACGCTATTTGGTCGATATCAGCTTTGCAAGTAATCAACATCAAACCACATGTCAGGACGAATGGTGCCTCAGATTTACAGGCGATCGAGCAGAACTTCAGCAATATATCACTGCAACCACTGTACACTAAGGTGGAATATCCAATACTGATAAAAACAGGCAACATTTAGTTGCCTTTTTTTGATAGTTAATTTTAGTCAAAAGTTAATATGCGCAAGAAAAGCGTGTTCTAAGTATTGATTTTGCTTAATGTATAAACGATATGAGGATCATTTATTTATAAAATAACGGGCATCACGAAGAAACACTTGTAGTGCATTAACTTTTAACTGGAATTTTAGTAAAATTTAGCAGTCCATATTATTTGCGTAGCTTTATTTAAAGCAGGAATGCGTAAATAATTTTTTAAAAAAGAGGAATAACACCGTGCTAGAAGCTTACCGCCAACACGTTGAAGAACGTGCCGCACTCGGAGTCCCACCGAAGCCACTTGACGATGCTCAAACAGCTGCATTAGTTGAATTATTAAAAAACCCACCAGCTGGCGAAGAAGCATTTTTAGTTGATTTACTAGAAAACCGTGTTCCAGCGGGTGTTGACCAAGCTGCATACGTTAAAGCTGCTTTCTTAGCTGCTTTGGCAAAAGGTGAAGCGACTTCTCCACTAGTAACTAAAGAACGTGCGGTTTACCTACTAGGTACTATGCTTGGTGGTTATAACGTTGCTCCTTTAGTTGCACTTCTTGATGATGCAGAGCTTGGTGAATTAGCTGCTGACGCACTTAAGAAAACTCTTCTTGTATTTGATGCCTTCCACGACGTTGCTGATAAAGCAAAAGCGGGCAATGCGAATGCACAAGCAGTTATGCAATCTTGGGCAGATGCTGAATGGTTCACTAGCCGTAAAGACGTTCCTGAAGAAATCAAACTTACAGTTTTCAAAGTAACTGGCGAAACGAACACAGACGACTTGTCACCTGCACAAGACGCGTGGAGCCGTCCAGACATTCCGTTACATGCTAACGCAATGCTTAAAAACGTACGTGACGGTATCAATCCAGAAGTTCCTGGCGAAGTTGGTCCACTTAGCCAAATCAAAGAGCTTATCGCGAAAGGCAACCAAGTTGCTTACGTAGGTGACGTTGTTGGTACTGGTTCTTCTCGTAAGTCAGCAACTAACTCTGTACTTTGGTTCTTTGGTGACGAAATTGCTCACATTCCGAACAAAAAAGACGGTGGTTATTGCTTAGGTTCTAAAATCGCTCCGATTTTCTTCAACACTATGGAAGATGCTGGTGCATTGCCAGTAGAAATCGATGTTCAAAACATGAACATGGGCGACGAAATCACGCTTAAAATCGACCACGCTGCTGCTAAAGTAACTGCGTTCAAAGACGGCGTTCAAATCGCTGAATCTGAACTTAAAACTCCAGTTCTTTTAGATGAAGTACGTGCTGGTGGCCGTATCAACCTTATCGTTGGTCGTGGTTTAACAACTAAAGCTCGTGAAGCTCTTGGTCTTGCACCTTCAACTTTATTCCGTACTCCAGTTCAACCTGCAGCTACTGGTAAAGGCTTCACTCAAGCTCAAAAAATGGTTGGTCGCGCTTGTGGTCTTCCTGAAGGTCAAGGTGTACTTCCAGGTACTTACTGTGAACCTAAGATGACTACTGTTGGTTCTCAAGATACAACAGGTCCAATGACTCGTGACGAACTTAAAGATCTTGCTTGCCTAGGCTTCTCTGCTGACCTCGTTATGCAATCTTTCTGTCACACAGCTGCGTATCCAAAACCAGTTGACGTTCAAATGCAGCACACGCTTCCTGATTTCATCATGAACCGTGGCGGTGTTTCTCTACGTCCAGGCGACGGTATTATCCACTCTTGGTTAAACCGTATGCTTCTTCCAGATACAGTTGGTACTGGTGGTGACTCGCATACTCGTTTCCCAATCGGTATTTCATTCCCAGCGGGTTCTGGTCTTGTAGCGTTTGCTGCTGCAACTGGCGTTATGCCACTAGACATGCCTGAGTCTGTTCTTGTTAAGTTCAAAGGTAAAATGCAACCTGGTATCACTCTACGTGACCTAGTACATGCGATTCCTTACGTTGCGATCCAAGAAGGCGACTTAACTGTAGAGAAAAAAGGTAAGAAAAACATCTTCTCCGGCCGTATCCTTGAGATCGACCTTACAGAAATGGAAACTGACCTTACTGTTGAGCAAGCGTTCGAACTTTCTGACGCATCTGCTGAACGTTCTGCTGCTGGTTGTTCTATCACGCTTTCTGAAGAGAAAGTTGCTGAATACCTTAAATCAAACATTACTATGTTGAAATGGATGATTTCTGAAGGTTATGGCGATGCTCGTACTATGGCGCGCCGTGTAGAAAACATGGAGAAATGGTTAGCGAACCCAAGCCTAATCAAAGCAGATCCAGATGCTGAATACACTAAAGTGTATGAAATTGACCTTTCTACAATTACTGAACCAGTTCTTTGCTGCCCGAACGACCCAGATGACGCTAAATTGCTTTCTGACGTTGCTGGTACAAAAATTGACGAAGTATTCGTTGGTTCATGTATGACTAACATTGGTCACTTCCGTGCGGCTGGTAAACTTCTAGACAAAGTTCCTGGTGGTTCTTTATCTACTCGTCTATGGTTGGCTCCTCCAACTCGTATGGACGAACGTCAATTGATGGAAGAAGGTTTCTATAACATCTATGGTAAAGCTGGCGCTCGTACAGAAATGCCAGGTTGTTCATTATGTATGGGTAACCAAGCACGTGTAGCTCCGAACACTACTTGTGTATCGACTTCTACTCGTAACTTCCCGAACCGTTTAGGTCAAGGCGCAAACGTTTACTTAGCTTCTGCTGAGCTTGCTTCTGTTGCTGCTGTACTTGGTAAATTACCAACTCCAGCTGAGTACCAAGAATACGCAGCTCAAATTGATAGCATGTCTGCCGACATCTACCAATACTTAAGCTTCGACAAAATGGGCGACTATACTGACGCTGCTAAAGACGTTGATACTAAGAAAATTGCTGCTGCTCAACTGTCTTAATTGATTAAGTAGTTAATAAGAAAATCCCACGTCATGTGGGATTTTCTTTATATAAAATTGCAATAGAAATAGCAAAATAATATTTTAGAAATTAGACATATGAAACTAAAAAACATTACACTTATACTATTAACACTTTGTTCATCAAATATTTTTGCTGAGGTATCTTTTACAAAGCTAGCAAATATTAAGTTAGTTGATGAAAATGCATATCGAACAAACTCAGAAGTACAATCTGACATTGAAGATTTGATCCAAGCAAAAAAATTCAAAGAAATCTCAACTAACGCCAATCAACTCTTAAATAGCGAAGAATATAATTTTGATGGTAAATTTAAACACACAAGTTATTTAGATTCTTTTCTTAGAATCGTAAATAAGCATCGTGTAACATCTTCAAATTATTACAAAGAGAATATTGCTCAAGGACAGAAATGGATCAAAGCTGAACCAGAATCACCATTAGGTTATATTTATTATGCAATGTGGGTTAGGCAACAGGCTTGGAGTGTTAGAGGGGGAAGTTATAGTTCACAGGTATCGCAAAATAATATGCAATATTTTGCTGATAAATCAATGCAGAATTTAAATTTTCTAATGGAAAATTATGATGTTGCATCAAAAGATCCTTTTTATTACTACATTCTTTTAATGACGCTACGTGATTTAGGTTTTGAAGAAAATTATCTAAGAGCTTATCAAGATGGAATTGTAAAATATCCAAAACAGAGAGTTATTTATAATACATTTATGGAAAGTTTTGAGAAAAAGTGGTTTGGAGAAAATTATGATGCTATTCAAATGATTATTAATGATATACAGGAAATGAATCCTGCAGAAAAAGATTTTCATTATTATCATATTCTATATACAGTACATAACAATAAGTATGATTTGAAAAAACTAAATGTAAATTGGGCTAGGGTTGAGCAAGGTGCCGTAGATTCTTTAAGTAAACTTACTTCTTTGAGTAAAATAAATGATGTGCAAAAATTGTATTGCTCTTATCCTGGGAATAGAGTGAGGTTGGAACGGTTATTAAAATCCTTTAAACAAGGACAATTAGAAAAAAGCTATATAGAAAATAGTTTGAATAACTGTCAAAAATAGAAATAATCGCCTCTTAATTGGAGGCTTTTATTTATAAATGTTATTTACAGTTCTAAGAATACAACGTTTAATCACAACTAATATTATTTTACAGTAGCATAGATCAGTGCCCAAACAATCCCGATTCCTCTGTATTGGTGGCTTCCTCAACGGAACCCAAGTCAAAGACCAAGGTGAAAGCTTTGTCTGCGTCGAAAATGGCAAACAGGTGACTTACCACAAAAAAGAAATCTTTAACCAAGATGCTTGGGATCAAGATTACTATGTCTGTGAAACCACCAGTGATAAAGAGGCGCATAACTGGGTATTCGATATCAAATAATGTCTCAAAATTCCTGTTTTTCAGTCATAAACGACCAATGCTTAGCACATCACATACGCTGAGCATTTTTATTTATTTCACTTATTAGACTTCAAAAATGTGTAGTAGAAGAAGGGGGGTAAATAGCTTATTTACATTTTTCTAGCTGAAAAAACTCCAATGATTATGTAAAAAGGTAAATAAAATTGAGCACTTAAGATTAAATTATGAATTATGAGCTAGATGCTTTTTTGACAATTGTCGTGGCGGTTTTGGTTTTATTTATCGGTTATTTCTTCGTACACAAAATTTCAATCCTGAAAAAATACAACATTCCTGAACCTGTAGCAGGCGGTTTGGTCGCTGCGATTATCACATTTATATTATTTAAAAACTTTAATATCACCGTAAATTTTGATGCCAAAATTCAGCAAATATTCATGCTGATGTTCTTTACATCGGTAGGCTTGAGCGCAAGTCTTGGAAAACTCAAAGAAGGCGGAAAAGCACTGGTACTGTTTTTAGGCTGTGTGATTGTATTTGTCATGCTGCAAAATATCGTTGGCATCAGTTTGGCCAAAGTTTTGGGATTAAATCCACTCATCGGCTTAATTACAGGTTCCGTAACACTTACAGGTGGTCACGGTACAGCAGGCGCATGGGGTACAGTCTTTGAACAAGATCATGGTATACAAGGTGCAGTCGTACTCGGTATGGCAAGTGCAACCTTCGGCTTGGTGATTGGCGGCATGATGGGCGGGCCAGTGGCGAAATTCCTCATCCGCCGTTTTCAGTTGGCAGAAGAACTTGTACCGACATCAGGGCGTAATGAAGCACCGCCTGCATCTGAAACGGCACCATTCGAATATCCTGAAAAAACTCGTTTAATTACCGCAGATGATGCCGTCAAAACGATGGGGATGTTTGCCATCTGTATCAGCTTTGCTTATTTCATGACAGAGTTTGCTCGTGGACAGTGGTTTGAATTACCTACCTTCGTTTGGGCTTTAGCGTGTGGTGTATTTTTAAGAAACACCCTTGAACTTGGCTTTAAAATTGAAATGTTTGATCGCTGTATCGATGTATTTGGTAACGCATCCTTGGCATTATTTTTATCCATGGCGCTGATGTCATTGCAGCTCTGGTTATTGGCAGATCTTGCAGGCCCGCTGGTGATTATTTTACTGGTACAAACCCTAGTTTTAGCACTGTATCTATACTTTGTAACTTTTAGGATCATGGGAAAAAGCTATGACGCAGCCGTACTTTGTGCAGGGCAATGTGGTGTAAATTTGGGTGCAACACCGACAGCGATTGCCAATATTCAGGCAGTGACCAATACCTATGGGCCATCACATAAAGCCTTTTTGATTATTCCTTTGACAGGGGCATTCTTTGTAGATATTGTCAATGCTGTGGTCATTCAGGCAACGATAGGCTTCTTTGGTTAATACTATATATAGCTTTAAAAATGCTAAAGCATCTAGATAGAGTGCTTTAGCATTTCATTTTTCACCATCTTATTGATCAAGAATAATAAACAATGAAAGTTTTAAAATATCATTTACCTTACATCAAATTGTTCATGCTATTTGTATTAACAGCACTTCCATTTTCTATAACCTTTTCAGCCGAAATTGATGTCCGAAAGACCATCGTTCAAGCAAAAAATAACGATAAACAGGCGCTTTATGATTTGGCTGTACTGAAACATATGGGGCTAGAAGGTGTGGAGATTAATCTGCCTGAAGCCATAGCGCTGTATAAGCGTGCTTCTGCCTTAGGGCATCGCTCAGCAAATCAAAATTTGGGATTGATGTATTACAAAGGTGTAGGAGTAAAAGTAGATTATGCAGAAGCCGCAAAATGGTTTGAGATCGGTGCTGAAAGGAACTTAGATGATTCAAAGCGTATGCTTTTGATCATGAATAAATATGAACTCATTCCAAGGAATGATAAAAAATTTGAAAGTCTTTTAATTGAATTTGCTCATAAAGGTAAGCAGGAAGATATCGAACAATTAGCCGACTATTACTACTATACGAAGAATGATCTACTGCTTGCAGAAAAACCTACAGTACTTTTAGCAGAAAAAGGATTGGCAAAGTATCAGCACCGGTTAGGCATGATTTACTATACAGGTACAGATGGAAAGCCGAATTATAAAAAAGCTTATCCATGGATTTTAAAGGCTGCGGAAGCAAATGATTTGAACGGAAAAATTAGCGTAGCAAGTTTTTATTTAGGTGGGCTAGGCGTACAGCAAGATTTTGAAAAAGCTGCTGCATGGTTTAATTCGGCTTATGAGCAGGACCCTGTGAAAACATGTGAAATTCACAGTCTCGTTCTGTCAGAATTGAACAATGAAACACAACAATGTGAGCTGAGTAGAAAACAATAAAAAGCCCCATGGTTGGGGCTAGTCGTATCACTCGCGTGATACTCATATAAGGCTCATCTCATACTGTGTATATTAAAGCATAAAATTGAAAAAAATGCTGAGTAAATTGACAGTTAAAACTTTGTTGTTTTAGGAAAAAGCGATCGTTATACTTTGCTCTGAACATTTGTTCATTTCACTATAACCATAAAGAACTATATTGATGAAAGAATATAAAGTTGTTATCTATCAAGAAGGTATGCTGGGATCTTTGCTGCTTGGCTCTTCAAAAGTTGATCCTGTTAAATTCACCAATTTTTTAAATCAAAATGCACAGCAAGGCTGGGCGGTGATTACAATGGAAAAGGATATTCGTCGTATGCTGCTTTTTTGGAAGCGCGAAGCTTATGTAGTTGTTTTGGAGAGAGAAAAATGAAATACGGTGTCTTTAGTGCACTTATTATTTCAGTTTTATGGGGTTTATTAGCCATCGCTCAATTATGGTTTGAGTTGCTCAGTGTCGAAGTATTTACCAAACTAACCGTCACAGTAGCGATCTTAGAAGCCATCATTATTATTGCAACATTGGTCATACGTGAGTATTTGACAGATAAAAAATTGAAAAAAGATGGCTATATAGATTAGAACACATAAATAGGGCAATTGAGTGCTGAACTCAATTGCCCTTAAATTTTAAAGTCATCTTATAGATTAGATCTATATGGGCTCATTACTCAATCATCATGAGGTCAGCACTGCTGGCAGATTTTAATTGTCGTAGTGCAAAAATAGAGCGGGTATGGCGTATACCTTTCATAGAATATAAATTTTTACGTAAAAAACGCTCATAGTGTTCAGCATTTTTAACTGCAACTTTCACCAAATAATCATAATCGCCAGTGACTAAATGTGCTTCTACTACTTCTGGCATATTGGCTAAAGTTTCACTAAATTGATCTAAAATTTCATCGTCGTGACGTTCTAATGTGATTTCAATAAAGAATAATTCATTGATCCCAATCGATTTTGGGTTGATGTTGGCTGTATAGCCGTCGATAATTTTTAAATTTTCTAGACGCTTTAAGCGTGTCCAACACGGCGAAGAGGAGAGACCAACACGTTCAGACAGCTGGGCTATGGTGAGTCGTCCATCTTCTCTTAATGCGGATAATATTAAGCGATCAATTCTGTCGAGGTTGTGTCGTGCTTCACTCATGCCAAAATAGAATATAATTGAGAAAAATTAGTTATATCATTTTTTGCAATAGTCGGCTGATGAAAATAAGTACACTTGGACGTTCAGTGCAGATTTTAAAGATAGAAAATAGAATATGTAAGCTGTCAGGCAGTTTGAATGAATCTAAAAGTAGAAATTATTGTGCAGTCCATAAAAAGACCACTCAGCCGGATTACTGACTGAGTGGTAAAAACTTAAGCGTGTAACTGTTGTTCAATGATCGGCCATAGGTTTTGATGTGATGATTTAAACATCAACATATGTCCGATGGCTTTATGACCTGTTTCTTTCGGTTTTAACTCAATCATTTGAGTCGAAGCATTCGGGTATAAGCGCAGCAAGTCTTTGACATTGGCTTCCGTGGCAATTTCGTCATCGGAGCTCCATACGGCAGTGATCGGGCAGCTCACTTTTTGATGAAAATCATGCTGAACAGTTTTGCCTAAGGCATTGATGACATAACCAGGTTTGCTACAAAATTCAGCCCATTCACGAGCTACATCTTTTGGCAAATTTTCCCCCATGCCAATCGCATTGGTCGGCCCATAGCCAATGGTATAGCGTGCAATCGGGAAGATCATATTAAACATCACCGGAGCTAAAAGCTTGGTGCGACCTTTAAGTTCTTTAACATGTCCTGTAGAGCCAGAAACAGCAACTACTTTGGCAACTTTGTCATAATTTGGAACGATACCTAATAATTGCCCGCCTGCACTATGACCGAGTAATATCACTTTAGGCGCTTGCGTTTTACTGATTAAAGCGTCGATTGCCGCAGGGATATCGAGCTGCCCCCATTGCACAATACTTGCTGTCGATTGTTTTAAAGGGCTATGTAGCGACTCACCAATACCACGAAAATCGAAAACTAAAACGTCATAGCCTTGTTGGCTCAACCATGTTGCATAGCTATTATAAAATTGCTTGGTAATGCCTGTAGCTGGACAAATCAACACAGGTAAAACCTGTTTTAGGTCTGTCTGGTGCGGATAAAAGCGCGCACTCAGCGAATAGCCGTCTTGGCAATGAATCGTGAGTTTTTCAGATGATGACATGATTCAAACTTTATGGATGTATTCCGATGCCTCTAATTTACACAAGTTCCAAAAAGAAACCTGAAAAGAGTATGACTCTAAAGTCATGTCATAACAGGTTTGAAGCAAGTACTATTGCAGAAGAAATACAGATAAAAATAATGCGTGTAATTGAACAATGGATGTAAATTAAAATGGACATGCTTCAACTTTCGGGTGCAGTAAAAATTGCGATAGTCTTTAGTGGGATTTATTTATGGGTAGGTATGCTCACGGGTGTGTGGAAATATGCACAAATAAGACAGTCTGAACTGGCACGTGCGCATTATTATGTCGATATAGCACATCGGAGCAGTTTGTTATACGCGCCAGCGACACTCATTTTGGCGGTATTGGCCTATTTTTCAGCACTTCCTCACGCGCTCAATTTACTCTTTGTAATCATCAATTTGTTCTTTTTTAGCTTTTCGATTTTAAGCTATGTGCTGCATGGCTTTTTAGCTGATACCACCAATCAATTTAAAGTCCCGCACGTCTTAGGCAAATGGCATTTACCTAAATGGATGATGAGTATGGCAATGCTTGGATTGGTGATAGGCGAGTTAATTGCAACACTCGGATTGCTCTTCGGAGTCATCGTTAAATTTTGGTTTTAAACAAAGCAATATCAATTAGAAATGGTTTGCATGAGATTGGAAGCTAATCAAGAACTAAAAGCTTTTAAAGTGCAGACGATGGCTATGTAGAAGAATTTATAAAACAAAATTTGAAGTTAAATAGAATCGAAAATTCATGAGAAAAGGCTGATGATTTTATGGTTATTTTAGGGATTATTTGTATTATTATTTAAAATGGATTGAATGAACGAGAAGGTGGGGAATGGCATCTTTTCTTTTTTCAAGATGGATGATGCCTCATCCATCTTCTAACTTAAAATTCTGTTGATTTTTGCTTTCGATATTTGTGGTCAATGACTGCCCATAAATAAAAGGCCACCGAGACAATAAGCGCATAAGCAAAGTATTCAGGTCTTAAATTTCCTTGTATTAAGCCTTGAATAAGTAGTGTCAGCATGAGAGCAATAGTGGTGCTTGTATAGGTCACCATGTTCTTATTTGCCTTCAGAGCGTTAATGAAGAATTGCTTTTTGAAATGTACTGATAACATCTCCACCCCTCCGTGTTGTTGTTTAGCCAAAACCCATGATTTTGGTCAGGTTTGAACTACTGTTGTACTTCGAAACTAGAAGTATTTCAATAGTAAATGTCATTATTTTGTCATAAAACTATGTTAGATCATCATATAAGAATAATCATTTTATTCATATACTAAATATTATGAATCTAAAGGTGTTGACTGGTGAGTAAAATGGTCGATGCATAATATCTATGTATGAATAAGCAATATATATACCAACACGGGTATATCGGCTTTATGACAAGAAACCGCCTAGCTTACAGTCTGAATCGGGCTTAATCATGGAGTTTGTGTACGGTGTATTTTGCAGAAAGTATTTGTATTTTAACTATTATTATATTTTGTAGCCAAAGGGCTGGCTTTTTTTCTCATCATGAAAATAAAACTTTATTTAAAAGTTCAATGACTTAGGGTTATTGCGCTGTAGTAGGACAAATAAATGTCAGTTTGGGTAAAACTCGACAATTATTGGTCACAGGTAAAATCGTCATTCGGGTAAAACTCCGATTTTAGACAGGTCAAAAAAGGTTATTTTTTAACTTTGTCAATTACAGCAGCAATAATCAGCACAATCGCAGAAGGGATCAGCCATGCTAAATTTTGTTGAGCAAGCGGTAGATTGGCAATAAAGCTTGGAAGTGCATCTTCGAAACCAGCCACTTTTAAACCGTCAAAAATACCGAAAATAAACGCACATGCGGTAACAGGCGCAATAACTCGTGATGGTGAAATAAACCATTTAGAGCAGAAGCTCAGTAGGATAACTACAATCGCAGGTGGATAAATCGCACTTAAAACAGGAACTGAAACGGCAATGAGTTTGGTTAAACCTAAGTTTGAAATAAGCAGTGAGAAGCCAACTAAAATGAACACAAAAACTTTGTATGGAATTTTAGTCAATTCTGAGAAATATTCAGCACATGCGCAGGTTAAGCCAATTGCGGTCACCATACATGCAACAAAAATCATTGCAGATAGGAAATAAGCGCCCATATCACCAAAAGCATGTTGTACATATGCATGCAGGATCACTGCACCATTTGTTGCATTTGGAGCAATATCATGGCTGCCCATACCGAGTTTGAATAAGCTGATATATACCAGTGTAAGTCCAATACCAGAAATAATACTGGCAATGACAGCATATTTGGTGACGAGCTTACTATCCGTTACGCCGCGTGAAGTAATGGCTTTGACGATCACAATACCAAAAACTAAAGCGCCTAATGTATCCATGGTTAAATAACCATTTACTACACCTTCAGAAACTGGTGCAGTTACGTAGTTATCAATTGCAGGTGGAATCACACCGGCAGGGATAAAGAACGCAGAGATACCCAGTATAACGAGGCCTAAAATCTTGAGTGGTGAAAGGAAATAACCTACGGTATCTAAAATTTTATTTGGGTAAAGTGAAACAATCGTCACCAATGCAAAATAAATCACGCTATAAATCAGCAGACTGTTTGCGCTGTTACCAAAATAAGAAGAGAAACCAATTTCATAAGAAACGGTAGCTGTACGAGGTGTTGCAAATAAAGGTCCAACAGCTAAGTAACACGCGACAGTAAGGATAATGCTGGCTGCTTTACCCAAAGGCGAACTTAAAACTTGAATAGAACCTTCAACACGCGACAAAGCAATAATCGTGATGACAGGTAGACCAACTGCAGTGATCAAGAAACCAAATGCAGCTAACCAAACATGTTCACCCGCTTGCTGTGCGACAATTGGTGGGAAAATAATGTTACCTGCACCAATAAACAGTGCGAAGGTCATAAAACCTAAGGCAACAATATCCCGTGTACGAAGACTTGTCATAAAGGGGAGATGAACTGTGAAAAAAGGCAATTTTAGTGCAATTAAGCTCGTTTTTGGAGCAAAATTTATAAATCGTATAGATAGTTTTTATAATACGAATCATGAATATATTGACAGATAAAATAATGTTTTATTTATATTTATGATAAATAAAAGAAATTTATTGTATATAAAATTTTTATAGGAATAAGTTTAGCTATTAAGATTTATCAGATATAAATCAATTGTTCTAATTTTCAGCACTAAATAGGATGCTATAAGCCGAATAAATGCAGAAATATTGGCTGAATAAAACAAAAAAAATCTAAAAGGTCTATAATTCGGTGTATTCAAATTTGAGGATATTCAGATGAAAGCTTCCAAAATCACGATTAAAACCGAGCAAGATATTGAAAAATTACGTATTTCAGGTCGTTTAGCTGCTCAGGTTTTAGAGATGATCGGGGAGTATGTCAAGCCGGGCGTGACCACTGAATATCTCGACGATATTTGTAATGATTTTATCGTCAACACACTTAAAGTGATTCCTGCCAACGTTGGCTACTATGGCTATACCAAAACCACCTGCATTTCACCGAATGAAGTGGTTTGTCATGGTATTCCTTCGAAAGAAACCGTATTGAAAGATGGTGACATTATCAATATTGATGTTGCCATCATTAAAGATGGTTATTTTGGTGATACCAGTCGTATGTACTATGTGGGTGAGGTTTCGCCTGCGGCTAAAAAGTTAGTCGAAACTACCTACGAAGCGATGGTTGCAGGGATTCATGCTGTTAAACCGGGAGCAACATTGGGTGATGTAGGCTATGCCATTCAACAAGTTGCTCATCGTGAAGGCTACAGCATTGTACGTGAATACTGTGGTCACGGGATTGGTAAGGTTTATCATGAGCAACCAAGTGTTTTACACTATGGTCAACCGGGTCAAGGTGTCATTCTGAAAAAAGGCATGGTCTTTACCATTGAACCGATGATTAATAGCGGTAAAGCACGTACTAAAGAGTTAAAAGACGGCTGGACAGTAATTACTGCAGACCGTTCTTTATCGGCACAGTGGGAACATATGGTTGTTGTAACCGATACTGGTTTTGAGTTGTTATCTCCATGGCCAGAGGGTACAGGCGCATATCCCGCGATCTAAGCTCTGTAGTGTTGTTAATGCCATATCTACTGTGTCCAAATGATTGAAGTTAAATAAAATTATACAGTTGTATATTTTTTGACTTTAGTCTAGGAGTTCGTGGTGGTTATGGACGTTATCGTTTTTAAGACTAACTACATTTCTCTAAGTCTTAATTTGTAAGGCTTTGCCTATAGCTCAAAAAATCAGTTAGAGCTATTAACGATTTAATAAAGATGTATTTTATTTATACAATAGCCCTACAGATTCTGCTGTAGTTTCTGATTTTACTTAGTTTTTAAGTTTTCGCTTACCCATCACATGGGTAAGCTTTTTTTTGCTTAAAATTTAGCGTGTTCATGTTGGCTGAGTTTTTCAACTAAGTAATCAATGAATACACGTACAGCAGGTAGTAAGCCACGACGAGATGGATAAACTGCATGGAAAATACCATGTGCAGCTTTCCACTCAGGTAGTACACGAACCAAAGCACCTGATTTCACGTGATCGGACACAATACTGTCGGGTAATAACACCACGCCACAATCTTGGCAGGCCAGTGCAGCTAACATAGACAGGTCAGAGCCCATCACGGTTGGGTTAACTTTGATTTTTTTCTGATGATGCTGTGCATCGGTCACAATAATATGTTGATCGAGATGCTCATCCGCCATACTTAATATTTGATGCTGAGATAAATCTTCAGGTTGTTTGAGTTCACCAAATTTATTCAGATACGCCTGACTGGCAAATAAGTGCTGCTCAATCGTTTCAAATTTACGAATGACTAAATTAGGGTCGTCGTCTAGATTTGAACGTACACGTAGCGCAAGATCGAAGCCTTCATTAATGATATCTACGCGTCGATTGGTCACCATCATTTGCACTTTGATTTCTGGATATTGCTTTAAAAATTCAGGCAATATTTTGGTCATTTCATTTTGCGCGATGGAAACAGGTAAGCTGACTTTAATTAAGCCGCGCGGCTGCGTACTGAGATGATCAACCAAATCATGTGCGGCTTGAGCGGCATTCATCATAACTTGTGCATGGCGGTAGATATTCATACCAATATCTGTAACAGCAAAATGTCGTGAACTACGTTGAATCAGGCGGACACCTAAACGTTCTTCTAAGTTATAGACCCGACGACTCAGTTTTGATTTTGGAATATCTGTTGCACGTTCGGCTGCACTAAAACCACCATGTTCGACCACTTGGGCAAAACAATAAAAATCATCTAGATCACTCAGCACTGTTCTTATTCCATATTTGCAACGATTTTGCTAATTAACTTGAATTGTTTCATGAAGTCAATCACGTTTTGTAGTTTTTCATGTGAGAAGATTGAGCAAAATTGCCAATACTAAAGTCGGGTTAACCTTGTAATCGTTTCACATTAGCATGACCAAACAATAAATGTGGTGTATACATCTTTTAAATAACCGAATTTGAAGGATGTGATTTGAGTGTCGTCCTGATATATTCAAATAAAAGACCATTATGAAAGAAATTCGACATTAAAGGACAATGTCATGGAATTAAGACATTTACGTTACTTTGTTGCCGTTGTAGAAGAACAGAGTTTTACGAAGGCTGCTGAAAAGCTATTTATTGCTCAACCTCCTTTAAGTCGTCAAATTCAAAATTTAGAAGAAGAGTTGGGGGCACAGCTTTTTGAGCGTGGCAGCCGTCCTTTAAGAACCACCACCATTGGACGTTTCTTTTATCAGCAAGCTGTGAAATTACTTTCCAATGCAGAAGAAATTAAGCTCATTACGCAGCGGGCCAGTGCTACAGAACGTACCATTAATATTGGGTATGGCGGTTCGTTACTCTGTGGTTTATTACCTCGAATTGTTTATTTGTTCCGTCAGCAATATCCACACTTAAATGTAAATTTAATTGAACTGAGTGCAGTCGATCAGATTCAGGCATTAAAAGAAGGTCGGGTTGATGCATGTTTTAGCCGAGTTCGAGTGTCGGATCAGGCGGTTAAACGTGTGCTATTGCGTGAAGAGCCACTAATTGTTGCGGTGCATTCGAGTCATCCTTTATCTTCACAGCAGCAGATTGCATTAAATAATCTCAAAGATGAGCAGATTTTTATCTATCCAGCAACGGATGGTCAAAGTTATGCAACGCTGATCAAGTCGTTGTTTTTAGAATATGGTATGGAGCCGAAACGCTTTAATACTCAAGCAGATTTGCAACAATCACTAGGCATGGTTGCCGCAGGCGAAGGCATTTGTATTGTTCCTGAATCTGTACAAATTATGCAGTTTAGGCATGTGAATTATGTGAAATTATCGGACAGTGCTGCCATTAGCCAAATTTATTTGATTGTGCGGAATGATGATGAAGGGGAATTGGCACGTCCTTTATTTGATTGTGTTTACCAAGTATATGATTTGGAAGCAATTGAATACGATCGTCGGGTTTTCTAGTGCTTATTTAAAAAAGTAATAATAACGTTAAATTTGAAATTCAATTTAGAAGCAAACAGTTAAGTAACACTTTCCTTCATACAAAAATAGGCTCAATCTTGAAAGTTTTGAGCCTATTTTTTTGATTTAGTGTTATTAGACCGCTTGTTTTAAAAACTTGGTGACTTCACGGCTAAATTTGACCGGTTCACTGAGCAATGGCGTGTGCCCCGATTTCTTAAAAATGATTTGCTCTGCATTGGTTAGGCTGTCAGCAATAATTTTTTGACCTTGGGCAGGATAGAGGATCGATTTTGCACCTATGAAAAAAGTTGTTGGTGCGGTGAGTGCTGCAATGGCTTCACGATAATCTTCAGTATGATTCAAATAATTTTGAATATACCAATATAAATAGGCCACACTTTGTGATGGTAACATTAGCTTCTGTAAAGTTGGTTGTTGGTATGCAAAACGGAAAGCGGATAATGCATAAGGATTGCTATTTTGTAAGTCTATGAATCTTAACCAAGCATCGACCAGACCTTGACGGTCATGTTTATTCATCTGCTGTGCAAATGGCACGGAGAGGTTAGTTACAAGTACCTTCGAGATGTCTTCTAAAATACTTAAAAACTCAGTGTGACGTTTGCCATATAAACCATATTGCCAATCTTCATCTACTCTAATTTTAGGCGTTTGATCGATGTGCAAATAACGTTTAATTTTTTCGGCAAACTGACCGTATTTTAAACCGTGCATGGTGGTCGTTGCCCCCATGGAGTATGCAATCACCGTGATTTTATCGTAACCAAGCTGGGAAACTAAGCTGTCAATATCTCGCCAATGGCTTGAAATGGTGTCCATATTGGGAATTTGACAATGTTTAGAGCCGCCAAATCCACGCCAGTCTGGAATGATAAATTTAAAATGCTTTCGGTGTTGATATAGAAAAGGGTGCCATTGCCAACTTTGCATGCCGAGTCCAGATAAAACCAGGATTGGTTCTCCTTGACCATATTCACGAACATATAGTTGTTGTTGATCTGGCATTGTATAGTGCGGCATGCGGCTTCCTATTTATTTTTTTGTTTTAGCGATTAAATTTATGCAACTGTGGAATGATGGTTTCAAGCCATTTGATCCAACCGATTTCCAAATCAATCCCAAGCTGTAAAATCATTTTATGAATGTACAAAGTACGGTCTTCATCATGCGCATGTGCAAAGTCTTTTGCAAAAATAGACTGGTACACTTTTAGTTTTTCTTTGTGAATTTCTAGATGACGTTCTAATTCGGGTAATACGCCATTTGTACCCAGCTGAGCTTCTGCACGTAAACGGACCATCAACTCTTCACGTAACTGAGCCGGAGGGCTTTGCTCAACCATCCAATTGGCTAATTCAACACGTCCAAGCTGTTCAACTTGGTAGGTTTTTTTACGGGTTGTACTGTGCTCATCTTCAATGGTGCTGATCCAGCTTTTTTGCAGCATGCCATTGAGTTCACGGTAGATTTGCTGATGTGTTGCATTCCAAAAAAAGCCCATAGAGCGGTCAAAACGGCGTGCAAGGTCGATTCCTGTACTCGGTTTTTCAAGTAAGCTCGTGAGTAAAACATGGGCTAAAGACATATATGGCTCAGTCAAAATAGTTTTGTACTTTTTATTATGCAACATGTTGCATAAGAATCAAATCTCGCATATAAATTAGTGCAACAAGTTGCAAAAATATTGTATACGTAGATGGAAAGAGAAAGCTCGTATACAAGTGAAGATAAAAATAGCCAGCTTTTCAGCACGCTAAGGAGAAAAAATGTCAAATTATCCAAATTTATTGGCACCACTAGATTTAGGTTTTACAATGCTAAAGAACCGTGTATTGATGGGTTCTATGCATATTGGTCTGGAAGAAGCACCGGGTGGCTATGAGCGCATGGCAGCGTTTTATGCGGAGCGTGCGAAAGGTGGTGTAGGTCTGATTGTAACTGGTGGTATTTCTCCAAATGATGATGGTGTGACATTTGCTGGTGGCTCAAAATTAGATTCTTTAGAAGAAGCAGAAAAACATAAAGTGATTACGCAGGCGGTACATGATGCTGGCGGTAAAATTGCGATGCAGATTTTGCATACAGGTCGCTACTCGTATCAAGCCAATAATGTTGCACCTTCATCTATTCAAGCACCAATTAACCCAGTAAAACCGCAAGCTTTAAGCACAGCAGACGTCGAACGCACGATCAATGATTTTGCCAAATGTGCTCAGTTAGCACAGACAGCGGGTTATGACGGTGTAGAAGTCATGGGGTCAGAAGGTTATTTAATTAATGAGTTTATTGCTGCACGTACCAACCACCGTGATGATGAATGGGGTGGCAGTTATGAAAACCGGATTCGTTTTCCAATTGAGATCGTGCGTCGTACGCGTGAATTAGTCGGTGAAAATTTTATTATTATTTACCGTCTTTCTATGCTGGATTTGGTTGAAGGTGGTTCGACTTTCGAAGAAGTTGTACAACTTGCAAAAGCCATTGAAAAAGCTGGTGCAACCATTATCAATACCGGTATTGGTTGGCATGAAGCGCGTATTCCGACCATTGCAACCAAAGTGCCACGTGCTGCATTTACATGGGTGACCAAGAAATTAAAAGGTATTGTGAATGTTCCTTTAATCACCTCAAACCGTATTAACACTCCTGAAATGGCTGAGCACGTACTTGCTTCGGGTGATGCAGATATGGTGTCCATGGCACGTCCAATGCTGGCTGACCCACGTTTTGTGGAAAAAGCAGAACAAGGTCGTAGTGATGAAATTAATACCTGTATTGGTTGTAACCAAGCCTGTCTAGATCATATTTTCTCGATGAAAATTGCAACATGTTTGGTTAACCCTCAAGCTTGCTATGAAACTGAACTGATTTTTAAAGAATCTGCACAGGTGAAAAATATTGCTGTGATTGGTGCGGGACCTGCAGGTTTAAGCTTTGCAACTTATGCTGCAGAGCGTGGTCATAACATAACTATTTTTGAAGCATCGAGCCAAATTGGTGGACAGTTTAATATTGCGAAAACGATTCCTGGTAAAGAAGAGTTTTATGAAACGCTGCGTTATTTCAAACGTAAAATAGAACTATTGCCTCAGATTAAATTGGTATTGAACCATACAGCAACGTATGAAGAATTAGCTCAGTCTGATTTTGATTACATCGTGGTGGCGACGGGTGTAACACCGCGTCAGTTAGATATAGATGGTATTGATCATCCAAAAGTATTGAGCTATTTACAGGTATTACGTGAACGTCAACCTGTTGGCAAACGTGTTGCGATCATTGGTGCAGGCGGTATTGGTTTCGATACGGCTGAATATTTAACGCATGAAGGTGAAAGCGGTAGCCTCAATCCTGAGAAATTTTATGATGAATGGGGTATTGATACCACTTATGCACAAGTCGGTGGCTTGAAACATCCAGACGTCGAAGAATCGCCGCGTGAAGTGTATTTATTGCAACGTAAGGCTAAATCGGTCGGTGCTGGCTTAGGTAAAACCACGGGTTGGATTCACCGTACAGGTTTGAAACACCGCGATGTGAAAATGATTGCGGGTGCAAGCTACGACAAAATTGATGATCAAGGTTTGCATATTACCGTTGATGGTCAACCACGTATTTTAGATGTTGATCATGTGGTGATTTGTGCAGGTCAGGAATCCTATACCGCGATGTATGAACAGCTACAAGCAGATGGGAAAAATGTGCATTTGATTGGTGGTGCGAAAGAAGCAGGTGAGTTAGATGCTAAACGTGCCATTCGTCAAGGTGCAGATTTGGCTGCGGTGATTTAATCAGCCTCATACTAAACCACGACAACTTCATTCAATTTAATATGCAGTTGTCGTGCTTCCTCTCCATTTGGGAGAGGAGTTTGAGGAAAGGGAAATGATTCATCAAAAAAAAGGACATAAACATGACTATTGAAACAACAAAAAAATCTGTTGCACGTTGGCACGAAATGCTTAACACACGGGATATGAATATTTTAAATGAACTCTTGGCAGAGGATGTGGTGTTTCGTTCACCTGTCGCGTTTAACCCATATCCAGGTAAGCCTGTAGTAACTTTTATTTTGACCAATGTGATTCAAATTTTTGAAAATTTTACCTATCACCGTGAGTTTTACTCAGAAGATGGTTTAAATGTGGTGCTTGAGTTTTCTGCCAATGTTGGAGAGAAAAAGTTAAAAGGGATCGACATGATTCAGTTTAATGAACAAGGACAGATGATAGATTTTGAAGTCATGCTCCGTCCGAAAAGTGGGTTGGAAGCATTGGCTGCGAAAATGGGTGAGCGCATTATGCAATATCAGCCTTAAATCTGCTGATTTTTAAATGCTCATCACAGAATGATAAAAAGCATGATGGATATTGTCATGCTTTTTGCTTATGAGGCTTAAGCAAACAAATATTGCTAGCGAGATATGGTTTTGTAGATACGTTTTTTTTAATGGGCATTGTTAGTCAAAGTGAAAAGATTGGAATAATTTGCTGTGGTGCGAAGCGAGGTGAAGGTAAGGTCAATGAATAATGTGATTCATAAAGGGCGTCAGGCTCTTTTAAATTTTGTAGATCATGCCATCGGTGCAGAATTACCACAGCTTTATTATCATCCTGAAGGGCAAATGAAACATGTGCTGCCGAAGTTAAAGCAACTACATGAAAAATATCGTCCTACGCCTTGGCTGTCGAATACCCATGCACATTTACTGTATTTTGATGTCATTAAAAAGCGCCAAATGAAACTCAAATACGATGCCATAGAACAACTGACCATGGCTGATGGAGGGATCACAGCCATTGCATGGTTGGGCTTAGATTTGCCTGCAGATGTACCAACCGTGGTGCTCATGCATACGATTACAGGAACGCCTGAAAGTATGCGAGAAGTGGTTCGGGATCTTCATCTATATACTGGTTGGCGTATTGCACTGTGTTTAAGACGCGGTCATGCCAATTTGCCTATGCCAGTTGCCAAAATAAACTTATTTGGTTCAACAGATGACCTACGTGAACAGATTGCCTTTATTCAGCAGAAATTTCCCGAATCGAATTTGTATGGCGTCGGTTCATCTGCAGGAACGGGGTTATTGGTCCGCTATTTAGGCGAACAAGGGGAGGAAACACCATTTAAAGCGGCTTTTGCTTTATGTCCGGGCTATGACACCGAGCTTGGCTTTAAAAATGTACATCCTTTTTACAGTAAAATGATGACCAAGAAGCTCTTTCAGAAATTTGTAGAACCCTATTCTGCAACATGGTCAACGACTCCATCTATAATTGAAGTCCTAAAAAGTAAAGATCTGGCGCAGTTTGAACGTACATATTTTCAAATGGCGGGTTTTACTGATTATGAAAGTTATGCCAAATCCACCAACCCAATTTATGTATTTGAAAATCTTAAAATTCCTTTGATGATTTTAAATGCCGAAGACGATCCTATTTGCCACATTCAAAACTTTGAACCCTATAAAGAATTAATCCGTTCTTTGCCGAATGTAGTGGTGGTGACCACTAAAAAAGGCAGTCACTGTGGTTATTATGAAGGTTTAGTCGACACCCATTCATGGGCAACCAAATTGATGGCAGATTTTTTAAAGTTATATGCGAACTAAAAAATAGCCTACTTTAGGTAGGCTATTTTAAGTATGTGTTACTCAGCTTGTGCGCAACATGCAGTAATTTGAGGTTTAAGCTTCATCTGTATCAATACTAAAATCAACGCTATAGCGCTCAGTGTAGCGCCTGCATAAGACACCGCAGCATAGCTTAGGTTAAGATTTAGCACTGCGGCACCTGCGACTGCACCCAATGCATTTCCAAGATTAAATGCACCAATATTCACAGAAGAAGCAAGGCCAGGGGCATCGTGAGCGACTGTCATAACACGCATTTGTAAAGGTGGTACAACGGCAAAGGCTGCTGCTCCCCAGATGATTAATGCAATCGCCGCGCCAATGGTGGTTGTTGCTAAAATTGGAAATAACAGCATCATCAGCATGAGTAAGACTAAAAAGCCAATCAAGGTTTTATCTAAAGACTGATCTGCAAACTTACCACCGAAATGGTTACCGATTGAAAATCCGATCCCGATTAAGACCAACATGAAAGTGATAAGCTCAGGGCTTGCATGGGTAAAGACTTTTAAGCTCGGTGCTATATAGGTATAGAGCGCGAACATCGCTCCAGCACTCATGACTGTGGTGAGCAGTGCTAAAACAACAGGCATGCGTGTTAATACTGTTAACTCTGCTCGTACATCAGGTTTTTCGGTCTGTTGCTGATGAGGTAGTGATTTCCATAATGCCAACATGGTGATGATGCCCAGTAAGGTAATAGCGGCAAAAGACATACGCCAACCGATATTTTGCCCCACCCACGTTGCGAGTGGCACGCCGCCAATATTGGCAATGGTCAAGCCCATAAACATCATAGCAACGGCACTGGCTTGTTTATCTTTCGGCACAACACTCGCTGCAACGACAGAACCTAAGCCAAAAAATGCACCATGATTTAAGCTAGTCACCAAACGTGCAGCCATTAAACCGAGATAATTGGGTGCAATCGTTGCCAAAATATTACCGATGGTAAAGATTGCCATTAGTAAAATAAGGGCAGTACGTTTAGGAAAACGTGCTAACCATAAGGTCATCAATGGGGCACCAATCATGACGCCAACGGCATAGGCACTAATCAGTAAGCCCGCTTGAGGAATGGAAACCGATAAATCTGCTGCGATTTCAGGCAAAAAACCCATCGGTGAAAATTCTGTTGTGCCAATTGCAAAAGCACCTGCGGCTAATGCAATTAATGGAAAATTGAATTTCATATTAAATATCCCACACTGGAGCAAGTTCAGGTGGGTTCACTTCACGCGCATTTCTGTCTAGTGTGACAATGGCCTGCATCTGTTCTGGTGTTAAATGAATTTCTTGAGCTTTTAAATTGCTGATTAAATGTTCACGTTGGGTTGATGATGGAATCACGGCATAACCTTTTTGCAGTGCCCATGCGAGTGCAATTTGGGCCGAAGTGACTTGGTGTTCGGCTGCAATGTTTAACAGCGTTGGGTCTTGCAAAACTTTGCCATAGGCCAAAGTCATATAGGATGTGACATCTATATTGTTCGCTTGCAGATAATTGACCAAGTTTTGATTTTGCAAATATGGACTCAGTTCAATTTGATTGGTTGCAATATTTTCCAGCCCGATGTGATCAATGGCTTGTTGAGTGAGCTCAATATTAAAATTAGATACACCAATATGCTCAGTCAATCCTTGTTTTTTTGCCTCAAGTAAATGTCCCATTAATTCTGGAATATTGACTCCAAGTGCAGGTGCAGGCCAATGAATAAGTGTGAGGTTAACTGCATCCGTCCTTAATTTAATTAAGCTGTCTTTTAGACTGGGTATCAGTTTGTCGGCAGCATAATTTTCAGTCCAAATTTTCGTGGTTAAGAAAATATCAGCTCGATTGACCTGACTTTCATCGATTGCTTGGCCTACTTCTGCTTCATTACCGTAGATTTGTGCGGTGTCTACAGCACGATATCCAACTTCTAAGGCAGTTTTAACAGAATGAATGACAGTGTCACCTGTCAAACGGAAGGTGCCGACACCAAATTGAGGAACAATCATCAGGAATTCTCTTTTTTGAGTTGATGCTATTGTGCTGCTAATTTTATTGAAGAAAAATGCATGAGTTTGGAATATATTATTGATTAAAAATCACGAATTAGAATATGCAATGAAATCGACCATTGAGGAGCTGCAGGCTTTTACTGTTATTGTAGATAGTGGCTCTATTATCAAAGCAGCAGAAAGACTGGATCAAACAGCATCTGGCGTCAGCCGCGCATTACAGCGCCTGGAATCTAAATTAAATGTAACCTTGTTGGAACGAACTACCCGCAAAATTAAGCTGACGCAAGAGGGGCAATTGTTTTTAGCAAAAACACGGCGGATATTGAATGATTTGAGCGAAGCGGAAGATTCCCTGCTGAAATTAGATGCAGATACATCGGGTTTGGTGCGAGTCGATTCTGCGATTTCGTTTATTCTGCATATGATCGTTCCCTTGATTCCAGAATTTAATGCGCGTTATCCGCATATACAGATTGAATTGGTGAATCATGATCAAGTGATTGACTTATTAGAGCATAAAGCAGATGTCGCAATTCGCTTTGGGAAATTAAACGACTCCAGTTTGCATGCAAAACTTATCTATAAGAGTCGACTGTGTTTGGTGGCGAGTCCTGAATACCTTCAGCAGCATGGACGTCCGCAAAATGCTGAAGAGCTAACCGCACATGCTTTACTTGGATTTAGTCAAATTACCCATATGAATACTTGGCCGATCCAAGTCGCAGGGAAACCTCTGACGATCCGCCCTAACATCAAGGCGTCAAATGGTGAAACGATACGTGAGCTTGCGATTCATGGGATGGGCATCGCTTGTCTTTCGATTTTTATGTTAGAAAAAGATATTGCAGAAGGGCGATTGGTACAACTTTTAGACGATCAAATTGAGCCACATGAACAGCTTATTCATGCTGTCTATTATCAACAAGAGCATTTACCGAAACGTGTTCGTTTATTTATTGAATATTTAGCTGAAAAATTACAAGAATAGTTGTGAGAAAAAACAGTGCATCGTCGGGTACAGATTTTTATTTACATAGAAACAATAAAAAACCCGACTTTTGCCGGGTTTTTTTGATCATTGGTTTGATAAAACTTCGATCTTAGTTCTCTAAAGCTGGTGTTGCAGCAGCAATGGCAGCAGCCACGGCGTCATCTTCAGACTGTGCAGAACCTGAGTTTTGTTTAGGTTGAGCAGCTTGTGCAGGTTTTTCTGCCGCTTTAGGAGCTTCTGCTTTTGGAGCAGGAGTTTCTGCAGGAGGAGTAGGTTCACGACGAATTTCAGTTGTTGTATTCGGTGTTTCTTCACGAATCACTTCAACTTGCTGCTGAGCCGGTTCTTCAACAACTGCTTGTTCTTCAACTGGTTCTAATTGTGTAGGTACAGATGCTGTTGGTTCAGATGCTGCAACTTCAACCTGTTCCTGTTCTTCTTCTTTTGGTGCTTCTTTTTTTACACATGCTGTAAGAAGTAGACCTGTTGCGATTGCACCGCAGATTAAAAGTTTCTTATTCATAATTACACAAAACAAAAAAGTGTGGATTGGATAACTGCATTATAACAGCAAATAAGAATATAGAAATGATAAGAACTTACTCTAAATTTTTATGATAATTGCTGTTACAATAGCCAATTGTTAATTGTTCTATGAATTGATGCGGAATGACTTTGCTTTCTTGGTACAGAGTAAAGTAAAATCGCACAACATTGTAGGCCAATTTAGGCTCCATTGTACGAGAAACTTAATGACCCATTTTATTTTCGTTACTGGTGGTGTTGTATCATCACTAGGTAAAGGTATTTCAGCTGCATCAGTGGCTGCGCTTTTAGAAGCCCGTGGTTTAAAAGTAACCATGGTAAAAATGGATCCATACATTAATGTCGATCCAGGGACTATGAGTCCATTCCAACACGGTGAAGTTTTTGTCACAGAGGATGGTGCTGAAACTGACTTAGACTTGGGTTATTACGAACGTTTCTTGCGTCGTGCGAAAATGACCAAACTGAACAACTTTACTTCAGGACGAGTGTACCAAGATGTCTTGAATAAAGAACGTCGTGGTGACTACCTCGGTGGTACAGTTCAAGTTATTCCACATATTACTGACAATATTAAAGAACGTGTTCTTCGCGCAGGTGAAGGCTATGACGTTGCGATCGTTGAGATCGGCGGTACAGTAGGCGACATTGAATCTCTCCCATTCATGGAATCTGTACGTCAACTTATGGTCGAACTAGGTCATAAGCGCACAATGTTAATGCACTTAACTTTACTCCCATACATTAAGTCAGCTGCTGAATTAAAAACTAAACCAACTCAACACTCTGTAAAAGAGCTTTTGTCGATTGGTATTCAACCAGACATCCTGATCTGCCGTACAGAACATGATGTTGATGCTGACACTACACGTAAAATTGCGTTATTTACGAACGTTGAAGCACGCGCAGTTGTGGTATGTAAAGATGCGCGTTCAATTTACCAAATTCCACGTACTTTTTATGAACAAAACGTTGATGATTTAATCTGTGAACGTTTTGGTTATAACGATCTTCCAGAAGCTGACCTTACAGACTGGGATAACGTTGTAGATGCATTACTGAACCCTGAATATACAGTTCGTGTAGCGATGGTTGGTAAATACGTTGAACTTCCAGATGCATACAAATCTGTAAACGAAGCACTTTTACATGCGGGTATTCAAAACCGTGTGAAAGTTCAAATCGACTACGTCAATGCAGAAGAACTTGAAAGCCAAGATGTAAACGACGTATTAAAAGACGCGGATGCAATCTTAGTGCCGGGTGGCTTCGGTGAACGTGGTACAGAAGGCAAAATGAAAGCGATTCGTTTTGCACGTGAAAACGGTGTGCCATTCCTTGGTATCTGTTTAGGTATGCAGTTGGCTGTGATCGAATATGCGCGCAACGTTGCGGGTATTAGTGATGCAACTTCAACTGAATTTAACCGTTCTACAAAATCACCATTGATTGGTCTAATCACTGAATGGTTAGATGAGCGCGGCGAAGTTCAACAACGTAATGCAGATTCTGACTTAGGCGGCACAATGCGTCTTGGTGCTCAAAAATCTGAATTGGTTGCAGGAACAAAAACTGCACAAGTTTACGGTTCTGAAGAGATCGTTGAACGTCATCGTCACCGTTATGAAATGAACAACCGTTATATCCCAGTGCTTGAAGAAAAAGGCATGAAGATTTCAGGTTATTCTCCAGTACAGCGTCTTGTTGAAACTGTTGAAATTCCTGAACATCCTTGGTTTATTGCTGTACAATTCCATCCGGAATTTACAAGTTCACCACGTGATGGACACCCATTATTCGCAGGCTTTATTGATGCTGCTAAAAAGCAGTACCAAAAAGCGAAATAATGTGTTTTTGACTAAACCAGGAAGAGTTTAAATGTCACAATTAAAACCACAGGAAATTGTACGTTTAGGCGATATACAAATGGCAAATCATTTGCCATTTGTACTATTCGGCGGCATGAACGTACTTGAGTCAAAAGACCTTGCTTTTGAAATTGCTGAAACCTATGTGGATATCTGCAAACGCTTGGATATTCCGTATGTGTTTAAAGCAAGTTTTGATAAAGCCAATCGTTCAAGCTTGAACTCTTTCCGTGGCCCAGGCCTGGAAAAAGGAATCGAGTGGTTAGCTGACATTAAAAAACACTTTAATGTGCCGATTATTACTGATGTACATGAACCATACCAAGCTGCGCCTGTTGCTGAAGTTGCGGATATTATCCAACTTCCTGCATTTTTAAGCCGTCAAACTGACCTTGTTGAAGCGATGGCGAAAACTGATGCCATCATCAACATTAAAAAAGCACAGTTCCTCGCACCACACGAAATGCGTCATATTTTGCATAAGTGTTTGGAAGCAGGAAATGACAAACTGATTCTTTGTGAACGTGGTTCAGCATTTGGTTACAACAATTTAGTTGTAGACATGTTGGGCTTTGACATCATGAAAGAAATGAATGTCCCGGTGTTCTTTGATGTTACACATGCGCTTCAAACGCCGGGTGGTCGTGCGGATTCTGCTGGTGGTCGTCGTGCGCAAATCACGACACTGGCACGTGCAGGTATGGCGACTGGTTTAGCAGGTTTGTTCTTAGAAGCTCATCCAGATCCAGAAAATGCCAAATGTGACGGTCCATGTGCGCTACGCATGTCACAGTTGGAACCTTTCTTGGCACAGTTAAAAGAACTCGATACCTTGGTTAAAGGTTTCGCAAAGTTAGATACACACTAATTCGATACACATTGATGCGTCACTTTTGACGCATCATTTTTATTAATCAACTGAGGAATTGTTCATGAGCCAAATCGTTGACATTCGTGCACGTGAAATTTTGGACTCTCGTGGTAACCCTACCATCGAAGCAGACGTAATCTTAGCCTCTGGCGTTGTAGGCCGTGCATGTGCACCATCTGGTGCTTCAACTGGTTCTCGTGAAGCTTTAGAACTTCGTGACGGCGACAAAGCTCGTTACTTAGGTAAAGGCGTTAAAACTGCGGTTAACAACGTTAACACAGTAATTCGTGATGCATTGTTGGGTAAATCAGTATTCGAACAAAAAGACATTGATAACACAATGATCGCGCTTGACGGTACTGAAAACAAAGAAAAATTAGGTGCGAATGCAACTTTAGCGGTATCGCTAGCTGCTGCGCGCGCTGCTGCTGATGAAAAGAAAATTCCACTTTTCCAATACATCGCAGACCTTCGTAATAACAGCATTTTGACTATGCCTGTTCCAATGATGAACATCCTAAATGGTGGTTCACATGCAGACAACAACGTAGACATTCAAGAATTTATGATTGAGCCAGTTGGCTTCACTTCATTCTCTGAAGCTTTACGCGCTGGTGCTGAAATTTTCCATTCTTTAAAATCAGTTTTAAAGAAACAAGGTCTAAATACTGCAGTTGGTGATGAAGGTGGTTTTGCACCGAACCTTCGTTCTAACGAAGAAGCAATTACAGTAATTCTTGAAGCAATTGAAAAAACTGGCTACAAAGCAGGTTCTGATATTATGCTTGCGCTTGACTGTGCATCTTCAGAATTCTACAGAGATGGTCAATACATCCTTGCAGGTGAAGGCAATAAAGCATTCACAAGCAACCAATTTGCTGACTACCTTGCTGGTTTTGCAAAACAATACCCAATCATCTCAATTGAAGATGGTTTGGACGAGTCTGATTGGGAAGGTTGGTCTTACCTCACTTCAATCCTTGGCGACAAAATCCAATTGGTTGGTGATGACCTATTCGTTACGAATCCTAAAATTCTTCAACGTGGTATCAATGAAAAAGTGGGTAACTCGATTCTGATCAAGTACAACCAAATCGGTACGTTGACTGAAACTCTAGATGCAATCTACCTTGCAAAAGCAAATGGTTACACTACAGTAATTTCACACCGTTCTGGTGAAACTGAAGATTCAACTATTGCAGATCTTGCAGTGGGTACAGCAGCGGGTCAAATCAAAACTGGTTCACTTTGCCGTTCTGACCGTGTAGCGAAATATAACCAATTACTTCGTATTGAAGAATTGACTAATGCTGCATATCGCGGTAAAGCTGAGTTCAAAGGTTTGAACTAAGCAGATCATGCTATCTATGTTAAATGTATTTGACTCCAAAGCGAGTAAAGCATTGTTGGGCCTTGCGATCTTTTTGATCGCAGGGTTTCAATATTTATACTGGTTCGGTGAAGGTGGTTATCATCAACATCAACAACTGAGTCAGAAAATACAACAACAAGTCGAACTCAATGACGAATTAAAAGAACGAAATCGCGTGCTTGCCGCTGAAGTATACGATTTAAAAAATGGCGTTGAAGCTATTGAAGAGCATGCTCGTCTAGATTTAGGTTTAATTAAACCGCATGAAACTTTCGTACAGATGAGTACGATTAGTACTCAGTACAAACCAATTTATATTGATCCAAACGCAAAAGTAGACCTACGTACCAATGAGTCAGAACCAGCCGAACTTCCACCCGAACCTTAAATTGTGGGCTATTATTCCTGCTGCTGGTTCAGGAAGTCGATTTTCTAAAACTGAACTAAAACAATATCAAAACATTGCGGGTCTAACTGTGCTTGAACACACAGTTGCGCGTCTTAACCAATTACCTTTAACAGGCTATGTATTGGCTATAGGCGAGCAAGATAATATTGCTCAGACTTTGGCACTAGCAAATCAAGATAAGGCACATTTTTGTTTAGGCGGTGCAGAGCGTGTGCATTCTGTACTCAATGCATTGCAATATCTATCTAGGATTGCCAATGATGATGATTGGGTGTTTGTTCATGATGCAGCAAGACCATGTGTCTCGCAGTTGAGTCTAGAAGATTTAGTTCAATCGGCAGTCGATTCGGAGCAAAGTGCGATTCTCGCAATTCCCGTACGCGATACCTTAAAACGAGTTGAAACGGCACCACTTATATCAACAACGGTAAATCGTTCAACTTTATGGCAAGCGCAGACACCACAAATTGCCAAATTGGGTGTACTTAAAAATGCCATTGAACAAGCGCTTGCCGCTGGTGCGACCATCACAGATGAAGCAAGTGCCTTAGAATTTGTCGGTGAGCAAGTTAATGTCGTGCAAGGTCGTTCGGACAATATTAAAATTACTTATCCTGATGACTTGGAATTGGCACGTTTAATTTTAGCGTCTCAAGTTAATAGATGATTATTTCAAGGAATATTTAAGGGACAGTGATTTTTACTGTCGCTTTAATCTATAATTCCCGCATCCTTTTTAGATCTGTTTCGCAATGATCCCTTCTCAACAGTATCGTTTTTTACGTCAGTCATTACGTGATGGCCGCAGTATAAAACACGATTCTTCTCGATGGGCTAAACTTCATTTAGACCCGTGGTTACTTTGCTTCTTGGTACTCAATGCAATATTGGGGTTGATGGTTGTCTATAGTGCGACCGCAGAAGACTCGGGAATGGTGCTGCGTCAAGCCACAAGTTTTGGTGTGGGCTTTATTGTGATGCTGATCTGCGCGCAAATTCCACCCAAAGTTTACCAATCTATGAGTCCGTACTTATATGCCATCGGTATATTTTTACTGTTGTTGGTTTTGGTCATTGGTGAAAAAAGGATGGGGGCGAAACGCTGGATTAGCTTGCCGGGTATCGGCAGTATGCAGCCGAGTGAGTTTATGAAATTTGCCATGCCACTGATGATGGCGTGGTATTTTGCGCGAAAACCATTTCCACCGAAATTTTTACAAATTGTCGGGGCATTAATTTTATTATTGATTCCATTTGCATTGGTCGCTTTACAACCCGACTTGAATATTGGTTTGATTATTCCAGGTATTTTTGTTTTATTTTTAAGTGGTATGTCTTGGCGTTTAATTGCAGGTGCTTTAACAGCCTTTGCAATTGCAGCACCTGTACTCTGGATGTTTTTTTTGCAGGAATATCAGAAAAAACGTGTACTGACCTTATTTGACCCTGAGTCTGACGCACTTGGTGCAGGTTGGAATATTATTCAGTCTAAAATTGCCATTGGTTCAGGCGGTTTAATGGGTAAGGGGTATACCGAAGGGACACAGTCGCACTTGGGCTATCTGCCAGAGCATCATACTGACTTTATCATGTCGACCTATGCTGAAGAGTTTGGCTTTATTGGTGTATTTCTTTTATTTAGTTTATTTACAGCAATTATTGTTCGCTGTTTGATTATTGGACTAAATTGCTTCCATAATTTTGGACGACTCTATGCAGGAGCGATAGGATTAACTTTCTTCTTTTTTGTATTTTTAAACTCGGGTATGGTCAGTGGAATTTTACCCGTAACAGGTGATCCACTACCGTTGATGAGTTATGGTGGTACAGCCGTAATTGCGATGCTCGCAGGGATGGGGATTGTGATGTCGATTCATACGCATCGTTAACTGTAATAGACTACATCAAGCCGGATTTATATCCGGTTTTTTTTGCTTGAGATTTAAAATAGACTAGATAAAACTGCGAAAAATTGACTATTGAAATAGTCATGAAATGTTCAAATAAATTAAAAAGCTTCATTCGATGATTTGGTGCTTTAATCTATAGTTAAAGTTAAGGCATCATAAAAGAAATAAAATTTAATCTACTAATGTTTGGACCCAATTCAAGCTTCCGCTCATAGATATTTCAACACCACAATTTGCTATATCTAAGTATTCTTTTGGAATATAAGCAAATAACTTATCGTCAATATATGCAATCCAAAATTCTGGCGGCGGACAATCACACTCATCGAAGAATCCATTGGTTTCTTTATATGCCAAACAATCATACATAGAGCATGAAATATCAAACTCTAATATTCCTCCAGTGGATTCAAATGAGTAAGTTTGTTCTTGCACTTTATATTTAGAAAAGACAGATTGAATTACTTCAGCGTAGTTTTTGTTTGTAAGATCACTAAAATTTCTATTACACATACTCCAAAGTTTTTCTATTTTTAGCATTGAAAAGTTCTTGAATATATTTGCATTTCGATCAAAAAAAATTGGATTTTGGTTTAAAAGAAAACCTTTTATTTTCATAAGACTAGATCCTATATCTAATATATCTATTGATCTAGATATTAAATCCTAATGTCGAGTTTCGATAGTCTAAATACCTTTCATTTACTTATTAGTGCTCATACAAACTCTGAAGTGTGCAACTAGGATCGATTTTTTTATCTGTGTGATTTTAAACAGTTTTGTAGTTTCAATCAAAAATAAAGCCCTCAAGTGAGGGCTTTATTTAGATATTAATTAATGTAGGAACCATGTGTAGTAGCCCCATAACATCAGTGGCCAAGCGAGAAAGGGGCTAAAAAGCCATTTCCAGAACCAATGGTGTGGTGTAAAACCCACACCATGCACAAAACCACCTGAAATACCTATCATGATGAACATCAGCGCTCGATGGCTATATCCACCATTGTCATCCAGCATGGCAGCAGGATGTACAAGTAACACGGCTGCCAAAGGAAAAGCTAACAGGCAGGAAATGACCATTGCAAATTTATTTGGCTTCTTTTCTACAAGTGATTTTTCTACAGCAGCATCAGTCATTTGTTATTCCTCATCTAGATCTTGATGATGTTCGATGTAAAGCGCACTAAGTACACCTGCAAAACAAGCCATCAAAATACCGAGAATCCAAGCAAAATACCACATCGTCTTTTCTCCTTAGACACAGCCTTAGTATAGGCTGTGTGAATTCTCTTCAATATGTTTGTTAGTGACCACGCCCCACATCTTGTAGTAACACCAAGTTGTGTAGCACAGGATAATTGGGACAAAAATACATGCGGCAACTGTCATCACAGTCAGGGTGTTTTTACTTGATACCGCATCCCACATAGTCAAACTTACAGTTGGGTTGATGCTCGATGGCATAAGGAAAGGGAACAATGCAAAACCAGCAGTTAAGATTGCACCAATGACTGCCAAGCTTGAACCAAGGAAGCTAAAACCTGCTTTACCTTTACCTGCGGCAAGGATAATTATCAAAGCACCTAAAATTGCCATGATTGGCGCAATCATAGTAATAGGATAAATACTATAATTGTTCATCCAACCTGGATTGGCATTGGTGATCACTTGTTTAGCTAAAGGGTTTGCAACGCCATTCGTGTCAAACGGTTGAGCTAATGTGTAGCCTTGGATATTACCGAAGTATAACCATGCGCCTGCAAGTAAGAAGCAAACCAAGAAGACGATACCCATAAGCTGAGTCGCTTTTGCTGAGCGTGCACGTAGGTCGCCGTCTGTACGAAGCATAAGCCATGCACCACCGTGAGCGCAAAGCATAGATAAACTCACAATACCGCAAACTAAAGCGAATGGGTTAAGCAGCGCAAAGAAGCTACCTGTGTAAGTCGAGCGTACAGTTTCGTCCATAGTGAATGGTACACCGAGGAACATATTACCAAACGCAACACCAAATACGAGGGCAGGAACGGCACCACCAATTGCTAAACCCCAGTCCCAAGAATTACGCCACTTGGTATTTTCGAGTTTAGAACGGTAGTCAAAACCGACTGGACGTAAGAAGAGGGCGAAGAGTACCAGTAACAGTGCCCAGTACATGCCTGAGAATGCAGTTGCATATACCATTGGCCATGCTGCAAACAGTGCACCACCGGCAGTAATAAACCAAACTTGGTTACCGTCCCAGTGTGGGGCAATCGTATTGATTGCCGCACGACGTTCTTCGTCTTTTTTACCTACGAATGGCATGATCGCCATTGAGCCCATATCGAAGCCATCGGTGAGGGCGAAGCCGATCAGTAGGACACCGACTAAGACCCACCAAATGATTTTGAGTAATTCATATTCGATCATGCTTGAGCCTCCTCATTTGCCTTTTTTGCCGCTTCAAGTTTCTCGAAGTGGTATTTACCAGTATGTAGAGAACTTGGGCCAAGGCGTGAGAATTTAATCATTAAGTACATTTCAATGATCAGCAGTACAGTGTAGAACGCTGCTAATGCAAGGATAGAACCCCATACATCACCTGTACTTAAGCTAGAAGCTGAAAGATGTGTAGGTAGAACTTCACCAATAGTCCAAGGTTGACGACCAACTTCGGCAACATACCAACCTGTTTGTGCAGCAATCCAAGGTAAAGGTAGAGCAAACAAAGCAAACTTTAATAACCAAGGTTTGTTTTCTGCATTACGTTTACCGACAGCAAAGGTAGCAAGTACGAACAGAAGGAGCATTAAGAAGCCAGAAGCAACCATTGCACGGAATGCCCAGAACAAGCTTGGAACATGTGGAATAGTGTCTTTTGCAGCAGCTTTGATTTGTTCGTCAGAAGCATCGACCACTTTGTCTGTGTATTTTTTCAGAAGCAAACCATAACCCAAGTCTTTTTGAGACTCAGCAAACGCTGCTTTAAGTTCAGGAGAAGTGTCGCCTGCACGAAGTTGTTCTAACTGTGAGTAAGCCACCATACCGTTACGAATACGTGCTTCGTGTTGAACGATCAGGTCTTTAATACCTGTTACTTCTTTGTCAGTTGAACGTGTTGCAATAATCCCCATGACATAAGGAATTTTGATCGCGTAGTCAGTAGACATAGTTTCTTTATTTGGAATACCAAATAAAGTAAATGGCGCTGGAGCTGGGTGAGTGTCCCATTCAGCTTCAATCGCAGCAAGTTTAGTTTTTTGTACATCACCAATTTCATAACCAGATTCATCACCCAGTAAGATCACCGAAAGTGTAGACGCTAAACCAAAGATTGCAGCGATAGCGAATGAACGACGAGCAAATGGCAAGTCACGCTTTTTCAATAAGTAGTAACTTGAAATGGCTAGTACGAAAATAGCACCAGTCACATAACCTGCAGATACGGTATGTACGAATTTAACCTGAGCCACAGGGTTGAAAATCAGTGCGCCGAAGTCCACCATTTCCATACGCATAGTTTCATAGTTAAACGCGGAACCAACAGGGTTTTGCATCCAACCATTTGCCACTAAAATCCATAGTGCAGACATGTTCGAGCCAAGTGCAACTAACCAAGTGACTGCCAAATGCTGAACTTTAGATAGGCGATCCCAGCCGAAAAAGAATAAACCAATAAATGTTGATTCAAGGAAGAATGCCATCAGACCTTCAATGGCTAATGGTGCACCGAAAATATCACCGACATAGTGTGAGTAATACGCCCAGTTAGTACCGAACTGAAACTCCATGGTCAAACCAGTAGTAACACCTAATGCGAAGTTAATACCGAAGAGTTTTCCCCAGAATTTAGTCATGTCTTTATAAATTTCTTTGCCAGAAATCACATAGGTGGTTTCCATGATGGCAAGAATAAAAGCCAGACCTAAAGTCAGTGGAACAAAAATAAAGTGATACATCGCGGTCATTGCAAATTGGAACCGCGAAAGATCGACCACGCTTTCAGAAATCATCAACGTGTCTCCTTGATTTGGGAAGGACTGCCAGCAATATGCTCGGCAACTTGATTGTCAAAGTTTTTAGGGATAGTAGGGGCGTCGAACCAGATGTTCTTAATGATCATTAAAATAATCACTTTAATTATTAGTATTGCGGTTATTTCTCTGACCACACGACGATTTAAATCTTTGAATTTTAAGCTCATGGAGATAAGCCTATTCTTTAAACTTGTACTATATTATTAACAAATATATACAAAAAGCAAATAGGTTGAACAGTTAAAATAAAAATATATTATTAAGTGGTTTAAATACAATGACTTATTGTGCTTATTAGTTAAAAAATAAACTAATTTTTTTATTTTAAATACTTGACTAAAACACTTGTGTTTAATTATTTTAAATCCGACTAAAACGCTTATATTTATATTTTAAATTCTGACTAATTTACTATATTTACTAAAAGTTACATTATTAATAATGAGAATCCTTATTGGGTGAATAAGATTTTTATTTGTTATGTTTAAGTTTTGCTAAAAAAATGGGCTATTGATGTAGTGCTGTTAAACGATCTCTATATGGTTAATGTTAAAGAGGCTGGACTAAGTTTTTTAAATACTTTTTAAATATTTGATACATGATGAACTTAGCTTATTTTAGTCTTGAGACACTATATTTGAGTAAAAAAAGACATACCGGAGTATGTCTTTTGGGGGAGATATTGCAGCTTAGAAGTCGTAACGCAGACCAAGAGAAAGTGCAGTTGCATTTTCATCACCGACCCCTGAGATACCGTTACCGAAGCTACGACCTTCTTTCCAAGGGTTGAGTTTAGAGTTTTTGTCGTTAAGCACAGTTGCAAGGTTGCCATATACGCGTAAAGTGCTATCCAACTTATGTTCTACACCCACACCGATCAAGCTTGCATTAGCATCATCAGCATCTACGTCACGGTAGAAATATTCACCGCGTACTGAGGTTTTAGGCGTTACTTTATATTCGCCAGCTACACCAAAAACTTGAGCATCTGGGTTGGCTGTATCGTTGTCGTGTTTCGCAATTTGGTATAAAGCACCCAAGTTCAATTCTTCAGTTAACTTATATGCACCGGCAATACGGAATGCATCTCGACTTGCGCCACCTGCTGCGTTTGCTGCATTTTCATCATACTTTTCGTATGCTGCTGCAAAATCAATTGGACCTTCTTTATAAGTTAGAGCAAGGTCATAGGCTTTGTTATCATCTTTGCCTTCGCCATCCGCTTCACGGTCAATTTGTGTACCTGAATGCATCGACATTGCAGCTAATACATTGAAACCACCGCCAAATTTTGGAGATTTATATTCAATGGTGTTTTCATTACGTTCATCAAATTTTAAGTTGCCGACACGTGTTACGTTACGAACGTCACCAACCATGTCACCGAAGAAGTTCACAGGGCTACGTGCGACTTTAAATGGGCTGTCAAAACGACCTACACGTGCTTGACCATAAGTTGAACTTTTTAAACCCACGAAGGTGTCACGTGTTGAAAAATCTACGCCTTTGCTGTCTTGGCTACCGCTTGCAAAGTTTACTTCTTGCTCAATTTGAGCGAATACGTTGAGGTCATCATTAATTTTTTGATCTACTTTGAAGCCTAATCGTGAAGCGTTAGAAGAAAGACCAACTTCGTTGTAATCTTTACCATCATCTAGATAGTCAAGAGAGACATGTGCACGGCCATAAATTTTTACATCTGCAGCAGATGCCATCATTGGTGTAAGAATTGTTGCCCCGATTGCTAATGCACATAGAGTTTTTTTCATTTGAAGCTCCAGAAGACTTTTCCAGTCATATCAATATGTTTTATCAGTAGCTTGGATAGAAGTAATTTCGCTATCTAATGGTGCTAAGTATTCATTACAAATAAGACAGTTCTATTAAGGAAATATTTCAAAACGGTGAAAGGTAATTTTTGGTTTAAATTGCTTTTATATTTATAAAAATGAATATTTATTAAATACTTAGAGTTATATTGAAGATTAAATTTTGCAGTTAAAAAGTTCTTGGGATAATATTCGAGACATAAAAAAATGGAGCCGAAGCTCCATTGATCATCACTTTAAACTCAATTGAACTTAAAGTGCTGCTTTGATTTTTTCGCCAATGGCTTTGATTTTTTCCATATCGCCCATTTGTGCGGCATGTTTACCTAATTCATGCACTGAAGTCGGAATTAGGTGGAAATGCACGTGCGGAACAGTTTGACCCGCAGCAGCGCCAGACAACTGCATCAATACGATACCTTTCACGTCTAAAGCTTTTTCCATTGCTTTCGCAACTTTTTGAGCAACCTGAATGGTATAAGCAGCCGCTTCTGGATCTAAATCAAGCAGCGTAATAGCAGGGGTTTTAGGAATTACGAGCGTATGACCTTCGGCCTGTGGCATGACATCCATAAAAGCGAGTACTTGATCATCTTCATAGACTTTAAACGCAGGAAGTTCTCCGCGTAAAATCCGAGCAAAAATATTTTGATCATTATAAGTCATTGCTAAATTCCTTGAGCGAATTGAATCGTAATTATTTACAGTTCAATTCTTTCTGACGATCTTTGATCGCGTCAAGTCGTTGTTGCTCTTTTTCTGAAAATTTAGGCTTAGTTGTGTAGCAATTGTCATTGCCGAACTTCGCTTTAGCATCAGGATCTTTAAAGCAAAAACCTTTCGATGCATAAATCACGTCATGGTCATTTTTCAACTTTTGGCATTCTTGCTCAGATGCTAAAACAGCAGTAGAAGCCCCGATTAAAGTTACAGCACCTAGCAAAGTTGCAAGGGTAAATTTGTTCATGCGAGTTTCCTCTGTCATTTGTAACAATGTGTGTTATGACACTAGAGTACAATATGATGGTTATTTATCGTTATTCAATGGCGAGTTATTACTCAATTGTAATTTTACTCCATTTTTCATACATAATCATAGCGCTTGAAAAATCACTGTTTTCTTCAGCTTGATCGCTTGCTGCTTGGATTAAATTTTGCGTCAAAGAGAGCACAGGTGCTGAAAGTTTTGCTTGGCGCACAAGATCAACAGCAATTCCCGTATCTTTTGCAAGTAATGGAAGTGCAAAGGTTAATGGGAAGCTACGATTCAGTACGCGCTGAGGTAAAACTGTTTCAGTCACATTACTTTTACCACTCGACGCATTAATACAATCGAGTGCCTCATGTAAGTCTACGCCATGCGCTTTTAAGGTGGTGAATCCTTCAGCAACTGCACAAAGATTTACAGCCATTAACATGTTGTTTACAGCTTTAACAGCAAAACCCGCACCCGGTTCACCCACATGTTTAATCAGTCTGCCAAATGTTTGGATCGCAGGTAATGCACGTTCAAAGGCTGCTGCGTCACCACCAATCATGACGGTTAATGTTCCCGTTTCAGCGCCAATGGTTTGTCCACTCACAGGGGCGTCTAAGAATGAAACGTTTTGTTGCTTTAAGGCTGAAGCGAGTTTTTTTGCAGATTCTGGCACACCGCTGGTACAGTCGACCCAAATCGAGCCTGATTTCAGCGTCACACTCGCAATTAAATTTTCAACATCTTGGCTGATGGGTAGGCATGAAAAAATAATGTCCGCTTGTACTGCTTGCTCTAATGCAACCGCTTGCGTACCAAATTCAGCAGCATGTTGCTCTGCCTTGGTAAAGTTTCGATTCCAGACATAAACCGTGTCGAACTGTTTTGGTAGGTGCGCTGCCATACGGTAACCCATTGCGCCCAATCCGATAAATGCAACTGACTGAATCATCTTTACCCTCTAAATTTTTTATTTCAATAAACTGGATCTTTGTGTAAGCCACTGGGTCAAAGTTGGCCAAAATTGATTGGCACTTTTTTGACTCGACATCAGGCCGAGGTGACCACCGGGAATGAGAGTAAACGTGACATCTTGACTACTTGTCAATTCGCCTAAAGGACTTGCTGCATCGGCAGTAACGATTTGATCGGTAGAACCCGCGCCAATCAATAAAGAGCAGTGGATATTTTTTAATTTAATAACTTTATCTTTCAATTGAATAATGCCGTTTTTAAGTGGATTTTGTAGCCAAACATTGAACACCATGTCTTGGTTAATCCCACCCGGATAGTCAATCATGTGATTGAGAAAATCGCCTATGGTTGCATGTTCATACAGGTCATGTAGATTGTCTAAGTTAGATAGAAATTGTTTTTGGCTTTTGAACCAACCCAGTGGATCGACGATTTTAAATCCAATTGCATTGAGCACACCCGGTGTATGGATAAAATGTTTAGGAATTTTCCCTGTGTAGACCTTATCTTGTAAATTCTTACTACGTGAAAGCAAGCGATTGGTTTTTTGAAATAGCTTTCCGATACGACCTGAGGCATAGCTATCAATCGGCGCGCCCATCACCATTAGATTTTTAACATGTTCAGGTTGATGTAATGCTGTATACAGCGTGACAAAGACTCCAGCCATACTCCAACCGTGTAGCGAGATGTATCGACTATCTGCATGCTCACAAATTTGATCAATACAATGTGGAATCACATCATCAATAAACGATAGAAAATTTAAGAAACGATCTTGATAGTTTAATTTTCCCCATTCCAGCAAATAGACATCAAAGCCACTGTGTTGAAAATGTTTAACCAATGAGCGATATGGATACAAATCATAAATCGCCATATTGATGGCCAGTGGAGCAACAAACACTAAGGGTTCTTTGTATTTACGATCAGGCGAAGCGTAATACCGAACTTTTGCATGTTTATATTCAGTAATTACTTCATAGGGTGTCGATTGAGAAAGGACCAGCGATTTTGCATTAAACACACGTGTAGACAAGTGTTTAATTTTCTTTTGCTGCGCCAGAAATTTCTGTTTGAAAGGGTGCATAACTGTCAATTGCCTAAGTCCTTGTAGGATTGGTCGAAGTCTAAGCGATAATTTCGTATTTTACCTTGACCTTAAATAGCTTAGACGCTCAAAATATTGGCAATTCTTCACAAAGGCAGTTCTTCGCGACTGAGTAATACAGATGAGCCAACAAGACGACATCGAATACCAATTAGAGACTTTAGCGATTCGTACAGGTCATACTCGTACTTTTGAGGGTGAACATAGTGAGCCAATTTTCCTGACTTCATCATTTGTTTGTGAAAGTGCAGCAGATGCCGCAGCAAAATTTTCAGGTCAAATTGAAGGCAATACCTATTCACGTTATACCAATCCAACTGTACAAGCTTTCGAAAAACGTTTAGCTGTTTTGGATGGTGCTGAAGCCGCTGTTGCGACAAGTTCAGGTATGGCGGGCGTACACGCGATCACTTTGGCATATTTGAAAGCTGGCGATCATGTGGTGTGTTCACGTGCTGTCTTTGGTTCGATCATTTCTCTATTTGAAAAATATGTCATCAAATTTGGTGTTGACGTTACTTTTGTCGATTTGGAAGATTTAGATGCTTGGAAACAAGCGATTCGCCCAACTACACGCCTATTGTTCATTGAAACACCGTCAAACCCATTGGCTCAAGTAGGGGATTTACAAGCCATTGCTGATATTGCACATGCGCATGGGGCATTATTTGCAGTCGATAATACTTTCTGTACACCGGTGTTACAGCAACCGATTAAATTAGGTGCGGACCTCGTGATCTACTCATCAACAAAATATATTGATGGTCAAGGTCGTGCGCTTGGTGGTGCTGTTGTAGGTAGTGCAAAATTAATGGAAGAGATTACAGGTGTTATTCGTACACTGGGTAACTCGATGAGTCCATTCAACGCATGGATCTTCCTGAAAGGCCTAGAAACTTTAAGCTTACGTATGAAAGCCCACTGTGCAAGTGCTCAAACTTTAGCTGAATGGTTAGATGCACACCCGAAAGTTGAAAAAGTGTACTATGCGGGACTTCCAAATCACGAAGGTCATGAGTTGGCGAAAAAGCAACAAAAAGGCTTTGGCGGAGTTGTATCGTTTGTTGTGAAAGGCGAACGTGAAGGCGCTTGGACATTGATTGATAATACTAAGTTCCTTTCTATTACAAGTAACTTGGGTGATGTAAAGTCAACAATTACCCATCCTGCAACGACTTCTCATGGCAGAATGTCAGCAGAAGTGAAAAAAGCAGCAGGGATTAGCGAAGGTTTAATTCGCGTATCTGTTGGTTTAGAAGATATTAATGATATTATTCGCGATCTTTCACGCGGTTTAGATCTTATCTAAAGTGAATTCATCAGTTTTGTTCGGAGATTTTTATGAACATTAATATGCTCATGCAGCAAGCTCAACGCATGCAAAAAGAAGTTGAGAGCAACATTAAAAAAGCCAAGGAAGAGCTTGCACAAGTTGAAGTTCACGCTGAAGCAGGTGGTGGTCTAGTTAAAGTTACTATGACTGCGCGTCATGTGGTGAAACGTATTGAAATCAATCCTGAACTACTTCAAGATGATGCAGATATGATTGAAGATTTAATTGCAGCGGCAATGAATGATGCTTCACGTCAAGCTGAAGTGATTTCAGAAGAAAAACTGAAATCTGCAAACTCGGGTATGGGGCTTCCACCTGGCCTTTCAGGTTTATTCTAAGGAATACGTTAAATGTTTAGTGATCGTTTTGATCAACTTGTACAGGCATTGCGTATTTTGCCAAGCGTTGGGCCAAAGTCGGCTCAACGAATGGCACTGCACTTAATCATGAAAAATAGGGAAGGCGCTGTTGGGCTGGCACATGCCTTGACTGAAGCAACCAACTATATTCATGAATGTTCCATTTGCCATTCATTGACTGAAGATGAGGTATGCAACATATGCGTCTCGTCAGAGCGTGATGATCAACTGCTTTGTGTGGTTGAATCTCCTGCAGATGTCATGGCAATCGAGCAAAGTGGCAGTTTTAGAGGGAAATATCATGTATTGGGTGGGCATTTGTCGCCACTCGATGGTATTGGCCCCGACGAAATTGGTATCCCATATTTAATTCAACGACTAAGTGATGGTAAAGTGCAGGAAGTGATCTTGGCGACCAATGCAACGGTTGAAGGTCAAGCGACAGCACATTATTTGGTTGAAGCGACCAAACATTTACCAATACAAATGACCCGTATTGCACAGGGTGTACCACAGGGTGGTGAGCTTGAATATGTGGATAGTCATACCTTAAGTCAGGCCGTGCATAACCGAATGCGAATGAAGTAACTATAGAGCGAAACTCGTTTCGCTTTGTATAATTTTCACCTAATTATTTATACTTAATAACGATTAAAGTTTTTATTTATAATGAATAAAAAAGCCAAATAAAGAAAATGAGTCACTAAAATAACGTTTTTCCTTATAGATAAATAATATATATCAGTTAATATAAGCTCATAGAGCATCTAAAATTAGACTCAGCAACTTATGTATCAATTCATTCAAAATCAGCCAGATTTAAATTCTGTTTTAAATCTTATGGACCAAAGCTCGATTTACGGACTCGACACCGAGTTTATAAAAGTAGATACCCTGTGGCCCAAACTTGGACTTTTCCAAATTAATGTACAAAATCAGGTGTATTTACTTGATGGTACAACCCTCGATTTAAGCCAATTCTGGCAAAAATTATTTGCAGCTCAGCAAAACATTTTTCATGCATGTAGTGAAGATATCGACCTGATTTATCACTATGCACAGCATAAGTCTTTAGAAAATGTCTTTGATACCCAAGTTGGGATGTCATTTTTAGGGCATGGCTTACAAGTCAGCTATCAAAATGCCTTAAAAACTATGCTCGATGTAGATATAGATAAAGATCAGACACGTTCAGATTGGTTGGCTCGTCCACTCAGTGCCGAGCAATTGAACTATGCAGCGAATGATGTACATTATTTAATGAATTTAAGCCATACGATTCAGAATGAATTGGCTGCGAAAAGTTTATTAAATTGTGTGCTTGAGGACTGCAAAAATTTAACTTATGAAATTGGCACTGAAACGCCGATCCATATGCTGTATCACGATATTGGTAATTATCGACATTCACGTCGACAGCTCATGCAAATTCAGCAATTGGCCGTTTGGCGTGAGCAAATGGTGAAAGCCTTAAATCAGCCACGTAGCTTTATTCTTAAAAACTCAACCATTATTGATATGGTTGAAAAAAATCCAAAAAATAATTTTCAATTGAGTGCGGTGAAAGACATTCGTCCGAACATTGTGCGTGAGCATGGTAAAATTATTTTAGATTTGTTGAAGTTTTTACCTGAACAAGCTGAATGGCCGCTGCGTATGGCACGTCCAATTCGTCACTCTTCTCAGGATATTGGTTCACGCGTCGATACCGTTATTCAGCGTGCAGTACAAGAAACCTCTGTGCCTAAAGAAGTTTTAATGCGCAAAAAATGGTTAAATGCTTTGTATCAGCATGTGGTTTTTCATAATGATGAACAAGATTTACCGAGTTATTTGTTGGGCTGGCGCTATGATTTGCTGACGAAGCCTTTAATTGAAGTGCTGCATGCCGATGAAAGCTATCTTTCTGGTCAAATGAAAGTGATGGAATAAGTTCTGATTGATTAAAGAACTATCACTTATACAAATTCACGACTGATGCGTTAATAAACACTAATGTATCAGTCTTTTTTTTGATGTATCCTTTGCCTTGCGTTTAATGAGTATTGATTCAATTATGTACTGTTCTATCTACAAATCGAGCAAAAAAGATGAAATGTATCTTTATATTGCTCGTCCTGAAGTTAATGAAAACGAAACTGAAGCGACAGATCCGCTTGCAGTAATGCCTGATGCATTACGTACAGCATTTGGTCGTGCCACATTTGTCATGGATCTAGAACTCAGTGAATCACGCAAACTTGCACGTGTGAACGTATTACACGTCATAGATTCTATTGAAACAAAAGGGTTCTTTATTCAAATGCCTCCAGAAGGTTTAATTGACCCAAATGCAGTTGAGCCAGAAGGCTTGCGCGGCGCTTAAGTTAATTCAGGAGTTGTGAAAATGAATGGTGTAGTATCGGTATTGGACTCAATTCCTGAAAGCAGTATTGCAATTACGGTTTACCTAGGTGGGGCTGTAATTGCTTTGTTGTGTTGGTATGGGCTGATGAAGCGCTTACCCAAAACGATCGGTGCCATTGGTTGGCTTATCGTATTTGCTATTTTATTAACACCAACCGTTTCTGAAGGTTCAAATGCAGCGATCGCACCTGCGATTTTTGGTTTGATTTTTGGTGTATTAACAAAAGATCAGCCATTGGTTTGGTTGAATCTATCGCTGATTCTCTTTGTGGTGGGTATTGGTTTAGTCCTTGGTTATTTTTGGACAAAATACAATGCAGCGAAACCACAGCACGTTGTAAACAAGAAAATTTCACCGCTTTAAATAAAAAAATAAGGTTATGTCATGTCTGTTGAAACTCAACAATTTACTGGTACAGATCAATATATTGCGACCGATAGCTTAAAACTTGCAGTAAAAGCTGCACGTTCATTGCAAAAGCCACTTTTGGTTAAAGGTGAGCCGGGGACAGGTAAAACACTTTTAGCCGAACAAGTGGCTGAAAGTTTAGGCCTCAAGCTCATTACTTGGCATATTAAATCGACGACCAAGGCTCAGCAAGGTTTGTACGAGTACGACGCCGTATCTCGTCTGCGTGATAGTCAGTTGGGCGATGACCGTGTTTATGACATCAAAAACTATATTAAGCCGGGTAAACTTTGGGAAGCGTTCACCAGTGAAGAACGTTGTGTACTTCTAATTGACGAGATTGATAAAGCAGATATCGAATTCCCTAATGATTTGCTACACGAACTCGATAAAATGTCATTCTTTGTGTATGAGACGGGTGAAACGATTACGGCAACACAACGTCCAATCGTGATCATTACTTCAAATAATGAAAAAGAACTTCCAGATGCCTTCTTGCGTCGCTGTTTCTTTCATTATATTGAATTCCCTGACGAAGCAACCATGCGTGAAATCATCGATGTACATTTTGAAAATATTTCAAATACCTTGGTCTCTGAAGCACTACAAATCTTCTTTAAATTACGTCAAATTCCGGGTTTAAAGAAACCGCCTTCAACCTCTGAGTTGATTGATTGGTTGAGTTTGCTGATGGCGGATGATATGCCAGAAGATATTTTACGCAACACAGATAAATCAAAATCAATTCCACCGCTTTATGGTGCCTTGATTAAGAACGAACAAGATGTTCAATTGCTTGAGCGTCTAGCATTTATGTCACGTCGTTAATTGATATCAATTCTTTAAAAGATTTAAAAGCCGGTTATCCGGCTTTTATTTTGAGTATTAAAAAATATAAGGGTGAATTATGCAGACAAGCGCATACTTATCTCAAGTACACATAGCTGTACCTAAGAGATTAAAGCCAACTGTGCTTTTGTTGGCTGCGAGCTTGTATTTTTCTAATTTTAGTTATGCAATGGATGATGCTCAGTTTGAACAGCAGCATCAACAGCTACTCCAAGATGCGTATTGGGCGCAACTTGCAGAACATCAACTTAAAGAAAAACTCCTCGATCAATCAGATCATCTCGCAGCTCAAACGGCCATTCAGCAAAAGGCTTGTGCTGCAACTTGAGCTAAAATACTATGATTTTGTGATCTTGAATCTAAGTGACTTTAACCGCTATAGAAACCATCAAGGTTTTCATAAAATCGTATCTATTGAACATTTGCAGCAAGATCGCCTCAATGTTCAGCACAAATATGAAACTCTTAAACAATCGCTTAACAATAGAAATGCGACTTGCGAATAAATCATGCTATATGTGTTTCTTTGGATAGTAGGGCAACGTATATGAACACGCAGAACAAGCTTTTGGCTTTACTTGTAGGGATCAATTTTTCATAATGGTGGATGTAAGGCAAGACTCAGTTGCAGATGAAATAACAAGATCACATGCATTCACACTGGATTTGACCTCCTGATATTTAATTTTTTATTGGATTTTATTCGCCTATGTTTGTGCGATTGTTTTATACCCTTCGAAAATACGGTGTTCCTGTTTCAACTCGTGAATTGATTGACTTGAACCAAGCAGTGGCAGCAGGGCTAGTCTTTGCAGATCAAAATGAATTTTATCAGCTTGCAAAAACCGTCATGGTCAAAGATGAGCGTTACTTTGATAAGTTCGACCGTGCAATGAAAGATTATTTTGACGGTATTGCTACCTTTGATTTAGATGAGCTATTAAATCAGGTGCATAAACTGCCAAAGGATTGGTTTGATCTAGAGCTCATCGAAAAGCATTTGACACCAGAACAACGAGAAGAACTAAAAAAAGCTGGATCATTAGAAGAACTGATGAAAATGCTTGAAGAGCGTTTGCGCGAGCAGCATAAAAAGCATCAAGGTGGTAATCGGATGATAGGTACGGGCGGTACCTCGCCCTTTGGTGCCTATGGTGACCATCCTGAAGGTGTGCGTATCGGTGGGCCTGGTCGTAAACGATCTGCGGTGAAAGTGTGGGAACAACGACAATACCGAAACCTAGATGATGAGCAGATTCTCGGAAGTCGTCAGATGCAGATGGCTTTGCGTCGTTTGCGTAAATTTGCCCGCCAAGGTGCAGCAGAAGAGCTAGATATCGACGGAACCATTCGTGAAACAGCCAAACAAGGAATTTTGGATGTGCAGTTGGTTCCTGAACGACGTAACAGCATTAAAGTCTTGATGCTGTTTGATGTTGGGGGCTCGATGGATTCACATATTGCCCAATGTGAGAAGCTCTTTACCGCGGCTAAAACTGAATTTAAAACCTTAGAGTATTTCTATTTCCATAACTGTTTATATGACTATGTGTGGAAAGATAATATTCGCCGTTCAAGCACGCGTATGAATACTTGGGATCTATTCAATACCTATGGGCGAGATTACCGCGTCATCGTGGTCGGTGATGCAAGTATGGCACCGTATGAGTTGAACTCTGTAGGTGGTTCTGTGGAGTATATGAATGATGAAGCGGGTCAGGTGTGGTTACAGCGCTTACGCAATCATTTTGATAAAACAGCATGGTTAAACCCCGAAGAAGAAAGTTATTGGCATTACACCCAAACCATAGCTGCGATAAAACACATCTTTGAAGATCATATGTTCCCGATGACTCTAAAAGGTGTGGAAGATATGACGAAATATTTAGCGCGCTAAAGCTTTAAAAAACGATACTTTTTCTTATCAATGATGTTTATATTACTTACACCAATTTTGCATTGTTTCTTATTTTCAAAATTGGATAGTATTTAAAAGTCTTTGTTTTGCATACAACATGAAGGAAATATGATGGATCATCAAATTAATGGTATCGCATTACCTAATGAAGAAGGTTTCTTCGGTGAATACGGTGGGCAGTTCATTCCACCAGATTTAAAACAGGCAATGGATGACATTAATGTTGCTTATGAGCAAATTCGTCATACAGAAGAATTTCAAAATGAATTGAAAGAGTTGTTTGCGCACTATGTTGGACGTCCAAGCCCATTGTTTTATGCGAAGCGCTTGTCTGACAAATTAGGTGGTGCACAAATCTACCTCAAGCGTGAAGACCTCAACCATACTGGCGCGCATAAAATTAACCACTGCCTTGGCGAAGCCTTATTAGCAAAATACATGGGTAAAACCAAAGTGATTGCTGAAACCGGCGCAGGTCAGCATGGTGTAGCATTGGCAACGGCTTGTGCCTTAGTGGGCATTCCATGTGAAATTCACATGGGGCAAGTGGATATTGAAAAAGAACATCCAAACGTAGTGAAAATGAAGATTTTAGGTGCCAACCTAATCTCTGTCACTCGTGGGACAGCTACGCTTAAAGATGCAGTAGATAGCGCTTTTGAAGAATACTTAAAAGATCCAACCAATTTTATTTATGCGATTGGTTCAGTGGTTGGCCCACACCCATTCCCGAAAATGGTTCGTGACTTCCAGTCAATTATTGGTGATGAAATTAAAGTTCAAGCCAATGATCGATTTGGTGCAAATCCTGACTATGTCGTTGCATGCGTGGGTGGTGGATCCAATGCTGTTGGTGCATTTACAGCATTCCTGAATGACTCCGATGTAAAACTTGTAGGCGTAGAGCCTGCAGGTCATGGTTTAAATACCAATATGCATTCTGCAACATTGACACTGGGTAAGCCAAGTCAAATTCATGGCATGGCATGTTATGTCCTTGAAGATGAACAGGGTGAACCATTACCAGTGCATTCAATTGCATCGGGTTTGGATTATCCAGGAGTGGGGCCACAACATAGCTTGTTAAAAGACCTAGGCCGTGTTGAATATACAACAGCGACAGACCAAGAATGTTTAGATGCATTTATAGCGCTTTCACGTGTGGAAGGTATTGTTCCTGCACTAGAAAGTTCACATGCGGTTGCTTGGGCAATTCGTGAAGCACCAAAACTTGCCAAAGATGTGAAGATTGTGGTTAACGTTTCAGGCCGTGGCGATAAAGACTCAGACTATGTGGCTGAAAAATTAGGTTTAAATTAATTACTGCCATTAAAAAAGACTAAGCTGCTCATCATCTGTTGATGGTGCAAAAATCTTTTGCAGTTGTATAGGCCGATCTATATTCGAAGTATCCCAGTTTTTAACTGGGATATTTTTTTTGACATAATTTTTATAAAAAGTGTGGTTAACGCTTGATGTAATTGGAATTAACTCTGGATGTAGCGCATAAATAATTGCCTTTGCATCTAAAATTTCAGCGACAGCAGAAGCAATCTCAAAATTGATCGTACGTCGGTGGTATTGCAGCAGCTCATTGTCTTTCATCGATAACATTAAGCGTTCTAATTCTAAAATGATGGCATCTAGTTGGTCTAATTTATCTAAAGCGGATTCAAACATAAGAATGGAAATTGAGAAAAGTAATTAATTTGTAATGTGTATGCCATTACAAAATGTGAGTTATATAAATTATTGATATTTGGAATTCCCCCTTAAAGCTTATCAAGGGGGGATTTTTGAGTTTAGCCAGAAATATATTGTTGAAGTTGTTCGATCAGTTTGCGTTGATCATCCATTGCTGCTTTTACAAGGTCGCCGATGGAGATTAAGCCGGTTAATTTCTGTTCCTCAACGACAGGTAAATGACGTAAATGGCGATCTGTCATGAGTTCTAAACATTCTTCGACAGTCGCTGCACTTGTCACGGTGATTACGCTCCCAGTCATAATTTCGCTGACAGAGGTATCGAAAGATGTTCTTTCCATCAGGGCGATTTTACGTGTGTAATCACGCTCAGACAAAATCCCAACAACTGTGCCTTCATGGGTCACAACGAGGGCACCAATGCCTTTTTGTGCCATCAGGGAAATGGCTTCGAGTACAGTCGCATCTGGGGTGATGGTGTAGATTTCTTGATAAGCTTTGTCTCTAAGTACTTGGGCAACTGTAGTCATATTTTCATTCCTTTATAGTAGTTTTTGTTTAATTTAAATTAGCGCGAAATTTGAAAAAAGCAAATACTTTTCAGTGCATGCAGAGGTCAAACATGCACTGAGGGTTTTATGCCATTTGAATCTTATCTTGGTTAAAAAAGAATAAACGCATTTGTGAGGTTGTGAGCTTGAGACGGATGTGACTTGAGCTATGCAACGCAGGGATGACCTTAAGGCGTGTCAATGTCGGTAATAGCGATGCCTCAAAATCTTCTGGTGTAATGCGTCGTGGAGTGTAGTTGGGCCAATGCTTTTTGGCATATTTATGCGCTTGAATGCCATTTAGCCAAAACGGGAAGATAATATGATCTTGATCGCTGGTCATTGCCCAACCTTGTTGGTGGTAGAGACCCCAAAGGACTCCACAGTACATCATGGTTTTTAAAATACTAATTTTGAAAAATAAATCTTTTGGAATAGGTTTATATTGCTTTAATTTAGACATCATATGCAGCGTGTTGTTGATGTTGCTCCTATTGTAGGAAATTCTTATGAAAAAGCTGTGTAAGCTTTGAACTTGATTGTAAGAATTTATGTAGTCAAAAGTTGAAGGGTGTAAAAAACGCCACCTTAGTGACGTTTTGTTATGCTTGCAAGGTGGCCATGTTCTGCCAATATTGCGCTTTGAGTGAGTCACGTTCTACGCGGAAGCCTTGATAATAAAGTTCAGCCAAAAATAACGCTGCTTTACCATGTCCAGCACGAGCTGCATCTTCCAATTCATGAACTGCATCGCTGAAGTTCATTTGAGATTGAATTGTGTTTACCGCATTTGCGTATACATGTTCGAGTTCATGTTGAGAGAATTGTTGAATCATATTTAACTCCTTATTCTAATTATGATCATTAAGGGCCCATTCTTTAGCCCTATTAACTAATTTAACTAAGTATTATTAAACTAATATTACAATTATCTTGAATTGTCAACTATTCACGTAAATATTTCTAATTTGCTATAGTTTACATGATTAAACAATGGACAATTGTTTTCGTGAGTAAAATACTATCATAAGAAGTTGTAGATAATAAGGAGAAGTAAATGACAAGAGTTTTAGACGGTTTAACTTTAGATTATCCTCCGACATTAGCGCAAATTGTGGAGTTGGCACATCTACATCGTCGCAATCTTGATGAAGCAATTTTTCATCAAGAAATTCATTTAGGGGATTTTGGTTTGGCACAGCGCAAACGTGTATATGATTTCACACGGGATTTAGATAAGGCACAGCGCTTAGAATTTTACAATGCATATAATGGCGAATTACTCAAAATCGCCGATGATGATGATTTACATCCTGCGCATGCAGAGGGTGGAATGAGTATTTTTGCAGTATTTATCGTTTTGGCGATTATTGCATTGATTCTTTATTTTGCGGTGATACGTACCATTATTCATTAAATTGTTTAGCTAACTCACAGACTGAAACAGTGGACTGATGCAGTTTTAAGCGCTGTGACTTGAACTTCTTGAACGTCAGCCATACACTACTTTGAACCTGAGGTAGTGTATGACTATTGATTTAGAAAAAATTATTCAATTCAAATCTAAAATACAGCTCGAGCAAATTTATAATATCTTTGTTTCAGTCATGATCGTGGTGATTTTGGTATTGGCTGTGATTGCCTTATATCGTCCTATTTCTGTACAGCAATACCAAAACGTGTCACGACTTGCGTTGCAGCAAAGTTATCCTGAAACACAGGAAATGGCGATGCTGCTGAGACAGCAAGATCACATTCGTGTGGGTGCTTATCTTAAATTGATGCATGCTTATCAGATGGAGTCTGTACGGGCACATCAACTTCCGGCTTTGGCAGAGGAACAGCTTTAGTTGTAGGGATTATCTTGGTTGGAGCTGCTTGTACATTCTTCTCCAATATCTGCTGTACTTCATTTTTATCTAAGGTTTTGCTCACCACAATCACCGTCATATTTTCAGGGTTCATGTAAGTACGAACCGCATTTTGTACATCAGCTACAGTTATTTTTTCCAATAATTTTGGGTACTGGGTCAAATAATCTGGATCTTGATGATAAAAGCCCAATAGACCAAGCTGTGCATTGATCGTTGCATTACTGCTGTAATTATTCGGAAAAGCACGCAGCATGCCTGCTTTGGTTTCTTCCATTTGTCTTTGATCAATAGGCATTTTGACAAAATCATTAAAAGCCTTATGTGCCACTTGAATACTATCTATCAGCTGATCTTGACGTGTTCCATAGCTAAAGCTAAAAATACCGGGTGCTTGGCTAAAGCTAAATGCACTATAGGCACCATAAGTATAGCCACGTTTAACGCGAAGCTCTTGCATGAGGACCGAGTTAAAACCTCCACCACCAAACATTCGATTAGCTACTTCTAGGGCTAATCGATCTTTGTTATCACGTGTCGTTCCTAAATGTCCAAACATGACGTTGGCTTGGGTGGAATTGTAGGGAAGATGGATGATATCAAACCCTTGTTTTTCTTCTGGTTGTGCAAGTGCCTTAGCTTTTTCACCTTGGTTTAAGTTTCCGGAAATACGTTCTGCAAGGTTTTGTGCTTCTTTTTTGCTGAGTTTGCCTGTAATGGCAATATTCATGTTTTGAGCAACTAAAAATTGATTACGAAACTTCTTTAAAATGTCAGGGGTGATTTTTTTGATACTGCCATTGGTTCCAGTAATCGGTTCTGCATATGGGTGTGTGCCGTATACAGCCCTATAGAAACGAATATTCATTAAGCGACTTGGGCTTTCTTGGAGTTGTTTCTGACCAGCTTGGTTATTGCTGAGTGCTAAGTTGAGAATGGAGTTTTTAAAAGTCGCATTTTTAATCACATCCATCATCATACTTAAAGCAGGTTCTAATTTTTTAGGGTCTGACAATACGCGTAGCCGAACGACAAACATATCTCGATGTGCTTGTACGCTAAATTGAGCACCTGTTTGGTCAAAAACCGAGGCAATTTGCGTTGCATTGTATTTTTCTGTGCCTTCATCGATTAAACGTGCAGCCATGTTGGCAACACCATACAAGCCTTTTCCGACTTCTTCATCACGAGCAGAACCTGCATTAAAGGTCAGTTGAATATCCACCATAGGTAGATCTTGTGATTCAACAAACAGGCTATTCACACCATTTTGGTTTTTCAGCACTTGAACAAGTGGAGCACGATAGTCTTTATCAATCTGTAAATTCTTTAAACTTTGCAGCATTGGAATAGATTGTAATTGGCTCGGATTATCGTTGAGGTCAGGAACATTTTCCGTATAAGTTTCTGCATGGAGGATTGAGCCAAACGCAGTGAGTAAGCTTAGGGATAAAATTTTCGTAATAGTCATCACTAATCCTTACAAGACGCTTTCTGTGTTTTGGGTTGAGCTGATTTGTTGCTCTGGAATAACAACTTCCGTTTGAGCGGATTTTACTGTTTGATCTGTTTTATTTGAGGTTGTTGGAACCTCCGTCTGTTCTGGAAGTAGATACATGGTGCTTAAATTTTCTCGGACAAAATACGCATTTGCGACACGTTGAATATCCTGTGCGCTGACGTTTTCATATAGTTTTGGTAATTCGTCCATTAGCCTGAAACTGAGTCCATTGACTTCTAAGTTGCCGATTGTCTTGGCTTGGCTGCTGATGTCATCTTGGTTATAGATTAAATTGGAGACAAAACGTGTGGTGATACGTTCAACTTCAGGTGTTTTGACTAATTCTGTTTTTAAAGTGTCGATTTCATCTTGTATGGCTTTTTGCGCTTGTTCCATTTTGATTCCATCGGCAGGGAGTGCTGAAATAGTAAACAAGCTGTCTCCACGATTGTATGGATCATAAGAAACGCTTACAGCCGTGAGTAATTTTCTATCTCGTACCAGTTTGTCTTGTAGGCGAGATGAGATCCCACTGTCAAAAATATTGCGAATAATATTGAGTGCATAAGCATCTTGTGGGTTTTTGGCGGTAGCCAGTGAGCGTACATTCCACGCCATATACAAATTGGGCACTTGTACGGGTAAATTTAGTTCCATATGACGATAGCCCACACGCTCGAATTCCCTCACATCGTTACGATCAGGTGTTTTGCGTGATGGAATATCACCAAAGTATTTTTGAACTTGACGAATGGCTGCTTCGGCATCGACATCACCGACAATCACCAAAATGGCGTTGTTTGGGGTATACCAATCTTTATACCATTGTTTTAAATCTGCTAATTTGATGTTTTGCAGATTTTTCATATGTCCAATGACGGGTTGACGATAGTGACTGGTTGGATAAGAAATCCATTTGAAACGTTCATAAGCCAAAGAACGAGGGTTGTCATCTGTGCGCTGTCGGCGTTCTTCCATAACCACTTTAATTTCAGGGTCGAAATCTTGTTGTTGTAATCGTAAATTACTCATACGATCCGCTTCGAGCTCCAGCGCCATAGGAAAATAGGCTTTTGGATACAACTGATAATAATTGGTGTAATTGGTAAAGGTTGCAGCGTTGATGCTGCCGCCATAGATACGGCTGAGACGTGTAAATTCATCATTAGGAACTTTGGTGGTTCCTTTAAACATCATATGTTCGAGCGCGTGGGAGATCCCTAATAGATTGCCCGACTCATCACTACTACCCACACGGTACCAAATATGGGTCATTACCATCGGCGCACGGTGGTCTTCACGGATAATGACCTTTAAACCATTTTTAAGCGTGGTTTCAAAGGTGCTACGTGTTAATTGGGTACGTGTGTCTGCATGTAGATTGGGTGCAGACCAAAGGCAACTGCTGATGACACAGATAGGAAGCGCAGAGCGAAATAAAGTTTTAAAAAAATAAGGAGAAAATCTGTTTTTATGGGACACAAAGGAATCCATTAAAATGCATTTTATAGCTATCTAGTTTTCCTAAAGTTAATTTTGATTGCAAGTTCAACATGTTGTTTTTTAGTGTGCTTCGCTCTGACGGGCGTGTATCGACTCAATTTAAGATAACTTATGATAGAATCGGTTTTTTTAACGCAGTGCTTTTCAAGGATTCGGCATGCAACAGCAATCTCATGGGCAGAATAAATTTTTGATTGATGCTGATATCGGTGATGACGATGTCACGCTACCGAGTTTACCTGCGGTAAATGTGCCGATTATCGAGACACCGAAAGTACAGCAAGAAGTTGCTGCACCATTACAAGAAACAGAGTCAGAAACTGAAGACTCGAAGGTGAAAGGCGGCTTCTTTAGTCGTATGAAAGAAGGTCTAGCAAAGTCACGTAAGAACTTGGCAGACGGCATGGTGAATATCCTGATCGGTGGAAAGGAAATTGACGATGAACTTTTAGAGGAAGTTGAAGAGCAACTTTTGGTTGCTGACATTGGTGTCGATGCAACCAAAACGATTATTGCGAACTTAACTGAACGTACTGAACGTGGCGATTTAATTTACTCGCACTCTTTATATAAAGCGCTTCAAGAAGAACTGGTGGCATTACTTGCACCACGTGTTAAACCGCTACATATCGACAGCAATAAAAATCCGTATGTGATTTTGGTTGTTGGTGTAAATGGTGTGGGTAAAACCACCACGATTGGTAAATTAGCGAAACGCTTACAAGGTGAAGGTAAAAAAGTAATGTTGGCTGCTGGTGATACATTCCGTGCAGCAGCCACAGAGCAATTACAAATTTGGGGCGAACGCAATAATATTGCCGTTGTAGCTCAAGGTCATGGTGCAGATTCTGCATCTGTTATTTTTGATGCATTTGAAAGTGCTCGTGCAAAAGGCGTAGATGTACTGATTGCAGACACCGCAGGTCGTTTACATAACAAAGGACATCTAATGCAAGAGTTGTCTAAAGTAAAACGTGTAATGCAAAAAATTGATGCTACAGCTCCGCATGAAGTGATGTTAGTGGTAGATGCAGGCACAGGTCAAAATGCCATTAACCAAGTTGAAATGTTTGATGAGGCAGTAGGGCTTACAGGTCTAACCATTACTAAGCTTGATGGTACAGCAAAAGGTGGTGTGTTATTCAATATTGCAAGCCGTACCCATGTGCCAATTCGTTTTATTGGTGTAGGTGAGAAAATTGATGACTTGCGTCCATTCTCAGCAAAATCATTTGTCGCAGCATTATTTGAAACTGATAAATAAAATGCGTTAAATGTCACATAAACTCCGCAAAATGCGGAGTTTTTTGTTTTTAAGATTACTGATTGATTTAAAAAGCAACATGTGAATAAATCATAATCAAAATTCAGCCTAATAAACCCTTAGAATAAGTAAGGAATTGTTGTTTATATATAAAAATTGCTTTGGGGTGTTTAGGGTGGCGTTACTCGATAAAATTGGTCATGTATTGACTGCGGATATCACTAAAGATTTTAAATTAAAAAAGAAAAATACTGACCAAGAAGTAGAAGCGTCATTTGTCGACCAACTAAAGAAACGTCGCAGTATTTACGAGCTTGGAAAGAAGGTACATTATAGTCAGGCTTATTTGGCTGAACTGATTCAAGAGTCTGTAAGAAGTTGTCCATCTGCATATAATTCGCAAAGTACACGTATTGTGGTTTTATTTGGTGAATCTCATCAAAAATTTTGGGACATAGTAAAAGACGTACAACGCAAGAATGTTGCGAGTTATATTTTTGAGGGCGTGGCGCTCAAAATAGATCAATGTGCAGCTGGCCTAGGAACTGTGCTTTTCTATGAAGATCAAGCTGTGATTCAACAATTACAAAAGAAAGTGCCATTAAGTGCAGAAGATTTTCCAGTGTGGTCGGAGCAAACGTCTGGCATGGCCCAATTCGCAGTATGGACTTCGATCGCAGATGCAGGTCTAGGCGCATGTTTACAGCACTATAATCCACACATTGATTATGCTGTTGCCGAACACTTTGATATTTCACAACAATGGCTGCTACGTGCGCAGTTGGTCTTTGGTTCAATTGAAGGCCAAGCGCCTGAACGCTTAGAACTAGAAGATCAAGATCAGTTTAGAATTTATGAGTAATTTCTATGTTCTGTATGTTGCTTTGATTTCTGCCGTACTAAAGACAGTGAAACCAAAATCTGAATGTAAGTGGGTTGTAGGTATTTAGATGCTTGCAACTGATTGTTCTAGAAATAAGACACAATGTTGTAAATATAGTCATGCAACTGTTAAAAACATCACCTATTATAAATCTCAACTTAGTCAGCTAATTGAAAATAAAAAGAGGTCTTGTAATGTCATTCTTGAATCAAATCGAACAACGTCGCACAATCTATTCTATTGGTAATAACGTGAGTTTATCGCAAGATGAAATTGAGCAAACCATTAAAAATGCTGTACGTTTAAGTCCGTCATCATTTAACTCTCAAACGTCTCGTGTCGTTATTCTGTTTGGTGATGCACATCAAAAATTCTGGAATATCGTACGTGAAACTTTACGTAAAATTGTACCTGCAGATGCATTTGAAGGAACCAATGGCAAGATTAATAGTTTTGCAGCAGGTTTTGGTACAGCATTATTTTATGAAGATCAGGCTGTAGTAAAAGCTCTCCAAGAACAATTTGCACTTTATGCAGATAATTTCCCAGTATGGTCTGAACACTCAACGGCGATTGCTCAATTTGCTACTTGGACTGCTTTGGCTGAAAAAAATATTGGTGCGTCATTACAACATTACAATCCAATTGTTGATGCTGAAACAGCTGCGGCATTTGATGTGCCAGATCAATGGAAACTACGTGCACAACTTGTTTTCGGTTCGATTGAAGCACCTGCAGGTGAAAAAACCTTTATTGCAGATGAAGAACGATTCAAAACATTCAAGTAATGATGGTGTGATGAATTAAAAAGGATGCTTTGAGCATCCTTTTTTTATATGCAAAATTCTTGAATGAATATCAAAATAATGTCTTGAAACAAAATATACAGTGATTGTTAGATGTCATAAGATTGTCACATATGCATTGCATAGTGCATTCGAAACTAAATAATTGATAAAGAGTGATAATGATGACTTTAAGATTAACTGTTGCTGCTGCAGCGCTGATGTTAAGTAGTGCCGGATTTGCAGCTGTAACTTTGACTGTTCCGGAAGAAATTAAAATAGTTGCAGTTAATGATCAAGAAGTTACTGGTGGTTTATTTCGATCTACGGAGAAGTATAAGCTAGATGCAGGTGAAAACCTATTAACGGTACGTTATAGTGAATTTTTTCAACATGCTGATAATTCACACGATATTTTAAAGTCAGGTGTTGCCGCTATTCGTACTCCAGCACTGATTGATGGTCAAGAGTATCGTTTGGGTCTAGTCAATGCACCAAAAGATTTTGATGCTGCGCAAAAATATAAAGACCAACCGATATTTGGTTTGTATGACAAATCTAATCAATTACTAGTTCAGCAAGCGGGGGCAAAGAAAGAACAAAAATCGATTTTCTCCAATGGTGTATTGGGTAATGCTGTAGATTTTACGAAGAAAGAAGCTGTGCCAGAAAATCAACCGGCACCTGTTTATGCACAATCCGTAGCAGTAAAGCCAACGAATGTAGTATCTCCTGTAGCGGCTTCGAAAAATGTGACTATTAATGAAAATGGGGCAGATCAACAATTAATTCAGCTTTGGCAGAAGGCTAGTAAAGCTGAACGACAAAAATTCATGAGTTGGTTGGCTGAGCAAGCAAACTAAAGCCACTTTCATAACTTCATTAGTATTCTTATAATTCGAAAAGTCCGTTGAATTACGGGCTTTTTAGATTGAAGAATATAAAAATCACCAAGAATTATAAAATTCGTCTTTCATAAAGCAAAATATACGGATATATTGATCTTTAAATAAGCAATAAATTGCTTTTAGTTTAAAAAATATACACTCAAGCAAAATATTATAGAAATTTCTATGATAGGGGCTTGTGTTTGTTTTGAAACTCTATAGAATACGCTGCATACCAACGCAGATAGCGATAAACGTAAGGTTTTTAGTTGTTTGATGTTGTTTCTTATTTGCTGACGAAGCATTAAGAAGATCATTAAGAGATTATGAAGAACAACTTGTGTGGATTTTTACTGGTTGATTGATCGAAATTATTTTCATTGATTGATGGTAGAAATTACTCGAAGTTTATTTGAGCAAATTTTTGTCAGTAATTGATGAGCCAAGATTGGTACACTATATGTACTATTGATTTTAAACTGAAGAGTTTGATCATGGCTCAGATTGAACGCTGGCGGCAGGCTTAACACATGCAAGTCGAGCGGGAATAGGTAGCTTGCTACCGATTTCTAGCGGCGGACGGGTGAGTAATGCTTAGGAATCTGCCTATTAGTGGGGGACAACATTTCGAAAGGGATGCTAATACCGCATACGTCCTACGGGAGAAAGCAGGGGATCTTCGGACCTTGCGCTAATAGATGAGCCTAAGTCGGATTAGCTAGTTGGTGGGGTAAAGGCCTACCAAGGCGACGATCTGTAGCGGGTCTGAGAGGATGATCCGCCACACTGGGACTGAGACACGGCCCAGACTCCTACGGGAGGCAGCAGTGGGGAATATTGGACAATGGGGGGAACCCTGATCCAGCCATGCCGCGTGTGTGAAGAAGGCCTTTTGGTTGTAAAGCACTTTAAGCGAGGAGGAGGCTACTTTGGTTAATACCTAGAGATAGTGGACGTTACTCGCAGAATAAGCACCGGCTAACTCTGTGCCAGCAGCCGCGGTAATACAGAGGGTGCGAGCGTTAATCGGATTTACTGGGCGTAAAGCGTGCGTAGGCGGCTTTTTAAGTCGGATGTGAAATCCCCGAGCTTAACTTGGGAATTGCATTCGATACTGGGAAGCTAGAGTATGGGAGAGGATGGTAGAATTCCAGGTGTAGCGGTGAAATGCGTAGAGATCTGGAGGAATACCGATGGCGAAGGCAGCCATCTGGCCTAATACTGACGCTGAGGCACGAAAGCATGGGGAGCAAACAGGATTAGATACCCTGGTAGTCCATGCCGTAAACGATGTCTACTAGCCGTTGGGGCCTTTGAGGCTTTAGTGGCGCAGCTAACGCGATAAGTAGACCGCCTGGGGAGTACGGTCGCAAGACTAAAACTCAAATGAATTGACGGGGGCCCGCACAAGCGGTGGAGCATGTGGTTTAATTCGATGCAACGCGAAGAACCTTACCTGGTCTTGACATAGTAAGAACTTTCCAGAGATGGATTGGTGCCTTCGGGAACTTACATACAGGTGCTGCATGGCTGTCGTCAGCTCGTGTCGTGAGATGTTGGGTTAAGTCCCGCAACGAGCGCAACCCTTTTCCTTATTTGCCATCGGGTTAAGCCGGGAACTTTAAGGATACTGCCAGTGACAAACTGGAGGAAGGCGGGGACGACGTCAAGTCATCATGGCCCTTACGACCAGGGCTACACACGTGCTACAATGGTCGGTACAAAGGGTTGCTACTCCGCGAGGAGATGCTAATCTCAAAAAGCCGATCGTAGTCCGGATTGGAGTCTGCAACTCGACTCCATGAAGTCGGAATCGCTAGTAATCGCGGATCAGAATGCCGCGGTGAATACGTTCCCGGGCCTTGTACACACCGCCCGTCACACCATGGGAGTTTGTTGCACCAGAAGTAGGTAGTCTAACCGTAAGGAGGACGCTTACCACGGTGTGGCCGATGACTGGGGTGAAGTCGTAACAAGGTAGCCGTAGGGGAACCTGCGGCTGGATCACCTCCTTAACGAAAGATTGACGATTGGTAAGAATCCACAACAAGTTGTTCTTCATGACGATGTATCTGAGGGTCTGTAGCTCAGTTGGTTAGAGCACACGCTTGATAAGCGTGGGGTCACAAGTTCAAGTCTTGTCAGACCCACCATTCTGACTAACGAAGTATTTGAATAAAATACGGAAGCAAACAGAGAATCAGAAACATTGACTTATTGATAAGCTGGGGACTTAGCTTAGTTGGTAGAGCGCCTGCTTTGCACGCAGGAGGTCAGGAGTTCGACTCTCCTAGTCTCCACCATACATTCCTTCGGAATGTATAAAGAACGAAGCTAAAATAAACAATCAAGCGATTGTTAGCTTAGTCCTTAAGCGATCAAGTGCTTAGGTTATAGAGCTTAGCAACAAAGTGGCGTATGATTCGCTGCATTGTTATTAAGCTCTGTGATTTATCACAGTTTCCTGACCTGACGAAGGCTGGAAAAATCATTAACAGAATATATTTGAGTTGAAATAATTTGTTCATACTCGTTTGATTTAACTTAACAAGCAATTGTGAAAGTTGAATGAAATGAGTTACTAGCGAAATTAACTGAATCAAGCGTTTTGGTATATGAATCTAATTGAAGCTGTACAGTGATTAAATTCACGAAGCTCTAAACTGTAATGTTGGTTGATCTACTTGTAGGATCAAACGACTGTTTGGGGTTGTATAGTCAAGTAATTAAGTGCATGTGGTGGATGCCTTGGCAGTCAGAGGCGATGAAAGACGTAATAGCCTGCGATAAGCTCCGGGGAGGCGGCAAATATCCTGTGATCCGGAGATTTCTGAATGGGGAAACCCACCCGCTATAAGGCGGGTATCATAAACTGAATACATAGGTTTATGAGGCGAACGAGGGGAAGTGAAACATCTCAGTACCCTTAGGAAAAGAAATCAATTGAGATTCCCTCAGTAGCGGCGAGCGAACGGGGAAAAGCCCATTAAGTTATCTAAGCTTTAGTGGAACGCTCTGGGAAGTGCGACCATAGTAGGTGATAGTCCTGTACACGAAAGGGCTTAGATAATGATGTCGAGTAGGGCGAGGCACGTGAAACCTTGTCTGAATATGGGGGGACCATCCTCCAAGGCTAAATACTCCTGACTGACCGATAGTGAACCAGTACCGTGAGGGAAAGGCGAAAAGAACCCCTGTGAGGGGAGTGAAATAGATCCTGAAACCGCATGCATACAAGCAGTGGGAGCCAACTTGTTTGGTGACTGCGTACCTTTTGTATAATGGGTCAGCGACTTACATTCAGTAGCAAGGTTAACCGATTAGGGGAGCCGTAGAGAAATCGAGTCTTAATAGGGCGTTTAGTTGCTGGGTGTAGACCCGAAACCGGGTGATCTATCCATGAGCAGGTTGAAGGTTGGGTAACACTAACTGGAGGACCGAACCCACTGTCGTTGAAAAGCCAGGGGATGACTTGTGGATAGGGGTGAAAGGCTAATCAAACTCGGTGATAGCTGGTTCTCCCCGAAAGCTATTTAGGTAGCGCCTCGGACGAATACCATTGGGGGTAGAGCACTGTTTCGGCTAGGGGGTCATCCCGACTTACCAAACCGATGCAAACTCCGAATACCAATGAGTACTATCCGGGAGACAGACTGCGGGTGCTAACGTCCGTAGTCAAGAGGAAAACAATCCAGACCGCCAGCTAAGGCCCCAAAATTATAGTTAAGTGGGAAACGATGTGGGAAGGCATAGACAGCTAGGAGGTTGGCTTAGAAGCAGCCACCCTTTAAAGAAAGCGTAATAGCTCACTAGTCGAGTCGGCCTGCGCGGAAGATGTAACGGGGCTAAAACTATATGCCGAAGCTGCGGATTTACACATTAGTGTAAGTGGTAGGGGAGCGTTCTGTAAGCCGATGAAGGTGGATTGAGAAGTCTGCTGGAGGTATCAGAAGTGCGAATGCTGACGTGAGTAACGACAAAACGGGTGAAAAACCCGTTCGCTGAAAGACCAAGGGTTCCAGTCCAACGTTAATCGGGGCTGGGTGAGTCGACCCCTAAGGCGAGGCCGAGAGGCGTAGTCGATGGGAAATTGGTTAATATTCCAATACTTCAGTGTAATGCGATGAGAGGACGGAGAAGGTTAAGTCAGCCTGGCGTTGGTTGTCCAGGTGAAAGGAAGTAGGCATGTATCTTAGGCAAATCCGGGGTACTCTATGCTGAGATCTGACAGCAAGCTGTACTTGTACAGTGAAGTGGCTGATACCATACTTCCAGGAAAAGTCTCTAAGCTTCAGTTACACTGGAATCGTACCCGAAACCGACACAGGTGGTCAGGTCGAGTAGACCAAAGCGCTTGAGAGAACTCTGCTGAAGGAACTAGGCAAAATGGTACCGTAACTTCGGGAGAAGGTACGCTGCTTTTGGTGATGGAACTTGCTTCCTGAGCTGAGAGCAGCCACAGAAACCAGGCCCCTGCAACTGTTTATTAAAAACATAGCACTCTGCAAACACGAAAGTGGACGTATAGGGTGTGATGCCTGCCCGGTGCTGGAAGGTTAATTGATGGGGTTAGCGTAAGCGAAGCTCTTGATCGAAGCCCCAGTAAACGGCGGCCGTAACTATAACGGTCCTAAGGTAGCGAAATTCCTTGTCGGGTAAGTTCCGACCTGCACGAATGGCATAATGATGGGGGCGCTGTCTCCAGCAGAGGCTCAGTGAAATCGAAATCGCCGTGAAGATGCGGTGTACCCGCGGCTAGACGGAAAGACCCCGTGAACCTTTACTGCAGCTTGACATTGAACTTTGATCTTACTTGTGTAGGATAGGTGGGAGGCTTTGAAACCGAGACGCTAGTTTCGGTGGAGCCAATCTTGAAATACCACCCTGGTAATATTGAGGTTCTAACTCTGCTCCATTATCTGGAGCGAGGACCATGTCTGGTGGGTAGTTTGACTGGGGCGGTCTCCTCCTAAAGAGTAACGGAGGAGTACGAAGGTGCGCTCAGCGTGGTCGGAAATCACGCGTAGAGTATAAAGGCAAAAGCGCGCTTAACTGCGAGACCCACAAGTCGAGCAGGTACGAAAGTAGGTCTTAGTGATCCGGTGGTTCTGTATGGAAGGGCCATCGCTCAACGGATAAAAGGTACTCTGGGGATAACAGGCTGATACCGCCCAAGAGTTCATATCGACGGCGGTGTTTGGCACCTCGATGTCGGCTCATCTCATCCTGGGGCTGAAGCAGGTCCCAAGGGTATGGCTGTTCGCCATTTAAAGAGGTACGCGAGCTGGGTTTAGAACGTCGTGAGACAGTTCGGTCCCTATCTACCGTGGGCGCTGGAAATTTGAGAGGATCTGCTCCTAGTACGAGAGGACCAGAGTGGACGAACCTCTGGTGTACCGGTTGTGACGCCAGTCGCATCGCCGGGTAGCTATGTTCGGAAGGGATAACCGCTGAAAGCATCTAAGCGGGAAGCCTACCTCAAGATAAGATTTCCCTTGGACTTTATGTCCACTAAAGAGCCGTTGAAGACTACGACGTTGATAGGTTGGATGTGGAAGTGCGGTGACGCATGAAGCTGACCAATACTAATTGCTCGTGAGGCTTGACTATACAACACCCAAACAGTTGTATGTAAAGCATCAATTGATTCGATATTAAGCAAAATAACTTGATTTAGTTAACGCTTAAGAACAAAATACTGCAACTCAGATATGATCTGTTAATAACTCATTTGGTAGAAAACTTAGCACGAAGAGCACTGCTCTGAGATTAGACTAAGCGAGTATCCATAAACAGTTGTGCTGGCGACAATAGCAAGAGTGAACCACCTGATCCCTTCCCGAACTCAGAAGTGAAACCTCTTAGCGCTGATGGTAGTGTGGGGTTACCCATGTGAGAGTAAGTCATCGCCAGCTCATTATTCGAAAACACCCCCTGATATCTCAGGGGGTGTTTTTTTATGTGCGGGGAAAAAGGGAAAGTTATCAAAATAGAAAAATAATAAGAGAAGCAAATTCAAAAAATAGGAAAACGAGAGATATTTAAAGAAAATAAAACTAAAATGCTCAATCCATCTATATCATTTTAAAATCTTTTGCTAATGAAAATGTGTAATAAATCAATATAATAAAATCGTTTGTTTCATTAATAATATATAGGGTATTTAAGATGTTTTTAAAAAAATTATTAACTATAGTTTTATTTGCATTTGTTTCTTTAAATACTACAGCTGGCGTGTATCAGGATAAACTAAGTGAATGTTTGGTAAATAAAACTTCAGCAGAAGAGAGTCAGAACTTAACGGTTTAGATTTATTTGGCATTTTCAGCACATCCAGAAATTTCTAAGTATAGTAAAGTGACGTCCGCTGAGATGCAAAAGATTGATAAAAATATGGCAAATTTATTTCAAGATTTATTTACTAAACGTTGTAATGCTGAAATCAAAGCTGTTACAGAAAATGAAGGAACAAATGCTTTGGGTAAAGCATTTGAACTATTGGGGAATCGTGCAGCTGAGAACCTGATGAAAAATCCAGTTGTTGAAAAACGTATTGCATCATTTGCACAATATTTTGATGAAGATAAAATGCGTGAATCGATGAAATAAATTGAATTGGACTAGGTGAATGTATTTGACAGTTGATATTCGCTTAGTTCATTACTCACTCTTTTTAAAGAATATAATAATTGCCCTAATAATACATTTTTTGATGTCAAGACAACTAATATCATGGGGTGTTGAGGGTGAGAGATCGCTGTGAGTAATGCTTTACCATTTTCAGCATCTAATGTAAGGGTTCTACAACCAATTAAATTAATTTCGTTAGTAAAAGCTTGAACCATTGCTAAGATTGAACTGCTTACAGCTGCAAGTTTTCCAGAATTTTCAATATTTTTCTTTTCTATAGATTTTAATTCAAAGCCATCAGTTGAACATAACATCATATATTCAACACCGGACACATCAGAAATTAACTCCTTCATGAGTTTATGTGCTTGTTCAATAAGCTGTAGTGGTGCTGAACGTGTTGTACGAATTGCTGTATTCATAATATCTTCATTAGATTGAAAGTTGAACTTCGGCTTTTGCAATAAGTGCTTCTAGAATAAAAAGAATGTCTTTTTTATTTCTAGCATCGATATAAAAAATCGGGTGATGTATCTGTTGTGAATCCTGCCATTCTTTATAAAGTTTGGTGGATTTATACTGCGTACTGTCTAAATGTGTAATCGCGATGATGATGTTTTCATTATTTTCAGAAAAATAATTTAAATAATCATTCAGCTGCTGAATTGGATGGTCATGTGTATGATCAATCAAAATAATTGTACCAATCGCGCCGTTACAAATGGTATTCCATATAAAGTTAAATCTTTCTTGGCCCGGCGTACCATATAAACCAAGTTTAGTACCATCGGCGAGAGTAAGTTCACCATAATCGATTCCAACAGTAGTCAAAATTTTTTGATGCGCATTTTGATCAGTATTAAGCGCTTCTGTACTCAGTACAGGAATATCAGAAATACTTTGAATAGCAGTGGTTTTTCCGGCACCCATCGTTCCGGCAAATACGATTTTGTATTGCTGTAAAATCATAATGAAATTTTAGATTCCTAATTTTTTTCGAAGACTACGGAAAAAACTCTGTAGTGGATTTGAAGATTCTTGAGCTGTTTTTTGGCTATGATATACACTCGCCATAGCTGGTATCTCTTCTATGATTTCAGCAATGTGGCATGCAAATAAATAGCGATTGATAATGTTTTGGCTCAAATGTATTTGTTCAGCAATATATTGAGTAGAACTACCTTCCATAAAAAAAGCGGATATTTTCAATAGTGATTGTCGCTCAGCACAATGTATAGGCTGTGGCCAATGCAAAAGTTTATAGTGGCTTGTGTAATTGGGGGGAGTACCATCTACGTAATCCCAAACAAATTGCCATAATCCATGCTGTAAATTTATTGATTCCAACCCATATTTAAAAGCAACAACTGTATTTGTATCTGCTGGAATGAGTGTGATTTCAGAATTTTGTGTGATTTGAATATTTTGTTCTATCCAAAACTCATTGCTTAAGTTATCAATGAGTAAGATTGGTTTTTGATCTAAAAGCAATAGTTGACGTTGATGTTTATTTAAATCTTTAAAAGCCTGTGAGATCTGGAGTGCATTTAATTTAGGTTTTATGTCTTTAACAACAATAGGATTGGAGACATTTACAGGATTAGTATCACGGAACCTTAACGCAACTAAATGCTCTAACCAATGCTCAAAATGATTGGTATTTGTTAGGGGTAAAAACAGGGTATCGTGTTCGATTTGATTTGCTTTCAATTCATTTTTTTTAAGTCTAAGTATGATTAAAGCTTCGTGCCTTATTTTATTTATATTCGGCAGGTCGATAAAGTCATCATTGATTAATAGGACTTGGAGTTTCGAATCTGCAATGTTTGTCCAATGAATAGTAAAAGTTTCAGATAGCTTATTTGAAATAATAGATTTAATGTCATTGATAACATTTAGATTTAAGCCAAAAACAGAAATATATAATGTGCTATTCACGAAATGGTCCAGAAAAACTGGGTTATTTCTGGTGAAATAACCCAACTTTAAATTAAGAAAAATCTAATTCTTTTTCGAAATGTTTAAGTTCATGGCGCGCCATAGCAAGGTTTGATTTACTACGGTCTAAGACGAGGTAAAGAAATAATGCTTCATTTGAGTCGAGTGGGCGGATTAAGTGATATTGTTTACCCAGAGTAATTAGAATGTCTTCAATAGAGTCATTTAAATTCAACGCTTTGGCAACTTTACGCTTTGAGCGTACAACTTCAGTATTACCAGCAGCAGCTAATTCTAAATCGATGTCGTTATTGCCTTGTGTCGCCATAGCAAGGCCACTTTCGCTGTCAACCAAAGCTGCAGCAATAAAACCGTCAATGTCTGTTAAAGCGTTTAAAGATAATTTGGCCATTATTAACCCCAATAAATTATATGTTAATCAGTAATATAGTTTTACTGACCTATATGATATTAGCTAAAAATAATGAATAAACAATGCTAAAAAAATCAGCTGGCTGATTATTGTTAATAATAAATAAAGTAAAAATGGTCTTTAAATGATTCTTGGCTGCTAATAGTTATAGGATTGTGTAGAATATTTAAACTTTTTATAGAATTGTTGTATATGAAATTCAATTAAGGTTGTTGTTTTATAAGAGTTTTTTTTATTAATAGATTTAATGTATTATTTCATTAATTTAATATGCAAAAAACGATTATGTAAGATGAAATAAATATTAAAAATATATGCTGTTTGTTTGTTTATTACTCATTAAAATACATCATATAATATTATTCTAGAATCTATATTTGTGATTTAAGTCTATTAAATTCAAGTATTTGTGATATATGTTAAAAGTTCAATCATGGGGTAATAGGATTGAACTTTACTTCTTATAATGCACTTTTTAAATTATTTCGATGTTGTTTCACTTGTTTTGCATAACGTTTGCCTTGTTTTTTCATTTTTCGATTGGTGTTATAAGCGGTAGGTCCGACATTATAGTAGGCTAAAGCTTTTGGCATGCTGCCAGCGGCATTTTTATATTTAGTTAAAATAAATGACCCACAATTAATATTGGTTAATTCGTCATATAAATCCCCAGGGCATATTGCTTGCCAATAACGTGGCATCACCTGAGTTAAACCGACTGCACCTGCAGGTGAACTGACATAAGGGCGGAAAGTTGATTCTTGGCGAATAACAGCAGCCAGTAGTAAAGGATCTAAGTTGTATTGATCAGCAGTTTGCACAATGTAGGGTGACACTCGATTTGCAGTTTCAGGATTGACTGAATAGGCCTTTTGGATCCCTGATGAAAGTTTAACAGCACGTTTTTCTACAGAGCCACCACCGAGTGATGAACATCCAGAAATCAGGGTTACAGATATAATAACAGTTGAAAACTTTAAGCTGTGAGCGCTTAGGAGCGACGAAAGACGAGTTGAAAGGCGAGTTTTATTCAGTACATTCTGCATTTATATTCACTTTAAAATAATCATGGCTAAGTGTAATTTCTAAAGTGATAGTATGAACTGGAGACTCAGAGGTCAATATTTTCTTAAGTTGCTCTATACAGTGTAATTGTAAAAATTGATGGAAATGTACTCAAATTACATGATTGTCTAAGTGAAGAGAGAAAAGCAGATCGTGTTAATTGAGTTAGTATTTCTCTCTTTAAATTCTTACTTACTTAAGATTGTGGGTTATTCAAAAGCGGAGATCTTTAATTATAAAAAACTTGAATATCCACTCATTAAATATCTCTATTTGAAAAAGCTCTAAAACCTTTTCAGCGAAATTAATTAAATCTAAGTTTATTAAAGCGTTTTAAGCATCCAAATTTCACATGCTTGGCTATGACCTGTATTGCCCTTGGGAGCTTGTAAGTGTTGAAATCCTACTTTTTCATAGAGTTTCACCGCTTGCCCAAGTGTATGTGTGGTTTCTAAATAACACGCTTTAAAATTATGATCTTTGGCAAATTGAAAACAAAGTTCTAAAATATCTTTGGCTAAACCATGACCACGTAATTCAGGCAAAAAATACATTTTTTGGATTTCTAAAATGCTTGAATCTCCAGCTAAAGGAGAAAGGCCGCCACCACCTAAAATTGTACCGTGTTGATTTTCAATAACCCAATATTGTGCATTTGCTTGCGCATAGACGTGATATAAATCATCTAAAATTGGATCTGCAACGGCAAATCCTGATTCAGGTGCTAATCCAAATTCTTTGGAAACTGTGCGAATGACATTGGCAATGCTTGCATTGTCTTCAAATTGAAGTGGTCGGATCTGAAACATAATCATCGAAAAACAAAAAGATGGATTGTTTATAGACTGATCCTATATAAAAATCCATCTTTAAGTTTCAAATTGCTCAAGCAAAGTAATTATTTTAATTCGCTTGAACTTTTACCCAGTTCACGTCGTGCAACGATTAATTGTTGAATTTGCTGTGTGCCTTCAAATATATCGAGGATTTTTGAATCACGTGCCCATTTTTCCAATAATTCATCTTCGTTATAACCAACTGCAGCTGCGAGCTCTACACACTTTAAGGTGATTTCATTACCTACACGGCCTGCTTTTGCTTTAGCGATGGATGCTTCACGTGAGTTAGGTTTTTTGTTGTCAGCCATCCATGCAGCTTTGAGCATGAGTAGACGTGCTGCTTCCCAGTCTGCTTCCATTCGGTAGATTTGTGCAGCAATATTCGAACTTTGTAAGATGGGTGTTGAATACTGTTCGTCTAATTCATCTTTAAAGATTTCTTTAATTCGCTCTAAAGATGCCTTTGCACAGCCTATAGCCATCGCAGCAACGAGTGGGCGAGTATTATCAAAAGTTTCCATAACCCCAGCAAAACCCTTTGCTACATCAATTTCAGCATTGCCTAATAAGTTTGCAGCAGGGACACGACAATCTACAAAACTAATAGCAGCAGTATCAGAGGCTTTAATACCCAATTTATATTCTAGGCGTTCTACAGTCATGCCTGATGTACCTTTTTCAACAACAAAGGATTTAATCGCTGCTCGACCTAATTTTTTATCTAGTGTTGCCCAAACCACCACTGAATCAGCACGTTCGCCCGAGGTGACAAAGATTTTTTCACCATTGAGGATGTATTCATCGCCATCTTTCGTCGCTGTTGTCCGAATTGCTGCTGAATCAGAGCCGCAATTGGGTTCTGTAATGGCCATAGCGGCCCAAGTTCCTTTTAAGCGTTCTAGTTGTTCATCATTAGCTACTGCTGCAATAGCTGAGTTGCCAAGCCCTTGGCGAGGCATACTGAGCAACAGGCCTGTATCTCCATAGCACATCTCTATGATACTGAGTGCAGTCGACATATTGACACCGTTTTTATTTCCCGTGTCTGTGTCGCCACGTTTATTGACGGCAGCACCTGCATTCATGCCATCACCGCCATCATTCATACCGTCGACGAGGGAAGACAACATGTCTAACTCTTTCGGATAGGCATGTTCGGCTTTGTCATATTTACGTGAAATAGGACGTAGAACATTTAAAGCAACTTCATGGGCTTGGTCGATCAGCAATTTAAATTTTTTCGGATTTTGTAAGTTCATGGACATTTCCTTGTTTTTTATTTTGCTGAATTACGCATGTAAGCCAGATTGAAGAATCGCTGTGGCACGTAAGTCTCGATACCAACGTTCTACGGGATGTTCTTTGGTAAAGCCATGACCACCTAATATTTGCACACCATCGGTCCCAATTTTCATTGACTTTTCAGCACATAGCACGCGGGCTAAATAGGCTTCACGATGAAAGGGCTTGCCAGCTTCGGCTAGACTTGCTGCATTGAGGATGAGCATATGCATGGCATCAATTTCGATTGCCATATCTGCAATCATAAATGCCACACTTTGACGGTGCGAAATTGGCTCCCCAAAAGCTGTACGTTCGTTTGCATATTGAATGCAATATTTCTTGACTGCAGTTGCGGTACCAACAGCCATGGCACACCACATTAAATTGCCAAGATCGATAAATGAGGTATAGTTGAAATCTTGATCACCTAAGCGTTGGGCAGGGGTGTGAGTAAATTTTAAAGTTACCGTTTCAGTGGCTTTTAAACCCATAGCTGGTGTTTTTTTAGCGCTAATGCTCTGGTCGCGTTGCACAATAAAAACTTCAGGCTGCCCATTGAGCATGGCACTCACCAAGAGCACATCTGCCTGTTCACCTAAAAGGACTAAGGTTTTCTCCCCACTGATTTTATACTGCTGGCCATCAGCAATCGCGTGAGTTTTAAGTTGATAGGGATTAAATGCCGCTGTTGCCTCTTGAACCGCAAAGCTTGCACGTAGGGCTGAATCATCTGCAAATGCCGCTAAGTAGGTTGCTTGAACAGATTCGGAACCCCATTGGGTGATGGCGTTGATACAGCTAAATGTCGACAGTAAACCTGCTGTTAAACTAAAGTCACCTTCAGCCAATTGTTCAGCAATTAAGATATTGCTAATGATATTTTTTTCTGCCGCGACGCCACCCAAATCTTCAGGTAAGGCATAATAATTTAGACCTAGATCTTGGATATGTTGCCATAACGCTTCAGGAAATCTTTCCTCTTGATCGGCTTGATGAGCAAGTGGATACAAGACTTCTGTGGCAAACTGCTGCATCGCATCAGCAGTCATTTGTTGTTCTTCAGTCAGGTTTAAATCAAATAATGATTTTTGTTGATTAGGCAAACGTTGTTTATGCACATCTTTGTTGGTCTGAAATACTTTTTGCGTTTGGCTCAAGGTTTTAAAACCAGCTTTTGAGCTCTGATACAAAGATTTTTCAACAAATTTGCGCAGTTTAAACTGATCGAGTACATCACTTCCGGCAATTTTAGTTAAAAGTGAGAGTCCAAATCCTTGTGCCTTGTTTACCATATTGGTCATTGTTGTTTTCCATTTGCGTTATTCTTATTTAATGCTGACATGCCAAAGATAGAAAAACCATGTCATAAATGACATGCGTGATTGTCAAAGATAAACGGCGAGATTAGGTGGGATTTGATAGCTAAATGATTAATTAATAATAGAAAAGTAAAAAGGCTTAAAAGGATTTTTATTTTAAAATTGACTTGGCTGACATTTGAGTCAGCCAAGTCTTGAAGTGTGCATTGAATGATTATTGATATTTTTGAATCATACGACGAACATTGGTTTTCGCTTCAATGACGGTCATAAAGGTATATGCACCGATAAATTTACGGCTGATAAACATAAACTCTTTAGGTGGAACTGAGAAGTAGCGAGATGCCATCGATTTTGAAGCTTGTTGCATCACACGGCTATGTAATTGGCTTTTTTTCCAATCATAGCGTTGTTGTTCGTCCATAACACCAGCAGGGATGTCCGGGTTATTTGCAGTGCTACTAAATGCCTCTGTCGCTAACAAAAAGACTTTAGCCATATCAGGTTTAATACTTTGTGGAATACCATCAAAGAACTCATAACCTGTCATCGCTTTGACCATTTGCTCAGAGCTATGGTGATAACCCGCGGTAATCAAATTACGTGCAACGCCTAATAGATGCTCATCGAACTGACGGATCGCACCAAAGTCGAGGAGAACAATTTTATCTGGCACATCCGCACCATTGCCTAAACGGACCAAATAGTTTCCGAAGTTAGGGTCGGTTTGCATTTCACCCCATTCAAAAATTTCGCGTACGGCAATTTCAAGTGATGCTTCACCTAAGGCATTACGGCGCTCTTGAGGAAGTGACAGCATTACTGGGCTGTTAATCGGCACACCACGTTCAAAGGTCATACACAGCACTTGAGGTGTTGAATAACCATCAATGATTTGCGGCACGATATAGCGTGGGTCTTCTTTTAAGTGTGCAGCAAAACGGCGAGTGGTATCTGCTTCGATTTTATAATTTACTTCACGATGCATCATTTCACGAACTTCATCAAACCACTGATCAAATTCACGCGTTTGAGGAACCATTCGTGTCAGTTTGAGCATGTTTTTGAATAGATTCATATCCGAATCGATTGCATCTGCCACACCCGGATACTGGATTTTTAATACCAGTTCTAAACCATCAGATTTGCGTTTTGCACGGTGAACCTGTGCCAGAGATGCTGTGCCAAGTGGCTCATGATCAATCACGAGATCATCAAGCTTTGAGCCAAGTTGATTTTGTAATTGGACTTTGATGGCTGGCCATGCCAATGCGACTGTTTGATTGTTAAGGGTATTGAGGGCTTGGGTGATTTCTTCAGGTAGAAAATGTTCACCATACAACGCCATCATTTGCCCAATTTTTACAATTGAACCTTTTAATTTACCAATTTCTGCGACGAGATATTCAGCCTGATCTTTCATGGCTTTTTTACGCTTTTTCTCTTTTTCTTCTTCACTCGAAAAAATAGAAGTGGCGTTTGATGCTGCCCAACGAGTTCCCGCAAGTAGCGATGCCTTTGCGATAGATAAGCGTCGATCCATAGAAGACGTTTTCAAGTGTTTGAGCTTATCGTTCTGATCTGACATGTAAATTAAATCCTTTAATCAGCAATTCGCAGAAAAATACATTGTAGCTAATTTTAACGTTTCTTAACGTATTAAAATAGTTCAACTTACTGAATATGCAGTAAGCATTTGCAAACTTAAGCAAGATGCCGCGTAGACAGGTACATTGGAAAGAAAACTATAAACGATATTTGATTTTTACCGTATCGTTTTGCATCAATGCGGCTTTATGTTCTTCAATATGTTGATGAATAAGATGTTGGACAGATTCGTCTTTAAATCCGGCAGCATAACCTTTGACAATAATAATGCTCGGTAAGCTAAAAAATAGGGTACGTGCGTTTTCTAGACTCGCATCAGGGAAAACTTGATGTTCGATCAGCAGTTGCTGAAAAAATGCCTTTTCAGTTTGCACGTTTAAAGACTGAGTGTCTTCCCAATAGCTTTGACGCATAGCCATGAGGTTATTGTGCTTATAGCTCATTGGAGCTCCGCATTTAAAATTTAACTGTTTGTATGGGGATGATTTTAAGAAAATAAAGCTTAGGATCAAGTACAAATTGCTAAACAATTGAGCTTGAATTGGTTTTTATTCGTAATTTTCATCTAATTAGATTTTATAGAATGCTGAAAGGCATAAAGTACACATTTCATTTCAGCGAATGTATCAGACCTCATATATACGGTTATGAAATGCTTTCAAGCGGTGAATAATGCCGTATTTTTATTATAAATAGCATTAAAACAAGGTATCATAGGGTGTTTAAAAAATTATGAACTGGAGACGCCTTAAGTGGATCGACCGACTATTAGCCCTGAACATTTACAGGAAGCAGCTGAAAACCTATCAACAATTCGTGATTATATCCGCTTTGGGGTAACAGCTTTACGTCAATATGATGCCCACTTAGGACAAGGTACAGAAGACTATTTTGCTGAAAGCTCAGCATTGGTTTTACAAACGTTATCTCTAGATTGGAATGCAGATGCGGAAATCTTAGATGCGAAATTATTGCCAAGTGAAGTTGCAGAATTTTTAGCATTATTAGAACGTCGTATTAATGAAAAAGTTCCGACGTCTTATTTACTAAACTTGTCATATTTCTTTGGTAAACCATTTTATGTTGATGAGCGTGTACTGATTCCACGTTCTCCAATTGCAGAGTTAATTGAAAACCGTTTTGCGCCGTATTGCTTAAGTGAAAATGGCGAAATGGGTGCTGCGGTTAATAATCTACCTGAAAATGCCAATCCAAAAACTCCTCAGCGCATTTTAGATATGTGTACGGGTTCGGGTTGTATCGCGATTGCTTTAGCTTATGCATTCCCAGACGCTGAAGTTGATGCAACAGATTTATCTAAAGATGCACTTGAAGTGGCACAAATTAACTGTGAACACCACAATAAACAATATCAAGTGGCTTTACTTGAGTCTGATTTATTCGCCAAAATTCCAGCAGAAAATCAATATGATTTGATCGTGTCGAATCCACCGTATGTGGATGCTGAAGACATGGCAGATTTACCAGAAGAATTCCACCATGAACCTGAAATGGCGCTTGCTGCGGGTCAAGATGGTTTGGATCTTGTACGTAAAATGTTGGCACAAGCTGCAGATTACCTGACTGAAGATGGCTTAATTGTGATTGAAGTGGGTAACTCAGAATGGGCAATGCGTCAAAACTTCAATACCGTTGATTTTTATTGGTTACAGTTCCAAAAAGGCGGTACAGGTATCTTTGCATTGACTGCTGCTCAATGCCGCGAATACCGAGATTTATTCATTCAATCTGTTCAAGCATAAGGAGTCGTTTGACATGGCAGGTAATAGTATAGGGCAACTCTTCCGTGTAACGACTTGTGGTGAATCTCATGGCGTTGGTCTGATGGCCATTGTGGATGGGGTTCCACCGGGTATTGAACTGACTGAAGCCGATTTGCAAAAGGATCTGGATCGTCGTAAGCCGGGCACATCTAAGTTTGCAACTCAGCGTAAAGAACCCGATGAAGTTGAAATTATTTCAGGCGTATTTGAAGGCAAAACGACCGGTACATCGATTGGTCTATTGATCCGTAACACAGATCAAAAATCAAAAGATTATGGCAACATCGCGCAAACCTTCCGTCCGGGTCATGCAGACTATACGTATACACATAAGTATGGTTTCCGTGATTATCGTGGTGGTGGTCGCTCAAGTGCTCGTGAAACTGCGATGCGTGTTGCTGCGGGGGCGATTGCTAAAAAATACTTGTTTGAGAAATTTGGCATCGAAATTCGTGGTCATGTAACGCAAATTGGTACCGAAAAAGCAGAGAAATTGGACTGGAATGAAGTTCCAAATAACCCATTTTTCTGTGGTGATGCAGATGCTGTCCCACGTTTTGAAGCTCTCGTAACGTCACTTCGTGCACAAGGAACGAGCTGTGGCGCAAAACTGGAAATTATTGCGACGCAAGTGCCAGTAGGTTGGGGCGAGCCTGTATTTGATCGTTTAGATGCAGATATTGCACATGCCATGATGTCCATCAATGCCGTAAAAGGTGTGGAAATTGGTGATGGCTTTGGTGTTGCCGAGCAGTTTGGTCATGAAACCCGTGATGAGTTAACTACGGATGGTTTCTTGGCAAACCATGCAGGCGGCATTTTGGGCGGTATTTCGAGTGGTCAGGACATTCGTGTTGCGATTGCTTTAAAACCAACAGCATCCATTACTACGCCGGGTAAAACCATTACGATTAATCGTGAAGATACTGATGTGTTGACCAAAGGTCGCCATGATCCTTGTGTCGGTGTTCGTGCAACTCCAATTGCGGAAGCAATGTTAGCAATTGTGCTCATGGATCACTTCATGCGTAACCGTGCACAAAATGCAGACGTTGTTGCACCATTTGCCCCAATTGAACCCAAGTGAGGAAACAAAGCGTTGCTTTGTTTCGAACGCGGTTAGTGAATAGCTTTAGCAAGTCACAGTGGATAAATAACAAAGCGCTGCTTTTTGTTCCGATGCGGTTGGTGAATAGCGCTAGCGAGCTACACTGATGAGCAAATTGCATAAAAAAACCAGACAATTGTCTGGTTTTTTTATTTCAGTAAAATAGACCCATGAAAATAAATAGCTAAAAATATGAATATACGAAAAGCTTTACTTGACGATATTCATTAGCTTGAAAGCTTAATGAATATAGCCTATCGGGAAAATCATCCCAAGAGTTGGACCACGGAACATCATATTGTTCGAGGAAATCGAATAAATGTATCTCAACTCAGTCAACTCTTACAAAAAAAGGATTTTCATCTATATGTGATTGAGTCGGTACATGCGCAGATCAAGGGGTGTATTGGTATTCAAATGCAGGGGATGAGCTGTGAAATTGGTCATTTTGCAATTCATCCAAATGAGCAAGCTCAGGGCTTAGGAAAAAAATTATTGCAATTTGCAGAACAACAAGCGATGTTGATGGAACCCAATGTTGAAGAATTTGTCATGTATGTGATTGATCGGTGTTTAGAATTAATAAAATATTATCAACGACGTGGCTATAACATAACAGATGAAAATCAAGCCTATCCTCTTCATCTAGAGGTGGGTCAACCGATATGTGAACTGACAATTAAACAATTAATTAAACGAATAAAATAAAGATCATGTGATGCATTTGATTAATTTATAAGATGAGATGAATAAAAAATCCCAAAAGAAAACATACACTAACTTCTGAGATTTTTATTTTAGACTATTTGGTCTTAAGAATAAGCACGTAAAAATAGACGATAGGCATCTGAAGATTTTTGGTTTTTTAACATATAGTGTGCGATTTCACCTTGGTTGGTATTCATAATCACAGCAATATTTTTTGCGTCCCGAAATTTTTTAAGCACAGCATCTGGGATCATCACGGTATTAGAAGAATCAATCACATTTGAATTATCTAAGCGACGATAATTTGTTCGACCAATTGCAGGATAAGACAAAACTTTGCCGTCAATCACAAAAGATATTTCACTCATATCAAGCTGCTGTTGATCATAAGAATGCAGTGAAAGTGCATACTCACCTTTGTTTTTTTGCCAATCAATTGCAAGTTCAGGACATTTTTGCCCAGCTTCACATAGTAACTGACCTCGAGTAATGGTTCGTTGGATCACTTTGCTGTTTTCAACGGTATTCACACCTTTTAGCTTCAAGGTTCTTGTTTCAGGTTTATTTTTAGGTACGGTAATACAACCTGTGAGTAGTAGGAGTGTAAATCCTAGAACTAAATAATTTTTCATGTGTTTTTCCATGTTAGCGTTATTTTTATAAGCAATATTTATTTTGGCGCATATTCACACAGAAAAACAAAAAAGTAAAATACATCACACTTTTCTGGTTTTGTTTGAGCACTGCTTTGATATAAGTGGTCGATATTCAAATAAAAAATATTATTAAGTGATGAAAATCTTATTTCATTGAAATTTAGATAACTTAAGTAAGATCTGTGATTTTGCGCTATCAATCTGCTCGGGATTGGTTTGTCGAGACAATTGAACACGTGGTTTTTCACCTAAAAAATATTTGATCCGTTCAGCATTTGCACCTGATGGATGGGGAAGTCCAGCTAGAATCTGTTGATCATTTAAATAGCCTAAGCTGCTTACATAATTTAAAACCTCATCTACACCTTTGCCTAGCGGGATATAAATTGCGTTAGGAAGCTGTTGGACCATAGGAATAAAATAATCATCAATATGTTGTTTTAATAATTCATTTTTTAGCATTGCGGGTGTTGAGCCAGCATAATTTTTTCCATTGACCAAAATGCATTGCTGTAAAACCGAGCACATTTGCACTATATCTTGATGATTGCTAAATAGCTCAGCAGTGGTCTGTATGCCTAATTGATTTTGTAATCCAATATGATCTAGCAGTTGAGTTAAATTTTTACGAATAGGGCCGCTAAAAGTGCCACTATTCTTGGCAAGTTTAAGAATGTTTTCCTCAGATACTTGCTGTTCTAAGCCGTCCTTTGCTGCGATTAATGCATTACGCCATTGTTGCTGGCCTGGGCAGATGCCGACGATGACCACTTTTGCATCATGATTTATGGCCTCGAATGGTGCATAAAAACTTTGAACAGGCCCCAGAGTCTTAAGAAGGAGTAAATCACTTTGGGTTAATTCTTCAATAGAATGTGTTTTGATCACAGATGCAAAGCGAGAGAAAAGCGTAGAATCCGACATAAAACTTCAATCTTTCTAGTTATAAATTTCATTTAATATTTTAAACCTTTATTTTAAAGATGAAGTATTTAGGTGTAGGAAAAATGATTTTAAATTTATAACCTAACAACTTAAATCGATATAAAAATAATATTTAACAATATTGACCCAAATAGGACTTGAGATTTGGTACAAATATTGCTCATATCTAACTAAGGCAATATCAATAAGAATGCGAAATAAAAAACGAAAGGATGATTGCAGGAGAGAAGCACAGATTGTGCTCGCCGAAGGAGCAAGTTCCCCCAGGAAACTCTCAGGCAAAAGGACTGTAATCATATAAAAAATCTGGAGAGAAGTGGGCTAGACCTACTCACCGAAGGGGAATGTTCACATTGCTTCGCAAGGAACCAAAGCTCTCAGGTACCAATGACAGATGGGGCAAACATAGGAAATATAATTTCCAAGGAGCCTATATGTGTCATATTGTTGTGATTGGTGCAGGTATTACTGGGGTAACGACAGCTTACGAACTCGGATTACTCGGTTATCGTGTCACCGTGGTCGATAAACATCTTTATCCTGCAATGGAAACTTCTTTTGCCAATGGTGGTCAATTATCAGCATGTAATGCTGAAGTCTGGAACCAAAAAGCAACGGTGGTGAAAGGCATCAAATGGATGTCACAAAAAACCGCGCCATTATTATTAAATCCAAGTTTTAATCTACACAAATATTCATGGCTCTTTGAGTTTATGGGACATATTAAAGATTATCGTGAAAATACTCACGAGACTGTACGTCTCGCATTGATGGCACGTCAGCGTTTATTTGAAATAGCTGAGCATGAAAACTTACAGTTTGATTTAGAAAAACGCGGCATTTTACATTTTTTTCATAATCAACATGATTATGAGGTAGCGACTCAAGTTAATAATATGCTCTGTGAGGGTGGCTTAGAGCGTCATCCTGTGACATTAGCTGAAATCCGTGATATTGAGCCTAGTCTGAGAGGTGAATACTATGGTGGTTTTTATTGTCCGGGGGATGCCACTGGAGATATCCACAAATTTACAACGCAGCTTGCTAAAGCAACAGAACGCTTTGATGTGAAATATATGTGGGGCTTTGAGGTGACTGATTTTGAACATCATGCAAAAGGTGTCAATGTTCAGTTAAAAGCCAGTGATGAAAATATGGAACATCCTGATGCTGATACCATACTTGAAGCGGATGCCGTGGTGGTCTGTGGTGGCGTAGGTAGTTATGAACTTGCACATAAACTCGGTGACCGCGTAAATGTCTATCCAGTCAAAGGATATTCAATCACTATTAATTTAAATGATGAACAAAGTCAGGCCAATGCGCCTTGGGTGAGTCTGTTGGATGAAAGTGCCAAAATTGTGACTTCACGCTTAGGTGCAAATCGACTCCGTGTTGCAGGCACGGCAGAGTTTAATGGCTATAACCGAGATATTCGCGCAGATCGCATTCAACCCTTAATTGATTGGTCAAATCGTAACTTTAATCTCTCTACAGAACATGTGGTGCCGTGGGCGGGTTTACGACCAATGATGCCCAATATGATGCCAGTAGTGCATGCAGGTAAGCGAGATCATATTTTCTATAATACAGGGCATGGTCACCTTGGATGGACTTTATCTGCGGCAACAGCTGCAATGATCAGCCAGCAAGTGCAGCAAACACATCCGATTTAACTGACATATTGTAGACATCAAAAAATTGTAGACATCAAAAAAGCCTCAATGTTGAGGCTTTTTTGTATTTTTCTAAGTCATTCGAATTTGATCTTAATCATATAAACGATAAATCCCTGCAAAACGTTCACAGCCTTTTTGTTCGGTTTTTACTGAGAGTAAGGCTTTACTGTAATTGAACTGATATTTGCAATCGTGTTCATTATCGGTGATTTGATTTTTTTGTTCGGGTGTTGTGTAAGCTAAAAATGGAATGGTTTGTGTTTCAACTCGATTGTTCGGATTACGATAGGCAATGCCTTCTATTTTGATGCTGTCTTTGCCCAGTTGATGTACCTTTAAATGTACAGGTGATGTCGCAAAATGACCATTTTCAAATTTAAGATAATGCTGCGTTAAACTTTGGTTCATCGAGGTATAAATATTCAAATCTTCATGGCGAAGTTCAAACTGTTGTTTAAAACACTCCAAGTTTTTGCATTGCTGAACTCGGCTATACCATAATTTTTGCGTATCTATCAGTAAGCGTATTGGGGCATCGGTAATCAACTGCGCTGTTAAAAAAAGCCCATCTAGCTTTTCACGTTGTTCTTTAAAACGGTCAGAACAATAATTTTTTTTTGCCTGAGTATTGGCATGATCGCAGTTAATTTTTTCTGCATGCGTAAACGTCGCTAGGCCAGAACCTATTAGCAGAACCAGTCCGAATTTTTTGATGATATTTATTTCAGTTTTCAACAGCATGATCGCTTATACTTTCACTATGTTGCGCTTGCCCACACTATAGCGAAATAGAAAGCGTGAATACAAGATTTCAATCATTATTTTCTCAAGGAACTCAAGCATGATAGCTCAAATTCGTATCGGTCAGGGCATGGATGTACATGCATTTGAAGAAGGTGACTTTGTAACGCTTGCTGGTGTTCAAATTCCACATACACATGGACTCAAAGCACATTCAGATGGTGATGTGGTACTGCACGCGCTTTGTGATGCATTATTAGGAGCTTTGGCACTTGGAGATATTGGTCAGCATTTTCCAGATACAGATCCAAAATTTAAAGGTGCCGATAGTCGAGTACTTTTAAAACACGTCTACCAAATGATTTTAGATCGTGGATATGTACTTAATAATGCTGATATTACCGTGGCTTGTGAGCGCCCTAAACTAGCAAAACATAATTTAGAAATGCGTCAAAGTATCGCAGATGTTATGGATGTTGAAGTTACACAAATTAGCATCAAAGCGACCACCACCGAAAAATTAGGGTTTACTGGTCGCCAAGAAGGTATTCTTTCTACTGCAACAGTACTGATTTCTCACGCAAAATGATCTGGATGGATCAGTGCATGTTGTAAATCTTGAGTTGCTTTACGGCCTTGGAGTTGTAAGGCAACCGCATGGATTAAACCTGTCCAAGTTTCATTGGGTTCCCAAATTTGATGCATAAATTCTTGAGCCTTTGGCATATCAACATCCATATAGTATTGACGGTATAAATACATCAAACTGCTGACACGGAAGTTTTTCGCACAGTGTAGCCAAACCGTTTGCCCTTGAACCAAATGGTCAATCATATCGAGTACTAAAAGGCATTGATCATCTGAAGGGGTATCCCAAGAGATTGGAACTTGGATATAGTTCAGGCCTAGATCTAGGCAAATGCGGTCTTCATGCTCGATATGATTGGATGCATCGGTCAGGGCTAAATTGATAACCGTTGAAACACCATATTCTTTAATCGTTTGAAGCTCAGAAGGAGATGGTTGTCCTGACGTTAATAAATGTTCATGTATATATTGGAAGTTTTCAATGTGACTTAACGCATTTTCGATTTCATTCATCTGACAAATAATCCTTCAAAGTAAAACGCCATCTCGAAGATGGCGTTTTTCATTCACTTAGCGTGTCGGTAACACGTCTTTAAGTGCTTCATGCATCTCTAACAAGACTTTTTCAGTCGTATCCCAATCGATACAGCCATCAGTCACTGATTTACCATATTCGAGGTCACATAGGTTGGCAGGAATATCCTGACGACCACCTTTTAAGTGACTTTCTACCATAATACCCACGATTGACTTGTTTCCGTCAAGGATTTGTTCAGTAATATTTTTGAGTACAAGGGGTTGTAGGTACGGGTCTTTGTTTGAGTTTGCATGACTGGTATCAATCATAATTTTGCCACTAACTTTTGCTTTGGCTAATGCCGCTTCAGCATCTGCAACTGAACCTGCGTCGTAGTTTGGTTTACCGTTACCGCCACGAAGTACAACGTGTGCATATGGGTTACCACTGGTACGAATAACAGAAACTTGACCTTGGTCGCTTAAGCCCAAGAAGCTATGACCATGTTTAACAGATTGCATGGCATTGGTCGCAACGGTTAAACCGCCATCTGTACCATTTTTAAAGCCCACAGGTGAAGAAAGGCCAGAAGACATTTCACGATGTGTTTGGCTTTCAGTGGTGCGCGCACCAATCGCTGACCAAGAGATAAGATCTTGGTAGTACTGTGGTGAGTTTGGATCGAGTGCTTCAGTTGCACAAGGCAAACCTTTTTCATTCAATTCAAGTAAAAGTTTACGACCAATACGTAAGCCTTTTTCGATGTTGAAAGAATCGTTCATGTCAGGGTCATTAATTAGACCTTTCCAACCCACAGTGGTACGTGGTTTTTCAAAATACACACGCATCACGACATAAATCGTATCTTGGATTTTGTCACTTAAAACTTTTAAACGGTCAGCATAATCATGTGCAGCGACTGTGTCGTGAATTGAACATGGACCAATGACAACAAAAAGACGTTTGTCATTTCCATCTAAAATATTACGTACAGTTTCACGGCCCTTAAGGACTGTTTGATAGGCAGTTTCAGTCAGAGGTAGCTCTTTTTTTAGTTCTGCAGGAGTAACAAGTGGCTGAATGCTTTTTACATTCACGTCATCAATGTCGTTTTGGGTAATAGAATTTGACTGTAAAGTATTCATTGCCGTCACTGGTTTGATTATACAAAAGGTTGTTTCGTGAGCCGAATATAACATGAATATAGCATTCAAATGTTATAAAAAAGATCAATAAGTCTCTGAAAAAAAAGTGATGAATCGGGCAGTTAATTTAAACCTGCTGACTATTCACCGTCGGTGCGATCAACATTGCAGTTGTTGGTTTTTCGACAGGTTTTGATTTTACTGGATTAATGATGAAATTCATGCCTAAAACAAACAAGGTAATGCCTAAGACTTTACGAATGACTTTTTCAGGTAAACGTGAGCTGATTAAAGTTCCGACCACAATTGCAGGAATAGAACCCACCAATAACCAACCCAATAAATGAAAATCGACATTACCTGAGCTCATATGACCCAAGCCAGCAACCAGTGTAAGAAGCACGGCATGTACGACGTCTGAACCAATAATTCGAATCATTGGTAAATTAGGGAACATGAGTACCAATGCCATAATACCGAAGGCACCTGCACCAACAGACGATAGGGTAACGAATACGCCTAAAATAATCCCCATGATGATGATATATGCACGCTTATTTTTAGCTTGGAAATTGATACGTTCAAGATCCGCACTCATATCATCCAACTGATCAGTTTTTCGAAATTTATTAAAGAATTTTTCGATATGACCACGGAAAATAATTGAGATCCCTGTAATCGTCAGCATAAAACCTAAAAACATGGTTAAGACGGTTTTGTAATGTGTCGATTGGCTGAGATAGTTTTCCAGTACCCAATGGGTCGCAAAAGACGCAGGGATACTGCCGACAGCAAGCCAAATAACAATGGTCCATACGATATTCATTTTACGTGCATGAACTAAAGAACCACAAAATTTTGAAATAGCGGCATACAGCAGGTCTGTACCAATCGCAATATGGGGTTCAATTTTATACAGGCTGATCAGGATCGGGGTCATCAATGAACCACCGCCAACGCCGGTAATACCTACGCAGAAACCTACAATTACACCTGCCAGAATGAACTCTAAAGGACCGACCATCGCTGAATGCCAAATATCAAAAAACGTGCATATCTTATGACTAATTGATATAAGTCGTTGTCTCGATTAGTGATTTGCTTGTGAAAAAAATAGATAAAGAATGTTTTTAATTTTGAAATAAATGAATTTTATCTAAACTAAGTTATTGATTATGGTTTTCTCAACTGGTTGATAGTTCAAATGTAGATTATGCTGCAGTGAAATCATATATTTTGAATATAAGGCTTTGAATATCTGAAGTGGATATCCAATACCTAAATGCACTGTAGGTTTTCAATTCTAAACTTTTGATTTGATATTTATCGATATAAGCAACAGTGTATATAAATTCCACTGCTGCTAAGTCTCATACGCCTTAAAAAGATAAGGTTTCGCCATTATTCGAATATGAGTAGAAGGACACTAACTAGACATTTTAAACATGCGACAGGGCTACCAATTGTCACATGGTTAAATAATGAAAGACTGCGATGTGGGGCTGAATTGCTCGAATTGACAGATTATTCAGTTGATAAACTTGCGGAAAGCACGGGTTTTAAAACCGCAGTGTTATTTCGTAAATTGTTTAAGAGTAAATACGGTAGAAATCAGAACCATTAGTATAAAAATTTTAGTTAGTAGCTAAGCAGCAGTGAGGAATATTTCTAAAATGGTGAATTAAAGCTGCGCAGCTTTTTTCAGGAAATCTATTAACTTTGTGAAGGACTCGTATAGAATCTATAACTAAAGAACATTAAGTTAAAAGGACAGACTTTTGCAAAATCGGAAACTTAAAATTGGCATCGTGGTTGGGGAAGTATCCGGGGATACATTAGGCGCCAAGCTTATCCGTAGTTTTCGAGAGCAAGGGATCGATGCGGAATTTGAAGGCATCGGCGGTCCGCAAATGATTGCAGAAGGCTTTAACAGCTATTATCCGATGGATATTTTATCGGTGATGGGGATTGTTGAAGTCTTAAAAGATATTAAAAAACTCTTTGCTGTACGTGATGGTCTGGTTGAAAAATGGACTGAAAACCCTGTCGATGTTTTTGTAGGGATAGATGCACCGGATTTTAATTTGCGTTTATCTAAGAGCATGAAGCAAAAACAGCTACCAATTAAAACAGTGCAATATGTCAGCCCTTCAGTATGGGCGTGGCGTCAAGGGCGTGTACATGGCATTAAAGCAAGTATTGATTTAGTCCTTTGCTTATTTCCATTTGAAAAAGCGTTTTTCCAAAAATGGCAAGTTCCGGCTGCATTTGTCGGACACCCATTGGCAAGTCAGTTGCCTTTAGATAATCCACTCGTTGCGGCTAAACACGAGTTAGGCTTAGATGAGCATCAAAAACACATTGCATTACTTCCGGGCAGCCGTCGCGGTGAAATTGAGCGCTTAGGGCCTTTGGTACTGTCTGCCGCACAGATTTTGACGGAGCAGCATCCAGACTATGTGTTCCTGATTCCTGCAATCAATGATGCACGTAAACAGCAAATCGAATTGTTGCTCAAGCAGTATCCTGAAGCATTACAAGCCAAAGTTCGCTTGATGGAAAACACAGATTCGGAATCTAAAATTGGCCGTCAGGTGATGAATGCATCGAATATTGTTGCTTTGGCATCTGGTACAGCAACCTTAGAAGCGATGTTTTTACACCGCCCAATGGTGACCTTTTATAAGTTAAATTGGCTGACCTACCATGTGGTGAAATTGCTGATCAAAATTCCGTATTATTCATTGCCAAATATTATTGCGGGCAAAAAAGTGATTCAGGAACTTATTCAACATGATGCAACACCTGAAAAATTAGCAGCAGAAATTGAAAGCTTGATGGATGTTGAAAAATCGCAAATTCAAGTGATGCAGCACATCACCATGCATAAACAACTGCTTTCAGGTAACAGTGAAAACCCTGTGGAAGCGATTTTAAAGCTTTTAGATTAAACCTTTAAAGTGACTCAGTTTTTGCGAATTGATGCTGCTGTCGATACTGGCTCGGTGTTAGATCATAAAACTTTTTAAAAGTTTGGCTAAATGCCGTTTCAGATGAGTAACCGATACGATGGGCAATTTGCTGAATAGTCAGTTGCCCCATTTGTAAGTGCTGTGTTGCCAGTCGCAATCGATGTTGCTGCAAATAGGCGAGTGGTGATTCACCGAGCATTTGAGTGAATAAACTGGCAAATTTAGAACGTGACATGCAACATTGTTCTGCCAAACTTTCGACGGTCCATGCATGCTGTGGTTGTTCATGGATCGCGGCCAAAGCGTTGGATAATTCAGGATGACTCAAGGCATGCAACCAACTGCTTGAATCTGACAAGGCTGCAATATAATCACGCACACATTCGATAAATAAAATACTCACCAAATGATCCAAAATTTTGTCGCGGCCTGGACGGATTTGATGCGCTTCAACTGCCAGAAAATGTAAGCCAATTTGCAACCATTCCGGTGCGGTACTGCTCATGATATGTGGTGTATGTAACAGCGTGGGGAGTGCATTCACTAAGGGCTTTGCCATAATGCTGTCGACATGCCCACGGATCGCCAGTACAAAGAATTCTTCTGCTTCATGAGACTCAGCATAATTTAATTCAATGGTTTTATTTCGTTGCTCTTGAAACAATGACGTGATGTTTATTGACTCGACCAAGACATCAGACTGTATAGATTTGCAGTAATGATTTTGCCCTGAGGGAATAAGGCAAAGATCGCCAGCTTCGAGTAAGACCTGCTCTTGATCTATATGTACAACACACTGACCTTGAATCACTACATACGCAACCATGGCATTGTGATCTTGAAAATGAAAAGCCCAAGGATGCTTTGATCTCAAATAAATATATTCAGATCGGTGGAGATGAATATCATCAAAAATTTTACTTAAAGCATCCATATTTCAAATATTTACTCATATTAATTTTCTATTTATAGATGGTCACTATGTGTTTAAAGGTCAACATTTATCCTTAAATGCCAAAGACGATTGCATAGTTTTTTTGGACGCTTAAAACTGTTCTGGCTGCCCATATTTTACGAATATAAACACAGAAGAAGTAATTAGGGAAGTCTAGCGCATGAATGCACCAGTAAAATTAAATGAACAGCAGCTCGCTCAGTTAGAAAGCAAAATCGGTAGTGTTTTAGATAAAAAACGTTATGGTTGGCTATTGAGTCCAGGTTTACCAGTCATTGGTATGGGGATCTTGGCGGGTTATCATTTTGGTCCAAAACCGACAAAAAAACTATTTGCCATGGGCGGGCCGCTTCTACTGCATGTCATTATTCCTGCACTGGATGCACTGATCGGTGATGATGCCAATAACCCGACAGATGATGACATTAAAGTTTTAGTGAATGATCCTTATTATGATCGTATCGTCAAACTATTTATTCCACTGCAAATGGCAGCGAATGCTTTTGCAGGCTATGTGGTTACCCGTAAAGATATTTCATTATTAGATCAAGTTCTACTTGGGATTTCGATGGGTGCCATCAATGGTGTTGGCGTAAATACAGCACATGAACTCTGCCATCGACCACATAAAAAAGACCATTATTGGGCACATGCGACGCTCGCACCTTTAGGTTATAGCCATTTCCGCATTGAACATCCTTATGGACACCATAAACGTGCGGCAACGCCTGAAGATCCTGCATCTTCAAAAATGGGCGAAACTTTTTATGAGTTTTGGCCACGCACTGTATTTGGTGGAATTAAATCGGCGGTGCAGATTGAGAAACAACGCTTAAAACGTAAAGGTTTAAGTTTCTTTTCGAAGGAAAATGAACTGTTTCATGGTTGGGCGATGAGTGCAGGTTTTCATGCCTCGATGCTGAAAATGTTTGGTAAAGGCGTGACACCGTATTTAGTTACACAGGCCTTTTATGGAATCAGCCTTTTTGAAATTATTAATTATATTGAACATTATGGCCTGAAGCGTGAGCAAAAACCGGATGGAAGTTATGCGCGAACCATGCCTGAACATAGTTGGAATAACAATAATATTGTGACCAATCTATTTTTGTATCAATTACAGCGACATTCAGACCATCATGCTTATCCTACTCGTCCATTTCAGGCTTTAAGACATTTTGATGAAGCGCCAGAGTTGCCTAGCGGCTATGCCACTATGCTAATTCCTGCTTTAGTACCCTCTATTTGGTTTAAGATGATGGATAAACGTGTCTATGATCACTACCAAGGCGATTTAACTAAAGCCAATATTCATCCTAAACGTCGTGCAAGTATTTTTAAAAAGTTTGCAATTTCAGTCGTTTAAATCGAATACCTGATGAGAAGAATCCCAAGCTTGTTTGTTTGGGATTTTTTTATTGTGTGTATTATTAACCGATGCTACGCAGTAACATCAGAAGCGCACGTTGATTCAAATAAAAGAACGATACACGGCAACATCATCCGCAATTGTTTGAGACAAGACTTATTGTAATCAAAAATGTTTCTGCGATTCATTGAATAATTAGACGTTAGTGAACGAGTTTTGTCGGTGAGGTGCATTGCACCGCAAGATGGTTTCCTTTCGAAGCTTCGCTTCTCATTTTGCCGAAACAAAAGTATCTCCAGCCGAAGGCTAATACCTTTATTCAATCCTTAGATGTAAGACACCGTCGCATTGACTTAAAAATCATTTTTAAAATGTGAAATTAATTCTACATGCGTAACATCATTTAAAATCCCAAATTTTCTATTTGAAACTTAGTCACTTCTTAAGACCACCAATAGCGCAAAATGTGGAAAAAAATCGGTGCAGAAAAGCAGATTGAATCAATTCGGTCGAGCATGCCACCATGGCCTTGGATGAGTTGTCCCCAATCTTTTACACCACGATCGCGTTTAATGGCTGACATGACAAGACCACCAAAGAAACCGAATATACAAACAATAAAACCAATACATGCAGCCTGTAGATAGCTAAAGGGTGTAAGCCATGACATAGCAACACCTAGTGCAGTGGCTAAAGCAATGCCTCCGATTAAACCCTCAACGGTCTTAGATGGTGAAAGTATCGGTGCGACTTTATGTTTTCCAAATAGCTTGCCACAGACATATTGTAAGACATCGGAGGCTTGTACCACCATGATCAGCCAGATCGCTAGCCAAATTTTTTCACCTTCAAATCCGGGAAGTTTAAGATTTAATAGCGCAGGCACATGCGAAATACAGAATACGCTGATCATCAGACCCCATTGAATTTTTGAACTGCGCTCTAAAAATCGCGTGGTATCTTCGGCTTTGAGTGTAGCGATAGGGATAAGAAGAAATACATACAGCGGAATAAAAATAGAATATAGCCCGTACCAGTCGATATACACCAAGTAATACTGGTAAGGGATGACAAAATAAAAAGCGATCAGCAACGGAAGATAATCACCGCGACGGGTTGGGAGTAAACTGATAAATTCACGTAAAGCAAAGAGTGAAATCAACGCAAACAGGATCACAAAGGCAATTTTGCCTAATGAAATTGCTACACCAAGTACCAACAACATGACCCACCATGCATTGATCCGCGCATTTAAATTGTCGATGACCGGTGCCGGCGCATAACCCGCTTTAAATTTTAGTATTGAGCCAATGGTTGAGGCAATAATCAAAATAACCGCAAAGATACCAAACAATACATAGGTCATTTGCGCATTGGTGAATTCCATTATTGATACTCCAATGCTTTTAATTTGAGTAATTCGTCCTGAGCGTAGTTTAAAAACTCAGATTTGTTCTGTTCATTATGGGCTTCTAAAGGTTTGCCAAAAATAACGGTAGATAATAATGGCAATGGTATAAGCGCGCCTTTAGGCATGACACGTTTTAAATTTGAGATCCACACAGGCACGATTTCAACATCAGGAAATTGATTTTTGAGATGAAATAAGCCGCTTTTAAAGGCTAATAATTCAACGTCATCATTTAAATTTCGAGTACCCTCAGGAAAGAAAATAATCGAGTCACCTTGAGCTAATACGGTTTTGATCGGTTCTAATGGATCTTGATTTTGCTCTCGATTTCGCTGAATAGTGACGCCAGTAAACGTGTCTTGAATGAGAAAACGTCGAAAGCCATCTTTTAACCAATAATCCGAAGCAGCTACAGGACGCGTCTTTCGTCTGAGATCTGTCGGCAGTGATGACCAAAGCAAAATAAAGTCAATATGGCTATTATGATTTGCATAATAAATACGCTGTTTCATAACCGGTTTGCACCCGACCCAGAGACTCCGCGCACCCGTGAGCAGCCGCGCACCACGACGAGTGAGAAAGGCAATATAGCGAGCAATTGAACGGCTTAAAAAATTACCTTTCATTGGTGAGAGAGCATTCCCTGAAGTGTCTAATGGATTTGGCATAGCTTCAAATTATTGTGAATTATTTATACAGTAAAAATATGCAGATGAATGCGATGTATTGCAAGCAAAGCACAAAGATCTGCCATTTAAATAAAGCCAGACAACCTAATTCACGCAGCTCCCATGCGCGACCACATTTATTTGCAGGCATTAATTTTAAGTTGATTAAACTTAAGTCCAGCTCCTTGGTGGTTTGTTCAAGGTTTTGAGTTTGGCTGTATTCAGCGACAGTGGCTAAAAGTGCCGAATCAAATTTGATTCTCAGGCTTAAATAATGTTGTATTCCGAGCAAAACTAGACAAATTAATATATATAGCAAATCGAATAGCATCACATTACCAAACTGGATAATGAGCCAGAGCGTGAGGATCGCTGCTACATAAGCTGAAATGAGCAATCCAGTGGTGGATTGTAACAACTTTGATAGCACCACAAGTTGTAAATTCATGGTGCAAGTCCTTTAAGTTTTAAACGATAAGTATTTAAATGTTTTATTTGCGGTGTTTTAAGCACAACCCAAGGACGGTTATGGCGAATAATCCGTAAAACATCTTCGACTGAATATTCAGGATGTTGTTTCAATAATAATGCGGCAACTACAGCACTACTTCGTGAATATCCCAAAGCACAGAAAACCAAGATGTTTTGTGCTTCATCATTGTTATTAGATTTCAAGAATAGTTCTAAAGACTCTACAGCATGATGTAGCTGATTGGCCTGTAAAGGAATTAGGTCTAAACTCAAGTTTTGGGCATAAGAGCACTTTGGATAAGTGGGCAATTCTGCGCAACAATCGAGTAAAGCATCATATTGTTGCATGACCTGTTTGGACGGATAGCGACCTAAATAAATATAACTCTGATTGATTTTGATGATTTTAGAATCTTCAGGATGGCGATAAGTCCAGATTCGGCTATTGATCCAAGCAAATACAAAGTAAGGCGCAAACAATATTTTTGCAGCAATGGTCATATCACCATGACTGAGTTTTTGAAAAAAATGGGGTCGATTGAATAAATATGCAAACGAAACTAAAAGCAGACTGCTTGCAGGATAGAGCAGCCAAAGCCACCAACCTTTTGCATGTGCGATTGCGCTACACAATAAGGCAGCAAACAGATAAAGGATGCCGATTTTAATGTGCTTTAAGCTTAGCCGACTTTGTTTATTTTGAACCCATGGCGCAGAGCCAGCCATCGGGAATAGCCATAAACATAAGGCACCGACCAATAAACCTGTTGGAATATCTATAAAATGGTGCTGCCAAGTGGTTAGAACTGAGAGACCAATCAAAAAGGACCAACCATCTACAAGATATTTTAGCTTACCTGTGCTATGCCGACGGAAAAAATCCCAAAGTATCACCAGTAGCACAATGTGCAGGGAAGGTGCTTGATTAAACGGTTTATCAAAGCCCATCAAGACATCAAACCATAGGCCGAAAAAACCTGTGAGTTCGGGGCGTTCAAAGCTAAAACGTAGCGGGAAAATTAAAAAGCAGCTGATTGAAAGGATTTGTGCCGAAAATAGTCGCAGGACATGTTGTTTTAATTCAAACTTATTCCAACAAAGTAATAAAGACAAACCATAGAACAGATCAATCGACCAATAAGGCACAATACTCCATGGCCAAAGTGGAATATATTTTTCCCATTCAAAGACGATAACAGGTACAGACGCTAAACCCGCAGCGTATTGGTTGGCAAAACCATAACTTAAGAAGAAAAAAGGTGCCAGAAATGCCAAACACAGTAGGCCGTATTTCCAAGTTCCTGTATCCGTATCCAGTTTATGCATAAGATTGACCGTCCAAGCTTAAATTTTTTGTGCAACGGAAACGGTGAAAATACCAAACTCATCAATAACTTGATCGATTTTCTTGAATCCTGCTTGCTCAACCAAGGCATCCATCTCGGCTTGTGAGCGTAAACGCATGACCCACGCATCACCTTGGCGATGTGAGGTCAGGGCACGGGCGATAAACTCTTGTTGCGGATGCCAAATTTGACCTGTGTAGATGAGATAACCATCTTTCTCAATGGCCTGACTCAAGCCTGATAAGGACTGTCTAAGTAAATCATTATCACTAAATAATTCGTATAAACCTGAGACCACGGCTAGAGTAGGTTTAGGTTCAACACTGGCTAGTGATGTGGTATCAAATGCATCCGCTTCTACAAATTTGGCAATCTGGCTTAAACCTCTTTGCTCAATCATTGCTTGACCCGCTTGTACATTGATCGAGCTATAGTCTCTAAGCAAGATGGATTCAGGCTGTTGAGGCAGTTTTTGTACAGCATCTAAAATATATCGGCCATGGCCTGCAGCAATATCCATAATCCGTACCGCGTGTTGGGCATCATTTAACTTAGAAGCATATTTCGTTAATAGCGCTTCAATATTTTGTTTTCTAACGCGAATACCACGCCAACCAATCGCATTTAAATATTGTCGATCGATGATTTTACCCAGTGCATTTTGGCTTTCTGATTGATCACGATAGACAAAATCTAAGGTGCTGCCAGAGTCATATCCTGTCTCTTCACCAATTTTTAAACCTTTAGAAAAGAGACTACCAATTTTAAGATTTTGTTTGGTTAAGCTCCAAAATGCATGTTTTAAAGAGTGTTTTGGAAGCGTTGAACTTAATGTTTCTGCAACGGCACAGCTTGGGCCAATTTTATCTGCATCTAAAAGTTTAGGTGCGGAATAGGGTTGTTTAAAACATTGTTGAATAAAGCGATGGATTTTATCTGTGGCGATTTTTCGATGTTTTTCACCCAAAGTATCATGATAAAAACCGTCTAAGACGTGAAATTCCTTCATTGGATGTGGGAGTTTTTGATAAAACGCCAATTGCGGTTTTTGATGCACCACGAAGTCAGATCCTGAACATAAGACTTGAGTAGGAACAAAAATATTTTGTGCATCTTTAACGATTCGATCTGAAGCTGCGTATAGCCCCAGCAGCATCCGGACTGAAATGGCCCGAGCGATTTTTGGGTCAGTATCATAACTTTGCGCACGTGCAGTATCGTGTGTCAACATTTTGGCTTTGACATAACTATTAATAAAAAAGTTGCCAGCGAATTTATTGAGAAGTGTTAAGCCAGGTTTTGCAAAAGGCACATAGAGTTTGATGTCAAATGCAGGCGACGCAAGGCATAAAGCACGGATTCTAGGGGCATAATCATGCACCCATGTCGCGGCTAAAACAGCGCCAACGCTTTGAGCTACAATTGCTATATTTTCTGATCGAATTTGGTAATTTTGTTCTATATGCTGAACAAAATATTGAATGTCTTGAACGCATGCAGAAAAGCTCGGTGCATCTCCTCGTTCACCAGGAGTATTGCCATGGCCTCGCGCATCCCAAGCGAAAAAATCAAAATCAGGCAAATTCAATTCATTGACCAAATGCGCCATTCGTCCCGAATGTTCATGGCCACGATGAAATAAGATCACCGCTTTTTTCTTACGGTTGCTTTTTAAACTGCTATTTTCCCAATGTTGATAAAACAAGGATGTTCCATCATGGCTCGTAAAGGTATGCTGAGTATTGTTATACATTGTGTTGTTCTCAAAATAATGAATCGACTGACGATCTAAACTGAAATTTATTGTGGGTTGATAATGCTATTTTTAATGCGGTTATAAATCGTGATAAATAATAAAAAGATGATAATAATCAAAATACTATTGCAAATAAGAGACAATGTATTTAAACCGAAGTTAAATATAGAAGAAGTCACGATCACTATACAGATGATACTAAATACAAAAGCACGGTCACTTTTTCCCATTGGACCATCGTAGCGACGTTCTTGACCCACTAATGGCGCCATCACACCTGTATATTCAGCAAGTATGGCGAGAAAACAGGTTAAAATAAGTAATTCAGCTTGAATAAAAGCAAAGCAAATTAAACTAAAATAGAGTGCTGAGTCAGAAATCACATCACATAATTCATTATAAAAAGCACCGAGTTTGGATTGTTGGTTGAACTCACGTGCCAGCATGCCATCTATGGCATTGAAGCCCATTCGAATAAGCATCCACACGGGGAAAATCAACAGTAAAATGCCAATACCGTTGTGAGAGAAATAGATATAAATAAAAAATGCCACAGCTAGCGAAATGAACATTGCTAGTAGTGTTACTTGATTTGCTGTAATACCAAGATGCTGAAGTGATTTAACCAAAGGTCGAAGTAGGTTTTGAAATGCAGGTTTAAGTTGGTAGATCGAAGGCATATTATTGTTATAGCGGTATGATTTGCATGAATTTTATACGCTTGATGCTTAACTTAACAAGAATTTGAATGTTAAAGATTGTCACAGGCCTCACGATTCGCCTGTATAACGCATTAAATTTTCTTGTGTAGTACTTGCGACTAATTTTCCATCTTGCCACATTTGCCCATGACTAAGCCCACGTGATTGGGAGGTTCGGGTGGTATTCATGTCATAGAAAACCCAATCATCCACCCGAAAGGTATGATGAAAATACATCGAATGATCAAGGCTGGTTGCGATGATTTCAGGAGACAGATAATTTAAACCATGTGTTTTGAGCGCCGCAGAATATAAATTATAGTCTGAATAATATGCTGCAATGGCCTGATGTATATGAAGTTGGTCAAATTGTGCATCCAAGGCATCATGGAGTTTTAAATATTCTGCATATTGATTTTGATTTAAGACAGAAGCTTGACCGGACGGTGGAAAATCTGTCAGCACGTATTCAATCGGTTTAGATATAAGCTGAAAAGGCTGTAAAAATGTGGCCAGATATTCAGGTGAAATAGATGATTGGATTTGCGATTTATAGAATTGCTCCTCTTTGAGCATACTTGGTGGAAACTGTTGGATCAGATCTGGTTCGGGTATTTGATACTCCATACCCGTTTCGTTTTTCATATAGGACAACATCACCATATATATTGGTTTGCCATGCTGTATGGCGGTCACTTGTCGTGTAGAAAAACTATGGCTATCACGTAAATTTTCGACTTTAAATAATACGGGATGATTTGCAAGACCCGCAGAAATAAAGTTGGCATGTAAAGAGTGGAGTGGGAGTGTGCAGGTAAAGGATGCACTGACTATGCTCTGAGCAAGTAATTGCCCACCAAAAATATGGTCACCAAACAGAGGTTTGCTCTGTGCCAAAAAGTAGCCCTGATCTTTGGGCACTACAGATAATAATTGGATGAGGTCTTGAGTCAGCGTTGTCATATTTTTTTAAAATTTTTGCTTTGTTTAAATGTATTCAACTCAAACTTATTGCACAAGTCGTGTTCATGAAAAATATAAAAGTCTTCGCCGGTCTTTCTAGAATGGGCTTATAATCGAGTTTTCTTAGTTGTCCGAATGGAATGACGAAAAAGCAATGACACCTGCATGTAAACTCTTAAAATCTAATAAAATCGACTTTACAATTCATGAATATGACCATGACCCAGAAGCAAAAAGTTTTGGTTTGGAAGCTGCGGAAAAACTTGGTTTAACGGTCGAAGAAGTCTTTAAAACCTTGATGGTTACGGACGATAAAAATTACTTTGTTGCCGTATTGCCAGTTGAATATCAGCTAAATTTGAAAAAAGTAGCCACAGCATTTGGCTGTAAAAAACTCAAAATGGCTGACCCAAAAGATGCAGAGCGTTTAACTGGTTATTTGGTTGGTGGTATTAGTCCAGTTGGACAGAAAAAACGCTTAAAAACTGTGATCGATGCTTCTGCACAGAACTTAGCTAAAATCTATGTGAGTGGCGGTAAGCGTGGTTTGGATATTGGTTTAAAACCCGAAGATTTAGCAAAAGTTTTGGGTGCAAACTTTGCTGATGTGATTGATGTCTAAATGCGTTTTTGCCTACTTAAATTTAAGTGAATTTAGAGGGAATACCTCCCACTTATAATCTATAAAATAACAGAAGCCGCATTGAGCGGCTTTTTGGTTCGATAACGCATCAAGTGTCACGGATTTATTGGACATGGTGCAGCTTTTTATATTCGATATACAGGGTACTAAATTTAGGATTGTAGGCTAAATTTGATTATTAGTAGGTATATATATGGTGCTTCTTGAATTGATATGAGAAATACCGAGCGCGCAGAAATTGATGCCAGATTTGATGTGAAATGAGGGGTGGTAGCTTTTATGTATATATATTAATAATATTGTAAACCAACCATGGGCTGGTTTTTTTGCATTACATTTGGGATTTGTAATTATCTAAGATTGATTTTCTACCATCAGGAATAGTTTCTATTTCATAGAGCGACTCATATATTTCTTTGTCTTCTGGAGATTTTTTTGAGTCCACAAGCTGCTTTAATTTAGATTTATATTCTGTTTTACCTGCATGGAATAAGCTCGCATAGTAAGCCCATTCTGTTTGGTCGTAATAGAGATCATTTTTGGGCATATTATCTAACTGTTTTTTATATAAATTAGCGTTGTATAAAAAACAGTCTTCAATATCCTTTTTTGGTTTGTTTAAAACTTCAATGAGTAAACATTGAAAATTTTTCATATTGGTTGTTTCTTTTTTTTCTAAAATTCTATTTGTAATAGCAAAGGCTTCTTCATAATTGCCAAGACGTATATTGATGTTTAGTGAAAGGTTATTTTGTTCATTCTCTGAGTTAATTTTAGAAATTTTAGGTAGAATTTTTTTAAGCATTTGATTGGTTTTTTGAGGGTCCAGTTCACTTTGAGATTGAATTAATATCTGATTATATTCATTGATGATTTCTTTACTTTCTGGAGAAAGCTCAGCATCAGCTCTAGTTGTTGAGCTTTGTGCAGGGGAGGCTGTTTCACTTGAATTACCACAAGCTGAAAGTGGAAGGATTGATAGTAATAATGGAAATATTATTTGTTTCATTATTTTACACGCTTAGCTGCTGAATTTAGTTTAAAAATATATTTCTAATATGGAGGAATAGGAGTTACGTATCCAACACTATCTGCTGGTTTCACTGTGATGTGTGCTTAAAAAACAGGAGGGTTTAACTTGGTAAACTATACATACTCATTAGGAGTTTACCATGAGCAAGAAACAGAAGACTTACACCGCAGAATTTAAAGCTGAAGCCATAAAAGCCATTGAAGAGAACCAAGGTAATGTATCGGAATCCGCTAGACAACTTGGCATTTCAATGCAAACCCTTTCGAACTGGAATAACAAAGCAAAGGCTGGAACTTTAGCAGGCACAAAACAGTATTCGCCCGATCTAAACGCCTTACTCGAAGAAAATAAGAAGCTTAAACAACAGCTCAAAACAGCTGAAATGGAACGTGAATTTTTAAAAAAGGCAGCAGCGTACTTTGCCAAAGAAAGTCAGTGAGGTACGCCTATATGAAATCGCAAAGCCACTTATTTCCGATTATTTTAATGGCTCGATTACTTCGTGTATCCGTTTCTCGCTTTTATGATTGGCTAAAGCGAGGCATGAGTAAAAGATCAATTCAGCGAAATCAGCAGACAATTTTGGTCAAAATAGCCCATGAAGAAACCAAACAAAGCTATGGCTATGTTCGATTAACCAAGCATTTACAAGCGCAAGGTATCAAAATAAGTACGTATGCTGTGCGCCAAATAAAAAAATCAAATCAGTTGTATTGTAAGCGCCATAAGCGTTTCAAAAGAACCACGAACAGTGATCACAACCGTTCTATTTATGACAATTTACTCAAGCAACAGTTTTCAATGACGAAGCCTAATCTTGCGTGGTCGAGTGACATTACCTACATTTGGACGGCTGAGGGCTGGTTGTACTTGGCAGCTGTCAAAGATCTTTACACGAAACAGGTTGTTGGCTATAGCTTAAATGAGCGCATGACAGCCAAGCTTGTTTGTGATGCATTGAATATGGCTATTCGCAATCAGAAACCTGCTAAAGATCTCATTGTACATTCAGATAGAGGCAGCCAATATTGCAGTAATGAATATCGAAACTTACTTGAGAAATTTGATTTTCAGGGTTCAATGAGCAAAAAAGGCGACTGCTTTGATAATGCACCGATAGAGAGTTTCTGGGGCATACTCAAAAATGAACTAGTCCATCATCGCAACTACAAAACAAGGGAAGAAGCCAAAGCGGATATTACAAAATATATAGAGTTATTTTATAATCAGCGAAGAATTCAAAAAGGCTTGGATTTTAAGACACCAAATCAAATGGCAGAAGACTTTTATCGGTTAGCTGCCTAGAATCTCCCAAGTGAAAGTCTCCTGCTAATTCAGCACACATCACTGCGTATCCTAATGTTAATTCAACCTCAACGAGTTGTAAGTTTGGCTCTGGTAAAGTGATATTGCAACTTCCAAGTGATGCTTTCTTTTTATCTGTATCCCACTATTGGAAGTAGTTGTAAGCTCATCTGGAAACAGGTGGGCTTTTTTGTTGTTTTCAGAGTTAGCTTTGAGTAACGAAAATGTTTGTAGTCGCAGAAGTAGAATTTAGTAAAACTTCATGTTTAGAGGTTGATTCATTAATAGCACTTAAAGGTGTTTAATTATAAAAATACTTATAAAAAATAGGTATTTAAAATCCGACTAAAATAGTTGTATTTTAATTTAAAAGCTGTAATTTGAAAGTGTGATCAAATTAAGAGACAACAAAATGCCTTATTCAAATACTAAAGCGATTATTGAGCAAATCTATAATTTTGTATTAGAAAAACACAGTTTAGCATCTAAAAGTCGATTTATGCAGTTATCGATCTTCTTTAGAGAATTGCATGAAGGGGATGACTCAAAATTTACCGCAGATAGGTCTTTTTATTACAAAGGAATCTTTAACAACAGAGAAAAAAGTATATTTGCGAATGCTGCGCCTGATGTGTGCTTAAAAAACAGGAGGGTTTAACTTGGTAAACTATACATACTCATTAGGAGTTTACCATGAGCAAGAAACAGAAGACTTACACCGCAGAATTTAAAGCTGAAGCCATAAAAGCCATTGAAGAGAACCAAGGTAATGTATCGGAATCCGCTAGACAACTTGGCATTTCAATGCAAACCCTTTCGAACTGGAATAACAAAGCAAAGGCTGGAACTTTAGCAGGCACAAAACAGTATTCGCCCGATCTAAACGCCTTACTCGAAGAAAATAAGAAGCTTAAACAACAGCTCAAAACAGCTGAAATGGAACGTGAATTTTTAAAAAAGGCAGCAGCGTACTTTGCCAAAGAAAGTCAGTGAGGTACGCCTATATGAAATCGCAAAGCCACTTATTTCCGATTATTTTAATGGCTCGATTACTTCGTGTATCCGTTTCTCGCTTTTATGATTGGCTAAAGCGAGGCATGAGTAAAAGATCAATTCAGCGAAATCAGCAGACAATTTTGGTCAAAATAGCCCATGAAGAAACCAAACAAAGCTATGGCTATGTTCGATTAACCAAGCATTTACAAGCGCAAGGTATCAAAATAAGTACGTATGCTGTGCGCCAAATAAAAAAATCAAATCAGTTGTATTGTAAGCGCCATAAGCGTTTCAAAAGAACCACGAACAGTGATCACAACCGTTCTATTTATGACAATTTACTCAAGCAACAGTTTTCAATGACGAAGCCTAATCTTGCGTGGTCGAGTGACATTACCTACATTTGGACGGCTGAGGGCTGGTTGTACTTGGCAGCTGTCAAAGATCTTTACACGAAACAGGTTGTTGGCTATAGCTTAAATGAGCGCATGACAGCCAAGCTTGTTTGTGATGCATTGAATATGGCTATTCGCAATCAGAAACCTGCTAAAGATCTCATTGTACATTCAGATAGAGGCAGCCAATATTGCAGTAATGAATATCGAAACTTACTTGAGAAATTTGATTTTCAGGGTTCAATGAGCAAAAAAGGCGACTGCTTTGATAATGCACCGATAGAGAGTTTCTGGGGCATACTCAAAAATGAACTAGTCCATCATCGCAACTACAAAACAAGGGAAGAAGCCAAAGCGGATATTACAAAATATATAGAGTTATTTTATAATCAGCGAAGAATTCAAAAAGGCTTGGATTTTAAGACACCAAATCAAATGGCAGAAGACTTTTATCGGTTAGCTGCCTAGAATCTCCCAAGTGAAAGTCTCCTGCTAATTCAGCACACATCAAAGCATTAATTGCACAGTTAAAGAAACATAATTACATGACAAAGCTTGGAAAAGCTTAAAAATAGAGGATATGGTCAGATGAAAGAGCTTGCTAATCGCTTGGCGATGCAGCATCTTGTCAATGCATACTCACAAGAAACCGGTAAAGGTATTTTACTGGAAAAGTATCAACAGAATTCATCACAATTGACGTTTAGCCAAGGCTTGACGTTGTTATGCATCCCTTTAGATTGCATACAATCACAGTTATTTGTACCACTATCTTATGTCAGCCTTGTTGGTAGACATCGTCTTGCAGATCTCCCACACGTCTTTAACAAGGGACAGAAACAGTCATTTAGTATCACCGCGATCGCGAGTTTATTACTTGAACAGCTCGTACAAGAGTCAGGTCATACACTGGATGCTTCATCATTATTAGAACGTTGGATCGAAAGTCGTGAAGCGCTTACTCAATTTTTGACACTGCGTGAACATGATTTTGAGGCTTTAGTCCAAGCGGAACAAAGTTTCATTGAATCGGAACAAGCTTTAATTTTAGGGCACAGCATGCATCCTGCACCGAAAAGTCGGGTCGGTTTTGTGCATGAAGATTGGGAAAGGTATTCGCCAGAAGCCAAAGGTCTAAGCCAACTGCATTATTGGTTGGTAGCTCCAGAATATATTCAAGAAGGTTCAGCTTTAGATCAAGCTGTATCATCGCAGTTGAAAAGCGAATTGCAATGGCATTTATCAGAAACAGATCAAGCACTACTGAATGCTTATTCGCATTATAAGTTATTGCCTTTGCATCCTTGGCAAGCACGTTATTTACAGTCAAAAGCATGGTTTAAAAGTTTAAAAACCAAATTAAAAATTATCGATTTTGGCGAGAAAGGTTGGGCATTTTCCCCAACGACTTCGGTACGCACCATGGCAAGTTTTGCAGCGCCGTGGATGTTAAAACCATCACTTTCTGTAATGATCACCAATTCAATCCGAGTCAACCTTGCCAAAGAATGCCACCGTGGTGAAATGACCCATCGACTTTGGCATTCAAGTCTTGGTGAACGTATTTTACAACAATGCCCAACGCTCAAAGCGGTGAATGATCCTGCATGGATGGCATTGAACATAGATGATGAAATCGTCGATGAAACTATTTGCATCTTCCGTGATCAGCCTTTTAGTGAAAAGCAGCAGGTGAGTTGTATTGCATCATTATGCCAAGATCATCCAGCACAGCCGAAAAGCCGTTTTAATGCCTTATTTGAACAAATAGCAAAACAACAACCTGAACTTGATCAAAGTACCATTGCAATCAATTGGTTTAAACAATTCTTAGCTATCAGTCTAAAACCACTGATGTATTTGTACCATCAATACGGAATGGCTTTTGAATCACATCAGCAAAATGTCTTACTTGAGCTTGAACATGCAATGCCTAAATATCTATGGCTGCGTGACAATCAAGGCTTTTACTATATTGAAGAACTAGCAGGTGAGGTCTTAAGCGCATTTCCAGAGTTGCAAGAAAAAGCGCATGCCGTGGGTTCCAAAGCCTTTGTCGATGAGCGCTTTAGCTATTATTTCTTTGGTAATACTTTATTCGGCATTATCAATGCAATTGGTGCAACTGGATATGTCACAGAGCAAGTGTTGATATCGATATTGCAAAATGAACTGTTGGACTTACATCGGGCATATCCAGAAAGTTCATTGATTCATTCATTACTTTATCAGCCGACCTTGCCGTATAAGGGTAATCTGTTGACGCGCTTGTATGAGCTGGATGAATTGATTGCCCCAGTCGATCAGCAATCGGTTTATGTACAGTTGCCAAATCCTTTATGTATGGAACAGAAGGATGTGCAATATGCTTGATTTTATTGGGATAGGCTTAGGGCCATTTAACCTTAGTTTGGCGAGTTTGCTACATAAGCAAAATCATTTGCAGTATCAATTTTTTGAAAAGAAACCACAGTTCGACTGGCATGCGGGTATGCAATTGCCCAATACAGTATTGCAAGTGCCGTTCATGGCCGATCTGGTTTCCATGGTTGATCCAACCAGTCCTTTTAGTTTTTTAAACTATTTAAAGGCACAGCAGCGTTTATATAAATTCTATTTTTTAGAACAAGCTCAGATTCCTAGACGTGAATATAACCATTATTGTCAGTGGGTTGCAGACCAACTAGAGCATATTCAATATCAATCAACCGTAAAAGCCATTTATGCCCAAGAGCAAGGCTTTGAAGTCATGGTTGAGCAAGATGGACGTTTTAGACGTTATCAATGCCGAAATTTGGTCATTGGTTCGGGTAATGTTCCGCATTTACCACAGTGTCTAAAAGACATACAACAGCAATATCCGGAGCGCTGCTTACATTCTGCAAATTATTGCAATGCAGCGTTAAATCACTTGAAAGGGAATGTGGTTGTACTGGGATCAGGCCAGTCTTCGGCCGAAGTCTTTATGGATCTGTTTGATCGTCAATATTTGCAGGATCAAACCACAACAGCGCAGTTTAAATTGCATTGGCTGACCCGTTCTAATGGGTTTTTCCCGATGGAATATGCGCCGCTTGGTTTAGAGCATTTTAGTCCGGATTATACTACGCATTTTTATCAACTGAGCCCTGAAAATAAAGCCGAACAACTGAAACAACAAGGTTTGTTATATAAGGGCATCAGTGCAAAAACCATCCGTGATATTTACCAAAAACTGTATCACCGAAGCATTGGTCAAAATATTCAACAGACGCATTTACATGCTCAGGTGAGTTTGGTTGCTGCCGAGCCGCATAGTGCGGGCGTCCGTTTGCAGTTTCAGCATAAAGTCACGGCAGAACAATTCTATCTAGATGCGGACTTTGTCGTGGCTTCAACGGGATATCACAGTCCAGAGTGGCAATATCTCAAATATCTAAAACCACTGATTCAATGTGATGAATTCGGTCGTTGGAAAATTAGTCAGGACTACCGCGTACAGCATGACGCTGTCGGTGAAATTTTTGTTCAAAATCAGGAAATGCACAGCCACGGCGTAGGAACACCAGATTTAGGGCTGGGTGCTCACCGTGCAGCGGTCATTGCTAATCAATTATTGGGTTTTGACTTATACGATTTGGGTGATCAAGCGCAAAGTTTCCAACATTTTTCACCCAATGAAAATGCTGAAATGCACAGTATGGGTATTGTGAAGAAATCAGCGCCAACCAATATCCAAAGACCTTTATCCGTTAAAAAAACCATTGCCAACTATGCAATGAACCGCAATACGACCATGCCGAATAAGCAAGAACAGAATGCGGTTAAACTCGAGAAATTATAATGACATTTGCAAAATTACAGATAAATCAAACGCAGTGGCGCCGTGCAGGACAAAGACTGATTGAAATGGCGATTGCTGAATTTTTATATGAAGAAATTATTCAGATTCAGCAAGTTGAAAATAACACTTGGCAACTTAAACTGGATGACAAAACCTATCAATTTAAAGCGACTCAGTTTCTGCTTGGGCATTGGCGTATTGTTGAAGGGAGTGTTCGCGAGTCAGGTGAATTGGCAGAACAGCCCGCATGGAATCTGCATGAATTTATCCGTGCATTTTCAAATCAAGCTGAAGTGAAACCTTTTACCAAGGCTTATTTGATTAAAGAAATGAACAATACATGGTTGGCTGAAGCACACGTTTTTGATGAACAGCGATTGCTGAGTCAGGCTGTGCTGTCAGCACCGCACTATCAAATTGAAGGCATGTTGCGTGGACACCCATGGCTCATTATGAGTAAAGGGCGTATGGGTTTTGGCTATGATGATTATTTAAGCTCCGCACCAGAAATTTCTCCAACGGTCAAAGTCCTGTGGTTAGCTGTTCATCGTGATTTAGCTGAGTTTCGTTCGACCGAGGCTTGGGATGCGCAAAGCTTATATCGCCATGAGTTGAACTCTGCACAATTACACGATTTTCAACAGCAATTAGCGGACAATGCCTTAGATGCTGCTGAGTATTTCTTTATTCCTGTACATGCGTGGCAATGGCATCAGTGGTTAATCCCCACCTATGCCAATGAAATCGTCGATCAGCGCATTGTAGAGCTGGACATTGGACAAGATGACTATGTGCCAATGCAATCCATTCGTACCTTATGCAATACCAGTCATCCTGAACGTCATTATGTGAAGTTACCTGTCAGTATCTTTAATACGGCGGTCTATCGAGGTTTGCCTTCAAAACGAAATTTAGCTGCACCTGCGGTGACCGCTTGGCTGAAGGACATTCAATATCATGATGTAGACCTGCAAAAAACACAGGTAGCATTTTTGGGTGAAGTTGCAAGTTTAACTTTGCAACAGCCATGTTTTGATCAGATAGACGGTGCGCCTTACCAATTTAAAGAATTGTTTGGGTGCTTATGGCGTGAAAGTGTAGAGCCATGTATTGGTGAACATGAGATGGCACTTTCCCAAGCCGCATTGTTACATCGAGACATAAACGGTCAATCTATTTTATCCGTGTTGATTCAGGCTTCAGGTTTGACGCCTTTGCAATGGCTGAAGCGTTTTGCTGAAGTCTGCGTAACACCACTACTGATTTGCTTATACAAATATGGTTTAGCGTTTTCTCCGCACGGTGAAAACACCATGTTGATCCATGAAAATGGCTTACCGAAAAAAATGGTGCTGAAGGACTTTATTGATGATGTCAATTTAGTTGATGAAGATTTTCCAGAACTCGAAAATTTACCACCCGAAGGGCAAATTTTACTGCGCCATCCTGCTGAAGAACTTAGTCACTTTATCTTTACAGGTTTATTCATGGTGCATTACCGCTATATCTGTAATGTCTTCCTTGAAGATTATCCAGAGCATACAGAACTTGAGTTTTGGCAAACCATCTCCAGCGTGATCGACGAATTTCATCAGGCACATCCTGAATTGGCAGATCGTATTGAAAAATTCAGTATGTTCCGTCCAAGTTTCGAGAAAATTTGTCTGAACCGCGTTCGGCTGTTTACCACCAGTTATAACGACGAAGCAGAACGACCAGTACCTGTATTTTTAGATCCAATCGCAAATCCTGTGAGTCCAAACACGTTAAATCAGTGGGCGAAACAGCAGCATACCGCCGAACAGAAAACGACAACCAACCGTATTGCGTCATAAGCAGATTTTTGAGCTAAGAACAGAAAAGATTAAATAAATTTAAAGGACGACATCATGACCACGTTATCACGACAACTACCTGATTTTTATGAATATCATGAGAATGAGACGCAATACTATTTACGACAAATGCAATATCCACAAGATATGGCTTTGGTTCATAAATGGATGCATGAACCGCATGTGATTCCACAGTGGCAACTCAATAAGTCAGAAACTGAACTAAAAGTGTATTACGAAAAAATGCTGGCAGATGATCATCACCGAATTTTGATCGTAGGGGTAAACGGTAAAGATGTGGGCTACACAGAGATCTACGAAGGAAAACGGGATCGTTTAGGTTTGTACTACGACGGTGACGAGCTGGATCTAGGTTGGCATTTGTTATTTGGTGAAAAGTCCGTTTTTGGTAAAGGCTATTTACGTCCCGTCATGCGTTTATTGAGTTTTTATATCTTTGAAAATGCCGCATCAGCCAAGATTGTGGGAGAGCCTGATCATAGTGTGAAGCCTTATGCCGTTGTGGTTGAAGACATGTGCTATGAAGCGCAGCGCCTAATCCCAATGCCTGAAAAGACTGCCATGTTGTATTACTGCTTTAGAGAAACTTTTTATGCAAAATTCGGTCATTACTTAAAAGACTCCAAGGCATTTCAGCATCAGCAACTAGCTAAGGCGGTGTCATGAGTTATCGCTGCACCCACATGCACATACTGGACATGCGCTTTTCAGCGCATGTTTCAGTGGAAGAGTTTGAACAATGGTTGACTCAAGTTGAGCGCTTTTTTCTGAAAAGTCAGCCCTTTGTTTTGGTTATGCAAACGGCTGAGGGAACAACTTTTCCTGAAGAATATCGGCAAATACAGGCCGTTTGGTACAAGAAGTTTAAGCATCTCTTTTTTCAATATTGTTTGGGTCTGGTGCGTATTGCGCAAGATCCAGATGACTTCAAACGTTTAAACACACCCGCACTGCATGCAGCGTGGCGTGTGCCTTATTACGTTTCATTAGAACAGTCTGATGCGCTGCAATGGGCAGTGCAGAGGTGGATATGCAACAACACTCAAGAAAATTAAATCATGCAATTTCACCATCTCAAATTTCAGTCCTGAGTTTGAGCGTCGTGATCATTTTGTACTTAGCACATGCATTACCTTTGTATTTTTACAATGTAGCTTTGCCTGCCATTTTACGACATCAAGGGGTAGATTTACGTTGGATTGGCATGTTATCGCTGCTTTACATTCCATGGGCATTCAAGTTTTTTTGGGCGCCTTGGATCGATCAGCTCTATGTCAAAAAACTAGGTAAACGTAAAACATGGCTGTTGTTTACGCAAATCGCATTGGTACTGGGGGTACTGGTTTTAGCCTTTACGCAGTTTTCTTATGGGCTGATTTTATTTGTCATTGTTGGTTTATGGATTTCAACGTTTGCGGCAACGCAAGATATTGCGATTGATGGTTATACCGTAGAGAAATTTACCGAAGGCAATTACCGTCTGGGCAGTATGGCACAGAGTATCGGGGTGGCCGTCGGTAGTATGCTCGGTGGCGCTGCGACTTTATGGATTTACCAATATTGGGGTTGGCAGTCAGCGCTCACAACTTTAGCGCTGCTGACATTTTTAACCATGTTTGCTGTGTTTTTTATTCAAGAAGAACCAGAAACTCAACTTGCCAAAGCCAAACCAAGCCTACGACAAGCGTTTAAACGACCTGAGATTCGTTGGGCCTTGCTGCTCATTGTTTGTTATCGCGTGGTGGAAGCACCCGCAATGGCGATGCTGAATCCCATGTTGATCGATCAAAAATGGTCACTGTCTCAGATCGGGGTGTTGATGTCTGTGGTCGGTGCCGGTGTCGGCCTGATTGCAGCTGTTAGTGCAGCTGTATTGCTGAAAAAAATCAAAGCGACGCAATTGTTGGTCTGGGCAGGATGGTTACGTACATTGCTATATGCCGTCATTGGGGCAGCCGTTGTATTGGGATGGTTGAATCAATGGCATCTGCTTTTAGGTGTATTTGTCGTGTTGATGCTAGCCATTCGTTATATCGCCATGACATCACTCTATGCCTATTTCATGCAGACCAGTTCTAAAGAACAGGCGGGTACCGATTTCACTATATTAGTTTGCTTTGAATTGCTTGTGTACTTCATTGGCGGCGCATTTTCAGGTTTTCTCGCAAAATCATTAGGCTATGGACATTTTTACTGGGTATTGGCAATCGGCTCAGTAATCAGTGTCTTACTTAGTCAACGCATTGTTTTAAAAACACAAAATTTAAAAACTCAAACTCTTCCGACTCAATCGGAACTCTAAGAAATGGAAAAGAATATGAAACGTTTAGCTCTACCGATGCAACTGACTTGTCTCAGCTTAGCAATTTGCACTCAGCTTTATGCGCAAGACGTCACGACAGACACTGCACAAAATACAGCAGTTGAAACACAAACTACAGAAGCTACTAAAATGGAACCGATTGTTGTGACGGCAACCCGTTCTGCGAAAAGCATTGCCGATATTGCGGGTACGGTGTACAGCATTCCTAAAGAAGAAATTGAAAAACAAGCCAATGCAGGTAAAAGCACAGCCGATATTGTCGGTTTATTGGTGCCATCACTGACTCCATCGAGTGGTACAACGTCTAACTATGGGATGACCATGCGTGGACGTGTGGTGCAATACATGATCGATGGTGTGCCGCAAACGGGATATCGTGATGGATCTCGACAACTGGCAAGTATTAGCCCGTCAATGATTGAACGAATTGAAGTGGTCTCAGGTGCAAGTAGTATTTATGGTTCAGGTGCGACAGGCGGTATTATCAATATCATCACCAAACGAGGTGGATCTGAGCCGCTGAGTTTTGAAACAAAAGTCGGTGTCACTTCTGGTAATAACTTTAAGTCCGATGCGTTAGCTTATGAAGCTGCTCAAACCATGAACTTTAATCAAGGCAATTTACGCGGAACTTTAGGTGCTAGCTATACCAAACGTGGTGAAATACAAGATAGCCATGGCAACCGTATTGGGCCTGAAATTGCACAAACAGACCGTCAAGATACCGACACTTTAGATCTAAATGGTCGTGTCAGTTGGAAAATTGCCGATGGTCAAACGCTGAGTTTTGGCGCGCAATATTATAATGATGAGCAAGATAGTGACTATGGCCCTGACTATGGTCCAAATTTAAATGCGCTGCGCTCACAGCCCGTGGGTGGCAAACTGCCGTTGTCATTAAATGCGGTAAAAGGCTTACAACTTGCTGAACATCCACAAACTGAACGTTATAGCGTCAATGCGCAATATGAAAATCAGGATATTTTAGGGCATCGTCTAAACGCTGAAACGTATTATCGAAATGAAAAGGCACGGTGGTTCCCATCTGCACGTCAAATGGCCCCTGAACTCTTCTTGGTGTATCAGTCAGAAACCGATATTGATGTGTTAGGCGCACGTGTTGCTCTACAAAAAGATCTTAACTTAAATGGTCGTGAACTAGGGCTAACCTATGGTGTGGACTATGAAAATGAAAAAGATCAACAAAATATCCAAATGTATGACAGCGCAACGTTTATTCAAAGTAATGGTCTGAGTTATCAGCCGTTTAATTACTATGCCTTTGGCCCAGATGTTGAAACAGAAAAACTTGGCGTATTTGCCCAAGCGCAATATGAATTAACCGACCGTCTTGGCTTACAAGCCGGCATTCGCCATGAGCGGGTAGAGAGTGATGTCGATTCATCTGTGCCTTATATGGAAGCCATAACTGCAGATTTAACCCCAGGTTATGTGGCGAAAACACTGAATGGCGGCAAAGTAAAACATGATGCAACGCTGTTTAATGTTGGCGCGGTGTATCACTTAACAGATGCACAGCAAGTGTTTGCGAATTTCTCACAAGGTTCAAACTTGCCCGATGTGCAACGTATGCTGCGCGATGTGCCAGCAAATTCTGTGATTAATAGCCAAACTATTGACCCGATTAAAGTCAATAACTATGAGCTCGGTTGGCGTGTACAAAATGCCGGTGGTTTAAATGCCGGTGTGACGGCTTTTTATAATGACTCAGACAAGAGCCTGAAATTCGGTGCGCCGAATTACACCATTGATGTTATTGATACCGATGAACGTATCTATGGTGTCGAAGCCAATGCCAGTTATGAAGTTCAACCGAATTGGACGGTTGGAGGCACAGTTGCATATACCACGGGCCAATTTAAAAATACCCAAGGTGATTGGCAAGAATTGGATGCCATTCGTGTAGCACCTTTAAAAGGTACAGCATTTTCAGAGTGGCAATTTGATAATGACATGAGCCTACGTGTTCAAGCTTTAGCGATTGGCGGTACTGACAAAGCCCAAAAAGACGCTGTGAAATATGGATCTGCTCCAGCAGCGGCAATTAAAGGCTTTGCAACGATGGACGTGATTGCCAATGCAAAAGTAGGACCGGGTAATGTGGGCTTTGGTGTCTACAACGTATGGAATACGGATTATAAGTCGGTATACAGTCAGTCGGTTGAAACTGTCTATGGCCCAATTTCTAGCCTAGCGGCTCAAGGTCGCACCTACGGTTTAAGTTATACGGTGAAATACTAATTTAAATCCTGAATCGGGTTTAAAGCACGGTATCGTGACTTACAAAATAGAGGTGGCTTAAGTCACCTCTATTGTTTATAACGTAGCCATTAAAAATGGATAACAAAAATAATGGATCGAAATAACAAACTGTTTATTGCTGCCAGTCTTGCCAATGGTGCAAGTTTCTCGATGATATTGCCGCTGTTGGCGCCATTGGTTCGAGAGTTAAAGCTTTCTGAACTACAAGGAGGAGCAATGGTTTCCGTCGGTGCGCTGCTGATGGCTATCGGTGCGATTTACATTTCAAAAAATCAATCCAAGTTTTCGATTTATCAACTCTTGAGTATCGGTTTTGTGGGCATGGCAGTGACATGGGGGCTATTTACAGCCGTGTTGATGTATGGCCTTACTGTTCATATAGGGATGTTGCTGCTATTTAGTTTATTAATGTTGTCACGCGCAGCCACTGGGGTATTTATGGCGATGCCACAGATTGCCTTGCAAACTTATGTGATGACTCGTTTTAGCAATGAGCAGCAGCGTTCACAAGCGATGTCAAAATTTGGTGCATTAAACAGTGCAGGCGTAATCATAGGGCCATTTCTAACAACCTTACTGTTGGGCTTTGGTGGAATTATGACGCCACTGTGGGCAGCAATTATTATTTTAGCGTTGATTTCTGTGGTCTTGGTATTCAGCTTTGACCGACATACAGAACAGCATAGCGTTGAAAAGTCAGTAACTGAAAAGCATGAGGCAGCATCTACGGTTTTGAGCATTCAGCAATGCTATCCATGGTTAATGTTGGGATTTAGTCTCTATCTTGCCATCGTGACCGTAAATTTAACGGCCGGGTTTTATATTCAAGACCGCTTTAATATGACTGCTGCAGAAGGTGCAGTGCATTTTGCAGAGTGTTCTCTCGTCGTGGGTATCGCTTTGGTGGTTATGCAAACGCTGATTTCTAAATATTTAAATTGGTCCGTATATCGCTTACTGTGGGTTGGGCTGTTTAGCATGGCAGTAGCCTTGCTGATTTCGGTTTTCACCAATGAATTACGGATATTTCAAGCTACATATCTTTTATATGGTATATCGGTTGCGTGTTTAATCCCTGCATTTACAACGGGTGCAGCGCAAACGGCGCCCAGTGCGTTACAGACCAAGGTGGCAAGTTGGTGTACAGCCACTCAGGCTTTGAGCTTTGTTGTTGGGCCACTGATTAGTACGGGTTTATATCAATGGCACAAAGAATTTCCGTATTATTTTTTATTTTTAGTGATGCTTGGTTTAATCGTATTCTTTTTATTTCAAATCAAAACTCAAACCGTGAAGCGAGTAACTGAGTGAAATATGCAGAGACTTGTATACTTACTTCAATAGGTCGGTGTGAAGATAGGACTATCCTGACAATAGTGGGCTTTGATTACATGATGTTACTTGATCGGTGATTGATCTTACAAAATAGATGTTTAAAGCAAGCACTTTGATTAAAAAATAATCACAATTGTTTCATTAATTCTCAAAGTACTGAATCAATAGTTTTCTCCGTTATTCTTTTCACATAAAAAATAACGGAGGTTAAATGCTTAAATTTAATAATGATTTGGTTCTGGGCGCCATTTTTGATATGGATGGAACAATGTTTGATACTGAACGTTTACGGTTTCAAACATTGAAACAGGCATCTCTTGAATTGACCGGTGTTGAGTTTTCCGAATCATATCTGATGAATTGTTTGGGGCTAAGTGCACAAAGCGCGCATCGATTGGCCCAAGCCGAATATGATGAAAACATTCCATACGCAGATATTCGCAAACGCGCAGATGAATTAGAGTTGGAGCATGTTCGTCAGTTTGGTGTACCGATCAAAAAAGGTTTGGTTCAAGTATTAGAACGCTTACGCAAGTCAGGACTGAGGATGGCCGTGGCAACATCGAGTCGCCGTGCAATCGCAGAAGAATATCTCATCAATGCCAATGTGTATAAGTTCTTTGATGTCTTGGTTTGCGGTGATGAAGTTGAAAATGGTAAGCCACATCCTGAAATATTTATGCGTGCTGCCGCAAAGCTGAATTTAAATCCTGCTGATTGTTTGATGTTTGAAGACTCGGAAAATGGTGTGACTTCGGCCTTTGACGCTGGCGGTATTACCGTACTGTTTAAAGATATTAAATCGCCCAATCAAAACATGCTGTCCAAAGCCAAATATTATTATGAATGTATGTATGACTGTTTGACGGAACTTGACCCGTTCACTGCGCATTTAGAGATGCCGCATGTGCAAGAGGCTTTTCCACAAACCCTTAATCAGCTCACTGTTGGTATTCATGGTTTTGGGGCGATTGGTGGTGGTTATTTAGCACAAATTTTGTCGCATTGGGATGGTTATACACGCCCGAAAAAAATTTATGCATCGACTCGTAACCCTCTATATCGCTCTGCGGTCAATGCATTTGGTACCTACTGTATTCGCTATGGTCAATTGTCTTATGACGAACGCATTGAAAACATGGCAGTCATTGATGCTGAAAATATTCAGCAGATGCAAGAGATGTACACAGAGTCAAGTTTGGTTGCCATCTGTTTGCCTGAAAAAGCGATTGCAGAAGAGGCCAAAACCATTGCACAAGGCCTGTATGCACGACATATTGCACATGATGAGAAAGCCATCGAACCTCTAACGATGCTGATCATTTTGAACAAAGTCGGAGCAAAACAATTATTAATGTCACATTTAAAACAGGCTTTAACTGAGCTTGCTGGAGCGGTGGTTGCAGAGAAAATCATGCAACAACACTATTTTTGCGATACCGTGGTCAACCGCATGGTATCTAAGTTAAGTGACCAAAACTTATATCGTCAGCTCCGTATAAAATATAATATCTTCAAACAATTTCAATTAGATGAAGTTGAAGTGGATGCTCAATTAGACTTAGAAGATGCGACGAAATTAAATCCTGATCAGGAACGTCAAGCCACTTTATATGTTGAGGATATGCGCCGAAATTTCCACCCAAGTCATATATTGCAAAGCATGGATTTAATTTTATTTAACGCAGAATCTGACATGCCGATCTATGTAGAAAATAACAGTCCTTTGTTAGAAAAAATGCGTCAAATGATTTTGGTCGATCATATTGAAGATATTCAGCTAATCAAAAATCGCTTATGGAATGGCGTACATGCCATGTTGGCTTGGCAATCTGCACTGTTCAATCATCAAACCATAGGTGTGGCACTTGCAGATCATCGTGTTGATCAATTTATGCATGAACTCATTGACGAGGTACAGGCTGGTTTAGCACGATGCTTACCTAATCGTGCTTTTGATTTAACACGACTGGCAGAAAGCTTTATAAACTCTTGTGAACATGCGTATAAAGATCCATGTGCGCGTGTGGCACGAGATCCTTTACGTAAACTTGCAATTAATGAACGAGTGTTGGGCTCGTTGGCGACCAATGTGAAATATGGACTGGAGACAACACATCTACAACAAGGAATTGTCTATGGTTTGATGTATGCCGTGAGTGTAAATCAATGTTCGATGGATCAGGTTATCAACTTTATCCAGTTGCAATTTTCAGAACTGAAAAAGACAAACGAGCTTGAACAACTGGAACGTATTGAACAGATTGAGGCCAATGTAATGATACAGTTGCAGCATTTTTCTGATCAGTCCACAGAGCAGTTTACATCTTGGAAAAACCATGCTGTAACGCAAGATCAGAAAGGTACAGCCAAATTTGCCTAAAATATAACGCATATCTGTGTGCAATATGTGCTGAATCAAAAATGCTGAGTATGACTCGGCATTTTTTTTCTTAAATAGAGGTCTTAGATGAATGAATTTCAGTTCTAACTGAATATTACTAAATCAAAATTGGGTAAAGTCTGTTTTGATTCATGCTTTAATAAAGCAGATTGAATTTAAAGTGATTTATCTGTGTTTCTAAAACCTTCAACGCAAGTCGTACCGACGCTCAATCAGGATTATCCCGATTGGCATCAAGGTCGTCAGCACTATGCTTTGTGGTATCTAGAAATACAGGATCCTAAATTATTGGAATATCTCACAGCACTTCGAGCGCAGTTTTCAGATCTTTTATACACGCCGAATACGCGCCAATTTCATATCACCGTGTTTATTTGTGGCTTTTTTGAAGAGTTAAATAAAACCCAATTAATCGATCATTCTGAACAACGATGGAATGATAATTTCTCAGCAGATGAATTGGCACTGCACCAACAACAACTTCGACAGTTATCGCTATCTAATATTCGGTTACGTACAGGTCAGATCAATAGCTTTCAAAGCGCGCTGTTTATTGAAATTGTGGATGTAGATCGTAAGTTAGAGCATCTACGTCAAGCTTTGAATTTAAGTTCGAATGAAATTGCACCGATCGAATATTGTCCGCATATCACATTGGGCTTGTATAAACAGGCATGGAATAGCGATGATATTTTTGAAAGAATCCAACAAATTGAACAGCACAGCTTTGATTTTGAAAGCGAGCAACTAACTTTTGGTCATTATCAGGCTCAAGTACTACAAGGGGCATTAAGTCCGTATTATCAACATCAGTTCAGACAAAATATAGAGATGGCACAGTCATGATTCATTTCATTTTGGGTGGGGCGCGTTCAGGTAAGAGCCGACTTGCAGAACAAAAAGCCAAAGAAAGTGCTCAAGCCGTCATCTATGTGGCGACAGCACAAGCCTATGATGAGGAAATGCAGGAACGAATTCAGCATCATCAAGCGGACCGACCTGAACATTGGGGGCTGATTGAAGAGCCTTTGTATTTAGCCGATCGCTTAGTTGAAATAGACCAAGCTCATCAAACCATTCTTATCGATTGTTTAACGCTGTGGATGAGTAATTTATTGCTGCATGAACAAGCAGATTTTCAACAGCAACAATGCCAAAAATTACTTACGGTGCTGCCAACTTTAAAGTCAGACATTATTTTAGTCAGTAACGAAACTGGACTAGGCGTTGTTCCCATGGGACAAATCAGTCGAAAATTCGTCGATGAATCTGGGCGCTTACATCAACAAATTGGTCAAATTACTGACCATGTGGTGTTTTGTGTTGCAGGTTTTCCAATAATCTTAAAAGGAGATAAAGCATGAACTGGTGGCAAGAACCCTGTCAAAATCCGAGTATCGAAGCTAAGCAACAGGCGGTAAATCACCAGTTACAGCTAACTAAACCTACGGGCTCGCTTTCAGAACTTGAAAATGTAGCGGTGCAACTTGCATCATTACAAAACACGGATCAGCCCAATATCGACTTCCCATGGATTAGCATCTTTGCAGGTGATCATGGTGTGATGGAAGAAAATATTTCGGCCTACCCACAAGCTGTCACACGCCAAATGCTACAAAACTTCACGACAGGTGGTGCATGTATTAGTGTCATTGCACGTGAGTATCAAGCCAAACTACAAGTGATTGACTGTGGTTCGGTAGGTGAAGCCTATGAATATGCAGGGGTAGAGCGCCACTGTATTGCCGCAGGTACGGCAAATTTTGCTAAAACTGTTGCGATGACCGAATCACAATGTATTGAAGCGATGAATCTTGGCCGTAAAAGTGTTGAAGATGCTATCGCTGCAGGTGCGTCTATTTATGTCGCAGGGGAAATGGGCATTGGCAATACCTGTTCGGCTTCTGCTGTCGCATGTTTTTTATTTAATGAGCCGGCCGAAAAACTGACAGGTGTTGGTACAGGTATTCGTGCTGAACAATTGGCACATAAGAAACAAGTGATTGATCAAGCTTTAGCTTTACATCAGGACTATGTCGGCCAAGATGTCTTTAAAGCGCTATGTGCTGTAGGTGGTTTGGAAATTGCCGCAATGGTTGGAGCATACATTCGCTGTGCGCAATTGGGGCTAGCAATGGTCGTGGATGGATTTATTAGTACGGTTTCTGCCTTGGTCGCTGTTCGTTTAAATCCTGCTGTACGTGAATGGATGCTTTTTGGTCATCAATCGGCTGAATATGGGCACCAACGTTTACTTCAAGCCCTTGAAGCTGAACCACTCTTAAAGTTGAATTTACGTTTAGGTGAAGGCAGCGGTGCCGGTGCAGCCTTGGGTTTAATTCGTTTGGCATGTCGTTTACATAACAATATGGCAACTTTCGCGCAAGCTGCTGTGATTGGTGAAAAAGTTTAAATGGAACATTTCCGTTTAGATATATTGCGTCATGGTGAGACTGAACTGAGCCATACCTTACGTGGCTCTACAGATGATATTTTGACGCAAAAAGGTTGGCAGCAGATGCAGCAGACCATAGATGATGTATTGAACGTCATACATACACACGGTTTAGTGAGTTGGGATGTCATCATTACTTCTGACTTACAGCGCTGCCGTTTATTTGCTTTAGAACTGTCTCAACAACTCAAATGTCCAATGTTTGAAAATGCGAAGTTTCAAGAAATGCATTTTGGCGACTGGGAAGCGGTATCAACCAAGCATATCTATGAAAACACCCCAGAGTTACTCGCACAGTTTTGGCAAAGCCCCAGCACATTTACGCCACCGAATGCAGAAAGTCTTCAGCAATTTCAACATCGGATATTAAGCGGTCTAGATGAGTTAGTCTTGCAGGCTCAACAGCATCATTGGCACCGCGTTTTATTGGTTTCCCATGGTGGCGTGATTAAATTATTAAAATGTACGGCACAGCAAAGTCACTTAGATGATTTATTAAAAATGACGGCTGAATTGGGACAATTAAATTCATTCATTGTGCAAAATCGTGCAAATATTCGTCTTTTGGAGCAAAGTGAATGACACCTTTTTGGATTGCTCTACAGTTTCTCACGACTTTCCCGATTCAACTTAAAGCGATGCCATCGAAACAGCAAAATGGACAATCTTTACTGTTTTATCCAGCGGTGGGATTGTTGATCGGTGGCATTCTTGCCTTGCTTGCTTTTACATTGCATAGTCTGCCGATTATCTTACTCAGCAGTATTTTGCTGGTAGTTTGGATTTGGCTCACAGGTGGGTTACATCTAGATGGTTTAGCCGATACGGCAGATGCATGGGTCGGTGGCTTTGGCGATGCCGAGCGTACACTTAACATCATGAAAGACCCTGCATGTGGGCCGATCGGTGTTTTGAGCCTCGTCGTGATTTGCTTACTCAAATGGTCGGCGCTTTATGTTTTGCTACAACAGCAAATGTATTTGGCATTAATTGTATTTCCAGTATTAGGTCGTTTAGCCCCTTTATTTTTGTTTTTAACAACTCAGTATGTTCGTGAAAAAGGCTTGGGCTCATCGATAGCAGCAACTATTCCACGAAAGTCGGCATACCTGGTCTTTATACTCTGCCTAAGTGCATGTTTGTATTTTAGCTGGACTGGAGTGGTGAGTATATTCGCGTTTATTTGTACTTTATTGTATTTACGATGGAAATTTATTCAGCGTATAGGTGGTGTGACTGGAGATACAATTGGTGCCGCGATTGAAATCACAGAAGTGTCGAGTCTTTTAGCGTTTGTCATAGCACTACATTATTTAGCTGTATAGTTTTACAGATGAAACAGTTTAAATCATCATTTAAAAAGCCCAGAGACTGCACTGGGCTTTTTATTTATCCCAATAGATAAATGACTAAATGAATAAGCGATGGCCCAAGCAATACCATAAATACTCCAGCAAGTACCATGCTCAAGCAGGCTGCAACACCTTCTTCTTTATGACGTGATAATGCTTTACTTGTACCAAATCCATGTGCAGCATTGCCAAGAGCCGCACCTTGTGCAAAGCGTGAATGCAATTTAAGCCCAGCCAAAACTAGGTCAGCCATAGCCACGCCGGCAATCCCAGTAATCATGGTAAATAGAATCACCAATTCTACTGAACCTCCAATATTCGAGGTAAGTTCCATGGCAAAGGGCGTAGAAATGGAACGTGCCATTAAGCTATAAGACGTTTCTTGGTCAAACTGAAACAACTGTGCCAAATAAAAAGCACTAATAATCCCAGCTAACATGCCAATCACGATGCCTAAACTAATGCTCAGCGCATGCTGACGGATAATTTGCCGATATTCATAGATGGGAATAGCAAAGGCCACAGTGGCAGGGCCGAGCATCCATACAATCCATTGGCTTTCTTGCATATAGGTGTCATATGAAATATGAAAGCAAAGCATGAGTATAATCAGCACAAATGGGACCAATAGTGCAGGGGAAAGAACCATATACGGTAACTTACGATGTAGCTTTTTCGCCAAAATATAACCGACAAGGGTCAGGACGAAAAACAATACAGAGATGCTGTTCAACCCAAAATCGTTCATAAGGTTTTTCCTGCTGTGTTGACATCATGATCTGTCGCAGTTTGGTGTTTCGCTTTAATTTTTGCCTCGAGTTTAAAGCCCCAATAAACCGTAAATGCTGTAAACACCATGACACAGACGGTACCCAGTACCACGGCTAAAATTAACTGCCAGCCAGAGCTGAGTAATAAATCTTGATATTTAATTAACCCAACCACACAGGGGATAAAGAATAAAACCAGTTCAGCCAAAATAAAATCTGAGCCTTGTTTGACCCATTGCATTTTAAATAAACCACTCAATAATGCGGCTAATAGCAGTAATAAACCAATTACGCCAGCAGAGATCGGCAAGTTAAACCATGATTGAATGCAAGAGCCGATCCACCAGATCAATATCAATAAACTTATCTGCGCTAAAGTTTTAAGAAACTGGGTAAATTTGGAAGTAGATTGTGGAAACGTATCCATGAGACAACAGCAGAATAGGAGATGACGCTATTTTAAAAGTGCATAACCTGTATAATTATGAATAATTAATTATTAATTATGCTTGAATGGAATAATAATGGACATTAAAAGCCTAAAAGTCTTTGTGACCATCGTACAAAAACAGAGTTTTAGTCATGCAGCAGAAGCGCTTTTTGTCACTCAGCCGACCATTAGTAAATTAATTCGTCAGTTAGAAGATGAGATCGGCGTGCCTTTATTTCATAAAGGTGAAGCAGGGCGTAAAAGGGAAGCGCAGCTCACCTATATGGGAGAGCAGATTTATCAGCATGCTTTAGTGATATTGAATGAACAACAACGGATGCTTGATACAGTCACCCAAGTTCGTGCCTTAAAACAAGGTAAATTGACTCTAGGTTTACCGCCATTGGCATCGGTGATGTTTAGTCAGTTAATCGCGCTGTTTCATAAAAAATACCCGAATATTGAATTGAGCTTTTTTGAGGTAGGTGCGACGGGTATTGAAAGTGCCATTTTAAAAAAACAGGTCGATGTCGGGATTATTTTGGGTCACTTGAAACCGGTGTTAAGTGGTATTCCAGTGATGGAGTCACCTTTGTGTCTATTGTCCAAAAAAAACTCACAGTGGCGTAAGCGAAAAACTGTTTCGTTGATTGAATTAAAAGAAGAATCTTTTTTATTGTATGACGATACCTTCACACTCAATGACATCATTATACAGGCGGCAAATTACGTCGGATTTGAGCCCAATGTGGTGTGTAAAAGTAGCCAGTGGGACTTTATCGCCAAAATGGTAGATTCAAATGTCGGGATTGCACTTCTGCCTAAAATTTATTGTGAACAACTTGATGCGGCAAAATACCATGTGGCTGAATTAGAAAATCCAAACCTAGACTGGAAGCTCAGTATGGCCTGGAATACCACTGTTGCCATGAGTCCCGCAACGCGTGCTTGGCTAGAAATAATTGAAGACAATAAAGACAAAATACATTTTTAGTTTATTCGCAGATCAATCCGATGAAATAAATAATAGGAAATGAAGGTGGATTTATGATTTGTACATCAAAGATTATTGAAAAGGATTTTGCAAAATCAACAGGCATGAATTAAATTGGGTGTTGGTCGTTATTTTTGATGGTTCATAAAATGAAATGGGATGATATTGGTCAACAACCGTGTTCAATCGCTCGTGCACTTTCAGTGCTAGGGGATCGTTGGACCATGTTGATTATCCGTAATGCATTTATGGGCATTCGACGTTTTGATGACTTTCAACAAAATCTCGGTGTGACGCGTCATGTGTTATCCGACCGATTAAAGCGTTTGGTTGAAGAGGGTATTTTAACCAAAGTTGCTTATGTCGAGCGTCAGGAACGTTTTGAATATCGACTGACTCAAAAAGGCTTAGACTTGTATCCAATCCTTCTAGCTATGACCCATTGGGCTGATCAATATATGGATCAGGGCTTAGGATCACCTGTTGAATATGTCCATCAGGCATGTGGGCAAAAATTTAAACCGGTTTTGGTGTGCTCATGTTGTGCTGAACCGATCCAAGCCAAACAGGTCAAACCGATATTTACCCAAGCCTATTACATCGCACTCAACCAATTAAAACCTGCCTAAGCTGTTTTATGGCTTTCTTCAAGATGCTGATTTGCATCTATTTAGCCAAAATAGCCTAAGCGGTATTTAGATTGCTTTAAAATTACAAACAATTTGCAGGCTTAGGGATTCCCGCTAAACGACTTAAATGCCGAGCGACCAAACCCGTGTTAAATTTGTCTTGTAACACCGCATTATTAATATCAGCGCTCACCGTTTTCATTAAAAATTTAATGAGTGGGCGAGTTGCCGGTGAGTGACCAAACTGTTGATAAAACTGTCGTACAGCTTGTAAAACTTCAAAATGCCAAGGGCTTAACTCAAGCTCTAAACTTTTAGCCAGTTCTTGGGCAACAGCTTCATTCCAAATAGTGTAATCCACCAAATGGCCATCTTGGTCTAATTCAAGATTCATATTCATTCCAAAAGAGAAGATTGTAGAAATGGATCGCTTTTACTCAAATTATTTGAGTGAAATACATCTTTTAAATCTAAGGCATAGATCAGCAAAAGCGGCATAGTCGATTACTTTCATATGACTATAATTCATAGTTTTACCTAAAATCTCAGCATCATTTTCAAGTACATAACATGTGCCAAATTGCTGAATTTGTTCATCTGCAATATATAAGACTGCTTCACCCATCAGGATGATTGCATCTTCAGGGTTAATTAAACTGGCTAATTGCTGGATGTGCTGTAGAGTATTGGTATAGCTGGCTTGGACTAAATACAGCGTAGAATTTGACATCATCATTCCTCTTTTACCAATACAACACATGATCAAATTGTTGAACTAATTCGGTATTGAACTGAACAAACTCAAGCTCTTGCTCACTGTTGATCACAAATGGATGCTGTGAATTTTTTTGTTCAATATAAATCGGGGTGAGATCATAAAACTCAAAGCTATCAACCATGTTGGATGCGAGTTTAAATGCATGCTTGAGTTGACTAAACTCTTGTTCGGCTTGAAGTAAGCTTAGCGCAGCATCTTTGAGCAACACTTTTACGTTACAACCGAAGGTTGCAAGCACCATGGTCGCAGAAAGACTTTCATGTACTTGTAAGCTTGCAAGATTTGCATGGGTTAAAACAACCAGTACAGATTTCACGTAATTTTCCTTTTCAATGCTACAAATGCGCGGCAATAAAAATTTTTAGAATTGCAATAAACGGTCAGCAGCTTGTACGGCATCGGCAAGTTCGCCTAGGCCCACAAGTTCAAATTGCTCAGCTAGATTATGTTGCTGAATATTGTGACGGTGTGCATTTTCCTGATCTGTGATCCCACGTGCGAGCGCTGCACTTACGCAAACAGGTAAACGAATGCCGAGTTTTTGCCATTCACTACTGAATTTGCGTTGATCATCTGGCACCCATTGCAGGGCATTTGCGACATTTACACCATCTTGATAGAAAAAAACCCGAAAGTTTTCGCCTTTCTGCTTCAGCGCTTGGGCAAGACCCAAAGCATGCCAAGCCAATATCGAAGTCGGTGAGGAGGTAATTAGTAATAGAGTACTCATTGAAATTCACTAAATGAATAAACGGTCTAGATCGACAGTTTGTTCTGAGTTCAGAAGAAAAAGCTAGTATACAATGATTTACTCAATGATCTGAATATTTGCAAAGTTTTACTTATTTAGGTAGCGAAGTCATTGCCAATTTTTCTTCAAATATAACTTTTGGTTTATTTTGGATTCAGCCTCGAGCCATCACTTTTTCATAAATAAACTGTGCGGTTACATACTGAAAAATCTTTATATGAATAAAACGCAATTTTTGATTTTACAGAGTGCTATGATCTTTTCATTTTTTAAACCAACTCATGAATATAGAGAAATTTAACTTAAGTTTATTTAATTCAATCAATGCTTCGGACAATGCTTTAGATTTCACTATTTCTTTTGCCATATTTATAGCCAATGATCTATTTTATATCGTGATTCTTTTGATGTTTTTGGCTTGGTTTAAAGGCAGTTTTGACACCAAAAAACAAATCGTTAAAGCCACTGTTTTTACAATCGTCGCTTTTCTTATCAGCCAAGTGATTTCAAGTTTCTTTTACTATCCTAGACCCTTTGTCTTGGACGTTGGACGCACGATTATAGAACATTCACCGAATGGATCATTCCCGAGTGATCACATGCTGTTTTTTAGTACGATTGCATTTTCTTATATATTTTCAAAGCAAAAAGCTGTCGGCTATGTATTTCTAGCTTTCGCTTTTCTTGTGGCGTGGTCGAGAGTCTATTTGGGTGTGCATTATCCAATGGATATGGCTGGGGCGCTGATCATTGCAGTTTTGCTGAATTTTGTCGGACTGTCTTTATGGCGAAAATATGGGTCTTATTTGGTGAGCTTGATCTTAAAAGTTTATGAATTTTTATTTTCAGCCATGATCAAAAAAGGCTATATCCGCTAAATTAAGTTCCTTAGATATCTGCGATTTCTAAAGTTTGCTGCTGCTATAGTTACATTGCCAACATCTTGCTAGATGAATAATTCTAATGATTCATCTGGCATTCACATCCAGATCCTATACCTCAAAAAATAGTCAGACTGCTCAATGCTGTTTGCTCATTCGAGTAGATCACCTCTAATACTTTTTATTGCTGTGAAATATGCTTTGCCGTGCGACTATTTTTAAATTTCTTCTTCTAAAAGTTGTTCGCTCAATTACCACGAAAACTTGTGATGTCTTCAAATTGGAACTGCTAGCGAGGTTATTTGTCGTAAATCAAATACAGTTAATATCCATAACTGCAACACAGTCAAAATTCTAAAGCAGTAAGATAAAACTAGAATGCTCTTGCAGATTGTTCGGCTCATGAAAAATGCTGAGGCGGAGTTTCAAAATTTAGATCTGTAGAAAAGTTGGTGGCGACACCAAGATGATGCCAAAGAGTTGTAAAAGCTTGATAACTATAAGGAGTATCTAAACAATGATTTTAGTGACTGGTGGTTTAGGCTTTATAGGCTCACATATAGCCTTGAGTTTAATGGCTCAAGGTCAAGAAGTCATTATTGTGGATAATTTATCCAATGCAAATTTACAAACACTTGAACGACTAGAATTTATTTCAGGCATGTATGTGCCTTTTGTCAAACTCGATATTCGCAATACTCCCGCACTCAATAAAGTATTTGAACAATATACCGTCGATGCTGTCATTCATACGGCAGGCTTTAAGTCATTGGAAGAATCCGTCCTTAAACCACTTGAATATTATAATGATAATGTCAGTTGTATCATGAGTTTGCTGCGTGCCATGCAGCGAACAGGTGTACGAACACTGATCCATCTATCAAGTTTAGCGGTATATGGTCAGTCGTCGGCAGAATTAACAGAAGACACAGAAATCAATTTTACCTATCCAAATCCCTATGTGAAATCTCAACAGATGGTGGAAGAAATTATACGGGATACTGCACGTACGGATAATGAGTGGAAAATTGCGATTTTGCGTTTAGGAAACGTCGCAGGTGCTTTCGAGCATGCAGTTTTAGGTGAGTTTGTAGCGCCATTGCCAAAAAATATCGTACCACTAGCGATGCAAGTCGGGGCTTTACAACGAGACTTTATTGAACTTCGCAAACAAGCCAAAACTGAAGATGGTACTGTGGAAAGGAGTTTCTTGCATGTACTCGACTGCTGTAAGGCGGTGTGGCAATGTTTGCAATGGTTGTCGCAGCAACAATTTACTTGCGAGGCCTTTAATATTTCAGGTGAATTGGTTTCGATACAGCAACTGTTGGATACGCTTTCAGAAGTGACACAGGCGGAGATTAAGACGGTCGAATCTAGTTTTTATCCAAGCCATGAATATGACCAGCTTGGGGCAAGTACACAGAAAGCGAAAAGTACTTTTGATTGGCAGCCTGAACAAGATTTAAAGAAAATGCTAGAAGATGAATGGCGTTTCTATCAACAAACATTAAGAGGTAATTAACTCGTCTTGTATTGGAAAAAAAACATCATTGAATATGATTTTCTTTATAAAATCACGATAAAGATTATCTAATAAACCACTTATAATTGATAATGGTTATTATTTACAAATCTAGGCAAGTTACCTAAACTGTATTTATCAGCAGAGTTTAATTCTGCATAGACGTTCAAGTTTTATAGATAAGGATATGAGGTCATTTATGCAAACACGTATTGAACATGACACAATGGGCGATGTTGAAGTACCTAGCGATGCGATGTGGGGTGCACAAACACAGCGTAGTTTGCAAAACTTTAAAATTGGTGGTGAACGTTTACCACGTCCAATGATTCGTGCAATGGGTCTCGTTAAAAAATCAGCAGCGATTACTAACGCAGCATTGGGTCAAATCCCTCAGGAACTTTCTGGTTATATCGTCAATGCAGCCGAAGAAGTGATCTCAGGGCAGTGGGATGCACAATTCCCACTGGTAGTTTGGCAAACGGGTTCTGGTACGCAAAGTAACATGAACTGTAATGAGGTAATTGCCAATATTGCCAATCAAAAACTAGGCAATCCATTGGGTTCACAAAAGCCTGTGCATCCCAATGATCATGTCAATCGTGCTCAATCGACCAACGATTCATTCCCAACTGCAATCCATGTGGCTGCAAGCCTACAAATCAATGAGCTTTTAATTCCTGCTGTAACGAAACTGCGTAATACTTTAGAAGCGAAATCTAAAGAATTTAAAGATATTGTTAAAATTGGCCGTACACATTTACAGGACGCAACGCCTTTAACATTAGGCCAAGAGTTTAGCGGCTATGTTTCACAGCTCGATCATGGTTTGAAGCGTTTAAATCAAGCTTTAGAAGGACTGTATGAATTACCACTAGGTGGTACAGCGGTCGGCACAGGTCTGAATGCACATCCTGAATATGCTGTAAAAGCAGCAGCAGAACTTGCGAAACAAACGGGTCTGCCATTTGTAACTGCACCCAACAAATTTGAAGCACTTGCAGGACGTGATGCTGCTGTATTTGCATCGGGGGCGTTAAAAACACTTGCTGTAAGTTTAAATAAAATCGCCAATGACGTGCGCTGGTTAGCCAGTGGCCCACGCTGTGGTTTTGGTGAGCTACGCATTCCAGAAAATGAACCAGGTTCAAGCATCATGCCAGGTAAGGTTAATCCAACTCAAAGTGAAGCTATGACGATGGTGGTTGCTCAAGTACTTGGAAATGACACAACCATTAATGTTGCTGGGGCATCGGGTAACTTTGAATTAAACGTGTTTATGCCGGTTATTGCCTTTAACTTATTGCAATCTATTCAACTCCTCGGTGATGCATGTAATAGCTTTAATGACCACTGTGCAGTAGGCATTGAGCCAAACCGTGAAAAAATCGATCATTTCTTACATGATTCATTAATGTTAGTTACGGCACTCAATCCTGTAATTGGTTATGAAAATGCTGCGAAAGTTGCTAAAACTGCATATAAAGAAGGTAAAACTCTAAAGCAAGTTGCGGTAGAACTCGGTTTAGTCACTGCAGAGCAATTTGATGAAGTGGTTCGTCCTGAGCAAATGGTTTCACCCAATACCAAATAAATTGTTTTGAGATCATTCATCTAGAGTGTTTGAAAATAAAAAGAGGGGCTGATTCATATTCAGCCTCTCTTTTTATTGGATATATGATTGAATTATTTTTCAACTAGTTATTGCCTAACACAGATTCTTTGGATTCATATTCATCTTGAAATGTATGTATAGAAACCAGACGATTTATTAAAAATAGGGGAACGAATAAAATGAAGAAAGGCCTGATGATGAAGCGAGTAATTCATTGGATTGGGCTTTGAATTCATTGGCACACTTGTTAAAATGCCTTTCTTTTTCTGTTTTCGTTGCTATTTGACATTTGTTTGAATAAATATTTGCAAGACAGTGTTTTATTTAAGGATTTCCCCCAATGCTCACCATCTATTTGACAGATGTCCAAAAGAACGTTCAATTTAAAGACTATCCGGGCGAGCATCCTGTTAAATTTGTTTTGAATTTTAAAAAGATTTTCCCAAGTGTTATGGAGCTTTTGCTACCAGTTTTGCCTGAGAATGAAAATCTAGAAGAAATGAGCTGGGAATCTACTACTACTGATTTTGAAAAATTCAAATTACTACTCAGTGGTTGGGGCGTAATCGAACTGCGTTTGAATGCTATTGCGCAATATAAAGACCGTGCTTATGCAGATAACTTGGTAAAAAAAGCTCAGCAAAAGCGCAAAGAATATAAAAAAGCACAGTCAAAATTACAAACTGTTGAACTGGATTATCTATTCATGCACGAAGTTCATGGTTTAATTGATGCTGAGTTGGTCGAGCTAGGTGAAAAATTCTATCTACCGACTTTACGTGAGCTTTGGAAAAACCAAGTATCAGCGAATGTATTAGAAGCAAAATTCTAAACTGTACAAAGTTTTAGTCGAAAAATCCTCCGCTTAGGAGGATTTTTTATATGTACAGCAGAACTTCAGATTTACTTCGACAAGTGACTGTTTCATAGTGACCGATCTAGCAAGTAGAGCATTCAAAACATTTGGAAAGTCGCGATACTTATCATTCCAAATGTTTCTGACTCATCTGCACATTATATTCTAAAGGATCATTTTATATGTCAAATCAGTTTATTGACCTGATAAGCAAACGTCGTACTATTTATGCTATTGGGGACAATGTAAGCCAAAGCACAGAATATTTAACTGATTTGATCCAAACAGCGATTAAACAAAGCCCGTCTTCATTTAATTCACAATCTTCTCGTGCTGTTATTTTATTTAATGGTGAAAGCGAAAAATTTTGGGGCTTAGTCGCTGACAAATTAAAATCTTATGCAAAAGATGAAGAAAGTGCTGCGAAGACGACGGCGAAAATGGCAAGTTTTGCAGCAGGTTTAGGTACGGTTTTGTTCTTTGAAGATTTGGATGTGGTCAGTGGTCTACAAGCACAATTTCCGTCTTATGCAGAAAACTTTCCGATTTGGGCAGAGCATTCAACTGCCATTGCCCAATTTGCGACTTGGACTGCGTTACACACCGAAGGTTTAGGCGCATCACTACAGCATTACAACCCAATTGTGGATGAACAAGTGCATGCGGAATGGGACATTCCTGCGCATTGGAAACTTCGTGCTCAATTGGTTTTTGGTTCAGTGGAAGGTGAAGCGAAAGAAAAAGGTTATATGGATGATGCTGCTCGTTTTAAAGTCTTCCAATAATTGCAGCGTATAGCACTCAATTTTGATAAAAAAGGAACGAAAAATAAGTTCCTCTTTTTATAGCAGTTTTTATTGAAATAGATAGGGTTGGACAAGATTTTCATCCGTGAAAACCTTGTCCAGATTAGCCCATTGAGGACTGAGCTAAACGGGTGGCTAGAACCAGCTTTCTTGCATGTTGAGGCAAGTATCATCAAGTTCTAGCAATAACTTGGCTTGATGTTCTATTTCAGGTAACTCCCAGCGGATAAAATATTGCGCGGCTTGTAATTTACCAGCTAAGTATTGTTGATCTTCAGCTAAATCTGAATGTTCAAATTTCACAAGGGCTTGATTGGCCATTTCAAGCCATAGCCATGAAATGATGACTTTGCCCATTATGTCTAGATACAACGCAGAATTTCCCAGTGCCTGATCGACACGACCTTGGGCGAGGACTTGTCCCAAACTTTGTGTGGTTTTCTTCACCGTGTTTAAATGCGCTGAAAAAATTGCTGCAAGCGCTTCCGTTTTTGGATCTTGAGCTTGATCAATTGTATTTTGCATACGTTGTAATAACAGCATCAAACCTTTGCTGTTGTGCTGCCAAAGCTTACGACCCAACAAATCCAAAGACTGAATGCCAAATGTGCCTTCATGGATCGGATTTAAGCGGTTGTCGCGATAACATTGTTCAAGCGGATACTCACGGGTATAGCCCGCACCACCTAAAACTTGAATGGCTAAATCATTGGCTTTGGGTCCATAGGCAGAAGGGAATGATTTGACGACAGGGATAATTAAATCTAATAACAGCGCACTGTCTTCGTTGTTAGCGGCTTGATGTTCATCAATTAAACGTGCAGCAAATAGGCATAATGCAAGTGCGCCTTCCACATAGGATTTTTGCGCCAAAAGCATCCGTTTAACATCTGTATGTTGAATAATATTGACAGGTTTTGCGGCAGGATTTTTATCTGAAACTAAGCGGCCTTGTGGACGATTCTTTGCATATTCGAGCGATTCTAAATAGCCACGGTATCCAATCATGGCTGCACCTAAGCCGACTCCGACTCGCGCTTCATTCATCATCTTAAACATATATTTAAGACCAGCACCTGCTTCACCAATCAGATAGCCTGTACATTGGTCTTTTTCACCAAAGCTCAGCACAGTCGATGTTGTACCTCGGTAGCCCATTTTATGTAATAAGCCGGCCAGTTGAACGTCATTGGCGCCTGCAAGTGAACCATCGCTTAGAGTTTTATACTTCGGAACAATAAACAGCGATATACCTTTCACGCCCTGAGGTGCATCTTGGATGCGAGCAAGGACCAAATGCACGATATTTTCAGTGATGTCTTGGTCACCCCCTGAAATAAACATCTTTTGGCCTTTGATGAGGTAGGTACCATCGGCTTGCGGTATAGCTTTTGTGGTCAAATCACCTAAAGATGAACCCACATCAGGTTCAGTCATGGCCATCGTTCCTGCAAAGCGACCACTGAACATATGCGGTACAAACCTATCTTTTTGTTCAGTCGTACCGAAAGCTTGAATCACATTTGCAGCCGCAGCGGTTAGAAATGAATAAGCCACTGATGAAGGATTTGCTGACATGAAATAAGCATTTGCAGCCATGTTGATCAAAGTCGGAAGTTGCATACCGCCTGCATCATAATCATGCTGCGCACAAAGCAAGCCGGCATCTGCAAATTGCTTCCATGCCGTTTTGACTTCTGCAATGGTTTTAACCTGTTGACCATCAAACGTAGGTTCGTTTTGATCGGCTGTTGCGTTATGAGGTGCAAAAAAGTCTTGAGCAATACCTTGTGCAGTTTCTAGGATGCTTTTGAAGGTTTCAGCATCATGCTCAGCAAAACGTGGGTAATGCGTTAAGTCTTGCGCTTTAAACACGTCAAATAGCAAAAAATTTAAATCTTTGTCATTGATTAACTGCGCCATTGATCAATCTCTAATCGGGTCGAATTTTATGGCTTAAGCCTAGCAGTTGATTTTTAGATATAGAATTGTCAATAATGACACTTAATAAGTCAAAAATGACATTTTGATAATTTGAAATTTAAATGAAGAAAATCATAATTTTAGCATTTGATGGTGCTTTGGCTTCTGCGATTACAGGGGTTGTTGATCTATTTGCAATGGCGGGAGTCAGTTGGAACCGGATTCAAAAACAAAATGTGCAGCGGCTATTTCAGGTCAAAATTTCCTCACAACATGGTCAAGCAGTGCAATGTATCAATGGCATCAAGCTTTATGCAGATTTAGCATTTTCTGAAATAACAGATGCAGATATCATCATTGTTCCAACGATAGGCGCGCCGATCTTAGATGTTTTAGCGCAAAATTCAGCACTAATCGAGTTATTAAAAACTCGGCAATTGCAGAGCGGACTGATCGCAGGAAATTGTACGGGTAATTTTTTTCTGGCAGAAGCAGGGCTTTTAGATGGTAAGCAGGCAACGACGCATTGGGGCTTTCAGCAAATGTTTCGTGAACGCTATCCTTTGGTCAAACTGAATGCAGATCAGCTCATTAGCCATGATCAAAATATTTACTGTGCTGGAGGTGGCTTAGCATGGTTTGATTTGGGACTGCACCTAATCGAACGTTTTTATGGTTTTGAAACGGCAATCCACACGGCAAAATCATTTGTATTGGATTATCGTCGTGATAGTCAGTTGTCCTATTCATTATTGAAAATATCTAAACCTCATCAGGATGGTTTGGTACAAAAAGTTCAAGATTGGTTGGAACAGCATTATCATGAACATATTGTCTTAGATGATCTTGCGGCGCAGTTTAATGTGACAACGAGGACATTGATTCGACATTTTAAAACGGCTTTGGATATTCCACCCAATCAATATTTACAATCGATACGGATTGAAGCTGCACGAAAGCGTTTAGAAGAAACGGGACATGCTTTAGATCTAATTATGCGAGATGTTGGCTATAGTGACCCAAGCTCATTTCGACGGTTATTTCAAAAAAAAACGGGGCTGAGCCCCTTAGAATATCGTCGACGTTTCAGCCGACGATTTGATGTTTAGTTATAGTTTAAGCCGTTCGAACGGTATAACGACCATGTAAAATGTAGTAAGCACCAATACATGCAAAGGCAGCAAATGCGCTATACAAATACAATTGTGAGTAACCAATATGGTCGAGCAATTTACCGATAAAGTATGGTCCAAAGCCTAAGCCTGCATCCAAAAATATAAAGAAAGTCGAAGTGGCAAAGCCCATACGTTCAAGCGGTGCACTTTTCACGGCAACTGTTTGGCAGACCGACTGAATATTGCCATAACCGAGTCCAAGTAAGCCGGCACAAAGTAAAAGCATCCATGAACTCTGTGTGATGCTGAGCAGTACCAGTGCTACACCCATAATCACAAAAGCAGGGTAGATCACAATATTTTCACCTTTACGATCCATCAACGGGCCAGTAAATGGGCGAGAAATTAAAATCGCAACGGCATACATCAAAAAGAAAAACGAGGCTGTTTCAACCAAATCGATTTCTTTGGCATAAAAGTTAATGAAAGACAAAACGCCTGAATAGCAGATTGAAGCGAAAAGCATGATGAATGATATCGGTAATGCTTTAGGCTCTACAAATTGAGCAATCCAACTTGGTTTTTTGACGGCTTCAACAGTATCGAGGGGTTTATTGATTTTGGGTAAATCGGGCACTTGAATCAGTAAGGCAACCAATAGGCAGCTCAATGCGATAATCGTAGAAACGATAAAAATCGCGTGATAACCAATGTGTAACATCATCCAAATTGCAAGAAATGGCCCAATAGCTGTACCTAACGTACTACTCATGCTGTAGTAGCCAATGCCTTCACCGCGACGTGTCGCTGGTAAGATTTGGGCAATTAAGGTACCCAGCACTGTTGATGCAATACCCATCATAAAGCCATGCATAAAGCGTATGAAAAGTAACATGCCGACGCCAAACTGAATGAAGTAAAAACCAGAAAAGACTAAAAAGCCAATTAAACCAACGATCAGTGTTGTTTTACGACCAAAACGTTCTAGGAACTTACCCACCAATAAACGCCCGACCAATGTGCCGACAATGAACAAGCCTGAAACTAAACCTGCTTGGGCTGTAGTCGCACCCAATTCAGCCACCGCATAGCCCACGATCACCACAACCAAGAGATAAAAGGTTAAAACCAATTGGAAGTTAATGGCGCTGACTAAAATAAAATTTCGAGTCCAAAGTGGTGCTTTATCTTGCATGATCATCACCTACAGTGCTTTGTTCAAGTTCTTGCATGACACGGTGTAAAATTTGAATGGAGTGTTGGATATCTTGGCTTGCTAATCGCGCGATCAGGCGCTGCTCAAAGGCATCTATGTCTTTTGCACATTGCTGAAATAACTCACGTCCAGTCTCGCTGAGCATCATTTTCTTTTGACGTTTATCGTCCGTTTGCACATGACTCAAAATATCCATCTGTGCAAGAATTTTGACTCGCTTTGTGATGGATGGCTTGGATACGTTTAAATATTCAGCCATTTCAATAGATGTACAAGCAGTTTTTTCACGGATGACAAACATGACTTGCCAAAGTGAATAGTTCAAATGATAGGGCAATAAAATCGTGTTGATTTCATCACTCATCAGACGCGCACAGCGCAGAAGTGAAGAGCGGAAACCTAATGTGGAATTCATGATAGTTAACTAGGGTAACTAAATTATCGCAACTTTACGCCTAATTTATTTTCAATTCAAGTGAACAACTCAAAGCATAAAAATCAGGTATAAAAAAAACCTGTGTGCGCACAGGTTTTCTTGCATAACATTTCATTTAAAGCTTATCGTTCAATGCATATCGATGAATTGATACCTTAAACAATACGTGTTTATTCTACAGAAGCTTCTGCAGCTGCAATTGCTGCATCTTCCGCTGAGCTGTCTGCATTTTCTGAAATTTCTACACTTTCACCATCTGCATAAGCAAGTTCTTCACCTTCTGATTCAGCTTGCTCTAAATAAGCCGCAAGTTGTTCATCTGTTAATTCTTCAGGTTCACCTTCAGACATCATTGCTTGTTCTTGTAATTGCGCTTGTTCTAAATTGCTCATCATACTTTGCATATTGAACATCAATGGGATCATGACCAATAAATAAACAATCATCAGGATTAGATACAATGACCCAATAACTTTCTCTGTTTGTTCCGTTGGACGTTTTATGCCATATTTATTTTCACCTTCGGTGCCTTTTGCAGCCATCACATAAATGCTAAAGATGGTTCCGACCAGTGGGATGAGAAAAATTAAACAGAGCCAACCGCTTTTATTTAGATCATGTAAACGACGAATCGTAATGCAGATCATTGCGACAAACATTGCAATAATGGAAACGACAATCAGAGCGATCGCACTGAGTCCTAAAAATGAATTAAAAAGTGCATCAATACTACGTTCTGCTGAATTGAAAAATGCAAAAAGACCCAGCGCGACGCTGATGCCCAATAGGCAGGTATAAATCATACTAATGATAAATAACCACGCTAAATAGGACAGGCGGCCAAAACGTCCTTCAGGAGACAGTGGATGATCGGCTTTTTGAATTTGAGGCTGAATATTTTGATCTTGTTGAAACGGATTCAATTCGTTTGAAGTAAGTTCAGTCATTATTATTCCAATTTTAATTATCTAATTTATTTTCTATGCCCAAAAGAGCAGCATTATTGTATAGCGAAGTAAAAAAAGGTCAAATATTAGACATGGCTAAGTCATCAAATATTCCTTAGCCATGCTGCACTGTGGTCTGTTATTTATGTAATTTACGATACTCTTTAGGGCGCATTGGACGACTGGCTTTCCACAAACCTTTCTTTTGTTTACGTGCTTTACTTTGTAAATTCATCATATAGTGCAAATGCTTTTGGTCACGGATGTATTCTTCGTACACCCACGCAGCACCACGTTTTACCATTTCTTCATTCATGCATTTACGATAGCGATAAATAACCCCAACGCAGCGGCCATAACGGTCTACATCAGTGATTTTTACGCGGACAAATTTCTTATAAACCATGGATTTGATCAGGCGGGCTGACTCTTTACCGTAGGCTTGTGTCGATTCTGGCGCGTCCACATAAGCAAAGCGAAGTTTGGTTTTAGAACGTCTTAAATTCATCCGATAGCAGGTGAGGGTATCGCCATCACTAATATCGGATACACGGCAGAGGTAAGATTTTCCTTTCTTAAAAGGCTGGAAAAAATCCTTTAAGAAAATGGTGACTTTATAGAGAACATAGACAGTGATCAGGCACAGTACTGCACCTAACGCCATGAGCCAATTCGCGGAGAGATTTGAAAGCATACACAATGATATGAACGAGCTCATATCGCATAAAAACAGGAATTTAGATTTTATAAGAACTCATGATTTATGGCTGTCGAATAAACCGACGGTCAGTTAAAAATACCTTAAATAATCAGCATTTGATCTATAAATATACAGCAAGTTTCATCACGCAGAATTCAATCTAAATCCATGTAAATAGCCTAAGCAAGCTGATATATCATCATAAAATAGCCTAAGCAAAAATTTTAGAAATTTGGCTTCGCAAAAAAACATGCCGTGAATTTAATTCCAAATCATTATGCCAATACATACCTAATTTAATTTTCGGCAAGTCTACAGGTACATCAAAAATATTCAGTTCGGGAGCAACCTGTAAATGCGTCAAAATATTTTGCGGAATCGTTAATATTGCCTTGGGTTGCTGTGCCAAAATTTGTAGCGCAGTAGAGTAATGCTGACAGCGTAAAAAAATCTCTCTAGAGTGTTTTTTACGATTTAAATAAATATCCTCGACTAATACACCTGCACGTCGGGAAGAAACCCCAATGTGAGGAGCAGAAAGATAAATAGACTCATCCATCTTAGGGTGTTGACTACAAATCACGAATTGGTCTTCAACCAAGGTTTGAAAATTGATCTTTTCACCAAAGTTTTGCTCAAGGTCAATCGCAAAATCGATTTGCTGTGCAGCAAGATCAGCCACAATGGTTTTGCGATCTAATTTGATACTGGAAAATTGGATCTGAAACTGTTGCTGTTGAAAGTGTTCAACTAACTTGGGAAAAATGATCGGTTCAATTTCATCATGTACCGCAATTTTTAAGCTCTGCACCATCGACGGAGTAAATTGTTGTTTTTGGATAGAAATACTTTGAATCGCAATAAGCGCATTTTTAATTACAGGATAAATCTGCTCGGCAAATGGGGTCGGAAGCATTTTTGCCCCAGCACGTACAAATAAGTCATCTTGTAAATGTTGTCTTAAACGTTGAAGTGCATGACTCGCTGCAGACTGAGTAATACACAATATTTGCGCAGCTTTTGAAATACTTTTTTGTTCATAAATTGCGATATAAAGTGGATATAAATTGATATCCATACGGTGGAAAACACCCATATCGATGACGGTGTTTTTATGAATACTATTCATGTTCATCTATTGAATTAAATCATTTTGTTCATATTAGATTTCAGGTTATGGTGTTGTAAAGCGTAAAGAACATAATATTTAAAGGATGTTGTCATGTTTGAACTTTCAGCACGTGCACAAGATTATATTGAAAGAACAAAAAAATTTATTAAAGATGAAATTGAGCCTGTAGAAACTGAGTTTTGGGCAGAAGTTCATGAGTTGAACCAAGGTGGCGATTGGACCAAGTGGCAATGGCCGGCACAGTTAGAGGTCTTAAAAGATAAAGCCAAAGCTGCGGGCTTATGGAATATGTTCTTACCTTGTTCTGAACTTGGGCAAGGCTTATCTGTACAAGAATATGCACACATCGCAGAACTTTCAGGCCGTAGCTTACTTGCACCTACGGTATTCAATTGCAATGCACCTGACAGCGGCAATATGGAAGTGATTTGGCGTTATGGTACCGAAGAACAAAAGCAGCAATGGTTAACACCATTACTAGACGGCAAAATCCGTTCGGTATTTTGTATGACAGAACCTGCTGTTGCTTCAAGTGATGCCACCAATATGGAAGCTACGGCTGTCGTTGAAGGCGACGAAATTGTATTGAATGGCCGTAAGTGGTGGTCTTCAGGTTTAGGTGATCCTAATGCCAAAATCATTATTTTTATGGCGCATACACCAGATGAAAGCAAAGACCGTCATCATCAGCATTCTATGGTTTTAGTACCTGTTGAAACTGCTGGAGTCAAAATCGAACGTATGTTACCTGTGTTTGGCGACTATGATGCGCCACATGGACATGGTGAAATTAGCTTCACAAATGTTCGTGTTCCTGTTGCAAACTTTATTGGCGGCGCAGGTCAAGGTTTTGAAATTGCACAAGGTCGTTTAGGCCCAGGCCGTATTCATCATTGTATGCGTTGTATTGGTGCTGCCGAAAAATCGCTAGAACTGATGATTGACCGCGGTATGAGCCGCACTGCGTTTGGTAAAGAAATTCTAAAACTCGGTGGCAATTTAGAACGCGTAGCAGAAGCGCGTGTTGCAATCGATCAAGCACGTTTACTGACCCTTTATGCAGCATATAAAATGGATACTCTAGGGAATATGGCTGCATTAACCGAGATTTCTGCAATTAAAGTGGTCGCGCCGAGTGTCTTAGAAAAAGTTGTTGATATGGCGATTCAAATTCACGGCGGTGCTGGAGTTTCTCGAGATACACCGCTCACAGGTTTCTTTGCGCAAGCACGTTCACTGCGTCTAGCTGATGGCCCTGATGAAGTGCATAAAGGTATGATTGCTAAATTAGAATTGGCAAAGCGCGGTTACAGCAGCCGCCGTAAAAAATAAACAAGTTGTAGTCACATATTTGGCATGGCAACCCCGAGTTGTCCATGCTATAAAACTATAGAAAATTATATTTTTATCATCATGATAGATTCAAGTTTAGGAAGAAAAGCATGTCAGTGATCGATGTAGGCGGTTCAGTTCGTGAGGGTGAAGAACTGGATGTACGTGCTGTAGGCAATTGGTTGATTGAACATGGCGTAGAAATAGAAGGGCCTGTAGAAGTCACTCAATATTCAGGTGGCGCATCAAATTGGACTTATCGCTTAAAATACGACAATGCTGATTTAATTTTACGTCGTCCTCCAAAAGGCACCAAAGCCAAGTCTGCACATGATATGGCACGTGAATATAATGTACAGAAGGCATTATCTGAATTTTATCCTGTACTCCCTGAGATGGTGGCGCTATGTCAGGACGAATCAGTGATTGGCTGTGATTTCTACGTAATGAAGCGCGTAGAAGGCATCATTCCACGTGCAAACTTACCCAAAGAAATTAATTTTGATGAAACTCAAGTTCGAGCGTTATGTACCAACGTCATCGACAAGTTAATTGAACTGCATCAAGTGCCTTATGAAGGCACCGCTTTAGAAAAAATAGGCAAGGGCGACGGATACTGTCGTCGTCAAGTGGAAGGTTGGGACGCACGCTTTGAAAAAGCCAAAACATTAAATGTTCCTTCTTTTAAATATGTCCGTAATTGGCTCAAAGACAATATTCCTGCTGACTCTAAAACCTGTGTAATTCATAATGATTGGCGTTTTGATAACGTGATTTTAGATCCAAATGATCCTACCCAAGTGATTGGCGTATTGGATTGGGAAATGGCAACGCTTGGTGATCCATTGATGGACTTAGGTTCGGCTTTGGCGTATTGGGTTGAAAGTGGCGATAACGCAATTTTTAAAGCCACACGCCGTCAGCCGACCAACTTGAAAGGCATGTTTAGCCGTAAAGAAGTTGTTGAATATTACTTAGAAAAAACTGGTCTACAAACAGACAACTGGACATTTTATGAAGTGTTCGGCATTTTCCGTTTAGCAGTAATTGCACAGCAAATTTATTACCGCTACTACCATAAACAAACCAATAATCCGGCATTTAAAGATTTTTGGATTGTGATCCATGCTTTACATATTCGTGCATTAAAACTTATTGGTTTGCAAAAACTTGAAGCCAATGACGTGGCACAAAAATATATTGAAAAAATGAAGGATATTTTAGGGAAATGACCACGATATATTTAATTCGGCACGGTCAGGCTTCTTTTGGTGCCGAAAGCTATGACAAGCTTTCTCCCAACGGTGAGCTACAGGCTAAGGTGCTGGGACAGTATTTCGACCGTATTTTAAAAGAAAGTCCTTATGTGGTTGCGGGCTCAATGCAACGTCATCAACAAACAGCCAATCTTGCATTGGCTGAATGCTTTCCAGAAGCACAAGTTGATACAGATAACGCGTGGAATGAATTTAATCATCAGCAAGTTTTTGCTCAATATGAACCTCGATTTAACCAGCCGCATTTATTAAAAGAAGATGTATCTAAGCATGAAAACCCGCGTGCTTATTTATCCAAAATTTTTGAAGGTGCCATTGAACGTTGGACAGGCGGAGAATTTCATCATGAATACGATGAATCTTGGCCACATTTTAAAAATCGAGTCGAAACAGCGCTAGAAAAGTTATGCACTCAACTGGCTGAAACCAAACCACGTTATGCCGTTGTTTTTAGTTCAGGTGGAGTGATCTCGGTTGCCGTAGGTAAAATATTAGGGCTGAGTCCTGAAAAAACATTTGCACTTAATTGGGCCATTGCCAATACCAGTATGACAACACTGCGTTTGGTTGGAAATGAACCGCAATTACTCAGTTTAAATGAACACCATTTTATAAAAGCAGTTGATCCAAATTTATTGACTTGGATCTAAGATAAACAAAGGAATTATCATGGCTAAAACAATTTTAATTACAGGTGCAAGCTCAGGGATTGGTGCAGGAATGGCACGCGAGTTTGCACAAAAAGGCTACAACTTAGCCATTTGTGCACGTCGTTTAGAGCGTCTAGAAACGCTAAAAAATGAACTGGAAAGCCAATATGGCATCAAAGTGATTGCGAAAACCCTCGATGTCACAAATTACGATCAAGTGTTTGAAGTGTTCCGTGCCTTTAAAGCAGATTTTGGCAGTATTGACCGTGTTATTGTCAACGCAGGTGTTGGTGAAGGCCGTCGTATTGGTAAAGGTAATTTTGAAATTAACCGTGCGACAGTTGAAACCAACTTTATCTCTGCTTTGGCGCAATGCGAAGCTGCAGTTGAAATTTTCCGTAGCCAAAATGCAGGGCATTTGGTGGTGATTTCTTCGATGAGTGCTATGCGCGGTATGCCTAAACATTTAACGGCTTATGGTGCAAGTAAAGCAGGTGTTGCAGCTTTAGCTGAAGGTATTCGGGCAGAGCTGATTGATACCCCAATTAAAGTGACGACTATTTTCCCTGGTTATATTCGTACAGAGATCAATGAAGGTGCGAAAAAACTGCCATTTGAAGTCGATGAAAAAACTGGTTCACATCTTTTAGCAAAAGCCATTGAGAAAGCACCGGTTAAAGCCTATGTACCACAATGGCCGTGGTTGCCTTTAGGTCTTGCGATGAAAGTATTGCCATTGAAGATCGTGAATAAATTGGGTTAAACCTTTATTCAATAATAAAGCTCCAATTTTGGGGCTTTTTTATTCTCAAGTGATATTCGTCATCCTCTGTAGGTTAAAAAGGAATACATCAAACCTGTGATGAAAAGACAGTAAAAGTAGCCGATTTTGCAAAGAAAAAATGGAGTAAATACTCAGATTATTTATAAATAAGATATTGAAAATAAATAAAATGTTGAATATTTGAACAGACGATGATTTGTTCTCAAAATAGCGATTTCCTTTTTTTTAATTTGCTTTAATGTACAACTGTTCATTAATTTTTAGGTTTGTACTATGTCTATGTCTTCCGATATGACAGATCAACAGCGAATTAACAAAGTCAGAACTGTCGTAACGAAAGCTGGTGAAGACTTACGTCAGCAATATCCCATTTTAAAACATCAAAACTTTATAGGCGCAGCCATCCTTATTTTTGCGCTACTAGGAATGTTGGGTTCAGCTTGGGCGTTTGCTGTTGGCATTTTACCGGCATGGGCTTGTGTGATTTTGGTGGCGATGTTTGCTTCACTGACACATGAATTAGAACATGACCTGATTCATTATATGTACTTTAAAAAGACGCCGTGGGCTCACCATCTCATGTTGGCCTTGGTGTGGTTAGCACGTCCGAATACTATTAGTCCTTGGGCACGTCGTCGTTTGCATCTCAACCACCATAAATATTCAGGTTCAGAATACGATTTGGAAGAACGGGGCATTAGTAATGGCATGCCGTGGGGTTTACGTCGTATATTGGTCATTAGCGATCAATTGATGACGGTTTATTTGCGCCCATTTCAAATGTTCAAGATGATTAGGACATTCATTGAAAAACAACCTGAAAAAGAACGTAAAACGGCATTGTTCTCTCAATTGACTGGATTTTTCCCCTTAAGTTTTGTTTATTACGGCATTTGGTATGTATTTGTCATTTATCATGTAGTGAATGGTATTGCTCCAATGTTAGGGCAAAGTATTAGTTGGTCAGTCAATTTAGTAAAGTTAATTCCAACGATTAATTTTCTAGCTGTGGTTTGGATTATTCCGAACTTTATACGTTCTTTCTGCTTACAATTTATCAGCTCAAATATGCATTATTATGGTGATATTGACCCACGCGATGTCATTAAACAAACTCAGGTGTTAAATCCGTGGTGGTTGTTCCCAATGCAATTATTTTGCTTTAACTTTGGTTCGACCCATGCCATCCACCATTTTGTGGTAAAAGAGCCGTTTTATATTCGTCATCTAACCGCAAAAACTGCACACCAAGTCATGCGTGAGGTTGGTGTACGTTTCAATGATTTTGGAACCTTTAAACGCATAAATCGCTGGAATTAAATCAGTACTAGCTTCAAAAAAAGCCCTCAATTGAGGGCTTTTTTATGATCTAAACTTTTATAAATTACTTGTGTGCAAAAAAATGCTTGAGCGCATCTTGCAAGGCAACTTGCCATACCGCGTAGGAATGTCCGCCGATATATGATTGGTAATGCACATCATGACCTTTATTTTTTAAATCGGCTGCAACAATAGGTGAAGTCTCTAAAATACTCAGTTCATTATTATTTCGAGAACTTTCATAACTATTGGCAGTAATAAACCAATGCTGTTTAGGTTGCGAGGTTTTATCACGAATGATTTTACTCATGCCATTAGGGAGGTCTGTCGGCGCATTTTGCCACCAAAATGATCCAGATAACGGTACGACATGACTAATTTGATTTGGATTTTCTAAGGCTAAATAAGCTGAACTTAAACCGCCAAGACTTGACCCGAGTAATACCGTTTTTTTCGAATCGACTTTTGCAGGTGCATTTTTTTGAATCCAAGGTATCAGTTCATCACTAAAAAATGCTGAAAATTTTGCATTGGGTGTTAATTCTTTAGGTCGTTCCTGATCGTTCGGTGGAGAAACAAATATGGCTTGAATTGGCGGTAACTGACCTTGTTCAACTAAAATGTCTAATGCCTTTGGAACATTCAGCAACTCGTTATATTGGTGACCATCAAAAAATATAGCAGTGATATAGCTTTGATTTTTCTTAGCTTTAGATTGGTAAATTTGGATTTTACGTGAGTTATTCAAAATTTTGCTGTCTAGAACAAACTCTTGTAATTGGGGCGGGTTCACATTTGGATATTGTTTTGGATCAATAAAAGGCGGGGCATCTTTAAGCGCCACTAAATTTTCATTACGCAAGCCTGATGTGTCATCACTTGCGAGATAAGTCTTTTTATTGAAAGGATCAATCCGTTGTACCTGTATCACAGCACGACGCTGCATTCTTGATTCTTTAAGTTTTGGATTCAGATGCGGACAATAATTTGACAGATAGCCTTCTAAGTTCGGTAAATCGACAGCAAAGCTATAACTGCCAATATAACGATGATCAATAATCGATTCTTTAAACCAAATATCGGTATTTGGTAGGCGTGTTAACCATTCATGGTCATTACTTGGGCCACCAATAAGGCGAACATTATGCTGCGCACCTTTCCATAAGAAAACTATGCGGCTATGTTGTTCATCATAGTTTTCAATGATTGGTGTACCTATAAGCTCTACACGCTTCCAAAAATCTTCACGAATTTGAGCATGTTGTTTTGGATTTTGATTTAACTGATGTTGTAGGTTTAATAATATTTGGCTTTGCGCTTTGACATCTTCACATGCAGCAGCATAAGGGAAATGTTTTTTTTCTGTTGTATCGGTTAAAGCGGGTAAGTTTTGAGTTTGGGCAAAAGCAGAAGAAACAGCAAAGCTCATAGAACAAGCCAAAAAAGTAGGGAAAGTTTTTTCATTGAAATAATAAAATAGGTAGAATGAAATTAGATAAATGATAATCATTATTAATATAAAAAACTAGCAATATGCCGCAGAATGGTGCTTTTAAAAAAAGAAAATGTAGAAAAATAACAATAGAGTCAATGCTTTGTTTTTTAAAATAATTAAAATAATGCAGTCGACAAGCTCTCAATCATTGCTAAATATTATGCTACTCAAAGTATCAACACTGCTGCTGTTACCTGCATTATTGATCCAAGGTTACCGTGTGAAAAAAAATACACCACGTTTAGCAGAACCGATGGGAGAACGTTGTGGGATGAGTGGTCAGGGTAATCGACCATTATCGGTATTAATACTAGGTGATTCAGCAGCAGCAGGTGTCGGCGTCGAGCATCAGTCGGATGCGCTATTGGGACAATTGCTTAAAATTTTATCGCCTGATTATCAAGTTCACTTTTGCCTTGAAGCCACAACGGGGCATAACAGCCAGCAAATCATCAATGCTTTGGACAATGTCACTACGCAGAACTTTGATGTCGTGATCAGCTCTGTTGGTGTCAATGATGTCACAGCTTTAAAACAGCCAGACCAATGGTTGAAGCTCCAGCAGCGTTTATATCAAGCTGTCGAGGAAAAGTTTCATCCACAGCTATTGATCATTTCAGGTGTGCCACCAATGAATGAGTTTCCAGCTTTACCGTTTCCATTGTCATGGTTGTTTGGACAATATTCTCAAAAGATGAATGCGCTGTTAAAAAATTTTATTAAAACAAAGCCTAATACGAGGCTAATTGAATACGATTTACAAGAATATCGTGAAAAAAATTTACAAATGGCCAAAGACGGCTTTCACCCGAGTAAAGAAATTTATCAATTATGGGCTGAAAAAATAGCGAAACAAATCACTGAACAATTTTCATAGATAATATATGATTCAATCACTTGGTGAAGTTGCATCTATATGAGTAAAGATATTTCAGACGTGAATCCGCAAATCGAAACGCATCCTTTAGTGCCATTTTTGCCATCAAATGGGAAACTCTTGATGCTAGGGAGTTTTCCTCCACCCAAAACACGCTGGAAGATGGATTTTTATTATCCAAATTTCCAAAATGACATGTGGAAAATCTTTGGGCTATGTTTTTTTCAGGATAAAAATCATTTTCTCAATGTAGATAGCAAGACTTTTAAAGAAAAGCTCATTCGAGATTTTTTAAATGAAATAGGCATAGGCATTTTTGATACGGCCTATCAAGTGATTCGTTTGAAAGGCAATGCGTCAGACAAGTTTTTACAGATTCATCAGCCAACCGATATTGCGAAGCTTCTTACGCAGATGCCTAATTGCCATAGTATTATGACGACAGGAGACAAAGCGACTGATACTTTAATGCTCTCTATGCCAGAAAATACGGAAAAACCACACATTGGGCATGCTGTTCATACCGAATTTGCAGGCAGAGATTTGACTTTATACCGTATGCCATCATCATCTAGAGCTTATCCACTAGCACTGGAAAAAAAAGCCGAAGCCTATCAAAGCTTATTTAAAGATATAGGCTTGCTTTAGGGAAGTTTGCGTTATTGTGAGATACCTTGAAATTTATGTCTCATTTAAACAGGCAAACATTCAATGATTAAAAGGTGGCATCTTAATAATGGATAAACACCAATTCCTTAGCCATCATATTCAACATAATCCCAAAGGTTTAAACGCGCTTTAATTTCTTTGCGAATATGAGGCAGCATAGGCAGTAAAGTGCCATCGATCCACAAACTCAGAGTCTGGGATGAAACTTTTTTGTTTGCATCATCTACAATTTGCGCGCCTTTCACGATCACCAAAGTTTCTTCGCTAGCTGCAGTTTCAATGCCTTTAAATAAAAGCTGTAATTCATGACCTGTATCTTGAATTAACCATTCCAACTCAATTTGAATATTGTGATTAGATTTAAGTACAGCTTGGCCTTCAATTATGTCATTGTCAGATAAGCAGTCATGCTCAACCCGAACTTTCGACAAAAACCATTCTTGATGACCAAGTTCAGGAAGTGTCGTAAAAGGCGTTAAAATATCACTTAAATTAAATTGGCGGCTTAAATCAAAAAATTGCATTAGAAAACTTTAGGGGGAGATAAAACAAAATAAGCGGTGGATGTTAAAGCATCATCAAGTGTGAGTAAAACCTTTGCTTTTATTGAGATATTTTATGTATAAATAGCATTCAATCTATCTAAATTAAGTCTAAGATAAATGAATTGCGAAAATAATATTCACATAAATGATGTGCACAGCCCCATAGACTTAAAAGATCCAATCGAAGCTAAACAATGGGCCGCTGAAGTGAATCTTAAACGACCGTGGCGTTATGACATCTTTCAAATGTATGTCGACTCTATTTTGGCTTTAAACCCGAATGCGCACGTGCTTGAACTCGGTTCAGGCCCAGGCTATTTGGCAGAGTTTTTAATCAATCATTGTCCAAATATAGATTACACAGCATTTGATTTTTCCGAAGCTATGCATGACTTGGCAAAAGGAAAACTAAGTGCAGCGCAACGCTTAAAATGTAATTTTATAACAGGGGATTTCAAACAATCTGCTTGGGAAGAATCACTTCACTTCAATCAAAACAGCACCTTTGATGTGATTATTATTCATCAGGCCTTACATGAATTGAGGCATAAGGCGTATGCAGCAGAGTTTCATCGGACTGTAAAAACGTTGTTAAACACACAAGGCGTGTATTTTGTATGTGATCATTTATATGCACCACATGCACAGCAAAATCATGAGTTGTATATGTCAGTTGAGGAACATTTAGCCGCGCTGAAAGCAGCCAATTATGGCCAAGTGGAATGTCTGGGTGAAGTCAATGGTTTGGTTCTTTTCAAAAGCCAGCACTCATATGAACGAGACAGACTAAGACCGTTTTTGACTTGATCGAACTTATCAGATTATTTCAATAAATAGCCTCGACGAGGGCAATTCAATCATTTAGCAGTATGTTGTCATTACATCATCCATTTAATCGGGAGGTATGACACTGCTTTTATACTAAATCGTTGGAATCTTGTTGTTTCTGGTTCATGAGTATAGGTTTTGGTTTTTCCATTTTTTTGATGTTCTAACCAAATGATTTCGCCGTTTTCATCCAGTTTTAATTCATACGCAATTTGCGGTAAATATTGGTTTAATGCGGCAGAAATATCGTTTTGTAATCGATCAGACTTAACGACAAGGCCAACTTCCGAATTTAAATTTGCGGAACGTGGATCAAAGTTAAATGATCCAATAAACACCATTCCGTCGATATCGAAAAATTTTGCATGCAAACTAGAGGCATTTTTGCCTTTTGCGGGGATGATATTTCCAGTTATGACCTCATACCATGTGCGTTTTGAACGCTCTATATAAGGTTTAAATTCATATAGTTTCACGCCATTTTCGAGTAAGTCTTTGCGATATTTTTGATAAAATGCATGAACGACAGCGACGTCATTGGCTAAAAATGAATTGGTTAACACACGGACTTCTACATTTTTACCTGCAAGACCCGTTAGAAAGTCAGTTCCTTGTTGCGTGGGAACAAAATAAGCTGAAACCAATTCCATGCGTTCCTTGGGCTGTCCCATCAAGGTCGAAAATTGGTTATAAATTAATTCTTGCTCTTTAGCCTCACCACGAATTTTATTCGGACTATCCGCAATGAAATGTGCTTCGGCCCAATTCACCGGTCTTAGTTTAAGCTGAGCCGCCAGTTGTTGCTGTGCATAGTTAATGCGCTGTTGATCTTTAGTCAACGTTGTAGAGTTTTCTTGGTACGTTTGTCTTAATTGATTTAAGTCTTCTTTTGTACCTGCACCAATCCATTGCTGAACAGAATAACTTAAATCATCATTCCAAAAGTTCAAAAACACTTGATTGGCTTGTTGAATGGCTTCCCCATAGAAAAGGATATCCAAATCTGTAAATTGAAAACTTTCACTGGCATCAAAATATTCATTACTGATGTTACGACCACCAGTTACGCCTATAAAACCATCGGCAACAATTAATTTATTATGCATACGATGGTTAATATGCTTTAAGCGAAATGCATAATCAATGACACGTAATTTTCTGAATTTATAGGGATTAAACAGTTTGATTGAAATGTTGGGATGAGCTGAAAGGGATTGTAAGGTCGGATCGAGTTTCGTCCCGTTTTGATCATCAATTAGTAGCCTTACTTTTACCCCACGGTCAGCGGCATGCAGTAATTCTTGAAACATCAGATGCCCAATAGCATCATTTTCCCAAATATAATATTGCAAATCGATGGTGTATTTTGCGTTTCGAATCAAATGCAGGCGAGATGCAATACTTAAGAAAGCATCATCTAAGGCTAAATAAGCCGATTGTTTTTGTTGTAATTTTTCTAAATCCGTAGCAGACGTAATCCATTTTTCTGCATGTGATTGTATAGGGACATCTTTTTTTGACTGATTGCTAGGTAAGCTGCATCCAGTTAATAGGCTGATCGAAACAGTTAAACCGACAGTACAACTTATTTCACGTAATTGTATCATTCGAATAGCATTAATCATTCCTTTAAAAATTCATCATAACATCATGTTTTAAGGTTGTATCTAGGCTTAAAAAGAGGTTACTGTAACTCATCTGTTAATATAAGCCATACAGGATGTTTTTAGACATGAAATCACGTGCAGCCGTTGCTTTTGGACCGGGTCAGCCTTTAGAAATTGTTGAAATTGATGTGGCACCACCTAAAGCAGGTGAGGTTTTAGTCAAAATTAGCCATACAGGTGTGTGTCATACAGATGCATTTACATTGTCAGGTGATGATCCTGAAGGCGTATTTCCAGCAATTTTAGGGCATGAAGGTGCAGGTGTTGTGGTTGAAGTCGGTGAAGGTGTGACTTCAGTGCAACCAGGTGATCATGTTATTCCACTTTATACCGCAGAATGTGGTGAATGTTTATTCTGTCAATCGGGTAAAACAAATCTTTGTGTATCTGTACGAGCGACACAAGGGAAAGGTTTAATGCCGGATGGCACAACACGTTTTTCTTATAATGGTCAGCCGATTTATCACTATATGGGCTGTTCAACATTCTCTGAATATACTGTGGTTGCAGAAGTGTCTTTGGCAAAAATTAACCCTGAAGCGAACCACGAACATGTATGTTTGTTGGGTTGCGGCGTAACAACAGGTCTCGGTGCAGTTAAAAATACCGCTAAAGTTCAGGAAGGTGACTCAGTTGCAGTCTTTGGTTTAGGCGGAATTGGTTTGGCTGTGGTACAAGGTGCTAAAAAAGCCAAAGCAGGTCGTATCATTGCCGTAGATACCAATCCTGATAAATTCAAACTGGCTGAAGAATTTGGCGCTACAGATTTTGTTAATCCAAAAGATTATGATCGTCCAGTTCAAGAAGTGATTGTAGAAATGACGGGCTGGGGCGTCGACCATTCATTTGAATGTATTGGCAATACCAATGTGATGCGCTCTGCTTTGGAATGTGCTCACCGTGGTTGGGGCCAATCTGTGATTATTGGTGTAGCTGGTGCAGGTCAAGAAATTTCAACCCGTCCATTCCAATTGGTTACAGGTCGTACTTGGAAAGGCACTGCTTTCGGTGGTGTTAAAGGTCGTTCACAATTACCGGGTATGGTAGAAGAAGCCATGTCAGGCGAGATCAAACTTGAACCATTCGTGACCCATACCATGGGGCTGGATAAAATCAATGAAGCCTTTGATTTAATGCATGAAGGTAAATCAATTCGCTCTGTTGTACATTTTGAAGATTAAACTTTGATTTAAATATTTTTGATTAAACGACTAATCATTTAAAAATTAATGCGTTAATTTGCACTGTTTTAAAAACTAGGCTTTGGCCTAGTTTTTTTTATTTGTGTCGTTATAACAAATCAAAACTTCAAATTAGGATTTGCAAAAAGTGACAGATTGTTAGACATAAAATGATAAAAAATGCCAAATGATAGATTTTGTCCCGAATTCACATGGTGGGAAATTAGCACTAAACATAAGGTATGCATAATTTAAAAACAAATGTATATTAATGCATTATCCGAGGCAAAAAATGACAACTACAAGTTACAAGCCTGAGTGGATTCGGGAAGATTTTATTGATTTTATTGCAGAAAAATTTGATGCAATTTGGGCCTACAAACGTTTAAAAGCACAATTGGTCAAATCACGTTGTGTGGGGATCGGGTTTTATGAACTCAGTTTTTTAGCGAATCACAACTTTAAAGCAGCAAACTATCGACCAGGCCAATGTATTCTAGTGACAGTGGTCAAAGATGGTGTACGTCATCAACGTAGCTATAGCATCGTCGAAATCAATACATCAGGTCATGTGGTCATCGCAGTCAAACAACAAGGCAAAGTGTCCAACTACCTGACGCAATTAAAAACAGGTGATGTTGTTGAATTATCGCAACCGCAAGGTGAGTTTGGCCTAAAGCTAAATTCGGATCGACCAATTTTACTGCTTGCTTCAGGTAGTGGTATTACCTCAATCATGGCTTTGTTTAAACAAGCGATTCAGCTTGGGCGTACGGTTGACCTGATTTACTTCAATCGAGATAATGCGTATTTGGATGAATTGATTCAACTAGCGAAGCAATCTAACCATGCACATTTACACGCGATTAATACGCTGAAAACAAAATTGCATATCTCACCAGAAGTGCTAAATCACATGGTGCCTGATTTTAAACAGCGAGATTGCTATGCATGTGGTGCAGCACCAATGATGCACAGCATTGAACAACTGTATCGTGAGTTCAAGCTTTCAGATTATTTATACACTGAATATTTTCAAATGATTGCTGATGATTCAGTACCTGCTCAACCTGTCACTTTTAGTGTAGCCCAGCAAGATTTTTTGGCAGAGGGTAATTTACTGGAAAGTGCTGAAAAAGCTGGTTTAAAACCTGCGCACGGCTGTCGGATGGGCATTTGTAATACTTGTTCGTGTACGAAATTGCAGGGTTCAGTGAAAAACTTACTTACTGGCGCAATTGATCATGCGAATAACACGCAAATCAAGTTATGTGTCTCTCAGGCCATTTCACCTGTACGTATTCAACTCTAATCCAAGCCGTATAAAAATAAATCAGGGGCGTCATCATGAATCAATCGATATATATTAGTCCGAATAGTAAGTCACGTTATTTATCTCCAGAACAAACTGCTGAATTTGGCGAAAAAGTTGAGCAAATTCGCCGTGAAATCATGCAGAGTGTGGGTGAAAAAGATGCAGTGTACATTTACAAAATTCGCAATTTTGTCCGTTATAGCGAGATCGCATCTCGTTGCATGTTGATGTTTGCAGGTTGGATTCCACCGGTGTGGTTACTCGGTACGGGTTTATTGGGTATTTCTAAAATCGTAGAGAACATGGAACTCGGTCATAATGTGATGCATGGTCAGTTTGATTGGTTAAATGACCCAAGCTTAAATGGTGCTAATTATGATTGGGATACCATTGCCACGGGCCAAGACTGGAAATATACCCATAACTATGTGCATCACACCTATACCAATATTGTCGGTATGGACCATGATGTCGGCTATGGCTTAATCCGTGTGAGTGAATCGCAAAAGTGGGAGCCACGTTTCCTTTTCAATATTCCACTGGCTGCCCAACTCATGGTTTTCTTTGAGTGGTATGTCGGCATTCAACGGTTACATTTAGAAGATGTTATTGCGTATAAAACCAAAACTTGGAAAGATGTATGGCATGAAGCAGCCGATGTGCGTCAGAAAATTAAGCGCCAAGTGATTAAAGATTATGTGTTTTTTCCACTTATTGCAGGTCCCAATGCGATTCCTGTATTTGCAGGAAATGCTGTAGCCAACGTAATTCGTAGCTTATGGGCTTCAGCTGTCATCTTTAATGGCCATTTTACAGAAGATGCGGAAAACTTTGAGATGGATAATACCGAAAATGAAACTCGAGCAGAGTGGTATCTCCGTCAAATTCGTGGCTCAAGTAATTTTAGTGGAACACAATGGTTGCATATACTCAGTGGTAATTTGAGTCACCAAATTGAACACCATTTATTCCCAGATATGCCTGCAAACCGCTATGCAGAAGCCGCACCTAAAATTAAAGCACTCTGTGAGGAATATGGTATTCACTACAACGAAGCCAGTTTTATCAAACAGTTTGCCAGCGTTTGGGTTCGACTCGCGAAATGTTCAGTGCCAAATGACTGGCGTGCCGAGCTTAAGGAACGTTCAGCTTCACTTCAGCAGCGCCTTAAACAAAAAATCATGAAGAAAATCGGGTGTTAAAATACAGTATTGTTTAGCAATATTGCCCTTAATGCTTCCAATGGATGATTTCTAAAGCATTAAATTCGCCAAAGTAGCGTTCATCTACTTTGGCTTTTTTAGATATATCTAGCGAGCGAGAGTTATTCAACTAATTGCACGCTATTCTGAATGCCACAAGATTCTACAAAATATGCATCATGTGAAACGAGGATCACCGCACCTGTATAATGCTGAATGGCTTGAGCCAATAACATTCTAGACTCTATATCTAAGTGATTTTCAGGTTCATCTAACAATAAAAGCTCAATATTCGGTGTTAAATAATTTAAGCCCAACAAGGTCACTTTTAAACGCTCACCACCACTTAAACAGTGAAATGGCAGTTCCGCTTTTTGACCACGGATTCTAAGTTGACCGAGTTGATTACGCCATTCCGTTGACGAAACTTCAGGATTAAACTTTGCCAAATTGTCCAAAACACTCAGTTCAGGTGATAAATTACTCAAGTTTTGGTCTAAATACAGGGTATGCACAGACAAAAACGTTTCATGGCTAGACTGTGATGTGGTCTGACTCAAATACTTTAGAAATGTAGATTTACCAATACCATTTTTTCCTTTTAAATGAATTTTTTCACCTGCCTGTAAGGCCAAGTCGAAAGGCTGGTGCTGAGATGTTTTGCGATGAAAATGTTTAACTCTTAAGATTTCTCCTGTTTTTTCAGCGTGATGTTGAAAAACGAATTGCTGCTCTTTAACATGCTCAAGTTGTTGCTGTGACTGAATCAGTTGAGATCTCTTTTCTTCCAATTGCTTCTGCTGTTGCGTTTGAACTGAAGCGAGGCTTTGACCGGCTTGTTCCTTTTTAAAATCGAGTAACACTTTGGCTTGGGTGCTTGACTTGCGTAGGACACGCCCTTGTTGTTCTCGTTTTTGCGCTTTCATCTGTGTTTCGTGTTGCTGAGATTTGAGTTGTTTTAACTCACGCTGATGCTGCATAGCCTTACGCTGTAAGGCTTTATTTTGCAGATCATTTTGTTGAACGTATTCTTCATAGTTGCCAGTAACATGACTGAGTCCAAACTCATTTAAAGCATAGATATGCTCTACATGTTGCAGCAATTCTCGATCATGACTGACGACGAATGCACCCGCAGGATGGTTTTTTAAGCGATCAATGAGCCAGAAATGTGAGGATGCATCTAAATGGTTACTTGGCTCATCCAAAAGTAAATAATGGTCAGTTTTTAAAAATAATGCACACAATGCCAATTTGGTTTTTTGCCCCTCACTCAGCTGAGCGACTGGGAAATTTAAATCTGTTGGTAGTGAAGCTTGCTTAAGTTGTTGCTGCCATAGTGCAGGACGGTGCCATTGGTTTTCAGTCAGCTCAAAGTCTTCAAAACTTGCGCTGCCTATTTCGATACGTTGAAATGAGTCATATAAATCTTCCACACCGAGTGCAGAAGCAATCGTGTCAGCTTCTAGTCGAGAAAATTGTGATAAATAGGCATGTGGTACATTCCATGAAATTTCACCTTCATAGGGGAGATCTTTCAGATTTTGCGCATGTAAGATTTTAAGGATGCAGGATTTTCCTAAACCATTGCGACCAACACATGCCGAAAGTTGTTGTTGATTGAGGTTAAATTTCAGGTTTTTAAAAAGTGTTTTGGATGGAAATTCCAAGCTAAATTTGGAAATTGTACAAGCCGTTTGAGTCATAGATGCACCTTGCGATAGCAAAGATGCGCAATACAAATAACTAATTTTATTCTATAAAAAAGACAATATTTGAGAAAATGCAGTCGAAGTCATTAGCCATGTGTTTGCACATCAAAAAATGGATTTGATGATGAAAAAAACAGGGCTTACTTCATTGGCAAATACTCGAATTAAAAATAAATGGAAAAAATCTTAAGACAGCCTAATGTTGTGCAGTCTAATAAATGTTTATTTATTAATCAATACATCAAATTTTAAAAATAGGTCGCAATAATTGACAGCAGCGTTATTTAATACAACAAAATAGCAAAAAACTATTGTCAAACCGATGAATACAGCGTATTTTAATTTTCAGACAGATACTTTTTGATGAAATCAAGATGTTAAAGCAACCTTTAATCTCAAACGCATATTATTACTTCTGGCAGTTTAGATAATTGCCTGAACGCGTTCGGGCATGAAAAAGGTTGCCCACCAAGTTTATACCTGATCGGCAACCCTGATCAGGTTTTTTTATGTCTTGATTTTTTATAATATTTTTGGAGAAATCTCATGTTTACAGTAAATAATTCATATTTTAGCAACGGTTATTGGTTTTACTTTAGTCAGTCTATGTCTAAAGCCTTGAAGTCCCAAAGTCCCATAACGCTCAGATAAAAGATCGGACTGTTTATACGTACAGTCCAAAGGAATAGAACCAATGAATGCGCTAAATACAGCTTTACAACAAACTCAAAATTCAGAAATTCAGAAATCTACACGGCCAAAAGAAACGCTTTTGAGCTTGCCACATCAACTGAAACAACAATTACCTTTATCAGTTCATGCTGCAGAACAAATTGCTGCACATCGTGCAACTATTCAAAATATTTTGACGGGTCAAGACCCGCGTCTAATGATTATTACAGGTCCATGTTCAATCCATGATCCGATTGCTGCGTTGGAATATGCTGAAAAATTAAAACAATTACAGGCACAGGTTTCAGATCAAATTTTTCTTGTGATGCGCGCATACATTGAGAAACCACGTACTACAGTGGGCTGGAAAGGCTATATGTATGACCCAAGTTTAGATGGTTCATCTAATATGCAGTTGGGCTTAGAAAAATCACGTGAGCTGTACTTACAAATTATTGAAATGGGTTTGCCAATTGCCTCTGAAATTTTAAGCCCAATGGCGACGGGTTATTTTGATGACCTTTTGGCTTGGGGTGCAATCGGTGCGCGTACCAGCGAATCACAAATTCATCGTGAAATCTCAAGTCATATGCCATACAGCATCGGTTTCAAAAATGGAACAGATGGATCAATCCAAATTGCACTAGATGCCATTCAATCTGCTTCGCATCCACACCAGTTCTTAGGTATGAGCCAAGCCGGCTTACCGTGTATTTTAGAATCCGTTGGCAACCTGCAAGCACATTTGATTTTACGTGGTTCTAATACAGGTCCAAATTATAGTTTGGCTGAAATAGACAAAATTCGCAGCAAAGTAAAAGGCGATTTACCGGCTTTAGTCATCGATTGTAGTCATGGCAATAGCCATAAAGACCCAATGAAGCAACCTGAAGTATTACGCACAATTGTTGCGGAGCGTGAGCATACCCAAGTGCGTGGTGTGATGTTAGAAAGTCATTTAGTGGATGGTAATCAAAAAATTAGTTGTGAAATGACTTATGGTCAATCTGTAACAGATGGATGCTTAGGTTGGGACAAAACCATTGATTTGATTCAACAGGTTGCGAATGAACTTCGTGTATCACAAATCAAACGTAGTGCTTAACAATCCAGAGCATACTCAGTCTGAATTGATTTAGCCCAAAGCCTTAGAATATTGATTGTTCTAAGGCTTTTATTTTGAAAAATCCTTTGTTGCTTACTTCAATATAAAAATTGAAATATGGCCTATATTTTAAAATATATACTGATAATTCAGTATTTTATGTTTGAGTGAGTCACACTTTTTATGCACAATAATGTCTAAACCCAATACAGCGCCTGAAATAATGACAATCTGTGCTTGGGTGTTTGAAATTTTATATTGGGGAAGTTGATGTACACTGCTGAATTGCTGGAAGAAGCACGCCGTTTTATGTTCCACATGTTAACAAAAGTGGTTGAATATGGTGGTTCTGATTTATTTATTACGGCAGATTTTCCACCAAGTATTAAACATCAAGGCATGATGAAACCCTTTGGGCAGCAAGCGCTTGATGCTGAGAAAACAAAGCTTTTCGCCTATAGTTTGATGAATGAGAAGCAGCGCAAAGAATTTGAGAAAGAATTAGAATGTAACTTTGCGATTAGTGTGCCAAACGTTTCGCGTTTTCGTGTTAATGTATTTCAGCAACAGTTACATGTAGGTATGGTCATTCGTACCATTACCGCAGAAATTCCAAATTTTGAAAAGCTTAAATTACCGGCTTCGCTTAAGCACGTGATTATGGAAAAACGTGGTTTGGTTTTAGTGGTTGGTGGTACAGGTTCAGGGAAATCAACCTCTTTAGCGGCGCTGATTGATTATCGAAATGAAAATAGTGCAGGCCATATCATCACTGTTGAAGACCCAGTGGAATATGTTCATAAACATAAAAAATCCATGATTACGCATCGTGAAGTTGGTGTAGATAGTCATTCGTGGCATAACGCCTTAAAAAATACCCTGCGACAAGCACCAGATGTGATTTTAATCGGTGAAATTCGAGACACCGAGACGATGGAACATGCGATTGCCTTTGCTGAAACTGGGCATTTATGTTTAGGGACGCTACATTCAAATAACGCCAATCAAACCCTAGATCGGATCATTAACTTCTTCCCAGAGGAACGAAGAAATCAATTGCTTATGGATTTATCGAGCAATATGAAAGCGATTGTTTCGCAGCGTTTAATCCAGACTAAAGATGGTAAAGGACGCCGTGCAGCCGTTGAAATCATGTTAAACACGCCGCTTATTTCAGATTTGATTTTGAAAGGTGAGTTTCATGAATTAAAAGCGATCATGGCTAAATCTCGTGAACTTGGGATGCAAACTTTCGACCAAGCTTTATTTGATTTATATAATGACGGCGCAATTTCTTATGAAGAAGCCTTAAGAAATGCTGATTCAACCAATGAACTACGTTTGCAAATTAAACTAAAAAGTTCACGTGCAAATGGTACTTCAGCGGCTGCGCAATCGTTTAGTATGGTTGAAGAAAAAAAAGAAGAACCTGAAAGTACCGAAGTTTCGGAAGAAATATAAGCTGCATATTCATGCAAATGGTATATGAGCCAATTCAGCCATCATATTGAAATAAAAAAATCAGCCTGAGGGCTGATTTTTTAGATATTAGAAATATTTACAGGCCAGCTTCATATTGTTCGCTGGTCAATAAAGCATCTACATCAGCCATATTGTCTGGTTTAATTTTATAAATCCAACCTTTGCTATAAGGCGCATCGTTTACAAAATCTGGATCATCTTCAAGGTCTGGATTGACTTCAACAACCACACCAGAAACCGGAGCATGAATATCAGAAGCGGTTTTTACCGACTCAACCACACCCGCTTGTTCGCCAGCAGTGATATGTTGACCAACATCTGGTGCTTCAACATAAACTAAATCACCCAATGCGTCTTGTGCATGATCAGAAATGCCTGTAACAACAAGGTCACCTTCAATTCGCACCCATTCATGTGTACTTGCGTACTTTAAATCTGAAGGATGATTCATTGATAACTCCTTAAATCCATTAAATTCATTTTTGGCATGAGTTATACATGCTTTTTACTTAAAACAAAAGACTTATAAGTACGGATCTTTACGCCAATTGCTTGGGCTACGACCACTCCAACGCTTAAAAGCACGGCTAAAATTGGCGACATCGCTATAGCCCAATTCATCAGCAATTTGCTCTAAGGTAAAATCAGTTCGTGACAGGAGCGAAGTAGCATGACGGTAGCGAACTTCGTCGACCAATGTTGAAAATGAAGTCCCTTCGGCTGCAAGTTGGCGTTTAAGGGTTCGATCGGACATGTGTAGCCGTTCAGCAACACTTTCGATACTTAAATAGTGCTGTTCGGAGTTGGTTAAAATGTCACGAACGCGCATGGCAATACGGTGACGTTCGCCCAAAGCTGAGAGTTCAGCTTCACATTGGTTAATCGCAATTTGACTAGCAATCGGGTCTGCATGGACCAATTTATTGGTTAAATATTGCTTATCAAAACTAAGTAAGAGATGTGGCTGATCAAATCTAAATTGGTGCCTTGGATATTTGGCAATAAACCGCTCAAAACCTTCAGGTTGAGGAAAATCAAAATCAATTTCACCAGCAGAATAATCCACACCGGTAATTGCTTTGCCCATGCTGATCATGCCAAAAATTAAGGCAATTGAAATTTCGGTACGTAAAGGCTCAATCGTAACGTCGGTTTGTAGTTGAACAGTAGCTTTGGTTCCAAATGTCGAGAAAAAAAGCTGTAAAAAGGGCATGCGTAACTGAATAAAACGGTTTGCCAAGACTAAGGCATCGGTTATGTCCTTCGCCGTCATGATGGCATAGCCAATAAAACCATGAATCGAGATGCGCATTTGGTTGCCTAAATGAAAACCTAATGTTGGCTCACCAGTTAAACGTAGTGCGTGCTCTACCAATTGATTGGCGATGGGTGTTGGAATACGGAAATCTGGTTCAGCCAATTGTTCGCTGTTTAATCCGAAGGGACTAAATAATGTCTCTGCAGTGTAGCCCCATCGAGAGACCACATCTAAAAGGAGCAATCCATATACTCCGGGAATACCCTGATCCTGACGGGAATTAATTGTTTTCATAGCGTTCCGTTGCAATGCGGGTTTTTCTTCTGTTCAAGCTTATATTGGCATGATTCTGTGTTGTATCCCACAAAAATTGTTGGACAAACTGACTAGGCTCAACTATTTATAGCGGCCTACCTTAGCGTTGTAAAGTAGGCCGTTAAGGATTAATTCGGTTTAAAATCTTTGGAAAAGACCACAATTTTGGTCGTAGACATATACAGAACGTCATTGTGCTGATTGAGCGCTTGCGTAACATAGGTCACAATGCCGCGGTCTGTCTTACTTTTCGATGGAGTAATTGCTGATATTTCAACTTCTACACGAATTTTATCCCCCGGACGCGTTGGGCGCGGCCAACGCAGACTTGATTCAGAGCCAATTAAGCCATAAGCCACAGGGAAACATTCAGTCCATAAGCGCATTGTTACAGCAGCAGTATGCCAACCACTTGCCGCTAGCCCTTGAAAGATCGGGTGCTGTTGGGCTTTGACTTCATCTATATGAAATTCCTGAGGATCAAAAGCGTTGGCGAATTGCTTGATTTCTTCAACAGTCATTTCATATTCACGACTGCTAAAGTGATCACCAACTTTAAGGTCTTCCAGATACAGCATTTTCATCTTCCTTTGATTCTACTTTATGTTGTTCTATTAAAAAGCCACCGGTTTGACGCTGCCACAAGTGTGCATAAATACCATTCAAAGCGACAAGCTCTTCATGGGTGCCTTGCTCAGCAATACGTCCTTGATCCAAGACAATCAATCGATCCATTTGCGCAATTGTTGACAGTCGATGCGCAATGGCAATCACAGTTTTGCCTTGCATCAAATCATCTAAACTCGATTGAATCGCAGCTTCGACTTCTGAATCGAGCGCACTTGTGGCTTCATCTAAAATTAAAATTGGTGCGTCTTTTAAAAATACTCGAGCAATTGCAATACGTTGACGCTGACCGCCAGATAATTTAACACCACGTTCACCAACAAATGCGTCATAGCCACGTTGACCACGTAAATCGATCAATTGAGGAATGAATTCATCAGCTTTCGCTTTGCGTACTGCATCATACATTTCTTCATCAGTCGCATTCGGACGGCCATATTTAATATTTTCTTCAACCGTGCGATGCAATAACGAGGTGTCTTGGGTCACCAAAGCAATATTTTTTCTCAAGCTATCTTGGGTAATATCTTCTATATTTTGGCCATCAATCGAAATACGACCATGGTTGATATCGTAAAAGTGGAGTAAAAGTTGAATTAATGTCGATTTTCCGGCACCTGAACGCCCGACTATACCGATTTTTTCACCTGGTCGAATGGTTAAATTAAATTGATTGATGACCTTTTTATCATTATAAGCAAAACTGACATCTTCAAATTTAATTTCGCCTTGCTGTACTTTTAAGTCGGTTGCATCAGGTTTATCTTGAATATGAATCGGGCGGCCCATAGTCTTCATACCATCTTGAATTGTCCCGACATTTTCAAAAAGGGCAGACGTTTGCCACATCATAAACTCGGAAATACTACTGAGTTTTAAAATCATGGCGGTCGCTGCTGCAATGACCCCAAGCTCAGCTTGACCATCCATCCAAAGCCAAACAGCTGTTCCAAGTACACCACCATATAAAACTATGATCAGCAAATTCGTCGCGATATTGTATTTTGCTGCAAGACGCATTTGCTTATACACCGTCACCATAAACTCTTTCATAGAGGCTTTGGCATATTGGCTTTCGCGTCCTGCATGGGCAAACAATTTCACCGTTTGAATATTGGTGTAGGCATCGGTGACACGACCAGTCATTACTGCGCGTGCATTGGCTTGTTCATTTGAAATTTTGCTTAATTTTGGGATGAAATAGCATGCAGAACCAATAAATAAAGCCAGCCAAAGTAATAAAGGAATAATCAATAGTGGCGATATAGCACCTAAAATCACGGTGATCGAAATCAGGTAAATGAAGACATAGGCCAACATGTCACCAAGAATAATCCAAAACTCACGTACAGCCAGTGAAGTTTGCATGACTTTGGCAGATAAACGACCTGCAAAGTCGTTGTGGAAGAAATCTAAACTTTGTTTCAGTAATAAGTTATGAAATCTCCAACGTAGGCGCATTGGAAAGGTGCTATATAGAATCTGATGTTTAATAATGGTTTGAAGGCAAGAAAAGAAGATATTTGCCAATAAAATAAAGCTCAAAATGGTCAGATTGGTCTGGTGCTGCTGTAAAAAGGTTTCAGGTTGAGACTTACTGATCCAATTGACTAAATCGCCAATTTTGGAATAAAGCAATGCTTCAAAACTCGCTACACTAGCTGTACAGAGTACCAATAACAATAGGTATTTTTTTACACCCGTCGCAGCTTGCCATACAAAGGGGAAAAATTTTGTCGGCAATGGTTTATTCAAGTCCTGTTCAGGATAAGCGTCAACTAAATTTTCAAACCATTTAAGCATGCAGATAACCTGAGAATTTTGCTGTAATTAATCTTTCTTTCTTCAGCTCTGAGTGTAATGGATTCGCTGGTTTTTCTCCATTTTGATTTGTTTATTTACTTAAAAGCTTAGCTGCAAAAGTTCATAGAATTAAAATGTACAACCCGATTACGACCTTGGCGTTTTGCTTCGTATAGAGCAATATCGGCTTGTTTAATTAACTGATCAAGTTTGGCGTGGTTAGGGTCAATTTTGGAAACACCAATGGAGATCGAAAATTTCACCAATTGACCATCTATATAAAACTGGTATTGTTCCATTTTATGTCTTAACCGTTCAGCAATTTTTAATGCATCTTCTGGGACGGTATAAGGCAGAAGTACAATAAATTCTTCACCCCCGAAACGCGCCAATATATCGTAAAAACGCATTTCTTTCCGTGCAATTTCAGCAATTTGGCATAACACTTGATCGCCGACATCATGTCCGTATTGATCGTTAATCGCTTTAAAATGATCGACATCAAAAATCAAAAGACTGGTACAGACCGTCATCGGGGTTTCTTGGATTTTTTTATTGGCGGCATGTACAAATTGGCGACGATTGCTTAACTGGGTTAATTCATCCGTATGGGCAATTTTGCGCAGGGTATGAAAGTTCCAGTCATCTAGCAGCGCTCTTAGAAACGTTTTACGAGAGTTGAGCGTAGAGTTCCAGCAGATATACATACTGAACAGCAGCACAGGAACGTACACCAATAAAAATATTGTAAAATCACCAAAATCATTAATGCGCCATGCGCCAAAAAGGATCGCTGCCGTGATCATGGCTGAGGTGATGATCGAAGGGCGAAAATGCACATGAATACTTAAATTACCCAATACAATCAAAATAATGGCGGCATATTGATAGCTATGAACCAGTTCATTTTTCGACTGAAGTAATATCTCAAACCAGAGGATTGCAGAAAGGCAAGTCGCTAGTGGTAATATTAAATCGAGCAATTTAATCTGTTTGATATATTTAAACAGAACATAATTTAGGCTAAATGCACCAATAATTGCAATGATACGAATTACACCTGAAAGCATTTCTACGTCTGGCAGGACATAGCGATCTGCCCAAAAATAGATTAAAAAAGCCAATTGAGCGAAATAGTTGACCTGCTTTAAATGGTCTTTCTGGTTGTAGTACAAAAATTTGTAATAAGCATTTTTAAACTGTGCCGGAATACGTGCAATCGGGTCGGATAAAGCACGCTCAATACGGACACGATTCTCTAGGTCACATGCTTCTGCCTGTATAAGCGTATGTTTGGCAGAAGTGCGATTCATCGATTCTATGAGTAATTGTGATTCGTTTTTAACTGATTTCCGAGAAGGTTGATTGGGGCCTTCCATGATCAAGTTCCTATTTTAGAAGCGTTTTTATGCAACTGTTAACAAATAGTATCTAAAAATATCTACATTTGTATAGTATTTGTTCTGATTTTTTAATTATATTTAGTTGTTTCGGATGAATTATATTTTTAAGGAATTGAGCGATTAGCGCATTTATCTGATTCGCTTTTATTCCTTGTATCGCATGATCTAAAGTAATTGCGGAAGTAGAGGCGGGGTAACCGATAGCCCCATGTATATTCAAAAGCCATTGTGACTTTTTAAATTTGCAGAATTTCTTCTTTGAATATACATGGGGAGAGGAAAGTTTAGCTCTTAGCTTTTATCGGCATTTGGTTGAACGAGGTCTTTAAAATCGGCACTAGAAGGGGCTTGATAGATTTTAAGACCAAACTCAGGTGTGATTGCAATCAGATGGTCAAAGATATCCGATTGAATCGCTTCATAATCTTTCCATGCAATGGTTTTACTAAAAGCATAAATTTCTAAAGGAATGCCTTCACTCGTGGGTTGTAACTGACGCACTAAAATCGTTTGGTGTTGGGCAATGCCTGAATGCTGTTGTAAGTAGAATTCTACATAGGCACGAAAGGTCCCAAGATTGGTTAAACGGCGCTGATTATATTGCGACTGATTGGAAAGTTGCTGATTAAACTGGGCAAGCTCCTCATGCTTATGATCAAGATATTGATCTAATAATAAAAATTCTTTGAGTTTGTTTTGCTCATCCTGAGTCATGAAATGAATAGAGCTTTGATCAATATAAAGCGAGCGTTTGATGCGGCGCACACCTGACTGTGCCATACCACGCCAGTTTTTAAAGGTGTCAGTCACCAGTTTATTGGTTGGAATCGTGGTAAAGGTCTTATCAAAGTTCTGCACGGTTATGGTATGTAATGACATATCAATGACATCGCCATCCGCATTGAGCGAAGGCATCTCAATCCAGTCACCAATTCTCACCATATCATAAGAAGAAATTTGTACCGAAGCCACCAGTGACAAAATGGTGTTCTGAAAAACCAACATGAGCACGGCCGCCATAGCACCAAAGCCTGCGAGTAATGTAAATACATCTTTTTTCAGGAAAGTACCTAAAATCATCAGGCCACACACCAAAAAAATGATCAATTTGACCAACTGCAAATAGCCTTTAATCGGTTTGTTTCTAGATTTTGGATTACGTTGGTAAATCAGATTAAAAATATTCAGTAATTCAGAAATTGCCAAAGCAATGGTCAAGAAGATAAAAGCCTGACAAGCCATCTGAACGATTGAAGTAAATTTCACAGATAAATGTGGGACTGTAGTTATGCCATTTAAGATCACAATTGCTGGAACAATGTTAGCAAAGCGTTTAATCACACTATGTTCTGACAAAATTTGACTATGGCTAAAGGCCATTTTAGATACGAGCTTTCGAATACCACGTACCACAATTTGCTTGGCGATAAAATTTGCAATAATGGCAAAAACAATAATGAGACTGAGCGACGTCAGCATTTCTAGCCAAGGGTATTGATCTGACCAATCTTGAATATTTTTAATGAACTGAAATTTTTCCAAAATTATCATACTCTTATTGAAGTAAATGAAAGGCTTAATGATCAAACTATTGTAATTATGATGATTATATAAGCAATTTTATACTCGTAAACTTTACGGAGTTACGACATGTATAGTCCATAATGTTACTTATTTTGTGCTAAAAATGATTTTTTGAAGGTATAACCTAATTGATGAACTAAAATAAATAAATGTTGAGCTAAAAAAAGCCCCCTAATTAGGAGCTTCATTAGCGATATGAAATGCTTACCACATTAAATCATCAGGAATTACATAAGCTGCATATGGATCTTCTTCATCCGTGGTTTGCTCATTCACTTCAGAATTATTCACAATAATAAAGCCTTCCATTTTCGCATTAATACGGTCGGCTAATTCTTTTGGCAAAAAAGCATAGTTGCTATTTTCACGTGCAATAACAAGACTACCCGCAACAAGGGCATTATAAATTTGCTGATTGATATAAAGCTTTTTGATCTTTGCATCATCGATAAATTGATAGGTAGATTCGCCATCAGTATCACGAATTTTATGCTGATTAATCATTTGCATGATGGCAGCTTTTAATTCTTTTTCTTGCAAAACTGCTTTACGATCTTGCTCTAAAGCATGATCTTTGGCCATTTTCTGCTGCTGATCTTGCTCAATTTTCGCCTTGATTTCAGCATCTTTACTTTCACCAGTACGTTTTTCATGTATGGCTTGTTTAGACAATTTTTTTGCCTTTTTATTATCGACCAGACCTGCTTTAAGCAGTTGCGCCTGTAATGCATTTTTAACCATAATACGTTCCAACTAATCGTGTATATGTCGATAATGAAAATAGATGATCCAATATACTGCGCTCATGACTAAACTGAGTGCGGCAGGAATCAGGAATGCGTTTAATTTTAAATAAGGATAAAGCCAACTGGCAAGTATGCCACCAACGATAAATCCCGCCAAAATTAATAAATGTAAGACCACACGTTTAGACTCAACCGGAAGTCCACGGGCTTTATAACCCAAAGCCAAACCTAAGTCCGTCAAAACACCAGAAAGGTGTGTGGTACGAATAATGGTACCTTTATAGTGGCTAACCATTGCATTTTGTACACCCATAGCCACACATGCCCAAAGCAAAGCGTAACGTGGAAAATAGGGCAATAGTAGCCAACACAGGACAATAAAAAAAGCCACCAAGCTTAATGGGACGCCATAACGTCTGGTTAAGCTAAAGTGACTATTTCCAAGAATAAGCCCACTATAAAATGAGCCAATCACATAACAGAGCAAGACTAAAATCAAATAAATAATCGTAGTTGGCTGCCATGCAATGAAGGCCATGGCTAACATACTGACATTACCGGTCATGTGAGATACTGACTGGTGCAAGATGGTCACCAGTCCAAGTACATTAATCATTCCTGCATTCACTGCGAGGAAAAAAGCACCCAGTTGTATCCAAAGCGGTAAAGTCTGTAAAGGCATGGCCTCGCCTTAAAAAGTATCCAATATCAGGATATTATCTTAAACCACGGTCTACTGCAGCTGTAAATAATACGTCAGTCGAAGAGTTTAAAGCGGTTTCAGTTGAATCTTGAAGTACGCTAATAACCATACCAATGGCTACAACTTGCATCGCGATATCGCTTGAAATACCAAACAGGCCACAAGCCACTGGAATAAGTAATAATGAACCACCAGCCACACCTGAAGCACCACATGCAGAAACGGTAGCAACGACTGATAAAATCAACATAGTGGTGAAATCAACCGAAATACCTAAAGTATTCACTGTTGCTAAGGTAAGTACAGTAATTGTCACTGATGCGCCTGCCATGTTAATCGCAGCGCCAAGCGGAATCGCAACACTTGCAGTAGATTCAGGGACACCAAGACGCTTCGCAAGGTCAAGGTTTACAGGAATGTTTGCAGCAGAACTACGCGTAAAGAATGCAGTGATACCACTTTCACGTAAACATTGGAAAACCAATGGGAACGGATTTGAGCGGGTCATAAATGCCACCATTAGTGGATTGATGGCCAAGGCAACAAACAACATGGTACCAATTAAGACCGCAAGTAAGTGTGCATAGCTAATCAGTGTTTTCAAACCTGAATCGGCAAATGTAACAGCAACCAAACCAAAGATACCTACAGGTGCAAAGTTAATCACTAAACGGATTACTTTATTCACCGCATCAGCAGCATCGGATAAGAAAACTTTACTGGTATCTGATGCATGGCGAAATGCAATACCCAAGGCAACAGCCCAAGCTAAGATCCCAATAAAATTTGCTTCTGAAACGGCTGTAACAGGGTTTGCGACAAAACTTAATAATAAGTTTTTCAAGATTTCAGCAAGACTGCCTGGCGGAACAAGATTTTCTGCAGCAACATCCAAAATTAATGTACTTGGGAATACGATACTGACAATCACGGCACTAAGCGCTGCCAAGAACATACCCAAAGCGTACATCAATATAATTGGTTTAATGTATGCATTACTGCTACCCACTTTGAAATTTGCAATGGATGACAGCACAAGTACAAAGACCAGTATCGGTGCTACGGATTTCAATGCCTTAATGAATAAATCACCAAGCAAACTTAAATAGGGTGCAACGCCTGGAGCAACAACAGCAACCAATACACCTAAAATAATGGCGATAATAATTCGGGTTACTAAACTCAAGCGTGTAAATGCTGAAAACATAGGAGAGCCTTGTCAGAATTACAATGACAAAATGATGAAAATTAGCCCTGTATTTTATACGAAAATGTGGAATGCTTAAAAAATAATTTAATTTAAAAATAAACCTTTGTTTTTTATAATCTATTTTTGTGTATTAAAATGTAAACCCTTCAAAACTCACTGTTTATAAAATTCGCATTGATTAAACAGTGAGCTAATAGGCCTTTAAATTTGGTACTCAGAACTGGCTGTCGCAAGCTCTGTAACGGCTTGATAGTGGGTGAGAAAAATTTGACCACTTAAATGCGTGAGTAGTTTTGAGTGCTGCAATTTGTCCATGACAGGGCCTTTGACCTCGGAAAAATGCAGTCGAATATCTAATTTTGATAATTCAGCATTTAAATCTTCCAACATTTCTAAGGCACTGAGGTCAATTGAACTGACGCTTGAGCAGTTGATAACAACATGTTCTAGGTCAATATTTTCACTGACTTCATTGATCAAGAAACCTTTAAGCGTATTGGCATTTAAAAACGAGATATTTTCATCTATACGGAGCGAGAGTATATGTGGTGCGGTATAGACATGATGGCGCTGTACATTGCGGAAGTGCTGTGTGCCCTCAACCAAGCCGATCACCGCAATATGTGGACGACTGATGCGCCATAACAACAGAATAAAGGTAGAAATAATACCAATAATGAGACCAGTAGAAATGTCGATACACACCACACCGAAAAAGGTCACCCACATCGCTATACCATCAGCTTTTGAATAACGCCATGTATCCACAAAAGGTTTAAAGTCGACTAATTTCCAAATGGAAACAATAATTGTGGCCGCCAAGATCACTAAAGGTAAGTCTTGGAAAAAACCAGTGAAGTAGAGACTGACAACGATAATCAGCAATGACGACAACACACCTGCCATCGGGGTTTTTGCACCTGCATCTGCATTAACCACTGTACGAGATAAGCTACCTGTCACAGGAAAGGCAGAGCTAACCCCAGCGCTTAGATTGGCTAAACCTAGAGCGACCAACTCTTGGTTACTATTGAGTTGGCTGCGTTGTTGTAAGGCAGTGGCTTGGGCGATAGACAGTGACTCAACAAAACTGATCATGGCAATCATTGTTGCACCGGGCAGTAAGGTTTGTACCAATTCCCAGTTCCAATGTGGAAAGCTTAAGGGTGGAAAACCTGAAGGAATTTCACCGACAGTTTTAATGCCGACATTTTGCAGGTCAAATAACATCACCGATGCAATCGAGATCACCACTAATATCAGTGGCAGTGCTTTACTTAGAAAGGCTGTAGAGCCGAATCTAGATTGAATTGATTGAGTCGCCAATATTTTCGGTACATAGATTAAAAACAGTATGGCCAGCACACCAAAAATGAGTGAAGCAAAGTGAGTCAAACTCAGGTATTCCCACAAACTTAAAACAAACTCAGGGATGTTGTTGGCTTTTAGCGGGACATCGACGAGAAACTTAAACTGACCTAGTGCAATGAGCAGAGCCGAAGCAATAATGAAGCTTTTAATGACAGGATGACTGATCAGCTGAATTAAAAAACCAAAACGTAGTACACCTAGCATCAGAGAAATCAGGCCGACCATTAAGGCCAAAAGTGTAGCTGCTTCAATATAAACAGGCGAACCAACTTCAAATAGCGGATTGAGCGTGGCGAAAGTCATCATCGAAATGATTGCCACAGGTCCAATCGATAAGGTTGAGCTTCCACCAATGAGTGCGTAGACAATCATCGGTAAAATACTGGCATATAAACCCATGATTGGGGGTAAACCTGCCAGCATGGAATACGCCATACCTTGAGGAACCAACATGGCAATCACGATCAGCGAAGCAAGTACATCAGATTTAAATTTCACAGTGCTGTAGTGCTGTAACCACTGCCAAGCAGGAAATTTCTGTAAGATATGAGGTTTTAAATCTGACATAAACTTATCTAAATCACAATTTCATATATATTATGCATAAAAAATGCTAAGAAGTCTTGTGCAATAAATTTTGAGCGTACAACATTGCAGTACATTTGTGGGATATATAAGAAACCATCATTCTAAATGAATTAATAAAAAGTATGAGCTGATTTAAAGCTTTGGATATTCGATATAAATATATATATTGAAATTTTGAAGAAGTCTGGAGGGTAAATTTAGATATTGAATTGCTGTCCATTGCGATAATTCATCTATAGTGGTGCAAGAACAGCATGTCTGGCTTGAAATTTTAAAATAACTGAGTGTTATTTATAAGCTTGGTTGCAATACAATTGGTAAAGAGTATTGAGAACTTGAACTAAATTTGCATCTTTAATTGAATAATAAATTTGCTTACCATCACGACGCGTAGTCACAACATCACTTTTACGTAACATCATCAGTTGTTGTGAGAGGGTTGGCTGTTTAATATCAGTGATTTCTTCAATCTGAGACACATTCAATTCTTGCTGTGCTAGATGACATAAAATTAGTAGACGATCCGTATTTGCCAGCGACTTTAAAACGCCCACGACTAATTCGGCAGAATCACGCATAGTAGTGATTTCCAGATCGGTATTCATTGGATATGTCCATACGATTAACAACAGCTCAAGTATACGGATATCACGGCTTAATACATTGAATAAATAAGACAATTTCTATGGTTTTTTATGAAATCAAATATCATTAATTTTTATAAGTTTAAATTTAGTTAATCAGTTAAATTTATTGCTTGATTTTAGTGCAAGCTTTCACAAAATGCACATAAATATAAGACATTAGCTTAAAAAATCATGCACACTTTGAAAATAATTGTATCATCTAAAGATCGTATTCAATAAATACACAAGGGATAAATAGTCATGACAACAGATTCAGCTTTTCCAGCAACGAGTAATTTAGGTATCGCAGTATATAGTAATAACGCTGAAGCGATTGGTAATACACCTTTAGTTCGTATTAATCGTGCGATTCAGTCAGAAGCAACGGTCTTGGCGAAAGTAGAAAGCCGTAACCCAGCATTTTCAGTGAAATGTCGTGTAGGTGCAGCTCTCATTGCTGATGCAGAAGAAAAAGGTTTATTAAAACCGGGTATGCATATTGTAGAACCTACAAGTGGTAATACAGGGATTGCTTTGGCATTTGTTGCAGCTGCGAAAGGTTATGCAATTACATTAACCATGCCAGCAAGTATGAGTATTGAACGCCGTAAGGTGTTGAAGTCTTTTGGTGCAAATCTCGTATTGACTGAACCTGCTAAAGGCATGAAAGGTGCGGTCGAAGAAGCACAGCGCCTCGTTGCCGAACATCCTGAAACGTATTATTTACCACAACAGTTTGAAAACCCTGCAAACCCTAAAATTCATGAATTGACCACTGGCCCAGAAATTTGGGAAGCGACCGGTGGTAAAGTGGATATTTTAGTTTCAGGTGTAGGTACAGGCGGTACGATTTCAGGCATTTCAAGCTATTTTGAAAAAGTGAAAAATCAGCCGCTTTATTCTGTTGCGGTAGAACCGGCTGAATCTCCGATTATTGCCCAAGCGAAAAAAGGCGAAACACTGACTCCTGGGCCACATAAAATTCAGGGGATTGGCGCTAACTTTATTCCGGGTAACTTAGATCTAGACCTTGTTGATGAAGTGATCGGTATTGAAAGTGCTGAAGCAATTGAGTGGGCGCGTAAAACGGCTACTCATGACGGTATTTTAGTGGGTATCTCTAGTGGCGCGGCAATGGCAGCTGCGGCAAAACTTGCTGCACGTCCTGAGAATGCAGGCAAAACCATTGTGGTCATTTTACCGGATGGTGGTGAACGTTATCTTTCTTCAGTTTTATTTGAAGATATTAGTGCTGACTAATAATTCAGACATGAAAAAAAGCCCGTTCAATTGAATGGGCTTTTTTATTGATGATTTCGTTATTTATAAGTATCTTAAGCCGGGTCTTGATCATCGTTTTTGGGATTTTGTTGTTTTATTTTTCGTTTAGGCGGTTCATGTCCTAACTTTCGAGCGATGTATTTAAACAGGAAGCCTAAGAGTATGCATATCGTGACAGCAGGGATAACCACTTGAGTGAGCCAAACATCAATATGATCTAGACTCCAACTTAAAATTAAAAATAAAAAAGCACACAAATATGCGCAGTTAAAGCAAATGTTCGACAGTTTGTACATGCGAAAGAGAGTAATTCGTTTGGTGGTCACGAATCTTTATCTTACTGAATAATGAGGAAAGGTGTAGTTTTAATATCAGAAAAACAAACTAATTGAATAATGATTATTCAATATTATTGATTATATTTTTGAATATTCGCAATTTTTTATATCGTAAAAAAAAGCCTTGCTGTGAGTCAGAAAAACTTGACCTTCCCATTGTGGTAAAGTTTAAGCTATAGCCTAAAACAAGCACATATGATTGGGATGTTGCCATGACAGATTCGACAGAACACAAACTTTTTGATGGCACACTTGCTATTGAAGGGATGACCTGTGCTTCTTGTGTGGCACGGGTGGAAAAAGCCTTAAAAAAAGTCGATGGCATCACTGATGCTCAAGTGAATTTAGCCACTGAAACAGCACATGTTCAGAGTGATAAAAATGTGGATTATTCTGCTGTAATTCAGGCCGTTGAAAAGGCAGGTTTTGGCGTTGCACAAAAGCAGATTGAACTTGAAATTGAAGGGATGACTTGCGCATCGTGTGTGGCACGTGTTGAAAAAGCATTAAAAACAGTTCCAGAAGTCATCGATGCAAAAGTGAATTTGGCAACTGAAAAAGCTACGATTACGGCATTGGCATCTGTTGAAAATTCTGCATTGGCGAAGTCCGTAGAAAAAGCTGGTTTTCATATTGCACAGCCCAATATTGAATTAAATATTGATGGAATGACCTGTGCTTCATGTGTGGCACGGGTTGAAAAAGCCCTAAACGCTGTAGACGGTGTTAGTAAAGCAACTGTAAATTTAGCCAGTGAAAAAGCTTTTGTTCAGGCGCCAGTTTCAAAAACACAGGAATTGATCGCGGCAGTTAAAAAAGCGGGATACAGTGCGACCGTTGCTACACAACTACAACCGACAATGGCAGAAAAAAAAGCCGATGAAGCTCGGTTGCTCAAACGTGATTTAATCATCGCATTGGTACTCGCTGTTCCTGTTTTTATCTTGGAGATGGGATCACACATGATTCCAGCTTTTCATCATTTTATTGCACATAATTTAGGGACACAAAATAGTTGGTATATTCAGTTTATATTAACCACTTTGGTGTTAATCCTACCCGGAAGACGCTTTTATCAGCACGGCATACCAGCACTTGCGCGACTTGCCCCAGATATGAATTCTTTGGTCGCAGTTGGGACTTTATCTGCTTATAGTTTTTCTTGTGTTGCAACATTTGCTCCGCAATTATTACCGCAAGGTACGGTTCATGTGTACTTTGAAGCAGCCGCAGTAATTGTGGCGTTGATTCTTTTGGGTCGTTTTATGGAGGCGAAAGCCAAAGGTAAAACCTCGCAAGCTATTCAATACTTAGTCGGCATGCAACCCAAAACAGCACGTGTTGAGCAATCTAGTAGCTATATAGATTTGCCGATTAGTGATGTTGAAACAGGTATGTTGATTGAAATACGGCCTGGTGAACGTTGCCCAGTCGATGGCACCGTGGTGTCTGGGAACAGTTATATTGATGAATCCATGATCAGTGGCGAGCCAATTCCTGTCGAGAAAAAAGCCGGTGATCAAGTTGTCGGTGGTACGATTAACCAAAATGGGGCATTGAAAATACTAGCCACTGCGGTAGGTCAAGATTCTGTTTTGGCACAAATTATTCATATGGTTGAACAGGCTCAGGGTTCAAAATTACCGATTCAAGCTTTGGTGGATAAAGTCACGTTATGGTTTGTACCGGTGGTAATGGCGTTGGCGTTGATCACCTTTTTAGTTTGGTATGTAGTTGGACCTGAACCGAGTTTAACCTATGCCTTAGTCAATGCTGTAGCAGTACTGATTATCGCATGTCCATGTGCAATGGGTTTGGCAACACCAACGTCTATTATGGTCGGTACAGGGCGAGGTGCAGAGCTTGGAGTATTGTTCCGTAAAGGTGAAGCCTTACAACAACTCAAAAATACTCAAGTGGTTGCAGTCGATAAAACAGGGACATTGACGGAAGGTAAACCGAAACTGACAGATTTTGAAGTCACTGAAGCTTTTGATAAAGATCGCGTATTTCAGTTATTGGTCTCTGTAGAGCAGAAATCTGAGCATCCGATTGCCTATGCCATTGTTCAAGCTGCAAAAGAGATGCAAGTGCAACTTTTAGAGGTTGAGCATTTTGATTCCGTGACTGGTGCTGGGATTCAGGCCGTTGTTGAAGGACAAAGCATTTTTATCGGTGCAGATCATTTGATGCATAAACTTGGTTTAGATACACAAATCTTTTCATCACTGGCGGAACGCATGGGCAATGAAGGGAAAACCCCGCTCTATGTATCGATCGATCAACAGCTTGCTGCCATTGTTGCTGTAGCCGACCCGATCAAAGCTACAACCTTCGCAGCCATTCAAGCTTTGCATGATTTAGGGCTGAAAGTGGCCATGATTACAGGCGATAACCGACATACTGCCACTGCCATAGCACGACAGTTGAAGATTGATCATGTGATCGCTGAAGTAATGCCAGACCAAAAAGTGCAATCTGTACAACAATTGCAAAAGGAACATGGTGTTGTTTGTTTTGTCGGCGATGGCATTAATGATGCGCCTGCACTTGCGCAAGCAGATGTGGGCATGGCGATTGGTACAGGGACAGATGTGGCGATAGAGGCTGCGGACGTTGTGCTTATGTCGGGTAATTTACAAATGGTACCGACAGCAATCGCACTGAGTACTGCGACGATGAATAATATTCGCCAAAATCTATTTTGGGCATTTATTTACAATGCAGCATTGATTCCCGTCGCTGCAGGTGTGTTATATCCATTCTTTGGCATATTGCTTTCACCTATGTTCGCCGCAGGTGCAATGGCACTTTCATCGGTGTTTGTTGTGTCAAATGCCTTGCGTTTAAAAGCATTTAAAGGGCCAGTTTTTCAGGAGTCTTGAGATGAATATTGGACAAGCAGCGAAAGCATCGGGCATTTCTGCAAAAATGATCCGCTATTATGAATCGATTGGGCTGTTAAATAATGCGCAGCGCACCGATGCCGGCTATCGAGTTTACTCGGAAGCCGATATTAAAACCTTGAGTTTCTTAAGACATGCGCGTGATTTAGGTTTTTCTTCTGAACAAATGAAAGATTTACTTGGGCTTTGGAAAAATCAAAGTCGGCAAAGTGTAGAAGTTAAAGCATTGGCGTTAAAACATATCCAGACCTTAAATCAAAAAATCGCAGACTTACAGGCCATGGTTGAGATCTTGCAACAATCTGTAGATGGCTGTGCCGGTAATGATCAAGCCGATTGTACGATTTTAAATCAAATCGAAACGGGCATGGCTGAGTGCTGCCATACAGCAAAGATTTAAATCCGCTTGACCTTACAATCGTGGCAAGGTTTATAGTGTTGTTATTAGAAAAGAAGGATGAATATCATGAAATTTCGTATTGATAATATGACATGCGGTGGTTGTGCCCGTAGCGTAACAGCAACGATTAAAGACTTAGACGAAAATGCAACGGTCACTATTGATGTAGCTACAAAATTAGTTGACGTTGAATCTAGTGCCAGTGCAGAGCAATTGATTAGCGCTTTAACCGAAGATGGCTTCCCACCTGTGATTGCATAACCTAGATATTGTTTAATGAAAAAAAAGCCGAACAATTGTTCGGCTTTTTTATTTATAAATCAATTCTATACGGCTGAAATTTTATCTGGCGTCATCAGCGCCTGATTAATATATAGCTTGATTAAGCGTTCACGTGAACCGATTGATTTTTGATAATGCGTTGAATTGAGGAGTAGGGATGCACCATAAGTGACCGTCCAAATATAAGATAAATAATCACGTATCGACATTGCGCTTTCAAGTGATTTTAGATAATCACTGGTCATATCCTTAATTTCAATAATACGTTCTTCACGAACACGATAGAGCTCCTCAAATAACTCTTTTAATTTACGTTCATTATTGGTTAAGCGTTCTTCAATGACATGTAATAATATAGTTCTATTAGAATTCAACATATTATAAAGCATATATTGTGAAACATAAGTTTTAATATCATGATTATATTTTTTTGAAATTTCTAATAATCGTTTTTCATTTAAGATAATCAGTTCTAAATATAATTGGTTTTTACTTTTAAAATGTTTATAAATCGTGCCTTTGGCAATATCTAGTTCACAAGCTAACTCACTTAAGGTGATGTCTTGATTATTATCTAATAGCAGGGTTTCTGCCATGGCTAAAATTTTTTCCTTGCGAAGGATAAAATTTTGTTGGCGTACTGAACTCATGATAACTGTTCCATAAACATCTTGAGGGTGAACAAGCCTAGCTTAAGCTAAATCTTGTGAATCTTACATTCCACTATGGTCTCAAATATTACATAAATTGGTTTAAAAATAAACACATTAGTAGAGTGCGTAAAACATATAGAATTCATAGCATAAAATTAATGTCAATAAAACTGAACCCTTGAGGTCATTTTTTTGAAATAAAATTCCATTTTTATTTTTTTTAATTTATTGTCTTTTCGCTTTTACAACAAAAGCAGCATTTAACAAAACGGTCTTGGTTGTTATGTTATTAATACAACCTAAATTAAACATGATTATAGGTACTATTATGTTTGGTTTTAATCAATTACCAATTATAAATTTAGTCAATTCAATAAATTTATTTAATTGTAATAAAATAATGCTGCTCAAAATATCAGGTGGTTATTTTCCACTTGTCGGTAAAAACACATTATCTATATCCATTTTAGATATCTATCTGAAAAAACAGATCTTTAAAAAATCCACACAAAATTGATTTGATGATTTTGTGCGGGAGCGTGCAACTTTAAAAAAGTACTTTGTCAAAGACGCTGACAAAGCCTGTAGAAAAGGAAAGTACAATGCCAATATACAATGCGCCGTTAAAGGACATGGACTTCATCTTAAATGATGTATTCAATGCAGATGAGTTCTGGCAGTCAAATGAAAACTTAGCTCATATTGATATGGCGACTGCAAATGCCATTTTAGAAGAAATGGCTAAGTTTTCTAAAAACGTTATTCTAGACTTGAACCGTACTGCAGATGAAGAAGGTGGTGCGCAGTTTAGTAATGGTGTTGTTACTACGCCTACAGGGTTTAAAGACGCTTTTAAACAATTCGCCGAAGGCGGTTGGGTTGGTTTAGGCGCTTCTGAAGAATGGGGCGGCCAAAACATGCCGAAAATGTTGACGGTACTTGCTGACGAAATGATTTGGAGTACCAATCCATCATTTATGTTGTATCCACTACTGACTGTGGGTGCAGGTATGGCGATTAATGACCGTGCTTCGCAAGAGCAAAAAGAAACCTATCTTCCAAAATTTTATACGGGTGAATGGTCAGGCACTATGTGTTTAACTGAACCACATTCAGGGACTGATTTGGGGATCATTAAAACCAAAGCAGAGCCGAATGAAGATGGTTCATTTAATATTACAGGCACGAAAATTTTCATCACCAGTGGTGAACATGATCTGTGTGAAAACATCATCCATCTTGTGTTAGCAAAAACGCCAAATGCACCTGCGGGTTCACGTGGTATTTCATTGTTTATCGTTCCAAAATTCCATGTCAATGCCGATGGCTCAGTCGGTGAACGTAATGCCGTATCAGCGGGTTCAATTGAACACAAGATGGGTATTAAAGGTTCTGCAACGTGTGTTATGAACTTTGATGGTGCCAAAGGTTATATCGTTGGTAAAGAAAACGAAGGTCTTGCGGCGATGTTTGTCATGATGAACTATGAACGTTTATCGATGGGTATCCAAGGGATTGGCGCCGCAGAATTTGCTTACCAAAATGCTGCACAGTATGCGACTGATCGTCTACAAGGTCGTTCTGCGACAGGTGTGAAATCTCCTGAAAAACCAGCCGACTCTATTTTGGTACATGGTGATGTACGTCGTATGTTGTTGAATGTACGCGCCAACAACGAAGCATCGCGTGCATTTGCTGTGTATGTTGGTCAGCAACTGGATATTACAAAATATTCAACTGACGAAGCTGCAGTGAAAAAAGCCAATGACCGCGTGGCTTTATTGACACCTATTGCAAAAGCCTACCTAACAGATACAGCCCTACAAGCTACTTTAGAAGCGCAAATGTGCTTTGGTGGTCATGGCTATATCCGTGAATGGGGCATGGAGCAATGCATTCGTGACTTACGTATTTCGCAGATTTACGAAGGCACAAATGGCGTACAAGCGATTGATTTAATTGGACGCAAAACCACGAAATGTAATGGTGCATTTATTGCCGAATACATTGCTGAAATTCGTGACTTTGCTGCAACCATGGCTGATTCAAAAGTTAAATCTGCAGCATTGCAAGTTTCTGACGAAGTTGAAGCATTAACGCAATTCATTATTGAACAATCTAAGACCACCCCAGACTTTAGCAGTTCGGTGGCAGTCGATTACCTGCACGCTGTTGGTTTACTCAGCTTCGTTTATATGTTTGCGCGTATTAGCAAAGCTGCGGCTGCAAAACCAGAGAGCTTCTTCCAAAACAAACTGGTACTCGCAGATTTCTATGTTGAGAAAGTTCTACCTGACCTTGCTGCCCGTGCTCAACGCATTAAAGCAGGTTCTGAACTTATCATGCAGCTATCTGAAGAATACTTCACCGCTCAATCTTAAAGTTTCATCGAAACCACTGTGAAAAACATTAAGATGGAAAATCTGAGGAACCAGTCATGGTTCCTTGGGGTTAAAAGATTTAAAACAGGATGAAATAAGAAATGATTGTAATTGTAGATGGCGTACGTACAGCGATGGGTGGTTTTCAGGGTTCACTTTCATCTTGTACAGCCCCAGACTTAGGTGCTGCAGCGATTCAGGCTGTTGTTGCACGTGCAGGTTTAGAACCTACAGATATTGACGAAGTTATTTTTGGCTGTGTATTACCGGCTGGTCTTAAACAAGGTCCTGCACGCCAAGCGATGCGTCAAGCAGGCTTACCAGATACAACGGGTGCCACCACGATTAATAAAATTTGTGGTTCAGGCATGAAGGCAGTGATGCAAGCAGCTGATGCGATTAAAGCCGGTTCGGCCAATATTGTGGTTGCAGGTGGTATGGAGTCGATGTCAAATGCGCCATATTTACTTGAAAAAGCGCGTTCAGGCTATCGTATGGGTCATGGTAAAACCACAGACCACATGTTCCAAGAAGGCTTAGAAGATGCTGAGACAGGTTTATCGATGGGTATTCTGGCACAAGATATGGCAGATAAAAAAGGCTATACCCGTGAACAGCAAGATGCTTTTGCCATCAACTCACTCAATAAAGCCGTTGCAGCGATTCAAGGCGGTTTCTTCAAAAATGAAATCGTGCCAGTTACTGTTAAAAGCCGTAAAGGTGACGTCGTTGTTGACACAGATGAACAGCCATTAAGTGCTAAGCCTGAAAAAATCCCAACACTGCGTCCTGCATTCAAAAAAGACGGCACGATCACAGCCGCCAATGCCAGCTCAATTTCTGACGGTGCATCTGCTTTGGTGGTTACATCAGAAGAAACGGCTCAAGCGCGTGGTTTAAAACCACTAGCAAAAGTCGTTGCTTATGCCACAAATTCACAGCATCCGTCAGAGTTCACGATTGCTCCAGTCGGTGCTATTGAGAAAGTGCTTGCACAAGCAGGTTGGGATGCACAAGAGGTTGACTTGTGGGAAGTCAATGAAGCATTTGCCATGGTTACAATGCTGGCGATTGATGGATTTAACTTAGATGAAGCAAAAGTGAACATTCATGGTGGTGCTTGCTCACTTGGTCACCCACTAGGTTCATCAGGTTCACGTATTATTGTGACGCTGATTCATGCCTTAAAACGCACTGGCGGTAAAAAAGGTGTCGCAGCACTGTGTATTGGTGGCGGTGAAGCAACTGCAATTGCGGTTGAACTGATTTAATTTGCCTCAATTTATATAAGTAAGCTTTTAGATAAGTACGTTTTTAGATAAGCAATAACAAACGCTATCTCAGTTCGCTGGGATGGCGAAAAAAGATGTTTATTTTGAGATATTTATTTTTTGAGATTTAATTATGAATGGTTTAGATCGCATTCGCTTACTCTCCCTTCGCGACAAAGTAATGTCTGCTGAAAAAGCGATTGAGTTAATTCAAGATGGTTCAGTGGTTGGTTTAAGTGGTTTTGGTGGTGCAGGTGAGGCAAAGACGGTTCCATTGGCACTTGCAGATCATGCAGTTTCACATCCTCTTCGTATCACGTTGGCAACGGGTGCTAGTTTAGGAAATAGTATCGATGGTCGCCTCAATGCGGCGCATGCGATAGAACGTCGTTATCCGTATCAGGCAGATCCTGGTTTACGTAAAGCCATTAACGCTGGCGAGGTCATGTATATTGACCAACACTTGTCTGAAATGGCCGATAATATTCGTCATCATAATTTACCGCGCATTAATGTGGCCGTTATTGCAGCGACTGCAATTACAGAAGATGGTCAAGTTATTCCGACAGGTTCATGTGGTAACTCAGCCAATTTCATTGAAATGGCAGATCATGTGATTATTGAAATTGATAATACGATTAACCCAGTGCTAGAAGGTGTACATGATATTTATGTGCCGAAAGCGCGACCAAACCGTGGGCCAATTCCACTGACTCAGGTCGGTGAACGTATCGGTACGATTGGGATCAATGTCAGCCCCGATAAGATTTCAGCTATTGTGTTGAATGATCTGCCAGATACCCAGTTTAAAATGGATGAACCTGATGCTGAAACCCTAGCGATTGCTCAGCACCTGATTGATTTCTTTGAAGGTGAAGTAGCAGCAGGGCGTTTGCCTGAAAATTTAGGCCCGCTACAGTCAGGTGTGGGTTCGATTGCCAATGCTGTATTTGCTGGTTTTGAGCATTCTAATTTCCATGATTTGGAAATGTATTCAGAAGTACTACAAGACTGTACTTTCCAGCTAATTGATTCTGGAAAAATGAAATTTGCCTCAGGCTGTTCAATGACGCTGTCTGAGCCTTGTGCACAGCATGTGATGAACAATTTTGATCAGTACAAAGACAAAATTGTGTTACGTCCACAAGAGCTATCCAATAACCCTGAAATCATTCGACGTTTAGGCATTATCGCGATTAATACGGCGCTTGAGTTTGATATTTACGGAAACGTAAATTCGACCCATGTGACGGGTACCAAAATGATGAACGGTATTGGCGGTTCAGGAGACTTTACTCGTCATGCGCACATTGCCATTTTCGTAACCAAGTCGATTGCAAAAGGTGGTGCGATTTCATCTGTGGTGCCAATGGTGAGTCATACCGACCATACTGACCATGACGTTGACATCGTGGTTACAGAGCAGGGCTTGGCAGATTTACGTGGTCTTTCACCACGTGAGCGTGCACGTAAAGTCATTGAAATCTGTGCACATCCAGATTATCGCGCAGCATTGTTGAGCTACTTTGAACGCGCATGTGAGCTTGGTGGTCAAACGCCGCATATTTTAAAAGAGGCTTTGTCTTGGCATGCCACTTTTGAAGAAACCGGTTCAATGCGTCAAATCGTATAAATCTAAAGATTGAAAATATTTAAATAAGCCCACGATCAAGTGGGCTTATTTATTATGAAAAACTACAAATGTTTCAAAACATGACAAAAGAAAAACAGCAGGACTTGGTTTGCAACTTTTGCACAACATGAACGGTCTTAAGTTCTCTTCAAGGCTTTCTATAATGCAAAACTCATTGACAAAGAAGGTCAGTATTTTGAAAAAGATTCAATTATTTTCTGCGATGTTGTTCGCAGTTCTCCTCACTGCATGTAAACAAAGTCCAGCGCCTGATTATGCTGGAACATGGCAAAATACCGCAGTAGATCCGCAACTTGAAAATGCGCTGATTATTAGTAAAAATGGTGAAAACTATTTCATTACCAATACTTTAAAAGATAAACAAAGTGGTAAATCTGAAAAGAAAAATCCTGTACCTGCATCTGTCGCTGAATCTGGTTTACTGGCTGTAAACTCTGGGACAGGTGCTGTTGAATTTGCGATTGACGAAAAAACTGGAAATTTAGTTGGGTCTGGATCCATTTATAAAAAAGTAAAATAGATCAATTATCTATAGATGCAAAAATATCAAAAGCAGCCTCTAAGTTGGGCTGCTTTTTAACTTTTAAGCGAACGTTTATTTACTTTAACTTAGTTCAGAACCGAAGAGAAATCATGGATAAAATAATCCGCTTTATTTTTGATTTGCTCAATTTCGTGCTCTGAATATGCATCATACACGGCAACCACTTCAATGCCTGCTGCATTTGCAGCTTCTACACCAATGAGCGAATCTTCAAAAATTAAACATTCTTCAGGTCTTACTGCAAAATGTTCAATCGCCTGTAAATAGACTTCAGGATGCGGCTTTTTATTTTTGACGCTTTCACGGGTCAGGATCAGATCAAAACTATTTTCAAAATGCAGCTTTGGATAAATGTTAATATTTTTTTGATATCGATAAATATTTTGCAGGCTGGTCGTGGTGGTAATTGCCACCTGAATGCCTTGCTGAATGAGCTGTTGAACAAATAACGCTGCATGTGGTTTAAGCAAGATGATATGTTCTAAAAAATGCTGTGAAATGGCATATCGTTGCTGTTTGATTTGATCTGCTGTGTGTTGTTCAATCTTATAAGTATCTTTTAGATAGTTACAGTACATTAAATAAGGGTCTGGTGTATTTTTAAATAATTGCAGCTGAATGTCACGTTCACGTTGAATTAAACCCAGTTGGATGGTTTGTCCAGTTAACTGTTGAATCAAATCTGCGTCGACCTGATTCCACACGCCAACAGAGTCGATAAGTGTGCCATCTAAATCAAAACAAACCAGTTTTTTTCCTTAAAGCATGTTGATATCCAAATTCGTGCTGGGTCTATTATGCGGACTGATTGGGGTGTTGAAAAGCCAAATGCAACTGAGCAGGCTAAACTGGCGTTTCATCTGCAATAAAAGTAATATTTCGTTATTGGCTTTTTGTATAATTCAGCAGATGATGCACAGCATAACTTGCAATATTTAATTAGGGATTAAATCTTTCGTGTTTGAATTGGACTGTAAACTTCTTAGCATTTTTTTTCATGTTTATAAGTACAAAAATGTGTCACAAGCTGCTGAACACTTGCAGATGAGTCAGCCTACAGTCAGTAATATTTTAAATAAAATACGACAGCATTATAACGACCCCTTATTTTTACGTATCGGCAATGAAATGGTGCCTACGGAGTTATCGCGTCAATTATTTCCTTTAGTCAGCGAAGCCTTGAGTAAAGTTGAAGCTATTAATAATTTTACGATTAATTTTGATCAAGCCATTTCAGATCAACAATTTACTTTGGCCATGACCGATGTTTCGCATTTGGTTTTATTGCCTAAAATCAGCCAATATCTAAAAAAACACGCGCCACAAATACGTCTAAATGTACGCCCGATTACCACTGAAACCAGTTATCAGATGGCGAATGGTGAAATTGATTTAGCATTGGGGTTTTTACCGCATTTGGAAAGCGGCTTTTATCAGCAAAAACTGTTTGAGCAATATTATGTGGTGATTGCAGCTAAGGATCATCCACGATTAACGGGTGACACCATTACAACTGAGCAATATTTATCAGAGTCGCACATTGATATTGATGCAGGGATGGGGCATTACCATATTGAAAATGAGCTGCTTAACCTTGATTTAAAACGTAATATTTTGATGCGTTTACCTAGTTATTTAGGTGTAGGCTTAGTCGTGCAAGACACTGATGCGATTGCTACTGTGCCGTATTACTTGAGTGAAGTATTGCTTTCGCGCGGTAACTTAAAAATATTTGACGCACCGATTGCATTTCCAACCTATGGCGTGAAGCAATATTGGCATATGTCCTGCCATCATAAAACCAGCCATCAATGGCTACGTCATATGTTCCATGAAATCTTAGTGAAGTAAAAAATATCATTAAAAGATCTCGCGCAGAAAATTGATTGCTAGACGTTTAGTGAATAAAAGCATAAGTATTCCACTAATCGATAAATGCAATTTTGTGATAAATATTGTCAATTAACTTATTTTTCATCATAAAGCTGACTGATTAGTATGTGAGTCAGTTATCACTTTTTATGAAAAAAATATGAGCGGCAAATCTAAACCTTTAATTATTACGGCGATCGTCATTGTGGCGATCGCTGCTTTCGTATATTTCCAAGCTAAAAAATCTACTCCTGACACTTCAACGGCTGTAATTGCGCAAAAAGATCAGAAAGCGGTAGTTATTGCCTATCAAACTGGTGTTGATCCGAGCAAAGTGGCGCAGGCCAATGGCGATTATGAAAAAGACAGCCAACAGCCCATAGAATGGAAAAAATTTGATACGGGCGCAGACGTTGTAAATGCTTTGGCATCAGGTGATGTCGGTATTGGTAATATTGGTACCAGTCCTTTAGCTGCTGCCGCCAGCCGTGATTTACCTATTGAAGTGTTTTTTATCGCAGCAAAACTGGGTGCTTCAGAAGCCTTAGTGGTGAGCAATAAATCAGGCATTGAAAAACCTGAAGACTTAAAGGGTAAAACCATTGCTGTGCCTTTTGTTTCTACAGCACATTACAGCCTACTTTCTGCATTGAAGCATTGGAATCTGTCAGAGTCTGACGTCAAAATTATTAATTTGCGCCCGCCTGAAATCTCAGCAGCGTGGGAACGTGGCGATATTGACGCGACTTATGTATGGGAACCTTCTTTAAGCAAGGCGAGTGCCACAGGTAAAGTTCTGACCGATTCTAAGCAAGTTGCAGAATGGGGCGCACCAACCTTTGATGTATGGGTGGTTCGTAAAGACTTTGCAGAGCAAAATCCAGAGTTTTTAAAATCTTTCGTTCAAACTTCTTTAAAGAAAATAGATGAATACAATCAAGATCAGAAAGCGTTTGAAGCGAATACAGCTTATATCAATAGCATTGCGCAATTAACCGGTTCTGATGCGAAAGATATTCCATTACTGCTATCAGGCAATATTTATTTGAACCAGCAGCAGCAAGCTCAAAGTTTCAGCACAGATTTTGCCAAGAATATTTTAGATACAGCAACCTTTTTAAAAGCCCAAGGCAAAGTAGATAAAGTCAAAGCCGATTACAAGAGCAATGTGACAGCATTATTTGTTCAGCCTTAAGGATGTGAAAATGAGTATCTTAAAAGCGGAAAATATTAGCCTGACCTATCCAGAAAATGAGGTGGCTGTACTAAAAAATATCAATTTGGACGTGCCTGAATCGACTTTAACGGTTGTACTTGGCGAGTCTGGCTGCGGCAAAACGACGCTTTTAAATATTTTGGCGGGTTTTCAGCAGGTGAGCGCAGGCCAAGTCAAAATTGATGATGAAGTTTTAACTGGCTCAGATGCTAGACGTGCTGTAGTCTTTCAAGAACATGCCTTACTGCCTTGGCTCAACGTGTCAGATAACGTAGCATTTTCCTTGAAATTAAAAGGCTTAAAAAGTGCAGAGATAAAGTCACAAGTCACATCAATTTTAGGGACTGTGGGCTTGTCGCATGTGGCAAATGCCAATATTTGGGAACTTTCAGGCGGTATGAAACAGCGCGTCGGTATTGCACGTGCCTTGATTAGTCATGCACCGTTTATTTTGCTGGATGAACCTTTTGCCGCACTCGATGCATTTACCCGAGAAAGCATGCAGGAGTTTGTGCTGAATTTATGGATTAAAGAGAAAAAAGGGTTCTTTTTAATTACCCATGATATTGAAGAGGCGCTTTTATTAAGCAATCAATTGGTGCTGATGACAGCGCGCCCGGGGACGATTGTTGAAACGCTCAAGCTGGATTTTGCTGAGCGCTACCGTAAAGGCGAATCTATACGAGCGATTAAGTCTGATCCGCAGTTTATTCAGCTGCGTGAAATGTTGTTTGAACGCTTAAAAGCGCAAAAATTACATGTGATGGAGTCTTAATATGAATACGCAAATTCAAAAATTAAATAAGGCTCATCTAAGCGAAAATCGTGCAGAAGCAGCAACATTAAACAGAAGTTCCTCTACTTCTATATTTAGAAAAAATTTACCACTTATTGTAAGCATCGGCAGCGTGCTGAGCATTTTAGTACTTTGGTTTGTCGTAACCACTTTGAAAATTATTCCTGAGCTTTTTTTACCAAGTCCAGCAGCGGTATGGCAGAAGTTTATTGAAGTCAGCCAGCAAGGTTTTATGAAAGCCACGCTTTGGCAGCATTTGGCTGAAAGTATTGGCCGTGTGTTTAGCGCACTCATTGCTGCTATTGTGATTGGTGTGCCTTTAGGTTTATGGATGGGACTCAACAAATGGGTACGTGCTGTATTTGATCCACTTGTGGAGCTACTCCGTCCCATTCCACCGCTTGCGTATTTACCGTTATTGGTGATTTGGTTTGGTATTGGTGAAACCACCAAAGTGCTGCTGATTTTCTTTTCAATTTTGGCGCCAATTATTATTAGCAGTGCGCATGGTGTGATCAGCCATCAAAAAAACCGTGAACGTGCAGCATTATCTTTAGGCGCAACGCGCTTGCAGGTTTTGCAATATGTGATTTTACCTACAGCTTTGCCGCACATATTAACGGGTGTGCGCATTGGCTTGGGCGTGGGCTGGTCAACACTGGTGGCTGCAGAGTTGGTTGCTGCTGATCGCGGTATTGGTTTTATGGTGCAGTCTGCGGCTCAGTTCCTAATTACTGATACTGTGATTCTTGGAATTATTGTGATCGCGATTGTCGCAGTAAGTTTTGAGTTATTTTTACGTTGGCTGCAAAAGCAGTTAGCGCCTTGGTATGGCCAACAGCTGTAAATAGATTTAGAGATTGAAGAAGATTTGATTATGTCATTGCAAGCGAAGCAAATTAACCCAAACATTGGCGCCGTTATTGAAGGTATCGATTTAAACCATGCCGATACACCGGTGCTGCTGGAAATAAAACAAGCACTATTGCAGCATCAAGTGATCTTTTTTAGAAAGCAGGCGCTTAGCGCACAGTCGCAAGTGAGGTTGGCAAAAACCTTTGGTACTTTGCATATTCATCCGATTTATCCTGCGATGGATGATGCGCCAGAAGTGATTGTACTGGATAGCCACAGACAAGATTTAAGAGATAATGATCTTTGGCATACCGATGTGACTTTTAGTCAAACACCACCGTTGGGCTGTGTGCTGCAAGCGATTAAAATCCCTGAGTTTGGTGGGGATACGCTCTGGGCCAGCGGTACAGCTGCTTTTAATGCGCTCAGTAAAGATTTAAAACAGCGACTACGCGGTTTGACAGCGACACATGATATACGTAAGTCTTTTCCATTAGAGCGCTTTGGCACAACAGCAGCAGACCGCGAAAGGCTTGAAAATAGTTTCCGTAAAAATCCGCCAGTAGTGCATCCGGTCGTACGTACACACCCCGAAACTGGTGCTGAAGTATTGTTTGTGAATGAGGGATTTACAACACAAATTAATGAATTAAATGCACAAGAGAGCGATGCATTGCTGACATTCTTGTTTGAACATGCAGTGAAGGAAGAATTTCACTTGCGCTGGAAATGGCAAGAAGGTGATGTCGCTATTTGGGACAACCGCTGCACGCAGCACAAAGCGCTGTTTGACTATGGTGATGCGCACCGCATTATGCATCGTGCAACTGTGAATGGCTCGGTACCATTTTATAAAGCAGTCAGTTAATGCAATAAAAAGTCCTGAATAATCAGCAAAAGCCCAATGCCCATATTGGGCTTTTACTTTTTTGAAAGATAAATTTTTAGAAACAGCCCAAAAATATTCAGTTAATGCACAAGGATGATGCATCGTTCAAATGCACATAGGTTCAATAATAGAGCAAAAAAGTGTTAGCCCAAGAATTTACATGCAGCGCTATACAGTCAAAAGATCGGTATTACTATTTTTTAAAACCGTAATACCAAATTGGCATAGCCTTTGCTTTTCTACATACATCATAAAGTGATCTAGGGTTCCGATATGTGAAATATCACATATGTCTGAGACCGAGAGTTCACGGCTTAGTTTTGTAAGAAACAGAGCTACACGGAGGGATAAAAGCCCGGGAGATTGTCTTTAAACCTTCATGAGGTGAAGAAAATGGGCTCAAACAGAACGGAATATCATAACAACCAAACATTGTGGACTGAACGTTTACCGGGCGGACACCACTGGTCAGCGCGTATTCAGCGTGGGGCAGTATTACAGCTTAAATCCCTTGGAAAAAATGCCAATGTGGCGCTGTACTGTGTAAATAGTGAAGATAAGCTTGAACGCTACAACATGCCAGATAGTCTCAAAGGTCAACACACAGCATATTTAAGTACAGGTCATATTTTGGCATCGGATTTAGGTCGTGCCATGATCTCGATAGTCAAAGACGATCACGCTTGGAACGATGCATTTTGTGCACCAAGTACAGCACAACAAATCGAACAACAATTTGGTTCAAAAACTTTCCAAGATGCCCGTAACGATATGTACCGCAGTGGTAAGGATAGCTTACTGCTTGAAATGACCAAGTTTGGTTTATCTGCAACTGACCTGAGCAGTACCTTAAATTTATTCTCTAAAGTTCAACCTGATGACAACGGCAACTTAAGCTATGTTGCTACGGACAAGACAAATCAAATCATTGAGCTTCGCTTTGAAATGGATTGTTTGGTCTTTTTATCTGCTGCACCACATGCTCTAGATAACAGCACTGAATATGCACCTGCCGATGTTCAGCTTTCACTGTTTAAAGCACTATCTTTAGGCGACAGCGACATTTGCCGAGATTCATGTCCGCAAAATCAGCGTGCGTTCCAAAACAACAATCGTTACTACGCACTTAGCGCACTTTAATTTTGGGGAGAATTAAAATGTCTGTATTTCATACATTAGAAAAAACAGTATTAGATCAGGTATGTCCGGCTGGCGAAGCTTGGATGTGCGAAGTGAAAAAAGGGCAATATTTCCGTATCGTTGACCTCGAAGGTAATCAAGCTGTCGATACCTTATTTATTTCAAGCCAAAACCCTAAAGAGCGTTATAGCGCTACGGATACATTGGCTATTAATCAGCAGATTTATTTAGAAAAAGGCACAGCGCTATACACTAACTTTGGCAACAAAATTGCCACCATCCATGACGATAACTGTGGTCGTCATGACACCTTAGGCGGTGCATGTTCATGTGAAAGCAACACTGTTCGCTATGCACATGACAAATTCCCAATGCACAGTTGCCGTAATAATTTCATGATTGCTCTGTCGCAACATCCGATTGCCAAAAAACATGGCTTAAATGTGCGCCATATCGGTCCAAATATTAACTTCTTTATGAATGTTCCTGTGACTGCTGAGGGTCATCTTAAATTTGATGACGGTATTTCTGCACCAGGCAAATATGTCGAGATTAAAGCCGAAATGGATTTAATCGTCCTCATTTCCAATTGCCCGCAACTAAACAACCCATGTAATGCCTATAACCCAACAAAAATTCAATTGATCATCCGTGAAGGTGAGGAGTAATAGCATGTTTAATAAAGTCCTCATTGCCAACCGTGGTGCAATCGCTTGCCGTGTGATCCGTACACTCAAGAAATTAGGTATTCAATCTGTTGCTGTGTATTCCGAAGCAGACCGTGATTCTTTGCATGTGACCTTAGCCGATGAAGCAGTATTTATTGGCGATAGTCCTGCCAGCCAAAGTTATTTAAATGTCGATAAAATTTTAGAAGTCGCGAAACAAACAGGCGCAGAGGCGATTCATCCAGGCTATGGTTTCTTGTCTGAAAATGCTGAATTTTGTGATCTCTGTGAAGCTCAAGGCATTGTATTTTTAGGGCCAAATTCGGCGCAAATGAAATCCTTTGGCTTAAAACATACGGCGCGCGAACTTGCGATTCAAGCCAATGTACCACTTCTTCCCGGTAGTCAGCTTTTGGCAGATGAAGCTGAAGCACTGCTTGAAGCCAATCGTATTGGTTATCCTGTGATGCTGAAAAGTACCGCGGGCGGTGGTGGTATTGGTATGCGTTTGGTGTGGAATGAAGAAGAGCTGAAAGATGCTTATTCTACAGTGTCATATCTTGCCCAAGCCAACTTTAAAGACGCAGGTTTATATTTAGAGAAATTTGTACAGAATGCCCGTCATATCGAAGTGCAGATTTTTGGTGATGGCAAGGGCTTAGTTTTAGCACTTGGTGAGCGTGATTGTTCGGTGCAGCGCCGAAACCAAAAAGTCGTGGAAGAAACGCCAGCACCCCATATCAATGATGAGCAACGTGCCTATATTCAATCGGTTGCGATTGGGCTGATGCAGTCGGTAAGTTACCGTTCGGCAGGTACAGTTGAGTTTGTGATGGATACCGACACACAGGAATTCTATTTCTTAGAAGTGAATACCCGCCTGCAAGTTGAACATGGCGTGACGGAGCAAGTGTTTGGTGTAGACCTTGTGGAATGGATGGTCACTCTCGGTAGTGGTGATTGGGTTGTACCAACAGCAGAACTTGTGTCTAAAGGTCATTCGATTCAAGTACGTTTATATGCTGAAGATCCAATTAAAAACTTCCAACCGAGTGCAGGGCTTTTAACGCACGTTGATTTTGATGCCAATGCACGCAATGAAACTTGGGTGGAAACAGGTTCCAATGTATCGTCATTTTATGACCCGATGATTGCTAAAATCATTGTCACTGCAGATGATCGAGCTTCTGCGATTCAAGCCATGACCGATACTTTGGCGAAAACCTCTGTTGCGGGGATTGAAACCAATCTTGAATATCTACAAAACATCATCGACTGTGAAGTGTTTAAAGCCGGCACACAAACCACACGCTTCTTAAATACCTTTGAGTGGAAAACTCAAAAGATTGAAGTGCTACAAGCCGGCATTCAAACCGCCGTGCAAGATGTCACAGGGCGTTTGGGCTATTGGGATGTCGGTGTGCCACCCTCAGGTGCGATAGATCCATTATCACTGAATGTTGCAAACCAGTTGCTTGGTAATGCCTATAACACTGCAGGGCTTGAATGTACCCTACAAGGGCCAACCTTAAAATTCCATTGCGATAGCCAAATTGTATTGGCGGGTGGTGATATGCCATCAACCCTTGATGGTGTGGCTGTGCCAATGTGGCAAACCGTGAATGTGCGCAAAGGTCAGATTCTAAAATGTGGCAAAATCGCCACAGGTTGTCGCACCTATATCGGGATTAAAGGTGGTCTGAATGTCCCTGAATATTTAGGTTCACAAGCGACCTTTACCTTAGGCCAGTTTGGCGGTCATGCCGGTCGTAATTTATTGATTGGAGATATGTTGCCAATCACTGCATTTACATCTGAACAAGTGACAGTGCTTGCGCCTGAACAAGTGCCAACGTTTAGTCATGAATGGGAAATTGCGGTGATGTACGGCCCGCATGGTGCACCAGACTTTTTCACTAAAAAAGACATTGATACCTTCTTTGCCAATACTTTTGAGATTCACTTTAACTCAAGCCGTACAGGTATTCGTTTGATTGGTCCAAAACCTGAATGGGCACGAGAGGATGGCGGTGAAGCAGGTTTGCATCCATCAAATATTCATGACAATGCATACGCGATTGGTGCGATTGATTTCACAGGCGATATGCCGATTATCTTGGGTCCAGATGGTCCAAGTTTAGGAGGCTTTGTTTGTCCTGCCGTGGTGATTAATTCTGAGCTTTGGAAACTCGGTCAATTGAAAGCAGGAGACAAAGTTAGATTTATTCCTGTAAGTTATCATCAAGCTAAGCTCTTAAATGAAAAATATCATACGCAATTAGAAGCATCTGATACGCAGGCTGTGGCATTTGATGAGTCATTTTATCCTGAACTTTTCACCTTAAAAAATGCGGTGCTTGATACTTTAAAAGGTCAGAATGGCTTGCCGGATGTGGTGTATCGTCCTGCGGGCAATAACTACATGTTAGTGGAATATGGTGAGTTAGTTTTAGATCTGAACTTACGTTTCCGTATTCATGCACTCATGCAATGGGTTCAAAAGCAGAATATCACAGGGATTATTGATCTCACACCGGGGATTCGTTCGCTACAAATCCATTTTGATTCGATCAAGCTTGATCAATTGGATTTATTGCGTTTGCTACAAGTCGCTGAAGCTGAACTGCCTGATGTGACCCAAATGCAAGTACCGTCACGGACTGTGTATTTACCACTCGCTTGGGAGGATTCACAAACCCAGCTAGCGACAGAGCGCTATATGCAAACGGTACGTCCAGATGCGCCATGGTGTCCTGACAATATTGAGTTTATCCGTCGTATTAATGGTTTAAAAGACAAACAAGCGGTCAAAGATGTGGTTTATGACGCGAGTTATTTGGTCATGGGTTTGGGCGATGTGTATTTAGGTGCACCTGTGGCAACACCACTTGATCCTCGCCAGCGTTTAGTGACGACTAAATACAACCCTGCACGGACATGGACACCTGAAAATGCTGTCGGTATTGGCGGTGCGTATATGTGCGTGTACGGTATGGAAGGTCCGGGCGGTTATCAGTTTGTCGGTCGTACCACACAAATGTGGTCACGTTACCGTAAAAATGCCGACTTTGAGCAAGGTAAACCATGGTTACTACGTTTCTTTGACCAAATTAAGTTTTATGAAGTCTCTGAGTCCGAGCTTATGCAAATGCGTGAGGACTTTAAAGCTGGTCGCTTAAAAATCCGTGTAGAAGAAGGTGTATTGAACCTAAAAGAATACAATGAATTCTTGACTGAAAATGCCGAATCTATCTCAGCATTTAAATCCATCCAACAAGCCAATTTTGATGAAGAACGTCGTCGTTGGCATGAAGCTGGGCTTGCAGAATATGTTTCTGAAAGCTTAGATGCTGTAACCAATGATAGTGATATTCAAATTCCAGAAGGTGGTTGTGCGGTGGAATCACACATGCCGGGCAGTATTTGGAAAATTGAATGCAAGTCGGGTGATATTGTGGAAGAAGGCGCAACGCTTGCTGTGATTGAAGCGATGAAAATTGAGATCCCCATTATTGCGCCTGAACGTATGATGGTTTCTGAAATTACCATTGAAAAAGGGCAGACAGTGAAAACGGGACAGGTGTTGTTTACGTTATCGCCAGTGGCTTGATGAGATAGTAATTAAAAGACCGCTTAGGCGGTCTTTTAATTTGGTAAGGGATTTTCAGAAATAATGTGTTTAAAGATTTCTTCACATAATTCCTTGGCTGAATCGGTTAGTTCCCATTCAATATGATCCATGACTGTCAAAACTAAACGACAAAATTTGAGCTTTTCTTTAATTGTCCCTGATTGATCAGAAAAACATTTTTTAGGCTTATCTTCAGTGGTTCTTGCATTTCTGACTTTGATTTGGTCGTCAATAATTTTACCAATACCATTTTTTTCATGAAAATAGTCTTGTTCTTCTACAAGAGTATCAATATCAAAACCTTCTTTGGTTTCTACTCGCATACCATCCATGGATAGATGATTGGAAAGAGCATTTCTTTTTGTCTCATCATCATTAAAAGCATCATTTAATCCTAAAAACTTAATACGGCAAGCATGATAAATAATGTTTGATGGTAGAGTATTTTCAGTTTCTTTACACTCTAAAAGAAAAAACTTGTTTCCTAGTTTTTCTTCTAAATTTGTAGCTCTTTTTCCTTTATTTTTAGTTTTAATATCACCATCAGCTATAAGAAACACACTACTAGAAGTTAAGAGCGCATTCATACCGCAATCATCTAAATGATCAGTAAATTCGTCACTAAAATCCCAATGCGTTAAGTTGCTACCAGCATATTCCACAAATGTGTAATGGTAATTTGGCATTAATCTTTGAATATCTGATGATCTAAATTTAAATAGTTCTAAATTATTAGGTTTTCCTTCAACTTTTAAAACTTCTTCTTGTTTTAATACATCTAAATATTTTTCCATATATTTAGTGATATAAAGCCGATCTGTAATGCCCTCTACCCAAATTGTACAGTTAGCCAAATATACAGAAGAAGGGCGTACACCTAATGAAGCTAGTAAATCCCGATCACGGTCACAACGATGAATTTTAAAATCAAATTCATCTGACTTATTTTCTTTTGGTTGTTTTACAAACTTTTGAATCATGACTTGGTCTGATTCATCTGCCATATCTAGTAAATGGTTGGAGTGAGTAGTAAAAAAATAATAATGAGGTGTTTCATTGAGATAAAAGTTCATCAATTGACGAACCATACCTGCATGCATGTGCAATTCAGGTTCTTCTATAAAAAATGCGTGAGTTTCTGGATTGCCTTCTTTGTCTTTACTTTTTATATAAGCTTCATAAGTTAAGATTATCGCTTGTTGTAAGCCATCACCTAATTCATAGATAGGTCTTTGAGCATCAGAGCCAATTTTAATATGAACTACATCAATCTCATTACCATGTTCATCTTGTCCGAATTTTGGAATTAAAGTGACAGGTTCATTATCAAAAAAATACTGACTTAATTTTTCTTCATAATCTTTAATTAGATCACGTTGCTCAGGTTCACCTAATAAATGGACTTTGAGTTCATAATATAGACATTCACCAGTAATAATATTTTTGGAATCGAATTTGCTTTTATCTAAAAAATAGTCTTTTTGAGCACGCTCAATATAAGGCTGTCTATTTTGTTGTTCTGTGACGGGGCGCATACCTCGTAGGATTGGTATATAAAATCGGTTTTGGAAAACTTTTGAAATTTTAGTAACTTGATCATCAGTTATTTCGAAAAGACTATAGTCTTCAAAGCATCCTCTTATTTTGGCATCTCTTTCTATATATCCTTTAATAGACGAATTTAGATACACCAACTGACTAACTTTATTTTCTTCTAAATCTCGAATCAAATCTTTGAAATTATGTTTTAAATTTGAATAACTCGAACTAAGTACGAATTCTGCCTCTAATTTTGGTAGACGGGACTTTAAGATTTTTAAATTTTTTAATAGTTCAGGAAAATTATAAAAGCCACTAGGGTAGTTACTAATAAACAGATTTCTTAAAAATCTACTTTTTCCTGCATTATTTTTACCAATAAAAAAATTAAGTCGTTTAATTTCTATAACTTCTTTATTATCTGTGTCAGTATCATTGTCAGAACTATAATTGTCTAAATTTTCAGCCCAATAATATAATTTTTCTGTCATAAAAAACCCCCTAAATATAGGAGCTAACTTAGCAATAAAACACTGCTTTTAAAAGATAATTTATAAATACATAAAGCAATTTTATCGTTATTGATTCAACGCTTCATTGTCCAAATGCTCTCTCAAAATGCGTCGCAACTCTAAAATGGCATCTGGAGATTCATGGATGGAATGTCCACCATTGAATATCTTTTCAGACACCGTGCCATCTAAATGAGAACTTGTATAGGGAACAATGCCATCCGACATTTTGCTCGGTTCAGTACTTTGCGTCTGATTCCCCATAATAGAATAATAAGGAATATCTTTATTTGGCATGATGTCTGTAGTCAGCAGCATAAAACGTGATTGTAGACTTAAATCTGCAGGTCCAGACTTAATCAGGCCCATAGTTGAATTTTTTGCATTCGCGATTTCAACATTGACATCATTTAAAAAACTTAAAGGCAATACCACGATTTTTTTCGCCAAATTGGTAAACCAGCGGTCTGCATAGTCAGTACCATGATGCGGTGCGGCAATGAAAATTGCACGACTAACTGGCTTCAAGGCTTTAAAGACAAAACGATCGCGGATAATTGGATGACGTTGTAACTGTGTATTTTGTTCATAGTTCATGAGTGGAATAGCTTGAGCGGAAATATCTGCATCACTAACCAATAAACGACTAATGATGCCACCCATACTATGCCCGATAATGACAGCATCCTGAGCCGATGGCGTATTGGGCTGAACAGTTGCAAATGCCTGTTTGAGTAAAGCATTGATTTGAAAACGACTCTCAAATATTGGCATATTGGTTGAGTAAAACACTTGCCAAACTTGGTAATGATCACGTAGTTTTTGATCACCCATGATGTTATTGGTCAGGCCGATCCACGTTTCAGGACTGCTGGCTAATCCGTGAACCATGACAATAATCTTTTTATTGAGTTGATAAGGCTCTAACATAAACACATGTGGCATGCGCAAATGTTCTTCCTTATTCAGAAGTGTCCAATAGCCAGATTGTCCTAATTTATTTTCGGCTAACCAAAGTCCATAAGGCACAGAATAATTGGCCGTTAGCGTATAGGACTGAGATTCAATTTTAGCCTTTTTAAATTGATAGGGATTAAATAATTCAACCTTAAAGTTTGATTGCGGCGACAAAATTTCACTAATGCTTCTATTGGTCTTGGCAGGCTCTGCTATCGCACTGACAGATAAATAGCGTGCTGTATGGATATTAGGGTTGGGTTTATTTGAATAATATTGTTCAGGGTCTAGTACAAAAGGCTGCGCAGCAGACAGATCCGTGGCTTTTTTGACTAAGACAAATTCAGAACCAATTCCTTCCTGACGGTTAATGGTTTTTAAGCCTGAAAAATTAAAATTATAGCTCGACAGTAATTTATCAATGTCCGCATTTTTGATTTCTGGATAATGCTCATAATTAAAATGATAAAGCGAAGAACCCAACATTAAACTTTCAGGCATTTGCTGATAGTCAAAACGACTGAATGATGAGGTAATTAAACGTGATAAAGCCACATTATAAAAGGTACGGACTTGTCCCTGACGCAAATCAAATAAGCGTTCTTCAGGGGCTTGAGCGGATTTAAATAGATAGACATAGCTGTAGCGCAGACTGAAATCCAAGTCTGCAAGCTGTTGATCCATACACATTTTTATTTTGCTTGATGCGAGTTTTCCGCTGTTTTGTTTTAAGCTTTTTTTGCATTGTGGATTTTGATCGGCGCTTAAAGCACGTGCCATGTACAGTTCACTTGCTGCTGCATAGACTTGGGCAATATCTAAAGTTTCATTGTTAAGCATTTTGTGAATACAGCTTTCAAGCGCACTTAAACAAGATTGGTCGCTTTCATTCACCATTAACAGGATTTGATGGCTAAATGTACTGAGCTTCTGATGGGTTAATATGCTATCTGTTTTATTATTTAGTGACGCACTGAGTTGATTTTCTTGTAATTTTACCAATTGGCATCCGCTGAGCAAACTCAGGCTGATGATACACATAAAACGAGCGGGTAAATGCGTGAAAGGCATCATGGGAAAGGTCACAGGCATCTATTTTTTGTTATTTTAACCTTTATAAAATAGTAAAAATAGGGCAGGTGTTACAGCACCTAATCTTAGAAGTAATATGTAAATTTCTTTTAAGATTAAGCTAATGTACGAATGCTGTGATACCGAAAAATTGATTTAAGATTCAAACAATGTCACGTGTTAAATTTAATCTAATTGTGCTGCTGATTTTTTAAGGTCATGTTGAGCAATTTATGGTGAATAAACCGCAATTTATCCAATACTGGATTCGACAGCGTAAACGGATATGCATCATCTAAGCCCATGCTTCGGTTCAACGCATTTAAATTAAAGGTCAAGGTCATCCAATGTTGCAGCAATAGGTCAAAATCCTGAGCGCCAATCGGGTTTTCTTTCAGTTCTAAATTATTCAAATCCGACTTATTGGTTTTGACCACTAATCCTGCATAGTAGGCTGTTTCTAGGGTGTCCATCATATGCAAATAATGCGCCCATGTTTCCGCCCAATCTTCCCAAGGATGCGTACTGGCATATGAACTGACATAGTAATCCGCCCAATTTTGCGGCGCACCATCATTATAATGCCGTTTCAAAGCTTCACTATAATCTTGTCGTTCATCACCAAACAGTTCTCGAAATTCCTCAATCAGTTCAGGGTGTAAATGTTTAATCAAATCAAAATAATAATGACCGCTTTCATGTCTAAAATGACCTAGAAGTGTACGGTAGTTTTCCCCCATTTTTATACGCGTTGTTTCGCGGTAAATCACATCTGCTTCACTGGCATTTAAGGTAATAATGCCATTTGCATGACCGGTCATCACCGGCGCATCTTCCGTGGGCATGAGAAAGTCGAAACGCAGGCCAAAACGGTCATCTTGACTGCGTTTAGGGCGCGGCATGGTATTCAGTTGCTGCATTAAATACAAAAAACGCCGTTTGGCATGTTCCAAACGCGCCCAGTACACAATATGGTCTGGATTATCTAAGTTGGGAATGGTATGCGTGAGCAAGCAAGATTCACAATAAATTTCCTCACTGTCGGCAGGTACCATCCAGTTGCAAACCTGATGATGTTGATAATTATGACAAGGTTTAAAGCGTTTTCCCTTTATTTCAGGATTTAACGCAAGCCATAACGTACTGCTGTGCTTTTCAAAACAGCCCATTTGCTTTTCAGAGGCAATATAACCCAACGCAGTCTGACAATTGACACAGTGTGAATTGGCAAAAAAGATTTGGTTAGAACAGACCGCGCAGCTGAAATACTTCATAGGCGTTGAGTGATTAATAGTAAGATTAATCAGTATAAATGATGTTCAATGTTGATGAAATAAATTGAACTTCAAGTTTGTTACATGCCGGTCAATGCTCTTGTTTAAGAACAACGACCTTTAGAAATAGTCTTTCATCAAATAATACATCGCAGCAATAGTGCAAAGGGGTCTCGATGAGTGCATTTATTGCACAAATCATGAACAGTAAAATTTAAAAGAAAGTTAAAAGAACAAAATAATCGATCATTTTTCATATTCCTCACTTGGCACAGTTTCTGCATTTCTATCGATATTACGAAATAAATATTTTGTATTACTCAAACAGGAGATGCATATGAACCGCCATCAATCTGCAACATTTCTGCATCAATTAAAGCAATTTTTTATTGAGCTACTGAGCGCCCGTGCGGGTTTCTATATTCAGCAAAAAAAATAAGGAAAAACAGTGCCTAAACAAAAGCTGGCGCGTATCAGTATTACCGTGCCTGAACAAACAGTCGATTCATTGGACCAAAAAATTGTCGATCAGCATTATGAAAGCCGTTCTCAGGCCATTGTCGACATGATCAATAAGCATCTGATTGCCGATCAGGAGCTGCGCAATGAAGTGATGGTCGGCACGTTTACCTTACTTTATGACGCAAGTAGTACGGCGCTACGTATTCAGCTTTTAGATTTACAGCAGCAGTTTTTAGAACAAGTGGTGAGTTCGCTGCATATTCAACTCGATGACCACAAAATTTTAGAAGTCATGATTCTGCAAGGCGTCAGTTCAGAGCTCAAAGTTATCAGTCAGCATTTTTCAGCACTTAAAGGTGTGATTAAAGGACATTTGGAGTTGATGGACGCTGTAATGCCGCCAATTCCGCAAAATGCAAAGGATTTAGGAGTTTAAAATGGGCCAATTATATCGATCACAAGATCAGTTTAAAGATCAAATCACAAACCAAAAGCAAGCACATGCTAATGCAGCCAACCATAGACCAAATCGTGCAAAGCGTAATGCTCAATCTGTCAGTAATCCGAATACACCATCGTTTTTGAACACCAATACCAAATTTAACTGTAATGCCATCGGGGAAATCGCACTATGATCAAAAAATCCTGCTTATCTGCATCCGTTTTGACTGCTATCTTACTAGTTGGTTGTGACAATACAGCAAAAACTCCAGAACCAAATGCTCAGGCAGAAGGCACAGTCAATACAAAAGCCATCACGATCGGCTATAGCGACTGGCCTGGTTTTGTCGCATGGCAGGTTGCTATTGAAAAAGGCTGGTTGAAAGAAGCCGGTGTCAATGTAGACTTTAAATGGTTTGATTATTCAGCTTCACTATCTGCATTTGCTGCAAATCAGTTGGATGCCGTTTTGGTCACCAATGGTGACAACTTAGTCACAGGTTCTGGCGGCACAAAAGGCGTCATGATTATGGCGACGGACTATTCTGCGGGTAATGATGTCATCATTGCTAAAGATGGCATCAATAGCTTAACTGATTTAAAAGGAAAAAGTGTCGCAACAGAAAAAGGCTTGGTTGATCATTTGCTTTTGGCGACGGCGTTGGATGATGCAAAAATTCAAGCCTCTGAAGTAAAGTTGGTCAACACCATGACTAATGAACTGCCACAAGTATTTGCAAGTCCTGATATTGCAGCGATTGCCGTGTGGCAACCGGTTGCAAATCAAGCGCTGAAAGCAGTTGCTGGCTCTAAAATTATTTATACATCGAAAGATAAACCCGGTCTGATTTATGACACATTAACCGTCAACATGGCGCATTTATCTGCTAACAAAGAAGAATGGAAAAAAATCATTCAGGTTTGGGATAAAACTGTTAAATACATCAACGACCCTGCAACACATGCCGATGCAGTGAAAATCATGTCAAATCGCGTTGGCGTTGATCCTGCACAGTATGAACAGTTTATTGGAGGCACACATTTACTGGATTTAGCTGCCAACAAACAAGTCTTTAAAAAAGGAATTGGTTTTGACTCGATTTATGGTTCTAGCTACCACGTAAATAAATTTAATGTTGCTAATGGCATTTATAAAACTGAAATGGATGTCGATGGATCAATCTATCCAGCTTTGGTTGAAGAACTAAAATAAGTTGAAACGTAAATAAAAATAAGCCCTGAAAAGTATGAATGCTTCAGGGCTGAACAACATCAATTTAATGTCCCAATAACTTATGCCTTCATAATATGAAGCGGAGCGATGACCACAGTCATTAATCTACTTCTTATTTTTCCAGCGTGAAATTCCCAGTGAGCTACTAATTAAGCTACAACCATGTTCTGCCGCATAAAGTGCAGTACGCTCGAAGCGCATATCAAAACACATCGTGCAACGAATGCCTTTTTCAGGCTCATTTTCATAGCTTTAGCGCGAGCAAACCAATTGTCTGTGTCATAGTCAGAGTCAATAAACGGAATGTTATGTTTCTCTGCAAAGCGGATATTTTCCTCTTTACGGATTTCATATTCTTTTACTGGATGAATATTGGGATTGTAAAAGAAAATTGAAAAATCGATACCTGATTCAATTAAAGTTTCCATGACTTCGCCAGAGCAGGGTGCACAGCAAGAGTGGAGTAAAAGCTTGTCATGACCTACTGGGAGAGTCAGTGTCTGACGTTCTAATTTATTAGACATGATTTTAAGAATGTATAAGTATAAACCGAATATTTTAGTGATTCCTTAACATACCAAAGCTCGAATATGCTGATTTTTTCTAAGTATAAGTTGAGTCATATTCAGTATATTGACTAAAAAGCTGAAACGACATGAATATATGCTTATTTCATATTTGGTTTATCTATTTATGGCAAGGTTTAAGAACTTTATAGCTCAGGGCAAAAGTATATTAGTGTTACAGATTCAATATTAAAACAATTAGTGATTTGATCTTTTTTCATTTTAAAGTTAGAAAAATTCACCCGAATGAATAAATCGCTGAATTTTGAGAGTGGAGATATTGAGCCAATCTGTACGATTCGACGCATTTCAGATGTGTGTTTGAATGAAAAATTATTCATTGAATTTTTTTTAAGCCTTTATTTATATTAAATAAAATTTAAATACTACCTGAGTGGCAGTTTTTTTATCGCCAGTTGAATGATGCATAGTTGAAGAAAATTCATTGTATTTAAATCTTAAGCATGAATTTATCTCACTTTGAGTTGAGGTTAAATCATTTTTATTCATCTTAAGTTTCACGTATAAATTACTCCATACAGAAATTTTGATTATTTTTAATTTTAGGGTAGTGAATCTCAATGAGTCATAAATTTGCATGTTCAATCAAACGTATCCGCTTTGATGAAAACTATAAACCAGCTGACAATACGCGTCTAACAACGAACTTTGCCAATTTGGCACGTGGTGAACACCGTGAAGAGAATCTGCGCCGTACTTTGGCAATGATTAATAACCGTTTCAATAGTTTAGCTACTTGTGACAACCCAAATGCAGATCGTTATTCACTTGAAATTGACATCATTTCGGCTGAACTCGATGTGGAAGGCAATGGTCAAACTTTCCCATTTATTGAAACTTTAAAGAGCACCATCATCGACCATAAAACCAATGAACGCATTGAAGGCATGATCGGCAACAGTTTTTCATCGTATGTACGTGACTATGACTTCAGCGTGGTATTACCAGCACTCGGCTGTAAGTTCAATGAAAAACCTGAAGATTTTGGTGATTTACATGGCAAGCTATATCAACATTTGATCAATTCAGATGTATTCAAAGCTGAATTTAAAAAACAGCCTGTCATCTGTTTAAGTGTTTCAACGACAAAAACCTATTACCGTACTGCAAATGTGCATCCGATCTTAGGTGTGGAATACACCAATGATGATCACTCCCGTACAGATGATTATTTTGCAAAAATGGGCTTAAGCGTTCGTTACTTTAAACCTGAAAATGCGACTGCGCCATTGGCATTCTATTCGGCAAATAACTTGCTCAGCGACTATACAGATTTCGAACTGATCAGCGCGATCAGCACCATGGAAAGCTTCCAAAAAATCTACCGTCCTGAAATTTACAATACCAATGCGACAGCAGGTTTAGTGTATCAACCAAGCTTAAGCTTCGGTGATTATTCATTAACCCGTATTGTTTATGACCGTGTTGAACGTGGTCAGTTGGCGGTTAAACAGGGCAAATGGACAGAAGAGAACTTTATCCAGCCATATAAAGACATTCTGAATGAGTGGGCGGCTAATTTTAGTATTGAAAATGCAGCCGCAGCTTAATTTTAAATCACGCAAATAGATGAAACACGGGTGAGTTAAACCACCCGTTTTAAAGAAAATAGAGATAGAAGATCGAATATGGCCATTTTACTCCCAACTTCAACTGCTGGCAGCTTACCTAAACCATCTTGGCTGGCTGAACCTGAAAAACTGTGGTCAGCATGGAAGCTTGAAGGCGAAGAATTATTAGATGCAAAACGTGATGCGTTGAAATTATCTTTGCATGAACAAATCCATGCAGGCATTGATATTGTCAGTGATGGTGAACAAACCCGTCAGCATTTTGTAACCACATTTATTGAACATCTTGAAGGTGTAGATTTCGAAAAGCGTGAAACGATGCGTATTCGTAATCGTTACGATGCAAGTGTACCGTCTGTGGTGGGCGAAGTATCGCGTAAGAAAGCAGTGTTTGTTGATGATGCAAAATTCTTACGCAGCCAAACCAATCAGCCGATCAAATGGGCTTTGCCTGGCCCAATGACGATGATTGATACTTTGTATGATGGTCACTACAAAAGCCGTGAAAAATTAGCTTGGGAATTTGCTAAAATCCTCAATCAAGAAGCGCTAGAGCTTGAAGCGGCAGGCGTGGACATTATTCAATTTGATGAGCCTGCGTTTAACGTGTTTTTTGATGAAGTCAATGACTGGGGTATTGCGACCTTAGAGCGCGCGCTTGAAGGTTTAAAATGCGAAACTGCTGTACATATTTGTTATGGTTATGGCATTAAAGCCAATACCGATTGGAAACAAACTTTAGGTAATGAATGGCGCCAATACGAAGAATCATTCCCGAAATTGCAACAATCGAAGCTGGATATTATCTCGCTTGAATGCCAAAACTCTCGTGTACCTATGGATTTGATTGAACTCATCCGCGGCAAAAAAGTCATGGTTGGCGCAATTGATGTTGCAACCAATCGAGTAGAAACAGCAGAAGAAGTAGCCAATACATTACGCAAAGCATTGCAATTTGTAGATGCCGACAAGCTATATCCTTCAACAAACTGCGGTATGGCGCCTTTACCTCGCCAAGTGGCGCAAGGCAAACTAAATGCGCTAAGCGCAGGCGCTGCCATTATTCGCCAAGAATTGACTGCATAAATTCGAGCTGACTCGGTTTCATGTAAGGGCAATAAGGAAATTAAATTTGCTATTGCCCAAACCTGAGAAAGAGATAAGCCATATAGACCATTGAGATTGAAGAGATGATTGAAGCAACTGATTTTAGAAATGCAATGTCTTTATTGACGACTGCAGTCAACGTGATTACGACTGAGGGTGAAGCAGGCATGCATGGATTTACAGCATCAGCCGTATGCAGTGTGACAGATACACCGCCAACTTTGCTGGTTTGTATGAATCAATCATCTCGTTCTCATGCGCATTTTCTTGAAAATAAAGTTCTGTCTGTCAATGTTTTGGGCGCACAGCATGAACACATTTCCAATGCATTTGCTTCAAGCAAATTCAATTCGGAAGAGCGTTTTAAATTGGGTTCTTGGACTGTATTAGAAACAGGTTCACCAATATTAAAAGATGCTTTGGTCAGTTTTGACTGTCAGATTGAACAGATTCAAGAAGTGGGTACGCACAATGTGTTTATGTGCCGTGTGGTTGCAATCAAGCAAAGTCAGCAGGAAGAAAGTTTAGTTTATTTCAACCGTGCTTATCATGCTGTGGGTCAAGTGGAGTTGGCTTAAACCAGTCAACTTCTTCAATACATCTCTTTAAAAGTATCTATTTCGTGGAACTCATTACTTTCTTAATTATTGGCGCATTTGCTGGTTTTGCTGCAGGGCTGTTTGGCGTTGGCGGCGGTACTATCATTGTGCCTTTGCTCTATATTGTTTTTAGCCAAATGGGCTATAGTCCCGATGTGATTATGCATTTGGCGCTCGGCACATCTTTGGCTACGATTGTTGTGACATCGATCAGCTCCTTGATGGCGCACAATAAAAATGGTGCTGTGATTTGGCCTGTATTTAAAAATTTAGCTCCGCCAATGGCGATTGGCTGTTTTGCTGGTGCTGGGATTGCAGGCTGGCTGTCAGGTTTACATCTGCAAATGATTGTCGGTGTGTTTTTACTTTGGGTGGCTTATACCATGTTTATGGGTGCACAAAAGCCAGTCGATCCAAATAAAACACTACCATCTACAGCTAAACAAATTGCAGCAGGTTCGGGCATTGGTGTGGCATCGGCCATCTTCGGCATTGGCGGCGGCAGTATTACGGTACCGTATTTAACGGCAAATGGCGTGGTGATGCAAAAAGCGGTCGGGACGTCTGCGGCTTGCGGTTTACCCATTGCCATTGCTGGTGCATTAGGCTTTATGTTTTTTGGTATGCAACAGCAAGTTGAAATTCCAAATACCATTGGCTTTATTCATATCTATGCCTTTTTGGGCATTAGTGTGATGAGTTTCTTTACGGCTAAATATGGCGCGAAAACTGCGCATGCGCTTTCACCAGCAGTACTGAAAAAATGTTTTGCTGTGCTGTTATGTATTGTTGGATGCTTTTTTCTAGTGAAAGGCATTTTATAGAAGCCGACTGATCACAGTTAATTCATTCGAAACGTATGCTCTAGTGTGCAACAGCAAGCTAGAGCATTTTTATCTATAGCAATTTAAGTCTTTAAAATTTCAGAGATATTATTTAAAAACTTCATTTTAAAACTGACATTTCAAAGCTCTGTGCTTTTAGAAAAAACATTAATAATCACAATGCCCAATAAAATAAAGGCCAAACCAATTATGGCAGGCAGGTCTAAATTTTGTTTAAACACAATCCAGCCCACGCATGAAATAAGCACAATGCCTGCAGCGGACCACATGGCGTAGGCCAATCCCATAGGAATCGATTTAAAGGTCAAACCTAAAAAGAAGAGCGCAATGGCATAGCCCAATACGGTAAAAATAATCGGTACTAGTTCAGTAAAGCCATTGCTGGCTTTTAAGGCGGACGTGGCAATCACTTCAGCAATGATTGCGATGAGCAAATATATAAACGACATTGATTTCCTATAGACATTCTACGGCATGGTACAAGAGGTGCTGTTTTTCATTTTGCAACCAATCTGTACTTTCTGTCGTGGTATCAGTGCGATGCTGAAATGCATAATGTGGAACATAAATATCCACCTCGAACATCAGCTGTATTGCTTGACAATTAATAATGACGTTTTGCATTAAATGTGTTTCATCAATAACTTTGAAATGATCAAAGTTAAGTGGTTGATCTTGTTGAGATGAGGTCGTTGTATAGTATTTATGCAGACCATCTATAGCGATGGATACTTCAAAGCTTTCAATCAGCGCTTCATACCCAGCAGGTGCAGATGGTATGTCTATGCTGGCAATTGTTTGCTGATCTGTAGGTAAACGGCTCAGTGCAAAGGCCACATACTTATCACAAATAATTAAACCACCATCCATCGGCAATAGTTGATGACTTTCTACATCGAGGGCTGACTTCAACCGCAGACCTAAAAATAGCCCTTCATGCACTTGTTGACGCCAGTCTTCGACATACACATTGCTTGGAGAGAATTCTAAAATACAGTTGCCAATCGCGTGCAGTTTTGCAGGTTCTGGCCATTGCACATGATTTTGATAATTCGAGTGTGCTTTAACACCCCAAGACAATAATTGCTGTTCAGCATTCCAAAGAGTATTTCCAATCCATCCTTGACGCTCATTCACTGGCGTATCTTCACGGCTTTTTAAACGTAGATCGATGGTAAAACTACGTGACTGAAACCAATACACAATGGTTTTTTCATCCGTTAATCCATTCGAAAAACTAATGCTTTTACGGCGAAAAGCACCATACAAATAGTCTGGAATAGGGCCTGAAACCTCTTGGCTTGCTGGAAGCTGTGCTAAAGCCTGAAATAAATTCATGCGTTTGCTCCTTGTACTTCTGTATTTTCATCCATACCAAATGAGGACAAAGGCACAGCATTCCTTAGACTCAGCTCTCCTGAAGCGATACGTTTTTTAAGATAATTAAAGGTTTGCGCGGTTTGGTTAAATAAGTGTTCACCCCCAATTAAGGGCTGATATTTAGGTGCTTCAGTTGAATGTACTGGCTCAATGATCGTGTCGTAATTGCAGGCGCAGAACAGAGGGAAGGAGTAGCGTTCTTCAGAGACTTTTTTAACACGGTGTTTGGTGGCCAAATATTTGCCATTCGACAAAATTTCCATCATGTCGCCAATATTCATCACCAAGGTATTTTCAATCAATGGAATATCCATCCATTCACCTTGTTTATTGAGTACCTGCAAACCTGGTGCAGTCGGTAAGAGCAGTGTAAAGCACTCATAATCTGTATGCGCGCCAATACCTTCGGCATCTTTCACTTCAGGGTTATAGGGATAATGGATTAGACGCAGCTGGCTGGTCGGATGGGTAATTTTGCAATCAAAAAAATGCTCATCTACATTCAATGCTAAAGCAAAGGCCTGAAAAATTTCTTCGCTGATACTGCGTAAATGGTGGTAATAATCACTGACCGTACTTTTAAATGTGGCATCATCTGGCCATAACGTAGGGCCCAGCAAGGGAAATGCCGTCGTTTCGCCGTGGTAATCATAATTAATGTCATAGGCTTCTTTTAAGTCGTAGCTGTTGCCTGCAAATTGTTCTTCACCAATTGGCACATAGCCACTATGATTTTTCGACAGTCCAATATAGTGTTGCATTTTACTGGCGGTATCTTGTTGAAAATAACGCTTTGCCACCTGAATCAGTGATGTCGCAAAATCAAAATTGAACTGATCACCTTTTAAATATAGAAAACCAACATCTTTACAGGCTTGATCCCACGCAGAGGCTACTTCTAAGCGTTCTGACAATTCCGTGCTTTGCATTTTTGAAATATCAACAAGCGGCAAAACATAAGATTCATTCATCTTCAATTCCTGTAAAGTTGGCCGTCCAACGCTGTAGTACATCATTTAGGCCGTCCTAAAGATGAAGAGGGATTAATCCAGTTATTTTTGCGTACTGACTTGGGTCATACGCGGAATTTTTGGTAGGTTTTCCATCGCTGGGTCGAGCTCGTCTTCCTGTGCATGTACCAAGAAATCTACCCGTTCGCGCAGTTGTTTAAATTCAGGACTCAGCATGAGTTCAGGATTACGAGGACGGGGTAAATCGACCTCAATAATTTCTTTAATTTCACCAGGATTGGCTTTGAGCGCCACAATACGATCCGCCAATAAAATCGCTTCATCCATATCATGTGTCACAAAAATAATCGTGATATCAATGTTTTGCCAAAGATCCATTAAATGTTTTTGCATTTTTTCGCGGGTATGCGGGTCAAGCGCGCCAAATGGCTCATCCATCAATAAAATTTTGGGTTCATTGACCAATGCTCGGGCAATCGCAACACGCTGTTTCATACCACCAGAAAGCTCATGCGGGTACTGATCTTGGTATTTTTCTAGACCAATAATATCAATCCATTCGCGGGCGCTGGATTCAGCCGAAGCATTGCTGGCACCTTTCATTAAAGGGCCGAACATCACATTTTCTTTGACTGTTTTCCATGGAAAAAGCGTGTAGCCTTGAAACACCATGCCACGCTCGGGGCTTGGGCCTTCAATCGCTTGGCCATCGACCAGCAATTCACCGCTACTGTAAGGATCAAGCCCAGCCACAATTCGGCTAAAGGTCGATTTACCGCAACCCGATGGGCCAATCACGCAGATAAATTCACGTTTATGAATCTTTAAATCCAACTGATTTAAAATAGTGCGTTCAGTTTTGCCGTACTTAAAACTTTGTGTAAGTTTTTTTGCTTCTAAAATGACAGGGCGTGCATAAATTGCATCGAAATAAGTGCTGGCATTAAATTCTGTGCTGTTCATTATTTTGCTCCTGCTTTCCATTTAAATAGACGTTGACCGAGTTTCATTAGCACCACATCGCATACCAAACCAATCACCCCAATGATGAGGATCGCGGCATAAACATTGTCAAAGTTTTGGTAACGCGCTTGTTGAGTAATAAACCACGTAATCCCAGAGGTTGTGCCGACTAGTTCAGATACGATCAGATAAGTCCAAGCCCAGCCGAGCAATACACGCAAGTCGCGGTAAATGTCAGGAAGTGCCGCTGGAATCACCACATGAAATAAGCTTTTCAATTTATTGGAGCCCAGCGTAAAACCAGCTTCGATCAGGCCACGGTCAACCATCCGTGTGGTATTGGCAATAATTAGAATTTGTTGAAATAGCGTACCAATCACAATAATGGCGATTTTAGGTGCATCATTAATGCCTAAAATCGCAACGGCCAAGGCACCAAAAGCAGGAGCGGGCAAGTAGCGGAAAAACTCAACAAAGGGTTCGGTCAGTTGAGATATTTTTTGAGAAAAACCGCAAAGAATACCCAGCGGAATACCGATGAGAGAGGCAATAAAAAAAGCGCTGAACACAATTTTAATACTGTGCCATAAGCTTTGATGAAACCATGGGGCATCAGGTTGGGCAGGTGGAGTTATAAAAGCCGTAACTAATGCTTTTGCTACTTCGTGCGGTGCAGGTAAATAGATTGGATTGACCAGTTTACCTTGAGGTGGTGCTAAACCTGCATTGACCGCAGATTGCGCTTCGGCATAAAACACCGCTTTGTCTACACGGCTATCGACTTGCAAATACGACACACTGCCAGACTGCGTAATTTGCACCTGTGGATGCCATAAAAATGGCAAATAACTCACTGCACACCAAATAAGCACAGGAATTAAAAATGATCCGAAGCCGAGCAATAGCTTGCTTCTCGGACTGAGCTCTCTTGCGACATAACCCATACTGACCAAGCCCCAATATTACTTTTTTAATAAAACGTAATACTATTAAGCAATTTGAATGCCAAACGCTTGTATGCCGTGTTTTATTGGCCTTATGCAAAGTTAGATAGGCTATAAACAGCAAAAAGCCTGCAAAAGAAGCAGGCAATATTAGTTTTTTTGATCGATACTGATGCCAAAATGTGTTTTTATGGCGCAACCAATTGCAAAAAAAGTTTTTTCATTCCTTCACTCGCACCCGCTTTAATCAATTGATACTGCTCAGGTACACGCTGATAATCTGCTTTCGGGTCGATATAAAATGCACGGCAGTTGGCAGGGATTTCGTGAATCAATCCAGCCACAGGATAGACAGCCAGACTCGTGCCAATCACAATAAAAATATCTGCCGTTTGTACACTTAAACTGGCATCTTCATAGGCAGGAACTGCTTCGCCAAACCAGACTACATGTGGCCGTAAAGGATATCCTTCAGGGCATTTGTCGGTCTCTAAGTTTAAATCTGCACCTTCAATAGGGAAAATTTCCTGCGTATATTGCGCCTGAGGGCCAGAGCTTTTAGCGTAACGAATATTGCCATGCAGATGCAGTACATTGTGACTGCCTGCACGTTCATGTAGATCATCAATATTTTGTGTGATGACTTGTACATCAAAAAAATCATCGAGTTCAGCAATCAATCTATGAGCTGTATTTGGCTCTGCGGCTAAAATATGTTTACGGCGTTCATTATAAAAACGCTGTACTAAAGCAGGGTCACGTGCCCAAGCTTCAGGTGTGGCCACATCTTCAATGCGATGCTGCTCCCAAAGACCATTACTGTCACGGAAGGTATTGATGCCGCTTTCTGCGCTCATGCCGGCACCTGAAAACACCACAATTTTTTGCATAGATTATAGCCTTATATTTTAATTGATGCGTCAATTAGGTACGGTTACATGTATTGAACGAATAATGCAGCGAATTTACTGTACTCAAAATATAGCGACTACTTCAACTCAGCTGATGCAATTCTTGTAGCACCCAATCGACAAATTTTTGTATTTGCGGTGAACTGTCTTGACTCGAGTGGACCAAATAATACTTTCTGCTACCGTGCAGTTTTTTATTTGATGCAATCACCAATTCTTTTTTTCTCAGTTCTGCTTCGATCAGCATTTGTGGAATCAGTGCCATTCCCATGCCATGACTGGCTGCAACAGAAAGCATAGAAAATAATTCATGCCTCTGCCCATCGAAAGGCTTGGGATGCTGAATTTGATGGGCTTGAAACCATTCTTGCCAAATACTTGGACGGGTTGTTTGCTGTAATAAGGGTAATCGAAGCAATTCTTCATCACTTAAATTAAAACTATGATCATCCGTCATTTCCGCATGGGGAAAATTGTTTTCAATCAATTTGGGGGAACAAACGGGAACCACTTCTTCATCCATTAAATAATGCGCTTGAATGCCAGGCCAATGCTCAATTTGCTGTTGCGTTCCTGCAAAAATAGCTGCGTCAAAGACATTTTCATTAAACAAAAAAGGTTTGGTACTGGTTTCCAAATGCACGGTAATTTCAGGATGCTGTGCATTTAATTTATTTAATTTTGGCAACAGCCAACGTGTGGCAAACGTTGGCACAACGCCCAGCTTTAAAGTACCGCCTAAGCCTTTGTGCGTCATGATATCTGAGGTGCTTTTTTCGATGCCTTGCAAAAAGGGTTTAATACTTTTTGCATATTGTTTGCCTGCTTCTGTGAGATCGACACCGTGACGTGTTCGGCTAAATAGCATTACACCTAAATATTCTTCAAGCTGTTGAATTTGGCGTGACACAGCACTTTGAGTAATAAATAACTCTTGAGAAGCATGCGTATAACTTGCGTGTTTTGCAGCAGATTCAAAGCAAATTAAGCTTTGCAATGATGGAATATTACGCCGCATAGATAAAGTCCTTTTTATCGAGAGGTATCACAAAATGGCATATAAGAATGATTTTCATATACCACTATAGTCTATAAATAAAGCAATCCATCGCTTAAATCAGTGGCTAAAGTGCTTAACACGCTGTGAACAAAGCTCAGGTATGCGAAAGGCGCATATCTACATGCAAATTAATCGTTTGAATGAATCACTTTTCACACATAGCATCAAATAAAACAAAGAAAGCCCGAAAAAGCAGAGGATGCTATGAATCAAATGGTCAATGTAAAAAAACCAAAAGTACAATTTAACTGGCAAGATCCGTTTCTTTTGGAACAGCAATTAACTGAAGAAGAACGCATGATTCGCGATACTGCGCATGCATACTGTCAAGAGCGTTTACAGCCAAGTGTACTCGAACAATTCCGCCATGAAAAAACCGATGCATCTATTTTCCGAGAAATGGGCGAACTTGGCTTACTTGGCCCAACGATTCCAGAGCAATACGGCGGCGCAGGTCTAAACTATGTTAGTTATGGTCTCGTTGCACGTGAAATTGAATATGTGGATTCTGGCTACCGTTCAATGGCCAGCGTTCAAAGTTCTTTGGTGATGGTGCCCATTAATGAATTTGGCTCTGAAGCGCAAAAACAGAAATACCTACCAAAGCTGGCAACAGGCGAATACATTGGCTGTTTTGGTTTAACTGAACCAGATCATGGCTCTGACCCAGGTAGCATGATTACTCGTGCAAAAAAAGTCGAAGGTGGCTATCGTCTCACGGGTGCAAAAATGTGGATTACCAACAGCCCAATTGCCGACGTGTTTGTTGTTTGGGCGAAAGAAGTATCGCCTGAAGGTAATGTTGGTGACATTCGTGGTTTTATTTTAGAAAAAGGCTGGGAAGGTCTATCTGCTCCTGCAATTCACGGTAAAGTTGGCTTACGTGCATCGATTACCGGTGAAATTGTGATGGACAATGTCTTTGTCCCTGAAGAGAATGCTTTTCCAGAAGTACGTGGTTTAAAAGGTCCATTTACCTGTCTAAATAGTGCTCGTTATGGTATCGCTTGGGGCGCAATGGGCGCAGCTGAGTTCTGTTGGCATACAGCACACCAATACACCATGGACCGTAAACAGTTTGGCCGACCTTTAGCTGCGAATCAGTTGATTCAAAAGAAATTGGCGGATATGCAAACTGAGATTGCCTTGGGTCTACAAGCTGCGCTTCGATTTGGACGTATGAAAGATGAAGGCATTGCTGCTGTAGAAGGCACATCACTCATTAAACGTAACAACTGTGGCAAGGCTTTAGATATTGCCCGTGTTGCGCGTGACATGATGGGTGGTAACGGCATTTCTGATGAGTTTGGTGTTGCCCGCCATCTGGTCAATCTCGAAGTCGTCAACACGTATGAAGGAACGCATGATGTACATGCACTGATCTTAGGTCGTGCGCAAACAGGCATCGCGGCTTTTGGTAACTAATTGAATTATATATCGATAAGGTGCTCTGCATAGAGTGCCTTAGAGACTTTTTATGCAAAAATAAACTTAATCAATAAAGGATTCATCGTGAAACACTCTTGTAACTCTGTGCAATAGCCTGAGCAGTGATGAAATAAAAAGAATAAAAAAGGCAAATGTGCAGACATAGGAATGCCGATGACTCATTTGGGAAAATGAGGAACAAGGAAATGAATAACGAAATGCAAAACGGAGCAGGAACGCTCAAATTGCCTTCTAACGTGGGCACGATGCATCGTATTACAAGCAACACTTGGAAAATGGCTTTTATTTTTGCCTTTATTTCTTTGGTGATTGATGGTGTAGACATCATGTTGCTGTCATTCAGCCTGACCAGTTTAAAGGCTGAATTTGGTTTAAGTACATTTCAAGCCGGAATGCTCGGTAGTTCTTCTTTAGCAGGGATGGCGCTGGGTGGTATTTCGGGTGGATGGGCGTGCGATAAATTTGGCCGTGTGAAAACTATTGCTTGGTCGGTCGTATTTTTCTCAATCATGACCTGTATTTTAGGCTTTACCCAAAGCTATGAACAATTTTTAATTTTACGTTTTATTGGCGCATTTGGTCTGGGCTCACTTTATATGGCGTGTAATACGCTGATGGCAGAATATGTACCAACCAAATACCGCACAACAGTACTTGGGACTTTGCAAACGGGTCAAACTGTGGGGTATATCGTTGCAACGCTGTTGGCGGGTGCCATTATTCCAGATCACGGCTGGCGCATGCTATTTTATGTCACCATTATTCCTGCTGCTTTTGCCCTGATCTTTATGCGTTTTGTTCCTGAACCAAAATCTTGGCAGGAAGCAAAAATTGAGCAGCTAAAACGCCGTGAATTAAAACTTGAACCTGTACAGCAACATGCTGCAGTCAATCAAAATGCACCTTCTGAAAGTATTTATAAACGTATTTTTGGGCATACCAATCATCGTAAAATGTTCTTCTTTTGGATGTCGACCGCTGCATTTCTACAATTCGGTTACTACGGTGTCAACAACTGGATGCCAACGTATCTAGAAACCGAACTCAGCATGAACTTTAAAGCCATGACAGGCTATATGGTAGGCGCATATACCGCCATGATTCTGGGTAAAATTTTAGCAGGCTATGCCGCTGACAAGTTCGGACGTCGTATTACCTTTGTGTTTGGTACGGTAGCTACGGCAGCATTCTTACCGATCATCATTTTCTATAACACACCAACCAACATCGCCTATTTACTCGTAACTTTCGGTTTCTTATACGGTATTCCATACGGTGTAAATGCAACTTATATGGCAGAAAGCTTCTCGACGGATGTACGCGGTACGGCTATTGGCGGTGCTTACAATATGGGACGTTTAGGCGCAGCCATAGCACCAGCAACCATTGGTATGATTGCCGCTGGCGGATCATTCACCATGGCCTTTATTGTAATGGGTGCTGCGTACTTTATTGCAGGTGTTATTCCGGGCTTGTTCATTCGTGAACGTCAATATGATCCCCAGCAAGCATCACTTTCTTCAGATGCGGAAAAAGAAAAACTGGCAAGTGTAGATACATATGTTGATGATGCAGAACAAAAAGCATCTGCAAAAACTGCAACAGTAAAATAAATAAAAAGACCTGTGCCATAGCTCAATACTATGGCTCATCTGGAGTGAACTATGGGTGCATTAAAAGGAATTCGTGTATTGGACTTAAGCCGTGTTTTGGCAGGTCCTTGGTGCGGTCAAATTTTGGCTGATTTAGGTGCAGAGGTAATCAAAATTGAGCGTCCAAAAGTGGGTGATGATACCCGTACGTGGGGACCACCTTGGATGCCAAATCAGCAAGGTCAAGCGACGAGAGAATCAGGCTATTACCAATGTGCGAACCGTAATAAATATTCTGTAGCCATTGATATTGCCAGTGAAGAAGGGCAAGCCCTAGTCCGTGAAATTGCCCAGACGGCAGATGTCGTGATTGAAAACTACAAAGCAGGTTCACTTGCAAAATATGGTTTGGATTATGCATCGCTCAGTGCACTAAATCCCAATATCGTATATTGCTCAATTACAGGTTTTGGTCAGGATGGTCCACGTGCGGAAGAACCAGGCTATGACTTTATTATTCAAGGTATTTCCGGTTTGATGAGTATTACTGGTGAATCTGATGATGTAATCGGTGGTGGCGCACAAAAGGTGGGGGTCGCTGTGGTCGATATTCAGACCGGACTGTACTCAACGATTGCCATTCAGGCGGCATTGTTGGCGCGGCAGCATACAGGACGCGGTCAATATATCGATATGTCATTACTCGATGTACAGGTGGCGGCGCTAGCCAATCAAGGTATGAACTATTTGACTTCGGGCAAAGCACCCAAGCGCATGGGAAATAATCACCCGAATATTGTACCGTATCAAACCTTTAAAGCTAAAGATAAAGAATTTATTATTGCCTGTGGTAATGACAAACAATTTAAAGATTTGTGTATTGCGATTGGCTATACAGAACTGCTAGATCAACCAAACTATTTACGTAATCAAGATCGAGTGAAGCACCGTGAAGAATTAATTCCATTATTGAGTGCCTATTTTCTGACTCAAGATGCTCAAGTTTGGGTTGATGCGATTCATGCGGTAAAAGTGCCTGTGGGTGTAATCAACTCTGTAGAAGACGCATTAAATGAACCGCAAATTCAACATCGTCAAATGGTGGTGAATATTCCACATGCTTTAAATCATGATTTTAAAGTGATTGGATCACCGATGAAATTATCTGATACGCCTGTAGAATACCGTCATGCACCGCCGCAGTTAGGGCAGCACACAATCGAAATTTTGTCCCAATTTAAAACTGAAGCTGAATTAAATGAATTGGCTGCACAAGGTATCATTGATCAACTCAATCATCCTGCAGCTTAAAATTTCATGGGATTATTCTTCAAACTATTCTTCAATATCTGGTCTTAAACACCTATGAGGAATGAGTGGAGTTAAAAGTTTAGACCGAAGGACTCCAATACTTCGGTCTTTTTCAATATCAATATTCATTTACGGAGTGCTTTTAATGTTAATTTTCTAGATAAAGTATAATTATTCATTAAAGCTTGGGCCTGCAATACGGTCTTTATTTTTTCGTATGAAAGAGATGTCCATACTTTTGCGCCTTGATATTTTTTCTTTAAGCTATAACTTTAAAATTCTGGAATCCACAAACTAATTTCCGCAATGCTGCAGGCAATAAGCATTTATATGCCTATTTTTCAAGTCTACTAATTGCACAGAAAGATCTCGATACCACCTCCATTGGCGAGAGTATAAGTCTTCAAACGAAATAAAGCCCTGCACAATGGTAAGGCTCTATTTTAATAACATTACATTGAATTTGTTCAGCTGCTTATTATTGCTGTATAAAATTCTGCAAAGCCTGATTAAATGCATCTGGCTGTTCAATGTTTGAAATATGCGATGCATTAATTTCAAATAATTGGCTATTTGCAATGTGTTCTTGCATAAATTGACCATCTGCAACTGTAGTTACGGGGTCTTGTTGACCTGCAATAATTAATACAGGTACGTGAATAGACGAGATTTCATTGCGTAAATCCGCTTTAGCCAAAGCTTCACAACAACTTGCATAACCTTCTGGGCTGCCAGCTCCGAGGTCGTTACTCAAAGATTGTACAGTTGCCGTGTTACTTTGGATAAAGGGTTCTGTAAACCATCGTGATGCTGCCGTTTCTGCAATTGGTTTCAGACCTTGTTGACGGACTAACTGTGCACGTTCATTCCAAGCTGATTCTTGCCCAATTTTTGCAGCGGTATTGCATACAATGACATGGTTAAAGCGTTCAGGATGATGTATTGCAAGCCATTGACCTGTTAAACCACCCATCGATATTCCACAAAATGTGGCCTGTTGAATATTTAAATGATCCAATAAATGGATGACATCTGTACCCAATTGATCAAGGCTATAAGGCCCTTGAGGGGCAGAAGATGCACCATGACCACGTGTATCATAACAAATGACAAAATAATCCTGCTGCAGCGACTCTATCTGAGGCTGCCACATGCTGAACTTTGTGCCTAAAGAATTAGAAAAGACAATCGCAGGTTTGTTGGTATCACCAAAAGTTGCGTAATTAATCGTTGCATCATTGGATATAAATGTAGGCATATTTTGAATCCTTAATTTTATAAATTTCCTAAATCCCCCTATCAGAAGGAGGACTTTTATTGAGGATTAAACACGTTCAATAATCAAAGCGATGCCTTGACCGACACCAATGCACATCGAACAGAGGGCATATTGACCTGAAATTTCCTCAAGCTGATTTAACGCAGTCATAACTAAACGGGCTCCAGATGCACCTAAAGGATGCCCCAAAGCAATAGCGCCACCGTTTGGATTGACATGTTTAGCACCATCTTCCAAACCTAGTTCACGGGTAACAGCTAAGGCTTGAGCCGCAAAAGCTTCATTCAGCTCGATAACATCCATTTGTTCAAGGCTTAGACCTGTTTGAGCTAACAACTTTTTTATGGCAGGCGCAGGACCAAAGCCCATGATTTTGGGTTCAACACCCACCACCGTTGCTGCAATAATTTTGGCCCGTGGCTTCAACTTATATTTGTTGACAGCATCATCTGAAGCAATCAGCAGTGCAGCTGCACCATCATTGATCCCTGAAGCGTTGCCCGCAGTTACCGTACCATCTACTTTCACCACAGGTTTGAGTTTTGCCAAGCCTTCTGCTGTCGTCGATGCGCGTGGATGCTCATCTGTATCGACTATCAGTGGGTCGCCTTTACGCTGTGGAATGACGACAGGGATGATTTCTTTCTCAAAAAAACCATTGGTCTGTGCAGCGGCTGTACGGCGCTGACTTTCTAAGGCAAAAGCATCTTGATCAGCACGGTTAATGTTGAATTGTTCTGCCACATTTTCAGCAGTTTGAGGCATGGTTTCTACGCCATACATTTGTTTGAGTATTGGATTGATAAAACGCCAGCCCATGGTGGTGTCTTCAATCTTTTGGCTGCGTCCATAAGCACTTTCCGATTTACCCATAACAAAGGGCGCACGGGACATACTTTCAACACCGCCAGCAATAATTAAGTCTGCTTCATTTGCTTTAATTGCACGGGCTGCCATCGCAATTGCATCAAGTGATGAACCACAAAGTCGGTTCACAGTTGTAGCAGGAACTTGAAAAGGTACACCTGCGAGTAGCGACGACATTCGTGCAACATTACGGTTATCTTCACCGGCTTGGTTCGCACAGCCGTAAATCACGTCATCAACAGACTCCCAAGCAATACTTGGATTTCGCTGCATCAGTGCCTTGATAGGTAAGGCACCTAGGTCGTCGGTACGCATTGCTGCTAAACCGCCCGCATAGCGACCGAAAGGGGTACGGATTGCATCAATAACATAGGCATTTTTCATTTTATAAATCCTAAAAACTCAGCTCCTCCCTTTTAACGGGAGGTTGGGAGGGATTTACAGGAAGTTAATTTTTGAATATTAATCCTCCCTAAATCCCTCCTTTAATCAAGGAGGGACTTTTTGCTTTATGCTGTCGTATCTATCAGCTTTGCACCGGTCATTGACTGTAATTCGTCAAAGCTCAGACCCTCAACTTTTTCAATGACTTTCATGCCTTCAACTGTTACATCAATGACGCACAAATCTGTGTAAATACGATCGACACATTGCAGGCCTGTCGCAGGGTATGACAATTCAGCGACAATTTTCGGTTCACCTTTTTTGGTCACATGGTCTGTAGTAATAAAGACTTTTTTCGCCCCAACAGCCAAATCCATTGCACCACCTACAGCAGGAATTGCATCTGGCGCACCAGTATGCCAATTTGCTAAGTCACCATTTTGGGCAACCTGAAAAGCGCCTAATACTGCAATATCTAAATGACCGCCACGCATCATGGCAAAAGAGTCACCGTGATGAAAAAAGCAGCCACCCGTTTGCATAGTGACAAACTCTTTTCCTGCATTAATTAATTCAGGGTCTTCTTCGCCTTTAGCCGGAGGAGGACCAAAAGCCAAAAGGCCATTTTCTGAATGTAGAAAAACATCTTTGTCTGTTGGTAAATAATTTGAAATTTTAGTGGGCAAGCCAATGCCTAAATTGACATAAGCGCCATCTGGAATATCTTGTGCAACACGTTCTGCAATTTGATCACGGGTTAATTTGGTATAGCTCATGGTTCTTTCCTCACGTGATTTATGCAGATTGCTCAAGCTGTGCAGGTTGAACAGCCACAACATGTTGTACAAAAATGCCAGGGGTAATAATGTGCTCTGGGTCCAATGCACCAAGTTCAACCACTTCTGAGACTTGAGCAATCGTCACATCTGCCGCCATGGCCATAATGGGGCCAAAATTACGCGCTGATTTGTTGTAAACCAAGTTGCCCCAGCGGTCGCCCTGATGTGCTTTGATTAAAGCAAAATCGGCCTTAATTGGATTTTCGAGAACAAAATCTTTGCCTTCATAATTGAGTGTAGGTTTGCCTTCTGCCAACAACGTACCAAAACCTGTTGGTGTATAAATTGGACCCAACCCCATACCTGCAGCCTGAATACGGCAAGCCAAATTACCTTGTGGTACAAGCTCAAGTTCTATTTTTCCTGCACGATATAATTCATCGAACACCCAAGAGTCGGATTGGCGAGGGAAAGAACAAATCATCTTACGGACAGCACCAGCTTTGAGTAATTTAGCAAGTCCATAGTCACCATTACCTGCATTGTTGTTGACGATGATGAGATCTTTGATGCCACGTTCTATCAATCCATCAATCAGTTCAGCAGGCTGACCAGCCGTACCGAAGCCGCCGATCATAATGGTTGATCCATCCTTAATTTGAGAAAGTGCTTCTGTTAAGGAAGCGGTACTTTTATCAATCATGCTACGATCCTTCATCAAGAACGATAAAACTATTTACCTGACTAACCACTTCAGTCATGCAAGGCAGATAATCTTTTATTTCAAATATTTACAAACTTAAAAATGCATAAAATGGATTCCAACTATGTGCTACACAATTGGAATCCAATCGCATCAGCTGTCATCACTGCGAATAGAAGAGGGATGACGATTTAAAGCCATAACTTCAATATTCATATACGGGTAAAGGGGAAGCCCTTGTAAAATGTTGTGTAACTCTTCATTGCTTTCAACATCAAAAATACTAATATTTGAATATTGACCGGTAATGCGCCAGATATGACGCCATTTGCCTTGACGTTGTAGATCTTGTGAATAAGCTTTTTCTACAGCTTTAATTTCATTGGCTTTTTCGACTGGTATATCTAATGGAATATTGACATCCATGCGTACTTGGAAAAGCATTTCTCACTCCTAGCTAAATGTTATTTGCGACGTAAGTCATCAATTTTGTTTTCATCAATTTTAATCCCTAAACCCGCTGTGGTCGGAATCTTGAGTTCGAAATCTTGATATTGAAGTGGGGTTTTTAAAATTTCTTCAGTTAGCAGCAATGGACCAAAAAGCTCTGTGCCATAAGCTAAATTGTCAAATGTAGAAAATGCATGTGCCGATGCAATAGTGCCCACAGGGCCTTCAAGCATGGTTCCACCATATAAATCGATACCCGCAAGTTTGGCGATTTTAGAAACCTCACAGCCTTCGATTAAACCGCCAGACTGTGCAACTTTGACTGCAAAAACAGATGCAGAATTGTGCCGCGCAAGTTGATATGCCGTTTGCGGGCCCATCAGTGATTCATCTGCCATAATGGCTATATCAAAACGACGAGTTAAACGGCGCATCGCGTCAATGTTATCGATCGCGCAAGGCTGCTCAATCAGATCAACACCACCATCTTGTAACAATTGAATGCCTTTAATGGCATCTAGTTCAGACCATGCACGGTTAACATCCACACGGATAGAAATGTCTGAACCTAACGCTTTTTTGATGGCTAAAACATGCTCAACATCAGCTTCAACGGGGCGTGAACCGATTTTAAGTTTGAAAATATTATGTCGTTTTGCCGCAATCATTTTTTGTGCTTCGGCAATGTCTTTTTCTGTATTGCCAGATGCAAGTACCCAAAGAACTGGTAAGCTATCACGTAAGCGACCGCCCAATACTTCACTCAAAGGCTGATTTAAACGCTGCGCCAAAATATCGAGTAGCGCCGTTTGAATGGCACATTTAGCAAAGCGATTGCCGTTAATATTACGTTTAATGGCTTGCATGGTTTGAGCAACATTCAAACCAGTGAGGGTTTTCAGTAAAGGACTAAAATAAGTTTCAATATTGGTACGAATGCTTTCAGGGCTTTCTTCACCATAGCCTAGACCACCAATCGTCGTCGCTTCACCCCAACCGATATAACCATCTTCGGTAGTGATTTTAATCAAAACAAGGGTTTGCGTTTGCATGGTTGCAACAGCCATCTTGTGCGGACGGATTGTTGGGATTTCCACGAGCAGGGTTTCAATCGACTTATACATCTTGCGTATTTCTTATCTATCCAACTATTTATATACCCTAATTTAATGTAAAATCTTTAACTAGAGCGATTTTGGTATTTTTAGATACTTAAAAGGTATATAAATGGAATTAAGGCACTTACGTTACTTTGTCACCGTGGTTGAAGAGCAAAGTATTACCAAGGCAGCAGAAAAATTATGTATTGCTCAGCCACCTTTGAGCCGCCAAATTCAAAAACTTGAAGAAGAGCTGGGGATTACCTTGTTTGAGCGTGGTTCTAGACCCGTGAAAACCACAGAAGCAGGTATGTTCTTTTATGAGCATGCTGTGCAGATATTGACGCATACCGCCCAGGCCACAACCATGGCACAGCGGATTAATGCCGTCGATAAAACTGTCCGCATTGGTTATGTCAGTTCGCTTTTATACGCATTATTGCCGCAAATTATTTATCTATTTCGACAACGTAACCCAGATATTCATGTTGAACTCATAGAATGTGGTACACGCGATCAGATTGAAGCCTTAAAAACCGGTCGAATCGATATTGGTTTTGGACGACTTCGATTAACCGATCCGTCCATTAAACGTGTTTTATTAAGAAAAGAAGCGCTACGTTTAGCTATTCATAAAAATCATCATTTGGCTGAATATAAAGACAAAGGCATTTATCTTTCTCAAATTTTAGATGAACCAATTTTTGCCTATCCAACAACACCTAAACCGAATTTTTCTACCCTTATCCAATCCATTTTTACCGAGTTAGGACTTGTACCTAAACATTTAACCGAAGTGCGTGAAATTCATATGGCTTTGGGCTTGGTGGCGTCGGGAGAGGGCATTTCTCTGATCCCTGAAAGTGCCAGTGATATTGGCATGAAAAATTTGATGTATATCCCAATCTTAGATTTGGAAGCCTATAGTCCAATCTCTTTGTCGGTGCGCAATATGGATCATAGTAATTACATTCCAAAGATATTGGATTGCATTCGTGAAGTCTTTGTTGAAGAAAATATCGATCTGCGCGCCATCGATGCAGATGCATAACTAATCAATGTTTCATGATTGATATTTCATAAAATCCACTATTCAGATGATAGAGTCTTATGGAATATCAATCACTTCAGCCCAAAGCATCCTGATAAATACAAGACTGAGCTATTTCAATAACCTTTTCATTTTCAATATTTAATTGATCGTATTGCTGCATTTTTTGAATCATCCATTCAAAATCTGACGTTTGTGGCGCTTGGGTCTTACCAAAATTTTGAATGATGTTTTTGATCCGATGAAAAGCCTCGACGTGAATCTGCTCAGAACAATCAAAACGGATGATGTGATATTGCTTTAACAAAGAAAATATTTCAGAAAAATGCGTTTGTTGAAGCAGATCGTTTTGGGCTTTTTGGATGGCAAGATTGATTGCGTTTAAGGTATTAGGATGTTTTTCTGCCCAATCATGGGTAAAAGCTAAAACTTTATCTGGAATATGATCAATAATATCTTGGCTATTGACGATAATACGACTATAGCCTTGTATTTCAGCTTGCGTATTCCACGGCTCTCCGACACAGAATACATCAATTTGTTGCGTTGATATTGCTTCGACCATATAAGGCGGTGGTAAAGTTGAAAACGTTTGCGTTTGAGCGAGTTCCGTGTCGGCAAGTGCCAGCCATTCTCTTAAAATATAATGATGAATCGAATGCTGAAAAACATGCGCCAACTGAATCGTTTGATTCTGTTTTACCGCAGATACGATTTTCTCTGCTGAATTTTTTGGAAGATCCAAAGCATTGATATTTAATTCATAGCACAGCTTTTGACTCAAACTAATATAAGCACAATTAGTACTGAGTGTAAGAGAGGTTTGTAAGGGAATGCCGAGATGATCTTTTCCCGTCACAGACGCAGGCAGCATGGCCGATAAACAATGGGCAGCATCTAAAAAACCAAAAGCTAGACGGTCGCGTAAACTTGCCCAAGACGGTTCTTGAGTCAGTTTGACATTTAACCCTTGTTCAGCAAAATATCCTTGATGTTCTGCCCAGAGCAAAGCAACACAGTCCAGTAAAGGAATATAGCCCAATTGAATATCAGTTTTTTCAAGCTTTTGCATGGTTTATTCCTTAAATTGAGACTGTAACAGTGCTTGCGCATCAAGCAGTCGGCGCGCCATTTCACCCATTGTCATACGGTGACTCATGGCATTTTTTCTCAGCAAATTAAATGCTTGATCTTCGGTTAATCCATGCATTTGTATTAAAAGCACTTTGGCTTTTTCAATATCTTTTCGATCGGCCAATTTGCACTTGGTTTCAGCCAAATCATTCAGCAGTTTTTTATGCTTTTTATATTGTTCAATTGAAATTTCTAAAATGCTATTCAAACGTGCAGGGTCAATGCCATCGACAATATAAGCCGTGACACCTGCATCAATCGCGCTTCGGATAATTTCTCGACTCGAATTTTTAGTGAACAGAACAGTCGGTAAGTCAAATTGACTGACACAGCTTTCAATGACATCGCGATGCGGGTGATCCATATCCAATAAAATCACATCTGCCTGAATATTTTGCAGATATGACATATTTAAATGATCAATTATAAAACTGGCGACCACATCAAAGTCATGCTGAATTAATGAGGCTTGAATAAATTCAGCGCGTTCTTGATCATCATCAATCAGGGCTATTTTTAGTTTTGGCATGCAAACACTCAGACAGAGCCAAACAGATACGTATTGAGCTTTCTAAGCAAATTAGATGCCAAATCTAAAGGCAATACAAAATATAAATCTGCTTCTAAATTTGAACATTGTTATATGCACATTTTTAAATTGAACCATTTCCATGCACTGATCTTGTGCAGGGCTGAACCACGCTTGAACATTCAGTCGCATCACTATAGGCACATTGACTATCTATTTACCTTAATTCGCTTAATTTCTGACAAGTCGGCGTTCAAAGCCGCAATGTAAAGATGAATTGACGTCGAAAATAAAAACTTGGCACGGCTCGTGCTTAATACATATTGAGTCAAAGAAGACTCTAAAAATTTGTTAGACGGCCAACGACGTCCGTTCTGATCGACTCTGTTATGTGTTAGCGACATAACCGAGTAATTCATGCGTTCAGTTCAGTCAGGAGAAGGTTATGTCTTCAAATTTAAATGCCAAAAAAGCCACAAAAATAAGTCTATTTAATTTTTCTTCAGCAGCAATGCGGGCCTTTCACATGAGTTGGCTCGCATTCTTTGTTTGCTTCTTTGCATGGTTTGCCTGTGCACCGTTGATGCCAGTGATTGCAGGCGAATTTCACCTGACTAAAGATCAAATTGCCAATATTAATATTGCTGCGGTTGCAATCACGATTTTAGTCCGCCTGATTGTCGGCCCTTTATGTGATAAATATGGCCCGCGTAAGACCTACACAGCATTATTAATTGTCGGCAGCATCCCAGTCTTTGGGGTTGCATCTGCGAATAGCTATGAATCTTTTCTTTTCTTCCGCTTGCTGATCGGTGCGATCGGCGCAAGCTTTGTCATCACGCAATACCACACCAGCATTATGTTTGCGCCTAATGTCGTGGGTACAGCCAATGCGGCAACCGCAGGCTGGGGCAATGCAGGCGGCGGTGCAACTCAAGCCTTAATGCCTTTACTGCTTGGCGCACTCGTTATGTTTGGTGTAGAGCAAGCAATGGGCTGGAGAATTGCACTGATTGTACCGGGTGTGATGATGCTGATTGTTGGTGCGCTTTACTGGAAGTTCACACAAGACTGTCCGCAAGGCAACTTTAAAGAACTTCGCGAACAAGGCATCAGTGTTGGCAGTGACAAAAAAGGCGGCTTGGCAATTCTAATGCATGCAGCGCGCAATTACCGTGTATGGATTCTATTTGGCGCTTACGCAGCTTGCTTCGGTATTGAAATCTTTATTCACAACATTGTAGCAATGTACTACGTCGACCACTTCAGCTTTGGATTAAAAGAAGCAGGTATGGCAGCAGGTATTTTTGGTTTGCTTGCACTGTTTGCCCGCGCGCTAGGCGGCATTGTTTCAGACAAAGTCGCGACTAAAAAAGGCTTAGATGGCCGTACCAAAGTTCTGTTTGCGATGATTCTGCTAGAAGGACTGTTTTTAATACTGTTCTCGCAAATGAGCACGCCAATCTTCGCCATTCTTGCCATGACAGTCTTTGCGCTCTTCACCCATATGGCGTGCGGCGCAACCTATGCCTTGGTGCCATTCATTGACCGTGATGCTTTAGGCGGCGTGGCAGGCATTATCGGCGCAGGCGGTAACGTTGGTGCGGTAGCTGCAGGATTCTTGCTTAAAGGCATGTTGGATATTCAAACCACGCTGATGGTGCTTGGCGGTTTGGTGGTGATTGCTGCAAGCTGTGTGCTGATGATCCGCTTCTCTGTAGAGCATAAAGAAAAAGAACAGCGCTTATTTGAACAAGCTGTAAATGAACGAAATTTAGCTGAAGCTCAAAACTAATACTGAACGTTGCCTCTAAACATCGCGGTTTAGAGGCAAACAAAAAAAATATTGCGGAGTAAGAATATGAAAATCATCATGATTGGACATGGCATGGTTGGCCACAAGTTTATCGAATCTGTACTGGAACACGCAGGTGATGATGTTGAATTAACCATTTTAGCTGAAGAGCCGCGTCTTGCTTATGACCGTGTGCATTTAACTGAATACTTCAGCGGCAAGTCAGCGAAAGACTTAACCCTGTGCCGCAGCGACTTTGCTGATGCATACGGTATAGATTTACGCCTGAGCACCAAAGCGGTTGAAATTGATCAGCGTAATAAAACGGTCACGACCAATCACGGTGATATTCTTTCTTTTGACAAGCTGGTGCTCGCAACAGGTTCATATGCATTTGTGCCGCCAATTCCAGGCAATGAGCGTGAAAACTGCTTTGTGTACCGTACCATTGAAGACTTGGATGCCATCCGTGCCGCAAGCTTCAATGCTAAAACAGGTGTGGTGATCGGCGGCGGTTTATTGGGTTTAGAAGCAGCAAAAGCGCTGCGTGATTTAAACTTAGAAACCCATGTTGTTGAATTTGCACCACGCTTAATGGCAGTTCAGATTGATGATCTAGGCGGTAAAGTTTTACGCTCGAAAATTGAAAATCTAGGTGTTAAAGTCCATACGCAAAAAGCAACATCTTGCATTGAAGACGGTGCAAATGCGAAGCATGTAATGAAGTTTGGTGATGGTTCTGAACTGGAAACCGACATCATCTTATTCTCTGCAGGTATCCGCCCACGCGATGAATTAGCGCGCCAAAGTGGTTTAGCCATTGGTGAGCGTGGCGGTATTGTAATTAACGATTATTGCCAAACTTCAAACCCTGACATTTATGCAATTGGTGAATGTGCGCTTTGGCAAAATAAAATTTATGGCCTAGTTGCGCCGGGCTATGACATGGCACGTATTGCAGCAAAGCATGTGATGGAACAAAACTGCACGCTTTTCGCTGGTGCAGATATGAGCACCAAGCTGAAACTGATGGGAGTTGATGTTGCATCTGTAGGCGATGCGCATGCAATGACACCAAATTCTTTAAGCTATTTCTATGCAGATGAAGCAGCTCAGGTTTATAAAAAAATTGTCGTGAATGCAGAGAAAACTAAGCTGCTAGGTGCAGTATTGGTGGGCTGTGCTAAAGAATACAATGACCTGCTGCAAATGATGCTGAATGGCTTAGAAGTTCCAGAAAGCCCAGAAAGCCTAATCATGCCTGGTTATGCACAATCTGCAGGTAAATCGGGCGGAAGCGGTGTCGATCTGCTGCCAGACAGCGCAACGATTTGTTCATGTAACAACGTCTCTAAAGCAGATATTTGTTCAGCCATTGCTGACGGATCGACTTCTTTAGGCGCATTGAAAAAATGTACTAAAGCTGCAACAGCTTGCGGCGGCTGTGCGCCATTAGTCACTCAAGTACTTAAATCGGAGCTTCAGCGCCAAGGTGTAACTGTAAATAACCATTTATGTGAACACTTTGCTTATTCACGCCAAGAGCTCTATCACTTGGTACGTGTGAATGAAATCAAAACCTTTGATGACCTGATTCAACAGCATGGCCATGGATTAGGCTGTGATATCTGTAAACCGACGGCAGCCAATATCCTAGCGTCATGCTGGAATGACTTTGTACTTAAACCAAGCCATGCGGGCTTGCAAGACAGTAATGACTACTACCTCGGCAATATTCAAAAAGACGGTTCATATTCAGTAGTACCTCGTATGGCTGGCGGTGAAGTTACTCCGGACGGATTAATTGCCGTGGGTCAAATTGCCAAAGAATATGGTCTATATACTAAACTTACAGGCGGTCAGCGTGTTGATATGTTTGGTGCACAAGTGCATCAACTGCCTGAAATCTGGGAAAAATTGATTGCTGCTGGTTTTGAGTCTGGCCATGCCTACGGCAAATCACTGCGTACGGTGAAATCTTGTGTCGGCAGTACTTGGTGCCGTTATGGCGTGGACGATTCAGTCGGCTTGGCGATTTATTTAGAGAACCGCTACAAAGGCCTTCGCTCACCGCACAAACTGAAAATGGCTGTGTCGGGTTGTACCCGTGAATGTGCTGAGGCGCAAAGTAAAGATGTGGGCGTGATTGCGACAGAAAAGGGCTGGAACCTTTATGTATGCGGCAATGGCGGTATGAAGCCACGTCACGCAGAGCTTTTGGCATCAGACTTAGATACGCAAACATTGATCAAATACATTGACCGTTTCTTTATGTTCTACATTCAAACAGCAGACCGTTTGCAGCGTACTTCTGTATGGCGCGACAACATGGAAGGCGGTTTAGATTACCTGAAAGATGTCGTTGTGAATGATTCGCTTGGCGTAGCGGGTGAACTTGAACGCCGTATGAGCCATGTTGTGGGTACATATCAAGATGAATGGCGTACTGCTGTAGAAGATCCTGAAGTACGTAAACGCTTTGTGACTTTCGTGAATGCAAAAGCAGAACAGCAAAATGATCCGCATATTCAGTTTGCATCCGTTCGCGGTCAAATCAGACCCAAAACAGAAGCTGAACGCGATTCGTCACGCATTCCAGTGGTTGAAGCTTAAGAGAATAACGAATTTAAAACTTCTTTTATTTGATTTACATCCTTATTCGGTTTCTCGTTAAAGCGGAAACGAAAGATGGTGAACTAAAAGAAGTTTAAAAAAGGATGAAGAATATGACAATTTTAAAAGAAATGAATGATTTAGACTGGTTTGATGTTTGTGCATTAGAAGATATTACGCCAAATACAGGTGTGGGCGCACTGATTGAAAATCAGCAAATTGCGATATTCCGTGTCGGTGAAGAAAAGCGGGTTTATGCACTGAGCAATCAAGATCCGTTTAGTCAAGCCTATGTTATGTCCCGCGGTATTATTGGTGACTTGCAGGGTGAGCGTGTTGTGGCATCACCCATTTATAAACAGCATTTCAGCCTTGCTACTGGACGCTGCTTAGAAGATAAATACCAAAAACTCTTGGTTTTTCCAAGCAAAATTGAAAATGGCCGTGTGCTGATTAGTCCAACTGCTCAAAAAACCTATATTACCAATAACGCGCCATCGTCTGAGTTGATGAAACTTGTTTTGGTCGGCAATGGCTTAGCAGGTATGCGTTGCTTAGAAGATCTGCTGGATATGGCGCTAGAGCGTTATGAAATTACAGTCATAGGCGAAGAACCTTGGGGTAATTACAACCGAATTATGCTTTCACCTGTGCTTTCAGGTGATAAAACCATTGAAGATATCATGCTGCACTCACATGCTTGGTATAAAGACAAAAATATCCGTTTTGTAGCAGGTGATGCGGCGGTACGCATAGACCGTCCGCGTAAGCAGGTATACACAGAAAAAGGCTTGGTCATCGATTATGACCGTCTGATTTTAGCGACAGGTTCTAAGCCGTTTATTCCGCCAATACCGGGAACTGACTTAAAAGGTGTTCTCAGCTTCCGTGATATTTATGATGTAAACCGCATGCTGGATTACTGTAAATCTAAGCAAAATGCAGTGGTGATTGGCGGCGGTTTACTTGGCCTAGAGGCTGCGTATGGCCTGAAACAGCGTGGCATGAATGTCACAGTACTGCATTTGATGGATCGTATTATGGACCGTCAGTTAGATGAAAAAGCCAGCTTAATGCTCAATCATGCGATTGAACAAAAAGGTATAAAAATCATGACCTCAGCAAATACCCAAGAGTTGATGGGTGAAGATGGCCATGTGAAGCAGCTGCGTTTGCAAGACGGTACTGTTTTAGATGCAGATCTTGTGGTTTTTGCGGTGGGTATTCGTCCGAATATTGAGCTTGCGCAAAGTGCAGGACTGCGCTGCGGCCGCGGTGTCATGGTGAATGACACCATGCAAACTTTTGATCCGAGTATTTATGCGGTGGGTGAATGTATTGAACACCGAAGCCAAACTTTCGGTTTAGTTGAACCGCTTTGGGGACAGGCATTCATTTGTGCATCGCATTTGGCCGAACATGGCAGCTTAACCTTCAAAGCGCCTACGGTTCCGACGCAGTTAAAAGTCAGCGGCTGTGATGTTTTTTCTGCAGGCAACTTTGAACCGTTGGATGATTTTGAAGACATTATTTTGAATGATGAAAAACGCCAAATCTATAAACGCATTATTATTCAAAAAGATAGAGTGATTGGTGCTGTGCTGTTTGGCGATACTGAAGACGGGGCATGGTATGCAGAATTGATTTCAGATCAAACTCCAATTTCAAGTATCCGAAACAAATTGCTGTTTGGTAAGGATTTTGCATTAAAGAAAGCAGGGTGATGCGTCTTTAATTTTGAAAGTCCCTTCTCCCACTGGGAGAAGGTTAGGATGAGGGGGCTTTTCATATAAATCCTCTCCCACTTGCGGAACTATGTTCCTCATCCTTTAAAAGGAGAGGGAACTTCCTATGTGAATTAAGTGTTGATTAAAAATCTACTTATGCAAGTAGTCTAATATTAAAAATTATTGCAATACCTCGTTAGAATTGGAAAAGGAGCCAGCAGAAGTGAATAGCATCCCGATAGTGGAACTGCATAGCTCCACAGAAAATAAAATTAAAACAACGCAAACCACTTGTCCATATTGCGGTGTCGGCTGCGGCGTGAGCGCAACAGTTGAACAGACAGCTTTAGGGCAAAAAGTGAGCGTGACTGGCGATGCGAACCATCCATCAAACTATGGCAAGCTGTGCATTAAAGGCAGTAACTTAGCCGATACGATTGGATTAGAAACACGTGTTTTACAGCCGATGCTTGGGCGTCAAACATCACCATTTCATACTCGTCAGGCTACAGATTGGAACACAGCAACAGCACTGATTGCCGAAAAAATTCAGCAATGTATAGATCTTTACGGACGTGAAAGCATCGCTTTTTATGTGTCGGGCCAACTGCTGACGGAGGATTACTATGCCGTTAACAAATTTGTCAAAGGCTATTTAGGTACTGCAAATATTGACACCAATTCACGGCTTTGCATGTCATCGGCTGTGGCGGCACATAAGCGTGCATTTGGTGAAGACCTTGTACCAGCAAGCTATGAAGACTTTGAGCATACAGAGATGGTGGTGCTGGTCGGATCCAATACAGCATGGTGCCATCCCGTGCTGTATCAGCGCATTATGAAAGCCAAAGAAGAACGTGATTTGTTCGTGGTGGTCATTGATCCGCGCTTTACCAGTACCTGTGAGGCTGCAGATTTGCATTTGCCAATTTTACCGGGGCAAGATGTCGCACTGTTCAACGGTTTGCTGCAGTATTTAGTACAAAATAATCATAGTGATGTAGATTTTATCACCAAACATACTCAAGGTTTGATGCAAGCGCTGGAGCAAAGTGAAACAGAAACTTCTATGACAGCAGTTGCTGAACGTACAGGTATTTCTTTAGAAAAATTACAGCTATTTTTTGAAAAATTTGCGCAAACTGACAAAGTTATGTCGCTATTTTCGATGGGGGTTAATCAGTCTTCGCGCGGTGTAGACAAAGCCAACAGTATTATTAATTGCCATTTACTTACAGGCAAAATCGGAAAATTAGGTGCAGCGCCTTTTTCTATGACAGGTCAGCCCAATGCAATGGGTGGCCGCGAGGTTGGCGGCTTAGCCAATATGCTGGCTGCGCACTTAGATGTCGATAACACGGCGCATCAGGCATTAGTACAAGCGTTTTGGCAAAGTCCATTTATTGCCAATAAAGCGGGATTAAAAGCGGTTGATCTGTTTCAGGCGGTTGAAAGCGGCAAAATAAAAGTCATCTGGATTATGGCTACTAATCCTGTAGTTAGCTTGCCAAATGCAGATCAAGTCAAACGTGCCTTAGAGCAATGCGAGTTTGTAGTGGTGTCGGATATTTGCAAAGACACAGACACAGCAATATATGCAGATGTGCTTTTACCTGCATTGGGCTGGGGTGAAAAAGACGGAACCGTTACCAATTCTGAACGCCGTATTTCACGTCAAACTGCTTTTTTAGATGCGCCGGGTGAAGCCAGAGCAGACTGGTGGTCTATTGCACAAGTTGCGAAAAAGATGGGTTATAGCGGTTTTGACTACAGCAGCAGCTATGACATATTTATTGAACATGCAAAATTATCTGCTTATCAAAATGCGCCTTTAGATCAACGTGATACCACTGAGTCTTTTCGCTACTTTAATTTGCAGGGTTTAAGTAAGTTATCTGCACAAGATTATGCTGAATTAAAGCCCGTGCAATGGCCAGTTTGGCAGTTAGATCAGAGCGCTGATGCAGTCAGCCGTTTGTTTGCAGCAGGCCAATTCAGCCATGCGGATGCCAAAGCTAAGTTTGTAGCAACAACCGCTATTGACCCTTTGAACAAGATTTGCGGCGAATATCCGCTGGTTTTAAATACTGGCCGTATCCGTGATCAATGGCACACCATGAGCCGTACGGGTTTATCTGCAAACTTGAGTACACATATCGCCGAACCATTTTGTGAAATACACCCGCAAGATGCACTGAAGTTTGGTGTTAAAGATGGTGAACTGGTTGAGGTGAAATCTAACTGGGGCTTATGTATTTTACGTGCACAGGTCAGCAGTAAAATTCGACGCGGTCAAATTTTTGCGCCAATTCATTGGAATGACCAAGTCGCATCGGATGCGCGTATTGGCAAAGTGGTGAATCCTGTGGTCGATGCACTATCTGGTGAGCCTGAATTTAAACATACACCTGTATTTGTACAGCCGTTTTATACACAGTGGCAAGGTGTACTGTATGTACGTGACGGCTTTGAGCAAATGGTGCAAAACACCATTCAAAACACGGTGTGGTGGACCAAAATTAAAACAGCGAAAGCGACACGTTTTGAGTTGGCAGATCGTAAAAAATTTAGAAACACAGTTCAGCAGCTGAAAACATTACTGCCATTTACCGATGAAAGCTTTGAATGGCTGAATTTGGAAGATCAAACTGCCGATTTGAGTCATACCGTGGTGCTGCAAGATGGGCATTTAATTGCCAGTCTATATATTGCGCAACGCTCTATGCTGCCAGACCGTGATTGGATTGCTGGCATGTTTAAGCGTGAACGACTAAGCGCAATGCACCGCAAAGCGCTGCTTGCAGGTCAGCCGATGAACATGACCAACAGTGCAGGTCCGCTGGTGTGCAGCTGCTTTAAAGTCGGTAAAAATACCATTATCGAAACCATTAAAGAAAAGAATATTAGCCATGAAAAACAAGTTACTGCATGTTTAAAGGCTGGCGGCAATTGCGGTTCGTGCTTATCAGAAATTCGAGGCTTAATTAAAGCCTGTCGGACGGAGTACGCAGAATGATGAAGAAAATCACCAAATCAGTAGGCTATCCAGAAACAGACTTGGTTATTTTGGCGGGCGGTCAGGCCCGCAGAATGAACGGCATGAATAAAGTGCTGCAAAAATTTGATAATGAAATTCAGCTGATTAAGATTCATCAGCAGTTGAAATCACGGGCTGAAAATGTCTGGATCAACAGCCATCGCGATCATTCGATTTATAAACGGCTCATTCCCTCGATCCGCTTTTATCAAGATGATGAAGCCGGATTTTTAGGGCCATTGATGGGGATGAAAAGCGCGTGGTCACATGTTGAGTCTGATTATGTTTTGTTTGTCCCGTGCGATGTGACCTATATCCCGAAGAAAGTGCTTTCGAGATTGCATCAGGCCATGCAGCGGGATCCCTTGTGTGAAGTAGCTGTAGTGGAAATTAATGGCAAAGCGCTGTATCCATTTTGTTTGCTGAAACGAAGCAGTCTCACAATGCTGCAGGTGCATCTTGATCAAAAACAGCGCAGTTTGAAGGGGTGTTTTAGTAAAATGCACATGCAAGTTGCACGTTTTCAGAACCATGCACTCTTTTTTCACAGCATTAACTCTCTAGATGAGCTGCAGCAGCACCGTCAGCTGAATTTTCTCTAAAAGCTGTACCTTTTGCGGAGCTTTCCTTTCAAATAATGAGCCTAATGTGCTGTTTTTGAACCCAGAGAGAAAATCTACAGCCAATATGAAGCTTTTGAGCATGATATCTAGAGATAAAACAGACTGCTTTTATACCTTAGATAATGGGCTTAACGGCAATTTATATTTTTAATTGCTATTAGTTATTTATAAGTTATTGATTTTGTGTGTCAAAAAAAACAAACCAAATCCTCTGAAATAAATATTCAAAAAAGCGCAAAGTTGGAACACTTATTGCAATTTTTACTGCAAGAAAAGAGGGCGCAAAATTTGTACTGATCTAAGACAGGGCAAATGACAGCACCATGGAAGATAAACATGAACAGCATGACACAATTACAGCCAGCGACCATTTTTAAGGATCAGTTTGGCCGTGAAAAACGCAAATTGCGCATTTCAGTGACAGACCGCTGTAATTTTAAATGTGTCTATTGTATGCCTGAACATCCTGAATGGATGAAAAAACATAATCTTCTTAGTTTTGAATCACTTTACAATTTTTGTGAGTTTATGGTGCTGCGCGGGATTGATCAAATCCGGATCACCGGCGGTGAACCTCTTATGCGTCAAGGCGTTGTACATTTTATTGAACAGCTGCAGCACCTCAGAAAGCTAGGCCTTAAACGTATTTCCATGACAACCAATGGACATTATCTGAAGCAATATGCACAGGCCCTAAAACAAGCTGGCCTAGATGGCATAAATATCAGCTTGGACAGTTTGGATGAAGCGCAATTTTTCCAGCTGACACAAAAACAATTACAGCCTGTATTAGACGGGATTGAAGCTGCTCAGCAAGCGGGCTTTGAAATAAAAATCAATGCTGTGTTAATGAAAGCTCTAAATGAACAGCAAATCATTCCATTAACAAAATGGGCGCTGCAACAAGGTTTCGAACTGCGGTTTATCGAGTTTATGCCGCTGGATGGTGATCAAAACTGGTCTAAAGCTGCGGTCGTTACCGAACAAGACATACTGGATAAACTCAATACTGTTTTTGAAGTGCAAACAGTGCACTGTCAAGGTGCGTCACCAGCCAGATCTTACTTAATCAACGGCTTACCTCTAGGTATTATTTCAACCATCAGCAATTCTTTTTGCGGCAGCTGCGACCGTCTAAGACTGAATGCGCAAGGCGAGTTTTTTAACTGCCTGTTTGCCCGAAAAGGTTTAAATCTCAGCCATGAAATTCAACAGCTGAAAAGCAGTAAAACAACAGAGTTAATGCCGCTCGATGCAATGGCTTTGCAGCAAAAATTAGGCAGTTATATTTGGCAGAAGGAGCAAGGCTTTCATGCCATAACAGCTCAATCCAGTCCATCTAGAAAAATCAGCATGCATATGATTGGAGGCTAATGATGAGTCAGATCACCATCAAAATAGAATCTTTTGGCGCTATTGAACGCCTGCTGCCAGCGAATTTAAGTCTGACTTGCTTGGCACAGCAATCAATTGCAGAGGTTTTAAAGCAAGTTACAGATCAATTTCCGGAGTCATTCAGCATGCTTGAACGCTGCGCCTGTGCCATTGGGGAAGATATTGTGCCAAGGCAAACCGCATTGGTGCAGGACAGCACCGTTGTGCTGCTGTCACCTGTGGCGGGAGGCTGAATATGGAGCTCAAGCATATTTCACGCATACAAGATACGGTATTCAGCCAAGCTGATTTTGACAGCATTGAGGCATTTCCTGAATGTGGCGGTATAGGTGTATTTATTGGCGCGGTGCGTAATCACCATGAAGGCAAAGCGGTAAAAGCTTTGAAATATACCGCTTATGTGCCTGTGGCTGAAAAAATGATCCGTCAAATTGAGCAGGAAATTCAAGCCAAATACGGCGTGTCATATGTACGGGTTGTACACCGTATTGGCGCGCTGCAGGTCGGTGATACGGCCATTATCGCAATGGCCTATGCGCCGCACCGCCGTGAGGCTTTTGCAGCTTGTGAAGAAGCGGTTGAACGGGTTAAGCATGAAGTACCGGTGTGGAAAGAAGAGTTTTATATGGACGGCAGCAGCCAATATGTAGAGGGCTGCTGTATTCGTAAAGATCATGTGCCCAAGGCGACAAGTCATGCAGCGCAGCATGCTCATATTCATGGCGAGTCATGTGAACATGCACATCAAAACAGCCATCAGACCATGCATTTGAACGCCAATATTTACCAATGGCACCTATAAAACTCCAAATTTAATACTGCAGACGCAAATGAATAAGATAAGGACAAAGCAATGAAAAATGTGAGCATGAAAGCGGAAAGTTACCGTACAGCCATTGCAACTGGAATTCTGCATGCGCCGCCACATTGCATTGAACTGCTGCGTAATGGCAATACAGAAAAAGGCGATGCGCTGAAAACCGCACGGATTGCAGGTATATTGGGCGCAAAACGCACAGATGAACTCATTCCGCTGTGTCATCCGCTGCCGATCTACCGTGCAGATGTCGAATATGAATTATTTGAGGCGCATGTCGAAATCAGTGCTGTGGTCGAAACCATTGGCCCAACGGGTGTGGAAATGGAAGCATTAACTGCGGTCAGTCTTGCCGGTTTAACGCTGTATGACATGCTGAAACCGCACTGTGAGCCTGAAGATTTATGCCTAGATCAGGTGAAACTGCAAAAGAAAAAAGGGGGTAAATCACATTTTACCCGTGTATTGAAAGAAAGCTTATCGGCGTCGATTATTGTGCTTTCAGATACGGTTGCTGCCGGTAAAAAATCAGATACTGCAGGGCAAAATGTCCTCGAAATTTTAAAAGAAGCAAACTTCAGCAACATCAGCTATCAAGTGATACCGGACAGTCCTGAACAGTTTTTGGCTCTTATTGAACAGCATAAGACGCAATATCCGCTGATTTTGACCGTGGGCGGTACAGGTCTAGGCCAGAAAGATTTAACCGTTGAAACCATTCAGCCGCTGTTAAAACGGGAAATTCCAGGGCTGATGGAAGCATCCCGCAGTTTTGGGCAGAAACGCACCCCTTATGCGGCCCTCAGCCGCGGTGTTGCCGGCTATATTGATGACAGTTTAGTCATTACACTGCCGGGCAGCAGACAAGGCGCAAAAGAATCATTGATTGCCATTTTACCTGCCTTGGTGCATCTATTTGATGTGCAGAAGAATATTCCGCATGCAGGAGGCTACCAATGAACCAAGCCGTATTGCACGCAGGCTGCGGGGCCGAGGCTGGACTGATTTCAGTGGACGAAGCGCTTACGCTGATTCAGACACATACGCAAAGTTTAGCGCATGAAACTTTGGCGCTTCAGCACGCTTTAGGCCGTTATTTGGCGGCAGATGTGCATTCACCAATTCAGCTGCCTTTATTTGCGCAAAGCGCAGTGGATGGCTATGCCATTTGCGCAGCGGGTGAAATTAAACTCGGCGCGCAATTTAAGCTGATTGGAGAAATCCGCGCAGGGCAAACGGCTCAAATAAGCTTAAAAGCAGGGCAAGCTGTCCGCATATTTACCGGCGCGCCGATACCTGAAGGCACGGCAACTGTAGCGCGGCAAGAAATTGTAAAGGCGGATAGACAGCAGATTGAACTGACTGCAGCCTTAAGCCCGCATGCAGATATTCGAGATGCAGGTGAGGAAATTTCATTTGGACAATGTTTAGCAGCGCGTGGTCAAAAGCTGACGGTTGGATCAATTGCAGCGCTCAGTATGGCTGGTATTTCACACTGCGAAGTTTTTGCCTATCCGAAAATTGCGGTCGTAATTACAGGTGATGAAGTTGCGCAAAATATAGAAGATTACCGTGCTGGTAAAATATTTGATGCCAATGCGCCGCTGATTTTAGTATGGTTTCAGTCGCAGCACGTCCAAGTTGAAGTGATTCATATTGCAGATGAAAAACAGGCGGTTTTAGATTTATTCAACCGTTTAAAAGATAGCTTTGATTTAATTTTAACGACTGGCGGCGTATCTGTCGGTGATTATGATTTTGTTCGGCCGGCAGCCTTGGACATCGGTTTTCAGCAAATTTTCTGGAAAGTGAAACAAAAACCCGGCAAACCGATGCTGTTTGCACAATATCGACGTCCTGACAGCAGTTCCTGTTATTTACTCGGACTGCCGGGCAACCCCGCTGCAGTCTATGTCGGCATGCAAATTTATACAGATAGATTATTGAAAGCCCTACAAGGTCAAACACCTGCGCTGGACTGGTTCAGCGCAGTCATGACACATGACCTAAAAGCAGATGCACGTGAGCGGTTTTTAAGAATGTCGGCGCACTTTGATAAGCAAGGCAAGCTTCAACTAACCAGCCTGTCTAAACAGCAGTCGCATATGTTGAGCAATTTAATGCAAGCCAATTGCATTGTTCGGATTCCTGCAGGGCGGTCTGTGCAAGCAGGACAAATTCTTCAAGGCGTATTTATTCAGCATTAGGAGTTTGCTATGCGATTCAAATTTATTTTAGCAGTAGGACTGAGCTTCATTGCTGGCGCATCTCAGGCGGAAACATTCAAAATTTATGCTGCAGCCAGTTTAAGCAATGCTATCAGCGATATTGCAAAGCAATATCAGGCACAGAATCCAGACATCAAAATTGTACCGGTATTTGGCGCGTCATCTGCTTTAGCCAAACAGATTGAAGCGGGTGCGCCAAGTGATTTGTATTTTTCAGCAGATGTGGACTGGATGAATTATTTGGTGCAAAAACAGAAAATACCTGCAAAGCAAGTATTCAACATGCTAAGCAATGATTTGGTGCTGATTACGCCTAAAGCGGTGAATATGCAATTTAAAGCCGTGCCGCAGTTTAATTTTGCCAAGGCATTCAAAGGTCACTTATGTACAGGGCAAATGGAATCTATACCTGCTGGAAAATATGCCAAACAAAGCCTAACCAAGTTGGGCTGGCTATCAAGTTTGAATGGAAGGATTGTCGGGACAGATGATGTACGATCGGCTTTGGCTTTTGTTGAACGCGGTGAGTGCCAAGCGGGGATTGTTTACCGTACCGATGCGCTGATCAGTTCTAAAGTTAAAATAGCCGGGATTTTTCCAAACCATACCCATCAACCCATCATTTACCCATTGGCTTTAACACAGCAAGGCGCAGCTAAACCTGAGGCCGTGAAGTTTTACCGTTATCTTAAAGACCATGCGCAAAGCAAAATGCTGTTTAAGCATTATGGTTTTGGTGTGAAGGGCTAAAGCATGCTAAGCCCTGAAGAGTGGAGCGCCTTGTATCTGTCGACTAAGGTTGCCGTTTGCGCCACTGTATTTTGCTTGCCATTTGCTATTGGGCTGGCTTGGGTGCTGGCGCGCTATGAGTTTCATTTGAAATTTTTAGTCGAAGCGCTGTTACAAATGCCGATGGTGCTACCGCCGGTGGTTTTAGGTTATCTGCTATTGGTGCTGTTTGGTTCAAATGGCTGGATCGGCAAGCTGCTCAATGAATGGGGCATTCAACTGGCTTTTAATTGGAAAGGCGCCGTTTTAGCATCCATGATTGTGTCATTTCCGCTGATTGTGCAGCCGATCCGTTTGTCTTTTCAAATGATTAATCAGCAGCTGGAGCAGGTTGCAGGCTCACTAGGCGCGCATCCGTTACGGGTATTTGCATCAATTAGCCTGCCGCTGGCATTGCCGGGCATTTTAATCGGGAGCATTTTAGGATTTAGCCGAAGTTTAGGCGAATTTGGCGCAACCATTACCTTTGTGGGTAATATTCCTGATGAAACCCGAACCATTCCAATTGCTATCTATTCGCTGATACAGCAGCCCAATGGCGAAGAATCCGCAATGCGTTTAGTGATCCTTTCACTGCTGGCGGCTTTTGGCGCATTGATTGCCAATTATTATATTTTACAGCGCTATCAGCGAAAACTCGGAGCCGGCCATGCTTCAGTGTGATTTTCAGTTTCAATATGCAGATTTTCAATTGCAGGCTCGGCTGCAGATGCAAGAACAGCTGCTTGGCATTATGGGGCAATCAGGCAGCGGCAAGTCTACGCTGCTGAAAAATTTGGTTGGTTTGCTGCAGCCGCAGCAAGGTTATATATCGCTGAATCAGCGTGATGTGTTCGATACGGCGCAGAAGATTAACGTGCCGATGCATCAACGCAGTATTGCGCTGATTTTTCAAAAAGCATGGCTTTTTCCGCATATGAATGTGCAGCAAAATCTGCAATATGCGGAGAACATAGGCGCTCAGGAAAATGCGAAATTTAAATTTGAGCAAGTGACTAATCTGCTTGAGTTACAGCCACTGCTCAAACGGCGGGCGCATGAACTTTCTGGCGGTGAGGCGCAGCGCGTTTCCATAGGACGCGCATTGCTGTCACAGCCTGACTTACTGCTGTTAGATGAACCGCTGACAGGACTGGACCGCAGGCTGAAAGATCAAATATTGCCATTTTTAAACACGGTGAAAGAACAGTTGGCGCTGCCAATGATATATGTTACGCATCATGGCGATGAGTTAGATTATTTAAAAGCCCATATTTTGTATCTAGAAAATGGTCAAATAAGTTTTTAAATAAATATAAATTATATAAGTAATAACAGTGAATTAGATAAAAAAATGGTATTAAGCTGCATCTTAAAATTTTGATTAGAACTATGAAAAACTCATTTTCTAGATTAAATTGTTACAAAACAAGGGAGAACACAGCGTTTTCCCTTTTTTATTCCTAATGATCTTGGAAATAATGATTTGTACGACTGACCGTGCAGACAGGGAATCTAATCGATGCATGATGATAGCTTAGCCACACATAATTCAACTGCAAAACTGGGTGCAGGGCTATCTAATCGGCATATTACAATGATCAGTATTGGTGGTGTAATTGGTGCTGGACTGTTTGTTGGATCATCTGCTGCGATTGCAAAAGCAGGGCCTGCCGCCGTTCTTGCTTATATTACTACCAGTATTTTGGTTTTTTTAATCATGCGAATGTTGGGAGAAATGGCTGTAGCTCAACCTGACACCGGCTCATTTTCAACCTATGCAAGAAAAGCCATTGGGCCTTGGGCGGGCTTTACCATCGGATGGTTATATTGGTGGTTTTGGGTTTTAGTTATTCCAATTGAAGCAATCGCTGGTGCAGAAATTCTGCATGCATGGTTTCCTTCAATATCAAGTGCTGTATTTGCGACATTCTTTATTGTGCTTCTCAGTTTAGCGAACTTTTTTAGTACTCGGAGTTTTGGTGAGTTTGAATTTTGGTTTTCTCTGATAAAAGTCTTGGCTATTATAATTTTTATCGCCATTGGACTCACCGCCATATTGGGGTTTTGGCCCTTAGCACCTAATGTAAGTGGTGTAGAAAATCTGTTTAAAAATGATGGATTTATGCCAAATGGCCTGGGTGGTGTACTTTCAGCAATATTGATTTCAGCATTTTCTTTCTTTGGTGTAGAAATACTGTCTATCGCTGCAGCAGAATCAAAAGATCCTGAACAAAAAATTAAACGTGCAACCAATTTAGTACTGTATCGGGTCATCTTATTTTTTGTGGTTTCAATTTTTATAACGGTTGCACTGGTAGATTGGCGTTCACCACAATTACAACAATTAGGCACTTTCCAATATGTCTTGGTCAGTTTAAATGTCCCTCAATCAAAATTGATTATTGATAGTGTAGTCTTTATTGCGGTTGCAAGTTGTATGAATGCTGCACTTTATAGTTCATCAAGGATGCTATTTTCATTGGGGACACGCAAAGAAGCACCTCAATGGGTCACATCAATTAATGCCTCTGGTGTGCCTGCAATTGCAGTATTGGCATCGTCTGTAGTGGGCTTAATTTGCTGTGCAGTCAATTATTTATTTCCAGGCCAAGTATTTGGATTTTTACTGTCTACAACAGGTTCAATTGCCTTATTGGTTTATTTAGTGATTGCATTTTCACAGCTTAAATTGAGAACACAAATCGAAAAAAATGGAACTGAGGTTGCGTTTAAAATGTGGCTATTTCCATGGCTGACATGGGCTGTCATTATTGTGATTTTAAGTGTGCTGATCTATATGTTTTTATCTCCAGCCTACAGTTATGAGACTTCATTATCTTTAGGTGTTACGACATTGGTAGTTCTCTGCGGCATAGTGGTGACAAGAAAAGCTAAGTTGAAGAATGATTCCGAACTAAATTAAAAAAGTTTCGCTGATAAAAATCGTAATCATGAACCAATGGATTGTCTTTAGAATGTGCCGTGTCAGGGGATTAAAGCGAATGCGTTACGTTATATCTCTATGGCAATCCATTTTTAAGACAAATTCAAAGATTCACTTGACCTTCGACCGACTCCAAGCTTTATAATCGTTAAAATTTTCTTGATTGATACAATATGCGTTCTGCGACATGGATAACAGTCTTAGTCGGATTGTTCATGTTCCAAAGCCTTTGGAACGTGGCAGCCGCTTTCTGTGTGCATGAAGTGCAAACCCAAGTTGTTCAAAGCTATCATTTTGGTCATCATCAAAATACCTTATGCGTCAGCAGTGAAACCAATCCATAGCATTCGTTGCATCAAGCATCTGAATATTCGCCAAAATTTGTTTGGAAGAATCTTTATCAAGCCCCTGATTTATTACTGCAAACACCTCCTCCTGTTTATGCCCCGCTAATGGCGGGGTAACCTAAAAAATTCCCGCCACTTTTATTAATAAATGAGTGGGAAAAATCATGTCTTTATATTTTACGGCGTTTATACGTCTAGGCTTAGCTGTCGGTATTTCGACGGCCTTACAAAGTACGTTTGCCGAAAATGTCAGTAGTTTTGAATCTGCATTTGCCAAAGTACAAAACTACCAAGCACAAACAGATATTTGGCTACTGCCAGTGCTTTACCGCTGCCTTAATTCAGCTCGATCTCAATTATGGTTCATTCATTAGACAGAATGGATCGTATGGACTCAGGATTTATCAATATTTAAAATCAGCAAATCAGCATAAGCCGATATTCACCTGCATTTTCAACAGGTGCGCGGTGCACACAAGGTAAAACTGGCTGTGTAGGATGATCCACCGCTAAACGCCATAGATGACCATTGCCTAAATTTACAGGCACAGCATTGTCTTTGAGTTGATAATGTAAATCAAAAAAATATTCCTTTAAAAAGTCATCAAACTCTGAGTCATGGCCATCGTATAAAGCTTTGAGTTGCTCTCGTATTTCAGGAATTAAGATTTTTTGTGTGACTTGATCATTTGGCACAATATCACTAGAAGCACCATAATACGTACATAAAAAGGTATCGGTAGCGATGGGTGATCGATCAACATGAAAAGAATAAACATCGGTTGAGATGAAATCGAATTCATCATCGCGTTCATAACATTTAAGCAAATTCAGCGAGGGTGATGCACCAAATACTGTTAATTGTTGCATGTCATTTAAAATGATTTCTCTAGCTAAATGACCTTGCGCTGAAAGCTTTAATTCCATCAGATCATCTATAGAAACTTCAGTAATATTTTCAATCAGTTCGAGTTTTTTGACTACTTCTTTAAAGTCACCTTGTAAGCTACGTTGCCAGCAAAGCGCATTCATTTGACCTTCGAAATGACGATGAATCAATTCAGAAAATGTAGTAACTACACCAATTTGAGGATGCTGGGAAAAAGGATTGCTCATAATAGGGATCGAATTAAATCTGAGGCGAAAATACTGCGTGCAAGGAATAGCTAGAAGGATTCAGCAGTTTCATTTTATCTTAAAACACAAACTGCTATACAAGATTATTTGAGCTTAGGTATTAATCGTTATGCTTTCTGTTTGGCTTTTTGGCGTAAGACATACAAATATAAGCTTTCTACTTTTTCACGTGCCCAAGGTGTAGTACGTAAGAATCGTAGTGATGATTTAACGCTTGGATCTATGCAAAAACATCTAATTTCAATTTTACGGCTTAAGCCCTCAAAACCGCCGTAGTAATCCAATAATTCATCCAAGATGTCAGCAAGTTTTTTGCCGTGTAAAGGGTCATTGGAGGTGCTCATATTAGATCAATCGTATTTTGGGAGACGATCATTATAACCTGAGCGAGTTGAAAAAAGTGGGAGCTTGAACTGAAATGTGATTCATATTCAATATTTAACATATTTCCGAAGCCATTTTGCAAGACTAAAATTTCTTAAAAACAAAGAAACACTCTAGATAAGATCTTGGGTATGAGATTTATAAGCGTAAAATTAATAAAAGAAGAATTAACATTAAGCCTCTTTCATAAATCAAAAAACGAACAGTCTCTTGCTGATTATTTGTACCGAAGAATTTTAAATATTCATGCATAATCTGCGGATGAAATATATCGGTTCAAAGAAGCTTTCTGAAACACAATTTAAGCGATACACCGGCATATCATGGTCAACCTTTGATTTAATGGTTGAACAACTGAAAATGCATGTTCCTGCTAAAGGTAGACCAACTAAATTGAGCATAGAAGATCAAATCCTTCTGTGCTTAAGTTATTGGCGCGAATACCGAACCTTGTTCCATGTTGCAACAAGTTATGGTGTGTCAGAGCCGACTGCTTCAAGAATTGTCCGTCATGTAGAGGACTGCCTGATCAAGTCCAATTTATTTAATTTACCGAAGCATTTGCCTGAGGGCGAAGGCATCGACTGGAACGTGGTGATTGTTGATGCCACAGAAATTCCAATACAAAGACCTAAAAAAACAGAAGAAAAGCTATAGTGGCAAAAAGAAGGCACATACTTTCAAAGTTCAGGCCATCATTCATTATAGAACTCAGCAAATTATGAGTTTATGCACTGATCGTGGTGCTGTACATGATTTCGAACTCTTCAAACGAAACTTACATCAGATTCCGGCAGGTGCCTTTATCCTTGCAGATAAAGGCTATTAAGGGATTTACGCAGTGTATCCAAATAGCTTGTTGCCATTAAAAGCAAAAAAGCGCTGTAAATTGGATCCTGAACTAAAAATCTATAATCAAGAAATCAACAAAAGAAGAATTGGGGTTGAGCATGTATTTGGTAGTTTAAAAACTTTCAAAATCCTTGCCGAGCGATATCGTAATCGAGGAAAAAGACTGGGCTTAAGATTCAATTTAATTGCGGGAATCTATAATTTAGAGCTGAGCAAAAAATGAATTATGAAAGAAGTCTATTCATAAAATAATTAATTTAAACAATTCATTTTTAGTTAGTCAGCCTATACTTCTTTTGACTGTTAGTATATGCAGAAATTTATAAGCATCAGTCAAGAAAAAACTCGGATTGAAAAGTCCGAGTCAAGTCTTATTTTTAATGACATCATGTGCAAGTCATTTTAAAAATCTAAACGCTAAGATTATTTCCAAACAAATGGCGATTTCTTTTGTGCATTCTCAGCTTCATCGGTTGGTTCCAGTGTAATACCTGTGCGGTCTTTAAGTACACAGATTGCAATGAAAGCAATAACAGCCATAACCGTCAGATAGGTGCTTACCAAGAAAATGCCGTTAGCTTTAGTGATTAAAGCTGCAGCAATCAGGGGAGCAAATGCACCACCAATGATTGAACCCAGTGCATAAGTAATCGAAATACCAGAGAATCGAATAGATGCAGGAAAGAGTTCAGAATAATAAACAGCTTGCACACCATAGGTGATTCCAATTCCCATAGCGAGTATTGCTAAACCAAGCATAATGTATACATATTCACCAGTGCTAACCAATGGGAATAAGAATAGTGCAGTTAAAATTTGGATGATTGAACCTAAAATATAAATAGGTTTTCGACCAAATTTATCGGACATGACTGCTGAAAGCCAAGTAAAGAATGTCCAAATGACTGCAGAAGTACAGACTAAACTCAAAATTGTTGGTCGATCTAACGCCATACCATTTGGATTAGTAGTAAAACTTTGAATGAAACCGCCTGCTGTCATATAACCTAGTGAAGTTGTACCAGCAGTAAGAAGGGAAGCTGTTAAAATAAGTTGTTTATACTCAGAAAATAGTTCCCGTATTGGTTTTTTTGCTGTGCCTTTACGCTCTTTTAATTGTTCGAACACTGGACTTTCTTCAACTGAGCGACGAATCCAATAGCCTAAACCAAATAAAATAATACTGAGTAAAAATGGTACGCGCCATCCCCATTCTAAAAATGCGTCACCAGGAGAAACATAAGCGGTCATAATCACCAGAACAAAGGATGCAAGTAACAAACCTAGTGGTACACCTAACTGTGGAAATGAACTAAATAAGCCACGTTTTTTGGTAGGAGCGTGTTCAACAGCCATTAATACAGCTCCACCCCATTCACCACCTGCAGAAATACCTTGTAAAATACGTAATAAAATTAAAATAATCGGAGCTGCGATACCAATATTCTCATAGGTTGGAAGTAAACCAATCATGGTCGTTGTCCCACCCATCAAAAGCAAAGTCATAGCGAGTACAGCTTTACGTCCTAATTTATCGCCAAAGTAACCTGCAATAAAGGCACCAAATGGTCTGAAAATAAAACTAATACCAATCGAGGCGAAGACTAATAGAGTTCCGAAAGCAGGTCCGGCAGGTGTAAAAAAAAGTTGGTTAAAAACTAAACCTGCAACAGCAGCATAAATAAAATAATCATACCACTCGATGGTGGTACCAACGATGGTTGCTAAAGCAATTTTCTGTGTCCTCGATTGTTCGGGGATATCCATTGCAAGTTCTGGTGTATTCATTTCTATTTGCGAATTATTCATGCGAAATTCCTTTTATTCATGTCCATATAACTACCTACTTTGATTAAAATGGCAGGTTGCTTGATGCAACCAACTGTTTCTAAAACCATTGTTTTGTCATTCATTTTGCAACTTCCTGTGCAAAGCTATTATTGAAATATATTTGATACATTTATTATTTATTTTAGTTTTAAAAAGTATCATTAATCGAATTTAGGTTGAAATTCATTATTCGTCAATGTTATTTACAAAAAAAAGATACAGATAAATCTATAATATAAAAAAAAGGAATCATATTGATTCCTTTTTTGGTTGAGTCGAAATTATGCATCACGCTCGACAAGCGTTAAGATGTCATAGGTTGCAACCAATTCACCACGTTGGTTTTTCACTTTAATGTCCCACACCACCACGCCGTGAGGTTTTTGTTCTGAATCACGCAAGGTTTTTGGTGTTTTTTGCTTACAGGTCAGTTCCACTTGAATGGTGTCGCCAATTTTGACGGGCTCTACAAAACGTAAATTATCCATACCGTAATTGGCAATAACAGGGCCTGCTGCGGCATCTACAAATAAACCAGCTGCTGCAGATACAATAAAGTAACCATGCGCAACGCGTTCACCAAACAATGATTCTGCAGCGGCAATTTTATCCATATGTGCATAGAAATAGTCGCCACTCAAACCACCAAAATTAACGATATCTGCTTCGGTAATGGTGCGTCGTGCTGTTAGTAAACGCTCACCAATACGCAGTTCATCAAATGACTTTTTAAATGGATGCACGCGATCTTCAAAGACTTGTGCACCTGCTGTCCAGCGATGACCAATTTGGGTTAAGACATTCGGTGAGCCTTGCAGTGCTGTACGTTGCATATAGTGTTTCACCGCACGTAAGCCCCCTAATTCTTCACCACCACCCGCACGCCCAGGTCCACCATGGACTAAAAGTGGTAGGGGGGAACCATGACCTGTACTTTCACGTGAACTTTCGGTATCTAGAATATGCAGGCGACCGTGCCATGGTGCAATTTTTGCGACTAAGCTTTCAATATTTTCATCCGCATTGCGTACAATGGACGCCACAAGACTGCCTTCACCTTTTGCGACTAAGGTTACCAACTCGCTTTCTGTGCTATACGGCATCAGTGTGACCACAGGGCCAAAGGCCTCAACCTGATGGACGTGTTGTGCATCAAGTGGTTGACGGCAAAGTAAGACTGTAGGTGGATATAAGGCTGATTTTTCATGATATGCACCATTTACCGTGATATCTTGGCGTAAATGACTGCCAAAAATAATGTCAGCATCTTGTGCCAATATTTCGACTTTTTCTGCAACATCGAGCTTTTGTTTATAGCTCGCCAAAGCACCCATCGTCACACCTTCTTGGCTTGGATCACCCAACACGACTTTTTTTAGCTTCTCAATCAAACGCTGTTGCACCTTCTCTAATAAAGCCGTAGGGACAAATGCCCGGCGAATCGCGGTACATTTTTGTCCGGCTTTGGTGGTCATTTCACGGAAAATTTCACGGACAAACAAATCAATGCTTTCATCTGAGGCTTGGGTTGTCAGGATGGCACTGTTGACTGAATCCGCTTCCATACTAAATGGAATGGAATAGGCATTTAAATGCGGATGTGCACGTAATTTTTGTCCCGTTGAGGCAGAACCAGTAAATGTCACGGTGTCCTGTTCATTTAAATGTTCAAAGAGATCGTAGGTTTGACCGCAGATTAGCTGTAATGCACCTTCAGGTAAGAAACCACTTTCATGAATGGCTTTCACCACCGCATGGGTCAACTGAGCACCTTCTGTTGCAGGTTTTACAATACACGGCACACCCGCCAATAAAGTCGGTGCAATTTTTTCCAACATGCCCCAAATCGGGAAGTTAAAGGCATTGATATGTACTGCTACGCCGGCTTTGGGACTCAGTAAATGCTTGGCACCAAATGAACCGTGTTTAGACAGTTGAATAAAATCATCTTCAATCCAAACTTTTTCATCGCTCAGCTCACGGCGGACTAAACTTGAGTAGGCAAATAATGTGCCGATACCACCTTCGATATCAATCCACGCATCTTTACGTGTACAGCCCGTTGCTGCGGCAAGGGCATAGTAGTCTTCTTTACGTTCCAATAAGTACTGTGCAATTTGCTTTAATGCATTGGCACGTTGATGAAAGGTCCAATTGGCAACACTTGAACCATGCGTTTTGGCATATTGCACCACGGCTTGAGTGTCAATGCCATGACTACTGACTTGGTAAATGGCTTGACCTGAAATGGCGTGAAATACTGTACGTAAGTCTACTGATGCAACGTGTTCTTGTCCAAGAACCAATGAACTTAAGCGCAGTAAAGATTCCGATGGCTCATATTTGCCATCCACTGAAATGGTATTGTCTTGTGAATTTTGCTCAAGATCCAACATCGATATAACTCCATTTATGATACGTTGTTAATATTAAATTTATAATATGTGTTTCATAAATTGCATTCAAAAAAACAGATTGTCAATCAAATTCCCTGTTAAAAAAATTATTTTTTAGTATGAAAAAAATATTAATTAAATAAAAACAATATCTTATTAATAGGTGTTAAAAATATTTATATGATACCAATAAAAATCAATTGAATTATTTTTTGTATCGTATTAATTTGAATCTAATAACACTTGGGATAAGTGAGACAACATGAACACGCAACAACAAAGATTTGATGACAACATTGTCAATAATGTATCGATTGAGCCAAAGGATTGGATGCCAGACGCTTATCGTAAAACTTTAATTCGCCAAATTGGACAACATGCACATTCTGAAGTGATTGGTATGTTGCCAGAAGGCAATTGGATTACACGTGCGCCCACCTTAAAACGTAAAGCGGTATTACTTGCCAAAGTACAAGACGAAGCAGGTCACGCGTTATATCTCTATAGCGCAGCTGAGACCTTAGGCGCAGATCGTGACGATATGATGGATAAACTGATTGCAGGTCGCATGAAGTATTCATCAATCTTTAATTATCCAACCTTAAGTTGGGCAGATGTCGCAGCCATTGGTTGGTTGGTCGATGGCGCGGCAATTGTCAATCAGGTTGCTTTGTGCCGTACCTCGTATGGTCCTTATGCACGTGCCATGGTGCGTATTTGTAAAGAAGAAAGTTTCCATCAACGTCAAGGCTTTGAAGCCATGATGCGTTTAGCAGAAGGCACACCTGAACAAAAACAAATGGCGCAAGATGCAGTCAATCGTTTTTGGTGGCCTGCACTCATGATGTTTGGTCCAAGTGATGACAATTCACCGAACAGTGAACAAAGCATGAATTGGAAAATTAAGCTGTTTAGTAATGATGCCTTACGTCAAAAATTCGTGGATAACACCGTGCCACAAGTTTTACAGCTTGGTTTAACTGTGCCAGATCCAGACCTGAAGTGGAATGAAGAGACCGGGCATTATGAATTTGGTGAAGTGAATTGGACTGAATTCTTTAATGTGATCGCAGGTAAAGGTCCATGCAACCATGAACGTATTGAAGCACGTCGTAAAGCATGGGAAGGCGGCAAATGGGTTCGTGATGCAGCAGCAAGCTATGCCAAAAAACAACAGCAATTCAATGACACGCGCAAAATCGCATAAGTATTTAAGTCATTAATAACATACAGGGAGTTCAATCATGGATAACAAAAACAATTGGTCTTTATACGAAGTCTTCGTGCGTAGCAAACAAGGTTTAAGTCATCGCCATGTTGGGAGTTTACGTGCACCGGATGATGAAATAGCCTTACAAAATGCGCGTGACGTGTATACCCGCCGCAACGAAGGCATCAGTATTTGGGTGGTCAAATCTGAGTTAATTACTTGTTCACAACCAGATGAAAAAGCGGAGTTTTTTGAACCACATTTGGATAAGGTTTACCGTCATCCAACCTTTTACAATATTCCACACGGCATTGAGCATATGTAATTGGAGGATCACAGCATGACCAATAAAGTTTTATCCGAATTTCTATTACACATTGGTGACAGCCAACTGATTTTGTCACATCGTTTAGCGGAATGGTGTGGGCATGCACCTGAACTTGAGCTTGATATTGCACTTGCGAATATTGGCTTGGACTTATTAGGTCAGGCACGTACTGCGCTTTCACTGGCAGGGAGTATTGAAGGTTTAGGACGTGATGAAGATCGTTTAGCGTACTTCCGAACTGAGCGTGAATATCGCAATTTACTGCTCTGTGAACAACCCAATGGCGACTTTGCACAGACCATCGTACGTCAATGGTTAATGGATCATTATCATGCCTTGTTATTTGCCGCGTTAAGCAATAGCAACAATGCCGAACTGTCTGCCTTTGCGATTAAGTCTCTCAAAGAAGTGAAATATCACCAACGTTTTTCAACAGCTTGGATGGAACGTTTAAGCCTGGGTACGCAAGAAGCGCATGACAAGGTGCAACATGGTTTAAATCAATTGTGGCGTTTCACCGAAGAGCTATTTGCACTGACTAACGATGAAAAACAATTGGTAGAAGCCGGCATTGTTCCTGACTTAACAATATTGCCTGCGAAATGGTTAGAACTTATTCAATCGGAATTAACGCGTTTCGAGCTTCAACTACCACAAGAGGGAGCCTACCGTAGCGGTGCCAAGCAAGGTTTGCATACTGAACATTTAGGTTATGTCCTTGCCGAGTTGCAATATTTACAACGCAGCTATCCAGAGATGGTGTGGTAATCACAGCGTTCACAGGGAGTGAGTGACATGAACCGAATTCAACACGTTGAGCAGCAATGTTGGGAGATTTTACAACAGGTGTCTGACCCAGAAATTCCGGTGTTATCGGTCTTGGATTTGGGCATGATTCGTGGTGTAGAAATCAATGCAAGCCAAGAGATTGTGGTGCGTTTGACCCCAACCTATAGCGGTTGTCCTGCCACTGATTTACTCAAAGACGAAATCAAAACAGCGTTGTTGGCGCATGACATTCACCCTGTCAAAGTGGTGGTGGATTTATCTGAGGCATGGACCACGGATTGGATGAGTGAATCAGGTAAAGAAAAGCTACGTGAATACGGTATTGCACCACCACAAGGTTCATCTCATCTGTGTGGTACGCATGTGGCGCTGACGGATGGCGTGGCTTGCCCACATTGTGGCAGTGTAAATACACAGCTGTTAAGCGAGTTTAGTTCTACTGCATGTAAAGCCTTATACCGCTGCCAAGACTGCTTAGAACCCTTTGATTACTTTAAATGTATTTAATCTAATGGACATCGATGTGCGCTGAACAGCACAGCAATAAAATAAAAGAAGGATTTTAACAATGAGTCAATTTATTCCCTTAACCATTAAATCAATCCAGCCGCAAACGGAAAATGCCATTTGTATTTCTTTTGCTGTGCAAGATGAACAAACCTCAGCGTTTCAATATCAACCAGGTCAACACCTGACTATTCGCCATCTCACAGAGCAAGGTGAAATTCGTCGTTGCTATTCGATTTGTAGCGATGTGCAAGAAGATATCAGTATTGCCATTAAAAAAATTGATCAAGGTCAATTTTCAACATGGGCAAATGAACACCTCAAAGTAGGGGATGTGTTAGAGGTGATGCCACCTCAAGGGGTGTTTTTCCAAAAAGCAGCAAAAGTCGGTGGACAACATTATTTAGGCTTTGCTGCAGGCAGTGGAATTACGCCAATTTTATCCATCGTGAAATCAGTGCTGAATCGTCAGCAAGATGCCACATTTACACTGGTTTATGGCAATCGTTCATGGAAACAAACCATGTTTGCTGAACAAATCATGGATCTTAAAGATCGCTTTCATCAGCGTTTGCAATTGGTGAATATTTTTTCACGTGAATTGAATGACAGCGAGATCTTTAACGGTCGTATTGATGCTGAAAAGCTCCAGCAGTTGGCCAAAGCCGGTTTGATTCGTACAGATACCGATCACTGTTTTGCCTGTGGTCCAGAAGAGATGATGACGGCCGTTGAGGAAATTTTGCCGATACTAGGCATTGAGCGCAGCAAGATTCATACAGAACGTTTTAATACAGGTACGACTACAAAAGCATCAGCACAACAAGTTGCGCAACGTAGTGAAGAAAAGGTCAACATTATTTTAGATGGTCGTGAGTTGATCATTGAGGTATCAAAACAAGATGACAGCATCCTCGATGCCGCATTACGTGCAGGTGCAGATTTACCTTATGCCTGTAAAGGTGGGGTGTGTGCCACCTGTAAGTGTAAGGTACTTGAAGGTGAAGTCGAGATGGCCATCAACTACAGTCTTGAAGAGGATGAAGTTGCAAGAGGTTATGTCTTGAGCTGCCAAGCCCGTCCAACCACTGCCAATGTACGCTTAAGTTTTGATGAATAACGCCGTGTGGAATGAAAGTATTGACATGCAATATCTAAAAAGTAGTTCTCCAAAAACCGGTGTGGTGCTCATTGAACTGAATCGCCCTGAAAAACGCAATGCCTTAAACAATGCCACATTGCAAGAGCTCGCGGATTATCTAACAACCTTAGATACAGACCGTGAAGTGCGTGCAGTCGTGATTACAGGTCATTCACAATGCTTTGCTGCAGGTGCGGATTTGAATGAGCTTGCCCAACTTGATGTGGTCAGCATTCAACAGGATCAACGACCACAGTTGTGGAAGCGGATTGATGATTTTTCAAAGCCTTTAATTATGGCCGTCAACGGTTATGCCTTAGGTGCAGGTTTTGAATTGGCATTGCATGGTGACATTGTGTTGAGTGGTGAAAATGCACAATTTGCTTTACCAGAAATTGGTTTAGGCATGTTGCCCGGGGCAGGTGGAACACAGCGTTTGGCACGTCTCGTCGGTCAGCAACTGTGTATGCGTTGGGCAATGACAGGTGAAATGATCAGCGCCCAGACCGCATTGCAACACGGGATCAGCAGTCAAATTTGCCCAACAGCTTTAACGGTGCAATATGCCGTTGAATTGGCAGAAAAAATTGCCAAGCAAGCACCCCTAGCGATTCGTGTGATTAAACAGTCGCTAAAAAGTATTCATGAAGTGACCCTAAGCCAGGGTTTAAAACTCGAGCGTCAACATTTTGTGTGGTTGGCAGCAACCCAAGATCGTCAGGAAGGCATTCAAGCTTTCTTAGAAAAAAGACAACCCGCATTTAGAGGTGTGTAATGGATTACCAAACAATTATTGTCGAAGAAAAAAATGCAGTCGGTTATTTAACCTTTAACCGTCCAAAGCAACTTAATAGCTTTAATGAAACTATGCACAAAGAAGTCTCAGGAGTTCTCAAAGCATGGGCAAAAAATGCTGAGATTCGTGCAGTGGTGATTTCTGCGGAAGGTCGAGGTTTTTGTGCGGGACAAGATTTAAGTGACCGCGTGGTTGATCCAAATGCCGATGCACCTGATTTAGGCCGCTCGATTGAAATGTATTATAACCCACTGATCAAACTGATTACTGAAATGCCGAAACCAGTGCTGTGTGCAGTGAATGGTGTAGCAGCGGGTGCAGGTGCCAACATTGCTTTGGCGTGTGACATTGTACTGGCTGCAAAATCAGCATCCTTTATTCAAGCCTTTTGTCGTTTAGGTTTAGTTCCAGATTCGGGTGGAACATGGTTTTTGCCACGTTTGGTTGGTCGTGCACAAGCAATGGCTTTGGCTATGCTTGGCGATAAGATTCCTGCTGAGCAAGCACAACAATTGGGCATGATTTGGCAAGTGGTTGAAGACGAAAAACTGAAAGCCGAAGCCAGCAAATTGGCAGAACATTTAGCGACACAACCCACTTATGGTTTGTCATTGATTAAAAAAGCCATTCATGCTGCAGCAGCTAATAGCCTCGATGAGCAATTGATTTTAGAACGTGATTTACAGCGTTTAGCAGGGCGTAGCAGTGACTATCGTGAAGGCGTACAAGCCTTTATGCAAAAACGTACACCACAATATACAGGATACTAAATCATGGCAGAACTTCACTTACAGCATGCCCCTGTGGCAGTGATTGGTGCCGGTACCATGGGCATCGGCATTGCACAATTGGCGGCCATGCATGGCCATCCGACCCATGTGTATGATGTCGATCCACAACGTGTAGAAAGTGCTTTTGCTGCACTAAAACAGCAATTACAAAAACGTGTAGATGCCGGAAAAATGGCGGCTGATCTCTTGCAACTGACCTTGTCCAATTTAAACGTGGCAGCGGATTTACACGCATTAGCAGACAGCCAACTGATTGTAGAAGCGATTGTAGAAAACAAAGACGTTAAACAGAAGCTATTTCAACAGCTTGCTGATATCTGCTCGCCTGAGACGATCTTTGCATCCAATACATCTTCAATCTCGATTACTGCGATAGCTGCCAATATTCCACATCCAGAACGCGTGGTCGGTTTGCATTTCTTTAACCCAGCACCAGTGATGAAGTTAGTGGAAGTGATTGCAGGCTTAAAAACAGACCCAGCAATTTCTGATGCTTTAGTCAGCTTGATGACAGCATGGAAAAAAGTGCCAGTACGTGCCAAATCCACCCCAGGGTTTATCGTCAATCGTATTGCACGTCCTTATTATGCGGAAGGATTTCGTGCCCTGCAGGAAAATGCGACCACGCCTGAGCAGCTTGATTTTATCATGCGTGAATGTGGACGCTTTTCGATGGGGCCGTGTGAGCTGACCGATTTAATTGGCCAAGACATTAACTTTTCTGTCACACAGAGTGTCTATGATGCCTTTTTTGATGAACCGCGTTATCGTCCATCCTTAATTCAAAAAGAATTAGTCGATGCAGGCTGTTTCGGTCGCAAAACTCAACAGGGTTTTTATGACTATCGAACAGAACATTCTAAAAAAGTGTATCAACTCCCTGTGATTTACAGTAAATCACCTGAAAAAATTGAGGTGGTGGTCAAAGGTGATTGGTCACATTCACAGGGTTTGATCGAGCTATTGCAACAATCTTTACATATTCATCTGCGTATTGAAGCGGCGCCAATGGCTGAAATTCTCATCGGTGATGTGTCTTTACGTTTATCAATGGGGCAATCTGCCGAAATTGATTATGCATCACAAAAAGTGGTACTGATGGATTGGCATGGCGATTGGTCACAAGCCAAAGCCATTGCAGTTACAGCTTCACCAGCGTGTACAGCGATAGATCAAAAAACGATTGAACAGTTGTTTATCGGTCTAAATATTATTCCGATTTGGTCACAGGATCATCCAGGATTATATGTACTGCGCACTATTGCCATGTTGGTCAATGAAGGATGCGAGGCCGTTTTACATCAAATTGCGTCTGAACAAGACATTGATGCAGCCATGAAATTTGCTGTGAATTATCCTAAAGGACCATTCCAATGGGCACAAGAATTAGGATACAACATTATTTTACAGACTTTGCAAAATCTGTATCGTATTTATGGTGAAGAGCGTTATCGTCCTAATCTATATTTATTAAAAAAAGCGGCACAAGGACATGTGTCAACGCAGCAGCCATTACGCGCTGCCAGTTAAGGATAAAATGATGCAAGACGTATTTATTTTTGATGGGATTCGTACCCCAATTGGGCGCTATGCCGGTGGTTTAAGTAGTATTCGTACCGATGATTTGGCTGCATTGCCGATTCAGTATTTGAAGCAACAACATCCAAATTTGCCTTGGACGGAGGTCGATGAAGTGATTCTCGGCTGTGCCAACCAAGCGGGTGAAGACAATCGTAACGTGGCACGGATGGCAAGCTTGCTTGCCGGTTTACCTGACAGTGTACCTGCCATTACCGTAAACCGTTTATGTGCTTCAGGTCTTGATGCAGTTGGTCTTGCTTCGCGTGCTATTAAATCAGGTGAAGCGCAGTTTGTATTAGCGGGTGGGGTGGAAAACATGTCACGTGCGCCCTTTGTTCAGTCTAAACCGACGAGTGCATTTAGCCGTACACCTGAAATTTTTGATACCACGATTGGTTGGCGTTTTATCAATCCTGCATTTAAAGCCAATTTTGGTGTGGACAGCATGCCAGAAACCGCTGAGAACGTGGCAGAAAAATACAATATCAGCCGTGCCGATCAAGACCAATTTGCCTACAACAGTCAGCAAAAAGTCGCAAAAGCACAGGCTGAAGGTCGCTTTGAGCGTGAGATTCTACCAGTTGAGATTAAAAGCAAAAAAGGTGTAGTGCATGTTGTTCTCGATGAACATCCACGTGCAGAAACCACACTAGAGGCTTTAAATGCACTTAAAGCACCATTTCGTAAAGAAGGAGGTTCGGTCACAGCAGGCAATGCATCAGGTGTCAATGATGGTGCTGCATGTTTACTCTTAGGTAATAACGCCTTTGCTGAGCAGCATGGTTTAACTCCCCAAGTGAAAGTTTTAGGGATTGCAAGTGCTGGTGTAGAAGCGCGTTATATGGGTATTGGGCCTGTACCTGCAATGCGTAAAGTTTTAGCACAAACGGGCTTAACTTTAGAGCAAATGGATGTGATTGAACTCAATGAAGCCTTTGCAGCACAAGCTTTAGCTGTGATTCGTGAACTGGGTTTAGCGGATGATGATGCACGTATCAATCCAAATGGTGGTGCCATTGCTTTGGGCCATCCACTTGGCATGAGTGGTACACGTTTAGTCCTTACCGCAATGCATCAACTGAAAATTCAACAAGGAAAATATGCGCTGTGCACCATGTGTGTAGGCGTTGGGCAAGGTGTTGCCTTAATACTCGAAAATATCAATTCAGGACGTAATTGATTGACATAAAACAAGCTGTCGCGATGACTGCGTAAGGAGTAAGACAATGAATAAAAATGCAATGGAACACATCGAAACCGCATCTGTAGATGAATTACGTCAACTGCAAGTTGAGCGTTTAAAAAAGACGCTCAATCATGCTTATCATAACAGCACGGTGTATAAGCAAAAGTTTGATGAAGCAGGTGTACATCCGGATGATTTTAAACATCTTGAGGACTTAGCAAAATTTCCTTTTACCACCAAAAAAGATTTACGTGACAATTATCCATTTGGCATGTTTGCGGTGCCTCAAGAGCAAATTGTGCGCGTACATGCTTCATCGGGCACCACAGGTCAACCGACGGTGGTTGGCTATACCCAACATGACATCAATATCTGGTCGGACGTAGTCGCACGATCGCTGCGTGCTGCAGGGCTAAGCAGTAAAGACACCATTCAAGTGTCGTATGGTTATGGTTTATTTACCGGTGGCTTAGGTGCACATTATGGCGTAGAGCGTTTGGGTGCTACTGTCATTCCAATGTCAGGCGGGCAAACAGACAAACAAGCGCAGTTAATTCACGATTTTAAACCAACAGCACTTATGGTGACACCATCGTATTGCTTGAATATCATTGAAGCCCTGGAGAAAAAGTTTGGTTCAGCCAAAGACTGTTCTATTAAAACTGGTGTATTTGGTGCTGAACCTTGGACCAATGAAATGCGTAAAGAAATTGAAACGCGTTTAGGTATTAATGCCTTAGACATTTATGGCTTATCTGAGGTCATGGGTCCTGGGGTGGCAATGGAATGTTTAGAGTCCAAAGATGGCCCAACCATTTGGGAAGATCATTTTTATCCAGAAATTATCAATCCTGAAACAGGCGAAGTGGTGCAAGATGGTGAACTGGGTGAATTGGTATTCACGACAATTACCAAAGAAGGCATGCCGGTTATTCGTTATCGTACCCGTGATCTGACACGTTTACTGCCAGGCACATCACGTACCATGCGTCGTATGGATAAAATAGTGGGCCGCAGCGATGACATGATGATTATTCGTGGTGTGAATGTGTTCCCATCGCAAATTGAAGAGCAAATTTTGCAAATTCCACAATTAATTGCCAATTATCAGATTCATATTTGTAAGCAAGGTCACTTGGATACATTGCATATTTGCACTGAAATGCGTCAAGATAGCAGTCCTCAATTGGCGACGCAGCTTGCAAACCAATTAAAATCACAGATTAAAACCATGGTGGGGATTAGTGTGAGTGTTGAAGTGCTGAATGAAGGGAGTTTACCTCGCTCTGAAGGCAAAGCGCAGCGCGTTTTTGATATTCGACAATCCGCTTAAATGAACATGCCTGACGATAAAGGTCGTCAGGCAATTCAATAGGTAAATGAAAACGCAATGAATCCTAAATTAAAACAAATTATTGATGAGTTTATTCAACGTGAAGCGCTCAGTGGGACTTCATTGGTCATGACCATTTTTGGTGATAGCATTTATCACCGTGGCGGTGTCATCAGTCTTGCGAGCTTAATTCAGCTAATGGATGTATTCGGCTTGAATGAACGCTCTGTGCGTACTGCGGTATTCCGTCTTGTGCAAAATGGCTGGCTGAGTTCAGAGAAAATTGGTCGCACCAGTTATTACCGTATTACTGAAAGTAGTCGTCAGCGTTTTATCATGGCCGATCAAAAAATCTATGGCTTTAGTCATAAAGATTGGGATAAAAAGTGGGACTTGGTGCTCCTTAGCTCAGTTGAACTTGAAAATAAATTGGTCTTAAAGAAAGAGCTTGAATGGTTAGGTTTTGCCAATATCGCGACCAATGTCATGGCATATCCGGGCTGTGATCAACAAAAGCTGCAAAATTTATTACTCAGTCATCAAATGACCGATCAAGTGGTGGTGTTTCGTGCCGAAACCCTAGAACTTTGGCAAGAATCTTATCCTACGATTAAACGTATGGTGGTTGTGAATTGGCCCATTCAAGAATTACATCAACGCTATGAAAAATTCATTAGTGATTTTCGTGAGTTTTTCTATTTTGTCGAGCAAGATGAAGACATAGATGCTGTCCAAGCCTTTCAAATTCGTATCTTATTGATTCATCAGTTCCGTCGTATTTTACTTAAAGATCCAAATTTACCATTTGAGTTGTTACCGACGGACTGGCTGTCGTTAATTGCACGTAATTTAAGTACCAATTTGTATCAGGCGGTATTTATGGCAGGCGATGAGTTTTTCTTAAATGTTGCACGTACGGCTGAAGGCAGTATGCCGCCCGCACACCCACAGTTCTATAAACGTTTTGGTGGTTTAAAACAGCCAGATTTGAGCTATTAAGTTAGCGTCTAATTTATAAAAATTAACAACAAGGATAGAACAATGCCGTGCTATGCCATTGATGGCGTGATTCCTGTGGTCGATCCTCAGGCTTATGTACACCCAAACGCCGTGTTGATTGGCGATGTGATTATTGAGGCAGGGGTTTATATTGGACCTTTTGCTGCCTTACGTGCTGACTTTGGCCGTATTCATATTCAAAAAAATGCCAATGTTCAAGACTCTTGTACCATTCATGGGTTTCCAAACAGTGTGACCTTGGTGGAAGAGTATGGTCATGTTGGTCATGGTGCTATTTTGCATGGCTGTGTGGTACGCAAGAATGCCCTCATTGGCATGAATAGTGTGATTCTCGATGAAGCTGTGATTGGGGAAAATGTGATTATAGGTGCCAACAGTACAGTTAAGGCAAAAGCAGATATTCCTAATAATATGCTGGTATTGGGCAGTCCTGCACGGGTGGTGAGAGCCTTAACCGATCAAGAAATTGCTTGGAAACGTCATGGTACAGCGCAGTACATTGAGTTAACCGAGCGTTGTCTCAACAGTCTGCAAGTGGTAGAACCTTTACCCCATGACACAGCGGAACGTTTAACTTATCAAATTTTTCAGACAGATCATGTCTTAAAGCAACAGATTTAAGCTCTTCACATATTTAATTCAGCTGTCCAAACGTCTCTAGCATGTTGCAAATGTCCGCTTTTGATATACAGCGTTGCACCTATTCAGCCATGCATTGATTGGGTTTTAATTTTTCCAAAAAAGTCTGTTCAACATTTGATTTAAATAAGGAGCAGATTTCTCGGCCTTGCTGAATGCGCCAATGCTTTGGGTCATGAGTATTGATGCGTGTTGGAGTCACTTCATGTTCTGTCATTTGCATGAGTTTGACAAAAATTTGGCAACCCATTTCACTCGATACCCGATGGCTAGATTGATGTGGATTACGCATATACCATCCTGCAAGATAGTGTTGATCCTCATTTTCAGTAAATGTTCCAATTAAGACCAAAACCTCTTCACCAAGGGGGTGCGTATGTTCAGTGAATTGAGCCTTTGGCGAAAATTTAATCACACTGGTTGCGCGCGCTTTTTCTGCACCAAGTCGGTCAAGCATCATACCATTGACTTCACCGCCTGGAGATTTGATCCAATAGTAATCTTACGGAGTGATGATAATTGGTTTTGAAAAATCAGCATAAAGATGCATAACACAATACACGTTTGTAAATTTAAAGAGAAAATAAGTGTAACTTTTTCAACAACACTATACGAGTTTAAACAACATGTCAGCAGTTGAATTATTAAGTGAATTGCAGTGCAATGGACTGAAATGGGAAGGAGGGATGTCGGTTGTATGTAAAGGTGAGAGCAGGTCCGAGTAATCACAAGGGGCTCAGTACAAGGAGATACTATGATGATTCATGGTTCAATTTAACGGTTCAAAAGTATGCTTACACCGCGTAGCAAGATCAGCATTGTGATTATCTATAAACAAAATACCTGTTGCGACTTTAACTGCTCCACAGCGCCCAAAATTTTATAATTTCAAGCCCAAGACGGAATTTCGTACGAGAAGATTGCGACTTTATATAGTCATGATGTGATATGGACTTACGTTAATTTGCTTTAAAAAGCATATAGTTGCTTGGACTTTTTGGTGATTTTAAAGATGATTATGGTTATATACATGGGGTTCTGCTTGTTTCTTAGGAATTGATCAAGATGCCAAATATGTGTCAAAGCATATTTTAAAATGTTATCAAATTTTTCAAATATGCTGGGAGGATTGCTTGGCGTTAATATGACGCATAACAAGATGACTCTAGGAAAATAGGGTCATTTTTCGATGTTCTGTTTTAAATCCTAAGAAAAACGTCATGTGACAATTTTTTGGAATCAAAGCATTAAACAAGTGATCAATGTGAGAAAATAAGAATAGTTTTTGTGCCAATTAAAGAATCAGAGAATTACGTAAGCCAGACAATAGGTCAGTATCATGTTTAGGTTTGCATAATACTTTAATTGTCTTATGTTCACCTAAAATCTAGTTCATAAATAATTTCTAGTGAAATTAAAATAAAAACAAAAACTTATATGATTGTTTTGAATTAAATATTAAAGTTGGTTCATGAACTAGTGCTGTAGGCTAATTTTAATCGATAGTAAATCGGTGAGATTCATACTCAAAAACCATTTTTATTATAAAAATATTATGAGTAAAATTCCTCCAAGAATAATCCGATACCAAGCGAAGACTCTCAGTGAATGTTTCTCTACAAATTTGACTAAAGCTTTGACCACAACCAGTGCAGCCATAAATGCGGCCACAAAGCCTAAGGCTATGTTCATCATATTATCTGCATTTAATAAAGAAGCATTGCGAATTAAGTCATATGACGCAGCCCCCAACATTGTTGGCATAGCAAGAAAAAAAGAAAATTCTGTAGCAGCTTTACGTGATAAACCTGAGAGCATACCGCCAATTATCGTTGCTCCTGAACGAGAAGTGCCTGGAATCATTGCAAGGCATTGAGCAAAACCGACAAGAATAGCTTGTTTTATACTAATGTCAGTGGCTTCGAGTGTTTTTGGTTCAAACTTTCTATCTTCTACAGAAAAGATAATTAACCCGCCAATAATAAGTGCGAAAGCTACGACGAGTGGGCTAAACAGCACCTGTTTGATGAAATCGACGGCTAATATACCGATGAAAACAGCGGGAAGAAAAGCAATAAAAACATTGATGGCAAAACATCTGGCATGAGTATCACTAGAGGAAAAGCCTTTTACTAAGTCGATTATCTTTTGACGGTAAAGCCAACAAACAGCAAGAATAGCACCTAGCTGAATGACGACTTCAAATGCACGGCCTGAGTCGGATTGAAAATCTATTAAATGCCCAAAAAGAATTAAATGACCAGTACTTGAAATTGGCAAAAATTCAGTTAAACCCTCAATCAGACCTAAAAATAATGCTTTTAGAAGTTCTAAATTTTCCATAAGTAAAAATAATCATCAATGGTCGGAATCTTTTAAGGTATTTCAAACTTTATATAAATGTATAAATGCAAATTTTTACGCAAATTTTACGCTTCATGCATATTTCTGAATAGAGATTTTACGGGCGTCTTTTAGATACTAAATCATGGAAATTTATCCATGCTTAGGATGGAAAAGATGAGTGCTAAATTCATAGCGCATCAAAAAATGCCGTATCACAACAATTGCGCCATACATGAGGCGATACATCTTAGAGAGATTAAAAAAAGCGTATTTGCTCTCCATTTTAAGGGGAGTAAAAACGGATGTTAGTATTTATTCTACTCATCATGATCGTTGTTGCTCTTGCTTATCCGCTTGGTAAATATTTAGCAGCCGTCATGCAAAATAAAAAAATGCGGATAGATCCACTTTTCAATTGGGTTGAAAAGCCGATTTATGCGGTGTTGGGGACTAACCCTAAATTAGGCATGAGTGTGAAAACGTATGCTCTTAGTTTTGTACTGAGTTGCATGGTGTTGGGTGGCTTTACTTGGGTTTTATTTATGACTCAAGCGAACTTGCCGCTGAACCCCAATCAGGCCCCAAATATGTCGTGGGATTTAGCCCTTCACACTATGATTTCGTTTTTAACCAATACAAATCAGCAGCATTATTCCGGACAGGCTCAGTTGTCGTACTTGTCACAAATGGTGGGGATTGTTGGTCTGCAAATCATTACTCCCATGATGGGGCTAGCAATGGTTGTTGCTACGGTTCGCGCATTATTTTATAAGCAATACGATCCGCTGAATATTGAAAAAAACACAACTTCGGGGACTCCATTACAAGATGTGAATGTCGGTAATTATTGGGCAGATGTCATTCGTCCAACCTTCAGATTTTTAATACCGCTATGCATGGTATGGTCACTTCTACTGACTAGCCAAGGTGTTCCATCAACATTTCAAGGCGGCCCAGAAGTTCAAGTTCTAGACCAAACTGCAGAATTACATACGCAAAAAATTCCATTGGGGCCAGTAGCACCAATGGTTGCAGTTAAGCAATTAGGAAGTAATGGTGGGGGCTGGTATGGACCTAATAGCAGCGTGCCTTTAGAGAATCCAACGCCATTATCTAATTTCCTAGAAATGTTGGCTATTTTACTCATTCCAGTTTCAGTTATTTTTATGTTGGGCTTTTTTACCAGGCGCAAAAAATTTGCAGTCTTCGTTTTTGCTTCAATGCTGCTGATGTCAATCATTTCTGCCAGCAGTGCAATTTGGTCTGAAAGTATTTCTACAACAGCAACACAGCTGTATGCAATGGAAGGTAAGGAAGTACGTTTTGGTGAAGCCTCTTCTGCGCTATGGTCAGCATTAACTACACAGGTGAATAATGGCTCAGTCAATATGATGCATGATTCTTCTGCACCGCTCACTGGATTAATCGCATTAGCAAATATGCTGATTAATGCTATTTGGGGCGGGATTGGCTGCGGGTTACAGCAATTTATCATTTATCTATTTTTAGCTGTGTTTATTGCAGGTTTGATGATTGGTCGTACACCTGAACTATTTGGTCGGAAAATTGAAGCTGGGGAAATTAAGCTACTTGCTGTGGTGATTTTAATTCAACCGATTACAATTTTAACACTTACCGCTGTCACGCTGTATTTCCCTGCATTAACAGGCAATAGCAATCCTCAATATCATGCTGTTTCACAGGTGCTGTATGAATATGTTTCGGCATTTGCCAATAACGGCTCAGGTTTTGAAGGTCTGGCTGATAATACAATTTGGTGGAATTTAAGTACCAGTTTAGCTCTAGTCTTGGGCCGGTTTCCAACATTGATTATTCCTCTTTTCATTGCTGCACGCTTAGCTTCGAAACGTCAAGCTCCTGAAAGCAGTGGCAGCTTAAAAGTGGAAACTCCGACTTTTGCACTCACGTTGATTGCCATTGTGGTGATGTTGACGCTCTTGCAATTCATGCCTGTACTGGTTTTAGGGCCTATCGCAGACCATTTGTTGTTGGTTAAAGCTTAAGGGTGAAAAATATGAATCATTCAAAACAATCAATTAACGCTGTTCAAAATATGCTGTTACCAACAGTACCAAAGCAAAATCAATCAACATTGTTCCAAGCAGAAGCATGGAAAAATGCTTGTATTAAACTGTTGCCGCAGCATGTCATTAAGAACCCTGTGATGGCGATTGTATGGCTAGGAACACTGATTACGCTGGTGTGCACACTTTTGGGAAAAGCAGACTTAATGTTTGGCATTCTAGTCACAGCCATTTTATTTATTACTGTGCTATTTGCGAATTATGCAGAAGCTGTGGCAGAAGCCAAAGGTCGGGGACAGGCTTCCTCTTTAAGACAAGCACGCCAGAATTTAACGGCACGTCGAATTAAAGATAAAGAAGATGCGGATGGTGAACAAATCGCAGCGACGCTCTTAAAAATGTATGATTTGATTGAAGTTCGTGCGGGTGAGTTGATTCCTGCTGATGGTGAAATTATTCATGGTTTTGCAACCATTAATGAAGCTGCAGTTACAGGAGAGTCAGCACCTGTTTTACGTGAAGCGGGAACTGATAAATCAGGTGTGATTGGTGGCACTAAAGTATTGACGGATCGAATAATCGTGCAAGTCACAGCTGAAACAGGAAATAGCTTTCTTGACCGTATGATTGCTTTGGTAGAAGGCTCAAACCGTCAAAAAACACCGAATGAAATTGCTTTAGGTATTTTACTTACAGTGATGACAGTGACTTTCATTGCAGTTGTTTTAAGTTTGCCAATGATTGGACATTTCTTAAATATCGAAATTAATCCAATTCTACTGGTCGCTTTATTGGTTTGTTTAATTCCAACCACCATTGGCGGTTTGCTTCCTGCTATTGGTATAGCTGGGATGAACCGTGCTTTAAAAGCCAATGTCATTGCTAAATCAGGTAAAGCGGTTGAAGTTGCTGGTGATGTAGATGTACTGCTTTTGGATAAAACCGGCACGATTACTTATGGTGACCGCCAAGCAACTGCATTTTATCCGCTCGCTGGTGTCACGGAATCAGAACTTTGCCAAGCTGCAGTGCTTACTTCATTGGCAGATCCAACGCCTGAAGGTAAGTCGGTGGTAGTTCTAGCAAAAGAATATGGACAGCATGTCGATACGCCTGAGCAAGCAGAATTTATTAATTTTGATGCTTCAACTCGAATCTCTGGGATTAACTTAAAAGATGGTCATCAAATTCGTAAGGGTGCATTGGATGCCATACTGAAATTTTCATCACAAAATCTTGAGAATCAACTTGAGTTGAAAACCCGCGTTGAACAAGTTGCTTCTAAGGGTGCAACACCACTTGTGGTCGCAAAAGATCGGAATATTTTAGGTGTCATTGAACTTTCGGATGTGATTAAGAAAGGGATTAAGGAAAAGTTTGCGCGCTTACGTGAAATAGGCATTAAAACAGTCATGGTGACGGGTGATAATCCACTTACGGCTGCTGCTATTGCTGCCGAAGCAGGCGTAGATGACTACATTGCTGAAGCAAAACCAGAAGATAAGCTCAGCTGTATTCGTGCGGAACAAAACAAAGGGCATCTAGTGGCAATGGTCGGAGATGGTACCAACGATGCTCCTGCTTTGGCTCAAGCTGATATTGGTTTAGCGATGAACTCAGGTACGCAGGCGGCTAAAGAGGCTGGTAATATGGTCGATTTAGACTCCGATCCAACGAAGCTTTTATCTGTAGTGGAAATTGGTAAGCAGCAGCTGATTACACGCGGTGCATTAACCACATTTTCTTTGGCAAATGACGTATCAAAATACTTTGCCATTTTACCTGCATTATTTGTCGCGGCTATTCCACAAATGGGTGTGCTGAATGTGATGCAATTGAGCAGTTCTGAAAGCGCCATCCTTTCAGCTCTGATTTTTAACGCAATTATTATTCCTTTACTTATTCCAATTGCCTTACGTGGAGTCAAATTTAAGCCATCAACGGCAACTCAATTGCTGCGCCGTAATATGCTGATTTATGGTGTCGGTGGTGTGTTGTTACCCTTTGTTGCCATTAAAGCGATTGATCTGATGATTAGTCCATTGTTATCACATTGAACTGATGAGGAGAATAAAAATGAATATTGAAAACCATCAAGAAAATGAGCAATTGAATAGTATATCGATGGCTGGATTAGGTTTAATACGTGCATCCATTGGCTTAACAGCTGTGACCTTAGCTATTTGCGGCTTTGCATATAGCTCGGTTGCAGCAGGTTTAGGGCAGGTCATTTTTCCGCATCAAGCCAATGGCAGTTTGATTGTACAGAATGGTGAGGTCATTGGGTCAAGTTTGGTTGCACAACCTTTTATTCAAGCAAAGTATTTTCAACCACGGCCGTCCGCGTCAAATTATGACCCTATGGCCATGGCAGGAAGTAATTTGGCACGAACAAATCCAGCATTACATGAAATGATGGATGAGCGTTTAAATAAAATTGTGGCACAAGAGCGCGTTGAAAAATCTCAAATCCCTGCAGATCTGGTAACAGCATCGGGCAGCGGTATCGATCCTGAAATTAGTCTGCAGGCCGCCTTAATTCAGATCAATCGAATTGCAGCTGAAAGAGGAATGTCAGTACAAAAGGTGGAGAAATTAGTACTGGAAAGAAGTATTCAGCCTAGTTTCGGAATATTAGGGCAGACACGTGTGAATGTGCTTGAAATAAACATTGCTTTAGATCAGGCTAAAAAGCGATTTAATAAAATGGAAGGAAGAGGAGAATTATCCTCTTCCTTCTAGAAAGGGCATAAGTCTAAGATATTTATAAAAGTTATAAATTTATGGATAAGAGTAATACAAGTAAAGCTGATGTTTTTTTACAGCATACTCAACGTTTTCAATCTGGACGTTTGACCATATTTTTAGGGGCTGCTCCGGGCGTTGGAAAAACTTTCGCTATGCTTGTCCGTGCCCATGAATTGGCTTTACAAGGCAGTGACATAGCGATTGCTTATGTAGAAACACATGGCCGAACTGAAACTGAAAACTTAGTGGCCGGTTTAACTTTGATTCCGCGTAAAATTATTCAATATCAAGAGCACCAGCTTGAGGAAATGGATTTAGATGCGGTACTAGACAAGAAGCCAAATATTGTTCTTGTTGATGAATTCGCTCATACCAACGTACCCGGCAGCCGTCATGAAAAGCGCTGGCAAGATATCAATGAACTTTTAGATGCCGGTATTGATGTTTTTACGACAATGAATATTCAGCACTTAGAAAGTTTGAATGATATTGTTTTTCAAATTACAGGTATCCGTGTTAAAGAAACAGTGCCTGATCGGGTCTTTGAACGTATTCGAGATATTCGTTTAATTGATTTGCCTGTCAATGAATTGCTAGAGCGTTTGAAGCAAGGAAAAGTGTATGTACCAGAACAGGCAGAACAAGCTTTACAGCGATTTTTTAATGTCGCTAATTTAACTGCTTTACGTGAACTAGCGATGCAAACAGTTGCTGGTTATGTAGATACAGATGTTCGGGAAAATTTTGCAATTCAAGGGCAAGCGGCTATTCCGCTTAAAAACCATGTTTTGATTATGATAGATGGTTTAGGAAACTCTGAAGCATTGGTACGAGCAGGATGTCGTATTGCCGAGCAACGGATGGCTGCATGGACTGTCGTTACGTTTTCTAAAGATTCTCAGATTCTACCGAAACAAGCTAATCGTCAAAGCCGAGAAATCGAAATTGCATTGAATATGACTCGGCAAATGGGGGGTATGACGGAAACGCTATACGGTAAGCAGCATGTGAAAACTCTTTTTGAGTATGTTATTGAGCATGGAATTTCTACTTTGGTTTTATCTCAGCCGAAGAAAGAAATCTTTAACTTAGCTTTGAAAGCGAATTTCGTTGATCAGTTAATCAAACTTCAGCCACGATTCGAGCTGAGTATTGTTCCTGTTTTATCGCCAAAAAATATTGCTGTTTCAGATAATATAGCCTCAGACAGTAGACGAAATTATTTAACACTGAGCGAAATATCCTACGTACTTGTTACAACAGTGATCAGCATTCTGATCGCAAGCCTAAGTGAAACCTATTTGGGCATTGACGATATTTCAGTTATTTTTATTACTGCTGTGGTATTTGTCGCATCAAAAACAAGAATGCTGGCTGCGGTATTTTCTGCAATTTTATTTTTTTTAGCCTACAACTTCTTTTTTATCAGTCCCAAATTTACATTGGAAATTTCAGCTCATCAAGGTGTGATTACGGTGCTGGCTTTTTTAGGCGCTGCTTTAATTGCAAGTAAGCTGGCATCTAAATTAAAAGAGCAGGTTACAGCGCTAAAAGCATCAAATAGTTATAACAGTATTATGCAAGAACTAGGACAAAAGCTTTCTACTGCAGTAGATTTACAGCAGGTTCAAGATATTGCAATGCATTGTTTAAACAAAAACCTAAATGCAGATGTTTGGATTTATTCACCAGAAACTGAACAGGAAAATCAAAACTTAGAAAAGATGAGTGCAAAGGAACAAATTTCTGCAAATTGGACTTTTAAAAATCATCAGGCTTCAGGCCGGTTTACTCAAACACTGATGGAAAATGCTTGGTGGTTTTTACCGCTATTGGCCTCAAAGCAATGCGTAGGCGTCATTGGGCTAAAATTTCCATCGCAGCAACGGCTTTTAACGTCTGAACAAAAACAATTAGCAGAGGTGATGGTTGAATATATAGCCCAAGCTATTTGGCGTACTCAATTAACCAAAGCACTTGAAATTGCGAATGTGAGTTCAGAAACAGAAAGATTACGTTCAGCATTATTATCTTCAGTTTCACATGACTTACGTTCACCCTTAGCATCGATCATTGGTGCTGCTGATACCTTAAGTAATTATCGGCATTCTATGGACGAAACGGATCAAAATAGTTTACTTGAGGCGATTCATTTAGAAGGTGAACGATTAGACCGCTATATACAAAATTTATTGGATATGACTCGTTTGGGACATGATGGTCTAAGACTGGCACGAGATTGGATTGGTGTCGATGAACTCGTTGGTTCAGCGGTACGCAGGTTACAACGTTATATGCCGCAAGCTTTAGTTGAGGTACATTTACCTAATGATCCGTTAAATTTGTATGTACATGCTGCACTCATTGAACAAGCTATTTTTAATGTATTGGAAAATGCCGCTAAGTTTTCACCTGAAAATAAACCGATTTCAATTCAACTTTCTAGGTTAAAAGAAAATGAAATGGAAATAACGATTTCTGATCAGGGGCAGGGGATTCCTGAAAATGAGCGTGATCGTATTTTTGATATGTTCTATACAATGGAACGAGGTGATCGTGGACAACACGGTACCGGATTGGGCTTGAGTATTGTTAAGGCCATTATTGGTGCACACATGGGGACTATTTCTGCTTCGTCTCTAAGTCATAATCAAGGTACATGTATTCGCATGCAGCTTCCAATTAATCCATTACTGTAAGGTTTTCACCTGAGGAAAAATGAATGGCTGAACTCAATCCATCTACTAGTGCTATCGCTACAGTCTTAATCATAGATGATGAGACACAAATACGAAAATTTCTTGATATAGCATTGCGTGCACAAGGTTATAAAGTTATTCAAGCTGAAAATGGCCAGCAAGGTTTAGGTGAGTTAGCCTTGCATGGTGCTGATTTAGTTATTTTAGATTTGGGCTTGCCTGATTTGGATGGTTTTGAAGTTTTAACGGAATTGCGAAATTGGTCTCATGTACCAGTAATTGTTCTTTCTGTCCGTTCTGATGAAAATGAAAAAGTAAAACTTTTGGATTCAGGCGCAAATGATTATGTGACGAAGCCATTTAGTATTCAGGAGCTCTTGGCAAGAATTCGTGTTCTACTTCGGCAGACTCAGTTAAGTGTGGTTGAAAGCGTAATTTTTGATGATGGCTACTTGAAAATTGACTTTGCTCAACGTCAAGTCTATTTGCAGGGGAGTTTGATTGCTTTGACGCGTAAAGAATATCAACTATTAACGTTGCTTGCACAGCATAAAGGACAACTGATAACCCAGCCACAGATACTCAAGGAACTATGGGGTGCAACGCATCAGGAAGATACGCACTATTTAAGAATTTTGGTTGCCAAATTACGTGCTAAATTAAATGATAATGCAGTTCATCCTAAATATATTTTGACAGAACCTGGTGTAGGATTGAGATTCTTGAATATAAATATTTTTGTATAATAAAAGAATAATTAAATTGATATTGGTCATCAACTCAGTGTATCAAATACACGATTTATGACATCGACATGCAATCAACCTGAAAATATCCAGGGTAAGTATGCGTTATGCTCGATGTTCATTGGTGTTGGTCAGGGTATTGCTTTGATTGTTAAACGAATTGAATAGATTTAGTTTTATTACTCATACCTAAGAGCAAATAGATAGAAGTGAATTTTAAGTAAATTCACTTCTAATATCTAAAAGAAATTGACAAAGGACTGTAAGAAAACTAGTGTATATCAATATTAATGAAGTAAATGACACATGTTATTTATTTAACATAATATACATTATACGAAATGCTTCAACTTTATTTACAAAGATGATAATTCACGGCTTTTGCACATCAACTGTATTCAAATTGCTATGTTCCTAAGCTACGCTAAAAATAAATTTGTTCTGGCACAATCCTTAAACAAAAAAAGCCATAACAACGATTGCTATGGCTAAATCACATGTATTTCTATAGTTGAAATTCTGAATTTTAAATCAATCAATTGTTTTACTGATTGTTGATTTAGGAAGATTTGATTTCCTCACTGCTAAATGCATTTTCCTTTCGCTCTATTTGATCCGGCTTTAAGAATGATGATGCAATAATCGCAATCACTGCAAAGCCTGAAATATAGGCAATAATTAAATTAGGGCTTCCATCACCAATACTTAGCAATTTCGTCGCGATTAATGGTGCTAAACCGCCACCTAGCACGCCTGCAAATTGAACTGAGATTGAAATACCGCTATAGCGTATTTCTGCTGGAAATTGGCGTGAAAATAACTGTGACTGCGGCGCATACATCAAAGGAAAAACCACACCAATACCAATCACTATGGCCGCCCAAACCAATACAGGATCCTTGGTATTTAACATCGCAAAAAATGGATAGCTGTATAAAGCCAATATGCATAAACCAAATCTAAACATGTTTTTTTGCCCAACTTTATCAGACAAATGTCCAAAAATTGGCGTAATAACCATGATGACGGCAGCACCACAAATTGTTGCAAACAAGATATCTTGTCTAGGAATATTTAGCTGTGTGGTAGTATAGGCTAAAGCAAATGTCGATGCCAAATAGAACCAAGCATTTTCAGCAGCTCGAGATAAAATAATCGTAATCAACTGCTTAGGATGATTTTTAAACACTTGTTTTGCTGGAACTTTAATTGTTTCGGTTTGAGCTTTAACTTTTTCAAAGTCTGGTGATTCAGGTACTTTTACGCGAATATACCAACCTACAGCCAGTAAAATAATGCTGGCTAAAAATGGTAGACGCCAACCCCAGCTAAATAACGCTTCTTCAGGTAACATTGAGACTAGACCTAAAGCCACGGAAGCGAGCAATAAACCACCACCTGTACTTGCTTGCGGCAAACTTCCCCAAAAGCCTTTTTTACCCGCTGGCGCATGCTCTACCGCCATGAGGACTGCTCCGCCCCATTCTCCACCCATGGCCATGCCTTGTATAAATCTTAAAATAATTAAACAGACCGTTGCCCAATAACCAATGGTTTCGAAAGTCGGTAACAACCCAATCATCACAGTAGGGATACCCATCAACATTAATGTGACCAATAACATTGATTTACGACCGATTTTATCGCCAAAATGGCCAAAAACAATGCCACCAAGTGGTCGACCAATAAAGCCTACAGCATAGGTAGCAAATGCTGCCAATACGCCCGTTAACGGATCAAGATTTGGGAAAAAAAGTCGATTGAAAATGAGTGCTGCGGCAGCACCATAGATAAAAAAGTCATACCATTCGATGGTTGTACCCACCATGCTGGAAATACCCGCTAAACGATGTGAGGACTTAGCTGGTGGAGCTGTGTTTCCCTGTACATTTTGCATTGTTATCTTCCTTATTCTGCAAGATATTTCTATATTGCATTTTCACGATGCTTGATTTGTATGATGATTTTCTTCTTGAAAATCAATATTTTTCAGATCTTATATATGTTTAATTTACGCTGAGTCACTTGTTCATATGGTTTGAACCGTTAAAGTTTTTTAAATCACTGATTAAATAGATATTTCCTCCATTATTTTGTCTAAAGTCGGACTAGATTGTTGCCACTTTGGCTGCTTGTCTTTATCCACAATTAATGCGCGAACACCTTCGACAATATCGCCATGTTGAAACCAAACATCTTGCAAATGTCGTTCAATTTGCATGCATTGGTTTAGTGAAAGACTTCGACCTAAATGTTGGAGTTGCAAACTGATCCTTTTCGCGATTGGAGATCGTTGTTCCAAGGTATTGCGTATTTTTAACGCCCACGCTTGAGCATCATTATGCTGTTCATTTTCAAGACTATTTTCAATGGCATCAATGCTCTCAAAACCAAAATGCTTACGAATTAAATCTGCATTCTGACTAAGTTCACTTTCCGCTGGTCGAGTAATATATTTCGCAATCAATTGTTCAATATTTTCTTTGCTGAGATGCTTGGAATTTCTTAAATCTTCTTCTAATTGAACAAGTTGCTCACTCGGAACATGGTAGTCAATCAAATCTAGATACAACGCATCGCTAGCACTGATTTGATCGCCCGTAGTTGCCATGTACACACCAATATCATCTAAACGTGATAAAAAGTGTGTCGCAGCCACATCTGGGAAAAATCCAATGGCAGTTTCAGGCATGGCAAATCTAGACTTTTCGCTGCTGACAAGCACATGACATGCTTGGGCTAAGCCAAATCCACCGCCAAGTACATAGCCATCGAGTATGACAATAATGGGTTTTTCATACGCACGAATGCTATTCAGCATTTCATACTCAGCTTGAAAATAAGCTTGATGATCTTCTTTACCATTCATATAACTATCATAGAGATAGCGAATATCTCCACCTGCACAAAATGCTTTGGGACTATTTGAGCGAATAAGCACGGCATGAATATTGGTTTGATCAGCCCATAGTGCTAATTGCTGTTGAATTCCCTGAATCATTTCCAAAGACAAGGCATTTAAACTTGCCACGCGATCTAAACTGATTTGGCCTAAATGTCCATGTTCTTCAATCATTAAGTTATTTGTACTCATATCCATATAATCCTTTTTTATTTTTAATTGTCTTTAAAATTGGCTTGGCGCTTTTCAACAAATGCTTGCATGCCTTCTTTTTGGTCTTGAGTGGCAAAAATCGAATGGAATGTTCTACGTTCAAAACGTAAACCTTCTTGCAAACTGACTTCAAATGCACGGTTAATTGACTCTTTGATCATCATGGTTGCGACTACAGATTTTTCGGCTATTTTTTCAGCAGCTTTTAAGGTCTTTTCGACCAACTCCTCTTTAGGGAAGACTTGAGCAACTAAACCACTCTGCTCTGCTTCTGCTGCGCCCATTTGTCTCGCAGTCAGACACATTTCCATTGCTTTGGCCTTACCAATAGCAAGCGTTAAGCGCTGTGTCCCACCTATCCCTGGGATTACTCCCAAAGTCACTTCTGGTAAACCGAATTTTGCATTATCGGCACAGTAAATAAAGTCGCACATGAGTGCTAACTCACAGCCTCCACCTAACGCATAACCACTGACAGCTGCGATTAGAGGTTTACGGCGCTGAGCAATTCGATCTGCCAGATGAAAAAAATCATCCAAATAAATATTTGGAAAACTCAGTTCAGCCATTTCTTTAATATCTGCACCAGCGGCAAAGGCTTTTTCTGAACCTGTAATAACCATACAACCGATGGTTGGATCTCGATCTAAATCATCTAAGGCTAAATTAAGGTCTTGAATTAATGTGCTATTCAACGCATTTAAGGCCTGAGGACGATTTAAAGTAATGAGTCCTACACCATTGTTCTTTTCAAGCAGAATTGTTTCAAATTGCATGTGAGATCCCTATATATGTTCAATATTTATAAGTAGGCTTCGTCTGAAGCCTTGTCGTTTTAAATGTCTTAAAGACAACGTTATAAGCTGCGGGCAATCACTAAACGTTGGATATCACTTGTGCCTTCATAGATTTGGCAAATACGTGCATCACGATATATACGCTCTATCGGGAAATCTTTGAGATAGCCATAACCACCAAAGACTTGTAATGCTCCGGAGCAAACACGCTCAGCCATTTCAGATGAAAAAAGCTTGGCCATAGACGCTTCATTTAAGCAAGGTTGTCCTGCTTCTTTTAAACGTGCCGTGTGATAGACCAATTGGCGTGCGGCCTCTATTTCTGTTGCCATACTTGCCAATCGAAACGCAACTGCCTGATGTTCAAAAATTGGTTTACCAAAAGTAATACGCTCTTTGGCATATCGGGTTGCTTCTTCTAATGCTGCACGTGCAAGACCAACTGCTTGCGCCGCTATACCAATACGACCGCCTTCTAGATTTGATAAGGCAATTTTCAAACCTTCACCTTCTTTTCCTAACATTAGGCTTTCATGCACTCGCACGTCTGTTAGTGCAATTTGACAGGTATCTGAGGCATGTAATCCAAGCTTTTCTTCAGTACGAATCACTTCATAGCCGGGTGTTTCTCTTGGGACAATAAAAGCACTCATGCCTTTTTTCCCTGCACTTGGGTCAGTCATAGCAAAGACAATAATGACCCCTGCATTATGTCCAGAGGTAATAAACTGCTTAGCACCATTAATCACCCATTCATTACCATCTTTGACTGCACGAGTTTTAATGGCAGCAGCATCTGAACCCGTATGCGGCTCAGTTAATGCAAATGCCCCGATCATTTTGCCTTGTGCTAAAGGCACTAAATATTTCTGCTTTTGTTCTTCTGTGCCAAATTTAGCAATAGGAACACAGCCTACCGAGTTATGTACACTCATAATGGTTGAGGTTGCCCCATCTGCCGCTGCAATCTCTTCTAAAGCCATAACATAGGCAAGATTACCTGTATCTGAACCACCCCATTCATCTGATACCAACATACCCAATAAACCCAGTTCTCCCATCTGCGCTAATGCCGCTTTGGGAAAGGTTCCGTGTTTATCCCATTCAGCCGCTTGAGGCTTAATTTGTTCCTGTGCGAAACTGCGTGCCATGTCCTGAATTAATAATTGTTCTTCGGTAAATTGCATCTTATCTTCCTGTACATCAATCAATTGCTTTCATCCAGTTTGATAATGACTAGAACTGAATGAAAGCTTGATTTTGATCCTGATTGTTCGGCATTAATTTAGAGTTAATCGTTACGTCATTTAACTTGCATGCTGCGTGGATTGTTTCGCAATCTCTTGATTTCGCAATAAGAAACGCTGAATTTTTCCACTTGGAGTTTTCGGCAGTTCTTGAACAAACTCCACCAATCGTGGATAAGCATGTGCAGATAGGCGCTTTTTCACAAATTGCCCTAGCTGCTCTGCTAACTCTTCTGACGCTGTGACATGCTCAGCTAAAATCACAAAAGCTTTTACAATTTCTGTCCGATCAGGATCAGGTACACCAATGACCGCAGCTTCAATCACTGCATCATGCTCAAGTAAAGCGCTTTCTACATCGAATGGCCCGATACGATAACCGGATGTTGTAATCACATCATCATTACGACCAACGAAGCTCATACTGCCATCTGCGTGTAATTCTGCAGTATCACCAGTGAGGTAATAATGCTTTACAAAGGGTGACTTACGACTTTCTTTATAGCCACCAAACCACATCATCGGTGATTGACTGATATCGACAGCCAGTACTCCCGGCGCTCCTGCAGCTAACTCTTGCCCTTGTTCATCAACAACCGCCACGCGATATCCCGGACTGGCATAACCTGCGACACCTGCGCGAATATCATGTTGTAAACCATGATGATTACACACCACCATACCGACTTCAGTCTGCCCATAATGGTCAAAGATCGGTGCATCGAGGACTTGTTTAAACCAACGGAACACTTCAGGGTTAAGCGGCTCTCCAGCACTACTCACGACTCTAAATTTCCCTTTAAGTTTTGCCATTTGTTCAGGATCAGCCGCCATCATCATTCGATACGCTGTCGGTGCGCCTGCAAGGTTCGTCACTTTGTAGTCATCTACGATCTGACAGAGACTATCAATGCTAAAACCACCTTCGTAAAAGAGTGTTGCATGTCCAAGTAAAAGTGGCCCAGTAATTCCGTAATACAAACCATAAGCCCAACCCGGATCGGCAATATTCCAAAACGAATCATCTTCACGTAGCCCTACCGCATTTTTCATATATTGACCAAAAGCGATCAAAGCTTTAAGCGGGACTTCTAAGGGCTTTGCAGGACCTGTAGTACCTGAAGTAAACATCAAAAGAAATGGATCATTGATGCTCTGTAGGACAATTTCACAATCTTCTGTAGACTGTGCGTTTACTTCATCCCAAAAGTTTAAATCTCCCTGTTGTATCCCTTGACCCGCTGGATCTGCAACAGTAACGATTTGGGGACAATGTGCAACTTCATCTAATTTACTGCGATTACCAACATCGCTAATCACCAATTTGCTTTGTGCAAGGTGTAAACGATGTTCAATGGCTTTGGGGCCAAAGGCGGTAAATAGCGGTTGATATACAGCACCTATTCGCCAAGCCCCTAAAATCACCACAAGTAATTCAACTGTACGGGGTAATAAACCCGATACACGATCACCCTTTTGCACACCCTGTGACTTTAAAAAATTGGCAAATTGGCTTGACCACTGTTGCAGCTCTGCAAAGGTATATTGTTCTTTCCGCCCATCTTTGCCTTGCCAATACAGTGCAACCTTATCTTGATCAATCGCATGACGGTCGCAGCATTCATAACATGCATTTAATTGCTCTAAAGAGCCTGATAACATTTCTTTGGCAGCATGATTTAAGTCAAATGCCTTTGCAACATCTTGATAATTCGACATCTTCTCTACCTCAGTCTCAATTTATTGTTATTCCGACACGAGTGTTAGTATTTTTAGCCATCCCTAGGCTAGATTGGTGTTCAATGCGTTTCTTCAGCATTCTTAGGTAAGTATTGCTGCACAATGCTTGAAAAATCTAAGTGTGCATTACCTTGTAAACACAGCTGTTGATACATCTGCTGAACCAGTCCACCTAAAATAATCGGCTGTTTGACTTGTCCTGCGGCTTCTACAGCCAATCCTAAATCTTTCAACATCAACTGCGTTGCAAAACCATCGGTATAGCCACGTCCTGCAGGTGCATTTGCTGAGATACCTGGCCATGGATTACATACATCCGAACTCCAGCAACGTCCACTCGAACTATTCACCACACCCGCTAAGGCTTGAGGATCAATTCCCAGACGCGCACCGAGTGCCATACCTTCAGCAACGGCTGCCATGGAAATACCAAGAATCAAGTTATTGCAAATTTTCGCAATTTGACCTGCACCCACATCACCACAATGCACAATGTTTTTACCCATGTGGCCCAATACCGCTTTGGTTTTTTCAAAGGTTTGATCATCTGAACCGACCATAAAGGTTAATGTACCTGCCTGAGCACCAATAGTTCCGCCTGAAACAGGTGCATCACAGATTTTTATCTGATGTGCAGCACCCGCCTCGGCTATATCCTTAATGGTTTGCGGATCAATGGTACTGCTATCGATACATAAGCTTCCTGCTTTCATTACCGCCAACACACCATCTTCACCCAAATACACCTCTTTAACATGCTTGGCAGCAGGCAACATGCTAATTACAACATCTGCTTGTTTCGCTGCATCTTGTGGGCTTTGGCAAACAATGCCACCTGCTTCAGTAAAATGCTGAATCGCAATTTCGCTTAAGTCGAAACCGTAAACCGTAAAACCTGCTTTGAGTAGATTTTGGGCCATTTTTCCGCCCATGTTTCCTAAACCGATAAAGGCAATATTCATCCTTGAACTCCTAAATTAACGTAGGTTAATGGTGGTATTCACTTCACCTTTTTCTTGTGTATCTTCGAACCAACGACTGGTGATGGTTTTGGTTTGTGTATAGAACTGAACTGCTTGCTTACCATATGGACCTAAGTCACCCAGTTTTGAACCACGCGATCCTGTAAAGCTAAAGAAAGGAACTGGTACAGGAATTGGAATATTGATACCCACTTGACCAATATCGATATCGCTTTGGAATGTACGAGCGACTGCACCACTTTGTGTAAATAGTCCAACACCGTTGCCGAATGGATTGGCATTAATCAATTCAATCGCCTGCTCCAGAGTATCGACATGAATAATGGCTAATACGGGTCCAAAGATCTCTTCGGTATAGATGCGCATATCGGTTGAAACTTGATTAAAAATCGTTGCTCCGACAAAGTTTCCTTGCTCATAGCCAATGACTTGAACATCACGACCATCAAGCAACAGCTCTGCACCTTGCTCTACACCGCTTTGAATTAAATCCAGTACACGTGCTTTTGCGCGAGGTGAAATGACTGGGCCAATATCGGTATTCGGTTCATGCCCTGCATTGACCTTCAGCGTTTTGGCTTTTTCAACCAGTTCATTAACCCATTCTTTACTTTCACCAACCATGACAGCAACAGACAAAGCCATACAACGCTGACCAGCCGCACCAAATGCTGCACCAACGAGAGCATTTAAAGTTTGTTCTTTATTGGCATCCGGCATTACCACGACATGGTTTTTAGCCCCCATCATCGACTGCACACGTTTTCCATGCTGTCCTGCAAGGTTATATACATGTGTACCAACGGCTGTAGAGCCTACAAATGAAATGGCCTTAATAGCTTGATGTGTGCATAAACGATCAACAACGTCTTTACCACCATGCACTACGTTTAATACACCTGCTGGAATACCGGCTTCAATCGCAAGTTCGACAAGCATCATGGTCGATAATGGATCTTGTTCAGATGGCTTTAAAACAAAGGTATTTCCACTGACAATCGCCATTGGGAACATCCACAGTGGAATCATCGCAGGAAAGTTAAATGGCGTAATTCCTGCACATACACCCAAAGGTTGCTGCAAAGTATAGGTATCCACACCACGTGCAACACCTTCTATATATTCGCCCATTTGAAGTGTGCCAACCGAACACGCATGCTCAACGACTTCTAAACCACGTTGAATATCACCTTCAGCATCTGCAAGCGTCTTTCCTTGCTCAGCAGTCAGTACACGGGCAATGTCTTTCATATTGCTACGGATCAGATCTTGTAGCTTCAGCATAATGCGCATACGTGCTTGAACAGGCGTTAAGCGCCATGTTTTAAAAGCCTCTTGCGCTGAAGCAATCGCTGCATCCACTTCTTCCATAGTCGCCATTGGAACACGACCCAAAACCTCTTGAGTTGCAGGATTTAGAATGTCTTGCCACTCTGTAGTGTTTGACTCTACAAATTTACCGTTAATTAATAATTTAGCCGTCGCTGACTGAATATTTGACATTGTGTTCATGACCTCTCCATAGGCACTTATTGTTTTGTACTGACTTAGAAAATATCCAAAAGCCTTATATTTATATTTTCCAATTCACTTCAAACTAGCAAAGAAAATTTTGACTACCAATAGAGATTCACGCACGATTGATGTGCAAATATGCACAGGGATGACAATAACAATGAAAGTAGATTGGGATCATTTACAGTATTTTTTGGTTTTGGCTCGTGCGAAAACCCTAACCAATACCGCACGTATTATCGGTGTTGAGCACAGTACGGTTTCTCGACGTATACATGCGCTAGAACTGGCTTTAGGCACACCATTATTTAAACGTGAAGCCACAGGTTATGAGCTCACTTTAGAAGGTTTGGCACTGGTTCCTCGCGTTGAACAAATGGAACAGGCATTTTTACAAATCGAAAAACCTAACCAACCTATGCAAGGTCGTGTGCGAATTGGCACACCCGAAGGGTTTGGAACAGCATTTTTGACACAGCTCTTGGCAGAATTGTCCAAAAAATACCCTCTACTGACGATCGACCTTATTCCTGTCCCGAAAATGATCAAACTTTCACATCGTGAAGCAGATATTGTTATTTCCATCGATCGACCGAAATCAGGACCTTATATTATTACTCGACTGGCAGACTATTGTTTAAAGATTTATGGCAGTAAAGAATACTTAAAAAACACGCAACCCATTCATACATTAGAAGATTTAAAATCACACACTTTTGTGAACTATATAGATGATCTAGTCTATAGCCCCGAACTGTATTGTTTAGAGCGCTTACCTATTCAGCTCAATGCTAACTTTAGAAGTAGTAGTATTTTGGCACAACAAATTGCCGTGAGTGCGGGTGCAGGATTGGCAATATTGCCCAAATTTTTGGCCGAGGAAAAACCCGAATTAGAACAAGTCTTGGCGCAAGATGTTCGTTTTGTGCATACCTTTTGGATGCTGACCTTAGTCGATTTACAGCATGAGCCGCGCATTAAGCTGGTCTGGGACTTTTTGAGAAAAAGAACCGACCAATATCATAGTTTATTAATGGATTAAGTCAGGATGGCTGCTTCTAAACTATAACTGTTATAGAAATTTAGATGAATGTTGTATCTATGCTTTCAAGTGATATACCCCAATAATCACCTATAACCATTAGGGATTTAGAGTACATCTTATGAGCAATCAAGAGCCTAAAAAACCGCAAAAATATGCAGACAGTGAAATTTCAGATAAGGCCTTTAAACGTGCCATTATTTGGTTCTCAATCTATGTGCTTTTATTCTGTATTGGTGTAGCGTTTGTCGTTGGTGCAGATAATTCTTATCTACCTTAAGCGATAATCTATTCACTTATTGCAACTCGCTATTGCATGTATATCTTACATTTCATGTTTGCTCATGATCAGTTCATAAAGTATTAATCGGATCATTAGGCCAAATAAATTGGTTTAAATTTGAATTTAAAAAAAGCTTGTAAGTCTAGATTTACAAGCTTTTTTGCATTTTTAAAGTGATCAAATTACAGCTATAAAATTACTTTCCCCTCTGAATCGCTTATGCAGGACTCTGCTTTTTCACTTGGTGCTGTAGATGTGTTTGAATATATTCACCGTATACCGACATTTTTTCAAAGATATGCTCTGAATAAAACATGTCTTCTACCAAGACTTGCGCACGATCAAATTCATATAAACCTAATCGTTGTAAAATTTGCGCATTAATAAACGAAAATTTTTGGCATAAATCGATATATTGCTGATCTTTGTCTTTAAATAGCAGCTTTAACATATTGATTTTATTTAGATCAAAGTCAATCGGTTCAGCTTTATCCGCCAAGACATGGATTTCAACATCTAAATATTCAGCAAGCTGATTTAATTTTTCTAAGTCGATATGTAGATGTGTAATACAAATAATTTTGGAAACTTTCGGATTACATAAGCTATTGATCAAACTAAAATAGAAGTATTCTGCTGGCGATAGCTGTTCATTATTTAGCTCAATGTAGACATTGAGTCCCGATAAAACATCATCAACTTTAAATGCGCTAAGTTTAGCCTCAGCATGATAATAACGATTCAATATCGCAACATTTTCAGGGCTTTGTGGTGTAGCGTAGATCACCTTCTGATTCAAATTCGCTAAGATAAAGGGTGCAAATAAAAAAGCCGCATTTTCAGCCTTGGCGTGCATATACTCCTGACAAATACTGACATAGCCCACTTGCTGTACTTGGCGCAAAATTCGACTTCGTAAAAGCACCGCTTCTAAATTAGTATGCTGTTGTTGCAACAGATGCAGCGTTGAATCTGTCAATGGAACATCCACCAGTAAATGTTGTAACAGTTCTAATTCACTGGCTTTAAACATACTCAACTCCCTAACTTCCATACCATTTGACGCCACAAGTGTTGTGGTCTATGCACCTTATAAAAAATTCAAGCTTAAAACTAGATACAGTGATTTTGAAAAAACATATAACAGTACAGACTCATCTGTTATAAAAATTTAATGTAAAGTTTCATTTACTGATATATTTATAACAGAACTTTGTCTTGTTGATGACTATGTATAAATCGGAACAGCTTGCTCAGCACCTACGTCAACTGATTGAAAATGGCACTTTAAAAGCGCACGAAAAGCTCCCGTCTTTACGTGAACAAGTGCAGTTGTCCGGTTTTAGTTTAATCACGGTCATGAATGCCTATCAGGAGTTGGAATCGCGTGGCTTAATTTATGCACGTGAGAAATCTGGCTACTATGTGGCGCAAGGCTTACTCGAAATAGAAGCTGAACAAACTCAAATCGTGTCCTTAAACACACCGGTTGAAATTAACTCTCTGGTCTTTAAGTATTTAAAATCAATACAAGATGAAAAAATCATTCCATTGGGTTCAGCCTTTCCATCTCAAGATATTGTTTTTTCTAAAAAGTTAACCCAAATCATGGGGCAAATTTCCAGAAATCCTAAAAGTTACGATGCCATTGATAATCTTCCACCCGGTAATTTAGCCCTTCGTAAGTTGATTGCACAGCGTTATTGCATGCAAGGCATTGCCACAGATCTAGAGGATATTGTGATTACCTCAGGCTGTATGGATGCACTGAATCTTTCCTTACAGGCCATTGCCTCACCGGGTGATTATATTGTGTTACAGCAAAATATTTTCTATGGCGCCTTGCAAGCTGCAGAGCGCTTAGGCCTTAAAGTGGTGACCTTACCTGAACATCCACAAGACGGATTTGATTTAACCGCATTTGAACATATTTTAAAAACTTATCCCGTCAAGATCTGTTGGTTGATGCTGAATTCACATAATCCTGTGGGCTTCACAGTGAGTGATGAAATCAAGCAAAAAATTGCCGTGCTCTTACACCAATATCATGTGCATTTAATTGAGGACGATGTGTATGAAGAAATGCATTATGCATCTAAGAAACCCGTATCAATGAAATATTTTGACCAAAATAATATGGTCTTACATTGCTCATCTTTTTCTAAAACGTTAGGTGCTGCATTTCGGGTCGGTTGGGTGCATGCGGGTAAATATTCTCAAGCGATTCAACACTTACAGCTTATGAGCACTATTTCCGTTAATACCTTATTGCAAAATGCCTTGGTGGAATTTATTTCAAATTATCATTATGAAAAACATTTAAGGGTCTTAAGAAAAAGTCTACAGCAACACAAATTACAGTTTTACCGTTATTTGGAAAGCCGCCTACCGACTGGATGTAAATTACAATATCATCCAAGTGGTTATTTTCTTTGGTTAAAATTACCAGAAAACGTTGAAAGCATGGCAGTCTATGAAGCCTTAATTCAACAGCAGATCGGCGTTGCTCCAGGCCGTTTATTTAACGTATCAGAAGCCAAAACTCAATATATCCGTTTAAATTGTTCCTTTGCATGGAAGGATGAGATTCAACAGGCTTTAGATGCCCTCCTTAGTATAATCTCTGCACTTTCCTCAGATCAGATGAATATTTGACAATTTTTATTGTCATTATTATGCTCAAACAGATATTGTTCAAATACATATATTTGTTGTTGAGATAACAACGAATTCATTCAACATTTACCAAAATTCAAAAAACAAATAGGTTAGTTCATGGAAGATCAAAAACACAGTCAACGCATACATGCCTTTAGTTCGGATGTACTCAAAGATCTAGATGCTGTGGGGATTGCACAGCTCATCAAATCTAAAGAAGCCTCTGTACAGGAAATAACACAAGCAGCCATTGCACGTGCGGAACAAGTCAATCCGTATCTAAATGCCATTGAACTGGACTGTTTTCAACGCGCTTTAGAGAAAAATCAATATGTTGAACATGGTCTATTTGCGGGCGTCCCTTTTTTCTTTAAAGATAATCTAGATTATCAAGGCTTGCCATCACGCCATGGTTCAAAAGCCATCGGCTCAAAACCAGCCGATCGTAACCCTCAAATTAGCCAACAAATCTTAGATCAAGGTTTTGTCGTATTAGGAAAATCTAAACTACCTGAATTTGGTCTAAATGCCAGTACCGAATATAAAGATGGATCAGCCACCCATAACCCGTGGCATTTAAGTTATTCCTGCGGCGCATCTTCAGGGGGTTCCGCAGCTCTCGTTGCAGCCGGTGTAGTGCCTATTGCCCATGCCAATGATGGCGGTGGTTCAATTCGTATCCCTGCTGCATGCTGCGGCCTGATTGGATTAAAGCCTAGCCGTGGCCGTACGTATGACAGTGAAGCAGCAGGCTCTCTTCCGATTAATATCATCAGTGAAGGTGTCCTAACCCGTAGCATACGAGATACTGCGCATTTCTATGCAGGAATGGAGTCAAGTTATTACAATAAAAAACTGCCACGCATAGGCATGATTCATGGCCCTTCTAAACGTCGACTACGCATCGGTTTAGTCCCGCAATCGATTACTGGGCAAATAGATAGCGAAACAACTTCAACCTTAATGTATAGCGCAGCACTCTTGGAAAAATTAGGCCATCATGTTGAAGAACTTCAGTTACCTTTTGCCTTAAGCTTTGTGGAAGATTTTAGTGAATATTGGGGGATGTTGTCCTTTTTACTGAGTACCTTTGGCAAGAAAATCTTTGGCGCTGACTTTAATCCAAAAGAGTTAGATCACTTAACCGTTGGTTTATCGAAGTTGTATAAAAAGAACTTTTATAAAACCCCGTTATTTCTGTATCGATTAAAGAAAATGCAGCAACAATATCGTGAAATCTTTAAGCATTACGATGTGTTGCTATCACCTGTACTTGCACATACCACACCTAAAATCGGCTATTTGTCACCTCAATTACCGTTTGACCAGTTATTTGAACGTATACAGAACTATGTGACTTTTACACCCATCCAAAATGTTGTTGGTGCTCCAGCCATGTCGATTCCTATGGGAGAAACGCAAAACGACGGACTACCGATCAGTATGCAAATATCAGCCGATATCGGTGATGAAAAAACCTTAATTGAACTGGCATATGAAATTGAAGAAGCTCAGCCATGGCGACGTATTCAAGATATACCTCGAACTGCTTAACAAACCAATCAAAGAGCTAAAAAAGGGAGCTGATTGACTCCCTTTTTTATTTTCAAATCTGCGAATCAAAGCTTTTTAATAGATTACTGTTTAAATACAAGATGCTTAATTAAAATGATACGTCAGTCCTGCATATACCGCCCGACTTTCACCCGGTGTTAAACGAGCAGGATCTTTGCCGGCATCGTTATAGCCCGGTGTCACGGTAGATGCATATTTTTTATTGGCCATATTTCTGAAATCCAACCAAGCCATATACTGTTTTTGCGGTTGAATATAGCCGAACGATGCTCCCCAAATTTGCCAATCTTTTGCGTAGAAACTATTGGCATAGTCGGTTGCGACCTTTGCGGCATAAAGTGTATTCACCGCAGCATAAAAGCCTAAAGGATGTTCGTATTTCAGTTCAGCCTGATAGATGTGTTTTGGTATACCTGCCAGCTCATTTTTTCCAAATACCGCATCATTTTTATAGTGAAAATCATTCAAGGTATAGGCTTGTTTTAGTTGAACCTGTCCATATGTATCATTTTGCCAAAGTGAACTGTTTAAACCGACTTCAATCCCTTGATGGATGGTGTCTGAAGCATTCGATTCGTAAATTATCGGATTAGGCTCTGGTTGGATTTCAACAGCCAACAGTTCATTTTTAACCTGTGAATAGTAATATGCAATATTCCACACACCCAGTGCATGTTGACCACGCCCACCTAGTTCAAGAGTATTCGCTGTCTGACTATTCAAATGAATCGGAGCATTTTGGCGTCCCGTCGCTGCGCCACTTTCATCGGGGAACTTTTGATCCGAACCCCAAATTAAAGCCCAAGGATGTGGTGCTTCTAAGCTTCGACTGACATTGGCAAAGAGCTGTGTTTCAGGTTGGATTTGATATCGAAAACCTAGCGATGGCAGGACATTCCATTCACGAATATTTTCTTTATGACTTTGCACAGGCCATGTCACTTCACTTTCACGATGGGTGTACGCCAATGCAACTCGACTATCGAGCCAAAACTGTGGGTGTAGTGCCAAGGCATTGGCATAATGTAAAACATAGTCACCACCTTGGTAGGTATAATGCCGCGTTTCTGTACCCGCAGCATAGGCGCCTTGCGCTACACGCAAGCGTTCAACGACCTGACCATCTGGCAAATGCGTGGTACTACGAAAACCTAAAGTATTTTGGCTTTCATGCCCCCATAGCGTTCGGTCAAATTGGTAGTTAAATAAGGTAATGATATCGTCATAGTCAACATCGGTACTATACAAACCTTCTTGCAAATCCATCGGATAATGATGATAGGCCAGACCCAACTGTAAACGATCGCCCGAGTCCAAAGTCATATTGGTTTTATTCGCCAACCAAAGACTTCCCGGCTGCGGACGATTATTATTCAGCGAGATATTTTGGGCTACTGCTTGTTTTGGATTTTGTTCAATCTGTTGTTGGGTTAGACGTCCCGGCGTTTGGTGTTCAGTCTCTCGGTAACGCAGATAAAAACGTGTATCTAGGTTTGGATTTATTTGATATCCCACATTGGCCGATAAACCTTTGCTCTGGCTTGAAGCATGATCTTGAAAACCGTCATCATCACTTTGCGTTAAGGAAAGATAATAGTCTAAGTCGCCAATTTGTTGTCCTGAATTGATTTCACTTTTTTGATAACCGTGGCTACCCATTTCATGGTGCACTGACAATTTAGCTGCATTTTTTCCAGTTGGGCTAGCATAGTTAATTAGACCACCCAAGCTTAATGCACCACGTGTTAAACCATTAGCACCCCGTAAAACCTCTATATGGTCTACCCACAGCGGCTCAAGCAGTTCATAAGGTGTTCCTCCTGGCCCTGTAAATGGCAAATCATCTAAGGTCACATACAACCCTGAAGCATGCGCCCCCGGTGCACGATTGATCCCCGAGCCACGTATCGACAGTTTTACCCCTTCATTTCCTGAAGATGCTGCGTAAATCCCCGGTTGATTTTTAAATAAATCAGCATTTGTTCGCTTGGGTATATCTTGAATGTCTGCTGCCACGATCGCATTGGTTGCACCATTTACTTTAGTCAGTGCTTTTTTTATTTGATCATCCATTGAACTTTGTTCAACGTTAATGGTGATTTCAGGTAATACATTGCTATCTGCAACACTATATTGTGCCATTGCAGTAAGCATCATCAGGCTTAAAAGCTTAAGTGACGTGTTGTTATATTTGGAAAATTGAGGGACATCCATGATTGCGTCTTCTAAGTGAAACGAATTTGACGGCAAGGATTGTAGTGTGTTTTATCATCATGTATGTATCAAAATATTTCAAAATTCATGATTTTTATCAATATTCTTCTTCGTATTTTTATATTCAAATGATTTGTTAAATGAAATAAAACAGATAATTATATTTTTTAGTCAAAAATAAAAGTTTCTAAATAAGATAAAAGCCCTCAATCTGAGAAGATCAAGGGCGTGTATTGATTAAGAGTACGCATTGAAAGATTGTCGGAAAGTCAGATGTCAAAACCTGAATATACTTTCAATCACGCTCTCGTTAAATTGATATTGAAATTTCTAAGGCAATTTAAATTAAACAATTCTCTGTAACAGCATTAGAAGTTGTACATCGCGACTGCATTGATTCGATTATCTTCACCTTTAGTACTGCCATTTGGTGCAGCGCCAAAAGCTTCACGTTCACCATAGACATATTCCAGACCTAAACTAATCGGCTTAACAGGGCTGTAAAATACATTTGCCCATGCTTGCCACAAGTTTTTATTGGCCTTGGTTTTATCAACTAATGAGTTGACATAATCTGCATTACCATCTGCTTTCATATAACCATAGCCCAATGTTCCGCGCCATTGTGCTGAAATTTGTTGAGTTAAACCTACTGTAATCGAGTCAAATTCATTGGTGGCGATGATGTCTTTATCTGCATTGGTCACAAAACCTTGGTTGGTCCATGACACAAAACTACTGTCGCCTTTGACATGGTAATAATCCGCTTTGAGCACTGTTTTATCCGTCAAATCTAGCTTTGCGCCCAGACCAAGTCCCCATGCGGTTTCTGTATCCGTATCCGTTTTCTTTTCAGCACCCATCGCACGTGCGCTCAACATGAGTGTATCTGTCATTTTATGGTTTAACCGCGCTGTTAATGCAGGCAAACGCATATTTGAACTGTCATCCTTAGAATCTTCTGCTGCAAGCACAAGATTTGTCTCAGGACTAAATTTGTGACTATAGCGAACTTGCGGTGTACGTTTAACAGCACCACCAACATAGCCCAATGCATCAATAGTTTCAGACATATAATCAGGTACAGCAAAGTTAGACCATGTTTGCCCCACCAACCAATCACCATAAGTTAAATAGGCATGACGAATCCTCAGTCCATCATTTGCGCCCAAAAAGTCGACTTCAATTTTACCGCCTACATCGCCCACTTGAGTCGGCGTTTTAAAGTCTAGGCCTAAACGTGTGGCAGCAAGTGTTGCTTTTAAACGATCTGAACTTTCAGCATTCCCTTCTAGCGGAACACTATTCATTTGGTTATACAGGCGAGATAAGCTGCCGCCTTCTGCCTGATAAGATGCATCTGCTCGCACATTGCCATACAAGCTAAACTCAGCGCCCGATTTGGTATTTAAACTCAGGCTCGGTGTTTGAGTCGGTTTTAGTGCTTGTGCAGCAACTACAGGTCGTTGTTTTACGTCTTTGATTTCACTCGACAAGGTGTTTTGCTGTTGAACATATTGCTGCATCATGGCTTTTAACGCTTTGACTTCATCACGCAACTGTTCAACTTCAGCCTCGCTGACTGCCGCATGTGTCCACATGGGGAACGCGGCTGCACAAGCTAGTATCATCGGTTTAATTTTAAAGTTTTTTTTGACTAAATTTAGCTTTTGAGTTTTCATCCTGACCTCGATTTGGGCGATGCCCTTTCCTTATTTTTTGTCACAATTTCCCACTAGCCCTCATGCTGTGCATCAGGGCCTGGAAACTTAAAATTTTTGGGTAATGTTAAATCTTTAAATATCGGCTTAATTCGCTGGATTTTTGATGGCTTGCGTATTGAGCTTTGGCGATTGACCTTGAGTAGACGCTTCTACAGACGCTTGCAAATTCACCATAAAGATCGCCAATGCAGCAATGACACCGGGAATGGCAATCACCAAGAAGTTCATTTGATGCGGCAAATTCATGGTTAACAGCGCACCAGTAAGTACCGGTCCAACGATTGCACCAATTCTTCCAATACCCGATGCCCAGCCCATACCTGTTGAACGTACCGTGGTTGGGTAGTATTGTGCGACAAAGGTATAAAGTAGGATTTGCGAACCGATGGTAGCTGCACCTGCTACAGCAATTAAGGTATACAGAACCATTTGCGGACTGTTAAAGCCCAGTAAGATTAAAGCCAACGCGCCACACATAAACATGATGCTCAGTACTTTTTTGATATGGAATCGGTCTGCCAAAGCACCACCACCAATAGCACCTACCATTCCACCAATATTCAGTGCAAAGAGGAAGATCATACTTGCACCAAGTGAATAGCCAGCTTGAATCATCAATTTTGGTAACCAGCTTCCAAGTGCATAAACCATCAATAAGCACATAAAAAATGCAATCCAGAACATGAACGTACTGAAACTACGCCCTTGTTGAAATAATGCTTTTAACGGAGCGTTATCTTCTTCAGAAACTTCATTGAGTACAAATTGTGTATCCGTTGTGAGGACTTGTTCAGGGGCAATTTTAGAGACAATCGTTCGAGTCGTATCTGTTTGATGCTTTGAGGTTAAATACATCAATGACTCAGGGAGGAATTTCCAAATTAAAGGCAATGCAAGACATGGAATAATTGCAATATAAAACATGATTTTCCACCCATATACAGGCACTAACCAAGCACCCAATAACGCTGAAGCCATACCACCTATGGCATAACCACTAAACATTAGTGCAACTAAGGTACTGCGTATACGTTTTGGCGCGTATTCTGTCATTAATGCGACAACGTTCGGCATAACGCCACCGATGCCTAGACCGGCAAGAAAGCGTAAAATACCAAACTCAACGGGAGTACTTGCAAAAGCGCCGCAGAAGGTAAAACCACTAAAGATACCGACACAGATCATAATGGTTTTTTTGCGACCAATTTTATCCGACAGTGTGCCAAAACACATGGCACCAAACATCATGCCAAATAAAGCCGTACTTGCCAGTAAGCCGGCTTGTACCGCAGATAAGGACCATTCTTGCATCAACAACGGTAAGGCAACGCCATAGATCACCAAGTCATAACCGTCAAAAATAATAATCAAAAGACACCAAATCAAAACACCCCAATGAAATGGCGTAAATTTGGCTTCATCAACCAAGGTATTAATATTAATTTTCTGGTTTTGCATAGCCCACCTCCTAATTGTGAAGCTTGTAAAATTCGCTTTTCACAATGAATAAGTCGGTGCTTAATGTCCAAAACCGATTAGGCATGTTTGTATACCTAAAAAGTTGAATACAAATTAATCCCTTGATTCCGCTTTATTTAAATAGATCATTTCATATGTGCAGTTCATCTGAACGTCTAGCGACAACATACTCAAAACACAGCACGATCATATGGAATCGCTTCTAAATCATACACTTGATAAACACTATCAAATAAACCACGAATATCTTCGCTTTCATCCATATTACGCACAGCCATAAATACAGGGCTAATCGCGGCTTCGTCTAAGATAGGAACAAAGGTTAAATGTGTTAATTGCACACTTTGGGCACTCATTGGGGTGATACAAACCCCTTCGTTCGCCGCAACAAAGCCCAATGCCAGTTGTAATTCACGAACTTCACGTACTTTTTTAGGTTCCAAACCATACTCTGAAAATATGCCACGCACTTGGGTCGAAAAATTCGGTTTATTGTGATTTGGATAAAAAATCAATTGCTGATCGATCAGATCTGCAAGATAGACTCCTTCCTTTTTTTGTGCGAAAGGATGACTTGCATGTAAGGCTACCACTAAGCGTTCTTCACGCAGTAAAACCCGTTTAATTGCAGGGTCTGAAATACGCAATCGACCAAAGCCGACATCTATACGGCCTTCTTTTAATGCTTTGATTTGTTCAGTGGTCGCCATTTCCTCCATTTCTATTTTTAAATGTGGGTGTTGTTGTTTGAATAAATACAAAATATTCGAGAGTAAACCAAACAATAAAGAGCTCACAAAACCGATTGTCACGGTCCTTTCTGTCAAACCGATTCGTTTCGTCATTGATTTAATTTCTTCTGCATTAGACAAAAGTTTTAAAGCATGATGATAAAAAAATTGACCTGCTTCTGTAGTCTTAAGCGGACGGCTACCTCGTTCAAATAACTGAATTCCAAGCTCATGTTCCAAATTTTGAATCTGCCGACTCAAAGGTGGTTGAGCTATATATAGTTTTTCTGCCGCTTTGGTAAAACTCTGCTCTTCAACCACCGCGACAAAGTATCTTAAGTGTCTTAGTTCCATGGTTATCGATACCTATTAAGTATAATAAAATGCAAATTTGATCTTCGACGTGAAGATTTTATTCTTTTAAGGTATATCACATAGACAGGATTAAGCAAATTTAATCCCATCCAACAGATCAAAAACATCGTGCAGCGCATTACCTGAAAGAAGCTTCAGCCGCTACACAAAACAACTTAAAAAGTATTGTTAGACAACCAAACAAGGAACGTGGCAGCCAAAGACCTCTTTTATCGAGTGATAGCCACCCATACTTAAATGCATACTTAAGGAGATATAGTATGAACCGTCAAGAGATTGATGTTCTGGTTAAACAAATGAACGTAGATACAGCGACAGGGCCTGTTGACCAACGTGTACAGCAAGTTGTGGGTAAGCGTCCGCTGAATCCCATACCAATTTTAATTCGATTTAGGTTTCCAGCAGTGTGGCAGTAACTCTTCAATCTGGGTCACTTTATGTGTCGGTAACCTTTTCAGCACATCACTTAAATAGGCATAGGGATCCAGCCCATTCAGCTTTGCTGACTGGATTAATGTCATAATATTGGCTGCTCGCTGACCGCTGCGCAGCGAACCTGCAAATAACCAGTTCTTACGTCCCAACGCCCAGGGGCGCATCTGGTTTTCCACCCAGTTATTGCAAATCGGTAGATTGCCATCATCCAGATAGCGGCTTAAGGCTGGCCAACGCTTCAGAGTGTAATTGATCGCCTTGGCGGTAGGAGAACTCGATGGCACTGTCAGATGATGTTGGTTGAGCCATTCATATAGTTGTTGCATCACTGGTTGACTATGCTGTTGTCGGTATTCGCGGCGGTCTTCCGCTGTACCATCGGTCTTTTTCCTGAGTTCGGCTTCTATCGCATACAGTTTCTGAATCAACACTAATGCCTGTTCAGCAACCTGACTTTTCCCAGTTACATGCAGTTCATGGAATTTACGACGTGCATGGGCCATGCAGCCCACCTCAATCACCTGACCTGATTTAAAACGTGCTTTATAACCACTGTAATCATCACAGACTAGATAGCCCTGCCAGCCTTTCAAGAACTCTTCAGCATGCTGGCCTGAACGACTATCCTGAAAGTCATAGATCACCGCCTGAACTGGATTGTACTGTGTGGTGGCATAGGCCCAGACATAACCTTTCTTCGGTTTTTTATCATTCTCACCCATCCGCATGATGGTGACCGGTGTTTCATCTGCATGCAGCACCTGCTGTTGTAGTACCACCTCTTTTAAGGCATTGGCCAGAGGCTCCAGTTCTACACCGCAGCGACCTATCCAGTCAGATAACGTTGATCTAGAAAGCTCGATTCCCGCCCGCTGATAGATCAGACGTTGACGGTACAGCGGCAAATGATCGGCATACTTCGATACCAGCACATGGCTGAGCAATTCAGGTGAAGCAATGCCTTTATCAATCACATAGGCGGGCATCGCTTGCTGAGTCAGAGTGTCACACTGATCACAGACCCATTTACCACGCACATGCTGTTCCTTATAGAACTGTGCCGGTCTGAAATGCAGTTTTTCACTGACATCTTCGCCGATACGACGGAGTTGGCAGCCACAAGCACATTGGGTTGATGCAGGTTCATGCTCAATACGGATGGTGTGTAGATGATCTGGCAGTGGTCGACGTTTAGGTTTATTGGTTTTGGCTTTGTGTGTCACTGCATCGGTTTTATCTGCATTTAGCCGTTCCAGTTCTAGATCAACCGCGGCAATATCTTCTTCAACCGCTTCATCCCACAGATGGATTTGTTTTGCAGTGAGATGTTCGTTTTTACTGCCGAATTTGTGCTTTTTAAACAGCGCCAGTTCATGCTCGTATTTTTGATTGAGAATAGAAAGATGTTGAACTTTAGAATCTAATTGCTGATTGGTGACTTCAAGATGTTGAACTCTGGCATCTAATTGCTGGTTTGATTGTGCCAGAGACTGATGCTGCATCGCCAACTGCCTGGTGAATTCCAGCAGTTGTTCATGGGTCAGTTGGCTTAAGTCAGGCAGCGTATTCATGACCGCAGTATGCCTGAGGTCATGAGAAGAATGAAATAGAACGTTTGGAGAATAGCAGAATGGAACAGCCTGGTTTAAAGCATCGTCACCACCTGCTGTCGTCCAATGCGCTGCCAGGGCAAACCTTGGATCAGTGCCTGTAACTGTTCCGGGCTGAGGGCCACGGTTTCACCTTGGTGAACTTGAGCCCAGTGAAATTTGCCCTGTTCCAGCCGCCGGGCACACAGCCAGATGCCCAGTCCATCATGTACCAACACTTTCATGCGATGGCCACGTTTATTACAGAACAGGTAAGCACAATGCGGTTTGATGTAGCCAAAGGCTCTCACCACCTGAGCCATGGTCGTATCCATACCTGCACGCATGTCCATGGGCTGAGTAGACAACCAGATTTCATCAATGCGGATCATGTTGCAAGTGCCTTGAGTAATTCTGCCAAGACAGGTATTTCTGATGTCTGCCATTTTAGCTGAATATCATTATTCGTATGAGGCACGGTGATACACAACGTGATCCTCTCATCAATAGGTTGGCTGATTTCAGCAGTGTAAGGCAAAGCAATAAATGCTGGATTCACATGAGTAGGATCCTGCACGGCACCCTCATGATGGCTGAAGATCCTGATCCAACGACTGACAAGGTTGGCATTAATACTATGTTGCAGTGCGACCGAAGCGATCGAGGTATTAGGATTTTTACAGGCATTGACAATACTGAGTTTGAATTCTTTGCTGTATGTTCTGCGTTTTTTAGCAACAGGAGGTGTTGCTGAATATATATCCATGTTCATGGATTAAGTCCCCACTTGTTTTTAGGTGGGAACTAAATTAAGGCTTATAGGATCGCTTGGTAAGGCTGTGTTAGCCGGATGCTTACAGTTGTGGTACGTTTATTGGGTGATTTATTCCAAGCGATTGAAGATCTGGATATTACTCAAACTGAACTATGGAAAGGTCTAGAATATTTTACAGACGCGGGTCAAGCAAACGAATTAGGTCTTTTAGCCGCAGGTTTAGGTTTAGAGCACTATCTTGATTTACGTGCGGATGAAGCTGATGCGAAAGCAGGTATTACAGGTGGTACACCACGTACCATTGAAGGCCCTTTATATGTGGCTGGCGCACCTGAATCAGTGGGCTTTGCTCGTATGGACGATGGTACGGAAACCGATAAAATTCCAACTCTGTTTATTGAAGGTACAGTGACAGATACCGAAGGCAACATCATTGAAGGCGCTAAAGTTGAAATTTGGCATGCCAACAGCCTGGGTAACTATTCTTTCTTTGATAAGTCTCAATCTGACTTTAACCTTCGCCGTACGATTCTTTCTGACCAAGACGGTAAATATGTTGCACAAACTACGATGCCCGTTGGTTATGGCTGTCCTCCAGAAGGTACAACTCAATTTGTTTTAGACAAATTAGGCCGTCATGGTAACCGTCCATCACATGTACATTATTTTATCTCTGCACCAGGTTACCGCAAGCTAACCACTCAATTCAACATCGAAGGTGATAAATACCTTTGGGACGACTTTGCCTTTGCAACTCGTGATGGTCTGGTAGCAACTGCTGTTGATATCACAGACGAAGCTGAAATTGCGCGTCGTGGTCTAAACCAACCGTTTAAGCACATTAGCTTTAATGTTGAGTTAGTTAAAGAACAAGCCGCAGCACCAAATACTGAAGTTGATCGTCGACGCGCTAGCGCTTAATTACTCACTCAAAGGAAGCCGAGCTGTCTCATCTAAGTTTGACAACTCGGCGACTATCCCCTCATTGGACAGTCGGAGAATGGACATGCCACGTATTCCTGTAATTAACACCAGCCATCTAGATCGTATTGATGAACTTCTTGTCGATAATTTTGACACTGGTGAATTTAAACTGCACCGCTCAGTATTTACCGATCAAGCGTTGTTTGATCTTGAAATGAAATACATTTTTGAAGGTAACTGGGTATATTTGGCACATGAAAGCCAAATTCCAAATAACAATGATTATTACACGACTCATATCGGTCGCCAGCCCATTATCATTGCACGTAACCGTAATGGTGAACTGAATGCCATGATCAATGCCTGCTCACACCGTGGCGCACAGTTATGTCGTTATAAAAAAGGCAACAAAGCAACCTACACCTGTCCATTCCATGGTTGGACTTTTAATAACTCAGGTAAATTGCTCAAAGTTAAAGACCCTGCCGAAGCGGGTTATTCAGATTGCTTTAACCAAGATGGTTCACATGACTTGAAAAAAGTCGCGCGCTTTGAAAGTTATAAAGGCTTTTTATTTGGTAGCTTAAATCCTGATGTGCCAAGCCTTGAAGAATTCTTAGGTGAAACCACCAAAATTATCGACATGATCGAAGGTCAGTCGGAAAACGGTTTGGAAGTTTTACGTGGTTCATCTACCTATACCTATGAAGGTAACTGGAAACTGACAGCTGAAAATGGCGCAGATGGCTATCACGTTTCAGCCGTGCATTGGAACTATGCAGCAACCACACAGCACCGTAAAGAAGCACAAGCGGCAGATAATATTCGTGCCATGAGTGCGGGTTCTTGGGGCAAGCAAGGTGGTGGTTCTTATGGTTTTGACAATGGTCACATGTTGTTATGGACCCAATGGGCTAACCCAGAAGACCGTCCAAACTTTAGCAAAGCCGATGAATATATCGAAAAATTTGGCGCGCCGATGTCGAAATGGATGATTGAACGTTCACGTAACCTATGTCTTTATCCAAACGTTTATTTGATGGATCAATTCGGTTCACAAATTCGCGTTTTACGCCCGATTTCTGTCAATAAAACTGAAGTCACCATTTACTGTATCGCCCCTGTCGGTGAAGAGCCAGAAGCACGTACACGTCGTATTCGTCAATATGAAGACTTCTTTAATGCTTCAGGCATGGCAACACCTGACGATTTAGAAGAATTCCGTGCCTGCCAAGCCGGTTATGCAGGGATTGAACTGGAATGGAACGACATGTGCCGTGGTTCAAAACACTGGATTCATGGACCAGATGATGCAGCCAATGAAATTGGATTAAAACCACTATTAAGTGGCATCAAAACCGAAGATGAAGGTCTTTACCTTGCTCAGCATCAATATTGGTTAAAAACCATGAAACATGCCATCGCTGAAGAAAAAGAACTAGCTGAACAAGTCGCAAATGAACAAGGAGATGTCGCATGAATGCAACTGCACATTTAGACAGCGTAAGCATTGAAGCTGTATCTCAGTTCCTCTACCGCGAAGCGCGTTTTTTAGATGATGAACAGTGGGATGAATGGCTAGCGTGCTATGCCCCATCTGCATCATTTTGGATGCCGGCTTGGGATGATGATGACCGCCTGACAGAAGATCCTCAGTCTGAGATTTCTTTGATTTATTATCCAGACCGTCAAGGTTTAGAAGACCGTGTCTTCCGCATTAAAACCGAGCGTTCATCTGCCACGATGCCAGATACCCGAACCAGCCATAACATTAATAACGTCGAGATTATTGAACGTGATGGTGACAAAGTGACGGTGCGTTTTAACTGGAACACCTTAAGTTTCCGCTACAAAACCAACTATAGCTACTTTGGCATGTCACGTTATGAAATTGATTTTTCAGGCGAGCAGCCAAAAATCCTCAGCAAATATGTAGTTCTTAAAAACGATTATATCAACCAAGTTATTGATATTTATCACCTCTAAAAGCTTATTTCACTAAGCAAGGTTTAACTTTCAGCCAGAAGGATATTTGGCTGAAAGGACACGTTATACCAGATTTTCAAAAGGATATTCAGCCATGTCAAACCATAATGTTGCACTTCAATTTGAAGATGGCGTTACTCGTTTTATTAGTGTTGCTCAAGGTGAAACCCTATCCGACGCAGCCTATCGTCAAAAAATCAATATCCCTCTAGATTGCCGTGATGGCGCATGTGGGACATGCCGTGCATTTTGTGAGTCGGGAACTTACGACATGCCTGAAGAATCTTATATCGAAGACGCTTTAACCCCCGAAGAAACTGAGCAAGGTTATATTTTAGCTTGCCAATGTCGTCCAAGTTCAGATGCGGTTTTCCAAATCAGTGCATCATCTGACGTGTGTAAAACTGAAATTCATGAGTTTCAAGGCACATTGTCTCGTGTTGAAAATATGTCGGATTCTACGATTACCTTTGATATTCAACTGGATGAAGATCAACCTGACATTAACTTCTTGGCAGGTCAATACGTCAATGTCGGCATTCCGGGGACTGAAGAAACTCGTTCGTATTCGTTTAGTTCAAAGCCGGGCAATCGTTTAACAGGCTTCGTGGTTCGTAATGTCCCTGAAGGAAAAATGAGTACCTTCCTGAGTGCCGATGCGAAAGCCGGCGACAAAATGACCTTCAAAGGTCCTTTTGGTAGTTTTTATCTGCGTAATGTCGTCCGCCCTGTGGTCATGCTTGCAGGTGGTACAGGTATTGCGCCGTTTATGTCCATGTTACAAGTGCTTGAAGAAAAAGGTTCTGAACAACCTGTTCGTCTTGTATTTGGCGTAACCAATGACTTTGACATCGTGGCAAAAGACAAGCTCGATGAATTACAAAGCAAACTCCCTTGGTTCGAATACCGTACTGTGGTCGCTCACCCTGAGTCACAGCATGAACGTAAAGGCTATGTGACCAGTCATGTTGAAAAAGATTGGTTAAACAACGGCGATGTAGATATTTATCTCTGTGGTCCTGTGCCGATGGTTGAAGCTGTACGTGGCTGGTTAGATACAGAAGGCGTTAAACCTGCAAACTTCTTGTTTGAAAAATTCTCAGCGAATTAAGGGAGAATAGTTTAATGTCAGAACAAGCCAGATTTAGCAATAAAGTTGTCATTGTAACCGGTGCCGCTCAAGGTATCGGTCGTGGAGTCGCACTACAAGTGGCCCGAGAAGGCGCTCAAGTGGTATTGGCAGATCTTTCAGATTTTGTTGAAGATACGCTGAACGATATTCAAGCCCATAATGGCGATGCCATTATTGTTAAAGCCAATCTTGAAACATATTCAGGCGCTCAATTAGTTGCTACCCAAGCCATTAAAAAATATGGCCGAATTGATATCTTGATCAATAACGTCGGAGGTGCGATTTGGATGAAGCCCTTCCAAGAGTTTTCAGAAGAAGAAATCATTAAGGAAGTTAATCGTTCATTATTTCCAACTATGTGGTGCTGCCGAGCCGTGTTACCTGAAATGATTCAAAATCAGCAAGGGACGATTGTAAATGTATCTTCTATTGCAACCCGTGGTATTAACCGTGTGCCATATTCAGCGTCAAAAGGTGGGGTCAATGGCTTAACCGCTGCACTCGCTTTTGAGCATGCAAAAGATGGTATTCGAGTCAATGCCGTAGCCACAGGTGGCACAGAAGCACCACCACGAAAAGTACCTAGAAACGCCAACCCATTGTCAGATCATGAAAAACAATGGATGCAAGACGTGGTCGATCAAACCATTGACCGTACATTCTTGGGGCGCTATGGCACAATTCAGGAACAAGTCAATGCCATCTTATTTTTGGCATCCGATGATTCATCTTATATGACAGGAACAGTCGTCCCTGTTGGTGGTGGAGATCAAGGTTAATCTCTAAAAATCATTGGTTAAATTCAACAGGCTCATTGACATAGTCGCATGGAGGCAAAAGCGATGGCACCCCTGTTAAAAACATTAAAAGAAGATTGGTCGATCTCAGCGACGGTTGCAGGATTTTTAGCCGTGCTGATCTCCTATTCAGGTCCACTGATTATTTTTTTCCAAGCCGCACAAAAAGCCCAAGTCTCCCCAGCCATGATGATTTCATGGATTTGGGGGATTTCTATTGGCGCAGCAATGGCGGGTATTTATCTCTCTATTAAATATAAAACCCCGGTGATTACCGCGTGGTCAGCGCCCGGTACGGCTCTTTTAGTCACGCTCTTTCCGAATATTTCGCTGAATGAAGCCATAGCGGCTTATATCACGTCTGCTATTGTTATTTTTTTGATTGGCATCACCGGCTATTTTGACAAACTCCTAAAATGGATTCCTCAAGATGTCGCTGCGGGAATGATGGCAGGTATTTTATTTCAGTTTGGGCTTGGACTGTTCACTGCTACAGATAGTATGCCGATCATTGTCTTTGGCATGTTATTGGTCTTTCTGATTTCTAAAAGACTATCGCCACGCTACGCGATGATTTGGGTCTTACTGACTGGAGTCGTTTTGAGTTTTTCATTAGGAAAAATTAATCCTGTTGATGTGAATTTTCAACTCGCTATACCGCAGTTTATTGCCCCAATTTGGACTTGGAACTCAACTTTAAATTTGGCGATTCCCTTAATCTTAGTCAGTCTGAGTGGTCAATTCCTTCCGGGGATGGCGATCATGAAACTCAGTGGATATGACACGCCAGCCAAGCCGATTATCACAGCGACCAGTATTGCCTCGCTCGCTGTCGCATGTGTCGGAGGCATTACTATTGTTTTAGCGTCTATCACAGCAGCCATGTGTATGGGCAAAGATGCACATGAACTTAAAGAAAAACGCTATATAGCCGGTATTGCCAATGGTATTTTTTATATTTTAGGTGGCTTATTTGCAGGCAGCATTGTCATGTTATTTAGCCTATTACCTAAAGAGTTAGTCGCTGCACTTGCAGGTTTAGCGTTATTAGGTGCGATTGGGACAAATATGTCGGTTGCGATGAAAAATGAGGCCAACCGTGATGCAGCGCTGATCACTTTTTTAGCGACAGCCTCAGGTATGCATTTTTTAGGGCTAAGCTCAGTATTTTGGGGGATTTGTATCGGTGTCGCGGCACATGTCATTTTGACCAAACGAGTAGCCACACAAGCACCGATAATAACGACTCAAGATTCTAAAAGTTCATAATATCCAAACGCATTGTTAATACAAAGAAGATGGAAAATTACATCTTCTTTGTTTAATCAAAAATAAAATGCTTTCATTTAGACTTCGGTTAATTCAGGCAATTCTCGATGAGCGATTTCAAAAGCTTCTTGAACATCTAATCCCACAGCAGTCAATAAAAGCTCTACAACTTTGGCAATCCAGTGAACCCTTTAGGCAAATAAGCATAGCAACGCACAGATTCAATTTTTATGATGAAGTAATCGCCACCTAGCCTTAGTTTAAAAAAAACCATCTAATTTGAACCAACATAAACTTTATCAGCAGCGTAAATCTAAAGGTTTTTACCCCCTAAGAAGATTATTTATTGAACAGAATCATTTAACTAAATGATATACTTCAATCAAACTTCAAATGAAAAAAATCGTTAATTAAATTTATAAATGCTTGCACACTAGGTGATGAATTTGTACTGCGCTTACTCATATATAAGTTGATTGTTGGAAGGTCCGTATCTAACTTTTTGACAATAATATTTTCATAAGCAATATCTGCAATATAACTCGGTAAAATCGTACACGACTGTGTGATATTGATTGAATTAATGTTGAATAAAATATTACTGGCGCGTTGGATGATTTTTAAGTTGATCTTTTTGTCTTCTGCAAATTTTAAAATCTTATGATGCAAAACTGACGACACTTCCTCAGCCGGAATAATAAAATCTATTTCTTCTAAAGATTTGACTGATATTTTATTTTGATTTGCAAATGGATGCTGATTATTCATCAAGAAAATCAAAGGCTCTTCAAATATCAACTGGCTCGAAATTTCATGGTTATTAACATCTGCCCTAGAAATGGCGATATCAATACGCCCATTATGTAAATCACTGACGATTTGCGTGTCATTTAAGCTCAAAAGTTCAACTTTTAAGTCAGGAAACATCTCTGTGAGTTTCGGAATAATAAAAGGAAAAATTTTCATTTCTGCAACTGGTACAAAGCCAATGGTGATTTTTTGGTCTTTGGCTTTTTTGACTTGGCGCGTCATTGCAACTGCTTTATCGGCACTTTCTAAAATGTTTTTGGCATGTTCTAAAAACACAATTCCTTCATCGGTCAGTTCAACTTTACGTTTAGAGCGAATAAATAACTGTACGCCAATAAACTCTTCGAGGTCTTTGATTTGTTGGCTAAGAGAAGGCTGAGCCGTATAAAGTTTTAAGGCCGCTTGGCTAAAATTAAGTTCTTGTGCAACCATGACAAAATATTTTAAATGTCTTAATTCCATTTAAGTCACCTGTGTAGTCCAATCCTTAGGACGTTTTTAATACAATTCCGTTAGCAAGCTAAAATAGTCTTATATTTTGTGGTGAAGTGTTCATTTTTTATTTAAATATCATTTTTTCTCATATTTTACTTCTAAATAGTTCAAAATTTTTAATCAATTGAACTCATGCTGGAATTATGTGATTTCAAAAGAGCGTCTTCTCTAGCACCGCTTAATTCATTTTAGAAATACATTTTCAAATATATATTTTGACAAAAACAAAAACAAAAACAAAAACAAAAACAAAAACAAGGGATCATGTTGCATCATCCCTTTTTTACTTATCTTTGAATTATTTACGTTTTTTCTTACCACTGAGCAGATCTATGGCTTGGGCATATCGTGTAGGTGCAATCCGCTGAATTAAATCAATGATTTTGGCGTCATTGCCGATTAAAACACGACGTTTATTCTGTTTCACTGCATCTAAAATCACTTTTGCTGCAACTTCAGGCGGTGTTTTCAGCACTTTATTAAAGGCTTTCGTGGCTCTATCTGGATTCATACCCAACGCGCGAATACTGTCACTCATACGTGCGCTATTTGCAATATTGGTTCGAATTCCACCCGGATGCACGCAGGTAGCGCTCACTCCGACATTTTCCAAATCTAATTCTTGACGTAAAGATTCTGTAAAACCACGGACTGCAAACTTAGTTGCATTATAGGCACTTTGAGTCGGTTGAGCTGTCAAACCAAATAAGCTGGAAATATTCACAATATGTCCATCGCCACTTTGTCTTAAGTACGGTAAAAATGCTTTTGTCCCATACACCACGCCCCAGAAATTGATATTCATAATCCACTCAATTTCATCATAATGCATACCTTCTACTGTACTGGCTAGCGCGACACCCGCATTATTAAAGATCAAATTGACCTGACCAAATTCAGCTTGAGTTGCAGCCGCCCATTGCTCGGCAGCGGCACGATCAGACACATCTAACTGGGTCTGAGTTATTTTCACACCGGTGTGCTTAATCATTTCAGACGTTTGTGCAAGGCCGTCGAGGTTCCGATCACTTAATGCTAGATTCGCACCTGCTTGAGCAAGTTGAATAGCTAACTGCTGCCCAATACCTGAACCTGCTCCAGTAATGGCTGCGACTTTGTTGTTAAAATTTTTCATCTTTATTCCTATACATACTTAATCCATTTCAGTGATCAAGCCGCATTTTCGTATTATTCATAGCTACAAGCTTAACGAGTTCTAATCTATGAATGAAATGATTTTATTTAATTCTAAAATATGAATGCTATACATAGCTATTTAGCGTTATTTCTTCAAATCAAATGAATGTAATTCGCCATGATTAGAGCAAAAATTAAAAGCTTTAATGAGCTTTTTAGCTAATACTTTTTAAGGATTGTAGCTCCAATTCTTTTAAATCAAACTGCGTTTGAAATTTATAAAAGTGATACAAATGCCAAATGTTATAAACAAAGCTCAACATTTATTCTATTTTTCTACACGATCCAGATTCTAGATATTCAAAATCAGTATATAAAATCCACAATATATACTTATTTTTTTGTGAATATAGCCCTTGAAGACAGCAAGGCTGATGCTTTGTAATTTTCCAAGTCTTGTGTATCCACCTTTTGGAAGATCAGGGATGCACATCTCTTACTATGTTTAATAGAGGTTCTAAAATGATAAAAACAACTCTTAGCCTAATCGGTTTGTCACTGGTGTCTAGCTTAGCTTTGGCTGCTGATCCATTGCATGGTACTAAATGGAAAACCATCGATGATCAAACCAAAAAACCTTTATCCGTAGTTCAATTTAACGAAACCTCAAATGGCGTTTTATCTGCAAAAATCGTGGATGTACTCACCCCGGGTGAAGCAGAAAACTGCCAAAAATGTGTAGGTAAATTCCACAATAAACCACTACTCGGTGTGCAAATCGTCAATGGTTTAAAAAATACAGGTAAAAATACCTATGACGGCGGTAAAATTACTGACCCGAAAAATGGTAAAACCTATAGCTTCAATGCCAAAATGTCGAATGACGGTAAGACCTTAAATGGTCGTGGCTATATTGGTGTATCTGCGCTTGGACGCAGCCAAACATGGATACGTGTAAACTAATCCTTAGTGTAAAAATTCAAAAAGCGACTCCATTGAGTCGCTTTTTTTGTATGAAAACCTAGAATGAAATTATTCGACTATAAAATTAAACGGTATAACGTTTACTTAGCCCCCATTCGGCTAATATGCGACGATACGTTGTGGATGAGCGATCTGCTTCGAAATGCGCCTCGATACTGATATCCAGTGGCAATTCCTCAGGTTTTTGACTTTCCACCATGTCCTGATCTTCAGCAAAAATTTGTGCATTAAAATCATAGACCGCTTGTAAATCTCCTGTGGTATCAAAATTACGAGTTAAAGGCACAAATAAACGGGTTTTATTATGCGATACAGGACAACAGGCATTTAAGATTTTCAACACCCCATTTTCAGGAAAATCGATGGTTAAAATTGCTGAAAATGGCGGATAGACATCAAATGTTCTTTTCCATAAAAAATCTTCTGGCGCTAAATGTTGTAAGCCATGCGGATAATTACTCACATCACTGAGATATTCTGTATGTAGTCCATAGTCTGTACGCACTGTCGAATATTTTTGCACTTTTGGGTTTTCACGGTCTGCAAAGCTCTCATGATGCACCCATGCGAAATGTGCAACATCAATAAAGCCTTCGAGCTGACGTCCACTTGAACCACCAATATCTACATAAGGTGGCAATATCGATTGGTGCTGCTCGGTATCCCACGTGTCTAAATTTGGAAAATTGGCCGTAGATTCATTTCGGTTAAATAAACTGGTCCACACTAATCCATATTTCAATACAACTGGAAATTTAGTTAATGAAAAACGCTCTGAAATTTGTGTCAGCTCTGGCTGTGCAGGAATTTTTACACACCTTCCTGCGCCGTTATAATGTAAACCATGATATGGACAAATAATGTCTTCACCCTTGACCCAGCCTTTAGTTAATGGCACCCCTCGATGTGGACAAATGTCACGAACCAAATGAATTTTTCCACTTTCAGTTTGATATAACGCCATTTTTACATCGAGTAATTGCACTTGTTGCGGTTCAGTCGAAACATCTTCTACACGTGCAACGGGATACCAATGCTGCGCCAAAATATTCCAGTCGTTGGCATCAAATGTACTGCACTGAGGTTGGGTAAATAAATTGAGTACTGGAATGGCATTCATAGTTCATCTCGACAATTGCAATATTTCTTTAGCATTTAGCGCTATTTAAATTTTGCTAAATCCTTATTTTCTAAGTCGAAATTAAATCCTAAACACATTTCTGTCTATTAGAATGATTTGCATAGATTGTTCTGTTTTTTAGAACATTAAGCATTGATCCCTGCTTGATTTGATAAAGCTGGCATGAATATCGCTTAAAATGCATAACATTATGATTCGCTGATCACGCAATAGAGATTGAAGCCTGTATGTCGATTACTTTTTCTAGATTTTCTGATTATTTTATGGCGGTTGCACGGACTGGAAGTCTACGCAAAGCTGCTGAACAACTTTTTATTTCAGTCTCGGCAGTACATCGACAAATCGTTTTGGCAGAGGAAGAACTGGGGGTTGCCCTATTTGAACGACTCCCTCAGGGCTTAAAACTGACGCTCGCGGGTGAATTACTGTATGCCGATTTATTAAAATGGCAAAAAGAATATCAACTGACGCGAACTCGATTTGATGAAATCCAAGGCTTAAACCGTGGAAACATTGAAATGGGCTTTATTGCAGCTTTGAATGACAGTTTTGTCGTCGACTGTATTCAAAAGATGGCTGAAACTTATCCGTGGATCAACCTCAACATCAGCATGAATAGCAGTGATGATATATCCAGAAAAATCGTCGATGCAGAATTAGATTTTGGCATTATTTTAAATCCCAAAAGCCATAGCCAATTAGAGATTTTATCCTTTATAGAAATTCCTTTGGGTTTTGTGATGTCGCCGCATCATACCTTGGGTGGGATGGATAAAATTTATCTTTCAGATACGTTAAATGAACGGCATATTTTGCCGAGTGAACCACTCATTATTAGTGAATATGTACAGACTTTATATAAGCATCATAAGTTTAGTCCGATTCAAAAGATCGAATGTAATGACATTAGAATGATATTGTCATTGGTTCAACAACAATTAGGCATCAGTTTGATTTCATACATGGATGCTTTGCCACTGCTTGAGAATAATAAGATTATTTTTAAACCGATCCGTGAAAAAGGCTTACACAGTTTGACCATCGCTTTATGTGTCGCATCGAAACGCCAAACCTCTCGAATTTCTCAGATCATGATTAATCTTTTGGTGGAAAAAATGGAAGAAATTAAGATCAATTTAAAATCTTTGAACCCCTAAAACCATTATTTAAGCTTTTTTGTCACTTAATTTTTTGTAAAAAAAAGCCAGTGCGAATAACCCGTACTGGCTGCTGAAAGCTAAAGTTTTATTAGTTTATTTTTTTAGTCCAATGGATTACCTACAATATTACTGATAATGCCTTTCATAATATGATTGCCTTGTTCCTTACGCAGTTCTGCATACCATTCACGCGTCACACTTTCATCTTTCATATGGGTCACATCACAACGCTTACGCGCTCGCAGAACCAATTCATTGGCACGTTCATTACGTTTATTTTGATAACGACGCAATGAATCTTGCAACCCTAAAGTATTGATTTGCAAAGAACGGGCTAAATAAATTGCGTCTTCCATTGCTTGGCAGCCGCCTTGTCCAATATCCGGCGTTGTACTGTGTGCTGCATCACCCACGATCACCACACGACCTTTGTGAAAATCTGCAAAAGGCTCAATATCATGAATTTCTACCCGATTGGTTTTTTGGGTATCTACGGCATCAATTAGCTTTTGAACCGGTTCACACCAGCCCTTAAAGTATTCTTTAAATAAGGCCTGATATTGTGTGCGGTCATTTTCTAAGCCTGCTGCTAAAGGTACATCAAAGAAGAAATAGAATCGGTTGTCGGCAACGGGCATCAGCGAAACGCGTTTACCTTCTCCTACAAATGTTGTCCATTGATCTGCCGCAGCAAATTCTTCAGAAATGTCGACTAAACCGTTCCAATTGACATAACCTGCATAGCGGCGCTCAACTTGTTCCCCCAATACATACGCCCGTGTCAATGAATGTGTACCATCGGCGCCAACCAATAAATCAGCCTGAACCTCGCTTCCATCGGCAAAATGTGTGATCACTTGATTATCTTGTTCTGAGAAACTCACCATTTTTTTGCCTAGATGAATACTCTCACGACCAAATTCATCCATGAGCATATTTTGTAAGTCTGCACGTGAAACAGGATAAGGTCGCTGACCAACTTCTTCGATTAAAGGAAACAGACTAAACTGCGTCATAACATCGCCCGTTAAACCATCGATATAGGCTAAATGATCCATCTTGCCACCGAGCTTTTCGACTTGTTCGGTTAGCCCCAAATAGTTCAAACATTTGACACCGTTAGACCATAAAGAAATAGCGGCTCCAACAGGTAAAATTTGTTCTGCCTGTTCATAGATGGTTACTTGGTGTCCGAATTTTTTCAAAGCGATCCCTGTCGTTAGGCCCGCCATACCTGCACCAATAATTGTAATGTCCATCTATAACTCCCCTGTGTTTTTTTAAATATCTTTCTCCTAAAAAGCGAAAAGCATGCCATTTTTTCAAACAAGCAATAAAAAATTCTAAAGTTGGCACACGCTGTGCTTCTAAACACGTGTAAATGCTTGTTTTTATCAAATGTTAAATTTTTAACACTAAAAACAAAATGCATATGTTTTAAATGAAAATAGTGAATGGATTATATATATGGCGACTTTACTCGCACCAAGTTTTGATATTCCTGCACAATTACAGACACTTACAAATTTAGCAGATGACCGTATTGGTGCAAAAATACTTGAATGTTCAGATGATTTTTTTGCAGAAGCAAAACGCATGTTGCAATTTAATGCACCAATCTTTGTCGAAGATAAATTTGATGATCATGGCAAATGGATGGATGGTTGGGAAACGCGTCGTAAACGCCATGCAGGTTATGATTGGGCAATTATCCAACTCGGTGTCGCTGGTCGAATTCAAGCCTTAGATATTGATACAACATTCTTTACAGGGAATTATCCAGCTTCCGCATCAGTTGAAGCCTGCTTTGCACCGAGTGGTGAACTAGCACAGGCAGCATGGGTCAATATCTTAGACAATACAGTATTGGGCCCGAGCCAACACCATATATTGACCGTCTCAAATGATCAGGTTTTTACCCATGTACGTTTAAATATATATCCAGACGGTGGTATTGCACGATTTAAAGTCTATGGTGAAGTTCAGTTTCAAATTCAAGACAATACGAGCACATTAGACCTCGTTGCGCTAGAAAATGGTGGACGTGTTATTGCTTATAGTGATGCCCATTTTGGACATCCACGAAACTTAATTAACCCTGGTCGCGGCATCAATATGGGAGATGGTTGGGAAACTAAACGTCGCCGTGCACCAGGTTTTGACTGGTGTATTTTGGCTTTGGGTCAATCTGGTGCAATAGAGAAAATTGATATTGATACTGCCCATTTTAAAGGCAACTTCCCTGCGCAGGTTTCTATACAAGCGATCTATGTAGAAGATGCCACTGACCCTCAACTGATTCCGCAAAGTATGTTCTGGCCTTTTTTACTCGATGCACAAGACATGCAGATGGATCATATTCATAGCTTTGTCAGTGAGATTTTAAAGCATGAAAAAATATCGCATATCCGCATCAATATGATTCCTGACGGGGGAATTAGTCGCATACGGTTATGGGGAAAAATACATCCTTAATTGCAGTGTTAATCAAATAGGAAGCCTTCGTGCTTCCTATGTGTATGGTTTCAATTTTTTTAATTAAATACCCTATAAGATATCTAAACATGACTCACAGCATAAAAATACAAGCTCTAAGTATTGAAGGCTTTGCGCCTTTTGGTGAGGTTATTTGTACGACTGGACATGATTTTTTCCACATCAATGACGCACATACAGAGCGATATCATGCCCTCGTAGAAACAGAAATTTCAGGTGATGCGGTTGCTGGAATTAGCATCTTCAGAAATATCAAAACGACTGAGTTGCCTTTTACGATTTCGATGTTAGAGCGGCATCCCAACGGCTCACAAGCGTTTATTCCAATGCAAGCGCAAGCTTTTTTAGTGGTTGTTGCACCTGCGTTGGATGATCACAGCCCTGATCTTACACAGCTATGTGCTTACATTACTGATGGTAGCCAAGGAGTCAACTATCGTGCAGGAACATGGCATCATCCTCTCCTGACACTCGAAGCACCCAGTAGCTTTGCCGTTATCGATCGTATTGGCGCTGGGCATAATTGTGATGTGTTTCAGTTCCCAATGCCTATTCACATTTCAAATTAATGTATTTTTAGCTTAAACACTTACATTTAAATAGACTAAAAATCACTTAACCAATGGTTAATACTTACTTTATTTCATCTCTTAATATTATTTAATTTAAACCTAACGCATTAAAAAAGCCCTCTACTTCGAGGGCTTTTTTTATTCTATATAGTCTTTATTCTATGAATCATCGTATGGTTCAAGACTTAAAATCTGCCATGATTAATGTTGCACATCTATTGCCATGCTTGGTTTTTTCACCTGATCTTTGCTCATAGTCACTTCTTTATTTTTAAATAAATTCAAATGATTGAACACAATATTTAAAATAATCGCCATCAAACAAGTCGAACTAATGCCTGAATGAAAGAGTGTTTGCACCCATTTAGGGAAGTTTGCGTAGAACGAATGATCGATAATTGGAATCATCCCTGCTGCAATCGCAGTCGCAACAATGATGAGGTTCTTTTGCTCGTTATAGTCAATTTTCGCCAAGGTACGAATACCACTTGCCGCGACCGTTCCAAACAAAACTAAACCAGCACCACCTAATACAGGGACAGGAATCGCTGCAATCAGTCGCCCCATAATTGGCAGAACGCCTAATACGACTAAAATCATTCCACCCGCTGCGACAACAAAGCGACTTTTCACGCCTGTAATCGCTACTAAACCGACATTTTGTGCAAAAGCACTTTGCATGAATGAACCGAAAATTGGCGCTGCTGCACTAGATAGCATATCTGCACGTAAGCCATTGGTAATACGCTCAGCATCCACTTTAGTACCTACAATTTCCCCGACAGCAATAATGTCTGCCGTCGTTTCAGTCATAATCACTAAAGTTACGATCAGCATGGCAATAATGGCACTTAACTCAAAAGTTGGCATACCGAAAGCAAAGAAGCTTGGAAATTGAATCCAGTTACCATGTGCAACTTTAGAAAAATCTCCAAAGCCAAAGGCATAAGCCAGCACCGTACCGAAAACGATGGCTAACAAAATAGATAAACGTCGGATGGTTGCATTACGGGTTAAGTTCAGCGCAATCACAATACCCAAAGTCAAAAATGCCAAGCTGATGTTCTCAGCACTTCCCCAGTCTGGTGCTTTATTGTCCCCCCCCATCATCCAGCGTACCGCTACAGGCAGCAATGAAAGACCAATCACAGTGATCACACAGCCAGTCACAATCGGTGGGAAAAAACGAATAATTTTTGAAAAATATGGAGCTAGAAAAAAGCCAATTAGAGATGCAACAATCACTGCGCCATAAACAGCAGAAAGCTCACCGCCTGCGGTTACTATGGCAATCATCGTCGCCACACCTGCAAATGAAACACCTTGTACTAAGGGTAATTTTGCACCGATATATTTCACACCTACGGTTTGTAGGATGGTCGCCAAGCCACCGACAAAAAGCGCCGCCGCAATCAATAAACCGATCTGCGCAGGTTGAAGTCCCGCGGCTGTACCAATAATCAATGGCGGAGCGATAATACCGCCATACATGGTTAATACATGCTGTAGTCCATAGGCAAGGCTTTTCCCTGCGCCTAAATATTCATGTTCTGGTGAAACTGTTTTATCTTGTTCTGTCATTTTTATATTCCCTATTTTTAAACTTTGCTCTTAGCTTCCGCGATACGTTGAATATGCAAATGGGCTGATGAGTAAAGGAATATGAAAATGCTGTGAGGCATCTTTTACATAAAAATGAATCACAGCTTTTGGAAAAAAGGTTTCGGTATTTAAAGTCTGAAAATATTCAGCAGTCGCAAATTCAAGGCTATAAGCACCTGCTGTAAAGTCCTTCAGCGCAAAATCATTGACGCGACCATCTGCATTAGTTTGGGCTGAACCTAGTAACTTACCTTCCGCATTAAATAATTGAATGCTGACATTCGCTGCGGGTTTGCCTAGATTGGTATCTAAAATATGTGAGCTAATCATGCGCTAAGCTCCTGTTTTAATCTTAATAAGGCAATTTCAGCCAGTTGATGATGGACAATTCGTTTTTCAGTGTCAGGATCATTCAATAATCGATATTGCAGCGCCTGTAGTACATCTTCACTACTGAGGCCAGAAGCTTTGATTAAAAAGAGATATCCGTACTTTTTCTCATACGCGATATTGCCTTTGAGCAATGCAAATTGAGTTTCTTCATCTGCTGAAATTTCAGACTGTTCTCGATTAGAAAATTGTTGTTCCAAACAACTTAATTCTGCCTGTGCCTTTTTTTCACCAATCCGTGGATGGTTATCTAGAGCATTTTTGATTTCATCCCAAGTCCAAGCATTTGCAGCTTTTAGTGCTTGCTCTGTGATTTGCGTGACAGAGGTATAAGGGCGCTGCGCCACAATGTGTTCTGCCCAGCCTTCAATTTGCACACAGTGCTTTAAAAAAGTTTTTACATCTGCTTCGGATGCTTGATTAAATTCAACAAGTTGCACTATAAAATCGCCTAAAATTATTGAATGATTGTTCAAATTTAGTTTTGCAATATCAGTGCCAACCTAGGTCTATGATGTCAGTTACCTAAGTTCAGGCCTAAAAAAAGAGGAGCTAAGCTCCTCTTTATCCAAATATTTTTTTATTAGACTGCATGATGTGTATACCAATGTTCCGCGATATCACCACGGCGACAGATCCAGACTTTTTCATGTGATTGCACATAATCTAAGAATCGTTGTAGTGCTTTAAAACGGCCTGGTCGCCCTAAAATACGACAATGCATCCCAATCGATAACATTTTTGGCGCGCTTTCACCTTCTTCATATAGCACATCAAATGCATCTTTAAGGTATTGATAAAATTGTTCACCACTGTTGAAACCACCCGGTGAACAAAACTTCATATCATTGCTTTCAAGTGTATAAGGAATAATTAAATGTGGACGGGTTCGACCATTTTCATTTGTCAAACGACTCCAAAAAGGCAGGTCATCACCATAGTGATCGCAGTCATATTTGATTTGCGGAAATTCAGCCAATAGCTGACGTGTGTTGGGACTGTCACGCCCTGTGTACCAGCCAATAGGCGTCTTTCCAAATAAAGCTTCAAGCACACTAATCGCTTGATCCATGTGCTGACGTTCTAGCTCTATCGGCATATCTTGATAATGTAACCAGCGTTGACCATGTGAAACGACATCATAATTGGCTTGTTTGATCGCATCGACAATATAAGGATTGCGCGCTAAAGCCATACCAACGCCAAAGATCGTCATGGGTAAATCACGTTTTTTAAATTCTTCATGAATCCGCCAAAAACCGGCTCTGGAGCCATATTCATACATCGAGTCCATCGACATATGTTTGGCAGGAAAACTGGCCGCTCCAATAATATCGGATAAGAATTGTTCTGATCCTGCATCCCCATGTTCGATGTGGTTTTCTCCACCTTCTTCATAGTTCAACACGAACTGCACTGCGATACGTGCCTGATTAGGCCATACGACTTGAGGTACATCGCCATGATATCCAATTAGGTCTCTGGAATAATCCTGTTGTTGGATCTGGTCAATTAAGTCTTGTCCACGTAAGTAGCCTGTAGTCACTTCAACTTCCTAATTTGTTATATCAAACAGTAAAAAAATTAGGTAGAAGCAAGCAAATTATGCGCCAATGTCATAGATGGCTAAATAGCTTTTCATATCAATGACCATTGCCATTTTTTAAAATATTGAATGGTTGCCCTGAATCATCTGCAATGATTGAAATTTGCCAAATTTCATCTATTTCTGGAAAATTCTGATGCAGTTGATCAATGAAATAGTAATAACCCGGTGTATTTTCGGTAATATAAATGATTGTATTTGAACACAATATATAGAGCTGAATCTCATCAATGATTCCAAGATCTTGGCGTACGACATCTATACTTTGAATATCTTTCCATAATATAGTTTTAGTGCTTATTTCAGGCCCAGTTATAGTGTATGTGAAACCATCATTAAAATATTCAAAATCACCTTTATCCTGTCTTAGAATTTCAAATTCGTTTGTTTTATTTTTTATATCTTGTTTTAAATCAATTGAATCTACAAACCAAATATGAGGATGACAAACTATTGCATTCCAAATAATAAAAATACAAAGTGTAAAAAACCATATATTAGCTGTAATTACTATCGTAAGCACTGCCAATATAAATAAGATAAAACCCAAGTTTAGGTTTAAAAATAATATAGTTGAAGTTCTTATTGGTAGTTGTACTTTCATTGGCAACTGCTTGAATAAAATATTACCATCATTCAATTTTTCGTTATATTTAAAGTAAAAACAAATTGCCAGTATTAAGAATGATATTAAACTAATGAATGTAAAATGTTTTTCCCATATTTGCCAATTAGATAAAAAATATATAAAAATGACCATAAATATTGAAATTGAACAATACATCGTAAGTAAGGAATTTAAAAAAATATGCATTCTCATTGTTTGTTTAATCTAGTAATTTTTTAATGGTATAACTATACTTAATTATTGATAAATTTAAAGCGTCATGATGAAATGTCTTTGTAAAACTATCTCATCATGCTCTGGAAAATTAATTTTTATTTAATGATTTTTAAATAAGATTTAATATTTTTCAATGTTTTATAGGTTTAGTTATCTGCTTTCTCATAGGTATGTAGTGAATTCCCCATTGCTGAGTTAATTCACCTACAATCTCAAAGCCAAATTTTTTATAAATTTCTAAAGCATAGAAACTCGAATTTACCGTAATATGCTCAGGCTCATGCTGCATTATTACGCTTTCTATAAACTCCCACATTTGACGTCCAAAACCTTGGCCATGATATTCAGGTTTCAAGAAAAAATGCATGAGATGTGCAGGATGCACATAAGCTACATTGCCAACGATTTCTTGATTTATTTCAGCAACAAAATAATGGATTAAATCACGCTCAAAAATATGTTTGAGCATGTGGGGCTTAAAGCGTTCACGACCTTCTTCACTGCAAATAACATCATCGACAAATGGTTCAATGACTGCCGCGATTCCATCAACATCCTCTACACAGGCTGGGCGTATGATCATTTTTAGCATGTTGTTCTCTTTATAAAAGTAATCCTTAAACTTCCTCCGTCAAAGAAAATAAACTTTCTTAAAAGAGTCATTTAATGAATTATCGCTTTTAGCTGTTATTTTTCAATACGTTTAAAAGTTACTTCAGCTAAATTTAAAGTAGATGTTGTATATACAATATGCAATTGTCATTCAAATATTTTTCAGCACAATTTTAAAATATATGTGAGGCATAAATGCTGAATGAATTCAGAAAACATAAAAATCCCCCACGTTTGGAGGATTTTTTACTTTATTTATTGAATAGCCATTATTTTTAATACACATCACGGCGGTAACGACCTGCTTTACGCAGTGTATGCAGTTGTTCAATGCCCAGTATCTCTTGCAAAGTGGCATCTACCGCTTTGGCCATATTCAAACTGCCGCAGATATACAAGCCCCTTGCTCTAGCCAATCAATCAATTCAGCTTTTTTTACAACTAGGACATCTTGCACATACTTTTCAGCAAATCCATCACGAGAAAATACCCGATCGATTTCTGCAATTTTACCTTGGCTTTGTAATTCATGTAGTTCATCAGCAAAAATTGCATCAAAAGCATGTTGACGTTCACCATAAATAAACCTGTTTTGATAGTGCACCGTTGCGACGCGTTGCCTTAGATGTGAAAGCAAACTCGCCATTCCTGAGCCATTATCAATCAAAATCTCAGACTTTCCCCCCCTCTTTGCTAAGTGTAAATTTGGATTCGCACGAATACAGGTATGAATATATTGACCAAGTTTTAAATCTTGTGTTAATAAACCAGAACCTAAACCTAGTTCATCGCCATGCTGCTCTTGACGTACGACGAGCTCTAAATCTTTTTAATTAAATAGAGTTTGATAATTTCACGCTTATACTAAACGACTGAATAAAGACTATAATAAAAATTAAAAATTCATTCGCTATTTGCGAAATCTTCGAGCAATCATGTCCAAAAATCTTGCAACGCTGATTGGATTCAGTGCAATCTTACAATGGTCTTCTATTGTTGGTTTACTTAAGAAAATTAGTTTCAGTATTGGCCCTGATCTTGCAGTGCTCTTTATGTATACCTTGAGCGCAATTATTCTATTGCTCTTATTTAAAATTCCAAATCTTAAACTGGTTCCGCGCCAATTTTTGATATACGCCACCCTTTTATTTGTGATTTATGAGTTGTGTTTTTCGTATGCCATTGCTTTGGCTCAAACAGCTCAACAAGCGATTGAAATCAGTTTGGTCAATTATTTATGGCCGAGTCTGACAATTGCCGCGTTAATATTATTTAAAGAATTAAAATTTAACTTTTTCGTAATCATTGGTTTAGCCATGAGTTTGGGCGGCATTATTTTAATCCAAACTGTTAACGGAAGTTTTAACTGGTCTACAGTCTTTACCAACATTCAGTCCAATCCATTAAGCTATTTTCTTGCTTTTATGGGCGCTAGTTTATGGTCACTCTACTGTGTGATTACACGTAAATACAGTCATGGACATAACCCTATTTCATTCTTTTTCGTCCTAATTACCATTGTACTATGGCTAAAAATGTTGATATTTCACGGTATTCCGCGAATGCCTACCGTAGACTTACATACCGGTATGTATATGTTAATCGTGTCCATCGTGACTGCATTGGGCTATGCAGCGTGGAATGTAGGTATTATAAAAGGCAATATTACGATATTGGTGACTTTATCGTATTTTAGTCCGATTTTTTCTTCGGTTATTTCAATGTTTATATTACAGACACCACTGAGTTTAAGTTTTTGGCATGGTGCCATTTTGGTGACATTAGGTTCGCTGGTATGTTGGATTTCAACCAGTTGGCCACAAATAAAAGCAAAATTAATGCAATTGCGTCATGAATAATATGGCGCAGTTAATTGCCTCTGATTATCTTAAACTGAATAACAAAACCGCGATTAGGCACAGCATGTGAAGTAACTGTGTTGGTGCAAAATATAGAAAATATTTCCATCCACCTGTGAGAAATGCATTCACACATTTTGAAATTGCATGGGCTGATAATCCAATCACCACAGCATAAACCAGTGTCAAATTATCGATATTACCTTGCATCACAACGGTTGCCATAGCTGCATGGACTTCAAAGAGTGATGCTAATAATGTCCCTAAAATTAAGCCTTTATCACCTAAAGCGAGATTTAATCCATACACAAGTGCTTGGATCAAAGTGAGCGTGATGGCAATGATTGCCGCCTGTTTTAAGCTAAACATTCGACTATCGGTATTTTCTAACGGCGCTGGTTCATTCGCTTCTACACAAAGTTTTTCGGGTTCTGTCTCTTTATTATGCTGAACTTGAGATGAGCCATAAATCAGATATAGCGCAGCAAGGACTAATATCAAGATGCCGACGATACTTGGTATAACTAATATTTTAAACCATGCAAAACTCACCCCAAGGACGATGATCAAGAGTTGAACCAATGTAGCAACACATGAAAAAAGTCCTGCCCCTGCATTACTTTTGGCACTGGCTTTTCCTGCTCGTACTTCCATGCCTAAGCTTGCGATTGTTGCTGTGCTCGACACAAAACCTGATGCCAAGGCCGATAAGATAATCGCTTTATCAGAAGATAGAAGCCGCTTGGCGATGTGCGCTAATGACTGCACCACCAAGATCAATATCAGTAATTTTAAAATCACATAGGGATTTAATACTGAACCCCAATAGGCTTGATTCGGCGTTAAAGGTAAGGCAATTAGGATCAATGCCAGTAAAAAGACCCCATCTCTTAACTCATAGTCTTTGATCCAATGCGCTGCAAAATGATGTAAGCCTTTTTTTCCAACTAATATGAGGGTCAACACCACAGCCAAACACGCAGCCAGTGGAATATTAAAAACACAAGCGGCGCCGATTAAATAAGTCATAACAAAAGCAAGTTCAGTAGTTGTTCCAATATCTTGTTTTTGTTGGCTTAATCCATAATAGCTAAACATGCTGACGACAATTGCACCGAGTACACCAACAGCTAAATGGATTAAAAAACACAGTGCTCCAAACAACGCACAAATGGTAAATGAGCGTAAACCGGCAAAGCTCTGTTCACTGTCCAAATTGTTGTTACGTTGACGCTCCAAACCGATGAGCAATCCACAGCCTAAAGCCGAAGCTAATATAGTTAACAACGCTGGGAAGGATAATGTTTGTATGAGTATTTCCAAATTTAAGCCCTCCCATCAATACATTGTTTATTTTGGCAATATAAATAAAAAATAATATAAAAATTTAACGCTAAAATTTGAAAAAAACATATAAATTGAACAACTTGAGCATTTTCAATCATGTCCAAAGTTTAGTCATCCTTTAAATCATAAACAATTCCATGATAAATATCTTAGTAAACATTAATTTTTCCCATATTTTAATTAAAAATATATTCGAAAAACTGACTTAAATTCGGCCTTTATTTGCCTTCATGACTGTTTAAAGCACAGATTAAGCCCAAATCACCATAATGGCCGCAATCACCACAAGGGCTAATCCCCAATGATCGGTTCTTGCGAGTTTTTCCTTAAAGAAATATGCAGAGATTAAGAGGCTAAATAAGATTTCGATTTGACCTAGGGTTTTGACAATCGCAACCGTTTGCATGCTCATAGCAGTAAACCAGCCCAAGGACGCTAGAAAGCTACAGACACTAACGCGAAAGGTCAGACCGACTCTCTCCCACATGGCAATGAGCGTTTTGCGGCTAAATAGACTGAGGTACAGCAGCATAATCACACATTGAAAGCCAATTACACTCAACAACACCCACGCCGCACGATGCAAAGTCGGTAAATCACTTAGCTCTAAACTGGCTTCACGAACCAATAAAGAGGTAATTGCAAAACTTAATCCACTCCCTACACCAATGCATAACGTTGGCAGAGATAATTTTTGTCGTTGAGAACCTTTGCTTAAAAGAAAAACGGCAACACCACCAACCAAAACACCAATCCAACCAAATAAACTTAAATGTTCACTTAAGAAAATCACCCCAACAATGGCCGCAAATATGGCTTCACTTTTCGCTAAACCGACGCCGATGGCATAATTCTTTTGTTTGAAAAGTAAGACCATTAAAATCGTCGCTAAAATTTGACTTAGTCCTGCAATCACCACATAGACCCAAAACATAGGTGTAAATGTGGTTACCTGACTCACAGGCTGTTGTTGGTACAGCACAAATAAATAAATGCAGGCAAATGGGAGCCCAAAAATAAACCGAGCAAGGGTGACACCATACACATCAACAGTGGTACTGAGTTGTTTTTGAAATGCATTGCGCCATGACTGCATAAAAGCAGCCATTAAAGTGAATAAGATCCAAACTGGAAACATAAGAAAGGTGATTTAACGGTGGATGCCTCATCAATTTACGCTTTTATTGAATTGAATGCGACCCAACACGGCTAGATTATTCATTGAACTTGGTTATAGATTCGTTGAAAAAAATTTATTTAAAAACCTGATATTAAGAACTAGGTATGTATCGAAAGATAATTTTTTATAAAAAACGCAAAGGCATGTTACCTTTGCGTTTTGCACTTTACCAACATTTAGTTAGTGACTTACATCAAGTTAGCTTTCTAGTAATACAGCACCAAATTGCTCACGTAGATCTTTTTTCAGCATTTTACCTGTTCCACTCAAAGGAATAGCATCCACAAAAATCACTTTATCTGGCACCTGCCATTTAGCAACTTTATCTGCATAATAATCCAAAATTTCTGTATCAGATAAATCGACATCTGGCTTTTTAATTGCAATTAATACAGGACGCTCATCCCATTTCGGATGGGTCGCTGCAATCACTGCCGCCATAGCAATTTTAGGATGTCCCATAGCCAAGTTTTCTAACTCAACGGAAGAAATCCATTCACCGCCCGATTTGATCAAATCTTTTGAACGGTCACTAATTTTTAAGAAACCATCTTCGTTCAGGGTTGCAATATCCCCGGTATCAAACCAACCATCTGAGGTTAATGCAGACTCTGTTTTGCCAAAGTAATTGCCAATAATCCAATGCCCTTGGATCTGTAAATTACCAGTCGTTTCGCCATCACGTGCAACTTCGTGTGTACCGTTTTCTTCATCGGTAATACGTAAATCGACCCCAAATGGCGGACGACCTTGAGACAATCTTACTTGTAATTGTTCTTCTTCAGATAATAATAAATGTTTGGCTTTAAACTGGTTTGAAGAACCTAATGGACTGGTTTCGGTCATTCCCCAAGCATGAATCGTTTCGCAGTTAAATTGTTCTTTAAACACTTTTAACATCGCAGGCGGGCACGCAGATCCACCAACCACATTACGCACTAAACTTTGGAGCTGACTACCCGCTTGCTGCGCAGCATTGATTAATCCCTGCCAAATCGTTGGAACACCCAATGCAACAGATACTTTATAATCATCAATCATTTGCGTCAGGCTCGCACCATCTAAACCTGGGCCTGGTAGCACTAAAGTGCAACCTACCATAGCCGCAGCATATGGCGTACCCCATGCATTGACATGGAACATCGGCACAACAGGCATCATAATATCTCGCGCTGAGATATTTAATGAATCCGGCATACAAATCGCATAACTGTGTAAGACTGTTGAACGATGACTATACAACACGCCTTTCGGATTGCCTGTGGTACCCGAGGTATAACATAACGAACTAGCCGATAATTCATCTAATTCTGGCCATGTATAGTCTGCAGATTGCGCCGCGATGAGTTCATCATAAAACTTCACATCGGGCACCGCTTCAACAATCGCTGCATCTGGTCCATCTAAACAAATAAAATGTTCAACAGATTTTAATAAAGGTTTTACTGCTTTGATTAAAGGCAAAAAGGTTTTATCAAATAACATGACGCGGTCTGCGGCATCATTGATGATAAAAATTAATTGTTCTGGAAATAAACGCGGATTAATGGTGTGACAAACATAGCCGCTACCTGAAATAGCGTACCAAGACTCTAAATGACGGTGGTTATTCCAAGCGATGGTCGCAACACGATCCCCTAAATTTAAACCGAGAGATGCAAGAACATTAGCAAATCGTTTTGAATTTTTATGGACATCACCCCAAGTGGTTTTCGTAATCGTCGTGTCTGTATTTTTTGAAATGACTAAACTATCCGCATGATAGCGACCTGCATGTTCAATCATGCTACTAATCAAAAGCGGTTTAAACATCATATTACCAAGCATTCTTTGCTCCCACATTCATCCATATTGAGTTGTTGTTTTTCCACACTGTCCTGCAGATTTTTTAAAACTTTGCACCATGTCAAAGTGATTGTTCTTTATCGACAAGGTTAAAGCAGTAGATATGAAACGCATATCCAAAACTGATTCTTATGTTTTAACCTTAATTGATTTTAGAATCCACTGTTTTATTGCTCAAAATATGAATGCTTTAGTGGTATAAAATGCAAAAATTAAAGCTTTAACCCTATTCAAAATATAGTCTTATTTAGTTATAACACTGCTGCTATAAAAAATGTCGTTTTCATTTATCAAATAATTTACTGAATCAATAGGCATAAAAAAACCCAGTCTAGATACACTGGGTTCGACGCATTAGCCGTTGTAGTTAAGTTGAAATAGTTACAGCACTTCAAACTCAATACGACGGTTTTTCTTACGACCTTCAGGCGTAGCATTGTCTGCTACAGGCTTATTTGAGCCCATCCCTTCAGTACTTAAGTTCGCCGCCGCAATATTCTTTGAAATCAGGTAGTTTTTAACTGCATTAGCACGATCTTGGCTTAAACTTAAGTTTTTCTCAGGATTCCCTGAGCTGTCTGTGTGACCAATAATTCGTACTTTTTTCCCACCGACGCGATTCAGTGCGATAACCATTTCATCTAAGATCTGTACCCCAGATGGTGCTAAAATCGCGCTTCCAGATTCAAATTCAATAATACGATTACGTAAAGCCGCATCAATAATGGCCTGTTCAGCCTGATTGACAGAAAGCTGTGCATTGAAACGAAAAGGTGCTGTGACCAAAGACTGAAACTTGTTGGTCGTGGGTTGGATATCATCTTGATTTGACATCTTTCCACTTAAATCGACTTGCGTTCCGCGTACAGAGAGTTTCCCCTGTTTTACTTTCTTTAAGTCATCATTAATCATCTGGCTTACGCTATTGCCCCAACCATTGGGTGCAGTAACCGCTCGAACCTGAATTTTATCAACCACATTTGCCTGACCATAAGTCAAATAGGCTTTATTTAATATTTCTTGCTTGGTTGCTTCATTCGGTACAGCACCTTCAATCACAATAGGCTCTGCCCAAAGCAAAGTCGAACAACCTAAAATGCATACACTCGCAATAAATTTGGGCAACATTGGTAAGATTCTTTGCATCATTATTCTTCTATAAAAGTCTGTTTAAAAAGTTTAATGCCATGAATAAGGCTGATCTGACGCTCACTCAAAGACTGTTCCAAAACGGCTAAGCCTGCATTTTGTTCAAGATAAGGATCAATCCAACTGGCATCGATCAGGGAAACCCAATGATCACTTTGCATATTTTGGGTGAAAACATCACTGAGTGCAGTAATATCAGCACCTTGAAAACCAAACAGTAAAACAGGTGAATCACTGTGTAGGATGCCAATGAGTAACTCAGCATCTTGGTTTTCGACAAAACGACTAATTAAATTGACCCAAAAAGCCGCGATTTCATAGCAGTAACTAATATTATTAATTGGTAAAATCAACACTTTATTCAACCGAGACGTGCCCTGATGAATAATCGGTTGTAGCAGCAAACCGAGACCAATCATGCTTTGCGCCAACTGATAAGGCGTAAAATTCAATAAACGTGCAAATGAATGCAACGTATGGTGCTCATAAAAAGAAGAGGTTTCTTCTGTTCCGAACACTTGGATTTCGTTATTCAATTTACCTAATTTATCGAGCAAAATATCGGGATCGCGAATAGAACGCATCACTCGGTTACGCTGATATAAGTCAATTAAGGTTTGTTTATAACGATATGGTGCATACAAAATATTATCGAAAGGATCATCGATTTCTAGCAGATGAGCGAGCACCATTGGAAATTGACGCTTTGAACTGTCTTCACTGCTAATCAAATTGGCAACCAAAAAACGCTTATCTTTTGGACTGGCAATAAAGAAATCTAATGAAGGCAGTGAGTTATACGCTGCATTAAAATTATCTGAACGCATAGCGAACTCAAGCGCCTCCGTGATCCACTGATCGATTAACTGAATCAGTGAATATTGTTCACGGCTCTTTAAGAAGTCACCACGAGCTGGACATTTCCCATAATACAGCGGTGTCGTTCTCACTTCATACATCGTCACACTCCTTGTTTTTTTGCACGAATGCCACCGCTCTCATTTTTAAATTCATCATCATGGTGTTGCTGTTCCTTGTACAACACTCATCGGTGAAGTCGCTGGCGCTACAGGCGCTTGTCCTGCAGGCATCGTTTGCGCTGCGACGACACGAACACCTTTATTCGTCACCACTTGATCAACAAGAGTCATACCTGAATAGCCTGAACCTGTAGTTGGGCCAGATGCGTTACCACTAATTAAACGGAAGTTCACTTTTACAAACACTTTTGGATTTTGTTTGCTACGCCACACCATTTCAAATGAATTACCATTTTGTGTACGCTGAGCGCCTTCAACCAATCGGTTAATACCATATTCACCCGGCTCATCAAAAATCGTATGCGTTTGACCTTCCAAGTCAATTGCAGTAATACGTGCACCCGGAATTGCCTCTTTATTTGGCCAAACGAAGTTCACCCATTGCTGAACACCGTTTTCATACACCATACGCTGACCATCAATATCAATGGTATATGAAAGCAACTGTGTATTTTCTAATGGGAAGAACTGGAAGTTCGATTGATTGGTTGCCGCAGGTGCTGCTTGACTCAATTCCCCTGTAGCAACGCCATTACTTGGCGCAACATAGCGTTGGAAGTTCGCTACAAATTGTGGATTTAAACCAATGCCCAAATCTTTCCATGTTTTCGTGGTTAAGGTATAGCCTCGACGAATCACCAATGGATCCAAATATTCTTTTACAAAACGAGCGATACTTCCGTTTTCACCAAAAATTTGGCTAATTTCATTACTGGTCGCTTGTAAAGTAGCATTGCTATTAAATGGATATTTAGGTGCAAGATTGGTTGTAAATGGTTGATACGCTTGCATTGCCCATAACTTATTAATTTCGTTTTGAGCTGGGATCAGTAATACTTCAAATGACTGGGTCACCGGCTGCATAAAGAGCTTTTGAATCAACTGCTGGTCTAATTCATTCAGACCCACAGACATTTTTTCATCCACAAATTTTTGCGTGCTATTAAAGACAGAGCTTTGATCATTGATGGTTTGTTTCACCAATGTCATGCTTGCAGGCCCCATATCACCGCCACTCTTCAAGTCATTAAACTTACTACGTACTTGACTCAAAGACAGCATGTATTCATCTAAAATAGATTTGTTTTGCTGATCATCACGCTTACGAACCAATTGATAGAACACATCAAATTCTTTTGCAATAACACCTTGACCGGCTTTAGAAGCAACTTGCTGTGCCTGCTGCGCATCATCACGGCTGAGAACTTTACGTTTAAACCACGCAATAAAGCCTTTCTGAGGTGCTGCCAGTTCTGCTTGAACAATTGGATTATCCCAGCTGGTTTCTTTCGCAATACGGTCAACCACTTTACGAATTGGCGAATTTTCAGGTTCACCTAAAATATCAATGAAACGTGACTGCTGAGCGACATCTGCGCCTTTGCCATAATGCACAGCATTTAAGAATTTACGCCATTCAGCGATATATTCCTGCTTATATAGTTCGGTTAACTGTTTACTGATTTGATCTGGACTACCACTAAACGTCAGGTCATCCGATCGATTGGTATTGAGTACCCAGTCTTGGGTATCTGTCGGATTATTCGCAGCTTGGTTAATCGCATCTTTTACATAATCATTCCAAGCTTGGTAAGTAAAAATACCCGGCAAGGCATAACTACCTAACATGCTGTTTTGGCCTGTTTCACCTAATATTTGCTTCACTGTCACCGCAGGGAAACGTACCGAACCACGCATTTTAATTTCATTATAAACGCGGTCACGTGCAGGAATACCCATAGTAACAGCCGTCAATAATTGACGTGTTTGATCAACCAATAAAGGATCAGATTCCATTTGCGGGAACGCAGGATCAGCAGCTAAAGTCATCGCATAAGATAAAACTTGTTCGGCTTTTTGAATCATTTCCCCACGTGGCATTTGACCACGATTTGAATCTAACCATGAACGCCAGAAACGAGTAACTTGGTCACTCAAATGGCTCGATTCCATATATTTATGATTGCTCATCATCAAATACGCCTTCAGTGCATTGTAGGCATCCTGAGGATTAGTATCCGATGGTTCTAAATAGGGCTGATTTGATTTCACAGCTTGAGTGATTTGCACATTGACGTGATTTTCTTTCAACGTCGCTTCATTGGCTTTAACGCGTTGTAAGTACTGCGCCATATTTTGCTGAGATGGTGCTAATACAATTTGTTGAATGCCACGTAAATACTCAACTTTGAGTTTTTCACGGATTTTATTGCCTTGGTATAAACCAAAACTATATTTCAATGGACGATCTTCATCAAAATGATCGAGCTGCTGTAAATGTCCTTGTAATATCAGCAATGCATCCAATTGAGTCGAAAGCTCACTTCCGCTACGGCTTTCCATTTGCACAACTTTGTCTAAGTCAGCTTGAACTTCCGCCACGAGTTGTTGGTTATTACGATACGACCAAACCCATAACCCAAGCACCACAGCAACCAATAACAATGCAGCAATAAATGCCATAAAGCGCTGACGTTTACGTGCAGGATTGATATGTTGTTTAACTAGATTTTTATCTTTTAAAATGACGGTTGAAAAGAGTCCTTTTAAGAAATAACCATGGTCTTGCGAAACAGAATTCGTAGGAATGCCAAACTCACTATCCGTACTTTTCACCAAATGAAAGTCTTCAGCGATTTGCTCGGTCATTGGACTTTCAATCACACCTTCTTGTAACGCACTGGTGAAATAGAACCCACGGAATACCGGTTTAAACTGATAAGGGTTGTCTTGAAACAACGTACCAATAAAAGTTTTTAACACTGGCTTTAAACTTTTAAACTCAAGTGGAAATGTCATTACACTTGGAGAAATATTTTGCGAATGACGACGACTCAAGTGCGTAGTACTGACGCTCTTCAAACCATCGTATAAAATTGAATAATGCTTTTCGAACATCTCAACGGCATGCTCAGATGAGTCTGGATCATAAGGCAGTGTTGCACCCCAAACTTGATCAAATTCATCTTTATCATAACAATCAAAAAATTCTGTAAAGCCAGCAATCAAATCCATTTTTGAAAAAACGATATACACTGGCGCAAAAATTTCTAAACGTTCCGTCAAATCCTGTATACGTGCGCGTAAGTTTTTGGCTAATTTGATTGATTTTTCAGGACTTTGACTAACAAGCTCCGCCACAGAAACAATCACGATTAAACCGTTAATTGGTGCTTTAGAACGGTTTTTCTTGAGAATATTTAAGAAACCTAACCATTCTGAATGGTCTTCGGCATAAACTGAATATCGACCTGCGGTATCGAGTAACACACCATCTGTAGAGAAAAACCAATCACAGTTACGAGTACCACTTAGACCTGCCGACACCATTTTCTGATGGGTTTCTTCAAATGGAAATCTAAGGCCAGAATTATAAATCGCTGAACTTTTACCCGCTGCTGGGTTACCAATCACCATGTACCAAGGTAATTCATATAGCGCTGCATTTCCCTTTTTGTCGCCAAGTTTTGATTTACGGATAAGTTGAATCGATTCTTTCATTTGCTGATTGATCAGCGCAAGTTCTTCTTTATTCTTTTGTTTGCCGTATTCAGCTTCATTATCTTTGGCAATAGCCTCAGCCAGCTCTTCGCCTTGCTGTTTATGATGATAATGCTGCACTAATTCATAAATACCCCACAGAATTAATCCGAGAATATAAACAGCAACCACAATGTAAAAAGTCTTTTGTGGAATCGAATTATGCATAGCCACAATGGCCACAAAAAATGACAAAGCCACCATCGCTTTAGGATTGGTGACGTACTGCCAAACATAACCGAGGATCGTATAAAATAGTGTGTTCACAATGTTCTCAATTTCGTCTTAATTCTAATTAAACAGTTTCTTGTTCAAGTTCATCTTCTACTGAAAATGCTTGAATAAAAGCAAATGTCGATTCTTGGTCTGTGCTATAAATCATGGCAGTTAACTCTTCTGGCAAGTGCATACCCAACATGAATCCAAAAATTTTTGCCAATTGCTGGGTATTTCCAAGATTCTGTTTTGTATATAAAAAATGATAGGTTTCAATCGCGGTTTCATTAAATTTATGCTGTAATTTTTTCACCACTTTCATATCTGTTGCATCATCTAACATCAATAAAAAGGGTTGTTCTTGATCATACTGATCTAAATTATTCAGTGCTTTAAGCTCTAAATTACGTTTCAACTCAGGCTCATGTGCCACCACTTGTAGCACTTTATTTGGAGTTAAACCTCGAACTTGAACGTCTGAAGCAGCCAAACACCAACTCGATGCAAACTCTGCAGCAATGTATTTTTCTTGTAACCACATCTTTTCATCAATCCATTCTTGGTCGATTTCAGAGTCAGCATTCAGAATCAAACTGACTTCAAACTTTTGTTTTGAAATCATCTCTAAAATGCTTAACCATTCTGAATAAGCGACTTGAGTGCCGATAAAATGTGGCTCGATATGAATTTGTTCGGGAATGATCGAAAATCCGTCAGATAGATATTGCTGAATAATTTGAGCATAATCATCATTCCATTGATGAATCAAATTATCAGCAAGCAAAATATGAACATTTATACGATTTAGACGTGAAACTTGCTGTGCATTGTTCGCCAAATGTTCTGGATGTTCATCTTGCGTATAATCTGGATCCACCCAACCCGGATGCATACGGTACTGATATGCCAATTCACTATCATAAAAGAGTGCTGATTGCTTCAGATGCTCTGCAATTAAAAATAGACTTTCAACGTGTTGCTCTAGTTGTTGCTGAATAAGTGACTGGATTCGTTTTTCACGCATGGTGATGGCACTATATTCATCATCTGCTTCTTCATTAGTGAGTTCATCTAAATCTTTGATTCGAAATGAAAGAACAGGCAAACCGTATGCATTAAATAACTTATCATCGAGTTCAGGACTTTTGAATTGTTGAATATCTTGGATAATTTGTTCGTTTTCACCAAAACTATGCCAAGCCGCTGAAGAATAAACATTTAAACGAAATTGCTGTACATCAATAGGCTTCGGTTTTGCTTGTTCAATGGCCTCAAGTTGTTGTTGCTCAGCTTGTTCTTCTGCACGTTTTTCAGCTTCAAGTTTTTTTTCTTTTTGATGTTGAATGCCCTTGTAAAGCAAATAAGGCGACAAAATAATTGCACATAAAGCTAAAGGAAGAAGTAAAAAGTATGTGACTAAATCGAAAGCCGTCGGATCATAGCCTGTATCTCGCCAGTAAAAAATCACGAAAGCAGTACACAAAACAAAAAGCGTACTAAAGGTTCCAATTATTAATTTCAGCATTATTTTGCATTCCCCATTAAGGCATAACAGGTTTCTGTATTATCGACCTGTTTATTCGGCTGTAAAAATGCTCCCTGAGCTAAACCAATTCCGCTCAAAGAATTTAAACACACCGGTTTTATTTCTTCTTTTTGTAAAATTAAGCGCACATCCACCATTAATGTTGGACTACACCAAGTTTGAATCATTTGTTTTAATTTTAGGCTGCGTGCCTGATTCGGTAAAAATGTTAAATAATCTTCATGATTTAAAGGTCCAATCACGATTTCAATTTTTTCGTCAATCTGTTGAATCTTCTCACCACAAAAAGTATTCAGCCCCAATAAGCTCGGCTGAGATCCACCTAAACATGTTCTCTGATCTTCTTCAAATACAAAAGTTTCAGGGATAAATTCTCGAATATCAAATTTCTGCTTAAAGATACAATTCAGCATGGTTTTTAATGCATAAGCTGTATTGTTTTGCCCCTGCATTAAACCTGAGAATTCAGCAAAATAATCATCTAAATCTGGCTGATCATGCTGGCTACTGATATAACCATTTAATGCATGTAAAATATCAAGATAGTGATTATCCTGCTCGATTTCATAACGAATAGGTAAATGATAATTTAAACTGGCATCAACATAATGTGCTGTTAATTTATGATTAAACAGCCCTAAAAACTTTTGTGTTTCGTGTCGCTGATGTCGCCCGCTGAGCTTAATCTTATTGGTATAGCTATAAGGTAATGCACCTTGAATACCCGTTAAACCCACCATTAAATTTGTCAGTTCAACTTTCTCATCGTTGAACTCTAAACTTTCAATTTCAGTGTTCGGGAAGTTCAAATTAAGTGAACTATTAAACTCAAAGTCATTGGCCCAATGGACTTGAGCTGCTCCATAAGGTGCATGTCTTAACAAACGAGTAGCTTGAACAAACTCGTAGGCTTTCGGTTCTTGGAAAAGTCCGTCAATTACAGAGCTTTCTTGCCACCAACGTTCTGCACGCATTGGTATAACTCCTGTTGACTATTTGCATCAAAAACCGAGACATCGACAAAGCTGTTCATATTGACTTTTAAATTAAAGATATGGGCCAGCAATTGACTAAATATATACAGGCTATGCCCTCTAAATATATCCGCATCGATATCGAGCTGTACTTTTAAGCCTCTGACAAATAATGGAAACGGTTTACTATCTACAAGTTTCTGCGTGGTAGAAAACTGAATATTTTTTATGGAATCGATAATAATTTGGTTTTCTTTCGATTTAGGTAAATTATACAATTCCAAAAGTTCTTTAATATGAGAGACCGCATCGCCTTTCATTAAAGACATATTATTCAAAGATAAATGTGAAATAACCCGCCACTGTTCTTGTTTATTTTGCTCAAAATAATACGGTAACGACGGTCGTTTGAGCATCAGGGCACGACGTGCCAAATTACTATCATTCAGTGTTAATGCATTCTGATCTTTATTATAACTTTCGTAAGGTAACTCACGATTACTACACAAAAGTTCAGTACTAATAAAATCGGACTGAGTACTATGCGGGTCTAAAGCACGAGATATGATTGAATAGTTTAATTCCTGATGTTTATTCTTCATCTGCTGCGGATTTAAACTATAAAAAAACTGGACTTTATCCTGATGATAATGACTCATTGCAAAAAAAGGCAGTACCGGATAATACACTTCATCTTGGTTACTTTTTTCACGCACCATATTCATTTTTAAAATGCTATAGGCTTGAAAATATTCAGGATGGTGTGCATCTGTCACCAATGGATATTCCATTCGCTTATGATTAATCTTTTGCGGCTCTGCTTGTTTATTGAAAAGATTAACAATTGGTGTAGCAAACAATTTAAAATTTGCAGCATTTAATTCAGAATAATTTCGAATCGCTGCTTGATCATTTAAATTGAGTTTAAAGTGCATTTGAACATCAAATTCACTATGTTCTAAACTTAAAAACTTAATGAAATCTAAATTTAGATTTAAAAAATTGAATTTTTCAGGAACACAAAAATATTCCATCAGTAAACGATATGCATGATGCGTATGCTGATCGATAGGTAGAACACTTTGAACTTCTTCAAAGCCCATAATTTCAAATGGATTGGCAATATCAAAAATGTGCTGCCCTACACGAATCGAAAAACTTGTAGTGGATTTAAAAATACTATCCAAAACCTGCAAAGGAAAATTAGAAATAGCGTCTAAAAAGATCGGCAAAGTTTCATTTTTGAGTAAAGCGTGCTTATTCGAAAAAATTTCAAATCCTAAGCTCAATGTGGCATTTTGATTTAAATGCATATGTGCCGATGGATGAGTTTTGAAATTGAGCTGTTTTAATTGAATCGGTAATAATGTGACTTCTTGTACCGTCTGATATTCACATTGAACACCGCGCGTACTTTTGGCTTTTAGACTGGTCGCCTTTGGAATAACGTGTCGATCTGTTAATTGCTTAATTTTATTTATATCTTCGAAGCTCACCACAGAACATGCAGGAAATGGTTTTAAATATTGAGGAAACATCACCTCAAAAATTGATCGGGTAAAAACGTCATAACTATCTGCAAGTTTTTTATCAATCCGTGCAGAAATTAAAGAAAAGGCTTGAATTAAACGCTCAATATGCGGGTCATCTATTTGTTCTTGGTTTAAAGACAAACGCTGGGCGATTTTGGGGTATTTACTGGCAAACTCACGGGACTGTTGTCCAAATTCCTGTAGTTGTTTTTCGTAATACGGTAACAGCTCTTCAATCACAGATAACCCACTTCATTAAGCTCTTGGAGAAATAACATATTGTTGTGTTGTTGGTTTTAATAAGGCATCAAAAATAACTGGTTCGTATAAAGGATGAATATTTAAATATGCCTGAATACTTAAACATAGTGCCCCCATATTATGGCCATCCATGAGCATTTCGACTCGAATCTGTTTTAAACGCGGTTCATGTGCAGCAATCGATTGCTCAATTGACTGGCAAATTTTGTCGCGATCCGATGGATTTGCTGTCGATAAGCCCACAAAATCGATAATGCCAAATTGCAAAATAGACTTTTTTGCTAATGGAAAGTCATCAATCAGTTCATCTAATTTTGCCACACGACTATTGAGGAGATCCTCTAAATCGGAAGCAACAGATTCACGAAGTTCTTGCAAAGACAGACCTTGAGTCTGTTGAGCATCAGCTGGTAATAAGCGGTCAAATAATGTGGTTCTAAAACCATAAGGATAAAGCTGATCGAGATTCATATCTTCTTATAAATATTTAAAAAAATGAAAATAGAGGCTACCCAAGTTAGCCTCTATCTGAATCCATCTATTACGCTGCGTATGAAGCAGTGTTGTTAGATAATGACCACTTCTTAGTAACAGCACCTTTCGCAGTACCGTTAATATCTTGTTGGTTATATGTCCACTCTACTGCAGCATATTTCAAACCAAATGATTCGTGTGGAACACCTTCATCATTTACAGTTGGAGTCACGCTAGAAACCAACACATGTTTCAGTTTGATTTGAAGATATTTAATACGTTTGTCGCCATTCGCACGGTAGAAATCAATTTGAACTTCATCAAATGTATAACCTGCTGAACATGCTTCCCAAAGTTTAGGGCTTGTCGCGTCTAAATCTTTAACAAAAACCATGTCAGAATGCTCTACACGTTCTGCAGTGTGACCACCCACACTTGAAGAAGTCGCAGATTTAGGTTGACGGATGTTATGCGTCCAAGAGTTTACTTCTAACCAACTCTTGTGCTCTGCATCACGAGATTCGCCGTCTACTTTGTACTTACCACGAAATTGAATGTATATATCTTTCATTGTTCTGAATACCTATTTATTTAAAGTTATTATAGTGTTGACCCAAAATTAATTTGAGGACTGAGGTAACTCGGTCACAAGTCGTAATGAAACAGACAACTCATCCAACTGGAAATGTGGTCTTAAGAAAACCACAGATTTGTAGTGACCAGGCAAAGCTGGATTTTCTACAACTTTTACAGAAGCTTCACGCAATGGATACTGAGCTTTAGCTTCTTGAGATGCACCATCATCAAGTAATACATATTGCGACAACCATTCATTTAAGAAGGTCTCAACATTACCCGCTGATGCAAAACTACCCACTTTGTCACGCATCATTGCTTTTAAATAATGTGCAATACGTGAAACTGCCATGATGTATTGGATCTGGCTAGACAATGCAGAGTTGGCATTTGCTGTATCGCTATCATATTTTTTAGGTTTTTGCGTCGATTGCGCACCAAAAAATGCTGCATAATCCGTATTTTTGCAGTGTACCAACGGAATAAAACCAAGATCACTCAGTTCTTTTTCACGACGGTCAGTAATGGCAATTTCAGTTGGGCATTTAAAGACCACTTCGCCATCATTGGTTTTGAACGTATGGACAGGCAAGCCTTCAACTAAACCACCACCTTCTACACCACGAATCGCAGCACACCAACCATGCATATCAAAAGCATTGGTTAGACGTGTACCAAAGGCATAAGCCGCGTTCATCCATAAATATTCATTGTGGTTTTCGCCGGAAACTTCTTCAACGAAGTTAAAGCCTTCAGTGGCAATACCTTCTTTTGGATCATATGGCAAACGACCCAATACACGTGGCATTGTCAATGCAACATATCGTGCATCATCACTTTCACGGAATGAACGCCATTGTACATATTCAGCGGTTTCAAAGATTTTAGAAACATCGCGTGGACGATCAATATCAGTAAAAGATTCTAGACCCAACATATTTGGGCTTGCAGCCGAAATGAACGGTGCGTGTGCAGCCGCCGCGACATGTGAAATTTGCTCAAGCAAATACATATCAGATGGTGTACGGTCAAACTCAAAGTCACCAATCAATGTTGCATAAGGCGCACCACCGAATGATCCATATTCTTCTTCATAGATTTTTTTGAACAATGTGCTTTGGTCAAAATCGGTCGCACCTTGGAAATCTTTAATCAGCTCTTTTTTCGTCGTATTTAACATACGAATTTTTGTTAAAGAGTTTGAAGGTGTTTCTTGGCAGAAATAATACAAACCGCGCCATGTCGATTCAATTTTTTGAAATTCAGCATGGTGCATGATTTTACTTAACTGAGATGAAATCAACGCATCAATTTCAGCAATACGCTTATCAATTGATAAAGTCATATTGTCCGAAACGGTGATGGTACCTGCCATGACTTCTTTGGCAAGTTCACCGATCAGACTTTTTGCACGATCATGTTCTTGATCTGTACGCGCAATACGACTTTGTTCAACAATTGAATCTAAAAGCGAATATTCTTCAGTTGCTTCAAGGTTTGCAGCAGTTGCAGTATTAAAATTACTCATTTTCTGCCTCCACACTCAACTTACGAATTTGATCAGTGTTATGTAACACTTCATCCAGTAAATCTTCTAAGCGTTCATTATTTGAAATTTTATTACGCAAGTCAGACAGACGCTCACGCGCGGCAACTAACTTTTGTAATGGATCAACCTGTTGTACAACTTGCTCTGGAGTGAAATCGGCCATGCTCTTAAATGTAAGATCTACCGACATTTTTCCACCGTCTTCAGTCAAGGTATTCTCAACTTGAAAATTAGCACGTGGCGCTAAAGACTCCATTACCTCATCAATATTATCTAAATCAACATTAATGAATTTCTTGTCTTTTAATTTAGTTTTCTCTACTTCAGATGCCGCAGAGAAATCACCTAACACCCCAACAACGAATGGTAACTCTTTAATTTCTTTACCGTCGCCAACTTCAACATCGTAAGTCAATTGAACACGAGGAGGACGAATTCGTTGAAGTTTTTTCTGTACACTTTCACGTTTTGCCATGAGTGCTTTTCCTTGTTATTTATTCTTCAATGTATCGAAAGGTGAACCACTGGCAGCAGGTTTTTTCGCTGTAGTCTGCGTTTTTGCTGTCGTGGTAGTTTTCTTTTTGCTTGCTGCTGTAGTCGTTTGTTTAGACTTGGTAGACGCTGTATTGGTTCGTTTTTTAGCTGGTGTTGTCTGTTTAGATTTCACATTGCTCGAAGATTCTGTACTTTTTTCACGAACATCTGCTGCAGCAGACGTAGATTTATCAATCGTCGGCTGAATATAACGAATATTATCCGACAACACTTTGGCAGGAGAATAGGTCTGTTCATCTAGAGTACGATTTTCATTACTGCGCATATGATTCAGCGCATTATAAGAAATAGCGATACCTGCTAAAAAAGTGACATCAGTAAGTTCAGGCGACTGATAGTTCTTTTCTCGCAGCAGATTGACCGCTTGCAATGCTTTTAAATTGTAACCATTAGCTTGATATTTTTTGGCAATATCTACAAAAATTTCATTTTTTAAGTTCTCATTTTTCTTATTTTTTTTGTCACATAACTGATTATAAAAACCAATAATCTCTGGATCTGTATCACCTACTGCCAGTGGATAATCCTTTAAACAGGATTTTTTCACAGATGCCGCTTTATCTTTTGCAAAAACGGTTTGTGTTAAACTAGCTGCTAAAATTATAGGTAATAAAACACTAAATTTATTCAAAATTGCCTCTGTATTTCTACGTGCTAAAACTTAATTTATGTGGATATGTGGAGAAATCACCACTTATTTTCCCGTGGGTTTTCTCTTCATTTATCAAAATTAAAAATATGCTGCAGATTTAACAAAAAATAAGCACATAGAGTCAATACAAAAATGTGCCAAATACTCCAAAGTTTGTAGACGATTTGTTTTTTTTTGTTTCATTTTATAAAAAAATCTTTTTCCTTTTTTTATTTAGTCTGTATTATATCGCCTAAAGCAAGACACTAAAAATATATAAGGTGTTGATTTTAAAGTTTTTATTTTTATAGCAAGAAAAAAGAGATCACAGTCAAACTTGTAAAATTTCGTACTGTGGATTCTAAATTTGATGAGTTATTTATGAATAATTTAAAAGTTTTAATTACTAAACTTTCACCTCACGCCCGCATTTCACTCGAAAAGTCAGCCAATACATGTATTTCACAGCAAAATTATGAAATCGAAATTGAACATTTTTTACTCGAATTATTAACCTATAACAATAAAAATGACCTTCAAATACTCTTAGAAAAATACAAAGTTTCTGCAGACGGTTTGGCAGATGACCTCAAAGAAAGTATCGCTCAACTTCCAAAAGGAAATACGCGCACCCCGATTTTTGCCCAATCCATTGTGCGCTTACTTGAACAAGCTTGGTTATTAGCATCTGCTGAACAAAATCCACAAATTCGTAGTGGTCATTTACTTGTTGCACTGCTTACCGCGCCAGATTTATACCAAATCGCAGCAAGAGCTTCTTCTCTATTCGATTTATTACCTATAGATACGATTAAACATAAATTTTTAGATCTTTGCCTAAAAAGCATTGAAAATGAAGATTTAGCAACTGCATCACCAGATGAAAAATCAGCAGTACAAACGAATGCAACTACGCCAGTTAAAACACCAGCTCTAGACCAATACACCATTAATCTTACTGAAAAAGCTAAAAATGGTGGCATTGATCCTGTGATTGGTCGTGAGTTTGAAATCCGCTTAATGCTCGATATTTTGATGCGTCGTCGTCAAAACAATCCGATTTTAACGGGTGAGCCTGGTGTTGGTAAAACGGCCGTTGTTGAAGGTCTGGCATTAAAAATTGCAACCAACCAAGTTCCAGATGCTTTAAAAAACGTCAGCATCCACACTTTAGATATGGGCTTGCTACAAGCGGGCGCCAGTGTTAAAGGTGAATTCGAAAATCGCTTAAAACAAGTTATTCATGAAGTTCAAGCCTCTGCACATCCAATCATTTTATTTATTGATGAAGCACACACGTTGATTGGTGCGGGTGGTCAAGCAGGTCAAAATGATGCAGCAAACCTGTTAAAACCGGCGCTTGCACGTGGTGAGTTAAGAACCATTGCCGCAACTACTTGGGCTGAATATAAGCAGTATTTTGAAAAAGATGCCGCATTAAGCCGACGCTTCCAAGTAATTCAGGTTGAAGAACCGACTGAAGAAGTCGCAATCGATATGCTGCGTGCCATGATTCCCGTGATGGCAAAACATTTCAATTTACAAATTGACGATGAAGCTATCGTTACTGCAGTCCATGCTTCGCACCGTTATATCACTGGCCGTCAATTGCCTGATAAAGCGATTAGTGTCTTAGATACAGCTTCTGCGCGTGTTGCGTTAACGCAAAATGCACAACCAGTAAAATTGGATCAACTTCAAGCTCAACTACATAATTTGAAGCTTGAATTAGCAATTCTTGAAAATGAACATAAGAATATCCCGATTCACCACGAACGCATTGAAAATGTAAAAACACAAATATCTACGCTGGAACAAGAAATTCAGTCGACTGAAACACAGTGGAAAAAAGAACTCGAATTCGTTCAACAGATTAAAACGCTTGAACAAGAGTCCGAGCAAAAACCAGAAAATATTGAAACTTTAAGCAATATTCGTAACCAATTGGCAACGTTACAAGGTCAAACGCCGCTTGTTTTTGAGCGTGTGAATGCACAAATTATTAATGAAATCATTTCAGACTGGACCGGTATCCCTGTTGGGAAAATGGTGAATGATGAAATTCAGCAAATTTTGAAGCTTGAAGCACAGTTAGAACAACGTGTGATGGGTCAAGATTATGCACTGCATCAACTGGTACAAGGCATTAAAACCTCCAAGGCAAAATTGGAAGATCCAAATAAACCTCAAGGCGTTTTCATGCTGGTTGGCCCAAGTGGTGTGGGTAAAACCGAAACTGCACTTGCGTTAGCAAACGAGTTATATGGTGGTGAGTCTCATTTAATCACCATTAACATGTCTGAATATCAAGAAGCACATACCGTGTCGTCTTTAAAAGGTGCTCCTCCAGGTTATGTCGGTTATGGCCAAGGTGGCGTACTGACAGAAGCAGTTCGCCGAAATCCATATAGTGTGGTTTTACTCGATGAGATTGAAAAAGCACACAGCGATGTTCAAGAGCTATTCTACCAAGTATTCGATAAAGGTACTTTGGAAGATGGTGAAGGTCGTGTTATTGACTTTAAAAATACCACTATCCTGCTGACTTCAAATGCTGGCTCTAGTGCCATTATGCAGGCTTGTTTAAATCAGCCAGTAGAAGAATGGCCGTCAGCAGAAGAACTTCTAGATGTATTAAAACCAGCTTTATATAAACAATTTAAGCCGGCATTTTTAGGTCGTATGCGTATTGTGCCGTATTTCCCATTGCACGATGATCTGCTCGTACGCATTATTCAGCATAAATTAGGCAAAATCACCGCGCGTATTGAAAAACAATATGGTACGCAAACACGTTATACCGACGATTTAGTCGAATTATTATTAAGTCGCTGTACTGAGGTCGATAGTGGTGCGCGTAATGTCGACAACATTTTAAATGCGACGGTCTTACCTGCTTTAGCCACTGAATTGTTGATGGCGATGAGTGAACAAAAGATTCCATCAGTCATTGAAATCGATGTCAAAGACGATGAAATTATTTATGTTTTAGATCCTAAAAGTAAACCTGCAAAAAAACGCAGCAGCAAAAAGACTAAAACCTTAGAAGCATAAGTTAGGAACGATGTAGAATATGAGTTTAGAGCTCGACGCTTTATTGCAACCGATTACGGATGATTTACCTTGCGGTAGTGATTTTTCATTTTCAAATGATTTTCATGCAATTAAAAAAGCTAAAACACAAGATGACCCGCTATTGGATCAAGGCGACTGGATCGCAGAACCGAAACAGGCAGATTGGGGCTTTGTGCACCAAAAATCGTCAGATCTACTTCGCGAACATACAAAAGATATTCGCTTATATGGTTGGTTGCTTGAAGCGTGGACTCACATTCATGGTTTTGAAGGGATTGCCAAAGGGATTGAACTTACACAAAAAAGTTTGCAAGACTTTTGGCTACAACTTCATCCTGAAATTGAAGATGATGACCTTGATCAACGTCTAGGTTTATTACAAGGGATAATTAATCAAATCCCAACATTAATTAAATCAGTTTCAATCGTTCATGGCGCGGCAGCTTATTCCCTATCCGACTATGATCGACTACTTCATGTTCAAAACCAAAGACGTAAATCCAACCATGAAGATGATGATCAAGAAGAGTCTTTTAATGGTATGGAACAGTTTGAACATGCCTTGTTCAATACGTCAAAATCAATTCAATACCAGTATTACCAACAGTTTTTAGATATTTTAAACCATTGGGAAAACTTAAAAACGACTCTTGATGATTTGATGGGTTTAGATGCGCCAAGCTTTGCTGGCATTGACTCTCAAATCGAAATGATTCACTTGAGCTTAAAAAAAATCTATAAAGCAGATGCTTTTATCAATTCATCGAGCGCTGAACAGGTTCAATCAAATTCTCCAATTGAAAGCCAGACACTTTCCACTGTAACTTCCGTGCAGAATGATATGCAAATAATACAACAACAGCATACACAGCAGTTTAAACCTCAAGTGCAAAATCATCTTGAAAATCGTGAACAAGCCATGAAAGTCTTGCAAGATATTGCTGACTATTTTCAAGTGAATGAGCCGCATAGCCCTGTCAGTTATATGCTGCAAAAAACCATTAAATGGTCACAAATGCCTCTACATGAATGGTTAACTCATGTGATTAAGGATGAAAACCCTCTTGAAGCTGTACAAGAAATGTTAGGTGTTCAGCAACAAAGCAATGAATCGAATAGCGACTGGTAAAAACAATGTTTAAAGCAGAAAAAATTTTATGGGGTGAAGGATTATTTTTACGCCCACAACACTTTCAATTACAAGATGCTTATCATGAACAGCGTTTAAACCATACGGTTCGCGCAACGATACCGTTCGCTTATGGTATTCAAAGTTTAATTTTTGATGAATCGCAACTCAGTACCAACACATTAGCTTTGAATAAAGTCGAAATGATTTGGCAAGATGGTGAGATTTATCAAGCACCTGCACAAGATTTATTACCTGAGCCTGTACTACTTGATTCATTAAATTTACGCGGTGAAATGCAAATTTATTTAGCATTACCGATTGTTCAACCGAATAAACGAAACGTCAATTTTGAAGAAAATACCCAATCGAGTCGCTATCATTCACATTTGACTGAAACTCATGATTTGTTTACAGATGCGACGGCTGCTGAAATCACTTTATTACGCCGCCGTGCAGAGTTTAAAATCTTTGAATTAGGCCAAGAACCACAGCACAATCTTGATGGTTTTCTTTACATGCCTATAGGCCGAATTAAGCGCCAAAGTTCTGGTAATTTTGTTTTAGATTATCAATTTATCCCGCCAATATTACATATTAGTTCGTGTGATTCACTGATTACCGGGCTTAAACGAACGCTCAATATTATCAAAGCTAAAATTAAAACCATTCAATCGAATAATCGTGAAAACGAACAAAAGTTAATTGAATTCCGTTCTGGTGATATCGTTTCATTTTGGTTGGTTAATGCGCTGAATACTGCACATGCGACCTTAAATCATTTATTGCAATATCCACTGATTCATCCTGAACGTTTATATTTTGAATTATTACGTCTGACAGGTTCTTTACTCACCTTCTCTACAGCTTATGAAGTAGATCAACTCCCACAGTATCAACATCATAATTTGCAAGAAAGTTTTGCTCAATTAGATGTGATTTTACGTGAGTTGCTCGATACGATTATTTCAAATCGATATATCAGTATTAACTTGAAAGAAACGCGTCAATCCTACTGGGTGGGCAGCCTTGAAAGTGACAAAATTACTCGCGATTCTCGCCTGTATTTAGCTGTTTCAAGTAGTGTGATGCCTACACATGACATTATTTCTTATGTACCGCTGCGCTTTAAAGTCGGTAATACCATTGATGTTGAACAGCGTGTCATGGCGGCATTACCGGCTGTGCCATTGCAACATATGATGCAAGTGCCAACAGCAATTCCGGTACGTTCAGGTGTTAGTTATTTTGAAGTTGAGCCAAATAATGATTTGTATCAGCGTATGCTTGATTCTGAATCGATCTGTGTTTACATACCAGCTGGCTTCCAAGATATCTCGATTGAACTTATTGCAGTGATGAATGGTTAAGGAGCAATCATGAATATTTCAAATAATGCCCCTTCACTTTTTGACGACGGTCAAATTGGATTAGGCTCTTCAAAACCAAGTGCTGAACCGAAAATCAACAGTTCAACCAATTTAGTTGATCTACTGCATGATGGTTTTTACATCGTATTCTTACTCAAAAATCAATATGTTCCATCCAGCCCTGAAAGTTTCAGGACAAAAATTATGGATCTATTAAACCGATTTGAAAGCCAAGCCCGTAAGCTTCAATTCAGCAATGAAGATATCACGGACGCAAAATATGCCTATTGCGCTTTATTAGATGAAACCATTGTCACCCAACAAGATGCACGCTTTTTTGATTTACAAAACAATTGGATGATGAATCCATTGCAATTAAGTCTTTTTGGTTCACAGCTTGCGGGTTACCGCTTTTTTGAAAATTTAGAGCAAATTCGTTCTAAGAATAAAGATCGTTTAGCAGCACTTGAAGTTTATCATTACTGCATGCTCCTTGGTTTTCATGGTAAATACCGACTTGAATCGATTGAAATGCTCAATTCACTCGTTGCACGTGTCGGTGATGAAATTGATTATATGAAAGGTAAAAAGGCGTTTTCGCCTTTCGCGGCACTGCCGGATCAAATTAAAAATATTATTCACCGTGAATTACCATTTTTTTGGATCATTATCTTTTGGGCATTGTTTGCTGTATTAGCATTTGGTGGACTGAAATATATGTTATCCAGCCAAAATAATCAGGCGTTATCACAATATCAAAATGTCATAACTGCACCATCGGAACAGGCTTATATCACCATTCATTTACCATAAGACTTAGACACCATGGCAAACGAAAAATCGAATAACGTTAGAATTTTACAGTCGACTCAAAAGAATAATTTACCGCCTTTAGCTCATGCTGCGATTGGCTTTCTTGTTGGTGCTGCGGTCATTATTGTTGTTGGCATGGGATATTTTTATCTAAGTTCTGACGATCAGCCTGCAAATACAGAAATGACTACTTCTGCCCCAACTGAAGACAAAGCTGAAACTGAGGCAACCACTGCACCCCGTCAAAGTGAAAATGAGCAATCTTCAGCTGAAAAAGCACTGCAAAGCGTTCATGCTACGGACGAAAAAGATCAGGATAATGGTTTATATTCGAATGATTTAGCTACTGCTTTCAATCATGGCAATACGGCTAAAGTGACTCAGCCTGTTCAAGCTGTAGCGAATAACCGTTCGCCTTTTGAAATTACCCAACCGCAGCGCCCTGTTGTAGCTGCTACAACAACCGTTAAACAACATATTCCAACTACATTAGTAAAACCAAAAGCTGCGCCAACAACAGCTAAGGTGACCAAACCTACAGAGCCTTCTACGAAAGCAGCAAAAGAAGAAGAACACTTTGAAGAACCGGTGGGTGGAACGCAAATTTCTGAAACCAAACGTCCGAAAGTGGTTGCTGCAACAAACACTGCTAATGCGACTGTGAGCGCTACAGTTTCCCCATGATCATCTTTTTGGTTAGCTGTTTCTTTGTCTTAGCACTGGTGACAGTGCTTTGTTTTTCTTATGAACTCAGAGTTAAAGTTCAGGATTTTTTCTTTCAAATCATTCCACAAAGTAAAAAAAGAATTCAACACGCCAAAAATTTTGCTTATGAACTGAACTATGCAGCAGCACCACAACAAATTCAATCACACTGGCATTTACAACAATGGTGGATTTTATTTGCAGGCTTCTTACTGTTTGCCAGTATTTTATTATTTGCTTTTACTCGCCCGATTACTGCAAGTAAAGTGGAAGCTGATTATTTGCGTAAAGTCGACCCACAAATTTACGCCATGCTTGATGGACAGGTTTTAGATGCGCCTCCTGAGGTTGAAGAATATCTTGTTCAAGAAGCGATCGCTGAAGAAGCAGCAATGATTGAGCAGCCATCTGTAATGGCATCAAGCTTTAACCCAGAAGTTCAAGATATCCATACGCATTCATACTCTAAGGATGTACCTTCAGCAGATCGTAAATGGCATAAAATGAACCCTCGTTATAAGCAGCGCTTATTAATGGTGTTTAAAATCATGCGTGAACAGCATGGTTATGAAATGGTTTTGCTTGAAGGTTATCGTAGTCCTGAACGTCAAAATAATTTAGCTACTAATAAGAATACAACTCGTGCCCGAGGCTTCCAAAGTTATCATCAATTTGGGTTAGCAGCCGATGTCGCCTTTAAACGCAATGGTAAAGTGGTCATTACTGAACGAGACCCTTGGGCTATGCGTGGTTATCAACTTTATGGTCAAGCCGCTGAGTCTGTCGGTTTAACATGGGGCGGACGCTGGAAATCTATTCAAGATTATGGTCATACAGAATATCGTATGCCAGGCCTGAAAAAAACTGCAGAGATGGCGGCATTACTCACCTCTGAAGGTCAGCTTCAAGCCAATAACATTTCGATTGAGTAATATTTCGATGTTGTGCCTGCAAAATATATTTGAAGGCACAACATATTAATCTAAATAATATTGTATTTGCTCTAAAACTTCAGTTGTTTTTTCTGCATGTAACCAATGGCCTGCACCTTCTATTTCTACAATTTTCGCATGTGGAAATTGATGTTCTATCGCCTTGATATGTTCCGCTTTTGAAATATAAGGTGACTGTCCACCTTTAAGGAACAATATAGGTTGTTGCCAAGTATTTCCGATACTTTCCCAACCAATAATTTGGTCATACTGTTTATACAACGCATCTACATTAAACAACCATTGTCCTTTACTAAACGATTTGAGTAGAAACTGTATAACCATATCCGAATGAATATACTCACGCATAATTTCAACCGCTTGCTGTCTAGATTGAATTTGTGCATTTTGTACAGCGATCAAAGCTTTAAATATTTCATCATGATGACGTTCTTGATATGCAAAGGGTGCGATATCCAATACAACAAGTTGCTCTACCCGCTCTGAGATTAAAGCCAATTGCATTGCGACCTTGCCTCCCATGGAATGGCCAATCACTGAAAACTTATCGATGCCAATTACATCTAATGTCTCAAGTACATCGTTTGCCATCTCACGATAATTCATTTCTGTACTTTGAGGTGATTTACCATGATTTCGTAAATCAAGCTGAATGACAGAATGTGAATTTTGAAAAGCTCTGGCAAGCATCCCTAAGTTACTGAGGCTGCCAAATAAACCGTGAATAAAGACTAGCGGGTGCGTTTCGCCTTCTAATTTTTGATGATATTCGTAATTTAGGATCATTTTTGAATACTTTGCTATGTTGATATAATGATGCCTAGTTGAATGAATGAAATCAAATGACAGTTAAAACTTATTAATCCTACTTAGGCTATTTTCAGGTGGCAATTAATTAACTTGCTTAGGCTATTTTTTAAGTGAAATAGCCAACCGCATTCAACCTAAAGGTTCTTTGTCTTTAATTTGCAGATTTAAAGTGATTAAAAGGAATTTTTAAATAGCGAATACCATTCCCTTCTGGTTTTGGAAATTTACCTGCATCCATATTGATTTGTATTGCAGGTAAAATCAGTTTTGGCATAGCCAAATTTGCGTCACGCTGAGTTCGCATTGTGACAAAATCTTCTTTTTTCGTACCAACGTGGATATGAATATTCTGCTGTTTTTGCGCATGCACACTGCTTTCGCAGCAGTATTTTGCATGACATAAAAACACGCGCATTTCAGGTGCTAACTGATAAATCTTTTGTACAGAGTCGAATAATACTGCCGCACTGCCCTTGGGAAAATCACAGCGTGCTGTGCCATAATCAGGCATAAATAAGGTATCACCGACAAAAACAGCATCATTACCAACCACATAGCTCAGACAAGTAGGTGTATGTCCAGGCGTTGGAATGTTATACGCATTTAGCTCACCGATTTTAAATACCTCATGATCTGCAAATAAATAATCAAAAGACTGATGTGAATTAAAATATTTCACATCAAAATTATAAATGGCGCTAAATTTTTACTGCACAATCTTAATCTTATTGATCATTGTAATTATGCCACCAAAAAACTGTTTTAAATATTGAGATGAGGTTAATTGATATGCGTGCACATGCATTTCTAAAACCTATTATATACTTAGGCTATTTTATTGAAGTAGCCAACTGCCCCCCCAGACCCATAAAGTTCTCGCCAATAAAAGTGGTTAGAAATGGATGCATATTTATCAGCCATAAAACAATATATGTTTTTATAACATATTATTAAAAAAAAGATGCAAGCTCGCCAGTCTAAATATTCATTCTGACATGCCTTTCCTGATTGAAAAATTTTACGTTTCAAGAGTGTTTAATTTATTTAGAATTAATTGATAAACTTAAAAGATCACGAAATATATCCTCGGAGATTTTTCAATAAAGGCTGTTTATTGTGAAGTTAATTGAAATAATAGATAATTTATAGATCAATACTGATATCGCTGAGTGCATCGCTCACCCACGTTAAAGCATCTGAACCCAATTCTATAATATTCGAACCAATTTCAGCTAAGTCAGTCAAATCTAGAGAAGATAAAGGATCAGATGATGTACTATTTTTTTGCTGTTCTTGTTCAGCTTGCTGCTCAATGGCTTGATCAAGATTAGTTTGATCTAATGGAGATGAGTTTGAATGTTGTTGTAATTCATAGTCGTTATTTTGCATAGATTCATCCTGTTATTTTGTTTTATATGATATTCAGTTGACATTAATTTGGCTCAAACTCTTTAAGCACCTTATCTACAAACCACCACGGTAAACGCTGAATACCAGAATTCATCTTTAAAATTTCAGCTTGTTCAATTTCCGCAATGAAAGAAGCATGCTGTCCATCGGCAGAGTTATCAAATAAATAACTTCGATCCGTTGATTCTACCGCCTGCATTAACAAATCCATACTTCTATAATAACGTTCGCGAATTTTTTGTTCTGGAACACCATGTCCACCCATTTTCACTCGGTACTGAACACGTGAAATATTGATAACAGGATCAATAGTGGAAACATAATATAGATAGGTTCTAAAGCCTTTTCTTTTTGCTTCGCGTAGAAATTCCACCTTGGAAATATGGGACATCACTGTTTCAAAAGTAAAACTAATTTTTAGTTCTAAAAACTGCAAACGGATGTAATCGATAATTCTTGCACAAAGATATGAGTCAATCTGATCTGGATGAAACTCAATTTTCCACGGATCTAATATCTGAGGTTTACGTGCTAATAGCGGAATAAATTCTCCATCAACGGGACGCTTTTTCGTATATAGAAAGTCAATTAGTGCTTCGGATTTTAAAGCGGGATGGTAATCCAACAAATTGAGCCTGTGTGAATGTTTCAGTTGAGCTTCGAGTTCATCCGCATTTAAATATGCCCCAATATGATGGGGCAATAAATATTCTTTAACTGTGCTTTTACCTGAACCATTTGGACCCGCGAACATTCTAATGCGAGGTTGTGGAGGCATGTATTAAACAATTTCCTCTGTTTTCTTTTTACGTTTTAAGATTTTTGGTAGATCATCCACTTGTACAAAATCGGCTGAAACATCTTTTAATTGTACTTCTTGACCATTTTGCAGACGTTGAACCAGTTGTAAACCTTTTACATAAACCACAGTGGATGACGCACTTGCTTGTTCAAAAGCATGGCGAAATGCATGTATAGCAAGGCTCGGGATCATATCGTCCTCATATTTGCTTGCTTTCAATACTGAAGTATAAGCTGTCATGTAAACAACTCCTCAAACATCAAAAATAATGTGTTCAATTATCTTATCATACTCGCAATATTTGTCTATTTTTCCATCAGCAATCCTGAGAAGAAATTGATAAAAATTCAAAGTGCATAAATCATTTGATTGTATTGCTCGAAAAGAATGTCGTATATAAGTCAATGTGTGTGGATAGTAAATCAAGAATTATGTAAAAGTTACCTACATTGGATTTATCACCCAATTAAGCATTTAATTTTTCACAAAAAAATAGCCACTTATTCAGTGGCCAAAAGAGAACGACATCAACAAGTTGATGTATTAGTACTGACCTATGCAACAGGACCAGGGATGTTTGTTGCATATAAATCGTTCTAACTTGATCATAATAATGTGATGGACTTATCATTTTAAGCATATTTCATATCATTTCCTGACAATCTGCATTTTCAATTTCTAATATTATTAGAAACTGCACCTATAGTGAATAATGCTGTAATAATTTTGAAATATTAGACCATTTCGAATTATGAAAAATAGAACAAAATGAAAGAAAGTTAGACTAGAGCCCAAAAGTTTTAGAAGAGAAATTTAAACCTAAATTATTTTGTAGGACTCGAACAAAATGCACTTTCGTTTAAGCCAGATGACTGCATACTCTGTTGCTGTTGTTGTAAATAGTGCTGTGAAGCCACTCGCATTAGATTGGCCATTTCAAGAGCTGAGTTTTGCTGAGAAATTTCTAAAATCTGTCGATATGCATTCAATCTTAAACAAAAAGCTTGAGTTTGCTGCTGACCCGTTGCTGTAGATGCAGGATCATCCAAAATAGCTTTGGTTGAATTAATTTGCTCAGTATATGCTTTTATCTGAGCATTATATTCAGCTTGAGTCAGTTGTGGAGTAACCGCTTCATTCACATTTGCACATGCTACAGAAGCAGTAAACACAGAGAAAATAAGGACATAAAGTTTATACATCAACGGAGAATGCATAAATTAAGCCTCATCACCTTCTTTCCAGACATCTTCATAATCATCAGCATCGATCATAAAACGATAACCTACATCCAAAGCTAAATACGGTAGCACTTCAGGCACGACATCTTGCAGTTTACGCACAGTCATTGTTTCAAAGTTATCTGCGCCTTCAAGCTCCCCGCCATAAATATACCAACTGACATTTTCATCACCTTCTGCAGGCTTACGAATACCGACTATTGGATCTTTATTTAAGGTATGGACAGCCACAGCAATTACATCATCGCCTTGCACTTCTACATATGCAGAACCCACTTCTTCACATAAAAGTTTTTGTTCTGCAATCAGTTCTGCCAAAGGTGATGAATTTTGCGTATGTTTTGCCATGGTTGTTCTCAGGCCATATAGGTTTCGGGCATTCTACCGTGAATTACACTTATATAGATAAATTTTTTCCGTGGGAAAGCATTCGAGCCTTGTTTTATTAATTCATTTATAGCAAAAGACTCAATGCAGTAGATTCCATGTAAAGATATAAACAGGAATAAAGGAAACTTAATTCAAGACATATACCGTTCAAACACAGAAATAGACGAATAAAAAATAGAATCAGTATGCAAACAGCAAGCTTCTTTACCACCACAGATTTAACTTTTGCCAATACCTGTACAAATTTGGACAAATACCCAATTTTCCAAACTTGCATGATTTATGAAAGAAATCGTCAATGCCTTGCACGCTTTATACATTCAAAACACTGACTAGAAAATACACAAGATGGTTAATACGCTTATATAAAGGTCTATAAAGTATGACTTAGCTACGCAATAAATGTTCATCATATCTAAAGCTGCCTACTTATAAGGAAATGCTCCCACAGAATATTCAATTCACTGAGGCAAACAAACTATCTAGGTTGAGCCCTATCATTTATGAAAACATTTCATTGGTTTGGAAATATGCTGTATCAATCATAAAAAAAATAAACTATCTTTTAATTTTTATATACTTAGCATACAGACTTGCTTTATTCTTTTAAATAACTCGCTTGAAAGCTGAGAGCAATTTAGATTTCTTTATGCACAAATAAATTAAACCTTAGAATTTTTAATGCGCTGAATAAATACTATCTTTACGACTATGCATGCGTAGGCAGTTCAACTGACGATCTATAAGACAAATGTACAGGCCATCTCACCTTTCAGATCATTTGTACTGGTTATTGCTAAACGTACGCACCACGATAAAGCAAGTTTACACAAAAGATATCAACAGTTTTAGCCAATTGGGTTTAAAATGATGTCCTACAATATAATGATAAAAATGTAATCTTTTAACATTGCCAATTCTCTGCAAAGTTCGCATTATATAGCCCATTCTCGGCACATGCTTTTCACGTCAATTCAAAGAAATTATAAAAAAAATGTGGAATTTTATGCCATAATGAGCAAACTTTGCAGGTATCTTGCAAAGTAAATTTGCAACTTTTTATTGGAGCAGGCTGAATGAGCTCGACCATTTTGGTCATTCATGGACCGAATCTCAACTTACTGGGAAAACGTGAACCCGAAGTTTATGGCTATCTAACACTCGAAGATATCAACCAAAAACTGATTTCACAGGCTCAAAACGCTTCCATTTCTCTCGACACTTTCCAAAGTAATTGGGAAGGCGCTGTCGTCGACCGAATTCATCAAGCGCAACAAGAAGGCGTTCAATTCATCATTATTAATCCAGCAGCCCTAACACATACTTCGGTTGCTGTGCGTGATGCCCTTCTAGGTGTAGCCATTCCGTTTATCGAAGTACATCTATCAAATGTCCACGCTCGCGAAGCATTTAGACATCACTCCTATCTATCTGATAAAGCCGTTGGCGTTATTTGTGGTTTAGGTGCAAAAGGTTATGCCGCAGCACTAGACTTCGCCATCGAAAAAATTCAACCAACTTCTCAATCTTAATTAGGAATACTGTTCATGGATATCCGTAAAATCAAGAAACTCATCGATTTGATGATTGAATCTGACTTACAGGCGATTGAAGTTAAAGAAGGCGATCAATCGATTGCTCTAACTCGTCGCAATCCAGTAGTTGCTGCCGCTGCGCCTGCTATGGCTGCTCCTGCCGCTGCGCCTGCTGCACCTCGTTCACCACGTGGTGCTGTTGAGCCGTCTCCTATGGTTGGTGTGTTCTATGCTGCGCCAAATCCAGGTGAAGCACCATTTGTGAAAGTTGGTCAAACTGTATCTGCTGGTGAAACACTCGGTATCATCGAAGCAATGAAAATCATGAACCCAATTGAAGCAACTCAAAGCGGTGTAATTGAAGAAATTTTGGTTAAAAATGGCGAAGTGATCCAATTCGGTCAACCATTATTCCGCTATCGCGCTTAAGACCACGGGGAATCACAATGTTGCAAAAAGTTTTAATTGCAAACCGTGGTGAGATTGCGCTCCGCATCACCCGCGCTTGCAAAACTTTAGGAATTAAAACCGTAGGGATTTATTCCGATGCCGACAAAGACCTAATGCACTTACGCTTCTGTGACGAAGCAGTGTGTATTGGACCAGGTGCCAGCAGCGAAAGTTATCTCAATATCCCTGCCATTATTACAGCGGCTGAAATCACCGGTGCAGATGCCATCCATCCAGGTTATGGTTTCTTATCTGAAAACGCTGAGTTTGCTGAAATTGTAGAAAACTCAGGTTTTATCTTTATCGGTCCGCGTCCTGAACACATTCGCTTAATGGGGAACAAAGTTTCTGCCATTATTGCGATGAAAAAAGCCGGCGTACCGACTGTTCCGGGTTGTGACCATGCTGTAACGATTCACAATGCATTGGCAGAAGCCAAAGAAATTGGCTTCCCATTGATCGTAAAAGCTGCTTCTGGTGGTGGTGGTCGTGGTATGCGTATCGTTGAACGTGTGGACACACTACTCGAATCTGTACAAGCTGCTCAGCGTGATGCGGAAATGTGGTTTGGTGACGATACCGTTTATATGGAACGTTTCCTTCAAAAGCCACGCCATGTCGAAGTGCAAGTTCTTGCAGATGGTAATGGCCATGCAATTCACCTTTATGATCGTGACTGTTCATTGCAACGTCGCCATCAAAAAGTGCTTGAAGAAGCGCCTGCACCGGGTTTACCTGAAGAAGCACGTGCGCATATTCTTGAAGCATGTGTAAATGCTTGTAAATTAATGCAATACCGTGGTGCTGGTACATTTGAGTTCTTATTTGAAGAAGGTGAATTCTTCTTTATTGAAATGAATACTCGTGTACAAGTAGAACATCCTGTTACTGAGCAAGTAACTGGTGTGGATATTATCGAGCAACAATTACGCATTGCTGCTGGCTTAGGTTTGGATCTTCAACAAGAAGATATTCAACTTAAAGGTCATGCGATTGAATGTCGTATTAATGCAGAAGATCCATCTACATTTATGCCTTCACCGGGCAAAATCGATCATTTCTATGCACCGGGCGGCGCAGGTATCCGACTAGATTCTCATATCTATCAAGGATATAGTATCCCGCCATACTATGATTCAATGATTGCAAAACTCATTGCGCATGGTAAAGATCGTGAAACCTCTATTGCGCGCATGAAACAAGCTCTAGAAGAGATTATCTTAACTGGCGTGAAAACCAATATTCCGCTACATAAAGATTTGATTCTTCAAGATAAAAATTTCTGCGAACAAGCTATGGATATTCACTATCTTGAAAAGCATTTATTGAAGAAAGTCGAAGGACATGAAGATAAATAAATCTTCAGCGTCAAAAAAACCACTCAAATGAGTGGTTTTTTATTTTCATAAGAAAGATCTATAGTCATGCTTAAGGCAAAACTCGACGCAATGTCGCAAAACACTGCTGAGCCTGATCATTGGCACAGAAATTAATAACCGATGGACTTTTCCACTTTACAAAGTACTGTGAAATTTCGCCGGTTTGATCTTGAATATTGCCCGAACAATCCATCTGATTATTGTCATATTTCACTTGTAAAATCAGTGCTGGAATTTGCACATTCGGATCTTGCGCAGGTTGATAGTCATATACTCCAGATGACCACTCTTCACCGCTTTTGATCACAACATCATTATTGCTCTTAAAATTATAATATTCAACGCACTTTTTATTGGTCGGAATTTCCATACCCCATAAGCCGACCAATTCAGAACGTGTTGTCACCCTAAAGCTATTCACCGCTTCAACTTGATTTTTAGCCTCTGAATTTTGAGTTGTATTCTTATTATCTGCCGCCATCACCAACGATGAACTCAACATGAGTAAAACTGTAAGATATGCTATTTTCATACATTTAATCAGTCATATAAATCATGCTCTTAAAGTAACACATTTTTTTACAAATCCGCGGTTTATCACATTTTCATAACAATCATTTTTCCTATTTATCCAAAAAATCAATCTCGGTTAACGAAACTACAAATCAGCTAAATGCCAAACAAATCACACTATTTACAATAAAATAATATAAAAACTTTTTTATCGTTTAATATACGAAAAAAACGAATTCTCCCATATTTAACCTAGGCTTACATAAGCTAATGAAACTGCATTCGAATAGTCTTGCTCCGCTTAATGCACGCCACAGCATGGCTTTTGTCATAGTCGCTGCAGTTATTCTTTGCTGCTGCTTAATCGGTATTTTCACCCGCCCATTAAGCTATTTAGCGATTTTTTGGCCTGCGAATGCAGTATTGTTAGCAATATTCTTAAGGTTCCCTAAACTGAGTAATCTGGGAGGATGGTTAGGTGCATTTACCGGTTATATGCTCGCAGATTTAGTGACGGGCAATTATTTCCAACTCACTTTATTTCTCACTTTTTCAAATTTAACCAACAGCATGGTATCGCTATTTTTTATGCGATATTTTCAGGTGAACTATCAAAACTATAATAAAGGTTTCACCTTTCTGACCATGATTGTCATCATCGCTTGTGGTGGATGCCTTGCAGGTGCTCTTTTTGCTATTTTCACTGTGCCTTATATCCCCAACACGTTTATGTCGACCGATAGATTATCGATTGATTTTGGTATGTGGTGGATTACTGAAATATTAAATGCGCTGATTATATTACCGCTTATTCTGTCTTTTCCTAAACTGGCCGATCTTAAACTTTATTTCAAAGATCGACGTCATCAAAGCTTTCAGATCAATAAAATATTTCCGGCAATTGCAGTTATCTTCTGTGTATTTTTAACAGCTGTTTCTGCATCTCTACCCTTTAGCGGCTCTAATTTGGGCAGCATTAACCTATCGCTTATTTACCTTATCCCTAATTAATGCCGTGGTAATTTTAGCGACCTATTACAATTTAAATGCGTTCTACTTACACGATTCTTCATTAGCCTATTTATCGACAGCAATTTCAGTTCGTATTGGCCTAGCCATGCTGATTCTCTCGCCGTTGATTCTTTGTATTATTAGCCGAAATCGGCACGAACTATATAAAGAGGTTTTATACCTTGCAAATCATGATAGTTTAACGCATGCGATGAATCGTCGATATTTTTTCGAGCAAGGTGAGCTTTACCTACAAAACCAAATTCAGCTTAACTTTTCCATTATCATGATGGATATTGATCATTTTAAAAAATTAAATGATCAATATGGGCATTATGTCGGTGACCAAGTTTTACAAGAATTTTCGAGTATTGTGCGTAAGAATTTACGTGAAACTGATTTATTTGCACGAATTGGGGGAGAAGAGTTTAGTGTATTACTCACGAACATTGCTGCAACTGAAGCTCAAGGTATTGCTGAACGCATCCGAAAAGTCTTTGAAACTACACCTATCATCATTGATGAACAAAATACGATTTATATTACGGTGAGTATTGGTCTGATTCATCAGTCTTTGCCCAATGCTCCAAGTTTGCAAAGTATGATAAATCAAGCCGATCAGGCCTTATATCAAGCTAAAGAGCTCGGCCGTAATCAGGTGATTTTAGTTCATTGAGATTTATCAAAATACTGAATTGTTTTAAGTTGGCTTTTGGATCGTTTTAGGCAAGCCCACGACCAAAAACATGGCAGGTATAACCGCCAGTCCTGCGATCATAAAAATAACGGGTCCCGAAAGCATGTCCCAATATCGACCTGCTAAAATACTGCCACTCGCAACACCTAAGCCCCACATGGTACTGTATAGCGCTTGACCACGCCCTTGTTGACTTGCGGTAAAATTTTGAAAAATGATTCGCATAGCGATTAAGTGGAATAATCCAAAACTAAAGGCATGAATCGTTTGCGCAGCAAATTGAGTGATAAACACCGTCGGATATAAGCCTACAATCAACCATCGCATCCCTGTTAGCCCCAAACAAATGAGCACTAAGTTACGCCAAGAATATCGATTAAAAAAGACATTGGCATAGGCAAACATAATGATTTCCGCAATGACTCCGACAGACCATAAAAAACCGATTTGGCTCGTCGAAAAATCAGCCTGCATAAGGTAATTGCTATAAAAACTATAAAACGGTGCATGCGAAAAGAGCAGAAAAAATTCAATGATAAAAAAACTCGCTACAGCTGGTCGTTTTAAGATAGGCCAAAGTGGTTCAAGTTTTTTCTGTGAAGATGGTGCAGTAGCGGGCTCTTTAATCGTAAATGACCAAATAAATGCGAGAAATGCAATGCATAACAACATGATAGGTAGCATTGAAACAGGTATTATTTCTAGCAAAGCCCCTATTCCAAATACCCCAACAATGAAGCCAACTGATCCCCATTTTCTGACTTTTCCATAAAGTTCTGCACGCCGCTCAGCTAAGCAAAATAAAGTTACTCCTTCAAACTGAGCCAATATAGCATTTTGAAAGAAACTAAAAACCAGCATGAGTAATGCAACAGACTGAAAACTGTTGGGAATTATAAAAATCAGAAACCAAATACAGGCTTCCATCCATGTTGCTATTCGGACTAAAAGCATGCGCTTGCCGGATTTATCTGCAATCCAACCCCAAATAAACGGTGCAAAAAAACGTGTGACAATTGCAATCGAAGATAAAATACCTATTTCTTGATAATTAAACCCTTGATCCTCTAAATACAAACTCCAATACGGCATGAATGTACCCACTATTGAATAATAGAAAAAGTAGAATCCACCTAGTTTTGTTTGGATTGGAATTGATTGCATTTGGTTGTATTCACTTGTATTTTCAAACACTTAAATAAGTTAATGGTTATATAAGATTGCTCTCATTTGGCTGTATTTGTAGCTCAACAGTCTACAAATTGCAAAAAAATATTTTTTTGATTTTTTGTAGACTGCTTTAAAAACTCATTAATTTTCACTATTTTATCACTGTTTTTCGCATAAAAGAAAAACCGCCCGAAGGCGGTTATTTTTGACGATGAAAGTTATAAATCTTTTGGAGTATTTATTTTATTGGCGGGCTAGAGATGGAAATAAACTCTCTACGATACGCTGGGTACTCCATAAACCAATTTCATGATGATGCATATGAGGTGCTAAATACTTTAGAAGTTTGTTGATCTTGTATCCTGTATTCGTACTTCCATCAAATTGTTTCTTAAGCTCAGCCATTTCATGGTTCGCTAAATAACTAAATGAATTGGTCTCTAGGAAGTTTTTTACAAACTCATTATTTACTTGATTTTGCTTAGGATCTATAGATTTGCCAGCAATCCAATCATAAATAAAAGTTTTTTCAACAGCATTAAACACTCCAAACATTTTACCATCTTCGTCGTGAATCATCTGCCAAAACCTACTCTCTTCAGGTGGTCGATTCAATTTTATCCAGCCCATACGGACAAGTTCAAAAATAAACTCTTCAACACTATCATCTTCAGACAGCCATTCATTCGTTGTTTTATTATTAAACATGCACTTATTGCTATGCATGTGTTTACCAACGATCGCCTTTTTCTTAAATATTTCTAGCACCATCTTTTCAGTGCTTAAATTTTTAATTATCTGAACTGAACTCATTCCTTTGTTATTTAGGAGATAGCCGATTTTGAGTTTACGAATGAACTCATCTTTAGATCTGTACCTTGTAGAAAGTTTTTTAATGGCATTGGTCGCAAGCTGCGCATGCCCATTATCAAAATTATCTATCGTGATATGAACATTAAAATAGTGTGCATCAATTCCAAGTTCTTTTAACTCGTAATTGCTAATTAGCAAATGTAAAGGAAGTTGTTCATAGCCTAAATTAAAACCTGCTATCTCTGGTATAAACTCTGAAGGTGCATATGCAAGCGCAAGCTGTATTGCTGCCTGATGGTAATAGGCATCAGATAAGTTTAAAGATAGTTGATTCAAACCATGTGCCAGTAGTAGGTTGTCGTACATTCTCACGTGATTGGCTTTTTCTGAACCGAGACCAAGTTCCTCTAAATATATCTGAATAAAATCTCTAAATACTGGATCATTCCAATACTGAGTAAAGCTATATAGCCATGAACCATCCACTTTTTTGGTGGGTGCAACCTTGTATAAAAACTCATAAGCTTTACTAACTGATGAAAAATACTCTCTTCCTCCACCTTGCTTTCTTCTATCTAGGTATTCTTTATAATATTCACACTGTGTACGGTTATTATGATGAATCCAATCGATAAGATGATCTATCTCATTTGGCATCTCATCAATGTGTTCGAGAGTTATAATTTCATTTTCTAAAACCTTAAATGCCTTTAATTCTTTGGCTGAATTAGGTATTGAAGCATCTAAGAAGAACTCAACAATTTCGAAATATTTCTGATGATCTTTGGTTATTAAATTTAAGATTCTTTCTTTTACTGCTGTAGGCATTATAATTCTCACGCGGTAAATGATTCTTCTTAACCATAGTTCAGAAAATAAGTAGTATTTGTTAATTTTTTTTAATAAAATTTAACGCAATGTAATATTTTAAAAATTTTAATATATAAAACACACCTTTAGCATAATTTTTAACAAGTTTTTAAAAAGCAACATTTTTTTGATGTGACTTAATTCACATATTTATATTTAAATATCAATTATGATTCTTTTATAAAATATTCATAGGATAATTTATATGAAATCAATTTTTGACTTTATTTCTAAAAAACCCCTATCGATAACGCTATTTGAAAGTGCGAGTGCAGGTTATTTAGCATATAGAATTTCACAAGATAAAAACTCTGGAATACTTCTGGATGGTTCTATTGTTAGTTATGACTTACTATTCAAGAAGCGTATTTTAAATATAAAACAATCACTTATATACAAATATACTGCTGAATCCCCAGAAGTAACCACTCAAATGATTGTAAATGGAAAAAAATTATTCAAATCAGATATTTATATATCTTGCACTGGACTTTTAAAGCGCGGAGGATCCGAAAACAAATATAAACCAGTAGGTACTTTTTTCTATTGCATCTTCTTTAAAAAAAACTACTATAACTTCAGAATTAAAACTAAAGGAAAACCTAATACAAAATTAAATACTCTATATAAAGCTATTCTAAAATCACTCTCAAAAATATTAAAAAAATATTATTGTTAGCTTCATGTAATTAAAAATTATTTATTTATCCATATAAAACAGCACCGAATACATAATCTTTAAACACAATGAAACCTAATACAGATTATGTAACATCTTAAATATTTAAATTTATAATATTCATGTTACTAATAAATGATCTACTGTAATTGAGTAGATTATCTAATTAATCTTTAAAGGAACAGTATTATGTCTAATTATAACCAAGATCAAAATAATGATACTCGCTTACAGCACCAACGTGGCGATACTCAAAAACCTCAAAACCAACAAAATCAGCAGTCTGATCATCAACGTCAGCAGAATGATCAGCAACAACAGCAGCAACCCCAACATCAACAAAATCAACAATCTGATCAGCAGCGCCAGCAGAATGGTCAGCAACAACAGCAGCAACCTCAACATCAACAAAATCAGCAGTCTGATCAGCAGCGCCAGCAGAATGGTCAGCAACAGCAGCAGCAACCCCAACGCCAACAAAATCAGCAATCTGATCAACAGCGTCAGCAGAATGGTCAGCAACAGCAGCAGCAACCCCAACATCAACAAAACCAACAGTCTGATCAACAGCGTCAGCAGAATGATCTGCAAGACCAATAGTCAAAGTAACAACATTAATTTTTATTTGCAGAAGTAGCTCAGGGATCGCTACTTTTGCAATTTATTAAATAATTTATCGGAGTTATTACTATGAACGACCATCAAAATGAACATCCAATACATCATGACTGGCGCACGGATTACTCCAATAGACCGTACTATGGGGATCTGCAACGCGAAGTGCCAGATATAGATTATGACCGTGATCTAAGGTCAGCTTATGAGCTTGGTGAGCGCGAACGTCATTTGTACGGTGAAAATGCGCGTTTCGAAGATTCTGAGCCGGATTTACAAACCAAATGGGAAGAGTTTAAAGCAGATTCTCGCTTGAAATGGGAACATGCTAAGCATGCGATTAAGGATGCTTGGGATAAAATTTAACCCTGTATGTATGTAAAACTAGAATTAATAAATTGTATCAAATATGGACTTCATAAAAATAATTCTGCATGACACCTCTTTTAACTTTGCATTGGAAATTATTTTCCGATGCATCATTATGTTTATCTTAATTATTATTTTTTTAAGATTTTCAGGGAAAAGAGGTGTCAGGCAACTTTCAGTATTTGAGTTAGCTATTATTTTAAGTTTGGGATCTGCAGCAGGCGATCCCATGTTTAATGATGATATCCCCATCATTCAAGCACTCATAGTATTTGCAGTCATTATTCTTCTCTATAGATTAACTACATACCTCATCATGAAATCAGATTCATTTGAAACCATGTTAGAAGGTAGGCCAATGTATATCGTCAAAGATGGCTTATTGATTGTTGAAGATATCAAACAGGAAAAATATTCATATGACGAATTTTTTGCTGAGCTAAGGCAAAACAAAATAGAACACTTAGGGCAAGTCAAATCAGCATTACTTGAAACTGATGGGTGTCTAAGTGTGATTCCTTATGCCAAAGATAATATTAAATGGGGACTACCAATTTTTCCTGATCACTACCAAAAAGCAAAGCGTTTTGATTCTAAAACATACTATTCGTGCATGCTGTGTGGTCAAACACAATTTATTAGTTCTCTAAACGCTCAATGCCCCCGATGTAAATGTGAACGTTGGGCTGAATCTGCTTTTTATTGTGAAAGTAGCTCCAATCAACCATCAGATTGAACATAAAATAGACAATTTTTTACTTTAATTTTGCCAAGCATCTTTATTGTCTATATTAGCTTTATGCAATAGCAAAACCTTATCTAGCACATGTACTAAATAACATCAGACAAAGGGATGTAGCTCATGAAAAAATCAAATAATCCTAAAATTGATCAGTTTGAAAAAGAGGCATATGTAGACCCTAAAAATAAAACACTGACCTCATCTTTGGGTGTACCTGTAGCTGACAATCAAAACAGTTTAAAAATAAATCAGACTGGTCCTACTCTGTTAGAAGATTTTCTCTTACGAGATAAGTTAATTCACTTTGACCGTGAACGTATCCCTGAGCGTGTTGTGCATGCTCGTGGTGTTGGAGCGCATGGTTATTTTGAAGCTTATGAAGGCAACGAAAAATGGACTAAGGCTAAATTTTTGACTAATACTCAAAATCCAACACCAATCTTTGTCAGAATTTCTACAGTACAAGGCGGACGCGGCTCAGCTGATGTAGTCCGTGATGTACGCGGATTTTCTATCAAATTTTATACCGAAGATGGAAACTACGATTTAGTCGGTAATAACATTCCTGTATTTTTTATTCAGGACGCAATCAAGTTCCCTGACTTTGCCCACGCAGTGAAGCCTGAAGATCCGAATGAAGTTCCAACCGGTCAATCTGCGCATGATACTTTTTGGGATTTTATTTCTTTAAATACCGAAGCCTCTCATATGACAACCTGGGTGATGTCAGATCGTGCTATCCCACGGAATTTACGATCGATTCAAGGTTTTGGTGTACATACCTTCAGATTAATCAACAAAGAAAATCAGGCGCATTTGGTTAAATTTCACTGGACTCCTAAGCAAGGTGTTGCTCAAGTCGTTTGGGATGAGGCCTTAAAGCTTAATGGCAAAGATCCAGACTTCCATCGACGCGACCTTTGGGATGCCATTGAACGTGGCAATTATCCTGAGTGGGAATTAGGGGCACAGATCTTTACTGAAGAAGAAGCGGCTCAATGGGACTTTGATGTTTTAGATGCTACAAAGCTGGTACCTGAAGAGCTTGTACCTATTACCCCACTAGGTAAATTTACTCTAAATCGAAATACAGATGATTTCTTTGCAGAAACAGAGCAAGTTGCTTTCAGTCCAGCCAATATTGTTTCAGGAATTGATTTTAGTAATGATCCTTTATTACAAGGTCGTTTGTTCAGCTATACAGATACGCATCTGCACCGCTTAGGAACAGCAAACTTTAATCAAATTCCAATTAATAAACCGGTCTGCCCTTTCCATACCAATCGACGTGGCGGCTATGCAAACCATGAAGTCTATAAAGGTAAAGCGAATTATGAGCCTAACTCTGTAGATGAAAATTGGCCTAGAGAATCTAATAATGATCCGCATGCATTTCGAACCCATCCTGAACAAATCCAAGGCAGCAAGTTAAGAATTAGACCAGAAAGCTTCGCAGATCATTTCTCGCAAGCGACCATGCATTACCAAAGTCTTGCTAAGCATGAACAACAGCATATAAAGGATGCCTATGCATTTGAACTCTCAAAAGTGAAAGCTGTTAAAATTAGGGAACGAGTTGTAAATGAGGTGCTTGCAAATATTGATTTGGATTTAGCGAAATTTGTTGCAAATGAATTAGGGTTAGCTGCTCCGACTAAGCAAAATAAATCGGTTAAGAAAGCTACCATCGCTAAATCTGATCACTTAAGCACATTGGCATACCCTGCATCTGATATTAAGCAACGAAAAATTGCTCTGTTGGTGCACAACGGTGCTAATGCTTCCTCTATCGATGCAATCAAGACTTGGGGCGAATCAGAAAGTGCTGTAGTTGAAGTTTTAGCCCCTAATGCAGCGCCAGTTAAATCTAACGATGGTAAAGAAATTGCAGTTAATGGACGTCAAAATGGCGAACCTTCAGTTACCTACGATGCTGTCGTTGTTATTGATGGTGATAATCTAGATGAATTCCTGAATGATGGTGTAGCTAAACATTATGTATTGGAAACATTTAAGCATCTTAAACCTATAGTTTTATTGGGTGATAAAGAGGCTTTAATTAAAGAGCTTAGTCTGACTCAAGATGCTGCGCTTTTCACTTCACAAAGTTTCAAAGATGTCAGTGATCAATTTAAAACAGCGGTACAAAATCACCGTTATTGGGACCGTGAAGATAAGGTTGCTTCTATACCGGCCTAATTTAACTATGAATAAAAAAACCGCCCTTCTGGGCGGTTTTTTATCTATTGGTTCTTGGTTCTAACTAGATTTAAAAAATGTAGATGACGTTCGTATTGATCAATAACATCTTGCAAAATATCTTCTTGCGTCCATTCGATGATGTCATAATTTTGACCACCTTCCCTCAAAAACACTTCAGCTTGATAATCTTGCGTAATTTCATCTGAATCAGTCATAAAACTTGGTGTATTTTTTTCTTGAACAACCACTTGGTAAATAAAGTTAATCTCATCTTGATGGTTTACACGTAGCTGCAAGCCATCATCTATCGTGTTTACTGTCACATCTAAATGACGACGCTTAAACTCTTTCTGTAGATTTGAAAATGCCTGACTTACCGTTTTTTCAATATAATCTTCAACTTCTTTACGTGTATGCGGATAATGCATAATCAATCCTAAACGTTGTTGCCAACTTCTTGGATTATGAATTGCTCTAGGTGTAATACGTGCATCCTGTAATGCTTGCATCTTGGTTGCATCTAAATGTAGAGCCTTGACTAACCCCCAGCAAATTAAAAGCATTACGAAGGTGAATGGTAATGCACTCAACATTGTTGCAGATTGCAAAGCTCCTAAACCTCCTGCAAACAACAAAACAATCGCAAGTACAGCCATTAACGTTGTCCAAAACAATCGCTGCCAAGTTGGAGAGTTTTCAGATTTTGCAGTTAGATAGTCTGTAACAAGTGCACCAGAGTCAGCTGAAGTCACAAAAAATAGCATAACCAGTATAGTCGCCACAAAACTCATCAAGCCTGAGAAAGGCAAGGTCCCTAAATATTCAAATAATGCAACGGATGAATCTCGTTGCACTGCAGAAATCAGCGAGGTGTTCGCTTCGTTTAAAATACTATAGAGTGCAGCATTCCCCATGACTCCCATCCAGATCAGCGTAAAGCCTGTTGGAATAAGTAAAACACCTACAATAAACTCACGAATAGTACGTCCTTCAGACACACGCGCAATAAACATACCTACAAATGGTGACCATGAAATCCACCATGCCCAGTACATAATTGTCCAACCACCGATCCAACCATCAGACTGGTAGGCATATAAATTAAAGGTCATGTTGAATAAGTTTGAAAAATATTGCCCCGTGTTTTGGATAGTCGTTTGCAATATAAAAATGCTTGAACTAGCAAAAAATACAAATAGCAACAGCACTAAAGCTAGGCCCAGATTAATCTCTGATAATCGTTTAATACCCTTGTCTAAGCCCATAAATACAGATAAAGATGCCATAGCTGTAACAATGACAATTAAAATAAGCTGCGTCGTCGTTGAATATTCAATTCCGAATAAATAATTTAAGCCAGAGTTAATTTGGGTTACACCAAAACCTAATGTTGTTGCGACACCAAATACTGTACCGATGGTCGCAAAAGTATCCACACCATCTCCAATTGGACCATAAATTTTCTTTCCAATAAGAGGATATAAAGCAGAGCGAATCTTAAGAGGTAGATTATGTCTATATGCAAAGTAAGCTAAAGCTAAGCCCACAATTGTGTAAATTGCCCAAGCATGAAGTCCCCAATGAAAGAATGTTACACGCATGGCTTGCTGCGCTGATTGAATTGTTTCAGGTTCACCAGTTGGAGGTGAAACATAGTGCATCACTGGTTCCGCGACACCGAAGAACATTAAGCCAATGCCCATACCAGCTGTAAATAGCATAGCGAACCAAGAGCTATTACTAAACTTTGGCTGGCTATGGTCTAAACCAAGTTTAATTTTACCCATATTTGAACAGGCAATATAAATAAGCACTAAGAGAAAAATGGCTACAGATAGTACATAGAACCAACTGAATGAGTTTGTAACCCATTGATTCAGTTGTTTAGTTATTAAATCAAAAGCATTGGGAGCTAAAAATACAATGGCAATAAAAATGCCGATAATAACAACTGTGCTAATAAATACATTTGGATTCACATTGGAATACCATGACGGTTTCAATGAAGACATACCTTCCCTATTCCGTTTTATTTGTAAGACAGATCTGAATTGATCAAAGAGATATCCGCTATTTGCGGAAGAAACAGGCTTGTATTGAAAAGTGCTGGCATTTTCGTTTGAAAATTTAAGGCTGACTCATTCAAAGCCATTGCTTAGAGTTTGAGCATGTTATCATATTTTTAGATATATAATCCAATATTAAGTAGTAAAGTAAATTAAGACCATTACTAAACTATTTATTTCGTCAATTAATTTTCTTATTCAATACTCTCTTGAAGTGCTTTAGAAGTAAGTGAGTTCTTAGAAAGTAATTATAATTTTGCTTAATGTAAGCATTTTTTCACTTAGTTTTTGGGCTTATATAAGTAATATTATTTATCTGTTAAAAATGGTAGTAAAAGGATTAATAAAACTTGAAAAGTTAAACAATGATTAAAGATCAAATACTTAATACATAAAAAAACAAAATGACCTTAAAAGCAATTTATAGTAATTAATTCACTTTCAAATTAAAGCAGGCTTATAACATGAATTCAAAAACCCGTAAGCTCCTTTTAGCTGGTGGTGCAGTACTTATTGCAGGTTCATTGCTCTCAACGGCAAATGCAAATACAGAGATGGATCCGTAAATTTGAACAACTCCTATAAGTGATATTCTGCTCCTCAAATGATGTTATAAACATCAATATATGGAGTATTTTATGGCACGTAGACCAAGAAGAAATCATTCAAATGATTTTAAAGCTAAGGTAGCACTTGCTGCGATTAAAGCAGAAAAAACACTTGCTGAATTGAGTGCTGAGTTTGATGTTCATCAAAACCAAATTATTGACTGGAAAAATCAATTGATCTCAGCTTCCTCGCAAGCTTTCGATCAATCAAAAGCTCCAACAGAACCACCCATCGATCTAAAAAAACTACATGCAAAAATCGGTGAGCAGGCATTAGAAATTGATTTTTTAGAAGGTGTGTTGAAGAAACTGGGCCGCTTCAACCACAAAAGTTAATCGACGACTCACTTCAGATTTCAGTATCTAAGCAAGCTAAGCTGCTGAAAGTCTCCCGTGGTTGTTATTACTATCGCCCAAAACCTGTGAGTGCATCAGATCTGAAGCTGATGCGATGTATTGATGAATTACATATGCAATATCCTTTTGCAGGCAGTCGTATGATGCGTGATTTGTTGAATCGTCAAGGACATCATATAGGACGACGTCATACACGTACTTTAATGAAGAAAATGGGTATTCAGGCGTTATATTGCAAACCAAATTTAAGCCAGGCTAATCAAGCTCACCGTAAATATCCATATCTGCTCAAAGGGTTGGCTATTCAGCGCAGTAATCAAGTGTGGTCTACGGATATAACGTATATCCCTATGGCAAAAGGCTTTGTTTATTTATGTGCTGTGATTGATTGGCATAGCCGCAAGGTACTTGCGCATAGGGTATCGATTAGTATGGAGGTGGATTTTTGTATTTCGGCTTTAAATGAAGCGATTGAAAAATATGGTCGACCTGAAATATTTAATACAGACCAAGGCAGCCAGTTTACCAGTGATGCATTTATTGATGTATTGAAATCAAATGGCATTCAAATCAGTATGGATGGTAAAGGTCGATGGGTAGATAATGTGATGGTTGAACGATTATGGCGGAGCGTTAAATATGAAGAGGTGTATCTCAAAGCTTATAGCAGTGTCACAGATGCGAAAAAGCAATTAAGTGCATATTTTGAGTTTTATAATTTGAAACGACCTCATTCGAGTCTAGACAAAATGACACCAAATGAGTTTTACTATGATCAGCTACCCCAACAAAACAAGGTGGCTTAACTAGAGCGGAATATCACTTATAAATACGCTTTTAGTTGTTCAAACAAGTGGGACCACCTCTTACTACGGAAGTTCAAGCGGTATCAAAAGTAGATTTAAATAAATATCTTGGTACATGGCATGAAATTGCACGTAAGCCGCTATATTTCCAGAACAAATGTGATTACAACGTCACTGCTAAATATTCTTTAAATGAAAATGGTAACGTGAAAGTAGATAATAGTTGCTATAGTGCAGACGGCAAACTTAACCAATCAATTGGTGAAGCATATGTTCAGAATGCGCCAGCCAACTCGAAACTTAAAGTGAGCTTTTTACCAAAAGCAATTCGTTGGTTGCCAGTAGGCCGTGGTGATTATTGGGTTCTAAAAATTGATGATGATTATCAAACTGCATTAGTTGGGTCACCAAATAAAAAATATCTTTGGGTACTCAGCAGAACTGCTAACCCTGACCAGGCCACAGTTGATAAATACTTAGATTATGCAAAATCCATCGGTTTTGATTTATCAGATCTGATTAAGACTAAGCATAAGTAATAATCCAATAAGTCCCCATCATGGGGACTTATTTCTAAATAATACAATGTAATTTATCTGGTCAAGAACGTAAGAATATAAGACCCTTTGTATCCCTTCTATTTCAATCCCTGATATCAGCGTCTATTTACGATAGGCTGAATGCTCACTCACATTGAAATAGGATAATATTCTAATGACTACTATTAATGTTGAAAATATTAAGAGCCATGCAGATGTAATTGCTTCATGTGGGACTAAAGTTGGTAAAGTAGACCACTTGCAAGGTTCGGATCAAATTAAACTGACTAAGCATGGTGATGGTCATCACCACTTAATTCCAGTTTCATGGGTTGGTGAAATTACAGACAATAAAATTGTACTGACTAAAGACTCTCAAGAAGTTAAAGATAATTGGACTGAAGCTTAAAACCCTAATCCTAAAAAAACCCTCTTAATGAGGGTTTTTTCATATCTGCTGTAATAATCATTGGAAGAAGTTAGTCTTTATCTAATGTATGAGGTGTTGTCGTCTCTTCATTTTCATTGCTGTCTTTTTGCTGGCAACCTACCAGCCCCAATACGAATACCACGCTTATAATGGCTAACGTTTTCATACTTTAGGCCTATATATTTGTTAAAACTCTACACTAACAAAGCATGACGATTACTGTGTAAATTTATGAAAATCATTGATGAGATAAATAATAAGAAAGTCATTAAATAAAGTTTTTCATATATTAATGATTGTCTAGATTATGAAGTTATCCCTACATTTAAATAATTATCTTTCACCCAGGCCAATAATTCTTGTGCTGGCGCTAGACGTATAGCGTCCTCCTCCTCAGCCTGATCAATTAGTTCTAAAGGTGGGAATGGTCTAAAGTATTCCATAAGTTTAGCTCCTATTATTGAGCGTGACTTAATCCTGCTCTAGCTTCGATGATGATTTTTTGAATTTCTTCCCGTCGTTGTTTCTTCTTTTCATGGTAAATCCACACAGAAGAAATCAACACACTTATAATTAGTCCGCCAATCAGTACTTGTAGTCTTGTAAAGGCCATTTTTTATTGCTCTTATCATGTAGTTTTCATTTAATTAAATTAAGCATTTAAATATTAAAACTTAATGGCAATTAATGACAAAAACCCGCCTTTGAAAGACGGGTCAATACATAATATGTTGAGTAAATATTTTTTAGAGAATTTGGATATTGCTGGCTTGCTTGCCTTTAGAGGTGGATCAGGAAATTTGAACAACACTTATAAGTGATATTTTGCTCCCCAAATGATGTTATAAACATCAATATATGGAGTATTTTATGACACGTAGACCAAGAAGAAATCATTCAAATGACTTTAAAGCTAAGGTAGCACTTGCTGCGATTAAAGCAGAAAAAACACTTGCTGAATTGAGTGCTGAATTTGATGTTCATCAAAACCAAATTATTGACTGGAAAAATCAACTGATTTCAGCTTCCTCGCAAGCTTTCGATCAATCAAAAGCTCCAACAGAACCACCCATCGATCTAAAAAAACTACATGCAAAAATCGGTGAGCAGGCATTAGAAATTGATTTTTTAGAAGGTGTGTTGAAGAAACTGGGTCGCTTCAACCACAAAAGTTAATCGATGACTCACTTCAGATTTCAGTATCTAAGCAAGCTAAGCTGCTGAAAGTCTCCCGTGGTTGTTATTACTATCGCCCAAAACCTGTGAGTGAATCAGATCTGAAGCTGATGCGCTGTATGGATGAGTTACATATGCAATACCCTTTTGCAGGTAGCCGTATGATGCGTGATTTATTGAATCGTCAAGGACATCATATAGGACGACGTCATACACGTACTTTAATGAAGAAAATGGGCATTAATGCGTTATATCGTAAACCAAATCTAAGTCAGGCCAATCAAGCTCACCGTAAATATCCATATCTGCTCAAAGGATTGGCTATTCAGCGCAGTAATCAAGTGTGGTCTACGGATATAACGTATATCCCTATGGCAAAAGGCTTTGTTTATTTATGTGCTGTGATTGATTGGCATAGCCGCAAGGTACTTGCGCATAGAGTATCGATTAGTATGGAGGTTACATTTTGCATAGAAACATTAAATGAAGCTATTGAAAAATATGGCCGACCTGAAGTCTTTAATACAGACCAAGGCAGTCAGTTTACCAGTGATGCATTTATTGATGTATTGAAATCAAATGGCATTCAAATCAGTATGGATGGTAAAGGTCGATGGGTTGATAATGTGATGGTTGAACGATTATGGCGGAGCGTTAAATATGAAGAGGTGTATCTCAAAGCCTACAGCAATGTTTTGGATGCGAAGAAGCAATTAAACGCATATTTTGAATTTTATAATTTGAAACGACCTCATTCGAGTCTGGACAAAATGACTCCAGATGAGTTTTACTATGACCAGCTACCACAACAAAATAAGGTAGCTTAACTAGAGCAGAGTATCACTTATAAATAAGCTTTTAGTTGTTCAAACAAGTGGGACCACCTCTTTTCTTACCATTCGTAATTTCAAACATTACACGCTGACCTTCCTCTAGTACTTTATAGCCATCAATTCGTACTTCACTATAGTGTGCAAATAATTCTTCACCAGTATCGGAAGCAATAAATCCAAAACCTTTTGTACCGTTGAACCACTTCACTGTACCGTTTCTTAAATTAGACATTCATATTCCCTTTAAGTAATTATCAGTTTAGAAATTGCTGTAAATATTGATTAATTAACAAGCATATTCAATATAACCAATAATCCTTAAATATGAGGATACAACTGTTAGATCTATGTGAATCAAGTTCTTGTTTTATTTTGCAATTACACACAAAAGTGATAAATATCCCTCATATTAAGGTAATAATCAGATATAGATTGTAATATTCGATCATTCACACTTTCCATAAATTGAATGAATTAAGCCCCACATATACATGTGAGGCTTCACCCAATTCATTTGCGCTGATATGAGCCAGTAAATTATAAAACACTTTAATCAAAATATGTATTCAAAATATATCTTTAAAGCATATTGATATGAACTATCGATTCAACTGCGTGTATGCCCATTTTAAAAATTTATCTTTATCATGAAAGTTTGGTACATTGATTAAGTGAATAAAACTCACTGCTCCAAATTTACCTGCAATCTTTTTAGGATCAACAATTTCAAAATCATTGTCATTACCTAAATTCAGTTCTTTAAAAAACTCAAGAACCTTGTTATGCAAACCTTGCTGTGAATGTTCAGTTCGCTCTATTAGAAAATCATAAATCTGGCTTAAAACATGTAATTCAAAATTTTTATTCATGACTTTCTTCTCATAATTGTTAAGGTTGAAATCCAAAACTAACGGATATTATGAGAAAGTTAAAGTAACCAAACATCCTGAAACAATAAGCTTTGAAATATCTAACTTATAATAATTCATCTTTTTTTAAAGCTTTTAACCAGGCCTTTGCCCGCTCCATATTGATATCTGCAAGTTCAAACCTGTGAAATCGATATCCCAATTCTTCAGCATGGTCATAACGATCCATATTCCAAGCCTTCGTTGCAAGTTTGCCTTTACGACCTCCAGACCATGGACCAGTTGCTATTTCAATTAGCATGCGATGTTCGATGAGGTGTAAATCAAAACGCAAATGTTTGGTACTTTTGAAATGAAAGTACTCCTCATACTTCATTTCCATCCGGTCTAATATTTCTTTTAACCTCTCGAATGCTTCAAAGTATTTTTCACTGGCTTTAGGTAATGGCCTGGTGCGTGGTTTCTTTTTGGGAGGTATCTTTTTGGTTAGCGCTTTATATACATCAGGCTCCATATTTCACCCAATAAAAAACCTCCCGGAGGAGGTTAATTTAATTGCATGTAAAAATTAAAATAACTTAAATATTTTTCCAGTTTTATCACTGTAGAAATGCATATCAAAGCTAGGCTTAATTATTTCATCATCTATATTTAGATAACGGACGCAATCCCCAAAACTATTTGGCTCATCAGATGACTTTTCGCACATAGCTTCTAGTGTATAGACAGCGCCATGTTGATCAACCACATCTAACATTACTTTGTTTAATAAAGTTTCCATGTATTAGCCATCAATCCCAATGATTTCACTCGCTTGGAAACCACGTTGACCTTTTGATACGCTAAATTGTACACGCTGACCTTCAGCAAGTGATTTGAAACCACCTGAAATGATTTGAGAAAAATGAGCAAAGACCTCTTCGCCATTATCAGCCGCGATGAAACCGAAGCCTTTAGTATCGTTAAACCACTTAACAGTACCTGTAGTTAAATTTGACATAATAATTTCCTTTAATAATATTTAATTTAGAGTTCTTCAAAAATTAAGAAAATAAATAGTTAATCTATAAATAATTTAATTAAAAAATTTAGCTCTAAACTGTTTAGGTTTGAGAGTGAATGTTTAAAAATACAATTTATATAGTTTATTTAGTTCAGTATAAAAAGATTTACCATCAATATTTAAAGTTAGCTTTTGTCCTGACTCTAGGACAACTTGTTTAGCAACTGATGTGTGCTTAAAAAACAGGAGGGTTTAACTTGGTAAACTATACATACTCATTAGGAGTTTACCATGAGCAAGAAACAGAAGACTTACACCGCAGAATTTAAAGCTGAAGCCATAAAAGCCATTGAAGAGAACCAAGGTAATGTATCGGAATCCGCTAGACAACTTGGCATTTCAATGCAAACCCTTTCGAACTGGAATAACAAAGCAAAGGCTGGAACTTTAGCAGGCACAAAACAGTATTCGCCCGATCTAAACGCCTTACTCGAAGAAAATAAGAAGCTTAAACAACAGCTCAAAACAGCTGAAATGGAACGTGAATTTTTAAAAAAGGCAGCAGCGTACTTTGCCAAAGAAAGTCAGTGAGGTACGCCTATATGAAATCGCAAAGCCACTTATTTCCGATTATTTTAATGGCTCGATTACTTCGTGTATCCGTTTCTCGCTTTTATGATTGGCTAAAGCGAGGCATGAGTAAAAGATCAATTCAGCGAAATCAGCAGACAATTTTGGTCAAAATAGCCCATGAAGAAACCAAACAAAGCTATGGCTATGTTCGATTAACCAAGCATTTACAAGCGCAAGGTATCAAAATAAGTACGTATGCTGTGCGCCAAATAAAAAAATCAAATCAGTTGTATTGTAAGCGCCATAAGCGTTTCAAAAGAACCACGAACAGTGATCACAACCGTTCTATTTATGACAATTTACTCAAGCAACAGTTTTCAATGACGAAGCCTAATCTTGCGTGGTCGAGTGACATTACCTACATTTGGACGGCTGAGGGCTGGTTGTACTTGGCAGCTGTCAAAGATCTTTACACGAAACAGGTTGTTGGCTATAGCTTAAATGAGCGCATGACAGCCAAGCTTGTTTGTGATGCATTGAATATGGCTATTCGCAATCAGAAACCTGCTAAAGATCTCATTGTACATTCAGATAGAGGCAGCCAATATTGCAGTAATGAATATCGAAACTTACTTGAGAAATTTGATTTTCAGGGTTCAATGAGCAAAAAAGGCGACTGCTTTGATAATGCACCGATAGAGAGTTTCTGGGGCATACTCAAAAATGAACTAGTCCATCATCGCAACTACAAAACAAGGGAAGAAGCCAAAGCGGATATTACAAAATATATAGAGTTATTTTATAATCAGCGAAGAATTCAAAAAGGCTTGGATTTTAAGACACCAAATCAAATGGCAGAAGACTTTTATCGGTTAGCTGCCTAGAATCTCCCAAGTGAAAGTCTCCTGCTAATTCAGCACACATCAAACTTCAACTAAAGTTTTACCATTCAAATTGCTTTGAATTTTTTTTAACGGAATAATATTCACACGAATTTCATCGCCGTTAGTTGCTGAAGCAGTAGTCCAGCCGTTAGATATGTTCATTTATTGACTCATATAATGAGCTTTTGTAAACAGAATAGTATTAAAAATAAAACCAACTTTAATTTTGGAGATTGTTCACTTAAGAAAAATTTAAACTTATGATATTTACAGTAGCTATGAAATTTAAGAAAAGATATAAAAATTAAATTAATATCTTAAAAATAGAATTTAAGGAAAACCCACGGATAGCTGCAGGCTTCCCTTGATCGGCATGATGCGAATTCATGCTATGCGTTAACTGTTTGAATTTGATGCTTGAACATCAGGATGGAGGGAATACGCAATTCCGTTAACAACTCAAACGCTACCGTTCCGCTTACGGATTCGATCAAACACACTATATCAAATATTTTAATATAAACCTAATGTTATTTCAATTTTATTTATATTTCATAACTTATAAATTAACTTTTTGTTAGCTAGGCATATTCGGGGCATTAGGATTACAACACTTCATACAAATTTCTAAGTCTAGTTTCGCCTGTGCTTTGTCTGTCATATAGTCACCAAAAAAATCCCGCTACTTCCTAGCGGGATTTTCTGAAACTTTAAATTATTTTGAGCCGTTATTTCTTTACTTTTACACAACTCTGACAAAGAAATTAAATTTCCATCAAAGCACTTTCGTGTAACCATCTCACCATGAATACCAACCAAGCATTTTATAAGTTGTAACATTTTAAGGGTCCCTGATATATTAAATTAATTATTTAAATTTAAGAGCTTAAATATTATTTAACCAGTCGTTCCATTTCACTTAACCTTATTTCCGTGTTCTGTCTATGAACCACAAAACAGACAACGATTAAACTACATAGAAATATTGTAATAAGTATTTTGAAGCTTTTAAGCATATGGAGAAACCTCAAAAATTTTTTACGGCCAAACTATCGTGTATATTAACTGCGTTTAGCACCCCAACACAGTTGCCTTAAATAACTGTGATATTGCTAGCTTGTCGGCCTTTTTTCTTTGAGTAATTTCGAATTGTACACGTTGCCCTTCTTTCAGTACTTTATATCCACTCATATTTATTTTACTGTAGTGTACAAATAAATCTTCACTACTATCAGATTGTATAAATCGAAATCCCTTACCTTCATTAGACTTCTTTCATAATTCATTTTTTGCTCAGCTCTAAATTATAGATTCCCGCAATTAAATTGAATCTTAAGCCCAGTCTTTTTCCTCGATTACGATATCGCTCGGCAAGGATTTTGAAAGTTTTTAAACTACCAAATACATGCTCAACCCCAATTCTTCTTTTGTTGATTTCTTGATTATAGATTTTTAGTTCAGGATCCAATTTACAGCGCTTTTTTGCTTTTAATGGCAACAAGCTATTTGGATACACTGCGTAAATCCCTTAATAGCCTTTATCTGCAAGGATAAAGGCACCTGCCGGAATCTGATGTAAGTTTCGTTTGAAGAGTTCGAAATCATGTACAGCACCACGATCAGTGCATAAACTCATAATTTGCTGAGTTCTATAATGAATGATGGCCTGAACTTTGAAAGTATGTGCCTTCTTTTTGCCACTATAGCTTTTCTTCTGTTTTTTTAGGTCTTTGTATTGGAATTTCTGTGGCATCAACAATCACCACGTTCCAGTCGATGCCTTCGCCCTCAGGCAAATGCTTCGGTAAATTAAATAAATTGGACTTGATCAGGCAGTCCTCTACATGACGGACAATTCTTGAAGCAGTCGGCTCTGACACACCATAACTTGTTGCAACATGGAACAAGGTTCGGTATTCGCGCCAATAACTTAAGCACAGAAGGATTTGATCTTCTATGCTCAATTTAGTTGGTCTACTGAACCGTACCGGGTTTGTCGGAGACTTTTTTATTTAAGTTAGGCCACCTGACCTAACGGGTCAATCTTATCATAGTACATTGCTTCGAACTCAAAAGGCGATACATAACCCAGTGCACTGTGTACACGCTTTTTATTGAACCAATCTACCCAGTTTAGTGTCGCAAGTTGTACATCTGCTAAACCTTGCCAATCTGCTTTTAAATATTCAATCACCTCTGTTTTGTATAAGCCATTCACCGTTTCAGCCAAAGCATTATCGTATGAATCACCAGTCGTACCGACTGATGCTCGTAAATTTGCAGCTTCTAAACGATTGGTATAGCGAATAGAAAGATATTGAACACCTCTATCGGAATGATGAATCACATTCTTTGGCATGCCTCGATCGTGCAATGCTTGCTCAAGTGCATCGAGCACCATATCTGTATTCATCCGTGTAGATACTTTCCATCCAACAATTGCTCGTGAGAATACATCAATAATAAAGGCGGTATAGACCCAGCCTGAATGAGTTTGAATATACGTAAAGTCACTCACCCACAGTTGGTCAGGATGATCAGCATTAAAATTACGTTTCACTAAATCATCTGCTCTTTTTTGATCATCTCGGCTACGGGTGGTTTGTTTATTCTTACCACGCCAAACACCTTGTATAGCTAGCTTCTGCATCAATCGAGCAACTGTACAACGTGCGATAACATAACCTTCACGTTTCAATTGTTGCCAGACCTTACGCACACCATATCGACCTGAACTTTCTTTCCAAATTCGTTGAATTTGTTCAGCATGATGCTCATCATGTAGATCTCGTTTCGCTCGATGTTCTGGATTGTCAGCGAGATCTAAAGTTCGGTAATAGGTTGAAGCTGCGATCGGTAAAATCCTACAAATCGCATCAACACCATATCGATCTTTATTGTTATGGATAAAATCCACCATTATTTGTGTGGGCGGTCGAGCTCCGCCTGGGCGAAAAAAGCGGCTGCTTTACGTAGAATCTCATTGGCGCGTTGCAGTTCTTTATTTTCGCGTTCGAGTTGTTTGATACGTTCTTGGTCTGAAAGCTGCTGTACTTTAACTGGATTTTGTTTATCTAAATATTTTTGATACCAAACACGAAGTGTTTCAGGAGTACAACCAATCTTAGGCGCAATTGCTGTGATCGCAGCCCAATTCGATGGATAATCTTTTTCGGATTCAATCAATAATTGAACCGCTCTATCTCTGATTTCAGGGGTGTATTTTACTTTTTTCATCGGGACATTCTCTCAAGAAAAGTGGTCTCCGACAAACCCGGTACGGTTCATACCTTTAGCAGGAACATGCATTTTCAGTTGTTCAACCATTAAATCAAAGGTTGACCATGATATGCCGGTGTATCGCTTAAATTGTGTTTCAGAAAGCTTCTTTGAACCGATATATTTCATCCGCAGATTATGCATGAATATTTAAAATTCTTCGGTACAAATAATCAGCAAGAGACTGTTCGTTTTTTGATTTATGAAAGAGGCTTATTGAACCATTTCACTATACCGCTGGTATTGTTAGTCATTTTTTATTTCTAATGTTTGAGTTTGTTATTTCATACTCTTTAGTAATACTTAGTAAGTTATTTAGTTAGTTTAGTTGCTCATAAGCCCATTTTAAGAACTTATCCTTTTCTCGAAATAAGGGTACTATCTAAGATTGATTTTAGATATGCTCCCAAATTTTCCATAAAGGATATTTGGCTCCGTTTGTATGACGTCCGATTGATCTCCTTGAGAAAGTTTTTTGAAAAACTCCATAGCTTGGTTATAGGGTGTTAATTTTTCGAATCCTTCCCGTTCGACTATAAAATCATAGATCTGCCTTAAAACATGATGATCATATAGATTGGGCATTTTCATTGCTCGATTTAGAATTTTTGTTCTATAAATCTAACTAAATTGTATAAATTTAAAAAGTGCGCAATAGTTCAAAAAATAAAAATTAATGTAAATTAAACATATTAATTTTATCCATTTTAAATATCTAGCTAAACCATTGTTAAGTTTAATTAAAACACATAACCTGAAAGTCTTAAAAGTTATTTTTGTTACAATTTTAAAAAATTAAAGTTTTTATATCGTTAAAGGCTTTGTTGCACAAACCTACCGGTAAGGTCTTATTCCGCAATATAATTCCTAGATGAACAAACCTACGTCCAAAATCTTTCGTACGTGGCGCTTCTTCTTTCATAACATCTTGCATAGAAAAACTTTGCTATTGTTTTGGCTTTACCCATACACAAATGAATTAAAACTATCAGCTCTATTTTAAATTTATTCAAAAATTTATATCAATATTTTTGATAAAAAAATTAATTATATAGTTTTATTTACTAAGCTTTTTATTTAAAGCCAAAGATGTGGGTAACCAACTTCGATCAGTTTGGATTAATAAAATAGAAATACACAACTAAGCAAACTAGCGAAATCGTTGAAATTAAAAGATAAGTACCCGTTGTATTGAAGCTTTTTAGAAATTTAAATAAGTCCATCATTTCTTCCCCCATGAAAAAACAGATAAATTATACTAAATAATATTTGGGGGATTAAATAGCTGTTGGTCGAATAGCTAAATCGATATGATCAAGTGATCATTAAAAATATATATCTCCTTTAAATCTAGATTAATCTATAGTTTGAGTCTATCAAATACAAAAATACAGCTCCTAACTCAATGAGAACTGTATTTTTAATACTAAAAATTGATCGAAATTAAACGGCAAGTACTTTCACAATAATGGTTTGCATGTCTTCATTTTCTTCCGCCAAATAAACACGCTTTAACTCTTTACTTTTCACTTTGAATTGATGATTTTGATACTGAATTACAGCCGGAATTTGATCAAAATACAGGCTATCTGCGTCTAATTCTTCTTGAAAAAGTGGCGTGCCCAATTGATAGTCTAGGCTTTTTAATACTACATATTTAACAGTCGTTTTCATTGAAATAAACCTACTTTTGTTACGCTCTTTATTTTAAGTTTTAACATCGTTTTCCTTCCGAAGAAACCTTTATTTCATATTTTCGTACAGCTTCTAAACAATCACGCTATTTTTGTGAATTCATCAACATCCACAGTGCCAACTTAGACTTTTAGTGAAATTACAGGCGAGCGGAATCAATGCTAAAATTTTAAGAATACTAATGATCATTCACCATTCTACTTTGGGGTAAGCACATGCTTAAACTGTGTTGCGATGCTTTAGAACAAAAATCCATGACTATCGCGTTTATCGAGAGTGCGAGCTCTGGTTATTTATGTAGCCAATTTTCAATTTATAAGAATAGTGGTGCAGATATCTTGTTAGGTGGTCTTGTCAGCTATGATCCATCGATCAAGCGTGAAATTTTAAAAGTAGATCCTCTACTAATAGAAAAATTTACGGCCGAATCCGCAGAAGTGACTCAAGCGATGGCTGAGCAAGGACAACAACTATTTTTTCATGCGGACTTTGTGGTGGCCTGCACTGGATTACTCAAACCTGGTGGCAGTGCAACCGTAGAAAAACCCGAAGGTACATTTTATATTTCAATCTTACATGACGGTCGTATCTATAATTATCACTATTTTATTTTAGGTACGGCTTTAGAACGCCTAGATCAGTTAACTGAAAATGTTGCTCACAGTGTATTAGACATCTTAAATGCAGAATAAAACATACATAATCTTCATATTTAAATATCATTTTGCATCGCATACTGTATTAAGGAATTTACTTATCAGGACAAGAAAATGCAGCTACGTCATTTCAATGCATTCGCAATTAGCACCCTACTGTCCTGCTCTGCTTTCGCGACGGTAGGCGGCCCTCAAACCATTGAGGTTTTAGGTTTTGATAAAAAAGATCAAAAAATCTATTTAATGCGTCATTTTGAAGATGGTCGTGGTCGTTTACCACAATTATATTATTATCAATTAAATAGCCAAAAGCCGACGCAATTAATTACAGTGAAGTCTTTGTATATTAATCCAAAGACAAAACGGATTGATTACGATCAAGACAGCACCCAGTTTGATAAAGAAATCGCGAAAATAAAAAAACGTTTAGTCAAGTTAACACCTGTAAATAACAATAATGCTCGAATACAGGTATTAACAACCATGAATGGCACTGCAAAATCATGGTATGACCCGAATGAAACCATTGATAAATGGACCTATCAATATCGTGTTAAAAATTCGCAGTATAAAAGCGCTGTACAAAAGGCTGAGACCTATAAAGAAGGTTTAAAAATCTCTAAAACTTATCGTGTAGTGCAAAAGCCTTTTTATTTAGTAACTGTTAAATATCTAGGGATTCCATTTGAAACAGGATATAGCGTTGAAGATCCAGTTTTACTAACCAAATAGATTGTTAAATTAAATAACAAATAATAAAAAAGCCTCTTTTGAGGCTTTTTTATTACACTTCAAAATTATGCCGCTGAACGTTCTGCAATCGGCACAACTTTACGTAGTTCAGGACCTGTATAATCAGCACTTGGGCGAATAATACGGTTGTCTGCACGCTGTTCCATCACATGCGCTGCCCAGCCTGTTACTCGTGACATTACAAAGATTGGCGTGAATAGTTTGGTTGCAATATCCATGAAGTGATATGCAGATGCATGGAAGAAATCTGCATTACAGAATAATTTCTTCTCACGCCACATCACTTCTTCACAGCGCACTGATACAGGATAAAGTACAGTATCACCGACGTCTTTTGCTAGGCGTTCAGACCATTTCTTGATAATGCCATTACGTGGGTCATTGTCTTTATAGATCGCATGACCAAAGCCCATGATTTTTTCTTTACGCTCAAGTTTGCCCAGCATTTCACGCTCAGCTTCTTCTGGAGACGTCCAGTTTTCGATCATTTCCATCGCAGCTTCGTTTGCACCGCCATGTAATGGGCCACGAAGTGAACCAATTGCACCTGTGATGCATGAATGCATATCTGATAATGTTGATGCACATACACGCGCTGTGAATGTAGAGGCGTTAAATTCATGCTCTGCATACAGAATCAGTGATACGTTCATCACTTGCTCATGCAATTCATTTGGTTTTTCGCCACGCAGTAAATGTAGGAATTGAGCGCCGATTGAATCATCATCGGTGTTTTCTTCTACACGTACGCCATCATGACTGAAGCGATACCAGTAGCAGATGATCGCAGGTAGCGTTGCCAAAATACGGTCTGCAACATCTTGTTGTTCATCGAATGATTTTTCAGTTTCAAGGTTACCGAGCATTGAAACGCCTGTACGCATCACGTCCATTGGGTGTGAGTCAGCAGGAATACGTTCTAATACTTCTTTCAATGCTTGCGGCAATTGACGCAATGATTTGAGTTTGGCTTTGTATGCTGCAAGCTGTTCTGTTGTTGGTAATTCACCAAAGAAAATCAGGTACGCGACTTCTTCAAACTGACAGTTTTCTGCCAAGTCTTGAACGTCATAACCACGATAGGTTAAACCCGCACCACTTTTGCCTACAGTTGACAATGCAGTTTTACCAGCTACTTGTCCGCGCAGTCCTGCGCCCGTGAGTACTTTTCCTTCAGCCATTTTTTATTTTCCTTCAGTGAACAATTTATCTAAGGTGTTTTCAAAAGTGTGATAATCGAGGAATTGATAGAGTTCTTTTCGTTGTTGCATTTTATCCAGTACATTGACTTGTGTACCGTCATTGCGGATCGCATGCATTACTTCGAGTGCCGCTTTTTGCATTGCACGTGTTGGTGATAATGGGTAAAGCACCATTGCAATACCCTGTTCGCCTAGTTCTTCTTTGGTGTAGTAAGGGGTATCACCAAACTCTGTAATGTTTGCCAGTACAGGGACACCGACTGCATCGCAGACAGTTTTGTACATGGTAATATCAGTCATTGCTTCAGCAAAGATCGCATCAGCACCGGCTTCTACACATGCACATGCACGGTCAATCACTGCTTGCAGACCTTCTTTCTGCAAAGCATCTGTACGTGCCATCACTACAAAGTTTGAATCAGTTTTTGCATCAACTGCCGCTTTAATACGGTCAACCATTTCTTGTTGTGACACGATTTCTTTGTTCGGACGGTGACCACAACGCTTTTGTGCCACTTGATCTTCAATATGAACCGCCGCTGCACCTGCTGCAATCATTTGCTTCACAGTGCGGGCAATATTAAATGCACCGCCCCAACCTGTATCGATATCGACGAGTAATGGCGTATCTACACGTTCAGTAATACGACGAACATCTTCCAAAACATTGTCTAAACTGGTCATGCCTAAGTCAGGTAAACCATATGAATAGTTCGCCACACCTGCACCAGATAAATATATGGCTTTATAGCCAACTTCTTTTGCCATCATTGCTGCATAGGCATTTACTGTGCCAATGATTTGTAATGGTTTTTCGATTTCCAATGCTTGTCTAAATCTTAAGCCTGCAGACGTTTGTTGTGTCATATTCCTTTCCACGGCATTTACTTTAATTTTCGAAGTTTGAGTATATCCATATTTTTTTCCAACTCTATGGCTTTGTAGAATATTAACACTAAAACTTTAGTCAAATATTTCACTTGTCACCTATCTGTTGTTATTCTTTAGTCAAAGATCCCTTATTTATGAGCAAAGCAGAAAAGTACTGAATTTTTTGCTATAATTATCGTCAAATCAGCTCTTTTTTTGTTAAATATTATCACTTTATGCAAGATCTAATACACATTGAACCTTTAACGCATGACCAGCCACAAACGCGGCGCGGACATGAACGATGTGTTGCGCTTTTAGAAAGTGCTACGGAGCTTTTTTTAAAACGTGGTTTTGATGCAGTTTCATTAGATGACATCGTGAATCATGCAGGTGGTTCAAAAGCGTCAATCTATAAATATTTTGGTAATAAAGACGGATTATTTAAGGCCATTTGTGACTATCGTCGCTGCTTATTTTTCAAAGATATTTGCCTACCATTTACGGTGAGCCCTGACACCGATATTCGTGCTTATCTCATCAATACTTTAAGTGACTTTCATCAGCATATCGTGATGCCTGAAAATGCGGCATTTATGCGGTTAGTCTTAGAACAAACAGGACGTAATCCTGAAATAGCACGTTATATTCATGAGCAAGGTCCGAAACAAATTCAGAACACCGTTGCAGAAATTTTAAATCAAGCGCATCAACACGGTTTGCTGTATTGTGAAAACCCGTTGTTTTCGGCTCAATTTTATTTTGGAATTTTGCGTAATTTAGAATGGCGCGTTCTCATGGGCATCACCATTGATGAAAATGATCAAGAAACCATCAATTACATCAGTTATTGCGTCGATCGTTTCCTAGACGGTCACCAAAAGCGCTAGATTTTTTGCAATTTACCTCTCTTATAGTATATTAATCGATTCCTTTTTCTCTAACCAACCAACAACTAATTGTTGTTTTGTTTTTTGATTCAGCAATTATTGTGGAGTAACAATGGCTCTACGTCACTTTCTAACTTTACGCGATTTATCGACTTTAGAACTTAATCAAATTGTACAGCGCGGTATCGAACTCAAGCGCAAACAGCATAACAATGAAGTTTTCCAACCTTTCGTTGGTAAAGTCATGGGCATGATTTTTGAGAAATCGAGCACCCGTACACGTGTATCGTTTGAAGCAGGAATGAGCCAATTTGGTGGTAGTGCAATTTTCCTTTCATCTCGCGACTCTCAATTAGGGCGTGGCGAGCCAGTAGAAGATTCTGCACGTGTGATTTCAAGCATGCTTGATATTGTAATGATTCGTACTTTTGGTCATGACATTGTTGAACGCTTTGCTTCTTATTCAAAAGTTCCTGTCATCAATGCATTAACAGATGATCACCACCCTTGCCAATTACTTGCCGATGTTCAAACATTTGTTGAACACCGTGGTTCTATTGAAGGTAAAACGGTTGCTTGGATTGGTGATGGCAACAATATGTGTAACTCATATATTGAAGCTGCTCATATGTGGGGCTTTAAATTAAAAATCGCTGCACCTAAGGGCTATGAACCTAAAGCAGAATTTCTATCTGAATTTGCACACTGTGTGGAACTTGTTGATTCTGCCGAAGATGCTGCAGTTAATGCAGATTTAATCGTTACAGATGTTTGGGCAAGTATGGGCCAAGAAGAAGAGCAAAAAATTCGTGAAAAAGCGTTTGCTGATTATCAAGTGAATGAACGCCTGATGGATCTTGCTCACGCTGACTGCCTATTTATGCACTGCTTACCTGCGCATCGTGGCGAAGAAATTTCTGAAAATATGCTTGACCACAAAAATGCTGTGGTTTGGGATGAAGCTGAAAATCGCTTACATGCACAAAAAGCACTTGTTGAATTCTTAATTAACGAAAATCTTAAAAAAGACTAAGGTTTTACTTAGATAAATGAAGCACCTTCGGGTGCTTTTTTTGTTTTTGCATGCTTTAATAAAACCATAACTTTTATAAGTGATTAAGATTATGCGTTTAAGAAATATTTGCTTATTGGCTCTTGGATTGAGCTTATCTACTTTTAGCTTTGCTAGTGAACCAAGTGAATTAGATCAATACTTGGTGAAAAATCAGATTTTAGATAGCAATTTTAAAATTAAAAATAAAACAGGTTTAAACGAAATACTGGCTGCCATTAGTGATGAAGATTCACGCACTCTTCCCTATCAAGTTGATCAGAATATGTTGATGGAAAAAATGGAAATGGAAGCGGATAAGATTGAAATTGATGGTATTATCACCACCCCTGATTTTGCGCAATTTGAACAATCAGTCGGTGAACATAAGGTGAAGCAACTCATCAAGCATAATTCACTCCAAAACTGTGAATTACTATTCGAGCATCAATTTCAACGTGTTAATCCATATAAAATTGAAATGGATCTAAGCTCGGGTAGCAAACAATACGAAATTATCATTAAAAATACAGAGTGCAAATTTAAATAAATATCTAATTTCTTACAGCTCTTGGTTTAACTTTTGCATTGTTTAACTTAACGAATTAAACCTTGAGGCTGTAATACAATCACAGCTGCGCCCACCAACACAATGACGCCACCTAGCATATCCCAACGTGTTAGAACTACGTGATCGACAAAACGCAACCACAGCAATGCAGAGAAAATGTAGATTCCGCCATAGGCTGCATAGATACGACCCGAAGCTGCTGGATGCAACGTCAATAACCAAACAAATGCAGCCAATGCAAGCGCTGTTGGAGTCCATAACCACTGCGATTTTTGCTGATTTAAAATCAAATATGGGAAGTAACAGCCTAAAATTTCCATCAGTGCTGTCAGTGCAAATAAACCAAATGTGGTCAGCACTTTTGTTAATGGTATGTCCATCATTGAGAAACCCAAATCTAGCGTCGAATAAATATAAAAAACCCGTGCAAGCACGGGTTTTTGTTAAATAAATTGCTTAAGCAGGTTCAGCGGTTTGGTCTTCAAACACTTCGAGTTTTAAGCCCACAGCTTTGCCATTTTCTTTCTTCACTGAAACAGCAACATTTCCGCCATGTTCCGCAAGTTCACCAAACAAAATCATTTCAGCAAGCGGTTTTTTCAAATGCTCTTGGATTAAACGCTGCATTGGACGCGCGCCCATCAAGCGATCATATCCTTGCTCGGCCATCCATTCGCGTGCATCTTGATCAACTTCAAGAACCACTTTTTTGTCATCTAACTGTGCCTGAAGCTCTGTTAAGAACTTATCAACCACACTTTCAATAACGGTTGTTGGCAATGCTTTAAATTGAATGACACCATCTAAACGGTTACGGAACTCTGGAGAGAAGGCTTTTTTCATCGCGTCTTGGTTATCATTACTGTTATCTTGATCCATGAAACCAATGCTCACACGTGAAATTGATTCTGCACCAATATTGGTAGTCAGCACTAACACGACGTTACGGAAGTCAGACTTACGACCATTGTTGTCCGTTAATGAACCATGATCCATAATTTGAAGTAACAAATTAAAGACATCTGGATGTGCTTTCTCAATTTCGTCTAGTAAAAGTACGCAATGCGGATTTTTATGAATCGCGTCGGTCAACAAACCACCTTGATCAAAACCTACATAACCCGGAGGCGCACCAATTAAACGAGATACGGCATGACGTTCCATGTATTCCGACATATCGAAACGTACAAGTTCAACGCCTAACAATTTCGCCAATTGCTTAGTGACTTCAGTTTTACCCACACCTGTAGGACCAGCAAATACAAAATTACCCACTGGCTTATCTGGTGCTTTTAGACCTGCACGAGATAATTTAATCGCAGATGCAAGCGCTTCAATCGCTTCATCTTGACCAAACACCACACGTTTCAGATCACGTTCAAGATTTTCAAGAACGCTCTTGTCATCTTTAGAGACAGTTTTCGGTGGAATACGCGCAATTTTCGAAACGATATCTTCAATGTTTTCAACTGAAATGACTGTATCATCTTGCTCAGCTTTTAAACGACGCTGCGCACCAGCTTCATCAATCACATCAATGGCTTTATCAGGTAAGAAACGATCATTGATAAATTTCGCTGATAGTTCAACCGCAGAAACCAACGCTTGATCTTCGTATTTCACATGATGGAATTCTTCAAATTTGCCTTTTAAGCCACGCAGAATATCAATCGTTTCTGAAATAGATGGTTCATTGACATCAATTTTTTGGAAACGACGAGATAATGCATGATCTTTTTCAAAAACTTGACGGTATTCTTGGAAAGTCGTTGAACCGATACAACGTAAAGTACCATTCGCCAAAGCTGGTTTGATGAGGTTCGATGCATCCATCGTGCTACCCATACTTGAGCCTGCACCGATGATCATGTGAATTTCATCAATAAATAAAATAGCTTCGGGCTTTTTCTTCAAGGCATTTAGCAGTTGTTTTAAACGCTTTTCAAAATCACCACGGTATTTAGTTCCAGCGACTAAAGCACCAATGTCTAAACTAAACACTTCTGCATTTTCAAGCGGTTTAGGTGCTTTACCATTTACAATGAGCCAAGCCAATCCTTCAGCAATCGAAGTTTTACCTACACCCGGATCACCCACCAAAAGTGGGTTGTTTTTACGGCGACGGCATAGAATTTGAGCTGTACGTTCAATCTCTTTTTCACGACCAATCAGTGGATCTGTTTTGCCTTTTTGAGCTTCAACATTGAGATTGGTCGTATAAAGCTCTAATGGGCCAGAATTTGAAGACGTGGTGCTTTCACCATCGAGCTCTTCGATTTCTTCTTCGGCTTGGACTTCATCTTTACGTGTGCCATGTGACAAATACTGCGTTAATGTCAAACGGTTGATTTGATGGCGTTTAAGTAAATACACCGCAAATGAATCACGCTCTGAATACATCGCAACTAAAATGTCTGCACCTTCTACAGTGCGGTCATTACCACTCGATTGCACATGGAAAATTGCACGTTGCAAAATGCGATCAAAACTTTCTGTAGGATGTGGTGCTTGATCGCTATTTTCGCCAAGCTTAGGGGTATGTTGTTCTACGTATTCTTCAAGTTCTTTGCGAAGCACAATAATGTCTGCGCCACATGCTTTCAATGCATTAACAGCGGAATCATTATCCAGTAAAGCCAATAATAAATGTTCTACCGTCAAAAATTCATGTCTCTTTTGACGAGCCATGCTGACAGCCAAACGTAGTGATACTTCTAATTGACGACTGAGCATGTAATCCCCTTATTAATCTTTTGGCTCAATCTGACAAAGTAATGGATGACTTTGCGACCGAGCGTAATTATTGACCTGATTTGCTTTAGTCTCTGCGATGTCTCGCGGATAAACCCCTGCAACACCCTTTCCTTCATAATGTACAGTTAGCATTACTTGAGTGGCTTGGTCAAGATTCAAAGCAAAGTATTGTTGTAAAATTTCAATTACAAAGTCCATTGGGGTGTAATCATCGTTCATTAAAACGACAGCATACATAGGAGGACGCTTTAACTCAGGTGGCGCAGTCAATACTTGAATGTCTGAATCACCATCATCCTGCGTACCTTGGCTGAGAGTCGGGTTTAGATGCCAGTCCACTAAACCAGATTGGTAAAATGAATTTTTAATGTCAGATAAACACGTTTGACGCTTATTGGTTCGCATAGGATTTAGGTTTCACACTTAGTTTGCACTTGCTTCAGTTTGAGGAATTTCTGAAAGGAAGGCAGATTGATTTTCAACAGGCTGACCTTTCGACCAGCTAAAACGGCGAATAACGGGTTTAGAACCGCTTAAACGCACTTCAATAAAGTCTGGACTAAAGCCTTTTGGCATGGTCCAACGTCCAGTGAGTCGCTCACTTTCGCTAAAGTTAAAGTTTTTGTCTTCTAAAGGCACTACAAGTACTTCTGTACCCTTAATTAGACGCAGCTCAACACTTCCAGAAACATTACTTTTTGACGGACTTACTTGAACGAGATCAAGTTGGTATTCATACGCATTTTCAGGTAACGGTTTAATCGCTAAATGTTGTACTGCAAGCGGCATACCACCACGTTGGCGCAATACTTCACGATACAAAACACCCAAATTACCTGTTAACTCTTGATCATCACGTGCTTTTTTAACAGCCAAATATAAATCATTTGAATTACTTACAGCGACATCACGCTCTTGGATTGCCGCATTCAAACTTTTATTCAGGCCTGCTAATTCAGTTTTTTGCTTTTGCACTACATCAACAAGTTGCTCTGCATCTGCATCATATCCGACCACAGTTAAGCCCTGACGATGACCGATACTATATCCGAGAAAACCGCTGCTCAATGCAAGTACAACTGCACCAATCGCCAGTGGCATATTCGTCTTCATAAAAGGCGTTTTTTCACTGTTTTCAGGTTCTGACTTGAAATTAGATTCTGTATTCGACATCGTCATCTCTTATTTTTAGTTCACTCAAGGCACACATTTAAATCCAGTTTTAAATGTGTGTGAAGTTTTAAATCGTTTCTTATGGTAATAAACCAATGCCTTGAAGTCCTGCATTTTCAGCAAAACTAAACATCAAGTTCATATTTTGTACGGCTTGACCTGCTGCACCTTTCACCAAGTTGTCTTGAGCCACCAAAATCACTAATTTTTTCGGCTGAGGTTTGCAAATCGCAATACGTAATTGGTTCGCACCACGCACAGTACGTGTTTCAGGTGAGCTACCTGCAGGCATAACATCTACAAACTGCTCATTGGCATAGAACTGTTCATATATGCTTTGTAAATCCGCAGAAGCACCTGCGTCTGTCAAATCAATATAGATAGTGCTGAGCATGCCACGAATCATCGGTACTAAATGCGGTACGAATAAAATTTCGTTAAACACACCTTTTTGACCTGAAATATTTTCTAAGGCTTCTACTATTTCGGGATGATGACGGTGACCCGCTACACCATATGCTTTAAAGTTATCTGCATTTTCAGAATAGATCATACCCAGGCTGGCTTTACGACCTGCACCAGACACACCTGATTTTGCATCAATAATAATGCTTTCAGGTTTCACTAATCCTTCGGCTTTTAATACTGGCGCTAAACCGAGCTGAACAGTTGTTGGGTAACAACCTGGGTTACCAATCACTGAAGCCTTTTGAATTTTTTCACGGTTTAATTCAGACAAACCATAAACTGACTCTTTTAATAGCTCTGGACATGCATGGTCTAGGCCATACCATTTCTCAAATTGAGCTAAGTCTTGCAAGCGGAAGTCAGCAGCAAGGTCAATCACTTTAGTATTTGCAGCAACTAACTCTTCTGTGTGTTTCATTGCTACACCGTGAGGCGTAGCAAAGAATACAACGTCACATTGTTTTAGTTCTTCAATATTTAGATCTGAATAGCAAAGGTCTGTATGTCCACGCAAACTTGGGAACATATCATCCACACGGCGGCCATTTTCAGTACGCGAAGTTAAAACTTTCACTTCCGCATTTGGGTGTCGCAGTAAAATACGCAGTAATTCAACACCTGTGTAACCTGTACCGCCGACAATACCTACTGAAATCACGCTCTTTACCTCTATTCAAAGTATCCATTTGATGACTGCGTAGTATGACAGGAAGTTGAGGATTTCTGAACTGTTTTGCTTGGGTTTATTGCAATTCGGATCTTTTTATCAATTCAAGAAAAAACATACTTTCAGAATGCACCAAACTTAAATTGGATCAAAAGTGCAATTGTCCCACCTTCCAGCCAAATATTATTGTTTCAAACTAATTTCTAAAGGTATTTTCTGTCCATTTCTCAGAATTTCAAACTTTACAACGTTTCCTCTTAAATAGTTTGAACTTTCAACAAATGCACTGACATCATTAATATTATCATCATTCATTTTTATAATAATATCCTGCGGCAAAATAACGCCTTGGGCTGGAGAGCCAGCTTGAACTTTTTGTACAATCACTCCACCCTGAAGGCCATTATTAATTTTATCCTTAGAGGACAATATGGTGGGATAAATTCCTGTTACAGAATTATATTTATAAAAATATCGTGAGGAGTATTCTGTCCTATTCGCAAGACGATGAGGAACTGCCTCAATAGTTCCTACAGGATATCTATTTAAATCACTTTTTTGATTATCACCAACTAAAAACGGATATGTATCTGGCTTTGAATTTCTATACCTATAATAATTTCCACTCTCTACAGGCGTATTAGTGAAAATAACGATTTGTGCCCCCAATTGATTTCCTTTATTTTTCAGGTCCCACATGCTATCGCTGTAGCCCCTATTTGTAGATACACTTTTAAATGTTTCACTCATCACAGGGACATAGCCCTGCTCAATCAGCTCATCTGTTTTAAGATCAATATCATCAACCATTATTACTTCGGTTTTTTTTCGCCAGCTATCCCGATCTTGAAAACTATCTGCAAAAATTGGTGCTGAATATGCAAGTAAAATTAATCCCAGAATTTTTCTATTTTTCATAACTATACACCCAATCAGTTTAGGTTTTATGAAAAATATACTAGCACCACCACCACGGCATCACACCACTTTTTAAAGTTTTCCGATGATCTTTATAGTTTGAATCATGCTTCTCCACCTCCTCCCAAAAATTTAGACTATGATCAAAGTGCTTAGTATGCGCTAACTCATGTACAGCCACATAACGCGTGATTTCCAACGGAAAAAGTACCAGCCCACTATTCAACATAATGTCATGCTTTGCAGAACAGCTGCCCCAACGGGTTTTGGGCTGACGAATTGAGCAATCACCATATTTCAAGCCTGTTTCACTGCTCACTTGCTTTAAATAAATTGGTAAATACTCTTTGGCATAAGCAATCACAAAGCTTTTTAAATATTGCTCAGGCTGCCGAACACTGATGAAAAGCTGATGCTTTTCTTCATCTAAGATGAATGAGTTTTTTTGTACTTTATAAACAATGCTTAGAGGCTGCTCTAGATTGAATAGTTTTAATTCGGCTGGAAGCGTTTTATCAATCTGCCCTGTTTTTTCCTGCTGCTTCTGCCATGTCTCAATCATCCATTGTTCCGATTGTTTAAGAAAATCTTGAACTTGGCGCTGTGTACAAAACTGGGGAACCGTTAATTTAATTTGAGTTGGTTCTACACGCAATCTTAAGCGTGTGGCACGTAATTTTCGGGTGATTTGAATTTCAGGAAGGTTTGGTGTCATTTATTCTTTTTAAAAGCTTATTAATAATGCATAAAATTGAATTTTAAATATTTTCAAAAATATATTAGGAGTCCCTTCTCCCTTAGGGAGAAGGTTAGGATGAGGGGACTTTTAAATTGACCTCTCCCTAACCCTCTCCTCAAAGGAGAGGGAACTTCCATTAGAAATTTAATATAAATCGAAACTCAATTTACAATTAAATTTTCTATAGATTAAACCGCAGTACGCTCTTCAATACCGTTATCGGTCGCAACAACAGCAATATCCGCTTTGTTTAATGCAAAGATACCGTTACACACTACACCTGGAATGTCATTCAAAGTCTTTTCAAGTTCCAATGCATTTAGGATATTTAAGTTGTGTACGTCTAAAATTACATTACCGTTATCTGTTACTACGCCTTCACGGTATACAGGGTCACCGCCCAAAGAAACAATTTTACGCGCAACAGCAGAACGTGCCATTGGAATCACTTCTACAGGAAGCGGAAATTCACGTGCCAACTGATCAACCCATTTAGAATCATCTACGATACAAACGAATTTTTTTGCAATTGAAGCAACGATTTTTTCTCGAGTCAACGCAGCACCGCCGCCTTTAATCATGTGCATATGACGGTCGATTTCATCCGCGCCATCTACATAGGCATCTAAACCGCCAACGTGGTTCATATCAACCACTTCAATGCCTAATTTTTTCAAACGTTGTGCAGTTGCTTCAGAACTCGCAACAGCAGCTTCGAGTTGAAGCTCTGGCAATAATTCGATGAGGAAGTTCACAGTACTTCCTGTACCAACACCCAAAATACCGCCCTTTGGCAAATGCTTTAACGCAGCTTTTGCGGCAGCTTGTTTCTTTTCATCTTGGGTAGCATACAGACTCATAACTTGGCTCAACTATTTTTTGACATTAGACGCTGATTTTTCAGCCCAAATGTACAGGGGTTTGTTACAATAAACCCCTATTTTAAACTGTTAGATGGAAAATTAACATGCTGTCTCGTTTGGTTCGACAAATATTACAGGCAACAGTCTATGACGTTGCAATCGAAACCCCACTCGAAGCAGCGCCACGAATTAGTGAAAAACTAAACAATAACATTCGCTTTAAGCGCGAAGATTTACAACCTGTCTTTTCTTTCAAGCTACGCGGTGCCTACAACCGTATTAGTCAATTACCGAAATCTCAGTTGGAACGTGGCGTTATTACTGCTTCTGCAGGTAACCATGCTCAAGGCGTGGCTTTATCTGGTAAAAAGTTAGGTATCCGCGCCATTATTGTTATGCCTAAAACCACACCAGACATTAAAGTACAAGCGGTTAAACGCTTAGGCGGTGAAGTAGTTCTGCATGGTGATTCTTTTGACGTAGCCAATAAATATGCAATCCAATGTGCAAAAGATGAAGGTATGACCTTTATTCCACCTTATGACGACGAACTCGTTATGGCCGGTCAAGGAACCATTGCCAACGAAATTTTGCGTCAATGGCGTGATGTAGACTATGTCTTCGTTGCTGTGGGCGGTGGCGGTCTCATTGCCGGTGTAGCCGCTTACTTAGGTGATGTGGCACCTCACGTTAAAGTCATTCCTGTTGAATATGATGAATCAGCATGTTTAAAAGCAGCCTTTGAAGCTAATGAACGTGTCATTCTTCCATCTGTCGGTCTTTTTGCCGATGGTACAGCCGTTGCTCAAATTGGTGAAAAACCATTTGAAGTGATTCAGCTACAAAAATCAGATAACTCAGGCCCAATTGTTGAGCGTGAAGTTGTACTAGTAAATACAGATGAAATCTGTGCAGCGATTAAAGATACCTTTGATGAATGCCGCAGCATTGTAGAACCGTCAGGTGCAATGGCGCTTGCAGGTATCAAGAAGTATGTTGCAGAGCATGGTCTAGAAGGCAAAAATATGGTGTCGATTGTATGCGGCGCCAATATGAACTTTGACCGTCTGCGCTACATTGCGGAACGTACTGAACTGGGTGAACGCAAAGAAGCGATCTTTGCTGTGACCATTCCAGAAGAAAAAGGTTCATTCCTCCAATTCTGCCGCGCACTACAAGGCCGTAACATCACTGAATTTAACTACCGCGCTAGTAATTCTTCTGCTGCTCAAGTCTTTGTGGGAATCAGTCTCAAAAATGGCGAGAAAGAACGTCAGGAAATTTTTGAAACTTTAAAATTCCAATACGATGTAGATGATCTTTCTGATGATGAAGTCGCTAAGCTTCATATCCGTTATTTAATTGGCGGACATGCAGACATTGAAAATGAACGCCTATTCCGCGTGGAATTCCCAGAACGTCCGGGCGCACTACTGACTTTCTTAGAACGTCTTGGTCCGACCCATAACATCACCCTATTCCACTACCGTAACCACGGTGCTGCGGAAGGTCGTGTATTGGTGGGTATGGAAGCAACGGATGCGAAACAAAACCCTGATGGTTTGATTGAAACATTGGAAAATATTACCTACCCATATGTTGAGATTACCAATAACCTTGGTTATCAACGTTTCTTGAAATAAATAAAACTTCTATAAAAAAGCTGGGATCTAGATTCCAGCTTTTTTATTTGCATCAACTATTTTCTACATCAAAATGAATATATTCATCAATTTAATTCATCAACGCCGTCATTGTTGTTAAATTCACCACACCCTATAATCCATTGAAAATAAAATAGATATTTAAAATTGAATTTTTATGCCTTATTTATGATCGCTATTGTGGGTTTAGGTGGACATTTTTATGTATATCCGGCTTATCAACTTAAGCAAGAGGAAGATAAGATTCGTTAAAGTATGAAACAAATTCCAAATCAGTCACGCACACAAAATCTAGAAAATATTTAGGGCTATACCAAGCAGGCTGAAATGCTGAATCAATATCCAAATTACATTGTATAAATTCGCTTTGATGAGCTAAGTGATCAAACCACTCCCAAACCTGTTCAAGCCATCATCCGTGAATTTTCATGCGATGGCTTAAACCGTTTAAAGAACAATTCTGAGCTTGTTCGTAAAGCCACTCTAAATGTCATTAAAGAAGATCAACATCAATTTCAATATATTCTAAAAAACAAACTAGGCTATGAAATTTTTAAATATCAACAAGTTATGAATAATTTCCCCAATATTACTGAACTTTATGCCTATCAAAACACTGAAGAAATTAAAAATTAGAGCTTTTCGGTTTAGATGGATTATGTAAATTTTCATAGCCGCTCTAGGCTGAACAAGCTAACATCAACATATTCAATAACTTTAGAATAATTTAGGAATACGGCATGGCTCAATTCGCTGTGATTGGCTTAGGAAGTTTTGGCGCAACTGTAGCCACAGAACTCATGGGTTTAAAACACGATGTCATTGGAATCGATAGCAACAAAAAGTTTGTTGAAAGTATTTCGGACCAACTGACCCATGCAGTGATTGCTGATGCAACAGATGAGCACGTTTTACAAGAACTCAATATTCAAAATTGTGAAGCCGTCGTTGTCGCAATTGGTGAAGATATTGAAGCCAGCATCTTATGTGTGCTCCATCTTAAAAACATGGGGATCAACAAAATTTGGGCCAAAGCCAAGTCCAAAGCGCATCACATGATTTTAACCCATTTAGGCATCAGCAAAATCATCCATCCTGAAGAAGATATGGGTGTCCGTGTTGCTCAGTCACTAAGTTATCCAATGGTGAGCCGCTACATGGTGCTCGAAGATGACCATTATTTGGTGAAAGTTGAAATTAAAGAGTCACAACAAGGCACGCGTTTAAATCAAATAATGGATCATGTCCCTGAAGTGAAGACGATTTTGCATAAACGTGGCACCGAGCTTCAATATAGTTTAGATCCAAACCTGATTTTACAAACAGGCGATATTTTAGTGGTTGAAGGTTTACTCGAACATTTACGTCGACTGGCTAAACACTTTAAAGCAACTTTGTAATCAGCGTCGTGCTCTATTTGCACACAAGCGCGCAAGATGACAGTAGAAAAACATGAAACTGCACAATAAACAGCGTAATACCATTAATCTCAGCCCGCCCAGTATTTTGGCATTGGGTTTCCTTGGGCTCATTATCATTGGCACCTTGCTGTTAAAACTCCCTTATTCACATCACGGTGATTTAAGTTGGATTAATGCCCTCTTTACAGCGACCTCTGCCGTAACCATTACAGGACTTTCGGTTGTAAATGTCGGCGAAGCCTATACTGTGTTTGGTAAAGTCGTGATTATGGGTTTACTACAATGCGGCGGTCTCGGCTTTATGACCTTTGCGATATTGGCCGCTATGAGTTTGTCCCCTAAAATTGGGCTCAAACAACAAATTATGGCTCAAGAAACCATTGGACAAACCAGCCTTGCCAAAGTGACCATGACCATCAAAGGCGTACTGCTTTATTCGCTATTTTTTGAAATGGTGGGAACGGTTATTTTGACCATCGCTTGGATGCAAGAATACAATTTTAACCAGGCCGTGTTTTATGCTGCCTTTTATAGTGTTTCAGCATTTAATAATGGTGGATTTTCATTATTTCCCAATAGTTTAATGAGCTTTGCTGACCGTTATTTCATTACATTTACCATCAGTATGCTTTACATCATTGGGGGTATTGGCTTTTTGGTACTGATGGACATTAAGCGCAATAAAAGTTGGAAAAAACTCAGTACCAATAGCAAGCTGATTTTATCTACCATTGCAGGACTAAATGTCTTCGCCTTCATCACCATATGGTTATTAGAAGCCAATAATGCTGCGACCTTAGCCACGATGTCACTTGGTGACCAAGCCCTCAACGCGTGGTTCCATGCAACGGTTCCACGCTCTTCGGGTTTTAACAGCTTACCTATGGAAAGCATGAGCGATGCATCATCACTCGTAACGATGTTACTGATGTTTATTGGTGGTGGTTCTCTCAGTACAGCTGGTGGCATCAAAGTCGGGACGTTTATCATTGTTGTGCTCAGTGTAGTCAGTTTTTTAAGACGTGAAGATGAACTGCGTGTGTTTAACCACTCTGTTTCAGAAAAAACCACCTTTAAAGCATTAGCGGTGATTTTCATTACAGTAACGTTGATTTTCATTGGTTTTTTCAGTCTATTGCTACTCGAACCTGACAAACGCTTTTTAGACTTACTCTTTGAAGCAGTGTCCGCTGCCTGTACAGTAGGCCTATCTCGTGGCATTACCAGTGACTTACAACCCGCCAGTTTAGTCGCCCTGATGTTGTTGATGTTCGCAGGCCGTCTTGGCCCCTTAACACTGGCTTATCTGATTGCTACACCAAAGAAGAGTCGTTTAAAACACCCGCCTTCTGAGATCCAAATCGGTTGATTTATACATTTTCTCTCAGTCATAAAAAACCACGCCGTAGCGTGGTTTTTTTATTTGCGAATCTTTAGAACCAATTCATTAATGACACACCGACACCGACATAGGTTGCCCGATGGTTATAGTCAATCAGGCTTTCACCATAGCCATCAAACAATTGAACTGTGCCGCGCAATTTACCATTGATTGGGAAAGTCCAATCGAACTGCACAGCACCATGTGAATCATCACCACCTTTCAATGAATGACGTAACATCAAACTAAAGTCATGATCTTTATGACGATAAAATGCTGTTAAATCCCCACGTCCCACATAATCGGTAATATCTGGGTTGTTATCATCTTTGGTATCTTCTTCGAAACGATACCAAGGACGTAACATCAGTGCAAAATTGTCACGTTCAAATCCTAGATTTAACATGACACGGTTCCAACTCCGCGATAAGGGATCAGAACGCCCATTAGACTGATGGTTAAAAGTTAAGCCCAGCATACGCCAGTTCAAACCCAAGAGTTCATAGTTGGTACGAAAAACCAGACTGGCTTCAGGTTCATAGTTAGTTTCACGGAATGGTCGAGATTCATCTTCGTTGTAGACTTGCCAACGAGAAGACTGGGTATAGCCCAACCAGATATCACCATTATCACCAAATAAGTTTTCAACAGCTTTGGTTTTTAATGACAATTGGAACTTGGCTTCCATCGATTTCAGGTTTTGTTCCTGATCGGCTTGTACCGTGTTGTTTTCATTCGGGCTTGATGGACGTTCATTTTTATCTGAAGTCCAATATCCCGGCATTAAATACACAGGTTGATAGCCGCGAATATTCCACGTCCCTAATTTACTCTCTGGAGAAAGTTCCCAACGACTATCCAATAATGAAAGATTTGGATTGAGGTTCGGTGCTTCTACAGCAAATAAACGGTCCGTAAACGCATGACTGACTTTTTCTTTGAAAGTTAGCTTCTCTGTCGGTTCAGGCTTAATTTCTTGTGCGGCTTGACGCTCAGAAACCAACATTTCTTTTTCAGCAGGTTGCACTTTAAACAAAGCGTCATAACACGATAATCGCTCTGCATTTGACTCAAGTGCCACACATGCTTCAGCGGTAGCTGGTTTAACAGCCACATCCGCATTTTGTGCATTTACAGTACTGACATACATTGAACTGAGCGCAATGAGGCTCAGTTGCAATGTCGTACGCTCAAGAGATTTGAACGCCATAAAAACCCCTTTTTTGTTTTAATTCACTTGTTTTATTTCGAAACCAAGCTCAACCAAAGCATCTCGCTTAGCCACCGGTGCAACCACAGCTTTTGTCGGTTGTTGTTCAACCAAATACGCCACAGCAACACGTTTTAGATCTTCCAAAGTCACATTCAACAGACGTTCACGTAACATTTGACGGAAAGCTGGCGTGCGTTTATGCAATAAAGCATAACAAGCTGTAATGGCTTCACCCGCTGGTGACCCCGGTTTATCCATGCTGGCAATTAGACCCAAAATCGCTTCTTCTAGCTGATGAGGTTGTTGTTCAGCATTCAGTAGCCACTGCACACTTGCGTCAAAATCTTTAAACGTTTCAGCTAAACGTGGGTCACGGTAGCTATAGAAACGGAATGAACATGCATTGCCGTCATAGCTTGCACCACCACCATAAGCACCACCTTTTTCACGAATCGCGCTATGCAAGAAGCCATTACGCAAATAAGCCGCCAAAATCATTAAAGGTGCTGCATCAGGATGCGACACTTCCACCGCAGGATATGCTGAAGCGCAGAACTGAACATTGGCTTGAATGAGCCAAGCTTCGTCATTGTTGTTATCTGCAAAATTCACTTGAGTTAAAGCATGTGGGTTATCATCAATCGCCACTTTATCCCAAATGGTTTGAACTTCCTCAACCAATCGGTCTGAATGATGTTCTTCACACACCACCAAGAATTGTTTTGGTGCTTTAAGCAAACGGTTATGAATTAACTTAAGCTCATCAATCAAGGCATTATAAGCCGTGTCGTCTTGCTCAATTTTGCTGACAAGTTCTGACAACCAGTTCAGCGCGCCTAGGCCTGTATTATGATAATCACGTAGCGCCAATGCACTATGTTGACGACCTGCAATTTGCATTGCATAGCTATGACCAGAGCCAGAAACACGCGAATGCCAACGTGCTTTACGTTGTTGCAATAACTCTACGATACGGTTTTTCTCATCAAAACGTAGCTGTTCAAAAGCCAATTTCAATAAGCGAATGGCTTCAAGATTATTCACCAATGATTTAGTGGTCAACGTTAGCCAAGCACTAATTTGACCTTTATCGTCCACTTTTGAACGCAGCGATGCACCCATACCTAAACCGCCACTCACAGCTGTTTGCAACTGTTGTAGCTCTAAGTAGTCGTATTCACCTGCACCAACTTCACCCATCAAAATCGACAAGAGGTTGAAATACGGCGATTGCACCACTTCATCAGGAATCTGAATCAAAACTTGTTGGTAGTAAAGACCATTGGTGCCTGCGTGGTAAAGATTTAACGGCGTATCTAATCCATTACTGATAATTTCGCGTAATTGACCTTGTACAATCTGTAATTGTGCAGGAACGTCTTCTAAACCTACTTTAGGCAATAGGTTCAAATCATCTGGGGTATCTTGACGAATGTTCAGTGCTTCAGTCTGCGCAATAATCTCTGCTTTTTGCGCTTCAGTTAAGTTCGCAACAATTTCTTTTAAACGTGCTTTTTCTGCTGCCGCTTCCAACGCATTTTTTTCAGCATCTGGAACCAAAGTTAATTGCACACGATGTTGATTATCAAGCAAGTAAGTTTTGATTAAGTTAGATAACCACATTGGGTCTTTCAACTCTTCCTTCACTTGTTCAATGGCCGTATCCACATCCCAGACATCCACAGGGTCTGAATGGTGAATCGCACTGCTTAAACCATTCAGAATTAAGCTTAGACCATATGGTGTACCATCACCATTGATTTCACGCTGATGCAATTCAATCTGATGTAAAATCGCTTCAACTAAAGCCGGATCAACAGGCTTAGCTGCAACGTCTTCTAATACTTTAAACACGCCATTTTTAAATTGTTCTGCATGCTCAGGGTTTGAACCTTGAATTGCACAGTAGAACGTCATTTCATAGTTTGAGTCATCTACGCCCATAAATGGACCAGTCGACTGTGCATAACCACAGGTTTCTAAGTAATGACGTAATGGTGAAGCAGAATCTTCAAGCAATACCCCCTCAACCAAACGCATACCTAAACGTAATTTAATATTACTTGCTTCAGGCAATAACCAAGAAAGCACATGATATGTTTTGTCTTTGAGGTCTTCAGCATCAACTGCATACGTTTCAGTTACAGTTACAGGCGCAGTTAAGCGGCGCTCAGGTTTTGAATATAGCGTTTGACCTTTTTCAAATTTTGACAAAGCAAGCGTTTCAAACTGTTCTTGTAAATTATATGCAGGCTCATTACCAAAGGTCATGAACACGGCATTACTTGGGTGATAATGTGATTTGTAGAAACTTACCAACTCTTCATAGCTTAAGTCAGGAATGTCTTTAGGATCACCGCCTGAGTTGTAATGATAAGTTGTTTCTGGGAATAAATGATGGGCAAGTTGGTGATACAACTGATCTGAAGGTGAACTCATTGCACCTTTCATTTCATTAAATACCACGCCTTTATATACAGCTTCGCCATTTTCTAGCTCAATACGAATCCCTTCTTGCGCAAAATCAAGCGGGTTTAAATTCGCAGCAAAAGCAGCATCCATATAAACTTCTAACAAGTTTTGGAAATCTTTTTTGTTTTGCGTTGCAAATGGATAAGCCGTCCAATCCGCTGCGGTAAACGCATTCATAAACGTATTGAGTGAACGACGAATCATTAAAAAGAATGGGTCACGTACAGGGAACTTTTCTGAACCACAGAGTGCCGTATGCTCAAGAATATGCGCCTCACCTTTTGAATCCATCGGCTGCGTACGGAAGGCAACTAAAAATACGTTTTCGTCATGGTTTGTGGCTAAGTGATAATGCACTGCGCCAGTCACTTTGTGTTTATATTCAGACACTAAAATGTCTAAAGCTTCAACATGATGTTGACGAATCAACTGAAACGCGGGATGTACAGTTTGAGAAATGGTTTCAGTGACATCTACAGTCATGTGTGCTCCTAATCTATTCATTTAAATTAGGCAAAGTATACCTTAAAAAATCACAACTAGATTCACCGAAACAACATTTCCAACTGTTTTAATCAACTTGAACTTTAATTTTAAAAATCACTTGTTTTCGCACTAAAACATTTAGACTGGTTTTATGGATTGCCTATCATTTCGTGTTGACCAATAGACACAAATCACAATCGCCAACAACAATACAAAGGAAGCCATAAAGCGACTTAAATCCAATCCACCTGAACTGTTTGGCTTGTCTAAAAAATCACCGACAACAGCGCCCAATGGACGTGTCAAAACAAAAGTGGCCCAAAATATAAACGTCTTTGAGACCCGACTAAAAAAGTACAACAACGCCATCAATAGAATTAAACCACCAAATAGCCAAATGCCACCGCTATAGCCTAATCCTGCACTATCGGAAGTCCAGTCCCCCAAAGCCGTACCTAATGTTTGAGAAAATGTAATCGTCAACCAATAAAAGATCTGTGTTCGCGGAAAATTCACCACGCTTGGATTGATCGATCCTTCGACTCGATACCAACTAAATAGCGATATGAGCACCAAACTCAGCAACAGCAAACTACCACCCAAGTAGCCCATCCCTAAAGAACGATCTACAAAATCCGCTAAAGTCGTACCTACCGTTGTACTGGCAATAATCGTGGCCCAATATAAATAAGGTTTATAGGCTTTGGACTTTATTTGAAAATACAGCAAACTGATAAATATGCCTGCGAAAATAAAGGTACTGAGTAGATAGCCCAAATTTAAGGACATGGACAATGCATCACCACTGGTTTCACCAAAGGTGGTCGCAAAAATTTTGGTCAACCAAAACAGTGCGGTAATCTCAGGGACTTTTTTAACGTAGTCTTGTAGCTCATACACTTGCATATGCATCACTCTATGCAGTTATTTTGATGCTTATATCTTCGATAACTAAAATGAATTTTTGCTTAAAAATTTGCTTAAAATAAGGCGCTCTTTTTTAGAATTATCACAAGAAAAAAGCACCCGATATCGGATGCTTGATTTATAGTGTTTACTGTCTATTTTTGGATTTAAAACTAAACCAGATATTTGAAATAATTATAATTTGGATGGCTTTCAACATAGACATAATTCTGTTTTTGATAGAATTTTGCAGCATTTTTAAGTTCTGTATTTAAGCATAGTGCAGAAAAGTGTTTTTTTGCACCCTTTTCCAATTCCACCAGTAGCTGCTTACCCACGCCATGCTGACGGTACTGCGGATGCACATAGAAACGGCGAACTCGACCAATCCGTTCTTCTACACCAGTATCACCCCATTGCTGATTTAAACCGCCACAAGCAATCAATTTATCGCCATCATAAGCAAGCAATAATTGCTCACCCGTTTGGTCAAAACGATTTTTACCACTTTGATATTCTTCAATTAAACGGTGTATAAATGTATAGCCTTCATGCTGCGCCAAAGCAGCAATATTTTCGATTTGAGCAGGAAGTTGCTCTGCTGGACGAATCGTAATTTCCATATATTCACACTTTTAATCTGTTATCTATTTATGATGACCAAATCATCTTGATTCAGTCTGAACACCCTATAGCTCTATAAAAGTAAAAATTTTCGATTTGCACAATAGCAAAGCTGATTAAAACGGCAACTAATTCAAAAAAAATGTAAAAATATAATGGATTTGCCCGATTTTTATACACACCTGTCCTTTAATTGAATTTTCTTCAACAAACTACAGCATTCCTGAGCATTCGTGTAAACTTAGCACTTTCATTTTTTTGATGTGATTATACAACATGGCAACTGTTGACCTTTTTGCAATTGGTAATGCACTTATTGACCAAGAATTTAAAGTCTCTGACGAATTCCTAATTCAACACAATCTGCAAAAAGGTACGATGCAACTGACTGATGGTGATACTCAAGCAGCCCTTTATAACAATCTAAAAGCGACTCAAGAATATAAAGGTCAAGCTTCTGGTGGTTCTGCAGCAAATACTACGGTTGCTTTTAGTGCTTTAGGCGGAACTGCATTTTATGGTTGTCGTGTCGGCAATGATGACTTAGGTCAAATTTACCTAAATGGTTTAAACGACGCAGGTATCCAAACTGCAACTCAATCAATCAGTGAAGGTGTAACCGGCACATGTATGGTATTGGTCAGCCCTGATTCTGAACGTACGATGCATACTTACCTCGGTATTACTGCGGAATTGACTGATAGCCAAATTGATTTTGGCAACTTAAATACTGCGAAATGGTTATATATCGAAGGTTATCTTTCTACATCAGACAGCGCACGCCTAGCGATAAAACAAGCACGTCAAATCGCCAAAGCCAATGGTGTACAAATTGCATTGACCTTATCTGATCCAGCAATGGTGCAATATGCACGTCAAGGTCTAGATGAGTTACTCGATGATGGCGTGGACTTATTGTTCTGTAATGAACAAGAAGCGCTGATGTACACAGAAACAGATCATTTAGATGCTGCACTTGCTAAATTGCAATCACTAAGCAAACACATTGTCATTACATTAAGTGCCAAAGGCGCCTTAATCCATAATGAAGCAGCAACATTTACCGTGCCAGGTCGTAAAGTTACCGCAGTAGATACCAATGGTGCAGGTGATGCATTTGCTGGTGCTTTCCTATATGCACTGAATGCAGGTCATGACTATCAAACGGCTGCTGAACTGGCCATCTTGATTTCAAGTGAAGTTGTGGCTCAGTTTGGTCCACGCCTAGCAGTTGAAGAATATGCTCAGCTTTTACAATCATTTCAAAAGGAATGTGCTTAATGTTTAAAATTTGCATGACGGATGATGTGCCTGAACGTGAAGCACGATCATTCGAAACGCCTGAAGGTGAAACGATTTTTATCACCCAACGTGATGGCATGTTTTACGCTTATCAAAATAACTGCCCACACTTGCACGTGGAACTTGAGTTTCTAGAAAATCAATTTCTAGATCGTGACCAAGAATTTATTGAGTGCTCAACACATGGCGCACTGTTTATGGTCGAATCTGGGGAATGTATTTCTGGCCCATGCCAAGGTCAAGCCCTTGAAAAAGTGAACATTAACGTGCATTCTGATGGTGGAATCTACCTCACAGAAGAATAAACACTGGAATACAACCATGTCCGCATTTTTAACAGACTATAACTTAATACCCTTTCATTTAAGTTTATTGGCCGTACTGTTATTGGGCATGGTTGAAACCATTGGCTACTATATCAATATTAGTCCTAGCCAAGTTTTAAAAAGAATCGCTCCTCAGCGCATACAAGAGTTGGCATTATTGAATGTCAAATTTTCCAAGACTCTGATTTTGTTCTTCTTACTGATGAATTTTAGCTTTGCAGGCTATGTACTTCAGTTTTGCATCCATGCCAAAGAAGGTCAATTCGTTCCAGCTTATTATTTAATTTTACCTGCGTTGATCATTGCCATATTCTTTACGGTATTTATGATTCATTGTTTGGATCAGGTTGTCCCACCCAAATATAAAAAACAAACGGTTAATTTACTCGGTCGTCTAGCCACCATTTCAAGTGGAAATGCCCGTCCCGGCTTTTCGGCTCAAGCGCGTGTACGTGATGAGTTTGGTCAACTACATTATGTGCAAGTTGAGCCAGAGTTTGGTGAGTTAGAGTTTCAGTCGAAAATCATTTTGATTCGTCAAAAAAAATCACACTATATTGGCAAAAAAATCAGTGTGTCGAACCGTTTATTTAATCCATCTTAGCGTCACATTGTTATCATTTTTCAAATCATAAAAAAGCCAGTGTTCACTGGCTTGTATTTAATCAAATACCTAAATCGATATTTTGATTAACGCTTAAGGAAACCTGAGACCAAATTCATCACTTGTTGAATATCAGCATTCGCTTCTTGCTGATTGGTTTGTCCAGCTTGTGGCGTCAATGAGTCAATAATTTGCGGCAATACGCTTGAAATTGCGCTATATACATCTTGTTTCTGAGTTTGTGTTTCTTGTGCAACTTGCTCCACTTCGGCATCATCAAATAAATTTTGTACTTGTTGATTAGTCACAGCAGCATTATCACCAGGGCCTGTAGATACCCAATCATCAACCTGACTGCTCAAGCCCTGTCCACGTAATTTATCCAAAGCACCTTGTAGGCCACCTTGTTTTTGAATCCAAGCCAGCACCAGAGGTAACACTGCTACTAAAATGGTTGATGCATTACCACCGCTACTACGTTGCTGCGGCTGCGCTGCACCACCCAGTTGGCCCAACACAGAGCCTAAAATTCCACCCAAACCACCCGCTTGGTTTTGAGCATTGGTTTGGGTATTTTGAGTGCCTGCATTTGCGCCCAATTGACCCAGCACCGAACCTAAAATACCACCCAAACCACCTTGTTGATTTTGATTGTTTGCACCACCAAGGGCCTGCTTTGCTAAAATCTCAACAATATTATTTAAATTTGTCATTTTATTTTTCCCAGTGAAACCTAGATAAACTTAATTACAGCATACGTGGGAAAACACAGATTTATCATAAATGTTTGTTAATTTTTGCAATTTCTCGCAGGCTAAGTATTTGTTACCAACGGAATTTATCCCAGTTTTCAGGATTTGCCCAAAATTTAGAGTTAAACCAATCTGGAATATGTTTATAAGTCAAAATATTAAACTGCCATAAAGCAAAATCACTTTCATGCGTGGTTTTATCAATGAGCTGAGTAAAACCTAAAGCACGTAATAATTGTTCATCGTGTAACTTACTCACCACCACGATGCGTTTGGCAAATAGGTCACGCAATTTTACCAACATCTGAGTTTTCTGCTGCTGATCCAAACTCAACATCATTTCAGTATCAAGAATCACAAATCCAAGGTCAAAACGCTGGGTAAAAGGCAGATTTAAAAACTCAGTTACGTTAAAATGTTGCCATTGAATTGGATGAAATTGATTGTATTGCTCAAGATCCTGACCAATACAGATTGCGGTTGAAATGGGCTGCTCTTTTGACAAATCGTCTAGCATAGAAGTGATGACATTTTGTTCAGCCATTGACCGCATCCTTAATAATGAAGTGAGTATTCGTATGGAACTACAAGGCATTTGCCATAAAATGCATGCAGGTCTTAAAGATCTTAGTGTAACTGATCAACATACACACAAGGCAAATGTTGAGTATAAATTTATTCTAGATCGCTCAGAAGTTGATCTTCCGTTTAGCCTTGGCCAAGAAATTGAAATCGAAGCCACGGGAAATATCTACTGCATTTCTTGCGGTGCAAAAACACCTAAATCTTATTCACAAGGTCATTGCTTCAAATGCATGAAGACTAAGGCTTCTTGTGATATGTGCATTATGAAGCCTGAAACCTGTCATTATCATCTCGGGACTTGCCGTGAAGATGATTTTGCCCATGAAGTTTGCTTTCAACCGCATATTGTCTATTTAGCCAATTCGAGTGCCTTAAAAGTTGGGATTACTCGACTTGGTCAAATGCCTACACGTTGGCTAGACCAAGGTGCGACGCAAGCTTTGCCTATTATGAAAGTTGGTTCACGTCGTTTATCTGGTCAGCTTGAAGTCATGTTTGGTACGCAAGTGGCCGATAAAACCGATTGGCGTAAATTGCTCAAAGGCGAAGCAGAACCGATCAACCTGATCGAAATTCGAGACCAATTGGTTGAAGAATTTGCACCTAAAATTCAGACTATTCGCGAAGAATTTAGCCAAAATTTAGAGTTTAATGAAACTGTCGAACTGTTAGAAGATGAGTTACCACGCCAATTTATCTACCCGGTAGAAGAATATCCTGAAAAAATCAAATCACATAATTTGGACAAAACACCGATTATTCGAGGAAAATTACAAGGGATTAAAGGTCAGTATCTGATTTTGGATACCGGTGTGATCAATATTCGTAAATACACGGGCTATGAAATTAAAGTACGTACTTAAATCGACTCAAAATATCTAATTAAGTTTAAAAAGCGAGATATTTCTCGCTTTTTTTCACCCAATTTGCTGATCTGATTCATTGAACAGTTGAAAGAAATTTTAAATATGGCAACGCCATTAACTGCTCCGCTTCTAAGATAGGCATATGACCAACATGGTCTAAAATCAGAGGCTTTTCGGCTTTTTTAAATAAGCTTCTCAGTTCTTCTGCTACTTCAACATTGATAATCTGATCTTGCTTCCCCCAGATAATGAACACAGGTGCATCAATGCCTCGTGCAGCCAAAGCAAAGGACTCTGGCGTATACAAGGTGGCCATTTTTTGCAGTTACTCCACCATTTTATTGGTTTGCTTAGACTGAACTATCATCAGCCTTTCTTGCCCAGTTTTTAATTCTTGTGGAATAAAAGGCGGGGATTGCATCACGATCTTCATCACGCGATCAAAATCACCAGTTTTTCTGACCACTAGCTCTGCAAGCTTTGCAGTATCTTTTAAATACGCTGTATTGCTTGACTTAAAGACACCTGCCGAATCCACCAACAATAAAGATTTCACTTCTAAGGGATACTGAGCGCTATAGAGCATGGCAATTGCACCACCCATCGAATGCCCTGCGATATGTAAATTTGGATCTAACTTTGTAGCATCAATAAAACGTCGTAATTTTTCAGTTAAATTTGGAATCGATAGATCAAATTGATCTGCGACAATAGTTTCTCCATGTGCTGGCAGATCTGGAATAATGACATGATAATTGGGCGTTAAATAACGGGCAACGCGGTTCCAGTTATCACGCGTGCCTGACAAACCATGCAGCAACAACAGCGTCGGTTTTCGTGGATCTCCTCCTTCACTGTATGTCCATTCGATTTCATTATTTTTGACTTTTTTACTGGTCAAGCCCGCCCAAGCTCTTTCCTGCTCTAGAACATTTTGAAAGTTTCGTTCTGCAGCTTGAATACTACTGGCAACGCAAATCGTTAGTAGCATCTGTATCATGTGTTTAAAAAATGATCCATCGCGATAACGGATTCTTTAAAGGTTTACATTGAGGCATATACAGAGATATCATCCGCTTAATCCTTTGTCGTGATGAGTTATTTCGTCTTCATATTATTTTTTTGAAAACACCAATCTACGATGCTAGAGTCGATATTTCATTTGCCAAATCTTTTAAATAAAAATTATATCTGTCAATTTAAGCCAAAAAAACCAGCTCGGAAGCTGGTATTTTAAAGCTGCCTTAATTATTTAATTTTGGCATGATCTTTTAGATAACGTGTGTAGTCATCAAATTCTTGCTGACCACGAAGCTGTTGATAAAGTTTTTTTAACTCATCTAACTGCTCACCCGTTAATGCCTCATCAGATTGTTTGTTCACTGCAGTCACAGCAACCACAACCAACTCATTTGGTAGATTTGTGGTCGTAACAGACCAATGACCTGCTTTCGGCGCTTTTACACTAAATGCAGCACGTTGAATTTCGCGTTTCAACAAACCATCAGCACGAGTGAAGGTACCCGCATTTTCAAAGTTTAAATTGCCTTTCGCGACTGAAGCAGCAGGTTTTGCAGCAAACTCTTTCAATGTCGCTTGAATCTGGGCTTTTGCAGCATCAGACGCTTTCTTTTCAATCAGCTGAGTTTTCACATGCGCTTTCGCCTCAGCTAAAGTTTGAACACCTGCAGCGTGATAGTTACGCACTTTTACCCAAACTACATCACCGTTTTTCAACTGAATGCTCGATGAAACATTACGTTCACCATTTTTAACATCATCGTTAAACAATTTAACTTTGACGTTTGCATCACTTAAAACTGGATGTTGCGATGCTAATGTTAAGCCATTCAATGATTGTACTTTTACGCCTTTCACTTCTTGACCCACGACATCAAGGGCATCACTGCTCACAACCATATCATTGAGGCTGTTTACAGTGTCAGAAAAAACATTGGCTTTTTTCGAAGCAGCGACTTCTGCTTGCAGACGTGCTTTTTCTTGTTCAAATGAAGCCACTTTTACAGCTGGCGCCACTTTTTCGATCAAGTGATAACCACTGTCTGTTTTCACTGGAGCAGTCACTTGACCAGCTTGAGCACCTTCAACTGCTGCATCAAATGCATCACCAAATACTCCTTTTTCATAAGCAACCAGTTCACCACCTTTCGCTTTAGATTCAGAATCTTCAGAGAATTGCGCAGCAGCTTGGTTAAAGCTTAAACCCGCTTTAATTTTAGCTTGAACACTTTCAGCCAGTTTTTTAGCTTCGGCATCTGAACGATTGTCCGCAATGATCATGATGTGCTTAACGATAGGTTTAACTGACTTCTGTGCATTCTCAACAAAGCTGTTATACGCTTCTTTCAGTTCAGCATCAGTTGCAGCTTCTACAGGTGCAGTAATATTGGCAGGTGTTAATACGACAAAATCTGCATCAACACTAGTTGCTTGCTTAAATTTGTTTTTATGCTGCTCATAGTAAGCGGCAATTTCTGCATCAGATACTTTTACATTTTTCTTGTAATTTTCAAGATTAATGCTCGCCAACTGAATACTACGTTGTTCCGTTTGTAAGTTCGCAATTTGCAAGATATCAAGCTTACTCACCAATGCATATTCCATAAATGTTGTAGACAACATTTTTAAAGCATGGTCTTTACGTAAATTATCAATGAATGTGCGGTTCGTCATACCAATCGATTCGAGGTATCGCGCAAACGCTTCATCAGAAAATTGACCATTGACTTGAAAGCTTGGCTGTTGATGAATCATTTGCACAATTTGTGCATCACTCAAGCTAATGCCTAATTTATCAGCTTGTTGCAATAGCAATTGGCGTGAAACCAAAGTATCCATCGCTTTATTGCTAATGAAATTTTGATTCAATAATGTTTCATCACCCTGAGCATATGCCAGATATTGTTCTTTTAATGAGTTCGTCAGTGCTTCGAGTTCTTTTTGAGAAATTTCAGTACCGTTTACAGTCTTTGCTGCATCTTTAGATCCACCACTAAAATATCCTTCAATACCTACAAGTGCTAAAGGGGTCAAAAACAAAACGAGCAAGACCTTGCCCAGCCAACCCTTAATGACTTTACGAAACGATTCCATAAGTATTCCAATATTTTATTTGCGGTGAATTTTAACCGAAAACCCGAGATGAATGAATGCGATATATCAATTAATCACATTTACCAATAAAAAACGCGCCAATTTATGGCGCGTCTCATGTGCTTAATAAGATTAAGCTACAGAATCTTTCAAGCCTTTACCCGCTTTGAAGCTAGGAACTTTGCTTGCTTTGATTTCTAAAGTCGCACCAGTTTGTGGGTTACGACCAGTACGTGCAGCGCGTTCTTTTACGCTGAAAGTACCGAAACCAACTAAAGTAACTGTATCACCAGCTTTTAATGCATTGGTAACTGCAGCAATTGTAGCATCTAAAGCTTTACCGGCATCGGCCTTAGATAATCCCCCATTTTCGGCAATTGCATCAATTAATTCTGATTTATTCATGAAAATTACGTCCTCTTAATATCGTTTATTTAAGGTTCAAGAATTTGTATAAAACGCCATAACGCCTTTATAGCAATGCTTTAGGGTTAAACGCAATACTCCTCAACCTCTTTTTATAGAATTTTTTGACGAAAAAAACCTTGAAAATTCGATAATATTAAAAAAGTTAGTGTTTTTTTAATATTTCGGCCCTCAGTTGGGCATTCTCTTCGGCCAATTGGTCAACTTTAGTATGTAATTGAAGTATAAGCCTTTCTAAGTGCTGTAAATCCTTTACAGTCACCAATCCTAAACGGTTTAATGAATGATTAACACCATTATCTAAAATTTTTTCTACCTTATCTTTCGTATCGGTTACAGATTCCTTGGCTTTTTCTGAAACTTTTTCGACAGTTTGATCTGCAATATCAATCGTTTTGGACTCAAGCTCCTCTCCAACTTTGACTAAAGAGTCAAAAAGCTTATTTCCCTCTCCCTCAGCACGTGAAAAAGCACCTAATCCAGCCAACCAAATCTGTTTGGTATATTTACGAAAATCCATTTTAGAGCGACGATCAGAATGACTACGTACCCGAGGTTTAGCCAGCTTTTCTGATGTTTCCTGTGCATCGTCAATTATGCTTTCTGTATTTTCCATAATCCGCACTTCTCCTGATTATTTTATGTGCACATCAACATGTGATTCTTCATTTTAACAACATAATAGCAAACATATAACTTGATAGATTGATTAAACTGTTCTACAAAGCTAGTGAATTACCAAATTTTTGGTATATTCTAAGTTCCTCTAGAGCAGGACGCTCAGTTTCCAGTGCTTTCAGATTTTAACAAGGACATTTTTTTATGAGCGATACGCAACAAACACAAGCTCAACCACATTTGTTGCTTACTATGACCCTGATTGTTTTAGAAACTATTTTTACCTTCATTTTAAAACATGACCGCGTTGTAGCATTACAAGCTAAAAAATTTGTTGATCAAAAAGTCGCACTAAAAATAAATAGCTACATCCCTTATTTTGACTTTTATGTTCAGTTTACTGAGCACGGCATTCTGTTCGACACTAAATCTCCAGATAAAGCCATCGACCTTGATGTCCGCACGACACTAATGGATTTGGTGAAAATTTTTGTATTTGGTAATCGTAAGAGCATCAAAACCATGCGTATCGATGGCGATGTAGTTTTAAAAGATGAATTTCGTGATTTGGTTTCTTTATTTAGCGTGCCGAAAATTTTATCTGACTGGAAACACTGGTTGTCTGAACCTGTCGAAGAAAACGATATCGTTGCATCTAAAAAACGTATTGCCCCACTTTTAGAAAAAATTGAACAGCAACGCTCTAAAATAAACACGCTACAAGTTGAAGTTAAACAATACAAAAACCGTATTAAGCGTATCGAACGTCGTCAAAAGCGGATTAATATCGCTTTTAGTCTAATATCTGTTCTTTTAATAACGTTATTAGTGTATAATGTGTGGTTCAAATAAATACATAATTTTTCAGACAAAATAAAACAAATAAACAATCTCAAAAAAACTTGACTATTTTAGTCAGGATTCATAAAATCTGCACATCTAGACTTAACATGTGTATCGAATCATGCGCTTAACAACTCGCGGTCGCTACGCAGTGACTGCTCTACTTGATCTAGCTTTGCAGCCAACTGAACAAACGATCACTCTTGCAGAAATTGCAGCTCGTCAAACCATTTCAGTGGCCTATCTTGAGCAGTTATTTGCAAAATTAAAGCGTCACGGCTTAGTTTCCAGCATCCGTGGAGCAAACGGTGGTTACCACCTTGCTCGTAGTGCTGAAGACATCACTGTTTTGGAAATTATTGAAGCTGTAAATGAAACAGTTGATGCAACCCGTTGTGACCACAAAGGCAACTGCCAAAATGGTGCAATGTGCTTGACTCACGATTTATGGCAGGAACTCTCCCACCACATTGCCGATTATCTTGCAAAAATCACCCTTGCTGACCTTGTAGCACGCGATAACGTTCAAACCGTATCAATTCGTCAAAATTCAGCAAACTTTGATTCAGCCCTTTTATCGGTTACAGGTATTTGACATGAAGCGTCCTATTTATCTTGACTATGCAGCAACTACACCTGTAGACCCTCAAGTCGCAGAACGTATGATGGAATGTCTAACGTTTGACGGTACTTTTGGTAATGCAGCTTCTCGTTCTCATGCTTACGGCTGGCAGGCAGAAGAAAAAGTAGAATATGCACGTGAACAAGTTGCTAATCTAGTAAAAGCTGATCCACGCGAAATCGTTTGGACATCTGGTGCAACTGAATCTGACAACCTTGCGCTTAAAGGTATTGCTCAGTTCTATGCATCTAAAGGCAAGCACATTATTACAAGTAAAATTGAACATAAAGCAATTCTTGATACTTGCCGCGAGCTTGAAGAAGAAGGCTTCGAAATTACTTATCTTGAGCCAGAAGCAAAAACTGGTTTAATTACACCTGAAATGGTTCAAGCTGCCCTTCGTCCAGATACAATTCTTGTATCTTTGATGATGGTGAACAATGAAATCGGTACAACTACAGATGTAGCTGCAATCGGTGAATTGACTCGTGCAAACAAAACTTATTTCCATGTAGATGCTGCGCAAGCTGCTGGTAAAGTAGAAATTGATCTTTCAACAATGAAAGTTGATTTGATGAGTTTCTCTGGCCACAAAATCTATGGTCCTAAAGGTATTGGTGCTCTTTATGTACGTCGTCAACCACGTGTACGTATTAAAGCGCAAATGCACGGTGGCGGTCATGAACGTGGCATGCGTTCAGGTACGTTAGCGACTCACCAAATCGTGGGTATGGGCGAAGCGTTCGAACTTGCCGGCAAAAACCTGCATGCTGAACAAACTCGTATTCGTGTACTTCGTGACAAACTTTGGAATGGCTTGCAAGATCTTGAACAAGTCTTCCTCAACGGTCACCCAGAATACAACGTTGCAAACTATCTAAACGTCAGCTTTAACTTTGTTGAAGGTGAATCGTTAATGATGGCACTTAAAGATTGCGCAGTATCTTCTGGTTCTGCATGTACATCAGCAACTTTAGAACCATCTTATGTACTTCGTGCATTGGGTCTTTCAGACGAATTGGCTCACAGCTCGATTCGTTTCAGCTTTGGTAAATACACCACTGAAGCCGATATTGACCACGTACTTGAAATTACCAAAGCAGCAGTTGAAAAACTACGTGATCTTTCACCGCTTTGGGACATGTACAAAGAAGGTATCGACCTTAATTCTGTAGAATGGGCTGAACACTAATTCATCCCGGTGAGATAGCTTTTATTTTAAGGCTATCTCATTGATTAACGTAATTTCACCCCCATATTAATTTTAAGGCTGACCCCGAGGTTTGGAGAAGCATCATGGCTTATAGCGAAAAAGTAATTGATCATTACGAAAACCCTCGTAATGTTGGTGTTTTAGACAAAAATGCAGAAAACGTTGGTACAGGTATGGTCGGTGCACCAGCTTGTGGCGATGTTATGCGTCTACAGATCCAAGTTGATGACAACGGCGTAATTGAAGAAGCTCGCTTCAAAACTTACGGTTGTGGTTCAGCAATTGCATCTAGCTCATTAGTAACAGAGTGGCTAAAAGGCAAAACTCTTGATGAAGCTCAAGCAATTAAGAACATTGATATTGCAACTGAACTTGCACTTCCACCAGTAAAAGTACACTGCTCTGTACTTGCTGAAGATGCAATCAAAGCTGCTGTAGAAGACTACCGTAGCAAGAAAGTAAAAGCTTAATTGTTTACGTGTTTTAAAAAAGATTACCGGAGTTTTCATGATTCATTTAACTGAAAATGCTGCAACTCATATCAGCAATTACATCAAGAATCGCGGTAAGGGTGAAGGTATTCGCGTTGGCGTGAAAACTTCTGGCTGTTCTGGTTTAGCTTATGTACTTGAGTTTGTCGATGATATTGACACGCATGACCAAGTATTCGATCAGTTTGGCGTAAAAGTATTCGTTGATCCAAAAAGCTTAGTTTATCTTGAAGGTATGGAGATGGACTATGTGAAAAATGGTTTAAACGAAGGTTTTGAATTTAATAACCCAAATAAAAAAGGCGAATGTGGCTGCGGCGAATCGTTTACGGTTTAAGCCATTTCCACGCTCCTTTTTCGCATTAAAACAGTGTAAAATTCACTGTTTTAATTGCATTTAAAGCAACACTTTTTGCACCTCTATTGCGGACACCATCTCCCATGAATCATTTTGAGTTGTTTAACTTACCTGTAGCACTCGATATTGATTTAGCAGTTTTAAAAGCTGAATTTTTAAAGTTGCAGCAACAATATCATCCAGATAAAGCCGAAGACAAAGATCTAGCCCTGATAAAATCTAGTGAGATTAATCAAGCATTTAAAGCTTTATCCAATGTTGATAGCCGCGCTGCATATCTTTTAAGTCTCAAAAAACAAGATTATCACCTTGATCAATCGATTAGTGATTTTGAGTTCCTACAAGATGCCTTAGAAATTCGTGAACAGTTAGATGAGGCAGGCTCTGCTGATGACCTCACTTCACTTAAAACTGAAGTTCAGCAATGGATTGACGGTTTGGTTCGTGAATTTAAAATTGATTATGACGACGAAGACTGGGCTGAAGCACGTGATACCGTACGTAAATTACGCTTCTTCCAAAAAGTAATGGCTGACATCGATAAAGCTGAAGATCGCTTCTTAGACGACGATAGCTTTGATTTAGACGATGATTTTTAATTTATTTTTTATATTTGACGTTCAAAGGATGTAACACACATGGCTCTCTTGCAAATTGCAGAACCTGGTCAATCAAGTGCGCCGCATGAACACCGCATCGCAATTGGTATCGATCTTGGGACTACACACTCTTTAGTAGCCACGGTACTTTCTGGTAAAGCGAAAGTGCTTAACGATGAACATGGTCGTGTGTTACTCCCTTCTATTGCACACTATGGCGAATCCACTACGCAATATGGTGACGACGCAAAGGCATTCTTAACGACTGATCCTAAAAACACCATCGTTTCTGTAAAACGCTTTATGGGTCGCTCTAAAGCAGATATTAAATTCCAACACCCGTACAACTTAGTCGGTGAAGGGAATGAAATGCCTGCTTTTGAAACTGCACAAGGTCGCAAAACACCCGTTGAAATTTCTGCTGAAATTTTAAAACAACTCAAAGACCGTGCAGAAAGCAGCTTAAATAATCCAATAAATGGTGCTGTCATTACTGTACCTGCCTATTTTGATGAAGCACAGCGTCAAGCAACGCGTGATGCAGCTCAGCTTGCAGGCTTAAATGTACTACGTCTATTAAATGAACCGACTGCTGCTGCAGTGGCTTATGGCTTAGACCAAGACACCAATCTTGCACATGATCAAAACTATGTGATCTATGATTTAGGTGGCGGTACTTTTGACGTTTCAATTTTACGTTTCTCTCAAGGTGTTTTTGAAGTTCTAGCAACGGGTGGCCACACGGCGCTTGGTGGTGATGATTTAGACCGTCTGATTGTAAAATGGGCAAAAAAACAACTAAATATTGAAACTTTAGATGATGCGGAATATGCACATTTCATCGTTTCTGCTCGTAAAGCAAAAGAAGCTTTAACCGAGGCTGAATCTGTAGAGCTTAAAGTTCTTGATCAATCATTGACTTTAGACCGCCCTACTTTTGAATCAATCATTAAAGTTGCTTTGGATAAAACCATCAGCGTTTGTAAACGTGTCATGCGTGATGCCAAGCTTGAGCTTAGCGATATTCAAAATGTGGTATTGGTCGGTGGTTCTACTCGCTCGTATGCTGTACAAAAAGCTGTTCAAGATGTCTTCAATCAAGAACCGCTCTGCACTATTAACCCTGATGAAGTTGTGGCCATTGGCGCGTCGATTACAGCGAACCAGCTTATTGGTAACTCTAAAGATGGTTCATTGCTTTTAGACGTCACGCCGCTTTCTTTAGGTTTAGAAACCATGGGCGGTTTGGTTGAGCGCCTTATTTCGCGTAATACAGCCATTCCAGTGGCGCGTCGCCAAGAATTCACAACCTATCAAGATGGTCAAACAGCGATGTTGATTCATGTTGTACAAGGTGAACGTGATCTAGTTGAACATTGCCGTAGTCTAGGTCGTTTTGTGCTTCGTGGTATTCCACCGATGACTGCGGGTCAAGCGCGTATTGAAGTGACTTTCCAGGTCGACGCTGATGGTTTACTAACTGTGTCAGCCAAAGAAACCACTTCTGGTGTGCATGCTCAAATTGACATCAAACCATCTTATGGTTTATCTGATGCCGATACTGAACGCTTACTGATTGATGGTTATAAGTTTGCTGAAGAAGATAAAAACTTACGTCATCTTCAAGAAACCAAGGTTGAAGCAAAACGTGAACTTGAAGCACTTGATCAAGCACTTAAAGTGGATGCTCAACTTCTCAGCCAAGAGCAACACAGTTCCCTCACTGCAGCACGCACTGTTTTAGATGCTGCACTTGAAACGACAGATATTAAAGCTATTGAACATGCTGTAGAACAGCTTAAAATACATAGCGATGCATTTGCTGCAGCTCGTATGAATCAGCACATTGATGCCGCACTGAAAGGCACAAAACTCGATGACTGGTCAAACTCAAATTAATTTATAGGTCAAGATTATGCCACGTATTAAAGTACTGCCTCACGCAACAATCTGCCCAAACGGCGCTGAGTTTGAAGTCGAATCAAATGCTAACCTTTGCGAAAGCATGTTAAAAAACGGCATCAAAATTGAGCATGCATGTGATATGTCTAAAGCGTGCACCACTTGCCATGTGGTTGTACGTAAAGGTTTTGATGGTCTAGATGAAATGGATGATGTCGAAGCAGATCTTCTCGATCGTGCTTGGGGATTAGAACCAGACTCTCGCCTGTCATGCCAAGTAAAAATTGAAGATGAAGATTTGGAAATTGAAATTCCTAAATATACCATCAACCATGCTTCAGAAAATCATTAATTTATAGATAATTTTCTATAATCAAAAAGCCAGTTCATCGTAACTGGCTTTTTGATGCATAAATTTATTCAACATTTCAAAAAAGATGACGTTTTGATAAAAGAATGAATTGAGTTCTTTTTAAAATTTTACGCAATACGATTAGATCTAATTTTAATAATGCAGGTGTTAAATCATTAAGAGTGAGATTCAGTTTTTTTGACTTCTTCGATCACTTCGTCTTCTAAATTCAGTTTAACAATACCAGCAGAGTTGGTCATTTTTTGCTGTGTTTGTAGGCGCTGAATCATGCGTTCTAAAACATGTATTAGTTCAGGATATTCAAAGTTTTGTACTTCATCTAAGTTCAACAATAGATTAAAGCCTTTATATTCGTAGTCGAACCAACGCTGATAATCTGTTTTCTGTGAGGTATATTTTTCCATCACTTGCCAAGTACGTACTGGGCCTTTGATACCTTTTAAGAAGATCGGTGCTTTGGGCGCACATAAATAGTCATTTTTCACTAAATGATGCGTGTCATCTGAAATCAAAATTTCGTCGACTTCAGCAGCACTTTGCAATCGTGCAGCCAAATTCGCATCACGACCCACGATGGTATATGCCATACGGTGAGCTGCACCATAGTTCCCAACGTGGCAATACCCTGTAGAAATACCCATACGAATGTGTAGCGGCGGATAACCCATTTTAATCCAGCGTTCACGCAGCAACTTCATTTGCTGACGCATGACCATTGCCATCTCTAAACAGGTTTTTGCATCCTGCTCTACGCCTTGGCTATGTGGATCACCAAAGAAGATTAGAATTGCATCCCCCATAAATTTATCGACAGTCGCTTCATACTGTTTGGCAATCTCAGTCATATGACTCAAATAGTCATTGAGTAGAAATGCTAAATCGTCTGGGATTAATGTTTCAGAAAGTTCTGTGAACCCTTGGATATCTGAAAAGAAAATCGTGAGTTTTTTACGTTTATATTCGATTTTAGCTTCAGACTCACCTTTCATAATCGATTGCCAAAGCTGCATTGGCGCATAACGACTCAATTGATTAGCGAATTCCATATAACGATTCATCTGATCATAATAGTGGTTCTTTTTATTGCTCAAAGACTGAACTTGGGTGTGTTGATAAAATGTCCCCACACTGAAATATGTAATAAGGCACAAAAAACCTAGAACAGTTAACTCACTGCTGGTTGACTCAAAATATTCTTGAAAACCAAATACATAAATATTACATAAATAAAATACAGTGACACCAACAATCCCAGCCAAGGACATCATTAAGAAATTAATTTTGTTATAAATGGTTGTATATAGCAGCGCAAAGACCGCAAGAAAGGTTAAAACAAGGCTTAAATGTACTGCAGACATCAGTACAGCAATTACTATGATATCGATCAGAAAAAGCACATTACGCTTAACTTGATTGCTATATCGATAAATTAACCAATGAGAAAACTTAGGAACGACTAAAATCAGAAAAAATAAAAATGCAGGAATATAGATTTGATATTGCGTATCTGGCTGAGTGTAATGATAGACAACAATCACCAAAGACAGCATGATATATCCCATCAAACGATGAAAATATTCAAACTGTTTAGGCTCTTTGCTGATTAAATTGTCTAACGGCACTCGATCGCCCCCATACGGACACTCATTCTTCTACTATCCTGATATTGTCCGTAAATCGGGATTAGTCCATACGCCAATCAAAAGGCATATCACCTTGACCACGTAGTGCAAGCATTAGTGTTTGGCGCATGTGTGCCAAGACATCATTGTTATAAGGAACTGCTGGCGTACCCCAAACTGGTTTCGGCCAAGCCACATCATTTTGATAACGAACAACATGATGAAAATGTAATTGTGGAACCATATTACCCAATGCAGCTACATTCATTTTGTCTGCACGGAATACACGTGACAATTGGCTTGATAACCAGCTTGATTCACGTAAAAACTGCTCTTGGTCTGCCTGACTTAATTCATAAAGCTCTGTAATTCCCGGAACACGTGGAATCAAAATAAGCCACGGGAATTGCATATCATTCATCAAACGACATGTTGACAGAGGAAAGTCGCCTACATAAAACGTATCTTGAGCAAGTTGTGGATGTAAACTAAACATATCTTTATAAATGATGCAAAATTAGAATGATGGCTAATACTATCACATCCTTATGGGTGTGAATATTCTGTACAGAATGTTTCATTACAAATAAACCGCATTTGAATAAAACGTTGCTTGCTTATGACTCTAATAAATTTTTCAAAAAAATCAAGCGTTTCTTCTATATAAAAAACACGCATAAAATCTACTCATTCTAAACAAGCAATTTATACGCCAAATCTAGTGATTTGGCGCTAATTCCTTCAGTAAATTGTCTAATAAGTCATTAATAAATTGAATGCGTTTGTCATATTCTTCGAGCATGACCATCACTTTTAGACGCTGTCCACCTTCCATTCGGAAGAAAGTCGGATGCTTTTGCATCATTTGGATGATGGATATGGCTTGAACAGGTGTATCTGGTGAGAACTCAATACTGCCGCCATGTGAGCTGATATCAATTTTAGTAATACCCAATTGTTCTGCTTTTAAACGCAACTGATGGACAGAGAATAACTGCTTAACTGCTTGTGGTGGTAAGCCAAAACGATCGATCAACTCCATACGAATGTTATCGAGTTTCTCTTGAGTATCCGTATTACTAATGCGTTTATAGAACAATAACCGTTGATGTACATCACCCAAATAATCATCTGGAATTAAGGCTGGCATATGCATGCTAATTTCAGCCGTTAATGACAATGGTGAGTCAAAATTAGGTGTTTTGCCTTTTTGAATGGCTTTGGTGGCTTTTTCAAGCATTTCCATATATAGACTATAACCGATGGTTTGCATTGAGCCACTTTGCTGTTCACCCAGCAACTCACCTGCACCACGAATTTCTAAGTCTTCTGTAGCCAACATGAAACCCGCGCCCAAAGTTGATGCACGCGAAATGGCATCTAGGCGTTTTTCAGCATCACCCTTTAAGCCTTTGAGCGAAGGTACAAGTAAATAGGCGTATGCTTGATGGTGCGATCGGCCGACACGACCACGTAATTGGTGCAACTGCGCCAGCCCCAGTTTATCTGCACGTTCAATCAAAATGGTATTGGCGTTTGGCACATCAATCCCAGTTTCAATAATGGTTGAACACACCAGCACGTTATATTCTTTATGATAGAACTGTTGCATGATTTGCTCTAGTTCACGCTCACGCATTTGACCATGAGCTACCGCAACACGTGCTTCAGGGACCAATTCCCGTAAGGTTTCTGCCGTACGTTCAATGGTCTCGACTTCGTTGTGTAAGAAATACACTTGTCCACCACGTAGCAATTCACGCAAGATGGCTTCTTTGATCGAATCTCCAGTATGCTCTTGTACAAAGGTTTTCACAGCAAGTCGACGTGCAGGCGGCGTTGCAATAATAGATAGATCACGCATGCCACTAAAAGCCATATTCAGCGTACGTGGAATAGGCGTTGCAGTTAGCGTTAGCATATCAACATCGGCACGTAAGGCTTTAATTCGCTCTTTATCACGTACACCAAAACGGTGCTCTTCATCCACGATCATGAGGCCGAGATTTTTAAATTGCACACTTTCCTGCAAGATTTTATGTGTGCCAATCACAATATCCACTTTGCCTTCTGCGAGGTCTTCAATGGTTTTGGTATGTGATTTTGATGAACCAAAGCGTGATAGGACTTCAATACGTACAGGCCAGTCCGCAAAACGGTCTTTGAAAGACTCGTAGTGCTGCTGTGCCAACAGCGTCGTTGGAACAAGTACAGCCACTTGTTTGTTATTTTGTACTGCCACAAATGCAGCACGCATGGCCACTTCTGTTTTACCAAAACCGACATCACCACAAACCAAGCGATCCATCGGCTTCGCTTGTTGCATGTCATACAGTGTCGCTTCAATAGCATTGGCTTGGTCTAAAGTTTCTTCATAGGCGAAGCCACTTGCAAACTGCATATAGAGGCTCTGATCCAGTTCAAAACCATAACCCGGTTTCGAATGACGACGTGCTTGAATATGCAAAAGTTCTGCCGCCACATCATGGATCTGCTCTAAAGCTTTGCGTTTGGCTTTAGACCATGCATCTGTGCCTAATTTATGTAATGGTGCTAGATCAGGGTCACCACCGCTATATCGGCTAATTAAATGCAGGTTTGTTACAGGGACATACACCTTAGCTGCATCGGCATAGTCTAACTGCAAAAACTCATGGTCTTGGTCATCGATACTCAAGGTAATTAAACCTGCATATCGCCCCACACCATAATCAATATGAACCACAGGTGCGCCAATACTTAGCTCGGTTAAACTACGAACAAGAAACTCTTCTGATACTTCCTGTTGGCGTTTACGACGACGTTGAACCACACGGTGTTCATACAGCTGATTTTCAGAAATTACACTGAGTTTGTCAGTTAGCAATAAACCACGATCTAAGGGCGCATTGGTGATCGCAATCGCGTGCATAGAATGCATAAAATCATCAAAACTTTCGACCGTCGGGATATCACCCAAACTTGGACGCAATGCATCTTTTAAGGTTTCACGTCTACCTGCGCTTTCAGCCACCAATAGCACTGGATAATTTGCCGCATCTATATATTGCTTAACCGCAGAAAATGGCTTTTCACGTTTTGGATCGACAGGTAAACGGGGTGGAATCTCAGCTGCAAGATTGATCACGCCAGTGCGTTCATCAAAAGCCTCAGGTGAAGCCACTATACGACGGCAAAGATTTAATTGTTCTAACACTTGATTTGGTTGTAGGAAAATCTGCTCTGGCGGCAAAATCGGTTGGTCGACATTATGACGACGGTCTTCATAACGACGCACAATGTCTGACCAAAACTGAATCAATGTGTCATCAATAGCTTTATCTGTAATGACAATGCCATTCTCTGGTAAGTACGAAAATAGCGTACTTTGCTCTCTCATGGCTTGTTCAGAGAAGAACAACGGAAAATAAAACTCAATACCCGGTGAAGCTATGCCATCTTGTACATCCTGATAAATTGGATTTTTCTTTGGATTTGCCGTCGGAAAATTTTCCGCATATCGATCACGAAACAGTGAGCGCGCTTCTTTTAATGGAAATTCTTTTGCAGGTAAAACCGTAAAATGATCTAAGTTTTGGGTGGTTCGCTGAGTTTCAGGATCAAAGAATTTGAGGGTATCGATTTCATCATCAAATAAGTCAATACGAATCGGTGAACTTTGCCCCGAAGCGTAAATATCCATGATGCTGCCGCGTACTGCAAATTCACCATGATCATAAACGGTATCCACCAAGTGATAGCCCGCTTGTACTAATCTTAATTTTTGTTGTTCTATATCAAATTTTTGACCTACTTTAATATCAAAGTGTTCACCTAATACCCAAGATGCAGGCGCAACTCGCTGCGCTAAAGTTGTTGCTGAAACCAACAACACACCTTGCTGTGGCATATTGGACAAAATCGCCAAGCGCTCAGAAACGATGTCTTGATGTGGCGACAGCCGGTCATAAGGTAAAATTTCCCAATCTGGGAAAATAGTCGGCTTAATTCCGTAAAATTCCAGCTCACTTTCTAACTGCCCGAGATGCTGATTATTACGTGCTACAATCACAAACAACTGTTTCGATTGTTTGCTAATTTCTTTAAATAATAATGCAGCAGATGAGCCTTGTAAGTTTCCGACCCACCGCTTTTCGCCAGCTTTGAGCTGTTTAAGATTGAGTTGTGAAATTTCTTGCTGGAACATGATGTAAATAGCTTTTAATGTTTTAATCACTTAGTGATCATATTAACACGATGCTTTTTACATTCCGAGATTTAAGCAACTATATACAGTGTTTTAACCAATATAGATTTGCGATTGAATTTTCTATTGATGAGTACCATTAACGCACCCATCAAACTCAAACACTGCAGTCCATTCACTTACTTACGATCACGGATGAATTGACGATAATAATCATTCAATAGTTTGACATAGAGTTTAAACTGCAACAGATTTTCTTCAGTATTGCCTAATCGTGCAACAAAGCGTTGACTTGCAATTTCCAAGTCTATTTTTTCATTGATAATCATTGCAGTGGCATAGAGCTGTTTTAAATCATCGAAATTTGTCATTTTTCTATTCGACAGATATTCCATACGTTCAGACAATGTATTTAAAACTACGCCTTCAATGATATAGCCCTGTGTTTCATCATATTGAATGTGGTGTTGTTCTAAGTAAAGTTGCTCAGGCGACTCTTTAGCGCCTTTGAATAAATCGACTAACTTATTAAACATCTGACTATCTACAACATGATAAAAAACCTATTGTACTTCGATTACATCCTTTTTTGGGCAAGTTAAAGTATTTCTGACTTTATCTATGCGCTAAATTTTTCATCCAAACCTTCATGACTATATATAGAACTATAATTACGATCTTAAGCAAATATAGTGTCCTATTCTCAACCAATACTTACTTTTAGAATTTAAGTATCTAATAGATACTTAATACATCACTGCCATCAGATTAGTCTTCAAGATTTACCACTGATCATTTTCAAATAAAAAACGAAGGATTAACCTTCGTCATTTACTCATCATTGGGCTATTTAAAAGTCTAAAAAGAACTTAACTCACTTGAGCCAGTGGCATACTAAATGGTGTCACTTCAGAAACTAAATTTTCAATAGAGAAAATTTCATCTAATTGACTTTCAGTTAACAGCTCTTGCTCTAAAACCACTTGGCGAATGGTTTTATTTTCGGCAATACATTGCTTACCGATTTCATCACATTTTGCATGACCTAAATATGGATCGAGTAAGGTCACGATTCCTACACTACGCATCACAGCATCTAAACATGCTTGCTCATTTGCCTGAATGCCTTGAATACATTTACTATCTAATGTTTTCACTGCATTCACCAAAAGCTCAATCGATTCGTTCATGGACAATGCAATCACCGGCTCCATGACATTTAATTGTAATTGCCCTGCTTCCGCAGCCAAAGTAATGGTTAAATCATTACCCATCACTCGAAATGCAATTTGGTTGACCACTTCAGGGATCACAGGATTAACCTTTGCAGGCATGATCGACGAACCAGCTTGTAACTCAGGTAATCGAATTTCTGCTAGACCTGTACGTGGCCCCGAACTTAAAAGACGTAAGTCATTACAAATTTTAGAAAGTTTGACAGCTAAACGTTTTAAGCAGCTGGATAATAAAATGAACACGCCACAATCGCTGGTTGCTTCGACATAGTCTTCTGCACCTTGCAATTTTAAACCAGTCAAATGAGCCAGATTTTCTACAGCCTTGGCCGCATAACCTGCAGGAGAATTCACGCCAGTGCCAATTGCCGTCGCACCTAAATTAATTTCCAATAGAAGCTGTCGATTTTGCTCAATCAACTTCAAATCTTCTTTTAATAATGTTGCAAATGCTCGGAACTCTTGCCCCAAAGTCATCGGAACAGCATCTTGTAACTGTGTACGCCCCATTTTGATGACATGTTTAAACTCATCGGCTTTAATATGTAAGCTTCCAATTAGCTGATTTAAAACCACAAATAAAGCATCAAAAGCGCTAAATGTTGCTAGACGCAGCGCTGTTGGATAGACATCATTGGTGGATTGTGACTTATTAACATGATCGTTTGGATGAATCCGTTGATAACTGCCTTTAGCATCTCCGAGCAACTCAAGGGCAATATTGGCAATGACTTCATTGGCATTCATGTTAATAGAAGTGCCTGCTCCACCTTGATAAATATCAATTGGAAATGAATCTGCCCATTGTTCAGGATGATCAATCAATGCATCACACGCCTGCTGAATCGCTTGGCGAATATCATCTTGTATTAAGTTAAATTGGTAATTGGTTTCTGCTGACGCTTTTTTTACCTGAGCAATAGCGCGCAAAAAGTTTAAATTTTGTCCGACATGCTGCTTTGATATTTGAAAGTTTTCGATGGCACGCAATGTATGTATGCCGTAATAACATGATTGCGGGACTGATTTATGCCCCAATAAATCATGCTCTATTCTCGTTTTTTCCATTTGAACCGTTGTCACTGCGCATTCCCTCTAATTACGCACCAAGACTGTGCATACCTCATATTCGACCTGTTCAAATCATCTCACTACAGATGATGTGATGCACATTTGCAACCAAATATTTCAAATGCACATTTCTTGTTCAATATGTAACATTGTGTAATTTTTACCTATTTTCATTAGTTCTCTTTTTGTGATGAGAAGTCTTAGGTAGAGTTGCTTACCAAAATTTAAATTCCCGTCTGGACAACATTTCAGCAGTACAATAAAAAATTCGATTTGTAATAAGAAAAAATGGTATTTACACAAAATATACATAAAATATGCTTAAAGGTTACAGAGTGTAATTTTTAAATCGTGCTTGAATCTGCGACTTACGACAGAAGTACAAATTTTCATCTAGGACAGAGATGATTTGCTTTCATTAAGGATGAACCGCCTATGAGCCATTTAAACCCGACATTAGTCACCTTTATTTTTTATATTCTTGCAATGCTTGCCATTGGTTTGTATGCCTACAGAGCTACGCATAACTTTGACGAATACATTTTAGGTGGACGAAGTTTAGGAAGTGTTGTGACTGCACTTTCAGCAGGTGCATCCGACATGAGTGGTTGGCTACTCATGGGTCTCCCTGGTGCAATTTATCTATCTGGTCTTTCCGAAGCTTGGATTGCAATCGGCTTAATTATCGGTGCTTGGTTGAACTGGCTGATCGTTGCTGGTCGCTTGCGTGTTCATACCGAATATCAAAATAATGCGCTGACCCTGCCCGATTATTTCACAAGCCGTTTTGCAGACCGTAAAAAGATTTTACGTATCATTTCAGCTGTAGTGATTTTAGTTTTCTTTGCGATTTACTGTGCTTCTGGCATGGTGGCTGGCGCACGACTTTTCGAAAGTTTATTCGGTTGGAACTACACAACCGCACTGTGGATTGGTGCCATTGCAACCATCAGCTATGACTGTATAGGTGGATTCTTAGCGATCAGTTGGACCGATACTTTCCAAGCCGGTCTAATGATCTTTGCACTGCTGATCACACCGATCATCGCCTACCTTGCTTTAGGTGATAACAGTCAAAATCTTGCTGCTATTTTGGAAACAGCTCGCCCGCAAGCTTCCAATTTATTTGAAGGCTTAAGTACAGTTGCGATTTTATCCAGCATGGCGTGGGGCTTAGGCTATTTTGGTCAGCCGCATATTTTGGTTCGCTTTATGGCAGCCGATTCTGTTAAATCCATTCCGAATGCACGACGCATTGGTATGACATGGATGATCCTGTGTCTAGGCGGTGCTGTAGCAGTGGGTTATATCGGTATTGCTTACTTCCAAGTCCACCCAGAACTAGCAAGCGTCGTTAATGCTAACCCTGAAACGGTATTTATGGAATTGACTAAAATTCTATTCAATCCGTGGATTGCAGGGATTATTTTAGCCGCAATTTTAGCTGCGGTGATGAGCACACTTAGCTGTCAGTTATTGGTGTGTTCAACAACCTTGACGGAAGATTTGTACAAAGGATTTATTCGTAAAAACGCATCGCAAAAAGAATTGGTTTGGATTGGACGTGCGATGGTTTTGGCAATTGCCGTATTTGCAATCACCTTTGCAATGAACCCTGCAAGTAAAGTTTTAGGCTTAGTGGCTTATGCATGGGCAGGTTTCGGTGCTGCATTTGGCCCACTGATTATTCTTTCATTGCTGTGGAAACGTATGACGCTTAACGGAGCAATCATTGGCATGATCGTGGGTGCTGTGACTGTCATCGTGTGGAAAAACTACTTAGGCCACCTTGGTTTATACGAAATCATTCCAGGCTTTATTTTCTCTGCGATCAGTATCGTTGTGGTGAGCTTATTGGGCAAAGCACCAGAGGCGGATGTGGTTGAACGCTTTGAAAAAGCCGAAGCGCAATATCAAAAAGAAATGTCTGAAATCTAAAATTTTTGACACTAAAAAGGGGCTAAATGCCCCTTTTTAGTACTCAATTATTGATGATTAGCTACTTCGGCCGAGCCGCAGGTTTCAGTTTAATTTGCATACTTTCTTTAATTACTTCCATTACAGGATAACTACGCGTTTCCTTGATACCAGGTAATTGCCAAAGCACCTGCCCTGAAATTTTTCTAAATTCTTCCATATTTGCACAGCGTATTTTCACTACAAAATCAAAACCGCCGCTGATCATATGACATTCTACAATTTCTGGAATTTGACGCACTGCATCCGAAAAATCTTCCAATACATTGGGCGTAGTTTTATCTAGTAAAATCTCCACAAAAACCACAAATTCATTATTTAGTAAGACCGGATTTAAACGTGCTTCATAGCCTAAAATAAAGCCTTCTTTCGATAATTTTTGCACACGTGCCAACGCCGCAGTGGGTGATAAATTCACCATTTCTGCAAGCTTAATATTGGACAATTTTCCATCTTCTTGCAGCAGCTCTAAAATTCGAATATCTATACGGTCTAAGCTCAAATATGGGCTACTCATCTGAATTTTTCTCTAAATATTATTAAAACTATAGTGAGTTATTTGCTAAATATTCTGTGATGATAAATTAAATAAAGGATCAAGCTCAAGATTTATTTGCTCGTCATAGAACTTTGACACGGAAAATTGAAACATGAATGGAAAAGTATTTGAAGTCACGGGAAGCGATGACTACATCACTGAATTTAAAGACAAGAATAGCTTTGAACAATCGATTAATACAGCATGGCGTCGTGCTGAAACTGAGTGCATTGAAAACTTATTAGCACACAGTGAAATCCCTTCCCCGATCAGCGATCAAATTCAACAATTGGCTTTTGACTTAGCCCATTCATTACGTGAACGTAAAAGCGGTACAGGTAAAGCAGGCATTGTGCAAGGCTTGCTACAAGAGTTTTCATTGTCTTCTCAGGAAGGCATCGCGCTCATGTGTTTAGCTGAAGCGCTACTCCGTATTCCAGACAAAGCAACACGTGATTTACTGATCAAAGATAAAATCAACCAAGGTAACTGGAAAGATCATGTTGGCCAAAGTAGCCTCATGTTCGTAAATGCTGCTGCTTGGGGCTTAATGCTGACGGGCAAACTGATGGAAACCCCTCAACAAAAAAGTCTGTCTAGCCTACTGACCGGTATTTTAGCACGCAGTGGACGTGGCATTATCCGTAAAGCTGTAGACGTGGCTATGCGTATGATGGGCGAACAGTTTGTTACAGGTGAAACCATCAATGAAGCGCTTAAACATGCAGAAATTTTAGAAGACAAAGGCTTCCGTTATTCATATGACATGTTGGGTGAAGCAGCATTAACTGAACCTGATGCAGAACGTTATTATCAAGACTATACCGATGCGATCCACGCGATTGGTCAAGCCTCTGAAGGTAAGGATGTTTATAACGGCGCAGGTATTTCGATCAAATTGTCTGCCCTACACCCGCGCTATCAACGTTCACAGATCGACCGTGTGCATAACGAACTTTATGGCAAAGTGCTTGAACTTGCAGTATTAGCCAAGCATTACAATATTGGTCTAAACATTGATGCTGAAGAAACTGACCGCCTTGAAATTTCTTTGGAACTACTTGAGCGCCTATGTTTTGAGCCTAAATTAGCGGATTGGAAAGGCATTGGATTTGTGATTCAAGCCTACCAAAAACGCTGTTTCTATGTAGTCGACCATATTATTGACCTCGCTAAGCGTAGCCAAAAACGTTTAATGATCCGCTTAGTGAAAGGTGCATACTGGGACAGCGAAATTAAGAAAGCGCAAATTGAAGGTATGAGTGACTATCCTGTATTTACGCGCAAAGTTCATACCGACCTGTCTTATATTGCATGTGCTAAAAAGCTCTTGGCAGCGCCTGAGCAAATTTATCCTCAGTTTGCAACACACAATGCGCAAACTGTTGCTACGATCTACCAATTAGCACAGCCAGAGATTTACTATCCAGGCCAGTATGAATTCCAGTGCCTTCACGGCATGGGTGAACCCCTCTATGAACAAGTGGTGGGTTCAAAGTCTGACAACAAACTGGGTGTGCCATGTCGTATTTATGCACCAGTGGGTAACCATGAAACCTTATTGGCCTATTTGGTTCGACGTTTACTGGAAAATGGTGCGAATACCTCTTTCGTCAACCGTATTGCAGATAAAAACTTAAAAATTGAAGATTTAATTGAAAATCCAAGACAGACGATATTAGCGACGGCTGAAAAAGAAGGTATCACTGGCGCTAAGCATCCATCCATCCCATTTCCGCAAGATTTGTATGGCTCAGAACGTCGTAACTCAAAAGGACTCGATTTAGCCAATGATCGCGACTTATCTCAGCTCAATACCACGGCAGTACAGCATGCACACACCCAATGGCATGCTAGTGCAATGGGTGCTAATTTAGAAGAAATTCATACTGCAAGTATCAACATTACAAACCCTGCAAACCGTAATGATGTGGTCGGCAGTGTCAGTGAAGCTAGTCTAGAGCAAGCGGAAATCGCTCTCAATAATGCGGTAAATGCCCAAGCTTCATGGAAAACTTTAGACAAAGATCAGCGTGCAGCATGCTTAAATCGTGCGGCAGATTTGATGGAAGCACAATTGCAATCTCTCATGGTGTTGTTGTCACGTGAAAGTGGTAAAACTTATGCCAATGCTATTGCTGAAGTCCGTGAAGCTGTAGATTTCCTACGTTATTATGCAGCTCAAATGATTGATCTAGCAGAAAATACGCAAATTGAACCCCTAGGTACTGTGCTGTGCATTAGCCCATGGAACTTCCCGCTTGCTATTTTCACAGGTCAAATTGCTGCAGCCTTGGTTGCAGGTAATACCGTGATTGCCAAGCCTGCTGAACAAACGCCACTGATTGCTGCTCAAGCTGTACATATTTTATGGGAAGCAGGTGTTCCCTTCGATGTATTGCAACTCCTTCCTGGCCGTGGCGAAACCATTGGTGCCAAACTCAGCGCGGACTCACGTGTCCAAGGCATCATGTTTACTGGCTCAACGGAAGTCGCACGTATCTTGCAAAAAACCGTGGCACAGCGCTTAAACCAATTTGGCGAAAGCGTGGTATTGATTGCTGAAACTGGCGGTCAAAATGCCATGATTGTTGACTCATCAGCATTGACAGAACAAGTGGTATTGGATGTCGTTAACTCTGCCTATGACAGTGCAGGTCAACGCTGTTCTGCCCTACGTATTCTCTGTGTACAAGAAGATAATGTGGACGTTGTCCGTACCATGTTACAAGGTGCGATGAAGCAACTTCGTGTCGGAAATCCTGCACTTTTAGCAACTGACATTGGCCCAGTGATCGACCTTGAAGCACAGCAAAATATTGAAAAACATATTGAGAAGATGCGTAGCAAAGGCTATCCAGTACATCAAATCATGTTTAATGCTGATGGCAATGCCTTAAGTACGGGAACTTTCGTTGCACCAACTTTGATTGAACTGCCAAATTTAAATGATTTAGAACGCGAAGTTTTTGGGCCAGTATTGCATTTAATTACCTACAAATATGGTGAGATTGAAAACCTATTAACACAAATTAATGCCAAAGGTTATGGTTTAACCATGGGCTTGCATACACGTATTGATGACACGATTCAAAAAGTTATCGGTCATGCAGAAGTCGGCAACCTGTACATTAACCGTAATATTGTAGGTGCTGTGGTTGGTGTACAACCTTTTGGCGGCGAAGGCTTATCAGGTACAGGTCCAAAAGCTGGCGGTCCTTTATATCTTTACCGTTTAATGCATCAAATTTCTGAGAAAAAATTGGCTACACCTTATGCTGCTCAGGCAGAAACACAAGCTGCACACTTCCCTGCATATGAAGCTTTTAACGCTTGGGCGAAGCAACATTTTGCAGGCATTGCCATTCAAGCACCGCAGGCCATAGCCGTAGGACAAAGTTTTGAACTGCAAGGCCCTACTGGTGAAAACAACCAATATGCCATTTTGGCACGTAAAGGTGTACTTTCACTAGCCAATAATGATGCAGATCAACTGAATCAAATTGCTGCGATTTTATCGGTGGGTAGTCAACCCGTGGTACTTGCAGACAATACTTTTGTGTTAAAACACTTAAATAGCATGCCGAAAATCCTCGTGGACCAATTTAAAGTGATCACGGATATTTATCATGGCAATTTTGATGCGGTTTTACACCATGGTGAACAAACTGAGTTATTAAAGATTCAACAGGTTATCGCTTCTCGTGAAGGTGCAATTATTGGCATTACGCATTTAGCTTCAGGCCAATATGACATCCCTGTAGAACGTTTCGTGATTGAGCGGGCAATCAGTGTCAATACTGCGGCAGCCGGTGGTAATGCCAGCTTAATGACGATGAATTAAACATTCGAATGAACTCCAACTAATCAGTTCCTCACTTAGCTCAATCTTTATGAATGTTCCATAAAGATTGAGCGTTTTTTTTAACTACCCCTAGATAAATATTCTGTTTAACGCATTCAGACTCATTTTCTCGACAGATAAATACAGCCAAAAGTGGAATTAATTTAGTCTTATAAGGTGAATTTTGCTAACATGACTTTTTTTAATATGTTTGCGATTTTTTACTGCATATGACTTCAACTTATCAGCAACAACTTGATGCCAAAGTTGCCCGCATTACGGCTCAATTTTCAGAATACAACCCTCCCTCTTTAGAAGTTTTTCCTTCTGCTGAACAAAACTTTCGTATGCGAGCGGAATTCCGAATTTGGCATACTGAAAATGATATGTTCTATGCAATGTTTGAACGCAATGCAGACAATGAAAAACAAGTTGTCGAAATTAAAGATTTCCCGATTGCAGATAAAAGCATTAATGATTTAATGCCCGTATTATTAAATGAACTCAAAGCACAAGAGATCTTATCTAGCCGATTATTTGAAGTTCATTTCTTAGCAACGCTGAAAGGTGAAATGCTGGTTTCATTGGTTTACCGCTGCCCGCTCAATGCTGAATGGGAAGTTGCTGCCAAAGCGCTGTCTGAAAAGCTCAATATCAAGATTTATGGTCGTAGTCGTGGTCAGCGCGTGATTTTAACTGATGACTATGTGGTTGAAGAACTCCAAGTATTTGACCGTAAATATCAGTATAAACAAATTGAAAGTAGCTTCACACAGCCAAATGCCGGCGTATGTCAAAAAATGCTGGAATGGGCGTGTCAGGTTGCGGATCATTCAGACAAAGACTTACTTGAGCTCTACTGTGGTAATGGTAATTTCACGCTGCCTCTTTCAACACGCTTTAATCGCGTTTTGGCAACAGAATTAGCCAAGTCTTCAGTCTATGCAGCACAGTGGAATATTGAGCAAAATGGTATTGATAATATCCAAGTGGCTCGTCTTTCAGCTGAAGAGTTTACCCAAGCCTACAATGCTGAACGTACATTCCGCCGCCTTGAAGAAGCTGAGATTGAAATTTCAAGCTATAACTTCGATACGGTATTTGTCGATCCACCGCGTGCAGGTATCGATGATGAAACATTAAAACTGTTACAACGTTTTGAACGCATTATCTATATTTCATGCAACCCAGATACTTTACATGACAATCTTAAACTGCTTTCACAAACGCATAAAATCAGTAAATTTGCCTTGTTTGATCAATTCCCTTATACACACCATGTAGAGTCTGGTGTGTTTCTTGAGAAGATTTAAACAAATTATTTCAAGTCATGTTGCTGTCATAAAAGGAGCTTTCTAAAAGCTCCTTTTTTATATGCTAAAAAAGCTTTATTTTCTCGCCACATGCAGTGCAATGGATGCCTTTTTATATCAATTAGGCAAAGATTCTAAAAGTCCAATCGAAAAAATGATCATTCAACTGGCTAAAATATCACTTTAGTAGTCTTGCTTTATTTATTGGATTGGTTATATTTCGTCCTATGTTAGGTCGCAAATGAAGGCTCTATGAGTTTTTGGCATAAGTTGTTCGCTAAAGAACAGCAAAACGGGCATAAGAATCAAATTGCCTGTGTTGAAAATGATTGCTCTTGTAAAACCAATGAACAGCTTATTGCTGCTCTTACAAAGGCAACGGATGAAGATGTTATCCTCGGTATCAAAAAAGTACTCGCTTCGCGCGGTTATAGCCGTAAGGAATTAAATGAAATCCAGCATCTACCTCTACAGTAGAGTCTGAACATTCAATGTTCAAACAAGGCATTCTGTTTTACAGAGTGCCTTTTTCATTTTTTAGTCTAATCAAAAGTATGCCGCTTATTTACAGATCAGGTTTTGTGGATTGGCCACATCGCTATTTACAGCTTTTATGCTATGCTCTAAGGCAACTCAGTGATGTCTAATTTTTAAACACACGACAATAAAACCTAATATTGCATCAAATAAAAAGCAGATAACCACTAAACTGGATTGATATAAAAACTAAAGGAATGAACATGAATAAATTAACAATTTGCCTAATCGCCTGCTGTATACTTAGTCTAAGTGCTTGTAGCCAAATCCCCAAAGAATGCGAAGAATCCAGGGATAAACTCGAAGCCTTGTCGAAACAAATGGGCTTAAACGAAGAACAAATCAAAGAACAGAAAAAACAGTTTGAAGAAAGTATTAAAAAACAATCTAAAGAACAAGCCATTCAAATGTGCCAAACCCAAAGTACCTTTTTAGGTTTAGTCGGCAAATAAACAGTAGTTTCTATCAATCTAAACACTGTACAGATGAAACCCGATTATTCGGGCTTTTATTGTTTGCATTGAGATGCTGTTGTATACGCTACAATTGGCCCTAAAGGTTTCAAACTTGAATCATGTCTATTCAATGCTTGAATATCTGCACTAGACACAGATCCATCTAAATACAAGGCATTGTTAATCGATAATTGCTTCTTAAAATATTGTGCAAATGCATAAAACGACACGCCTTCACGACTGATCACAAAATACAACTTCCCGTTCTTGATCCCCACGCCATTGCGGATTTTCAATGAATCTGACTGTGGGATAAAGTTTGGATTGATTTTTCCATCTACCACCAGCATTGGACCTGACTGCGTTGCATAACGTGCCTTAAAATCTGTGGAAGCATATTTTTGTGTAGTTAATATCACCGCTTGCTTGTCATTCCATGCCAGAACACCATTCGGCTGAATTAAAAAATTACCAAAGCCTCGTGTTGCACGATTCAAGGCTTTTTTCTGCAGCCCATTTTCAACGTAAAGACCAACAGGCGCTAAGTCTGCATGATACATCCCTGCATTCATTGCGAAGTTCATCGTATTACACTTACGCGCTAATGCCTGCTTTAAACGCTGTAAGTCTCGATATGGCTGCTGCTCTGCATCATATAAATAGAGCTTGAGTTGACTCAGATCCAAAATTTCAACCATATCCACGGCAATGGGCTGACTGACACGTTTCGCTTGAATATTGGCATAGGAAATACTCGGTGAGAAAATCAGACCGAGCAGCATCATAAAGCGCATTTTTTTAAACATTGAGGTTGATTGAAGACCAAGCATGACCCTATCCATAGTGCACGTTAAAAATCGAACAAATTTTAGCTAAATCATCGCTAAAATAGTCGATTAATTCACAGATTAAAAGTAGACTAATCTTTAAAAATAATTCGGATTTAAAGTAGGACTGGTAAATTCATGCACGTGCAGAAAGATGGTTTTCCTCTTGGAACACATCTGATTGTTAAACACTTCGGTTATAGCCATCATGGCATATATGCCGGCCGCGGTAGAGTCATTCACTACTCTGGTTTTGCACACCTTTTCAAAAAACATCCAATTGAAATGACTTCTATCGAAAATTTCAGCCACGGCAAAAAAATTATCGTTCAGTCATATAGCAATCCAAAATTTAAAGGTCGTAAAGTGGTGCGTCGCATGCGCTCACGTATGCATGAAAACAACTATCATCTGATTATTAATAACTGTGAACACTTATGCACCTGGGCCATTACTGGTGTTGAAAGTAGTCCACAAGTATTCCGTATGATGAACCGACTCACCACGATTGGCTATGTCAGTTCTCTGATGAGCTTTATGAGCAGTATGATGCTGACCGTGACCACTACTTGCTTTGCACTGGTGTTCTATATTAAAAAGAAACTGCGCGAAAAAGCCAAAATGCAGATGCCGGTTTATACCTATTTAAAGCGTGAAGAACATAAAAATCGTTAATCCACTACAGCATCGTTGAACTGTGGCTTTATCAAATTTCAATACATCAAACTTTACTTAGAGATCCTGTGCCAATACACAAGATTTTGCTTACCACGTATCAGATGTCATGCTTAATCTTGGTCACTCTTCACATTGCTAAAAGGTGGAAATTTATCTTCTACCAAATTACTTTGCAGGCCATGTTCTAAATAAATTTTGGCTGCATCCAAAACCGTTGTAAAACCACCTGTACTATCAATAATAAAATCAATCAATGCCTGACCTTGCAGAGGAATCTGAGAGTTTTTGATGCGAACATAGGTTTCCATCGGGCTAATTTGCTCAAAAATAAAATCGACCTGAGTTTTTGGTGCCCCCCACTGTATTTGAATTAATTGGTTTTCTTTAAGATTCAACACGTCTACATTGGCTACTGCATTATATTTTTGCCAAGTCCATTGCACGGTTTTACCTTCTTCTAGATAGCCACTTGATGCACTAAACCAAAAATGCTGTGTAATTAAAGGATCAACAAATGCATTAAATACGATATTGATGGACTTACGAATTAACATCTGGGTTTCAATCACGACACTCATCAGCATTCCTACAGTATTTTAATTTTATTCAGTGATAGCACAGAGCACTGATCATTGCCTACCACTGAATTGTTATTGCCCTATTATGCTGTATGTTCTGTAATAAATGCTGATGTCACTAGCGTGGGATTCTTCTCTGTAAATTGCCCATTCCAATAGGGATAGTATGGATAAGGTGGATACACTGCACTGACTGCGTCTAATCGGGCTAACTGCTCTACGCTTAACGACCAATCTTTCGCCGCAAGGTTATCCAACAGTTGCTGTTCATTACGTGCGCCTATCAAAATACTAGACACAGTCGGTCTGGTTTTCAGCCAATTCAATGCAATCTGCGGGATAGAGTGCCCTGTTTCCATGGCAATTTCTTGCATTACATCTAAGACTGCAAATAACTTTTCATGTCGAACTTGCGGTGCGAATTGTGCCGTTTCATGCAGCCGACTTTGCTTTGGAATCGCATGCTCACGATCAAATTTTCCTGTTAATCTCCCCCAACCCAACGGACTCCAAACTACTGCACCAATGTGTTGATCATGCTGCGCAGGCATCAACTCCCATTCATAGTCACGTCCAATCAAAGAATAATAGACTTGATGCACACTTAGCTTTTCATAGCCATGCTGTTGGGCAATCGACTGTGCTTTCATAAGCTGCCAGCCTGAAAAATTCGATGCACCGATATAGCGAACTTTTCCACTACGTACCAAGTCATCTAAACTGCGCATCAGCTGCTCAAGTGGCGTCGTGCTATCAAACTGATGTAGTTGCAGCACATCAATATAATCTGTGCCTAACCGCTTTAAACTCGCCTCCACGGCTTGAATTAAATAGCTTCTAGAATATCCACCTTGATTGATTTCATCATTCAATCGGATACCCACTTTGCTGGAAATAATCACCTCTTGGCGTTTTGATTGAAGTAATGCACCGAGCATCTGCTCAGAGGCACCATTTGAATAAGCATCTGCGGTATCGAAATAATTCACGCCTTGATCAATACAGAGATCAATCATGCGCTGAGCATCATTTAAGCTCGCTAGCCCCCATGCAGAGAAAATAGGGCCTTGCCCGCCAAATGTACCTGCACCAAAGCCGAACTCTGAAACTTGTAAGCCAGATTGCCCTAGGTTGAGATAGTTCATGGTGAATTCCTGTGTTTTATTTATACACAGAATAGGCACAGATATTTATCAGAAAAACCCTGAATATCGAGAAAGACTTTCTTGATTATATTGATAATGCTGACTGAAGATTTCGACTTATTCACACGAATGGCGGCACTGGGTTCAATCAGTCAAGCTGCCAAAGAAGCCAATCTCTCTGTTTCTGTCGCTAGTAGCCGTCTACACAGACTTGAACATAGTTTAGGGCTGCGCTTATTTCATCGCACTACACGGCAGCTACATTTAACACAGGAAGGTGCTGTTTTATTGCAGCAAGGATTTCCCTTACTCGAACAATTTAATTCGCTACTGAGCCAATTTCAGCCTGAACCACAACAACTCAGTGGCACATTAAAAATCACCTGTTCAGAAGTTTTTGGAAATCGTATCATGGGGCCAGTATTTGCAGCCTTTGCCAATCTACACCCAACATTGACTTTGGATATTGAACAGACCGATCAAAATTTAGATTTGGTCTCCGCAGGTATCGACGTTGCGATACGTATTGGACAGTTAGAAGACTCATCACTGATTGCTAAACCGCTCAGCTTAAACCGTCGTATTTTGTGTGCCTCGCCTAGCTATATCGAACAACATGGCGAACCTCACTCCCTAGAAGAGCTCTCTATACACCAATGCATTTTACAGAAATACTCTAAGGGTGTTTCGCAGCTTTGGACATTCGTCCAAGATCAACACAACATAAATATACCTGTTTCAGGACAAGTTCATATCAACTCAGGTGAAGGCGTACGCCAAGCAGCACTTGCAGGTTTAGGCATCTCAAACCACTCCATCTGGCATGTGGATGAAGATTTACAATCTGGCCAGCTCATCCAAGTTCTACCCAAGATCCCTGTTCAAAGTACTGCAATCTATGTGGTAATTCCGCATCGACATTTTGTTCCGCCTAAAGTACAGGCTTTTATGCGACACTTGGACGATTATTTTCAGCATCAATATGCTTGGTACGTATCGCCGAATTTATCTGAAAATTAGGCCAAGAATTTATCTTAAATTACTTTTAAAAGTCTTAATCAGCGGCGGAAGTTCAACTTCTAAGCTGCTATACATTTCACGCTCAATGTTTCGTACAATCGAGTCCAGCGGCAAATCATTTTCCTGCAAGCCAAAAGGCTCTTCCAGTTCTGCACTTAACGCATCCAAACCTAAAAATAAATACGCAATCAAAGCCACAATAACAGGTGTCCAAATCCCTAAACTGGCCTCTAGGCTAAACGGCAAAATCAGACAAAATGAATATACCGCGCGATGTAAAAGCACCGAATAGGAAAATGGTAATGGCGTGGTCATGATACGGTCACAGCCTGCATGGATATCACCCATCGCTACAGTATGACGTGTGAGCGTGCTGTAAATAATGTCTGTAATCTGACCTTGTTTATAGGTTTTGACTAAATCTTTTTGAATAATTTCAAGTAAATACTGTGGTGCATTGATATTGTCTCGGCATTGCTGCCATTGCTGATCCGTCAAAGCTACGCCGTCTTTAAAATGTGCAATATCTTGTGATTCATGGCGTAAGCGATCACGTAACAAATTGCAAAACAGCATGATGCGGTACATCAACACGGTTCTTTGCTCATCTTCAAGGACATGGCTATCACGAATCATGTGGCGTGTATTGGCAATCAATGAGCCCCAAAGCTTGCGCCCTTCCCACCAACGGTCATAACAGGCAGTATTTCGAAAGCTCAAAAAAATCGACAGAATTACCCCAAAGATGGTAAATCCGATGGCTGGAACTTCAGGCGTATTCAGGTAGTGTGCAGCGCTTAGATACACCAAAATCGCCGACAAACTCACGACGACAGCCAACGCAGGCATGACTTTTGGGAGTATCGTGCCATGCCATGCAAATAAAAGTTTAAAGCTATTATTTTTATTTCGAATGATCACTTATTTCCCCTCTGTACTGCCTTAATGAACCATCTCAAGCATGAAAAAAGCCCAACCGAAGTTGAGCTTAATCTTAACCTACTTGATCTTAACCTATTGGGGATTCAAAGATGAATCCCTTTAAAAACTAAGATTTTATTTACCCGGTTTAAAACTGTCTTTCAAATCTAAGATGCGGTTAAACACTGGTTTTTCAGCTGTATGATCAAACTGATCTGCAACAAAGTAACCTTCACGTTCAAATTGGAAACGATCTTCAGGTTTTGCTTCTGCCAATGCAGGCTCAATGACCGCTTGAACCACTTTAAGTGATTCTGGATTTAAGTTTGCAAGGAAGTCATCACCCACTTCAGGGTCTGATTCAGTGAATAAACGGTCGTAGATACGAACTTCCGCAGCAATACCCTTGCTTGCAGAAACCCAATGTACAACACCTTTCACTTTACGGCCTTCAGGGTTTTTACCTAAAGTTTCAGGGTCGATTGAACATTTCAATTCAACCACTTCACCGTTCTCGTCTTTAATCACTTCATCACACTTAATGACATACGCATGACGTAAACGTACTTCACCGCCCGGAATCAAACGTTTAAAGCCTTTAGGCGCAACTTCTTCAAAGTCTTTACGATCAATGTAAATGTCTTGAGTCAACGGAATGATACGGTCACCCATGTCTACATTTGGATGACGTGCATGCACCAAATCCATTGCTTCAGGCAAGTTAGTTAAAGTCACTTTGAGTGGATTCAACACTGCCATACCACGCGAAGCAGTATTTTCTAGAGACTGGCGGATGCAGTATTCAAGCATTGCAACATCTACGATACTGCCATCAACTTTCGTTACACCTACACGTTTACAGAAGTCACGTAGACCTTCTGGAGTAAAGCCACGACGGCGCATACCCACAACGGTAGGCATACGCGGGTCATCCCAACCATTCACAAATCCACCTTCAACCAATTTACGTAATTTACGTTTAGAGGTAATGGTGTAATCTACATTTAGGCGGCTTGATTCATACTGATGTGGTACAGATGGTGATTTAACTTTCTCGACAACCCAGTCATAGAATGGACGGTGATCAACAAACTCTAGTGTACACAGTGAATGCGTAACCCCTTCAATGGCATCTGATAATGGATGCGCATAGTCGTACATTGGGTACATTTTCCATTTATCACCAGTTTGGTGATGTTCAGAATGCAAAATACGATACAAAATAGGATCACGCATATGGATGTTAGGTGAAGTCATATCAATTTTGGCACGTAGTACTGCCTGACCTTCTCCCAACTCACCATTACGCATTTGTTCAAAACGCGCTAAGTTTTCTTCTACGCTAGCATCACGTTGCGGCGAATTTTTACCCGGCTCCACAAAATTACCGCGGTTTAGTTTGATTTCTTCAGGGCTCTGCAAATCTACATAAGCATCACCTTGTTCAATCAATTGCACTGCCCAAGTGTAAAGCTGATCAAAATAGCTAGATGCATAACGTGGCTCGCCGTTCCACTCAAAACCTAGCCATTTCACGTCATTGGCAATACCGTCTACATACTCTTGTTCTTCAGCATCTGGATTTGTATCGTCGAAACGGAGGTTACATAGACCTGCGAATTCTTGAGCAATACCAAAGTTCAAACAAATGGCTTTTACATGACCAATATGTAGGTAGCCATTTGGCTCTGGTGGAAAACGTGTTACAACTTGTTCGGTACGACCTGCAGATAAATCATCTGTAATGACTTGACGTACAAAATCTAAGCCTGGCTGTTGTTCCTGCTGCGCAGCTTCGACAGGGGCATTGTTCTTGGTTGTCGGATTGTTTGGCAGGGATGAAACAACATCGTTTGGCTTCATGGTAATAAAATCACTTCTATAAAGATAAAATTAGGATAATTAAAACGCTTTTCTTTATTTTTAACAAAGAAAGTAACGTTTTTACTTGCCTTGTAGTTTACAGTTTGCTTATGCTTCTCACAACCAAAAAACCCATGGCTTTCATGTCCATGTACAGGAGATTACACAATGAGTTTTCCTCAAGTCGAATTAAACACCAATAAAGGTCGTATTGTTCTTGAGCTTAACACTGAAAAAGCACCTAAAACTGCTGAAAACTTCTTACAGTATGTTCGCGATGGTTTCTATGACGGCGTGATTTTCCACCGTGTTATTGATGGTTTCATGATCCAAGGCGGCGGCATGGATGAAAACTTCAAAGAAAAAACAACTCGTGATTCTATTGAAAACGAAGCTGACAACGGTTTAAGCAATGATGTTGGTACGATCGCTATGGCACGTACTCAAGCACCTCATTCTGCTTCAGCTCAATTCTTCATTAACGTTAAAAACAACTCCTTCCTTAACCACACTGGTAAAACAGCGCAAGGTTGGGGCTATGCAGTATTTGGTAAAGTAGTTGAAGGTCTTGACGTTGTTGACGCAATCAAAAGCGTTCGCACTGGTAACCGTGGCTACCACGCAGACGTTCCTCTAGAGAACGTTGTAATCGAATCAGCTAAAATCATTTCTGAATAATTTTTAAATCCTCCCTGAGTAGCATTGCTGCGCAAGTCCCTTTAATAAAGGAGGGAGTTTCAATATGAAATAAATGTCGGAACTCCTCCCTTTTCTAAAGGGAGGCTGGGAGGGATTTTTAGAATAAGGAAAAGATTCGTGACCTATCTGTTTATCGCTGATTTACATTTGTCACCTGAACACCCTCGACTCGTTCGGGGGTTTTTAGCTTTGTTAGAACAATACAAAACTCAAAATACCCAGCTGTATATTTTAGGTGATTGGTTTAATGCTTGGATTGGTGATGACTTTACTGCCCCATGGTTAGACGAAATCATTGCAGCGCTTAAAGATTTTACTGCGTTGGGAAATCAAATTTATTTCCAAGTGGGTAATCGTGACTTTGCATTGGGTCAAAAGTTTTTAGATAAATTTCACGGTCAATTATTACAAGACGTGGATTATCTCCACATTGGCAACTATAAAATTCGCCTCGAACATGGCGATTTACTTTGCACCGATGATGTGTCTTACCAAAAGTTTCGTAAAGTGATTCGTAATCCTTTCCTTTTAGGTTTCTTAAAAAGCTTACCGCTTAGCATTCGACAAAAAATCGCCAATGGCTTCCGCAAAAAAAGTACAGAAACCAAGCAAGTTAAATCTTATGAAATCATGGATGTAAATGCCGAAGCTGTAGAAAAAGCTTTAGAGCATGCCGATCTACTGATTCATGGACATACCCACCGGCCCCAAATACATGATGTGCATGGAAAACTACGTATCGTTTTAGGGGACTGGCGCGCAGAACAAGCTCAAATATTAGAGGTTGGTGAAAACCCATCTGTGAGTGATTTAAAATTAAAAAAATGGTCTTACTAACCCTTAGACTTTAGTTAAACCTGCCGTCATATTTGGTTAAAACAATACATCCAGATATCAAGACATAGCCTTTTACCAGACTATCTCAACAGATTATCAATTGAACTGCATCCTACATATAGCAGATTAACGTCATTTAAAATCTTAAAAAAACAAAGTTTAAACTTAAAAATAATTTCACGTAGAATTCACTATGGACTACTTTCATCCACAGTGAACATCTTCAGATATTAATTAAGCAGCAATGACAGGTTGCTTAACTGCTGGGCTATTACCAATTTGCCATACATATGGTAGCGGCGTTTGATTAATCTCCCAATTTCCAATGACTTTCTGTTTATAAATAAGTGGATTATGCGATGATACTACACGAGCATTACGCCAAAAGCGGTCTAACTGTTTAGTTGTCGAGCTTGCTGAAGCGCCCAAGGCATTAAACAACTCACTACTCAAATTTAGTACCAACTCTGATATGACCACTTGCCCTTTAGAGGATTCAAGCTCCGCACGGTCATTCGCTTGCTGATCCAACTGGGTATCAGACTGAAAATGACTTAAATATGCGACATCCAAAGCTTCTGCTGCACGAAGTGTAATTGCTTCAGCTGCATAAGACTGTGCCGACGCCTTACCAATCACTTGTAAAATTTGTGCATCATCTCGAACTAAATCAGCATTACCATGGCTGTAAATACGTGTGCGTTCACGGACTTCATTACTGAAAACGTCCACAGCATTTTGTGCTATACCTGCCAGCGTTGCCAAATGCACGACCTGATAGAACGCCGTTTGATATTTAAAGCGCTGATCGAACGGCAAAATATGATCACGATCAATGCTGACATCTTGAATATTCAGTGTGCCGCTGCCTGTGGTTTTTTGGCCAAAGCCATCCCAGTCATCGTATACTTGTATGCCAGCGTCATGTGTTGAAACTGCGGCTATAACATGTTGATTCGTTGTTTCATCTAAAGCGAATAGATCGATCCAATCTGCAAAGATTGTTCCGGTAGAATAGTATTTTTGACCATTGACCCTTAGCTGACCTTGCGCATTTTCAGTAACTCGGGTAACAACATCTCCAATTTCAACTTTTCCGATTTCTGTCCAAGCATTACCGACCAAATCGCCTTGCAGAAAGCGTTTAAACCAAACCGTTTGATCTTGTGTTTTTTGCGCATTTAAACGGTCTTCTACAAAAGCAAAATGACCTCTTAATGCCTGTACAACATTAGAATCGGCCTTAGCCAATTCAATTAACAACTGAAACAACTGTTTTTGTGAAACCCCTTCACCGCCAAACGCCACGGGTACACGGACCGCACCAAATCCAGCTTGTTTTAACCATGAAATTGCATCATACGGCAGTTTCCTATTTTGTTCCCGCGCCAAAGCGCCTTCTGCAATTCTCTGAAAAATCGGACGGAACTTGGCGGCCACTTGATCATAGTCAGCACCTAAAGATATGTGCTGTTTATTATTTTGAATCGTCATAATCTTCTCCTCTTAACTCCAAGCATGGCGCGGCGGTGGTACATCATTTAAATAGTAGTTGCCTACAATATTCAGCTTCCAACGTACGGGATCGTGCAAAGTATGCGTGCGCGCATTACGCCAATGACGGTCTAAATTCAGCTCAGACAATGTTGATCGTGTGCCTGAGAGTTCAAATAGTTTATTCGCCGCAAGTAATGCAATTTCAGTCGTCAGGACCTTAGATTCTGCTGTTAGTAGTGTTGCCTCTGATACCGTTTCTTCTGTTGGGTTCTCTACGGCTCGGTCTATCGCTTCACCCGCCAAAGCCAACACTGCCTCTGCAGCTCGGAGTTTAATTTTCAACTCGCCGATGTTGGCAATCGTATACGGATCTTGCACCGCCTTTTCTAAGCCTGAATCAATCCAAGGACGTGCATGCTGGCGCACATATTGAATCGTTTCATTAATCGCACCGCGCGCAATACCAGCATCGACAGCAGATTGAATGAATTGAGAAATAGCGCCCGCAGCCGTTGGACGTTCAAAAGCTTGATGAATGGGTACAATGTGATTTAAATCCACTTTGACATTGTCCAACAGTACAGAACCGCTGACTGTCGTTCTTTGTCCAAAACCACTCCAGTCATTAATAATTGTTAAACCCGGCGTATGCTGGGGTACTAAGGCTGCATAAGGCTTTCCATCATTCACTGCAACCACAGGTATCCAATGTGCAAGCAAAGCGCCTGTTGCAAAGAATTTTTGACCATTAATGAGCGCATGATCATCTTTAAACTCAATGGCTGTTGTTAAATCTGCAACTGTTTTGGAACCTTTTTCTGAAAATGCATTGCCAAAGCGTTTACCTTGTAAGACTTGATCAAAGAAAAACTCTTGCTGTGATGGATTTGCATCCAAACGAATATGCTCGACAAAGGCCCAATGGTTTTGGGCAATTTGTCCTAGGGATGAGTCTGCACTAGAAATAATTTTGACCACTTCTGCAAGGGTTTTATAACCCACTCCTGCACCACCAAATTGACGCGGTACAGTAATGCCCCACAAACCTGATGCTGAATATTGCTGTACTTCCTGCAAAGGTAAGCGGCGTTCATGATCGCGTTTAGCTGATTCTTTTGTAAATTCCACAGCTAACTGTTCAGCAACCTCGATAGCTTCTTGATCAGATCGAATAATATGCGCTAAACCGTTAGATTGATAGAAATCGCGCGGAATGTTTTGCGCCTCTTTTAGTTTAATTTCAATTTTTGAAGTCATTCTTAAAATGCTCAGTTTAGATATTATTCAAATAAGCTAGCACTTTTTATTTTGATTATTTATAGAATTATCATCAAAACAAATCAGTTTTCATGACATGGAATTTACATTTTTTAATTGTCAAACAAAATCTTTATAAGCCGTACCAAACAAAAAAAATATCTGCTTATCCATATGAATATATGAAGTATTCAAAAATTATGATTAGCATTTATTCAGATTTGTTTTTGACTTTTTATTAATAAATGCAGCTGTATTTTTATATACCCTCTTATGCAAGAGATTAAATAACCTAGTAAAAAATCATGTCTAAAAATATTCGCTTCAATGCCTTTGAAATGAACTGTATTGCACATCAGTCACCCGGTCTATGGCGTCATCCATTAGACCGTTCTACAGAATACAAAGACCTAGAATATTGGACCGACTTAGCTAAAATTTTAGAACGCGGAAATTTTGATGGTGTCTTTATAGCAGATGTTTTGGGTATCTATGATGTCTATCATGGTTCTGCTGAACATGCGCTGACTGGCGCAGTGCAAGTGCCAGTGAATGATCCTTTGCAAATTGTTCCCGCAATGGCAGCCGTCACCAAACATTTAGGCTTTGGTGTCACGACTTCAATTTCATTTGAGCACCCCTATCCTTTCGCAAGGCGTATGAGTACTTTAGATCACCTGACGAAAGGCCGTGCAGGTTGGAACATTGTGACTTCCTATCTAGAAAGTGGCTCTAAAAATCTAGGTCTGAAAACCCAAGTCAGCCATGATAACCGCTATGATATCGCAGATGAATATTTAGAGGTCCTCTATAAACTCTGGGAAGGTTCTTGGGAAGATGATGCTGTGCTACGCGATAAGCAAAAAGGGATTTTTGCCGATTACCGTAAAGTGCATCCAATTCAACATGAAGGAAAATACTTTACAGTTCCTGGCATTCATATTTGCGAACCTTCACCCCAGCGTACACCGGTTTTATATCAAGCTGGCGCTTCAGCACGCGGACAACAGTGTGCTAGTCAAAATGCGGAATGTGTTTTCATCTCTGCACCAACTCAAATTGCTGTAAAAAAGCTGGCAGATGGTATTCGTCATAATTTAGTGAAAGAAGGCAAAGATCCGAATTCTGTTCTGATCTATACCATGCTGGCCATAGTGGTTGATGAGACCGATGATAAAGCCCAAGCTAAGTTCCGTGAATATCAGCAATATGGCAGCTATGACGGCGGCTTGACCCTGGCTTCTGGCTGGTCAGGTGTCGACTTTTCTCAGTTTAAACCAACAGATCAAGTGGAATACATTCAAACCGATGCAATTCAATCTATGCTGCAATCTTATGTAGAGGCAGATCCTGATAAAATTTGGACGATTGAGGAAATTGCAAAATGGACCAGTGTCGGCGGTAACGGACCTGTTATTGTCGGCTCTCCAGCAACCGTGGCAGACCGTTTACAGGAGTGGATTGAGTACACTGGTATCGATGGCTTTAACTTAGCCTACATATTGGCGCATAAGAGTTTTGAAGATATTGTGGAATACGTGGTACCAGAATTACAACGTCGTGGTGTATATCAAACAGAATATGCTGACGGAACCTTGCGTGAAAAACTCTTCGGCCAAGGCGCGAAATTGCCCGACAACCACCGTGCGGCGCAATACCGATATAAAAACCACGCTCAAGTTGCGAACATCAATCAACACGTAGAAATGGTTTAAGCCGCTTTATTTAGGCAAAAAAAAACAGCAGATGATCTGCTGTTTTTTGCTTTCAGGCTAAGCGATATAGCTGGTTTGGGCCAGTATAGAAGCTTTTACCATCTAGATTCAGGTTAAATGTCTCGCCTGTTTCTAATTCAATCATTTGTCCAACATCAACCCAAATTAAACCAGCATTGGTATTTTGTTGACGTTTCAAAGGCACCAATTTCACATTAATTTCATCGCCATTTACAGCTTTGGCAGTTTGCCAAGTATTTAAAATATTCAAAAGATTTACTCAACATGTGAGCTTTTTGTGACAGAACAAAGAGATTAATCAATCGGGTTTGGAATAATAATTCTGTAGTTACAAAGATAAGATTCAAGTCAGAAGCTTGAATACAGATAAATCACAATCAGCTAAATAAAAAAGATAAGCAGGAACATTACCCGCTTCGAGTTAAGCAGAAGTATACAATATTGCGCTTTGATTAGCAAAAGTAGAGTTTACATATACTCTAAGCCACTACTTTTGCTAAAATTATTGAATTAAAATTTTAACCATCGAGTAAATTAATTATCCATACAGTGAATAATATAACGAAGGCTGTATCGCTTAGTAACCACCTTCTGTTTTCGTAACTGGGGTATCATTTTTGTATTTCGATAAAAGTTCACGTAACGAATTCATGAGCACACTGGTATCGACACCCACGGCAACAAATTCTGTGCCTAACTCGATATACTTTTGAGTCGCATCATGCTGTGTCGACAAAATACCTGCAGCTTTACCCGCCTTACGTATGCGCTGAATCGCATCAATCACGGTTTTTTGTACTTCAGGATGATTCGGATTCCCTTGATAACCCATCGTCGCCGACAAATCCACGGCACCAATAAACACCCCATCGATGCCATCAATTTTCAGTATTTCATCTAAGTTTTTAATCCCTTCAACCGACTCAATCTGAATCAGTAAACAGATATTTTCATGTGCATTTGCATAATAGTCAGGAATACTGTTCCAACGTGTTGCACGTGCTAATGCTGCACCAACGCCTCTAATACCCTCGGGTGGATAACGTACTGCCTTAACCATAAGTTGAGCTTGTTCAACAGTTTCGACCATAGGGATGAGCAAGGTTTGCGCACCGATATCCAACAATTGTTTGATTAATTGCACACTACCAATTGGAGGTCGAACCACAGCCTGCGAAGGATATGCTGCAATACTTTGCAGTTGCGACAATGTCGTCCGCAAGTCACTTGGCGCATGCTCACCATCAATGAGCAACCAGTCATAACCTGCATTTGCAGCTATTTCAGTACCATAAGCATCGGCTAAACCGACCCACAAACCAATCTGCTGTTCGGTTTTTAATTTTTTCTTGAAATGATTGGTGTAATCCATCGCTGCTGTCTCATGCTTAAACTATGATTAACTACAATTGATTAAACGCCTTTTGGCAAAAACTACCAATAGCATTTATCTATCTTATGATTTTATATAACTCTAATTCGCACTTCATACAGCTTAAATCTGTTAATTTTTAGCCAATAAGCCTCTTTCATAAATCAAAAAACGAACAGTCTCTTGCTGATTATTTGTACCGAAGAATTTTAAATATTCATGCATAATCTGCGGATGAAATATATCGATTCAAAGAAGCTTTCTGAAACACAATTTAAGCGATACACCGGCATATCATGGTCAACCTTTGATTTAATGGTTGAACAACTGAAAATGCATGTTCCTGCTAAAGGTAGACCAACTAAATTGAGCATAGAAGATCAAATCCTTCTGTGCTTAAGTTATTGGCGTGAATACCGAACCTTGTTCCATGTTGCAACAAGTTATGGTGTGTCAGAGCCGACTGCTTCAAGAATTGTCCGTCATGTAGAGGACTGCCTGATCAAGTCCAATTTATTTAATTTACCGAAGCATTTGCCTGAGGGCGAAGGCATCGACTGGAACGTGGTGATTGTTGATGCCACAGAAATTCCAATACAAAGACCTAAAAAAACAGAAGAAAAGCTATAGTGGCAAAAAGAAGGCACATACTTTCAAAGTTCAGGCCATCATTCATTATAGAACTCAGCAAATTATGAGTTTATGCACTGATCGTGGTGCTGTACATGATTTCGAACTCTTCAAACGAAACTTACATCAGATTCCGGCAGGTGCCTTTATCCTTGCAGATAAAGGCTATCAAGGGATTTACGCAGTGTATCCAAATAGCTTGTTGCCATTAAAAGCAAAAAAGCGCTGTAAATTGGATCCTGAACTAAAAATCTATAATCAAGAAATCAACAAAAGAAGAATTGGGGTTGAGCATGTATTTGGTAGTTTAAAAACTTTCAAAATCCTTGCCGAGCGATATCGTAATCGAGGAAAAAGACTGGGCTTAAGATTCAATTTAATTGCGGGAATCTATAATTTAGAGCTGAGCAAAAAATGAATTATGAAAGAAGTCTAATGAGTACAGCATATACGACTAAGATCTATCCTTGGAAAATTTTCTCCTTAGACCATTTGTCCATTTATCCGCTAAACTACAGCAAACTATATCTGGAGATATTCGATGGATCTGTTAAACGTATCAAAACAACGCTATACCACGAAAGCATATAATCCTGCTAAAAAAATTCCACAGGAACAATTTGAGCGTTTATTACAAATACTCCGTTTAACACCATCTTCCATCAATATTCAGCCTTGGCATTTTTTTATTGCAGATCATGATGCAGCCAAACAACGCATTGCCAAAGCCTTAGTAGGAAAATATGCCTACAATGCCCCAAAAGTTTTAGATTCATCACATACGATTTTATTCTGTACTAAAGCAGACATTACTGCAGAGCATTTAGATAATCTTTTAAATCAGGATGATCGTAGTGGTCGCTTTAAAGATGACAAAGCCAAACAAGGTCAAAAAGACAGCCGTACAGGTTATGTCGATTATTATCGTAATGAAAAAGGTGATATTCAACGTTGGGCTGAAAACCAAACATTTATTGCTTTAGGTCAAATGCTTTTGGCAGCAGGCATTGAAGGTGTCGATGCAACTCCGATTGGTGGATTTGACGAAGCGATCATCTCTGAAGAATTGGGCTTAGTTGAACAAAACTTGATTCCTTCTGTACTGATGACTTTAGGCTATCGCAGTGAAAATGATTTCAATGCGAAATTACCTAAATCACGTCTAAATGCTGAAGAAATTTTTACACACCTCTAAGCTTTCCATAAAACCGACGAAAGGGGCAATTTTGCCTCTTTTTTGTCATTTCGGGACTTATTATTTAAACAATTATCGAGTATATTCTGCTCAAAATACACTCAGGTTTCTCCCTATGCCTACAGCTATAAAATTACCTATGAAATTTCATTGCGAAGCGTGCAATACGGTTTATTTACAAAAATATGCGGGCGATATGCTCCATAGCTATCCAAACTGCCCAAACTGTAAACAACCGGGTCAGTTACAAGGCACCATTGAAACTCAAGATTTTCTGAAGCACCCTGTTGCTGTGGGTAAATGTTATTTTGAAAATACCTTACAACGTTTTCAACAACTCACACGTTAACTAAGCATCTAAAACTAAAAGCCCTCAATACGAGGGCTTTTTTAATAACGACATATTTAGTAACAATGTGAAAATAGAAATTTTATAAATTGGTCTGAACTTTGCTGAATAATTTGAATCAAAACAACAATTCAAGCAGAGGTGGGACATGTCATATTCACTACAAATGCCGATGAAGTTTGAATGCGGTCATTGCCATCAAATGTATCTGCATACTTATCAATATACTGATCATCACTGCCCTGAGTGTCCAACGTGTCGAGATCAAGGACTGCTCATGGGCGTGGCTGAATGGGATGATGTACTACAGCACCCGATCGTTTTTACTAAAAATTATCTTAGACAGACATGGCATATGCTAAGCAAACCACACTCATGATCCCTGCAATCAAACCAAATACGGTTGCGACTCTCAATTTTTCTTTAAAGATGATAAGGCCCGCAACCACACCTAAAACCACGACCAAAATATTCATTCCAGCAAACACGATTGCAGGTGTGTCTTTAAGCAACATATGGGCTTTCACATACAGTGCAATATTAGCAAAGTTTAAGAGACCTAAGCCCAATCCTGCAAGGATGTTTTTGGTCTGCCCCAAACTGCCGTGCTGTACGATGTTATAAATGCTCGAAAGTAAAAATGCACAAATAAACACCAAATTTAAAGTCACCGCAAACTGCATGCCCAAACCTGAAGCAAATTTTAATAGCACATCAATCAGTGCATAGCCTGCCCAAACGCTCAATAAAAATAAAATCCCCTGCTTTCCATCAATGCTTCCCTTGCGCTGTGAAAATAAAATCAGCAATACCGCAAGTACACCAAGTGCGATACCAATGAGCTTAATGGCATTAAAATATTCACTGAAAATAAAATAGGCTGCGCTAAGAGAAAGCACAACAGATAAGCGCTGAGCCAATTCGGTTTTTAAAATACCCGCTGTTTGCAGTGAGCGTGCTAAGCAATAAAAAATCGTCGGCAGTAATACACCCAAAGCCGCAATTAAAACCCACGGCGTTTTATTAATCGAAATATGAGCTAGATCCGGCTTAAACCATAGAAAACATAAAATACTCGCAGATGCATAATTCCATGTGATCATTTGTGCAGGGTTAAACCCCCGATCACGACATAGTTTTAGAATTACTGAAACGAGAACACTGCAAATCGCGGCAGCAAAGATCAATTCCATGACACGCTCTTATTCTTGAGTTGTATTTAAAGCAATTTTTCTAAGTTCAAATCAAAGAAAAGCCCACTTAATTGTGGGCTTTTCTTCAAAAATAATCTATCTCAAGACAAATTATTTATAGTGACTCACCATTTTCTCTAAAGAAATTGGACGAATCTTGTCAGCATTCCCCGCTGTACCAAATGCTTCATAACGATCGATACAAATTTGTTTCATTGCATCAACAGTTGCAGAGAAGAATTTACGTGGGTCAAATTCAGCTGGTTTTTCAGCCATCATACGACGCATAGCACCTGTAGATGCAAGACGTAAGTCAGTATCGATGTTAATTTTACGAACACCGTGTTTGATTGCGTCTACAAGTTGGTCTACTGGAACACCATAAGTTTCGCCGATGTTACCACCGAATTCATTAATTACAGCCAACCATTCTTGTGGCACAGAGCTTGAACCGTGCATTACAAGATGCGTATTTGGTAACGCAGCGTGAATTTCTTTAATACGGTCAATCGCTAAGATGTCACCTGTAGGCGGGCGAGTAAATTTGTACGCACCGTGTGAAGTACCCACTGCAATTGCAAGTGCGTCAACATTGGTATCAGCTACAAATGAACGCGCTTCTTCAACTGAAGTTAAAAGCTGAGAATGATCAAGTACGCCTTCAGCGCCTACACCATCTTCTTCACCAGCCATACCAGTTTCAAGGCTACCTAAACAACCGATTTCGCCTTCTACTGAAACGCCACACGCATGTGCCATTTGAACAGTACGACGAGTCACGTCTACGTTGTATTCGTATGAAGTTGGTGTTTTACCGTCTTCACCTAAAGAACCATCCATCATCACTGATGAGAAGCCAAGTTGAATAGAACGTTGACATACATCAGGGCTAGTACCATGGTCTTGGTGCATAACCACAGGAATATGTGGCCATTCTTCGATTGCTGCCAAAATCAAATGACGCAAGAACGGAGCGCCTGCATACTTACGTGCACCCGCAGATGCTTGTACAATTACAGGTGAATTTGTTGCATCTGCTGCAAGCATAATTGCACGCATTTGTTCTAAGTTGTTTACGTTGAATGCTGGTACGCCGTAAGCATGTTCGCCGGCGTGATCCAAGAGCTGGCGCAATGAAATAAGAGCCATAATATCCTCCCAGGTAATGCCGCATATTCTACATGCTCAATCATTTCAATTCAGCAACAAATAACACTATTTAAAAAAAAATCCCTGCATTTGCAGGGACTTTTTAAATAAAGACAACAATCTTAGTGAGCTGCTGCTGCTGAAGCGGCTGTTTCAGCGTCAGCTGTTGCTTCGTCTGCAGGTGCATTTGCAATTTCAGCAGGAACATCTTGGTTCTTTTCATCCAATACTGGCTTATCAAGTTCATCAATGGCTTTTTGTTGTTCTGGCGTTGTTTGAGCATTGTCTACGGCAACAGCAGATGCTTCTGATTCCGTTGGTGCAGACTCTTTTTTAGCACAAGCTGTCAAAGTTAATGGTGCGATTAAAAGTACAGCAAGTGCAAGTTTTAAGTTCATCGTTGTTTCCTACTACTGCGAATTAGGTGTTGCGATGAATTTTATTGCAGAAATATTGCACTTTGATGACGGCAAAATGAATGGGCGATAAAAAAAGGCTGACCGAAGCCAACCTTTTTAATACTGTATTATCTTATTGATAATACTAAATTAAGCACGGTCAAGAAGCGCTGCTACAGCAGGAAGTGTTTTACCTTCGACGAATTCAAGGAAGGCACCACCACCAGTCGAGATGTAACCAATTTTGTCTGCAACTTCATATTTATCAATTGCAGCAAGCGTGTCACCACCACCCGCGATCGAGAAGCCTTCAGATTCTGCAATCGCTAAAGACAATGCTTTGGTGCCTTCGCCGAATTGATCAACTTCAAACACACCTACTGGACCATTCCATAGAATAGTTTTTGAAGTTTTCAAGATTTCTGCAAATGCTTTTGCAGTTTCAGGGCCCACATCCAAAATCATGTCGTTGTCTGTTACATCTTCAACTTTTTTCACGACAGCTTTAGCAGCAGCTAATGATCCGAGGAAGTCTGCAAAATCAATTTCAGCAGCATCAGCAACAACAACATCTGTTGGAAGTGGTACTGATACTTTTGCAGCAATGGCTTTTGCTGTGTCGATCAGGTCATTTTCACAAAGTGATTTACCAACATTGAAGCCTGCAGCAGCTAAGAATGTATTGGCAATACCACCACCCACGATCAATTGATCACAGATGTCAGATAGTGAAGTTAATACATCTAATTTAGTAGAAACTTTTGAGCCTGCAACAATCGCAACCATTGGTTTTGCAGGAGTTTTAAGTGCACGGCCTAGTGCATCAAGCTCAGCAGCAAGTAAAGGACCTGCAGCAGCCACTTTTGCACAACGTGCTACGCCTTCAGTCGATGCTTCTGCGCGGTGAGCCGTACCAAATGCATCCATAACGTAAACATCACAAAGTGCTGCATATTTAGCAGATAATTCAGGATTGTTTTTCTTTTCACCTACATTGAAACGGCAGTTTTCAAGTAAAACCACCTGACCTGGCACAACGTCAACACCATCCAAATAGTCAGTGATCAATTGAACATCTTGACCCAAAGCTTCTGTTAAATAAGCGGCTACAGGTGCTAGAGACTGTTCTGCTTTAGGCTCACCTTCAACAGGACGACCTAAGTGTGAATACACCATTACAGCAGCACCTTTTTCTAAAGCTGCTTTAATTGTTGGCAACGCCGCACGTAAACGTGCATCGCTTGTAATCACGCCATTTTTAACTGGTACGTTAAGATCTTCACGGATCAGAACACGTTTACCCGCCAAATCTAGGTCAGTCATACGCTGAAAGTTCATGCATTACTCTCTTTTATTGATATCAAAACGCGACGATTTTAAATGATTATGCAGAAAAACGTTAGCTTCTTTTGCAGAAAAGCTATGTCGAGCCAAAGTTTTGTTATGATAGCGAAAAGCCTTATAAAGATTCAGCGCTTATGTCGATTCATCCAGACCCAAATATTAATCGTTTAAATGTTTTAGGCGAACCCTTGGCAAGCTGTTGTTTTGATCCGATTACCGGATATTTTAGAAATGGCTTTTGCCATACAGCAACAACAGACCTTGGTCAGCATACGATGTGTGCACAAATGACATCTGAATTTTTAAACTTTTCCCAAAAAGTTGGCAATGACCTAATCACACCCTTACCCGAAGTTGGTTTTCCAGGACTACAACCTGGTGACTTCTGGTGTATCTGTGTGACTCGCTGGGTGGAGGCGTATCAAGAAGGATTTGCCCCACCTATTAAAATACAAGCGTGTCACCAAGCGGCGCTGTCTTATGTGCCGCTTGATGTACTTATGGAATATGCAGTGTAATGAGTACTCCCAAAATCATTTTGGCTTCGAGCAGCCAAACCCGTAAAGACCTGATGGACCGTTTACGGATTGATTACCTCTCAATCGTACCAGATATAGACGAAACACCTCGTGGTGAGAACCACGCTGATGAGTTAGCAAAGCGACTGGCATTTGAAAAAGCTTCAGCAATTGCAAACCAACACCCAGACGCGATTGTGATTGGTTCTGACCAAGTCGCATGGCGCGAAGGCGCACCAGATATTTTTATCGGTAAACCGCTTTGCGATGAAAAAGCCATTAAGCAGCTTCAAGCCAATTCTGACAAAATCGTTTATTTCAGTACGGCACTCAGTGTCCAACAAAAATCGACAGGTTTTGAACAAACCCTTGTCGAGCACTATAAAGTGAAGTTTCGCAAACTTAGCTTGCCTGAAATTGAACGTTATGTTCAGGTTGAACAACCGTTACACTGCGCTGGCAGTTTTAAATGTGAAAGTTTAGGGATTAGCTTATTTGAAGAAATGATCGGGCAAGACCAAACTACACTCATGGGTATGCCGATGATTAAACTCTGCAATATTTTGCGTGAGCTTAAGATCTTAGTCCCATAATTTTAAAATCTTTATCTGTTACAGCATAATAAACACATCATTAGCTCTTTATGGGCTAATGATTAAAAAGTCACTTACTTATTTATTACAACCAAGAACTGAAAACATGAAAACGTTTAATTTAATTTCATCTAGCCTCATTAGCATTAGCCTTCTATTTTGTTCGACAAACGGTCATACCAATACAGTGAATCAAACTGTGACCAACTCTCAGAAATACAACAAAAACTTAGTCAATGAGTGGGTTCAATATAAATTTATCTATGCTGAATTAGAACAACAAGGCGCTGCAATGCAGGAGCAAATCATTCAACAGCTAGGCACTAAGACCAAAACCGGTGGTAGTAACACGCCAGAACAACAAATCAATAAACTGGTTGCTCTAGGCAAACAAAAATTTGAAAGCATTCAGCCACAAACAGTTGAAGTAAAAAAACTTCTAAAACTACAAACCGAAAATGTTGAAATGATGGCAAAAGTCATGCCGAATCATTTCAAATTAATGTCTGATAAAGAAAATACTAAAATTGACACCAATGCACATTTTGAGCAATTCATGAAATTTTCAGCGACCACGGCTGCTGCCAATAGCTATGATTTGGAAGTTGAAAAATTAGTCATGCAATATCTCAAAGACAATCCTTTAAAATAGTCTCAAGCTAATCGAAATAATTTAATGAAATAGAGCCTTGCTAAAAACAGGAATCTCAAGGGACAATATATCCATTGAAATTGTATGTATTTAGCTATGGCTCATTCTCTTGACATCCTCGGCGGCATCAGCGCTGAACAATTCCTTGCCGAATATTGGCAAAAAAAACCATTATTGGTTCGAAATGCACTCCCTGAAATTGCCCAAATACTTGAACCGAAAGACGTTCTAGAATTGGCTTTAGAAGATAACGTCACTGCACGTCTCATCAAACAAAAAGATCGTGATCCTAACCAATGGACAGTAAAATCTTCTCCGCTACTTAAAGCTGATTTTCAAAAAATGCCGAAACTGTGGACTTTATTGGTTCAAGCTGTCGATCATTATTCTTTTGACCTAGCCGAGCTATGGAAGCAGTTTTCATTTATTCCGCAATGGCGTCGTGATGACATCATGGTGTCGTATGCACAAAAAGGTGGCTCTGTCGGGCAACATTTTGATTTTTACGATGTATTCCTCGTACAAGGCTATGGTCACCGCCGTTGGCAATTAGGTCAGATGTGTGATGCAGATACTTCATTTGTCGAAGGTCAACCGCTTCGCTTACTGCCAGAAATGGACGTTCATTTTGATGAAGTGCTTGCTCCCGGCGACTTACTTTATGTGCCACCAGGCCTATCACACTATGGCGTAGCTGAAGATGAATGTCTGACCTATTCATTTGGCTTCCGCATGCCAAATGTCACTGAAATGATGGATCGAGTGACAGACAAATTCACAGACAATCCTCTACTTAAAAATCCATTAACTGACATTTTACGTGACCAAATCAGTGCGATTGGCCAAGTGACTGAAAATGAACTTGAGTATTTAAAAGAAAAGTTATTTGAACAATTGCAAAATTCAACCGTACTTGAAGATGCAATCATGAGCTTAATGTCAGAACCTAAATATCCTGACAATATTCCTGAAGCCGAAGAAATCGGCACTGGTGATCTTGAAGAGGCCTTAGATCAAGGCTATCAACTCATGTTAGAACCGGCTTCACGCTTACTATATACAGAGCAAGACGGTGATATTTTGTTTTGGGCAAATGGCGAAGGAATCTGTATCTCAGACGAATTTGCAGTGCATTTAAAAACCATTGCCGATGGCCAAAGTCTAGCGCTAGACGAATCTTTATATGATGCTGATATCTTAGAAGATATTGCCATGCTATTAAATGAATCTGTGCTGATGCTCGTCCCAACGGAAGCTGAATAAACTCAATAAAAAGGGAGCGTCATGCTCCCTTTTTATACTGCTGAATAGCATTATTTTCGCTTTCTCCGATTTAAAAAATCTTCGACTTGATCGGCTTTTTTTTCCACGATGACGTGATAAACCCATACTATCAACAACACAAATCCAATAAACCACAGATAGCGCATTACACCGTATTCACTACCTTTGCCTTGCCAAATTTGTAATTCAATACTTTGAAACTCTACATTCCTCGACTCTAACAAACTTATTTGACTGGTCATACTATTTGGATCATTGGCAGCATTGACTGAAAAAGGCGCACCGTCCATAACAAAAATAAATTCTTGTCCTGCATCCAATGTTTCTAATCGTTCAACCTGATCAATACCTGCACCCATTTGCATAAGATTGCTTGAGGTTTGTTGAATAGCGGCATTGTAGTTATCAATTTGAAATTTTACAGATACCTCACCACTGATCATTGCCCTACCTTTGACCAACAAGACTGCACGATATGGGTTTTGGCTCGATGTCGCCGTGTAATCCACTGCAAAATTTTTAGTGTTTAATGCATTTGTATCGCTTTGACTTTCTGTGAGTAATTGCTGAATTTCTTCGGTACTTAACACCGCATGCTGGAACAAAATTTGCCCATACTCACCCGGTTTAGGCGCTTGATCCTGCGAACCACAAGCTGCTATAAAAGTGACACAGCAGAAGAATGCAATGCGCTTTAGATGACTTAATATCGAATTGATCATCATTATTATTTCAACTTATTATTTTATGCAGCTGATTTTAAATTAATTTCTGTTTGAATAATGGTACAGCCTTGCTGAGAATGAATTTTGAAATTTCCGCCTATACGCTCCACACGCATTTTCATACTTCTCATACCGATACTCATGCCATGATTTGAAACACTCTCAACATCAAAACCGATGCCATCATCTTCAATAGTTAATAACAATGCGCCATTTTCGAACTGTGACAGCGTGACATTGACATGATTTGCTTGGCTATGTTTCACAATATTGGTCAGGCTTTCTTCAATCACTCGTATTAAAGTCAGACACTGAATTGCCGTTGGTTTGATCGCCCACTGCGAAGGAATACACCATTTGGCATTCATTTCCACTTCATCCATCAATTGACTAAAGCGATGTCGAACAGGTGCGATCCAGAGCAAAGGTGAATCTGGCACTTTACTGTCTAAAGATGATCCACTATCAATAATTTGCCTTAAATCATCGCGCAATAATTTCAACATCGACAAGAACTGTCTGTTTGGAATATTACTTTCGCACTGATCAACCAAGATCATCGAGCGCACAATGGATGCGCCCAGACCATCATGCAGATCATGCGATAATTTAATCCGTTCCTGCAGGCGTACATTACTCAGTTCAAGCTGATGTTTATCATTCAAGCTACTACATAGTTCATCACTGACTTTCTGAACTTCAAATGCCAAATCATCATTATATTTTTCAATTTTCTGTATATTTCGATTGAGTCTCGCCCCCAAGATCACCACTATAAATAAGGTTATAATCGGTGAAGTAAAGGGTGATAAAGGTGTAAAATTTTCTTTTGGAAAGAGTACCAAGACCATGATGTCAGCTATGACTATCACAATTATCGCAGTCAAACAGATTGCTAATAAAATATAGTCCTTTCTTCGTTCTTTGAAACAAATTTTACACAGATAGAGGTAAGTGATAAAAAAGAATGCACAATATAAAAAGAAAATAAGGCTCGAAATATCTGCATTTTGTTCAAATGGCCAGATACACACTACACCAATCAGTGCAGCAGTCAACATAGTAAATGACAGTTCTATTCGTGGAAACTTACGCCCAAGAAAGCGCAAGATATAGATACTAAAGCACTGAAAGTACAGCATTACAAATATCAGATTAGCTTTGGCAGAAAAAACCGAATCTGGGTATGGAAAGGTTTCAGTAGTCAGAGCATTACTGAGAAATAAAATCCACAGCACTGTTGAAAGCGCAAACCAGCCAAAACTGGTATCACGAGGACGCATCAACCAAATAATAAAGCAAATTAGACCCAAGACCCCAGAAAGAAAAATATTTAACTGTAATATGGTCCGACGTGTAAATGTTGTTTTTTCGGCTTGCTCTACCGTTGCCATTACATTGTTAAATACTACTGGGCCCAAGCCAGCATTTAAACTCGAGTAACCATACACATAGATCAAAGTTTCATTATGATCATGTTTGATTCCACTTATCGGTAAAATCCAATAGCGCGCAACATTCCAACTTTTAGAAATCGGTTCTTGAAGATTTTTATTGGTCCACAGCAAGTCGCCATTCAGAAAGACTGAACCCGTATTAATGATATAATCAATATATAGTACGATGGGTTCTGCCAAACGGGCATTATTTTTACAGTACCAAGACCAGTCTAGTTTATACCAAGCACCACCTTGATAACCTTCCCAGTCTTTATCTTCTTTCCAACGATCAGGTAATTGTGTGGTTTTCCATCCCGTTCTGGGTAATTCTTGATTGGATGGTGTTTTCACCCGTGAAATGCTATTTACAGTCACATTACATTGATCATTTACAGGGAAAACTTGCTCTGCATGACTCAAGGTCCCCCATACTAAACAGAGGATAAATAATAAAAAATATCCTCCTTTACGCATTATAAAATACCCATAGATCTTGCTGTACTCACGGCTTTTGTTCGTTTCGTTACGGCTAATTTTCGGTAAATATGTTTAATATGGCTTTCTACGGTATAGCGTGATACAAAAAGCTGTTCAGCAATCTCACGATTACTCAAACCTTGAGCAACCAAACATAAAATTTCTTTTTCACGACTGGTCAGCAGGTTTAAGTCTGCTTCATCGGCGACTGTTTGTTCTGGACTTGGTGCTTCAGCTTCAGATATTTGTTTGAGGATTTCTCGTGCAATAAATGGGTCAATCGGCGCCCCACCACGTAAAATACTCCGAATAGATAAAAGTACTTCAGCATCATCACGTTCTTTTAATACATAGCCTGTTGCGCCTGCTTTAATCGCAGCAAATAAGCTTTCTTGTGTACTCCATGCAGAGACAACCAAGATCATAGTATTACTTTCGAGGGAACGTATTTTTTCAATAATTTCGATACCACTACCATCAGGCAAACCTAAGTCAACTAAGGCTAAGGATATCGGTTGGGTCTCTACGGCTTGAATAGATTCTTTGACATTTTTGGTGAAGATAAGCTCTTCCCGCTTATAACCCAGCTCCGTCAAAATTTGACGTAAACGTAATTGAATAATTTCCTCATCTTCAACGACGAGCACCGGTACGGGTAGTATGACTTCTTGTGGTGACATGATTTACTTCCCCCGAAAAAATGAAATGTCTTTTACATTAATGAGTTTAATCCTTTTAGGATATCCCTATAATTAAGTAAATTTCTTATTTTTAATAATTTATTCTAATTCAATTGATGCAGTTATGATGCATTTTTCTTCTAATTTTAGACCCATTTATCATTACAACATGTGTATAGCCATCTGTCTGACTATACACTGCACTTAGCTTAAACTTGAGTAAGATTAGCTCAAATATTGCTTTTTCAGATATTTTACAATTTTTTCAGATTCAAAAAGTTCTACACCAGTATTAGGATCTTTCAAATATGGTACTTGAATATTGTTCCCCATGATTTTTAACACTTGTTCACGCTTACCACCTTTCAGGGGTACATATTTACCAGGTTTTAAGCGCATCACCGCTAATCCCTGATCTTGCCAACGCTCCTTAGCCACATTATGAAAGGTATATGCCAATTCCATTTCAGACAATGCGCTACGTACAATGCGTGTATACGGACTCGCTTCAAAACCCCATAGTTCTAAGAGTTGACTTGGTGCATCACGATGAATAACTTTACGCTGCACCCACACCCCTTGAGCCCCATTAATTAAAGTTCCAACATAGGCAACATACGGAATTTTAGGATAACTGGCATATTTCTTAGGAGTCTGACCTGTTTTGCCATAATGTTTAAATAAATGATGAATAATTTGCTGAGATTCGTACAAACGATCCCCAGTGTTGTCATCCACCAAGAAAGGGAATTGCTGTTTTCCACCTAATTTCTGTACCTCTAAACGGTACTTTTTAGCCCCTTTGGGACATGGGTAAACCTCATAATCCAAATTGAGTGTGGTTAGTACTTCACGTACACGACGACAATAGGGAGACCCTTCAAATTCGTACAGTTTAAGGGCTTTTTCAGGTTGTTTCGGATAAGGCGTCCCATTTGTACCACGTCCGCCCTCTGCTACGCCTGAGAGCAACGCTTGCGCCACTTTTAATTGATGCAACAACATACTTTTTTTCCTTTCTTTTTTTATTTCGTATTTTTATACATCAGCCGAGAGTCCTCAGCTGATGTTTGTATTTTCTTTTTCACATTTATATCGTCGTGTATGAGCAAGAATTACGCTTTCATTCCACGACTAAAAATTCAAGTACGCTTATAAAGCAACCAATTGCTCTTTTGAAACAACGATGCCGTTATTATCAGCATAGATAAAATCACCAGACTGAATGTTTACACCACCAAAACTTAATGGAATATCTGTTTCACCCACGCCTTTGCGGTTACTTTTTTGTGGAATTGCGGCCAAAGCATGCACACCTAAATCAAGTTCGGCTATTGCATCGACATCACGCACGCAGCCGTAAATAATGACACCATTCCAATGATTCTTGACTGCAGATTCAGCAATCATATCGCCCATCAAGGCACAGCGCATCGAAGCGCCACCATCCACAACCAATACTTTACCCGTACCATCGGTTGCCAATAATTCTTTAACACGAGAGTTATCTTCAAAACATTTAACCGTCACCACCTGACCGCCAAAACTTTTTCGTGCACCATAACTTTGAAAGAATTTACCATCCATTGATGGGATCACCACTTGTAATTCTTTGTCTGGATGATCATCAAGTAAATCACAAGTGACGAATGGAACTGTAGACACGATATTTCCCTCATTTAATTGTTAGTATGCGTAAATTATCATAAATCTCGAACTTTTCAGTCTGAGTTTGTGCCGCCTCGACCATAGTATGAGCCACTTGCTGTGCTGTCACTGGCTTAAATTTGAAACGATCAGGTACAAAATGCGAAAAGCGCATATAAAGTTTCTGTGTCGCATCTTCTAAACGTCGAGATTCATGACGCTCACCAAGTAACAGCGAAGGCTTTAATATCGAAAGTTGATTTAACTTTAAGGTTTTTAAATAATATTCCAATTCCCCTTTGACTCGATTATAAAAAAATGCGGAATTGGCGTCAGCGCCCATAGCACTGACAATGATCAATTGTGTATCTGTATATTCTAATAATTCAGCAAAATGCGCATTGATGCTAAAATCAATTTGATAAAAATTATCTTTAGACCCTGCTTTTTTAATGGTCGAGCCTAAACAACTAAAGGCATGACTATAATCTCTCACATCATCCTGAGTCAGAGAAAGAAAGTCACTGATCACCATTTGTTGAACTTTTGCCAGTCCATTCAGTTCATGGTCACGCTGACGTACCACAGCCGTAATATTCTTACATCTTGCATTTTGACTGAGCTGACGAACCAATTCCCGCCCGACCAATCCTGTTGCTCCGATGACAATCGCATTCTCTATACTTTTAGTCATTTTTCATACAATCTCAATCACTTTAGACTAATCTAACGTTTTCTTTAAAATTTTTCTGCATCTAAAATGTTGTCAAAGCATGTCAAGACTTGACTTAAGCGCTTAGTTTAATCACAATATGGCACTTGTTTACGGGCTGGTGATAGTTCTTCTGATGTTGGTTTTCAGATGTAATTTCAGCCCGCCCAGACCAATCTATTTCAAGGAGTGCACGAGTGGCAAACTCTGCTCAAGCAAAAAAACGTGCTCGTCAAAACGTTAAAGCACGTCAACACAACGCAAGCTTACGTTCTATGGTTCGTACTTATCTTAAACGCACAGTAGCTGCTATTGCTGCTGGTGATTATGCTGTCGCTACAGAAGCTTACAAAAAAGCTGTTCCTGTAATTGACCGTATGGCTGATAAAGGCATCATCCATAAAAACAAAGCTGCTCGTCATAAGAGCCGTTTAAATGCACAAGTTAAAGCTTTAGCTAACTAATTTGTTGCGATAAAAAAAGCCCTTTTTAGGGCTTTTTTTGTACCTATAGGTTTTTAAAAGCAAAAAAATAAGGTCCTCGATGGACCTTATTTTCTATTTACAGATTATTTATTAATCAGTTTCATATTCGTCGCTGATAAATATGTCCATAATAAGTTTTGGCTTGCTGTCAAATTTGTCCAACGTTGATTGCCACCATTGGTACAGCTATATCGAATTAAATCCGCACGGTTATTTTGCAAACGTCCCGTATTTAAATCCATACATTGACCACTTTGACGAATCGTTGTAGTCGCAGAGTCCATGGTCCAAATTTGGTTGGTTTGGTTTAACATGCAGCGTTCTAGCGTCACTTTAGCTGAACCACCGTTGCCTGTTATGCATTGATCTGGATTTGACTTACTGTGTATACGGCCAATGGCATCATATACCCACTGTTCCGATTCGTCCGCAGTACATCCGCTTGGACCACTGATGTATAAATTTAATGCTCCATCAGTTAAGGTTTCAAACTTCAAACAGTTATTACCATTTTTGATCAATGTTGCCTGCTCGAACAAACCTTCTTGAGTGACTGAAAGCTTTTTCATAAATGCTTCGAGCGCGCTTTGCGCCTCAGGTACTTGATTTGTTAGGTCTTGTGCATACACATTCATCCAACGATTTAGTCGGTATGCTGTGTTTTGTTGCGACTCATAACGGGTTAATTGCTGACGCGCCACACTATTCATCAATGACTTGTCACTTTTATATGATTCATACAGCATTTTTTCAGTTGGATTAAGAGCAACAACAGCATTTGCAGCTTGCGCTTCCAAAGCACTTTCTAATTGAGGAAGTTCGATAGCACGCAATGCACTATAACCATGCTGACGCCCAATTTTGACAGCCGGCTTGATCGCTGTGCTGTAGACTGGAATATCAATATTTGCTAATAACTTGGCTTCTTCACCCGCTTTTTTACAATACAAATCAACTTTCTGTGGTTGATCTGCCAAAGCTAAATTGACATGCAGTTTATTGGCATTACTACCTAGTCGTACAGGTGCTAAAGCAATATTGTTGACTTTATTCGTGTATTGCACATTCAACCAACATGCAGCTTGGTCTAAGGCCGTATTGGCCGCCGTTAAATCATAAACATTACCCCAGTTTGAACGTGCCGCAGGATATAACAAACCGACTTGATTGACAGGATCATAACCACCTAAAATGGTAATGACAGGCTGACCAAATACTCGTGGTCGTGGATAATTTTGATCTGCGTTATACCAAACCGGAGCCGTCGAATTTGGCATCTTCGGTTGTGCGACTTCCATCTCACGAGTGGTTTTGTTCCACTTTTTGTAGCCGGTAGGTGATGTTTCATCCCAGACATAACGGTCAAAGTGTGGTTGAATTTTCAGGAATGTGCTGTAACCCGTATAGTGTGTGTAACGTGATACATTACTATCAGGATACCCGCCGGACATGGCATCTTTTCCGTACGGGAACAAATTTTTAAAATTTGGGATACCATTCGCTCCATCCCACTTCCATGTCGCCGTCCATGATAGATTTCCGCGCATCATATTGCGATTGGCAATATAACCCCATCCACTGTCCGCATGATGTGCAGCCCAAAATAGATTGTCACCTACCTGACCAGGGTAATGTCCTAAACCATAGTGATGGCCAATTTCATGGCTAAATTCATTCCCTACAGAATCATAAAGTGTGAGCATGCCATTACCACCACTCAGTCCATGAGTATGCACACCATTGACATAGTTCCCCTTCGTATGATGGACAACTACTGTTTGGGTTAATTGTGGCTGACTTTGGTTGGCCATAGATGCACTGGTAATACCCCAGTTAGCAAGGTTTATACCAACACTAAAGGTTGATTTACCGACATCCTCACGCATGTCTCCTGCATAAACACCTCCTTCTCCGGCACTTTTACTGTCATAAATAACACCTGAAGATACCATTGCACGTGTTAACTGCATATCATCATATTGTGCAACCGTCATTTCTGCTGCAGGAATGGTTTGGAAATAATCTGTGCCCGCTTTTTCAGGCTCTAGTAGCATATAGTGGCCGGTAGAATTTGGCTTATCTGCCAACATACCAACACGGATATTATTTAAAACCAATTCCCCTGGTGCAGCAAAATCGATTTTATCCTCAGCCAATTCACCGCTGACTTTATTTGCGTCAATAAATTTTAATCTTAGACCGGGTTTAACTTCATCCCAATTGAGTTTCGTGGTCCACGCGCGTTTACTGTACCAAACATCTGGACGACCTCTTTGCCCACTCTGGTCTGAAACAGGCATTTGCGTCGGATCATCCAATGTCGCGGTACGAACTAAGCGGCTGTTTTGATAGATTTCTACTTTGAGTTGCTTGATGTTTTGCATATCAAGTGTTGGCGTCACGATAAGCAGCGCTTCTTTTTCACTGGTTAACCGTGGCATTTTCTTAGCTTCGTTCGCATTCGGATCGACGACATGACTTTGACCAAATTGAACTTGCGCTGAAAAGTTCCCGACTAAATCATTTCGTATTTCACGAACAGCATCATTTGTATCGTAGTCATAAAAGCCAATACTGGTATCATCGACAATATCTTGGGTTGGTTCTGGATAACTGGCAGTTGATGCAGAGCCACCTGAACTATTACCACCGCCTCCACCACCACAAGCAACTAACATTAATGACACAATACAAATTGATAATTTGTTATATGAAAAATCTATCACACTTTTCACCACTATTCCCCAATTAGCCACAAAAGAATCCAATAAAGAGACTTACATAAAATATATAAATCAATAATTTACAACAAAGTTAATGCTATTTTCTTTTTTTTAATCATTCAATTGCCGTGTTTTGTCACTTATTAACAATTCAAATAAAATCTAAATATTTTCTATTGGTAGAATCATTATTAATGTGACAGGTACTTCACTTTTCAACTAAAATTAAGATGTAGACCTGTTAATACAATCGTATATTCCCGACAGAAATTGTCTGGATATTTTTAGAAAGTTTGTAAATAAAAAATTTAAGAAATGGTTTAATCCCATATATTTTTTATGGTATTTTAATTTTCATCCTAGGCAGCCATTGCTGTACAAATGAAAAGAGGGATAAAAATGTCGATTAACCAATTTTTGCCATCATTAGAAAAATTTGCAGAAGCAGAAAATCAATATATTGAATATTTTACATCGAAAGGTGAAAAAGACATTTTAGGTAAAGTCATTTCAAATATGAAATCGACCGCTGAGATTCAAGCCTCTCAAGGCGTAGATTCATGGTTAGCATATGGCGTGTACTTACCAGCTGTAGAACGTATTTTTGCACTGCATCAAGGGGAAACAGAAGCTGAATTTTTTGAACGCACACAATATCCAGTTGAAATCGTACAAGCGTATAGCATTAAGGATCATGACATTGCGACATTGATTGCTGCAGACAAATACAGTCGAATCCACCAACAGCACCTCCCAGTTAATACTAGCCGCTGGCCTTATAGTGACGATGGTTCAAGTATTGATTTAAATCAGTACCCTGCACGAATTAAAGCCAATATTTAATCTTTTATTTAATGAAATACTGAAACAGATAAAAAAGGCATCCGCACATGGATGCCTTTTATAAATTTTTTATTATTAGCAAAATTTCTTAAAGTTGCTGTTCAGCTTGCTGAAATTCACGAATATTTAATTCATTTAGTTCACCACGCCAAATCCATTTCAGTTTTGACTCAAGGAATACATCTCCTTCAAACCAAACAAATAAACCTTCCATCATTTTAGGCCAATCTTCGCGTGTCACGATATTTTTACCTGAAATAATGGCAAGAATTGCAGCCAAAATCGTATCATGACTCACCGCTAGACTCAGACCATAATCATTGGTTGGATGAGTGTTGTAAATCAACTCCAAAACATCTACCACCCCATGAATGGGCTGTTTCATACCCGGCAAAGCATTATTCACAAAACTATTGATAAAGCCTAAAGCACCTTGCTTTTGAAAGTATGGTCCTGCTTTTTTAATATCGAGCACAAAACTTCCCGGCTCGACCAATAATCCTTGTTCAATGATCTCGATATGGTGGGTATTTGGCTCAATCGTGACGTTATCTGCACCTTGAATCATCAATGCTGCCGTATCCACACAGCGCTGAATTGGACTCGAAATACAGTGCTGAATAACACGATCGGTATTTTCAACCAAATAGCTGCCCCACGCTTCGGCTAAATCTCGTCCTTGATGGGTCAGTTGCAAGTCATAACCGGCCAAGCCTTGTCCTTGTACAACTTCACGAATGGAATGACGTGTAAACAATGTTACAGGCGTCTTTTCATACGGCAATAAGTCTATTGCTTTCAGCATACTCGGTGGGAGCAAATCTAGGGCCATAATTGACAGTTCTTAAATGCAGGAGATTTAACGGAGTGTGCAGACACTATAGCATGAACCCGATTTAGCTCAAGTTTTGTCAGGCATGTTTGCCAAAGCATTTAAGGCCAATTCTTTCATTTCGGCATTTTTAAATGCAATAAATCCACCATTTAATAAAGTCGTGCGTTGGTTATATAGAAATGCGCGACCTTTAAAATCAATCAATCCACCACCAATACGCTCGATTAAACATTGTCCAGCACTAGTATCCCATTCACAGGTAGGATGAAAACGCGGGTAAATATCCACTCGATCTTCTAACATCATACAAAACTTATATGCACTACCAGCATGGTATGCCTGATAAGGACTAAGTTTTTCTAAAGCGTCTAGATAGTGCTTATAAATCGGCTTATTTTTAGCACTTTGACTCAAGCCAACGTGTACGACATTCTCTACAGAGGTTTGAACATATTCATACCATGTGGTTGACTGGCTATCATATTTCAGCGGCAGTCCCTCAAAGGGACAAATATATACGCTGTATTCCCCGGGGATCGCCAATATGGCAAAGGTAGTATTAGCACCCTCAACCAGACTCAGATTAATGGTAAATTCAGGTCTTTTATGTAAAAACTCTTTGGTACCATCTAAAGGATCAAGCAGCCAAAATTTTTGCCATTGCATACGTTCAGACTTGTCACCTTCTTCTGACAATACAGGCAAGTTAGAAACTTTGGATAATGCTTGAGTAATATAGCTATTTGCACGATAGTCAGCTTGCGTTACAGGTGAATCATCACTTTTACGTTCCACATCAAAATCCGCACCTGAGCAATAACGCTGATATTCTTCTCGCAAAATTTCGCAAGCTTGTGTCACAATGGGAACCAACTGCAAAATCAGTGGGTCTTGCGGTGCTGTTGTTGTTTTAAACATAGAATACCTTTATATGCCAAATTACTCAGAAAAGCCGACGATCATTTTCGATATGGACGGTACTTTACTCGATCTTGCTTATGATGATTTTATCTGGAATGAGCTGCTGCCAATTCGCTATGCTGAACAGCATCAGTGCTCACTCGAACAAAGCAAGCAAACGCTATTTAGTTTTTATCAACAACATAATCATACCCTAAAATGGTACTCCTCTCGCTTTTGGACGTCACAAGTTGGCGTTGATGTTTTGGCAATGCAAATAGAACAAAAAGCCAAAGTAGCTAAACGCAAAGGCTGCATTGAGCTGCTCACCTATCTTAAAGAAAATGGCTATCCTATTTGGCTTGCGACCAATGCCGACTTTGCAGGCTTACAATTCAAACTCGAAGAAACCGGTCTTCGTGATTATTTTGATGTTATCGTCAGTTCAGAAACTCTCGGTCATGCCAAAGAGTTTATTGAGTTTTGGCAAATATTAGCAAGCAAACATCCCTTCGATGCAAAAAACTGTTACTTCATTGATGACACAGAAAAAGTGCTCAATGGTGCAAAACTTTTTGGAATTGAACAGCTCTATTCGATTCAGCAGCCTTCATCTGCCAAAGCGCCTCGCGAGACTTGTAATTATCCAATGCTGTCCGCATTAACAGATTTAATCCCTATTTTAGAAGCTCAAACGACTGAGCAAGTCGAGGAACAGAAAAAATATGCGTAAATCTAATCTAGCCGAAGATGCGGTTGGTATGCGTATAGACAAATGGTTGTGGGCTGCGCGTTTTTTTAAAACACGCTCTATTGCCAAAAATGCTATTGAAGGCGGTAAAGTTCATCATAATGGCGAACGCGTTAAAGTCTCTCGTGAAGTTCGTGTAGGCATGGAATTAACCATTGCCCAAGGCCTTGAGAAAAAAACCGTGGTGGTGAAAGCACTGTCGGATGTTCGTGGGCCTGCCCCAACCGCTCAGCTGCTTTATGATGAAACTGAGGTCAGTATTGCAAAACGGGAATTGCTCGCATCCCAAAGAAAGTTGCATAATCTAGCTCGGCCAGATCATCGACCAAGTAAAAAAGATCGTCGAGATATTGGTAAATTTAAAAGAGAAAATGATCAACAGTTTGACCAGCAATGGTCTTATAATGATGATTAAGTTAAAGCGTCACAACATGTCGCACCTGTTGTGATTTTCATAGAACAAAAGGATGATTTCTGTCACTATACCCTCGTGGAACAGATTTAAACTGAATACATCCACTTGAGTATATTGTTTCGTGACATCGTATTGAGGTTGTAAGATGGATGATAATAAAAGCAAGGCGTTAAATGCGGCCTTAAGCCAAATTGAAAAGCAGTTTGGTAAAAACACCGTTATGCGTCTTGGTGATAATACTGTACAGGCAGTTGAAGCTGTCTCTACGGGTTCTTTAACACTAGATATCGCACTAGGTATTGGTGGTTTACCTAAAGGTCGTATCGTAGAAATCTACGGTCCTGAATCTTCTGGTAAAACGACTATGACATTACAAGCCATTGCGCAATGTCAGAAAGCTGGCGGTACTTGTGCATTCATCGATGCTGAACATGCATTAGACCCTCAATACGCACGTAAACTTGGCGTAGATATTGATAACTTACTTGTTTCACAGCCAGACAATGGTGAACAAGCACTTGAAATTGCAGACATGCTGGTACGTTCAGGTGCCATTGACCTGATCGTTGTCGACTCTGTAGCTGCACTTACCCCTCGCGCCGAAATTGAAGGCGAAATGGGTGACTCACATATGGGCTTACAAGCTCGTCTAATGAGCCAAGCACTGCGTAAAATTACCGGTAATGCGAAACGCTCTAACTGTATGGTGATCTTCATTAACCAAATCCGTATGAAGATTGGTGTAATGTTTGGTAGCCCAGAAACCACAACTGGTGGTAATGCACTTAAATTCTATGCATCTGTACGTTTAGATATCCGCCGTATTGGTCAAGTGAAAGAAGGCGACGAAATCATTGGTTCAGAAACTAAAGTGAAAGTTGTGAAAAACAAAATGGCTCCTCCATTCCGTGAAGCGATTTTCCAAATTCTTTATGGTAAAGGCGTGAACCATTTAGGTGAGCTTGTTGACCTCGCAGTACAACAAGAAATTGTTCAAAAAGCAGGTGCTTGGTATTCATACCAAGGTGACAAGATTGGGCAAGGTAAAAACAATACCATTCGCCACTTAGAAGAACACCCTGAACTTGTGCAAACTATCGAAAAACTGATTCGTGAACAACTTCTGACTACGGGTACAGCACCTGTAGAAGACAAAGACGAAGAAGAACCAGACTTTTTAGATGCTTAATTACAGCATACTTTAATAGCAGACGAAACGCCCTACGGGGCGTTTTGTTTTGCACTCAAAATTTGTATTAAAATGACCCCATGACTAAAAACCATTTTCCACTCTTGCTTGATTATGAAGCACTGAAACAACAGTTTGCAGAAGCTGAAGAAACTACCTGCGTAAATCATGCTGCACAAACTGACATTTCACATGACAATACTTCGGTGATCGATCACACTGCGTTGCATTTTGACACCAATGGTAAAGATGTTCATGCTGAAAAAAAACCAGGACTGTGCGGCTCTCGTCTACGCTCGTACGCTTTTGCAGTACTCACACGTAAAGAATACTCAAAAGCGGATTTAATCGAAAAATTAGCACTGTATGCGGATAGTCGTGAAGAAGTCATACACTTGGTGGAAGAACTCGCACGTGAGAACTATCAAAGCGATCAGCGTGTAGCAGAGATGGTGCTATCGAGTCAAAAACGTAAAGGTAAAGGCCCTAATCATATAAAGCTCGCGTTAAAAAATAAAAAAGTAGACAGTAAATTAATTCAGGATGAATTAAAAGAAACAGATTGGGTCGCTGAAGCCTACCAGCTCAAGATAAAAAAATTTGGCAAAGCTGTTGAACGTAATCCAAAACAAAAAGCCAAACAAATACGTTTTTTGCAATATCGAGGCTTTGATCTCGATACGATTTTTAAAGTGATTGCACGTAAAGAATTTGATGACGAATAAAAAAAATATAGATCTAAATGAAGAATTAATAAAACTAAAATAAAGAATAATATAGGGTTGAAAAAATGAGAGGACGTTTAATTTATTATTGTTGAAACTGGTGGCAACCCTACCAGCAAGACTTCGGCACATCATATTTCTACTACCGTTGCTACCTTCCGGTCCTGGCGGGGTTTATAGAGTACAATTGCGAAGTAACCGGCAGGGCTACCATTGCAAGAACAGAGTATAGAGATTTTTAATAAACATGCAAGCCTAAAACCAAGAATTCCTGAATAGAAAAAACTGTTTGATTATTTATAAATCAATATGATGGTCGATGATGTAGAAAACGTGAAACTTCATCACTATATTTTTACTTTAATACACAGCAAGATTGTAAAAGCTTATTGCAATTCAGATCTTTGGCGTTTTTAATGTGCTTATCGTTTTATCTAAAGCTGTCTGTAATAAAACTATTCTATACGGACATGCTTGTAACTACATGGAATTTTTATGATGTTTAAACAGCATGTATTGTGTGCCCTTACATTGACTTGCTCAGGTGCATTATTTGCCAATATTCCAATTGAATCTCGTGGTTTGAGTGGCGCTAATAATGGTACTGTGTATACAGCAAATAATACGGCCATTCAAACAGGTGCTGGCTCTACCCCTATTCCAACCAATTTGAATTGGCAGCTTATGCAGAAGAACCAACAGCTTGAAAATGAATTGCGTAGCTTACGCGGTAAAATGGAAGAGCAAGACAATATTATCGAACAATTAAAAAGTGAACTTACAAACCGCTATGCAGATTTAGATCAACGTTTAGAACTACTCCAACAAAAAGTAGATCCAAGTGAAGACACAGAGGCCGCGGAGGATAACCAACAAGGTACTGTACCCAGTAACAGCTAATACAGCGCCTACACCTGTTAAACAACCTACGACCCAATCAACATTAAGCTCATCTGCAAACCAACCTGTAAATGCAGGTGGTGACTCACTTGAGCTTGAGAAAGCAGCGTATACCGTTGCTTTAGACGCATACAAACAAGGTGGTGCAAAGAAAGCCATTGCACCAATGAAAAACTTTATTAAGAATAATCCTAACAGTGTCTATATTAGCAACGCATATTTTTGGCTAGCTGAGTTCAACCTTGCTGTTGAACCGACCAACTATGCGGAAGCGAAAAAGAACTATAGTATCGTGGTAGATCAATACCCTGAATCGACCCGCGCGCCTAGAGCGTTATATCAACTGTATAGCATTGCAAAAGACGTCGATCGAAATAGTAGTTTAGCAACGCAGCTCAAAAGCAAGCTTATCCAAAAGTATCCAAAATCTGAAGAAGCAGGCTTTGTTAAAAAATAGTCCTATTTTTAACGCAAAAAAAAGACACCTTATAAGGTGTCTATTTTTATTCGCAGTATTTAACGAACGATACCGCGCTTAGACTGCTCAAGTGAGTCAATCAACAATTGCGCTTCTGCCACATCAGGCAAAATTTCAGTACGAATACGCTCAATCGCTTCATTCGTCGTTAAACCATCTTTATAGATCAATTTAAAAGATTCACGTAAACCTTGAATCACATTTTTAGACCAACCTTTACGACGCATTCCTTCAATGTTCATTGCAAAAGCATGGGCTGGATTACCAGATACCATGACATAAGCAGGTACATCTTTCAAAATAAGCGATGCACCACCAATCATACTGAATGAATCGATTTTACAGAATTGGTGAATACCAGAGTTACCACCTACGATGACATAATCACCGATATGGACATGGCCGGCAACGCCGACATTATTGGCAAAGATATTGTGATCACCTACCACACAGTCATGTGCAATATGTGTATTCACCATCAATAAATTGTGACTACCAACTTTAGTTAGACCCTGATCTTGAACAGTACCACGGTGTAAACTACAGTGTTCACGAATCGAGTTATAATCACCGATTTCTAACCAGGTTTCTTCACCAGCATATTTTAAGTCTTGGCAGACTTCACCAACACTGGCAAATTGAAAAATTTCGTTATGTTGACCAATACGGGTATAACCACCCACCACAACATGTGAATGCAGTTTAGTGCCCGCTCCAATTGTGACTTTAGGACCAATAATACAATATGGTCCAATTTGCACATCCGGAGCAATTACTGCTGATGAGTCAATAATGGCGGTAGGATGAATTAATTCGTTATTGCTCATGCTGTCTCTGTTTTCTGATGCGAAACCATAATTTCCGCGGTTGCTGCGACTACGCCATCTACAGTGGCAACACAATTATATTTGTAAATGCCACGCTTTTGCATCACTAATTCCGATTTTAATACAAGTTGATCGCCTGCAACGACTTGTTTTTTAAATCGAACCTTCTCTGCACCAGCAAATAAGAACAGCGAACCCGCTGAAGGTTTCTCATTATTCATAATGAAACCTAAAATACCCGATACTTGCGCCAATGCTTCAACAATCAGCACACCCGGCATAATTGGGTATTCAGGGAAATGGCCTTGTAAAAATTCTTCATTAATCGTTACATTTTTATAGCCTACAATCCCGTTGTCAGTCACTTCAACAACACGATCAACCAATAAAAACGGATAACGATGTGGCAAATATTCACGAATAGTCTGAATAGTCATTGGTAATTCAGGTTTTGTGAAAGCTGGGGTATTCGACTCTGTCATCATAATTATTTACGCAATTTAAATGTTGATTCAAGGGACTCAATTTGAGACTGCATATGATCAAGTCGTTTGACCAATTGGGTCAATGGCACATCTGCTAATTGTTTAAAGCGGATTGCTGCCTTTTTCCAAGAACCACTTTCAAGCATTGGCGTACCTGAAGAATAACTCCCAGCAACGGAAATACTTTTTGTGACCATTGACATACCGGTAATTGTCACATTATCTGCAATATTAATGTGACCTACGATACCAACAGCCCCTGCAAGCACACAATTTTTGCCAATAGTTGTACTACCCGCAATGCCACATTTCGCAGCCATTGCCGTATTTGCACCTACTTTGACGTTATGCGCGATTTGCACAAGGTTATCAATAATGACACCATCTTCCAAAATTGTGTCATCTAAAGCACCACGGTCGATACTACAATTTGAACCAATACGCACATCATTCCCGATGCGTACAGAACCTAATTGAGCAATACGATGCCATTTCCCTTGATAAGGCGCAAAACCAAACCCTTCACCACCGATCACCGTATTCGCATGGATACGTACACGATCACCTAACTTGGCTTCACCAGTAATCGTCACATGCGAATCGATAAAACAATCTTTACCAATTTCTACACCATGATCAATTTTCACTTGGGATTCAATGCGCGTCCCTTCACCCACCACGCTATTCGCACCAATCACCACATAATGCCCAATATAAGCAGTATCAGAAATGATTGCGGAAGGATGAATTTGAGCAGTACTTTCAATTCCTGTTTCTACAGATTTTTTTTCAAAAACATGCGTCAGAATAGCAAAAGCCAGATACGGATTGGGTACAACAATGAAGTTTTGCTGTGAAGGGATTTGTGACTGCATGTCTGCAGTCACAATCAGCGCACCAGCCTGAGACTTTTGAGCTTCATTCAGATATTTATCTGCGTTTAAAAATGCAAGCTGATGTGGTTGAGCACTCTCCAAACTTGCCATTCCGCTGAATTGCAAGTCTAGCTGACCAATACATTGACCTTGAACAAGTTGAGCAAGCTTTTCTAAACTGAATTTTTGAGAATTCATTGATTATTTAATTGCATTAACCTTTTGAATCATTTTATCAGTTAAATCAAACTTAGGGTCATACGCAAGTGCTGAATTTTTATTCAAAACAACATCTAACTTATTTTCTGTGCGCAATTGTTCTGCAACTTGCTTGATTCGAGTATCCATCGTGCGATTTAAGGACTGTATATTCCCTTGAACCGAAGCTTGAACTTTTTGCTGTAATTCAGTCAGCTCTTTAAGTTTAGCTTGATACTGTTGACCCATTTGCTGCTTTTGCGCAGCAGTCAACTTATCACCACCTTGCTGAGCTTTTTGTTGCATTGCTTCCAGCTCTTTAGCAAGTGATTCAATTTTAGTGGTTTGTGGTTTCAATTGCTGTTGAATTTGAGCATTTTGTTGTTTTAGATAAGTGCTTTGATCCACCACCTTTTCTAAATCAACCACACCGTAACCTGCTGCATGTACCACTGCAGAACATGACATACCCAATACTGCCAAACCAGCAAATAATTTATTCATCTTATCAACCTGTAATTTTGTTATTCCCAGAAGGGTCGTACTTAGAATGTACGACCAATCTCGAATTGGATTTCTTTTGTTTCATCGCCAGCTTTGTCATTCAGTGGGAATGCATAACTCAGTGAAATTGGACCAATCATCGTGATCCAAGTAAAACCTGCACCAACGCTATAACGCATGTTATTCATATCAAAGCCGTAGTTATCTTTACAGTATTGACGGTCATCACTAGATTTAGGAACGTCACATTGGGTGTCAAATACTTGTGCGCCTTCAGCAAACAATACTGGACGAACTTGACGCGCCCAATCGCCTTTAAATGGCACAGGTAAAGCCAATTCAGTACCAAATTGAATTAAAGCATTACCACCGACTTCTTCTGGATCGTAGTCAACCTGATTTTGCGCATCATAATACACACCAGGATATTTCGGCCCTAGAGTACTGTTGTCATAGCCACGTACCGAACCAAAACCACCTGCATAGAAATTTTTGTAGAACGGTAAATCATTACCATAGCCTAACTTACCGTAACCACGTAACACAAAGTCTTTACCTAGTGGGAAATAAGCTTGTGCATCATAAGTGATTTTTTGATATTCAACATCACTGCCCGGTAATGCAATTTCGGCATTTACGCGGTGTGACATACCCGATGTAGGGAATACCGGGCGATTCAAGGTGTTGTACGACCAACCTAAGTTAAGGTTATAAGTTAAGAAATCACCTTTAAATTCATTGTCATAAGTAATTTCTTCAACAGCACATTTATAACCAATTATTTCGTTTTTATCATTATATACAGGTACAGTATTTTGAGACTCACCATTAGCATCTTTTGGGCAGTAAGAACCTTTCCCTGTAGCTTTACCACCGTTAGCAAGTAAGTAGTCACGGACATACGTAGATACATATGGGCCTGTAGTTACATCAGTTTGATCAATATTCAAACCCATACTGATACTTTGGTTTTCATCGATCGGATAACCAAAGTTGATACCACCACCAAAACTATCAGTGACGTAGTTGTTAACGTTATAGTCGTTATCTAACTTGGTTTTACGGTAGTACAAGTTATAACCACGGCGTACACCATCAATAGTGAAGTATGGGTCAGTTACACTGAGGTTGTAATAATCTTGAGTCTCTGAACGAGACAAATCGATAGAAACTGCATTACCTGTACCCAAGAAGTTGGTTTGACTCAAACCTGCTTGGAAAGTTACACCGCCACTTTGTGAGAAACCAACAGCTAAAGTACTTGTCCCCGAATGCTGCTCTTCAACATTTACATTTAAATCAATTTGATCTGGCGTGCCCGGAATACGTGCAGGCTTAACATCAACGGTTTTAAAGAAACCAGTACGTTCTAAACGCACTTTAGACAAATCAATTTTTTCGTTACTTGCTAATGCGCCTTCCATTTGACGCATTTCACGACGTAGAACTTCATCAGCTGTTTTCGAGTTACCTGTGAAATTAATACGGCGAACAGTGACTTGCTGACCCGGATTCACATAGTAATTTAAATCAACCAATTTGGTGTCTTTATTGATTTCAGGAACAATGTTTACTTCTGCAAAGTAGTAACCTGCGTTACCGTATTTACGAAGCAAAAGTTGTTTCACACCATTCACTTTTTCTTGTGAATATAAATCGCCATCTTTATAGAGCTTTAATGCGTTTAAATCAGTTTGCGTATAAAGCGTATCACCTAAGAAATGGGTTTCACCAAACTTAAATTGTTCGCCTTCATCCACCGAAACTTCGATAAAGACATGTTTTTTATCTTCACTCAAATTCAGACTTGAATTGGTAATGTTGAAGTTGATGTAACCTTTGTTGAGATACATCGCACGTAAAGCTTCTAAACTCGCAGCCATTTTTTCACGTGCATAGCGGTCATTACGAGAAATGATCGAGTTCCAACCACTTTCTTTTAATGCAAAAATTTGTTTAATTTCGCTTTCTTTAAAAACCGTATTACCAATGATATTAATATCAAATACTTTGGCAGATTGACCTTCTTCAAACTCGATTAAGACATTTACACGGTTATTCGGTTGAGCGGTTGTAATAACTTTTACATCAGCATCGTAGCGACCTTGCTGCATGTACTGTTGTTCTAATTCAGTTTCAACCGTTTGCAAAGATGATTTCTTTAAAACTTCACCTTCGGACAGACCCATTTTCTTTAAGCCTTCTTCCAAGGCTTCTTTAGGAATAAGTTTATTGCCTTTTAGCTCAACTTTAGAAATTACTGGGCGTTCAACCACTGTATATACAAGGGTATTACCGACTTGTGAAGACTTCACATCATCAAACAAACCCGACGCAAACATGCTACGAATTGAGTTTGAAATGATTTGATCATTGACACGATCACCAGCGGAGAATGGGATCATTCCGGCTACATTGTCAGGAGTTAAACGCACTAAGCCATCAACACGAATATCTTGTACTACAAAATCATCTGCTGCATATACTTGTTGTGCTACGGCCATAGCACTAACCAGTGCCAATGGCATAAATAAATGTTTGTGCTGCATGCCAGTCTTTTCCGCTGTTAATTTATTTCGTATAACGTTCTTATAAACGCATAATGTCATTGAATAGAGCCAGTAGCATCATGCTACCCAGCAATACCATACCAATTTTTAATCCAACCAATTGTATTTGTTCAGAAACAGGTTTACCACGAATTAATTCAATAAAATAGTAAATTAAATGACCGCCATCGAGCATAGGAATCGGTAGTAAATTTAAAATACCCAAACTTACACTCATCAGTGCCATAAATGAAATGAAGGTTTGCCACCCCATCTCAGCACTTTGTCCAGCCACTTTCGCAATAGTAATCGGACCAGATAAATTATCTAAACCAACCAAACCACGCACCATTTTTACAATAGAATTCAGGATCATACTAGATATCTGACCTGTTTTTTCTACCGCTTTGCCCATCGCCTCTACAGGCGTGTATTGAATGGTTTGTTTGTATTCGGCTGGAATATTGACTTTACCCGGATCACTTTGTACACCTAAAAACCCTGTGAATTTACCCATTTGGTCACGCTTACCTTGCGGCATCACGCTTAAATGCACAATTTTATTTTGTCGTAAAACATCAATTTTAAGTAACTTTTCTGGAGAAGCTTGTACAACTTGTACAACATCAAACCAGTCTTTCATTTTTACGCCATCGATCGAAACAATTCGATCACCCACTTGCATCCCTTGGCGAATCGCTGCGCCATCTTCACTGAGTTTTGAAACTACTGCAGGAATTTCAGGACGATACGGTGTAAAACCTAGAACATCGAGTGGTGACTGAGTTTGATCACGTAAGAAACTTTGAATCGGTAAACTGAAGTTTTGAATTTGCCCTGCTCGTTCAGCTTGAATTTGAATATTGCCAGTTTCACCTACACGATCAACCAAGGCATAATTCAAGCGCTCCCAAGTGGATACTTGAGTGCCATCTACGGCAGTAATTTTATCACCAGACTGCATTTGCGCAGCCGCTGCTGGCGTATTCGGTAAAATTTTACCTACGCGCGTATTGAGCTGTTCCTGAGCTGGTAAAAATAAAATCCAAAACAACACTACTGCAAAAGCCAAGTTAATGAGTGGCCCTGCCGCAACAATTGCAATACGTTTCCAAGGGTGTTGTCGGTTAAATGCTTTTGGTAAGTCTTCTGCTGCGACATCACCTTCGCGTTCATCCAACATTTTGACATAACCACCGAGTGGCAATGCAGACAGTTGATATTGAATACCTGATTTCTTCGACGTCCACTTGAGCAGTGTTGGGCCAAAACCAATCGAATACACCAAAACCTTTACGCCCAGTTTACGTGCAACGAAATAATGCCCAAATTCATGAATCGCTATCAGCGGTCCAAGTAGCAATATTGCTGCAATAATCATAAACAAGGCATTCATGTCTTAACTTCCTGAATTCAATACTGCTTTTTCAGCAACCATACGTGCCGATTTATCTGCATGCAAAATAACATCAATATTATTTGCAGCTGAGTTTTCAACTTGCCCCAACACATGTTCCACAATTTGAGGGATTTGAGTAAAGCCAATTTTCTCATGCAAAAATGCTGCCACGGCGATTTCATTGGCTGCATTTAAAATCGTTGGAGCTAAGCCACCTGCCTTCATGGCTTGGCGTGCTAATTTTAGCGCTGGGAATCGCTGTATATCAGGCTGTTCAAAGTTTAACTGTGAATGAACAAATAAATCTAATGGAGGCACATGTGTTTGAATACGCTTCGGCCATGCTAATGCATGAGCAATAGGCGTACACATATCAGGATTACCCATTTGTGCCAAAGTCGAACCATCTACATATTGAACCATTGAATGAATGATACTCTGTGGATGGACAACAACTGTTACAAATTGTTCTTCAACTGCAAAAAGATGACAGGCTTCTATTAATTCCAAGCCTTTATTCATTAGTGTTGCAGAATCAACAGAAATTTTTTGCCCCATCGACCAATTTGGATGCTTACAGGCTTGGGCCGGCGTTACACTTTGCAATTGTTCTAAACTATGATGTAAAAATGGACCACCAGACGCGGTAAGTAAAATTTGTTTGACACCTAGCTTTGGCTGACCATGACGCTCACCTTGTAGATAAGTTTCAGGTAAGCATTGGAAGATTGCATTGTGTTCAGAATCGACTGGCAGTAACAAAGCATTATTTTCACGTGCGGTCTGAATCATGATGTCACCCGACATCACCAGCGCTTCTTTATTTGCAAGTAAGACACGTTTACCCGCTTTCGCAGCAGCCAATGTCGGTAGCAACCCTGCTGCACCCACAATAGCGGCCATGACCACATCAACCTGTGGATGTTCTGCTACTGCGATTAATCCTTCTTCATCATGCAGGATTTCAATATCAGTTAATTTTTCAGCTACGAGTAATTGGCGCAGTTCATCCACTTTATTGAATGGAACAACTGCGATTTTCGGTCGATATTGTTTGCATATTTTGACAAGTTCTACAATTCGGCTATGTGCAGTGACTGCAAAAACTGAATACTCTTCGGGGTGCTGTTGCAGAATCTTTAAAGTACTTTGACCAATGGATCCTGTTACACCCAATATACAAACAGATTGTGACATCTATAAATCTACGCCAATTAATTTTAAAACATACATACCTGCCGCAAAGATAGGTGCTGCAGCAAGCAACGAGTCAATACGATCCAGCACACCACCATGTCCGGGAAGAATACGACCAGAATCTTTGATCCCTGCACGACGCTTGATCATCGATTCAAATAAATCACCAAGTACTGAACTAAATACTGTTATTACTGAAAGTATTAAAAATAAAATATGTTCAGCGATGCTTAAATCAAGATAAATAATTTCAACAACAATAACAATTAGCATTGCAGTGAATAGACCGCCATATAAACCTTCGATCGATTTATTTGGGCTCACATCTGGTGCAAGTTTTTTCTTACCAAATTTACGTCCCACGAAGTATGCACCACTGTCTGCACCCCATACCAACAGGAACAGATACATGAGCCACCAAGGTGAGTTCATCCACACAGAAAAAATAGCAGTTACCGCAGCAGGAACTAAGACTAAACCAATACCACTCAGACTCGGGTTATACCAGTTATCGTAATCAGGATAAGACTTCACCCAATAGACACTTAAGATCCAAGTAAAGATCGAAGCCGCCCAAAGCAGTAATGCAACATCTGTAAAATGCAATGCTAGTGCTGAAAGAATAGCAGTGACTAGACCATAGCCCCAAGCGAAAGGTTTAATCACATTTTGTGTATTCCGCGGCATGAGTTTAAACCACTCATAACCCGCGACAGCTGATGCAATAATCATCAGCACAAGCATTGGGTATTTAGACTCGGTTGCAAACATGCAACTCAGTACAACTGAAACCAGTACCAATGCGGTTATTATCCGCTCTAACATTTATTTATTCTCAAACTGCTCTTGTTGAATCTGCTCTGAAGTCTTACCAAAACGACGTTCACGACCACCAAATACCGCTAGTGCGTCATCAAATTCTTCAATGGTAAATTCAGGCCATAATGTCTGGGTAAAATAAAGTTCTGCATAAGCAGCTTGCCAAAGCAAGAAGTTCGAAAGACGGAAATCACCACCTGTACGAATTAACAAATCTACCGGAGGTAGATCACTTAAACTGACATATTGACCAAAGACTTCAGCATCCACTGCTTCAAGATTTATTTTGTTAGTTAAAACATCTGCTGCGATTTGTTTTGCAGCCTGTGCGATATCCCACATACCACCGTAACTAATTGCAATAGTTAAAGTCATGCTGTCGAAATTAGCAGTCCTTTGTTCGGCTTGCAACATTAAGTCACGTAAGTTAGCAGATAAACGAGAACGATCACCAATAAAACGTAGGGAAATGTCAAATTTTTCCATACGCGGCAACTGCTCATGAATGGTTTCTTCGAGAAGAGCCATCAACAGATCAACCTCAAACTGAGGACGATTCCAATTTTCACTCGAAAAAGCAAAAACGGTCAGTGCTTGGATATTTCTTTTACGACAATGTTCAACGATGGGATCTAGGATGTCCTTTCCAGAACGATGCCCTTCACCTTTTTGCATTTGATTCTTTTTGGCAAAACGATTGTTGCCATCCATAATGATGGCAACATGTTTTGGAAGACGGGAAGTTTCTTCAGATGAGGTCATTAAAACTTAGACCTTCATCAATTCAGCTTCTTTTGCAGCCAGACGTTTTTCAACTTCAGCAACGAATTTGTCTGTAATTTTTTGAATGTCATCACCCGCACGACGCTCATCATCTTCAGAAATTTCTTTTTCTTTCAACAATGCTTTGATATCACCTAAAACATCACGACGGATGTTACGGATCGCAACTTTTGCATTTTCAGCTTCGTTACGTGCAACTTTCTGCATGTCTTTACGTGTTTCTTCTGTTAATGCAGCCATAGGAACACGGATCGCATCAGCAGTAATCGGGTTTAAGCCCAAGTCAGATTCACGGATTGCTTTATCAATTGCAGCAACCATTGAACGTTCAAAAGGCTGAACAAGTAAAGTACGAGAGTCTTCTACACCCACGTTCGCTACTTGGTTTAATGGCACATCAGAGCCATAGTAAGGAACCATAACACCATTTAAAATTGATGGGTGCGCGCGCCCTGTACGAACTTTAGCAAAACCATGCTCTAGAGAATCTAGAGATTTGTTCATACGGTCTTCTGCGTCTTTTTTAAGATCGTTAATCATGTGATCTTCCTTACTTAATTCGAAAAGATGTAAATTCTAAAATAGCTTGTAGTATAAAGAGCTTTAAGGCCCACGTACATTAGTTAGTAACGTGAGTACCCTCTTTTTCACCCATTACCACTGAAAGTAATGAACCTGATTTGTTCATATCAAATACTTGAAGTGGAACGTTGTGGTCACGGCATAAGCAGATCGCAGTTAAATCCATCACACCCAGTTTTTCATCTAAAACTTGGTCAAATGTTAATGCATCGTATTTCACTGCATCTTCATATTTGCTTGGATCTTTGTTGTATACGCCATCAACTTTCGTCGCTTTAAGAATAAGATTGGCTTCAATCTCGATACCGCGTAAGCATGCCGCTGTATCTGTCGTAAAGAATGGGTTACCCGTACCTGCGACAAATACACACACTTCGCCACGAGTTAAATGACGAATAGCATCACGGCTAGAGTATGATTCAACTACTGCACCAATGGGTAAAGCCGACATTAGACGAGTTTTGATATTACGTCGTACCAAAGCATCACGAAGCGCCAAACCGTTCATCACCGTGGCCAACATACCCATTTGGTCACCTGTTACACGGCCAACCAAACCATCTTTTTGTAATTGGCTGCCACGGTAAAGGTTACCACCGCCGACAACGATACCCACTTGAACACCCAAACCAACAAGGTGCGCAATTGCGAGTGACATTTGATCGAGCACTTGTGCATCGATACCCATCTCTTTATTGCCCGCTAAAGCTTCACCTGAAAGCTTAAGCAGGATGCGACCAAAACGTGGTTTTTTAGAATCAAGCATCATCAACTCCGAATTATTTAATTTCAATTATTTTTAATGAATCGTTTAAGCAGACTTAACCGAGATTAGTTTTGCAAATAAGTCATATTCATCTGCATCTGTGATTTCTACTTCAAGTAAATCACCTGCTTTAATCACTGACTTATCGATATCTTCAACAAAAACATTACCATCAATTTCAGGTGCATCTGCATAAGAACGCGCAACAGCAACTGGGAACTCTTCTTCAAGATCATCCACAAGTACTGTCATTTTCTGACCGATACGACTTTGCAATTTCGCAGCAGAGATTTCTTGCTGAACTTGCATGAAACGTTCATAACGCTCTTGTTTGATTTCTTCAGGCACATGATCTGGCAAATCATTTGCAGTCGCGCCTTCAACTGGTGAGTAAGTAAAACAACCCACACGATCAAGCTGCGCTTCTTTTAACCAATCAAGCAACATTTGGAAGTCTTCTTCAGTTTCACCCGGGAAGCCCACAACAAATGTAGAACGAATCACAAGATCAGGACATTTCTCACGCCAAACTTTTAAACGCTCTAGTGTATTTTCACTGTGCGCAGGACGTTTCATGAGTTTTAAAATCTTAGGACTCGCATGTTGGAATGGAATATCCAAATACGGCAGGATTTTGCCTTGTGCCATTAAGTCAATCACAGCATCCACATGTGGATATGGATATACATAGTGCAGACGCACCCAGATACCCAATTGACCCAATGCTTCACACATGTCATAGAATTTGGTTTTAACGGGCTGACCGTTCCAGAAGTCCAATTTGTATTTGGTGTCTACGCCATAAGCCGATGTATCTTGAGAAATCACAAGGACTTCTTTTACGCCTGCTTTTTTCAGCGCTTGAGCTTCAGTCAATACTGAACCTACTGGACGAGAAACCAAATCACCACGCATGCTCGGAATAATGCAGAATGTGCAACGATGGTTACAACCTTCTGAAATCTTCAAATAAGCATAATGTTTTGGTGTTAATCGAATACCTTGTTCAGGTACTAGATCAATAAACGGATTGTGTTTCGGTGGCTCAGGCACGTATTCGTGCACAGCTTCCATCACTTCTTGATATGCCGCAGCACCTGTCACTTTTAAGACATTTGGGTGCATTTGGCGAATTTTGTCTTCGTCTTTACCTAAACAACCAGTCACAATTACGCGACCGTTTGAACTCATCGCTTCGCCAATGGCATCTAGCGACTCTTGTACTGCAGATTCAATAAAACCACAGGTATTTACAACTACTAAATCGGCACCATCATAATCTGATGCTACATCATAACCTTCAGTCTTTAACTGAGTTAAAATTCGTTCGGAATCTACCAATGCCTTAGGACAACCTAAAGAAACAAAACCGACTTTGGGGGATTTCATGAATCTGCGCTCCACTATAATCCGCGTATTGTATGTCTTTTCAAAACATAAAAACAGGTGAAAAGGCCACTCTTTATATCACGCACCAAAATAATGCTATAAATTCATCCATATAATTTCATTTGCACCATTTTAATGCATTTTAGATTTACAGCCTGTTTTTAATCAGCTATACACTTTATTTAAAGTCTTAAATAAGCGCATTTATTCAAATAAGCATCAAAACTTAGCGTATTTCTCAAATAGTTGGCTTATATCTTGCATAACTTGCATCAATTCGAACCTTATTAGATTGAACGATTTGCTTTATGAAGATGCCATTGCGCCATTTTAAGACAGGAACCTCTCGCTAATGGATCAGATTATGACGATTGATTACCGGCTTTTAGTGGATAATTTAACCACTGCCATTTTATTGGTCGATAGCAACCTGAATATTTTTTATTTAAATTCATCTTGTGAAGCGCTTTTTGACATCAGCTTACTTCGTGCATCAGGTCAGCCTGTATTAAATTTACTCCATATGCCCGATGATGAATTCAATACGCATGATGCATTAATGAATACATTAACTTCTGGTCAACACTATACGCGCCGAGAAGCAACGATTAATGTCAACTTTAAAGACATTCATGTCGATTACACTGTGTCACAGCTCAACTCTGGCAAACCCTACCACCCGTTGCTATTGATTGAATTGAATCAAATCGACCGGATGTTGAAAATCTCTAAAGAAGAAAACCTGATTCAACAGCATCAAGTCGCACGACAACTGATTCGTGGTGTTGCCCATGAAATTAAAAATCCACTCGGTGGTATCCGTGGGGCGACACAACTTTTAGCGCGTAGCTTAAATGATCCGAAGTACAGCGAATTCACCGACATTATTATCAGTGAGGTGGATCGATTACGTAATCTTGCTGACACTATGCTTGGCTCTAGACAATTGCCAAGTTACGAGCCAGTCAATGTGCACGAACCACTTGAACGCGTCCGTTCACTGATCGTCAACCAAACCAAGAAGAAAATTAAGATCACCCGTGATTACGACCTTTCTTTACCGGATGTTTTCGCAGATCGTGATCAATTGATTCAGGTCATGCTGAATATCAGTGTTAATGCCGTTCAGGCAATGACGGAAAACAAAGAGTTCTTTGTTGAGCACCAACCAGAACTCACTTTGCGCACACGTATTCAACGTTTAGTCACCATCAACGGTGTATTAAAACGCTCTGCGGTACGCGTTGACATCGAGGACAATGGACCGGGTGTCCCACAAGAAATATTAGAATCCGTATTTTACCCTTTAGTGACAGGACGAGCGAAAGGCACAGGTCTCGGTCTAAGCATTGCACAAAATATTATGCATCAACATAACGGAATGATTGAATGCCAATCAGTTCCTGGAAAAACAGTATTTAGCCTATATTTACCTTGGGAGTCAGATCATGTCGCGTAATAAGATTTGGGTCATCGATGATGATCGCGCCATGCGTTGGGTGCTGGAAAAAACATTCAAAGAAGAAGGTTTTGATGTTACCAGTTTTGAAGAAGCACAATCCGCTTTAGATCAGTTAAGTGTCGATGCGCCAGATGTTATTTTGACAGACATCCGTATGCCGGGTATTGATGGACTGACCTTTTTAGGTAAAGTCAAAGGCAACTACCCTGACTTACCTGTAATTATCATGACCGCACATTCAGATTTAGAATCTGCTGTGTCGAGCTATCAAACGGGTGCTTTTGAATATCTACCAAAACCTTTTGATATTGATGAAGCTTTAGCACTTGTAAACCGTGCAATTTTGCATATTGCCAAATTACAACAACAAGAATCTGCTAAAACCGTTCAACCGATTCAATCTACAGAGATTATTGGTGAATCACCTGCTATGCAGGAAGTCTTCCGTGCCATTGGTCGTCTTTCTCAATCACACATTACCGTATTAATTAATGGTGAATCAGGCACGGGGAAAGAATTAGTTGCGCATGCATTGCATAAGCATTCACCACGTGGCAACAAACCTTTTATTGCCCTCAATATGGCGGCAATTCCAAAAGATTTGATCGAAACTGAATTATTTGGTCATGAAAAAGGCGCGTTCACCGGTGCCAACACACAGCGTCAAGGTCGTTTCGAACAAGCCAATGGCGGGACTCTTTTCCTTGATGAAATTGGCGACATGCCATTTGAAACCCAAACCCGCTTATTGCGTGTTTTAGCGGATGGCGAATTCTACCGCGTTGGTGGTCACATCCCAGTCAAGGTGGATGTCCGTATCGTTGCGGCAACGCACCAAGACTTAGAAAAGTTAGTCCATGAAGGTCGTTTCCGTGAAGACTTGTACCACCGTCTAAACGTCATTCGTATTCATATTCCAAAACTTGCACATCGTAGTGAAGATATTCCGATGCTTGCACAGCACTTCCTTGCAAGTGCAGGTAAAGAACTTGGGGTAAGTCCGAAGATTCTGCGTCCTGAAACGCAAGAATACATGCAAAAACTACCGTGGCAAGGTAATGTCCGTCAGCTCGAAAATACCTGTCGCTGGCTAACAGTCATGATCACAGGCCGTGAAGTTTATCCAGAAGATTTACCTTCTGAATTAAAACAGATTCCAATTCAAGGCACAGATGGTAACCCTGCTGCTCAAGGGATTGATCGCATCGGTGTGCATCATTGGGATGAGCTACTTGGTCAATGGGCAGTACAAAAACTTAAAAATGGTGAGATGAAAATTCTCGACATTGCCACACCAATGTTTGAACGCACCCTCATCAATGCTGCACTACAGCAAACACGTGGGCGTAAGCGCCATGCAGCAGAACTTTTAGGTTGGGGCCGTAACACCCTCACACGTAAACTCAAAGAACTCGGTATGGACAGTGCCGAAGATGATGTCGAAGAAGAATTAGAAAGTTAATTTTTTTGATTAACATTAAAAAAGCCAGTCACTTGACTGGCTTTTTTTATTTAGAGATTTTTTAGCAATATTTTATGCCGTAAAGCCGACATAACGTGAATAACCTTCCACCCCTAAATCAGACTTATATATCAGAAACTCAGGGAAACTTGAGGCGGTAATTTCAGTAAACATATGATATTGATCATCATTGGCATGCAAGTCATCGACTGTATGCTGCATGGTTTGCTCAAATTCATCGGTAATAAACTCAAAACCAATATCCATTGCAATAAACAGCACATGCTCACATGGCTGCACATACTGCTCTTCTGACCAATCAATCACTTGCTGCTGGCAATGTGGACACTGAATGTTATCTGAGGGAGAAATATCAAGTTCGATCAATTGATAAGACATAAAAGTAAATTTATTCATAAATATTAGATTTATTCTAACAAAACTTAGTTTCAGCTAAAGATATTTATTCAATAAAAAAGGAGCCGTAGCTCCTTTAAATATGACTGGTTTTGACTATTTCTTAAGGGATGACTTATAGGCTGACAATGCAGCCACTGCGATAGCTGACAAAGCAATACCCGGCGCACTTGCAATTAAAATACCTGTCGTTCCTAGACCTAGCGCCAAAATCTTACCTGTGAGTAATGGACCTGTCATTGCACCCAAACGACCCCATGAAATCGCACTCCCCACACCTGTTACTTTCCCAGCTGGTGTATAGAAAATTGGAGAGATCCCATACAAAATCGATTGACCACCTGTAGAGAAAATCCCGCCCATGATGCCTGCTGCGATAAGTACAGGAATTGAATTTGTTGTGAACAGTACAAACAATGCTACAAACAAACCTGTATAGATAATCACTGCCATTTGCCATAATTTTAGGCGATCAAGTAAGTAGCCTAAACCCAGCGTACCAATCACTGCGCCCACTTGGAACATCAACATGATCATGAAAGCTTGTTGCTTTTCCAACCCTTGTTCCATAAGCAAGTTAGGCAACCAACTGATCAGAATATAGTTTACCATTAAGGTAAAGAAGAAACTCAACCAAAGCGGCAATGTATATTTATAACGCTGTTCAGCAAACAGGATTTGCCCCATCGCTGGAACAGCTTCTTTGGTTTCTGCCTGAACTTTTTCTGTACGCTTATCTTTTAAGATAATCGCCATGAATGGAATCAAGATTAAAGGCGTTAAACCACCAATTAAAAATAGTGTATGCCAAGAGATATCTTTAAAAATAATACCCAAGCCAGCAACAAAGATTGCACCTACGGGTAAGCCACAGTACATCAAACTATTTAAGCGTCCACGGTTAGCATCCGTCGCTTCATCACCCACCACCGAGATCATCGTTGGCATCGCAGCGCCCAAACCTAAACCTGTAAAGAATCGTGCGATATATAAAATTTCAATACTTGGTGCAACTGCCGTTATAGACATAAATACACCGAAGATAAAAATCGACAACATTAGGACTTTCTTCTGCCCCAAATAGTCAGCGACACGCCCCCCAAAGAACGCGCCAAATAACATACCAAATACACCCAAGCTAAACACATAGCCCATTTGCACCTGATCTAAGGAAAATGTCGCTGCGATTCCTTTTGCTGCGATACCGGGTGCTTGTAGGTCAAAACCTTCAAAAAATGCCACCCAGAAACACAAAAATACTGTTAGAATTTTTTGCATTTTTCCCGATTGTTGATTTGCCATAATCGAACTCCATTCATGTAGCGTAAACCCACTTGTACGCCATACCCTGAAGTTTCGGCTTTATTGGGTAGAATAAATACCACTACAAAGGTCGGAATTCACACGACCAAAAGCCCACCATTAAGACTTAAAACTTTGTATATCAATAGTTTTTAGATCTTATTTTTTGTATTTATAATTAATTATCAATCACTTAGGTTTATGAAAGATTTTAATAATCAAACCATAGCTAAAACTAATGATGATCAAAATATTCATTTAATCCGATCAAATACCAACAGCCAATAATTTTTAAGCAATAAAAAACCCGCAACTGAGCGGGTTTTTTATTTAACTCAAAACCTTATGCAGATTTTTTCGCTTGGTTATTCTTACGGATGGTAATCATCACCAATTGAACAGCCGCAGGTGTAACACCCGGAATACGACTTGCTTGTGCCAATGTTTCAGGCAATACATTTTTCAGCTTCATGGTGATTTCACGTGAAAGACCAGAAACGACATCATAATCAAAATCAGCTGGAATACGCGTATCTTCCAAACGCTTCATTTGCGCAACATCTTCTTGCTGACGGTTAATATAACCCGCATATTTCACAGCAATTTCAATTTGCTCTCCAACAAATGCTGAAACTTCAGAACCCGTCAATTCAGCAATTTGCGCAAAGTTGATATTTGGACGTTTTAACAAATCAATTGCATTGGTTTCTTTAGACAGGTCATCACCAGTCATTTCAACGAATTTTTTGCCTAGTGGATTGTTTGGCGCTGCCCAAAGGTGTTGTAAACGTCCTTTTTCAGTTTCAACTGCTTCCATTTTTTGGCAGTACGAATCCCAACGCGCATCATCCACCAGACCCATTTCACGGCCAATCGCAGTTAAACGCTGATCCGCATTGTCTTCACGCAACATCAAACGGTATTCCGCACGCGAAGTAAACATACGGTACGGTTCTTTAGTACCCAAAGTAATCAAGTCATCAACCAATACACCCATGTACGCTTCATCACGTTTTGGTGTCCATTGCTCTTGATCCCATGCACGACGTGCTGCGTTTAAGCCTGCAAGCAAACCTTGCGCACCCGCTTCTTCATAACCCGTTGTACCGTTAATTTGACCTGCAAAATACAGGTTATTAATCGATTTGGTTTCTAAAGAGAATTTCAATGATTGTGGGTTGAAATAATCATACTCAATCGCATAACCCGGACGCAAAATGTGCGCATTTTCCATACCACGAATCGAGCGAACCAATTCAAACTGAACATCGAATGGTAAAGAAGTTGAAATACCATTTGGATAAAGCTCATGTGTATCCAAACCTTCAGGTTCCAAGAACACTTGATGCGAATCTTTATCGGCAAATTTATGAATTTTATCTTCAATCGATGGGCAGTAACGTGGACCCACACCTTCAATCACACCAGTATACATTGGTGAACGGTCTAAGCCGCCACGAATGATATCGTGAGTTTTCTCGTTGGTATGTGTGATATAGCAATTGATTTGCTCAGGATGCATCGACGCATCACCCATGAATGACATAGTCGGAGATGGGAAATCACCCGGCTGTGGCGTCATCACAGAGAAATCAACTGATCGTGCATCGATACGTGGTGGTGTACCAGTTTTTAAACGACCTACAGGTAAGTTCAATTCACGAAGGCGCGCAGCCAATGAAATTGAAGGAGGATCGCCCGCACGACCACCTGAAGCATTATTTAGACCTACGTGGATCACACCACCCAAGAATGTACCTGTAGTCAATACAACAGTTTTCGCATCAAAGCGAATACCCATTTGGGTGACTACACCTTTAACGGTATCGCCTTCAACAATAAGGTCATCAGCTGCTTGTTGGAAAATATCCAAGTTCGCTTGATTTTCTAAGGTTTCACGAATCGCAGCTTTATAACGAATACGGTCAGCCTGTGCGCGAGTCGCACGAACAGCCGCACCTTTACGTGAGTTTAAAATACGGAATTGAATACCACCTTTGTCAGCAGCCAATGCCATTGCACCGCCAAGCGCATCAATTTCGCGTACTAAATGTGATTTACCAATACCACCGATGGCTGGATTACAGCTCATCTGCCCTAAAGTCTCAATATTATGAGTTAAGAGTAAAGTCTGTCGACCCATACGTGCCGCAGCAAGAGCTGCCTCAGTACCCGCGTGACCGCCGCCGATAACAATGACATCGTAAACTTTAGGATAATGCATAGTGGTAAAGGAGATTAAAAAAGGATGACGGAAGATTATAGCAAAAATTCACCGATAAGTTGACTGATTAACTCGATTTTATTGTTATTGACTACTGTTTTATGCCTATATATTTCTTTATGAACATACATACTTTGCATATTCCATATAAAAATATACATTTCTCAAGCAAATGTTACTCGAAGATTGTTGTTTTATTCTGATGATTTTTTATTCTGTTATAGATCCCATGAGAATCATAAGGACTATAAGCATGAATAAGAATATTTTGCTATCCACGGTTTTATGCGGTTTATGTTTATCACCACTTGCTGCCTCAGCCAATGATAAAGTTGAGAAAGTGTATGATGCACAGCGATATCAACAAGTCTGTAAAGGTAAAAGCCAAGGCGCTCAAGTATCATTTGCCTATCGCGGTATTATCTGGAATGGTACCTGCGAACCACAATTTTTTAGCTCTTCCAAAAATGCAAATCTTCATGGTGAAGAAGCCGAATTATTAAGCACATGTAGTGCAGATGCAAAAGCCACTACTGCAACGATTAATGGACAAGAAATAAAAGGAAAATGTGCTTTAGGGTTCACTCCTCCTCGTCCTAAATAAACAGTTGTCGATGAAAATATCGACCAATTAACAGATCAAAAATAAAGCGGGTAAAACATCAGTTTTTACTCGCTTTTATTTATTGCTTATTTATCAAACTGAGATAAACTCAAAAACACTATAAGGATAAAAATATCAGGAAATTCCATGGATTCGGGATTATTTGCATTTTTTCTACCCATTGCTTTAGCCATTATGATGATGGGTTTGGGACTTGAACTTTCAGTCAAAGACTTTTTACGCGTTGGACGCTATCCAAAAGTTATTTTCATCGCTTTATTTACTCAGCTTATTCTACTGACCAGCATTGCGTTTTTCCTGTGTAAGTTGCTTGAGTTACCCCCTTTACTCGCGGTCGGGCTCATGTTGCTTGCGGCTTCACCTGGCGGCCCCACTGCTAACCTTTTTAGCTACCTATATAAAGGTGATGTTGCATTAAATATTAGCTTAACGGCCATTAACTCAGTTGTTTCGTGCTTTACACTGCCTTTTATTGTCAACCTTTCTATTTTGCATTTTGTTGGTGAAAGTACCAGTATTGGCATGCCTATCGATAAGATCACCCATGTATTTTTGATTATTTTGATACCGGTATGTTTCGGTATGTTTATTCGCAACTCCTTTCCGACCATTGCGTATCACATCAACAAACCGATGCGAATGTTGTCTATTTTCTTATTAATTCTTATCTTTACACTCGCAGTTTTGCGTGAACAGTCCAACATCATTACGTATTTTGCCAGCGTCGGCATTGCGACCTGTTTACTCTGTTTCAGTGGCTTATTTTTGGGTTACTTAATTCCATTCCTCGCGGGTGTGCCGGAAAAGCAGGCACGTGCGTGTACCTTTGAGATTGGCATTCATAACACCAGTATCGCCCTAACCATCGCACTGAGTGTGCTTGAAAACACCACAGTGGCGATACCTGCCGGTGTTTATTCTATTTTTATGTATTTATTGGCGACCTTATTTGGTTTTATTTTGACGCGCCGTGGCAGCCACCTAATTCAACAAGTGAAAACCTAAACTATTTTTCAAACGCAATCACCATAAGGACTTTGGTAAAAAACCATTAAATATGCTCAAGGAGAATAAATACGATGGATTCTGGAATTATTACGGTTCTTTTGCCATTAGCACTGGCCTTTATTATGATCGGGCTTGGGCTAGAACTTACCCCCAAAGATTTCGCACGTGTCACCAAGCACCCTAAAGCCGTGTTGATCGCATTATTTTGCCAACTCGTGTTGCTTGTCGGTATCGCCTTTCTACTATGTAAACTGTTAGCATTACCACCACTGCTTGCTGTCGGCTTGATGCTACTCGCAGCCTCACCTGGTGGTAGCACAGCTAACTTATTTAGCTATCTATTTAAAGGTGACTTGGCTTTAAATATTACCCTGACCGCCATCAACTCAGTCATTGCAGCATTAACCCTTCCATTGATCGTGAATTTTTCGATCATGCACTTCATGCAAGAAGGGCAACAAATCAGTCTGCAGTTTGGAAAAATCCTCCAAGTTTTCGGCATTATTATTATCCCTGTATGTATAGGCATGCTGCTTCGTCACTATGCACCTAAACTGACTGAGAAACTGCATAAACCACTCCGTGTCTTTGCTGTGGTCTTTCTCATCTTAATTATTATCGGTGCTATTTACTCTGAACGACAAAATATTGCGGCTTATCTAACCCAAGTTGGCTTAGCTACGGTTCTATTCTGTATTTTCAGCTTATGCATTGGTTATTTTGTTCCGAGACTATTCGGCATCAATAGTGCTCAGGCACGTGCATGTGCATTTGAAATCGGGATTCATAACAGCACATTGGCCATGACCATCGCCTTAACAGTGATGGCCAGCTCTGCAGTTGCAATGCCTGCGGCAGTATATTCAATCTTTATGTATATCTTTGCCGCTGTATTTGGCTTCCTGATTACACGTTTTGCACCGCTCTCGACAACTACAACAGAAACAATTAAAAGTTAAGGCGCTGAAAACTTAAAAGGATGCCACGTGCATCCTTTTATTTTTTGTCAATTTTGATAATGGCTAGCTGCAAGTTGCCGAGTTCCGTTACAATAGCTTTTTATAAAACTCATTTAGGTTATGTCCGTGAAGTGGTTACAAATTCATATTACTGTTGAAAAAGCTCAAGTTGATTACACTGAAACACTGCTCAGCTCTTTAGGTGCAGTCAGTGTCACGCTAGATGATGCAGAAAATCAGGATTTACTTGAACCACTTCCAGGTGAAACACCTCTTTGGAATAAAGTGATCGTTACTGGTATCTATGCACAAGAAGATGATGAAGAAATTGATGTTGCTGCATTAGAAACATTTATTAAAGCTCAACTTCCTGAAGCACCAATGCGTAGCGAATTCATTGAAGACCAAGAATGGGAACGCACATGGATGGATGCCTATGAGCCTATTCAAATTGGTGAGAAATATTGGATCGTCCCAGAATGGATGGAAGCGCCAGAAGCAGACGCCGTAAACATCAAACTAGACCCAGGTCTGGCATTTGGTACTGGCAACCATGCATCAACATTCTTATGCCTACAATGGTTAGGTAAAGTTGATCTTAAGGATAAAATCGTCATCGACTACGGTTGTGGTTCTGGTATTTTAAGTGTTGCCGCTTTACTTTTGGGTGCAAAAAAAGTTTATGCCACTGATATTGACCCACAAGCCGTTTTAGCAACACAACAAAATGCCGAATTAAATGGTGTACTGGAAAATTTGTATGTAGGCCTACCTGAAGAGTTCAACCAAGAACTCGCTGGACAAAAAGCCGATGTGTTTGTTGCTAATATTCTTGCAGGCCCTCTAATGGCCTTGGCTGCAGAATTCTCAACTTTAATTAAATCTGAGGGCGAGTTCGCACTTGCAGGTGTAATTGAAGAGCAAGTTTCTGATGTTTCTAGTGTTTATTCTGAATTTTTTGATATATTAGACGTAGAAAAACGTGACGAAACATGGTGCCGAATTTCGGGTAAACGCCAACAGTATTAAAATTTAAAATGTGTACTTATGAGCGACAAATTAACTAACTGCCCAACTTGTTTTACAACATATAAAGTAACTGTTCCGCAGCTTACTGTCGCTCAGGGCATGGTTTGTTGCCCAAAGTGCTCTACATCTTTTAATGCACTGTCTCATTTGGTGGTAGATAAAGCGTTGTCTTTTTCTACCCCTGAGCAAGAAAATGCACCGCAAAAAAACTCCAATACTATTATTAATGTCAGCGAATTTAATAATACGCTTACACCAGTGACTGTTGAAGAAACACCAACCCACCATTTATTAAAACTATTTGATCAAAAAGTCGAAAACTCTAATATCGATCTAAAAACTTATTTAAATAACTTAAATTATTTCAGCACCGAACCGATCGGCAACCTGCCTGCTGTAAATTGGGCAGAACAGGCTGAAAAAGATAAAAAACGTACACCACTGAATTATTTTATGTGGTTCTGTATTAATGCTTTCTTATTTGGTGCACTTATATTCCAGTTTTTCTGGTTCAATCCTCAATATTTAAAAAATAGTCCAGTGATGGGTGCTGCATTTACTGCGGTCTGTGATGTATTCAATTGTTCACGTCTAGAGGAACATTACAGTTTAATTAGTACCAAAAAAGTCAAAATTCGTAGCATTGGAAATAATGAAACACGTTTTACAGGTGAAATGATCAATTTTCATGACCGTAGCCTTGCCTTACCCAATATGAAAATTTCACTAAAAGAAAATGGTGCTGAAATAGCAAACTATACGCTTTTACCTGAAGAGTATTTGGACAAAAGTCTGCATGGCATCCAACGGATCCCAAAAAGTAGTCCTTTTAAATTCCAATTTAGCCTACCAATTGCACGCAAAAGCTTCGATAATTATTCAATTGAGTTGATTCGCCCCTAATATTGGAAAAAACTATTAAAAAAGTAAAAAAAACATAAAAAAAATGCAGTTTTCTTGCTCACTTTTTCCTAGACAATGGTATGATACGCGCCACGAAAGCTTTGTGCTGCAAACTCCTCGCTAATTTTTCACAACAAATACAATCCCAACCGTGCGCTTTAATATTTATTGCGTATTGAGTAGATTTTTTGTTTGTTTTTTAGGCTGTAACAATTATTAATCTATTGTTACGCTTATTTTTCGAACAATTTTGCGAGTTGTGTCAAGCTACAAGTAATGTACAAGTTTTAGAACTCCGCATTAGGAACTAAAACGGAGTTCATTCAAGTTTATAGACCACTTTTAACAAATCACTTTACCCAAGTGATATTTGATTTTTCGGATTAATTCGCATGAATAGCAAATCTCCTATTTTTACTGCACAATCTGATGTCGCTCTTCGTATTCACGTAGATCGCGCAGTTCGCCATTACTTTGCACAATTGCAAGGCGAGCAACCATCTCAGGTATACGATATGGTGCTGGCGGAAATGGAGAAGCCTCTTCTATCTGTAGTTCTTGAATATACACGTGGTAATCAAACCCGCGCTGCTGAGATTCTCGGCTTAAACCGTGGTACTTTACGTAAAAAGTTGAAAGCTCACGGTTTAATGAGTGAATAAATGATAAAATGCTTGCGGCTTCCGCAGGCATTTTTTTTGACCTGCATTTTGCTAATTTTGTTTTAATCTGTTCCTTGAAAACTGTGACGAAGATCATGACTATTAAACGCGCTTTAATCTCTGTGTCTGACAAGACTGGAATTGTTGAATTTGCACAAGAACTTGCTGCTCTAGGGGTAGAAATTTTATCTACTGGCGGAACATACAAATTGTTGAAAGACAATAATGTTGCCGTAGTTGAAGTTTCAGAGCACACAGGTTTCCCAGAGATGATGGACGGCCGTGTAAAAACGCTACATCCGAAAATTCATGGTGGTATCTTAGCTCGTCGCGGTCTAGACGAAGCTGTGATGGCTGAACACAACATCGATGCAATCGATCTTGTAGTTGTTAACCTTTATCCGTTTGCTGCAACTGTTGCAAAACCAAACTGCTCACTTGCTGATGCGATTGAAAACATCGACATCGGTGGTCCGACTATGGTTCGTGCTGCTGCGAAAAACCATGCATCGGTTGGTATCGTGGTAAATGCTGCTGATTATGCAACTGTCGTTGCTGAGCTTAAAGCTGAAGGCGTATTATCACATGCAACTCGTTTTGACCTTGCGGTTAAAGCATTTGAACATACTGCACAGTATGACGGCATGATTGCATCTTACTTAGGCGCTCGCGTAGGTAAGGAAGAAGGTCAAGCAGATAAATTTGCGCGTACTTTCAATACTCAATTGAACAAAGTTCAAGACTTACGTTACGGTGAAAACCCGCATCAATCTGCTGCTTTCTATGTAGAAGACACAGCAACTGAAGCATCTGTTTCTACTGCGAAACAACTTCAAGGTAAAGAATTATCTTATAACAACATCGCAGACACTGACGCAGCACTTGAATGTGTAAAATCATTTGCTAAGCCTGCATGTGTCATCGTAAAACACGCAAACCCATGTGGCGTAGCAGTATCTTTAGACGGCATCCAAGCGGCTTATGACCTTGCTTATGCAACTGACCCTGAATCTGCATTCGGCGGCATCATTGCATTTAACCGCGAATTAGATGTTGCAACTGCTCAAGCAATTGTTGACCGTCAATTCGTTGAAGTGATCATTGCTCCTAGCGTTGCTGAAGGCGTGCTTGAAGTGACTGGCGCGAAGAAAAACGTACGTGTACTTGTATGCGGCGAGCTTCCTGCGATCACTGAGCGTAAAGCACAGCTTGACTACAAACGTGTAAATGGCGGTCTATTGGTCCAAGACCAAGACTTAGGCATGATCACAAAAGATGACCTTAAAGTTGTGACTAAACGCGCTCCAACTGAAGCAGAAATTGATGACTTAATCTTTGCTTGGAAAGTTGCGAAATACATTAAATCAAATGCAATTGTATACGCTAAAGGCCGTCAAACTATTGGTGTTGGCGCAGGTCAAATGAGCCGTGTGAACTCTGCACGTATTGCAGCAATTAAAGCTGAACATGCTGGTTTAGTAGTTGAAGGCGCTGTAATGGCATCTGACGCATTCTTCCCATTCCGTGATGGTATTGATAACGCTGCGAAAGCGGGTATCAAATGCATTATCCAACCAGGTGGTTCTATGCGTGATGAAGAGACAATTGCTGCTGCTGATGAAGCTGGTATTGCAATGGTCTTCACTGGCATGCGTCATTTCCGTCACTAAGTTGGCAACTTGATCATGACAATTAAGCACAGTCTTTTGCTTAATACACTAGATTTCTAATCTTGCATAAAGTCCTCTCCTGCTTTCAGGTTGAGGACTTTATGTCATTTTCGATTCATGGAGTATGAACCGATGAATATTTTAGTTTTGGGTAATGGCGGTCGTGAACATGCATTGGCATGGAAAATCGCACAAGATGACAAAGTTGCAAAAGTATTTGTAGCACCGGGCAATGCGGGTTCTGCAACTGAAAATAAATGCGAAAATGTTGCCTTAAATATTTTAGACAACGCTGCGATCATCGACTTTGCTAAAAACAATGCGGTGGATTTAATCGTGGTTGGCCCTGAAGCACCGCTTGTAAATGGTGTTGTGGATGCTTGCCGTGAAGCGGGTGTAAAAATTTGGGGCCCAACTCAATTTGCTGCACAGCTTGAAGGCTCTAAAGCATTTGCGAAGCACTTCTTAAAACGCCATAACATCCCAACTGCTTTCTATGATGTATTTACAGAAGTAGATGCTGCAAAAGCATTTGTTGAAAAAAATGGTGCGCCGATTGTAATCAAGGCTGACGGTCTTGCTGCGGGTAAAGGCGTAATTGTTGCCATGACCAATCAAGAAGCATTTGATGCGATTGATGACATGCTGGCTGGCAACAAATTTGGCGATGCCGGCTCACGTGTGGTGATCGAAGAATTCCTTGCGGGTGAAGAAGCGTCTTTCATTTGTATGATTGATGGCGACAACATTTTGCCAATGGCAACGTCTCAAGATCACAAGCGTATCTTTGAAGGCGACCAAGGTCCAAACACGGGTGGTATGGGTGCTTACTCTCCTGCGCCTGTTGTGACTGCTGACGTATTTGAAAAAACCATGAATGAAGTGATGCGTCCTACCGTTGAAGGTATGAAAAAAGACGGTCATGTTTATACAGGTTTCTTATACGCAGGCTTAATGATTGACGAACAAGGTCAACCTAAAGTGATCGAGTTCAACTGTCGTTTTGGTGACCCTGAAACTCAGCCAATCATGATGCGTTTAAAATCATCTTTGGTTGATTTAGTTGAAGCTGGTATTGCAGGTAAACTTCCTGCAGAAGCTGAATGGGATGAGCGCAAGACTGTAGGTATCGTACTTGCATCTAAAGGCTACCCAGAAACTTCTAGCAATGGTGATGTGATTTCTGGTTTAGACACAGAAATGGCTGATGCAAAAGTATTCCATGCAGGTACAAAAGCGCTTGAGAATGGTGACATTGTGACTGCTGGTGGTCGTGTACTTTGTGTGACTGCGCTAGGCAACACCATTGGCGAAGCGCAAGCGAAAGCTTTAGAGCTGTGCCAAAAAGTAACGTTTGACGGCGTTCAATACCGTAAAGATATTGGCTACCGCGCAATTGCACGTGAAAATGCTTAATCATTCATTTGATTAAGTAAAAACCCCGCTAAGTGCGGGGTTTTTAACACTTAAACTAAATTAAATTTTTTCAAATAACTCTGTAGCAATTTTTCGCGCTAAATTATCCTTATCATCCGATATTTCAGCTAAGTTTATAACATACTGAATTGCTTCACGGCCTGCTATTTCCAATGGCCCATAATCATCGTATTCTTCTCCTGTATATGCATTATAAGCTTTCAAATCATCTTGGGTAAAATCAGTTCCACACATTTGAGCCAAGTAAATATAGAGCCATGCTTCCCCACTATTTTTAAATAATTTTTGGTAAAGAAAATACTCAATAGCTTCTAAATTACCTTGATTACACAAATAGAGAACTTGGTTATAAACTGTCTCAGAATCTGCATCAAAGTTGATTTCATTAAGACTTAATGGACTGTCTTTGATATATGATTCAAACTGTTCAGCTTGTTTTATATATTCCTCATACTTTTCTTTATTTTTTTTAGTTTGATCAGAACTAATATATTTTTGTTTATCATTATCCCAATAGCTACCAAAATTTGAACCACTCCTACCATAAGGGGCTATTTGATTTGCTAAATAACGATAATAACCACCTAAAACAGCGTAAGCATCAGGATTTTTACGGTCTTTAGCATAAGATAATATTTTTTCTAAATTATCTCCTATTGATTCAAAATCTAACTCATCTGAATCAAAGTAATTATCATCAATTTCGCTGAGAACTTCAAATGTTTGAACTAGACCATTATTAAAATCAACATAACTCAAAGAGTTTCGTATGTCCCTAAAGTTTATCACTTCGATATTGAACCGTAAAAGTTCTCGATAAATAGTTTTAGCAATCGATAAATATAAAGCCTCTTCAGCATCTAATTTCAGTAAAGCCTGAAGTTTTACAATAATTTTTTTAATATTTTCTAAAAATTCACGACCTTCATAATCATCCCAATGAAGATCATCTTCATTAAAATTTGAATAATCTATTTTAGGCGGATTTTTAAGTATTTCTAGTGTTAAAGCACTCATCAATTCATGCTGATAATATTCTTCGGAATCATCATATTCAGCATCAAGTAAAAGATTCTGAGCAACTAAGGAATTATAAGTTTTATAACCTAGATCCAAAGCAATTAGTTCATAAATATGTGAACGACTAATTTTTACAGAATGTTGATCTTGAATTTTTTTAGATAATTGAAATGCGAATTCTTGAATAGACATAATTTTCCGTACTGCCAACTCTAAACTCTTTATACAAAGAATCTTTGGTGTCATAAGACTTTTAGCAACGCATGTTTAAATGCTAAGAACCAAACGAGTTGATACTTAAGAAAATTAAATTTCGGTATGACTTAAAACTAAGACATTAAATTTTTGAATCCCTTTTCTACTCATGCGTAAGTACGGTAGGCGACCTTAAACCAATACTATCCAATCTCATATTTCTTTGCAATCATATTTCTAAGGAATCAAAAATTTTAATATCACCTAAAAATAAAACCTGCTAAATTTTTCTATAATTAAAATTCAATCCTAATTTATGACAAATTTGATCCAAACCCCTCGCCTCATCCTCCGCCAATGGCAAGACTCCGATACTGATCCATTCATCCAAATGTGTGCAGACGACGACGTCATGCGCTATTTCCCTAACAAACTTGATGCGTCCGAAGCCACTGCATTTATGCAACGCCTACGCGATGCAATAGAAACACGTGGTTGGGGTTTATATGCCGTCGAGCTTAAAGCCACAGGCGAATTTATTGGCTTTATCGGCTTACACGTACACCCACCTGAGTTTGAAATAGCCGATGCACCTGAAATCGGCTGGCGACTACTACCGCAATATTGGCATCAAGGTTATGCCACCGATGGAGCAAAAGCTGTACTCAAACATGCTTTTAGAAACTTAAGACTAGATAAAGTTATTTCCTTCACTGCAAGTTTGAACACACCATCAGAACGTGTCATGCAACGCATTGGTATGCAAAAAGTCCGTGAATTTAATCATCCGCATGTACCAGCGGATCATCCATTAAACCGTCATGTACTCTATGAAATTCAGCGCAGTGATTATTTGCACATCCCCTTTTGCTAATTCAATAATTATTCACGGCAAAACCAAAGCACATTAACTCTGCCAAACAGTGACTATAGGTGATGTTAAAAACTTTAAATATAGTTACCGTAGGATTCCGTATAAGAAAGCTAAATCATTCATTGAATCATATAAAATACCCCGCTAAGTGCGGGGTTAAGCTCTAAACATATCAATTACTATGGCCTTGGAAGTAAAAATCATAAGTCACAATGCTAAAACAACTCCAACCTGTTTAAGCATGCTTAATCAAAATGGCATACATAATCAACGACATCAGTACATTTCACTTTAAAAATAGAATCTTGTGGAACAATAAAGCTTTCGCCAGAAGTATATTGAACAAACTCGACCTGCTCCCCCAATTTGCACAACACACTACCCCGATGTGATTTCAACACGTTCTTTCACATGCACCTCAAACGTCATAGGTTGTTCTGATATCAAAAATACAGCGATAGTTTTTTGGCTATCATCTTCCATTTTTTAAACATGGCTCACCGATCTACCGCCATAATGTACCGTAGGCTTTTTTTGCAATTGAGACGAAATCAAACTGATTTAACATAGCGTGCCGCACATAGCAATTTATTATGATCAATTATTAAGCAGTTTATCTTAAACGCTGTAGCGGATTCAATCTTCCTCAGATTTAGATCTAAGATTTTGAAAAACCATGAATCAGAGTTGAACTGTAAATGTATCAATAAAGATTTCAATGCAAATTAGATTGAAGCACTTCGTTATTTTCACATATGAATGTTACAAATTTTGTGTATGACAGGACTTATTTCATTTTTATCATTTTTTCAGCAATACATTTTAAAATTTGTTATATAGACCTAAACTTATACAAATGACGTACTTAAATAGTTTAATTATAAATAATATATTGTTTTTACTTATTAAATTATTTAATTAAACACATTCCATATACATTTTTGGTGCTAAGCATAACTTTTTAAATCACTATATTGAATAATAAAAAATTGATATGATGCCTAGCGAAATATAGAGATTTGCTTTATTAAATCTTTTGTTTACAGCAGCTTGCAATGGCTATCTTTTCCCATTTGGAAATAGACTCAGATCTAATTGTATAAGTCTGTGTAGCATTTTAAATTATTAAGCATCTATCAGCCTGTCTGATAAAAGACTTAAGTAAATCTCTCCATAATATGATTTGTGAATTTATTAATTTTATAAATTTACTCGGGTGAATATATGAAAAAGCTCCTAGGATTAGTTCTCGGTTTATCTGTGGGCCTTTCAGGCTGTGGTAAACAAGAAGCTCCTGCAACTGACGCCGCACAACAAAAAGACACTGCAGAAGTGCAAACTGTTACCATGGCTTCGACTGGTTCAGATGCTGATATTTGGCGCTATATTGCTACGCTTCCTGAAACCAAAGAAGCTGGCATTAAACTTGAAGTGAAAAACTTTACTGACTATGTGTCTATGAACACTGCTGTAGCGAACAAAGAAATTGATGTTAATGCATTCCAGTCATATGCCTATATGGTTGCGTTTAATGACAATAATAAAGATAAAATCGCACCGCTTTCGACTACTTATTTAGAGCCAATGGGTATCTATTCAAGCAAAGTCAAAAAACTTGAAGAGTTCAAAACTGGTGCAACAATTGCGATTCCAAATGATGGCGCAAACGAATCACGTGCATTGTTGCTACTTCAATCTGCTGGCTTAATCAAACTTAAAGCTGATTTTGACGATGTAAAAGGCACACCTGCTGACGTAACTGAAAATGCGAAGAAAATCGTAATCAAACCAATACAAATGGCGACTGCTGTTCGTGTTAAAGACGAAGTTGATGCGATTGTTTTGGGTAATACCCTTGCGATGGAAGGTGGTTTAAACGTACTGAAAGATGCGGTTTACTATGAGCCAATCGACCAAAGTACAAAAATGAACGTGAACATTCTTGCTGTTGCTGCTGACCGTCAAAATGACCCAGTTCTACAAAAAGTAGGCGCGCTTTATCACACTCCAGCAGTTAAAGCTTACATCGATGAACATTTTGGTGGTACTAAAATTGATGTAAACAAACCAACTAGCTACCTCACTGAAGCAAAATAGTAATATAATTTCTTCAAATAAACAGGCAAAGTTTACTTTGCCTGTTTTTTCATTTCTGAACCTTTTTTGACGCTATGATCCAATTTAAAAATATCTCCAAGCATTTTGAGCTTAAAGGCCAAACCGTTACAGCACTGGATCAGATTAATCTGGACATTCCAGATGGCTGTATTTTCGGTCTAATTGGCTACAGTGGTGCAGGCAAAAGTACCTTAATCCGTTTAATTAATTTGCTAGAACGTCCTAGTGAAGGGCAAATTATTATTCATGATAAAGACTTTACTGCTTTAAATTCGGCAGAGCTACGTCAAGAAAGAACCAATATTGGCATGATCTTCCAGCACTTCAATTTACTGCAAACCAAAACAGTTGCAGAAAATATTGAAATGCCGCTTAAACTTTTAGGTGTGTCTAAAGCTGAACGCCAAAAACGTTTAAAAGAGTTGCTCGAATTTATTGACCTAAAACATAAGAAAAATGCCTATCCAGATGAGCTCTCTGGTGGCCAAAAACAACGTGTCGGGATTGCCCGTGCGCTTGCCAATCATCCTAAAATTTTACTGTGTGATGAAGCAACATCTGCTCTCGATCCGCAAACCACCAAGTCGGTATTGGCGTTATTAAAGAAAATCAATCAAGAACAAGGCATTACTATTGTCATGGTCACCCATGAAATGGATGTGATTGAATCTGTTTGTGATTATGTTGCGGTAATGGAACAAGGGAAAGTCATCGAACATGGCTCAACCTTAGAGATTTTTAGTCAGCCAAAACACAATACAACCAAAAATTTTATTCAAACTGTATTGCAGCAACAGCTCCCTGTTAATATTTTAAATAATTTAGAAAATCAAAATCATAACAGTATTTATTGTTTAAAATTCCTCGGCAGTTCGGCACAAGAAACCGTCATTCAAGCGGTAATTAAACAGTTTGATATTAGCCTGAATATTTTGTTTGCCAATATGACTGAAATTAATGGTGCGGTGATTGGACAAATGTTCGTTCAGCTATTAGGTGATGCAGCATTGATTCAACAAGCGGTGGCGTTCTTAGAACAACATGGCGTTGAAGTCACTCAAGCAGGAGTTCAGCAATGAGAGATTTAATTGTTCAATGGCTGACTCAAATTACAGCACCCTTTTGGAAAAGTTCTTTGTCCATGGATCAGTTTGTCACTGCCCTACAAGAAACTTTTCACATGGTGTTCTTTGCCATGCTCTTTGGCTGTATTTGGGGTTTTATCCAGGCCGTGATTTTATATGTCTCACGTCCACAAGGCATTTTGCCTAACCGTGTCATCTACCATGGTTTGAACCCGATTGTGAATGCGCTGCGTTCATTGCCATTTATTATCCTCCTGATTGCGGTCATCCCTTTGACCAAAGTCATTGTGGGTACTTCAATTGGTACTTGGGCTGCAATTGTTCCTCTCACAATCTATGTTGGTCCTTACATTGGTCGTCTGATTGAAACTTCGTTGCTTGAAGTGAATGACGGCATCATTGAGTCTGCTCAAGCGATGGGTGCATCTCCGCTGCAAATCATTACTAAATTTGTCCTACCAGAGTCTCGTAGCTCTTTAATTTTAAACTTAACGACTGCAACCATTAGCTTAATTGGTGCAACAGCCATGGCGGGTGCAGTAGGTGCAGGCGGTATCGGTGATCTTGCCATTTCTTATGGTTATCAACGTTTTGATAGTAGCGTGGTCATCATGACCGTCATTGTATTGTTGATTTTGGTACAAATTGTTCAAAGTCTGGGGGACTGGTTATCGAAACTGCGCTAAGCCTGCATAATTCATATATTTAAGCTCTCCTCGGAGGGCTTTTTAGTTTCTTAGATTCTAAAATTTAGTTTTTAATGCCGCAATTAAACCAAAATTTTTTTTAGTTTTAAATTATTTTGACGGCAAATTAGCAACACCATAAAATTTAAAATATAACCTTCAATATTACGTTTACAAAAACTTGAATGAGTACAAAATATCAAAAGAACAGGATTTTATATTCCCCATGGAAACTACACTGACAGCAAAAATTTTCCGCTTAAATTTTTTTCATAACGGGGATATTCATCACTTCAGCAGCATCTGCATCCATTGCTGATTATGACTATGTAACTAGTATTAAGGCAAATGATGTTGACTTAGCCTTACCCTTGCCTGCATCAAAAGCAAATGCATTAATCAGCAAAAATCCAGTAAAGCTTAAATATGAATATTCAGAATGTGCCGGCAATACTGAGTTTCATGTCACATCAAAAGGTAAATTTCTAAAATTTGAAATTTATGCTGAGGACAATCCTCAAGTTAAAAATGATTCATTCTATAAAAATAAAAGCTGCTTCGCCCAACTTGGACAAACCAAAGGGGATGTTTGGATGGAATGGGATAAATCCACTCAAATACGCGATAAAATTCAAATTGGGTCAAAACATCTGATAAGCCAATATGACTATCAACAATTTGTAAAAGACTTTACCAAAAGTGCAAAATTAGCCAATCCAAATGAAGTTGCATATGTGATTTTACTCTCACCGACTCATGCAAAATGCGTGCTGAAAGAGCCTCATAACTATGATTTACCCTATATTGGCAATCTAGCCTTCAACTTTTAAAATAGCAAATTAATAGCTTTTTCAGTTAATCAAGGTATTGCTTGCTAAATGGTGCTTGTGATACAGCGTTTATTGATTAAACAGTGAATTTATAAATCTGCATAAAGCCATGCAATAAACGCAAGTTTGAACTCAGAGCATGCTAAAATCAGCAGCTGTTTTCGCAGGGACTCATCTATGCACTTTGTACATCTTGGTATTTTTACAGAATTTTCCATTACTGAATCTATTGTACGTATACCTGATCTTGTAAAAGCTGCAGCTGCAGATGAAATGCCCGCTCTGGCCATTACTGACCTTTCAAATCTACATGCTGCTGTAAAATTCTATAAAAAGTGCTTAGATAAAGGCATTAAACCCATATTTGGTTCAACCATTCGTTTGAATGATGCTGAACACAAAGCTACTCTTCTAGCGATGACCAATAAAGGTTGGCGCAGTCTAACAGAGTTGGTTTCTGAAGGTTATATTTCAGGTCAACAGCTTGATATTCCTTGCGTAAAAAAAGATTGGATTTTAAATCAACACCAAGACTTGATAGTTTTACTGGGTATGCAAAGTGATGTCGGCAAAATGCTTTGCTCTTCCAACCCGCAAAAAGCTGAACCACTGTTAGCTGAATGGGTCGAAAAATTTGGCAATCGTGTTTATCTAGCGATTACACGAACTGAGCGCTCGGGTGAAGAAGACTTTATTCACGAAGCAGTAAAACTTGCGAAGAAATTTAACATTGGTGTGGTTGCTCATAACGATGTGCATTTTATACGTAAAGAAGATTTCGAGGCACATGAAGCACGCGTTTGTATTGCCGATGGCTATGTCCTCGGTGACAATCGTCGCCCTAAAAATTACAGTCCTGAACAGTATTTTAAAACTGCCGAGGAAATGACGGAGCTGTTTGCAGACATTCCTACGGCTATAGAAAATACCTATCACATTGCGCGACGCTGTAATGTGTCATTACGTTTAGGCTTCCATGACCTTCCCGATTATCCAATTCCTGAAGGTCATACAATTGACACCTATTTTGAACATTTATCAAAAGAAGGTTTAGAAGAACGTTTAGCGCATTTATACCCTATCGAACAACGTGGTGACGACTGGGCAGAAATTCGTAAGCCTTATGATGAGCGTTTGGCTTATGAAGTCGGGATCATCCTGACCATGCAATTCCCAGGTTACTTCCTGATTGTCATGGACTTTATTCAATGGTCTAAAGGTAATGGCGTGCCTGTTGGTCCCGGCCGTGGTTCGGGTGCAGGTTCCTTGGTTGCCTATAGTTTAAAAATTACCGACCTTGATCCACTGCGTTATGACCTACTGTTCGAGCGTTTCTTAAACCCAGAACGTGTATCGATGCCCGACTTTGACGTCGATTTCTGTATTGCAGGTCGTGACCGTGTTATTGACTATGTTGCACGCACTTATGGTCGAGATGCGGTCTCTCAGATTGCAACTTTCGGTACCATGGCGGCAAAAGGTGCAATTCGTGACGTAGCCCGTGTCTTAGGTAAATCTTATGGTTTGGCTGACCGTATTTCTAAAATGATTCCGACCAAGCCTTTAGGTTTAAGTTTGGAAGAATCCATTGAGGCCGAACCACAACTCAAAGACATTGTCACCAACCCATCAAATCCTGATAACGACGATGCAGCCGAAATTTGGGAAATGGCACTCAAACTTGAAGGCATTACCCGTAATACAGGTAAACACGCCGGTGGTGTGGTAATTGCACCAACCAAGTTAACCGACTATTCCGCTGTACTGTGTGATGCAGATGGAACTAACCGTGTAGCCCAATTCGATAAAGACGATGTGGAAGCTGCAGGCCTAGTAAAATTCGACTTCTTGGGCTTACGTAACTTAACGGTAATTGAAGATGCCATTAAGCACATTAATGCCCGTCCAGATATCACTACACCTGTCGACATTTCCTTGATTCCTTTGGATGACAAACCTGCCTATGCTGTGTTCGCAGATGCAAATACCACAGCAGTCTTCCAGTTTGAATCCGTCGGCATGAAAAAAATGCTGAAAGAGGCACGTCCAAGTAAGTTCGAAGAAATTATTGCTTTCGTGTCTTTATACCGTCCAGGCCCCATGGATCTGATTCCTGACTTTATTTACCGTATGCATGGTGGCGAGTTTGAATACTTACATCCATTACTAGAAAGTGTCCTTGAACCGACATACGGCATTATGGTGTATCAGGAACAGGTAATGCAGGCAGCGCAGTTCTGTGCTGGCTATAGCTTGGGTGGCGCGGATTTACTTCGTCGTGCCATGGGTAAAAAGAAAGTCGAAGAAATGATTAAGCACCGTCAGATCTTTACTGAAGGTGCTGCAACCAAAGGTATTGATGCAGATACGGCCAACCATATCTTCGATTATATGGAAAAATTCGCAGGCTATGGTTTTAACAAATCCCATGCCGCAGCCTACGCCCTTGTTGCATATCAAACCGCTTGGTTAAAAGCACATTTCCCTGCTGAATTTATGTCAGCAGTGATGACCTCGGAAATGCAGAACACGGACAACGTGGTGTTCTTAATCGATGACTGTCGTATTAATGGTCTTGAAGTCTTACCACCTTCGGTCAATATGTCTTTATATAATTTCCATGCCAGCGATCCAAAAACCATCGTCTATGGTTTAGGTGCGATCAAGGGTGTCGGTGAAGCTGCCATGCAGTCTGTGATTGACTCACGTATCCAAGATGGCCCATATAAAGATCTGTTTGACTTCTGTCATCGTATTGACCTAAAAAAAATCAATAAGCGCACGCTTGAAGCATTGATTCGTGGTGGCGCATTGGATTGTTTAGGATTAGAACGCGCTGACTTGATGGCGCAATTGCCAGAAGCTGTACAAGCGGCTGACCAAGCCCGTACAAACCGCGAAACAGGGATGATGGATTTATTTGGTGAAGTTGAAGAAGTTCAGCGTAAACCTTCTAAACCTGTTAAACCGTGGTCAGATGAAGTTCGTCTTAAAGGTGAAAAAGATACTCTTGGGCTTTATCTAACAGGTCATCCGATCGATGTGTATCGATCAGAGCTAAAAGCCTTTATTTCACAGCGCATTAATGAGCTTACGCCTACACGACGTGGTGTCACTACAGTATTTGCAGGCCTAGTCGTCGATATTGCCAACTTCCCGAACCGCATGATGGTGACGCTCGATGATGGTACTGCACGTATAGAAGTGTCTGCGAATCACGAACGTTTTAACCGCTTCAAAGATGTGATTCAAAACGAAAAAGTGGTGGTCATTGAAGGTGAAATTTACGAACGTGAAGGTTTTGATCGGCCAATGGGTCGCTTAACTAAAGCCTTCAGTTTGAATGAAATCCGTCAAAAACGTGCCAATGCGATTCAAATTAAATTAACACCTGAACATTTTAGTAAAACGCTCTCACGCGATATCCAAAATATTTTACTGCCTTTTTGCAATGTCGATATGTGTACGCATATCCCTGTGCAGTTATATATTGACTATCCATATGCGACGGCTGACATTCATTTGGGCTTAAACTGGAAAGTTGCCCCACTAGATGAATTACTGTCTAAGCTGCGTGACTACTTCGGTAAAGAATCTTTGCATGTCGAATATCATGTCAAATCCAAAGCAGCCAAAGCGGTAAGTTATGAACAAGCCTCTATTCCTGCGCAGGTTCCGCCACCACCCGATGGGATGAGCATGGATGATGCCATGGATTTATACCAAGCAGAAGCCAATCAATTTTCTTAAAGTTTAAACGCTGTTTGAACTGCTTTTTTAAATAAACATATTGGAAATATCATGAATCAAACTGACAATGCTGCGGTTTCAGCACATCTCTCCCATGTGCGTATTGTCATGGTGAACACAACATTACCCGCAAATATTGGTAGTGCATTACGTGCCATGAAAACCATGGGACTTTCAAAGTTGGTCTTAGTTGCACCGAAGACTTACCCGCATCCGGACATTAATGCCTTAGCTGCCGGTGCTGTCGATTTAATTGATCAAATTGAAATCGTTGAATCACTAGAAGATGCCATTAAAGATTGTCATATTGTCCTTGGTACTAGTGCGCGTAGTCGTACCATCCCATGGCCATTACTTGATGCTCGCCCTGCTGCCGAAATGTCTCTCAAAGCGGTCTGTGAACAACAGCAAGAAATTGCCGTGGTGTTTGGCCGTGAAGACCGTGGTTTGACCAATGAAGAATTGGCAATGGCTAACTACCACGTCACTATTCCAGTAAATACTGAATATGGCGTCTTAAACGTTGCTCAAGCGATTCAAGTCATTTGCTATGAAATGCGCATGGCCGCCCTTGCACATACCGAGTTAACGGCAAATCCTGATGCCAATATGCATGTTACCAATAACATCGATATGGAATGGGACGAACCTTTGGTGACCCATGAAATGATGGAACAGTTCTACCCGCATATTGAAAAAATGCTGGCAGAGATTGAATTTATGGATCCAAAAAATCCAAGATTATTACCTTTACGCTTGCGTCGCCTATTTGGACGTATACAATTAGATCGTATGGAATACCACTTATTACGTGGCATCTTTAGCCGAGTACAGGCTTTAAATAACGGAACATGGAAAAAATCTACAGACAATGAGGATCAATCTAATGCTTAAGCAGCTCAAAGAAGATATACAGGCTGTATTCGCGCGCGATCCTGCTGCACGAAATACGCTCGAAGTCTTAACGACTTATCCAGGAATTCATGCCTTAATCATGCATCGTATGGCACATGAACTTTGGAAAAAAGAGTGTAAAGGCTCAGCTCGTCTATTGTCTTCTTTTAGCCGCTTTGCCACAGGCATTGAGATTCATCCGGGTGCGAAAATCGGTCGTCGTTTCTTTATTGACCACGGTATGGGTGTGGTGATTGGTGAAACAGCTGAAATTGGTGATGATGTCACCCTCTACCATGGTGTGACCTTAGGTGGCACGACTTGGAACAAAGGCAAACGTCACCCAACTTTGGAAGATGGTGTAGTGGTTGGCGCTGGTGCAAAGATCTTGGGCCCATTTACGGTGGGTAAAAATGCCAAAGTCGGTTCAAATGCCGTCGTGACTAAAGAAGTTCCTGCGGATACTACCGCTGTAGGTAATCCAGCACGCTTTATCACCAAAGATAAACCAAAAGATGAAGCGGAAACCCGTCGTCGCGATTATGCAGAAAGTATTGGTTTCCAACCGTATGCTGCAACACAAGACCAAACTGACCCAATGTTAGAAGGTATGCGTGTATTGTTAGATCGTATTCAGCACAATGAAAAACGTATGAATAATTTGTGTCAGCGTTTGTCTCTCCTTGACCCAACGTTCAAAAAGCAACAGCTTAATGAACAACCTTTTAGTCAGGAAGAACTTAAAATCATTGAAGATGTGCGCCGCGAATGCGAAGCTCAAAGTAGTCAATCTAAAGCTTAACCAAAAGCAATCAGAATAAATTGCCTTTAACTTGCATGTTGTTCAGAGTTTTTTTAGACTGACCAACATGCTTTTTTTATAAAATAAATTTAATGGATGAATCATATGACGCTTAAGCCCTTGGCAGTTGCTTGTATTGCTTTAACCCTTGCCGCTTGTGGAAGCGCCCCAACTAAAAATAATGCTCCTAAAGATGCCATGATTTTTGTAGAGCCTGAACTGACTCCACCTTTCTACGCACTCAACCCATTTAACTACGATGCACCACCTCCTTTTGAATTAAATTTACAAAAAGCTGCAGCACAGCCTGTGACTAAGATGGTGGTAACTAGCCCAACCGACCCATCTAAGCAATTAACCCTTGAAGAAAACCGCCTGATTATCCCCACTGTTGACAGCAAAGAACGTTCGATGAAATTTGCTGCTTTAGCAGGTGACAATGAAATCGACATTACTGAAATTGATGATTTCTTACAGCTTGTTGAAGGTAAAGCACGTCACTATCCACCACGTTTTGTTCAACGCCAAGAACGCAAAGGGTTTGAGCTTAAACTCAAGGAAGTTACGCAAAAATTAGATACGCTTGCGTCTAAAGACAATGCTTCTTTTGATATTTTAGTTCGTGCATTTAAAGCCAGTGTGATGGCACGTAACCTTGATTTGGGTTCTGTGTATACAACTAAATCATTAACTTACGCACAACGTATTTTAAAAATCAACCAAGATGATGCAGAAGCAAACTTCTGGTTCGGTTTTGGTTTATCTGAAGGTGGTGGTCAACGTGAAGCGATTCCATACTTAGACAAAGCAATGAAAGCCGGTGTTCAAGAAGCGTATCTTTCTGCAGCAAATAACTATATTGCCATGGAACAAAAAAAGAATGCCATTCAGGTTTTAAAGAACTATAAAGTTAAATATCCACAAGAAGCAGAAGTTGCTGATCGTTTAATTCAAGAAATTGAAAAGCAAGGTCGCTGGAATGTTTGGCAAGTTTTAAATCCACCTAAAGCTGCGTCTTAAATCTGACGATTTAAAAAATTCTTTTGAAAAAAGACCGTTCTAACGGTCTTTTTTCATTTAAGGTGAATTGAAAATCCTGACAATTATCGTATGATTTGAAAATACTTAACCTTATGCGCGGCCTCTTTATGCAGCAAAATATTAAAAAAATACTGCTCCTTGGAATCATAAGTACAAGCGTACTGAGTGGATGTCAGGTCGTCAGTGTCAAAAATCAAAAACTCAATGTTTCGATTGCCAATGAACGTGAAAGTATTATTTCTCGAAACAAACTTAGCGAAGCCAGTTTAAATGTCTTGTCGATGACAGGTCGGGAAGCCAAAGCCTGCACAGAAGACCCGAAAGCCTGTGTTGATGAGTTACAACAAATTCCTCAGATTCAAGATGAACAATTACTTTCTACAGCAAGTGAATTATATTTAGCTAAAGCTATAGAATATGAATCTTCTTCAGCCTGCAAGTTAGGTGTGCTCAGTAGTCACAAATCTGAAGAAAAACAAAAAATTGAACAAGACACTTATAATAAGTGCTTAGATCAACAATTGATACTTCTCGATAAAAGTATTCGCTATAGCTATGCGTACATGTTTAAAACCAAACGTGCGCCTGCTGATCGTATTTTTGATAACCGTCAAGTTCAAATCCGTGATTTCTATAATCAAGGGATTGCCAAATTGGTTAGCAGCTATGCACTACGTTATAAGCCGCAAGAAGTCACCCAACAGATTAAAGTCGGACAAACCACCTATCACATAGACTTCAGCCACTACCCAGAACTCAAAAATCGTAAAATTGAACAATTGATGTCAACCTATAATCTTAACTTCTCAGGTTTACGTTCAATTACCCGTCGAGATGGTTTTGGCTCCGAATTTCTTGTAGTTTTACCCGAAGAACATACGATTGAAACAGGCAAAGCCAAATATATTATCAACCCGATTGATTTTAAATATCCGTCTGGTTCAAATCCTAATATCCATCAAGCGCGCTATTTAGCTGCAACCTTAACGGCTGAACCACTAAGCGCTGCAACTACAGTTGATCAAATTTTGAATCAACATGAGTTTCAAATTAAAGCTTACGACCCGTATAAGTATGAACAGGTCAATATTGCCAATAAAAACTATGCGCTTGCTGCCAATTTTTCTGCTCCATATGGTCTTTGGTTAGCACAAAATAACTTGGGTAAGGCAGCTTATTTATCACTGATTGACCGAGATGAAAAACTGACGATGCCTCATCTCTACATGCTTGAACCATATAATCCTGACAAGAAAGTTATCGTCTTGGTACATGGTCTTGCTAGCAGCCCTGAAGCATGGATTCGTCTGACTAACGATATTATGGGCGATTCAGTGCTACGTGAACATTATCAAGTATGGCAAGTCTTCTATTCAACTAATATGCCGATTATTGAAAGCCGCTTCCAAATTTATTCCATTTTGACTCAGACCTTTAGCAAAGTAGACGCCAATGCCGCAGCTAAAAAAGATGCTGTTCTAGTCGGTCATAGTATGGGCGGCATTATTGCACGACTACTGGTCAGCCAAGCCGATACCACGCAAGCAGCTTTGAAAATGATGAATTCACGTCAATTAAATCAGTACCGAAATATTCCAGTAGTGAAGCAACGTATGGTGATTGATGATATTCCTAATTTCAGCCGTGCAATTTTTTTGGCTGCACCTCATCGTGGTACAGAATATGCAGATCGCTGGTTTACCAAAGCCGCTCGAAAAATTATTAAACTCCCAGGAGCTTTTTTATCGGCTATGGGTGATGTGTTAACTCAAGAAGAAGACCTGAAAGATTTATTTCGTGAAATTGACCATGGCTTGATCCAAAATGGACCAAGTGACTTAAGTCATCAATCAAAATTTATCGCGCTCACTGAAGATATTCAGCCGCGTAAGGGTTTGAAGTTTCATTCAATTATGGGAAATAACACCAACAGTCAAGATAAAAATATTATGACGGATGATATTGTACCATACACTAGTGCTCATCTAGAGGGTGCTGTTTCAGAAAAAATCATTAAAGGGGGTCATTCGATTCAAGAAACCCCTGAAGCTGTACTCGAACTACGCCGTATATTACGTTTGCATTTGATTGAACTTGGCCTCTATAAACCATAAAGCAATACAGCATTTAAATCGATCTACATATTTTAAAAACCGATCTCAGGATCGGTTTTTTTTATTTCTGCATTTACTTGAATATGCCATTATTCACGTAATTACTATATAAGCTTTTTTTTAATCATTTTAAAACTCATAGGCACTCGTTAAACTTTATATAAACCTTATATTGGAGATAAATTATTGTAAAATAAAGACAAAATATTGTGCGCTTTTCCTAATTATTTTATGAGCATATCGAATTATGAAATTATAAGGCTTAAAGTCACTTCATCTGGATGAAATTGGGGGTTAAATCATAACTATATTGAATAAAGTATATTTTACGTCAAGTTTATAATCCATTTATCAACCGCTCTACCGTAATGAAGCGGCGAAAGAATTTCGTTTTCGCGGAATCATTATTTTTCTCCTGTATGCCCTGTCATGTACGGGGATTTATCAAGTGATTCCATAACGCAGTTTTGTAGATTCCTCTGTATATTTGGGTAGTGTTTATCATTCTGATTGCATGGGATTTATCTTTTTTTCCGCATTAAACCCTTATTTTAATGTTTATACTTGTCTAGGCTCGATGTGCGCTGTTGCGATCATATTTACTATGATTTGTAATGATCACAATGATGCGCTATTACATGCAGCTATGAAGTATGCCTTGGTCATCATCTATGCCTTTGTTGGTATGCGTTTTTATCTTGCCATGGTTGCGGGTTGGTAGAACATGACCCACTGACTGGGCTAACAAACCGTCGTCAGTTATACGAAGCTTTAGAACAGCTATGGCATTATGCCCTACGCCATCAACAGCCTTTAAGCATCATGGTGATCGATATCGATTTTTTTGAAAATTAAAATGATCATTTAGGTCATCAGGCGAGTGACATCTGCCTCACACAAATTACTGAGGTTTTGTCTCAAATCACCAATCGAAATGGTGAGTTAGCTGCACACAATGGCAGCGAATAGTTTTTACTCCTCTTTAGGGTGTTAACTGAAGCTGAAAATTGAACCTTTGGCAGCCGATTTATTATGCAGAATTTAATCACTCGCACTTCCACATCCAGCCAGCCATATGTCTAAATTTGTGAAGATTGGCATCGGTACGGAAACGATCATTCCATCTAAATCTGATAAAATTCAAAAATTTATATTGGCTGCCGATCAAGCGCTTTACCTTGCAAAAGGCAGCGGTCGCAACCAATATCGATTAGCTCAGGCTGAAGCGCAGCTTGATGTTTGAGTCAGTCTATCGCTTTGTAAATGTATCCATTGTTGAATTTACACACAGACTTTTTAGCGTTTATAAATAATATTTTGACTGCTTTTTTTACATGCAGACAAATCTTTTCTGGCATTTTCCTGTCACTTTTTTTGCTAGAATCAGCAACACGATTTGTTAACGTACACCTGTGGTTTTGAACGAAGAGACAATATAAATATAAGGACTTTTTCTAAATCCAATTTTCATCAAAACAGTGTTTTTCGTTTAGCAGCGCACAAATTTTTATTTTAAGGTATTTCGTTTCATGCAAGCTGATAATTCCAAAGTTGACCTTTCAACCCTGACCCCGATGATGCAACAGTACATGTCAGTCAAAATGCAAAATCCGCATTCACTGATGTTTTATCGGATGGGTGATTTTTACGAGCTCTTTTTTGAAGATGCGCATAAGGCAGCAAAACTTTTAGGAATTACACTAACACATCGTGGTAAAGCCAATGGTGAACCTATTCCTATGGCTGGTGTCCCATACCATGCTGCTGAAGGCTATTTAGCCCGCCTTGTAAAAAAAGGTGAAACGGTGGTGATCTGCGAGCAAATTGGTGAAGTGACAGGCAAAGGGCCGGTTGAGCGCGGAATTGTCCGTATCATTACCCCGGGGACATTAACGGACGATGCACTGATTGCCTCTCATCAAAGTTCAAATTTAGTCGCAATCTGCTTACAACAAAATCAAATCGGGATTGCTTTACTAGACCTCAGTGCAGGTATTTTCAAAGTTCAGCAAATGGACTATCAACTGGAACAATTGACAATCGAACTTTCTCGTTTAATGCCGAGCGAAATTTTGATTGATGAAGATCTTATTGATCCGAATATTGTCGAGCAAATTAAACGTCAATTAGACTGCCCTGTCACTAAACGTCCAAACGTCGACTTCAATTTAAATAACGCACAAAAAACGCTGTGTGACCAATTTGCAGTTGCCACACTTTCAGGTTTTGGTATTGACCATTTACCTTTGGCGAAAGCTGCCGCAGCGGCTTTGATTCACTATGCAAAAGTGACTCAAAAAACTGCTTTACCACATATCCGCAGCATTCAACTCGAACAAAGTAGTGATTTTGTCGCGCTCGACCCCGTCACTCGTCGTAACTTAGAACTGATTGATCCCCTATTTGAACATGGTACTTCCCTGTTCCAACTAATCAATGATTGCCAAACTGCGATGGGTGGCCGTCTATTAAGTCGTACCTTGATGCAGCCTTTACGAGATACCGCTTTATTGGATGCACGTTTAGATGCATCACAAGCGATGCTGCAAGGCTATCATGAGTCTCCGATCCGCTTAGTTCTCAAAGAAATTGGTGATATTGAACGAGTGCTATCTCGTGTAGCTCTCGGCAGTGCTCGTCCACGAGACCTAGTTCAGTTACGTCAAACTTGTGCACAAATTCCCTATCTTCGACATGCACTTGAACCGATCATTCAGTCACACCAATCTAAGCTGATCGCTCAGTTAAATGATGAAATGGGTGATTTTCACGGCTTACATGAGCGTCTCATGTCTGCCATCGTAGAAAACCCGCCAGTGCTTTTACGTGATGGAAATGTGATTGCCGAGGGTTTCGACACTGAACTTGATGAACTACGTAAAATTCGTGACCATGCGGGACAATTCCTCATTGATCTTGAAATTAAAGAGCGTGAACAAACCGGAATTTCAACCTTAAAAATTGGTTATAACCGAGTTAGTGGTTACTATATTGAACTCACTCGCGCACAAGCTGAACAAGCACCTGATCATTATATTCGCCGCCAAACCCTTAAAAATGCTGAACGCTACATTACCCCTGAGCTGAAATCATTTGAAGATAAGGTGCTTTCAAGTGAGTCACGTGCATTAGCGCGCGAAAAAATGCTTTTTGAACTATTACTCGATGAATTACGTGCAGATATTGGCAACTTACAAATGATGAGCGCCGCTATAGCGCAAATTGATTTACTGGCTAATTTTGCCCATCAAGCTCGATTACGCAATTGGTCACGTCCTGAATATAGCCCTGAAGTTGGGATCAAAATCAAAGCCGGACGTCACCCTGTTGTGGAATCTCTGAGCAAATCGGCATTTACCCCAAATGATACCAGTTTGGACTTTAATCACCGTATGGCGATTATCACAGGGCCAAATATGGGCGGTAAATCGACCTTTATGCGCCAAACTGCCTTAATCAGCTTATTAGCCTACTGTGGTAGCTTTGTCCCTGCCCAATCTGCCATTTTAGGGCCTATCGACCGGATATTTACCCGTATTGGATCTGCCGACGACTTATCTACAGGCAAATCAACCTTCATGGTGGAAATGACTGAAACCTCTCAGATTCTTCATCATGCAACCAATCAATCACTGGTACTGATGGATGAAGTCGGACGTGGTACGAGTACCTATGACGGCTTATCTTTGGCATGGGCATGTGTACTCGATCTCACGCGTCGCATTAAATGTTTATGCTTATTTGCAACGCATTATTTTGAGCTCACTGAATTAGGCAAAGACGCTAATATCGATAACTATCATGTAACTGCTCGTGAGCTAAATGGCAACCTGATCTTACTGCATAAAGTTCAACAAGGCCCGGCGAGTCAAAGTCATGGTCTACAGGTGGCAAAGCTTGCAGGTATTCCTGCGGCAGTGATCAAAGAAGCACAAAATCGCCTTCGTATTTTAGAAACTCAGCAAAAACAGCAACTCAATACGGCTGTACAAACCGATCTATTCTCGGCACTCGCAGAGCCCGAAGTCATTGAACGTGTGGTGGAAGTTGAAAAAACGTCGCCCGTACTTGATGCCTTAGCAGATTTAGATGTCGATAACTTAAGTCCACGTGAAGCACTACAACAACTTTACGCCTTGAAAGATTTACTTAAGATCTAATTAAGCAGAAACGATAGATAAGAAACGCAAAGAGCACCTATAAAGGTGTTCTTTGCATTGACACCATTCAAACGCGTAAATTAGTGAATGTTTGCTATTTACTACTGCGGCTATTCAACAATAAATTGATAAAAAATTAATGTTGTTAAATGTTTCATGCTTAAAATACACATTAAAAATATTGTTCGATAAACAGATGTAATTTAATCAGTTTTTGAGTATGATTCTCATTCATTGTGAAATTTACATAAATTGTTCAGTTTTTAGTGATTTTAACAGCACTGCATATAATAATTATCAATAAAAGGAATTGTTAGTTACCCTATTTTTTGCCTAAAATACACCATTAGTTTATTAGAACCATATTTTTTAGGTAGCTGTCGCCATGACCTTTGTTGTCACTGAAAACTGTATTAAATGTAAATATCAAGACTGCGTAGAAGTTTGCCCTGTTGACTGTTTCTATGAAGGTCCAAACTTCCTTGTTATTAATCCAGATGAATGTATCGACTGTGCGCTATGTGAACCTGAGTGTCCAGCTAACGCGATTTTCTCTGAAGATGAGTTACCTGAAGGTCAAGAAGTATTTATCGAACTTAATACTGAACTTTCTCAAAAATGGCCGAACATCACTCAAATTGGTGATCAACCTGCCGACCGTGAAGAGTGGAACGGTAAAGCTGATAAATTACAATATCTTGAAAAGTAATTTTACGCTTTCATGAAAAGATCAGCACATGCTGATCTTTTTTTATACTTAAAGCACACATTTCATTGCAAATTATTCAAATTTTCTCAATCAAATTGGATTAAAATAGAACGAGTTTATAAATAATTGATTTCTATAATGAAGCATTTACTCAAGGGATTATTGTCCGTTGCAATATTTCCTCTTGTTTTCATTGGTTGTACAACTACACCACAAAAACAAGGTCACACTATTACAACTCCCGACGGTAAACGTATTTACATACCTCAAGAAAAAGTGACGACCATCAGACAAGCCCCGCCTAAAGTGGTGCCTTATGCGTACAACTCATGGGTAGCGTCTGTTGATAATTTACGTCGCGTTCGAGACTATGAAGTCTTTTTAGAGAAAAATGGTGTAGGCAATATCATCCCTTCATTTGAGCTGATGCGTACTGCACGTGATTGGCAAAAATGTGGTCGCTCAGAATATATGGTGCCTAACCGTGAATTATGGCAAAACCAAATTGCGACCTTACGTGTCTTTAAATATTTAGTTGCTGCAAATATCTTAACGGACTTTGAAGTGACTTCGGTTTATCGTGATTTGCCTTTGAACCAATGTGCCGGTGGTGCAAGTTCATCTCGTCACCTATATAACTCGGCGATTGATTTCCGTATTGGACCTGCGTACCCGCAGCCCGAAGATTACAGTTATATTGAAAATACCAAGTTCCGTTTATGCCAATTTTGGTCACAACACGGGCAGAGTCTCAATATGGGATTAGGTTTATATGCCAGCGGACAAATTCATATTGATACTCAAGGCTACCGTACTTGGGGGCCTGATCACTCAAGTCGCTCATCAATGTGTAATTACTAAAACATTACATCGTCATATCAAGACCTCTTCGGAGGTCTTTTTTGTACATAAAATATTCAAATATAGAACAATAAATTGCGATGTTGGTGGAAAGGTTTAAAATGCTTGCATCAATCACGAGGTGCGACAACATGCAACAAATGTGGACAGACATTGATGCTTACATCGATTCACATTTAATTCCTGAAGATCCAATATTGACCCAAACACTTCAACATACGGATGAACGTGGCTTTCCTGATCATCTTGCTGTAGCGGCTAATCAAGGCATGCTGCTTCAAATGTTAATCCAAATGAACAAGTGTAAACGCGTTTTAGAACTTGGAACTTTTGCAGCCTATAGCACCATGTGGTTAGCACGTGCATTACCTGAAGATGGTTACATTCTGACCATTGAAGGTCGTGATACACATGCTGCCCTCGGTCAAGAAAATATTGATAATGCAAAGCTTGCACAAACGATAGAACTGAAATGTGGTCGTGCGGCAGATATTTTACGTGCCCTTCCTGAAGATACCGAACCTTTTGACTTTATTTTTGTCGATGCAGACAAACAGAGCTACCCTGAATATTTAGAATTAAGTTTAAATTTATCTCATTCAGGTACAGTGATTGTTTTAGACAATGTAATTCGTGCAGGTGAGATTCTAAATGCTGAAAACCACAAACCAAGCATTGAAGGTATCCGTGATATGTTCAAAGCCATGCAAAATCATCCGAAAATTTTATCTTGCACAGCACTTCAAACTGTTGGTTGCAAAGGTCATGACGGTTTTGCAATTGCAATCGTTAAATAATCTCAATCGAGGTGTTTTTTAAACACCTCGAATAAAGGTATAAAAAACAATCAATATAATATTTTATTTTAAAAACAATTACTTACAAACACTACACACAGAGTTATCCACAATTTTTGAGGATAACTCTGATTATTTTTAAATCAACAACTTATTATTTATTTACTCGTAATTGTCCGTCTATTAAATCAACTCTGTTCGTTTGCTCAACTTATTTTACAACCAACAATGGAACACTGGAATTTCTGAAAATACTGGTAGTGATACTGCCCAAGAAGAACTGATGGATTTTACTGTGGCTAAAAGCGCCAAGTATGATTAACTGAATACCATGCTCTTGTTGATAGTCCAGAATATTTTCCGAAACATCGCCATAACGGTATTCTGTCACCACATCGAGACCGGCATTGGTTAAATAATTTTTTGGATCATCCAAGATTTGTGGGTGATCTCCAACATAGACCAAATGACATTGTAAGAGTTTGAGTAGATCACTTTGTGCCACACGCTTCATTAACTCAACGCATTTAGGCGAATATTCATAGGCAAAAATAAAGCGAGTCGGTGGTTTAAACGCTGGTCCTACGGTCATAACTGTACAACTTGCACCACGAATAAAGTTTTCAACATTACTACCCAGCGGCTTATTACGCTCTGCTGAACGTTCACCAACGCGACCAATTAAAACAATATCGTCATCTTGCAAAATATTAAAACTTTGCTCTAAGAAGTCACCCTTTTCCTGAATATGGGTGGTTTGAATACCATGCTTATCTTGGATCATTTCAGAAATGTGTTTGAGCAAGTTATTACTATAATCTAGCGCTAAATCACTTTGTTTTTGTTCTAACTCCGCGAGTTCTTTTAAGAGCATGGCATTACTTTCAAACCCAATCACGCCGCTAATTTCACCTAAGTGATAACTTGCCGGATAGTAATCAAGTATTTGCAGTAAAACCAACTCACGGTGAGTTTGTTTAGCAACCCAAGCAGCAGCATCAGCTAGTGCATTAATGCATGGAGAAGAGTCGATACAGGCGATAACTCGTTTCATGATTAGCCCTCGTTTTATTATTGCTTGGCTATAAAATGTTGTTTGTTATTTTTAACTTATCACAACTCTGTTTCACTGTGCATGCATTTGTGTAAGCATAAAAAATATTTATGACCTATTTGGCGATTATTTATTCACGATATCGAATGAATTTTGCAGGATTTCCCGCAATGATTGCACGCGCTTCAACATTTTTCGTCACCATACTGTTCATGCCGACTACAGCCTGCTCAGCAATGTGAATACCATCCTTGATTCCAACATGCGCACCTAACCAAACATCATGCTCTATCTCAATCCCTTGTGAACGTACAGCTTGTTGATAGATCGGTTGATTGACATCCATTCCATGATCAAAAGCGTATAAATGGCAATATGCCGCCATACGAACTTGATCATGAATTTTGATGCCCACTCGCCCACCATCTAAAATACAGTGATGATTGATCGCCACTTCATTGCCTATTTCTATTGGGCCATGCAAAGTGCAATCCGCCGCAATAAAGCTGTTATCTCCAATAACAATCTTACGTCCCGGTTCGGCAAAAATATGAGCCAATGGCGATATAAAACAGTTTTCACCAATTTCAACGGTTTCCATCGATTTGAGATAGTCTTGATATTCCTGTTGCCAAGCTTCAGCCCAACCACGATTTTTTGGTTTGAGTGACCAATATAACCAAGGCATATAATTCAGACGATGCTTATGTTGCTCTCGATATTTCAATAATGGATCTTGTTCATTCATCTTCAGCAGCCTCAACGATATGCAATTGTTCACGTCCGCGAGTTACATCTTGAATCTTTAACTGTAGCGGTTGGATTTGATGAATTTGCAATGATGCAAGTACATTTACGCCCTGCGCTGTATATTCTTCCTGAAATTCAATTTGCTGCTGACTGAGTTCGTATTGGAAAATTGCCCATTCATTAAACTGACAACTAAACTGCACTTTTTTCTTCTCAATAAGTTCAATTTTTTCAGCTTGTAAAAGGCATTGACCTGCACAGCCACCATAGGCACGTACCAATCCCCCTGTCCCGAGCTTAATTCCGCCATACCAACGATTAACCAAGACCAACACGTTGGTCAGATCATTCCCTTCTATGGTTGCTAGAATGGGCCGACCTGCTGTGCCTGAAGGCTCACCATCATCATTAAAACGTACGGTATGTCCAATTTTCCATGCCCAACACTGATGTGTTGTTGAGATATCTTTATTGGCTTCGAGAAATTCTTTAACGGCTTGTTCATTTTCCACAGGAACTGCGATGGCTTGAAAACGACTTTTTTTAATGTCTTCTTCATATTCAAACTGTGCGGCGAGTGTAAATGGCATAACGTCTTTAGATCCTGTATCAAAGGATATTATAGCGTTTTTTGAAAGACTTACATCCACAAAAAAGCCCCCAATGCTGGAGGCTTGATTGGCACTGCGCTATTAACGTTCGCGAAGTGCTTCTTTTGCTTTATTGAATGGCTTGATTAAGTACTCCAGTACAGTTTTCGAGCCGGTACGGATATCAACTGTCGCCACCATACCCGGAGTGATACTAAAACTTTTACCTTCTTTATTGCTTAATTTATCACTATCTGTACGGATATAAACACGATAATAGAACTGATCTTGTTTCACTTCATCACGTAAAGTATCTGGTGAAATGACGGTCACTTTACCTTTTAGACCACCATAGATCGAATAGTCATATGCCGTAATTTTCACTAAGGCTTCTTGACCCGGACGAATAAAAGCAATATCTCGCGGTGAAATACGTGCTTCTACCAAAAGCTGTTCATCCAAAGGTACAATAGTCATCAATTTACCATTTTGCGGAATCACACCACCCAATGTCATCACATCAATCTCTTTGACCACACCACGAACTGGAGATTTAAAAACGGTACGGCTGAGTGTATCTGATTTGCCTTTCACCACTTGTTGCTGTGATTCAATATCAGTATTGGCTTTCGACAATTCTTCCCGTGATTTTACCAAATATTGGTTACGGACATCATTTAACTGATTTTGTAAGTCATTCGCTGAACGCTTTAAACGAAGTACTTCAACTTCACTTGCTGCCCCTTTAGCAACAAGCGGCTCAGTCATGGCCAATTCTTGTTGAACTAACACCAATGCCTGTTTTAAGCCGGCAACAGATTCTTCCAAGTTTGCACGACGTGAATGATATAAAGCTGTTTCTTCCTTCACTAAAGCTGGAATCTTTTGAACATCTTCAGGAAAGGTTAATGGTGTACCATTCACTTCTGCACGTAAACGTGCTGCTGTCGCACGTGATGCCACAAGTAAAGACTCGGTTTCACCAACATTTGATGCGAAGCGTGTTGGATCGAGTTGCGCAAGGACTTGACCTTGTTCAACAATTTGACCTTCCTTCACATTCAACTTGGTTAAAATACCTCCCTCAAGCGACTGAACAATTTGTTCTTTCGAAGATGGAATCACTTTACCTGTCCCTGTAGAGACTTCTTCTAATTTAAACAACCAAGCCCAAACTAAAAGGATTGCCAGACCAATCGTAATAATCCAAATGATTAAACTCGATTTCGGTAATGGTGGCTCTTTAAAGCTGACTTTGGTCGAGCGTTGTATTTCTTGTTTATTTTCACTCATGATTTAAGCCCCAGCTACTTTTTTCTGAGCATTCTGATTCAGAATTTGATCACGAGGCCCATCCATGACAATTTTACCTTCATTCACCACAATAATGCGGTCAACCAACTCAAGTACCGCACGGCGATGTGTTGCTACCACCATAGTTCGGTTTTGTAAATAACCTTTTAAATGATCGATCAATTGTTTCTCAGATACGTCATCAATCGCTGCTGTAGGTTCATCAAGCAATAGAATATTGGGTTGACGAATCAATAAGCGTGCAAGCAACAAAGCTTGGCGTTGACCGCCAGAGAAGCCTACACCACCTTCTAAAATGATATGGTCTAGCCCTTTTTTTTTCTCTTGAACAAAGTGAATTGCACCCGTAATTTTCAGTACTTCAATCAATTGTTCATCAGTCGCCAGCGGAGCACCCAAGGTCAAGTTTTCACGAATCGTACCATAAAATAACTGTGAATTTTGGTTCAATAGCCCCATATCACGGCGTACATCTGCGGGGTCAATTAAAGACAGCTCAATCCCATCTAATTTAACTTTGCCTTGTACTGGCGTTTGCATACCCGATAACAATTGGAGTAGCGTCGACTTACCAGCACCGTTACGGCCCAAAATTGCGATTTTTTCTCCAGCCTTAATTTCCAGTTTTGGAATTAAAAGACTTGGACGTGGGTCATCTTCACCATACTTAAATGACACACCATTGAGTTCATAATGACCATTAATTGATGGTCGATGAATAAGATGAGAATAATCCGGTTGATCGACGGGTTTCTTCATGAGCTCATCCAGACCGGCTTTTGCCACTTTAGCCTGTTGTAAACGACCTAATACCCCTGCCAGCGCAGAAATCGGTGCCAACATTCGTGAAGACAAAATCGAACAAGCCACCAAAGCACCTGTGGTCATTTCACCTTTCATCACAGCAAAACAGCCGACAAGTACAACAATTGCAAACGTTAGACCCTGAATTTTTTGCGTCCATGCCGACATTAAGCCTACAATTTTACGTTGACGCATGCTGACATCAGCAGACACTTCATTCATGTGGTTCCATTGGTTTTGGAAACGTGATTCAGCACGAAGTAATTTGATATCCTCCATACCTTGCACAGATTCAACCAATAAGGCATTACGAATCGAAGACTCGCGCATACCCATTTGTGCAAGTTTAGCCAATGGTTTTTGCGCCAAAATCCCTGGAATAATCATCAAAGGAACCACCAACAGCATAACCCAAAATAGATTGCCGCCAATTAACCAGAAGATGAACAGGAACAAGAAGAAAAACGGTAAGTCGGCAATCGCAGTAACAGTCGTCGAGGTGACCATCTCACGCACGCCTTCTAATTCACGAATCTGTGAAATAAAAGTACCCGTTGATTTTGAGCGTTCGCTATTTTTAATTCTTAATGCATGACCAAACACACGATCGGAAATTTTCAAATCGGCACGTTTACCAATAATATCCGACAAATAAATTCGTGAAACACGTAATGCAAACTCAAATATCGCTGCAATTAACACCCCACCCGCAAGTACCCATAAAGTCGGCACAGATTGAGATGGAATTACACGGTCGTACACATTCATTGAGAACAAAATAGTGGCTAGGGCCAAAATATTCGCCATTAATGAAGCAAACATAATGTCGATGTAGCGTTTCCAGTCTTTTAAAACAATCGACCAGAACCAATTTTTTTCAAACGGCTTGATGTATTCATCAACACGTGCATCGGGTACAGATGACTCTGGACGCAGAATATAAATATTGCGAACGCCATGGCTCAATCGTTCAATAGAGAAGACTTGAGATAGGCCTTCATCTCCGCTCAATTGGACACTGGCATTACCGTCTACGTCGATGCGTTCTACCACACCCACTTCACCACTAATAAACTCAACCAATACCGGTAAGCGCCATGGATTGAGCAGATTTATGTCATATTTATTTTTTCGAACACTTAATCCAATTTGGCGTGCCATGACTGCAACCAGTTCATCGGCATTTTTGTGTTGATCCCAATCCAACTGCAACCGTATACGTTCTTCAGAGGGTTCAATTCGATAATGCTTTGCAATATTCAGAACCGCTTGTAGCCACGGTTGATAATTTATTGTATTACTCATGGCTGAACTTCAAACCCCTGAATAGATATATTATTAAGTTCATAGATATTTCGTGAACGCCCTGTCACTTGGATGTACTGTGCAAGTGCTGAGTAGATATCATATTGCGATGTCACAATTTCTTGTGCGGCACTATGTATGGCTTGCTCTGCATTCAGTAGATCGACAACCGTTCGAGTTCCTAATTTATATTGTTCTTGATACAGCTCTTTGGTTCTTACCGTTGTTTCACGGCGCTGCACCAATATCGACATTTGACGCTTTTTATTTTCGATTTGTTCACGAATCATTCGGACTTGATCAATCACATCCAAATACACTGTATTTACTTGTGCTTTTGCTGCTTCTTCTGCATAGCTTGCGGCACGTGTTTGCGCTGCAATTGCACCACCTTGGTAAAAATTACTGGTGGCTTCCAACATGATTGAATTATATAAACCATCATCTTCATCATTATTTGGATTACGGCCATTCACCGCCTGACTCAGACTGCCTTTGACATTGAGGGTTGGATAAGCACTTAATTTTGACTGTTGCTTTTGCAATTTGGCAATTTCAACCCCAGCCTGTGCTTTCATCATGCTCGGAATCATCTTGAAGTCCGGATCCTCATATAAAGCCGCTGCAGTTAAGATCCGATCGGGTATCACCCAATTGATCTGACTTACATCAAAACCTAACAAGGTACGAAGTCGCTGTTGGTACTGTCGAAGTTGAGTTTCTTGCACAATTAAATTTGATTCCGCAGCTTCTAAATTTGACTTGGCTTGAATAGGGTCTGCTTGACTACTGATCCCTGCGGTTGCACGTAAATTAGCAATCTCAGCAATCCGACTCACACCGGCAATTTGCTGCTGCGCAATTTTAGCCACTTCTTGATATCGTTTAATGTTGATAATTGCATTTGCAACATCAAAAGAAACTTCATCTAAATTTACAAGTACATTAGCCTGCTCTTGTAACATTTTTGCTTCTTCGATACCGACAGCACTTTTGGTTTTACCAAAGTCATATAACATCTGCGTCGCATTTAAAGATACCAACTGACGTCCACGCTCGCCTTTTGTCAGATCTGCGGTACTTAATCCACCTGAAATTTGGGGATAATATGCAGCATTCGCAAGGTCAATATTGGCGTTTTGCGATGCGACTGTAGCAATACTTTGTGTGATTTCTGGACGTCTTTGGACGGCGATATGTATCGCATCAATAAAACTTAGATTCTTCGCTACTGTGTTTGGATTATAGCTGCCTTGTTGCGTTCGACCATAAGCAACGGCTGGCATTTCTTGGACACGTGAGGTATCTAAATTATATTTACTGAGTTCTGTGATGTTAATTTTTTCAGCAGAAGGTTTCGGCTTATTAGGTAAAAAAATCTTATCTAATGTCTTTTGAATGGTACTTTGTGCAGTGCCGGTATCTGCTGCATACACTGAACCAATGAAAAAGGGTAATAATAATATACAAAAGAAATTGCACTTATTTTTACGCGGACGCCCAACTTCTGGACCATTCATCTTTCGTAATCGCATGATTTTTGCAGGTCGTATTTTTAGTTAAAAGTATACTGAATTCTTGTTAATTTTTTAGATTAATCGCTCAGTTTTTGTCATTTCAGACAATAACATAAACCCGCTGAATGAAACTAGCACCATTCAACGGGAAATTTCTTATTTTATTCAATTAAACGGTAAAATCATCACCAAGATAAACTTTACGTACCGTTTCATCTGCAAGCACTTCTTCTGGAGTACCTTCTGCAATCACTGAACCTTCGCTCACGATATAAGCATGCTCACAAATCGCAAGGGTTTCACGCACATTATGATCTGTAATTAATACACCAATACCACGATCTTTCAATGTTCGGATAATGTCTTTGATATCACCCACTGAAATAGGATCAACCCCTGCAAAAGGTTCATCGAGCAACATAAATTTAGGGTCTGCCGCTAACGCACGCGCGATTTCCGCACGACGACGCTCACCACCCGACACACTCATACCAAGAGAATCTTTGATGTGTGTGATTTTAAAGTCGGCAAGCAATTCCGTTAAACGTTGCTGACGTTGTTGCTTATTTAGATCTTTACGGGTTTCTAAAATCGACATGATATTTTCAGAAATGGTTAATTTTCTAAAAATAGATGCTTCTTGGGGTAGATAACCAATACCTTTACGTGCGCGCTCATGCATTGCCAAGTCAGACAAATCAAGATCATCTAAATGAATCTCACCTTTATCCATACGCACTAGGCCAACAACCATATAGAAACTTGTGGTTTTACCTGCACCATTTGGACCAAGTAAACCCACAATTTGACCACTTTGCATACTAAAGGATACATCCTTTACCACCCAACGCTTACTGTAGTTTTTGGCTAAATGTTTAATACATAAAGTTTGAACTTGCGAGGTTTGCTCCATTAATCACGTGCTCCTGGGAAGGACTTAGTGCTTGACGGTGGAATTACGATCTGTACACGACCCGAAGAAGATCCAGATTTATTTGGTGTACCCTCAGCAACGATGTCACCTTTATTCATACTGTATTTCAGGCTATTACCACGAATACTTGCACCATCTTGTTGTAACAAAGCACCACCCGTCATGGTGATAATTCCTGTTTCAGCATTGTAGACGATTTTCTGTGCTTGGCCTTTTGCGTAGCCTTTGGCAGGGTCAGTTTTTTGTTGGAAATGTGCTGGCCCACCCGTTGCTGTAATCGTACTGATCTCTTTTTTGCTGTTTAAGTTCGCAACGATTGAGTTTGCCTGAAGCTTCATCGAACCCTGTTCAATGATGACATTACCGGTATACGTCGTAATCCCGGTTTTTTCATTAAACGTTGCACGATCGGCAACCAATGAAATCGGTTGATTACGATCTGAAGGCAAAGCAAAAGCTGCAACTGAACATAACGCCAGTGAACCGAGTAGCGCTGTACGTTTTAGGAAAGTTTTTGCTGTTTTTCGATTAAAATTATGGTTCATACTTTCCTCGAATATTAAAAAATTCGTATTGACCGTCGTTTAAATTTGCTTTTAAACCTTGGCTGACAAATTCGGCTTGTGGTGAAATCACCGTTACAGTCTTGTCCGTTTCTATTTCACGCTTTTTTGGAAAAGCAGTTAGTTCCTCAGTACGAAACTCCATTTGCCCTTCACGCATCAATTTTGTTGCAACCACATTGTCACTCAGTACGACTTTTTGGTTATCATCCATGCCATTGGCATGTTTGGCAAAGAACGTGGCATCGACAACACCATCCTGATAGGTCGATGCTTTCAGATTCACCAAATGAGAAGTTTGCTTTTGCAAATCCTGCTCAAGTCGATCGACTTGCGCACGAACATGCAATTTTCCCTGCTCATCAGTCTGCGTCAGGTTAATGTTTTCAGCTGAGTAAGTCATACTTTTCGAAGAGTCCGCCTGAAGCTTATTACCCTTTCCACCGAAATAGTAAAAACCACCGCTTACTGCAGCAATGACCACAGCTGTCACGTATAAAACTTTAGTATCCATAAGCGGAGATTCAATCCAGTGACTGCATCAATTTATTAATAAGGTGCACTTGCATATTTTTCAAGTAGTTCCTGGTATACACCTTTAGAAACTAAAAGCATATCGCAGATTTCACGAACAGCACCACGTCCACCCATCGCCTGCGTAACAAGATCTGCACGGCGACGTACTTCTAAATGTCCATTTGGTACGGTCACTTTCATCCCCGCAATAGCGAAGGCTGAAAGATCGGGCCAATCATCGCCCATATATAGGCAATCTGAAGGATCAATACCAAACTGTGCGCAGGCTTCAGTCAAGGCAACGCCTTTATCTTCACGTCCTTGAAAAACCAAGTCCACACCTAAGTCAGACATGCGTTTTTCAACAATATTACTTTTACGGCCAGTAATAATGATGACTTTGATACCCGCTTTTTGCACCAACTTCATGCCTAAGCCATCTCGAATATCAAAGGATTTGATTTCATCGCCGCTATTGGTTAACGTTACAAATCCATCACTTAAAATTCCATCTACATCCAGTACTAGTGCTTCTATGTGACGCGCTTGTTCTAGCAATACATACGATGCCATTTTCTTAATTTACCCCAGCCTGAATCAGATCATGCATGCTGATAATCCCAATCACTTTATTGGCATCATCAACAACCACAAATTGTGTAATTTTCTTGTCGTTCATACGTTCTAAAGCATGTACCGCGCGTTCTTCTTGTGAAATCGTCAAAGGATTTTTAATCATCACTTCTGAGACTTTCATATTCACATCAAAGCCTTGCTGTTTATCAATCAAACGACGTAGGTCACCGTCGGTAAAGATACCCAATAAGGTATCGTTTTCATCGACAATCGTGGTAAGACCCAAACGCTTATTTGAAATTTCGTACAGAACTTTATTCATTGGTGTCTCTGGCGACACTTTGGGTAAGTCTTCACCTGTATGCATCAAATGTTTTACATGCAATAACAAACGCTTACCCAACGCTCCAGCAGGATGAGAACGTGCAAAATCATCTGAGGTAAAGCCACGTGCATCCAATAATGCAACTGCAAGGGCATCACCTAAGGCTAATGTTGCAGTGGTACTTGAGGTCGGCGCTAGACCCAAAGGGCATGCTTCTTGAATATTACCCAAGGTCAATGCGACATCGGCATTTTGTGGCATTGGGCCTTTATTGTCGCCACTCATGGTAATTAGAGGAATGCCCAAATGTTTGATCAATGGCATGAGCATCATAATTTCATCACTTTTACCTGAGTTTGAAATTGCAATGAGCACATCACCTTTAACCAACATGCCCAAATCACCATGTCCAGCTTCACCCGGATGCATGAAGAAAGATGGCGTACCGGTCGAGGCAAACGTAGCGGCCATTTTACGACCGATATGACCCGATTTACCCATACCAGTAATCACTAAACGCCCTTTGCACTGTAAAATGATTTCGCAGGCTTGGCTAAAACGATCATCTATTTGCGTCGCTAATACTTGTAAAGCATGCTCTTCAATACGCAAAGTTTCTAATGCGACTTTCTGAAAATCGACTTGATTCGGCATATTTGGTGGATTCAAAGTTGTTATACCTTAAGCCGTGAGAGGTGCGCTCTCACTTTCAAAATAAAAAATTTTCACAATTTTATCATATCTATGCAAATAGCACGTTTCCAAATGTATAAGAATTCATGAATTATGCAGAAAAGATGCATTTCTTCATTTTTATCTTCCGGACAGATAAATTGAATTCAGCACTCGAATGAGATTCAGCCCGAATCAAATGAGCCTTCAACTTCTTTTTCCAGCTGTACAATTACATCAAGCATTAAAAAATATCTGCTTTTTCGGGTTTTAACTTTATGAAAAAAAATGCTTAGGTTAAGATGAGCCATCTTTTGGTAGAAACAATTTGAAGACCTATGCAACCTTTTGTTCTATATAACTCAGAGCAACGTAAAAAAGTAGAATTCGTACCTCGCAAAGAAGGACATATCGACATGTATGTCTGTGGAATGACTGTGTATGACTACTGTCATATTGGTCATGCTCGAGTTATGGTTGCATTCGACTATATTATCCGTTTCCTGCGCAGTCAGGGCTGGAACGTTAAATACGTTCGCAACATTACCGATATTGACGACAAAATCATTGCCCGTGCCAATGAAAATGGCGAAAGCATTACTGCTTTAACCGATCGCTTTATCAAGGCCATGAACGAAGATGCTGCCAATTTAGGTTGTGCAGCACCTGATGAAGCACCACGTGCAACAGACTATATCGATCAAATGCAGAATATGATTGGTAACTTGGTTAACAAAGGTACAGCATATCCATCTGCAAATGGCGATGTTTATTTTGAAGTTGAAAAGTTTGCCAAATATGGTCGTCTTTCGGGTCGTAAACTTGACGATATGCAGGCTGGTGCTTCTGAACGCGTTGATGTAGAAGTAGAAAAGAAACATCCTTTTGACTTCGTGCTTTGGAAACATGCCAAAGAAAATGAACCTTCTTGGGCTTCACCTTGGGGTAATGGCCGTCCGGGCTGGCATATTGAATGTTCAGCGATGTCGACCTGCTGCTTAGGTAACCATTTTGATATTCATGGTGGCGGTTCAGACTTAACTTTCCCGCATCATGAAAATGAAATTGCGCAATCTGAGGCCTCTACTGGCGAACAGTATGTCAATTACTGGATGCACGTCGGCTTTATTAATGTCGATGGCGAAAAAATGTCGAAGTCTTTAGGTAACTTCTTCACTATTCGTGATGTGATGGATAAATTCCACCCTGAAGTGATTCGCTTCTTTATTGTGTCATCACATTACCGTAGCCCAGTAAACTTCTCTGACACTGCTTTAAAAGAAGCAAAAAATACCCTTTCCCGTTTCTATCATTCATTTAAAGCTTATCAGCAAGTCTATGGTGAAAAAACCGTAGAAACTTTGGATGATGCTTTAGTTGAGCGCTTTAATGCCGCTATGCGTGATGATTTCAACACCGCAGAAGCAATTGCGGTATTGTTTGAAGTCAACAAAGAATTGAACCGTGCCGTAAAAGATGAAAATGCTGAACAAGCGGCTGTATATTATTCGACATTGCGTCACTTGACCAATATTTTAGGTTTGGTGCAACACAATGTAGATGATTTCCTGAAATCTGATATCGGTCAGGAAGCATTAGGCTTATCAGAAGAACAGATTGAAGATTTAATTCAACAACGTAAAGATGCGAAAAAGGCTAAAGAATTTGCCAAAGCAGATGACATTCGTCAATCTTTACTGGATCAGGGCGTAGTTCTGGAAGATACACGTCAAGGTACTATTTGGCGTCGCGCTGATTAATTAAGCAAACAGAAGCATAGAGAGTTGACAGTTGCGTGAAATTCTCTATAATTCACCTCATTGCGGGAATAGCTCAGTTGGTAGAGCATAACCTTGCCAAGGTTGGGGTCGGGAGTTCGAGTCTCCTTTCCCGCTCCAGAATACGAAAAGCCCTCATCGAAAGATGAGGGTTTTTTTATGTCTAAATTTTTCTTCAACGGCTTATTTTTAGATGTATTTACTCATGTTATGCACATGAAAGCCATTTCGCATTTTTAAAATAATTTTAAATCTATTCGACAAAGTCTTACATTTAAGAATTAAATAAAGGGATTAGCTTTCGGTTGGAAGTACTCTTACGAAACATTGTCTCTCATTCGGCAAAATGAGATGCGAAGCTTCGCAAGGAAACCATCTTGCGGCGCAATGCACTTCACAGACAAAACTCGTTCACTACCGTCAAATTATTCAACGTATAGCAAAAACACTTTTGATTAGAAGTCGTCCTGTCTCAAACAATTGCGGATGACATTAACGCGTATCTTTATTATTTGAAGCAAAGTACGCTTCTGATGTTACTGCGTAACATCTGTTATTTATTATATTGTAGCGACGTTAATAGGCCTTAATTTTCCCCCAACGAATAAGGCTTTCCTTATTGCAATATGACCTTTCGCCTACCTGTTAAAAAATAATCAGATGAAATGCTCATCTTGGTTATTTTCCTCAATTTTTCTCCATAATTTTCCGTTATTCTTTGCCAAAATTACATTTGGACAACCAAATAATGCACGGCGCGCACACCACACTCAAATTGACCAGCTTAAGTTACGCATTACTTACGATCTCAACATCAATTTGGGCCGCAGATACTGTTCAAAATCCCCAAGAATCTGCAGCAGTTCAGCAAATGGAAGCTTTAACATTTGAAGTTCCAACAGCAAGCACTAAGCCCAAAGACCCAGATATCAGTGCTGTCGCAAAAACCATCATAAGCCGTGATGAAATGTTGAAATTTGGCGATCAGTCCATCAATGATGCACTGCGTCGTGCTGCGGGGTTTCAACTCCCCGGTGCTGGCGGTGGTCCACGTGGTGGTGCAGGTGCTGGCGGTATGCGTTTTCGTGGTGGTGGCGCACCCGTGTTTTTAATAAATGGTGAACCTGTACAAGGTGGTCCTCGTGGGGGCATGTCAGTTGTTGATAGCATTACACCGGAAATGATCGAACGCCTTGAAATCACCAAACAACCAAGTGTAGCTCAAGGCTCGGTTGCTTCATCTGCTGTCATTAATATTATTTTAAAAGAACCATTGAATGGCACGCGTTTGAGTGGTTCTGTACGTGCTGGTTATGGTCTAACAAAGTCAAATACACGTGAAGAAGAACGCACTAATTTAAACTTTCAAATGGATGGTCGTTCAGCCCCTTGGATCTATAGTTTATCTGGGAGCCAAATGTGGAATGATTCAGATACGCTCATCCGTACACAAGATGCAACAGTAACGAAAACTCAAAAACGCATCACCAATCGTACGTCGCAAATGCTGACCCCACGTGTTGAATATCAACTTGATGATCAACAAAAATTGGTCGCTGAAATGTTTTATCGCAACAATGAAAGCAAAGGCACAAGTGGCCCCCAAGTCCAAAAAGATAAAAATGACAGCATTCGACTCAACACACGATATGAGCGTAAAGACCAAGGTAATTCCGACAAAATTCGCTTATCAATCGAGCAGCAAAATGAAACGGAATTAACAGAGTATAGAAATTCTCAATCATATATTGATGAACAAATTAATGAATATGGTTTAGGCTACGACGGTGTCCGCAAGTTCGATTCAAAACGCCAAATAAAATTTGGTACCGATCTACGTAGTAATGAACTTGAAAGCAATATTGCAGAGACCTTAGATGAACAATTGTATGCTGCTTATATTGAAGGAAGTTGGAAATATACGCCGCGCCAAACCTTAACTTTAGGTGTACGCCAAGAGTGGATTTATCGTTCAGGTTTAGTTGATTATCAAGATCAGCATTTAAGTCCTGTATTAGCACACCGTTTTGACTTTAATGACCAATGGTCACTCCAAACCAATTTGAGTCAGGCTTTTAAAAACCCACGTAGTAATCAATTGATGCCGACTGTTTCAGTTTCTACAGATAGTGATGCAGGGACACTAAACAACCCTGATCGTGGTGGTAATCCAGACCTAAGACCTGAAACTATTAATGCTTACGAAACAACCTTAGGCTATAACACCCCTGCTGGCGGTGTAAATATCACTGCATATTATCGAGAAATTAATGACTATATCGAAAAATCGATCCTGTCAGAAAATGCTACAGGTGGTCGTTGTGAAGCAGGAAATACCGATTGCCGTTTTGTCGAACGTCCATATAACCAAGACAGTGCAACTACTTATGGTGTGGAAATTGCTGGACGTTATGCACTGAAGCAAACGGAGAATGGTCATTCATTTATGTTGAATGCTCAGCTTTCAACTATACGTGCAAAAATTGAAGAAACTGACGCCTCTGATCGTTTGGCAAGCGATGTTGCACCTTATACCGCAAGTGCTGGCTTATCTTATAACTATCAACCGTGGCGTATTGCAACAAGTGTGAACCTCAATTACACCCCTGAATATACACGTGCACTGAGCAACGAACCGTACAATCGCACCAGCAATGAACGTGTTAACATGGATGTGAGTTTTACTAAACGCTTTGATCAAAATTGGTCTGCATCGGTCAATGCACGTAATATTCTCAGCTCAGATTATAAAGAAGTGTTAAAAGAACAAAGTTCTGGCGCGCTATACCAATCTCGTATCAATGAAGCAATTCCAAGCTTTATGTTTACCTTAGAAAAGAAATTCTAAACCGTTTCTAAGAGACTTCTAAGAGATTAAAATAAAAAACCGATACGGACAACGAATCGGTTTTTTTATGCGTACACGACCGCAAACTAGCGCTCAATTGCCTTCAACATTTTCGCAATTTTTAGGGTATGTTCCTTCCGCCCTTTTTTCTCTAAGACCTTTTGCTCAACCCACCATAAATATTCAAAAATTTCTGATTCACTTGAATCCTCTTGAATTAATTTAAAAATATTGGGCAAATAATCATCATATTCATCACGTAAAGCAGGAATACGGCGAATCCCTAACGGGTCCCATTCCTTCAATAAAATTTTATGTATCGCATGCAAGAGACTGGCATCTCGATTATGTTTTGACTGCATACAAGTTCCCTGGCTTATATTTTTTTACTTTTAAAATCAGTTATCTAATTATGTGATGATATTAAAAGAAAAATGAACTGTTGTTTGTCGAAGATTTCATCATACGCATCTCTAAACGCTTTTCCATTGGTTTTTCATCTTTTTTTTATAGCAAACCAAAGCTTTATCAAAATTTCATGCACTTTTTCTCATAAATTTTACCAATAAAGCCTTTCGGGAATCCCCTAATTCACAATACAAAGGTTTTAAATGCTAAGTTCAACGATCAAACCTAATCATTCAAAGAAAAAAAATATGCTTCAGCCAACTTCTATATTTATCTCTTTTCGCAATTGTGAAAAATTTACAGTTTTCCTTTTTAATCTCCGACAATTCAAGCTACATTCTATTTTGAAATTTTAATCCTGAAAAATCCCTATGAGTACTGCATTAAACGAAACCATTTACGTCATTCAACACCTTGCATTTGAAGATTTGGGTTCATTGGAAGATGTATTTTATCAACTGGGTTATCGGGTGAGATACTTCGAAGCTGGTATCGATGACCTCAGTAAAGCTATGCAACATACAGGGCTTACCATCATTTTGGGCGGCCCGATCGGAGTTTATGAAACTAATGACTACCCTTTCCTACAAAAAGAAATAGACTTACTTAAAGTACGTTTAGAGAGTAATTTACCGACTTTAGGCATTTGCTTAGGTGCTCAGCTAATTGCGCATGCATTGGGAGCGAAAGTTTATGCAGGTCATAGCAAAGAAATCGGTTGGAGTAACTTAGAACTTGATGCTTTTGCTGACAATATATTAGCGCCATTAGATCAAGTGCCTGTACTGCATTGGCATGGTGATACCTTTGATTTACCTGTAAATGCACAGTTACTCGCCAGCTCAGCAATTTATCCAAATCAAGCGTTTAGCTATGGGCCCAATATTCTAGCTCTACAGTTTCATATTGAAGCAGAAACACAGGCCATGGAAAAATGGCTAATTGGGCATACATGTGAACTGCATAAAGCACAAATTAACATCCCAAATTTACGCATGGAAAGCCAACAACATGCACCTCATTTAGAACGTGTTGCTCCCCTTATTTTGCAACAATTCTTACAACAGCTTGAGCTTTAAAACAGCTATTAATTTAAAGCTAAATGGCTTATAACGGTTGCACTTCAAAACGTATAAGCCATTAGAATGACTTCCTTACTCAGCATTGCGCTCATCCACTTTTTTGCTCTCATCAGCCCAGGCCCAGACTTCTTTTTTGTCACTCAAAGTGCTATTCGACAATCCAGATCACATGCATTATTTGCCGCATTAGGTATATCACTTAGTATTTTAGTTTGGTCAATTTGTGCAATAAGTGGCTTACATTTTCTATTTCAAAAAATGGCTTGGTTACAACAATGCCTCATGATTTTGGGTGGCTTATATCTTTTATATTTAGGCTCTCAGTTATTAAAATCTGCATGGAGTAAAGACCTCGGCACAATAACGAAACCAACCGAGCAAGCTGTACAGAAAAAATCGCCTTTGACGCTGTTATTCCAAGGTTTCTTGACCAATATGGCCAATCCAAAAGCATTGGTTTATTTCACTAGTGTATTTTCTATTGGAATCAGTGCAAAGGTCAGTATTTTTGATCAAAGCTCTTTATTGGCTTTAGTCTTTATTGAAAGTTTGATTTGGTTTGCATTGGTTGCGGTCTTATTCTCAGCACCTAAAATGACCCATTACTATCAAAAATTTAGTAAAAAAATTGACGCCATTACCGGTGGAATTTTCATCAGTTTTGGCTGCCTATTGCTGCTCAATCGCGATTGACCACTCATCAAATACTCATCTACGAGACATAAAAAAGCACCCAAATGGGTGCTTTCCTAACTTAGCTGAGGGAGCTAAATCTTATTTAGCTGCTGCCTTTGCTGTAGACACAGCGGCTTCAGTCGTAATATTTACCGTAATTTTGTCGCCTACATTTGGTACATATGCACCTACACCAAATGCTGAACGATCAAAAGAAGTCGTTGCATTGAAACCAATCGTTTCAGCCTTAGTCATTGGATGAACGGCTTGCTTGTTCAATACAGCGTCCAATACCACTGGTTTAGTCACATTTTTAACTGTTAAATCACCCGTGATTTTGTATTTAGTTTTGCTGATCGCTTGAACTTTTGTACTTTTAAACGTGATATTTGGATATTTTTCAGCATCAAAGAAATCAGCTGTTTTTAAATGATCATCTAATGCTTTGACATTGGTATTTAAGCTCGATAATGGAATCGTCACATTCACAGACGAATTTGCAGGTTTTGCATTATCGACATTAATTGTCCCTTGAATGTCACTAAAGTTTGCAGAAGGCGTTGAGAAACCAAAATGATTCCACGTAAATACTGTTGCTGTATGAGTAGGATCAATTTGATAGGCAACAGGTTTTGCCATAGAAATTGTTGTAACTGATGCTACCGCCAAACCGATTGTTAATGCTTTAAAGTTCATGTTTTTATCTCACTTTCGAATACCATTAAGTCTATAGATTTTTAGCCGTATTACAGCTTTAAAGATAAAACGTTTTGTTGCATGTTTAGAACGATAGTTTTGTAAAATCTGTAGCAGCATCTACAACCACTCTCAATTATTAAATTTCCCATATATTTCAAATAATTAATTTGGGCTATGCGCTATTTATCCTAAATTTAGGAAACATCAACCCATCTGAGTCGTAGGTTTTCAATACAAATCCACTTAAGATTTTTAGACATCATAAAAATCTGAGTACCCAAAAATGACAGAACAATCGCTGGCTATTGAAAAAGCCTTAAAGACTAAAACTCCCAAAGATGTCGTGTTGGCATTTCTTATGAATACTTCAAAAGAACTCGTCGAAAATGCAACTCAACTGCTGGTTGCAGAAGACGCAGCGTATGTTTCCCTAAACTTCAGCAACCCAGAACTGAAACAAATTGAGCCGTGGGCTGGGTCTGGCACAGGCAGAGACATTTATATTTATACCTTTGCCAACGTCGGGACCTACTGGAATATCGACGACTTTCAAATCACCGATATGATCGCTGAAGATGAAACCGTAGCTGTATTTGGTCAATTCACCTACACCTCAGTCTATGCAAAAAATACTTTCACCTCGCCTTTTTCAATTAAAGCCAAAGTTCAAAATGGTTTAATCAGCTTTTTCCAATTTATGGAAGATACCTATGCCTCAGCATCATCATTCCGCGTAGGTGGAGAATGGATCATTCAGCAAGATGCAGACCCGACTAAAAACTTTAAAGTTTCAGCTTAATACTGAGATGCGCAAAAGCTGCTGTTGATTTGGAATGGCCTTTTACATTGAGTTAATGACAGCGGTATTGGATAAATCCGGTTTTTCTCGCGATTTGATCATACAGCTTTTGCGCAGTTTCATTTTCCTGATGCGTAAGCCAATACACACGGTCACACTGCCGCTGATCACAATATTCTTTCACTTTCGCGATCAGCGCTTTGCCAATGCCTTGCCCGCGACAATCCTCAATGGTATATAAGTCCTGCAAATAGGCATAAGGCTGCAATGTCCAGCAGCTCTCATGTTCAATGACATGCACGATCCCAACCACTTCATGTTCAATTACGGCTGCAAAGCCATACATATGTTCGCACTCAGCAGCATGTAACCTTTGCCATGTTCGCTCGGTCACTGCATCCGCCACCTGACTTTTATAAAATTCTAAATACAGCTCCCAGAGCGGCTGCCATTGGCTTTTTGAAATTTCAGTTAAATTTTTAATTTGTATTTGCACGTTCAATGGCTTTTTTAAATGATCACTGGATTTTTATAACTGAAATAAAGCTTTTTGTGTTGAAAACACTGTATTTTATGCGCTCTTTTTAAACATGATGAGTCTTGAAAGGACGTTTTCTTATCTGTTTTATAAATACAATAGACAAATAAAAAGCCCGAAGATTCGGACTTTTTAACCATTCAGCTTATAGCTTTTCAACCAAGATCCGATCTACCTGCTTTAAACCTGTATGCTTTTCATGGTTCTTACGGCGAATCTTAATCACTTTGTCTTCTTGCAAATCTTGCAACATCAACTCTACTGCAACCATGGCTTCAAGCTCTAAGTCTGTGCCAATCCATTTCTGTTCACCAGCATCCATCAGTACAATTTCATCATTTATCTGATCATAAAGGCTCATCGTTTCCTCACTTGGGGCAACATTGCACCCGTGGCTGAATACTGCATGAATGAATTAATTTTAAACCAATGCTTTAATTCATTCGTTACAAATCGTTATTTCACAATTTAAAATAAATTTAATCTCTGCAATAAAAAACGCCCCTTTTCTGGGGCGTCTTTATTACGGTTAATCTTTACAGATTAAGCGGTAATTTCTTTCACAGCAGCAACAACAGCATCAGCAGTAATACCAAAGTGTTGGTACAAGTCTTTTGCTGGAGCAGATTCACCGTAAGTCGTCATACCGATTACACGACCATCAAGACCTACAAATTTCCACCAGTAGTCCACATGCGCAGCTTCAACAGCAACACGCGCACGGATCGCAGCAGGAAGAACCGCTTCACGGTAAGCAGCGTCTTGTTTTACGAATTCTTCAGCACATGGCATAGAAACAACACGTACACCCTCAAGCTGTGCATAAGCATCCATTGCCAATGAAACTTCTGAACCAGTCGCAATGATGATTGCTTTCAATTCGCCTTTTTCTTTTGCAAGTACATAACCGCCTTTCGCAACGTCAGCAATTTGATCTGCTGTACGAGTTTGGAATGGCAAGTTTTGACGAGAGAAGATTAACGCTGTAGGGCCTTCTGAACGAAGCAGCGCAGATTTCCAAGAAATAGACGCTTCTACAGTGTCACATGGACGCCAAGTGTTTAGGTTTGGTGTACCACGTAAAGATGCAATTTGCTCTACAGGTTGGTGTGTAGGACCATCTTCACCTAGACCAATTGAGTCATGGGTATACACATGAATTACACGCTGTTTCATCAATGCAGACATACGTACTGCATTACGCGCATATTCCATGAACATTAAGAATGTTGCTACATAAGGAACGAATCCGCCATGCAGCGCTACACCGTTAGCAATCGCAGTCATACCGAATTCACGTACGCCGTAATGAACGTAGTTACCCGCTGGGTTAGATTCAACGCCTTCTGCGCCTTTCCATAAAGTCAGGTTAGAGCCTGCAAGGTCAGCAGAACCACCTAGAATTTCTGGAAGCTGTGGTGCAAATGCTTGAATGGCATTTTGGCTCGCTTTACGAGTAGCGATTGTTTCAGCTTTAGCATTTACTTCAGCAATATAAGCATCCGCTTTTGCTGCGAAGTCAGCAGGAAGGTCACCAGAAAGACGACGTTTTAGTTCAGCTGCTTCTGCTGGATATTTAGCAGCATAAGCAGCAAATGTGTCGTTCCAAGCAGATTCAGAAGCAGTACCTTTGGCTTTTGCATCCCAAGCTGCATAAACATCAGCAGGAATTTCAAATGGACCTTCTGTCCAGCCCAAAGCTTCACGAGTTAAAGCGATTTCATCATTACCAAGCGGCGCACCGTGGCAGTCTTCTTTACCTTGTTTGTTTGGTGAACCTAAACCAATAATAGTTTTACAGATAATTAAGGTTGGTTTCGCAGTTTCAGCTTTTGCTTCAACAGTTGCCGCACGGATTGCGTCTGCATCATGGCCGTCCACTTTAAGTACTTGCCAGCCGTATGCCAAGAAACGCTGTTCTGTGTCGTCAGAGAACCAACCTTCTACTTCACCATCAATTGAAATGCCGTTGTCATCGTAGTAAACAACTAATTTACCCAGACCCAAAGTACCAGCCAATGAACATGCTTCGTGAGAAACACCTTCCATTAAACAGCCATCACCTAAGAAACAGTAAGTGTTGTGATCTACAACCGTAATGTCTTCTTTGTTGAATTGAGCCGCTAAAGTTTTTTCAGCAAGTGCAAAACCTACAGCGTTCGCAATACCTTGACCCAATGGACCAGTCGTTGTTTCGATACCCGGTGCATAGCCCAATTCTGGGTGACCTGGCGTTTTAGAATGCAATTGACGGAATGATTTCAAATCTTCAATAGACAGGTCATAACCTGTTAAGTGCAATAGCGCATATTGCAACATAGAGCCATGGCCGTTTGACAATACGAAACGGTCACGGTTTGCCCATTGTGGGTTTGCAGGGTTGTGGTTGAGGAATTCACGCCATACCACATCAGCAATATCTGCCATCCCCATTGGAGCACCTGGATGTCCTGAATTTGCTTTTTGCACAGCATCCATTGCCAATACACGAATTGCGTTTGCAAGACGACGATCGTTAAGCGGGGTTGTCATAGGTCAGAGTCCAAACAAATGGTTTAAAAGAGTAAGATGAATAAGAATTCAAAGATGCGCATATTGTCTTAAAAAAAGCGGAATGGGTAAAGCCTCAGGGGCAAATTTTCGCTAATTATTCCTGCACCACCTGTATTTTGGGCGCTTATTGCACAATTTCAAGCCTATGCATGTCGTTTATTTTGTATACAGTGACGCTTTTATATGGCGAATCAATGACAGCGCAATGCATATTTAGAGTTTAGTGGCGAAAGCAAACGCTTCGTAATTGATAAAAGTCCAATACATCGAATGGAAATTGTGAATATAAATAGCAGCCAAAGACGATCCAGATAAATGACCATTAGAAATATGAAATATATTCAATAAAGAACCTATGAATGTTTGTGAAACTCTAAGAGCATACTCATCCCTGTGAAATCAGCACTGATCCAATATACTCACGGTTTCACATTCAATATTTATATACCACGACATGTAGCAGGTAAGTTTCGCTGCGAAATATCATCCGATTGACAATTCCAAGCACCATTTAAACCATCTGGAATATTAAAATAAATCTGCTTTGAGCGAAGAGCAAAATTGACATCTGTTGATTTAAACGTAAAAACCACTGAACACGTTCCTGCCACATCAGTAATTTCACTACTTGCAATAAACTTGGTACTGATACTTTCATTCAGCGCTGTATTCAAATCTACACAGCTTTGTTCCTCTGAATAATTTTCAATCAGTTTCAATTTATAGGGTGAAATCATTGTTAATACTTCAGCTACTTGCGCCCGAGCGACATAGCCATTGTAAGATACAGTAGCAATTGCAGCCAAAATGCCGATAATTGCCACTACCATCATGATTTCAATGAGTGTAAAACCAGACTGTTTCATTACGTTTCCCCATTCAACGTAATGACAAATAGGCAATTTGCGTACCAAGTCTCAAAAGCGCGTACTTTTTGTGTTTTATTTTTCAAATTAAACGAATAATTGTCGTTTACAGTCATATTCTGGCAGTTCATGACATTCATTATTGATAAATCTCAGGATATTGATTTGATTTTTTCTTATAATTGATTCACTTAAAATGCCACTTTAGGCATTTTAACGCCTAATCACATTGTTGCTTGTGCCAAAACAAAAATATCTTAATTTTATCTCATCATAAAAAATTAAATTGATAAATCCATAGCTCATATCAATTTTTTAGATGCCTATATCAATTAAAAAGTCATTGAAATGAATTAATTTCATCCAATTTGGTCATGTTAAGCTAGTCCTAAACGCTTTCTCGATGTAACATATTGCGTCTTTAAATTTAACTGTGATAGGACTTATGCGCGAGTACGCTGTATTTACCTCGGAATCTGTAAGCGAAGGCCATCCGGATAAAATGGCTGACCAAATCAGTGATGCTATTTTGGATGCAATCTTAAAAGAAGACCCATATGCACGGGTTGCTTGTGAAACGCTTGTAAAAACGGGTGCGGTTGTACTTGCCGGTGAAATCACAACAACTGCAAATGTTGACTTTGAAGCGATTGTTCGTAATACCGTAAATGGTATCGGATACCATCATTCAGATCTTGGCTTTGATGGTTCAACTTGTGCTGTGATCAACATGATCGGTAAACAATCACCTGAAATTGCTCAAGGTGTAGACCGTCAAAAACCTGAAGATCAAGGTGCAGGCGACCAAGGTTTAATGTTTGGATATGCAAGCCGTGAAACTGATGTGCTTATGCCAGCACCTATTTCATATGCGCATCGCTTAATGGAAAAACAAGCTGAACTACGTAAACAAGGCAAACTTGCTTGGTTACGTCCTGATGCAAAAAGCCAAGTAACATTTGCTTATGAAAACGGCATGCCAGTTCGTTTAGACGCAGTTGTACTTTCGACTCAGCACGATCCAAAAATTACTCAAGCTCAATTGAAAGAAGCGGTAATTGAAGAAATCGTGAAAAAAGTGATTCCTGCTGAAATGTTCCATGCAGACACTAAATTCCACATCAACCCAACAGGTATGTTCGTGATTGGCGGCCCTGTAGGTGACTGTGGTTTAACAGGCCGTAAAATCATTGTAGATACTTACGGTGGTATGGCTCGTCACGGTGGTGGTGCGTTCTCTGGTAAAGATCCATCAAAAGTGGACCGTTCTGCTGCTTATGCAGGCCGTTATGTTGCTAAAAACATTGTGGCTGCTGGTCTAGCTGACAAATGTGAAATTCAAGTGTCATATGCGATTGGTGTTGCAGAACCAACATCTATCTCGATCAACACATTCAATACTGCAAAAGTATCTGAAGATTTGATTATTGCACTTGTACGTGAACACTTTGACTTACGTCCATACGGTATTACTCGTATGTTGAACTTGATCCAACCGATGTACCAACAAACTGCTGCGTATGGTCACTTCGGTCGTGAAGGTTCTGATACCGCATTTACATGGGAAAAAACTGACAAAGTGGAAGCGCTTAAAGCATCTGCTGGTCTTTAATCTTAATAGATTAATTTCCCAAAAAAGCCTGCATTGATTGCAGGCTTTTTTATGGCCCGTATGTCCATAACTAAAACATCTAGGATAAAAATAACGAGTGTAAAAAATATTGACTAAAATTTACGCCTAGCTTATTCATAAAACACCAAAATAATTTAAGAACAACATCATGCCCTTTCCATTAGACTTAAAATTTATTACTGCAACTGAAGAACAATTAGGATTTAAGTTTCCAGAAAAATATAAAGCCAAAATGCAAATTGAAAATGGTGGCGAATTCGGCATTAGCTTTTCTAGTGCGGATGAATTTAAAGATGGTGATGACATCGAAGCTTGGTGGCTTTTTCCTTTCCATGACACCAGCGATGTGAAAAGAATAAAACGTACAACGAATCATCTAGCCGCAGAACATCAATCCATAAGTGAAATTGAAGACTTCCCTGAAAACAGCATTGCTATTGCACATAACGGCGATGGCGATTATTTATTGCTGCGTACGGTAGACGACACACAATTGGGGGAAGAAATATATTTATGGCGCCATGAAGACAGTGAATTTCTCTATCTACTTGTTAACTCAATTGAAGAATTATTTACTCAAAACCCTTAACGCCATAAGCAGATATAAAGCCTTTCAAACTACAAAATAAGCTAGATAAAATTACACTAAATCAACAATTTTTGATCGATTTTTGAATATTTTTTCAGCTAATATAAATTCAGCCCATGCTACGGGCATAACAAAAAAAGGAAAGATCAAAATGAATAAATTACTTGTTGCTTTAGGTTTGGCTGCAACTGTTGCACTTGTTGGCTGTAATAAAGACAAAGCGCCAGAAACAGGTGCAACAACTGGTGAACACTTAGAAAACGCTGCTGACCAAGCAGGCCATGACATCGCTGATGCAACTTCAGATGCGGCAACTGCTACAGCGACTGCTGTTGATAATGCTGCAACTGCAACTGCGACAGCAGCCGAAAATGCTGCAGAAAATGCTGAAGCTGCTGCACACAATGCCAAAGAAGCAGCTAAAGACGCAACTGCTGCAACAGCAGGTGCTGTTGAACAAGGTGCAGCTGACGTGAAAGAAAAAGCGCAGCAATAAGCATTTTATAAAAAAAGCACCTTCGGGTGCTTTTTTTATATCTGTATTTTATTCAACTTACTGTTTCAATCTATTTTTAACTTGAAATTTAACCGATGTCAGGTCAATCTTATGAGGTCATATAAATAACAAACTTAGAGAAAATAATGTCTTACTCACATCATGCCGAAAAACATTTTATGGAACGTACGGGTTGGCTACGTGCATCTGTACTCGGTGCAAATGATGGCATTATCTCCGTCACTAGTTTAATTATGGGCATGGCTGCAAGTGGTGCTTCTAGCCATACCTTACTCATTACCTGCATTGCAGGACTCATCTCTGGTGCAACCTCTATGGCGGCGGGCGAATATATCTCTGTGAAATCTCAAGAAGACGTCGAAAAAGCAGATCTTCACATGGAGCATAAAGAACTGCAAAAGAACCCTGAGCTAGAACTTAAAGAACTTACCCAAATTTATATTCAACGTGGTTTAGAGCCAACACTGGCCCATGAAGTCGCAGTCCAATTAACTGCACATGATGCACTTGAAGCCCACGCCCGAGATGAAATTGGAATCCATGACAATACCGCAGCAAAACCCGTTCAAGCAGCGCTATCATCGGCTTTAGCCTTTTCAATTGGTGCAATATTTCCGATGGTTGCGATCTTGATCAGTGCTGACATGCATATTGAAAAAACTGTTATGGCCGTTGGCGTGATTTCCCTAGCACTCCTCGGTGCCTTAGCTAGTTATGCAGCAGGCACTTCTATGTTGAAAGGCAGTATACGTGTTGCGCTTTGGGGCATTGCAGCCATGCTTTTTTCTAGCTGGATTGGTTCTTTATTTAATGTAAATCCAGTTTAACGCTCGATTTATCAGTTTTTTATATATATTAAATCAATTATACACAGCAATGATTGTGTGATTTTTCAACAATATTCATTTTTACAATATATAAAAACCGTAAAATAGAGATACATTTTTTAAGCTTTTTTCTCCATGTCTGTTATTGCTGCGCCAGCCAATCGATCAAATGTATCGATTTGGGTGGCTTTTGTTTTATTAATTTTAGGTACCCTTGGTGCTTATCTCGTTGTAGGCGTTAACCAAGCATTGCTATTTTTAATTGGTGGTGCTTTGGGTATGACGCTTTATCATGCGTCTTTTGGTTTTACCTCGAGTTGGCGTGTATTCATTAAAGAACGTCGTGGTCGTGGCTTGCGTGCACAAATGATCATGTTGGCTTTGGCTGTACTGCTCTTCTTCCCAGCTTTAGGTGCGGGTGAACTATTTGGCAACCCAGTCAAAGGTAACGTTAATCCTGTTTCAATGTCCGTGATGATCGGTGCCTTTATTTTTGGTATTGGTATGCAACTTGGCGGCGGCTGTGCATCAGGCACTCTGTACACTGTGGGCGCAGGTAGCGCACGTATGATTGTAACGCTGATCTTCTTCTGTACAGGTTCACTGATTGCAACTTCACATATTCAATGGTGGTTTGACCTTCCCCACTTTGAGCCGATTTCTTTAGTCAAAAGCTTTGGTGTAGTCCCTGCACTGGCATTAAACTTTGTGCTCTTTATATTGATTGCCGCAGCAACAGTTTACTTTGAAAAGAAACGCCATGGTCAGCTTGAGGTTGAGCCGCAAGCAATGCAACACGGCTGGAAACGTTTTCTACGTGGACCATGGCCATTGGTTTGGGGCGGAATTATCCTAACTTTACTGAACTTTGCCACACTCGCACTTGCAGGCCGTCCTTGGGGCGTGACCTCTGCCTTAGCCGTTTGGGCCGCAAAATCAGCAAGTGTTATGGGGATTGATGTTGCATCTTGGGCATATTGGCAGCAACCTGCAAATGCCAAAGCACTCACCGAATCATTATGGTTTGATATCACGTCGATGATGAATTTCGGCATCATGCTCGGTGCCTTACTCGCAGCAAGCCTAGCTGGTAAATTTGCACCAAACTTTAATATCCCAAAACGTTCACTGCTAGCGGCTGTGATCGGTGGTTTGATGTTGGGTTACGGCGCACGTTTAGCATACGGCTGTAACATTGGTGCGTATTTCAGCGGTATTGCTTCAGGTAGTTTACACGGTTGGTTATGGTTAGTATTTGCCTTCATTGGGAACGGTATTGGCGTCAAACTACGTCCAATCTTCTTCCCTGGCGAACGTCCACAACCGGAAAAGTTAACAGGCTGCTAATTTCTGTAAATAAAAGCCCCTCATTGAGGGGCTTTTTTTTAATCTGCTAGTGCGGCTTTTAGATTACAACCATATTGCATGGTTTCTTGTGCCTGTTTATATGTGGTATAGCGGTTGATAATAAAATCATAAAATTGGTCTGCATTCGCAAATACCTGACTCAAATCTTCGTTTGCGGCATTTGGCAGTTTAACGTCTTTCACCAAGGCTAAGTTCACATGTCCGAGATGATACATTTCAGAAAAATAATGATTCATTACTTCGCAATAGGCAATTTTGGAGCTTTTTAAAGCGGTATTAGCAACAAAATGCTGATTTAAAGTTTTTAAGTTCTGAACATCTAAAGCGGATTGATCTGAAAAAGCCATACTTTCTACTTTTTTTAGTTGACTAAAATCGGCTGCTAGAGTTTGATTTAATTGTTCAAAGCGTTGTTGTAATCCCGCTGTATCGGCAACTTGATAACTTTGCGGATTGAATGTTTTCTTTTCTTGTTCATTTGCAGAACACGCCGTGAGCGTCATTGCCGTCAGAACGGTTGTAACAAGAAATAATTTCATCAAAGTCTCACTTAAACAATCAAAAGCTCGATCATTATGCCCGAAAACAACTAGATGATTCACACTTAAATCGCTTTCTCATTCATATAACGCCAATAACGACGTGGCACATACTGCACATGTAATTTCATATTACGTCGGGCTTCAATATTGACACTTCTAAAATAATCTTTCCAAAGCTGATCATATAAAACCTCATCATCATCCAGTTCGATATTAAAGGATTGACTATGGCCTGATTGTATTTGCCTATCTATGGTTGTGGCATCCATATCCACTTGATGCACCTGTTTTAAATCATAATAAATGCCATAATTGCGTTTTTCATCGTAAATCAGCCAACGTTGATCTTGATAGCGTGATTTAAAATGCCGTTCGATCAAAGGCAATACATTAAAGTCAGGTGAGACTAAACTGATAAACAAGCCATCCTGACATTTTTTAAAGCGCACAAAAGCTTCCATTCGGTGCTTTTCACGCCCCACTTGCTTCGCCCACTGACTCATCCCTAATACATCAGCATGACCATAGTTTTTAGACACATCACGCTGTTGCTGGAACACATAAATCGCAAAATTAAAACAATGCTGAAAAGCCTGCTGCTGCTCGGATAAAAACGCATAATAAAACTGCTTCAAAGCACTTTCAGATGCTTTAAGCTTTAATCCTTGCCATACCCGCTGTGCTTGTTCATCGTGACTAGCCACATCAATGACTTCGGCGAAAAGACCTGCCTGCACTTGCCCATCTGTACAAATCTGAACGTCAAATTGCTTAAATTGAAAGGCCCGAAAAACACAGCTTAACAATCCTGTCATCGTGCCATCAAAGACATAAATACTCACGACTGTATCCTAAAAACCGAAGTTCAATTGTGGAGAAATTTGCTGCGTATATTTCGACTGGCCACTTTGCAAAATCTGCTGTCTTATTTGATGAGGCTGTTGTTCACGAATAAATTTAGGTGAATCTTCACAGCGTATAAAATGTTGTGCTCTGTTGTAGGAAATACCCATACGTTTTAATTGGTCGATATGAATTTTACCAAAACGTCGTGCTTGAACAATTTTTTTAGCAGAACGCACACCGATGCCCGGCACACGTAAGATCATTTGATATTCAGCACGATTGATATCCACGGGAAATTGCTCGGGATGACGCAGTGCCCACGCTAATTTAGGGTCAATATCCAATTCTAAATTTGGACGTTCTTCATCGACCAACTCTGTCGCTTCAAATCCATAAAAACGCATTAACCAGTCACTTTGATACAGCCGATTTTCTCGTAATAAAGGTGGCGCAGACCCCACAGCTGGCAGCGCACGCTCCTCTTCGTTAATTGGAATATAACCCGAATAATACACACGCTTGAGCTTAAACTCTTTGTAATGACGGTCTGCCATCAGTATGACATCACGGTCAGACTCTTGATGTGCGCCCACCACCATTTGCGTCGTTTGTCCTGCGGGTACAAATTTGGGGACTGTACGTATTATTTTTCGTTCATCTTTAAATTGAATCAAACGATCTCGCACAATACCTAAGTCTTTTTGGACTTCGACATGACTTTTTTCAGGTGCAAATTTTTTTAAACCATCTTCTGTCGGCATTTCCAAATTAATGCTCATACGGTCAACATATAAACCTGCTTCGGTAATGATTTCCTGAGATGCCCCCGGAATGGTCTTCAGATGAATATAACCATTAAAATTTTCTTCTAAACGCAGTTTTTTTACCACCTGCAACATACGTTCCATGGTGTAATCCGCCGATTTAAAAATCCCCGAACTTAAAAATAGCCCCTCAATATAGTTCCGACGATAAAAATTCATAGTCAAATCGACCACTTCCTGTACCGTAAATGCTGCGCGCTTTACGTCGTTACTTCGACGGGACACACAATATGCGCAGTCAAAAATACAGACATTGGAAAATAGAATTTTTAATAACGAAACGCAGCGACCATCTTCGGTATAGCTATGGCAAATACCGTTTCCAGTATTACCCAGACCTTTGTCTTTATTTTGGCGCTTACTACCACTCGAAGAACATGAGACATCATATTTGGCAGCATCGGCTAAAATTTGCAGTTTTTCACGGATACGTTCAGACATGGAAGAATTATAAAATTTAAAGTGAACACAGCATTATTTTAAAAGGATCCACCTCAAAAGTCGGGTCATACATCATTACTACGACACGAGGTGTCGCTTAATTTCAAGTACAACTTTCGTGTAAGCATAAGACCATTTTGATATGAAATAACGAATATTATTTGCTTAATTTCACTCGCTTGGGCAAAGTATTTAGAGTGATTGGAGTATGCACATGACTTTATTAGAAAAACTTGGCATCAAACACCCTATATTTCTTGCCCCAATGGCAGGTGTTTCTACACCTGAACTTGCTGCAGAAGTGTCAAATCAAGGTGGACTTGGTTCACTGGGTTTAGGTGCAAGCAGTGTTGAGAATGCACGTCAACAAATATTACAAACTCAAGAACTCACTGAACAACCTTTTCAGGTCAATTTTTTTTGTCATGACACAGTAGAACTCGATGAACAAGTTGCTGCCAAATGGATCATGCAATTTAAATCACGCTTTGCTCAATATAATGCAGAAGCTCCAGAAGCACTGAACTGTATTTATCCAAGCTTTAAAGATAATGACCATTTTCTAAACCTCTTACTGGAAACGCGCCCTAAAGCGGTAAGCTTCCATTTTGGTATTCCACATCCACATCAAATCCAAGCCTTGAAACAAGCGGGTATTTTGACTCTAGTTTCTGCAACCAACTTAGCAGAAGCTAAACTGATCGAAGCTGCAGGCATTGATATCGTGATTGCTCAAGGTATTGAAGCTGGTGGTCACCGTGGCATTTTCAATGAAAACTTTGATAGTAGCGTTAAGACACGTGACTTGGTTCAGCTCTTGAAACGCCATATTCAATGTCCAATCGTTGCGGCTGGTGGTATTATGAATGGACATCAGGCCTATCAAATTATGGAGTTGGGTGCAGATGCTGTTCAATTGGGCACTGCTTTTGTGCAATGCAAAACATCAAATGCAAATGAAGCTTATCGCAAAGCATTATTTGATGCACCCATCACGCAGATTACATCAAGTATTTCAGGCCGCCCTGCTCGTGGCATTATCAATAACTGGCACACAGATATTGACACACCGACTCGCCCGACCGTCCCGGCTTACCCATATAGCTATGATTTAGGCAAACAATTACATGCCGCTGCTAGCAAGCATGGTGTACATGAATATGGTGCTTTTTGGGCGGGAACCAACGTCTCTCAAATACGTGAATTGGAAGCACCTGACTTGATCAATCAATTGGTTTTAGAAATGCGCTTCAACTAAAACTTAGCTCTACGCGTCATTCAAACATGAATGCCTAAAAAAGCCCTCTAAAACGAGGGCTTTTTATTAGATACTGATTTCAAATCATTTAAAATAAATTAGTTTTAATCTATTTCAATAAATCTAACTAACTTAAATATCGACCTACATTGTATCGAATTGAACATATTTCGTTTGGTTTTCAGTTATTTGGTTTCAAGCAAGTTGACCTGATCAACTTGAACATCACTCATGATCTGACCATGATCGAGTAAGTGATTAAAATAGTTCTCGACGACTTTATATTGATCTGCTGTAGATTCAACTTTATACATATTTTGGCGGAACTCATTACTAGAACGTAAACCTTTGGTGTACCAAGCAATATGTTTGCGTGAAATTCGACAACCTGAATATTCACCATAAAAACCATATAATTCAGACAAATGTCCAAGCAATACGTCACGAACCTCCATAATACTTGGCGCCGCCATATGCTCACCTGTCGTCAGGTAATGTCCTATTTCACGGAATATCCATGGGCGACCTTGAGCTGCACGACCAATCATGACTGCATCGGCACCGGTATAATCCAATACATATTTAGCTTTTTCAGGTGTATCAATATCACCATTGGCAATCACAGGAATATTGATCAACGATTTCACATCTTTAATTAAGCTATAACGCGCCGTATTCAGATACATATCTTCACGTGTACGACCATGAAGTGCCAATGCAGCAATGCCAGCTTCTTCGGCGCGTTTCGCAACGCGCATAATGTTTTCATGACCATTGAGATAGCCCAAACGGGTTTTTAAGGTCACGGGCACATCAACTGCATCAACCACAGCATCTAAAATGCGAGCCACCAAGTCTTCATCTTTGAGCAGCGCAGAACCTGCCAATTTATTACAGACTTTCTTCGCCGGACATCCCATATTAATGTCGACAATTTGCGCACCATTTGCTACCTGATAGCGCGCAGCTTCAGCCAGCTCAGCTGGATCTGACCCTGCAATTTGAGCTGAGATAGGTGCTATCTCACCATCAAAATTGGCACGATAAAGACTCTTTTTACTCATGCGTAGCGTTTTATCTGCCGTCATCATTTCACTGACAGCATGACCTGCGCCAAAATATTTGCAAAGTGTACGAAATGGGCGATCTGTAACCCCTGCCATAGGTGCCACCCACAGTTTTCTCTCGATGGGACGATCGAATAATTCTTGAATGACAGGATGTTGACTCAATGTTTTAACCTCTAGCTATATTTAGCAAATGATGCCTGAACCACATTCGAAATCTTCCAAGCCACTTTTACAATGCTAAATTCAAATCTATGTTCGCAAAATCAGTTGAGCGTAAAAACGTTTCATGGCAATGATTATGCAATTGAATGATGACAATGAATATCAACATTGCTCAACGATTGAATTGAGGAATTTGAAGCTTCGGAATTGGACGGCAAATTTGCAATGCGATAGTTTAGTAATTCCAAACAAAAATTTCTACGCTTTTGCTTAAGAGTCGTTGAAACTTATGCATCAGCCATGTAGTTCACACACTATCGATTCAACATCAGACTTTCAGCAGATCTGCCTGTACAGGTGTTACTATAGAGGGATACTACTAAAATGATTGAAAACTTAAATCTATAAATTCACACGAGTGAGTTGAACTTTATGAAAAAATTGAAAATTCTCTCTTTTATATTTTTCGCTACTTTTCTGACTGCCTGCCAACAACCGAATGACGAGGTAGCTGCAGCTGAAAGCCAAAACGCTGATTTAACAACGGAACAAGCGACTCAACAATTTGAGCAGTCAGATGCGCAAATCAGTCAATACCTTGATGTTTTAGATGCCCCAAGCATATCGATCAAGGAAAAAACACAAGTCTTATGTCATGACTACCCTCATGAATATAAAACTAACTACATGCCTGCCATGCTCAAACTCGCAGCCCAAGACTATACTCAAGATAAAATGTTGAATGATTTGAAGATTGCACAGGACTATTACAAAGAAAAACTCAAAATTGAATGCCCTGCTGAATAACCTCCGTTTCATCATGGCGTCATAATTGTGCGATAAATTGTAATTAAGCGAAAAGTGGGTAAGTTTCGCTGTAATAACAACGTAAAATATACTTCCCGATTTATTCGGGTTTTTCTTTTTAAAGCTTTCAAATAATAAACGGCAATTGAATGGCACATATTATTTTGTGATAGACTTCAAAATACTGATTTATTTTAATAATTTTTTCGTTGAAATTCACAATTTGGACACAGAACAATCTATTTTAATTACACGTTTCTCATGATTAATACATTAAGTTGTTTTTTCCAAAAATAGACTGAAGATTGAATCATGAAAACTTTAAATAAAGCACTTTTTGCTGCACTTATCTCTACGGCGGCTGCAACTACATTTGCTGCTGAAGAACAAAAAGTTGAAGCTGCTGCATCTGAAGTTCAAACAACGGAAGTTGCTCAGGACGCGACTGAAGTAGCCTCTGCTTCTGAAGCCGTTGCAAAATAATTCAGTAAACATTTAAAAACCCACAGTTTGTGGGTTTTTAAATTCACAGACATTTTAGATCTGTCGCAGCTTTCAATGAATTTGATTTCAATTATTTAAAATATAAACGTTGAATTTGACGTGCCCGCCGGTTTAAACCTAATATTTCTTTTCTTTGCAAAATATCTTCTTCACAAAATCCCAAGCGCTGGATTAACTCAGGCATTGCTAAGTCTGCATGTTCGATCAACTCGGCATCTTGTTCAGTTGACCAAATAACTTTTGAAGCTGTTAATTTTTGCTGATGTTTTGACCTTCTCATTTGCATAGTATAAAAGACTTTTGGTTAATTCACAAAAAAGCCCACCCGATGTGAGCTTTTTTTAGCACAGACTGAGTATTCATCATCTATTGGATTGAAATATAAATTTACTGAACGATGATGTTAAAGATTTTCATCCTTTGTGATCATCACTGAGGTTAAAATTGGAACTGCAAAACAAGGTAGTAAGAGTAAGATCCAATATTCCACCATTGGTTTAGCCACAACAAAGTTTATAACGATTGCCCCCAATACCATAACTAACGCAATCAAACCTAAGAAACGACTGAAAAATTTAGCAGGCATAACAATCCCCCTTAAAAAATTATGGATTTCAGCTAGTATATACCTTCATTTTTTATAATCTGTTGAAAATGATATTGGAATATTCATCTATTTAGCTCAAAAAGCATTCTTTTTCCAATCATCCTGACCGAACTGCTTGTTTTTAGACGCGTAGATCTCCATAAATAGATTGACAGTCCCCTATGAGGCATATACATATTTATTCATTACTTATGTATTTTGCATAGTATACTGCTCCTGCTTTGTCGCCCCCATATGGCTGAGTTTATTGGAAAATATGAACAAAACTTTTTCGACCACATTATGCTTTAAATCCCTTTCTGTACTGGCTTTATCCATTGGCTTGACTGCCTGTGGTAATGGTTCATGGTGGAGCAAAGATGAACCCACTATGGAAGCGGAACAGATTAAAAAAGCCATTCCACCTCGCGTGAATGATCGTCTGTCATGGGCCAATGATATCTACGACATTAGTGATCAGCTCGGTATTCCGACCACGAAAGAAAATGTCTGTACGATTGTTGCTGTGGTCGATCAAGAGTCCAATTTTGTTGCTGACCCACATGTGCCGGGACTCGGTGAAAAAGCCGTTAAAGAAGTTCAAGATCGTCTTGAAGAAAAGTTTAAAGATAAATTGGGTGATGGCATCGGTGGTACAGTCGCTGGCTATTTCCAAGATGTGTTGAAAAATCAACCGAGTCCAGAAGATAACTATCTCAGCCAAATGCGCCGTGTTAAAACTGAACGTGAGCTAGACGAGCTATATCGTGAAATTTTTGACTATATGTCTAAACACTATCACGTGAGTGCGTTAACAGGCGCGGCGAAATTGGTTGGACAAGATATTGGTGAAAAGCTCAACCCCATTACCACTTTAGGTTCGATGCAGGTCCATATAGGCTATGCTAAAGACCATAAGCGCCAAGGTGGAAATATTGCGGCACTACGTACAGATATGTATAGCCAATATGGCGGTTTGTATTATGGCATTCACCGTTTAATGATGTACCCGGCTGAATATGACAAACCGATTTATCGTTTTGCAGATTATAACTCTGGTCGTTATTCGAGTCGTAATGCAGCATTCCAGAGCATGTTGAATGACTTAACCCCTGCTGAGCTCGGCTTAGATGGTGACCTCTTACTTTATAATAAAGATGGTTCTCCACGTTCAGTAAAAAGTCAGTCTGAAACCGCGCTGATTGCAGTTTTTGCAGAAAACAATGTGATCGCGACGCCACGTCAAATTCGTTCAGATCTTAAAAAAGAAAAAGATCAGGACTTTGAAGATACTTTGACGTATAAAGCGGTCAAAAAGTTGTACCAAGAAAAGACTGGTAAAGAACCGTTTTACGCCATGATGCCTGAAGTCGTAATTTCGGGGCCAAAATTAAGCCGTGATTACAATACCAATTGGTTTGCCACACGAGTCGATGGACGTTATCAAACATGCATGCGCCGCATCAAAAACCTAAAACTTTAGCCTTATTTGATTTTGACGGAACCCTGTGTAATAAAGACAGTTTTACAGGGTTCATCTTCTATTCCCTGCCTAAAAGGCATATCGTGCGCCAAGGGATTAAAATTCTCCCTTGGATTCAAGGCTATTATCTCAAGCTATATCCTGCACATGCAATGCGTCCTCGCCTATATGCCGCAATGTTTAGCCAAGCCAATCATGAGCACATTTTAAATCAAGCAGCGCAATATGCTGAACATTTGATGGCAGAACTCAATCCTTCACTGTATGAACAATTACAGCAACACCAAAAACGCGGTCATGAAGTCGTATTGGTTTCTGCATCCGTCGATTTATATCTTAAACCTGTGGCCAAAAAGCTCGGGGTCAAACTGATCTGTACTGAAACTGCAACCAATAACCAAAAACTGACTGGTTTATATGAAACCTTAGACTGTAGTGGTGAGCAAAAGAAAATTCGCGTTTTGGAGCAATTTAACCTTCAAGACTACGAGTATGTTTATGCCTATGGAAATAGCGATGAAGACCTCGCTATGTTCGAATTGGCCACCCACCATTTCATGAATGGACAGGATAAGCGCCTACCGGAACTCGACTAAAGTCGAGTGATTTAGTTTGGTTTATTAATCAAAGTTAACAATCACAAACTTAAATTTAAGTCGCTCTAATATATGATTAAATTTTGAAAATTCTGCTTTTATTTTGACTTTATAGTGTGCTATTTTTCTCATTAATTAGAAATAATGCGGTCAAATATTAAAAGCGGGAAAAGAATATGAATCAATTCAATCCACCGAAATATGTCAAAGGCCTCCATATTAAATTTGGCGAAAATCCATTTGTACTCCTTGCTCAATTTGCTTTCTCAGCCACTCGCCAGATGTGGACGAAAGAAGAAATTGAATTGGTCATTCGTATGGCTAAAAAAGGAAATTATATGAATTTGATTAAGATCCTCAAATTACATATCAAAAATTGAAATAAATATTTTCCCCAAAGTTAATATAAAAAAGCCATGCAAATGCATGGCTTTTTTAATCCAGTCACTCAAGTGCAGCTTTTATTACTTTTTAAATGGAAACGCATATTTCACAATACGTTTTAGTACACTGCCGTACTGTTTCACTAAGCTTGCGTTGTTATAGTTCAAACCATATTTTTCACATACGGCCTGTACTTTTGGCGCCATTTTACGATAACGACGCGCAGGAACATCTGGGTATAAATGGTGTTCGATCTGATGGCTTAAATGCCCTGTCAAAATATGAAATGCTTCTGAACCGGTAAGATTTGAAGAACCACGAATTTGACGCATGTACCAATGTCCACGACTTTCATTTTCAAGTACTTTTTTCGGGAAAACTTCAACATCTTTGGTAAAGTGACCACAGAAAATAATACTAAATGTCCAAATATTACGAAGACCATTCGCAACGAGGTTCCCTGTAAGCACAGGTAATGCTGCAGGCCCTGCAATAAGCGGGAAGAACACATAGTCTTTAAATAATTGCTTGCCTATTTTGGCTTGCATTGGTTTCCATTCTTCTTTGGTTTGCTGTTTTGTTTTACGGCCTTTGAAGTATTTACCCAATTCAAGGTTTTGAATGGCAACACCCCATTGGAACAATAAGCAAAATGGAATGCTATAAATCGGTTGTAATAAATAGCCCGGCTTCCAACGCTGTTCTGGGAATAAACGAACGAGACCATAACCAATATCATCATCCATACCTTTAATGTTGGTATAGGTATGATGTTTAAAATTGTGAGTTTGGCGCCAGTTATCTGCAGTACCCACGATATCCCATTCATAAGTCTGACCATTGAATTTAGGATCATTCATCCAGTCATATTGACCATGCATGACATTATGACCTAATTCCATGTTTTCCATGATTTTGGCAAAACCTAAAAGACCTGTGCCTAAAATCCATGCTGGCGGAAACCAACCTGCAAACAATAATGCACGACCCGCCATAGATGAATATCGAATGGTCGAATACACACGGCGAATGTATTTCGCATCCTTTTCACCTAAGTCATCTAAAACTTCTTGCTTAATCGCGTCAAGCTCACGCGCAAGTTCATCTAATTGCGATTGGGTTAACTCACGGTTTTTAGGATTTTTAAAATATTCAATTTTTACAGGCATGTTCATATTTTTTCTACCTTATAAATCAATAACGAGATCTGACTGTGCTGAGTTCACACAAATTTTGAGTAAATTACCCGGTTCTTTATTTTGGCTACCATTGACCATATTTTTAGTCGAACCTTCAACTTTGTTGCAGGCACATTTATTACAAATGCCCATACGGCAACCGTGATTTGGTTTGATATTTTGCTGTTCAAGACTGGCTAAAATTGATTGGCCTTTTGGAATACTGACGGTTTTATTGGATTGCGTAAGCGTGACATTCACAAAGCCAATGTCATCCGTTGCAATTGGACTCATGCTAAATGCTTCACTCATAAAGCATTGTGCATGATCAAATAACGCTTCGGCCTGAGTGACGAAACCCGATGGACCACATGCAAACACAGTACTGTGCTCAATGTCGTCAATTTGAGCAGCGTGAGCGGCATTTAATCGTGGATCAGCAACTTCTTCTTGGGTAAAGAAAATTTGAAATTTAAAGTTTGGATATTCATTTGCCAAAGCTTCGAAGCGTAATTTGAATGCGGCATCATCGTGATACTTAACCCAGTACATTAACTGAATTGGTTGCTCCGCAATTTGCTTAGTTTTGCTCATCGCTTTCAACAAACTTAACATTGGCGTAATACCACTACCCGCAGCCAATAGTAGCAACGGCGCAGAATTTGACACCAAAGTCATATCACCAAAAGGCTGACCAAATTCTAAGATGTCACCCACTTGCGCTTGTTCTACGAGCCAAGTACTCACAATACCCGTATTCACTTTTTTTACGCTAAGTAATACGTGTTGATCATCTAACTGAGTCAAACTATAAGTACGTTCGTAACGGATCCCATTTACACGAGCAAAAACAGGATGATGCTGACCAGCTTCACCCATTTTAAACAAACGGTTCACCTGTATAGTTAGGCTGACCATCTCATTTGCTGCATTTTCTTTTTGTACAATTTTGCCGAGTGCCTGATTACCAGACCATAACGGATTAAATTTCTGCAACCAGAAATTCACCGCATTGACGTCTATAACACTGTCTTTGAGTGCGTTTAAAGGCTTTTTTGCTTTTTCGAGTACATGCATAATCAAATACAACTCATGGGAGGTTTTTAATTATTATACACATGTATATATATTTGTATATACGCTTGTGCATTTAATCGACATTTTCACAAAAGCTATTAGCAGACGCTATAATATGTTAATGTTTTTAATCTATTAAAAAATATGACTCAGTCTGCACAGACGAATATGGTTAACATGTACCAGGAAGAATTACATTCTGAAGCTGAAACTCCACTTGCAGTTCGCACTGTAGGTCGTAAAGCAACAATTACCAAGGAAGAACTGTTTCAGGCAGCGCTTAATTTAATTGGTCCACAAAAAAGTATTTCATCACTGAGTTTGCGTGAAGTTGCACGTGAAGCTGGCATTGCTCCAAATAGTTTTTATCGTCACTTCAAAGATATTGATGAATTAGCCATTGAGTTGATTGATCGAGCTGGTGGTGTGTTACGTCAAATTTTGCATGAAGCACGCCTTCAGGCATCACGCCAAAGCAGTATTATTCGTAGTTCAGTTGAAGTATTTATTCAGCAGCTAGATGCCGATGAAGGCAACTTAAGCCTTTTACTTCGTGAAGGCTATACTGGTTCGCATTCCTATAAAAATGCAGTTGAGCGTCAACTTAACTATTTCCAACAAGAATTAAGAGAAGATTTAATCGTGCTTGAACGTTTAAATCAAAGTAAATTGGCTCATCCTGACATCGTGGCACGTGGTATTACCCAATTGGTGTTTAACATGGGTGCAAAAGTCATTGATCTACCGACAGAACAACGCAAAGAAGTTGCCGAACAAACCATGATTATGATTCGTATGATCCTGGAAGGCGCTCGCCATTTAGACGAAGCACAGATTCGCTAAAAGTTAACGGTCAAAAAAAGGAGACGTTCAGGTCTCCTTTTTTATGAGCAAAATTTATTTTTCTAATGCTGTAAGTACTGCATGACGTGTAGCGCTGTCTGTTTCGGCTGCTCAAGTGGAAACATGTGCCCACCTTCAACTACACTATAATCTATACCATAGGTTTTCTTCATTCCGTCAGGCAAACCTTGTTTATAAAAATGGCTGTTATCTGCGGTGATAAGGTGTACAGGCATTTGAGGGGCTTTTCGTGGAGTACGCCACCACCATGCAGGTACTGTACGGAAAATTTGCGCTTCCACGGCTTTTGGAATGCTGAGGGTCACGCCACCGCGTTTTTCATCAGTGCGAACACCTTGTGCAAAATAATCCTCAAAACATTGCGGATCAAAACTTTTAAATAAACGATTATTCCGTAGTGCCGTATAGGCTTCATCCAAATTTGACCAATGATCATTGCGCTTCAGCGTAATTGCTGCAGGGGTAATTTTATCGACAGCTTTGAGCTTTAATTTTTGCATACCTTCAAAAATGGCAGACTTAGGACCGATTACGAAAGGTGGATCCATAATAATCAGTTGTGAAAACAAATCTGGACGTTTATAAGCCGCCATAAGGGTGACTAAAGAGCCAAAAGAATGCCCAAGCCCAATCACTTTTTGTTTTGGGAATTGGTGCTCGATATCTGCTATGACTTGATCGACCAAATATCGCCAATCTTTGGTGATCGGATAGCGCTCATCCATACCAATCAGCGGAATCGCCTTCACATCAAATTGCGGTGTAAAGTAGGATAAAAACTTTCGATAACTTGCAGCAGGAATACCATTGGCATGGGTAAAATGGATCGCGCTTTTCATCTAGAACTCATCCAATCAACTGATGATGCCACATCATAAAGAGATCAATACGATTTAAACAGGACTCAATGAGTTTATCTAGATGACCTCAAAGTCAGTTTGCAGATTATTTTTGTGAACCGACCATTGATTGATTCGGTAAAAATGTTGCGCCACAAGTGGTTTTATCTCCAGCAACCACAACACCTCGCCCCTTTACCGTTGTACTTTGATCTGCCGCGATCGCAGCCACAGTCGAATTACATTTCGGGCAATAATGTTTCATGCCATTTAAATGTACTGCAATACCATTAATCACAAATGAAGGTTCACATTCTGAAACCACACCACCGTGTGACGTTTTACTACCTAAGGTAATTAAGGATTTCATATTTTTATTTTCTTCTAACGAACTGCTGAAATTTGAAGCATTTTAACGGAACTGCCCTCAACTCGCTAGCATCGACGTATAAATTTAACCAAGCCAAAACTTTACTTAACTTAAGCATCAAAACACGACATTAAGACAGTTCGTGAACAATCATTTGATTATGATGCTATCGCTATATGTCCGAATACATTTAATCATTTCACTTTCAGGATTCAATCGATATCAATAACGACAGTTTATGTCGCGATGCCGATTATTTTACTAATCAAAGCATGTATATTGGGTCTAGCAATGAGCATGAAGCAAAGCGCCCCATTTTACAATTTCAGTATTTAACTGAACTTCGAATCAGAACAAAGTGTGTTTCTACACCATGATTAACTTTAGATCGTTCAAAGATTGAAAACATTATTCAAAACCATTTTTAGTAAATATTTAGACTCAATACGTAGCACAACTTCATATAAATAGCGCAGATAAATAAAGCATAACCATTCTATTTTCAGGAGGTTTTATGATTTTAATAAATGACTTTAATTTAACCCAACCGCAAAAAGTCATGGTGTTAGACCATATACTGGATGACACAACGCTGTTAAGAGAAATACTCGCCTTGTGTAAGACTGCAGACCCAGAGCTCATCGTGGCGGAAAGCAAAGAGGCTGATTTAGTTCTACGCTTATTACCTGAAATACATGATTATTGTGGTGCCATTGCCTTAAAACAGCCGCTATGTAATGACATCGACTTTGATTTACTTAGTGTTCATTATGTAACACACAGCCAAGCAGAACGAAGTACGATCCAAATTCAGTTAGCAAAAAATCATCCTGACTATACAAAGCTTGATGGCATATTTTATATGTTGGATGAACATGAAAATTTTGATCAAGCTGTAGAATTGCTGAAGAATAGTTACTTTTTTTATGCCGATGTCGACAATTTAGATTAAAAATAAACAATACAAAACTTTGATTTAGCGTAAATCTGTCGTGATTAATTTTACAGTTATAATTTTAGCCATAAAAAAAAGCACCCTAAGGTGCTTTTTTAAGATTCTTAACTTATGGCTTAACCACTACCATAATTTGAATCGCTTCTGGTGTAACCGCTAGACCATCAAGCAGTGTTAAACCTTCTTTTTGCAGTTTTTGTAAACGTGCAATTTCGTCTTCACGAATACTTGGGTTGAACTGCTTCAAATAAGTTAAACGGTCAATTTCATATTGCCATTTGCTACCGTAGATTTCTTTGGCTTGTTGTTTAAAGCCCGGTAATGCACCACGAGCAATTTCAAGCGCTTGCGTATAACGCTGTTCAATGACATCACGACGCGCCTTAACCACTTGGCGGCAACTGTTGCCATCAAGATGATGTAAATAAGGACGTAAAATTTCAGGTGCAATTTTTTGCGATAAATCCTGACCTTTTTCGCTCAGTAATACACGAACCAACTGTTGTGGCAAACTTGACGGCAAATTCAATGCTTTCGGTGCAACCACATCGACTTTAAACCACACTTCCATTAACACAGAACCTTGCGGTAAAGCGGCCGATTTCAATACAGCAACGTTAGTACTACCAAAGCCTTGCGTATTAATCATTTCCATCACACTTTCAGTGAATGGATGCTCAAGTGTTAAATATTGAGCATCTTCACGGATCTGTGCTTGGTCACGATAGAACGTCGCCGTCATACCTTCTTCGTCCAAAGTCAGACCTTGAACTTGCATTTGATCCGTTGGCTTGATGATCACGGTACCATTACTTTGCTCATCAAAATCAATGTTTGTAGACGCCATAAAGCGCTTCATGAACATTGGTAACGTAGTATTGTCGTCGTAGTCTTCAAGTGCAGTCACAATTTCTTGTGCCACGATTGGACGGCAAGAGTTGTACTCAAGTAAACGGTCACGACCTTCTTGAAGTTCAGCTTCAAGCGCTTCACGTTGCACACTTACGGCTTCGAGCAGATCTTCAAACTCTTGGCCTTTATCTGCCAACAAACAATCTTTCAGATTGACGATAAAGTTTTCTTGTAAGGTTTGCGCAGTCGGCGAGATATTACAGAAAATATTTAATGCTTCGTTATACCAACGGAACATACGCTCTTGAGCAGTACCAACCAGATAAGGCACATGAATTTGAATACGATTTTCTTGACCAATACGGTCTAAACGACCAATACGTTGTTCAAGTACATCTGGGTTTGCAGGCAAGTCAAACAAAACTAAGTCCGATGCAAACTGGAAGTTACGACCTTCAGAACCAATTTCTGAACATAGTAAAATTTGCGCACCGTATGACTCTTCAGCAAAATAAGCTGCTGCTTGGTCACGCTCTAATAAGCTCATGCCTTCATGGAACATCGCTGTACGAATACCCGCATGCAAACGAAGTACATTTTCTAAAGACTCAACCACTGGACCACTACGTGCAATCAATAACACTTTTTTGTGTTTCAGGTCTGTACGCAGACGTTCCATCAACCACATCACACGTGGGTCTGTTTCCATCCACGAGCCATCAAGCTGCGCTTCTTCAGGCCACATTTGTTCACGTAGCTTGCCATCTTTAGACCAGTTTTCTGGTGCAGGTAATGGCGCAGGCTGACAGTCACGCCCCGGGAAGCCTTGAATCGCTTCACGAGTATTACGGAATAAAATACGACCAGTACCATGACGGTCTAATAATTCGTGAATGGCACGGAAGCGTTGTTCTGGCTCGTCAGTAATTCGATGACCTAATAGACTTTCAATCGCTGCCAAATGCCCTTCTTCGAGTGGTAGATCAGACATGAGTACTTCAGCAATTTTAGCTGTTTGGTGATACTGCTCTTCTTCATCCAAGAAACGATCAAGCGAACTAAAACGTTGTGGATCGAGCAGACGCAAACGTGCAAAGTGACTTTCCACACCTAATTGTTCAGGCGTTGCGGTTAATAACAAGACACCCGGCGTTTTTTCAGCAAGTTCTTCAACAAGGTCATAACGGTCATTGCCGCCTTCTTCTTCTGACCACATTAAATGATGGGCTTCATCGACTACAAGCAAATCAAAACCAGCTTCAAGCGCTTGTTCACGCAAGTCATCATGGTCGATCATCAAATCGACACTGGCAATGATGCATTGTTCTGTTAAGAATGGGTTGAGATCTGGATCGTGTTCTTTAATCGATGCTGTACGTGTTAGATCAAATAATGAGAACTCAAGATTGAAACGACGACGCATTTCAATCATCCATTGATATTGCAATGAATCAGGTACTAAGACCAAGATACGTTCTGAACGACCCGTTTTGAGTTGCTGATGAATGATCAGACCTGCTTCGATGGTTTTGCCCAAACCGACTTCGTCAGCAAGTAATACACGCGGAGCAAAACGTTTACCCACTTCATGCGCAATATACAGTTGGTGTGGAATGAGACCCACACGTGAACCTACCAAGCCACGTAGAGGGCTAGACTTCATATTGGCTTGAAGAAGCAGTGCTTCGATACGCAGGTCATACCATTCTTTATAATCCACTTGGCTTGCGAGTAAACGATCTAATGGTTTTGCTAACTGAATACTTGCACCAATACGTGTTTCATTCAGTGCTTTACGCTCTTCAGTACCATCGGCAAGTTTACGTACCGCGTTATAACGAACCACGCCACCACGGTCTTCAAGCGATTCGACAATCCAAATTTGACCTTCTTGGTCTTGGACTTCGTCATTTACATTGAAAACAATACGAGATAAAGGTGCATTGTGACGGGCATAGACACGAGTTTCATCACTTTTCGGGAATAAAATGCTGACCGATCGCTCATCAACATCAATAAGAACACCTAAACCCAGTTCCGTTTCTGTATCTGATAACCAACGTTGACCAATAGCAAACTGCTGCAATTTTTCCACCTTTTTCTCAAGTTCGGTCTGAAAATATTATGCTCAAACTGTGAATGTTATTTGAGCAAAAATCTAGACCATAAAGCAATATATTTTGACATAAAGCCCACTAAATAGTGAGCAGAATTCTTAGGGATTTAAATGATTTTCCTAAAATGGTACAGGACAGTGAAATTCCACTGTTTGCTCTGTTTCAGGATGGTTAAAACTCAAACGCTCAGCATGTAAACATAAGCGCGGCATCAGCTGTTGTTGTTCAAGTGTTGCATATAAAGTATCACCTACAATAGGATGACCTAAATATTGCATATGAACACGAAGCTGATGTGATCGACCGGTAATAGGAGTTAACACTACACGTGTTACGGCTTGACCCTGAATCTCAAAATGTTCAGTGGCTTTCCAATGCGTAAGTGCAGGCTTATTATGTGCAGGATCGGCAATATGCAGTGGCGGATGTACTGGGTCATACACGACGGGTACATCAACAGTACCTTCACCTTCGAGCGTACCCGCAACCAATGCCTGATATGTTTTTGAAGTTTGACGTTCTTGGAACTGGCGTGAAATTCGATTTTGCCCTTGACGGGTTAATGCAAAAACCAAAATACCTGAGGTATCACGATCCAAACGATGGATGAGCAAAGTATTCGGCTCAATTTGTAATAATCGATTGATAACACAGTCTTGTAAATCTACTGTTTTTCCCGGAACTGTGAGTAAACCTGCTGGTTTATGGATCACCATAAAGTCAGTGTCACGATGTATCAGGTGTTCGGTTAGAAAATTACTCAAAGTTCAATCCAGTTCTGATCTCGAAAAACAAGGCGGCAATAATAAAAAGCTTAGCCAACAATTACAATGCACAAAGGCATATTTCCCGACGTATTTTCCGATTTAGAACAAAAATAATTCCAATTGGCTTTGTTTAGTCTGTACTGAGCAATTTTTCTAGCAATGCTTCTAGACTTGCATCATCTAAAAAGTCTTCATAACGGATGTTTGCACCATTGGCACGCCACAACCCAATTAAGCTGACCATGGCAACGGAATCGAGTCCATAACTACGTAAATCGATTAAGGGATCTATTTCCAATGCATCCATATCTAGCTGCTCTGCAATAGCCAATAAAATACCTTTGGTTGACAAAACGAATTCCGTTGGTGCTGACAGATTCCAAAGCCGCATCAAATTATAACTACTCATATGATGAATACCTTCACCTGACAAGGAGTCCACCCACTGAATATGCTGTTCCTGATTACTCAGCACAATTGCGTCATCAACGATGCAGATTTGCTCTGTTACGCTATATAGATGCGGCAAGATCTGTTTCAGCATAGGTGTGATTTGCCCTGCAAAGATGAGCTGCGGGTGTGTTGTTGCATATTCACCGAGCTGCTGCATGCCTTGAAGTAAATCATCACCATATAAATCGACAATAGGAATCTCTAAAGCTTTGGCTTTATTGGTCAGTTGGATCAAATTTTCCATCAACTGCGTATCTTGTATACCCTGCTGCATGCGTAAATTTTGTAAGCCAACCAGTACCAATACTGACTGTATTGATGACAGCTGCCATTTTGCTTGAGATGGTGAAATTTGGATTTTCTTGGGCATGGGATAAAGCATACAGACTCGGTACATAACTCAAGTTGGAACAATTGATATGCTAACGCAGAATCATATCTGAAAGTGACTTTCGGCTACTGATAATTTACTTTTTGGTCAACTTTAAACTTATAGATTTTTTTAATTCTATTAAGTTTATTAGATAAACCTAAGTTTTGGTTTTATTCAAATTCGGATAAAAAATAATCTTGTAAATATTCAAGTGATTTACCCTCATACAGCAAAGAAAAATCACCATAGTGCTCTTCTAAACTTGAGCTGTCATCAATAACACCTAATACATTACTAATTGAATCAATCATTACTTGTCGTAAGATTGAGAAAAAAATTCTCTTATGTTCGTCTGTTAAAGTATTAAAAAAACTTATTGCATCAATAAAATAAGGATCTTTTATTTCTGATGGCAAGGTATCTGAAAACAATCCTTTATAGATTTCAAGGTTTTCGTTGATTATTCCTATTTTGAGTAAATATACTAATTCCTTTGAGTCCATAGCTGTCCTTTTATTTTAATTTGTATAACGTCCATTCTTTTTAAAAGAACATAAAAAATTTTCAAATATCATTTTTTTATTTTACGATAATTTCTTTAATATTCTTTTCATTCACAAACAATATTCGAGATACATCAATACTCATCATTGTAAAATATATGTATAGCTGCTCCTCCCTAGTATACATCGCATTAAGAATTACATTTTTTTAATATATTTCCTAAATCTGTATATTACATAGTATATCAAACTAGAACTGATCATTATAAAACACACTGCTAGCACTCCAATAAGCCCTGATACTTCAAACGACCACATTTTCTAGACTGTTTTACTACAATATGAATGCTGACAAGAGCACGCCCCCTGTCAGCTTATCGTATTTATTTTTGTGGTTCGACGGTAGGTGCCGCCAAAGGTGGTGACATCGGATGTACCGAAGGTTCACCGCCTGCAACACGAGACAGAGGCAGCCACTGTGCGAGTATTGGATTGGTTCGATCAAATAGTGGAGTTAACTTTAATTCAGAAGGTAACAATTCACTCAAAGAGCTCATGCTTTCAAGTTTAGCCAAAGCCTTGATGCTATCTTCAGCCGCATTACCTGTATCCACTTTGGCAGCCACAGTCACAATACTGACTTGCTTTTCATCTTGATTAAACATCAGCCAAGCACTGGACAAACCTAGCGCCTGCGCTTGCTCTCGCAAAGTCGGCCAAACCTCTTTTAGCAGCTGATCTAACTGATCATGCTGTGTAGAAAACCGTTCAAAACGCACAACATGATGCGATGTTGCTAAGGATTTAAAATCATGCGCACCAGCAACACGCCAAATATATCGCTGCACATTCAAGAAAAATGGGCGGCTCCAAAACTTTACATTCGGCTCAAACTCCAATTCTTCGCTGGTGAAACGCTCATAATCTTTTACATTTTCCCAAGTATCAAATAAGTAGCGTCCACCAGTCCAAAGCGCACCACTAAAACGGTCAAAACCAAGTGGCATATATTTGTGGCGCATGCCCGGACGCACATCCATGCTGCGACGTTCAATTTCCTGCATATTCACTAAATCATGCATCTTGATTTCACTTGCAACCGGGAAGTCTGAAGTAAACGCTGCTTCTGCCTGAATCGGGCCTGTTTCGTAGTTGAGAATCGCCATGTGTATCTCCTATATTCGTTGTGGAGTTGTATAAATAATTGCTCTCAGCCAGTGCTGAATCAGCTGTTAAACCCACTTTATCGAAAATAAATTCTTGAAAAAGATCTTCAAATTTAATTTACTTATTACATCATGTAATTAATAAGCAGAAATATTATGTTGCGTCACTATGATGATCTGCAAATCGGCAGTCTTGAATTATTCTGTTTAACCGTGGAAAAGAAAAGTTTCTCTGCTGCAGCAATTGCAGCAGGCATTTCTCCTGCCGCAGTCAGTAGAGCGATATCACGCATAGAAGCAAAATTTGGGGTAAAGCTATTTGTCCGCACTACACGCCAACTTAAAATTACCGATGCTGGGCAGCATTATTATTATTTTTGCAAACAAGCCCTGAATAGCCTACTCGAAGGTGAAATGCAAATCAGCGGTGAACAGGAACACCCCATCGGCTTACTGAAAATTAGCGTACCTACAGCTTATGCACATTATCGACTGCTGCCTAAAATGGCTAAATTTGCCGAGCTGTTTCCACACATCAAGCTCGAGATTCATGTCAGCAACCATAATGTAAATTTAGTAACTGATGATTATGATATTGCGATTCGCGGTAATGAGTTAACCGACTCTGGCTTAATTGCACGAAAACTTGAAGATGCTGCATTATGCATTGTTGCTACACCTGAATATTTGAAAAGGCACCCTGCACCTATAAACATCGAAGACTTACAGCATCACGAATGTATTTTGTTTGAATTGCCGAGTTCAGGTAAGTCTGGACCGTGGTCACTCATGGATGCAGGCAAAAAAATTATGGTTGATGTGCAAGGAAAAATTACCTGTAAAGATGATTATCTCTCGACCTTAATCTTAGCTAAATCAGGTGCGGGACTGATGCAGGTCTACCGCTTTTCAGTGGAGCAAGAATTACAAAGCGGCGCGTTGGTGGAAGTTCTCAAATCTTATAGCCAAACAACTCGGCCTTTTTATTTACTCTATCCAAAGTCTAACTATCAGTCTTCTAAACTCAAAGCATTTATCAATTTCATGCTGAATGCTTCGGCTCAATCTTAGAAAATTTCGATTTAATGCTATGGGCGAAGTTACTAGACATTTAAATCAAAATAAAAAAAAGCCCAACATATCGATTGGGCTGAATTATCTATTTCACTCAAGATCATGCTTAGTTTTGCTGCGCGAAAAACTTCTCAATCGCCACTTGTGCAATTTCTGCATCTTGAAATGACTTTACCCCAGACACGCCCATTGCACCCACCAATTGCCCTTCATACAAAATCGGCTCACCACCTTCCAGCATGCCATTAAACGTCTGCATGGTTAAGAAACCCATCTGCCCACCTTTTATCAAATCTTCAAACAATTTAGATGGGCGCTTACTGATGGCTGAACATTTGGCTTTTTCTAAGCATAGATTTGCTGTCATTGGCGCTGCACCATCCATTCGTTTCATCGCCAATAAATTGCCTGTATCATCCATTACCGCAATGCTGACATTAAAACCTTGTTCAACTGCATAAGCATGTGCTGTGTTTAGTAAAAATTCTGCATCTGCCAAAGTTAAATAATGCTTGGTTTTCATTTAAAAATCCTTTTCTTAAAAAGCCGAATTTAAAACAACAATAAAGCCCACAGCAGGCTGCGGGCTTTATTCTAAAGCAGAATTTACCGATTTAAATGAAAATTACTTCATTTCGGCAAAAACTTCTTTCGCCATTTCAATGGTAAATGCAATATCTTCATCGCTATGCGCGCTTGAGAAGAAACCGGCTTCAAATGCTGAAGGCGCTAAGTTTACACCGCGCTGTAACATGCCGTGGAAGAAGGTACGGAAAGCATCTACATCACATTTCAAAATTGAATCAAAACCAGTAATTTCAGTTTGATCTGTAAAGTAAATACCAAACATACCGCCCACTTGCTGGGTAAAGAACGGGATGCCTGCTTCATCTGCAGCAGCCTGTAAGCCTGCAAGTAAACCTGATAATTTTTCAGTCAAAGTTTCATAGAAGCCCGGCTGACGCAAATGTTTAAACATCTCAATACCGGCACGCATAGCCAATGGGTTACCAGACAATGTACCCGCTTGATACACCTTACCCAGTGGCGCGATACATTCCATCACTTCGCGTTTACCGCCAAATGCACCAACTGGCAGGCCTGCACCAATGATCTTGCCTAAAGTAGTCAAGTCAGGCTTTACGCCATAATGCGCTTGCGCACCGCCAAGACCGACACGGAAACCTGTCATCACTTCATCAATGATGAAAACAGAACCATGCTCGTCACAGACATCACGAATTGCTTGCAAGAAACCCTCAATAGGTTTCACCAAGTTCATGTTGCCTGCAACTGGCTCGACAATTACACCTGCAATTTCTGAACCGAATTTTGCAAAGCATTCTTTAAGCATCGCAATATCGTTATACGGCAGTGTTAAAGTGTGTTTGGCGAAATCAGCTGGAACACCTGCAGAAGTCGCTTCACCCTCACCTTTAGTAAGTAGGCCAGAACCCGCTTTCACTAAAAGCGAATCTGAATGGCCATGGTAGCAGCCTTCGAATTTTACAATCTTGTCACGGCCGGTGTAGCCACGAGCAAGACGGATGGCGGTCATCGTTGCTTCAGTCCCTGAGTTGGTCATACGAACCAATTCAATAGACGGCATAATTTCGCAAATAATATCCGCCAAAGTTGTTTCATGAACGGTTGGCGCACCAAAACTCAAACCATCAACAGCCGCGTCTTGAACTGCTTTGATAATGTCGGGCTGCGCATGACCTAAAATCATTGGGCCCCAAGAGCCGACATAGTCGACATAGCGTTTTCCGTCTACGTCATAGAGATATGCACCTTGCGCTTTTTCGATAAATACCGGTGTACCGCCTACACCATTAAATGCGCGTACAGGAGAGTTTACACCGCCAGGAATATGCTTGCTGGCTTGTTTAAATAATTGTTCTTGCTTAGCAGATAAGCTCATAAAAATTCTCTACTTATTCAATCTAAAAAATAAAATTAAGCTTGTTCAGCAAAAAGCTCAGACCATTCATAAACACGACTGCTAACAGCAGACATTGAACGACCTAATACATCACTAATCACAGCACAAAGATCAGCACCTGCTTCAATGACTTCTGCTGAATTTTCTACAGTTAAACCACCAATTGCACAAATAGGTACATTTAGTTTCGCTTTGGCTTGTTTTAGCGTTTCTAAGCCAATATTGCCTGCTTCAGGCTTAGTTTCAGTTGCAAAAATGGCACCAAAAGCCACATAGTTTGCACCGTCTGCAATTGCCTGCTCAGCCAGTTCTAAAGAGTTATTGCAGCTTCGACCGATCAAAACATTTTTAGGTAAGCGTGCTACAGCTTCAGCAATTGAACCGTCATCTTGCCCTAAATGGACACCCACACCATATTGAACTGCAGTTTCGAGATCATCATTAATGACAAAAGGCACTTTGTACTGATTACACATATTTTTCATGTATTCAATTTCATAAGCCTGATCTTCCTTTGCCACTTTTTTACGACGATATTGCAAAACAGCAACTTCATAAGTTGCCATCGCGCCTTCAAGCTTGGCTAAAAGCAATTCGATAGGATCATCATTGGTAATGAGGTATAAACCACGCATAGTTCAATCACAACTTAAAACTTTTGAATATTATAACGATTAGGTCTGTGAAATGTTGCTTGGGATATAAAATTTTAATGCTTTGCTGCTGAGAAAGTTATATTCCTTTTCACAGGACTACTTATATAAATGTTTAATTAAATTTTCTGTAGAAAATGGCAAAAAATACCTATTTTCAGGTATAGAACAAAACTGATACAAATTATTTAATAGTGCACCAGAAGAACTCAAAACGCAGCGCATAAAAACACAACACTTTTATAAAAATAAAAATGTGTAACCTATTAGACTTTTTGGTGCTTGGTAAGAAGCGTTTTGGGGAGCGTTCAGAGCATCAAAAAGTCTAGCCTATTTTATGAAAATTTTTATTGTTATATCTTTCAAACAATAGACTTTTCTAAGGCCATAAAAAAAGCCTAGAGAAGGTCACTCTAGGCTCGGAAAACTGGGGTTTATCGACTATTCATGTTTTAGATAAGAATTAAATAAACAATATGAACATTATTAGACTAATCACTCTAATTTTGCAAGTCATTTACTCAAAAAAATCACACCCATATCCATAAAAATTAAGCGTTTGATTAATAAACAATTAACTATCAATCTTATCTAAATTACGGTGTTTTAAGCTTAAGTTCCCCTTCACAATATCAGACAGCATGCGCCAATCGGAAATAAAGCTGTACAAAGGTTGCTTGAAACTAGCTGGCTTATTTTTTTCAAAGAAAAAATGTCCGACCCATGCACAGGCATAGCCTGAAACCAGGCCATAAGCAAAATACTTCGGTTGTCTTTTTAAAATTGCTTTTGCAAAGAAATAGAGTCCTATACTGCTGCCTGTGGCATGTAAACGTCGGCTCATGATATTTCGATGTTCAGTCAAATAAAATCGATAAAATTGCGAGTAGTCACGAATAGGCAACTGAAATTCGGGCTTTAAATCTCGATTAAACTCGGGTTGTACTTGTGAATTCATTTTGTGCTCATCCTGAACTTATTTTAATCAACATAGCTCAAAACTCGCCCACTTTAAAGGCGTAAAATTTTATTTTGTTCCAATGAAAATTGAACTATTGTGAATTATACAATTGATGGAATATCCATTTTTAAAACTTTTCTTTGGCCAAAATCAGCGCTTTCAAATCAGTCAAGTCTTACTTCTCAACTGTTTTTCGCTACAATCGAAACGCGTTTAGCTCATAGAAAATTTACGTACGATTTAGTTTTTCATTTTTATAAAAATTTAGAGATCGCTTCATGCCAGATTATGAAGTTGTAACATCAGGACAGAAAACCATGGTTGAAGTTGAATTAAAGTTCCAGATTCCAGAAGCACGTCGAACTGCATTATTAAAAGCACTCGATCCAAAAAAATCGGAACAAATTCAACTTAAAGCTAAATATTTTGATACCCCAGATCGAAAAATGGCACAGCAGCATGCAGCTTTGCGTCAACGTTTAGAAGGAACGCGCTGGATTCAAACCCTGAAAGCTGCAGGTAAAAGTCACATTGAACGGTTTGAACATAACTTAGATTTGGGCGAGCATGAACAAGCCCCTGCCCTAGATTTATCGGTCTATGCCAATGAAGCTGAAGTTCAATCGGTTTTAAAAACCACTTTAGGTGATCAGCAAGATTCTCTACAACTTCAGTTTGAAACAGATATTCTGAGAACTTATCGCGTCATAGAGTTTGAAGACGCCAAGATCGAAGTTAGCTTAGATGTCGGCTGTATCCGTAGCAACAGCACAGAAACAGAGGTTCACGAAGTTGAATTTGAACTTAAAAGTGGCTCTATTCAATCGCTTCTAGCCTTTAGTTTTGAATGGGTTAAAAAGTACCATTTGTGGTTAGACGTTCGCAGTAAAGCGGAAATTGGTAACTTGCTGGCATTGAATCAAACTGTGAGTCCAGCAGTTGAGGCTAAAGAATTTCAACTCAGTAAAAAAGACACTGCCGCAAAAAACTTACGACTTTTAATTGCACAGGAAATGCAGCACCTTCTGCCTAATATTGCCGCAATTTCTGCAGGTGTGGCTCAGGCTGAGCACATTACACAAGCTCAGAAAGCACTCCATCATCTACAATTAACCATTTCGCTGTTTAAAGATTGGAACAGTGATATCGTTGAAAAATGGGCTTTGCAATTGGGTGCATTTAAGCAACAGTTTGAACAATTACATCATTTTGAGCACATGCAAAATACTTTGGGAGGCTTTTTACAAAACCCAACGACTTCAGAAAATTTAACCAAAGATATTTTGTATGCCAAAGAGAAGTTAGGCAATTTGGTTAAATCGACTCAAAATGTACATCATTATCTTGAGCTTTTAATGTTTAGTTTGAAATTCGATGATGCGCCGCAGCAACATGATTTTAAATGGTATGCTCAAACAACCCTGCAAAACCAATATAAAGCCCTCCAAGAGGCTTTAAATGATGCCGACATTAACAATTTTGAAAGCTTAGACGTGCTTTCTCAACGAATACAAGAGCTTAAATTTAGCTTCCCAATTTTGACGTCGATTTACGATGTAAAAAATTTGCAGAAATACAGTAAAGCACTCAATGATGCACAAGTTGCGGCACAGGAATACCAAATCCTTTCCTCTTCTGCACAGTATATTCAGCAAACAGAGCTGGAAGCTAGCGATTGGTTTGTTCTCGGTTGGTTGACGGCAAAACTAGAGGTTTATGCTGATAAGCTATTAGAAGCGACAGAACAATTCCTTGTGAGTCGAAAACTCATTAAGTAAAATCAAAAAGGGAGATTCAATGAGTCTCCCTTTTTATTTGCATCCCACATTGTCATATAGATATTCATTTGTTGAACATTCAGATTCAAAGTCGGTTAATTTCAATTCATCATTTCTTTAGTTTGACTCAGTTACATTGAAATATTTTGAGAAGCTATTATTTTTGTTTTCTGGATAAAAACTTTTAAAATAAGCTATCTGAAAAATTAGATTCAGGGTGGTTTTATGTTGAATAGTCACATACCTGTAATTCATCCCCTATTTTCATTTTCACTTATATTTATCCTTTTCCCATTACTAAGTGCTTGTAGTGAACAACATAAGCCTGTGCAAAGCACCGAATTAAGGCGCACTGCATCCTTACAAGTAGAAAAGCCGCTTTCTCCAACTCAAAACTTTGATCAGACACGACGAACCTTTAAAGTCCTGCGCAATAATAATGAGGACTATGGTGATGAGTCTTACCAAATCAAAACCGATGCTGGCACACTGAGTATTTACAGTATGAACTTGAATCCGCAGCAAGGTCAGCTACTATCCAGCGTCAAGTCTGGAGAATGTCTAACTCTATCGAGTCAAAGTGACAATTTAATTGCGGTTGATGGTTATATCAGTGTGATGGAATTGGGCGACATTAAAATTCATCCCTGCAAATAAGCGTCAAAAAATTGTTTTTGTATAACAGTCATTCAAAAAACTAAGAAAATTGCCTTAAGGCTACGCTGCTATTGGGGGTTTAATTCATAATCCATACTGATTTGACCTTGTGCTAATAACTCCCATGATCTCATTGCATTACTCACCATGCGCTGTAATTGTATCAAGCCCATGCCATCACGCGCTTGTATGGTCATTCCTTGTAATAAGGTCATATAAAAATCAGTCAATTGCTCTGCATGAGCCAAACTTTCAATTTCCGCATTGTGCACACCTATAGCGAGCCGATCCATAATTTTTGTTTTGGTATAGGCACGTCGTTGTTTGAGCTGTTCTTGTATGGTTTGATTTTGCTGTGAACAATTCATCGTGGCCACTACCACCATACAACCTTTAGGTTTATTAGTTTGCACCAAATGCTGAATACTGTCGTACAGGTAGAGCTCCATCGCAATTTTAGCCGTTTGACCTGCTTGTAGAATTTTTTCTGCAGGCTGAACTTCGTGTTCACTATAGTATTCAATACATTTTTCAAAAAGCGCCGTTTTGTCGCCAAATGTGCCATATAGACTAGGTGCGGTGATATTCAAAGCTTGAGTTAAATCACTGATGGACGTTCCTTCATAGCCAAATTGCCAAAACAACATCATCGCCTTTTCCAAGGCTTGCTGTTCATTAAAACATTTAGGTCGTCCACGCTTCTTGACCGAATCGGCTGGATTAGCGTGCTGATTTTCTTGCTTTGAATCATTCATCATAAGCTAACATTTATATTTTATAACGTTCACTAATAAAATAATTGGCGCTCACAATTTAATCAAATAATTTATTTTTATAACAGTCACTATTAAATTAAATAATTAAGGTGTAACGCTATGAATCCGCATGCTACAGCTTTAAAACCAGATAAACAGTTGACGCAGCAGCCTGATGAATCTTCTCCCAATCAAGGGAATTGGTTTGCAATCCTCACGGTTGCCATTACAGCTTTCGCCCTTGTCACCAGTGAGTTTTTACCCATTGGCGTGTTAAATGCCATTGCTCAAGATTTAAATATTAGTGTAGGTACCGCAGGTTGGGTGATTAGCCTCCCTGGCATTATGGGTGCGATCGCAGCGCCCCTGCTTTCTGTTGCTGTGAAGCAACTTGACCGTCGTATCTTACTGATTGCCTTAACCGTGATTATGGTCATTTCTAATTTTATAACTGGCTTCGCAGAAAGCTTTGCGCTGTTGTTGTTTAGCCGTTTTCTATTGGGTATTGCTATCGGTGGATTTTGGGCAACAGCCATAGCCTTGAGTGGACGTGTCGCACCCAGTCATCTCGCCATTGCCAAAGCCACTGCGATCGTCATGGCAGGAGTTACCTTAGCGACGGTTTTAGGTGTTCCATTAGGTACATGGCTGAGTGACTGGTTAGGTTGGCGTAGTGCGTTTCAAATCATTGCAGCGATTGGCATCATCATTTTAGTTTTAGAAATCAAATTTCTCCCAAAACTTCCACCGACATCGGCTATTCGATTTAGTGATTTACCTGCACTGATTCAACATGATAAAGCACGTAAAGGCCTGATTATTATTTTATTAATTGGTTTTGCTAATTTTTCTTCTTATAGCTATCTCGCCCCATTTTTTAAGAATCATGCAGGCTTTGATGCGACCACCATCAGTTCATTATTATTGATCTACGGTATAGCCGGTTTCTTTGGTAATTTATTTGCGGGTTATAGCAGTAACATCAATGTCCGCTATACCCTTGCTTTTGTTGCCTTCAGTTTTATCGTAGTATTTTTTAGCTTTCCACACTTTGCAGTTCATTTATTCGGTGCATATCTTTTAACGGCATTATGGGGATTCGCTTTTGGGGCATTTCCTACAACGGCCAATATCTGGATGTTTGTACATGCCCCTGAAGCTGTTGAAAAAGGCATGCCACTGTTTATTGGTATTTTCCAACTCATGATTGCGTGTGGCTCACTGTTTGGCGGCTATATTGTCGATCATTTTAATGCCAATACCTTATTGTATTCGGTGATGATCTTTGTCGCATTTGCCATAGTGGCTATATTCACTTTAGGGCGTGGATTAAATTACCCGAAGCTTCCTTGTACAGCGAACTAAGTCCACGCTCTAAGTGATATCGTCAATACATTTGATTAACGATATTTCCCAAAGATTTTCCACGTATTGTTATCGGCTAAAGGGTCGCTATAGCTATCACTACGGGCTTTACGTGGTTTATCACGGGCATCCACCAATTTAAAGTCGTTTTCGACACTGAGAACAATGCCATTCACATAAAAACGGGTACGGGTGTATTCACTTTGTCCATGTTGAAATACATAGGTTCTGAGGTCAATAAATTCACGGTGTGCGACCAAAGCTGCCGTATCATCGCTGTCTAGCCATAGTCGCATCGCTTGAATTTGATCTGCTTCAAATTGCCCACATTTTTCAACTAAGCTGGCAATACCCCGAAAGGTTTTAGATTCTTTCGCACGTGTTTTGTTGATTCGAATACGATCCACGTGAAAATAAAAAAGCGGCAGATTCAAATGACTCGGCAAATGGACTGCATCGAGGACTTCATCTTCCATAAAGGGCTGAAATAAGTCCTGAGCACGTTCAATTAAGCCAGTCCACTGTGCATAATATTCGGCTACTTCAGATTGTGTACCATAATAAATGGGCAGCCCTTCTACATTGGCTAAGGTTGAGGGCGGCCAAATATTTTGTCGAAGTAATGCAATATCACTTTTCAGACTTTGCACTGCGATTGCATCTTGCATGGAGCATTCCATTCTACTTAGGCTATTTTTAGATTAAGTCAAAGGTTTAGTTTCTGCAAGGCTTTGCCTATAATACTGCATTAGATTTTTATGCTAGGACACATTCATGGTTCAAAAGATTGAAGCTACTGATGTAACCGAAGAAGAAGCGTTGAATGCAGCTTTCTTTGAACGTGCGGATGAATTTATTAAACAAGCCAATGAATTTTGTCGCGTTGAAAAAGGTTCTCAAGTCAAACCTGCAGAAATGCGCGGTCAAGTGAGTGCTGCCATGTTATTTGGTACTGCTCGCTTTAATACTTGGGTTGCTGCAAATGGCTTCAAAGATGGCAAAGAAATGCGTGATGCCAAAGATCAAGTGATGTCTTATATTCTTCAACAATTTCAAATGATGCTTGAAGATAATTATGATGAATATTGCGAACAGTTTGAAAACTATCTTCGCTTCCGTCATAACGAAGAATTCCATGCAAATAAGCATGATCACGACCACGATTATCAGCATTAATCAAAAGCCCTTCGGGGCTTTTTTTATACAACTTCTCTTTCACAAAGCTTTGATTTAATATTTAGTCATAACGTTGTATTTTCATCATTCATGCTATTTTCAGTGCCTCGCGTATTCGAAAATACAATGAAATACGCAAGAAATGGACATGGTTTTAAGGACAAGGATAGCAATGCAGACGCTCGATTTTGCCATCGTGGATTCACATATACATCAATGGGATCCATACAATACCCCACATGCCGCTTCACTTGCCGTGAAATTATTGGGTAAACATCCCTACTTGCTCGACAAAATGATGCGCTTAGTTAAGCCGCAAGAGTTAATTGACACTGTTGGATTGACCAAACATGTGACGACACCGTATTTGCCTGAAAATTATAAGCAAGATGCAGGACATTATCAGGTCGATCAAATCGTACATGTAGAAGCGAGCTGGCATGACCATAAAGGTAAAGGGGTAGTTGGTGAAACCAAGTTCATTGAATCCTTAGACTTTAACGCTCAAAAAATTAAACTTGGCGCCATAGTCGGCACTGCAGACCCATGTGACAGTAGTTTTAAGAAAATTCTTAAAATGCATAAACAAGCCTCCCCACATTTTCGTGGCATACGAAAAATGGCAGCTGTACATGAAGACCCAAAAGTTCATGCATGGACCAATGAGCCCCATCTCTATACCAATAAAAAATTTATGAAAGGTTTTGAAGCTCTTGCTCAAATGAATTTAAGTTTTGATGCATGGGTTTATTCAGACCAAATTCGTGATTTAACCGCTTTAGCACGTGCTTTCCCTGAAACATCTATCGTGCTGGACCATTTTGGGACACCTGTCGGTGCCTTTGGACCTGTCGGCTCACATACAGGCTTAACCCAAACTTCACGTGACAATATCTTGTTTCGTTGGAAAGATGATTTAGCTGAACTGGCAAGTTGCCCAAATGTTTATACCAAAATGTCTGGATTATTCATGCCGGTGCTGGGTCATCAGTTTCATAAAGAACAACGCCTTGCATCCAAACAAGAGATTTTCGATTGCGCCTTACCGCTTATTTCTCATGCTCTACAATGCTTTGGGAAATACCGTGTGATGTTTGGCTCTAACTTCCCGATGGATAGTGTGAGTGCATCCTTGGTGAATATTATTGACGCCTTTTCAGATGCGGTCGCGAGTTATGATCATGATGCACTGACTTTAGTCTTCCAACAAAATGCCCGTCAGTTCTACCGCCTATAAGTTCGTTAAGATAATCTTACAATCAAGTCATACAATGCAGCTCAAAAAAAATCCTCCAGATGGAGGATTTTTTTATTAAGTTTATTTTTGAGTAGATTTTACAGCTTGACCATATTGGTCAGCCATCACCTCAATCAAACGCTCAGGTTGAATATATTTTTTGATGACAGCATTAACATCCGCTTTGGTCAAACTAGCAATGCGTTGATCACGCTTTTCACGATAGTTTAAATCACGACCTTTTTCTAACTGTGGAATCAACATGCTATGAATGCGACGGTCATCTTCAAGTGCAGTTAAACGCTTTTTCAAAATACTGGCTTTGGCTGCTTCTACTTCCTGTTCCGTCACGCCATTTTTCAATAAGTCTTGCAACACTTTATGAACAGACTGAGAAACTTGTGCTGATTTACCCGCAGTGTAGTTTGCATCAATACTCAGTACACCTGAATTCACCCATTCATCAAAATTAATGTCTGCACTAAAACCATAAACCAGTGCATTCTTTTCACGTAACTCTTGAGCTAAACGTGAAGACAACTGTGAATCACCGAGTATGTGGCGTAATACTTGTAGCGCAGGAGAATCGGTATGCTCTACACCTACAGGTAGAGTCATAATGGCTTGGTAACTACCAAACTCACGCTGTTCAGACAATGCATGCACTTTCTGTGCAGGATACGCTGTAAATGTAGACTCTAAGCGTTGATATGGCTCGCTGGTTTTCCAATCTGCAAATTCTTTTTTCAGAATTTTTTCTATTTGCTTGGTATCAAAATCACCTGTTACCGCAATTTGTGCATGCTGTGTTTTAAAGAATTTTTGATGTAACTGCTGCACTTGATCACGTGTAGCTGACTCAATTTGTTTTTTCGCAAGTTCAGGTTCGAAGTGATAACGAATATCCCCCGGCTGATAGATCTCGACAATACGCGACAAAGTCATTGCTGCAACGGTATCTGGCTCTGTATAAGGTCGATCCAAGCTCGATAAACTTTGCGCTTTGATTAAATCAAATTGTGACTGCTCAAAGGCCGGAGCTTTAATAACATCAATAACATATTGCAAAAAATCAGCAAATTTTTCTTTACGAGCAACCACCTGAATCATGAGACCATTATCATTTGCACTGACCGTTGCACCGCCACCAACATCAATAATTTTATCGGCAATTTGCTGCAAACTTTGATCTTTAGATGCACGGAACATGAGGTAAGCTGTCAAATCTAGCAACTCACCTTTATTCATTAAACTTTGTGCTGTACCAAAATCCAATGCAATCGTGGCATAGGTCTTGTCGTCACGTGTTTTAGTTGGAAACAACGCATACTGAATGCCGTTTTTAAATTTAGCGCGCTGAATCTGCTTTTCTTTCTGATTTAAATATTGCTTAGACTCTGCAACATATTGCTTCACTTCAGCACGATAAACACTCGCATCTTTCAACGGCTCTTCTGCAGGCGCTTGCTGATCTAAAGTTTCAGCAGGTTTCGACGCAGCCTGTTGCTGTGCTTTCTTCTGGTCTTCAGGTGTTGGTAGAATATTTCCTGTGACACGGTATTCAGGCTTTAGAAAATCCTTATACACTTGATTCACGTCGCTTACACTCAGCTTTTGTACTTTATCTAAGTCTCTGAAATATTGAGACCAGTCCCCGTTATAAGCCACAGTATAAGAACTAAGACGCTCGCCAAGTGCTGTTGCGCTATTTTTGACATTGTCAGCCATATTTCGAGTCAAGCTTTTAACACGGTTCAGCTCAACATCGTTAAAGGCTTTGTTCTGCTCCACACCTTGTGCAAGACTGGTTGCCACTTTGTTTGCATCATGACTTGGGCCATATATCGCCCCCATAAACACCAAATTAAAATCTTTATCTAACCATGTGGTGGATTGAACTGCGGTTGCTGTCCCTGTTTCCACCATGCTTTGATACAAATGCCCACTTGGCTGTAAGGTATACAAGGTTGGAGATACCGCCAAAGCAGTTTTAATCGGCTCGATTGCACCATTTAAATAAATATTAAATTTGCCAAAGTCACTACCCTTATGAACAGTAAATTCGCGTTGCTTTAATTTCGTTCCATCTAATTTAGGGACTTTGGCCTGTTCAGGAATTTGACGTGCGGCAATTGGGCTAAATTGTTGATCAATTTGTTTTAATACAGCCGCTTTATCAAACTTACCAGAAATCACCATCACTGCATTATTTGGCGCATACCAACGGCGATAGAACTGGTTTAATTCGTTCATATTGATCGATTGAAGTTCTTTCAAATCACCTATCGGTAAGCGGCCTAAAGATTGATTGCCATAGGCTTCTTTTAAAACTTGGTCGATTAACACTGAAAATGGCTGATCTAAACGAATTTCACGTTCACGCTTAACGATATCAATTTCTGTTGGTACAAATTTTTCCTGAAGTACCAATTTGTCCATCCGTTCTGCTTCTAAATGCAAAACTTGATCGATTGAACTTTGTTCAGGACGAACCACATTGGTGTATTTCGTTGAATAATAATCCGTACTGGCATTGGTCATCAGCGTGAATTGGTCTAAGCGACGCTGAAATTCATCACCTTTGACATTTTCAGTGCCTTTAAAGGCCAAATGTTCGAGCAAATGTGCCAAACCACCTTTGCCCGCAGGGTCATTTAAAGAACCCGTTAAATACACCGTATTCATAAACACTTTGCTTTCTTTATCGTTTTGCGCCAAAACCACACGAAAACCATTATCTAATTTATATTCTTCAATGGTTTGTTCAGTTTTAACCAATACAGGTTGAGCAAATAGGCTGGTACTTAAACCTGCAAAAAAAAGTGAAAGCGTTAAATGTTTAATACGCATGTAATTCAAGTGTCCTTTATATTAAGCATCGATCAGCGCAGTGCTGTCGATCAGATTGGTTTTGATTTTATGCTGAGCTTTTCTGGATTAATAGTTACTTTTTATTAAATACATGCCGCAGATTTCGACAGCATGTATTTGATTTATGTTCAGATATAAATGTCCGACTGCATATATAAACACGCATAGCCTGAGATTTCTATACGGTCATTTTCAAGCATTTGACAGTGTAACTCACCACCACGACTCGATGCTTGATACGCCAAGATTTGACGTTTTTCTAGACGTTCTGCCCAAATAGGCACGATTCCAGTATGAATAGAACCCGTAACAGGATCTTCATTGATGCCATTGCCCGGTGCAAAATAGCGTGAAATGCAGTCATATTGCTGGGCTGCCGCAGTGATTGCAACATCAGTAATCGTACCCGGCGCTGTGATGGCGGTGCGGATTTTGCCAAGACGTTTTAAAATTTCAAAATTCGGTTGTTCATCCAAGACTTGTTGAGCCGTTTCATATTCCACGATATACGCCTGCGCATTTTGATAAACCTGCTTAAAAGGTTGACTCAACCCTAGACGTAGCTCTTCAGGATAATCGCTCACGACCTGTGCCCGACGCACAGGGAAATTCATCAGAATTTTTCCATCTTCAGCTTTATTTACGCTAAAAATACCGAGATTTTTGACATGAAATTGGATGTTTTTTTCAGCCGTATAAAACTCAAAAAGTACATAACTACTGGCCAATGTCGCATGTCCACAAAAGTCCACTTCAGTGGTCGGTGTAAACCAACGAATTTCAAAATTGCTGCTGTCAATTTTTTTCACAAATGCAGTTTCAGACAGATTATTTTCCAAAGCAATCTGTTGCATCAAGTGTTCATCTAACCATTCATCTAACACCAAAACCGCCGCTGGGTTGCCTTTAAATAACACTTGGGTAAATGCGTCAACATGATACATTTTCATTGATAGAACTCCTGATTTAGTGATTTATATTAAAGGCTTTTGAAAATATTTCATGCGTTATATGCTATGTAGCAACACTTTTTAATAAAACATCTAAGTTTTAGATGAACTTAAATATAGGCACAATTTTGAAAACGCATATTCACCCCGTTCCTTTAGAAAAATCATACCGACTTTTAAATCATGGGCCGACTGTGCTCGTCTCTGCTCAGGATCAAACCCATACCGGTGTGATGACTGCGGCATGGGCATGCGCCTTAGAGTTCAATCCTGCAAAAGTGACGGTAGTACTGGATAAATCAACTAAAACACGTGAGATTATTGAAAATTCAGGCTATTTCGCCTTACAAGTACCGACACTGAAACAACTCAAACTCGTCTATGCACTTGGCATGATGAGCCAACGTGATGCGCCAGAAAAATTACGCCAATGTGGCGTGGAATTATTTCAATTTAATGCCTCAGATATTCCTGTAGTTGAAGGTTGTGCTGCTTGGCTACTGTGCAAACTTATTCCTGAGCCGCACAATCAACAAGCGCACGATCTGTTTATTGGCGAAGTCATTGCTGCCTATGCAGACGACCGCGTCTTCCGTAACGGACATTGGTATTATCATGAAGTAGCAGATGAATGGAAAAGCCTACACCATGTTGCTGGCGGGAACTTTTATACCATTGGTAATCCCGTATCTGTAGACGAGACACCAGACTAAAATAGCGCTGTGAGCTCTGTCGTTTATCTAGGGTTGAAAATCAATAATCATCCGTTTTGAGCATTTTCATGCTAACTTTAACTTAATTTTAAATATTGAATGAATGGATATGGCGTTTAAAATACATACATTGGATGTCAAAAATTCACTGCAAAATTATATTTGGCTGCTTGAACACACCGAAAGCCATGATGTCATTGCGGTAGATCCTACTGAAGCTGCCTTAGTCGAGCGCTATTGTCAGGAACATCAACTCAATCTCACACAAATTTGGTTAACGCATTGGCATAAAGATCACGTCGGTGGCGTACCGGAACTTATTCAAGATAAAAACATTGCCGTTTATGGTCCCCGTGCAGAATTAAGCCGTATTCCATGGGTGAATTATCCTCTCGATCATAATGACCGTTTTGAATTTCATGGTCTTGAAGTCGAAATAACAGCAACGCCCGGCCACACCCTCGGTCATATCGTATATTTTATCGATGACATTCATACACTGTTCTGTGGCGATGTATTATTTGCTATGGGCTGTGGACGTGTATTTGAAGGTACTTTTCAACAAATGTACGATTCATTGAACCGTATTGCCGCATTCCCTGCAGAAACTCAAGTGTATTGTACTCACGAATATACCCTATCGAATGCGCAGTTTGCGCGGCATGTTGAACCTGACAACCTTGCCATACGACAGCGGTTTGATGAGGTTGAATCACTGCGCATGCTCGGACAATGTACTTTACCAAGCAGCATTGAATTAGAACTAGAAACCAATCCATTTTTACGCGCAGAAAGTGTTGAAGCGTTTCAGCGCTTAAGAGAACTCAAAGACAATTTTTAATTGGATTGAGAGTTTAATGAATTTAAGATTTCATCACAAATATACTGTTTTTATTTGTGATGAATATTTCGGGACGATTTATCATTCTATATTTATAAAATTTGATTGGTTGCAGCAAACTCATCCAGTTCAGCTTGAGTCACAACTCGTACGGCTTGCATTTCATCGATACGTACCATCAATAAACCACCTAATGCCGGTTGATAACGTCGTGCACTACCAAATGGTGTATATGCCACTTTGGATTGCTCCGAAAAGACCAACCAATCTTCATGTCCAAGCATCACCGCAACAGGCGTCTGTCCCGCTTGTTGCATCTGTTCAATTTTTGCTTTTACAGCGTGCTCAATGTTCTGCATGCGTTCAATCTACTTATACCAATAGAACATAGTATAAAAGCTTTTCGATAAATCTTGATGAGAAATAGCATTGCAAGCTCACCTATCCAGCGAATTAGGCTTTGAACAAACTGTTATTTGCAATCCACAACTGCATGCCCAAACAGCTGTGCATTCTAAGCCAAACAATCGTTTATTTTGCGCACAGCTTCTCTATAAACATAGTTCAGATTTTAAGCCAGCAGTTAAAACCCAAATTTTTAAAATACGTTATATTTACTTACATTAAGTTTAGCTTGTTATAAAACAGCGAGTTAAATAAGTTTATACCGTTTACAAGCCGATAATCTGTTTATTTATCCATCAAAATTTCATATTTTAAATAAAAGTTTTCCATTTCCCCTTTAAAAAATATTTTGACACCCCTATTTAATATTTTAATGATTGATAAGGAGTTCGCTCGTGAAAAAAGTGGTTAAAGCAAAAAATTTAGTTGCCTTCCGTCTTTGGTTAGAAAAGTTAGGATATTCTGTTCGTACACTGGCAGATAATCGTGGATTTACATTCAGTTTTAAAAAAGAATATGGTCTAGTGACTGTAGATTTGTCTGGTAATGCTTTGGCCATGCAGCTCGGTGAAGAGTTTGAAGATCATTTAAAGGCATAATCTTCTCTATAATTTATTCGAACGATTTGAAATAAATGATTTAATTCGATTGATTCGAATCCGCATTTCAAAATTTGCCCGTATATTCGGGCTTTTTTCACCTTTGTTTTACTGACTCATTTTAACGAGATAAATTTCAGACAATAAAAAAGCAAGATAAGACATCTTGCTGTATCTCTGGTTCATCATTCTTTTATTAAATTTTTTTATTAGAATTAATCTTCAAAAAAGACCATGTTTAAGACACTGATTTTTTCGCATTTCAAAAACAAAAAAGCAAGGTATAAAACCTTGCTTAATCTAATGGTGGGGACGGAGAGACTCGAACTCTCACACCTCGCGGCGCTGGAACCTAAATCCAGTGCGTCTACCAATTTCGCCACGTCCCCAACTCGGGTGCTGACAATGTCAGACTTTAATTTGTTTAAAAACCTGTTTATTTGGCAACTTAATAAATTAAGTGGTGGGGACGGAGAGACTCGAACTCTCACACCTCGCGGCGCTGGAACCTAAATCCAGTGCGTCTACCAATTTCGCCACGTCCCCAACAGGGTTGCTGACAATGTCAGACTTTTTAAAACTTGGCAGAGGATCAAGGATTCGAACCTTGACGAACGGTTTTGGAGACCGTCATGCTACCATTACACCAATCCTCTGTGACCTTCATTACCAAACTCATGTTTAGTAATTCAGTGGTGGGGACGGAGAGACTCGAACTCTCACACCTCGCGGCGCTGGAACCTAAATCCAGTGCGTCTACCAATTTCGCCACGTCCCCGATGGCTGTGTATATTATAGAGATCACCCTTACATGACAAGCCTTTTTTATAAAAAAGCATCTTGTTTGTTTAAATAAAAAACAATAGTGCCTTTTTTGTATTTTTCTTAAGCAAATTCAGCAACTAAGTCGCTTTTTAAGCGATAAAAATCCACCAATCTGTCATTTTTTTGCTTCATCAACATGTGTTGCAATAGCTGATTAAACCCTTGATATTGCATTGGCAGATCAAGCTTTAAGCGTTGGCAATGTAAATAGGCCCAATCTTCATAGTTTTTCGCCTCTAAACGCTGTGATGTCAGCCATTCCAAGAAAATAATCCCCAGCGCATAGATATCACTGTGCAAAGATTTTGCTTGCCCATGGAAAAGTTCTGGAGCCATATAACGTGGTGTCGCAGTTAAGGCATTTTGCTGGTCAACAGCCAACGGGAGCGCTTGCTCAAAGTCGATGAGTCTACACTGCCCTTGCCAATTCACAAAATGCTCTTGTTTTAAATCTGCATGTATCCAACCGTGCAAGCTTAATCGCTCAACCACATCGATTGCTTGCCATAGCACTTGCCTCACCTGCTCAATGCTCAAATTCGATACAGGCTGTAAGAACCAAGGCTCAGCATTGGGCAGTATTAATAGGCGATCAATAGGCTCTTGCTGAATACTGAGATGCGTCTCTTTTATCACTTGAAAAGGTAGCGTGATGCTGTCTTGTGTAGACGCTTGATTGAATAGCTGGTACAGCTCAATTTCTCGACCAAAACTAGCTACATGTTCAGGGCTGCTGTCACTGACTTGCGCCTTGAGCCAATAACGTTGTTGATTGAATTGAAATTGATATAGACGACGGCCAAAAACCAAACTTTTGGTTTTGGTTTTTGGCTCGCAAATGGTTTGCGCTAAATCTGTGGATTTAAACCGCAATAAATTCTGCATGTCGTTGACTGGGTTCATTTTGATAATTTAATAATTCCAAACAATGCTGAATGGTCTTACCGATGCGAGCTTGCGTTTCGATTAATGAAATTTTCGGCCATGTGGCTCTTTCACCTTCACGCTGCAATACTTTAAACAGATAAGGTCGCGGATTTTGCAACATATAACTATAGTGTCTTAAGCCATATTTCCCCACAATATTGACATCACCATAGTAACGCTGATCCACCACGCCATAACCATGATCAAGCAACCGTCTTACCGGTGGAATACTTCCTGCGCGCTCACGGGCGAAATCCATCACCCCTTTACTAATCACCTTACCTTGACGACGAACGATCCGCTCAGGCCAACTCAACATGCTTTTACGAAAGCGTGAAGCATCATCCTGCATAAACGGCACAATATGCGGATTGACCTGACTAGCGATACTATAATTAATATTATATAGACGTGCCATTTTCTCCTGTGGGAAATCACTGCGCACACTACCATCCACCCAACGTGTAGCCGACATATATGGCGTAAATTGCCCGTCATAACGCTTACTGGTCAGTCGTACCGGTGGAAATAGAATGGGCACTGCACAAGATGCCAACACTGCACTCCAAACCAACAAATCGGGTGATGTATACGCATTCATAATTCGTGCATCTTGTGATGCATCATAAGGCGCAACTGCCACATTGATATGCAGACCTGATTGCTTATATGCTTCGGCAAAAGTTAAGTCACCTAAGTTTTCAACCAAAAACTTTTTCAGATATTTTACATCTGCCAAACCGCCATTACCCTGCACTAACTCAGTCAATTTACGAAAGTGAAATGCCTCACTAAAGAAGTTTTGTCCATTTAATAAATTGGTAAATTCTGATGGTTTAGATACACCCAACATCCCGGTCATAATGGCGCCAGCACTGGAACCAGACAGAACTTTGGGCATCAGATCTTGCTCCATCAGTGCTTTACACACACCTGTATGAAACAAACCTAAAGTTGAACCGCCTGAAAACATCAAAACAGGTTGACCATAGGCTTTTTGGCTTTGTTCAAAGAATTCAATTTTTTGTGCAGCATCAAGACAAACGCATTCTTCAGATGCGATAAATGCCAAACTTTTACTCACCTCATCAACATAGTCTTCAATAATTTTTTTGGTGCCGACGTAGGCTTCTGTAAACAGTAAAGGATGAGCAATATTGCCAATATCATAAGTTAAACCTTCACTTAAAATGTACATCAAATCTCGAGTACGTTTCTGAGCACGATATCGTCTCAGTAACCCTAAACGATGAGTAATAATTTCTGCATCAAAATACGGTGAACTATTATCGAATTTCCATTCTTGCGCACCCGATTCTTCATCTATTTTAAGTGCGATATCTTTCCATTCTTCATAACATTCAGCACGGTCGAGCTGACGCTTTAATTTTTTTATCCGATATGCCTGATGTGGATTAATACTTTTTGAAAACCCTGTAAACAACATGACTATCCCTCAGCACACTTTAAACTGTTCACTCAGCTAGATTTATAACAACTTTTTGGTTATTCGAATAGCGCTGATCTCCTAGAACAATCATTTAACTTTGACATATTGAGGCGATTATAACTGCATTATTGATGTACACTGCTGTCATATACTAACCAACAACAAGACACGACAAGCTGACTTATCATGGCTACAATTGATTTACCTGACAACATCCTTCAATCGCTATCTACTGTACTCTTACAACTACAGCACAGTTTGCCTGAGCTTAAACAAGCACCCGATTTTTCGAGTATCGCTTTTAAATGGCAAGATAAACAGCTTAAAGCCATTCAACAGCCCAAAGTCATGTATTTAGAAGATTTAAAAGGAATTGAGCGTCAAAAAGAAAAAGTGATTCAAAACACTTTACAGTTTTTAAAAGGCTTACCTGCCAACGATGTTTTACTCACTGGCTCTCGTGGTACAGGTAAATCATCCATCGTCCGTGCTCTGCTCACCCATTATGCAGACCAAGGTTTACGTTTAATTGAAATTGAGCGTGATGATCTATCTGATTTGCCAGAAATTCAAAAGTTAATTGAAAATCGCCCTGAAAAATTTATCGTATATTGTGATGATTTGGCATTCAATGCTGAAGATGAAAACTATCGCAGCTTAAAAAGTGTTTTGGATGGTTCATTACAATCAGGTTCGAGTAATTTTATTATTTATGCTACCAGTAACCGTCGTCATTTATTGCCTGAATTCATGCATGAAAACACACCTGTAACCAAGGTAGATGTGCCTCAATATAATGAGCTTCATCCACAAGAAGCGATTGAAGAAAAAATATCTCTTTCTGACCGCTTTGGGATGTGGCTGTCTTTTTATCCAATGGATCAAAATTTATATTTAGAAATTGTTGAACATTATTTGGCTAAAGCCGAGATGTCATGGACAGATGAAGCGCGTGCTGAGGCACTACGTTGGTGTCAAGGTCGTGGGCAACGTTCAGGGCGTGCTGCTTATCAATTTTCAAAGCATTGGATTGGGTCAGAACAACTTAAACAAGCCTAGAGCCAAAAAACTAAATAAAAAAGAACCGCTATAGCGGTTCTTTATAATTGAATATGACAAATGATTCTTTAATTCTGACAAATAGGTGGAAGGACAGAACGAATACCTAAACCATTGGCAATTTTCTGCACTGTGTTTACCACATTAACATCATTAGCTTGATATGAAACCAACTGAATACCCATCGGCAATCCACTTTCACTTTGAGTCATTGGAAAAGCATAACTTGGTGCATCTAAATAGTTAAAAGGACGCGTGTATTCACCCACATGACTAAACTCGATATCCATTGAGCTAGACACAGCTGCAAGGAATGGGCTCACTGGAAACAGCAAACATTGACCATTTAAAGAAGCTTTAAATGTCTGCTGAAACTCAGTTCGCTCTGCAATCAATGACTCGTATTTTTCCTGTGAAATACTCTTACCGCGTAGCACACGCTGACGAACTAATTCCCACATCTGTGTTTCAGCATTTTCAGCTGTATCGCCATGATATAAATAACTTTCATAAGCAATAATGTCAGACGTCCGGTCCGATAAATTATGAAAATCGAAATGTGCAGGTGGTTGCCAGCTTTTAATTTCGATTCCCAATGATTCGATGCGTTTTAGCCCTTCGCGCCAAAGGGTTAATACCTCAGGCTCAAGCGGATATGGAAATGCAGATTCATCTAAAGCATAAATTACATTTTGACTTGATGCCGCTCCAACATCTACATCCATCAATACATTGACTAAAGCGCTAATATCATCTGCAAATCGTGCAAAAGGCCCTAGAGTATCTAAAGTTTTGGATAAAGGTACTGCACCCGTGTCGGCAATTTTATGGGCTGAAGGTTTAAAACCAAATATACCATTTAATGCTGCTGGTGTACGAATCGAACCACCTGTATCACCACCAAAGGCCATAGGACTAAGACCACTAGCCACAGCAACCGCTGAACCTGAAGATGATCCACCCGGTGCAAATTGCTGCTCTGCCCACGGGTTTTTAGGTGTGCCTTGCATTGGATTTTGACCAGACAAACCAAAAGCCAACTCGGTCATTTTAGTTTTACCTAAAATCACAAAACCTAAATCTTGCAATTGATCAACCAGTTTACAGTTCGCTTGCGCTTTTTGATCTAAATAAACCGTACCTGCATAGGTGATATGACCCGCTACATCCAGATTATCCTTTAGTAAAATTGGCACACCATGAAATGGACTCAATCGTGTGCCTTGCTGAAGCAACTCATCTAAATGTTGTGCCTGTTGCAAAGCCTCGATTTCGAATAATTCCGAAATACAATCTAGATGTTTAAATGTTTGGTTTCGATCAATATAAAATTGAACTGTCTCTACTGAAGTTATCTTTTTGCAGGCAATCTGGCGACCAAGCTCAAGTGCAGATAAATTCACAATATTCATTTTATATCTTCCAAACCTTTTCCTGCCGTTTCAGGCATTTTCATAAATGTGATTAATGTTAATAATGCGCCAACCAATACCATAAAATAGAAGTAATCTTGTTTACCAATACTTTGTAGCCAAGTTAGCACATACGGTGTTGTGCCGCCGAGTAAAGCCACCATCAAGTTGTAGGGTGCGCCAATGCCAACTGCACGAACTTCTGTCGGAAATTGTTCAGACATGACAGCTGGGCCAATGGCGGTATATAAAGCATATAAAACCAAGCCGAAAAGCTCGACCATTAAAATAGATGCAAACGTACCATCCATCCATTTAATGATTGGATAAAAGAACACTAAATATCCCACAGCAAATACAATCAACTGCGGTTTACGACCAATTTTGTCTGATAGCCAGCCAAATACAGGCTGACACAACATAAAGATAATTAAGCCAACAGTATTTGCAGCAAAGGCTGTTTGTGGCTCTGCGCCTAAAACTTTAATGGCATAGGTCGGGACATAGACCACAAAAATATAGAATGCAAATGTTGTTAAGATAGAAATACCCACAATACGAAGCGTTTCTTTCGGATGACGTTTAATCAGTACAACCAAAGGATTTTTTACTGATTCTTTTTTATGGGTCATTTCGCTATCAGGTACTGATTTACGAATCCACATACCCACCAAGCCGCCAATCGCACCCAAAATAAACGGAATACGCCATCCGTATTCGCTCATTTGCGTTTCAGTTAAAGTACTTGTTAAAGCCCAAGCAAGACCTGAGGCCATCAAAATACCAATCGCTGAACTGAAAAACATAAAGCTTGAATAGAATCCGCGTTTATTTTTTGGTGCCATCTCTGAAAGATAAGTTGCCGCTGAAGCGAACTCACCCCCCAAAGATAAACCCTGAAGTAATCGCGCTAATACCAAAATAATCGGCGCAAAAATACCAATTGATTCATAGGTTGGTGAAAGACCTATCATCAAAGAACCACCTGCCATCATTATGATGGTTGCGGCCAAAGCTGCTTTTCGACCATAGCGGTCAGAAAAGATCCCCAATACGATTCCACCTAATGGACGCATGAAAAAACCTACAGCAAAAATTGCGAAGGTCGCAAGCAAGGATGCAGTTGGATCATCTGATGGGAAAAATTGTTTCGCGAAAAATACTGCAAAAGTTGCATAAATCGTCCAATCGAACCATTCAATAGCATTTCCTACAGTTCCTGCAAGAATAACTTTCTTTTGTGATACATTTCCTTGTGTGGAAATTGAGTTTTGCATTTTTGACTCATCCATAAGCGTCTCATTTAATATTTAGACATAAATACAGGTTGTATTTTATTTTCTAGACTTAAATTTAGATTATAATTAGTTTTTAGACAAGTCAATCATCATGAGTGAATCTTTTAGTTTCGACGAAATCGATACTGCATGCATCAAAGCTCTTATCTCCAATCCGAGAGGATCATGGCGAGAACTGAGCCAGATTAGTGATGTCCCTGAAAAAAAGCTGTCTCGACGTCTAGGTAGATTGCTAGATGACCAAGTTATACGAACTGCAATTGAATTAAATCCTGTGGTTGCCAATAAGGGTTACACCGTTCATGTCTGGATCAGTGTGAAATTTGGGAAGGAAAAAGAAGTTGCGCAATTTTTTGCAAACCGTCCAGAAGTACGCATTGTTTTTCTAACCACAGGACTTGCCGATATTTTCCTTGAAATTGGATTAGAAAAGGCCGCCGATCTCTCTGTTTGGATGCATGATTTTGTTACGCATATTCCGGATATTAAAACCGTAGAAACCCAAGCCGTATTAAAACCATTTACTTGGGCCAGTAAACCCAAAGCTTTAGAAGGTACAAGCGATAAAAACGTCAATTTTAGAAGTTTGACTGAAATAGAGTTAAAACTGATTCATGCTCTGTCTATTGATGGGCGTTCATCTATTAAAAGTTTGGCAGAGCAAATCGAACTCAGTGAACATAAAACTCAGAAATTATTGAATGATTTATTGGAAGAAGGCATTTTCAACATTCGTGTCGATGTAGAACCCAGTTTGATGGGCTATAAGTCCGAAGCGATTATTTTGATTAAAGCTCGTCCAGATGCAGCAAATCAAATTGCCAAGACCTTGTCTGAACTTAAAAACACACGCTGCCTATTTGGTATTAGTGGAGATTCACAATTTTTCTGGCATGTCCTATGTAATGATTCAAGTGATTTATGGAAACTCATTACAGAAGATCTTGGTAATTTTGAAGGCATTCAATCTTGCAATACCAACATGGTGACATTGGCATTAAAACGTGCAGGATTTATGCGAAAAATCAGCAGCGCGCAGTTATTTTCAAATTTAGATTAAAAAAAGAACCGCAAATGCGGTTCTTTTTTTAACGATTTTTACGCTTCGTTTGGATTACTTAATTCCGTCATCGGCCAACGCGGTGTAGTTGTAACAGACAAACCATCATGCTGACCCGCTTTAAGACGCTGATAACCTGCAAACGCAATCATTGCACCATTATCTGTACACAGCGCAGGTTCTGCATAAAACACATTTGCACGGATTTTTGCCAAATCAGCCTCTAAGCGCTCACGTAAACGCTTGTTTGCACTTACACCGCCGGCAATAACTAAACGTTTTAAACCCGTTTGTTTTAATGCCTTCACTGATTTTTTCACCAATGTATCAACCAACGCTTCTTGGAATGATGCAGCGATATCCGCCTCACGACCTTCGCCTTCAACTTTTTTTAGTTGAACTGAAACGGCAGTTTTTAAACCACTAAATGAAAAATCTAAACCTTGGTGTAGCATTGGACGTGGAAATTCAAAGGCATTGATGTCACCATTGATCGCCAATTTCGAAATATTTGGACCACCTGGGTATGGTAGACCCATCATTTTAGCGACTTTATCGAATGCCTCACCTGCTGCATCATCAATCGACTCACCCAATAATTCATATTGACCAATTCCATAAGCAGCCATCAATTGAGTATGTCCGCCAGAGACTAAAAGTGCCACAAATGGAAATTCTGGTGGAGTTTTAGACAACAGCGGCGCCAACATATGACCTTCCATATGATGTACACCAATTGCAGGTTTATTCAGTGCAAATGCCAACGTACGACCAAACAATGCGCCTGTCATTAATGCACCCATCAAGCCCGGCCCGCGAGTATATGCAATGGCATCAATTTCAGATTTATCCATCTGACTTTCTTCAAGCAATTGTTTTAATAACGGAATTAACTTACGCACATGGTCACGTGAAGCTAATTCAGGTACCACACCACCATATTCTGCATGCAGTTTGATTTGGCTATACAATACTTGTCCGCGTAATCCTTGCTCACTATCGTAGAGTGCGAGTCCTGTTTCATCACACGAAGTTTCCAAGCCTAAAACGATCATTAAACTGCCTTTTGCCCATTTCAAAATATTGCGAAACCTATTATAGACTTGTGATATGAGATGTAAATGAGTAAAATACTGACCTTCACTTGTGATCAAGGGTAATTCGACCCGAGATCTTATCCATAACTTAATGAGGATTCTTCATGCCACAAGTTAAATTGAAAGAAGGCGAACCAGTAGACGTAGCTATCCGTCGTTTCAAACGTTCATGCGAAAAAGCGGGTGTTCTTGCTGACGTTCGTAAACGTGAATTCTACGAAAAACCAACTCAAGAACGTAAACGTAAAAAAGCTGCTGCTGTTAAACGCTACCAAAAGAAATTGGCTCGCGAATCAGTACGTACTACTCGCCTTTACTAAGATTAATTTGTGATTGATTGACTAACCTGGACAAGATAAATGACTACTTTAAAAAACCAAATAACTGAAGTTTTAAAAGCCGCTATGCGTGCTAAAGAAATGGACAAGTTAACGGTAATACGTAGTCTACAGGCAGCAATCAAGCAAATCGAAGTCGATGAGCGCATAGAGCTTGACGATAAGCAAGTTCTTGCGGTCATTGAAAAGCAAATCAAACAACGCAAAGAATCGGTTAAAGCCTTTTTAGGTGCAAATCGAGATGATTTAGCTAGTAAGGAACAAGCCGAGATTGAGGTGTTATCTCAATTTCTACCAGAAGCTATGACTGAGGAAGAACTTGATTCCATCATTGCGCAAACAATTACTGCGCAAGAAGCTACTAGCATGAAAGATATGGGTAAGGTGATGAACTCTCTACGTCCGCTCATAGCCGGACGTGCCGATCCTGCACAAGTTTCAGCTAAAATTAAAGCGAAACTCTCTTAATCTTTCATCTAGATTGTTTGATTTGGTCTATTTAAGTACGCTGATGACTTAAATAGCCAAATTATCCAAATTCAAAAATAATTCAAATACATACATTATTTATTTTTTCTTTATTATCTAACGATTTCATACTTGCAAATATCTCGCCAACTTCCATCTACTGGATTTTGAATTGCCGCTTCATCTATTTCAATCAATTTAAAATTTGCTCGTTCACATAGACGTCGTGCTTGCTTGTTTTCTACATCTACAAAAGCGTTTAATTGCTGAAATCCTAGATCATTCAATAATTGATCCACAAATAACTGCAAAGCTTCTGTCATCAAACCCTGCCCTTTAAATTCAACATTTCCCCAAAATCCAACGTTAGCTTGGTTTTCCATCCAATTGATTTGATGAATATCCATGACACCTAAAAAGTTATGCGACTGTTGCTCACGAATCACATAAACAAAATTTTCCTGATTTAACGCAGCCAACACTCTCGAATCACAAAATGCCAATGAAGCATCTAAATTAGGTTCTTGTAAGGACCAAGCCAAACTTGCAGGAAACATTCGTAAGGTTACTATACTTTGACAAATCGCCTCATAAAGTGCTTTTGCATCGTGGCGCTGAATCAACTGAAGCGTGATTCTGCCATGACTCATATCAAAATCATCGAGTTTCATTTTTATTCAGTTTCTCGTAATGATTTAAAATGCTTATAAATTTATTTTTAATTTAGGGCACATTGAACATTATATTTTTTTAATAATTGCATCTCTTTTGATGCGATCACCTGCTGAATCACATCCTGCTTATTCATATTACGGTACTCACGATCTAAAAATGCACGATTTTCGTCTGCGGCACGATAAAGATCATTCACATAAGTCTGAACAATACCGCAGTATTTCACTTGCTGGTCTGCTTTAAATCCCTGTTGCTGCGGATCTAACTGACTAAAAAATTGGCGTACATCGGTTTTATATTTTTCGTTAATATCATTCACAGCAATCACATATTGCTCTGCGCTAGCAGCTGCAATATTCGTTGCTAAGCCCAACAGACAGGCCGCCAAAATCATATTTTTCATTTGTAAGTTCTTAATCATAAAACATTTTACATCCAGCTAGTTTACACTGATTAATCCAAGCCACTAAAACTACAATTTACACTTTATAATCGACATAGATAAGTGCATCACATTTGAAATCTTTATATTTTTAATTTCCGTTCATTTTGCATTTCATCTACACGTTGCTTGATTTTCGCAGCAAGACTTTTCGAGTCTTTGGCGATGCGCTGCGCCTGTAGCAAAGATTTAATCGCGCGCTCTTCATCCCCACCCCAATACTCTACTTCAGCTCGATATCGCAGCACATTGACCGAACGGAAGCTTGCATCTTTGTCTGCATCAGCCATTTGCAACATCAGTCGCCAACCACTCAAGTCGCGTGGATTTGCTTGTAAAAATCGCTGTAGAATCAGTTGTGCTTGCGCATATTCTTTGTTTCGAATCAAAGCCTCTGCATATTTATAATTTAATGCACGATTTTCAGGCATGATGATTGCCGAACTTTTCACAGCGTTCACAGCATCGGCTGTTTTGTTTTGACCCAACAGCACATCGGTCTGCAAAATAGTAAAAAGTGCATGCGAAGCATTTTGTTTTGCTGCTTCATTTAATAACTTTTGAGCAGCACTAAAGTCACCTTGTTTAATATGCAAGCTCACCAAAGCCAACTCAGCTGCATAGTTCTTTTGTGCCACCATTGCATTTAATTGCAATTCAGTCGCCTGACCTGATAGTACTCGACTATACCAACGCAGAATTTCAAAATCTTGATCAACCAAACTGGTTTTAACTTTAGGCAACTGATTGGCACGTAAGCGAGCTTCGCTCATACGCTCCGTGGTTAAAGGATGCGTCAACCAAAAATCAGGCAGAAAGCTCACTCGACTCGTAGAGCGATGCATCACTTCAAAAAAGTCAGCCATGCTTTGCGGATTGTATCCTGCACGGTACATATACTGCATCCCGATGCGGTCTGCTTCACGTTCTTGGTTTCGGCTATAGGTTAGCTGTTTATCCATTAAAGCGGCTTGTGAACCCATCATTACAGCCGCACCCACATCACCATCTGCCTGTGAGGCCACCAAGGCTCCGACTAAGATACCGGCTAGGGACAATAAACCTTGCCCTTTAAAAGCTTCTTGTGAACGACTGTAATGACGTTGTGAGACATGTGCAATTTCATGCGCCATCACCCCTGCCACTTCATCCATGTTGCGAGCTGAATTAATTAATCCAGCATTTAATGCAAATAAACCACCAGGCACAGCAAAAGCGTTAATTTGTGGATCATTAATTAATAACAAGCCGACCGGTTGATTAAGTTGAGTTTGGCTCAAAATATGCGTAAAGACAGATAAAAGACGATCTTCCATCCACGGATTTTCAGTCACAGGAAGTTGACGATGCACCTCACGATACACTTTCTCACCAATGGCACGTTCTTTTTGTTGATCCAACAAGCCAACGCCACTACCTATTTCAGGCACAGAAAATTGTGGGGATGAACTAAAATCTACGGACTGCGTCTGCGCCAATGTCGAACAAAGCCCGAGACCACATGCCAGTAAAATCTTTTTCAAAGTCTATTCTCTAAATTTCATATTCGTACTTCATCGAATATAGCATTGAATTTTGGTGAATTATGGAGAAAACTGTTGTGATTGTTTATTCAAATTTTGGATTGACCACATAGCGTGGCGCGCGCTCATGTACCAAAACATCCACTAGATTTTGATAAGCCAACTCTGCCATACGTTTACGGGTTGCCGCTGTTGCTGAACCCACATGGGGTAATGTCACGACATTGGCTAATGTAAATAATGGCGATTCTTGAAGCGGCTCTTGCTCATACACATCTAAGCCTGCTGCAAAAATTTGACCACGACTTAATGCATCGATTAAAGCGGCTTCATCAATTACTGAACCGCGTGAAATATTGACCAATACCGCATGCGATTGCATCAAGGCCAACTCACGTTCACCAATTAAAGCTTTCGATTCTGCATTTAAATCCACTGCAACGACCACAAAGTCAGCACGTTGCAACAAATCATCCAAATCGCAATATTGCGCTGATAAAGATTCAGCCAATTCAATTTTTTCTCGGCGATTATGATAGAGCACATTCATATTAAAGCCGTAGCGAGCACGACGCCCAATTGCTGCGCCAATATGTCCTAAGCCAATAATTCCGATGGTTTTAGCAAAGATATCCATGCCAAATTGCTCAGGACCCACTGTACGCTTCCACTGCCCTTGTTTGGTCCATTGATCCAATACAGGCACTTTACGTGCTGCACTCATCAATAAGGTAAATGCTAAATCTGCTGTAGTTTCCGTCAACACATGTGGTGTATGACTCAACCAAATATTTTTTTGATTTAAAAATGCTAAATCATAGTTGTCATAGCCAACACTTACACTTGAGATAACTTTTAATTGTGAGGCATGCGCTAAATTCGAAGCATTCAACAAACGTCCCGCACCAATCATGGCGTCAGCATCTTTTGAATGCTCAAGTATTTGCTGATTCACATCGCCCAATTTAGGGCTAATTTGAAAAACTTTAAATTGCTGTTCTAAACGTTGAATTATTTCTTGATCTATTTGACTAAAAACCACTACTTTTTTTTGCATAAATTTTCCATTTACGTAATTTAAGTATTTTGTCCTGCCTTATTTTGCATAAATTGCCATAGGCGTTTTTTCAATAAAGGCTGTTCAATCATTTGCTGTAAAGATGCCAATGGATACACCTTCGCATGCTCTAAATGCGGAATATCGCCTAGGCAAATGACATTTTTATCCAAGCTCATCGCATCGATAAAGCCCTGCACATAAGATGCTGCACCACAACCATCTTGCAAATTCACCCAACCAAAAGGCCACTGTAAGGCAAAAAAATCGGCACTGACTGCGCGCTGAATATTGCTCCACAAAACTTGCTGCTCTGCCGTTAATTCTGTGGCATCAATGACAATGACACAGTGCATTAAACAGATGGCTTCTAAGTTAAACGAAGGGATTTGAACAATTGGACGAACTTCAACAGGCTCAACAACCTTTGGTTCATCTTTAGGTGCTTCTACAGGTTGATTTACAACAATATCAACGTTCTTTTTAAGCTCAGTCTGTGATGAAACAGGCGTTGGCTGAGACTCATTTTTGAGTAGAATTTCAGAGACTATTTCAGGAGCCGCCTGATCTCGCCAAATATTTGAGCTAAATTGCTGACACGGAGCCGCCTGAGGAATCCATATATCAATTCCCATTGCCGCCATTATGCTTCGCTGATGCCCAATCATGCTTTTATTTTCACCTATTCAAGGCTTGATATTCTAACGGGATTCATTGGTTTTTGCTGAACTTTTATAAATCAATTAGATCATACTATTTCTTTAAAGATTCTGTAGACTTGCTCAGATTACTTTTCATTGACACTTTTAATCTATTCATAAATCAAGCCGCTATAAATAATTATACGATCATTAAACTATTTTTCTTTTGCATTAGTTCAACTATCTCAGCTGATTCAAATCCAATACGCCAATATAGTAGCTGCAAAACATCCAACTCATCTTGCGTGATAATTCGATCATTCCATAAACATATTTCAGCAACCCCAAGAATGCTTAACCGCTCACGCAGCAGCAGCCCAGAAATATCATTTAGGATTTCAGCCAAATCAATTGGCTCATCAGATATATCGCGATAGAACTCTAGTTCTTCTTTCGTTAAGATTCGATTGAGGATTTTTTCACGCACTTCGAGTTGGTTATCACTGTTAATTTGTTGCACATGCAACAAGGCATCAATCAAACGCACAATACTCGGTTTTACATCTTCTAAAGATGTAGGTGTATGTGCAGGCAACAGATTTAACTCATATTTCACTGTTTCAAGTAGTAAGGCATCGAGCAAACCAATTTCACCATCTTCTTGAATAATTTTGGCCAGCTTGGTTAAGAACTGCCGTGAAATCGTCGCAGGCATAGTGCCAATATTTTTACATGCCTCATGAAAAATGGAGATATGCACACGACCATCAAGATTCAATAAGGCATCCACAATCGCACGACTCACTTCAGCTTCAGTCGGAATAAACTCTCGATACTGACGAATCATTAAAATAGCAACCATCACCTCACGCGAACCCGTTGCTGTTTGCAAGGCACGTTGGATCAATTCAGGCCGCTGCCAATTTTCACGAATCTCGGGGTTCAACGGTTTAATTGCATCTCGTATCGCAAAACTAATCGGTGACAAGCGCAGTAAAGGTAATGGTTGTGGCGAGTTCCATGGTGTTGCAACATCTGGACTAGCTTCTTCTAGTGAACGGAATAAATAAAATAGCGGCTGGTTTCGCAGTTTTTTTAAATTTTCTAGTTGCAGGTCATGAATGAGAGCCGGATTTAATTCAAAAATACGCTGTTCAATACTTGGGTGAATATTCATCCAGTTTTGCGGACTGAGTGAGTTTGCAAAACACATATGAGAAATCGATTCCGCATATTCACTATGAATTTGCGAACCTGAATGATGAACATAAATCCTTAATAAGGTTTGAATATTGGCATCATTTTGAATCAGACGTTTGGTTTTCTGATCATTACGATAGGTTCGAGAACCCAAAGAGATATATTTAATAAAGCGGGAAATCAATACACCTAAGCTTCCGATCAACCAAATGACCGCGCCAATCGCAACAAAAAGGGTTTCAAACTTATTGTCCCGTGCTTGTCCATTTTTATAGAAGCCACGTTTTGCAATTTTACTGCCCCACTGACTAAAGGTCGTCAACCCGCTATATAAGATTTTCAAACGGGTATTTTCCGCAGCTTCCCCCGACAAGATTTTATTAAATTCATGGCTCAGCAAACCATACATTTCCATCTCATCTAGGGTTTGTAAGGCGCCCCAAGTTAAAATGATCGACGTATCTCGAGGGCTAAAACCAGCGGTGAGCGCATTCACACCCACTTCATCGGGTAGGACATAAAGTGCAGGAGTATCGATTAGAAAGGTATCTGCCAGCTGCTCAGTCATACGCAGTGCAACACTTTCTTCAGGAATACTTTCTATCAGACTGAGACGACGCGCACCTAACTGTTTTGCAAGTGAATAACCACCTAAACGAAAGGTGTAAAAATCATAGAGAACTGAAACCAACATAATCAGCAGTACAGCAGCCACTAAAAATGGGCTAAGGACATGCCAATAGATAGACTGAGTGGAATCATAATAATCCACAATTAAACCGACAATTACATTAATAATTGCGACGGTCAAAAACACTGCCGCCATACACATGGTGACAGGCCAAAACATATTTTTGTTTTTTATAAAATCATAACCCACACGTCTCAATGTAATACCCTTAAGCTACATTGTCTTTTGTTTGCTCATCATAAATGAAAAAAGCAGGAAATTCCCGCTTTTTCAGTGTGTTTTCAGCAGATTATTCTTCGCGAACACCTGTTAAATCCACAGAAGCCGCATCAATGTTGACATCGATATAAGCTGGCTTTTCATTTTTTGCAGAGTCATTACGCTTACGCTCTAATGCTGCCAAATATTCAGCATCAATACCACCTGCCACATATTTACCATCAAATACCGAGCAATCAAAGTCCTGTAACTCAGGGACTTTCTTGGTACGTACTGCAGATTTTAGATCTTCCAAGTCTTGGAAAATCAAGCGATCAGCACCAATAATTTCACGAATTTCTTCTACACTACGTTCAGACGCAATCAGTTCAGATTTGGCTGGCATATCTATGCCGTACACGTTTGGATATTTCACCATCGGTGCAGCAGACGCAAAGAATACTTTTTTCGCACCCGCATCACGCGCCATTTGAATGATTTCGTTACAAGTTGTACCACGTACAATCGAGTCATCGACCAATAGTACGTTTTTGCCTTGGAACTCTAGCTCTACAGGGTTAAGCTTTTGACGCACAGATTTTTTACGAAGTTGCTGACCCGGCATAATGAAGGTACGACCGATATAACGGTTCTTCATGAAGCCTTCACGGAATTTCACACCTAAAGTATTTGCAAGCTCTAGCGCTGAAGTACGTGAAGTATCAGGAATTGGGATCACGACATCGATATCGTGCTCATCACCCCATTCACGTAGAATTTTCTGAGCAAGTTTTTCGCCCATTTTCAAACGTGCTTTGTAAACTGAAATACCGTCAATGGTTGCATCTGGACGCGCAAAATATACGTATTCAAAGATACAAGGACGATATTCAGGGGCTACTGCACACTGCTTGGTCGACATCACGCCATCAGCAGTAATATAAATTGCTTCACCCGGTGCAATATCACGCTCAACCTTAAAGCCGAGCGCTGTAATTGCGACAGATTCAGACGCAATGATATATTCCATACCATTTTCAGTCTCACGCGAACCGTAGATCAATGGGCGAATACCATTTGGATCACGGAAACCAACAAGGCCTTGACCTGTGATCATAGCAACAACCGCATAACCACCTTTGCAACGTTCATGCACACGTGAAACCACGTGGAATACATCTTCAGCGCTTGGTGTAAGTTTTGCGCGTTTTTGCAATTCGTGAGCAAATACGTTTAATAATACTTCTGAGTCTGAATCGGTGTTCATATGACGTAAGTCAGTCTTGAACAAGTCATCATGAATTTCAGCAGCATTAGTTAAGTTACCATTATGTGCAAGCGTAATGCCATAAGGTGAGTTTACATAGAATGGCTGAGCTTCAGCACTGCTAGAAGAACCCGCAGTTGGGTAACGAACATGGCCAATACCATAATTACCCTGTAATGCACGCATATGACGTGTGTGGAACACATCACGTACCATACCCGTATCTTTACGCAGGAATAAACGACCATCCTGACAAGTTACGATCCCGGCTGCATCCTGTCCACGATGTTGTAACATCGTTAACGCATCAAACAACATTTGGTTAACAGGTGATTTACCAGCTATACCAACTACTCCACACATAGCAACCTCGCAGACAAGCTAGGGTTAATAAAAAGGATTATTTGTTGACTCACCCGATCCAGAACGTCCGTGCTTGTTCTGCGACTCAGATGGGAGATCTGAAGATTTCTGAGCATCTTCAGACTGAATATGATGAAGTGCTTGATTTGCAGCATCTTTGGACAATTCGGTTGCCCAAGGCGCATATGGCAATAATGACTGAACCATTTTAGATTGTTTCCAATGTGGTGAACTTTCTACCCAAGGACCTAGCCCCTGCATAGTGATCAGCACCACCAACAATCCTTTCAAGCTTCCGAAAACACCACCTGCCAGTCGATTTAACGGACCGAGCTTTAATATTTTCAAAATACTGTTCAATAACCATGTCGCGACCCAAGTCATGACTACAATCAACAATACAATAAATGCGAACGCGGCAATCTTCTGTACCACTGGATCTGTACTTAAAGATGTCATCGAAGGTGCAAGGACGGTTGCATACTTTGCCGCAATGACAAGTGCAAGAATCCATCCAATGAAGTTCGCAAAGGCTTTTACAAATCCTTGACGCAAACCGTTAAGCCCTCCAATGAGCAAAATAATCAGTATAAAGATATCAATGGTATTCATGATATTTACAATGCGTCTACGCAGTCTTTTACAAGTGTCGGACCTGTATATATGAGGCCACTATACACTTGTACAAGGCTTGCTCCTGCTTTTTGTTTCGCAACAGCATCTGCGCCCGACAAAATACCACCCACACCGATCAATGGAATTTGACCGTTTAATACTTTAGCAAAAGCCGCCAAACATGCCGTACTTTTTTCAAAGACTGGCGCACCGGATAGACCACCAGCTTCATCACCAAATGGAAGGCCTTCAACACCTTCACGTGACAAAGTCGTATTGGTGACAATCAGACCATCAATTTTAAATTTTAACAATTGTTGTGCAATAAAATTAATGTCTTCTGGTTCTAGATCTGGTGCAACTTTAAGTACTAAAGGTACATAATGTTGATTTTCATCCGCCAACTCGAGTTGACGTTTCTTGAGTGTCTCTAACAGTTCAGTCAAAGCATCACCGCTTTGTAAGCTGCGAAGATTTTTTGTGTTAGGAGATGAAATATTAACCGTAATATAAGAAGCGTAGTTATAAACTTTTTCTAGACAAATCAGATAATCGTCAACTGCTTTTTCAACAGGTGTGACTGCATTTTTACCGATATTGATCCCAAGTACACCCTTAAATTTTGCAGCTTTGACATTTTCGATCAACTGATCCACGCCATCGTTGTTAAAACCCATACGGTTAATAATGGCTTTTGCTTTCGGTAAACGAAATAAACGAGGTTCAGGGTTCCCTGATTGTGGAAGTGGTGTAATTGTACCAATTTCAATAAAGCCGAAGCCCTGGCTCGCCAGCGCATCGATATAAGCACCGTTTTTATCAAGACCGGCTGCTAAACCAACAGGATTAGGAAATTCGATTCCCATACATGTCACTGGTTTAGACGCCACGTTTTGACGCATCATTCCCATCTTGTGAGAAGATTTCAACAGTGACAATGTCAGCTCATGTGCACGCTCTGGTGCTAAAGTAAACAACAAAGGGCGGGCTAGAGAATACAACATATCTATAAAAGTCTACTGCTTTTTAAGTCGGCATATTATAGGCACAGCACAGATAAAACACCATGCTTAGCAGATCTTTATTTTTACCGATTATTGTACACTCGCTGTTAATTTAACCTGTCCTGCTTCAGAACTTAATTCCATCTTTTCAATACTTAAGCCCATTTGAACCAATTGCGTCAAAAAATTGGCCAGAATTGCATAATTTTCATGCATCACAGCAATCTGTATTTGCTCGCCGACTTGTTGAGATGCTACTGACAAGCCCTGTTGTTGCGATACACGCTGAACTTTTTCCAACGCGCTCAGTTGTGTATCACCTGCTGGTTTCATCGTGACGGCATTACTTTGCATCCAAACAACAGTATCCTTAAGTTCATTCACGCGCTTTTGTTGAAAATTTGCAGCTTTGTTCATATAAAACAGTGCCGAACCAATCGCTGCCACTACAACAAAAATCGTGGTAAAGATCACCATGACTCGTTCACGTGTTGACAGTTGGTCTAAATAATCAGTGATGCGCTCAATTTGCCCATCTATACGTTGCTGTAGGTTTTCCATTTTTATCATTATTGTATTTTCACCAATCCAATCGCGCCGTTGGCACTTGGTTGAATATTCCCTAATTCGACTTTAAAACCTTGTTGTTTTAATTGATTGGTTAGGGTTTGTAGTACTTCTGCCGAATTGGCTTTTAGCTCCATATTCAACATCGAGGCTTCATAGCTGACACGATTTGCAGAAATTTGGTTTTGCATTAAAACTGGCCCGACACGGCTCAGTAAAGACAAAGCCAGTGCATTGCCCGTTTGACTCTGACGCAATTGTGATTCGAACTGGCTTTTCAGCGTTTGTTCGGTCACAGGATAGCTTTGACCAAACCAATATTTAAACTGATCAATCGCTTGTGACGCAGTGATATTTGCCACTTTTTTGTATTGATACCAACGAACTGCATCATAGCTAAACTGTGTAATTAAAGCTGCGACCAAAACTGCTGCACATGCTTTCCAATAGCCACTCACACCAGTATTGGCTTTGGCTTTCGGCAAAACATTGAGTGGATGTTGTTTCGGTTTTTTTATATTGGGTAATTCATAGTGAAAAGTTTCAATGTGATCATGAGTTACAGTGGCTTCAAGACTATGCGTCTGATCTGAACTTAGATTTGAAATCTTATAGTTCGGCTGACCAATTTGATAATCTAAGTACAATGCCAAATCATCAACAGACTGACCGACATATTCACTATTTCGGACCAATAAATGACCGCTGACATTTGCCAAAACATGTTGCCCAGCTTCTGGGCTTGGCAAGACCAAAAAGTCAGGTAATAACGAAATGACTTTTACAGGAATTAGCGTCAAAGCATGCTGCATCGTTTCGACTGCACTATGTGCAATCCCCATGACCGTTAATTCATCCGGACTTTGAAAATGATGCAATACTTTCATTGCATCCAAAGGCAAAATGACATATTCCTCAAGTAAATATTTTACGCCGTCTGGGCCAAGTTTTTTATATTGGTTTTTTGGAAAATTTTGCTGAATGATTTGTACATCACGACTTGGAAAGAAAACAACCGCTTCCTTTCCCGCATATGGCTGAATTTCCTGAATCAATTGTTCAAGTGTCGATGACTGCTTCCAGAAATCCCCTTCTGACCATTGCCAAACCCCATTGGCTTCGGGCATCCATAAATACAACATTAATTTTTCTGCCGTTTTAATTGGTTTTTATGTTGATGGTATAAACGTTTTAATTTGAGTCGATAACCCTGGAGCAATGACCGCTTGTTCATAAATACGCGCTTCTGCCAAAGCATAGGGATTAAAATATTCTGAGACCAAAACACTGGCCATATGTGCCACAACGTTCATATGGCACACCACCACAATAGACTCATACGGTAAATGTGATAACCATTCCACTGCAACTTTGGCATCATCTTCCGGTTTGATGGCATTACAAATAACCACAGGCACATGTGGAAAATGTTTTTGCAAAGATGAAAGTGTTTGCTGCGCACGCAGTAGCGGACTCACCACAAAAACGTCTGGTTGAATTATATCTTTCAAATATGCTGCAGTTTCTGCCGCTTGAGTTTGTCCGCGCGCTGTTAAAGGACGCTTTTCATCATTCCCCATTACTGGCGGAGCAGCTTCGCCATGCCTAACCAATGTCAGTTGCATAAAATTTCCTTATTCTATTCCGCACATTATATACAGTCAGTATGACAAAGCTATGTGTATTGCATATTAATCAGCAAACTTAAACTTGCTGATGTGGCAAGACAAATTCAACGTCACTGCGATGTCCATTTTTCATCAATGACAATGCAATGTTCAGTGCCGGCGCACCTTCAAAAATCACTTCGTACAAGGCACTGGTAATTGGCATATACACACCGAGCTCGTCAGAGCGTGCGCGTACTTGCACAATAGTATTAATCCCTTCCGCAGTTTGTCCCAGTTCTTTGGTCGCTTGTTCTAAGCTTTTACCACTACCGAGTGCAAAGCCGACTTGGTAATTACGGCTGAGCGGACTACTGCAAGTTGCAAATAAATCACCGACACCAGATAAACCTAGGAATGTTAATGGGTTTGCGCCTAATTTCACAGCAAAGCGGCTCATTTCTGCCAAAGCACGTGTCAAAATCATACTCTTGGTATTTTCACCGACACCATAAGCTGCAGCTAGACCCATCGCGACTGCATAAATATTTTTCAGAGCACCACCCAATTCCACGCCATGCACATCATCACTTGCAAATACACGGAACAACGCACTGTGTAGCGCTTGTTGAACTGCATAACGAACCAGTTCAGATTGGCTTGCAATCACAGTCCCCGCAGGTTGTCCTGCAACAATTTCCTTCGCCAAGTTTGGCCCTGAAAGCACACCATAAGGGACTTCAGGAAGTTCTTCACGAATAATATCGCTCATAAAGCTAAAGGTATTGGCTTCAATACCTTTGGTTAAAGACACCACTGCTTGTGAGGTTATAAAAGGTTTGATCTGCTGTAAAACACTACGGAAAGAATGGCTCGGAATGGCTACCAAAATAATGTCACGATTACGTACTGCTTTTTCTAAATCTGAAACAGCAAGCAAACCTGCTTCTAATTGAAAATCTGGCAAGTAACGTTTATTGATATGTGTTGCATTGATGTCCGCAGCTACCGCCTCATCACGAATCCATATCATGGTGTCACAGCCATTACGTACTGCGGTATTGGCCATCGCAGTACCAAAACTCCCACCACCCAACACCGTAACACGTAGTGCAGTTTTTTGGTCAACTGACACAGGGCTAACAAGACTTGCAAAATCAAGTTCTGACATTGTTCTTTTATCCTAATTTCTTTACTGATCGAACTTCATCAATCGATCTATTTTTCACTTTTATTGGTTTGCTTTATGCCAATGGCTTACAAAGTCAGCAGACTGTATTTCAGCACGAGGTGGAATTGCTTTCACAGCTGTACCGATATAAATAATGCCTGAAATCAAATCGTTTTCCGTTAAGCCTAAGGCTTGTTTAAACAATTTAGATTCAACCACCGCCCCACTACGCCACATGGTTGAAAAGCCCTGTGCTTGTAAAGAGAGCAAAAAGTTTTGTACTGCTGCGCCTGAACTTAAAATTTGTTCGAAATGCGGAACTTTGGGATGATCTTGTAATTGGGTTAAAGCCAAAACCAATAGTGGCGCACGAAATGGATGGTGTTTCACACGTTCCAACTGCGCTTCTTCTGTTTGTCCAGTATCGGCTAAAGCATGTGAAAGCAACTCACCAAATGCTTCACGTTCAGTTTCAGGAATAATCACGAAACGCGTAGGCTTAAGACGATGATGATCTGGCGCCGTTAAAGCGGCTTGAAACGCATTTTCCAATTGCTCAGCATTCGGCGCAGGTTCAATTAAATGACCAATCGACTGACGCTGATGAATATTTTGATGAACTGTATCAACTGCTGATTTTAGAATTGACATCTATACACTGTACTTTAAAACGTTTGCTCAAGATTAGCATATTCTCAATAACTTACTCTAGAATGTTTACATCAGACTCAGTGCTTATTTGTTAAGTCAGCTTTATTCACAGATTTACTATAAAAAAACCGCATAACTTGTACAGCAGTTCCCTGTTCTATAAGAAATTTTATGTTCAAATAAATCAAATTGTTTCTAACTCGGGGGCACCGCATGAAAAAATTCAACAAAACTGTTGCCATTGTTAGCACGCTAAGCGCAACTGTGTTTTTAGCTGCATGTACATCTACACCAACAAAATCCTTAGCGATTCAAAAACCAAATAATCAATATGAAGTGACTGCCGTAGGTAAAACCAGTTTAGCGGCAAAAAATAATGCAATTGCAGCTGCAAATAGTACCTGTGGTAAAAATGCGACCCCTGTCGTGGTGGATGAAAAGCAAGAATACAACGGTGTGTTAAAAGGCGTGGTCGATGAAAAGACAGGTCAAATGATTCAGGCGGCGGCTGGCGTACTTGGCACCATTACTGGAAATAGCGGTAGCATCAGCAAAGATGATGATTACCAAACCGTACTAACCTTTAGTTGCCGTGCAAACTAAAACGCTAGTCTGTGATTTTGTTTTGTCATTAACTCAAAATGAAATAGTCGACATGAAATAAAAAAGCCTGCAAATCTGCAGGCTTTTTAGAAGCAAAATTAGCAATAACCGTCTAAACGGGTTAAAGGTAATTTTTGACCAATGGCTTTTTCAATTTCAGGCAGTGAAAAAGCATCATCTTCAGACAAGAAACTAATACTCACACCACGAGTACCTGCACGACCTGTACGACCGATACGGTGTACATAATCATCCGACTGTTCAGGAAGTGTGAAGTTCACTACATGAGAAACACCATCGACATGGATACCACGACCCGCAACGTCTGTTGCAATCATGATGTTATGTTGACCATTTTTGAACTGATCAAGCATTTTCAAACGTTTATCTTGAGCGATTTCACCTGACAACATCACCACTTTATAACCATCTTTTTTGAGGTGATCATAAAGTTTACGCACTTGATCACGACGGTTGGCAAAGATCATAACTTTTTCAATTGGTTCATCACGTAAGATGTCTTCCAGCAATTTATATTTATCAGACTTCGCCACCATGTAGACACGTTGCTCTACATCTGCATTAGTTTTTTTCTCAGGTTCAATTTCAACAGTTACTGGTTCAAACAACCATTGCTGTGCCAAATTTAAAACGTCATAACTAAATGTTGCAGAGAACATCAAAGTTTGTCGTTGTTCTTTACGTGGTGAAAAGCGCACGATACGTTTTACAGATGGGATAAAGCCCATATCTAATAAACGGTCAGCTTCATCAATCACTAAAAATTCTATTTGATCGAGCCAAACTTCTTTTTGTTCAACAAAGTCAATTAAGCGACCCGGTGTCGCCACCATAATGTCGACAAAATTACGATTTAATAGATTTTTTTGCTTATCAAAATCTACCCCACCGAGCAAAGTCATGACATTGAGATCAGTGTATTTCACTAATTCTTTTGCATCACTTTCAATTTGCAAAGCAAGTTCGCGCGTTGGTGCAAGAATCAATGCACGCGGTTCACCACGATAACGCTGTTCTTTAATTGGATTATTCAACAAGTCATTGATCACACTGACCAAGAAAGCCGCAGTCTTCCCAGTACCAGTTTGAGCACGACCAATAGCGTCATGTCCAGCCAATGTAAATTTTAAAACCTTTTGCTGAATAGGCGTCATATCCTTAAAACCTAAAGCATCAATGGCTTTTTTAAGGTTCGGATGTAAATTTAAGGTTTCAAAACCTGATGACATATAGATGTGCCCTAAATGAATAATCACAAAATTGCTGAAGCATTATAAACAAAAAACGCCCCAATTTACATTGGAGCGTTTTTGAGTACATTCAGACGATTAGTCTAAAGGTTGTACTTCTTCAGCTTGGAAGCCTTTTTGACCTTTAACAACGCTGAATTCTACGCGTTGGCCGTCACGAAGTGAACGGTGGCCTTCGCCCATAATTGCGCGGAAATGAACGAATACGTCGTCGCCGCCGTTACGTTGAATAAAGCCGAAGCCTTTAGTGTCGTTGAACCATTTAACAACGCCTTGTTCACGAGCTGTCATAAGTTAATCCTTATCGTATTTAAAAAAGAAGGACCACCCGGTGTTGCAAACAGCAGACCAAACAAGGTTAAAAAAAATATTTTTATTTCTAAGCTTGTAATCATTCTGTAAAACTATCAACAAAATCCCGGTTACATCCAAATATATCAAGAGTTAAGAGGCTTCACAGCCAACAAAAATCTTAACAACGCAACGAGCTTAACACGGGTTTACCGCAATTAATAGATTTTTTTGATCTATTTTCCTTTTGAATATTCTTATTTTTTCACATCGTTTGAGTTATAAATCACAAAGGATTTTTACCTATTTTAGGTTGGGATTTGGCACTGTATTTGCTAATATTTCCATTGAAATGTAAACATGTTGGATCTGCTTCGTGAATGACAGCCAAAATTCGCTTTTAACTGTAGATGCAATGGGTAAACCCTGCCCGATGCCACTATTGATGCTCAAAAAAGCTTTAAAGAAAAGTCCAGACCAATCTTTATTGTTAAAGTCATCCGATCCGCACAGCCAACAAGATGTATCACGATACTGTCAAATACATCAGTTAAACTGTGAAATGCGCAAAATTTCCGATTCTGAGTTTCATTACTTGATTGAATCTTAAAAAGATTCAGTTAAACTAAATTGCTTCATAATTGAATAAAAGTTTACATTTCTATACCCAATTTTCCATAATTTACGGAAATATTGGATTAAGATGAATCTTAGTTATTGGGCTTACCCATTTTAATTCTCAAGGAGAAAACATGAGTGACAGCAGCAATCAATTGATGCCCCTGTCATTATCGGCACCTGGGGTGAATCTTGGTGCTTATATTAGTACTGTTAATCAGATTCCAATTTTATCGGCCGAACAAGAAAAAGAGCTGGCCGAACGTTATTATTATGACCAAGATTTAGACGCAGCTAAAATGCTAGTGATGTCGCATCTTCGTTTTGTTGTGCATATCGCACGTAGCTATGCAGGCTACGGTTTGCCACAAGGCGACCTGATTCAAGAAGGTAACTTGGGCTTAATGAAAGCGGTAAAACGTTTTGACCCAAACATGGGCGTACGTCTTGTATCTTTTGCTGTGCATTGGATTAAAGCAGAAATTCATGAATATGTGATTCGTAACTGGCGTATTGTCAAAATTGCGACCACTAAAGCGCAGCGTAAATTATTCTTTAATTTACGTAGCTTAAAAAAGTCATCTAAAAAATTATCTTTGGCTGAAGCACAGTCGATTGCCAATGACTTAAATGTAACACCTGAACAAGTCTTGGAAATGGAAGGCCGTTTAACTGCTTATGATGCTGCCTTTGAAGCTCAAGGTGATGACGACGATGAAGGTTCGACCCATGTCGCTCCTGCCCTTTATCTCGAAGATAACCGTTACGACCCTGCGCGTTTAGCGGAAGATGAAGATTACGAAGAACAAAGCACTTCAGCTTTACATGAAGCCATGGATCAGTTGGATGACCGTTCGCGTAACATCTTACAACGTCGCTGGTTAGATGACGAAAAGTCGACGCTGCATGAATTGGCGGCAGAATATAATGTATCTGCTGAACGTATTCGTCAGTTGGAAAAAAATGCGATGGAAAAAATTAAAGTCGCAATGTCCTCAAACTAAGTTGAAGGCTTTTCCAGTCATTCTTAAAAAGAGCATTTCGATGCTCTTTTTTTGTTTCTGAATATTTTTGAATGACAAACTGCAACACAAAAACTTTGGGCATTTTTGCTTTAATCCTGCCCGCTAAATATGCTATGGTTATGCGCAAATTTTGTTAAGGTGAATGCACATGTGGATTGCCATTTCCGCACTTAACTTAGCTTTTGCTGTAATGCTTGGTGCCTTTGGTGCACACGGATTAAAAGCGCGCGCGACTGAAGCCCAATTGGCTTGGTGGCAAACTGCAACGGACTATTTCTTTTATCATGCACTGGGCTTACTGGCCATTGCGATCTTATCTAAAGTCATTCCCCAACTTCCAATAAAAGCTAGTTTCCTCCTTATACAAGTTGGTATTTTCTTCTTCTGTGGTTCTTTATATGTGATGGCTCTAGGTTTACCACGCGGTCTCGGTGCAATTACCCCGATTGGTGGAGCGCTGATGATTGCTGGATGGCTCATATTGGCCTGGAATGCATTTAAATACGCAAAATAATTAACAACAGATTTTGGCCTTATTCAATAGGTAAGGCAGCAAGAACGGAATCCACAAATGCAAATCTATTTAAACGGCGAAGCTACACAAACCGAATGTGTCAACCTCTTGCAATTGGTTCAACAATTACAACTGGAAGGCAAACGCTTCGCTGTTGAAAAAAATGAAATGATCATCTCGAAAAGTAAATTGGAACAAACCCCAATTGCAGAGCAAGATCATATTGAAATTATTCATGCCGTAGGTGGCGGCTAAAATGGAGCTCCCATGGAAGATACACCCCTAATCATTGGTTCACGTACATTTAATTCACGACTTTTAGTTGGTACAGGTAAGTACAAGGACTTAACGGAAACTGACCAGGCCATTCAAGCCAGTGGTGCTGAAATTGTGACCGTTGCCATTCGCCGTGTGAATATTGGTCAACATCCAGACCAACCAAACTTGCTTTCAGTGGTACCACCTGAGAAATATACGATTTTGCCAAATACAGCCGGTTGTTTCGATGCGAACAGCGCGGTTCGTACTTGTATGTTGGCGCGTGAACTATTAGATGGTCACAATCTGGTTAAACTTGAGGTTTTAGGCGATGAGAAAACCCTATATCCAAATATTACCGAGACTTTAAAAGCTGCACGTACATTGATTGACGATGGCTTTGAAATCATGGTTTATACCTCAGATGACCCAATTGTGGCACAAGAACTGGAAAGCATGGGCTGTGTAGCCATTATGCCTTTAGGTAGTCTTATTGGCTCAGGTTTAGGTATTCTCAACCCACACACCATTTCGATCATTAAAGACAATGCCAAAGTGCCTGTCTTGGTCGATGCGGGTGTAGGTACAGCAAGTGATGCAGCGATAGCGATGGAATTGGGCTGTGATGGCGTATTAATGAATACAGCAATTGCAGCTGCACAAAACCCTGTTCTGATGGCTTCAGCGATGAAAAAAGCAGTTGAAGCAGGCCGTGAAGCATTCCTAGCAGGACGTATGCCGCGTAAACGCATGGCAAATGCCAGTTCACCTGAAACTGGATACTTCTTTAAATAAGAACTCATTCACGGTATAAAAGAGGACTCTATTGAGTCCTCTTTTTGATTTTTCAAACCTGATAATAATGAAAATATTCCATATATTCTGTACCTTGAGTCTTTGTGCCGCATCTAGTTGGCTGTCTGCCCAAGTGCCCAGCACAGCCAAATCACTCGCGCCTCAAGGTTGGGACATTTTGATGGCTACGACTGGCGACCTAAACAAAGATCAAATGCCAGATATTGCGATGATCGTGGAAAAACAAAAAGTCGATGTGGTGACCTATGATGACGATGGCAAAGTCGTTCATAACCATCCACGACAACTCATCGTATTTTTTAAAACCGCAAAGGGATATCAACGTATCGTTGAAAACAACAGTATCCCAGTCGCTCAGCAACCGAATTCATGCTTACTTGATCCACTTGCTGAAGCAGAAGACATCCAAATCAGTAAAGGCAATTTACTCGTTCATTTTAGTTATTTTATGGCTTGTGGTGGCTGGGAATGGCCCCGACATAGTTATACCTTCCGTTGGCAAAATCAACGCTTTGACCTGATTGGTTTTGACTACAGTAGCTTTCATCGAGCTTCTGGTGAAGAAACATCGAAAAGCTATAATTTTTCGACCTTAAAACGTAAGGAAATTGTAGGCGGCAATATGTTTGAAGATGCCAAAACTCAAACCAAATGGTCAACCTTCAAAGCACCACAACAACTGACGCTTAAAAATATTAACTTTGATGATTTCTATACACAGTTCGAGTACTAAGTTGAACCTGAGCAATAAAAATCTAGCAATAAAAAACCGCCAATTTCGGCGGTTTTTTTTTAATTCAATTTGAATACACAACTTAAGGAATTAATCCTTCATCACGCATCGCAATTTGAACTGATTGGCGCTCTGCAACTTTGTTGCGTAATGCAATGATATTTTTATATGGCGTTAAATCATGACCGATGCCATTTGACCAATTTGTCAGTACAAAGAGATAAGCATCTGCTGGGCCAAAGTTATCATCGACCAAATAGTCGTTATCCGATTCACCAATCGCTTTATCGATGTATGTCAATAAACGATCAATTTCTGCATAAGCTTTTTCTTTAGCGTCTGCATCTAGTGGAGCACCAAAGAATACTGCATAAGCATCATGTAATTCTGAGTTCAAATAGCCAAGCCATTCTAAAACTTTGGCACGACCTAAACCTGATGGCGGAATTAAGTCTTGTTTTGGATCATGCTGTGCAAGGAACGGTAAAATGGCCACATTCTCGGTCAAGATCAAACCTGGGTTAATTTCTAATGCAGGTACATAACCTTTTGGGTTGATCTCGTAATAATCTATCCCTTTTTCTGTTTTATGGTTTTTTAGGTCAACACGGACCAAATCAAAATCGACATTAATTTCATTTAAAATTATATGTGATGCTAATGAACATGCACCTGGAGAATAATAAAGCTTCATATCTGATCCTTGTTATGTACTATTCAATGTTTTAAATCTCTTCTGTCAAACTTTCAAGTGATCAAACCTGTAAATTGCAAAAAAGCGTAAATGCTGAAACACATATACTCATTGACTATTATCCATATTTAAGAAGATTTCAAGTCACTGTGTTATGCATTTTTATACTTAGTTGTTTTAACATAGCCGCGTTTAAGATTTGATGAAAAGTTACCGTGTTACAACTTAAAAAAGAACAATGGTTTTCCAATATTCGTACTGATGTACTCGCTGGCTTGGTGGTTGGACTTGCGTTGATTCCAGAATCCATCGCCTTTTCAGCTATTGCTGGGGTTGACCCTCAGGTTGGTTTGTACGCTTCGTTTTGTATTGCCGCCACCATTGCCTTTTTTGGTGGTCGTACAGCAATGATTTCAGCTGCTACGGGTGCAATGGCCTTACTTATGATCACTTTGGTCAAAGATCATGGTTTGCAATACCTTTTGGCTGCCACGGTTTTAACTGGTGTGATTCAGTTCATTGCTGGCTATTTTAAAGTCGCAAAACTTATGCGCTTCGTCTCGCAGTCAGTGGTGTATGGTTTTTTAAATGCACTCGCGATTTTGATTTTTTTCGCACAGCTACCTGAAATGTCAAAGATGGATAGTTTGGGCTATGTCTTTATGCTTTTAGGGCTTGCAATTATTTATCTGTTTCCATATCTACCTAAAATTGGCAAAGCCATTCCATCACCGCTGATTTGCATTATTGTCCTCAGTGGTTTGGCATTATTTTTAGGTGCTGACCTGCGTACTGTGAGTGATTTGGGTAAGTTTCCAGAGACTTTACCTATTTTCTTGATTCCTGAAATTCCTTTTAATCTTGAAACCCTCACGATTATTTTTCCCTATTCCATTACCCTAGCAACAGTTGGCCTATTAGAAACCATGATGACCACGACAGTGATCAATGAAGTCACTGGAACTGAAGGTGATCGTCATCAGGAATGTCGTGGTCAAGGGATTGCCAATATAGTCAGTGGCTTTATGGGCGGCATGGCTGGATGTGCCATGATTGGGCAGTCGATTATTAATGTTATTTCTGGCGGGCGAACTCGCCTTTCCACTTTGGTTGCAGGTGTATTTTTGTTGTGTTTGGTGGTGTTCTTAAAAGAATGGTTGGCTTATGTCCCAATGGCGGCCTTAGTCGCGATTATGGTCATGGTGTCATTCACTACTTTCCAGTGGAATTCCGTCAAGCAATTTTCAAAGCATCCAATGTCTTTTAATGTCGTGATGATTGCTGTGGTGATCGTGGTGCTTGCAACACATAACTTGGCGCTTGGCGTATTGGTTGGTGTGCTCCTCTCTGCGTTGTTTATTATCAATCAACTGGAAAGTTCGGTAAAAGTCACATCAGAACTTAAAGACAAAGTCCGTAGTTACACGGTCTATGGGCAAATTTTCTTTAGTAGCTCTGAGAGTTTTTATCAATTTTTTGATTTTCAGGAGAGGGTTAGTCATGTTCGAATTGATCTGAGTCATGCACATATTTGGGATATTACTTCCGTTAATATTTTGAAGAATGTCGTGCAAAAATTTGAATCAAGACAGATTCAAGTAGAGGTTTTTGGCTTAAATGAAGCAAGTAGCACTTTACTCGACCGTGTCAGTGACTAATGGATTTTTGAAATATTCACTTTGAATCCAATCAATTTTCAATAAAGTGTGACCTATTGAAACCCTATTCAGGATGTATATAGCAAAGGGTTTCAATAATCAAAGTCTCATTTGTAATGACATTACATAAAATACTAAGGCTATAAAAAAGAGAAAAATTCACCATTCATTCGATTTAACTGTATAATTCATCTCATAAAATTATAACTATCAAGAATAAAACAAAGATTTGATGTGACTTTCTATTTATTTTTTTAAATTGTGGATACACAAAATTGGGGGAATTTTGATGGTATGGTTTTGGTCACGACACTGCATTCAAGCAAATCGGCTGCTGGTCTTAGCGAGTCTATTTTGCCTGCTATGTTGTATTGCTATACCCACTTTTGCCAATTCCACCCCTCAGATCTCAAGCAGTCATTGTCCTGTTGAAATTACCCATATTGCCACAGCTAAAAGCGCTGTCGAGCAAGAGCGCCCACGTACAGGTTGGCAAAATCTGCAAAAGCTTCCAGACACATGGAATAAACGTTGGCCGGACTATCATGGTATCGCTTGGTACAAAATCCAATTTAAGTTGAACTGTAATTTCCATCAGTTAAATCAACCCATCGCTATCGCCATACAAGGCATCACCCAAAGTGGACGGGTTTACATCAACGATACCCTACTTTGGCAAGATTATATTTCAACAGAACATTTTTCACGAAGCCAACATCAACCTAGACTATTGAACTTGCCTAGCTCGAGTTTAAAGCAAGGTGTAAATACCATTTGGGTGCAAGTGTATGGTTCAGTGACCCAAAAATCAGGACTCAGTTCAGTTGAAATTGGAGAATACCCGCAAGTCTATGACACCTTTAAAATTTGGTTACTCGAACAACGACAATTAGTCGAACTCAATACGATGATTAATTTCGTCGTGGCTGTGTTCTTTTTTTTAGCATGGCTCGCCAATCGTAATGAAAGAGCTTACTTATGGTTAACCATCACTGGTATGTGTTGGGTGTTTTATAGCCTGTGTATTATTTTTAATGGGCCAATTGCATTTCTAACCACCGTACAGATCGACCGTATGCAAAATATAATTTTCTGCTTTTATACGGTTTTTGGCTGTATTGGTGCATGGTATTTTGCAAACCACCCATTCCCGAAAATTCAGAAACTGTTATTAAGCCTAGCCACCATCGCCGCGCTCTGTATAGGTTTTGCGCCAGAGGCTTATTTAAAGACCGTCATCCAAATTTGTTTTAGCTTCTTTGTTTTGGTCTTTATGGCCAAATGTATTAGCTACCCATATTTAGCCTATAAAGCCAAAATGGCTGAAACCTATTTGCTTGCAACGCTGTATCTGATTTATTTACCAATTGCGGTACATGATGCGCACTTTATGATGACCATGGAAGGCCATGCGCTCTCACCATATACTGGCCCACTAACCACCCTCGTTTTGGGCGGCGTACTGGCTTTGCGTTTAGCTCGACACACCCGTCAAATTGAGCGTTTTAATAAGACCTTAACTGAAAATGTACAACGAGCTGAACTGAAACTCGCTACCTCACTTGGTCAACAACATCAACTCGCGCTTGAAAATGCACGACTTCAAGAACGAATTCATTTATCTCATGACTTACATGATGGTTTAGGCGGATCAATTGTCCGTTCAATTTTACTGTTAGAACAAAATGACAAAATTGAAAAACCACAAATCATGTCGATGCTTAAACTGTTCCGAAATGATTTAAGACAAGTCATCGATTCAGGTTCGAGTATAGGAACGAAAGTTCCAGACACCCCGATCGAATGGGCGGCACCGATTCGCCATCGCTTTGTACAGCTCTTTGAAGAATTAGACATGAGCTCGAGCTGGAAAATTGCTGCCGAATGGATTCACTCACCTTCTGCGACCCAATGTCTCAATTTGACTCGTGTCGCAGAAGAAACCCTGACCAACATTTTAAAGCATAGTCGGGCTAGCAAAGTTCAAGTCAGTTTGTTCGAAACAGAGACTCAACTGATATTACGTATTGAAGATAATGGTATCGGCTTTGACCCTAATGATGTTGAACAAGGGCTGCATGTCGGCCTACATAGTATGCAAACACGAATCCATCGTATCGGTGGTGAACTTAAAATACAGTCACAGCCGGGTTGTACCGTTCTTGAGGCCATTTTACCGTTTAAGCTTGATGGTGCTGACAGTGAAGATCTTGATGAAAAAACAGCCTAGATTAATGTTAATTCATGACTTTTGAGCTGAGCATTTGACTGTACATGGCAAATGCTCAGCACGGCTCCAATCGGTAAGATTGAGCAAAAAGCGGATTTATTCACGGTAAAAATTTGACTTGTGTATCTCAGGACTTAAAATACGGCATTCGAATTTTTTACATTTGCCAAAGTTATGTCGAACGATCAATTAGACCAGCACGCAGTAGATCTGGATAACCTGAACGAACACCGTGAAATCGTGACGTTTATGCGCCGCTCTGCGCCACTTAATACTTCGCAACGTACTGCGCTGGAACAATATGGTCATCTAATTTTGGAATATCCTGTTGGGGATTTGCGTCAGCATTTTGAACACCCTGAACGCCCATTAACTGTTGAGATCGGTTTTGGTATGGGGCGTTCTTTGGTACTGATGGCAAAAGCAAACCCTGAACGTAACTTTGTCGGTATTGAAGTACATGTTCCGGGTATCGCTCAATGTGTGTATGAAGCAGGTCTTGCAGGTTTAACTAACCTTCGAGTATTAGATGCTGATGCCATCCAAGTGCTACGTGAAATGCCAGATAATAGTATTAACACTGTGCAATTATACTTCCCAGATCCATGGCAGAAAAAACGTCATTTCAAACGTCGTTTTGTATCTCATGACCGTATGCCATTGGTTGAAGAAAAATTAGAAATCGGCGGCACATTCCACTCAGCGACTGACTGGGAACCGTATGCTGAATGGATGATCGAAGTGCTTGAAGAACGTCCACGTCTGGAAAACCTTGCAGGTAAAGGCAATAGCTACCCTCGTCCAGATTGGCGCCCGCAAACTAAGTTTGAACGTCGCGGAATTGAAGCAGGCCATAAAATTAATGACTTCATCTTCAAAAAAGTATATTAATTTTTAAATGAAGCAAAAAACCACCGTTAGCGGTGGTTTTTTATTGCTGTTTTTGATCTAAGATTTATCTGTGTTGTATCAAATCATATAAAAACGGCTTACATCTAAGCTACTTGTGATTGGAGCTGACTTTGTCGAATCATATCCATGGCTTTTTCAGCAATCATCACTGTCGGTGCATTGATATTGCCATTCACCACAGAAGGCATGATAGATGCATCGACGACACGAAGGTTTTGAATGCCGTAGACTTTCAATTCAGGGTCAATCACAGACATCTCATCTACGCCCATCTTACAACTACCGACAGGGTGATAAACCGTATCCACACGCTGACGTAAGATTGCACGTATATCATCATCTGTTTTGACCAGTGAGGTAAATAAATCTTGCTGATAATGACTCGATAAAGACGGCGACATCATTAATTGCTGCGTCAACTTAAAGCCTTGTACCAAATCTTCTAAATCCTGCTCATCCCCTAAAAAGTTTGGATCAATCAATAATGGATCATTGACACTGGAACCACTTAGTTTGATCGTGCCGCGACTTCTTGGATTGAGCAGACACACATGACACGATAAACCATGGCTTGTATGAAATTTCCGTGCATGATCATCTACTAACGCCACGACAAAGTGTAATTGCAAATTTGGTATCGCTAAATCGGGTGAAGACTTTAGAAAACCACCGCATTCTGCAAAATTTGAAGCAATCATACCCCGTCGTTCCTTACGATAGCGACTGAACTGCTTGAACATATCAATTGAGCCGGGTAAAGACACGCCAAATGTGCCTTGGTATTCTTTGACTTTATAACCAAAAATGAAATCGGGATGGTCGTGAAAGTTCTTTCCTACACCCGGTAAATGATGTTTCACTTCAATACCATGCGCTTGGAGTTCGGCCTGATCGCCTACTCCAGACAACATTAAAATCTGCGGTGATTGCATTGCACCGGCACTGAGCAAGACCTCTCGTCTTGCTTTTAGGTGTTTCATTTGCCCTGCATGTTGGACTTCAACACCTGTGGCCACTTTATCTTCTATAATGATTTTATGTGTTGTGGCTTTGGTCTATACAGTTAAATATGGTCGGTTTAAATGCGGAAACAAATAAGCACGCGCCACACTACAACGCTCTCCATTGATATGTGTTACCTGATAAATCCCTAAGCCTTCTTGTTCTGCGCCATTAAAATCATCAAGGACTTTATGACCTTGTGCACGAGCCGCTTCGGTATAGCGTTGATGGAAAATATTATCGCTTTGTACATCTGTGACGGAAAGAGGGCCGTCATTACCGTGAAATTCATTGTGTATTCGGTTGTTATTTTCCGAGCGAATAAAATAGGGCAAGACCTCGTCGTATGACCAGCCAGTATTGCCCTGTACCGCCCATTGATCATAGTCATTTTTATGTCCACGAATATAAATCATGGCATTAATACTGGATGAACCGCCAAGGCATTTTCCACGTGGTTGATAGCCTTTACGACCATTCAAGCCAGCTTGAGGCACAGTTTCAAAGGCCCAATTATTGATCTTGGTCGGCAAGCTCACCACGCATGCAGCTGGAATATTGACCGTCCACTGATCACCTTGCCCGCCTGCTTCTAGTAAGCACACAGATATATTCGGATCTTCACTGAGGCGTGCAGCCAGTACGCACCCCGCACTTCCGCCACCAATCACAATGTAATCAAATTCCATTTTTGACATTATTTTCATCCAATTGATTATTTTTATAAATGCACAATAATGGATTTAACGCTGACTGAAAAGTTTCTTTCTTAAAATAATGAGCGCCATACCGAGCAAGAAAAATGAGACTATTGATCAAAATTTTGATGCAAGTTTCACTCATGCAACGTAGTAACTATATCGATGAAAATGATCGATAAACTTAATATACTCAAACTTGGTCTTTATTCTTTTAATCCATAGCCGTTTTAAAAGCACTGTAAGCTGCATAGCTAAAGATTTGACTGAAACAATAAATTTGATCAAAGCCTATTTCCGTCAGTAAGCTTTGATAGTGCTGCTGGCTAATCAGTTCAAAATCATCTTCTAAACGCTGCATCATTTTTGTCGCTTGCGCAGCAGATAAACCTTGCATTTGGCAAAATTCAGGCAGGACACGCTGCTCAAAATTCGAATGAGTTTGCATCAAGTCAAAACTTAAAAAAATGCCATGCGGTTTAAGCAGTTCAAATGCTTTTGCTAAAAAATTCGTTTTCTCTGACAACGCAATGAAATGCGTCACCAAGATACTCAGCACCGCATCAAAACAACTTACTTCCTCAAAAGCAGTATGACTGCCCAAAACAAATTTGACGCGATGCAACTGTCCAGCGGCTTCAACGCGTTGCCGTGTTTGATTCAGCATATTTTCAGACAATTCTGTAACGGTAAATGACCATGTTGGATTCAAGGCCATGAGATAACCCAATTCATAGCCCGTCCCACATCCAATGATCAGTACATGGGCATCTTCAGCGACATGGCAATTCAACACCGCCTGAATTTGTTGATGGACAAGTTCATAGCCGGGAATTAATTTTCGAATATGTGCATCATAACTTTCGACCACTTGTGGTCTATTAAAATCTTTTGCCATGTAACATCCTGTTTGACATGTATGTCTAAGCTAATAAATATTCATTGTTCTATATGGATTGTTTATTTCTGATGAAGTTCAAAAATCTGCTGACTCAGCATTTCATAGACCGCTTTCAGGTCGACTTGATCAGCTTGCTCAAGCATATTGGCATGCATCAACATGATATTTTGATCCCCACGCATTGCAGGACCTGTTTGCATGTTACGTGGTTCAGCCTGAGTAGCTTTATTGGCTGTCTCTAAAATCAAAGGATAAAGTAAGCTAAAATCGACGTGTTTTGCATCGACAATCTGCTTTGCCATGTCATAACAATAATTACTAAAATTACAGGCAAACACCGCAGCGAGATGCAAACTCAAACGCTGTGCCGAATCATATTGATAAACCCTTTGGCTAAAGCTGTTTGCTAAATCTGTAAGTGTCGTCAAATCTGTAGGATCTGCCGCTTCTACAAAGATCGGTGTCGACGTCCAGTCCACATCTCGATCTAAACTAAAAGTTTGTAAAGGATAAAACACCCCTGCTCGCGAATGCTGCTGGGTCAGTACTGTGATATTGGTGCTACCTGACGTATGCACAATCAGAACTTGTGGCAGATAGGCTTTGACTTGCTGAATAACGGTTGCAATCGACTGGTCGCTCACCGCTATGATCAATAGATCAATCTCAGCATTCAACTCACTTGGGCTATGAATGGCTTCTGCACCTACACTTGCTGCAAGTTTTTCTGCCTTTTCAAGATTTCGCGCATAAACTTGCACAATGTGATGTTGTGGATGAAGCACATTGAGCAAATGATGTGCAACACGACCTGCACCCACAATACTGATTCGCATATAATTTTAACTCATTTTGGATGGCTACAGCATGTCAGGAAAATATCCGACGTGCAAATCGAGTCGTATCGATAGAATGATTTATTTTCAATACTTCCCATCAATTTCGCTCAGATAAGCACAAAAAAAGGGATGTGTTTCATCCCTTTTGCTAGACGTCAATCTGAGTCTGATTCATATCATGTCGCTTTCAATCTAGACAATATCCACGATATGCACTTTAGCTTTTACGATTTACCAATGATTTGATTCAGAGTCTGTAGGTATTGTTCTGCATCTCGGCGCGCATTGAATTTCTTTTCAAATACACCTGTGTTTTGCACACTGTTGGGTGTGTATTCTACCGAAACAACAAAGGTATCAAGCAAATCTCTATTAATCCGAATTGCAATAATATGATGTGAGTTTAAATAAAAACCTTCATCAACCTTAACTAACATGACCCGCCTCAAAAATCCCACATAATAAAATAGATAAAAAATCTAAACATTCATAAACTTGGATGCCTTACCGCATACAGTCATTCATGTGTTAGACCTATTTTATTGTAACGCCATTATGTGATTTATGTTGCAATTATTATGTAATTTAAATAAATGCTCAGAGAAATTTTTTGAGTTTCAGTCATCTAAACATGATTGATTTTCAATTCTAACTAAAGATTGGATAAAAAGACTGGATATAAAAAAAGCCTGCTGCCATAGCCATGGCAACAGGCTCATTTCAGTACGACTGATTTAACTCAAATCAATCGTACAGAGAGGTTGAATGATTAAACACTTAACATGCTATTTAAGGTTTCTGATACATTCTTCGATTTCACGACAGGTTTAAGCGCTTCAAGTTCGGCTTTAACTTCACTACGCTGCGGCTCTGCCAACGTGTACCAACGGGACAAAATTTGCAGTAACCGTGAACCGACAATTGGATTTTTCTCATCGAGGAATTTTGCTAATTCAACAATATGCTGCACACCAAAGCTCCAAGTGTTGACAGGATTGCTATTTAAGCCACCAGTAACCGCACGAATACGGTTCGGTACTTTCAAGTCATAGTCAGGATGAGCAGTCAGTGCCTTAATGGTTTCCGCAGTTGCTTTCGGATGTGCCGCTTGCAACATAAACCATTGGTCCATCGACAAAGCTTCATTCTTAAAGCGTGTGTAGAAGGCTTCTAAAGCTTGCTGTGCTTGTGGTGCATCATTCCAAACCAATACTTTTAAAGCACCAAGACGTTCAGACATATTGCCTGTAGAGCTGAATTGTTCATAGGCCAATTCAAATACGGATGCATCGCCTTGACGTGCCATCATACTCAACATGATGTTTTTCAATGCACGAACACCCATGGCTTGTGAAAATTCTTGCTGCGCATCTGGGTCTAAAGTTGCATAAGTCTCTTTAAAGAATGAACCTAGCTCACGTGCCACACGACTTAACAGTGCTTCACGCTGTTCTTGCACTTGGGCAGGACTGTAGTCGGTATCAATACGACTACCTAAATAACCCTCTGTCGGTACATCGAATAAACGTGAAGCAAGTAATGGATCACGCTCAACCAATGCTGGTAATGTATTTTGAATGGCTTGAACATAGATGTCGGCATCATGGCCATTTAACAAAATACGTTCTAACAAGGTTTGGCTGGCTTGCCATTGGTTAAAACCATTCGGCTCATACTGCATCAGGAATGCAAGCTCTTCATCTGAATAGTTAAATTCAAGATTAACGGGTGCAGAGAAATTACGCAGTAAAGACACAACAGGCTGGGTTTTTACACCGCTAAATGTAATGGTTGCAGTATCGGTATCAAATAAATACACGCCATCTTTGATGCCATTTTCAACCAATGCATCTGAGCTGAGAACTAACTGTTCACCACTCATCGCATCAAACAATGCCAAAGCCACAGGAATAGGCACAGCTTTTAAATTTGGATATTTCGGATGCGCTTTTATGCTTTGTTTCAAACTTAAAGTATAGGTTTGGTTTGCAGCATCGTACTCACCTTTTGCTTCAAGTTTTGGTGTACCCGGTTGGTTATACCAAATCAAGAAACTCGATAAATCTACACCTGATCCCGCTGTTAGTGCTGCTACCCAATCTTCAACAGTCACGGCTTGACCATCGTGGCGTTTGAAATATTCGTCAGTACCTGCACGGAATTTTTCTTTGCCCAAGAGTGTCGCCATCATGCGGTTAATTTCTGCACCTTTTTCATACACAGTTGCGGTATAAAAGTTATTAATTTCAACAAAATGATCTGGACGCGGTGGATGTGAAAGCGGGCCTGAATCTTCTGGGAACTGATGAGCTTTTAACACAGCAACGTCATCGATCCGTTGTACCGCAGCAGATTGTAAATCTTCTGAGAACGACTGATCACGGAATACTGTCAAACCTTCTTTTAAGCAGAGTTGGAACCAATCACGACAGGTAATACGGTTACCCGTCCAGTTATGGAAGTATTCATGTGCAATCACAGACTGAACGCGCATGATCGCAGCATCAGTGGTGTATTCTTCATCAGCAAGCACACAAGAGGTGTTGAAAATATTCAAACCTTTGTTTTCCATTGCACCCATGTTAAATGCACTGGTTGCCACGATCATATAATTGTCTAAATCATAAGGACGACCATAATGTTCTTCGTCCCAACGCATCGAATGTTTTAAAGCTTCCATGGCAATATGACATTTTGGAATGTCTTTTTCTTCTGCATAGATTTCTAAAGCAACATTACGACCTTCAGACGTCACATAAGTGTCTTTAAGTACTGCCAAATCACCAATCACACAAGCAAATAGATACGATGGTTTTTTGGTTGGATCTTGCCAAACGGTATAATGACGACCTTCACCGGTTTCACCCGCTTCAATCAAATTACCATTGGCAAGTAATACAGGGAATTTTTTATCCGCTTCGACACGTGTGGTAAATACCGATAGCACATCAGGACGGTCAGGATAATAGGTAATTTTACGGAAGCCTTCAGGCTCGTTTTGAGTAACGAATAAATCGCCTGCCGCTTGGTATAAACCTTCGAGTTGAGTATTGCTTTCAGGATGAATCACGACTTCGGTTTCAATGACAGCTTGGTCAGGTGCATTTGAAATTACCAGTTGTTCTGCATCTACAATATAGGCATCTGCTGGCAAAACTTGACCATTTAAGCGAATTGACTTGAGTTCCAAATCACGACCCAATAACACCAAATCCCCTGCCGTTTGACGCTGCATCACTAATTTTGCATTTACATTGGTATGCTCATCAAAGACTTGAATATCTAGATCGATACTATCTACGACAAATGATGGTTTTTGATAATCTTTTAAATAAACAGTTTGGTCTGCTTCGACCACTGGATTTGCCGCAATATTCATATCTCGTCCTATTCCTTAGTTATTGCTTCATCAGCTTTTTGAACACATTGTGAATGACTTGATCATACGACAAGATGCATAAGCTGTCTTCGCATTTACAATGATTTATATATGGGCTCAGCGCATGTTGTTTTCAATCATCTTTATAGAATAATTTAAAGGCTGGCACATATTTTCGCCATGTTTAAGCAAAATAAATGCCTGAGTTGAGTACAGCTATAACAATGTGCAAATTTTTTATCTACCTAAAATAAATAAAGCGCCTATATACTAGAAAGAGAAAGTACAGGTGCTTAATCCATCTGTACGTTCAAATTATTGCGCTCAAACTTTCCTGATTAAGACTTAGAGGATTATTGATTTTCGAAAATTAAATCGAGCGCGCTGTCATAGTCTGCAGCAAAGTAAAATTGAAATGCCGTGACTTTTGAGGTGAGGAATTGCTGAATTTCTTCCGTCGCACCCGCCACATAAATTTTAGATACTTGATGTTGCTGCGCCAGGCCAAGTAACTCGATCGTCTTTTCTAAAGTTTGATCATGCCCAATAATCAGCGCACCAACCGTACCCTGTGGCTGCTTATATAATTGCATGCGAGTGATATTGCTGTTTTTAAGTGCGTCTGACATGTGTATTCCATACAAAGAAAGGATAAAAAAGATCAAAACCTTTAGAAATCAAGCTGAATCATGCTGTGTATCAAGTTCAGTAGATTCCGCTTGGTTTCAATTCTAGAAGTTGAGATCATTAGAATTATAAGCTCAATATATACAAATATACTTTTCAAATCCAATCGCTTAGGTGATTCCTTCCAAAAAGCACCTTAGTACGTAATTCATATCAATCTTCTAATTTGTATTTGATTGCATACTTCTGTTTAAACGATGCACCAAGATGTTTCTTTTTCAACAGTTTAAGCATTTTGAGAATTCATTAGACATAGCCATACGCATCAATATTATTTTGCTACTTTTAAATTATTAATTTATTTTCAATATCTTAATAAAACAATATGCCGTTTATCTGCTTTAAAATCTCTACTCAAAACATTTGAGCATGTGTTTTGCATCTACTTAATTGCCAAAAGCAAAATATTCAGGCTAAAACAAAAAGAGGTGCATTATGTTTATTAAAGAACACATCATCCGTATTGAAAATATGAAGACCCTGCAAGCGCTTGATGCTGCAAATATCGATCATCAGGTAATTGCAATGTTTATGACCTGCGAAGGGATCCCACTCAAAGCCTTTGAGGTCAGTTCATTACTTAATTCATATAGTGCATTAGGCACTAAAAAAGTCGCGTCTAAAAAAGTGCAAGCTTTAATACAAGCCAAACAACTTGGAGAGGAGGACGAATCGATCCCATGCCCAGCCGCCTATTAATAATCCATTCTGACTAAAAGCTGCATCATCACTATGCAGCTTTTTTTATTTGTCGACATATCGCCTGAGCTGCCGCAACTGAAATTGCAAACCCGTCTTTAAACAGAGATGTGTATAATCAATTTAACCTTTCAAGAAACGCTGGCAACATGTTCAATATTCTACGCAAACAAATGGATGAAAGTACACAATGCCCGTTGTGTCGTGCATCAATGTATTGGGTAGATGCTGAAAAATTAGATGAGCAAGAATTTAATTTTTATCAGTGTAGCCACTGTCATCATCAAATATTTCCTGAACAGCAATACAACTGTCATTGTGAAAACTGTCAGGCTGCGCGAAAAAAACTACTGAAAGAAACCCGTTTACAAGAACAGCGTAAACTCAAAAATAAAGATATCGTTGAACGTGAATTAAGTGAACTGAGTTTTTTACAGAAACTCTTTTTGCTGGCTTTATTGGATAATCACGTCCAAGAACATACGGCGCATCAAGAATTTATCGACTGGGACGCTATTAAGTATCATAACATCAGCCCGAATTATTTCTTCCAACAATCACTCAAAAAGCATCTCGTGCATGAGCAAATTTTGATTGTGAAAGATGATGCACTACAAGCTGAACAGTATTATATCAATGTCCGTCTGGATGGCTATTCGGAGCCCAGTCTTTTTAGCGTAGCGCAGCAACTCCGTCATTGGTTTTATGAAAATTTAGCCTTGGGTGTTCCCTTTAAAAGTGCTGACGAAGTGAAAGAGTGTTTGTATCTTCTACTGTTTCAAGAAATTGTGCAATTCATGCAGTTTTACTGTAAGACATGGGGTATTCAAATTGCAGGAAATAAAAGCTTTCAAGTGTTCTGTTATCGCCTACTCGACCATTTAGCGGTTGGGCAGATTTACTATATGATTCAGTCAGCACTCGAATATCTACATAAACAAAAAGCCCTGCAAGTTCGTAATGAAAATTTCATTAACACCAATCTGTTAAAAAAGACCTTACAGCAATACCGTGAACGTGGCTTACAGGAAAAATGGGAAACTTTTACCCTCCCTCGTCCGCCACAACTCCCCTTTAGTAAAATGAGTGAAATTTTGCTCTTTAACTTTTTAGGACTCGATGAAAGTATCTTTGTGCAACCAATACGCCATGCTTGGAAAAAAATCGAACCTCGCTTAAATTTTTATTCCACAAAGCGTTGCATGTACTGTGGTTCACAAGAACTCTCTGTCGATTATGATGCCGCAGATTATGTGACCCTGTTCTGCCGTAATTGTAAACATCAAGACCATTACTTCACCCGCTAAGGGAGAAAACGATGAATCAATCTGAAAATTTTGAAACGACCATGAACAGTGAATTGACTGACTTAAATAGCCCGCTTTTGCAAAGCGTTATTAATGCGTGGATTGAACTTCAATCCAAACAACCTTTGGTGCATATCCTCACCAATGCAGTCGCGAGCAATTATGTGGCCAATGTCCTTTTAGCTGCGGGGGCTTCTCCTGCAATGATTGACAATCCCTTTGAAGCTGAAAGCTTTGCCTCGATTGCCAGTGCATTGAATATCAATTTAGGCACGCCAACGTCTGAACAAATGCAGGCCATGCAAATTGCTGCACAAACAGTACAAAATTTAAATAAACCTTGGGTGCTTGACCCTGTCGGTTATGGCCCCGTTTTGCCGTGGCGATCTGAAATGGTTGATCAATTACTCCAGTACAAGCCAAGCATAATCCGTGGCAATGCATCAGAAATCAGTGGTCTTGCAGGTAATCAAGGTGAGTCACGCGGTGTCGATAGCACGCTCAATAGTGCAGAAATTTACTTAAATGCTGCGCCCTTATTAGAACACTGTGAATGTGTGGCAATTTCAGGCGAATCGGATTTCATCTTATCGAAAGAAATGAATGCGGTGATACAGATTAATGGTGGATCTTACTTACAACCCAAAGTGACGGCTTCTGGCTGCGCTTTAGGTGCGTTAACAGCGGCTTATTGCGCCGTGAGTGAAACGCTAACTGCTGGCACGGTCGCAGCACATTTGCACTTTGCGATTGCGGGTCAAAAAGCCTATGAAATTAGCTCAAGTGTCGGCAGTTTTAATGTTGCATTTTTAGATGAAATTTATAATCTCAATGAAGATGATTTCAATCAACTTGCCAACATACAAATTTATGCACTATGAACTACGATAGCTTGAGAAAAAAACAGCTTGAGTAAAAGGTTCAAGCTGTTCAGGGTTTCATGCTGTTTTTGAATAATTAGAACGCGTCAAAAAGCTTACTGTGCCGTACTATCACTTGCAGCATTGGCATCAAACATTTCTGAATCTTCGATCGTTTCTGTTGGATTACTCAAAATCATGTCTAGGTCATAGTCCCCCACATAAACAATATTTTTGATTTTTGAACAGTCGCCATCACTCATTTCATAATTTAAGACTTTGGCTTCATCACCAATTTTAAACTCAGCACGAACAACGTTTTTATTTTCATCAAAACTCAGTTTAGGCTCAACGCCTTTTTTCGAATCTTGCTGCGGATCTTGGCTATCCGTGAAAATATCAAAATCCACATTACACTCTTGTCCCGACTGCTTACAGTTAATTTCTGCTTGCATACGTTCCGCTAACGATGGCTCAAAATAGGCAGTAAGTTGATCTTTACTCAAAGCGTGCAATTTCAACTCTTGATCATAAATTTGTTTGACCAATTTTTCCGGTGCAACACATTTCTGCGATTGCTCTTGTATTTTTTGCTCTGCAGGCTGACAAGCCGTTAAAAAGACTGCCGCACCAAAACCTAATAATCGATATATCGTCATTTGTCGCATAACACATCCATGTCCATCATTAAACTGCTCGCCCAACTGCCAGATTCATACTTGCTTCAAAAATGGTTGAAACATTTAATTTACAAATACACATTAACCCCATGCCATCAAAATAATCTGGCACGTGCTGCATAAAAAATTGAACATGTTCATCAGATTTTTTCCGTAGCCGAACCAATTGCTCAGGCGTCACCTTCGGTAAATCACAACGATGAACAAAAATATCCTCAGCCCGATGCTGCACATCATGCTGACGGATTTTATAACTATTTAAAACATCCACATACTCGGTGGGCATCGGAACACCATGCCTTGGATAAAACTTAACAGAGCGCGAGGCAAATAATGTATATACCTTTGGTTGTGCCAATGTAGCCACAAACCACATTGGAATCGCTGGAAAACGAATCTGATGCTGCATCGCCACTTTAATCGCCGAGTTTAAGGTCAGGTTTTTCCGACGATAATCAACCAATACCCCTGCCCGTGAATTAAAAATAAAAATCGGCCGATTTTTATGCATAATTTTTAATATACGCACAATGTTTTGCCCAATCAGTTTTTCCTGCTCAAAATACTGAATGATTGGTAAGGCAACAATATCTGGGTCATGCATGTATTGATAAAGTTGCTCAATCCTAGAAGTTGGAAAAATACATTGATCAAACTCCCAGAGCCGTTGAAACAACTCATGTTTTTCTTCAATCGTGAGTTTGCAAAAATCAATGATATTCTCAGTGATCGCCATACCAACACCCATTTTCTTAATGGATTAACTTTGATGTTTTTTCAAAGTCCCTAGTTATAAAGTTTTCAAAAACGATATTTAAAATGAAATAAAATTATTAATAGATCATCTATGATGATTAAAACCCCGAGTTAAAAATGAAACGCTATTTAACCTCATGCCTTTTTAAAACCAACCCTATCAATATTTTTTACTTTTGAACCGTTTTAGCCCTCTAAAAGCCCAAAAGTTGCAGCGTTTTTTGACTGTTACATCATGTAAATATAATACGTTTTAACATCGTGAATTACAGCCTCCTTGGATAGGATTTCTTATACTTTCTAGTCATACAAAAAAGACAGCTTCGAAAAGCTGTCTTAGGGTCATTTTTAATATTTGAGCATTAGGCCTGGTAATAGATATCAACCGTTTTAATGCGGTTTTCATCCATTGCCGTGACTTTAAATTGAATGCCTTTAAAATCAACCACAGTACCGACTTCTACATTGCCGTGGGTCTGATCTAAAATGAGACCTGAAACACTGATATAACCATCATCTTCTTCGATCAAATCCAGCATTTCCAATTCAAGTTCTAACTGATACAGATCGAGCATGCCTGAAGCTTTCCAATGTTCATCATCGATTTTAATCAAATCAAGTTGTTCATCTGCATCAGGGAATTCACCAGCAATTGCTTCAAACACATCGAGTGGTGAAATCAGACCTTGTACCGCACCAAACTCATCCGTAACCAATACCAAAGAGCCTTTAGAAGTCCGCAAGGTATTAATCGCATCAATCACCTTCATTTTTTGGAAAATAAAGATCGGACGATGACGTTTAATCAATGCTTTTAGATCATCTTCACTGTCTAGAACATCAATAAGTTCTTTCGCGCGGACAATACTAATCACTTTATCCAAGCTACCACGACACACAGGGAATAAACTGTGCGGCACTGAAAGGACTTGCTCACGAATTTGCTCAGGTGTGTCATTTAAATCCACCCAAGAAATTTGATTACGGGGAGTCATGATCGACGCAACTGAACGCTCTGCAAGCGTCAATACACCACCAATCATGTAACGTTCTTCGTCTGCAAAGGTTTCTTGCGCTTGATTACCGACTTGATCGGATTCTAAGCGTCCACCCATCAACTTTAAAATACTGTCCGCAGTACGGTGACGTAATGGAATTTTCGCTTCGTGTTTTTGAGCATTACGCTGACTAAACTGATTAAAGGCTTCGATGATAATCGCAACACCAATACCTGAGTAGATATAGCCTTTCGGAATGTGGAAACCAAAACCTTCTGCAATCAAGCTAATCCCGATAAGCAATAAGAAGCTTAAACATAGGATCACGACGGTCGGATGTCGGTTTACAAAAGCCGTTAACGGTTTAGATGCAAGTAACATCACTGCCATTGCCACAATCATTGCAGCCATCATGACATAAATGTTGTCGACCATACCGATTGCTGTAATGACAGAGTCTAAAGAGAAAACCGCATCTAAGACAACAATTTGCGCCACGACTGCTGTAAAGCTCGCATAAGCCACTTTTGTTGTCACTTGAACTTCTGGTTTTCCTTCTAATTTCTCATGTAGCTCTGTGACCGCCTTATAGACTAAGAACAATCCACCGAACAATAATATGAGATCTCGACCAGAGAATGTCCAATCAAAAACGGTAATCAGGGGCTTTGTTAATGTGACCAACCAAGAGATTGCAAATAACAATCCTAATCGCATAAATAATGCGAGTGAAAGACCAAGTACGCGGGCTTTATCACGTTGTTCTGGAGGGAGTTTTTCTGCCAAAATGGCAATAAAGACTAAGTTATCAATCCCTAGTACAATTTCTAAAATAATTAATGTAAGTAAACCAACCCAGATTCCGGGATCTAACAAAAATTCCATTAGCTCTCTTCCTCATTCTGGATTGTGAAAATATCTTCAAGCAGACCAACGCACGGCGACGGATCCATAAATTTAACCTGTGTAACTAGAGACCATTCCATTATGCACAATCTTGCGCATTTGTAATGTATTCAAGCATATTTTTTCGCATCAACTATATGACAAAATGTTAAGAAACGCTGAATGCATTACAAATCGAATGGGCGATATAAAATACACATCTAGATGTTAAAACCTACTTTTTGAGATCTCCTCTTCCACTTTAAAAAAAGTATGAATTCACCTGACTTTTAATTAAATGTAATTAAATGTAATTAAATGCATTGTATGAGATTGTATGACAAATCTAATGAATTATTTATTTCTACCTTTTGGTAAAAAATATTAATATTCAATTCAAATTAAAAACTTATTTATTTTCACTACACTATCTCTATACTTAACCTTATTTTTAATTTCTGTTAAGTATTTAGACAGAATATCAATATAATCTATTTAGATAATCTAAAAATGAGATATCTTCTACTTTCTATTTTTTTATTGTGAACTCTTGCTATTACCCTCTATTTTTCAATAGAATGTTAAAACATTAAATAAAATTAAAACAAATATTCAGGGGACTCCTTTATGACAAAAAAGTATTCAAAATTTTTACCATCCACCGATGACTTTAGTTTAGAAAATTTTCCTTTCTACTGGGTTACTCAGGTGCATTCACAATATGTTTTAAACGTCGACCATGCATTGAAAAAGTATGGCGTTGATAATTCACGTCGTCGTATCCTGCTCGCACTCAAGTCTAAACCTCATGCGAGTGTTTCGGATTTATCTGAAATGGTCGTATCTAAAATGTCGACGACAACCAAGATCGTTTATCGTTTAAAAGATGAAGGCTTAGTAGATACCTATTCTTGTGAAGATGATGCGCGTATTACCCGCGTCGTGTTAACCGATAAAGGCACTGCTATGACGCAGAAGATTAACGATCTAACGAATGTCGTTCTAGAGCAATCTTTTGAAGGCTTAACACCCCTACAAATTGAAAAAACCATGGAAAGCTTAAAGCACATCTTTAAAAACTTAGCGCGCTAAGCATTCTGCATCACCGAAATATCAATCGAAAATATTCAGTTGGGGACTGATTTTTTCGATTTTTATTTTGGGTGCGTGTGCACATTCAAACTCATCAACAGGAAAACCTTGTACAAAACTTTGGATGTTGGGTGATTTCCAACTTAGCCATTCCTCTAATCGCGCATGTGGAATCACAATGACCGAGCGCTTTACATTGCCCGGCTCATGAAAGTGTTTCATCATCTCATGCTGAATAGCATCCATCGTAATCATGGTACTTGAACGTACAATCTCGTCACCTTGCCGACAAATGTCATATAAGGCAGCAATATAAAACGCTTCTCCATCTTTGCGCTTAACACTCCAACGCTGCGGCTTATTATCGATATACATTGACTCATAAAATTCAGACACGGGTATTACGCCAAACTTACATTTTGAAATCGCATTAATAAACGTAGGCTTTTGATACAAAGTTTCATTTCGGGCATTATAGGTTTTAAGTGCAATTGATTTGTCTTCGGCCCATTTAGGCACCATGCCAAAATTCACTTTTCGCCACTCTAGCCCTTGTTCAGACTTAAAGAGTAGCGGCAAATCATAATTTGGATAGACTTCCTCAGGATATTCAAAGCTGATTTCAGGCAAGTTTTGAGACTTTAATTGCGATAAGGTAATCGGTTTGAAATTAGCACACATATTTGCCATAATCCGCAAAAATTCAATCTTTATAATAAATGAAAAATCTAGACTGAAGTCGCTTTATCGTTTAATTCTAATTTCAAGCCTATATTCAACCGCACATGCCGCAAAAGTCTCTGTACATACCGTTTCATTTCTACCTTTTAGTCTCGACGCGCTCTATCTCAACGAATATCCATTTAAACAAGACCTAATCAATGAGACTGAGATTCCGGCAGGCAAGTACCGCATTCAATATAAGCATTTTCGCAATCAGCAAATGATCAGTACACATCATTGGGTTACGGTCAAAAATCTTCCCAACACCCAAGAACAACAATTTTCATTGGTCATCTTGCCTGATGGTGAAGTAATCAATGTCTCTGACTTTAAAATTACATCTCCAGAGATGTTTCCTGAAATCCGTTTTGCAAAACGTGCTCAAAATAGTTATCGCTTGATGCAAAATCAGCAAAGACAAAGAGATCAGTTTGGCGTGATTTTTCCTGACGTAGATGAAGCCCACACGACAGAATTAGAAGATCAATTTGGCTGGTTTACGGTGAACGCAGATGGAGGCCGTGTCAGGACTAATTGTACAGGCACGTTTAAAATCAATCCTCAAGATGCGCTCCCCTATTTCACTACTGCAAATTCAGCTCTTCAGTTTAATTATCAACAAGGAAACAAAATACATAACGCATATTTAGCGTTTAGTGATAACAATCCGCTTATTCCAATTGCAGATCGAACAATTCATGAGGCAACAGATTACAAAAATGGCTTGAAGTTTGATGTGTATATTCACAATATCCAAAAAATGAAAACCGAGAGTATTTCTTCTAATTATTCAATCTACAATTACAAGGTTCAGGTCAAGCTGTATATGACGGCCTTGCAGCGTAAACCTATGCTGTTGATGAATCACAAAATGTACTATCAGGATAATTGTTCAAGCCAAGATATTGGCTCTTTTCTGTATTACAAAACACGTTGGAGTCGTTTTTGGGACTATATACTTCCTGATATTTCATGGAAATAAACTAGAAATGTCCTGCATAACAGAACCTGCAGTGAAGTCTATTGCACAAGATAAAATAGACTTCACTTTGCTACCTTAAGCAGGGAACGTTTGCCAATGGGTGCGGGTGAATTCCTCAAATATCCACTCACCATTAAAACGACCAAGCCCTGAATTACGTTCACCACCAAAGGGTGCATTAGAATGATCCGCCACACTGATGCCATTGATATGCGTCATGCCTATATCTAGCTTGGCAGCAAACTCTCCGCCGCGCGCTAGGTTTGAGGTACATACTGCACTTGATAAACCAAATCGGGTTGAATTTGCCAATTCTAGTGCATGCGCTTCATCTCGCGCTTTTAAAATCGGCAAGATTGGCCCAAAGCTTTCTTCTAATGCAATATCAGCATGTGCATCCACATGGGTGAAAATATGCGGTGCAACCAATTGACCTTCAATACCACCTGCGTAGGCTAAAATTGCATCTTGCTGAATAGCCTTTTGAATAATAGTTTTTAATTTATCGATTTGCGACTTATTGATAATGGGCCCTATCAGAGTTTCAGCATCATTCGGATCACCGACCACAATGCTTTTTATCCGTTTAATTAATTTTTCAACATAAGCATCGTGCAAGGATTCATCCACAATCACTCGATTGGTACTCATGCAAATTTGTCCTTGATGCAAAAAACGCCCCATCACGGTCAGTTCAACGGCTAAATTTAAATCTGCATCATCTAAAATGACCAAAGGCGCATTGCCGCCAAGTTCCAGCGCTAAACGCTTAATCCGTGAACTTGCCAAAGCTTTCACCCCCACCTGTTGACCCACTTCAGTTGAACCTGTAAATGAAATCATTTTAGGCACAGGATGCTCTACAAAATAGTCGCCAATTTCACTGCCGCTGCCTGCAACAACATTTAATACGCCATGCGGCAAACCCGCTTCTTCAAATAACTTTCCAATCAAGGTTCCACCTGTCACTGGCGTGTCACTTGCAGGCTTCAGCACCACACTATTGCCGCAAGCAATCGCAGTCACCACAGAACGCATCGACAAATGAAATGGAAAATTCCAAGGGCTAATCACCGCAATGACACCCAAGGGTTTGCGCAAGACAAAACTCTTTCGACTCGGATCTTTACTCTCCAACTGCGTGGTTTGCATTTTTTCAGGAAAACTCAGCGATTCTTGGATAATGCCGAGCGCCGCATCAACTTCAATATTGGCTTTTAAACGTGTACTCCCAGATTCATCTATCAGCCATTGAATAATTTCTTCTCTGCGCTGCTGAATGGTTTGAGCTAATTTGTTGATAACTTGCTGACGTACTTTAATAGACTTGGTCTTTTCTGATTTAAATGCTGCTTCTGCCGCACTATAAGCACTGTCTACATCGACACTGCTGGCTGCCTGCAATTCAAAAATCTCTGCTTGACTAAAGGGATTTATATTTTTGATGTGACGCGTTGAAGTCCCTGCTCGCCATTGCCCACCAATATATTGCAAATCTAATGCGGTATAAGCTGACATCGTTTCCATCCCATTTTTATCATTCATTCCAATGTAAAGGCTTCAGCATTGAAAAGCTATGAGAAAAACAGGATAAAACTTTATAATTAATTTCTTTTACAACCTTATACTTTAAACAGGCTGATGAATCTGCCGCATCGCTTTATAGATTCGCCAATAAATATAACAGCTAATGATGACTTCAAAACTTAGATCTTTAACTGTGGTGAGTTGCTCAAGCGCAGCCTCCTCCATGTTAACGGTCAACATGGGTAACAGCCCTTCTACAACAACAGCGATCAAGATAAAGAGGACTAAACTCTGAATCGTTACGGGCAAATACAATGCAATAAAGCGCTTTAAAAAATCTCGGCCTTGCTCGCCGCCATTGGCTTTAAATATGGCATTCACCCAGCTAATCAGCAGACCAACTTGTAAAACAAACGAAGCCCAAGCTTCTGTAGGTTTGGATTCTGGGGTTAACATCAGTGCTAAGTAGCTAAAGAAAATCAATATTGAGCTGGCAATATAGTAGTTTTTATAATGGGTTTCAGAGACTTTATTCAGTCTTATATCATCCACCAACCGATTTACATTCCATAAATACATGGAGTTTCCTTTTCATTTTTTATGTCGACATTCTAACTTTCTCAAGCAATAAAAAAAGCCTCCGAAGAGGCTTTTTTTGATTTACAGATTAGTCACCTGTATAACCTTTTAATTTTAAACGGTAAGCATGAAGAAGCGGCTCTGTATAACCAGAAGGCTGCTCGCCACCTTTGAATACTAAATCATAAGCAGCTTTGTATGCATAACCATCAAAGCTTGGTGCCATTGGTGTGTAAAGTGGATCGTTGGCATTTTGCTCATCCACAACTTTCGCCATGCGCTTAAATACTTCTTCAACTTGCTCAGCAGTTACGATACCGTGACGTAACCAGTTCGCAACGTGTTGAGAAGAAATACGTAAAGTTGCACGGTCTTCCATCAAACCAACGTTGTTGATGTCTAGAACTTTTGAACAACCTACACCCAAATCAACCCAACGAACCACATAACCCAAGATACCTTGAAGGTTATTTTCGAGTTCTTTGGTTTTCTCTTCTTCAGACCAGTTTGTATCTGTCGCTAAAGGCGGTGTTAACAAGTCATCTAAAGATAGCGGTTGAGTATTCAACAACTCTTTTTGACGCTCAGAAACATTGCACTGATGGTAATGGATCGCGTGAATAACAGCACCAGATGGAGACGGAACCCATGCACAGCTTGCGCCAGCTTCTGGATGCTCAATTTTCGTTTTATACATATCAAGCAACATATCTGGTTTTGGCCACATGCCTTTACCGATTTGCGCTTTACCACGTAAGCCGGCTTGAAGACCGATCATCACGTTACGGTTTTCATATGCAGGGAACCAGATTTGAGACTTCACTTCGCCTTTACGAACGAATGGACCTGCTTCCATGAAAGTATGGATTTCATCACCCGTGCGGTCCATGAAACCTGTATTAATAAAGATCGTACGATCTTTCGCTTGCGCGATACAGTTTTTCAAGTTCACAGAAGTACGACGTTCTTCGTCCATGATACCGATTTTCAAAGTCTTCGCAGGTAGACCAAGCGCTTGTTCAGCACGCTCAAATAATTCAACTGCAAATGCAACTTCTTCTGGACCGTGCATTTTTGGCTTAACGATATACATAGAACCTTTACGAGAGTTCTTGTTTTCGTTTTCACCTTTAATATCTGCAAACGTCAATAACGGTGTGATCAATGCATCCATGATGCCTTCGTAGATTTCAGCACCATCTACAAGGATCGCAGGGTTTGTCATCAAATGACCTACGTTACGAAGCAACATCAATGAACGACCGTGAAGCGTAGTTTCACCACCGATTAAATTTTTGTGCGTACGATCTTTATTTAATGTACGCGTGATGGTCTTACCATTTTTCTCGATTGACTCAGAAAGCGTACCTTTCATTAAGCCTAACCAGTTACGGTAGCCTTCAACTTTCTCTTCAGCATCAACTGCTGCAATTGAGTCTTCTAAGTCTTGAATTGTGGTTACCGCAGCTTCAAGAACTAAGTCTTTAACACCCGCAGCATCAGTTGAACCAATTGGGCTCGTCGCATCAATTTCAATGATTACATGCAAACCATTGTTTAAGAGTACGATTTCGGTAGGCGCAGCTTCGTCACCATTAAAACCAACAAACTGAGCTTCTTTCGCTAAAGTTGCAGTTGAGCCATCTTTTAGGCTTACAACTAACTTTTTGCCTTCTACAGCATATTTAGTTGCATCTGCATGCGAACCACTAGCTAGCGGGAAAGTTTCATTTAAGAAGTTTTTAGCAAATTCGATAACTTTTGCGCCACGAGCAGGGTTATAGCCCTTACCTTTTTCCGCGCCGTCTTCTTCAGAGATCACGTCAAAACCGTAAAGAGCATCGTAGAGTGAACCCCAACGTGCGTTCGCAGCGTTTAAGCAGTAACGTGCATTACGTACAGGCACTACTAATTGCGCACCAGCCAATAATGCGATTTCTTCGTCTACATTTTCTGTGCTGATTTGGAAATCTTCTACTTCTGGTAATAAGTAGCCAATTTCAGTAAGGAAAGCTTTGTAAGCTTCGAGTTCAAATTTGTTGTTGCGGTGCCATTCATCAATTTTCGCTTGAATGTCGTCACGCTTAGCCAATAGTGCTTTGTTCTTTGGGCTAAGATCGACAACGACTTGTTCAAAGTTTTTCCAGTAAGTTTCACTGTCTAAACCTGAACCCGGTAGTGCTTCATTTTCGATGAAATCGTAAAGTTCTTTAGCAATCGCTAACTTGCCTTTTTGAATACGTGCAGTCATTGTCTTTCCTGATATTGCTATTTTTTATAACAAGAGATTCTAGTATACCCATTTATACTTTGCTGAATAGTACTATCACATTCCTAAATAATGATCATTTTCTATGTAATGAAATACCCTCATCATTCAACATAATAAAGATCAGAAATACGACGTCATCATCAGCCTGAATACCTTTTTACAGTGTATAAAGTTTTTGAAATGTCGAAATTAGACTTAAGTGCAGAATTTTGTTCTAAAACTGAACAAATAGACCCAAGCGTCAAACAAACTCACTCGATTAAGCCATGAAATGCTGCCAATGTCGATGCTACAACTTCAACCAATCAGTTTAAATTTAACGCTTTTATCGATGAATTATTAAACTGCCCTACTTCTTATTAAATGATGCTTTTATCTTGAGACTTGGCTTTAACTTCTATTGTTCGTTCCACAGCTTTTCTTAATTTATACAAATTATCTAAAACAAAAAATCAAAAAAAAGAACGCCAATAAGACGTTCTTTTTCATTCCAACAGAAAGGCTTAATTTTCTGCGGTAGATTCTGGTGCATTGATTTGACGGTGAGAGGTATGTAGATAATCATCAGATTGCATTTCCAATAAGCGCGAACGTGTACGCTCAATTTCAAATGCCAATTTTTCACCTTGATATAATTCAATAATCGTATCTTCTGAAGTAAGCAACAACTTCACCCCACGGTCATAAAATTCATCAACCAAGTAGATAAAACGACGTGTCCCTTCAGACAAATAATCGGTCATGTGCGGCACATTACTTACCAAGACCGTATTATAAATATTGGCAATTTCAATAAAGTCCGCTGGACTACGTGGTTTTAGGCAAAGCTCAGAAAATTCACACCACAGTACATCTTCCGTATGACCAATGGTTTCTACAATACGCTGATTAATAATAATTGGCTCTTGTGAAACCGTTTGGGTTTGCGTTAATGCTGTAAAACGCTGTGCCATCCACAACTTATGTTCATGTGTTAAAGGCGACTTAAACAACTGCGCTTGTTTCAATACACGTAAACGATAGTCTACGCCTGAGTCTACATTTAAAATCACACAGTTCTTTTTTACCATTTCGATGGTTGGGATAAAACGGTCACGGTGGATCCCGTTTTTATATAAACCATCTGGTGCGATGTTAGATGTTGCAACAAGGGTGATCCCACGCGTAAATAATTTTTGGAATAGATCACTCAAAATCATCGCATCTGTGACATTGGATACAAAGAATTCATCAAAGCAGATCACGACTGCTTCTTTATAAATTTGGTCGGCAACAAGGTCGAGTGGATTACGCTGACCTGAAAGCTTATTTAATTCACGGTGTACGTACTGCATAAAGTGATGGAAATGCATACGTGTTTTGCGTCGAAATGGCACAGAATCATAAAACTGATCCATCAGCCACGTTTTACCACGTCCTACACCGCCCCACATATACACCCCTTTCGGTGCAGTTTGACGACGGAAACGACGAAACGCTTTTTTAGAAGCCTTAAAACGTTGGATTAATTCTTGCCAAACTCGATCCAACTCATGCACCGCTTGCGCCTGTTCCTGATCTGGTAAAAACTGACCAGATGCTAAGGCTTGAGCATAACGCTCAGCCGGTGAAATCGGAGTAAATGCAGTGTTGTGTGGTGACTGAAAATCTGACATATCATTAAATACTTTTTTGGGCTAAATGAATTATAACGAAGAATAAACTCGAAGATATAACACTTTGGCAGTAAAGCGCATTGGCTATTTATTATATTGTCTCGGACTATGCCCAAACCAACGTTTAAACGCATGATTAAACGCCGCAGGTTCTGAATAGCCCAGCAATTCTGCAATCATTTCAATTGAATATTCATTATATTCAATCATACGGAGTGCTTTATCTTTAATAATATCTTCACGAATTTGCTTATAACTGGTATTTAACTGTTGCAGTTGATGACGCAAAGTTCTTTCAGGCAAGTTCAACGCTTGAGCAGTTGCTGCCATACTTGGCATCGCACCACTTTGTAATTCCAAATAATCTTGCACACGTTGAACCAATGATGGCGCATCTTCATCGGCGCTTAAACGTTCTAACTCCGCAATACATTTCGACTCATATAATCGAAAAGTAATAATATCTGCGGAAGGGATCCGAATATCTAAAACATCTTCATCGAACCAAAATGCCGCAAATGGCGCACCAAATCGAACTTGTGGGCCATAATAATCGGTGAACATTTTTAATTTTTCAGGATCTTTGGGTTCAGCAAACGGCAAATCAATTTGAACTTGTGGTGTCGATAACCCCATCATTTTGTAAAGATCGCGGATGAATTTATAAGTTCCTGAAATCTCTGAATGCGCCAATAATGCACCCAGTGTCGCATACACATCTTGTGGTTGATAACATAAGGCCACTTTATGCTGACTGATTTGCAAACTCAAACGCCCAGTTAGATGCGTCAACTGTTGAAAGCGAATTCCCTGATTTAAAGCTTGGCGTAAAGTATCACTGGTGACCAATAACATCAGCAACGGGCCATAACCCGCCAATGTATAATGCTGACCAATAAATAACCCTTGCTCAGGTTCTACATCTTTACCAATGACTTTCAGTACATCCCACTCCAAACTCGGATGAATCACCGAAGTAGGATCGAGTGCATCGACACGCAGCCCGATAGTTTGCAAACGTTGATCGACATCTACGCCTGCTTTACGCATTCCTTGTACAAGATACATCAGGCTTAGAATGGATCGTTTCATAAATCGTAAAATGACATTAAATTTCTTCTTTTTTACTACAAATTTGCAATTATGAACATTGCCGTTTCGATCAATTTTTCTGTCATCTCAATCATATTGTTCTGATCATGAACTCAAGTATGCTTAGTTTGTAATCTCGCTTGGAATTAAAAAAATGATGCAGGAAGCGCAAACAAAAACAGTGCGAACCCCAAAAGCCAATTCGGAAATTCATACGCAAATCGCCATCATCGGCGGCGGTTTTGGTGGCATTGCTATGGCGATACGACTTTTACAACAAGGTAATCAAAATTTTCTAATCCTCGAAAAAGCCAATGATTTTGGTGGCACCTGGCGTGAAAACCACTACCCTGGCGCTGCCTGCGATGTGCAATCACATATGTATTCACTTTCTTTTGCACCCAAAACAGATTGGTCAAAGCGTTACGCCGAAGCGCCGGAAATATTTGATTATATCCAACACGTCACCCGTGAATATAATTTAAAACAATTCTGTCGCTTTAACAGTGAAGTGCTTTCAAGCCAATACAATGAATCAACCTGTGACTGGCATTTAGAACTCAAAGATGGCGTTAAAATTACCGCTCAATATGTGATTTTTGCATCTGGCCCGTTACATGTCCCACAAATTCCACATATTCCAGGCATTGAAAAATTTAAGGGTAAAGTGTTCCATTCTTCGCAATGGGATCATCAATATCCATTAGAAGGTAAAAAAGTCGCATCTATTGGTACAGGCGGCAGTGCCATCCAATACATTCCTGAAATCGCACCACAAACACAGCAACTTTATGTTTTTCAACGTACCGCAGCTTGGGTCATTCCACGAGATGAACGTAGTTATCATGGTTTAGAAAAATCATTATTTAAAAAATATGATTGGTTTCGAAAAATTCACCGCGCTCGCCTGTATTGGACCAACGAATCACGTGTCGTGCCAATTGTTAAGCCGACCACCATGAAGTATGCGCAAAAACTGGCAGAACTGTATATTAAGTATCAAGTGAAAGATGCTGAACTTGCCAAGAAACTAACGCCAAACTACATCATGGGTTGTAAACGCATTTTAATTTCTAATAAATACTTTCCAACCTTTAATCGACCTAATGTGGAATTGGTCAGTGATGCAATACAAGAAATCACTGAAAATGCCATTATTACCAAAGATGGAAAATCCCGTGAAATCGATTGTCTGATCTATGGTACAGGCTTTATTACCGATCCAAGAATTTATTTAAAATCATTTGAATGTATTGGTGAAAATGCTCAAGAACTCAAACAAGTTTGGCAAGCTGGCGCAGAAAGTTTTTATGGCATTTGCACCAAAGGCTTTCCAAATCTGTTCCAATTATTAGGCCCCAACACCGTACTTGCGCATAATTCAGTGGTATTTATGATTGAGGCACAAGTCGATTACATCTTACAAATGATGCAATTGGTTTCAAAATCTAATGTTCAAGCCATCGCTGTCAAAGATCAGGTGCAAGATCAATTTAACACTCATGTACAAGACATGCTTGATGGTACGGTATGGCAATCAGGCTGCGTGAGTTGGTATCAGCAAAATGGCGGTAAAAATTTTGCACTTTGGCCGACTTATACATGGAAATATTGGCTGGCTATTCGAAAAATAAATCCAGCCGATTTTCGACTCCTCAGTAAAACAAAATCTAGTCATGCAGCTTAAGCAATAACAGGTCATAATAGGCAGATATTCATTATCTGCCTATTTTTGTATGCAATCTTTCTGGTTGATTTTCCAGCTCTTGGCCTGTTTAGGGCTTGGTTTTATTCTTGCACGTCGCCTACCCACTTGGCTTGAAAAAATCGCCTTTAAACTCCTGCCGTACTTTACTTATATTTTGTTATTTGCGATTGCGATCGAATTTTCTGAAACATTACACACTATTCCAGCACCTCTGCAAATCCTCTCTTCATCAGTAGTTATTGCACTATTGACCTCAATGGGTGCTTTTATTTGCTGCTATATTTTGTTTAAGCTTTTAGGCTACAAACCTAGTCATGGCAAAGTGTCCATGCAGTTAGTGACAAGCTCACTCATCAATATTAGCTATGCTTTTATTGCATTAGGTTTAGGTTATGCTTTTGCCGAAATTGCAGCACATTTTAGTCTTCAGCCACATATGAGTACTTGGGATCTACTCTTAGTCTTTATGTTTCTGATTGGTCTAGATCTCGCCTACTCACCGCTCGATCGTTCTTGGTTAAATTGGAAAATTCTACTTGTTCCTCTGGGCTGTATCGTCGGTTCACTTTTGGGTGCTTTTGCTGCTGCATACCTATTGCCACAAATCAGCTTAAAAGATTTGATCATGCTGTCACAAGGATATGGTTTCTATTCGATGACAGGCATCGTCGTGACAGAATTAAAAAATGCACATCTCGGCAGTATCGCGCTGATGAATGATTTATTCAGAGAAATTTTTGCGATTGTGTTTATGTATATTATTGGCTGGCGTTACCCACGCTCTGCAATTTCATCTGCGGGTGCAACAGCCATGGATGTCACCCTACCTATGGTCAAACAAGCCTGTGGGAATGATTTTATTCCACATGCCATGGTCAGCGGCTTTATCCTTTCTGTACTTGCACCTATATTGGTGAGTATATTGGCGGCTATCTAACCCCTCACCTAAATCCTCTCCCAAAGGGAGAGGACTTTCTCTCTCCCTTTGGGAGAGAGTTAGAGAGAGGGTAAATATTAAAGTGTCGCCAAAATATCTTTTAAAGTCTGACGCATATTATCCGATTTAGTAATTGGACGGCCAATCACCAAATGTGTAGAACCATCAAGCATGGCTTGTTTAGGTGTCACAATTCGTTTTTGATCATCCGCTGCAGAACCCTCAGGACGGATACCCGGTGTTACCAATGCAAAGTCAGCACCCAAAGTTTCACGTAACATTTTCGCTTCTTGTGCCGAACACACCACACCATCCAAACCACTTTCTTTTGTTAAAGTCGCAAGACGCTTCACATGCTCAAAAGGTTCCACATCTAAGCCTAATTCCGCAAGATCTTCACGACCCATTGATGTCAAAACCGTAACAGCAATTAGCTGAGTATTGTAATTGCCCGCTTTTAGGCGCTCTACACAGGTTTCCATCATTTTACGGCCACCTGATGCGTGGACATTGACCATCCACACCCCCATATCCGCAGCTGCACAAACTGCTTGTGCTGTGGTGTTTGGAATATCATGAAATTTAAGATCTAGAAATACTTCAAAACCTTTATCATGCAAGGCCTTTACGACACTTGGACCCTCATGGGTAAATAACTCTTTACCAACCTTAACTCGACATAATGCAGGATCTAACTGCTCTGCAATTGTAAGTGCGTCATATTGGCTTTTAGCATCTAGTGCAACGATGATACTCAAGAGACTTACCCTTCATTTTGACAAAATTAGTGCATTATAGATGGATTCAACTTGATCAGAAAGTCATAAAACTCATGTTAATTGAAATGATTAATTTGAATTTAGCTATCTCATTATTTTATTTAAGATATATGGCTTATTTTTTCAGCCCATAAAAAAAAACACCCCGATGATCCACCAGAGTGTTTAATATAAAATTTAACTATACTCATAAAAGTAGTTAATTTACTTCATAAACCCAATTATAACGGGTTAGAAGGACGCTCATTTGCATCAATATCTAAAACTGTTTTTTCATGACGTGTATGTGCAGCCGCTTCAGCAGCAGCCAGTTGAGCAGTTTGAATTTGCTCTTTACGTAGGCGCTCAATATCTTTACGTAGACGTTTAATTTCCCAGTTATTTTGAAATACTCGGAATACTTGCACTGCCAATAAAAGACCTAAAACCAAACCTAATGACAATGTTAATAGCAATAAAAGCCCTAAACGCATTGCAGGCACTTGTGTAAACAACAAATCGACTGAAAGTTCAGTTCCGTTTTGCAGTACCAAAGCCAATGAGTATCCAAATAGGACTAATAGAATTACGACCAATACGTAACGCATAAACACCCCTAACTATGTTTTAAATTAGTTTGCAGATTCGTTTACCGCATCACGTAAAGCTTTACCAGGTTTAAAGTGCGGTACAGCTTTTGCTGCAACTTCAACTGATTTGCCGGTTTTTGGGTTACGACCCACACGTGGTTCACGGTGATGTAATGCAAAACTACCAAAACCACGGATTTCAATTCGGTTGTCTGTAGACAAAGCTTCGATCATTTGATCGATCATTATCTTAACGGCTTCTTCCACTAAGGGTTCAGCTAAGTGTGGGTTTTTAAGAGAAATACGCTCTATTAAGTCAGACTTATTAAGTGCTTCAGTAGTCATCTGCGACCTCTTTAATTATCAAGCTACCTAGGATCAGTTTCCCGATAATAACCTGTTTAAATACAAAACGGTAGCGTAATAATCACTTACTACGCTACCGTTACAGTAATTGTGTAAAATATATTAATTAATTTACATTAACAATACAATTCAAACACTTACTTAGTGGTTCATTTGAGCTTTGATCAAATCACCAATAGTCTTAGGACCATTGTCTGAAGTTGCTGTAGCTGTCTTGTTCAAGTTAGCTACTGCTTCTTTTTCTTCAGCTTCGTCTTTCGCTTTGATAGACAAGTTGATAGAACGTGATTTGCGGTCTACGTTGATGATTTTAGCTTCAACTTCTTGACCAACTTCAAGGAACTTAGTTGCATCTTCAACGCGGTCGCGGTTGATTTCAGATGCTTTAAGAGTCGCTTCAACTTCGTCAGCTAACTTAACAGTAGCGCCTTTAGCGTCAACTGCAGTTACAGTACCTTTAACAAGCGCACCGCGTTCGTTAGCAGCTAAGAAATCGTTGAACGGATCGCTGTTCATTTGTTTGATGCCAAGGCTGATACGGTTGCCTTCAGCGTCTACTGAAAGGATAACCGCTTCAACTGTGTCACCTTTCTTGTAACGACGGATAGCTTCTTCGCCTTGTTCGTTCCAAGAAATGTCAGACAAGTGAACTAAACCATCGATACCGCCTGGTAAACCGATGAAGATACCGAAGTCAGTGATTGACTTGATAGTACCTGATACTTTTTCACCTTTGTCGTGTTCTTTAGCAAACTCTTCCCATGGGTTAGCACGAGTTTGTTTGATACCAAGAGAAATACGACGACGCTCTTCATCAACTTCAAGAACCATAACGTCAACTTCGTCACCGATCTGAACAACTTTAGATGGGTGGATGTTTTTGTTAGTGTGGTCCATTTCTGAAACGTGTACTAAGCCTTCAACGCCTTCAGCGATTTCAGCGAAGCAACCGTAGTCAGTTAAGTTAGTTACACGAGCTTTAACGATAGAACCTTTAGGGTAACGGTTCATGATCGCTAACCATGGATCTTCGCCTAATTGTTTAAGGCCTAAAGATACGCGGTTACGTTCGCGGTCGAATTTAAGTACTTTAACAGTAACTTCTTGACCAACTTCAACAACTTCTGAAGGATGCTTGATACGTTTCCAAGCCATGTCAGTGATGTGAAGAAGACCATCAATACCGCCAAGGTCAACGAACGCGCCGTAGTCAGTAAGATTTTTGATAGTACCAGTAACTGTTTGACCTTCTTCAAGCTGAGCAAGAAGAGCTTCACGGTCAGCTGAAGATTCAGCTTCCATAACAGCACGACGAGATACAACAACGTTGTTACGTTTAGCATCTAGTTTGATTACTTTAAATTCTAACTCTTTACCTTCTAAGTGAGTAGTATCACGAATAGGACGAGTATCAACTAAAGAACCTGGAAGGAACGCACGAACTGGACCGATGTCAACAGTGAAACCGCCTTTAACCTTACCAGAGATAACACCAGTAACGATTTCGCCGTCTTCAAAGATTTTTTCAAGTTTAGTCCAAGTTTCAGCACGTTTAGCTTTTTCACGTGATAAAACTGTTTGACCCATACCGTTGTCAAGAGCTTCAACAACTACATCAACAGTGTCGCCAACTTGAACTTCAAGTTCACGTTGTTCATTTAAGAATTCAGCGCGGTCAACAATACCTTCTGATTTAAGGCCAGTGTCAACTGTTACCCAGTCAGAGTCAATGCTTACTACAACGCCTTGGATGACAGCACCCTTTTCAACGTTGAGGTTTAATTCGCTTTCTTCAAAGAGGGCTGCAAAAGATTCGGTCATGATATACCTAGTAAAGTCAGCGGTCTTGGATCAGACAAGGCCGGTTTAATTAAGCGTCTACATAGTCCGTATAAGACTGATCAAGCTATGCTTCTGCTGAAAATTCTTTAGTTTGCTAATTGCTGATCGATGTAATTCGTCATCAGCGTGAATACTTCATCAATACTCAAAGTTGAACTATCAATGAAGTAAGCATCTGGCGCAGGCTTGAGTGGAGCGACTGCGCGTTCCATATCTCGCTTATCACGCGCTTCGATATTAGCTAAAATGTCGTTTATTTTAACATCCACGCCCATAGCCTGCAACTGATTTACACGGCGCTCCGCACGGGACTGAGCAGAAGCCGTTAAATAAATCTTGGCTTGGGCATTTGGAAAAATCGTAGTTGCCATATCACGGCCATCTGCAACCAAACCAGGTGCTTGAGCAAAGGCATGCTGACGTTCTAAAAGCGCAGTTCTAAGTGCAGGAATTGCAGCAACTTTTGAAGCAAACTCTCCAACTCTCTCAGTACGGATAACTTTTGAGACATCTTCACCATCTAAAAGCACCGAAACACCTGCTTCATTTGTCACAAATTGTATGTCTAAATTTGTTGCAATTTTTACGCATTCATCGAGCTTAGAGTCTAATGCATCGATTAAGTCTTGCTTATGCAATGACAATCCCAACAGACGATATAACGCACCTGAGTCGAGTAAGTGGAACTGATAATGTGCCGCAATTTTTGCTGCCAAGGTTCCTTTACCTGAGCCACTTGGGCCATCAATTGTAATGATTTGAACTGTCATTGCTCTTCCACTTTTGTTTATACGGTTTTTGCAAGTTTTGAAAAACCAATTTTAATCGCTGACTTCAGTTGCGCAAGGATTAATTGACTAACGAATGGCGCACGCACCTGTAATTCAATCGTATAAGTGACTAAAGTACGCCCGGCATCGATCGCTTCGAATTGAATCACGCCCAAATGATGCTTCACCAATGGGTTTTTAATAATTTTATATTCAATACGTTGGTTTGGCTCAAGCAAGGTAATTTGCTCTTGTAACGGTTTCACTGGCCCAAAGCCCATACGGCGCACAGAACCCACACCATCAGGACGTTCAGGATCTACTGAATCTTTAACACGCACCACTTGAATCGGCGCAAAAGCCACGTTATAGGTCGAATGTTTTGAAAGTAATTCAAAAACTTGCTCGACCGGTGCATTAAATTCTTTTTTTACTTGAATGGATTTCATGATGTACCCTATTTTATTTGACAATATTAATTGTCAGTAGAGTTTACTTGATTTTTTAAATTAAGTTCAGTCAAAGTGGCTTTTTCCTGTAACTTCATCAGTCGTTTTTGTTCACGACGCATTTTAAAAAAATCACTTAATTGTTGGGAGCATTGCGCTTGTAGGCAACCATGCTCAAACTCAAAGATATGGTTATAGTAGCCTGAATTTAATAATTGACGCGAACTGACCAAAGAACCTGCTTTAGGCTCAGTCGTCGCAAATACCACACGCTTAATTCTCGAATGTACCAAAGCGCCCACACACATTGTGCATGGTTCCAAAGTCACATATAAGGTTGCATCGTCAGGTAAACGGTAATTATCGATATTTAAACAAGCTTGACGCAAAGCTTGTACTTCCGCATGTGCGGTGGGATCTTTCAGAGAAATCGGCGCATTAAACCCTGCACCTATGACTTGATTTTGACTCACAATGACTGCGCCTACAGGAATTTCTTGCAATTCGGCAGCTTGTGCAGCCTGCTCGAAAGCAAGCTGCATCCAATGTTCATCACTATATAGATTTTGTTCAGACATCAATTAATTAAATTACACCATACTGTCTTAACAGTGCATTCCAACTGTCAATATTGGTTACAGGAGGCTCATCAGCCAGAATTCCTTTAAGGGAAAGATCTGTACCTTTTTTCCATTCTGGAGACAGGTCTTTATCGACTAGACGGGCGCGTACACCTTCCACAAAGTCTGCATGACGAATTTTCCAATCCGAAATTTGGGTTTCAAGTTCAAACACTTCATTCCAAGAATGTACCTGCTTGCCCCACTGCCATAACAACCATGTTAATGCGGCGGTTGCAGGTGAACCTTTTTGTAGATTTTCACTGGCTTGACGTAACCAATCACTACGCGCATCACTTAAACCTATAATTGATTCATAGTCATGTTCAAAATTATGCCCACGGCACACACTTTGAATCACATCTAACGAGTTTTGTAATGGCCCCGGCCCCACAGGACGATGCATACTATTTAAAGTGTCATCAATGGCACGAAAATCGCCTGCTGGATAATGATCCCAATCAATATTGATGACAGTTTCAAGTACGTTATCACGCTGTGCATCACAAATATGCGTTGCCCAACCGATACCATAAGCACCTGCTGCAGTCATAATCGAGCCGGTTAACCCAGTAAACAACCCAATGGCACCACGGTCAGCAAGGAAACGCGTCGCACCCACATCTGGATACAAACCAATATTAATTTCAGGCATTGCTAAACGTGAATAAGGTGTCACCAAACGGAAAGGTGCGGCCATAAATAGACCTAGGCCACCACCCATCACATAACCTTCGCCCCAAACCAAAATCGGCTTTGCATAATTATGCAGCAGCAAATCTAAGGCATACTCTTGTTCAAAGAATTTATTCGCTGTTTCAACTTCATCATTGACCACCAATTGTCGCAATTTGCGTACATCGCCACCTGCACAAAATGCTTTTGGCGTAGTGGAATCTAACCAAATCGCCTTTACAGCATCATCGTGTTGAAAGTCCTGAAAGACTTCAAGCAACGCTGTACAGATTGATTCATCTAATGCATGAAGCGATTTTGGGCGATTCAAGCGAACAATGCGCCAGCCCTTTTTCGCTTCTTCAACAATCAGATCTGGGTGATAATTTTTTGAAACGGGAGAATAAGTCATGCGTCCAGCTGCCAGTCTATTGGCTCAATGCCATTTTGTTTAAGATAATTATTACTTTTTGAAAACACCTTACAACCAAAAAATCCACCGCGGTTTGCAGCCAAAGGAGATGGATGCGCGGCTTTTAGCACTAAGTGCTTATTTTGGTCAATGCGTTGTCCCTTACGCTGTGCATATGCCCCCCATAAAATAAAGACAATATGCTCACGTTGTTCATTTAAAACATCAATCACATGGTCTGTAAAATCTTCCCAGCCACGTTTTTGATGTGAAGTTGGTTGCCCAGCCTCAACAGTCAGTACCGCATTTAAAAGCAAGACACCTTGTTCTGCCCAGCGTGTTAAGTCCCCATGTTTTGACACAGGAACCCCGAGGTCGGTATTTAACTCATGGAAAATATTACGTAAAGAAGGTGGTAATGCAACCCCCTTTTGTACCGAAAAGCTTAAACCATGTGCCTGATTTGGCCCATGATACGGGTCTTGGCCTAAAATCACCACCTTTACATTTGCCATAGGTGTCGTGTTTAAGGCATTAAAGATCAGCGGATTCGGTGGATAAATCACTTTATCCTGTTTGATTTGTTGTAGCAGAAAGTCTTTTAACTCATCCATGCGAGGGCTAAGCAAAAACTCACTTAGGGCATATTTCCAGCTAGGCTCAAGCTGCACTTTAGCGAGTTTTGCTTGTTGCTCTTCTGTTAAAGACATCACTGTTAACCAATCCTAATAAAACCAAATATTTACTTAAATTCTAACTTGTAAATCAACTGCAGGGTTTAAAAATTTTTGACCCTGTTTTAATTTTTCATACATCTGGGTATCGTTCCATTCCGACTGAACCTGTTCGGAGAAGATAATTTGATCTAACTGCAACAACCCCATTTGTGCGTTGTCGATATCTTCTAAGAAGCTTTGCGCATAGCCTGTGTCTGTCTCATGCACGATCACAGAATACACCTCAACATCACCCTCACCATTTTGAGTTTCTGTTGATTTTAGAACTTGTTGTGCTAAGTAAAAGAAGATTCGTGAAAATTGTTCCGCTGAGGGCGATACGGGTAGTTCGACCCAACGTGCACTGAACTGTTTGCAGGCACGAATGTACTCAGCATCATCGTGTTGCCAAAAACAAATCGCGTGATCAAAACTGTCAAATAAGTCTTTAATTACCCCTTTGAGCAAACCAAAATCGTAAACCATTTGTCCATGGTCAAGTTTCGACGCTTTAAGTAATAGTTCGACTTTATAACTGTGTCCATGAATGGAACGTTTGCAACGGTCTGACGTGCAATTACGCACGATATGCGCGTTTTCAAACTTAAATAACTTACGAATTAACATGTGTCGTAATGCAATCAAATAATCTATGGGTTCTCAGAGATTATAATGCAAAAGTCTAACAAGAGGCATTAATTTTGCTATTCAGCACAATTGGGAAAAGGCATCATGAAAATTTAGCGACCTTTAAGACCTAAAATGGTGCCATACTGCGAAAAGCCACATATACATCTTTATCTTTTCGCACTAACTCACTGGTAAATTGACGCTTTCTTTCATTTAAAATAATTTCAATTTGCGCTTTAAAATAGTTCGACTGCACACCCAATTGTGAATTTAAAACTTCCCTATTTTCTGTGCTCACCTGTGCAAATGGCTCCATTGCCCATAAATCATTGATATTTTCGAAATGTTCAAATTTGGCAGCTTTTTGTTGCAAAGCTTGCTCAACTGCATTGACATCTAAACGATCATCCATAGTCGCTAACAAAAATGCAGGAGCGGTATTAATGTTTACCGTTGTTTCATGCGAGGGCAAGCTACTCACATAGGGCGCAATCAGTTTATATTGAGCACCTTCAAAACCACGGACTGATTTCAGTTCTTCCACACTATGAAATTTTGCATTTGGCGGTAATGCCGCATTATTTAAACCACGATAGTACGCCAGCTCTGCTCCCATCGGGCCAGAGGTCTCATCATTTTCATCTTGCCAATCAATCACGGCTTGACTTAATTCTGCGGGTAAACCAACACGCTGCAATATTTTTTCAAACCATAGCTTTGCTTTGTCATTTACCACACCTTCTTCTGAAACCAAACTATTGAGGTTAAATTTTCCAGATTCGTCTTGCAGCACACCTGCAACAGTTCCACCTTCCACTGGAAAGGCGGGCATAGGCTGAGCCCAATTTTCTTGGAGGTGATCCACCTGCCCTGCATTTTCGGCATCATTTACTAAAAGTTCAGCAAAAAATGCTTCGGCACTTTTCGCATATAACAACGACTGATTTTGGCGCATCACATAAGCGGTATTTTCAGAAGTATGGGCTTGTTGTTTTGCGATGCCTGCTGCAACTATGGTTGCCAAAGCTACCATCATCAGGATAGTTAACAAAGCGATGCCACGTTGCTGTTTCATACGCAACTCCGAACTTCAAATGACTCTACTACCTGACCGCTAACCATTCTTATTTTTATCCAATAAAAAATCAGTATTTAACAAACTGAATAACCATTCGTAGTTTGTCCCATCAACTGTGAGCTGCATCCTGATACCCCGCGGTAACAGTTGAATGGTTTTTTCATTATTCAAATCAGCGGCAGCATCTGGCCAATTCTCTAACTCATTTGGATTGAGTACCGTGATTTCATATTGTTCAACATTATCCAGTAAAACACTCGAATCTGGCTGATCATGCCCCGTTTGGTTGAGATTTTTAAATTTTAGCCGATACAATTTTTTTTCATCAGCTTTGTATTGATATTCCACTCGCTCGTCAGGTGCAATGCCCTGATTTAATGGATCAGTGACACCTGTCTTACTGAAATTAAATCGGCCATTTTGCAATACTAACGCTGGTTGAATATCTCCATTAATATTGGCAGTTAACGGCACAGCTTGTACAGTGTCTCTGAGTATTTGCTGATGGGCATCTTGCAACTGACTGAGCCTTACTTCATGGGTTGCGTTTCGCTCTTTCACTTTCGAGACATAATCAAAGACCTTCCAGCCCAAAGCAGACAGCACTGCGAAAATAGCAATCGCAACCAAAAGCTCAACTAAGGTAAATCCTGCTCGATTCCTCATTCCTTGCTGCACAAGCACAGGCATATCTTGAGATGTACGTTTTTTTCTAATTATTATTTTCATCCAACGGAGCCTTATAGTTAAAGAACACCAAACTGCTAATCCCTGCTTCAACATCGCCTGTTTCAGCATTCATCAAACTCACTTGGATATCAATACGTTGTACATTTGGACTAATGGTGGCTTGGGCTTTTTTGTCAATTTGCCATTGTTCGCCTTGTTCAGTGACTTGTTTAGATGCAGTACCTGTCATCCATTCACGATTGATTTCCATCTTAGCGATTTCATTCAACGCGACGAATTGTGCTTTATTTCTTAAAATTGCGTGTGCTGTCGACTGTGTATATTGCATCGCAACATTAGACAAAGCCATTGCCGCCGTCGCAAAAATCGCCAATGCCACCATGACTTCAAGTAGCGTAAACCCTTTAGCCCGCATTGACTTTCCCTAAATGATCAATTTCGATTTCATTACCAATGGGACGTTCTTCAAAATAAAACTGTATACGCACAGGCTTTACCTCACCATTGCCCAACCATATCAACTTGGGTGCATTGGTATTTAACAAATCATCATTATTGGCATTTTCATACTGCTGATCTAAAGGCTGAATTGTAAAAGAGACATTTTCAGGTAATACTCGGGTTTCAAAATCTTTATAGTTTTGCCATTTATTATTTTGATTTAAAATACTATTTTCTACACGTTTTTGTTCTGGTAAATATTCTTGTACCGCATAGCTTTGCGTGTTGACATCCGTTCCAGCTTTTTGCTGTAAAGCCAATATCAAAGCTTGATCATTTGCATCACGTAAAATTCGTTTCAGATCCATCACAAACACTTCGCGTGCTTGCATGGCTTTGCGTTGATCTGTCCCACCAATATTTAAAAGTACCAATGAGGCCATGATGCCCATAATCACAATCACCACCATCAATTCTACGAGGGTGAAGCCACGAACCGATGATGGTGATGCACTTTTCATAAGCAGCCTTTAAGCGAATTGAGCAACCGCATGCACTTGTTTTGGTAAGGCCAAGGCTTGATCAATATAAGCAACCCGCAAGGTGTCTCTTGAACCCAAATAACGCTGATAAAAACTAGAGTTCAAAATTGCTGCAGCGCCATGTGTAAGTGACCAAATCGAAGCAAGATAATCACGTACTGGCATGCTACTTTGAATCGACTCCAAATAATGCTCAGTCATACGAATGATCAATCGTAGGCGTTGTTTGCGCACTTGATAAAGTTCACTAAACAAGTGTTGAATACCCACACCCGTTGTCGATAAACGCTCTTCAATTTGATGAAACAACACTGTACGTTCTGGGTGATGTAAGTGATGCAACATAAAGAAAGCAAGGTGTTCAGGAAAAGCTTTATCGGTGTCTTTAATCATTTCCAATAACATGCGTTCATTACGAATAATGAGCAACATATATAGTTCATCTTTACTTTGAAAATGTTTATATAACGTCCCTTTTGCCAAGTCGAGTTCTGCCGCTAGCGCATCTAGTGTCATCCCTGCTTCGCCATTTTCCAATAGCAGCTGCTCTGCCACTTGGAAAATTAATGCCTCTCTTGCTCTAAACTGAGCTTGACGATCCATCTTCACCCTATACTCTCTTACTCTTATATCAATTCAAATTATTTACTTAAGATTGAGGAGATTTTCAAAGTTTTGCATTGTAATGAAAGCCATCTCTTCAATTGACTTATCATATACATCACTTAAGGCTTTGGCTACATAAGGAACGTATTTTGGTTCATTAGACTTTCCTCTATAAGGCATCGGTGCAAGGTATGGGCTATCTGTTTCAATCAGCACGCGATCCAGTGGCACTTGCTTGGCCACATCACGCAAATCTTGTGCATTTTTAAAAGAAACAATGCCTGAAAATGACACGTAATAACCACAATCTAAGACAGCTTTTGCCGTTTCCCGATCTTCAGTAAAACAATGCAAAATACCGTGAGTAGATTTCTCTGCACGGATAATATCAACCGTATCATGCTTTGCAGAACGGGTGTGTACAACCACTGGCTTTTTCACGGCCTGCGATGCGTGAATATGGCGGGCAAAACATTCTTTTTGCTCTGCAACAAAGTCGGTACTATGAAAATAGTCCAGCCCTGTTTCACCAATCGCCCAAACCTTTTCAGGTTGTGCTAATTCAATGAGATATTCTTCTGTTGCCCGAGCCATCGTTGCAGGATCTTCACATGGGTGCACCCCAACGGAATAACCCACATCAGCATGACGTGATGCAATTTTTGAAAGTTCGATATGGTCATCTAGATCAACCGAGATACTCATAAATTTTGAGACCCCGGCTTGACGAGCCTGATCCAATGCAAGATCTAAATTACCCTCATAAGGGCTTAGGTCGAGCATGGTTAAATGGCAATGGGTATCTACAAACACAATATGTACCTACAAGTCTTCACTGTTGTAACTACATAGTGTAACTTCTACGCCCCTCAGATTTAAGCCCTGCAAGTAAACGTTCTGCTTCTGTTTTAAAATAAACGCCTTTTTCGCCGCTTAATTGAATTCCAAAGCCTTGTGGTTTAATGCCATTTTGCTTTTGCGAAATCCAAATCACTTTTCCTGTCAAAGGAATTTTTATACTTTGTTCAGGCAAAGTGGCCAATAAGAAAACCTCATCACCCATTTTCACAGCTTGCTTTGATGGTACAAATAGACCACCACCAACGACATAAGGCATGTAGCTCGCAAAAAGTGTTTCCACATCTGGAATATTAGCGTGAACAATCCCGCCCATACGTGGTTGCATGATGTTTCCCCTTAATTAAACATTCATCAGTTTGATGCAAAGCTCATCTACGACCAGATTCCCCTGTACGTTCTGCTCGATGAACCGCTTAGACTGCTGTAATTCTGTATATATCCCAAAGAGTGTTTCGAGTGAATATTGCTCTGCCAACACCCCAAAATCCAAATCTATATTTTTTATGGATTGATTTAGCTTGACACAAATTATATCGGACAACAAGTATTCAAACATTTGACTAAAATCACTAAAACTCAGAGCTTTATTCCACTTTGTCGCAATTGCCATCGGCATGTTTTTTTGTGTCACAAGTTTTAGCCAATCTTGTAGAAACTCTTGGCGCATATTTAACCATTCGCTACTTGCCAATGAAATCGCTTGTAATGGCATTTGACTGGCTAAGTTCATGAGAACTATGCGCTGAGTTTCACCACTATCGGGCAAATGCTGCTGTAAATAAAGTTGTGATTGTTCTGGTTCGATACGATCCAATGCATAGTGCTGCATTCGACTGCGAATTGTTGCTGGCAATTTCAAATAATGCTCTGCCAACAACATAATCACAATCCGTTCGCCCGGCTCTTCCAGTGTCTTCAACAAAGCATTCGATGACGCAATGTTTAATGCTTCAGCAGGCTCAATCAACACAACTCGCCAACCATCCACGGTTTGTTGCACAAAAGGCAACAAATCACGAATTTTTTCGATTTTAATTTTGGCATTTTGCTTTTTATTGTCTTCATCTGTACTGATGTGGACAAAATTTGGATGTGTATCTGACTTTAACCACTGGCAACTCCCACACTCACCACATGGCTCAGTCCGCTCATCACGTTTTTGACACAGCACCCATGCAAGAAATTGTTTTGCAAATGCCTCTTTACCACAGCCTTTTTTGCCATACAAAAGCACGCCATGTCCCAGTTGTGGAAAACGGCTGGTTAATGTATTCCATGTATTTTGCTGCCAAGGGTACACTTGCGCCACAATTTCATTTTGCATAAATCATTTAACCTTATTCGAAGTTTGAAACATCCATTTGGTTCAAACGATCAAGGTCAGATTGAGTGTCTACGCCCGGTGGTAGGTTCGCTTCTGCCACAGCAATGGCAATACGGTGACCATTTTCCAAAACGCGTAATTGTTCAAGGCTTTCTAATTTTTCTAGTACACCCATATCCCAAGTGACATATTCTTGTAGCAGTTTTACGCGGTATGCATATAGGCCTAAATGACGATAAGCCTGATCATGCAAGGTTTGTTCTGCTTGCTTTGCACCATCACGGTCATACGGAATAGTCGCACGGCTGAAATACAGCGCTTGATTGTGCTTTGACATCACCACTTTGACGATACTGTCACGTTGAAACTCATCCAGACTATGAATCGGCTCACAGAGCGTCGACATTGAACATGTCGGCTGATCAACGAGTAATTGTGCAACTTGTTTTACCAATTGAGCGGGAAGCAAAGGTTCATCGCCTTGCACATTGACAATAATGTCATCACTCGCCCAACCTTTGATGCGTGCAACTTCACTTAAACGATCTGTCCCTGATGGATGCTCTGCAGAGGTCAATACCACATCAACCCCTTCCGCACGACATACTGCTGCAATACGTTCATCATCTGTAGCAACACAAAGGTCATCGAATCCTGCAACTTTTTGGGCTTGATCGACCACTCGTAAAATCATCGGACGGCCATGAATTTCAAGCAATGGCTTACCTGGTAAACGAGAACTTGAAAAACGTGCAGGAATAACAATATGTTTCATAAATTAAATGCCTTCGGGAAGTTTCAGACCCAGTTGTTTCAACTGCGCATGCAAAGTTTCATAACACGCAGGTGACAACACTGCATCTACAGGAACAACCCATATTTCTCTTTTAAAATCTGGATTATTTTTAAGGATCGCTAAAATTTTAACTGCATCTTTTTCAGTGGTAATGATGGGATTGGCATCTTCAAACTGCAAATCACTCAGTTCATATTCATAATGATCAGGGAATTCATGACATTGAAATTGATGAATCCCCATGTTTTCGAGGGTTTTATAAAATCGTTGTGGAAAGCCAATACCCACCACGGCATAAAAATCCTTGTTTGCATCAAAAGTCGTCACAAGATCTTTATTAAGTAAATAAGGCTGCGCCGCTTCTAGGTGCATATTCAGTGGAGAACTTGGATCTGCTGAATGCTCAATGACCGTTCCACTGGCAAGGCGCTTTTTCGGTTCACGCAAATAACCTTCGGGTAATAATTTTTCATTGCCTAAACCACGGTTATTATCCAGCACGATCCACTCCAACTGACGTTGAAGCGCCCAATGCTGCAAACCATCATCACAGATGATCAAATCCAATTCATGCTTAGATAGCAGCAACTCAATACTTTGCTGGCGATTTGGACCGACCGCCATTGGCACACCTGTAGATTGAACAATTAAGCTCGGTTCATCACCCACGATTTCAGCCGTCGAGTCCAAATCCACATAGGCTGGAAATGGTCCTTGACCACCATAGCCACGACTGATCACACCAACACGCAGCTTTAAGCTATTTAAATAACTGACCAAGTGGATGAGCAATGGGGTTTTTCCACTTCCACCCACTGTGATATTTCCTATGACCATGACTGGAATAGGCGCTTTATAGCTTTTCTTAATACCTGATTGATAGAGTTTTTTATTGAGTAAAAAGCTGCCACGATAAAGCCATGACAATGGTCTAAACACAACGAGCCACTTTGCCTGTTCATTCCAAGCATCCTGAATCAATTGTGCAAAAGACATGACTTAGTTTTCCTCAAAATTACGCTGATGAAGTTGGTAATATGCACCACGTTGTGCCATCAATTCCGTATGTGAACCTTGTTCAATAATACGCCCTTTATCCATCACTACAATACAGTCTGCATTTTCAATGGTCGATAAACGATGCGCAATCACGATCGTAGTACGATCTTGCATCGCAGCGTCAAATGCTTGCTGAATGAAAAATTCAGACTCATTATCTAGCGCACTGGTCGCTTCATCTAAAATTAAGATCGGTGCATTTTTCAAAATCGCACGCGCAATCGCAATCCGTTGACGTTGACCACCAGACAGATTTAAACCTTGGGCACCCAATGGCGTGTCATAACCTTGCGGTAAGTCCATAATAAAATCATGTGCAAATGCAGCTTTGGCAGCAGCAATGACTTGCTCATCTGTTGCATGCTCGAGTTGACCATAAGCAATATTTTCACGCACAGTACGGTTAAACAAAACCACTTGCTGATTGACCATCGAAATCTGAGTACGCAAGCTATTGAGCTCAATATCATGAATATCATGCTGATCAAGCAACAATTGTCCAGAAGACACCTCTTGGTAACGCACCAACAGATTGACCAGTGAGGTTTTACCAGCACCTGAACGCCCAACCAATGCGACGGTTTGCCCTGCATTGACTTTTAAATTGAAGTCATGAATCGCATGGTGACCATCAGCATAGATCAAATTGACATTTTTAAATTCGACATCACCTTTCAAAGCAGGATTAAGCGTGCCGTTATTTACTTCTTCAGGCATATCTAGCAATTCAAAAACTGAATAAGCTGCTGCCATGCCTCGTTGTAGTTTTTCGTTGACATCCGTCAAGGTTTTAATTGGCTTACTCAGCATACCTGCGGCAGTAATATAGGCAACAAACTCACCTGCTGTTGTATCTTGTAAAATCTCAGGGCGTAGCGCGATATACATCACGATACTGAGCGCGATCGACATAATCAGCTGAACAATCGGGCTATTGAGTTGTTGCACCACGACCATCTTTAAGCCGCGGCGTAAGTTCTCCATTGAGCTTTCATAAAAACGTTTTTGTTCATAATCTTGCCCTGCAAAGCCCTTCACCACCAAATTGCCTTGCACTGTCTCTTGCACCACATGGTTAACATCCCCCATTGTACTTTGTACTTGCATGGATAATTTACGCATGCGTTTCGACGCTTTACGGATGATCAGACCAATAATTGGGCCAAAAATCAAAATACACAGGGTTAAACGCCAATTGGTATAGAGCAAATAACCCAATAATGCGATGGTAATCAGACCCTGTTGTACAATCGTTTTCAGTGACTCAGACGATGCCGCCGTCAACTGTTCAACGTTATACATAATTTTTGCAGTGATATGACCGCTCGAATTATCTAAATAATATTGCGAAGGCAAACGCATAAGTTTTGCGAACACTTGCTGACGAATATTAAAAATTAAGTTTCGAGAAATCACTGCGGTAAAATATCCCCCCATGAACAAACCGAGTCCACGGAAGAACATCAATAAAACCACCAAGAGTGGAAATAAGGTTGTAAAGCTTTGATCTTTGTTTTGAATGGCTTCAATAATGCGTTCCAATAATTTTGCGACAGAAACTTCTGTCGCAGCATTAATACCGAAACCAAGCAAAACCAGCAGGCCGATTCCCCAAAAAGGTTTTAAATAACTTAATAGGCGTAAATAGACCTTAAAATCGTGCTTCACTAATAACCTCGAGTTGGAACTTTGGTACTGATGTTGATATTCACAAATCCAAGTTGACCTGCAACATCCATCACCCGAATCACATCCTGATGTGTTGCTTTTGCATCTGCTGCAATCACAAACATTAAATCACGACGATCATTGGCTGTCTGTTTAATTGCAGTATTCAAATCAGAGACTTCTTTACTCGCCAATGACTGACCATTGACAGAATAATGTCCTGTTGAATCCACCACAACTTCAATCTTTTGATCATAGTTTTTAGGCGGAACACCTTGTGCATCTGGCAAGGTCAGGTTCATTCGACTCATCTGGTTAAAGGTAGTCGAGAGCAACAAGAACACCAAAATGAACATCAAACAGTCAATCATCGGTGTGAGGTTGATATGAATATCTTCAACCTGACGACGTTTAAATTTCATGCGCAGTCTCCACTCAGCTGGCTTTCTGAATGTCCTGACTTTCTACTTCAGGTGTTTTTTTATAAAACAAAGCGGCATGAAATAACGTCGACTGCTGTTCTAACGCAGCCACATATTCCTGAACCAAACGTTGGAAATAGCGATGTGCAAATAATGCAGGTACAGCAATTAACATACCGGCAGCAGTGGTAATCAAGGCTTTAGAAATACCCGGCATCATCAACACTGGATCACTATTGGTGCCTATATCAATCATTAAGAATGCTTCAATAATACCGATCACCGTACCCAACAAACCTAGTAAAGGTGCAACAGCGCTTAAAGTGCCCAAAAAGTTGATATTTTTTTCTAAATAACCAATTTCTTGTGACGCTGTGACTTCCATTTGCGCACGTGCATATTGCTCGTTTTGATCTTTACTAGCGTAACCTGCGCCCAATACACAACCCAATGTACTTTGTTGTAAAGTTGGACTTTGCTTTAGCTGCTGCACCACATCTTTCACCGATGTGTTTACATTCATCATCAAGTCTTTTGGTAACACCATTGATTTCTTTAAACGAATAAAGCGCTCAATGGTAATGGCTACCGTAAAGATCGAACAAATGACGAGCGGGATCATTAACCACCCGCCCGCTTTGACTAATTCCCACATTTGATTTTCCCCAATAAATCGAATTTAAAAAATTATTCAGCTAGACAAATATTTAAAATGCCATCTAGCTCTTCAAGAGTATGGTAGCTAATCACCAGCTTGCCTTTCCCTTGTTTATTATGATCAATTTTCACGTCTGCACTGAAACGATCAGAGAGACGTTGTGTCAGTTGTTGAATGTCTGATGAAACAATTGGTTTAGCTTTTTGTTGTTTTGGTGCATTCAAATCACGAACAAATTGTTCGGTTTGACGTACAGACATACTTTTTTCAATCACCATTTCAGCAACTTTAAGCTGATCTTTGGCTTTTAACGTCAAGATCGCACGTGCATGCCCCATATCGAGCAAACCTTGCTGCATAAAGTCTTTGACTTGATCCGCTAAAGACAAGAGGCGTAGCAAGTTACTAATCGTGGTACGTGCTTTACCGACCGTATCGGCAATCTCTTGATGACTTAAACCGAACTCGTCATGGAAGCGTTGTAAAGCCATAGCTTGATCGATTGGGTTCAAATCTTGACGTTGAATGTTTTCAATCAATGCCAAAGCAATGGCAACTTGGTCACTCAACTCACGAACAATGGCTGGAACTTCGGTTAAACCCGCAAGCTGAGCCGCACGCCAACGACGCTCACCTGCAATAATTTCGTAGGGATGCTTTTCATCTTCGACAGGACGAATCACGATTGGTTGCATGACACCATGCTTTTCAATCGATGCAGCAAGTTCTTGTAAATCTTGTTCTTTAATGAAACGACGCGGTTGATACTCACCACGTTTCAATAAATGCACATCAATTTGTTTTAACTGTCCATGATCTAAAGCTTTTGCTTCGAGCTGTAGTTTTTCTTTTTGGATTGAGCCGAGTAAGGCATCCAGACCACGACCTTTAGCCAGTCCGCGTTTTTTTACGGTCATGCTTTAGTTCCTTTTTTTACTTTGGTTTTTTTTAACATCTCAGCTGCCAAGTTCAAATAAGCAACTGCACCCTTCGAGCTTTTTTCAAAATAAATCACTGGTAAACCGTGCGCAGGCGCTTCAGCCAAACGAATATTACGCGGAATGACCGTGTCATAAAGTTTCTGACCGAAGTATTGTTCAAGCTCAGCAGACACATCACGTGTTAAGGCATTACGCGCATCGTACATGGTACGAAGCACACCCACGATCTCTAGATCAGGGTTTAAAGCTTGCTGAATACGGTCAATGGTTTGGGTTAGGTCAGCCAAACCTTCTAGGGCATAATATTCACACTGCATTGGAATAAGCACAGCACGTACCGCTGCAAGTGCATTGACAGTGATCAAACTTAAACTTGGTGCACAATCGACAATAATATAGTCGAAGTCTTTTTCGACGCTTGCCAATGCTTCACGTAAAATAAACTCACGACCGTCTTGATCTGCAATTGCAAGCTCAACGCCAGCTAAGTCACGGTTTGCACCTAAAACTTTATAGCCCACTTCTGCTTTATAAATAGCGGTTTCAATTGGCACTTCACCAAGTAAGACATCCGTGACTGAATACAACAAATCATTTTTTTGAATGCCCGAACCCATCGTGGCATTGCCTTGTGAATCCATGTCCACAAGTAAAACTCGTTTTTTTAATATGGCTAAAGATGCAGCCAAGTTCACAGCAGTTGTGGTTTTACCTACGCCACCCTTTTGGTTTGCAATCGCAATAATTTGAGCCATGGTAACCCCAGTCCTTTGAAAATTTTAAATACGTTTAAGAAAAATTAAATGACGCTGCTCATCAAGTCGTGGAACTTTTAATGCAACGATATCAATCTTGAAATCACTTTTCAGTGTTTCAACTTCTTCTTCAGGAATTAAGCCTTTCATCGACGCGATAATACTTTGCGCATGCATATACGGTTTAGACGCATCCACAAAATCCGTTAACGATGCAAAAGCACGACTGGTAATCACATCAAACTGCCCCAGTTCATTAATGCTGTCTTCATTTTCGACACGTGTTTGTACCGCAATGACATTTTTTAGTTTTAAGTCAGCAATATATTGTTTTAAGAATCGAATTTTTTTACCGTTGGCATCTAAAAGCACACATTCACGTTCAGGCTGACACAGTGCAATGATCATGCCCGGCATGCCACCACCCGTACCGATATCCAATAAACGACCTGCAGGCAAATCATTTAGGATACTTAAGCTATCCAATAAATGCTTAACCAACATTTCTTTAGGATCACGAATAGCAGTCAAGTTATACGCTTTGTTCCACAGCACTAGGGCATCTTGGTATTTCAGCAATAGATTTAATGCTTCTTCACTCAAATCTAAGCCAAGCTTTTGACTACCTTGCTTTAAGTCTTGAAAAAAAGGATGCATAAAGAAGACATCTCAATAAAAATTAACTGAAGTATACCGATTTCTAAGCCGTGGAACAGTAGCTAACGCTTAGCGAATATGCACTTAATCGTACATGCCTTGGCGAATCTGTAGATCTAGATCACTTAAACGCTCAGGTGTGCCAACATCAACCCACGCAGTTTGCATTTTCTCTGCAGAAATTTTTCCATCCAACATGGCTTGTTTCAATAATGGTGCGAGCGGACGCTTACCAGCTTCCAATCCATCAAACATATTTGGATGTATAACTGCGATTCCGCTATAGGTGAGTGCCTCGCCTGCATGTTCTTGCTCAAAGGTATAACTACGCCCAGCATCCAAGATAAAATCACCCTTAGGATGTTGCGCTGGGTTAGTCACATAGACCAAGTGTGCCAAGTCATCATTTAGCTCAATATTGAGCAAAGCTGAAAAATCGTAGGTCGTCCAAACGTCACCATTCACCAAAATAAACGGTTCTGTCCCAAGCAAAGGTAAAGCATTAATAATGCCACCAGCTGTTTCCAGACCTTCCGCTTCACGTGTCCAGCGAATATTCACACCAAACTGCGAACCATCACCCAAAGTACCAATCAGGATATCTGCAAGCCATGCAGAATTGATGATAATTTCAGTTACGCCAATTTTTTTTAGCTTTTCTATATGCCAAACAATCAGTGGTTTTCCACCCACTTCAAGCAAAGGCTTTGGCTTATACAATGTTAAAGGGCGCATCCGATTTCCGAGACCCGCCGCTAAAATCATGGCTTTCATTATGCAACAACCTCATAAGTGCCGTATTTGGCTTCAAATTTCGGCAATACTTTATCCTGAATAAATTGCATAAAAGGTTGTAATTCTGCATATGGTTTACTTTCTTCAAGTAAATACCACATCACACGAGGCAAATCTTTGAGATAACCTGACTTACCATCACGCTCAAATAAGCGCACAAAAATACCTAAAATTTTGATATGACGTTGAATCGCCATCAGGTCAGCGTCTTGTTTGAATTGCTCAAAGTTACGACCTTCTTTAGCCGATGCAGGTAGCAAATCATAGAACGTCTTAAACCATGCATAAACACGATCTGCATTCCACTGCACATAAGCATCACGAGTAATAGAAATCAAATCATAAGTATCTGCGCCAATCACAGCATCTTGGAAGTCAATCACACCCTGATCTTGCTCACCATCAAGTACCATCAAATTACGGCTATGAAAATCACGATGCACAATCACTTGAGGCTGAGCCAATGCAGCATTGGCTAAGATAGCAAAGGTACGTTTAATCAGTGCCGATTCTTCTTCAGTAGGCTGCACTTGTAGAGATGGCAATAACCAATCGGTTAACAGCTCCATTTCAGAAATCAGCTTTTCATAGGCATATGCAGGAAAATGAGCAGTTCCATCAATTGACTGCAATTGAATCAACTGTTTAAAACTTTGAGCATAATGTGCGTCTACGGTTTGATCATTCAACAACGTCGACAATAAAACATCACCAAAATCTTCTAACAATAAGAAGCCTTGATCGAGGTCTTTGGCCACGATATGTGGTACACGCACGCCATGTGCATCAAAAAATTCATCAATCGACACAAAAGGACCACAATCTTCTTTTTCTGGTGGTGCATCCATGAGCATAAATGTTTTATTATTCAATTTGATTCGTGCATAACGACGGAAGCTTGCATCGCCTGCTAAGAAGTTAATTTCAAATTGATCTGAACCGAGTACAGATGAAATCCATGTTTGTATCAATTGTTCACGTTGTGTATTCATTTGCGATAAATTCTAATACAGGCTGAGTTTTTAAAGTGCTAAGTGTAGCTACTTATCAACTTTTTCTCTATGATGCGACAATAATTAATTGCGATTAAGCATACCTGGTTAATGAGACAAATGAAGCATCAGTTTAAATTTAATCCTTTAGCGACTGCGATCTTAACCCTTCTATGTGGTAGCTCGTTACCAAGCTATGCAGCACCTGTTTCAAACCCGTCCACGGATGACGATACAGAACAACTCAAACAAAGCATTTCAGAAGCTTATCCGGGGCAGCAGTTCTTCGAACAATATTATGTCGATAAATCTGCACCTGAAGCACAGATTCGCAACACCAATCAATTAAGTTCTGCGTTTTGTACAGGCACCTGGATTACCCCAGTTGCTCCAACAACGAAAGCAGTCGCACCTGAAGATGCAACCTCTACCATTACCGCAGACTATGGTCATTTTGACCCGAATGGCGACTCCATTCTTGAAGGTAATGTTCTGATTGACCAAGAAGGTCGTCAAATTCGTGCCGATCAAATCAAAATTGATAAAACCCAAACCTATGCCAATGCTTCTGGCCGCGTACAAATGGCACAGTCAGGGCTGATTTCTCAAAGCGATTCAATAGATTACAATTTAAAAACCCAACAGGGTGATTTAAATAACAGCTTCTTTATTGCTGAACAGCAGCATGCGCATGGTCGTGCTGAAAAAATTTCACGTACTTCAACCGAAACACTCGAATTAGAAAACGCTGTTTATACCACTTGTCCACCCGATGAAAAACCAACGTGGAAAATTCAAGCAGACAAAATTAAGCTGAATCAAGAAACTGGTCGTGGTGAAACCAAAGGAACAACACTTTATGTAAAAGATGTTCCTGTCATGGCTGTACCCTACTTCAACTTCCCGATTGATGACCGCCGTACCACAGGTATTTTGACCCCAAGCTTTGGTTTTACCAATGACGGTGGTATTGAGCTTGCAGTACCGATTTATCTGAATCTTGCACCAAACTATGATGCTACGGTAACACCACGTTATATTGCAGACCGCGGTCCAATGATGGAAGGCGAATTCCGTTATTTGACCAAAAACTTTGGTTCAGGGATGGTGTGGGGTGGTTATTTACCATCCGACCAAAAGTATGGCGATCAAGATCGTAAAGATTTACATTTCCTACATAACTGGAAAATTAACGATCAATTTACAACCAATTTAGAATACAATTATGCATCTGATAAAGACTATTTCTCAGATCTCAATAATAATCCAAACTCAAAAACTGACCTGAACTTACGCCGTGCATGGGAACTCAATTATAAAAATGGTATCCCTGGCCTAAAAGCACAGCTCAAAGTGGAAGACTTCCAAACACTGGATAAAACTGTCAGTGATGAAGACCGTCCATATGCGCGCTTGCCGCAATTCCTACTGAACTACAAGACTGGTAATCCGCTCGGCTTACAGTACGAATTTAACAACGATACGGCTTACTTCAAAAAGAACTTACGTAGTAATAATATTCCAAGCAATACTGGCGATTCGCCAATGTATGAGCCAAGCGGCGCACGTATTTATAACGACTTTAGTGTACGTTATAACTATCGTAACCCATGGTCTTTTGTAATACCAGAAGTGTCTATTCGCAACGTCAACACGATTTACGATCAAGACACCGTTAATGCACAAAACATTAGTTCATCAAATGAAAGTAAATCGGTCGTTGTACCGCAATTCACTTTAGATGCGGGTCTTGTGATGGAGCGCGAAGGTCGTTATCTTCAAACCTTAACGCCACGCTTCTTCTATGCGTATTCTCCATACAAAAACCAAGACACTAATCCGAACTTTGACTCAACTACAGCGTCAATTAATTATGACCAGTTATTTAGTCCGCGTCGGTTCTATGGTAATGACCGTTTAGAAGACAACAACTTCGCATCTCTAGGCTTGAGCTATAGTTTATTTGATGATGTTGGTCTTGAGCGTTTAAAAGCCAGCGTTGGTCAAAGTTTCTATTTTGAAGACCGTCGTGTCACACTGAACAACGTCTCTGATAAATTTGATACCGAACGCCATACCGGCCCTGTCGTGAGCATTTCTAGCCAACTATCTGACAGCATCAGTGTGAATGCCAATTCAGCATGGATGGCGAATGGTGATAATGCTCAGCGCGATATTCAAATGTATTACACAGGAAATAAAGGCAATTTATACAATGTCGGTTATTTCTATCGTAAAGACATTCCGAACCGCCAAGACAGCTATGACCAAGCAGTAGCATCGTTTATTCAACCTTTACACAATAACTGGCGTATTATCGGTCATGCACAATATGACCTCGACAACAGTATTGCGCGTGAATATTTACTTGGTGTGAACTACGAGTCATGCTGCTGGGGTGTTTCAGTTTATGGTCGTTCGTACTATAACGATTTAGATGATGTAACATCTTCAGATGTTAAACCAAAACGTGCCATTATGGCGGAGTTCACCCTAAAAGGTTTAGGTGGCTTCAACAATAAATTAACCTCTTTGCTTGAAAACAGAGTGTTGGGTTTTAACAATATTAATCAATCTTGGACAGAACGTTAATGAAGACAAAACAGTTAAAACAAATTTTTAAAGCGTCAGCCTTGGCACTTTGCCTATCGACTTCTGTATCTGTATTTGCTGCTGCGCAACCTAAAGATGAAATTGTAGCTGTCGTTGACAATAGCGTGATTCTACGTAGTGATCTTGATCAAAGCATTGCCGAGATCACTCACCAACTTCAAGCAAAAAAACAAACCGTCCCACCGACTGAATATTTGCAGCAACAAGCTTTAGAACAGCTGATTTCGCGTCAAGCACAGCTTGAACAAGTGAAACGCTATAATGTCAAAGCGGATGAAAAATCGCTCAATGAAGCCGTACTTAAAGTTGCAAAAGACGCAGGCTCCCCAAGTTTAGAAGCGTTTCAGCAAAAATTAGATGCTGTTGCGCCAAATACCTATGCAGGTTTACGTGCACGCATCGCTGAAGACATCGCGTTACAACGTCTACGCCAACAGTTGGTCACTTCTCGCATTCAAATCAGTGACCAAGATGTGAAAAACTTCTTAAGCTCACCACAAGGTCAAGCTGCGTTAGGTAATCAAGTTCATGTCTTACATGTACGTGTAGCTAGCAGTGATAATGCCGTTAAAATCGCGGAAGACATTCGTAAAGAACTTGCAGCAAGCAACGATGTAAAAGCGATTACTAGCAAATACAGTACCAAAGATATTAAAGTTGACGGTGCCGATATGGGCTTCCGCAACTTATCTGATATTCCAGATGAACTTGCTGCACGTGTAGCTCCTTTGCAAGTTGGTCAAACCACTGAACTAATTTCAGTACGTGATGGCGTTCATGTTTTAAAATTGGTCGACCGTAAAAGTGGCGAACAAAAAGCCATTGTTCCTCAATACCAAACTCGCCATATCCTGATTCAACCATCTGAGGTCGTGAGTCCTGAAAATGCCAAGCAAATGATCGACAACTTGTATAATCGCCTGCAAAAGGGTGAAGATTTTGCGGTCTTGGCTTCAACGTTCTCGAATGACACTGGTTCTGCTGCCAATGGTGGTAGTTTAGGTTGGGTTAGCCCAGGTGTGATGGTTCCAGAATTTGAAGCAATGATGAAATCAACAGCGAAAGGTGAAATCAGCAAGCCTTTTCAGTCACAGTTTGGTTGGCACATCCTTCAAGTGACCGATACACGTCAACAAGATATGACACATGAAGTACAAGAACGTATGGCCCGTCAGATTTTAGGTGAACGTCAATTTGACACTGAACTGGACAGCTGGTTACGTGAAATTCGCAACAATGCCTATGTTGAAATTAAAGATCCTACTCTAGATCGTAAAAAGAAATAAGTGAATAAACAAAAAACCAGCTTCGGCTGGTTTTTTTATGTCGATTCTTATCATCATTCAGCACTTTAGTAATTATTACATACCCTTTGTGAAAACAATCTACTCTTTTATAGGCAAAAAAAACCTCCCATTTGGGAGGTTTTTTTAATTCAATTAACGATTATTGTTTTCGTCGTCTTGAGCATCTTCAAATTTAGTTTCGCCATCAAAACCAGCATTTTGACCGCCGAAGCCACTTTGACCGCCAAAGCCACCTTGACCACCGAAGCCACCTTGAGAGCCAAAACCACCTTGACCACCGAAGCCACCTTGGCCACCGAAGCCACCTTGACCACCGAAGCCACCTTGACCACCAAAGCCGCCTTGGCCACCAAAGCCACCTTGTTGACCGCCGAAGCCGCCTTGTTGACCACCGAAGCCGGCAGCGCCTTGAGCACCAGCAGGAGCACCAGCAGGACGTGGGTTACGTGCCGGAACAACAGTTGAAATAGCGTGTTTGTAAACCATTTGGCTTACAGTATTTTTTAATAAAACAACGTATTGGTCGAAAGATTCAATATGACCTTGTAATTTAATACCGTTGACAAGGAAGATCGACACAGGAATACGTTCTTTACGGAGAGAATTTAAGAACGGATCTTGTAAAGTTTGACCTTTAGACATGTTATAACTCCAAAAAATAATAAAAATCAGCGCAAAAGCTACCTTTACTTTTCAATTAAAAATTATCAAAAAGGTAGTCTGTAAATTTTGCTTTATCCGTAGCACTTTCGCAAGTCTTCTTGAGCCTGCTGCGCAGTTAAATATGTAGTAAATTTATGCGTTTCTTGCAAAGATCTTAACCAAGTATATTGACGTTTTGCAAGTTGTCGTGTTGCAAAAAGTGCCTTATCCTCCATTTCACGCTGTTTTTCGCTACTTTGATCACTATTTTTCAAAAAATCTAAAGCTTGACGATATCCAACTGAGCGCATAGAGGGTAAATTTTCATCTAAATCGTATTTTTCAATGAGAGCTTTCACTTCATTTAAAAATCCAATTTCCCACATTGTTTTTAGACGTTGAGCTATACGCTCATGTAATTCTAATCGGTCTGGCAATAATGCGTAATTATGAAAATTGTAACGGTATGGTACGTTTTTAGGTTGCTCAGCTTGTAACTGCGTAATGGGTTTACCTGTTAATTTAAAAACTTCGAGCGCACGGATAATTCGTTGCTTATCACTCGGTTTAAATTTTTCACCTGCCAATGGGTCTACATTGCACAGTTCTGCATATACAGCATCCCAACCTTGCGACTCAGCTTTGGCTTCAATTTCAGCACGTACAGCATAGTCTGCACTTGGTAAGTTTGAAGACAACCCTTCCAATAAAGCCTTGTAATACAACATTGTACCACCGACTAAAATCGGTGTTTTACCTCGTACATGCATATCATCAATCAGTACACACGCATCTTCCACAAAGTTCGCTGCCGAATACACTTCTAGCGGACTGATAATATCAATCAAATGATGTGGATATTTCTCCAACTCAGCTTTACTCGGCTTGGCCGTACCAATATCCATATCCTGAAAAACCAAAGCAGAATCGACTGAAATTAATTCGAATCCACCTTGCTCGTATAACTCACATGCCAAGGCGGTTTTACCGCTTGCAGTTGGTCCCATTAAGTTGATGACCGGCAATTGATTTGACATGTAAAACTACTCTCCCCGAGCAAAAAGTTTATCTAGCTGTGCCAATGGAAACGCACGCCACGTCGGACGCCCATGGTTACATTGGCTGGCAAATTCAGTTTGTTCCATCTGACGCAGTAATGCATTCATTTCAGATAGACTTAAAATACGGTGTGCGCGTACAGCGCCATGACAGGCCATGCCTGCCAATATTTGATCACGCTTTTGTAGTAACCCTGCAACCTGATCACTTGGGTCTAAATCATTTAATAAATCTGGAATCAGCGCATCAAAGTCTGCTTTATGCAAAATGGCAGGAACACCACGAACAATGACTTGCTCATCGCCATATTGGTCTATTTCTAAACCTAGGCGTGCCAATTGTTCTTTGAGCTCATCGACGCGCATCGCTTGCATCCGACTGATACTGACGACTTTAGGAATCAGCAATTGCTGTGATGTCCAAAACTCAGGTTTATCCCAAGCCGTTTTCATTTGTTGTAAAACAATGCGCTCATGCGCCGCATGCATATCAACAATGATTAAACCTTCGGTGTTTTGGGCCAAAATATAAATACCATGCAATTGCGCAATGGCAATCCCCAAAGGATGCTCATCGACTTTCTGCTGAATATGTTCAGCCAAAGAAGTATCAGGATCATTTGAAGACTCAGTTTGACGTAAAGGCGCTAAATAACTTTGCAATGCATTATTGAGCTGTCTGGAACCCGCTATATTTGACTGATATCCAGTGCTATTGTTCGATGCATTTGAATTTTGCTGTGTATACCCTTCTTGCCCTGTTGACGCATGATTTGAAGCATATTGCACAGCAGCTGGCGAACTAAAATCAGTAAGCCCGCCTGCGATCTCTGGACTGACAAAATTTGTGCCTTGCTCTGCAACTGGCTGAGGTTGATGTAATGAAAATTGTTCCTGATGACGCGGCTGCGGAATAATATTTTCGTGTGCCTGCCCATCAAGTTTCATTGCAGAGGACAATTCGGCGGTCGCGGTTTGAAATTGCGCTAAAGTCGATTTGACAAAATGGCGCACAAACTCATGTACTTCACGTTGATTTAGAAAACGTATTTCATGCTTGGTTGGATGCACATTCACATCGATATTTTCTGGATCAACTTCCATAAATAACAAATAAGCCGCATGTTGATGTCCATGCAAAATACCATCATAGGCCATGCGAAGTGCATGTGAAACGGTCTTGTCTTTTACGATACGTCCATTCACATAGACATATTGCATATCGGCCTGCGCACGTGCATCTGAAGGATGGCCTAACCAACCACTGAGACGCATATTGACGCTATCAGCATCTATCCAGTACGCATTTTCAGTAAATTGACGGCCTAATAATTGTTGCACCCGCTGAAAACGCAGCGCACCACTATCTGCAATAGGCAAGTTCAGCTTAATGCTATTGTTATGCTCAAGGACAAAACGTATATCAAAATGGGTCAGTGCCAAACGACGGACAATTTCTTCGATATGTCCAAACTCAGTCCCCGGTTTTTTGAGGAACTTACGCCGTGCAGGCACATTAAAAAATAAATCTTGCACACGGATGGTGGTGCCTTGCGTCGCTGCCACAGGCTGAATTTCTTGCGAATCAAATGCGGTGCCATTTACTTCGACCTGATAGCCTACACCGTCATCATTTTGGCTACTGGTCAATGTCAAACGAGACACCGCAGCGATCGAAGCCAAGGCTTCCCCACGAAAACCTAGACTTACAATGGCATGCAAATCTTCAGCAGTTTGGATTTTACTTGTGGCATGGCGCATGACCGCCAAAGGTAGATCTTCAGGGTGAATACCCCGACCATTGTCTATTATTTCAATCAGTGTACTGCCGCCTTGTTCAATACGAACAATCAGCTCAGTCGCCCCTGCATCAATGGCATTTTCCAGTAATTCTTTGACCACAGAAGCAGGACGTTCAATCACTTCCCCTGCGGCAATTTGGTTGGCTAAGGCAGGATCAAGCGTTCGAATGCGGCGGGCACTGATTTCATTCAGCATGGTTAAATTTTTGCTCCAAAGCGTTTTGCAAAGTTTCTGAAGAAGAGCTTAAAGTCGCTGTACGGGTGCTTTCATCCGCAGACTTTTCAATATTAATAATTAAATCAGCCTCAGGGATTTCGTCGCCCCCTTTAGATGGCCATTCAAATAAAAATAGGGCGTTCGGCGTTTCTAAATAATCACGGATACCCATAAGTTCAAGCTCATAAGGGTCATTCAGACGATATAAATCAAAATGAAAAATATCTTGTCCTTGAATATTGTAAGGTTCAACCAATGTATAGGTTGGACTTTTTACCGCACCTTGATGACCCAAGTGTTGTAAAAAATAACGTGTTAACGTGGTCTTTCCTGCACCCAAGTCACCAATTAAATACGCTACACCCGTCGTAAAATGCGTCGCCAGTACGGTAGCTAAGTTTTGGGTATCGACTTCACTATTAAGTTCCAGACTGAATGAATACTGCATATTACTCACAACATGTACATAAGAATTAAATATGATAGCATCGCACTGGCTAAAATGGATATGTTCACACTATAGATTGAGCATTTTTCATGATGTGTTCTCTGCTTTATTTGCTCAGTTTTTAGATCTTTCTTCATGCACAGTTTTGAATTTACTCCCCCAATGATCAATGGTGTTAGTGCCAGTAAAGTCTTCCTTGACGGTCAACACACACAAGCCACAACGGTCTATGCATATTTGTGTGAGCAATTTCCTCATATCCAAGCAGCAGAGTGGCAACAACGATTTAAGGATGGTCTAGTCTATGCTGCTAATGGTGACGTTTTAACACTAGACAGTCATTTTGAAGCCAATCGTCATGTTTATTATTATCGATTCTTAGCGTATGAAATCCATGTTCCCTTTGAGCATCAGATTTTATTTGAAAATGATCATTTCATCGTGGTCGATAAACCGCATTTTCTCACCATGAGTCCGACCGGTCAGTATGTACAAGAAACCTTGTTGGTTCGACTCAAAAAACAAACGCAGCTTGAACACCTGACACCGATTCATCGTTTAGATCGTGAAACTGCCGGTGTGGTTCTCTTCTCCAAATGTGTCGAAAGCCGTGGGCTATATCAACAGATGTTTGCCAAGCGGCAAGTTAAAAAAACCTATCATGCCATTGCAGCTTTTCGAGATGACTTAAATTTCCCAATCACAACTCGCTATCGTATGGAAAAAGGTCAGCCTTTTTATACAATGCAACTGGTAGATGGTGAGCCAAATAGTGAAACATACATTAAGCTCCTCCAGCAGCATGGAAACCATGCAAAGTATGAATTAAAGCCCCATACCGGCAAGCAACACCAACTTCGTGTGCATTTAAATGCTTTGGGCATTCCAATTCAAAATGACCCCTTTTATCCAGTAGTACAACATAAGGCAGATGACGATTTCAGCCAACCTTTACAACTACTTGCGAAACAGCTTGAGTTTATCGATCCTGTGACAGAGCAGGCTTTTCAATTCAGTTCTGCCTATGAATTGACACTGTAAATCTATTGTCATTACATTAAATTGATAAAATACTGCCAAACTTTCTTGAATTTATAACAGTTTTGATTAGAATAAATGCGAAAAGTTAAGTATTTAAAAGCTTTCTAAGAATATGAGAAAAACTGAAGTCTACCAAATCCGTCTCGATTCACAGGAAAAGAAACAGGCCTTTGCCGTGTTTAAACAATTAGGCATTACACCTGCACAGGCTGTACGTCTATTCTTTAAACAAGTTGTTTTAACCAAATCGATCCCCTTCTCTATTGAAAACCAAAATATCAATATTGAACAATTGATTAAGTTACGCAAATTAAAACAACAAGAAGCCCAAGCTATTTCAACCACTGAAATTAGTCCTGCGGAATTAGAAATTTTGAATAATGATCCATTACTAGATGATGATCATCTCGACTTGTTTGAAGAACTCAATGCAATTTTGGGTGAAGGTGACAAAACTTAACACTGTCGCATTTATAAACAATTTATAAATCAACCAATTTCGAAAATTCGATATGCTTCATGCAAGACTAATAAAAATAGCATGGAGTATAGAAAAAAATGATTGTTCGACGCGCAACAGAAGTAGACCTTCATCCACTTGCTGTTTTATTTGATGAATATCGCCAATTTTATGGCACCTCTTCTAATCTTGATATCTCATATAAATTTCTAAGACAACGTTTTGAAAATAATGAAAGCGTAATTTTTATTTGTCTAAAAGATGAAGTGATTACTGGGTTTATCTTACTGTATTTAGGCTTTTCATCTGTGGCTTGTTCAACCTACTATATTTTAGATGATGTCTATGTCAGCCCTGTATATCGTCGTCAGGGTTCAGCCAAACAATTGATCGATACCGCAGTTCTCTTTGCACAACATGAAGGTGCGCTTCGAATCAGCCTCGAAACTCAAAAAAATAACTATCACTCACATCAACTCTATGAATCGATGGGCTTCATTAAAGATGATGAATTTCAAACCTATCATTACTTTATTCGCTAATGCTCTGCTAGGCATTAAAAACATCATCAACGCATATTAGAAACGCATCTTTAAATCAATAATTAGCAGACATATTTAGGGGTTTTAATACCGCACATTCATCCTTTGAATAATGAAGTATCAAAGCCCAGTACACATTACTATGCAGTGACATTTTCACGAAATTTCGATTGTTCAATTTGCACTGCATTTAAATAGATCCACTCACCCTCAGCGAGATCATCAAGCTTTAATTGTCCAATTTGAGCACGATGTAAAGTTTCAACTTTATTACCGACAGCCGCCAACATCCGCTTCACTTGATGATATACCCCTTGATGAACAGTCATTTGTAATTGCTGTGAAGCCAATAGCTGCACATCGGTTGCAGCGAAAATCCCTTTTTCGTTTCGCAGCTCCACGCCTTGTTGCAATTGTTGCATTTGCTCAGGCGTCACAGGATCTGCGGTATGCATCGAATACACTTTGGCAACATGCTTTTTAGGATGTGTCAGGGCTTGCAGATATTGACCATCATCCGTGAGCAGCAACAGTCCAGTGGTGTCTTGATCCAGCCGCCCTACGCATTGCAAACCACGATTTAACAGCACATCATCAAATAATTCAAAAACACTAAAATGATGGGTTGCCTGATGCGAACATTCATAACCTTTGGGTTTATTTAACGCAATATATATATGCTCACGATAGACATAGTCCTGACCATTCACACTGTAGCTTAAATCATTTAAGTCCAGTTTTTGCTTTGGATTATCTACAATCTCACCGCGTATTTCGACCGCACCATTTTTAATCAACTGTTGGCAATATTTGCGCGAACCAAAACCTTGTGATTGCAGCATTTTTTCCAAAAACATAGAACAACCTAATAAACACCATATATTGCTATTTTATACTGAACACCGAGCCAACTTGCAGGAAAAATAGTAGAAATAATCTTGAACGCCAGTTTTTAATGTTTCTGCGCTACACTATTGATTATTTATTGAAGTTTCTCACGAATATCCTATGTCTCAGTTGGATTTAAATCTGATCGTGTTATTGGTGTTATTGGCTTGTGGCATCTTTAGCCACAATACAGCGATCACCATAGCTGCAGGTGTCTTGATTGTTTTCCGCATCACGCCTTTAAGTGAATTTTTCCCCTATCTGCAACAATATGGCTTAAACATTGGCATTATTATTTTAACCATTGGCGTACTCACGCCGATCGCTAGCGGAAAAATTCCTGGTGATTCGATTTTAAAATCCTTTTTAAGTTGGAAATCCCTCGTCGCAATCGCCATTGGCATCTTTGTCGCATGGCTAGGCGGACGTGGTGTCAAACTGATGTCCAATCAGCCAGATGTAGTTGCCGGACTATTAATTGGGACAGTCGCAGGTGTTGCCATGCTGCGTGGTGTACCTGTCGGCCCACTCATTGCAGCAGGCATCTTGTCGCTACTGATTGGGATTAAACAATAAGGCCGTTGCTGACATAGCGGTTTAACAAAATTTTAATTTGAGCCATGCTGCATTTGAAATAAACGTCGACTAAGCATGATTCCAACGAATGATAATGCTGACATCAATATACCCGCCCAAAACCACGCTCCAGTTTGTGAAACCACAGTGGCAATCACAGGTGGCAGAACAAATTGTGATATGGCAGAGCATTGTAAAATCATGCCGACCGTCGTACTGATTGCCGCAGGATAAGGTGCAAAATGTAGTGCTTGCGCAAAAACCGTCGCAGCAACTAAGCCTCCAAAAAGCGAAAAACTGAACACCGTTAAATATTGCAGTAAAAACGGTAACGCATCTTTAAAGAGATAAAATCCTAAGGAGCAAATGATCAAGACGGCAAAACCCAGTTGGACTAAAGTTTTAGCTTGAAAACCACGCTGTAATAGCAGTCCACACCCCCATGTGCCCACAGCATTCGCAACGGCAACACTGGCTGTTAAAGCACCCGCCAGTTCTGCTGAAATTTGGTTTTGGGCATAAATCATCGGTAAGAAGCCCACCAATGCAAACCACTGCCCTGCATATGTCCCAAAAATGAGCGCCAAAAGCCATGCTGCAGGATGTTTCAAAGTATCTCTAATGAGACCAATAATAGGTGTTGTATTCAGCGCCACATTAGGCTGAGGAATAAACATGGCGATACAGAGTAGTAATGCTGCAGTAATCATAGCGAAACTGAGCCAAACCACACTCCAACCATATTGAGCAATTAGAAATGGCGCAACCAATAATGCTATCCCCATACCTCCGCCCATATAAGCACTCCACAGTCCCATCTTTGCGCTGATGTGCTGTAGCGGTACAAGCTGACGGATAAATGCAGGCCCTGTGAGTGTCACCAATAAGAAGCCAAATCCTTCTATGACACGCAGTAGCAACAAGACATCAAAGCTTTGTGCAAAGCTCCCCCATGCACTTGCTATCGTTAATAAACTTAAGCCCAGTAAAATACACAGCTTAAATCCAATTTTTTGGATATAACTGCCAATCAACAATGCAAAGCACATTCCTGCGCCCTGTACCAATGAAAGCAATAAACCAGATTGAATAAAGCTAATGCCGAGTTGCTGCTGTAATACAGGTATTGCGGGCGGTAGTTTCCCGATATGCATTGCAGCAATAAAACCTGCCGCAATAATGAATAAATCTTTTGACATTCCTTTCATTGAATTGTCATGCTCTTTTCGCCATGCAATAGTGCACAGCTTAACAATTCAAAATATTATTTTGAGTCAAAAAACAAATGACCTTAGATGATTTTTCAATTATTTAATCATCTTGCACCGTCACATGCTAAGCGCACTTTGATTTAAATTAAACAACGATACTTAGTCATTTCATCTGCATTTGTTTGAGACAGGACAAGTTTTCATCAAAACGTTTTGCGATACTTTAGATAATATGAAGGTAGTGAACGAATTTACCTGCATAACTATGAGTGAATTATTTAAGCAGTGAGATATTTAGGCAGTGAGTTATTCAATATTTACTTGTTTCCGTTCACGCTTATTGGCGTACATTTTTAAATCAGCCATTTCGACCAATTGATCGATGGATTCGGCATCCTCTGGAAATAAAGCCATGCCAATACTAGCACCAATTTTCAAGCTCATTTGCTCGAATGCAAATGGCAGTCCGCAACTTTCTGCGATTCGATTCATCGCCTTTTGCGCACGCTCTAAGTTGGCAATATTGGTTAAAATCACAGCAAATTCATCACCGCCCAAGCGTGCAACCAAGTCATCTTGACGCGTTTCACGCAAAATGCGCTGCGCGATTTCTTTCAGTGCAGCATCCCCAATGCGATGTCCAAACTGATCATTAATCGGCTTCAGACCATCCATATCAATCATCAAGATACCCAACACTTTTTTCTGCGCACGTGCTTTTTCTATCCCTTGGCGTAAAAAGTCGACAAACAAAGCCCGATTAGCTAAGCCTGTTAAGCTATCTTGCGTCGCCAATTTATATAGCTCTGTCGCACCGAAACGTGTCGCATGGTACATCGCCGCAGCGATCAACTCAGACATCAAACTCAATATATGTAAATCAGCTTCCTGAAAGGCATCGACTTGGTCAGAGTAAATCTTTAAAACACCGACACCTTCATCACAATGAATCAATGGCACTACTGCCATCGAACGCAATCCAACACGTTGACATGCCACGCGATCTACCCGTGCATCTGTTTCCGAATCTTGGCAATACAGTGTTTGTTTTTGCGCTATACATAGACCCGATAAACTATTTTCAATATGTAGTCTTAAACCCAGTAAATGGCTCGCCCCGCCAGACACTGCACGATAGACCATATCACCATCTTCAGCCAACTCTACAACTGCACCTTTAGCATGTGTAATCTGCTGCGCCTGTTCTGCGACCACGGTCATCACCGCATTTAGATCTAAACCCAATTTGGCAATAGCTGTCTGCGTTTGAATCACAGACATGAGTTGAGTTGGTGAGGGTTCTATAGTATTCGGCATGATTGAGCTCAAACAGGTTTCAGTGTGAGATACAGCTCAATTCTAAAAATTATTCATCCACTTGTATAGCAATCTTAAAGTGATTTCTGTGAATTCAAGCACTTTAGATACAACTCTTTTAGATACGGCTCTTTAAAAAATTGCACTCAAGGAAACAACAGAGCAAGCAGAATCATCGATACACATATCGAAGGTTGGGGAAAGTCATGATGTATGGCCCACGTATTTTACGACTCTCCCTCACGATATTATTTCAACGCGTAAATTTCACTCTGCATCCATTCTCCGCCTTCCAATTGCACATCTACAGCCTCACGTTGGTATTCAGCCCCTTCAAATTCATCTAAAGCCGCCCAATGTGCTACTAAATTTTCAGAGATAAAAACATAGCCTTCAATGGCTTGACCTGCCTTCGATAAACGAATACCCGGACTGCCCATCGCCGCACCCCAGCCTTTATGTTCTAATTCACCCCAAACTACACCTTTCTTCCACTCGCCACCAATACGCTCCATCACGTGTGCATTGGGCTGACCTAGACGTCATGTCCCGTATACAAAAAGACTCTGAGTCATAGCTCCTCCTTAGTTGGAATAATATTGATTGCGCTTTTGTGAGAATTTGGCCAACTGTTTTAGGAAGCCTTCAAAATAGCTTTTTTCAGCCTCTTCGGTACGATAGCCTGCGTACAAGGTCCGTCTTAAACCTTCAGGTGAAACACAATCTAAACGTCGAGAGGTCACCCAACCTTTTTGTTCATATTCATTTACCACCCAATCTGGTAATGCCGCAATACCACGACCACTTGCAACCAACTGAATCAGCATCTGGGTCAAATCTGTAGTACGAACGTGTTTAGGCTGAATATTGGCCGGTAAAAATAATTTTGCCATGATATCTAAACGATGTTTATCGACCGGATAGGTAATCAGCGTTTCTTCTGCTAATTCTTGAACAGTCACATTTGTCGCACGAACCAATGGATGTGTATTCGACAATACCAAACGAGACTCATATTCAAAGATTGGGAAATATTCCACACCTTTTAAATTAATCGGATCTGCCGTAATCAGAAGATCAAACTCGCCCGTTTGTAATAGTTCATGCGGATTGGCTTCAAAGCCAGATGCAAAGTCTAAATCTACATCGGGGTATTGCTGACGGTAGACATTCAATAACGGCATCAGCCAGTCAAAGCAACTATGACATTCTGAAGAAAAAATAATTCGGCCAGTTTGACCATGCACAATACGTGTAATGTCCGATTGCGCAATTTGAACTTGCGGCAAAATGTCATCGGCAAGGCGTAGTAAACGTTGCCCAACATTCGAAAAAGACACAGGACGTGTGCGTCGGTTCACCACCTCTACCCCATACCAATGATCTAGCTCTTTCAACTGGTGTGAAAGTGCAGAAGGCGTTAAACACAGATCATTAGATGCAGCGACCAAAGAACCGTGTTCTCTGAGTGCCAATAAGGTTTTGAGATGGCGTAATTCCAACATGATTGTTCTCAACTAAACTTGGGAGCAACTTTGCAATCGAATAGTTTTCGCAAAGCATTAATGAATTATACTCATCTTATCATTATTTTATTAAGTTTTATTCATTTAAAGTTTTATTTGGAACTTTAACCACCAATTCATCGTTTTTAAGCAGATGCAAAGGATGAAAATAAACACGATGCCCCTTATTAAAAAAGCCAGATTGATCAATCTGGCTTTAAATGTATGTAATCCAAAGAATGTGTTATTCCACAAATAATAAAGCCAAACGAACTTGGTCATATCCCATGCGTGGACTGGTCAACTCCACAATTGGGCGCAGCTTAACCGTGCCGTCATCATTATAATGTGCTGGGTCTTGTCGTTTCGCCAAACGTTTATAGATTTTACGCACCTGCTCAACCACGTCTTCTCCCGGATGTGCCACCGATATATCTAAACCTTGCTCTTTTTGCAGACGAGCCAAATGGTTAATAATCGTAGCAGGTGTTAAACCACGCTCCACTGCAATATCTTGAATTTCATAACCTTCCTCAAACAACTCCCGAGTTTGATCTAAAGTCGCTGTGGCAAAGCTTTGTTTCGCACCAGTTTTGGCAATTTTCTTTTCATTGCGCTCGATTTCCACTTCATTCAGAGTTCCGCCACAATGGCGAATAAAGGCTTTGTGTTGAACGGTTAAATCGGCCTCTGCAAAATTGGTTTCCGCTTCGTCAGAGAGTTCCTGAAAGCGTCGATCAGCTTTAATGGCCAAACTGTCGAGTTCTAAGGCTTGTTCATTAAAGCCAAGTAAACGCAGACCATCTAATGTTTTTAAACGAGACAATGCCACATACCCCTGACCTTTCTCAAAAGTATGCGTCAAGTTAATTTCAGCCGCTGCAAGGGTCATCCCTTGAGATTTATGAATGGTGATCGCCCAGGCTAAACGCAGGGGAATTTGTTGGAAACTGGCAATGGTTTTACCATCATCATTATCGACAGACCATGTTTCAGGTTCTACCACCAAGGTCGTGCCATCAGTGAGTTTTACTTTAGGCAAGATGCCATATTCATCATCTTCTTCAAAACCTATCACTTCACCGAGGCTGCCATTGATATAGCCCACGTCAAAGTTGTTTTTTACAAACATCACTTTGGCATTTTTCTTTAAGGTCAAAGTTTCCGGCGCACGCACTGAAGATTTTAAGGTTTCGATCAGTTTATCATTACCATCACATTGGGCATCAAACTGGCGAGATTCTTGCTCAATTTCATTTAGATGTTTATAGTTAATACTATCTACATCCATATTATGGGTATACAAGCGCGTAAAGGTTTCACCTATATTTTGTGAACTTGTCTGCCTTAAAGCATGCAAATGATCGCCAGTAATTTGCTGAGCACGAATCGCATTTAGAATATCATTGAGATAGTCATTACCCTGACGATGTTGTTCGGTCAAATAACACACGCGAAACTTCGCTTCTACCCATGCCTCAGACATAAAGCAAAACTTGTCACGGTTTAATTCACCTTTGCGTCCCACAGGGGGTAACTGGAAGAAGTCACCTGCAACAATGACTTGAATCCCCCCAAAAGCATCTTCACTGTCTTTAAAAAATTTTAAAACTTTATTCACCAAGTTTAATTGCTTGGCATGCAACATCGAAATTTCATCGATGATTAAAACTTGGGCATTTTCCAAATGCTCTTTTAAATATTTACGTTCTTTTAAGCGCTTTAACTCATCTTCGGAAATCGCATCTTTAATCCCAATCCCTGCCCATGTATGAATTGTCATGCCATTCATATGGGTTGCAGCAATCCCTGTAGAAGCCGTAATTGCCACCGGCACTTTGCGCGCTTTCAGATAATTGATGTACTGATTTAAAGTATAAGTTTTACCTGCACCAGCCGAACCTGTTAAAAACACATTTTCGCCTGCTTTGAGCAGCTTGAGTGCAGTTTCTTGTTTCATAAGACCTATACCGTAAAAGAACGGCTATAGCCTAACGATTTTTGACTCAAAAGTTAAGCGCACAACATAGTTTACTAAATCCGTATTTTGCCAATCTTACTTTAAGCTATTGAACCTATTTAAAAATTCTTTGGCGATATTTACTTTTTCTATTTCTGCTTGGGTATTATTTGAATACTCGAGTTGATCAAAAACCAAAATGTGGTTTTGCACATGACAGCCCAAAGTCATCGATACATGCAAAATGGTATGGTACATATGAAAAGCTACATATACTCTTGCAATGATACTGGCGCTATAACTTGATGCCAAACAATGTTTAAATTGAATAGATTCATCAATAATTCGATCGATGGTTTTTAATTCTTCAAAGACCCACTCTTGAAAATAGATTTTGTCTTCTGTTGTAAATGGCTGCCAAACCGTTGTCGCAAATTGACGCTTTAATTGAGTTAACACTTCCTGCTTTTGTTGCTTGGCATGCCAATGCACCGCCTGATGAAAGACCCCATTCCAGGTAATATTTTTAGGGACTATATGACCTGTAGAATAAGTCGCACTAACATAGTCACGCACATATGCATCAAATACAGATACTCTTAAATTAGCATGCTTTGAATAAAATAAATTTCGAAAATCCTGCAGTTGAATTTTATGTTGTCGTAAAACACTTAAAAATTGGCGATTTTCTTGGGTTTCTGGACGGATATAATCCATCAAAGCCTGCGGTAAATGCTGCGTACAACGTACTAAATGCTGCAGATAGGCCTGCATAATACGGCTCAAGGGTAGATAGACTTTTTTTATAGCCTGATCCTCTGCCCCCAAAACCTGTCGCATTAAGATCAACCACTCATCTAAATACAAAATCGATGGGCTGATCACTACACGATGATCATCATGCTGCTGATATTTTTGGTGTAAAACAAACTGTAGATTTTTTTCATGATTAAACCAATCATGTTCATGCGCAATCGTATGGCAATTTTGAATAAATAAGCGCGCTGCAACAAATTGAAAATGTTGTAAGGTCGCAAGAATCAATGCGGGATGAATATGCTGCGTATCGACAAAACTTAATGCCGTCACAACCACTCGTACATTACTGTGTTGAAAATTACGACTCAGCCAATCCAATACTTCGGCTGACTGCTTGAACATCCATCGCACTGCACGGTTGTTATCGAGTAAAGGGAGTTTTCCACATTTTTTTTGCCAAATTGCTGTGGCTTGCACAAAATTGCTATGGCTTAATATGTCCTGCTCTGCCCAAACATCCCGATGCATCAAACGAATAAAACCCAACAAATTGGGACGCTCATATGCATGGTCGAGCAACAAAATAATATCTTCTATATGTTCATTTAATTCTTGTAAATTGAACCGATCTTCATAACTCAAACTCATGATCCGGTAAATCGTTGGATCTAAAAATTGTGCTGTAGCAAAACAAATCTCGTCCAAACTATCCATCAAGAGCTGTATCGGCAATATTTCAGCTTCTGTAAGTGAATGAAGCGCAAACATCTGCTCAATCTTTTGCATCAACCAATGTGGTAGACAGATTTGGCATTCGATATACGTTTGTAATAGCGGCGTCTGATAAATCTGCTGCTCTTGCATCAGCTGATCAAAAATTTGCGCTTCAACTCCTGTCATCTGTGCTAAAAACTGCTGAACACGCGCTGGCCCATTTAGATGTTGAAAAACGGACTGTAAGATCAATTGTCTAAATTGCTGTGCTTTTTCTCTGAGCAAGAGTGAATGTTGCGGCTTTAGGTCGCCAGTAAAAAAATACAATTCATGAAATAAGAAATCTTCTACTACTTCAATACATGGCTCTGTCGAATGCAATTCAACAATTTTGATGGGTCTAAATGGACTTCTAGGAAACTGATAGCCAATCGATTCACGGCTTTGTAGTTGTAAGGTCCACAGCCCATTACACAGTTGAATGCGGTGCTGCTCTTGTTCAATTTTAAAGATATTTTGTGAATTGAGTGCTGTAGCAAGTTCCATTTGCTCTTGATACAACTGCTTTAAACTTGGAGATATTCGAATAAGTTGCCGAGCAATATGCTCAAGCTGCGGGGTCAAGCTTTTCTTTTCCATCTTCCGCCCTAACGATCGTTGATTATTTTTCAACCTTCACTATAGTCAAAGTTTAATTCTCCGACTACTGCCATTAATCAGCCAAATAGCTGTACAAAAGGTCAATAGAAAGGCGTTCAATAAAAAAATCTAAAAGCTATTGTTGTGACAAAATTCACCATGATTTTGAGCTGTGACGAATAAAAATGGATGAAGTTGAAGAGTAGTCACTATTATTGATCTGTAGAATGTTGTTCTGAACGGATTTTCTTAAGCTGTTCTATCGCAGTGTAAATATCTTGTTGTAGTGCCTCTCGATAGAGCTTTAAATCTTCCACACTCTGAATATGACTCAAACTTTGACGGGGTAAAAATTGAAAATAGAATGGAATGCGCTTGGGGATAATCCGTTTGGGTAAAGACGGAATCACATCACCATGACGTAATAATTTATCGATTTTTTGTATTTTTAATAGTTGTTTAAACCAACGATGTTCAACGATCACACTGGCATCAAAGCCCAGTTCAAAGACTTCATCTCCACCTAAAGCGGCAAAAGGCACAATGTCATAATTAAATTCTTGCGCCAGTTTTAAAAAGCCATAACGTTGCTTCCAGATCAGTTGATAGGCTTCCCCTTTTCGCTTCAAAACCTCTCGACCACCACCGGGAAAAACTAAAATGGAATAACCTTGTTGCATCACTATTCTGACATAGTCCTGAATGCCTTGGACTGCACCGAACTTTTTGACCATGCCACGCCAACCGGGCAAATAAAAATGGCTATGATCAGCAATACTGACCACAGCCACTTTATGTTCATTGTAGAGATAATCAATAATCACCGGTGAATCGAGTACACCGTAAATTGTATGATTCCCTACATACATTGCAGGTTTTGATGCATCAATATATTCAGCGCCAAAAAAGGTCGGCGTGAAATACATGCGGGATAAAGCGCTTAAACGCTTTATCCATTTTGCATCATGTTCAACCTGCATATGTGCTGACCTTAGGCAGCATCATGTTTTTGAACAAGTACAGAACCTACTGAGTAGCCTGCACCAAATGAGCAAAGTACACCATATTCGCCATGGTTTACTTCATTCGCAGTACGGTGCAATGCAATAATGACACCTGCTGATGAAGTATTGGCAAATTCATCAAGAATGATTGGCACAAGGTCTGGCTGAGCATGTTCTTTACCCACAACCAGTTTCAGAATCAATTCATTCATGCTGGCATTTGCTTGATGTAACCAGAAGCGTTTTACATCTGTTGCCGCAATTTTATTGTCATCCAATTGCTTAGTGATCATTTTCGCCACTAATGGACACACTTCTTTAAATACTTTACGACCGTCTTGACGGAAACGGTTGTTGTCGATGTCAGCATCGACTTCACTCATATTTAAGTAACCGAAGTTGTTACGAATGTTGTTTGAGAACTGAGTAAACAGGTCAATATCCAACACTTCAAAACCAGCTTTGGTTTCAGTTTCTTCAATGATCGAAGCCGTTGCAACGTCACCAAAGATGAAGTGACAGTCACGCATACGGAAATCTGTGTGACCAGATGTGATCTCAACGTTTACCAATAACACGCGACGAGCGCCTGATTTGATCGCGTCATAGGCTTGCTTGATACCAAAAGTTGCAGCTGAACATGCAACGTTCATGTCATAGGCATAACCCTGAATACCCAACGCAGTTTGAATTTCAATTGAAACAGCTGGATATGCACGTTGAATATTTGAACAAGACAAAATCACTACATCGATGTCTTCTGCAGTCACGCCTGCATTTTCCATCGCTTGTTTAGCAGCAGCTACGCCCCATTCCGCTTGAATAGACAATTCATCATTTGAACGTTCATGCAATACTGGACGTAAACGTTTTGGATCTAAAATACCGCTTTTTTCAGCAACATAACGTGCTTTTACGCCAGATGCTTTTTCGATAAATTCTGCACTTGAACCACGGCGCGCTTCTAGCTCACCGGCTTCAATTTTTTCAGCATTATCACTGTTGTACTGTTCCACATAAGCATTTAAAGCTTCAACTAACTCTTCGTTAGTAATTACGTCTTCTGGATGATAAAGACCTGTACCCGTAATGCGGATGCCCATGTAAAACTCCTTTTAGAAAATACCTATATCTTAACTGATTCCGAGCTTATCCCATACTTTTTGCAAGCGGGATGGAGAAATTGGCATCTTGGTCTTCATTGGTTGAGAGAAAATAGAGATGCGTAACTCCTCAACCATGAAATACAATTCTTTAAGGCGAGTGTCATTTTTAAACTTAAATAATTTTTCCATCCATGGGTCAACTTGATCAATGGCAGAATTGTCCCTTTGTAGGTTATTTGGCAAGCGGTCTAAACGCAAGACTAATGCCTTCAAATATCTTGGAAATTCGAGCCACACATCGGAAGTTTTGCCATAAACAAAATCTGAAAGTTGCATCAAATCGAGTTGATCTTCAATGTCATCAATGTTCTTTCCAAACACAGAATCATCTAAAACCAACAATTTCCGACGTATATCCTGCCATTGAATATAGGTTTCAGTTAAAACGGCTAATGCTTGTTGCCCATGGGTTAAGAAAGATTTCTTTACATTTAAAATCAGGTTTTGGTACTCCTGCACATTGACAGGTAGCTCATTTATTGCAAGCTGAAGTGTGGCATAAACTAACATTTGCTCTAGTTTGGCTTTGTCACCTAGCGGTGAATAAGCCAATGCCAAGGGTTTAGAAATCTGTTTTTTCAACTGACGAACTAAGTCACCCAACTGCATATGAATCAAACGAATGATCCCTTCGCGATGTTGTTTGACTGCTTCAAATTGGTCATTGAAAGTCTGAATCACCACACCCGATTCGTCTTTGGCATCCAACTCCGCAAAGCTTTTGACTGGAACAAGCGCTTGATATTGTTTCACCACCACACCCGTGACTTTTTGTGATGCTTCGAACACAAAATTATCAGGGAAGGTTTTAAACTCACCTTTTAACTGTTTGACTGGGCTATGAGTTTCCGTACGACAGCGTGCTTTGAGTTCATCTAGATCACGACCTTGCTCAATCACACGGCCTTTTTCATCAATGACTTTGATTAAAGGCAGCAGATATTGCTCAACACGTTCCCAAGAAAAGTCCTTATCTGTGATTTGCTCACCACGCAGTTGGAACGCCAAGAAACTAAAAATATGCTCGCGCAAATGCACGGCATCGACACGATCCATTAATTTACGAGCCGTATCTGGTATTGGCACCAAGTGACGGCGTTTATCCTTAGGCAGTGCTTTAAGCAAGGCTTCAATCAGGTCTTGTCGCCAACCGGGTATGCCCCATGACCAAATATTTTCATCCACTTGCGGCAAAGCTTGAACTGGAATTTTGACCGTTGCACCATCTTCATCATGACTTGGGTCAAAACGATAACTTGTAGCCAAACGCAGTTCACCATTTCGTAGGTAGTCTGGAAATTGCTGGGTCGTTGGACGGTCATTCATCCAAAGCGCATCATCATCGATAAATAAATACCGTGGATTTTTAGGTTCTACAGTTGCACGCCAGTCTTCAAAACTACGACGACTTGCCACCTCTTCAGGCACTTTTGCAGCATAAAATTGGTAAATGGTTTCCTCATCCACGACCAAATCACGACGACGCAGTTTATCTTCAACACGCTCAACTTCTTCGAGTTTTAATAAATTGTGTTTTAAGAACGGCGGCGTAATACCCAAATGTCCCGTCGTCAACGCATCGCGTAGGAAAATTTCATGCGCAGCCGGATGATCCACTTTTTCATAATTTATCTGACGACGTGGCTCAATAATCAAACCAAACAAAGAAATTTGATCATAAGCATTCACCACACCAGCTTTTTTCGACCAATGCGGCTCAAAATAATGATGCTTCAATAAATCGCCTGCAGCCAATAAAATCCATTCAGGTTCAATTTTCGCCAATGTACGAAGATATACCTGAGAGGTTTCCACCATCTCAAAAGCCATGACCCAAGGTGTATTGGTTTTATGCAAAGTTGATGCAGGGAAAATACGTGCCTTTTGCTGACGCACTGCCATGAACACATTACGTTCATCGGTTTTGTTGGCAATAAATGAAAGTAAACCCGTTAATAACGCACGGTGCAGATTTTCATAATTGGCCTTCTTTTCATTAAAGGACAGTTTTAAGCCCTGAGCCAAATCCACCAATTGCTCATGGGTTTTTTTCCACTCACGGAGGCGTAACCAACTGAGGAAATGGTTGCGTGCAAAGGTTCGACGCTTATTTTCACTCATGTCACGATTTGCGACTAGAGCTTCCCATAATTTAATATAGAACAAGAAATCCGAGTCAGCTTCACGGAACAAAGCATGTTTCTGATCGGCCTGCATTTGTTTATCCGCAGGACGTTCACGTGGATCTTGTACCGCTAAAGCAGCGACAATAATCAAGACTTCATTTAATACGCCAAAATGCGCTCCACCCAAAATCATCCGTGCAAGACGTGGGTCGATCGGCATTTTCGCCATTTGCTGACCAATTTTGGTTAAAGCACCATTTTTATTATTCGCATGTTTTGTGCCTTGTTTTGCTTGGTTTTCCGAAGCAACTTGCGGTGCATACGCCGATTTTTCTTTTAAAGCACCTAATTCAATTAACAGCTTACGACCATCATTCACCAAACGATGATCTGGCGGCTCAATAAAATCGAAGTCTTCTAATTCACCAAAGCCCAAACTTTGCATTTGCAAAATAACCGAGGCCAAGTTGGTTCGTTTAATCTCCGGTTCGGTAAATTCAGGACGACTCAAAAAGTCTTCTTCTGAATACAGTCGAATACACACACCCGGTGCAATACGACCACAACGACCTTTACGCTGATTTGCTGCCGCCTGTGATACAGCCTCAATTGGTAGACGCTGTACACGTGAGCGATAGTTATAACGGGATATACGTGCAAAGCCACTATCAATTACATAGCGAATATTCGGTACAGTTAAAGCCGTTTCTGCCACGTTGGTGGCAATAATAATACGTCGCCCACCGCCTGATGGATTAAAGATCTTTTGCTGTTCTGCCAAAGCCAATCGAGCATATAAGGGTAAAACTTCGGTATGTCGTGGCCCAAACTTTTGCAGTGTTTCCTGTAACTCACGAATTTCTTGTTCAGTGCTGGCAAAAATCAAAATGTCGGCATGTTCAGGATGACCTTTTTCCTGCGCATCTTGAAAACATTCTTCTACAGCTGAAACCACGGCACGAGGTAAATTTTCTTCAAAATCGTCAAACTCATCATCATCACTACCGACAATGCTCAGCTCTGAAATCGGACGATAACGGAGTTCTACAGGGAAGCTTCGACCTTCGACCTCAAAAATAGGTGCCCCATTAAAGTAATTCGAGAAGCGATTTACGTCTAATGTCGCTGAGGTAATAATAACTTTGAGATCTTTACGACGTGGCAAGAGCTGTTTGAGATAGCCCATGATGAAGTCAATATTTAGCGAACGCTCATGCGCTTCATCGATAATAATCGTGTCATATTTATTTAAGAATCGGTCATTAGCCAGTTCAGCCAATAAAATACCATCGGTCATTAACCGAACGATGGAATCTTGTGAACCTTGTTCATTGAAACGAACTTTAAAGGAGATCGACTCCCCCAGCTTTTCGCCCACTTCTTCTGCAATACGTTGCGAAACACTACGCGCTGCTAGTCGACGGGGTTGAGTATGGCCAATCAAACCTGTTAAACCACGACCTGCAAGCATGGCAATTTGAGGCAACTGTGTGGTTTTACCCGAACCCGTTTCACCTGCCACAATAATCACTTGATGCTTTTGAATCGCTTCAATTAGTTTGTCCGCATACTGCGTAACAGGTAAGTCTTGATTTAATTTAATATTGGGAATGCGGGCAATCCGTTCGCGCACTTTCGCATTCGACTTTTTAAACAAATCTTGAAATTTTTCAGGATTGGCTTCTTTGCCTTTTTTCAGCCGACTTAAGCGATGGCGATCACGAACCATGACCAATTGATCGACATTTAACTGACTTGGCACAGATGCATTATCCTAATAATTAAAATAGAACCGAATATTTTACGCTGTATGTAAAAATAGTGAAAGATGAATCTATTTTTTGCGTGCCTGAAACCAATAGGTAAAGCCGAACAGAATAAAATGATAAAAAACTAAAATTGCGGCCAATAACCAATAATTGCCACATGCTTCTATACTGTCATGTAATAGCTGATAAAATGGCACTGTATAAAACATACTCAATGGCACAATTAAAAACATCAATAAAATGAAAGAGATGACCAAAAAATGATGAACAGATTTTGCTAAGCACAAAAAAATTGAGAATAAAAAGCAAATCAACGCAATAAAAATAAATAAAATAGGTTCATCCGATGAAAAACCATTCATTTCAGCATAATAAATAATTTGATTCGAGCTAGCATCTTGAAAGCACATTCTTGAGTCATCCAGTATAGATAAAATGAAGCAACATGCTGACAAGAATAGGCAACTCAAGCTTATCCATTTGGATGCTTTATCCATTAGTTTCAGTGCCATAGAAAATATAAACGAAACTAAAAATAATAAATATGCTCTGCCCGATCACCCATGCGAACAACCAACCATTATGACAATAAACAATACTGTCATAGATAATTTTTGAAATTGAAGCAGTTTCTATCATTAAAATGATGATGAATTGAAAAATCGCATATAGCCATAATATAACCACATACCAAGCACGTCTAAATGATAGCAACAGTGGGAAAAAAAAGAAGATTCCAACGATTCCCATGGTACTCAATAGCGTAGGATCATCTGATGAAGTTCCTAATAGTTCATTAAAATAGGTCGCTTTTTGAGGTTGCAAGTATTCATAGATACATAAATTTGTACCTGTGTCTTCAACTTTAAGAATACATAGTGATGCAAGTGCAAGACTGAGAATGGCAATGATACGAAAAAATTGACTAAGCACCTGATCAAATCTGGAGTCATTTTATGTTCATGCCATCTTATATGAACAAATTCTATAATTTGAAATATTTTTTATAACTTTTTTAGAGATCACCCTTGAAATCTTATGCCACAAGCATCATGTTGGTTACAGATTTTAAAAAGATGATTTTGTCATTTTACTTTCAACTTTATATGGCATTGATATGGCTTATATCGAATGAAATAATGATAAATAATCGTTATTGCTGAAATAGTTCTGGAGTGTACTAATTCGGATTTTCCGATATTAGTTATGTAAAAATACTATTTCAGCAATAAGAAAAATTTCTGTACCCTATTGGAAATCAAAAACAAACCTCAATCATGGAGACAATGATGAGCTTAATTAATACTGAAGTTAAACCGTTTAAAGCACAAGCATTCCAAAATGGTCAATTCATCGAAGTAACTGAAGCTGATCTTAAAGGTAAATGGTCTGTTGTATTCTTCTACCCAGCTGACTTCACTTTCGTTTGCCCAACTGAACTTGGTGACCTTGCTGACAACTATGCAGAATTCCAAAAACTAGGTGTTGAAATCTACTCAGTTTCTACTGACACTCATTTCACTCACAAAGCTTGGCACGATTCTTCAGAAGAAATCAAAAAAATCCAATACGTAATGGTTGGTGATGCGAACTGGACTCTTGCTAAAAACTTTGACGTATTAATCGAAGCTGACGGTCTTGCTGATCGTGGTACTTTCGTTATCGATCCAGAAGGTAAAATCCAAATCGTTGAAATCAACGCTGGTGGTATCGGTCGTGATGCTCAAGAACTTCTTCGTAAAGTTAAAGCAGCTCAATACGTACACGCTCACCCAGGCGAAGTTTGCCCAGCTAAATGGAAAGAAGGCGACGCAACTCTTGCTCCTTCAATCGACCTAGTTGGTAAAATCTAATCTGTATTAGATTGAACTGATTCAAAAACCACGCTTTTAGCGTGGTTTTTTTGTGCCTATTATTGGCGAGCAAGTACCTCTTTGCACCCTACGTAGTTCACACTTTATTCCTACAACTTTAACGCTCAAGCACATTCCACATATCTGTAGATATTCATCAAGTTAGAGCTTACACAAATATAATAAAAATGCGCCGCAAACTTGATTGTATAGGCTTACATATTTGCCGGTATTTCAGTATTTTTAACATGAATTTTAGGTCAATTGCTTATTTCAGGAAGATGTAAGCCCATGAAAAAATATTTCGTCTCGATCAGTTTAACTTTATGTTCGTTTACAACTTTTGCTGCCGTGAACTGCGAAGGTGAAATTAAAAACCAAAGTATTCGTGAAGATATTAAAGTCAAAAAAAATTGTCAGCTTGAAGGTTTAATTGTTCATGGTAATATTATTTTAGAAAACGGTGCCAGTGTTGAACTGCATGACAACCACATCAAAGGCAATATTGAATCGAATAAAAATTTTACCAAGATCATTGCCAATCATAACAATATCAGTGGCAATGTCGATTTTACGACAGGGAAAAACATCCAACTCCTCAATAACCAAATTTCAGGCGACCTGAAATTAAAGAAAAATAACGGCAATATTGTTCTAAATAATAATGAAATCGCAGGTAATTTGATTTGTCTTGAAAATGCTTTTTCAATTAATGGCAGTAACAACCAAGTCAAAGGCAATAAATCTGAACAATGCCGTAGTTTTTAACTCCCCCGACACCAACAAGTGAGAATGACGTTTATGGCATTTCTCTGAACTGGCATTATTTTTATCAAATTAGTTGATAAAGAAATGAAAAAAATGTGAGATAAAACATTATTTTTTAACAATTCTGCAATACTCCATGCCCTAAATTTGTCTTAATTTCAAATGAGATAAACCTTTAACTGCAGTATGACTATAACAACGCAATAAGGGGGGTGGCTTATGACAACAACTGTTGTAACTTCTTGGAAATACAGTTCTTCTTCACGTTACTTAAAAATATTTTATGCGAATGGTTCTGGGGATCTCTTTTATCCAGTTTCACCTTTTATTTATGATAATTTACTTCGATGTAGTGATAAAACGGCATTTGTCCACAAATATCTAGAATATGATCTACATTTTTCACGCGTAAGCTTACAGGGTTAAACCGCTACAAGCTCAGCGCTATAGCAACAGTATTTTTACTAATTAAAAAAAAAATTGATCAAATCAGGGCTGAATGCCCTGATTTTTAGTTGCGCCAAGTCACCATAAAGAGCCCTGCGCCCACATTTAATGTCATACTGATAAAACGATCATCCGCTTCAATGCGTTGGATAAATTCAGCGACCTCATCGGCATGTGACAGCACATTGTCCACGATCAACACGCCATTTTGAACTTGTATCAATTCAGCTAAATATGGCCAATACGCGATATACGCATCACGTTCTGCATCCAATAAAATGAAATCATAACGCTGATTTAACTGCTGTAAAAAATGCAGCGCATCGCCATGATGAAATTCGATGTATTCGGATAAAGCTAAATTTTCCGCATGCTGTTTAGCTTGTTCGATACGCGCTGCATCAATTTCAATGGTTTCGACTCGCCCTTGTGTAGACTGGGCAGCATCTGCCAACCACAGCGTGGAATAGCCTGTAGATGTTCCAATTTCCAAGATCTGTTTGGCTTGTTTTAAGCGAATTTGCATAGCCAAAAACAGTGCAGACTCAGGCTCAATATTTCGGTAACGCGCAAGTCGGTGATTTTGCGCAGCATCGTGAGCACTAAAGTCTGCATAGAGTTGTTGCATATAGTTTTTAAAATTTGCGTCCATGCTCATGATTCTGTCCTTTTGTTATTTCTTTCATATTTAAAGATTAAAGTACTAAATGTCTGCTCAGTGGGTTTCTTGGATCAGTTTAAAACGTGGAATTACTTCACCATCAATTTCAACGGTTTCCATAAACATCTCTAAGGGTCTGACCCACATGGAATAGTCGTCATACAAGCACTGATAGACCACAACTTTTTCACGCGTTTCACTATGTGTTGCAACATGAAAGACTTGATACAACTGACCTTTATAATGCTGATAAATTCCCTGTTTAACCTGCATGCCATTTCCCTAAAAAGTTCTCAATACAATAGCGTTGACTCTAGCATTGTCTTGCTTAAAGCGCGATGAATTCGTTCATTTTTCCACTATTTAACTTGTATTTCTCGATAGTGGCCCAATATTGACTGCATTCACATCGGTATATTCTTATGATTTAGAAAGAAATTTAATCAATTGATTTGTAAAACCGATTAATTTTATAAAAACAAACCGTTTCACCTATTTAATGGTTTGTTCTATCATTCTCTCATCAAATAAATTTACTCCTCTGGAGACGTTAGCAATGTTAGATCAAAATACTTCTGCTCAATTAAAAACCTTACTTGAACGCCTTGAAGGCCCGATTGAAATCGTCGCGACTTTAAACGGCACGGACAAATCAGACAAAATTAAAGAATTGGTAACTGAAGTTGCTGCCTTATCTGATTTAGTGACTGCACGTTTTGACGGTAACAACAGCCGTGCGCCAAGTTTTGGTATTGCAAAAGCAGGTGAAACTCCACGCGTATTCTTCGCAGGTCTACCGATGGGCCACGAATTCACATCTTTGATTCTAGCTTTGCTACAAACTTCAGGTTATGCACCGAAAGTTTCTGACGAAGTACTGAACACTATCAAAGGTCTAGGTCTTAAAACTGACTTTGATGTGTTTGTATCTTTAAGCTGCCATAACTGTCCTGACGTGGTTCAAGCACTTAACTTGATCGCAATTTACAACCCGGGTACAACTGCAACCATGATTGATGGTGCATTCTTCCAAGACGAAGTGGAAGAACGCAAAATCATGGCTGTACCGATGGTCTTCCAAGACGGCAACCACATCGGTCAAGGTCGTATGACTTTGGAAGAAATCATTGCTAAATTAGACACCAACTCTGCTGCAAAAGATGCTGAAAAGCTAAATGCCAAAGAAGCATTTGATGTCCTTGTGATTGGTGGTGGCCCTGCGGGTAATACTTCTGCAATCTATGCAGCACGTAAAGGCATTAAAACCGGTATCGTGGCTGAACGCATGGGCGGTCAGGTCATGGATACCATGGACATCGAAAACTTCACGTCGATTCAAAAGACTCAAGGTCCTAAGTTTGCTGCTGAAATGGAAGCACATGTACGTGAGTACGGTGTGGACATCATGAACTTGCAACGTGTATCTGACATCAAAGGTGCAGATGAAACAGCCAATGGCTTGGTTGAAGTGACTTTAGAGAATGGTGCAAAACTTGAATCTAAAACAGTGATTCTTTCAACAGGTGCACGCTGGAGAGAAATGAATGTTCCAGGTGAGCAAGAATACCGTACACGTGGTGTTGCATACTGTCCACACTGTGACGGTCCATTGTTTAAAGGTAAACGTGTTGCAGTGATCGGTGGTGGTAACTCAGGTGTAGAAGCGGCGATTGACCTTGCAGGTATTGTGGAACATGTAACGCTAGTTGAGTTTGATACTAAGCTTCGTGCTGACCAAGTCCTTCAAGACAAGTTAAACAGCTTACCGAATACCACTGTAATCATGAATGCATTGTCTACAGAAGTGGTCGGTGATGGTTCACAAGTGACTGCATTGAACTACAAAGACCGTGCAACTGATGAAATCAAAACGATTGAATTGGCTGGTATCTTTGTACAAATCGGTTTGTTACCAAACACTGATTTCTTAAAAGAAACAGCAGTTGAACTTTCAAACCGTGGTGAGATCGTAATTAACGAACGTAACGAAACCAATGTGAAAGGTGTATTTGCCGCAGGTGACTGTACAACAGTACCGTACAAACAAATCATCATCGCAACAGGTGAAGGCGCGAAAGCATCATTGTCTGCTTTTGATTACATCATCCGTTCGGGTCAATAATTCAGTTTAAACAGAACAGCAAAAGCCAGTTTTCGAACTGGCTTTTTTTATGACTGAAAATTCATCTCTTGTTTCATTTATAAATTATTAATAAAACAAATATTTAACTCTCTGACGCTTTTCACTTACACAATAATGAGCAAAACAAACCGTTTAAAACTTGTACAGCAGCTTATTTGCACATTAAGATAAAACAATCATCACGGATTGATGGTTGACAATAACAACAAGAATGTTGGTCAAATTGGACTAAATGGAGAATAGCAATGCACTATCAATATCACTGTGCTTGTTGCAATAAAGTATTGGCTTCAAGCGATAAAGAATGTTCCGAATGTGGCTCGCATAATATCCGTAGCCCATATGGCTTTTGGATATTTTGCATACTCAGTTGTTTGGCTGTTGCCATTCTATTTAAGAGTATCCAAGTGTATTTGCAACAGCACGATACTGAAGCGACAACCCAACTCAACATCTTTGAAGTACTCAAGCAAGATGGTAAAAATTAAGTTTTTTTACAACAGCCAAATACAGCCGTATGAACAGGCTGGCAATGTGTGAAATTTAGCCAAGCTAAATCCAAGCACTATTATCCAGTTGCTTTAAAGTCATTCAAAGCGAGAAATTAAAATGATGAAAGCCTGAATGATTTCAGGCTTTTTATGCCCTTGCGCTGCCCTGCTCACTTATCTTCACGAGGAAAATTCTTTAAACTATGACAATAGCAATGAGGTTATAGACGATGGTGCAGTTAATCAAAAAAGGCGGTTTACGTGAACGCGCCAATCGTAGCCGATCATACAAAGGCTCTGAAAATACCGAAACCACCCTCAAACCGAACCGTTATCGTGATCATGCTGAAACTACCAATGTTGCACAAGATCCATCAAATACAGCACCATCTAAAGACCAAGATCAAACCAATCCAGAACAATAAAATTGGCACATAAAAAAAGCCAAGTTCTAATACTTGGCTTTCGCTTTGCTGACAGCAATATGTTTGCAGCTATTGAAGATTGAACATTCTAATTGCGTCGAACCACAGCCAAATCGCAAAAATTAAAAATAACGCCCCTGAAACCACATCAATATAACTACCCGAACGTTGGTAGAGTGCTTTAATTTTAGGCAAAGACATAATCATCATAAACAGACTAAACACAATAAAAGTTTGAATCGGAATGATGACAGCAAGCTGTGCTTTTAGGTTACTACTGGCTGATGAACTCAACGCCAGTGAGAACACACTACTAAAATAGATCAGTGTTTTCGGATTGGCTAAATTCGTAAATAAACCTAATAAGAAATAATTTTCAGTATTCTGCTGACTTAAGGCCTGCCCATCTTCTAAATTGGCTGTTTGATTTAAACTTTTAAGCCCACCACTAAACATCGCCCAACCCATTTTCGCCAAGAAAAACCCACCAACAGCCATTAAAACTTGTTGTATCCATGGAAATTGCTCAACCAGAACCGTAAAGCCCAATAAGGTTAAAACGACCCACACCACAATCCCGACAGAGATCCCCGCAATAATTTTTAAGGTATTTGCACGCGTTGTTGATGCTGCACTTTTAGCAATTAATAATACATCTGGACCGGGACTCAACTGCGCAACAAAATGAAGCGCACAGATGGTGAATAACAGTGACATGCAAGCTGATTCATTTGAATTAAAACGTGAAGATTATATCGCTTGTTCAATTTTTTTGTTGGCAACACAAGGTTTATTTTTTAGGCCGTATCAAAATTTACGCAAAAAAAGCCGAATACACATTCGGCCTTTCATACTGAGTTGCTTATTTTTTATTGACATCTTTCAGTTCAATTTGTTTCGCATCTGGCGTCACTTCACGAGCTTCACCATCAATAACGGATGAATCATGGCCTGATTGCTGATTTTGCATATCTTGCATTTGACGCATCATATCTGCAAATGGGTTCTGACCTTGAGCACCGCCCATGCCTCCCATATCGCCCATCATGCCACCCATCATTTTTTCCATCATGGCTTGTTGACGCTTCATCATGGTTTTCATCATGACCGCTTTCATGGCATTTTGTACAGGTGGAATCAAAATAAGTAGTGCCATAATATCTGAGATTAGACCCGGCAACAGCAATAAGAAACCAGCCAAAATTTTAGGTAAGTTTCCAGTTAAAGCTGGATCATTACTCATTTGACCTGCTTGCATTTGCTGCATTTGAGGCATCAGACCTGATGAATATTTACGGATAATATTCATCCCTATAAAGAAGGCTGCCACGAACCAGAAAAAGACATACCACATGCTGCCGACGAGGTCGCCCACACCGATCCAGACAAACACTTCCAGGATCAAGCCTGCTAAAATCAGAAGAAATAATTTCATGAAAATTAAACAAATCTCAGTAAATTAATTTAAGGTGTTGCGTTCAACTGCTCAATCACTATCAAGCTTTTTTGACACGCTTATGTAACAATATGGGCATATTTTTATTTTTAAAGGGCAAATAGGCAAACATGTCATTAATTATCGGTATTGACCCTGGGTCGCGCTTAACTGGTTACGGCATCATCGAAAAGGATGGTTCTAAACTACGTTTTGTCGATGCTGGCACCATTCGTACCGAAACAACAGAAATGCCTGAACGCTTAAAACGTATTTTTGCTGGTATTGATCGCATCGTAAAGTTTCACGGGCCTACTGAAGCTGCGGTTGAACAAGTATTTATGGCTCAAAACCCTGACTCGGCCTTAAAATTAGGTCAAGCACGCGGTGCTGCCATTGCCGCTTTAACCAATTTAGATTTACAAGTCGCTGAATATACTGCACGTCAAATCAAACAATCTGTGGTCGGCTATGGGGCTGCTGATAAAGAACAAGTCCAAATGATGGTTATGCGCATTCTGAACCTAAGCATCAAACCCCAGCAGGATGCAGCCGATGCTTTGGCTGCCGCAATTTGTCATGCGCATGCGTCCGGGAGTATGAGTAAAATGGCTGTACTGAATGCCTTAGGTGGTATGGCTCGTGGCCGAAGCCGTGTAAGCACTCGACGTCGATAAATATTCGTCAAATCATATAGCTCAGTAATTCAGACTGTTTTCAAAAGCCCACTCAATCAGGTGATCAAACTTAGCGGATCATTTTAAAACCGCTATAGTCTAATTCATGCATTGGAATTTCTTGCTGATCGATTTTAGTCACGTCTGCTCGTAAAGGACCCACCAGACTGTGTTTCAGTATTTTATGAATGGCGTCTTCAGTTCCTATAATCAGCGCTTCAACTTCGCCCGTCGCTAGATTTTTCACATAACCATTCAAACTAAGTGCAAGCGCTTGCTGCTCAAACCAACGACGGTAGCCAACACCCTGCACTTTACCTTGAATTCGCAATTTAACCGCATGCATTTTAGTCTTCATCTCCTGAATGATTGACCACATGATAAACCGCTTGGGCCATATCCTGTGCCTGCAAACCACGCATCCCCGACTGCGCCAATACATCACCTGCTAAAGCATGCAGACTTACGATTTCATGCAGATGAATTTGCTGATGGAATTGTGCTTTTAAACTTGCAATCATCCCTGCAAGCACATCTCCCATACCGCCTGTACCCATTCCTGCATTACCTGCGGTGCAAATCCAAAGCTGATCTTCAAGTATTAAGCTGCCTGCGCCTTTAAGCACCCATTGACCTTGAAATTTTTCTTTTAAATGTTGAATTGCTTGTACACGATCTGCTTCAACTTCAGCAGTAGTAATACCCAATAATTTCGCAGCTTCACCGGGATGTGGCGTTGCATAGGTGCGTGCATTCAATTTTTCAGGTGTTTCAGCTAGAAACCATAATGCATCTGCATCCAAAACAATTTCCAAGGTTGACTGCTGAATCAATGGAAACCATGACTTAAACTGCTGTTGTGCCCAATTGTCACGACCAAGCCCCATGCCAAAGCTAATCGCATCGACTTGATCGATCAGTTGCCGAATCGCTTCTGTAGTTAATGCATTGATATCGCGTAGCATAATATTCGGTGCGCGCGCCAAAATAGCGGTGTGATGTCGTGCATCACAAACAACCGTGACCTTACCTGCACCTGCATGGAATGCAGCCTCAGCAGCCATAATCACCGCCCCACCCATTTCTGCATGGCCACCAACAACCAAAACATGGCCATAACTGCCTTTATGACCAAAGGCTTGACGCGCAGGTAAGGCTATTTTCTGCGGCGACAAATGAGCAAGTGGCTCTAGTTCTGTATCAGTCGGTATACATGCCATCACCACAACTTCACCTGCATATTCCTTCGCTTGACCTGTAAATAGCCCTGCTTTTAGACCCAATGCCGTAAAGGTATAATCAGCTTGAAATGCGATGGGTAAAGGCTGCCCTGTATTGGCATGTAATCCGCTTGGAATATCAATCGCAACTTTGAGTCCCGTGCATGCATTCAATCGTTGAATAATGGCTTGCCATTCGCTAGAAAGTTCACGATTGAGCCCTATACCAAATAATGCGTCGATATAAACGTCATAGTCACGCTGAAAATCAAAATGTGTATAGATCTTGAGCTTGTGAACTATCGCTTCTTGTACCGCAGAATGTAAATCTTTCGATGCTCCAATTTCAGCGGCATAGATATCAACTTGAAAGCCTGCTTGCTGTAGGTATTGCGCTGTAAGATATCCATCACCTGCGTTGTTGCCCTGCCCACAACATACTGCAATATTATTTAAATTTTGCTGCTTTAACATTGGAATGAGTTGCTGAGCAATCGACCATGCGACCTGCTGCATCAGACCATAACTGCTATTGTGCTGAGCAAACCAACGCTGCTCCCAAGCTTGAATACTTTGGCTAAGATAAACAGGGCTATGGTAAACTTGCAGACGCATTGTTTTTCCTTGTTATGATTATGGCCGCTTCAACTCCTGCACAAAAAATTCCTGTCGATCAATATGATCCAGAAACCCTAAAAGCATGGATTAAAGCACAAGCCTTAAATTTAGGTTTTTCTGATTGTGTCATCGCAAAGCCAGATGCTCAAGAGGAACTCCCTCGTTTTAAAGAATATTTAGAACGTGGTTATCATGGCGATATGAAATTCCTAGAGGAAAACCTTGAAAAACGTGCCAATCCTGCACTTTTAGTCCACGGCACCCGCAGTATCATTTGTGTCCGCATGGATTATTTGGTCGAAACCCCAAAACCACGTTATGTTCCTGATGAGCCAAATGCAGCCATCATTGCACGCTATGCACGAGGTCGTGACTACCACAAAGTCATGCGTGGTCGTTTAAAAACCTTGTCGAATATCATCCGTGAAAAAATCGGAGATTTTGAATCTAGACCCTTTGCCGACTCTGCACCAGTGTTTGAAAAATCCTTAGCTGAAAATGCAGGCATGGGCTGGACAGGCAAACACACCTTACTGATTCATAAAAAATCAGGCTCATTTTTTGTATTAGGCGAGCTGTTTACATCACTCGATTTGCCTTTTGATTCGCCGGCAACCAAACATTGTGGTTCATGCACAGCCTGTATTGATATCTGTCCAACTCAGGCCATCGTTGAGCCCTATATGTTAGATGCACGTAAATGCATTGCCTACTTAACCATCGAATATAAAGGCATCATTCCTGAAGAATTACGCCGTGGCATTGGCAACCGTGTGTTTGGCTGTGATGACTGTCAACTTATCTGTCCATGGAATAGCTTTGCGCATAAAACTCAAATTGAGGACTTTTATCCACGTCATGGTCTCGACCAAGTGAGTTTATTAGATCTTTGGCAATGGGATGAAGCCACTTTTTTAAGCTGTACTGAAGGCAGTCCTATCCGACGAACAGGCTATCAAAGCTTTATGCGAAATATCGCGATAGGCTTAGGCAATGCACCATACAGTTCAAATATTGTTCAATCATTAAAAAATTCTCGCGAAAAACATGACGCGATTGTGCAAGTTCATATTGATTGGGCAATTGCAGAACAAAACTCAAAAATGCTTTAAGGACTTTTATTCTCTATTTTCCAGATCCTTACAAAGTTTTCATTTAAGCTAAAACTTAGTGACGTAATCCAAGAAAATTAATTTTTTAGCTCAAAATAAACATTGCAGCGATTGTGCTGTCATTTAGCATAACTTTGCAAGCATCTTAAATATCAAAAGTTCTTTGAAAAAGTCATTTCAATGCATTTTAGCTAAATTGCAATGTTACAAAATAGTCTTGGAAGTCTGCAAATTTTACGTATGATGATCTGCATTAGGCAGAAAATATGGATTATTTATGAGCTACCGAAATGACTGGACACATCCAGAAATACAAGAGTTGTATCAACAACCATTGATGGATTTATTATTCCAAGCACAGACCATTCACCGTGAATATTTCCAAGCCAATCATATTCAAGTCAGCACCTTACTTTCGATTAAAACTGGTAAGTGCCCTGAAGACTGTAAATATTGCTCTCAGTCCGCACATTATGACTCTGGATTAGAAGCCGAAAAACGCATGGCTGTGGAAAAAGTCATCAATGAAGCGAAAGCTGCGCTTGCCTCAGGTTCTTCGCGTTTTTGTATGGGCGCTGCATGGCGCAATCCACATGAACGGGACATGCCCTATGTGCTAGAAATGGTGCGTGAAGTCAAAGCGCTGGGACTTGAAACCTGTATGACCCTTGGCATGCTGAATCAGTCTCAAGCAGAGCGCCTACATGAGGCAGGCTTAGATTATTACAACCATAACCTCGATACCTCTCGTGAGTATTATCCCAATGTCATTAGCACACGTAGCTATGATGACCGTTTAACGACGCTGGACTATGTGCGCCAATCTGGAATGAAAATCTGTAGCGGCGGAATTGTGGGCTTAGGTGAAAGCCGTGATGACCGTATCGCCTTTTTGATGGAGTTGGCAACGCTGCCGATTCATCCTGAATCTGTGCCGATCAATCTCCTTGTGCCTATTCAAGGTACCCCACTTGCAGAGGTTGAGAAACTCGATGTGATCGAATGGATTCGCACCATTGCAGTCGCACGGATCATTATGCCAAAAAGCTATATTCGACTCTCTGCAGGTCGTGAATCCCTGAGTGATTCAGAACAAGCTTTGGCATTTATGGCAGGTGCAAATTCACTCTTTTCTGGTGAAAAACTACTGACCACGCCAAATGCAGGCGAAGGCAAAGATCAGCTTTTATTTAGCAAACTCGGTTTAGTGGCTGAACAGCCCAAACCAAATGCTGCACAGCTTTCAACTGATGCCATGCAAATGGCTTAAAATAAGCCCCGAAGTTCGGGGCTTAGTTTTATTGAATGATCAGTGATAGGTATCAAAGTGCAATGCAAGAGATGGTGCGAACAAATGAAATGGCTAAATCACCATGAGTAGGGAAAATATATCGTTTACTTAACAAAGTTATGTGCTGTTATTAAAATTCCATAGCCTGCATTTAAATAATCCCCTTCACGAATAATGTCTTGACCATTAGCATGTTGAACCACCAATTGCTGCTGAATCGCATCATAATGAAAAGATTCAAAGCAATCTTGATGTTGTAATAACCATGCAATGGTATCTGCCATATTGGCATCGACGGTATAACGCTCGGCTTGAAAATCTTTACTCATATCTGCATGAAAACTGTGAATGTATTTCTATTTTAATGATTTCAATATTGACCGGCATTAAAAAAGTGAGCTTTCGCTCACTTTTTTTCGGCTGAGACTCTGCATTACTTTGTCACACCGCACTTACGACATTCCTTGTGTGAACCGATTTCTTCCATTTGCTCGTATTCGTAAATATGCATGCAAAATAGTTTTCTGAATAAGTGAAGCATGTTGTTAAAACTCCCGTTTATTTATTAATGTGCTTCTGAATATTTCGTCCTGAAATATTATGATCATGCCTAAACACGCCATAGCTAATTTATTAGCATATTTTTCCAATGAGTCAAATATCTTTACTTTAAAATGACACAATTTCGGATAATCGGTTATTTTTAAGCCTTCCTTATATTCACCTGAGTTCTAAGGTTTTTTATTAATATCAGCATCACAGATATAGATTATTTTTCAGCAAATTTTGCACAAAAAAACTCCCCCTTAGGAGAGTTTTTTCAAATAGATGATCACATGAGTAACGTTATTCACAAGCCCAGATTTAAACGTTCTGACTGGCAAACTTCGCACGTGCAGCATGCAATTTTTTATAGCTATCAATCAGACGTAAATGACGATCTAAACCTTCAAGTTGCATATTGGTTTCAGTTAAACCGTAGAAGCGAAGACTGCCATCCATTGAACCAATCACCGCATCCATACGTTCGTCACCAAACATACGACGGAAATTATGTTCATAGTCATTGAGATCTAAGTCATCGTCCAATTCAACTTCTAAAACCACATTCATACATTGATAGAACAAACCACGTTCGACCGTATTGGTGTTGTATTGAAGGAAGGTTTCGACCAACTCTTTTGCTTCTTCAAACTCTTGTAGCGCAATATAGATCAGTAGTTTGAGCTCAAGAACCGTTAATTGACCCCATACGGTATTATCATCAAACTCAATCCCGATGAGCGTCACAATATCCGTGTAGTCATCCACTTCAAGCTCTTCTAAGCGCTCAACCAATGACACTAACTCGTCTTCATCTAGGCGATGAATATTTAAAATATCCTCACGGAAGTCCAAAGCTTTGTTGGTATTATCCCAAACCAAGTCTTCAACCAAATACACTTCAGAATAACCCGGAACTAAAATACGACATGCCGTAGCACCAAGATGCTGGTAGACCGCCATATACGCTTCTTTGCCCATATCTTTTAGAATCGCGAACATCGCTGCGGCTTCTTCCGCATTGGCATTTTCACCTTCAGATGTGAAATCCCACTCTACAAAATCATAGTCTGATTGTGCGCTAAAGAATTTCCAAGATACCAAACCACTTGAGTCAATAAAGTGTTCTACAAAATTATTTGGCTCAGTGACTGCATTCGAGCTAAACGTTGGTTTTGGTAGATCGTTTAGACCTTCAAAGCTTCGGCCTTGTAGAAGCTCGGTTAAGCTACGCTCTAAAGCTACTTCGAGTTTAGGGTGCGCACCAAAAGATGCAAAAACCCCACCAGTACGTGGGTTCATTAAGGTTACGCACATCACAGGGTACTGACCACCAAGTGAAGCATCTTTTACCAATACAGGAAAACCTTGTTCTTCTAAGCCTTGAATACCCGCAACAATACTTGGATATTTGGCTAAAACCTCTTCTGGTACATCTGGTAGAGCCAATTCACCTTCTAAAATCTCACGTTTGACCGCACGCTCAAAGATTTCCGATAAACATTGCACTTGAGCCTCAGCCAAGGTATTCCCTGCACTCATCCCATTTGACAAGTATAAATTTTCAATCAAGTTTGATGGGAAATACACTGTTTCACCGTCGGACTGACGGACAAATGGAAGAGAGCAAATACCGCGTGCTATATTTCCTGAATTGGTGTCATATAGATGTGTACCTAATAACTCATTTTCTGGGTTATAAATTTCACGTGTGTAGTCATCCAAAATTTCGACAGGTAACTCGCCTTCTGGGCCGGGTTGGAACCATTTTTCATCTGGGTAATGCACAAAGTCAGCATTGGCAATCTCTTCACCCCAGAACTGGTCGTTATAGAAGAAGTTGCAATTGAGACGTTCAATAAATTCACCCAAAGCCGAAGCTAATGCGCTTTCTTTGGTTGAACCTTTACCATTGGTAAAACACATTGGCGATTGTGCATCCCGAATATGTAGAGACCAAACATTCGGCACGATGTTACGCCATGATGCAATTTCAATCTTCATGCCTAAACCAGCCAAAATACCTGACATATTGGCAATGGTTTCTTCTAATGGCAGATCTTTACCCGGAATAAACGTGGTACTTTCTGACGCTAAATTTGGCATAAGTAAAGCTTGTGCATCTGCATCAATGCTTTCTACTTCCTCAATGACAAACTCAGGACCAGTCTGAATCACTTTTTTAACCGTACAGCGGTCAATTGAACGCAAAATGCCTTGACGGTCTTTTTCTGAAATATCCGCAGGTAGTTCGACTTGGATTTTGAAAATTTGCTTATAGCGGTTTTCAGGATCAACAATATTGTTTTGAGATAAGCGAATATTGTCTGTCGGAATGTCTCGCGCCGCACAATACACTTTTACAAAATACGCTGCACATAATGCTGACGACGCCAAAAAGTAATCGAATGGTCCGGGAGCAGAGCCATCGCCTTTATAGCGAATGGGTTGGTCGGCAATTACCGTGAAGTCATCAAATTTGGCTTCTTGTCGAAGGTTATCGAGATAATTAACCTTAATTTCCATGTGGGCACCTAAATATTCTTATGTGTCAGTGCAACACATAAAAATGAAAACTTAAGCCGAATAACTGTAGGACATTGACTTAAAAATGTGAGGCCAGTACCAATCTATGCGCTGTTGAGCACGGTACTGACAAGAATGGGCATTATTATAAGGTTATTTTGACTGTTTGATAACTTTTGTCGTGATTTACATCACGATAGGATTCGGCACTTTGTGCATTTTGGTCTAATCCAAGCTCAACTGCTGCAACTACAGCCAATTTGTTGTGTTAGTGTGCAGCCGTGAAGAAAAAGGCTTGTCTTTTAAAAAAATCTTCGCTAGTATGCTTTGCGTCTGAACTTGTTGATAAATAACACATTCAGAATATAGGGCCTATAGCTCAGTTGGTTAGAGCAGCGGACTCATAATCCGTTGGTCCACAGTTCAAGTCTGTGTGGGCCCACCAATTTTTTGTAATCATATGCACAGCTTTGCAATGATTTAATATATAAACCCATGAATTATAATGATTCATGGGTTTTTTATTTCTTTTTTGCAATATGCTGCACTGTAATATAGAAAGCTTTTCCTTATAGGATTTGTGATCTATATAATTTAACTTCACTTTACTTTTAAATGGCTAAAAATTAAGTATAAAAATCAAGATTTAATAACACGAAAATAAGTATCTAACCGATAAGTCGTAAATGTATCAACGATGTACGGGGCATCTTCCGCGACCTGACATTCATACTCCACACTCTGAAGCCATTTAGGTTGTGTATCAAAAGGGCTTTGTTGCACAAAGATTTGAAATGCAAAGCACCCCTAATTGAGCCAAATTTAAGGCGTAACTTGGGTAAGTGGTCGACCTAATTCCGTAAATCTGTTAAGGACTGCTACACGTGCATGGATCTCATTCACTTGGCTATCAAAACTCCTTGCACTGAGTTTATCTCCTAATAATTTGATGCAATGCATCTTATTTTCAATCATACTTCGCCGATGATAGCCTGACCATTTTTTCCATAGTGTCCTGCCTGAGAAGCACTGCTTCGCAAGATTAATCGTTCGAAGTAATTCATTTCGCTCTAGCGTGCTACTCTTTGTATCTTTCCATGGTTTCGCATTTTTTCTAGGTGCAATCACCGCATGCGCTTGCCGATCTGCAATGACCTGACGGCATTGCTTGGTGTCATAAGCTCCATCGGTATAAACAGAGTCAATTTGCTCATCTTGTGGAAACTGATTAAGTAAATCACCAAGCACCTGTGAATCACTGAAATTATTGGTTGTGAGCTGAATAGCGCGTATTTGTAGGGTTTTAGCATCTATACCAATATGTAGTTTACGACATTGGCGACGATATTCAGGTCCATGTTTCTTGCGTTTCCATTCTCCCTCACCTAGAAACCTCATGCCTGTAGAGTCTACGAGTAGATGCAGCCCATCGCTACTTTTTTTGGTAGCTGATTGCAATATCAATATGCTTTTGTCTTCTACAAATGGTGGAATACGAATATCACTAATATTCGGGGCTGCCCAATCTAATCTACAAAGATGAATAAAACTTTCAACAAAGCCAGTGACCATACGTAAAGACAAACGGAATAGAGATTTAATCATCAGACAGCATTGGATAGCAGCATCAGAATAGGTTTGATTTCGAACATGCTTGCCTTTTGATGGAGCATACCATTGCGTAGTAGGATCAAACCAAATGGCAATATTTCCGCGATTAATGAGTGCTCGGTTATATGCGGGCCAATTGGTTGTGCGGTAGATTTTGTGTAGACTTCTTCATCTGAAAATTATATGGCTGAAGAAGCCCTTAAGAATAGCTTTGTGCAACAAAGCCTCTACACAGCTATCATAATATTTTCATATTGTGAATAAAATTTATTTAATAGCATATTAACTTTATAAACTACAAAACATTTAAAATTTCTTCGACGCACAACAAACTATACGTATTTATAAGCCATCTACAGTTTAAACCAAGCAAAGTCAATACAATGCTTATGTAACCTTGATACAAGCTTTAGGTGGTAGTCCGATTAAGCAGTTGCCTTAAGTTTTAGATGTAAAAAGCCCTGAGGGCTTTTTTATTATGAGTCAATTAATGAAATTCTTTTAATTTTTGTATTGCTTCATTACTTCCTTTTTCAGCTGCCTTTGTATACCAATATAAAGATTTTTTATTATCAGCCTTTACACCAATCCCATTTTCATACATTAATGCTAAATTATACATTGCATCCTTATTTCCTAAATCAGTTGCATAAATTAAATTCTGAAGTGCATCCTCATATTTTTTCTCTGAAAAAAAGAGCATACCTAAACTAAAAGCAGATTCAGAAGAGCCTAATTGAGCAGATTTTATGTACCAATATTTCGCATTATTAATATTTTTTCCCAACCCATCACCAATTAAATACAAGGTTGCAAGATCATACATTGCGATCATATGACCAAGTTCTGCTGCTTTTCTTAACCATTCTATAGATTTTTTTTGATCAATTTCAACCCCATCACCATACCTATACATTAATGATAAATTATACTGTGCACTTTTATCATTTTTATTTGCAGCTTTGAATAACCACTTATATGCTTCTTTAGAGTCTTTTTTAATATCTTTACCTTCTAAATATAACATACCTAAATTATATTCAGCTAAAGTATTATTTTGATTTGCAGATTTTACAAGCCATTCAATAGCCATACCATTATCAGCCTTAACAACAATACCCTCTAAATAAAAAGTAGAAATCATGAGTTGGGCATTTGAGTTATTTTGATTAGCAGATTGAATAAAATAATCATAAGCCTTTTCATAATCCTTAGAGCAACCATTTACACCTAAATAGTAATAAGACCCTATTTTATATTGAACCGATGAATTCAACAAATCAGCTTCATCATTAGCACTAATACAATTATCTACAAAAGCGTTATTTTTATAGTTATTATTTTTACCACTTATATTCTCAGTAGCATGTAAAAACAGACTAGTACATCCAAAAATTAGAATTATTATCTTATTCATCTTTTACCTCCACAATCGACCCATTTTCATATTTATATTCTGGGATTTTTGGGACACTTTTTAGATCGGATAATTCAGGGTTAACTGTTTTTAAAATCTCAACACCATCTCTCACCTTATCATACTTATCATTAAAATTACCTACTGGTGAAATGAATCCAACACAGTTATTAATATTTAATTCAGAACACTTTTGAACAGCATCTAAAGTTGCTAAAGTCGGATTAACTTTTCCTCCATATTCCAATGCGTTATCTGCAACTAATTTCCCCCCCTCTCTTACCATTGCAGCTCTACTTTCAATCGCATCTGCTGGCATATATGTTGGCAACCCAGCTGCTTCTCTAATATCATTTCTCTCCTGTGCACGTTTTTGAGCCTCTGTCATAGGTGGTGGCTCTTGTCCACAAGCATATGATGTTCCCATCATACAGCTTGATGGAACATAATCTAGAGCTGCTGAAGCTTTTCTTCTAACTCTATCTGCCTCTCTTCCCTGTCTAAGTCGCTCTTCCTCTTTCTTCTTTTTATCATCTCTATTTAAGTAATTTCTAGATTGAACATCTTTACCAATTACATTATGACTGTTTTTTTGTGCTTCGTACGCTTTACCTTGATTTGTCGTAAAATGTGTTACTCCGTTTTCATCAGTCCATGAATAAACACCTTGCCCCATCAACCCCATCGGATCCACCCACTGATTTGGATCACTTACATAACTAGAATTATTCAAACCACCAAATAACCCGATTGGATCTTTACTTACATATCTCGCACTAAACGGCTCATAATATCTGTAACGGTTATAATGTAATCCAGTTTCACTATCGTAATATTGCCCTTGAAAACGAATATTGGTTTGCTCTAATAAATTTTCACTGGTGTTAATCTCTAAAGCTGTGCCCCATGTATCTTGCTTAATTTCCCATATACATTCACCTAACTCATTTGTTAAAGTCTGCGGTGTTCCAACTTGGTCACAGTGATAAAAAAGTACCCGCTCCAATTCAGCTTTATTTTTTCGTGTTTCAGTTTTCCATATCGGGTCTTTATAAACCGAATAATCTTCATGCTGAAATTGAGCATAATATGGAGTTTCTAAAAGCTTGATAAAACCTGTATAGCCCGTTTGCAGCAGCGGTACAAAACTCTGAGGTTCATAGACATAATGCTTGGTGTAGTTTTCTTCGAAGTCATAAGATTGCTGTGACTCCCAAATCATCAAATCACCGTCCCAGCCAAATAAGGTCAGGGTTTGCGCATTTTGATTTTTCTTATATAAACGCCGTCCAAATACATCATAACCATATTCAGTCACCAGACCATTATGGTCACTGCAAACCAATCTGTTCAGGTTATCCCACGTCAGTTTTAATGTTTTGCCTGCATGGCTGCTTTCAATCACATTGCCTTGCGCATCGTATTTATAGTTTTTACCCTGATATTGAGCGATCAAATTATTTTTGACTTGAGACGCCTGCGTGGCAATCGGGTCAATCAAATTCCCCGCAGGGTCAAAAGCAAAGCTTTCCGTTTTATGCACACTTTGGCTCTGTATCAAACGGCCAACCGCATCATATTGATAATTCAGCTTGCCTAAACGGCTGTCGTCCACCTGCGTGAGTAGATAATTTTGATCATAATGATACTGCCGTTCTGCTTGATGCTGTACACGACCTAATGTCTCTTGCTCTGGCTGAATCAGCTGCGAACTGAGTAAACCTACATCATTATAGTTTTTGGTTTGAACCAATCCATTGGCAAGCATCCGCGCTGTTTCACGGTGCAAGTCATCGCGCTGAAATGCCACCATGTCTTTTTTATTTAACGCAATGCCATAAATATGCCCTGAACCATAACTCAAATTGCTTTGAACCTGTCCATCAGGGCGAATCGTTTGAGTTAAATTTCCCAGCACATCATATTCATAACGCAGCACAGCCGTCAGCGGAGTTAAATGCGGCACTTTATAATGCTGATGCTCACGGACCAATTGGCCAAGCGCGTTGCGATAAAAATCGATTTGACTGTCTTTATTCGTCGCCTTACTCAACTGATGATTCAGGTTGTATTCAAATTCTTCTGTTTGACTTACACGAGTTTGTACATGGGTATAAGTTTTTGAAGCGATTGCACCATCAGCAAAATATGCAAATTGAGTAAACACATTCGGCTGACGGATTTGGAACAGCTGACCGTTTTCATTGTAGCTATAATATTTTTCTTCGCCATCGAAAGCCTGTTCACGTGCCAATTGACCATAACGGTTATATTCAAATAAATATTCTGCATGGTTTTGATTGATCAGCTTTTGAATACGGCCTTGCTGATCCCATTGGTAGCCAATTTGATGACGGTTCGCATCTATACGCTGTTCGAGCAAACCCGCAGCGTTATAACGGTACTGCGTGCTTAAACCTTTGGTATCCGTATGCTTGAGCAAGCGCCCTTCTTCATCATGCTCAAATTGTTCTTTTAAACCATCAGGGTAGACAATTGCTTTAAGCTGGCCTTTGTCTTTGCCATCTGTGCTGTAGATATATTTGACTTGCTGTGCATCAGCAGACTGCTGGGCCGTCAGTGCGCCTTCTTCATCATATTCCCATGCGCTTTCTTTACCTGAACAATCGCTATATGCGGTCATTTGCCCCAAATCATTGTATTGAATTTTTTTAGAGCCGCCTTTGGCATCAATGATTTCTACAACTTGATTATCGTTGTTGTATTTATATTGCGTGCTATAACCTAAAGGATTAATTTCCTTCGTTACATTACCGTCTGCATCGTATTCTTTTTTCCAAATATGACCTTCTGGATCTTTAGTTTCCGTCAAATTTCCTGCTTCATCATAGGCAAAACGGATGATGCCTCCATTCGGCTGTACAATTTTAATCAGCTGATCTTGCTCGTTATAAACCTGTTCGGTTTCTAGGCCTGCAAAATCAATTTGACGGGTAATACGTTTTTGACTGTCACGCGATAGCCATTTTTCACGGCCATCGGCTAAGCGTGTGCGATAGGTAAAACCATCTAAGTCAAAATAGTAATAGGTCGGCACATCATAAGCATCATATACAGCAACTTGGCGCAGTCGTGGATGCCACTCCAAACGGGTCTTAAAGCTGCCGTCATCAGCCCATTCTGCGATGGCTTTGGCATTCGCTTCTTTTGATTCATATCGAATATTATGCCCACGCCCTGTACGGTCGGTATAACGGGTCAGCTGATGCGCATCATTATATTCATAGCTGCGCACGTGACCATTTTGATCCACTGCCTGAATTAAATTACCTTGCGTATCATATTCATAGCGTGAAACTGGCTCTGCTTGCTCATCCACAAAGGCAGCAATGATTTTCACTTGTTCATTAAAGGCAAACTTGAGCTGGTGTTTGCCTCGCTTCAGTTGAAAATCAATACTTTGCAGATAAGCCTGCTGTTCAAATAGTAAATAACTTAAAGCAACTTTTTCATCTGTTTCTTCATTGAATTGCTGAATCAACTCATAGTGTTTTCCGTCATTAAAGCTGTGAAAATGGAAACTCCACGCTGAACCAAAGTTTAGTAGCAAATCTTCATTTTCTAAAGGTTCTACCGTAAAGCCTTCATAAGGCACCGTGTATGCTTCATAGGTAATTGAATCTGGTAGCTGATGCTTGCGCCCATTACTATCAATAAACAAATAGCCGTTTTTATTTTGGATGATGACATTCGAAAAAGGCATCATCCAACGAGCGCCTATCATGCTGCCATCAAACTCATGCATTTGCGAATTATATTGACGGCTGAAGCTAAAGCCCACTTTGGGTAAGGAGAAATCAGTATGATTGACTCGTTCTGCGCCAATGGAATAGCTGATACTGTGCTTAGATTGTGAGTCAGCTCCTTGGCAAGGCGGATTATTCAGTGCATCGGCCTGTAAAGTTAAAAACTCTAAAGTATCACCTGTTGTATGCTGCTCATGCTCACCAGTTTGATTTAAAGGAACGCTGGCACTGGCTTTATTGCCTTGTTTTTTGATGGCTTTTAAGGTTTCTTGTATCAACCAAGCAATACTATATTTTGTACCTGTATTTGCTTGTTGCTGAATTAGATTCGGTAAAAGCGATTGTGCTTGTTGTGCTTCCAACTGTAAAGATGTGACCCCTGTTGGCTTTTTAAGTTTCGGTATCAAACTAGCAAGCGCACTGGTTTGTGTCAGATCAATCAGCGGTTTCGTCCAGTTACTAAATTGTTCCGTTGGATCTCGTTTTTCGGCAGTTGCGCCAAAATTAATGGTTGGTGATACCAGTCCTGATTTCGTTTCAGTTGCAAAGGCTGAGAGTATGGATATACCCAATGTGCTTGCACCTGAAAGCAAGGTAGGTAATTTAGCTTGTGTTTCAGTCAGGAATTTTTCTATATCCCCTGCCATTTGCGCATTTAAATGCAAAGACATGCGACGGATATCGGCTTCTTTGACTTTACCATTTTGCGGATATAAACATTCAGCCATGAGTCCCAATAAAGGACGTAAAGCCATTCGTACATGAGCTTCGGCTTTGGGTTCTAAGTATAAACCAATCAAGTTCATACAAAGTAAAGCGCCTTGCTGTACTCCTGACTCACCTTGTTTTTGCTCAGTACAAAACAATAGTAAATCTAAGACTGAACCTGAAAGTGCAAAAATATTGGCAACCGTTGGTACATTAGCAAGACTTTTCAACTGCCCTAAGTTGGTATTACCACATTGCTTTAAATAGTTTTCAATTTGATGTGCAATAAACTTATGATCTTCTGTATGCGTCACACTCTCTAAGTTAAAAATCGCCAGTTCAACTGCTGGCTTAGTTGTTGTCTGTTGTTCTTGTTGAACATTTTGCTCAGTTGTCATGTAAAAACCTATTACTCAAATTCTAAATATTTAAAATTGTGTTTTGCTGTCGCTCTTATGAAGTACTAACCATTGTTCTTTTTCGGTCGTGTGGTTTCACTGTAAGTGAGGTAAGGACTTGAATATTGTTTCCGGTCCACCCAATCATCATCACTAGCAAGGACAGGTATCGCTTTTTCTGGTGCAGCTTCCGCTACTTTTATTTCAGTAACTTTAGGCACTGCGACTGGTGCAGCTGTCACATTCGTAGGCGTTGCAGAGCCTTCTCGAATGGTTTCCGTATAAGTCAATGCGCGTGTGGAATAAGAAATTTTACGGCCCACTATATCCTTATCAATGGTTGCTTGTGAGTTCTGAACTGCGGCAGCAGTTGACCCAGAAACGATGCCGTTACTCATTCCACTTCCACCTAATACGCTGGATAAGCCTTGTGCACCCTGACCCAAACTTGCCATTTGTGAAGCAGAAAGTCCCAAGTTGAGTTTCGATGAAATTGCAGATAGTGCGGAATTGTTGACTTGGTCTTTAAATTGATTTAATGCCTGTCCACCTAGATCTTTTAATGCATTTTTTCCGATATTTTTTAAAGAATCGGCATTTAAATTAAAGAGATTATCTTTTAACCGTGATGTTAAATTTTGCCCCAACGAACCCAATGTATTTTGTAAAAAGTCCGAAGCGCCTGGTACCACTTTTTCCGCCCATTGATAATCACGCTTAAAATGACTCGCTGAATCCCAAGCACTTCGAGGATCTTTGTCAAACTCAACTTTAGCCGGTCCTGGTGCAATACCCGTTACTTGAGCAAAGCCATTGCCGTCTAATTTTCCTGTAACTTGCTTGCCCAAAGCATCAATGACTTTAAAACCGGTGCCACTAAAGAAATCTTGACCACCATAACTTTTAAGCAGTTCTAAGGCCCCTTTCATCGGATTAGAAGCAGGAAGTTGTGCAGACTTGCTAGCACTCGATGCTGGTTTAAATAGATGCTGCCCTGCATTTACTTCAAATTTACCACCTGTCTTAGCAAGAATTCCCGTGCCATTTAAAGTAATTTGGGAAGAAGCTCCTGTGATCACAATCTCTTTAGGACTGCTAATCTCTATTTTGTCTTCAGTAGAAGAAATCGTAATTCCTTTTTTTGCCAAAATATCCATAGCATCAGACTGTGCCTGAATTTCGACTTTACTTTGCGCTGCTATTGCTTTAATGCCACCTTGAGCTGCAAATAAGCTAACCTTACCTAAAGCTTGTCCCACAATATTTTTTTGCGTACTCAGGTTAATGCTATCACCGGCAATTTGGTTGATCATGCCTGTTGCAGATAAATGAATATCCTCTGGTGTACTAAGTGCAATACCATCCACTGAGTTAAGTAAAAGAATGGCTTTTTTAAATTTAGCGATATCTTTTTCTATTTCACTGGCAAAAGCTTTTAGCTGTTCAACAGATTCAATTTCATCTGTTTTTTGTTGTTTTGCAATATCACTTAAAGACTTACTATTACTATGACTCGTCTCCAGCTGTGTTCTTGCAATCTCTGCATCTAAATGTTCACCATTGGCCTTTTCCTGTTTATAAGTCGACACCAATAAACCTTGTCCAGCTCGTACTGCCCCCCATTGATCGGTCCGCAGCTCAAAACCTTCACCCCGATCTTCACTTTCTGCTTTATCTTTTGGATGACTGAGCTTACCGAGGTTCAGTTGGCTCGCACCATGACTACTTTGCAGCTGGGTACTAATTTGCCCTGTGGTGTCATCAAAGCGTAATTGACCAAAACCCTCTCCCGCCACTTCTTTGGAACGAATTCCCGCAAGTTTTTTGGTATCTGGTAATTGTCCTTTATTGTCAAATTTAGTGGGACTACGCTGCGCTTCATGAATACGACCCACGACAAAAGGTCGGTCAATGTTGCCATCAAAGAAATCAACGACGACTATTTCACCAACTCGAGGTAAGAAGCGTGCGCCATAACCTTCGCCGGCCCAAGGGGTCAACACATCAACCCAAGCCGAGTCTGTGTCATTATTGTTCGCACCTGCCCCACCATCATGGCCATGATCATCAGAACGGGTAAACAGAAAACGAACTTTTATCCGTCCCCATTCATCAACATGGATTTCTTCACCGGCAGGACCCACAACTTTGGCACGCTGTGGATGTGTTACTGGTCGATGTGTAAGTGGATTAAATTCAGGGACGGTCGTAATATTTCGACGTTGCAAAGCCAAGGTATTGGCTTGGCGTTCATCCGCATCGCTTTGTTTGACTTGCCACTGACTTTGATGGATCAGTTGTGTAACTTGATCGGTTAAGTCTTTGGGTAAATTATTTTGGTTATAAAAAGACTTAGATAAAATCAAAAATTCTTGATCGGCACCACGATGCTGGTCAATCTCTGGATGCTCATCCAATTTGAACCAATAACCAACTTGTGTATCACGCACGGTACTTTTAGCAATAAATTGTTTGGCTTGAGCCGCATAATAATCACTAAAATTTTGATTGAGACGTTCAACTTGAGCACTATTAGAGGCAGTTGCAGCATCTTCACCATTCAGATCTTGCATCCATGCAGGGCTCACATGCCATGCCTGCTCTAAGCTTAAACTCGCATTATCTTGATTTTGGCTATGTAGGTGCTTGCTTTGTACTGCACCACCACCCTCGTCCTGTTCAAGCACATCTGCCTGCCACCGCTGCACATGTACCGACGTCGGCTGCAGACTGCGCTGACCGATAAAACTGGTCATACTGTCATTTTTTTCAGTTGCACTACTGCGATGAAAACGAATATTACGTCGTTCCAAAGCTTGATATTGACTATTATCATCAATCAAACGTAGCTTTTGGGCTGCGATGGGTGCCGCAGACGATGTTACAAAAGATTGAGCTTCATCAACCAGCCAATGAATGCCTTCACTGCGTAATAAGCGGGTAATAAAATCATAGTCGGTTTCATTACTTTGCATCATGAATGGTCGAACGTCATACTCTTTTTTTAAGCCACTTAAGTCCAAACTTAAGCTCGCTGCAAAAAGTGGGCTCTTTTTTTGCCATTCCTTAAAAACAATCTCGACCACATCTTTGACCGATTTATTCATAAACACACGGCTATTACGACGCTTATGCCACAATCCCGTTGCATCTTCTAAGGTCAACTTATATAGCGTTAATGCACCATCACTTTGGCCTTGAAATGCTTCAGTAATGATCCCGGTAATACGAAAAAGTTGCCCCGCATCGGTCACCTGATCGATTGCGACTTGCGTACCAATAAATTGTTTGAGTTCTAAGGTCGCAGAAGTAGACAGACAAATCAGTTGTACATTTAAACCTGTACTAAGCGCATGTTCCCCATCAATGCGTTGTAAAAATACCGCCTGATTTAATGTCGAATTTGAAAATTGAATGTGCAAAGCACGTTTTTGTGGACTAATGCCCAATTTTTCAATTGCAGAGTATATATTGTTCAGCATTGTTATTATCAAACATCAATTTTATTTAAATTTCCCGAACATTTAATCAAATTATTCAATATAATCCAAGTCTACAAGATAATTTTTTTGTGTTTTTAGTCAGCTTTAAATATCTGAAATAATTAGTCAAAATTTCATAAAAGATGAAATATCGTTTTAATGTTTAATTTATAATTACAAGAACAGAGCAGATTATTTACAACAAGGAATAGCCATTTCGGATACCTACTCAAGAATATCTAATATTGAAAATCTAAAAAATATCAAATAAAAATTTCTATTGAGATACAAGTTCAAGACTCAATAACAAAACCACATTAATATCTTTTTACTATTAATTAAATATAATTATTATATAAAATATATGGTATTAATAAATCAACTATGATGCCTATAAATTTCGGCAAATATTAAGACTCAACCTGTTCAGGCTTTCTTAAGTCCAAATAAAACTCAACAATTGACCAAATAACAATCAAAGCAAACATAGCAACAGCGAATAACACAGCAGTTAAATAAATCATGCTTGAGTTCTCCGTTAGAAATCGAGTTAAGACCAACAGGTTAAAAGTTTTAACCTACGACAAAAGTCTAATAAGAATTTCTGACGGTGCCTAGCCATATTTAGCAAATTTTTAAGAGTATTTTTATCTATGATGATAGCTTTACCATATAAAATTTAGCCGATTTATTGCTAAAAAGTATAATTTTTCAATCCGCCCTTCTTATTCCGATTTGAAATATCTGCACAATTCAGATCAAAGCTCACTTAAATCCTCTTGACTCATGATCCAAACAAGCAGAAATTACACCTTTTTTAAATCACCGTATCACCGACTATGTTGAAAAAGTTTATTGGCGAATCTGCATTTAAATTAGCAGGCTGGAAATACCACGTAGAACCTGATGTTTTAGAAAATAAACAAGTGATCGTCGGCTTTGAACACACCTCAATGATGGATGCTGTTCTTTCACTGGCCCTTTGCCAAATTTACGACATTAAAATTCACACGCTGATTAAAAAAGAACTCTTTAAAGGTCCATTTAAACCTGTCCTTGAAGCGATTGGCGGTATTCCTGTAGACCGTAAAGCCAATAAAGACATCGTGACTCAAATGGTTGAGCATTTTGAAGCCAATGAAAAATTTAATTTAGTCATTGCTCCAGAAGCGACACGTGCAGAACGTGGTGAAGCACGAAAACCGATTCGTACAGGCTTTTGGTATATCGCTAAAGCTGCAGGTGTGCCGATTGTATTAATGTATGCCAACTCAAAAACCAAACAAGGCGGTATTTTCGGTAAAATTTACCCGACTGAGCTCGATCACGATTTAGCTTTAATTAAGCAACTCTATAAAGATAAAGTAGGTTTAGATATCGTGATCCCAGAACCTAAAAATAAACACTAAGCGCAATTCACGTTTTAACTAACTACGTATTTAAAGATATAAATGTATCGTGCTCCACGCATTGTACATTTATATCTTCCTGTTATAACAGGATCAGACTCCCCCTTTTAGCCCGATTCTCATCATAAGAAAAATTACAGTACGGGCGTTTAGACATTTCGCATTATTTTCTCAGATTTGGATATTTTTTTTTCAACTACTCAATTCATGAAATCCAGTACTTTCACACAAAAAAGCCATTATGGTAGAATTTGCTCAATTTGATAGGCATAAGGCCAATCTACAAGGAGCATATTTCGCATGGCGGGTCATTCCAAGTGGGCTAATACTAAGCATCGTAAAGCAAAACAAGATGCGAGCCGCGCTAAAGTATTCACAAAATTTATCCGTGAAATCGTGACAGCTGCACGTTTAGGCGGCGGTGATGTAGCGTCTAACCCACGTTTACGTGCTGTTGTTGAAAAAGCATTAGTTGCAAACATGACACGTGACACCATTAACCGTGCGATCCAACGTGGTGTGGGCGGTGAAGAAAATACCGATCTAAAAGAAGTAACCTACGAAGGATATGGCGTTGGTGGTGTTGCGGTCATCATTGAAACAATGACGGATAACTTGAACCGTACTGTTCCTGACGTTCGTCATTGCTTCTCGAAAACTGATGGTAATTTAGGTACTGCAGGTTCAGTAGCTTATATGTTTACCAAACGTGGTGAGATTACTTTTGAAGATGTTTCTTTAGAAGATCAAATCATGGACGTCGCTTTAGAAGCGGGTGCTGAAGACATCGAAGTGGACGAAGAAGAAATTCTAGTTATCACAACACCTGAAACTTTCGGTGAGGTTCAGGATGCACTTGCAGCAGCAGGTTTAAAATCTGATAACGCCGAAGTGGTCATGAACCCTTCAACTAAAGCGTTAATTTCAGATATCGAACAAGCGAAAAAAATCATCAAAATGATTGATATGTTTGAAGATCTTGACGACGTTCAAAACGTGTATACCAACGTTGAATTCACCGATGAAGTGATGGCTGAGTTAGAAGCTCTATAGTTCAATCGAGTGAAGTATAAAACGCACCCTTCGGTGCGTTTTTTATTGCCTAGCTTTCAACTGTTTGAGTTTATATATGAGGGCTGCATTTAAACCTTATTTAATAAGCCATTACAGTTAAAAACATTATATTGTTTAATTACAAAGCTCGAATGTAATGCAACTACGTGTTCAATTTTACCAATGCGCTTGAGTAAAATTTCACTATAGTTTTCCATATCCCGTGCAACGACTTCCACAATAAAATCGGCAGACTGCCCTGTCACCAAAAATGCATTAATGACTTCTGGAATACTTTCTAATGCTTCTAAAAATTTAGCAAAAGTATCTGTATCATGTTTGCTTAAGGACACCTGTAGCAGCACATGCAAACTAAAGCCCAATTTTTGATAATTAATTTCACGTTTCAGACCACTGATAATATTGTGATCAATCAATTGTTTGATCCGACGATGAACTGAACTGACCGATAAATTCACCCGCTCTGACAGTTCATTTAAATTGACATCTTCATGGGTCAAAATTTCTAAAATTTGTTTATCAAAACGGTCTAGTTCCATCAGTCTACTCCAGCCATTTTTGAAAACAGTGCTGATGATCCAGATTCATCAAACACCTGTTGTCATTTTCAATGTTATTTTAAGTTTTAAAATCAGCATTTATGTGCAAGTTTTCTCATGTATAGCATGATTTATTAAAAATAATAAAGCTCATATGCATTATGAACATAATAATTTGCATAAATATCGTGTTTAAATGAATGTTTTTTCATCAAAGTTTAGTTTTTATATTCTAAATAACGTCTTTAGACAACCTACCAATAAAGCTTCTCGATGCATTCCATTGATCTGAATAAATCAATTTCAGATAAAAGGAAAATAAATTTTATTTTATATTTTTCAACTTTTTATTTTTACTATATTTTTCAATGTGCGCTCTATTTCACATTTTGCTTTTTTTTCACTTATTTACTAGATTTGGTAATTACATTAAAAAATAGCGGCGGTTCATAAATATACAAAAAAACAAAAACGGAAGAATAAACATGGCAATTAAATCACTGAGTTCACTCAGCTCAAAATTAAGTTCTGTACTAAGTCCTTCCCTACAGCTCAGTACAATTAGCAGCACGGTCAGTAACCTACTTAGCCCACTTAAACCTACAACCAATATCACGGATACACTGACAGGATTATTGGGTAATTTAGGTGGCACAAAGTCTTTTGATTTTAGCGCACTGACTAAATCGCTTCCGCAAGTGATTAGCACGATTCAAAGTCTTACATCCAATAACGGTTCAAATTCGGATGCACTCAAGACATTGATGACAACTCTGCAACCACTCCTACAAAACTTAGGTAGCAACGCTGGCTCAACAGAGATGAATCAGTTGGTTCAATCTTTACCTACCATTGTCAACAGCTTGCAAAGTTTATTGAGTAGCACCAATAACCAAGGCAATCTTCCTGACAATATTAGTAGCGCTGTAAATGCCATAAAACCACTGCTTGCTATGCTTGGAAGCGCAACAGGGTCAACGGATGCAACGCAAATTATCAATACACTCAGTCAAGTTTTAGAATATGCGCAACCTATTATTCAGATGATTGGGAGCTCGTCTTCTGGAAACATCGACTTTGGGCAAATTGCACAAGGTGCAACGACTGCCCTCCTACCTTTATTAGCTTCAATCAATAAAGACAACTCAACTATTGATATGGAACAGTTGAGTCATGCTTTACCGACAGTGATTGGAAGTGTGACCAATCTAGTGACCGCCATTTCATCAGCCAACCAAGGGAATGTCCCTGAGACCATTTCAGGGGTGATCAAAGGACTTAATCCGCTGTTAGATTTACTGGCAAAAAGCGATGTCATCGATACGGATCAGGCTCAAACCGTCAAAGCGATTTATGATGTATTAAATAGCGTGAGCACCATTTTGGATGTGGTCAACAATCCATCCTTACTGACGCTTTCAACTGATTTAAATCAAGTGATTGATTCATTGAAACCAGTCATTGCTCTGATGGACAGTAATGGTGAAGCGACTCAGTTCCTCGATCAACTGACCATTCCAGATCTTGGCGATTTACTTGGCAATCTTGCTCCTGAAAAAATTGATCTTGGTTCTATCACGGATCAGTTCAACCAATTGACTGAAAACCTCACGGGCCAATTACCGAATATTAATGACCTATTGGAAAATTTAGGTTCTGCTCAAGGTGATTTTGATATCTCCACCATCATCCCAAGTATTAAGGATGCGCTAGGCAATATCTTCTACCCTGTTATGCCTCTGAATACTTTACAAGCCGATAGTATCAGTCCAGTGCTGAATATTTTGGATATTCAACAACAAAGCTATATTTAAGGATTGAATGTCTGATAAAAAAGCGCGCTGTTAGGCGCGCTTTTTTAAAGCAGTATGACGCAAAGTTTTCATATAAAGAGCTTATACACCACGCCAATCTACCCGTGCGTTACGTTCTGTTTGGTATATACGTTGCACATATTGACCTAAAGGCAAATCGCTCAAATAGGCTTTGTAAGCTTTAAACTCTTCTGACAAGGTTTCGCCATGCTCTTTTTCCCACGGCGTTCCAACAATCTCTAATATCGGCGCCAACATTGAACACACTGCAATATCAGCCAAACCTAATCGGTCGCCTACAAAATAACGCCCACCTTGTTCGATCAGACGTTGATTTAAATCAACCACAATTTCATCCAATCGTTCACGCGATGCCGCAACCTTATCCGTATCTAATTGATAACCTTTAGAAACCAGTGCCTTTATAATGGGCTTGGAATATTTTTCAAACTGACGTAAATAGCCCTTTTCACCAATTAAAATATCAAGTGATTCTTCACTTTCATTTAATACATGTGCTAACCCCCAACGGCGCACATGTTGGCCTAACTCAATGGAGAGTTCATTAATTTCTAAAGCGTCTTCACGCAGTTTGACATCTGGACGGATCAGACTATGTTCGGGGTAGGTCGCATCCAAGTAAAAGGCGATTTGAGTTGAATCTGCAACCCAATGATCTTGATCACGTAAAATCGGTAATTTGTTTTGCCCTGTTTTAAGCTGTGCAAATGCACGATGTACACCCGGCATTAAATTATGAGCTACATAATCCAACTCTTTATGATCGAGTAACCAGCGCGCCTTTTCACAAAAATGTGAGAGTGGAAACTGGTAGAGAGTTCGCATAAATGCTCCATGTTTTTGTTGTAACTGTAGTTTATAAAACCCAGTAATTTTATAGGGATACTTTAGTCACTGTGTTATTGAAACACAATGTCATTTTTGCACCTATTATGCATCCGTAGTGCAACTTAAATACCTATCCTGCCGTGAAATGATTTCGATAAAATCTATATTCAATAACTGATGTTACGCACGTAAAAATAATTTCGCATTTTTAAAGTGATATTTGAGTCCTATTCAACGGAATCTTACACCTAAGGTTTGAATAAAAAGATTAGCCTTCGGCTGGAGGTACTTTTTTTAGGCAAAAGTACCCAAAACCATTGTCATCCGCAAAACTCGTTCACTAGCGTTAAATTATTCAAAGTATCGCAAAAACATTTTTGATGAGAAGTATTCCCGTCTCAAACAGTTACGGATGACGTTACTGCGTAACATCAGTCAATAAGTTATACATTCTCCTTCCCATTTCACCTGACTTTATTATGGCTTTCATGTAAAATCATCCACAATTTTTTTATAATACTTTGTGAGTTATTTCATGGGTTTTAACTGTGGTATTGTCGGCCTGCCGAACGTTGGTAAATCAACGCTTTTCAACGCATTAACCAAAGCTGCGATTGCTGCTGAAAACTTCCCATTCTGTACAATTGAGCCAAATACTGGGATCGTACCTGTACCTGACCCACGTATGGATAAACTTGCTGAAATTGTAAACCCACAACGTGTTGTCCCAACCACGATGGAATTTGTGGATATCGCAGGTCTCGTTGCTGGTGCATCTAAAGGTGAAGGCCTTGGTAACCAATTCTTAGCTAACATTCGTGAAACTGATGCTATTGCACATGTTGTACGTTGTTTTGAAGACGAGAATGTCATTCACGTAAATGGCAAAATTGACCCACTTGACGATATCGCAACGATCAACACTGAACTTGCACTTGCTGACTTAGAAGCTGTTTCTAAAGCAATTACACGTCTAGCAAAATCTGCAAAAGGTGGCGATAAAGAAGCTATTGCGACCAAAGCTGTTTTAGACAAAATTTTACCTTTACTGGATGAAGGTAAACCTGCGCGTGCTGCAGACCTTGATGAAGATGAACGCAAATTGGTGCGTGGTTATGGGTTCTTAACCCTTAAACCAACCATGTATATTGCCAACGTTGCAGAAGATGGTTTCGAAAATAACCCTCACTTAGAAGCAGTGCAAAAATTAGCTGCTGAAGAAAATGCGATTGTGGTTCCACTTTGCAACCAAATCGAAGCAGAAATTTCATTACTTGAAGATGAAGATCGTGCTGAATTCCTTGAAGCTTTAGGCATGGAAGAACCTGGTCTAAACGTAGTTATTCGTGCAGGTTATGGCTTACTCGGCCTTCAAACATACTTCACAGCTGGTGTACAAGAAGTTCGTGCTTGGACAGTAAAAATTGGTGCAACCGCACCTCAAGCTGCAGGTGTGATTCACACTGACTTCGAAAAAGGCTTTATTCGTGCTGAATGTGTTGCCTACAACGACTTCGTTCAATACAACGGTGAAGCTGGCGCTAAAGAAGCAGGTAAATGGCGTTTAGAAGGTAAAACATACATCGTTCAAGATGGCGATGTTTTACACTTCCGTTTTAACGTATAAGACAGTACTCATAAGAAGCCAGCAATTTGCTGGCTTTTTTAATTTCAGGCAAAAGCTCAAGCCAAAAAATAAGCATATTTAAAAACTTAAAACCTGCTTAAAAACAAAATTATATCGACACGAATACTTGATTTAATTGCCAAGTGGCCACAGTGCAACAACTTAACTCTCGAATATTCTGCTATAAATTTACTCATAGGCACTAATGCCTATTTTCATAGAACAATAGCAATGAAAAAAATCAGCACAATTCTAACAGCAGGTATCTTTACAATGCTTAGTGCAACTGCGTTTGCATGTCCACAAGGCACCACACTTACAGGTGGTACAGGTGCAAACCATAAAGGTGGTACTTGTGTTTCCATTGCTAAAGATGCAAAACATCAGAAACGTACTGCTACACATGCAGCACAAGTTGCGCAGCATGATGCAAAAGTCGCTCGACACGATGCAAAACAAGCCACCCAATTGGCTCAAAGTAAAGTGAAACATAATCAAAAATTAGCAATACATGATGCAGCTCAAGCACAGCATCTTGCAACACAAGCAAAATCAGAAGCTAAAACTTCAGCCCATGCTGCCAAAGCTGCAAATACTGACGCAAAAGCAAAAATCGCTGCACAAAAGGTCGCAGCGGAACAACATAAAGTTGCTGTGAAATCCTAAACAGTTGAGAATTAACACATCGCAAAAAAGCCGGAATTATCCGGCTTTTTTATTCAAATCATTTATGGGTGAGCAATATGTAATGCTTTTGCATCCATCTCTGCACGCTGTCTTCTTGCTTCTGTCAACATGCGTTGTTCAAGCTCTTTACGAAAGCCGAGTAGAAACACAAACTCAGCTAGAACAAATAAAGGTCCTATTGCCAAGCCAATAACATCATCCATAAACGCAGGCTTTTTCTTTTCATAATAATGGCCGATAAACTGGATGATCCAACCCACTACAAAGATCCCCACACTCCAAATCAGCCATGACATAAGGCTCATTTTTGCGATCATTAAGGCTAAGGGATACGTGACGGCAAATACCAAAAGCATAATCAAACCGAAAATTTTATCTAAACTCAGGTAATAAATGACACTGGCAATAATCAACAACAATGCAAGGGTCAGTTCAAAACCTGAAATCATTAGCCCTGCTCGTGCTGTTAGACACATAATCGAAAATACAATAAGCGGAATACCCACAAAGTGCGTCAGCACATTTTTTCGATCTAAATGATATGCTGCATATTGGCTTAACAGTCTTTCAAGTTTGCTCATTAACTTACTCCTTGTTCATTCACTCATTTCACTATATAAAAAATGCATCAATAAAGTTGTCAGCTAATAGACAAGTTGGACCATAAAATAAGGATATGCTGTGCTGGACGCTCAATATGTGCATCAACTCAATAAAAATGTGTGGTATTCAGGCTTAAATGTTTACTTCCAAGACTTTATCTGCCGCCATGCCCTGACCTTAACTTTCGAAAAAGACGCACGTGTTTTTTTATCAGGACAGCGTTTTAATGGTATGTATGCAGTCTTAGAAGGCGCAGTTCGATTAGGCTATATCGATATTCATGGTAAAGAAGCGATTGCCGCCATTGCTGAGCCGATTATGTGGTTTGGCGAAATATCCTTGGTTGACCAATTACCACGTTCTCACGATGCCATCTGTACCAAAAAATCCACCTTATTACACTTACCGGCTCAAGCAATCCAGCAATTATTACAACAACACCCCGAGTTTTGGTTTCATATTGCTCAGCTCACCAGTCAAAAGCTTCGCTATGCCTTTATGGAACTCATAGCCTTACAAACACAGAGTTTAAGTCAACGTCTCGCACAGCGTCTGCTGTTTATTTTAAATGGATATGGAAATCATTTGGAAATTGAGCAACACACCATACATATCTCGCAGGAACAACTCGCGCAACAGATGAATTGCTCACGACAATCAGTCAATCAGGAGCTTCAGCAGTTGGAAAAAATACAGGTGCTTCGTGTTGCTTTTAAACAAATTGAAATTTTAGATCTAGCGCAGTTACATCAGATTGCTCATGCACTTCCTGTGCATGATGTCTGACATTTGTGATTTAAATAAGTGCATTTAATTGCACCAGAATGATTCTTTATAGTTATTTTGCTTTTATTTGTGGCACTTCGCTTTATCGAGTTTTGATCACGACAATAATTGGCAAACATTTACACTGTCAAAACCATTTGTACATGCTGCAACTTCTTGAGTTGATGCTTCTGATTTGTCTTCAGTCGCTGCTTGTACATTGACCGCTGTAGTCAAAACAGCCAAAACCGATAACATCATTAATGTTTTTTTCATCTTAATCACCTATTCAACGTCTTTAATTTAAATTACATACTTCATCTTTTACGTAGTAATTTTTACATACTTTATCAAATAATGATAATTTTAATTTCTTATCACATTATCCATACTTTATATTATTAATATTTTAAAGATATTAATTAAAGAGAAGGTCAGACGACTGGCGTTCTAAAATGGGGGATTTTTATCAATAAATTTTTCTCAAAAGATATTTTTACTATTCATTATCAATGCTTTATCTATTTAACTTCAGAAAAAACCATGCAATTTGGAATTTAGCTCAATACTACGGCAGCGCACTGATTTAATTTTTATATGAAATAGCGATGATTTTAGGAGGATTTTCCAATCCTCTATTATAGATTTATTCTTGTTTTTTGATATTTTCTAAAAAAAAGCAGTGAAAATTCACTGCTTTGATCAAGTTAAACGCCTATTTTTTTCGGATCGGTATTTCCGAGTTCAGGGTTTTCAATCGCACCTTTGCATTGATTTTTATCACGCTCATAATCTGCTTGCTTTTGTGCAACAGTCGAACTCTGATCAATACTTTCACGTGCCCAAATTTCCAGACTTGTCAAAGCCTTACGACACAGCGCGTATTTACCTTCCGTAACAGAATCGGTCATTTTGACATTGATACGCCATTCGGTACTCAATTTACGTGCTGGAACACGGACTTTCTCTTCCATCTGATCGACTTGCTTTGCATAAACAATCGGATCGACTTCATTGATAAACGCCCAAGCTTTGGCAGCATACTCCGTTGCATCATTGGTTAATTTAGGTGCTGCTTTAATTTCGACTTGAGCTTGTTCAGCTCCATCATTACCACAGGCCTGCAACAACACCGTGCTGCTCAATAATGAAACAATCAGTATCCCACGCATCTTTAACCTCTGCATATCCGGCTCATTTCAGCAAACATATTCGGCAATATGCTAGTGAATTCGCGTACAATACTCAATCATCATTTGACCTGTTGTTCAACTCTTTCAAAGGTGTGTCGTGTCTGAGCACAAACTTCCTACAGTTCAGCCTGCGGGTTTTTGGCAAGGTGCTAAAGATAGTCAAGCCATTATCTTTACCTATCTTCCTGTTTCTTTTGCATTTGGGGTGTCCGCGACTCAATTTGGTTTCACTGCGTGGGAAGCCTTATTTTTATCATGCTCTATGTATGCAGGTGCCAGTCAGTTTCTCGTCGTTGCTTTACTTGGAAGTGGAACATCTATTTGGATGACTGCTCTTACTGTAATTGCCCTCGATATCCGCCATTTACTTTATGGCCCTGCCTTACAAAACCTGATTCAAGATCGACTTAACTTAAAGAAAACGGCAGTTTGGGCTTGGGGTTTAACCGACGAAGTTTTCGCATCAGGCATGATCAAACTGTCGCAACGTCGTCAAGAATGGTCAGAATCTTGGATGTTAGGACTCAGCTTATTTAGTTGGCTGTCTTGGGCAACAGGCTCATTTTTAGGCGGTTTATTTGCCGATCAAGTCAGCAACCTTCCACAATTTTTACAAGCCGCACTCGACTTCCTACTGCCCGCATTGTTTTTAAGCTTTTTACTCGCAGCATTTGAGAAAAAACATACATTTGTGGTCACGGTTACAATTATTGTTTCTGCGATTGCCTGCTACTTTATCGACTTGTCTGCTGCGATTTTTATCGGTATTTCTTCTGGTATTTTTGCCGGTTTATTCAAACATTATGTCTTAAAGAAACCTGATCCTGAACATATGGGTGAAGCATCATGAATCTAGAAATTATCTTGGTTGGAATCTTGGTCGGGATTGCGAATTTTGCATCACGGTTTGGGCCATTTTTTGTAATTCAGAAATTTCAGCAAGGTTCACAGCAGCGTGGTTCTTTATGGCTCAAAATCGCTTTGGGCTCGATTGGCATTGCCGCAATTAGTTCAATGTTGGTGGTTGCAACCTTACCACCTTTGCTTGAGACACCAAATAAAAGCTTTGCCATGTTGGTTGGATTTGCTGTGCTTGCAGGCTTGTATTTCAAGTTTAAAAAAATTGTCCCTGCTACACTGACTGCGGCACTGACTTACGGCTTAGTCTATACCTATATACCTTTTCACCTCTAAAGCTAAGTCAGCGACAATCCAAATCTCCCTCAAGCACAAACTTCTTCAGCCTGTGCCTTTTAATTAGCAATATTTATGAGATAGTCAACGCATAACATAAAAAATGTAGCGAAAACCAATAGATGGCAAAGCACCATTGTATTCAAGGCAAAATTTATATTCATTCTAGACAACCATCTGAATTAAGCTGGGGACTGCAAAAACCCATCGAAAGTACATATTTTCAATGCTTCATTCAAAGCCAGCTGTTCAGTGGTAATTACTGCGCTGTACATTACCAACCTGCAGATCAGGTCCGCGCCATTTATATAGAGAAAAATCAGCAACAAAAGATTGTGGGCTTATATAACTGCACACAGCAGATTCTGCACTTACATCCACGTCGTCTGATGTTTTCACACATATCGATGCCTCGTCTGTTCAGCAATTTTCTGCAGCTGATCGGCTTCTTATTGATTTTTCTATTGTGCATTTTCAGCCTCAGTTCATGGCTCAATTCATCATTTCACCTTCTGTCGGTGGCTACAGATGCGCTTTATTTCACTGCCGTTTTAGGCTTAATCTTGGCTTAATATTGATTTTATGTATATGCACCGTACCACTGCTCGGATTACTGTACTGGCCCTATTTCCGCCAAACATCTATATAGCTCCGTGCGCTTCAATGTGCAAATTTGAATTTTAAGCCATTCCCTGCATCTGAAAAAAATGCAGGCATATTTAAAGTGAATTTAAATAAAAACAACTAAATATGATTTTTTAATATTTTCCACAAATAAATAATTACACGAACGCTTACCCATAAAGATATAAAAAAAATTGTTGGACAATATCATTTATTTATGTGAACACTCTCTTATCTCTCGAACAAGTTCTGCTATGCTTAAATTCCCATAAAATCAAGCATGGATGATTTACATGAGCGTCACTATTGGTACTCCACTTCAGTCTTCAGCGTATAAAGTCTTACTGTTAGGTTCTGGTGAACTCGGTAAAGAAGTTGTGATTTCATTGCAACGTTTGGGTGTAGAAGTTCATGCTGCCGATCGTTATGACCATGCTCCTGCCATGCAAGTTGCACATTTTTCTCATACTTTAAATATGGCAGATCCTGAGGCACTTAAAGCCTTAATTTCTCAAGTTAAGCCTCATTTGATTGTCCCTGAAATTGAAGCCATTGCGACTCAAGTTTTGGTCGAGATTGAAGAACAAAATATCGCAACAGTAATTCCATCAGCAAAAGCTGTAAACCTGACGATGAACCGTGAAGGGATTCGCCGTCTAGCTGCCGAAGAGCTTGGACTCCCAACTTCAGCCTACCGATTTGCCAATACCCTTGAAGCGTTCCGTGCTGCATGCGATGACATTGGCTATCCAAATTTTGTTAAGCCTGTCATGTCGTCTTCGGGTAAAGGACAGTCACGTGTAAAAAGCTTTGATGAAGTCGATGCTGCTTGGGAATATGCACAAACAGGTGGACGTGTAAATCAAGGTACAGTGATCGTAGAATCACAAATTGACTTTGACTTTGAAATCACCCTGCTGACTGTTCGTGCTAAAAATGCAGAAACAGGTGAAATTGAAACATCATTTTGCGACCCGATTGGCCACCGCCAAGACGCTGGTGACTATGTAGAAAGTTGGCAGCCACAAATCATGACTGCTCTTGCTTTAGAGGAAGCCAAGCGTATTGCCAATAAAGTAACCATTGCATTAGGTGGATGTGGCATTTTTGGGGTGGAACTGTTTGTCAAAGGCGATAAAGTATGGTTTAGTGAGGTATCACCTCGTCCACACGATACAGGCCTTGTCACTCTTGCATCGCAATTCCAAAGCGAATTCGAACTGCATGCACGTGCCATTCTTGGTCTGCCTGTGAATACTGCTCGACACAGTACTGCTGCAAGCGCAGTCATCTATGCAGGCGTGGATGATACCAATTTATCATTTACTGGCTTAAATCTTGCTTTGGCTAATCCGGACACCGATTTACGCCTCTTTGGTAAACCAGAAGGCTTTAAACGTCGCCGTATGGGCGTAGCAACAGCACGCGCTGAAACCACAGATCACGCGCGTGAACTTGCTCAACATGCTGCACAACAAGTCAGTGTTCAACAAAACTAAGTTTGTAACACCTTAACGGACCACTGTTCATGATCAATACGCTTCCTCTGCTGAATTACATTAAAAGTAACCACGACATTCAGGCGATTAACCAATGGCGCTCAGATGTTGAAAATCAGCTACAGGAATGCTTTGAAAATGGACAGTCGATTCGTGATGTAATTTTGGCTCGATCAAACCTGATCGATGAAGCTTTAAAGTTCTTATGGACACATGCTGAACTCGACCAAACCGATCTCGGTTTGTTTGCCGTCGGTGGCTATGGTCGCCGTGAAATGCTGCCTTACTCCGACGTCGATATCATGATTTTGTCCGAAGATGAAATCAGCCCAGAACAAGAAAAACTCATCTCCAGCTTTATTTCAACTCTTTGGGATGTTGGTAATTTCAAACCGGGCATCAGTGTACGTACCATTAATGATTGTGTTGCTCAAGCCACCAATGATTTAACCGTGGCAACAGCGCTGATCGAAGCACGTTTGATTGTGGGCAATGAACACCTAGCCAAATGGCCACGCCGTATCGTGTCACAGACATGGACGGATAAAACTTTCTATGATGCAAAAATGCAAGAGCAAGCCAAACGCTATGCACAACATAATAATACCGAAAGCAACTTAGAACCCGATATTAAAAATGCGCCCGGCGGTATCCGTGATATCAACCAAATCGGATGGATTGCTAAGCGTCATTTCCGTGTCAATCGCATCTATGACCTTGTACATTTGGGTTTTATTTCAGAGTTTGAACTTGGCGTTCTTGAAGAAACAGAAAGCTTTCTTTGGGAAATTCGTCATCATTTACATCGCTTAACCAAGCGCGACGAAAACCGCTTACTGTTTGATTATCAACGTGACATTGCCGCTAAATTTGGCTATCAGCGTGAAGAAGGTAAATCACCGAATTATCCAATCGAACAGTTCATGAAACGTTACTACCGTAGCGCTCAGCAAGTGACGACGTTAAATGAAATGCTCTTGGCTTATTTCAATGAGTCTGTCATCACGCCACGTTTGCCTGACTATGAACGTAAAATTGAAGAGATCAATACCAATTTCAAATTAGTCGATGGCAAATTGGCGGTGCAGCATCATAAAATTTTCTCTGAAAATCCAAGTGCTATTTTAGAAATTTTCTACCTCTTGGCGAATCGTCCAGAAATTGAAGGGATTCGTGCCCGAACTTTACGTCTATTGTCTCTTGCGGCAAAACGTATTGATCAAAACTTCCGTGACAATCCTGCACATCAAGCCTTATTTATGGCGATCATTCGCTCACCCTACCGTTTATATGACACCATGGTGGCGATGAAACGGTATGGTGTGCTCGGCAACTATATTCCTGCCTTTGGGCAAATCATGGGACTCATGCAATACGACTTGTTCCATATTTATACTGTCGATGCCCATACCCTATTATTACTGCGTAATTTAAACCGTTTTAAAGAGCCTGAATTTGCTAAGGACTTCCCTGTCGTTAGCTCTGTATTCCAACGACTGGCGCGCCGTGACATCGTATATTTAGCGGCAATTTTCCATGATATCGCCAAAGGTCGTGGTGGTGACCACAGTGAACTTGGTGCAGCGGATGCAATTGATTTCTGCCGTACCCATGGGTTTACCGAACGCGAATGTAACCTTGTCGCATGGTTGATTCAAAACCATCTCCTGATGTCTGTCACTTCTCAGAAAAAGGACATTTCCGATCCAGATGTGGTGAAAGAATTTGCTGAGAAAATGGGCGATATGGAGCATCTCGACTATCTCTACACCTTGACAGTTGCTGATATCAACGCAACCAATCCGACGCTTTGGAATACATGGCGTGCATCCCTCATGCGCCAACTGTATACACAAGCGCGTGATGTGATTCGTTCTGGTTTGGGTCGTCCTGTAGATTATCCAATGCTGATCGAAGACACTAAATTTGCGGCCAGTGAACTATTAGTCAACGATTTTTCGCTCTACGATGTAGAAACTGTTTGGCAAGAACTCGGTGATGAATATTTCCTAAAAGAATCTGCCGATGAAATCGCATGGCATACGCGCGCCATTTTAAAACATGGCAGTAATGCAGAACCATTGGTAATGATGCGAGCACATCGTAAATTTGCACAAGATGCAGTACAGATCTTTATTTACACTCAAGATCAACCTAACTTGTTTGCAACAACAGTGGCAATTTTGGACAGAATGAACTTAGACGTTCAGGATGCTCGGATTATTACTGCATCCACTGCATTTAGTTTGGACACCTATGTTGTACTTGACCGTTTTGGCACCTTATTAACAGATCCAGAGCGTGAGCAAACCGTTATTGAAGCGCTTAAAAAAGCCTTAAGCCAATCTGACAAGTACCCAGGCCTGATGCAACGTCGCATTCCACGTCAACTGCGTCATTTTGATATTGAAAATACCGTGAGTATTTCTTTTAATGAAGCGCTTCAACAAAATATGGTTGAAATTGCGACACTTGACCATCCGGGCTTACTTGCTAAAGTCGGTGGTTTATTTATGATGCAAGGCCTAGATATTCACTCTGCGAAAATTGCGACGCTCGGTGAACGTGCTGAAGATATTTTCTATGTCACTAAAAAAGATGGCTCACCTATGAGTGATTCAGAAGCGGAAACGTTTGCTGCACAGTTAAAGTCAGCACTTGATGAAGCTTCGAATCAGGTTTGTAGTCATCATTAACTTAAATTGATCGGTATCCATTCCATGAACTCCAGTTTGTCATTATTGCACCCTTATCCATTTGAAAAGCTAAATAAGCTATTTCAGGATGTGAAACCCGCAGATTTGCCTTTGATTCCCCTATCGATTGGTGAACCAAAGCATCCTGCACCAGAGTTTGTGAAACAGGCCATTATTGATAATTTTCAGCACTTATCCACTTACCCAAACAGCAAGGGTTTACCTGAGCTTCGTACGAGCATTGCAAACTGGTTAACCCGTCGCTTTAAACTCAATAGCATCAGTGCAGACACCAACGTCCTGCCTGTGTCAGGTACACGTGAAGCGATCTTCTCGTTTGTACAAGCTTTGGTTAAACGTGAAGACACCCCTTATGTGGTGATGCCAAATCCGTTTTACCAAATCTATGAAGGCGCAACTTTACTTGCGGGTGCAGAACCTTACTTCATCAACTGTACAGAAGAAAATAACTACCTTGGCGACTTTGACGCTGTGCCAGCTGAAGTTTGGGAAAAAACCGCTTTACTGTTTGTCTGCACACCGGGTAATCCTACAGGTGCGGTACTTTCTAAAGAACAGTTTAAAAAACTGATTGCACTGTCTGACCAATATAATTTTGTGATTGCATCTGATGAATGCTACTCAGAGCTTTGGTTTGATGAAGCACCTGTTGGTCTGCTTGAAGTCTGTGCTGAAATGGGCCGTGATGACTATAAAAACTGCGTGGTATTCCACTCATTGTCTAAACGCTCTAACTTACCCGGTATGCGTTCTGGCTTTGTTGCAGGTGACGCGGCACTTTTAAAACCTTATTTACAATACCGTACTTATCATGGCGCTGCGATGCCTGTTCAACACCAGTTAGCTTCAATTGCAGCTTGGGATGACGAAGCACACGTCGAAGAAAACCGCGTCCAGTACCGTGCAAAATTTGAATTATTCCAACGCGAACTGGGTCACCTACTACCATTACAAAAACCTGATGCAGGGTTCTACTACTGGTTAAAAGTGGATAATGATGAAACTTTTGCCAAAATGCTTATGGAAAAAGCACACGTTAAAGTGCTTCCAGGCCGTTATTTATCACGTGATACAGCACAAGGTAATCCGGGTGAAAACCATGTCCGTTTAGCCCTCGTTGCCGATATTACACAATGTGAAGAAGTGATTCGTCGCTTAAAAGCAGTGCTTTAATTGATTTAAAGTGTTCTGCTTAAAATAAATGCCCCCTAATTTGGGGCATTTTTATTTGTGTCATTTCTTAACAATCATTCAGAGCTAATCATCTAGCAATAATTATTTATAAACAATTATTAAGAAATCACTGAAAACCATTAGAAATCAAATGTACCACTCAATTTAAATGTTCGAGGTTCGCTCAGTGTTAAACGCTGTATGAAAAATAAGTATGGTCATAACGAATTGTTGTAAAGCGAAAAGATAAACAGCCACCTGAATGGTTTTAGCTAGTTGCAAAGTAATATCTTTCATTATCAATTAGATGCACCAGTAATAACAGATCATTTATGGAACTTAAAATTTGCCTTATGCTATAAGCTTATTGAGGTGGATGAAGAGTAAATTCATGTTCAACGGTATAACTGAGATTTTTATCAACCATCGGAATAGGTTCAAGTCGTGCAACTAATAAGGATTTTTGTACTTTTTGATCAAAGTTTTTAGAGCCTGAACTTGCAATGAGTTTTGAGCTACCAATATAGCCTGTTGCAGCAATCACAGTGAGCTGTAGTTTGAGAGGTTGTTTATATGTTTTCATCTCAGACGCAGACAGCACATATTGCGGTGCATTTACCCAAGAGACTTCATACATTTTCGGTTTTACATGTGGATCAATTACATCTGCAACACGCGTAGGTTGGTATTCTTCTATAGGTGTTTTTAATATTTGCAATAATGCGTTGACCCGAGCATCTGTAGTACGGTCTAGATTGCTTGCAACAACAGACATTTTTGTAGGTTCAGATACAATTGGACTGCTATCTGCCCAAGCTATCCCCACACATACGAGTAAAAAAAACGTTAAAACACAAATTCGACGTTTAACCATCTGCTTAAACAATGTTATGACCTTCAAATAAAGACACTTCAGTATAAAACATCCAAAAAAATAAAGACGCTTCCGCGCCTTTATATCAACCTCAGTTCGGCCAATAATTCACTTCATTTTGACTGAGCTAAAGCTTTTTCAATATCTTCATTCAATGTTTCAGGCTTGGTCGTGGGTGCATAGCGGTTAATAACTTGCCCATTTTTGCCAATTAAAAACTTGGTGAAGTTCCATTTAATACCATTACCCAATACGCCTTTCGAGTTATTGGTTAAATAACGGAAAATCACATGCGCCTCAGGGCCTTTTACATTCACTTTGGCAAACATCGGAAAAGATACGCCATAGTTTTTTTGACAAAATGCGCCAATTTGATCATTTGAACCCGGATCTTGTCCGCCAAATTGGTTGCATGGAAAACCTAAAACCTCAAAACCTTGATCTTTATATTGTTCGTAAATTTTCTCCAAACCAGCAAATTGAGGAGTAAACCCACATTTACTAGCGGTATTTACAATTAATAAAACCTTGCCTTCATAATCTGCAAAGGATTTATTACTTCCGTCCAGTAATTCTGCTTCAAACTGGTGAATGGTGGTCATGGATAAGTTTCCTCATCATTTTTTTGTTTTGTTTCTAATTCTAAGGATGCCGAATTAATACAATAACGTAATCCAGTCGGCTGTGGGCCATCAGTAAAAACATGCCCTAAATGTGCGTCACAATGATGACAAACAATTTCTGTTCTGACCATACCGTGTGTCGTATCTACATTTTCTTCTACTGCAGCAGGTTCAATCGGCTTATAAAAGCTCGGCCAACCACAACCGCTATCGTATTTTGTTTCAGAAGAAAAAAGCGGTTCCCCGCAACAACGACATACATACGTGCCAGCTTGTTTCGTATTCCAATATTTTCCAGTGAAAGCTTGCTCCGTGCCTTTCTGACGCGTTATGCGAAACTCTTCTGGCGACAATTCTCTTTGCCATTCTCTTTCTGTTTTATTGAGTTTTCCCATGATGACGTCCCTTTATATCGTGGTATTTAAAATAGGATAATCCTATATTTACGTCATTCAATCTTAAATTTCTAGTCTTTATTCAACAATTTACAAAATCTATATAATGACCCAAAAAGCAAAAAGTAAGCAAATATAAAATCATGGTGAGCAAAATACAAAATTAAATGCTTTTTTGTGAGCAACTTTAGTGATAATCTTAGCGCTACTCTTGCTCAGGATTAAAAAATGTCGCAGAAAAAGAGCGTAATTTTTAAAAATCTGCTGCCCGTGATCAAACAATATCAACAGGCAGGGTTTACGCATGAAAAAATAGTTGCTTTACTCAGAGACGAACATCATCTCGATTTAGTAACGACCGAGACATTTAAAAGCTATTTATACCGTTATGCAAAAGTGACCTCCACTCTTTCCGAGAATATAAAAATGCCGAATACGTTTAACACCCCACGCGAAATTAAGAAATCGTCTAAGCTCGAGCATGTTTGCTACGACATTCGCGGACCTGTGTTACGAGCGGCCAATGAGATGGAAGAGGCAGGCCATAAAATTATTAAATTAAATATTGGTAACCCTGCTCCTTTTGGTTTTGAAGCACCTCAAGAAATTATTAACGACGTGGCACTCAACCTGCCTAATGCAATTGGTTATACAGACTCAAAAGGCATCTTCCCTGCCCGTAAAGCGATTTGTCAGTATTATCAGCAAAAAGGCATCTTAAACATGCACGTCAATGACGTGTATGTCGGAAATGGCGTATCTGAACTGATTGTGATGGCAATGCAAGGCTTGCTCGACGATGGCGATGAAATGCTAGTGCCTATGCCGGATTATCCGCTTTGGACAGCGGCAGTTAACCTTTCTGGCGGTACTGCTATTCACTATAAATGTGATGAAGAAAATTTCTGGTATCCAGATATTGCCGACATGGAAAGTAAAATCACCCCGAATACTCGCGGTATTGTGGTGATTAACCCGAACAACCCAACAGGTGCGGTTTACCCACGTCATGTGCTTGAGCAAATTGTAGCTCTCGCAAAGAAATACGACTTAATTTTGTTTGCTGATGAAATTTACGACAAGATCGTTTATGACGGTATTGAACATGTTTCTGTTGCGTCATTGGCGGGCGATCAGCTGTGTATTTCTTTCAATGGCTTATCTAAAGCGTATCGAATTGCCGGTTACCGTTCAGGCTGGATGGCAATTACAGGCGATAAATCACGCGCGCTAGATTACATTGAAGGTTTAGACATGTTGGCGTCGATGCGTCTATGCGCCAACCACCAAGCGCAATATGCGATTCAAACAGCTTTAGGCGGTTATCAATCAATTAATGATCTCATCCGTCCGGGCGGTCGTTTATATGAACAACGCAACATTGCTTGGGAAATGTTGAATGATATTCCGGGTGTATCTTGTGTGAAACCAGAGGGTGCTATGTACTGCTTCCCTAAATTGGATCCTGAAATTTACCCAATCCAAGACGATGAGAAATTCATGTTAGATTTCCTCCGTGCTGAAAAAGTACTTTTGGTTCAAGGTACAGGTTTTAACTGGCCGACACCTGATCATTTCCGTGTGGTGTTCTTGCCTGCTGAAAATGAACTACGTGAAGCACTCACTCGTTTAGGTCGTTTCTTGGCGAAAATGCGTTAATTCATAAGTGCTTTAAAAATAAAAAACCGTACGCCATGTACGGTTTTTTATTACTGTATCTTTAAATTTGATTTCTTACTGTACGCACACCACAGCTATCTTTTTGAATAGTTAAGTTTTTAAGAATTAATTTTTAGCTTAGACCTTAGTCAAAACTTTAAGATCTGTTGATTTTTCTATAGCCTATTCATGTTATTTTTTAACCAATCATAAAAATACATGAGTACAGGATGTTCTCTAACAAAATTAAACTGAGCCTATTTCTCTGTCTAAGCATGTGCCTAGGCATCGGGATATTACGTTTTTCCTATACCGCACTCCTCCCTTCAACCCGTGAAGCATTTGGTTGGAGCCCGAGTTTTGCCAGCATCTTAGGCAGTGCCAATTTGCTCGGCTACTTGATCGGTGCATTTTGGGCCATGAAATTACCCCAAAATAAAAGCATGGTGAATTATATCCAACTCGCAGCTATTGCAGGGACACTCAGTTTGCTCAGTTGTGCATTTTCAGGTTTTTCAGAACTTTGGTATAGCACTTGGCGCGTTATTTCAGGGATCAGCGGCGGCTTACTAATGATCCTCTCCCCAAGTGTCGTGGCCCAATGTTCACAGCTTCAAGACCGCTTTAAAATCAACTTTATTGGTTTCAGTGGTATTGGCTTAGGGGTGTTAATGGCAACGCTATTTTTGCCTTACATCCAAGATATTTCGACAATGTGGGCTTGGTTGATTTTGTTTTCTTTTTCAAGCCTGATTTGTATGTTACTCAGCGTGCTTTTGAAGAGTTTTAAATTACAGCTCACAACACTCACCGCGATTCCTGCAGTAGAACATAAAGTCGATGGAATTTTCTATTGTCTCTTAATTGTGTATAGCACCAGTGCATTTGCTTACGTGCCCCATTCATTATTTTGGATTGACTATTTAACTCACACCCTACACCTGAGCCCGATCGGGATCAATTTCAATTGGATTTTATATGGTCTAGGAAGTGCTTTAGGAGCCTTTGCTGCTTACTGCTTGGCACAAAAACTGGGAAATATTAGTGCTCTTAAAATATTATATAGCAGCTATGTCTTGGCGATTTTTATAGCAATTATTAATATCCATCCACTTTTTACTTTTTTATCTTCTTTTGCTACAGGCCTGCTCAATCCAGCAGTGGTTTTTCTCACCTCTTATACCATTCTGCAAATCTATGGTAGCGCCTATAAAAAGCTCTGGAGTATTGCAACCCTGTGCTTTGCATCTATTCAATTGATTGGCGGTTTAAGCTTTAGTTTTTTACAGCGAATTGGTATTGATTATTCACAGCAATTTATTTTGGCCGCATGCGTACTCTGCATTGGAACAATGCAACTCTTTTGGTTCACTCGAACAGCAAAATTAAGTAAGCATCTCGTCTAGGTAGATCACAAGACATTCAACTACATCACCAATCATGTATATAAAGAAAAGACCTATTTAAATAGGTCTTTTCTTTTTGATAAATCGTGAATGGACTAAGCTTTTTTCAGCTTTTTCTTTAACTTTTTCAAAGCAGAATTATGCTTTGAAATTTTGTTCAACCTCGCTTTAATTTCCTTTTTAAGTGATTTGGTTTTCTTAGACAAATTCATCTCCTTCTCGTCTACGTATAAAACTTAAATTTCGATCAATTAAAAACCATTAGGCCAAATGAACTTTGATTCACAAAGTCTTTAGCCTACTAATGATGTTGTTGACGCTGATTTCGTTGATGCGGCTGTTGTTTCTGTTTCTTTTGGTCTTGTTGCTGTTGCTGTTGCTGTTGCTGTTGCTGTTGCTGTTGCTGTTGCTGATCATTTTGCTGCTGTTGTTGATCAGATTGTTGGTTTTGTTGATGCTGTTTACGAGACATTTCATTTCTCCTTATCATCATAAGTGTCACAATGTACTGTTACTAGATGTACATCTACTAAAGGACAACAACCAATGTACCGCTAATTTTTAAGGATCCAACCCGATAAATGTTTCGAATTACGTCATTGTAAAATTTCTGGAGAATAATTAATTTGAAATCAATCCCCCTCTATTTTCTGCATTACTTAAGTTCACTCGAATAGTGCGGTTTTAAACTTTTAGTAACATGATAAGCATGCCAGACCATCTGATTGATTGCGTGAAGTCACCTTTTGATTGCTGTTTTTTGAATGGTATTGAGAAGCTATGATTCTGTGTTTTTAATGTTTAGTCCTAAAAAAGAACTGAATCATTCAGTCCTTTTTTCACCTAGCATTTTTTACACTTAGATTGGCAAATAAACTCAGTCCATATGCTCAATGATGGCTTGTCCAAACTCTGAACAACGCAAGAGTTTTGCACCTTTCATAAGTCTTTCAAAATCATAGGTCACTGTTTTGGCTTCAATCGCCCCCGCAATACCTTTAATAATTAGATCTGCCGCTTCTGTCCAGCCCATATTTCGCAGCATCATTTCTGCAGACAGAATAATAGACCCAGGGTTTACTTTGTCTTGACCCGCATATTTAGGCGCAGTGCCATGTGTTGCTTCATATACTTGCACAGCGCCACCAATATTGGCACCCGGAGCAATACCAATGCCGCCAACTTCTGCCGCCAAAGCATCTGAAATATAGTCACCGTTTAAATTTAGGGTAGCAATGACTGAATAATCGGTCGGACGCATGAGAATTTGTTGTAAAAAAGCGTCTGCAATCGCATCTTTAATCACGATCTCTTTGCCAGTTTTCGGATTTTTTATTTTGACCCAAGGACCACCATCTAGCAATTCACCACCAAAGCGCTCAAGTGCGACTTCATAGCCCCACTCTTTAAACGCTCCTTCGGTATATTTCATGATATTACCTTTATGCACCAAGGTGACATTCGGCTTATCATTATCAATGGCGAATTGAATAGCTTTCCGAACCAAACGCTGAGAACCTTCTTTAGATACAGGCTTAATACCGATACCGCAATTTTCCTCAAAACGAATCTTAGTAACACCCATTTCCTCTTTAAGAAATTTGATCATTTTCTTGGCTTCAGGCGAATCTGCTTTCCATTCAATCCCTGCGTAGATATCTTCTGAATTCTCTCTGAAGATCACCATGTCTGTACGTTCAGGATGCTGAACGGGTGAAGGAACGCCCTTAAACCAACGTACAGGACGCACACAGACGTAGAGGTCTAATTCTTGACGTAATGCAACATTCAGCGAACGAATACCGCCACCGACAGGCGTCGTTAACGGCCCTTTAATTGAAACCACAAATTCGCGTAAAGCCTCAAAGGTTTCTTCGGGCATATAGGTGCCATAAATTTTATTGGCTTTTTCACCACAATAGACTTCCATCCATTCTATGGCACGTTTTCCACCATAAGCTTTTTGTACTGCGGCATTCACCACGGTTTTCATCACTGGAGTGATATCAACACCAATACCATCGCCTTCAATAAATGGAATAATTGGATTATTGGGAACATTGAATGATAAGTCTGAATTTACTGTAATTTTTGTCCCATCCACTGGAACGACGATCTTCTGATAACCCATTTTTATGATCCTCCCTGAGAAGCGAGTGAAAAATAATTGCTGTTTGATAAGACTTTTAATTGCGCTTCACGCATAATACTCTAAAGCAAATCTACCTTTTTTGAGATTTAGATGGGAAATAGCTGCATTTCCCTATTGAATAAATCTTAACCAATTTGAATTATTGTATTTAATAGAAGTTATTTCCTATGAAAATCGTCATCTTAAACAAGCCATATGACGTGCTCTCCCAATTCCGTAAAGACGAAGCGCATATGACCATATCTGACTTCGTGGACGATCCTAGTCTACGTATTGCAGGTCGTTTAGATATGGACTCCGAAGGTTTGGTATTTTTAACCGATCATGGTGGTTTAAATCAGTACATCACCAATCCTGAAAATAAAAAGTTCAAAACCTACTTAGTGCAAGTCGATGGCGACATCACAGAAGAAGCGCTTGAACAATTACGTAAAGGCGTTGAGCTAAAAGATGGTATGACTTTGCCAGCCAAAGCCATTAAAGTGCAACAGCCAGAATGGTTATGGAATCGTGATCCTCCTGTACGTTTCCGTGCAAACATTCCAACCTCTTGGGTTGAAATCCAAATTTGCGAAGGCCGTAACCGTCAAGTTCGTCGTATGACTTCAGCAGTAGGTTTCCCGACTTTACGTTTAATTCGTACACGTATTGGTGCCATCGATTTAGTTCAATTGGCTTTAGAACCAGGTGAAACCAAAGAAATTGAGCCTTTACTGTACCCTGACTTTCAAAATGTACCTGCAGAAGAACCTTACCGTTCGCGCTCTTATGTGAAAAAACCAGGCGGTACAGGTGGTAAGCCAATGGTTCGTAAGAATAAAGATGGCTCAGTGAAAAAGTCAGGTACAAAACGTATCTGGCAAATGGATGAGAGCGAAAAACCCAAACGCCGTACCAATGGCACAACTCGTCCGAATACTAAAGCCCCTCGTGGCCGCGGTCGTAACGGACGTTGATATAAAGCTTCAAAAAAGGCCTACAATCTACGTAGGCCTTTACATTTTTTTATAAACCTAACAATTATTTAAGATTATTTTCATATTTCGACACTATAATAAGTTATAACAATATAAACGTTGATTATTTGAACTTCAAAAATGAGCAGCACATCTACACACAATAGAAGCAAAGTATTAATTATTCATGACAACCGAATTGGACATTTAAATCCAGCAATCGCTGTCAGTGAAATGATTGAAAAGCGCTTTTATCTACAATCTGAGCAGTTTGCAATCCCCACTTTACCTAAACGTACAGTGAGTATTTTTAAGAAATTGTCTCATTTCCCAAATTTGTTTCGCACACTTGGGCGCTTATACTTTAAATTCTTACCAAGAAATTTAGAGCATACCGACGTTATCGTCTGTTCAGGTATGCCTAATTTAATTTATGCCGCTTATTTATCTCAACGTTTCAATATCCCACTTATTTATGCAGGCGGTACACGTAAATTTAATTGGCGACTTATTGATTGGACTATTACAACGATTCCAGAAGATCATTCAGGTCGACAAATCATTATTCCTACAGGTGCTGTACCTAATAAAATTACTCGCTTAGCGCATATTCCGTCGAATCATGAAGCATGCCTGTTAATTGGTGGACCGACAAAAGAGTACCCTTTTACCCATCAAGACTTTGAAGAGATGATTCAGCAATTTGTTCAATTCGCAGATCACCATCAAATTCAGGCGTCAGTCGTATGTTCTCGTAGAACACCTGCGTTATCAGAACATGTGATTCAAATGTTAAAAGATAAAAATATTGAGCTTGTGAATACTTGTTCTAAAACTTCTATTTGCGATGTGTTAAAGCGAAGTGAATATATTTTTGTTACTGAAGATAGTGCAACGATGTTATCCGAATCAATCCAAACCGGTCGCATTGTTATTTCAGTTTGTCGTGAATATTCTGAAAAAGATGAAATTATTCAAAATTATTTAGATCTCGAATTAATACAACGTAAAACTATTGGGCAGATTACTGAAGCTGCATATATCAAGCCAAAATTAAATGCTCAACATATTGAACAAATCGTGACTCAACAACTTGCAGAAGATTTGAGAGCAAAATCTCAAGAACTGAGTTTTTATAAATGTCATGCAAAAAAAGCAGTTATCTATTAATTAAAAATTTTATTCGATAGAAATTAAAGCTCACAGATGTGGGCTTTTTTACTATTTACTTTAACTAATCATCTAAATACATGTTTACATGAAAAAAAGGGGAATTTACATTTCTTGGATACAATTGCATCAATAAATCTCTTTGAATTTTCACCCCATTTTTACACTCATAAGAAAGATTGAAGAATTCATCTAATATTTTGTTTAAATTCAATTGATCAACCAATTTTGTTGATAGATGTAATTTAATTTTATAGGTTTCTTATCTTTTCAAAACATCTATTTGCTCCAAACACTCTAGACTATTTTTTTCAATAATTTTAAAGTGATAGGCTTCTTCACCTAAGTTTTCTAAATTAAAATATATAGTAATAAATACAACATTATTGTAAATATACTCACCCGAGCTATTATCAGCAGATAGATCATTGCCAAAAGCAGCTCTTGCGTGAAAATCTGAAATAAAAATTTTTGGAAATAACTGTTTTCGTTGTTCCAACTGTTATTCTTTTTGTGTTTGAACCAACTGTTTTTGCTGCTCAATTCCATTTTTCATTTCTTCAATTTGCAACTGTAGCGCTTTTTCTTGCTGTTCCAACGCTTTAGTATTTTGATCTAATTGTTTACCTTGCTGGAGATACCCGAGTATTAACCAAAGAAAAGCAACTGGAGCAAAGATACCTGCAAGGAAGTCCCCTAGTGAATTCAGCTCTCTATTGGTAAATACAAAATTGTTTTGAACGCAAAACAGTACTATCACTAAGAACCAAATTACAGTTATCGAAATTCCAATTATTAAATTTTTACTATTCATTTTCTTATAAAAAACCCATACCTAAGTATGGGTTTTACATGAAAATTAAATACTTATCAAATTAAGCCTTCAACCACTTCTCAGCTTTAGCCTGATCTTCCACTTTAAGTTCAACTTCAGTTAATTCTGAACCTGCAGCTTTCACTTCAAAGCTCATCAACTCATCACGGCGGAATGCTAGTACGGTATAAGTTCCGTCTTGCTTGGCATATTTTTCTGCCAATTTAACGGTTGCTTTTAGACCATCAATTGCAATAATCACATCGTTCGCAGACAAGCCAGCTTTTGCAGCTGCACCATCACGGCGAGCGGACTGAACCAACATTCCTTCAGGCTTATCAGCAAGTTTTAGACCAAATGGCAATGATTTGTCATTTTTAAGCGTATAGCTCAAGCCAAACTCAGGGAATAATTGGTCTAACGGCAATTCATCCGTAGTATTAATCAAATGATTGATTTGTTCTAACCAATCATCACCCGTCAATTCATTGCATAAATTGAAAATAGTCCGTTCATTCACTTGAATGCCGTTTTGTGCGTTTTCATATAGCTTACGCATTAGGGCATCAAGACTTGAACCACGTAGGCGTAAGCCAAGGTCTAAACACAGCGCCACGAGGCAGCCTTTATTATAGTAACTGGTACCTGCATTATTTGAGTTTTCATCCTGACGGTAGAATTTCACCCACGCATCAAAACTTGACTCAGCAACAGTTTGAATTTCACGACCTGGATTTTGTAAATAGCGATCAATTTGTGCTTTCAAAAGCTTGATATATGAATCCTGATTGATCACACCACTACGCAATAAAATCAAATCATCATAATACGATGTAAAACCTTCAAATATCCAAAGCAAAGAAGTGTAGCCTTCTTTGTTCAAATCATAATTCACAAAGTTTTCTGGACGGATAAACTTTACTAACCATGAATGGAAATATTCATGGCTGCATAAACCTAAGAAACGTTGATAATCTGCCGAAGGCTCTACAGGTTCATTAGCTTTTGGTAAATCATCACGCGGGCTAATTAAACTCGTACTGTTTGGATGTTCCAAACCACCATAGCTATTCGCCGTTGCCATGGTCATAAAGGTATAGTCTTTAAATGGTGCTGAACCAAACATGGAAATTTCTGTCGAACAAATTTTTTCAATGTCTTGCTGCATACGCTGCGCGTTCATGGCATGTTTGCCCGAAACCACAAATTCGTGTGGAATGCCGTTGGCTTCAAAACTGAAACGGGTTTGTTCCGCCAATTCAAACGGTGCATCAATTAACTGAGCATAGTTATCAGCATACAAGGTATAACGACCTTTCACTAAACTTTTTGACTTCAATCCAGTCGCAAGTTGGAAATGTTTTAACTCGGGTGGCAAGAATACTTCAACCTCAATGGCTGTATGTTCTTGGTCAACTAAACCTAAACATGCGCAAGCTGGATTGACGTATAAACGGCTTTGATCAACATAAGCACCACGGACCGACAAATCGAAGGCATATACATCATATTCAACCGTGATCAACTCATGATCTGTATTAAATAAGCGCCATTTATTTTTTTCAAATTTCTCTATTTGTAACAAACGCCCATCTTCATCATAAGCTCGAACAGCTTCGATATGCTTCGAAAATTCTCGGATTAAGTAACTTCCGGGAATCCAAGTTGGTAAAGAAAGCACCTGTGTTGGATTTGCCAAGAAACGTGCAGTGACATGGACTAGATGCTGACGATAATCGTCAAATTCGATTTGATAATGCAACATAATGGGCGATATAAAATTAGTAAAAGATAACTTATCAATTAGATTAACATTTTTTACAACTGAATGCGGAACTGTCGCAATTGTCTACAATTATGACTAGTCAGCAGAAAAAAAAAGGCATAGCATGCCTAAAAATTTTTTCGTTTTACCACCAACGGAATGGTTGGTTAAGGAACCTCATTGAAACACGTGATCTACCTCATCGCGCTGCTTAGTTTTCTATGCTCCACGATAGCAAATGCTGCCCTTTTAAATATTGTCCCTGAAACCGTTGAAGCTGAAGCTTGGACCATTTTAGACCCTCAGTCGGGTCAGGTGATTGCAGAACATAATAGCCATGTTCAGCGTGCCCCTGCTTCACTTACCAAAATGATGGTGGCTTATATTGCTCTAAAGGAAATTAAAGCAGGTCATTTAAAGAAAAATGAAATCCTAACCGCAACCCCAGTTGTACAAGTGGTTCAATGGGATGAATCACAAATGTATCTCAAAACAGGCGAACAAATTTCAGTTGATCAGCTTTTGGCAGGTCTTGTGGTCATGTCTGCCAATGATGCCGCTGTGACTTTAGCTGAACGCATTTCTGGTGATATTCCAAAATTTATTGAACGCATGAACAAAGAAGCTAAAGCTTTGGGTATGAATGATACCAATTTTCAAAATCCAGCCGGTATTACTATGCCAGAACATTATTCATCGGCGGCTGACCTTGCACGTTTAGGGCAAGCACTGGTGACTGAAACACCTGACTATTTGAATTATTCTAAACAACAAAGTTTTAGTTATAATCACCGTTTCCACCATGCAACTAATATTTTACTCAAACAAGATCCTACCGTTGATGGCTTAAAAACAGGTTTTACTAAAGCTGCAGGTTATAATTTAGCTTTAACAGCCAACCGTTTGATCGCGAATCCTGACGCGCCAGAACGTCGTTTGATTGTTGTGGTATTAGGGGCAAAAAGTGGATTAAAACGTGCAGAAGTAGCACACAACCTCATGAACTTGGCTTATACCTATACACGTAATGAAGTTGCAATCAAAGATAAGCAATTAATTGCAGAATTACCTGTGGTTAAATCAACCTTGAAAATGTTTAAGGTAGAAACTCAACAACCTAAGCTGATTACTACTTCACTTTATGATCAAGCTTATGCCATCGATTTAAAAGCTTTTGACCCTACACAGCAACGTATTCTTTTAAATACAGGCAATGGCCAAATTCAAGCCATTGAACCACTTCATGAAACACAGACTAAACTGAGTGTTGAAGTGAAGGAAAAAGAACTTACTGCGCCTTTAGCTGAAGTGATGAAATTAGCCACCGTTACGGTTTATCAAAATAACCAATTGATTAATACCTTTGATATTGAAGATGACGTGCAAATTGAAGAAGCCAATATTTTTGAGCGTTTCATGATGTGGATCAAAGGTCTTTTTAGCATCTTTAATACGGATTCAGCAGAAGTTAAAACCTACCCTTTAGGTCAATGATGTGATTATGTAACTTGTAAGACAATTCGTTATTCGTGCAAAAAAGAAGATGGCATACTCGTGCCATCTTCTTTTTTTCAACAATAATAAAATAGGTAATTCAATGAATAACGCTGATGACTCCAAGTTACACCATATTGTCATTGTCGGTGGTGGTGCCGGTGGTTTAGAACTAGTCACCCAACTCGGTGATTTACTCGGTAAAAAAAAGAAAGCACGCATTACGCTCGTAGATATGAAACTTACGCATGTATGGAAACCCCTCTTACATGAAATTGCCGCAGGTACAATGTCGGTTAGTGAAGAAGAAATTAACTACTATGCGCATGCTGCGAAGTATCATTATGAATTTGTGTTGGCTAAGTTTGAAGATGTCAATCCTGCTGAAAAAACCATTCAGCTTAGCAAAGTCCAACAAGGTAAATATGAATCTACTCAAGAACAACTGCAACTGAGTTATGACACCCTTGTTCTTGCTTTAGGCTCAGTTTCCAACGATTTTAATACACCAGGCGTGTATGAACATTGCCACTATTTGGACAGCCTACAACAAGCTGAAATCTTCCAACAAGATCTCTTACAGTTGTATTTGGATGCACAAAATAGTAATACAGCACGTGAGTTGAAAATTGCCATTATTGGTGCAGGTGCAACGGGGGTTGAACTTTCAGCAGAATTGGTTGAAGCCAAAAATAATTTTTATAAATATGGTTTAAATAAAATTCATCCGCAAAGCGTACAGATCAATTTAATTGAAGGTGCTGATCGGATTCTGCCTGCACTGCCTGAAAAAATGGCCGAGCATGCTCAGCAGCAATTAAAACGCATGAAAATTGAAGTCTTGACATCTAAACGTGTGGAAAAAGTCGATGCTGAACATGTTTATTTTAATGATGGAAGCAAAATTAAAGCCGAACTAAAAGTTTGGGCGGCAGGCATTAAAACACCAGAAGTAATTTCTAAACTTGAAGGCTTTGAAAAAGACCGCATGGGGCGTTTAAGTGTATATGCAACATTACAAACTAAGGCACACCCAGATATTTTCGCGTTTGGTGATTGTGCACATTGCCAACCGCGTGCAGATGAGCCTGTCCTCGGCCCACGCGCTCAAGTTGCTAGCCAACAAGCGTCATTTCTCGTGGATTGTTTAAAGGCGCGTATCCGTGGTCAACAACTCCCAATGTTCGTATTTTCAGACAAAGGCTCCCTAGTCTCATTAAGCAAGCATAAAGCGGTTGGTGAACTTTTAGGTCAGGTCAATGTTCAAGGCTTTGTTGCTAAATCAATGTACGTTTCACTTTATCGAATGCATCAAGCCACAATTTACGGCTACGCACATGCAGGACTATTAACGGCTAAAGATTTTGTTACACGAAAAATTGCGCCTAAAATTAAATTGCATTGAAATTTACAGATTTGCCCCGATTAATGAAAAAAGCATCATAAGCATTTAAAAATTGCATTTTTTTGATAAATTTAGTCTACAAAAGTGCAATTTCACTTTATGATGTAACCCTTAAAAAATTGAATGGATCAATAACATGACTGCTATTGCAAATAACTCTGTGGTTTCTTTCCACTACACATTGACTAATGCAGAGGGTGAAACTCTCGACCAATCTCAAGGTGAGCCACTAGCATATTTGCACGGCGCTGGTAACATCATTCCAGGTCTTGAAAAAGCTCTTTTAGGCAAAACAGTTGGTGAAAAATTCACTGTAACTGTACCTGCTGCTGAAGGTTATGGCGAATACAATCCTGATCTCGTTCAAGAAGTTCCTGCTCAAATGTTCCAAGGCGTGGATAACATCCAACCAGGTATGCAATTCCAAGCTCAAACTGATGACGGCGTTCAAATCGTGACAGTTAAAGCGGTTGAAGGCGACAACGTTGTTGTTGATGCGAACTTTCCACTTGCTGGTCAAGATTTAACTTTCGAAGTTGAAATCGTTGAAATCCGTGAGGCTTCTGCTGAAGAACTTGAACACGGTCACGTACACGGTGCAGGCGGTCACCACCACTAAGATCTTCTGATCTCTAGTGCAAAAAGGCAAAGTTTTTACTTTGCCTTTTTTATTGCGCCTGATATAGGTATGCCATATAAGAACTTTTCAAACTATTAAATACAAAAAAGCAGGCCACGGCCTGCTTTTTTAAACGGATAATTAATTCTTATGAATTAACGACGTTGGTTATAAATCTGCTGCGCTGCAGGTAGATTTTTACGCATCGCTTCAATACGTTGTGAGTTTGATGGATGCGTAGACAGGAATGATGAACCTCCCGCACCTTCAAGCTTGTTCATTTTTTCCCAAAGTGTAATCGCCGCTTGTGGGTTATAACCTGCACGTGCCATTAACATTAAACCACCTTGGTCAGCACGGCTTTCCAGAGAACGTGAATAAGGCAGACCTATACCAATTTGACTACCCAACTGCGCGGCCGCAGTACCCAATTGACCGACATTATTACCTGCCGCACTTAAACCAATATTCAATGCAAGATCAGTTAAGGCTTGCGCTCCCAATTTACTTTTTGCATGCTCTTCAAGAGCATGGACCATTTCATGTCCCATAACTGCTGCAATTTCTGCATCGGTTAAATTCAGTTTATTGACAATACCTGTATAAAATACAACTTTACCGCCTGGAGCTACAAAGGCATTGACTTGATCAGATTTCATAACCGCCAATTGCCATTGGAACGCTTGACCCGTTTGGTTCATTTGGTCTGCATAAGGACGCAGTTTTTGGAATACAGTATTAATGCGCTTATATGTACTCGAAGAGGTATCGAGCTGATTTTTAGAACGCGCATCTGTCACCATTTTGTTATAACTTTGTGTTGCTTGCGCGTTCAATGTAGCAGTATCCGCTCCTGCCATATCTGCCACTGTCGCACAGCCCGAAATCGTCATTACACCGGCCATACACAGGCTCGTTAGAATTATTTTTTTCATTAAGGAAACTCCAGACCATTAAAATATAAGTGAATTTACGGATATTATATTCTTATGGTTTGGAGCTTAAAACGAAGTTATAGCGACTTATAATAGTATTTATGTAATTTTTTTAAGCTGAAAATTGAAGAACCAACCAATAGATTAAACAAACCACATTCAAGCCCAAATACACATGCATTAATGGCTTAATTTTTTCTTCTAACTGCACATTTTTTCGCTTAAAAAATAGGACAGCATTTTGTATCAAAACTATGGGCACAAGAATACAGGCAATAATCACCGACAACCCAATCAGGGCTTGATAAATTAATTGTGGATCTTGAGTTTGGGCACGAATGATCATCATAGCAATAGTGGGTGCTCCCCCCATCGCAAATAATAAAGAATAAAAAATGGTGGTCGAAATATTCTTCTGCATCCTGCACTTCTCTTCCTAATTTAAATTGCATTTTAGCAACTCACCACAAAGTGTATAGCGTACTAAAATGCAACTTTAGTCTTGAAAACCGCAGATATTAACGACGTACACTCGATGGTGTCGCATTTTTATAATATTGCTGCGCTTCCGGCATCATTTTTTGCATAGCAGCAATACGGTCATTATTGCTTGGGTGTGTAGACATAAATTTGCTCAGTGCGTCGTTGCCACTGTTATCATTCGCATTCATTTTTTTCCACAATGAAATCGCCGCTTCTGGATTGTATCCAGCCTTTGCCATCATCACTAGGCCACCTTTATCCGCGCGACTTTCCAAATTACGTGAATACGGCAAGCCCACACCAAATTGACTCCCCAAGTCAAGCAAGGTTGCACCATAGCCACCTGCTGCATTACCTACGTATTGTGAACCTATACTCACTGCAAGATTGGTCAGTGCTGAAGCGCCAATTTTATTTTTTGCATGTTCTTCTAAAGCATGAACCATTTCGTGACCCATGATTGCTGCGACTTCATCATCCGTGAGTTTGAGGGTTTCGACGATTCCTGTATAGAAAACAACTTTCCCGCCGGGTGCAACATAGGCATTGATTTCTTTAGACTTGATTACGGCAACTTTCCAATCAAAAGCCTGACCCGTTTGATTCATCTGATCTGCAAATGGTTTCATTTTCAAAAATACACGGTTTACTTTTTGATATGTCGCAGATTTGGTATCAAGAACTTGTTTGCTTTGTGCATCTTTCAGCATTGCGTTATAAGACTGAGTTGCCTGTAAGTTCAATGATGCAGAATCGGCACCTGCAAGATCAGCAATCGTGGTACAACCTGATAAAGAAGCTGCTACGGCAAAGCATGCCAAAGATTTTTTATAATTCATCATGATCTCTAGTTATTTATAAAGAGTGTCAAATATATACAAAAAATTGACTGACTCAATATTTTTATGCTTATTTTTTTCAAAATCTTTATTTTTCCATTATTTAAATTTAATATCTGATGTTACCCCGTAAAAATAATTTCACATTTTTTAAATACTTTTAAGTATATTCGACGGAGTCTTACATCTTGGGTTTAAATACAGGGATTAGACTTCGGCTGGAGGTACACATATGAAACAATGTTTCTCATTAGGTAAAATGAGAAGCGTGCTTCGCAAGGAAACCATCTTGCGGTGCAATGCACCTCACCGACAAAACTCGTTCACTAGTGTCAAATTATTCACAGTATTGCAATAACATTTTTAATTAAAAGTTGTCCTGTCTCAAACACTTGCGGATGACCTTACCGCGTATCATTCTTTTATTTGAATCAAATGGCACTTCGGATGTTACTGCGTTTATCAGTTAATAATACCTGTCATTTTTTGAATTTTTATTCTTCGCCCTATAAAAAAAGCCCCGCTATCGCGAGGCTTTTGACATCTTAATTCAACAGCACATTATGCGTCGAATGGATGACGTAATACGATTGTTTCATCACGGTCTGGACCAGTTGAAATGATGTCGATTGGACATTCAATCAATTGCTCTAAACGTTTCACGTAGTTAATTGCATTTTGTGGCAATTGATCTAGTGATTTCGCACCGAAAGTAGACTCAGACCAACCTGGCATGGTTTCGTAGATTGGTTTTAAAGTTTCAAATGCAAGCGCATCAGAAGAACCTACACAACCAGAATCAGCTGCTTCGTAACCTACACAGATTTTCACTTCTTCTAAACCATCTAGAACATCTAGTTTAGTTAAGCAAATACCAGAAAGTGAGTTTACTTCTACTGAACGACGTAGAATTTCAGCATCGAACCAACCACAACGACGTTGACGGCCAGTAGACGCACCAAATTCAGAACCGACAGTACCCAAGTGTTTACCGATTGCATCACCAACATCGTTAGCAGCATCATAAACAAGTTCAGTTGGGAACGGACCAGCACCTACACGAGTTGTGTACGCTTTAGTGATACCCAATACATAGTCAAGGTGCAATGGACCAAGACCTGAACCAGAGCTTACGCCACCAGCAGTTGTGTTTGAAGAAGTAACATACGGGTATGTCCCGTGGTCAACGTCAAGAAGTGAACCTTGCGCGCCTTCAAACATGATTTTCTTGCCTGCTTTGCGGTAAGCATGAAGTTCGCCAGTCACGTCCATCACCATAGGTTCGATGACTTTACGCCATTCGTCACATAGAGCGATTACATCTTCAACTTTAACGGCTTCAACACCGAAGAATTGAGTCAATTGGAAGTTATGGTATTCAAGAAGCTCTTCTAGTTGAGCTTTAAGATGAGCACCACCACGAACCAAGTCAGCAACACGGATTGCACGACGAGCCACTTTGTCTTCGTATGCAGGACCGATACCACGACCTGTTGTACCAATTTTCGCATTGCCACGTTTTTTCTCACGTGCTTGGTCAAGGGCGATATGGTGTGGAAGGATCAACGGACAGTTTGGAGAAATACGTAGACGTTCACGTACAGGCACGCCTTCTTTTTCTAAAACTTCCATTTCGTGGATTAAAGCTTCAGGTGATAAAACAACACCATTACCAATTAAGCACAATACGTTGTCACGTAAAATACCAGATGGAATGAGGTGTAAAACAGTTTTCTTACCACCAACCACAAGTGTATGACCTGCGTTGTGTCCGCCTTGATAGCGAACTACCGCAGCCGCTTGATCTGTGAGCAGGTCGACGATCTTACCTTTACCTTCGTCGCCCCATTGGGTACCAAGTACCACAACATTCTTGCCCATAATAGCCTCATTGCATCATGCTGTTAAAATTGGAAAAAACGTGTGTGCCCGCAGGCACATCCGAGATTAAATTTGTTTGATTGTCCACTCGCCATTTGCATTCACCAACTGGTGCGTTGCATACGGTGCTGAGCTTAAATCATCATTACCTAACAATTGAACCACACTGAACCCTTCGGTACGTGCTGCCTCAATTGCCTTTAATAAATCTGCTTCGATGCCGTTTGGTGCAACCAAAACTTGGCTTTTCTGAACTTGACCTGCAGTTAATGCATATAGATCACAAGAGAAACCTGTCGCTGGACGCGCGCGACCGAAGTGTTCACCAATACCGTCATAGCGACCGCCTTGAGCCAATGGCGCAGCACGGTTTGGTGCATATACGGCATACATTAAACCAGTGTGATAATGATATGAACGAAGTTCTACAACATCGATACCAATATGTAGTTCTGGCCAACGCACCTGAATTGCGGCTTGTGTCGATTTCACTGCATCAAATGCAAGTTTAAATGCTTCGTTATTTAAAACTTCAGCACTTAAATTTGCTTGTAACGCATCTAAATCACTTGCAAAACGACCTAAGGTATAAAAATCTTGACCGAATGGAAGCTTTTGTGTGAATTCAGCAAGTTCAGGTAAAGCTTTACGTTGATACAAGTCAGATAACTGACGTTCAACTGCTTTGCTCAAGCCAGCTTGTTTCACCATGCTGCGGAATAAACCGACATGCCCTAAATCAAGATGGATACCATCTGCATGACCTGCTTTAGCAAGCAAGTTGATCATGACATCAATCAGTTCAACGTCAGCATCAATGCTGTCTGAACCAAATAATTCTGCACCTAACTGTAAAGGTGCACGTGTGGTATTAAAACCCTGTGGTTTAGTATGTAGTACTGTACCAGCGTAGCAATAACGAGCTACACCTTCGACAGGATGTACATGCGCATCAATACGAGCCACTTGTGGTGTCATATCGGCACGCACACCAAGCAAACGACCTGAAAGTTGATCGATCACTTTAAAAGTGGCTAAGTCTAAATCTTGATTCGATTCTGAAAGAGAAGATAGAGATTCGATGTATTCAATGAATGGCGTGTACACCAACTGATAACCTCGAGATGCGAGGAAATCTAATGCTTCACGACGCAAAGATTCAATCACTTGCGCCTGTTCTGGCAGTACATCAGCTACACCATCAGGTAATAACCATGTCTCTGAAATGGGCATGTTGTAAACCTAAATTCTTGTCAGCGCGGAACAAATCCGCATAAAAAAATCGGGAGCACACCCGATTTCTCCTAGTTTAGCACGATAGTTTTACGCTTGCACACGACTTTTTCATAAAAGATGCTTCAGCATTCATTACTTCATCAACAGCTTTAATTTTCACAACTAAATATATGTTTATGCTTATATTTTAAAATCCTGTGAACGTTATTTTTTAACCATTTGATAAAAAATAATAAGCATCCTACTTTCTAGAGATGAAGTTTTAAACAAAGTTATAAATATGATCAGGCTCAATAACTTAATTTAAGACACGAACATCAATCCAATGGAAGCGCTGTAGTTTGTTTAACGGCCTGTAACGGTATCTCTGTTTTTACATTTTGCACACTGGCGATCTGCGTTAAATGATGAATCTGAAACTTTCGATAGGCTTCTAAATCTGCCACGACGATACGTAAGAAAAAGTCACAATCCCCTGCCATGAGTTGACATTCAACCACCTCAGGCATCGTTTGAATCGCTGCGACAAAATCATTCACGGTTTTTGCATCTTGACCTTTTAGCCAAATCCGCGCAAATACCGTTAAACTTAAATTCAATTTTGACTGATTCAGTAAAGCCACATATTTCTCAATATAGCCTTCATCTTCTAGTTGCTTGACCCGTCTCAAACACGGCGAAGGTGATAAACCAACTAGTTGGGCCAATTCATTATTTTGTAGCTTTCCATTTTGCTGTAATGCTTGCAAAATGCGTTTATCTATCTGATCCATCAATAAAGGCACTAAATTTCACAATAATCTTTATTTTAGCAATTTCATTGCACAATAAAAGCAATATTACATAAAATAGCTGCCAAATGCTGCTTAGATATTCATAAAATATTGCTTTTGATCTCGCTTCATGGAAAACGTCATGTTGATGTTTAGACAAAGTACACTCAATCACACCCATTCACAGCATTCTATTGAGTTTAAACGAGGTCTAAAAACATCTATTCCAATGCTGCTGGGCATTATTCCTTTTGCATTAGTTTTGGGTGCTCAGGCAACACATAAAGGATTTTCTAGTTTAGAAGTTCCGCTTTTGACTGGCCTTAACTTTGCCGGTGGATCTGAATTTGCCATTTTGGAAGTTTGGACCAATCCCCCTAATATTCTCATGCTGATGTTTATTACGTTTTTAGTGAATAGTCGGCACCTATTAATGGGGGCGAGCCTTGTCCCGTATTTACGACATTTACCGAATCGTACGGTTTATACCGCTTTATTTTTTATGTGCGATGAAAGTTGGGCTGTGGGTTTGGCTGATGCGCAAAAAAAATCTAATGTTTTGGGAATTCAGCGCGCCTTTAGTTTAATGTTCTATGCAGGCTTATGCTGTGCTCTATATTTGATGTGGGTTGGCTTTACCACGCTAGGGGCAATAATTGGACCGATACTTGGCGATATTAGTCGACTTGGTTTTGACATGGCCTTCCCTGCTGTATTTCTTGTTTTACTGCGTGGTATGTGGAAAGGCTTTAAAGCGGCGCGCCCATGGCTGGTCAGTTTGATTGCCGCATCTCTGGCGTATTTTTATCTCCCAGCGGGCTGGTATGTTCCGATTGGCGCAGTTACGGGTATTGCTTCTGCATTTTTCCTAATTGGAGATGATGCATGATCCACACTAGCACCCTGATCGCGATTCTATTTATAGCCTTAACCACTTACCTGACCCGCATCTTGGGTTATGTGTTACTGAAAAACCGTAGCCTCACCAACAAACAACATCAAATTATGGAAGTTGTCCCCGGCTGTGTTTTGATATCAGTGATTGCGCCCTATTTTTGTCAAAGATAATCCTGCCGATCTGATTGCGATAGCCATTACCCTATTTGCAGCATCACGTTTTTCGTTATTGCCTACCGTTGTGATTAGCATGCTTTCAGCAGCAGTATTAAGACAAATTTTGATTTAACTAAGTAATACGCGATCATGTTTTGAATAACGAAAGAACTACGATTTAAACCCAATGATGATGAATATTAGGAATCATCTTATTGGATAAAAAATACCTATACCTTGAGATCACATGCATTCAGTAAATATCGAGGTATGGGTAGTCTTTTGTATTTTTCGATTAACTTTGATCAGTCTTGACCACTTTTGCCAAAAGGTTCACCAACTCTGCATTTTGCAATTCAACTTGTTGTAATTTATGAGCGGTCTGATCTAGAACTTCTTGCTGGATATGCATTTTCTTTGCAAGGTCTTGCATAATTTCCAAGGTCTTTTTCAGGTTGGCTTCTAGATGCACCACTTTTTCTTCAAGTGGCAAGGTTTCATGCGCGGTAGACTGCGATACGTCACGATTAAACTGTAGCCAAATTAAAAATATAACCGCCAGCGCCAATAATAAAATAAATCCCCAAAGTAACATCAACATCATGTTCAATACTCTTTATATATTTCTTTGACTTTCATCTTAAACAATAAATCGGCTGTGCTTGAAGATTTTTTAAAGTTTTTCAATATTTTCGAGCCAAATGTAGGTCATTAAGTATGATTTTTCATCTAATTTTAGAAAATAAAAAAACATCTACAAGCTAGTAGATGTTTTCTATATTGGATAAATTTGAATGTTTATAGAGAATGAAAACTTTCACATAAATCGAGCAAGCGATTCGCATAACCCCATTCATTGTCATACCATGCGAAAACTTTTGCTTGTTTTCCTACCACCATGGTTTGATTCAAATCGACAATCAATGAATAAGGTGAATGATTAAAATCACTTGATACCAAAGGTTCATCGGTTACTGACATAATTTCATGATAATCAAAACGTGCAGCGTTGCTTAACACTGCATTTAACTCGTGCTTGGTGATAAGCGATTGGGACACAAAACTTAAATCGATTGCAGCAACATTGATCGTCGGTACACGAATCGAATAGCCATCGATTCGATCTTCCATTTTCGGCATGACCCGTTTCAATGCCCCTAGAGCAGAAGACGTCGTTGGAATAATATTTTGACCCGAAGCTCGCGCCCGACGTAAGTCACGATGTGCATGATCCAATACAGACTGATCCGCAGTCACAGCATGAATTTCTGTCATCAGTGCGGTGTCTATACCAAAGGCATCATCAATAATTTTGACTAAGGGCACCAAAGCCTGCGTGGTACAAGACACACTGGAAATAATTTGATCAGTCGCTTTTACTTCACGATGATTAATACCATACACGATCGCAGCATCAACACTGTCAAACGGTGCTGCACCAATAATCACACGTTTGGCACCTGCACCAATATGCTGTGTAGCTGCCTCTCGCGATCTAAATAAACCTGTGCATTCGAGTACCACATCGACATTCAGTTGCTGCCAAGGCAAAAGACTCGGCTGTGCTTCATTTAAAACTTGCACTTTGAGATGTGCTTGGGCACAAGAGATCTCTAGAAAAATAGCGCCATCTTGTTCAAGAATGTCGACTTGGCCTGCAAAACGACCATGCGTGGTGTCGTATTTAAACAAATGCACCATGGTTTCCACATCAGCGACATCATTTATGGCAACAATTTCATAGTGAAATTCCTTTGGATTTTCAAACCAAGCGCGTAATACATTGCGTCCAATTCGACCAAATCCATTAATTGCCACTCGCTGCATGACCAATCCTTCGTTTTAAAACAAAAATAAAGCATCTATATGTTAATGGATTTCAACATGAAAACGTTATCATTTATTCGTTTAATGCTTATTGGGCTATATTTTTATAAAGCGTTAATGCCTGTATAGATCCAAATATTAGCTTCACTGAAAATGTACAGCACCAAGATCAAGTTCAATCACTCTTAATAAAATGGATGCAAACATGCAATTTTCCCAATGAACTGAAAAATATAAAAGCAATGCACCTTCATGTAGAGCATTCATCAACGTGCTGAATTTGAACTTTTAAAACTTTTCAAGACATATAAATAACTGATGTTATGCACGAAAAAGTAATTAAGCATTTTTAAAATGCTTTTTAAGTTTATTCGACGGAGTCTTACATTTTTGAATTGATAAAGGGATTAGCCTTCGGCTGGAGGTACTCTTACGAAACATTGTTTCTCATTCGGCAAAATGAGAAGCGTGCTTCGCAAGGAAACCAACTTGCCGTGCAATGCACCTCACCGACAAAACTCTTTCACTAGCGTCAAATTATTAAAAATATCGCAAAAACATTTTTGATTAAAAGTAGCACTATCTCAAACACTTGCGCATGACGTTACCGCGTATCGTTCTTTTATTTGAATCAAATTGCGCTTCTGATGTTACTGCGCAACATCAGTAAATAAAACGCAGCAACAGTGCGCTCACAAGATTAATCAATAAATACTTTCAGCGTTCCAAAGGTTTAAAAATCTAAAAATATAGGTGCTAAATTTAAAACATATAAAAAGTCATAGAGATAGCCGAAAATCATTGGTCACTACACCTTTTTCCGTTATAATTTAGCGTTTTTAAATTTTATGTCAGCATCTCAAGCCAGCTTTAAAATTTTGTAAGACTTGCTTGATATGCTATTACCAAATCGAAATTAGGAGAGACTTGGTTGTGAGTACTCGTTTTATGACATCAGCTGAAATTCGCGAAGCTTTTTTAAGCTACTTTGAATCGCAAGGGCATACACGTGTCGCGTCGAGTTCTCTGGTACCTGCCAACGACCCAACACTATTGTTCACAAATGCTGGTATGAACCAGTTCAAAGACTGCTTCCTCGGTCTTGAAAAACGTGACTACGTTCGTGCAACTTCTTCACAAAAATGTGTCCGTGCCGGCGGTAAACACAACGACTTAGACAACGTTGGTTATACAGCACGTCACCACACGTTCTTTGAAATGTTGGGTAACTTCTCATTTGGTGACTACTTCAAACGTGATGCCATCACATTTGCTTGGGATTTCTTAACCAACGAAAAATGGTTAGGTCTGCCAAAAGATAAACTTTATGCCACTGTTTACCATACAGATGACGAAGCATTTGATATCTGGAACAAAGAAATTGGTCTAGACGCTTCACGAATTATCCGTATCGGTGACAACAAAGGCGAAAAATACGCTTCAGATAACTTCTGGGCAATGGGCGATACAGGTCCTTGTGGTCCATGTTCTGAAATCTTCTTTGACCATGGTGACCACATTTGGGGCGGCTTACCGGGCACTCCTGAAGAAGATGGCGATCGTTTCATCGAAATTTGGAACAACGTATTCATGCAGTTCAACCGTACCGCTGATGGTGTTCTGCATGCCCTTCCTGCACCTTCTGTAGATACAGGTATGGGCCTTGAGCGTATTTCTGCAGTTTTACAGCATGTAAACTCAAACTACGAAATCGACCTATTCCAAAACCTACTTAAAGCTGCTGCTGAAATCATTGGTTTAGATACCACTGAACTTGAAGCAAAAGCTCAAGCAGAAAACAAACCAGTTGACTACCCTGCTTCACTTAAAGTTGTGGCTGACCATGCACGTTCTTGCTGCTTCTTGATTGCAGACGGTGTTAACCCGTCTAACGAAGGCCGTGGCTATGTACTTCGCCGTATTATCCGTCGTGCAGTACGTCATGGTAACAAATTGGGTGCAACAGGTTCATTCTTCCATAAAATGTTGCAACCACTCATCAACGTGATGGGCGCTGCTTATCCTGAGCTTGCTGCACAGCAAGCACGTATCGAAGCACAACTTTTGAAAGAAGAAGAACAATTCGCAAAAACTTTAGAGCAAGGTTTGAAATTGCTTGAAGGCGAATTGGCTCAACTTAAAGGTTCAGTGATTCCAGGCGAAACTGTATTTAAACTTTACGATACTTACGGCTTCCCGACTGACTTAACAGCAGACATTGCACGTGAACGTGATTTAACCATTGACGAAGCTGGTTTCGAAGTCGAAATGGCGGCTCAACGTCAACGTGCGCGTGATGCTGGTAAATTTGCTGTCGACTACAACTCAATTGTGAAAGTTGAAGGCGAGACTCAATTTGACGGCTATGACGCAACTCAAGGCCAAGGTCAAATTGTTGCAATCTACAAAGACGGCGAACAAGTTGATGAAGTTTTTGAAGGTGACGAAGCACTAATCGTTCTAAACCAAACTCCTTTCTATGCAGAAAGTGGCGGTCAAGTTGGCGATACAGGTATCTTCAAAAACGAAACTGGTATTTTTGAAGTTCAAGACACCAAAAAATCAGGCGGCGCTTTTGTACACCAAGGCATCGTGACCATGGGTAACTTAAAAGCAGCTCAAGCAGTTGAGGCGATTGTTAAAGCGGATATCCGTGAAGCAACTTCACGCAACCACTCTGCAACTCACCTATTACATGCAGCACTTCGCCAAGTTTTAGGTACGCACGTACAGCAAAAAGGTTCATTGGTTGCAAGCGAACTTTTACGTTTTGACTTTGCTAATGACCAACCTGTTTCATTTGAACAGCTTCAAGAAATTGAACGCATTGTCAATGCCGAAGTGATTGCCAATACTGCTGTTTCAACTGAACTTTTAGACATCGAGGCGGCCAAAGAAAAAGGCGCAATGATGTTGTTCGGTGAGAAATACGGTGACGAAGTACGTGTACTTTCAATGGGTACAACCAAAGATGAGAAAAACTTCTCTATCGAACTTTGTGGCGGTATTCATGTAAAACGCACCGGTGATATTGGTCTATTCAAAATCACTTCTGAAGGCGGTGTTGCTGCAGGCGTACGTCGTATTGAAGCCGTTACGGGTACTAAAGCTGTTGAAGCTGCGCAAAAAGCAGATCGTGACATTCATGCAATCAACGATTTGCTGAAAGCGCAAAAAGATCAAACTTTAGAAAAAGTTGAAGCTTTGTCTCACACAGCATCTAGCTTGCAAAAACAAATTGAACAATTGAACCAAAAATTGGCAAGCTTCCAAGCCGCTGAGTTATTGAGTCAAGTTCAAGAGATTGCTGGCCGCAAAACATTAATCACCACGGTTCAAGGTGTAGATGCGAAATCACTTCGCAACTTGCACGATGGTGTGAAATCTAAGTTAGACAATGCTGTGATCGTGATCGCAGCGGTTGATGCCGACAAAGTGAGCCTCATTGCTTCGGTTGCTAAAGAATACACTGCTGCTGTAAAAGCAGGTGACATCATCAAACACCTTGGTCAAGAACTTGGCGGTAAAGGTGGTGGTAAACCTGATATGGCTCAAGGTGGTGCGCCTTATAGCGACAAACTTGAAGCGGTAATGACTGACCTCGTTGCATGGTTAGCTGCAAAATAAGACCAAAAGTCCTATAGCTCAAAGTGACTCACCTCCTTTGAGCAAATCAACAGGTTTAAGCAGTGTGTTTTTTAATGCTGGATCCTGCTTAAACACTGTTGATGCGTGAAAGCGCAAACTCAATCATCATGTTGAAACCAATATTCAACCTCTGGCTAAATGATGAAAATGGAGTCTAAAAGGCTGGGTTCATGTGAATCCCCTGCAGACACAAAGTATCTATTTGAACTCCTCCTACCTTGGAGTTCATGAGCTACGTGGTATATTAAAATCGCGCTGAAGTGCGGTCTTAAAATATGTGTAAGTGCTTTAAGTCTTTAGACTTATTTACTTGGTAAGGATAGTTATGGCATTAATCGTTCAAAAATATGGCGGTACCTCAATGGGTACTCCAGAGCGCATTTTAAATGTTGCTCGTCGTGTAAAGCGTTGGCATGATCACGGTCACAAAGTTGTGGTTGTTGTATCTGCAATGAGTGGCGAAACCAATCGTCTACTTGCTTTAGCGAAAGCCATTACCGAAACCCCTGATCCACGCGAATTAGACCAAATGGTGTCTACGGGTGAACAGGTAACGATTTCTATGTTAGCAATGGCACTTAACTCTATTGGTGTTGAAGCTAAATCACTTACAGGCCGTCAAGTCGGTATTAAAACCGACAGCGCATTTACCAAGGCGCGTATTGAAGCGATTGATACGGATGTATTGACTTCAAACCTTGACGCTGGACGTGTCATTGTAGTGGCAGGTTTCCAAGGCTTTGATGCCGAAGGTAACACTACGACTCTAGGTCGTGGTGGTTCTGACACTTCGGGTGTTGCCTTGGCAGCTGCACTTAAAGCTGATGAATGTCAGATTTACACAGACGTTGATGGTGTTTACACCACTGACCCTCGTGTCGCTCCAAAAGCGAAAAAAGTTGATCGTATTTCTTTTGAAGAAATGCTTGAAATGGCATCACTTGGTTCTAAAGTCCTTCAAATTCGCTCTGTAGAATTTGCCGGTAAATACCAAGTGCCTTTACGCGTATTATCAAGTTTTGATAATGACGATGATGGCGCATTCGACGAAAACTTTAAACAAAACGTCGGGACACTAATCACCACTGAAGCGGAAGACAACATGGAACAACCAATCATCTCAGGTATCGCGTTCAACCGTGATGAAGCTAAATTAACTATTCTTGGTGTACCGGATAAACCAGGTATCGCTTCAAACATCCTTTCACCAATTGGTGATGCCAATGTTGAAGTGGATATGATTATCCAAAACGTTGAAGAAGACGGCACAACTGATTTCACATTTACAGTTAACCGTAGTGAATTATCAAAAGCGAAAGCCATTCTTGAAGCGACTGCACAAGAAATTGGTGCACGTGAAGTTGCAACTCGCGCGGACATCGTAAAAGTATCGATTGTAGGTGTTGGTATGCGCTCACACGCAGGTGTTGCAAGCAAAATGTTTACTGCTCTTGCAAAAGAAGGCATTAATATTTTGATGATTTCGACTTCTGAAATCAAAATTTCAGTGATTATTGATGAGAAATACTTAGAGCTTGCTGTACGTGCTCTACACACTGCATTCGGTCTAGACCGTGAAACAGGTGAATCAAGCGCACGTGCTTAATTAACCTTGCTGTGTGTCAAAATTTGTCATTGTTAGACAGATTTTGAAAAACATCGTAAAAATTCAGAGCCACTATAGTTTTTTTTATAGTGGCTCTGTTATATTAAACCTGAGGATTTTAAAATTTACTCAGTTTGCGACTGTCACAATGATTGTTTCAGATGCACTGCTAAATTTTTTGCTTTTACAAGTTATGAATTTTACATAACAGATCATTTGCAGGTTTTGCATTTTGCAAGGAGAGAAACATGCTGATTCTGACTCGTCGTGTCGGAGAAACATTAATGATTGGAGACCAAGTTAGCGTGACTGTACTTGGTGTTAAAGGTAATCAGGTTCGTATTGGCGTGAATGCTCCAAAAGAAGTATCTGTTCATCGTGAAGAAATTTACCAACGAATTCAACATGAACGCGCAATGCACGAACATCTCCAAAACATTGATCAAGAATATCAGCCATCTTTTGAAGAAACTGATTATTCCCAAAATAACTATAATCGCTAAGATTTAAGTTGTTTAAATCATAAAGCGGCTCATTAGGCCGCTTTAAATTTATCTAGAACATGCTTTTACTATAGACGTTCAACTAAGCTTTATTACTGCCCTTCTAGAACTTTACGGACTGGGCCAAAACTGCGGCGATGTTCATCAATTACCCCATACTGCGCAATCGCTTCGAAGTGCGCTTTGGTTGGATAGCCCTTGTGTTTCGCAAAACCGTACTGTGGATATTTTGCATCTAGTTCAACCATTTCATGGTCTCGAGTCACTTTTGCCAAAATACTCGCAGCCGAAATCTCTGGATGAATCGCATCTCCGCCTACCACAGCATCACAGCTCATCGCTAAACCAGCTGGGACTTTATTACCATCGACCAGCACGTGTTCTGGCTGTACATTGAGTTTTTCCACTGCACGACGCATTGCAAGTAATGATGCCTGCAAAATATTGATCTCATCAATTTCTTGTGCAGAACTTTCAGCAATCGCCCAAGCCAAGGCTTTTTCTTGAATCTCAATAAATAACTTTTCACGTTTTTTTTCAGTGAGTTTCTTAGAATCGTTTAAACCTTCAATCGGGTTATTTGGATCTAAAATGACAGCTGCCGCAACAACCGAACCCACCAATGGACCGCGACCCGCTTCATCTGCACCAGCAATTTTCATATATCTCTCACTCAAAATAAAATACGACCCTTAATTTGGATTTGCTAATACTCAGCAATACCAATGTCTGGGTCGTATAGATTGTTCTAAATCTCATTTTTTAAATGTTTCGATCACGCAAGCATTTAAAGTATTTGTCACAATTTTAGCCGCAAGATTTGCTTGTGAAGTTTTATCCATTGCTGCTACAACCAAATCCGTTGCAGTCACGCTAGTTGTCGCTTTCTCGCCTACACATGAACACACTTCAGTTTGTAGTTCAGATTTTTGAGTTTCTGTTAATAGTTTTGAACCTGTTTTCCAGTAGCTGTTGTTATTTAGCTCAGTCACGCATTTTGCTTGAACACCTACTTTAACAGCCATCATTGCCAAGCTGTTTGCTGAAGTTGTACCTGTAGATGTACTTGTACCTGTTGTACCAGTCGCAGCACATGCAGAAAGTACAAGCGCTAATGGCGCTAGAACAGCAACTAATTTTTTCACGAATATTTCCTTTGTTCTGTTAATTAACGCGCATATTGTGCCCCAAATCACACACCATCTGATATGACTATTTAAAATAAATTCGGTAGTTGTGTAGTTAATCATCAAAGCCTGTGTTGCATATTCACAACACAGTGTCCCGATTTTAAACGACGCATATTTTTGTGGTCTGTATTAGAATCTGCATAAGATTGGACGCTTAAATAATCAACATGAGCAATAACACACAATACTACACTCGAACAGCTCAGGTCTTACATTGGCTGATGGCGATCATATTCATCGTGGCATGGTTAATTGGCTTTTATAGTGGCAATTTTCTGAGTTATGACGTCGATGGCAGCTTTAAAGGGCAAGTCATTACCCTCCATAAAAATATTGCGACTACGATTATTTTTTTGGTGGTGATACGAATCTTTTGGCGCTATACCCACCCTGCACCAGAATTACCTGACAGCATGTCATCCGGCATGAAAACTTTGGCACATTTGGGTCATTTAGCACTGTATTTTGTACTACTGGCTTTACCTATTACAGGTTGCTTATTTAGTTGGAGCGCAGGTCACCCGGCCCCTGTCCTGTATTTGTTTGAAATACCACGCTTGGTCCAAGATAATCCTGAATTATTAGCCATCGTGAAACCGCTACATATTTGGATTTCTTGGGCAGCAGGCTTGCTCTTAGTCGGTCATATTTTGGCAGCACTGAAACATCATTTTATTGATAAAGACCATGTGCTCAAAAGCATGACACGACAACCAAAACCCTAACAAAGACAAAATAAAAGCCACATTATGTGGCTTTTATTGTGAGCATCATCTTTTAATTCAGCACTTGCTGAGCACAGCCACGCATACTATTCAAAACCGCTTTAGAAATCAGTTTATTCTTTTCAGTTTCATTCACTGCAGCAGTCATCAGATCTTTCGCACCGATATCATCCATAGCATGCTCACTCACGCACTGACAAATCGCAGCTTGATTGTCTTTTTTCTGTTGAGCACTCATAAACAACGCAGCACCTTTCCAAATTTTAGAACTATTTAACTCTTGCGAGCATTGATATTCAATCACGGGCTTTAGCATACGCTGACTTAAACTTGATTTATCTGCAATAGCAGCCGATGAAATCAATACTACGGCTAAAAATGTAATCGATGAGGCAAATATAGAGCGATTTGAATGAGAGAAAAGCATGATTTAAACATAAAAAAGGCAGTGAATATTCACTGCCTGAGATTATACGCTGATTATTAATTCAACGCTTCAATCTTTTTAATCCAAGTTTGTTTTTCCGCATCTGAAATAAATGATGCTTCAAAAGAGTTAATTGCCAGTTGCTTTAACTCTGCATTGCTTAGATCAAGCGCTTTGGTGATCGCAATAAAGTTATCATTCATATAGCCACCAAAATAAGATGGATCATCTGAATTGACGGTCACATGCACACCTTGTTGCAATAGTCGGCGAATATTATGCTCAGCCATATCTTTTACCACACAAAGTTTTAAATTACTCAGCGGGCAAACTGTTAATGGCATTTTCTCTGCAATTAAACGCTGCATTAAGGCTGGATCTTCTTCTGAACGTACACCATGGTCAACACGATTTACTTTCAGTAGATCCAAGGCTTCCCATACGTATTCTGCTGGACCTTCTTCCCCTGCATGCGCAACGATAAGAAAACCTGCTTCACGTGCTTTGGCAAAAACACGTTCGAATTTTGATGGCGGATGCCCCACTTCACTCGAATCTAAACCGACACCAATAATTTGATCTTTATATGGCAAAGCCTGTTCTAGAGTTGAAAATGCTGCATCTTCAGATAAATGACGTAAGAAACACATAATCAGATGTGAGCTAATGCCCAGTTTTACTTTGGCATCATTACAAGCGCGTTGTAAGCCATTCAAAACAGTTTCAAAAGCAACGCCACGGTCTGTATGGGTTTGTGGGTCGAAGAACATTTCGGTATGAACCACATGATCTTCTGCACATTTTTCAAAGTATGCCCATGCCAAATCATAAAAATCTTGCTCATGAATCAGTACATTTGCACCTGCATAATAAATGTCTAAAAAAGACTGTAAATTATGGAAGTTATACGCTTCTTTTAATTCTTCGACTGACTGATAAGGAATTGCAATATTGTTGCGTTGGGCAATTGCAAACATGAGTTCAGGCTCAAATGTCCCTTCAATATGCACATGTAGCTCTGCTTTTGGCAAAGCGCGAATCAGCTCAAGTTGATCCATCTTTTATCCTCATAAAAATAAAAAAGGGTGCAAACTGAGTTTACACCCTTTCGCTATTTGACAGTATTAACCGCCAAATGCAGCAAATTTTAATGCCCAAAGTGCAGCAATAATCCAGACCATATACGGTACAGTTTTCGCTTTACCTGTAAGCAATTTAACTAATGCATAGCTGATGAAGCCCATTGCAATACCGTCTGCAATTGAATAAGTAAACGGCATAAATACAATTGTTAAAAATGCTGGGACTGCTTCAGTAATGTCATCCCACTCAATATGAACGATACCTTGAATCATCAACACACCAACAAACAACAATGCTGGCGCAGTTGCAAAACCTGGTACTGACTGAGCAAGTGGTGCTAAGAACAATGCCAAAATAAACAATACAGCAACTACAACTGCAGTTAAACCTGTACGACCACCGGCAGCAACACCTGCTGATGATTCAATATAAGGCGTAGTTGATGACGTACCCAATGCCGCACCCGCAACAATTGCAGATGAGTCAGCAAATAATGCTTTCTTCAAACGTGGTAATTTACCGTCTTTTAATAAACCTGCACGGTGTGATACACCGACCAATGTACCTGTAGAATCAAATAAATCGACCAAGAAGAATACAAAGATCACGCCAATCAAACTTGCGGTGAATAGACCTTCGAAGTTCATTTGCATGAATGTTGGAGCGATTGAAGGAATAGCACCTACAACACCTTTAAATTCGTTGAAGCCCAGCAGGGTTGAAATTGCAGTAATCACCAAAATACTGATGATGATTGCACCACGTACTTTAAAGTGATGCATAACCACAACCATCAAGAAGCCCAGTAAAGCTAACAAGACAGACGGCTGTTTTAAATCACCCAGACTAACCAATGTTGCAGGGTTATCAACAATAATGCCGGCATTTTTCAAAGAAACCAGCGCAAGGAATAAACCAATACCGCCACCGATCGCCAGTTTAAGCGACATTGGAATCGCATTGACAATCGCTTCACGGATTTTGAACATGCTGATAGCGATAAAAACAAGGCCAGAGACAAATACAGCTGCTAAAGCAGTTTGCCATTCCACGCCCATACCCAAACATACAGAATAGGTAAAGTAAGCGTTTAAACCCATACCCGGTGCTAAGGCAATTGGATAGTTAGCAACAAGACCCATCACCAAACAGCCAATGGCTGCTGCTAAACAGGTTGCGACAAAAACAGCGCCATGATCCATACCCGTTTCGGACAAAATCATTGGATTGACAATAATGATGTAACACATTGTCAAAAAAGTAGTTACACCTGCAATGACTTCTGTTTTGAAACTGGTTTTGTTTTCGCTCAGTTTAAACAGACGTTCAAGCATGTTCTCGGAAGATGGATTAGGAGTCGTCATGACCTAGCCCCTATGAAGTAAACTTTATGCATATAAGCATTCCACAAAATTAATCATGTGATGTATTCATCATTAATTTTGTGTATGCCTAAGCAACGAATATGCCAATTCGGCAGATTGTAGACTTTAAAAAATCCTATTTTCAACAGCATACAACACAGTACAAATGTTGAAATTTGCAAACAAAAAAGCTGCATAAACCTATGCAGCTCCTCTATTTATGTCATTTAATTCGTATTTAATATCAATAAATACTGATCAAATTAATTTCGGCAAATTATAACACATTGATTTTTTAATGTTTCCACATTTTCATCGCTTTTCAATTTAGTAAATTTAAGACATTGTTTTATTTATAAAGTTTCAAATTATTATATGTAAAAATAAAATATCAATATTTAGACGAACTCTTCAAGATCATGCTTGAGCTCAATTCAAAAGCAGCAAGATTGATTTTTTTTAGCGCATATAAGGTGATGCGTTCAAATCATCATTGAACACCTGATTAATTTCTTGCTGTCGCTTTAACTCTGCATTTTTATAAACACTAAACCCTAAGAACACAATGCTGAGTATAAAAATTGGTATCAGTATTTTTTTCATAACAAAATTTTATTCATGTTTAAATATTTGGCTATAATAACAAAAAACTTAAACAAAAAAGTGACGTATTTCACAATTTTATATCTTATTAAGTCATTTAATAAGCTATTTGTTCAATCAATGTTAACTTTGTAATATATTTTAGACTGACAGACAAGATAATCGCTGAATGATTTTTCGAATCCTTTTCCGCAAAAAGCTTCAAATCATAGATCATTTCACATACGAAATTTAAAGCACCATCAATTTCACAGCCCCACCATTAAATCTCGAATGAAGAAGATAAAAAACCGCTGACTTCAAGGCAGCGGCTATACATATTCTTTTCAGTCTAAGCTTTTCAATTTCGAAATTAAGCGGCTTGTTGTTCATCTCGCTTAAAGACCAATTCACCCTTTAAGCTACTCTCTGCATCGAAATAATAACCATCGGTATTGAACGACTTGATATCTTCAATACGTTCAATTTTATTTTCCAACAAATAACGCGCCATTAGGCCACGTGCTTTTTTGGCATAGAAGCTGATGACTTTATATTTGCCGTTCTTTTGATCGAGAAAAACAGGCTTGATGATTTCGGCTTTGATTTTTGATTCTTTGACCGATTTATAGTATTCATCTGAAGCAATGTTGACCAAAAGTTCAGAGCCGGCTTTTTCCAAATCGTCATTGATGAGATTGGTGATGGTATTGTCCCAAAACTCGTATAGGTTATGTCCACGTGGATTTTGCAGCTTGGTCCCCATCTCTAAACGATATGGCATCATTAAATCCAGTGGACGCAATAAACCATAGAGACCCGAGAGCATACGCAAATGGGTTTGTGCATATTCAAGGTCTGAGTTTGTAAGTTTATAAGCATCTAAACCGGTATATACATCACCTTTAAAGGCAAAGATTGCTTGGCGTGCATTGGCAAAATCAAAATCAGGCTGCCAATCTCGGAAGCGCTCAACATTTAAAGTCGCAATTTTCTCACTGACACTCATCAAGCTTGAAATTTCACTTGCCGACAATTTACGTGCGACTGAGATTAATTCTTCAGAATGATCTAATAGCCGTGGTTGAGTGAATTTTTCAGTCGGTAAAGCGGTTTCGTAATCTAAAGTTTTTGCTGGAGAAATTAAAGCGAGCATAAACATCCTGATTAATTTTTAATTAAACAAACTATAACAGTAGAGTATTTTCAAATCCAATCTGTGTTTTTGATAAACATAATCTGTAAACTATGCGACTCTCCCGCTTTCACATTTTAGTCATTATGTCAGAACAACTGTTCATTCAAGGGCCTGTTGGTCAGCTTGAAATTTTTGTTGATTATCCACAGGGTGAAGTGAAAGGATTCGCGGTAGTTACACACCCTCACCCATTGCAAGGTGGCACACCACAGCACAAAGTACCTGTGCTATTAGCGCAAATGTTCTTAGAACGTGGCTATGTTGTTTATCGCCCAAGTTTCCGTGGTTCTGGCCAAAGTGCAGGAATACATGACGAAGGCAATGGTGAAACTAAAGACACTATGCAAGTCATTGAATTTGCTCGCAACCAACATCCGAACCTGCCATTTTATGCAGGCGGTTTTAGTTTCGGTGCAAATGTCATGACTAAATGCTATGCCCTTTTGCCTGTAGAATTACAGCCTGTACAGACTATTTTATGCGGTCTACCAACCACAACAGTTGCAGGTGTACGTCACTATGTGACACCACATATTAAGGGTGATATTTTATTTATTCATGGTGAAGAAGATAATGTCACACTGTTATCTGACTTGATTCAATGGGCCAAACCACAGCGCCATTTAATCACGGTTTTACCAGGTGCAAACCACTTCTTTACAGGTTATCTCAAACAGCTTCGTATCGCGATCTCACGCTTTTTAGTATAAAAAATACAAAAAAAATGAGTCAGCTTAACTGGCTCATTTTTCTTGCCTAGCGAACGCTCTATTCCCCCAATATTCCAGATAAACTGAACTACTCGCTTGTCGAGTTATCCATTTTTTTGCATTAGTGATCACAATTCGTTCAACATGTAATGACTTAAGCCTATGCTCGTTTAATTTTGATTACGCCTCAATTTTTTATCTAAAAACCAATTATTTACTTGTTTAAATAATCAACTACAGAAATAATACCCAGAAAAATTAAGATAAAATTTAGAGGGAAAAATGAAATTTATTGTTGCTGTGATTTTAAGTCTAAGCATTGCAGCTTTGGTCTATTATTTTAATTCACCCCCATCCACAACGACAAATTTGCCAGCGTCTACGGTTGCTGCGAACGATGGTCCCAAAGCCTATTTGACTGCGTCATACAAGATGAATGTCGATGGTCGTGATTTTAGCTTAAAAATGGTCTACGACTTTCCCAACAGCCAAGTGTGTGAAGCCCAACTCAACAGCACTGACACCATGAATATGATTTCAACCTTTAAGCAACGCTGTTCAAGTGACTCGGTGTGTAAAGAAGCTGAAATTTCGTCTTGTTCATCTTTTACCGATCAAAAATATAAAGATATGCTCGATAAAAAATATCATGACACTCATTATATTTACCTTAGCGATAGCAAATTGACTGATCAACGTGGTGTGATCGTGTTTTGGGGACTCAATGAACAAGAGTCAGAAAAAATGTGTGACTATGTGAAAAAAAGCAATCGAACTATTAATCCTATCAATATTGAATGTCTATAACGTTGTTCGATACATTCCGTTAAAAAATAAAAAAGCAGCACTATGCTGCTTTTTTATAGATGATTTTTAATTCAATTTTTCAGTTCATTTCGTCATTTGTTTCCATTGAAACTCACTATACGAGTCTTCTTCTTTTAAACTGTTTTCGACCGCTTGAGCCAATTGATTCAATAAACTTTGCTCAGTAATACGATCTAACCAATCTTGGTCTTCATCTGGATAAGAGGTAATTTCACAGACTAGACGACCGGATTCATCCTGCCCCTGACATGTCACTGAAAGTGGCAATTCATGTTGATCGACACTGACTGCAATCTGATCACCACTTTGCGATAACGTTTGAAAGCCATAACGCTCTAATTTATTTGCCAATAATTCAGCAACCTGAGTTTGCGTATCAGCACTGCTTTCAACTCGATTTGAATCGCTATGGGCGGTGAATTGTAGTTTTCTCATGTATCTATCCAAAGACATTCTTGTTGTATGGTTTTAGCATAAGCAATTAAAACCAAACAGCCAAGCATTTGCTTGGCTGTTGTTGAATAAATATACAAATTTAGTGAATTATTTATTCACTTACCGCAATCGTTAAACCGGCTTGAGTCGCTAGCTCTGTAAATGTCGGGAAGCTGGTCGCAACAGTTTCTGTACCCACGATATTAATTTCACCCGAAGTACGTAAACCTGCCATTGAGAAGCTCATTGCAATACGGTGGTCATGATGTGATTCGATTTGACCACCTGTGAAGATTGCACCCCACTCACCCGCTTTGCCTTGACCTTCAATGATAATGCCGTCCTCGGTTGGCGTACAATCGATACCCATAATTTTTAGGCCATCTGCCATCACTTGAATACGATCCGACTCTTTCACTCGAAGTTCAGCTGCACCAGTCAAAATGGTTTGACCCTCTGCACATGCAGCAGCAATAAATAACGCTGGGAATTCATCAATCGCCAATGGCACTTGATCTTCTGGCATATGAATGCCTTTGAGTGTACGTGAACCACGAATACGAATATCGGCAATCGGCTCACCGCCAGCGATACGTTCATTTTCAACAGTCAGGTCAGCACCCATCTGTTTTAAAATTTCGATCACACCTGTACGTGTTGGATTAATGCCGACCGCTTCAAGTGTGACATCTGAACCTTCAGTAATCGCTGCACCCACCATAAAGAATGCTGCAGATGAAATATCAGAGGGTACTTGAATGTCCGTACCGACTAACTTGCCGCCACCTTGAAGTGAAATGCGGTTGCCTTCTGTTTTCACGTCATAACCAAATGCACGAAGCATACGCTCTGAATGGTCACGTGTCGGTTCTGGCTCAGTGACAACAGTTTCACCTTCCGCCCAAAGACCTGCCAACAAAATACCAGATTTTACTTGTGCAGATGCCATAGGTAAGTCGTAGTGAATACCTTTAAGGTTTTGACTTCCAGAAATAGACACGGGCGGCGTACCACGCTCACCTGTGGTTTGAATTTGCGCACCCATTTCACGTAATGGTTTTGCAATACGTTCCATTGGACGTTTTGATAATGACGCATCACCCGTCATCACCGAATCAAACTTCTGTGCCGACAACATGCCTGAAAGCAAACGCATTGAAGTGCCTGAGTTACCCATATACAAAGCGCCTGCAGGAGCTTTTAAACCATGCATACCTACACCATGAATGGTGACTTCGCCGTTTTTAGGACCTTCAATACTCACCCCCATATCGCGGAATGCTTGGAGAGTTGCCAAGGCATCTTCACCTTCAAGGAAACCCGTGACATGCGTTGTGCCTTCTGCAATAGCACCAAACATGATAGAGCGATGTGACACAGATTTATCACCTGGCACAGTAAATTTACCTTGGAATTGCTTTGGACCCGGTAAAATTTTGAATTGCTGTGTCGTCACTTTATTTTTCTCCATCAGTGGTTTCTTTGCGAGCATGTGATTGAAATGTTGACGTGCCGCTTGTGCATGCCCCAACAGTCCCATCAACGCTTGTGAATTTTCATCTTCAATCAGTTTGCGAAGAATAGCCAATTGTTTTTCAAAGCCATCTACCGCATTTAAAATTGCCTTTTTATTGGCAAAAAAGATGTCATGCCACATATGTGGGTCGCTTGCAGCAATGCGTGAGAAATCACGAAAACCGCCAGCGGCATAACGGAAAATATCTAAATTGTCTTCTCGGTTCGCGAGTTGCTCAACCAAGTTAAATGCCATCAAATGCGGAAGGTGACTGGTATGGGCCAACACTTCATCGTGTTTTTCCACATCCATGCAAATTACTTCCGCTTTGGCAGCTTGCCACAATTGAATTAGTTTCTCTACAGCCCAATCTGCACTGCTTGGTAAAGGTGTCAAAATCACTTTGTGATTAGCAAATAAATCTACCTTACCTGCATGCACACCTGTTAGTTCAGCCCCAGCAATCGGATGCCCCGGTACAAAACCAGCAGGTAATTGCTCACCATAGACGGCTTTCGCTGCATCAACGACATTGCCTTTGGTACTCCCAACATCGGTAATAATCGTCTGTTCGGATAGATAAGGCTTGATCGCTTCAAGGACTTTTTGTGTCGCACGTACAGGCAAAGCCAAGACAACGAGATCTGCACCTTTGACCGCTTCAGCAGGATCGCTATAACCCTGCTGAATAAGCCCTAAAGCTTTTGCATCTTCTAAAGTTTTTTGTGAACGCGTAGACGCTACAATTTCCTTAGCCAAATCTTCAGCAATCATGACACGAGCTAGGCTTGAGCCAATCAGCCCAAGCCCAATAAAAGCAACTTTTTCAAATAGTGGCACAGACATAACTTAAGCTTTAGCCTCTAAGCCCAAAACTTTAGCCAATGCCGCTAAGAATTTAGCATTTTCAGCTTCAGTCCCAATTGATACACGTAAATGCTCAGGGATACCAACTGGACGAACAATCACACCTTCTTTTAATAAAGCATTGAAAGTCTGTGCAGGATCTGCTTTTACATTTACTAAAATGAAGTTGGCACGTGAAGGCACATACGCTAAACCTAAGGCATCAAAGCCTGACTCAAGTTGAGCCATACCCGCTTTGTTCACTACGCGTGATTTTTCAATAAATGCTTCATCTTTAAGTGCAGCAACTGCAGCCACCATCGCAAGATGGTTTACGTTAAATGGTTGACGAATACGATTGAGGAAATCCGTCACTTCAACTGAAGCCAAGGCAAAACCAACACGTAAGGCAGCCAAGCCATAACATTTTGACATGGTACGGCTAACAATTAAGTTTGCGTATTGATCTAAGAATTTCAAGCTGTTGAAGTTTTCTGGGAAATATTCCACATAAGCTTCATCTAAAACCACGATCACATTTGCAGGTACTTTTTGCATGAACGCTTCAAATTCAGCTTCTTCAAACCATGTACCTGTTGGATTATTTGGGTTAGCAATAAAAATCAATTTAGTATTGTCTTTAATTGCCGCAGCCATTGCATCTAGGTCATGTGAAAAACCTTTTGCAGGCACTTCAATCGCTTCAGCATTAATGGCTTGTGTCACCAGACCATACACAGCAAATGCGTGTTGGCTATACACCACAGAGTCTTTCTCTGAAACAAAAGCACGAGCGAAAATTTCTAGAAGATCGTTTGAACCATTACCTAACGTAATGCGGTCATGTGCAATACCAAATTGTTTTTCAACTTGGTCTTTCAAAATAAAACCGCCACCATCCGGATATCGACCAATTTCTGCAAGTTCAGCAGCAACAGCTTCTTTCACTTTGTCAGAACAACCCAATGGGTTTTCATTTGATGCGAGTTTTACGATATCTGTAATACCCAACTCACGCTCAAGTTCACTAATTGGTTTACCTGGTTGGTAAGGCTTTAGCTTTGCAATGCCTTCATTGGCTGGGACAAACGTCATTTTACACTTCCAGTTTTTTCAAATGATGAAGGTGATCAACTCCTGATGGAATTGATCACAGTTGTGATCTTAAAGAACAGCAATCGGATATGAACCCAATACACGAATTTCTTTTACTAACGGACGAATTTCTTCAATTGCCGCTTTCACGTTTTCTTGCTCAACATGACCTTCCAAGTCCACAAAGAATACATAAGCCCATTTTTCTGGTAATGCAGGACGTGTTTCGATACTTGTTAAGCTAATATTATGCTTGGCAAACGGTGCAAGAATTTCAAGTAATGCCCCCGCACGGTCATGCGCAGAAATCAACAATGAAGTTTTATCATTGCCCGATTGTGGCACTTTCTCACGACCAATCACCAAGAAACGAGTAGTATTTTCAGGATTGTCTTCAATATTGCTATGCAAAATTTCAAGGTTGTAAATGTTCGCAGCGACTTCAGAAGCAATTGCTGCTGAGTGCCATTCATTGCGAATACGGCGTGCAGCTTCTGCATTTGAACTGAGTGCAACACGTTCTACACCCGGATAATGTGCATCTAACCAACCACGGCATTGCGCCAAAGTTTGTTGATGAGCATAAATTTGTTTAATGCTGTCTTTACGTGTGTTTTCAGACACTAGGAACTGGTGATGAATACGCAGCTCCACTTCACCAATAACATTCAGATGTGAAGATTTGAAGCAATCTAGGGTGTGGTTCACTACACCTTCAGATGAGTTCTCTACAGGCACAAGACCATAGTGCGCACTGCCTGCTTCTACTTCGCGGAATACTTCATCAATCGTTGGAAGAGGGCGAACAACAGCGTCTTGACCGAAATGTTTTAAAACAGCCGAATGCGTATAAGTTCCGACTGGACCTAAAAACGCAATACTTTGCGGTGCTTCAAGAGCTAAACATGCCGACATGATCTCACGGAATAAACGCGCCATAGTCACATCAGACAATGGGCCTTCGTTACGATCCATAACTTTACGTAAAACTTGCGCCTCACGTTCAGGACGATAAAACAATGGATTCTCTTCTGCAGCAAATTTTGCTTTTGCCACAGCTTCAGCTAGTTTCGCACGACGGTTGATAAGTTGTTGAATCTGCATATCAACAGAGTCGATATCTTCACGAATTTGAGCTAAGTCCAGAGAAGTCGGAGTGTTTTGATCATCGTTGATCATTGTTATGTCGCCCTTCAAAAAAATTTTGCAAACAGTATAACAATAGTTAGCTTTCAAATGTTGCGCAATACGACTTTGATGGTTTCAGCCTTAAAAACATACAGTTGATTAAAGCTTCATCAGCTTAACTTAAGAGCTAAAACAGCCAAACTGATAGCTAAAGCCTTAATTGAGGCAAATCTTACCTTTTGACGGTTTTATTGATCATTCATCTTGAGCAGCACAATAAATAGACCTTCTCTTTTCCTCCAAATTTGCATCAGATCCATCCCCTTGTATAAGCCCATCAATCAGTTTATTTCATTGGTCATTTCAGTTTTAAATTTTGCTCTCAATACCTGTAGCAAAATAAAAAATTCTAAACTTGGTTTTCATGGCATAGAAATAATTTAAAACTTAAAGATGATCTATATAAACACTTGGTCATTGATCGTTTTTTCAGTGACTTAATAGGCACTTTCATCTAATGTTTACAGTCATTGACGCATTTATTACAAAAGACACAGGTAATTTTTATCATGGCTTTGTAGTCTAAATATCAGAAAAAAAATAACAGACCCATAGGTACAAGTATGCACAAGAAAATTGCAGTGTTAGTGACCTACGATTTTGAAGATATTGAGTACCTTGAGCCTGTGGAGGCCTTTCGAGCCGCTCGGCACAGCATTATCAATATCGAAGATCAGGTTGGAAAAATTGTTTACGGTATTAAACGCCGTTCCCAGATCACCATTGACCAAAGTATCGACGATGCCTCTGTGCATGATTTTGATGCCTTGTTTATTCCCGGCGGTTATTCCCCAGAGAAACTCTCTTTAGATGACCGTTTTATCTATTTTGTACGTAATTTTGCAGATAGCCAAAAGCCGATCTTGAGCAGTTGCCATGGTCCACAGTTGTTATTAGAAGCTGGTGTCATACAAGGTCGTCATTTCGCCCAATCTGAAACGCTAAAATCTGCTTTACTAAACGCAGGTGTGATGGTGTCGGATCAATCGGTCGTGAATGATAATAACCTGTATATATCATCTCGCAGTACTTTAGATACGCCTGAATTTATCGAAGTCTGTCTGCAAGTTTTGGGGCAACCGTCATTATCATAGATTTCAATATATTCACTTACACTCAACCGCATAATCTAATTCAAACACGCAAATCTGTAGAAATACATCGTCAAAAAAATAGCGAAGTCGTCACTTCGCTATTTTAATTTTCAGCCTGATAATTTTTTTATCGACCTAAAATACTTCGTGCCACGATTTCTTTCATAATTTCATTGGTGCCACCGTAGATTTGCTGAATACGTGCATCGACAAAGAAACGTGAAATTGGATATTCGGTCATATAACCATAGCCACCAAATAATTGAAGTAGATTATGGGCCACTTTCATTTGCATATCGGTAGAAAAGCTCTTGAGTGCTGCTGCAGTTTCAACATCAAGTTTGCCTTGCATATAAAGTTCAACATTTTGATTATAAAATGCCGCTGTAGCCAATTCGTCAATCTTAGCCTGTGCCAAGACAAAACGAGTATTTTGGAACTGTCCGATCGCCTGTCCGAACGCTTGTCGCTCTTTAACATACTGCGTTGCCACATCAATGGAACCACGAATCGCACCAATTGCAGTCGAAGCAATTGCGGTACGTTCTCGCGGTAACTCTTGCATCAAGTAAGCAAAGCCTTGTCCAGCCTGTCCCAAAAGTTGCTCTTTTGGCACTTTAACATTGTCATAAAACAATTCAGAAGTGTCTTGCGCATGCAGTCCAATTTTGTCGAGGTTAGTGCCCTTCTTAAATCCATCCAAATGTGTATCGACTAAAAGTAATGACACGCCCTTGGCACGTGCTTGCGGATCGGTTTTCGCAGCCAATACCACAAGGTCTGCATGTTGACCATTTGAGATAAAGGTTTTCGAACCGTTGAGAAGATAATAATCACCCTGCAAAATTGCACTACTGCGCATAGACTGTAAGTCCGAACCTGCACCCGGCTCTGTCATACCAATAGCACCGACAACTTCACCCGTGACCATTTTCGGTAACCAATATTGTTTTTGTTCTTCTGAACCAATGTGCAAAATATAAGGCGCTGCAATTTCAGAATGGCATGAAATACCTGTCGATAATGCACTAAAACCTGCTCGCGCAGATTCTTCGACTAGCATCAGTGAATAATGCGTTGGGACGCCATAGCCGCCATATTCTTCAGGCACATCCACACATAAAAAGCCATTTTCACCCAAAGCATTCCATACTGAACGCGGCATAATGCCTTCACGTTCCCATTGCTCATAATGTGGTGCGACATGCTCTGCCATAAAACGGCGAAAGTTATCTCGAAATAATTCTAAGTCTGCATCATAAGCCAGCATGTGTTTCTTCCTTGGTTGAGTTTGTTGTTTTGTTGAGCTTCATCCTATTGCAGTTTAGAACAGCCGTCATGCCTAAAAACTAAAGCGTTCAAATTTGGCTTTGGGCTTACATAAAAAAAGGAAGCCGAAGCTTCCTTTTTAATTACATCTTTTACATCACAGCATCAGCGTTATGCGTGATGTGCATTGCCTTCTTCTTGCATCTGACGGTCAATTTCTTCAGGGTTTGCCAAAGCAAAATCCAGTTTTTCTTTGTCTAATTGACCCACCCATTTCGCAACCACAATCGTTGCCAAAGAGTTACCTACAAGGTTCGTTAATGCACGTGCTTCTGACATGAAACGGTCAATACCAAGAATTAATGCCAAACCTGCAACAGGAATATGACCCACAGCAGACAATGTTGCAGCCATCACAATAAAGCCTGAACCCGTCACACCCGCAGCACCCTTAGATGAAATGAGTAGAACCAATAACAATGTGATCTGATGCGAAATATCAAGCGGTGTATTGGTCGCTTGTGCAATAAAGATTGCTGCCATGGTCAGGTAAATAGACGTACCATCTAGGTTAAATGAATAACCTGTTGGAATAACAAGGCCCACTACAGATTTTTCTGCACCAGCAAGTTCGAGTTTTTTCAACATACGTGGCAGTACAGATTCAGAAGAAGACGTACCCAGTACGATCAGTAACTCTTCGCGAATCATGCGAATCATTTTCAAAATACTGAAACCGCAAATACGTGCAATTGAGCCAAGTATAATGAAAATAAACAGCAAACATGTGATATAGAAGCAGATGATCAATTGACCCAATTGCGCCAAACTACCAATACCATATTTACCAATGGTATAAGCCATCGCACCGAAAGCACCAATTGGTGCAAGCTTCATGATCATGTTTACAATGTTAAAGAATACATGTGCAATTTGATCAATAAACTTCAATACAGGCTTACCTGCATCACCAAGTTTATGCAAAGCAAAACCAAATAATAAGGCAAATAATAGAACTTGAAGAATTTCACCCTCAGCAAACGCACCAACAACGGTGTTTGGGATGATATTCATAAAAAATTCTTGTGTAGATTGTGCTGCACCAGATTCAACATATTTAGAAATACCTGCAGTATCTAAAGATGCTGGATCTACGTTCATGCCCACACCTGGTTTTGCAATATTAATCACTGCAAGACCAATAATGAGTGCGATGGTCGAAACGATTTCGAAGTATAGTAAAGCGACCCCACCTGTCTTACCCACAGATTTCATGCTTTCCATGCCTGCAATACCACTTACCACGGTACAGAAGATCACAGGTGCAATAATCATTTTAATTAGCTTAATGAAACCTTGTCCTAGTGGATAGAACAATTCACCCCAGCCTTTTACGTATTGCTCGGTACCATTGATAATTTGCGTACCACTTGGTGAGAAATGACCCACCAATACACCCGCAATAATGGCAACGATCACTTGAAAATATAGTGACTTATAAATTGGTTTTTTAGCCATGACATTACTTCACGATATATTTCTGCTTCAAAGAAATATTCAGTTTTTGTCTATTTTCAAAAAATAAACAGCCCAAAACCCCTTTGTCTTCGACAAAAGAGCACCAAAGCTATTTGACTTAGCCAAATACAGAAAAACGAAATATGTATGGTGATTAAATAATCACATCAGGACCTGATATAAAATCAGCACATTGATCAGGAGATGAAACGCATACTAAAGTAGGTTAAATTTTACCTGTTTTTTAATGGCTTGTTCTGCCACAAATGTTAATTTCGGTTAAATAATAGACCGAGATCATTAGACTATAGTCTAAAGACTGCATTTTTTACGCTCATTATTAGGCTGAAAAATACCAACTATAGAAGTAAACTATCCTTAAGTCCTAATTTTAAGCCCAGTATTTGCATGAACAATAAACGAAATATTTACAAAGATTTTGAACATCCATTTGCGCAATTTGTCCGTATCGTGGGTAAAGGCAAAAATGGTGCACGTTCGCTTACTTATGATGAAGCCTACCAAGCATTCAACATGATCTTAAAAGATGAGGTTTTGGACGTTCAATTGGGTGCTTTCTTGATGTTATTGCGTGTAAAAGAAGAGTCAGTCGATGAACTCACTGGCTTTGTCCAAGCCACACGTGATCAACTCAAGTTTAAAAAGCTAGATGTCGATTTAGATTGGTCATCTTATGCAGGTAAACGCAAACATTATCCTTGGTTTTTATTAGCAGCATTAACGCTGGCAAAACACGGTTACAATGTCGTGATGCATGGGGCTTCAGGTCATACCATTAACCGCCTTTATACAGAACAAGTATTAGAGTATTTGGGTTTTCCTATTTGCCAAAATGACACAGATGTGGAAGAACAACTAATACAACGTCATTTTGCTTATATTCCGCTCGACGTCATTTCACCAATACTCAGTGATTTAATTTCACTGCGCAATGTGATGGGTTTACGTTCCCCAATTCACACCCTTGCGCGTCTGATAAATCCATTTAATGCCAAAGCCACCATGCAAGCTATTTTCCATCCAGCCTATCGTGGATCACACCAACGTGCGGCATTTCAATTGGGTTATCAAAATAGTGCTGTCATTAAGGGTGAAGGTGGTGAATTCGAACGTAACCCTGATGCAAAAACCTTAATTTGTGGCATCAAGGATGGTGAAATGTATGAGCATGAACTGCCTAAACTGACGGACAACCGTAGTCCAGTCGAAGAAGAACTTGATTTGGCCGTTTTTAAAGCCGTTTGGGACGGTCACCAGACACATGAATATGGTGAAATCGCGGTCACCGAAACCATGGGAATCGCACTGTATACCATGGGTGCCGTCGTAAGTTTTGATGAAGCAATGCAAACTGCCAAAACCATGTGGGCAAATCGTCACGCTTAAATAAGCAGATATGAAGCAACAAATTTAGGCATGCATCAGCTAATAAAAAAGCCAGCATTAAGCTGGCTTTTTCAATCAGAAAGAAAAAGGATTAAACGAAACGAATCGGCTTGAACTCAGGTTCTTCCACATGTGAGTCGCAATGCTCATCTTCTTCTTTAGTCCCGCGGTCGATATAACCACTACGCTCATCTTCTGGCAAATGTTTAATTTCCCATGCATAAACCGCTTGCATACAAATTTGACGTTGTTCTTGAGTCAGCGCTACACCATTTGGCCATTTACCAATTTCAATTGCCGTTTTTAATCGACCAACAATTTCAGGATCGAGTACGGCAAGCATCTGTTCAATATTCATAATTAATCCTGCTTTAATGAGTCAAAATCTTGGTTCCAGCCTAGCTTGGTACGACATGCCATATAGAAGTCATAACCAGGTGGATGTAATAAGTTGAGCTTAAATGGATGTTTGCGGATATGTAAACTATCGCCTACACCCAATGATACACTGTGTTGACCATCGGCACTGACCATTGGTAGAACACGATTTTCACGAATCAAAATTTTAATTTCGCTTTGTCCACCTACGACAATCGGCCGTGACGACAAAGTATGTGGATGCATTGGCACTAAGGCAATCGCATCCATACTTGGGTGGACAATCGGACCACCACCAGATAATGCATAAGCTGTAGAGCCGGTTGGCGTCGAAACAATTAAACCATCACTGTGTTGGCGGTATACATATTGCCCATCAATATTCAGTTCAAAGTCAATCATGTGTACCGATTTACCCGAGTGCAGCACAATATCATTTAAAGCCACAGCATCATAAATCGACTCGCCTTTCGAGCGAATTTCCATTTCCAACAAGAAACGTCGGTCTAGCTGAAACTCACCTTTGAGCACTTGATCTAACTTGAAAATCACTTCTGTCGGTTTGATATCGGTCAGGAAGCCCAAACGACCACGGTTCACCCCAATCACAGGGGTATTGTATTTCACCAAGGCACGTGCGGCATGAAGCAATGAACCATCACCGCCGACTACGATCACCAAATCGACAACTTCACCCAATAAATTACGGCTGACCGTCTGAGTATTATTGTAGGGAACCAGCTGCGCTGTTTGCGTATCAAATACAGGATGTAATCCCAAACTCAAAATATGATCGTGGATCAAACATAGGGTTTCGATCACTGATGATTTGTCTGGACGACCAATCAACCCAATGTTTCGAAATGATTTATGTGAAATTTGCACCTGCGCTTTTGCTCCGCTTCGCCTCATTGGTATCATATCACTAACAGAAATGATTTAAAAAAACTTTAAAGTTTCGACTTTAGTGAAGTAGCTTCCAATATTTTGCATACATATAACAGTTTAAATATTGCAAAATACTGAAAAGCTTCGCATGATTAGCAAAATTTCTCAGGGTTTTATCACTATTTATGAAGTCTGAACGTGGCATAGGCATAATTGCACTGATTTTTTCGCTGTTGATTATCGGCGGATTTCTCGTGTTCAGCATTTATCTTATTCGTCTAGATAATATTGTACGGGATAAATTCGAAGGTCAACGTTGGGATATTCCAGCTAAGGTATTTGCTCGTCCTTTAGAAATTTACACCAATGCGCCTGTAAGCCAAGCAGACCTCAACCAAGAACTGAAACTTTTGGGCTATAACGCTCAAGACAGCTATGCGAAAACGGGAAGTTACGTTACTTCTGGCAATGTAACCTATATCCATACGCGTGGTTTTGACTTTGGTGATAGTGTCGACCCTGAGCAAGTCCTTAAAGTGACCTTTGGTGAAGGTCAAATCACTGAAGTGAGTGCAACCAAGCCTTCAAGCAGTGGTATTGCCCGCTTAGAGCCGATGTTAATTGGTGGTATTTATCCTCAGCACAATGAAGACCGTGTGCTGATCAAACTTGATAAAGTGCCTAAGCCTTTAATCCAAGCTTTAATTGCTACAGAAGACCGTAATTTCTATCAGCATCATGGTATTTCCATTCGTGGTACAGCACGTGCCATCGTAAGTAATGTCACTGGTGGTAAACGTCAAGGTGGTTCGACCCTCACTCAGCAATTGGTGAAAAATTTCTATTTATCGCCTGAAAAAACCATTAAGCGTAAGGCCAATGAAGCCTTAATGGCGATGCTGATTGAACTCCACTATGACAAAGATGAAATTCTTGAAGCTTATTTAAATGAAGTGAACTTAGGTCAAAACGGTAATTATTCAATCAATGGTTATGGTTTAGCCTCACAATTCTATTTTGGTTTACCCCTACGTGAACTAAATATTGCTCAGCAGGCGTATTTAGTCGGTCTAGTTCAAGGCCCGACCCTATTTAATCCGTGGAAAAACCCTGAAGGTGCGATTAAACGCCGTAATATTGTGTTAAACAATATGGTGGTGATGGGCTATTTAACTCAGGAACAATATGAAACTGAGTCAGCACGTCCATTGAATGTCATTACAAAACCAACATTGGGCCCTTCTCGCTTCCCAGACTATATGGATATCGTGCGTCGTCAACTGCGTACTGAATACCAAGAAAGCGATTTGACCAATCAAGGTCTGCGTATTTTCACCGCGATGGATCCTATTGCTCAAACCCGTGTACAAACTGCATTTAAAGAATCTGTGGCGCGTTTAAGCAATGCCAATCCAGCACGTTTGAAAGAATTACAAGGCGCGGTATTGGTGTCTCATCCTGAAAATGGTGAATTGGTTTCAGCAGTCGGTTCAACGCAGGACTTTACCGGTTTTAACCGTACAATGGATGCTAAACGTCAAGTCGGTTCATTGCTAAAACCTGTGATTTACCTCAGTGCGATAGAATCCAACCGCTATAACTGGGCGAGTCAAATCGAAGACAGTCCGATCAGCATTCAAAGTGATGGCAAAGCTTGGACACCGAAAAACTATAGTGGTGGTGCACATGGTGTCGTATCAATGGTCGATGCCCTATCAAACTCTTATAACCTCTCTGCGGTACGCTTAGGTCAAGAGTTCGGTATGTCGACTTTTATTAACCATCTGAAAAAGTTTGGTGTGACTTCTAATATTCCAAACTACCCTTCGATTTACCTCGGTGCTATCGATATGTCACCGATGGAAGTGATGAGTGTCTATGGCAACTTTGCAACCGGTGGCTTCAAATATCCAGTGAAAGCTATTCGTTCAGTGGTCGATGCCAATGGTCGTTTATTAGATCGTTATAGCTTAACGGTACAACCGACTATTGCACCTGATGCTGCCTTTATCTTGAACTACGGTTTACAACAAGTGATGAGTTCAGGGACAGGCCGTTCTGCTTATGCATCATTACCCGCTTCACTTAAACTTGCAGGTAAATCAGGGACAACCAATGATACGCGTGACTCATGGTTTGCAGGTTATTCAGGTAATTACTTAAGTGTGGTTTGGTTAGGTTTAGACAACAACAAAGTTACAGGCTTAACTGGTTCGTCAGGAGCACTTCCGGTTTGGACCAATGTCATGAAGCAGTTACGTCAAAAACCAGTTAATTTACGTCAACCAGACAGCGTACAGTGGCATTGGTTAGACCGTTATTCAGGTAATTTATCTGCGCAGCATTGTACAGGTGCGATGTATATTCCTCTTTCGCGCAACTCCATTCCAAATCAAGCTACGGCATGTGGTTCGACACAATATGAAGTAGAACCTTACACAGTTGATACTGAAGAGACGCAGCCAACTCAGGAGCAAAATGATAGTTTAGGTGACTACATTCGTGAAAGTGATGTCGATAATGATCAGGGTTCATCTGATCAACCTCGCATCATCTCAAGTGGAGAGTATTCAAATTAAACTGCACAACATTAAAGTTTTAAAAACGTTCAGTATTCTGAGCGTTTTGACGATCATTTTGGCAGGTTGCCAAACCATGATCGAACCTGAGCAAAAGCCGCCTGCTGCACCTGAAAAAAAGGCAGATATCCATGACCCTTCTGGGGTCATTATTACTCCATATGACCATCCAGAAATTAAGCGTCAACGTATCGTTATTCCTGAGCAGAAAACCCAAATTCAAAAGTTTGATGATGGCCGCGACTTACCTGCATTCAAAAAATTGATGCAAACTACGCAAACCGCTTATGCCAATGGAAAATGGAATGAAGCTGAAAGTGCGGCAACTCAAGCACAGCGTTTGGCACCACAATCTGCGGAAACTTTTTTATATTTGGCAATGATCGCCAATCGAAAAAATCAACCTGCGAATGCAGAATCGTTGGCACTGCGCGGATTAAGCTATGCTCAAACCAAGCCAATGAAACAACAGCTTTGGAATGTTGTTTTAAAAGCTGGTCAAATGCAAAAGAAAAGCAGCACCATTCAAAAAGCCCAACAAGCCATCAAAGCTCTTTAAGCACCCATAAAAAAGCCTGATCTTAATTGAGATCAGGCTTTTTTATTCAAAACATACTAAAAGTAAGTTTATTTCTCATAGTTATTATTAAATAATGTTACGCAGTAACATCAGAAGCATAATTTGATCTAAATAAAAGTACGATACACGGTAACGTCATCCGCAAGTGTTTGAAACAAGACTACATCTATTTAAAAATGTTTGCGATACTTTGGATAAATTGACGCTAGTGAACGAGTTTTGTCAGTGAGGTGCATTGCACCGCAAGATGGTTTCCTTGTGAAGCACGCTTCTCATTTTGCCTAATGAGAAGCATCGTTTCGTAAGAGTACCTCCAGCCGAAGGCTAATCCCTTTACTCAATCTCTAGATTTAAGACTCCGTCGTATCGGTTTAAAAATCATTTTTAAAAATGCGTAATTATTTTTACGGGCGTAACATCAGTAAATAGCTTACAAATAGTAAGTCTATTTCTAACCAACCTTCACTGAATTTTACATAACAACTTTCAAATACGACTTTAATTCAATATACACATTCTAGTTTCTAAAAACTGCGAATACCTGCCACCCCATAAGCATGATGCTGCTGTGCAATAGGTAGCAATTCAGGACGCATCCCACCTAAAGCAAAAACAGGGATTTCTATGCTTCGTGCAATCTCAGAAAAATGCGCCCATCCCATACTTTGCGCCTCTGGATGACTTTGTGTCGCCAGAACTGGGCTCATAAGAATAGCATCACAGCCAATTTTTTGCGCATGCAGTGCAGAAACTTGATCATGACAAGCGGCGATATAGCGCTTCCCAAGCTGTAAATCACCTTTATTTTTTTTCAGCAATTGGTGCTGCTTAAGATGTAAAGCCGAAATATGTGCTTGCACCTCTGTAGAGAGTAATGACCATAGATCTTCATTAATTATCAATTGCTTTAAAATCACGGTAGGTAATTGATTTAATGCCTCTGCATTTTCTGCGCTGGCATCGACTCGCCAATAATACAACAGCGTCTCTTGAAGCGTTTCAAATGTTGGTAGATCGGCGGTGATTTTGATCTGTTGCTGCCAATATAAACGTTGCAAAATAGCTTGATTGGCCTTTGGAAAATTCAAGCTCATGAGCTGTTGACGTGAATACCAGGCCCATGGCTTTTGGATTTCATTCAGCAATGCATGCGGGACAGTGGCATGAAATAAATGTAATTTCACAATAACATCATCATATTCATGCTGAATAAAATCAAAAGCATGCCAGTCATGTAAACCGATGCCAACTTCTTCAAAAATTTCACGACGACACGCTTGTTCAGGACTTTCACCCTGCTCGACTTTACCGCCCGGAAACTCATGTTTATTGCCCTGATGTTGTTTTGCTTCACGCCAACCCACCAGTACTTTGTCTTGATGCAATAAAATCGCAATGGCGACATCGATTTGCGGTTTCGACATAGTTCCCTGTTCTCTACTCTGTTCCAATTGATATCCAAGTGTAAGCAAATTTATCTTTTTTATAAAATCCTAAAATTACCGTTGACAGGCCTATTCGATAATGATTATCATTTAAATCATTCAGAAATACACCACGGAGTCGACGGAATGAACGCACCATTTAGCCTTTTTACTCGTAGCAATGAAGCACACCACTCACTGCCAATGCTACATTCAAACAACCTTTTTGCTTTAGGACGTGAAATTCGCATTATGCATGCAGGTGAAGAATATCGACTACGTTTAACACGAAATAATCGCCTTATTTTGACCAAATAATTTCTGATAAAAATAATAATTATCAGCGCAATAAAAATAATCGTGGACACAAGCAGTAAGCCATTCGCTTACTGCTTTTTAAGTTTTGTACTTAGTTAAATTAAGCTTTATAACTACTCAAACTTAATTTAAATCGCAACACTCATCTTCCTCTCACAATACTCTTTCGCTCAAATTCCATAGGGCAAATCATGTGTTTAGCGGATTGGAAAAGTGAGTTGTACCTTTAAGCCGCCTAGTTCAGAGGCATCCACACTTAAATGACCTTGATGTAACTGTGCAATTTTTTGGGCAATTGAAATACCTAAACCTGAACCTTGCGTCTTCGTTCCCAATACGCGGTAAAACCGCTCGCCAATGCGTTGCAATTCTGCGGCTGTCAGTCCTGCACCTTGATTCTCGATCGTCCAAATCGCCTGCTGTGCTGTTACCGTTAAATCAATCTTGACCTGTCCTTGCTCAGGACTATAACGAATAGCGTTATCGACTAAGTTTCGCAGACAGCTAAACATCAACTCTGCGTTCATAGCAAACTGTACAGACTGGGTCTGTAGCTTCAATTCGATCTGTTTTTCTTCAATAAACGGCTGTAAAGCATCAATGACTTGTAAACTCAGCTGTTCTAAGTCGTTCTGTTTTTTATCCAATTGCTCTGATTGCGTCGGGTCGAGCCGCGCCAGAATAAGTAGATTTTCCAGCACACGTGTTCCTCGATTAACATCGTGCTGTATGCTCAATAAATCCTGCTGAATGTTGGGATATTTTCGTTTTAATACCTGAAGTCGCATTTGAATCGCAGACAATGGTGAGCGTAATTCATGTGAGGCATCGGAGGTAAAACGCTGTTCCGCCTCTAAGGCTTGATCTAATCGGCTTAATAAAAAATTCAGCTGTGTTTGGATCGGCTCTAGTTCTTGCAATACAGGTTCAGGTAAGACGATGGCTTGTAAGTCATCTACATTTTTTTCAGCGATTTGTTTGGAAAATAGCTGTAAAACTTTCAATTGACGTTTAATCAAAATATGCAGTAATAGCCATTGGATCAACCAAACTATCAACAGAATCCCTGCATAGCCTAGTACGCTTTGCAGCGTTTCTCTGAGCCGTGTTTTCATCGGTTGAATGATTTGTACGCTTAATCCATCGTCCTGAAGTGCATAGCTACGCCAAAGCGCGCCTTCTCCCCATTGATAATGCAACCCTTGTTTTAAATTGGGCTGATGTTCAAATGCTGTGTGTTGTTCCGATGTGGTTAAGACTTGCGACCCTTGCATGAGTTGATATTGCATATCAAACTCTTCACTCAGTTCATCTATTTGTTCGTCTTGCTTCAGCGTTAGATCAGTAGCAGTGAGCATATCTGCCACTTCGTCCATCAGGGCATCGTGTACATTCATGATGTGATACAAACCAAATCCCAACATCAGACACAGAGAGATTGCTCCCGCCCAAATTGCACTGAGCAGTGAGGTTTTAATCAGTTGCGACTGTAAGGAAATGCTTTTTTTATCACTCATAAACTTAACTTTTTTGCGGAAGATTCATGCGATAACCCAAACCTCTTAAGGTTTTAATGTAATCACTGCCAATCTTCTTACGCAATTGGTAAATAAAAACTTCGATCGCATTACTTTCTACTTCATCGCCCCATGCATAGAGTGATTCTTCGAGTTGGCTACGTGTCATAATATGCTCAGGATTCAACATCATCTTATGCAAAATTTGATATTCACGCGATGTCAGCGTAATCAATTCCGCATTTTTACGCAGCGTTTTGGCTTGTACATCTAAACTTAAATCCCCGAAAGTCAGAGAATTATCACGCTGTTGATGATGCAAGCGTAATTGGGCACGCACCCTTGCTGACAACTCTTCCAAGCTAAAGGGTTTCACCAAATAATCATGGGCTCCCAGATCTAAACCTTCAACACGATCTGCAATACTGTCCCGAGCAGTAATGAATAAAACTGGTGTAAGCGGATGCAACTGTACGATACGTTTTAAAATTTCATCACCAGTTACTTTTGGTAAGCCACGATCTAAAAGTATGCAATCATATTGATGTTGTTCTAAAGCCAAAATAGCGTGATCGCCTCGCTCAACCCAATCAACACTGTAGCCATCCATTTCAAGCCATGTTTTTATACTGTCGGCTTGGGATGCATCATCTTCTGCCAATAAAATTCGCATCTTACCTACCCTATTTCTATGGTTCCGACTTCAGTGTATCGAACTTTTGCTCATATCTACTCAAATCATAAAAAACCACAGCAAGCCGTGGTTTTTTATAGTGCAGCACTGTATTGAATGACAGGCTAAATTAAAATTTTACTTGATCGACATCAACTTCAACGCGTTTCGTCGGTTTGTAATCAATGTCGATTTCACCAATGAGCGTTACTGGTGTTTTAGCTGAAATCGCTTTGCCTTGCCAAAGTTCATCATCAATATCCACTGTAATGCTGCCTGTGCTATCGCGGAACTGATATTTTTCATCGCCCATCGATTTCACAACATAACCTTTCAATTGAACTTTACTATCATCTTTTAAGCCTAAGGCATGTTTCACTGATGTGGTTTTAATCGGTGCAACAGCTGTTTGATTAACTGCTGTATTCGCGACTGCAACCGATGCCACACCTGCAAATGCTAAACCACATACCAATTGAGTGAATGTTTTCATCTTCGATCTCTCTTACTTTGTCTATTTCGATAGCGCTATTTAAACAAAGCAAGATGAGTCGAATCTTAAGCTGCAAAGACGTTTTTATTTATTTGATCGAACCATTAGTTGAGCGGTACGACACGCAGAACTTCTTCTAAAGTCGTCACACCTGCAAGTACTTTACGCGCACCTGCAATTCGTAATGGCTCGACATGCTCTTTACGTGCCTGTGTACTTAGTTGGGTTAGATCTGCATTGGCACCAATCAATTGCTTGGTTTCAATACTGAGTGGCATAAATTCATAAATTCCCACACGGCCTTTATAACCCGTTTGACGGCATTCATCACAGCCCACCGCCTCGTAGACAAAATCAGGCATTTGTATCGCATATTCAAAGGTCAAATGTTTCCACTCTTGTTCATTGATAAAAGTCTCACGCTTACAATGTGGACAGAGTTGACGAACCAAACGTTGTGCCAAAACCCCTAAAATGGTCGCTGCCGTTAAAAAAGGCTGAATCCCCAGATCATGTAATCGCGTCAAACTCGATGGTGCATCATTGGTATGTAAAGTTGAAAGCACCAAATGACCTGTTAATGCAGCTTGGATCGCCATATTTGCCGTATCATGATCTCGGATCTCCCCGACCATGATAATGTCAGGGTCTTGACGCATTAAAGCCCGTACACCATCGGCAAAGCCCAGATCAATCCCTGTATTCACCTGCATTTGGTTAAAACTGGGCTCTAACATCTCAATCGGGTCTTCAATGGTGCAGACATTCACTTCTTCGGTTGCCAATTGTTTGAGTGATGAATAAAGCGTGGTGGTTTTACCCGAACCCGTCGGACCGGTCACTAAAATAATACCGTGACTATGACTGGTTAAGGCCTTCCAATCATCTAACAGACGCCCTTCAAAACCGAGTTGTTGGAAACTACGTACCAAGACTTCAGGGTCAAAAATACGCATAACCAACTTTTCACCAAAGGCTGTTGGCAACGTCGATAAACGTAGCTCTGTTTCTTGGCCTTTGGGTGTACGGGTTTTTAAACGTCCATCTTGCGGCTTACGTTTTTCAGCCACATTCATCCGACCTAAGATCTTAATTCGTGAAACCACTGCTGTCAGCGTATTTGCTGGCATGTTGTAGATGGTATGCAATACGCCATCGATACGAAAACGCACCTTTCCTGTATCTTTACGCGGCTCGAGGTGAATATCACTTGCACCTTGTTCGAAGGCAAACTGTAAAACCCAATCGACAAGCTTCACAATATGCTGATCATTAGCATCTGGATTTTGTGTATCACCTAATTGTAATAACGCTTCAACGCCTTTATTTTCACGGTCATAACTCGATGATTTTTGAGAATTACTGACCGCACGACTCACTTGGTAATATTCAACCAAATATCGCTGTAGTTGATCTGGACTGAGCAATACACGCTGAATCTTGCGTGGTAATACCGTTCTTTCTAAATTTGCAATCCATTCATTTTTATAAGGTTGATCCGTTGCAATCAACACATGCTCATTTTGTAATTCCACCGCTAAAATGCGATTTCGTACTGCAAATTCTTGCGACATAATGGCTGTCAAAGCAGGCACGTCAGCTTTTAAAGGATCGATAATATAAAACGGTACACCTGACTTTTCTGCCAACCATTGACAGAGTCTATTCAATGTTAAGGTAGACTGTGGATGACTCTGATCGACTAAATTAAAATTGGCAATCCATTGTAAAGGATGCCATTTCAACTGCTCACGCTGACGGTGCGTGGTTTGAATCAGTATTTTGTCCCGTTCAGTAATACGTCCATCTTTTTGTAATAGGTCTAAACACCAAGAAGTGTCAATTTCAAAATTAAAAGTCATTGTTCTATGTTCCCCAAACATAAAACCACTATAGCAAAAAATTCTAAAGGCACGCTTGTGTCATTTGTGTTTTGCACATAGATTTTCTGAAAGCATACTATTTTTGTTATTAATGAAAACATTCATAAATTTAAGCTATAATAAATTTGCCTCTCAGGGCTTTATAACAACGATATAAGAAGATTTATGATGAAAATAAAAATATTAGCAATTTGTACCATGACTATTCTTAGCTTAACTGCCTGCGGCGGTGGCGGTGGAAGCTCAACCTCTAATAATGACTCCAGCGAAAATCCAACGATACCAAATGCTGCTTTCCAACAGTGGTCAACTTTTGAACTCGACAGTGAAAGTGATGTGCTGTCATACGAAAGTGATACTGCAACTATCGATAATGGTAAACTATATACTTCAGAAAGTAGCGATTCATTTATGGTCACAGCGAATGGCTTGTATGATGAAGGATCTCTACACAGTTCGTATGGCTATCTGAATGGCAATATATCCATTGCAAATAATGTGTGGACGCTAAGTCCTCATTCCTCTATTAATTCATCAGGTCTAAAAATTACGACAACAATGAAGTCCTTCAATCTTGAAGGTGAAATCCTAGCATCTCAAGTTGATGCCTATAATTATTGGATCATAAAAAATAATATTACTGATTCAAGCAACTATATTTCTAACGATGCTCTCAAATACTTAACAGCTATTTCAAATATTAAGTTTCCCGCTGGTTCTCGCTGTTTACAATTAAATAAAGTATCAAATAGTGAACAGTATTTAGATTTAACAGATTCCTCAGATAGTGATAGTCAAAGTTTTTTAGCTGACTGGTGGGTTGATCTTAGTACAGATATGATGTGTGCTTAAAAAACAGGAGGGTTTAACTTGGTAAACTATACATACTCATTAGGAGTTTACCATGAGCAAGAAACAGAAGACTTACACCGCAGAATTTAAAGCTGAAGCCATAAAAGCCATTGAAGAGAACCAAGGTAATGTATCGGAATCCGCTAGACAACTTGGCATTTCAATGCAAACCCTTTCGAACTGGAATAACAAAGCAAAGGCTGGAACTTTAGCAGGCACAAAACAGTATTCGCCCGATCTAAACGCCTTACTCGAAGAAAATAAGAAGCTTAAACAACAGCTCAAAACAGCTGAAATGGAACGTGAATTTTTAAAAAAGGCAGCAGCGTACTTTGCCAAAGAAAGTCAGTGAGGTACGCCTATATGAAATCGCAAAGCCACTTATTTCCGATTATTTTAATGGCTCGATTACTTCGTGTATCCGTTTCTCGCTTTTATGATTGGCTAAAGCGAGGCATGAGTAAAAGATCAATTCAGCGAAATCAGCAGACAATTTTGGTCAAAATAGCCCATGAAGAAACCAAACAAAGCTATGGCTATGTTCGATTAACCAAGCATTTACAAGCGCAAGGTATCAAAATAAGTACGTATGCTGTGCGCCAAATAAAAAAATCAAATCAGTTGTATTGTAAGCGCCATAAGCGTTTCAAAAGAACCACGAACAGTGATCACAACCGTTCTATTTATGACAATTTACTCAAGCAACAGTTTTCAATGACGAAGCCTAATCTTGCGTGGTCGAGTGACATTACCTACATTTGGACGGCTGAGGGCTGGTTGTACTTGGCAGCTGTCAAAGATCTTTACACGAAACAGGTTGTTGGCTATAGCTTAAATGAGCGCATGACAGCCAAGCTTGTTTGTGATGCATTGAATATGGCTATTCGCAATCAGAAACCTGCTAAAGATCTCATTGTACATTCAGATAGAGGCAGCCAATATTGCAGTAATGAATATCGAAACTTACTTGAGAAATTTGATTTTCAGGGTTCAATGAGCAAAAAAGGCGACTGCTTTGATAATGCACCGATAGAGAGTTTCTGGGGCATACTCAAAAATGAACTAGTCCATCATCGCAACTACAAAACAAGGGAAGAAGCCAAAGCGGATATTACAAAATATATAGAGTTATTTTATAATCAGCGAAGAATTCAAAAAGGCTTGGATTTTAAGACACCAAATCAAATGGCAGAAGACTTTTATCGGTTAGCTGCCTAGAATCTCCCAAGTGAAAGTCTCCTGCTAATTCAGCACACATCAATATTACTGCGAAAAAATACATCATGAAAGATACTGTAGCCTATACCGTAGCTGATGATGAGAGTGAATATGGCGTAGCTCAATATAAAAATCGTTTTTATGACGCTTACCTATCTCCTAAAGGAGTGGAATACAATATGCAGGATTTAATTAAGGTTATTGATAATTGGATAAATACTTCAACTAATCCTACTCAAAAAACTCAATTTTTAGAGTTTAAACAATTAGCTGAGAACTCTTGCAGCATGTATAACGATGTTGCTCTTAACGCGATCAAACAAAGTTTTGCGGCAAATAAATAATTTACACATTTAATAAAAAAGGAGCTAAAAGCTCCTTTTTTTATTGAGATATATCAATAATCAGAATTTGTAGATCACAGACCTGAAATTTTACATTCAATCCACCAAATAACATGCCATACACACGTTCATCATCATGCTGATAAGCAGGACGTGGATCTAAACTCAATACTTGTTCCAGTTCTGCTGTTAATTGTTCGGTTAAATTGCCATTATTCAAAAATACCTGTTTTTGTTGCTCAGCGTGCTCTGACCAAATCACAGATTTTCTTTCTGGCTCATCCTGCGCATAACCGCTGTGCGCATCCATAACTGCATCTGAATATTGAATATAGGGTTTGATATCTAAAATTGGTGTTCCATCCAACAAATCACTACCGACCACATAGACTCGTACCGATTTACCGACTTTTTTTACAGCTTTGAGCTGCACAACCGACAAGCCCATAGGTGACGGTCGATACATACTTCGTGTCGCAAATACCCCGATTTTTTGATTACCACCTAAACGCGGAGGACGAACTTGCGGACGAAATTTTGTCGAATCTACATTTTTATTTTCATGAAACTGCCAAATCAACCAAAGATGACTAAAATCTTCAATCCCCTCAAAAGCCAATAAATCGTTATAAGGTTCTACCATTTCAATATAAGATTCGACTTGCACCAAATTTGGCTGACGTGGAATACCAAACTTTTCTCGGTAGGGAGATTTCATATACCCGATAATTGGCATTTTAAGCTCAGACATAATCACTTTTTCTGATAAGTTCAATTAAATATATTCAGTTTATCGAGAATGATTTTAGATTAGAATAGTAAGCTGTTCTAATTTGATAATTTTATTGAGACCTTTAATGGCTGCTTTTAACGTCGAAAAGATTACTCACGTCCACCATTGGAATGACACTTTATTCTCTTTTAAAACCACTCGCGATACTGCGTTACGTTTTAAAAACGGTCAATTTGTGATGATCGGCCTTGAAGTAAATGGTAAGCCTTTAATGCGCGCTTATTCTATTGCAAGCGCAAACTATGAAGAAGAATTAGAGTTTTTCTCTATTAAAGTTCCAGATGGTCCTTTAACGTCTATTTTACAAAAAGTAAAAGTTGGCGATGAAATTTTAGTGTCTAAAAAACCTACAGGTACTTTAGTTCTAGATGACTTAAACCCTGGTAAAAACTTATACCTACTTTCTTCAGGTACAGGTCTTGCACCGTTCCTTTCTGTAATTCGTGACCCTGAAACTTACGAACGTTTTGAAAAAATCATCGTTGTACATGGTACACGTTTCATTTCGGAATTGGCTTATCAAGATTTAATCTTAGATGAAATTCCTAACCACGAATTCTTTGGTGAATTAGGCGCGAAAGAAAAATTGGTTTACTACCCTACGGTAACTCGTGAAGAATTCCATACTCAGGGCCGTGTAACTACTGCCATTGAATCTGGTCAACTTTTCGAAAAAATTGGTCTTCCTCGTTTCAACCCTGAAACTGACCGCGCAATGCTTTGCGGTTCACCTGCATTCCTAGACGACGTTGCTGCACTACTTGACCAGCACGGCCTGAAAGAATCTCCTAAGATGGGAGTTCTAGGCGACTACGTGATCGAACGTGCATTCGTTGAAAAATAAGATTTCTTATTATTTCCAATAATATTGGATCAAAAAACCGAGCTATTTAGCTCGGTTTTTTATTGCTATCATCACGAAAAAATTAACGTCCACGGCCTTCTTGGTTTGCAGAACCTGAACAACCTGCGCCCCCCCCAATAATAAAACCTCTTTCCGCCTTACATGAACCGATCATACGACCATGTGAGTCAAATGTAGTAACCGTCGATGCACAACCCGTCAGTACAACCGTTGCTACTAATGCAATAAGTGCTGATAATTTCACAATATTTCCCCTCTATTATTTACGGTGCTAAATTAATCTGATTTTGACTTGGTGGTACTGGTAATAGTCCAGTCTTGGCATCCACTGTATTGTAATTCACACCAATCGCATTGCCTGAGCCACCACAATGGGCACTGGCAGTCGAAAGTAAACCACGTGTTGCTTTACATGATCCAATCACCTGACCAGTTGCATCATAGGTCACAACTTTCGAGCTACACCCAGTAATTAACAACACAGCACCTACGACTAAAAATTTAATTATTTTCACTACACCCTCTGCTAAAAATCTCTAAAATATCCAGTTTATTTTTAGAAATTACTTACATTACTTATACTTAATTTAAATTCTATCAAAATGTTTTTATTTGTAAAGAAATAAATATTATGTGAATTTAAAAATATATTAGACCTCTTGCATAAATCATTTTTTATCCAACTCCATATTGTAAACCCCAGCAATTAAATTGAATCGTAATCCCAGTCTTTTATCTCTATTTCGATAACGCTCAGCCAAAATTTTAAAGGTTTTAAGGCAACCAAATATGTGCTCAATCCCAATTCTTCTTTTGTTGATCTCTTGGTTATAAATTTTAAGTTCAGGATCTAACTTACAGTGACGTTTAGCTTTTGATAGCAACAGACTATTCACATATACAACATAAATTCTCTGATAACCCTTATCTGCGAGGATAAAAGCCCCCTATAGGATTCTGATTAAAGTTGCGTTTAAAGAGCTCAAAATCATGTACTGAACCTCGATCAGCGCATAAACTCAGAATTCTCTGAGTTTTATAATGAATGATGGCTTGTACTTTAAAGGTGTATTTCTTTTTCTTGCCACTATAGCTTTTCTTCTGTTTTTTAGACCTTTGGATTGGAATTTCTGTGGCATGCTTAAATGAACAAGCGTCTAAGGACATCCATTTATTCTTCACCATCAAACTGCCAGTACACATCACCCCAATCACTTTCAAAATCAGGGAATATATCACCTTGTTTGAAATATTGACGTGAGTTTTCTTTAGCAAAAGTATACCAATAACCTGCGTGAGGACATGGGCTACCGGCAATAACAATATCTATTCTTTCTTGTTCTTGAACTTCAACTTCCACTCGTTTTAATTCAGGCCAAGTGCTGTCTTCATCAAATCGTGCAATCCATTGCTTTGAACTTACGGCATCAAAACGTGGATTTGGATCATCTGACCATGCATCTAAAGTGGTCAGTTTTAAGTTATCACAACGTATCGGTTTAATTAGTTCATTTGCCATCACCAATAAATCAGGAACACCTTCTTCAACTGGATAAAGTGAAAGCTCTCCCAAACGTATCCATAAGCTGTATTTTGTTGAATCTTCTAGGTCTATAATTTTAGTAATTTCAATTCGTGGATCATCCAGTTTTTCACGAATTTGTTCTTCACTCAAGCCTAGTTTCTCTAGCCAGTAGGAAGAAAGTAAAAAGCACCATGTTGGGGTACGAATACCGCCACCTAAACCATCCCGATCTTCTGCAATAAACATATTTTCATGAGAAAACTCCATACCAGGATGATCAATATCGAGCCCGTAAAAATAATCCGTGAAAGTCCGTTCAACTGTTTCAAATTCAGGAGAAACAAATGCAAATTGACTTGTGTTTCCAATTTCATATCCACTATATGCTTGAATTGGGTTAAGCATTTCTAGACATTTTTGAACAAATGAGTACCAAATATCTTTATTGGATCTATACCATTGATCACCAAAAGTTAATTTTAGACTAGAATAGCGCTCAATAGAGTCTCTAATCTTTGCACTTAAAGCCCAACGTGGACTTTGATCTTGAGATTGTGCAGATGTTGCACCTAAATAGTAAATGAAATATTTTTTATAAATTTTTGCCATTTCAGCTGATATTTCTTCACGACTTCTAATCCATGAAATTGCCTTTTTCCAAACTTCTGTATCACATCGAAATCTTAAATGAAATAGCTTATCAATTATTTCGAATTCAAATTTCTCATAAATATCAATTACTTTTATCAAAAATTCTTGCGCATTTGTTTTTTTTTGATCAATATAAAATGTAATATAAGGGCAAACTCCGAACTCTTTTTTTTCTTCCCCATAAATTATTGATGTATCAAGAGGAATATCTCGAACTAATTCTTCTATTTCCTCATCATTTAAATAAACTTGTGCTGTGCTCATAAAATATTCTTTTAATTAATACTTCTTTTTTTAGAGATCCAATATTATCAAGCCCCGAAGGGCATAAAACTGCCAGTACACATCACCCCAATCACTTTCAAAATCAGGGAAAATATCTCCCTATTTAAAGTATTGACGTGAGTTTTTTTATGATGGTAAATAAATAATCTACTTGAAAGCATTTTTAGCCTACCATTATTAAACAGAATGATTAATCATTTTTAGGGGGGATACCCCACCACATTCCATTCGATACTTTCAGCTTCAGGCAAACTCTTCATTACATTAAATAAATTATACTTGATTAGACTATCCTCTACATGGTGGAGGTTAGGTATGGGATTATTCATCTCATAATTATATTGCTAAATGAAACCTAACAAACAACTTTCTGAAACAAAGCCCACCAAATATCCTATTTCATATATTGCCAAACATCAGGGTCTACATAGCTGTCATCAATATGATAGCCTTCCAGTTTAATTTTTTGTTCCTTAAATTTACGATCTTTTTCATTGTCTCTCCTTTCATCTAAAAAGGCTTGTTTTAACTGTTCTGCTGTCATTTCATCTGAGTTAGAAATAGCATTGAAACCACTATATCTAAAGTGCTCAAAACCATATCTAACAACATATTGTTCTTTTTCATCGTCTTTATGAGTTCTAGAAAGAGATATTCCTAAATTAATATTACTATTATATAAATCAAAAAACATGTGATCATTGGTCATATTCAACATTTCTTGCCATTCTTTAAAACTTAAAATATGGCTTGGATCAATAACCTTCCCCATATGCTTACTCATATATTTTAGATTATCTTGTTTATCTATACGTTCAGTAAAAGGTAAATAGTACTGTTTCCAGTTTTTCTCATTCATTTGCTTCATCAGTTTGACATAAGCGTTATATGCATCTTCACTCGTCGTATATTCATTAGCATGTAAACTAGCGGTCACATCCATAATTAAAACACCATCATTGCCCAATCGCGCAACTTGCGTCCCCATTACACTAATAACATTATCAATCTCAAAGTTGCTTTGTTCAGTCACAATTTTAACCTGTCCCAGTTTGGGCGGTCTCCAATCCAGTGATAAAAAATTCATCCCCGCAGGTTGGCGATCCATCGGCGCATTACTATATTGAACAAAATCTTTTAAACCTTGCTGTCCAAAATGTAAAATAACACTTTGTTGTGGCATTATTTCATTTCCTTCACTTTTCGTATTTGGAGTACATGCCAATAATAGGCAACATATCGAAAATCCAAAAATTAAACTTAGATAATTTTTCATATTGAAACTTTTATTAAAAAAATCATTATTTTTTCCCTTCATTACTATTTGGATGTACTCCAAAGATAAAGTCTGCTTTACTCTGACTCCACCCCGTTATTTTTTTTAACTCCTGATGTAGAAAGGTTCGACCTCTATCATCCAACATTAAACGATGATATTTTTCAGCTGCTTTGTTAATCCAAATCATTCGACTATCGTAGTCCTCTGCCTTTGTATCACTAAAAGGCGAAATATAGACATCCTCAGGCAATTCACTCAACTGTTTCGCCCGACTACCACTATAAGTACCAAACCAACCCTTCTTAACTTCATCCACATCATAATCGCTTGACAAAACTAAGGTTGCATCTGGCATTGCCCAGCCCATATACCAGCTTCTTTGCTTCTCTGCCCCCCATTTCGCGGAAGCCTTATTCCAAACAACAGTTTGCAAGATATTAAATTGTTCCTGAACTGCAATAGCCATTAAATGAGCAAATAATTGAGTTTTAGCATTAGTATATTTTTGCTTTTCAGATTTTGCTTGTAAAAAAATAGCCTCTATTTCAGGCAACAAAGCAAAAGCATTTTTGATTTGCTTTGTACTTCCTAAGTAATTAATCTCTGGCAAACAACTTGACCATGGTAGATTCATGACTTCTTTTTTTATATGAGTAAATTTTGAAATATTTCTTTGGGTTCTACAACTATCAAATGTTTTTGATGAAGTGCTCCAAGCATAATGCCAAGGGGCAATATCCATAAATAGCCACAAATTCCCTAAAGCAAAAAGATCGATTGGTTCTTTTATAGTATCTACAATAATAGGAGCAGAATAACCTGTCTGACTTCCCCAATGATCAAAAACATTAGCAACTGTTTTAGATGCAAATGCACCCAAACCCATCCAGTAATAACGACCTTTTAAATTTACATTACCATTTATCTCTTTTTCTAAGAAAATTTTAGCGTATGCTGCCGCTATTCTTCTTGCTCGTGCTTCATAACCTTCTTCAAGTCTATATAAGTTTTGTTTAGCATCTTTTAAATTTGAAAGACGCTGCATCGCTACTTGCTGATATACTTCCCAAAAAGTCAAACAATCACACTGTGCTATTTTGCAACTATTCTCAGTTGTATTGGTATTGCTCTTCCAGTCTAGATCACCTCCCATTATTCTACTTCTCCTTCGCTTTCATCTATTTCTAAAGTCATCCAGTTTAAATCTAATATTAAACCTTCTTCACCTTCCGTATTAATACGTTTAGATTTACCTTTATTATCCGCTTGTGCAATAAATTCTTGATCACTCGTAGAAACCTTATAGTCAATAAACTTCATAGGCTCACCGGACGGCAAAAGGATTTGGAATTTTTCATTATATATTTCATATGCAGGTAGTCCCTGTATATTAACTCCAACTTCTGCCCCCCCCATAAACTTGTGCTGTCCCGCCTTTACTTCAAACTTCGCCGCAGTCGTTGGAAATATTCCTGTACTGGTAATTTTAAGTTGTGACCCACCAGCAGTAAGAATAATTTCCTTTGGACTTTTTATATCTACTTTATCTTCCGTGGAAATAATTTGAATACCCTTTCGTGCAATCAGGTCCGCCCCATCTCCTTGGGCTTGGATTTCAACTTTGCCTTTGCCTGCATACGCACGTAAGCCTTCTTGTGCTGCAAATAGACTGATCTTGCTTTGTGCATGGGCAATTAAGGATTTTTGACTGCTGAGATTGATGCTATCGCCTGCACTTTGGCTGATCTGTCCATCCGCTGAAAGATGAATATCTTCCTGACTACTCACAGCAATTGAGTTTGGTGCAGATAAAATCATTAAGGCTTGTTTAAAGGCATCAGCTTTTTCTTTACTGCCTTTTTCGATTTGTCCAAGGAAGTTTTTAAGGTTATCCAAGACTTCAAGTGGGTCAGTTTGTTGATTTTTCGCCACTTCACTTAAGGCTTTACTGTTGTTTAAATTGGCTTCGATTTGTTCTTTTGCAGCTTGTGCGTCGAGGTGCATTGCTGCTGCTTGTTGTTGCGGGTGTGTGCTGAAAAGGAGTCCTTGTCCTGCTCGCACTGCACCCCATTGGTCGGTTCTCAGTTCAAAGCCTTCACCTCGACCTGCACTTTCTGCGGTTTCTTTGGGATGACTGAGGTTCCCTAGGTTGAGCTGAGTGGCACCATGGGTGCTTTGTAATTGTGTTGATATTTGTCCTGTGCTGTCATCAAAGCGCAGTTGTCCAAAGCCTTCACCTTGGACTTCCTTACTTTTTATTCCAGCCAGTTTTTTGGTGTCTGGCAGTTTGCCTTTACTATCAAATTGGGTTGGGCTGCGCTGTGCTTCATGTATACGCCCCACCACAAATGGGCGGTCGATGTTGCCGTCAAAGAAATCGATGACCACGATTTCATTAATGCGCGGTAAGAATCGTGCACCATAGCCTTCACCTGCCCATGGAGTCAGTACATCTACCCATGCAGAATCCGTATCATTGTCATTACTGCCTGCACCGCCATCATGGCTGTGGTCATCTCCACGGGTAAATAAGAAACGAACTTTGATTCGTCCCCATTCATCGACATGTATTTCTTCACCACTTGGCCCGACAACTTTAGCCCGTTGCGGATGGGTGCTTGGACGGTGTTCGAGTGGGTTATATTCAGGAACCGTCGCAATATTGCGGCGTTGTAATGTGAGCTGATTGGCCTGACGCTCGGCCTGTTCATGGATGGGTTTAATATTCCACTGGCTTTGTTCAATCAGTTGATTGACCTGTTCAGTGAGATCTTTGGGTAAGTTATTTTGGTTATAGAATTTCTTTTCTGTGATTAAAAATTGTTTGTCTGCACCACTGTGTTGATCGATTTCTGGGTGTTCATTCAATTCAAACCAATAACCCACTTGGGTATCACGCACAGTCGATTGTGCACTGAATTTTTTCGATTGTAGCTCGTGATAGCGCGTTAGGTTTTGATTCAATTTTTCAATTTGGCTATTGGATGAAGCGGTAGCTTGGTCTTCGCCTTTTAAATCTTGCATCCATGCAGGGCTGATATGCCATGCTTGCTCCAAACTTAAGCTGGCATTGTCTTGGCTTTGGCTATGCTGATGTTTGCTTTGAACTGAACCTGCGCCTTCTTCTTGGTTCAGTCCATCGGCTTGCCAGCGCTGCACATGGACCGCAGTCGGTTGAATGCTACGCTCACCGATCAAGCTGGTGATGCTGTCTTGTTTTTCAGTGGCGCTAGAACGATGAAAGCGAATACTACGACGGCTGAGTGCTTGATACTGGCTATTGTCATCAATCAGGCGGAGTTTTTGTTTTTCAATTGGCGCTGAGGAATGCGGCACTTTCAGCTGCGCTTCATCGATGAGCCAGTTGATACCCTCACTGCGCCAAAGTCGCGTTAAAAAGTCATAATCGCTTTCATTCGACTGCATGATGAAAGGTCGTACATCATAGTTTTGGCCTAAACCGCTTAGATCTAGCGTTAGACTGGCAGCAAAAAGCGGACTTTTGCTTTGCCATTCTTTAAACAGAGTTTCACTGACATCGCGAACAGATTTGTTCATAAACACACGGCTGTTCCTGCGTTTATGCCACAGCGATGTTGCATCTTCTAAAGTGAGTTTATACAGCGTGAGTGAACCGTCACTCTGCCCTTGGGTGGCTTCGGTAATAATACCCGTGGTACGGAAGAGTTCGCCCTGATCGGTCACTTGATCAACGGCGACTTGTGCGCCAATAAATTGTTTTAATGGAATAAGGGCATTAGTAGATAGGCAAATCAAAGTCGCTTGCAGGCCTTGGTTTAAGACATGCTCCCCATCAATACGTTGAATAAAAAGCTCATCATTCAACGCAGGGTTGGAAAATTGCACATGAATGGCACGTTTTTGGGCGGATAGACCCAATTGTTCTAATACAGCAAATATTTTGCCTAACATAATAAAAATTCTAAATTGTAATCATGGAAATAATTTTGCTGCTAGTTTAGTCAAATTCATCAATAAACTTAATGCTTAAAACCATAGAAGATGTTTCGTTATGTAAAATCCACGATTCAAAAATTCACTTAAAAATAAAAAGCTGAGAACCCACGCACTAAATACTTATTGCATATAAAATATTCAAAAAATGGTCTTAGACCATGCACTTGCATCCAACACGTAGCGTCACTCACATAAATGTAAAAATAGTTTTATCATCTAATTTACATCGAGCTTAATGATCAATTTTTTAATATTATCTTTAAAAATAGTGGATTAATTTAAACTTAAGCTAGATTAAAAAACACACAAACCTTTCTTTCCTGTCTTGTAATTCACCTAAGATCCTCTATAATTCAAAAAAACAGACAAGTCTGTCTATTTTGCTGCAAAAACCGAATGAATTTAACATTCAGAGGGTAAAAATATAAATGAGAGAAAACGTATAAAACGTTCGAAAATCAAATCATTGACATAAGCTAACAAAGTGAATGATTTGAACGCACAATTGTCAGCAAAGCGCGATTACCCCAAATAATCGCGCTTTTTATTTTCTTAGAATCTTAAGTTATGTGAAAAAAATTGATGGTTAATCAATACAAATATGTCGTCTCTAGATTTAAAACCCAGATGCCTACAAGCAAATTTTAAGCGGCCAATTCCAAACGAATTAAGGTTTCAACTCGCTTCCAATAATCTGCTAAATGCACTTGGTTGGGGTCAATTTGGGCTTGAATAGTCATGCCATCCAAAATACTACTCAGAAATGCAGCAAGTTGTTCAGTTTGCTGAATGCCCAGATTTTGCAAGGCAGTACTTAGTTTTGATTTAAGCCACTCTTTATAGTCGATCGCAGGTTGCAATGAAGACGGATAAACTTTAGATATTTCTTCTACTGCTTTTTGAAACATACAACCATTAAAATCTGCGGTATGAAACCAAGCATCGTACCAAGCAAAAATGGTTTTAATATGCGAAAGATGGTCTTCTGGATCACATTCTGCAATAGCAGCTTCAAGTGATTCCTGTAAATTAAGATTTCGAATCACGAGACATTCTTCAATTAATTTGGCTTTAGAGGGGAAATATTTATAAAACGTCATTTTAGCAACGCCCGATTCCCCAATAATTCGATCTATACCAATCGAGTTATAGCTATAAGAATTGAAGAGTTGGAGCGCAACGTTAATGATGTCTTGCTTTTTCGACATTTAATTTACCTGATGCACCAATGGGGCCTAAACATAAAGCTTTTAAGGTAGAAAACCTAATTTTTAAACATGATTTTCGCGCGCTATTGTAAAGCATAACTTAATTGGAGTCTGCAGATAAAACCTCAGCATCCCATTAAATATCGTCTGATTTCAGAAGATTTATCGATATAGCAGTCAGGAAAATTTCGTATAAAACTGACGGCTATTTTAATTTCAACTAGCGATTTAACGTCTATTCATCTGCGTTAAAAACATGGATAAAATGAATGCCATTAACGGTGGATTTAAGAGTAAGCATTTAAGAGCAAGGGGTACTCAGAATATCTTTTTGCTTACGCTCTTGCAGTGCTTTTCGAATCACCTGATAACCGCCCGTTAAACCTAAAATCGCCATGATTGCGGCCACGATCAAATCTGGCCATAGACTGCCTGTACCAAATACCCCAACAGCCGCCAAGATCACCGCGACGTTACCAATCGCATCATTACGGCTACATAGCCAAACGGATTGCATATTGGAGTCACCTTCACGGAAGGCATATAAGACGTATGCACAGATGACATTAGCGGCTAAAGCCAAGATACCAATCACCCCCATGGTGATCGGTTCAGGTGCGATCCCATTTGCATAGGCATAGAGCACTTTGGCAATCACAACGATCCCAAACGCTGCCATGACAAAACCTTTCACCAAGGCAACTGTTGCACGCCAATATAAACTGGCGCCTAGCACGGCTAATGAAACTCCATAATTAACAGCATCACCAAAGAAATCTAACGAGTCCGCCCAAAGCGCAGAAGAATGTGCATAAGCCCCGCCAATCAGTTCCACCAAAAACATCATGGCGTTAATGATTAAGGCGATCCAAAGCGCGATACGAAATTTACTGTTGGGTTTGCTTGGTGCTGGCTCATGACTACATGTACATGCCATAAATGTGCTCCAATTTAAAAATCAATGGATATGTATTATTCTTATTCAAAACTATGGACTCACTCCAAGGTCAAGCATGAACGTACAAAAACATTATTTGATTAAAGAATTGTCCACCAAATCTGGGGTAAGCGTTGACAGTATTCGCTTTTATGAAAAGAAAAAACTGCTGAAACCTAGCTTCCGCGCAGACAACAATTATCGCTATTATGATGAAGAAATGTACAAACGTTTGGTTTTTATTAAGCGCTGTCGAAACCTCGATATTTCTCTCACCGAGATTCAAACCCTGCTTGAACTTGAGCAATCCCCTACGCAAAGCTGTCATGCTGTGAATGAATTAATTGATAATCACATTCGTCAAGTTTCTGAAAAAATTAAAGAATTAGAAAATTTTAAAATACAGTTAAGTAAGCTCCGTGCCAGTTGTAATGAAACCAGTCAAATTAATGATTGCCAAATTTTAAAACATTTGGAAAACGGAATATCTTGAAAACCCAACTAAAATACTTGGTTGAATCCTTTTTTTAGATCACTACAATAAAGCCATAAATTTTTTATGCCTTTATTGACATGACGATTCAACACGTAACCGAACTCCTCTCACCTGCTGGCTCATTGAAAAACATGCGCTACGCTTTTGCTTATGGCGCAGATGCCGTGTATGCAGGTCAGCCGCGATATAGCTTACGTGTGCGCAATAATGCTTTCGACCATGACAATTTAAAAATTGGCATTGAAGAAGCTCATACCTTAGGTAAAAAGTTTTATGTGGTGGTAAACATCCAACCTCATAACTCAAAACTGAAAAATTTCATCCGTGACCTTGAACCTGTGGTTGCCATGAATCCTGATGCACTGATCATGTCTGACCCTGGTCTAATCATGATGGTGCGTGAACATTTTCCAGAAGTGTCCATTCATTTGTCTGTACAAGCCAATGCGGTGAACTGGGCAACAGTTAAATTTTGGAAAAATATGGGACTGACACGTGTCATTTTGTCACGTGAATTATCAATCGAAGAAATTGAAGAAATTAAACACAATGTACCTGATATGGAAATTGAAGTTTTCGTACATGGTGCATTATGTATGGCTTACTCCGGTCGTTGCTTACTTTCTGGCTACATGAATAAACGTGATGCAAACCAAGGTGCATGTACCAATGCATGCCGTTGGGATTATAAAATTCACGATGCAGTTGAAGATGAAACTGGTGATGTTATTCCAGTCACACAAATTGAAGAATCATCATGCTGCAATAATAAAAATGCCGATGAGCAACACGCCCTAGAACAACACCAATTCGGCGAGCCGGTTTTATTACAACGCAATGAAGAAGACATGTTTGCTGCTGAAGAAGATGAACATGGCACTTATTTCATGAACTCGAAAGACTTGCGTGCTGTACAGCATGTAGACCGTTTAACCAAAATGGGCATTCATTCTTTAAAAATTGAAGGCCGTACCAAGTCTTACTTTTACTGTGCGCGTACCGCTCAAATTTATCGTAAAGCCATCGATGATGCCCTTTCTGGTAAACCGTTTGACCCTGCTCTCATGTCTCAGCTTGAAGGTCTTGCGAACCGTGGTTATACCGAAGGTTTTCTACGCCGCCATGTTCATAGTGAATATCAAAACTATGAAACCGGCTCATCACGTTTCGATCATCAACAGTTTGTAGGTGAAGTTTTAGAACGCGATGGTGATTCTCTTAAAATCGAAGTGAAAAACCGTTTTGTTGTAGGTGATTCTTTAGAACTGATGACCACTTCAGGCAACATCACCTTCGTTTTAACTGAAATGAAAGATAAAAAAGGTAATCTAATTGAGGATGCCAAAGGTTCAGGTCATATCGTGGATATTCCTGCGCCTGCCGATGTCGATATGCGCTATGCCTTACTGATTCGTAACTTACCCAATTCGACAGTGGATATTTCGGCTTCATCTTTAGCTTATCAGGCTTGAGTTCACTTTATGGCTTTGTTGATTACAGATAAATGCATCAATTGTGACATGTGTCTACCTGAATGTCCCAATGATGCCATTTATGAAGGCTCAAAGATTTATGAAATCGATGTCGCACGTTGTACTGAATGTGTCGGTTTCTATGAGCACCAAACTTGTGTTTCAGTTTGTCCGATTGAGTGCATTGTGCCTCATCCTGAACATGTGGAGACAGATGAGCAGTTAATGGAGAAGTTTAAAGACTTGAATTTATTTAAATCTTAAATGCATGGTGTGATTGGCGTAAGACTTGCTTAATCCACTTTATATAGAGAAACAACCTTGGGGAAAGTATAAAAATAAGGTTGTAAAACAAAAATAGCTGGGCAACGAATAGGGTTCAAAATGTGTGGGGACATTTTGAATCCTAATTTTGCAGACAAAAAAAAAGGAACTCCGGTGTTAGCATCCAAAGTTCCTGTAAAACGAGAATATTAAGAAAAATAATATTCTAATGACAACATTCAGCGCGGCCAGTGTGTTTCTCGAAACACACTGGCCTTTCTTTTATTGACCAGAGCGGATGATGTAATCAAAAGCAGACAATGATGCTTTCGCGCCTTCACCTGTTGCGATGATGATTTGTTTGTACGGTACTGTTGTACAGTCACCTGCGGCAAATACACCTTTCACATTGGTTTCGTTACGTTCGTTAATTACGATCTCACCACGGTTTGAAAGTTCAACTGCTGTTTCTTTTAAGAAATCAGTGTTTGGTAACAAACCGATTTGTACAAAGATACCAGCCAATTCAATCGTTTTGATTTCATCAGTTGCACGGTCTTTGTAGTTCAATGCAGTCACTTGTGAACCATCACCGACCACTTCTGTAGACAATGCATTCATGATTACAGTGGTATTCGGTAAGCTGTTTAACTTGTCTTGAAGGACTTGGTCAGCACGAAGCTTAGTATCAAACTCAACTAGCGTTACATGTTCCACAATACCTGCAAGGTCAATCGCCGCTTCTACACCTGAGTTACCACCACCGATCACTGCAACACGTTTACCTTTAAACAATGGACCGTCACAGTGTGGACAGTATGCAACACCACGTGTACGGTATTCTTGCTCACCTGGAACATTCATTTCTCTCCAGCGTGCACCTGTTGAAAGAATCACTGTTTTAGATTCAAGTTTTGCACCATTCTCTAAAGTCACTTCAACCAAGCCATTGGCTGTTTCATCTGCACCTTTGATGTCAGATACACGTTGCAAGTTCATGATGTCCACACCGTACTCACGTACATGTGCTTCCATTTCAGCAGCAAACTTAGGACCTTGAGTCTTTTGAATCGACGTGAAGTTTTCGATGTCCATGGTATCCATGACCTGACCGCCCATGCGTTCAGCCACGATACCGGTTTTAATGCCTTTACGTGCTGCATAGATTGCAGAAGTATTACCCGCAGGGCCACCACCAATCACAAGGACATCAAATGCTTCTTTGGCATTTAGCTTTTCAGCATCTTTTGCAGCAGAGTTGGTGTCTAATTTAGCAATGATTTCTTCCAAAGTCATACGACCTTGACCGATGTGGTTGCCGTCTTGGAAGACCATCGGTACAGCCATGATTTTGCGTTCTTCCACTTCGTCTTGGAAGAATGCACCATCAATCATGGTTGCAGTTGTACCCGGGTTGTAAATTGCGATCAAGTTAAGTGCTTGAACCACGTCAGGACAGTTATGGCAGCTTAAAGATACAAACACATCAAAGTCAGTTTTAAGACCTAGACCTTTGATAGTGTTCAGTACTTCGTCAGAAACTTTCGGTGCATAACCTGAAGTTTGTAGCAAAGCTAGAATCAAAGATGTGAATTCGTGGCCCATCGGTAGACCTGCGAAGAATACGCGTGGAGTTTCACCTGCTTTTGCAATACCAAAACTTGGCGCACGGCTGTTGTTACCGTCAAAACGTGCAGTCACTAAATCAGATAAGGCAGCAACTTCAGTTACCAATTCTTTAATTTTGTCTGATTTGTCCGTGCCGTTTAAAGTCGCGACGATTTCAATCGGGCCTTCAAGGCGTTCAAGTAAGGTTTTTAATTGAGCAGAAGTATTTTGATCTAACATTGCTAACGTCTCCAGAGGAGTAAATTTATTTGATGAGAGAATGATAGAACAAACCATTAAATAGGTGAAACGGTTTGTTTTTATAAAATTAATCGGTTTTACAAATCAATTGATTAAATTTCTTTCTAAATCATAAACATATGGACGTATATTAACATAAAAATGATTTATTTCGCACACATATATCGTGACAAATTCCTTATTTTTTTCTTTTTTATTGAAATTACACCAAGCCTATGCAAGACATACGCACGACCTGATCAATTACAAAATCTTTATAAAGCTTTAAGTTTCATTTCAGCAAGTCGGCATTAAATCAAATGAAATATCAGGTGATTCGACTGCTTTAAAGAGCCATCGATACAGCAGCAATCTATCCCTTGCATTAATCAGCCATCGATCTACATGTATAAAATCAATAGTGAGCAGAATAATGAAAATTGAATTTGTCTTTGATATTGTTTATCCCATGAGTTATGTCGCATTTCAAAAGTTAAAACAAAACTGGAATGAACATACAGCAACCCGTGTAGAGCTATTACCGATTCAACGCGTTCCAGAAATTCCTGAACAAGGCTTAGATGTGCTGCAGTATTTAACCAATAAGTATGGTGCGAGTGCAGCAAAGCGAAAACTCGAAATGACGAAGTTCGCCGCTTATAGCGAAGATGTGATTGTCAATATTGAGTACATGAAACGTATGCCAAACAGTCAACTGGCTCATCAAGCTATATTGGCCTTGGACAATATTCTGGATCAATATGCCCTGACTCAAGCCCTATTCCATGCATTATTTGCACACGGTCAAAATATTGCTGATATTCACGTTTTAAAAAGCATCATTGAAGGCATTGGTTTAGATGGCTCAAAAGTACTGCGCTCAATTCAACATAAAGATATTGCAGACCGTCAGCATGAAATTACAAAGTATGTAAAATCAAAGGGACAACACCCCATTCCTTTTTACCTTGTGGATGGCGAAGTAAATGATCAGACTTTTTCTACACAGGAACTCCGACAACTTTTTCATCGCGCAAGTTAATCTACCCAATATCAAAAATCCCCATACAATTTGATGGGGATTTTTATTCTGAGCAATGCCATGATCTAAAAAGTGAATAGGCCTGTTAATGAAGTCCCTGCTCAATTCGATTAATCCGTGATTTGAACTGCTGAGAAAGCAGATACAAAATTAAGCTCAAAACCAGCGTGAGTACCATCACGGTGATCAACACCCAACGTACAACAACTTCTACTACATTGGCTTGCTGAACTTGTTTTTCCACGCTTTGCGCCATCGGTGTCATGGTTTTATCAAATAGCTGATTTTGCATCGCCCAGAGCTGTTCAGGCTGAAAACCGTATTCACGGAATTTTGCTGGATTTTGTTGCTCGGTATTGATTAAGGATTGCACCAAAGGAATTGCTGTCGCACGATCTACAGGCTTATGCATCAAAGCAGCTTGTGCAAGTAAATAGGCTTGCACAGGTTTTGCCAATTGTGCATCTTCAATTTCGAAAGCCAGCTGGCTTTCCTGAATATTTTTTTCATAATGTACCAATTTTTGATCTGCTGCACGGTCATCATGATTAAGGTCATATTGCACATAAGTTAAGCCTGACCAAAGCACAATAAACGATAAAATCCAGCCGACAAATTTCAATACAAAAGATTGGAATCGAATTCTAAAAAATTGAAATTTTTTTAGAAAACCAACCAAGAAAAATGCGCCAATAAATGAAACGATGAGTTTGAGAAATAACCAACCAATAAAGGATAAAAAGTTTAAAAAATAGTCGGAAGACTCACCGAGTTGATATGTCAAATCACCTGCACTAACGGGAATATGCAGTTGCTGTACGCTAGAACTTAGGCCAAAAAAGCTATAAACCATATCATGCTGAATAAACAACATCACAGCCGAAACGATCAGCACAGAAACACTGGTTAAGGTCAATAACGTTAAATTACGTTGACGCTTCTTAATGGTTTGAAGCCCTGTTTCCAGTTGCTGCGGATTTAGCGCATATTCATCAATGGGAGGCAAAGACATACTCCTTCAGATTATATTTTCACCTCCCTCACCGTTTATGAAGAAGGGTTTGAACCACTCGATTCAATCACTAAATGATTCAAATTGTTTTGTAAGGCACGAATACGTGTCGTCGCTTCTTCACGCTTTTGTACACCTTCTTTCTGAATTTGAATCACATCATTAACGGTTTTAATGAGGGTATTTTGCACATGTTCAAGTGTTTCGATATCAATCACTGAACGCTGATTGGCTTTCGCTGTATCGACAGAGTTTTGATGCAACAAATCTGCATTGCGTTTTAATAGGTCATTGGTCGCATCATCAATGCTATTTGCCAATTGCACGCTGTTCTTTTGTTCTTGCAATGAAATCGCTAAGCTAATTTGGTTTTTCCATGCAGGTAATGTGATGTTTTTAATTGCATAAAACTTATCGACCAACATCAAATTGTTGGATTGAATAATGCGAATCATCGGCAAGGTCTGCATTGCAGACTGTTGCAAGATCTGTAAATCACTCACACGTTTTTCAAGATTATTTGCCAAATGATTGAGGTCATAGATTTTTTGCGTAGTGGTTTGATCTTGAACTTGAGTGGTTAAGCTTGCAATTTCCTGTTGAATTTCTTGCTCTTTCAACTTACCTGCGGCGATATACACCCCTAATTGTTTATATTCGTCTTGCACGCCTTCAAACATTTTATCTAAGGTATTTACACGCGTTTTTAAGCCATTTTGCGAAGTTTCAATTTCTTTAACCAACGCATCAATTTGCTCTTTGGTGGTATTAAAGTGCTGATCAAAACTTTGCTTGGCACCTTTAAATTTACTCAGTAAACCACCAAAAAATCCTGAGCTTTTAGATTTATTTAAAATGCTCGTGGTATTCAATTGCTGTGCGACTTGTACCACCTGATTGAGCTTTTGACCTGTCGCATCTAGATCTTTATTTTGCACCAAATTTAATAATTCATCGGTATAGGTCGACGTCTTGGTGGCAATGTTTTTACCGTATTCGGCAACACTATTATGACTTAAATCTGCCAATTCCTTACGTGCAGCTTCGACTTCGTGAAAATCAGAAGTTTGTAAGCCAATTTCCTGCAAATTGAGTTGCTGAAATTTTTCTTCAGTCAATTCTTTGCTTACTTCAACGGGTAAATTTTTGGCATCTAAATCGGTCATAACTCACCTTATATTTCTAAGACTTAGAGGAATTCTCTAATGATTTTTTTAAAGTTTTAATCAAATTTTCACGGCTATTATCAAGCTTTTCCAATGAACTTGTCGAGTTACTTTGACGACTTTGTTTCACATGATATTGCCATGCTGGAATCAACACCTGCTGAGCTTCCTTATATCGATCTAATAATTCAAAAGAAAGCTGCTGAGAAAGCTGCATTTGCGTAATCGCAATATCATTACTGGCTTGTAAGGTTTGCAACGTATTCACCTTTTTCGATAAACGTTCTGCAAAGTTGTCAAGTGGATGCTGATTTTTCACAAACTGCGGGTATTCCACCAAAAACTCTTCAGCCGCGACGATATAGCGTGCCATTTGCTCACGTAAGCCTTGTAGTTGATTAAAACGTGCTTGGGACTTTTGAATTTCTAACTGTAGTTTTTGGCTCAGATGATTTGCCCGATCAAGTAATTGATCTAGATTTTTATAATATTCAACTTGTCCTGAACCATATTCCAAATCGATGCCTAACCATTTTTGCAAGGCATTAAATTTGCGTGTTTTTAAATATTTTTTTGAATTGGCTAGAGCTTGAATCAACTGTTCAATAGTTTGACTAAGTTGTTTCGTCAATTGAGGGTCAACACCGTCTAGCAGCACCGACTGTGCTTGAATTAATTGATCTGCATAATGATTTAGACGATATTGATCGGTCAGTAATGGCACAAGGTCATTCCGCTTAATCGAAAGCACTTCAGCCCGATCTACCGTAATATCCTTTAACGGCACCAATACATCAATTTGTGACATAGCCAATTAAACTCAATAAAATCATTTTTATACTACAAGTTTTGCCATAAAAGTCTTGTAGTATTTTGCAAAAAATACATCTATTTCATCAGTCAAATTTCGCCATCAAATTCAACCGTTGCCTATAGATCCGCCAAAGCAGCCATACAGCATCATTTGAATGGATATGATGACCTACACAGATGAATTCAAGCTTAAGATACCCAAAGATTCAATCTAGATTTAAATTAAACAACTGACTCTACATGAATTATTATCAAAATTATCGTAAAATTTAATCTATATACTTTAGAAGCAAATATTAGATCAATAAATTTAGAGGCTTAAATGGAACGTTTTTTCCATAACACAATGTATGCAGCACGTTGGATTCTGGCTCCCGTGTACTTTGGTTTATCCTTTGCACTGCTACTGCTCGCGATTAAATTTTTCCAAGAAGTCATTCATGTCCTTCCGCATATTTTAGAATATTCAGAAGCTGACCTGATTTTAGTCATTCTCTCTTTGGTCGATATGACTATGGTCGGCGGACTGATTGTAATGGTGATGTTTTCAGGCTATGAAAACTTTGTTTCGCAATTAAAAATTAATGAATCGACCAATCGCTTGAACTGGCTCGGCACCATGGATGCCAATTCATTAAAACTCAAAGTTGCAGCATCAATCGTGGCAATTTCTTCGATTCATTTATTGCGTATTTTTATGGATGCGAAAAACATCCCCAATGACAAAATCATGTGGTACATCATCATGCATTTAACCTTTGTTTTTTCTGCTTTTATGATGGGATATTTGGATAAAATCAGTAAGCACTAATCTAGATAAGGTTAATGAAGCCATTTGTGATAATGGCTTCTCGTCAAATTTTAAATCTAGTTATTCATCAAGTTCACTCATTTGCCTTAAACGCCCAAGATCCAAGATCACGATTTGTCCATAATTCCACGCGATCACCTGTGTTTGAATAAATTGCTGTAGATGTTTATTCAAGGTTTAGCGTGAAATATTAAAAGACTCTGCAAATTCCTGCTGACTGAGTTTCAGGGGAATTTCCTGCCGACAGCCATATTGTTCATAGAGTCGAATCAAATGTCTTGCGATACGCTGCTCTAGCGTTGCTGTTCTCAAATAACGATTATGCTCAAACATCAAATACATGCGTCGACTGAGAGATTGCACGACATTCCAAAGCGCCTGCGAATCATGCTGTAAAACCGCTAAAAACATTGTTCCAGAAATGATTGCCACCTCGACGTGTGTCGCAGCAAAATAATCATAATTCAAAGGCTTTTGTTGTAAGAGTGCGACAAAATTAAATACCGACTGACGACGAATATAGTCATTTACAATCAATTCACCATTATTTTGCAACCAACCAATTTGTAGCGTACCTGAAAGCAAAATATAAATATCTTGCACGATTTGTTGTTGTTTTAAGATGTGCTGCTGCGAATGAAACCGTGAATATTTCACCTGTTGCACAAGCTGTTCTAAAGTCCGATCGCTAAAGCCCTGAAAGATGTCTTCATTACGCAAAATTTGCAACAAATGCTGTTGGGTGGTGTTCTTTTGATCGCTCACGTCTATAAAAAAATGCCTAAGATCTCATTGATCTTAGGCAAGTGCTGAAAAATGTAAAATCATTGTTTTTCGCATTATTTATCTGTTTTTATGCTGTTTTAAATGACGCTCTAATACTTAAGATGCTTTCTCATAAATACGGCCTGCTTCAGAACGCAAGTTTGAAATGTCGGTGTTTTGAATATTTTTCAGTACAGTACTCGGCTGACCATTTACATCGACAGGCACATCGCCCTCGATAGTGACACGTGAGGCGATACGTAGCTCATCGCCATAGTCATTGATGGCACGGTGCTGCGTCGCACGATTGTCCCAAATCGCAACATCACCAACCGCCCAGCGCCAACGCACAATATTTTCCCATTGCACGATTTGCTCTTGAAACAGTTCAAATAGGCGTCGTGACTGTGCCGGACTATATCCAATGAAGCGTTTAAAGAAGTGACCCAAAACCAAACTTTTTTCACCTGTTTCAGGATGTACACGCACCAAAGGATGCTCGGTTTCTACTTCTACCGCTGTACGGAATAAGTGGCGACCTTCTTCATTGTACTGACCTTTCGGTGTTGCATAGTCATAACTGTTGCTATACACCGCGCGTAATTGTTCCGCCAACTTTTGCAGCTCAGGACTTAAATCTTCATAAGCGGTCACGGTATTGGCCCAAACCGTATCGCCACCATGTTCAGGTGCAACTACATTTCTTAAAATTGTGGCTTTGGGATAATTGGGTAAAAATGTAATATCGGTATGCCATGAATCTGCGCGCCCACCACGTGAGTCAATTGACAACGTATGTGCTGTACCATCTTTGAGTGGCACACTTGGGTGATTCAACGGATTTCCTAAAAGTCGTGCAAAGGCTTCTTGTTCTAAATCTGTGAGATCTTGCTGTCCACGCACAAATACAACTTTATATTTTAATATTGCATGATTAAGTTCATCGACCACGCTTTTGTCTAAATTTCCAGACAACTGAATGCCAGAAATTTCGGCACCAATACGACCGGTTACAGGTTTTACTTCAATATGCTGATATTGATAGTCTGGATTGTAATGATTCGATTCTAATTGTGTCATAGGGCTCTACCTTATTCTTCAAATTATTAAGCAACGATGGTGTTGTTGAAATAAAGTGTGCCGACTTCGTGCCCATGACTCTGTCAATTCTTTGACAGTTTTCTCAAGTTAAACTGCTATGGTTGTAATGAAATCTGCTTAACAACATTTGCCGATTTCATATCTAAAAATGCGATATCGAAAAATAAAAAAGCCATCGGTATCGATGGCTTTGTGTGCGGATTTTATCTGTATATCACAGCGGAATTATAGATAATTCCCTTCACGCTCAGGTTGATAGAGCACTTTAATGATTTTGACTTTCATGGTATGACCATCAGGCTGCGGCCATTCTATTTCCTGCCCTTCAGCCAAACCTAAAATGGCAGCGCCCACTGGAGCCAAAACATTGACTTGACCTTTATCGCCACGAAAATCATGTGGATAGACCAGTGTAATTTCGGTTGCTTCTGTCGCAGGTGCAATGTTAATGAGAACTTTGGCATTCATACTCACCACATTGGCAGGGACATCTTGTGGAGCAACCACTTCAGCGCGCGCCATCTCATCTTCCAAATGCTCCATCGTCGGCGTCAACTTAGACTGATGCTCCAACATGGTTTCTAAGCGATGTAAATCTTGTTCTGAAAGAATAATATTGGGTTTTTTCATATAAAGTTCCTTTGCGACCTTGCCAACAGATCTATAGCGATGGGCAAATTTTTTGTTATCTCTTATTCCGTTATAACAGAAATATAAATGTTTAGATAACTTTTGAATTTTTCTAATGACATAAAAAAAGCCCCCTTGAGGGGGCTTTCTCAAGTCAGACTTATTTTGCGTAAACTGGGAATTTAGCGCAAACAGCAGCAACTTTTTCTTTCACTGCAGCAATCACAGCTTCGTCACCTTTGCTGTCTAGAACGTCAGCGATCCAGCCTGCAAGGTCACGTACTTCAGCTTCACCAAAACCACGTGTTGTTACAGCAGGAGTACCGATACGGATACCAGAAGTCACGAATGGAGAACGTGGATCGTTTGGTACTGAGTTTTTGTTCACAGTAATGTGAGCAGCACCTAACCAAGCATCGGCATCTTTACCAGTAATGTCTTGTTTAATTAAAGATAATAAGAACAAATGGTTCTTAGTACCGCCAGAAACAACATCATAACCACGTTCGATTAGAACTTCAGCCATTGCTTGCGCATTCTTAACAACTTGTTGTTGGTAAGCTTTATATTCAGGCGCCATTGCTTCTTTGAAGCAGATCGCTTTAGCCGCTACAGCGTGAACTAAAGGACCACCTTGATTACCTGGGAATACAGCTGATTGTAATTTTTTCTCGATTTCTTCATTTGCTTTCGCAAGAATTAAACCAGAACGTGGACCACGAAGTGTTTTATGTGTAGTCGTTGTAGTTACGTCAGCAATTTGTACTGGGCTTGGGTAAACACCAGCAGCAACTAGACCAGCTACGTGAGCCATATCTACGAATAAGTAAGCGCCAACTTTGTCCGCGATATCACGGAAACGCTGCCAATCAACAACTTGGCTATACGCAGAGAAACCAGCCACGATCATTTTTGGCTTGTGTTCTTCAGCTAAACGTTCAACTTCTTCATAGTCGATTTCGCCAGTTTCTGGGTTCAAACCGTATTGAATTGCGTTGTAAGTTTTACCAGAGAAACTAACTTTAGCACCGTGAGTCAAGTGACCACCGTGAGCCAAGCTCATACCTAAAACTGTATCGCCTGGGTTAAGTAGCGCAAGGTAAACTGCAGAGTTTGCTTGTGAACCAGCGTGTGGTTGAACGTTTGCATAATCAGCACCAAACAATTCTTTAGCACGGTCAATGGCCAATTGTTCGATCACGTCTACATACTCGCAACCGCCATAGTAGCGTTTGCCAGGGTAGCCTTCTGCATATTTGTTAGTAAGTTTTGAACCTTGAGCTTCCATTACTGCAGGTGAACAGTAGTTTTCTGAAGCGATTAACTCAATGTGCGCTTCTTGGCGAGCATCTTCATTCGAGATCGCTTGAGCTAATTCAGGGTCAAATTGAGCAATAGAGGTGTTGGCAAACATTAGCGAGGTCCTATTAAATTAGGGCTTTTAAGCCGTGCTAAGATTGGCGCGTATTGTAGCATGAAGTTTTAGAAATGAGAGAGGGAAGTTTGTGCTGTTTTTAAATAAATAATGCCCATGTTGAATCTGCACGAGCATTATTTAAGTCAAATCAACTTATTGATTTGGCATGAGAGTCTCTACATCTTGCACAAAATTTGCCAGATTATCGGTATAAATAGTAAGATGATCCGCTGTCGCTTGCTCACGATAGTCAATCGATGTTCCCGGCTTAGCAAGGCTAATCATAAATTTAGTCGCATCTGCTGGAATGGTCTGATCGGCTTTACCTTGATAAATGATGATCGGCGTTTTCACCGCTGTCGTTAAAGGCTGTGAACCTTCACTCATAAAGTTTTGGATTGGCTTTAAAGTTAAGAAATCAGACTGCGTGCGGCCATAGTTATCCAAAGTCGTGTTCTGACTCGCATAACTGAGCATGTCATCTTGAATTAACTTGGTTAACTCGCCTGAACACACTGTTTCAGCCTGAGGTGCAATCGCAGCCAGATGTCCACTAAATACTTTTGAATATTCCACACTGTTTTTATGCCCTTGCATACCCGCAATGATCTGCGCAGTAAAACTGTCTAAAGGTGCATAAATCATACTTTGCACGGTTGCAGGTTTACCTACAGCTAACTTCTCGCCTGCGTCAAGAATGAGCGCAAGATTATTTGCAGGTGCTATGGCAATCGTTCCCTTATAATTTAAGTCAGCACGCGATGCGAATTCAGCTGCACCTAATACGGCTTGACCACCTTGAGAATGTCCGATCGAAAGCCAATCCTTCGACACCGTTTTACCTTGACTGGTTAAGTAACTTCGAGCTGCGACAACGGCATCGGTAATCGAAAAGGCTTCACTTTTTAGATTCAGATAAGGATGGGTTTCACGTCCACTAGGTTCCCCTAATCCTTCATAATCGGGTGCCACAACGACATAACCCTTTGCCAATAACATTTGCAATAAATATTCAGTGCCTTGCAAACCTTGTCGGCTCGGAGCGCATTTATCAGCCACACCGGTCGTTCCATGTGCCCAAGCCACAATTTTCCAACCACCTGCCGGAGCAACTGTTTTTGGGGTAAAGACTAAGGCTGTGGCTTGAACAATTTTGCCATCTACTCCTAGCATTTTATAGGTCATCAATCGGCTGTCTGCACTCACAGCAGGCATATTGTCTTGACTATAGGCTGTTGTAGTTACCACCGGATTTTTGATCTGATTGAGATCAGCATTTGTTTCAGGATTACTAAATTGTTGGTCATTACTATCATTACCGCAGGCTGCTAAAAATAGCATACTGCTGACTAAAACCGTTAAACGCAGCATTTTCATTCCATGATCCTTTTGTTTGTTGTTTTAAAGTCAATTTTTCATTGAATATGAATCATTAAATACATGGAACAAACTTTTGTACAAGCCTAATTTTTAAGCAACTACTCTTATTTTAATTGATCAAATTAATATAGAACTAAAACTTTGTTTTAGCTCGATATGTATTAATAGCATTCAAATACATCAGCCACCCCGATCTCAGAAAAATGGCTGAACTTATATTTCTGATCATTGGATACAGATTGGGCTATTTTTCGGAGGTTAAAGCAAAATGTAAAATCAACAAAAATGCTGTACCCCCTGCCAACTACACAAACATATGCACAAAAGTAAAGCCGAAAAACCACCATGCCATTGATCGTGAACATACTCTAGTGCTTAATCCACTTAGCGACATTTTTGGATATCACGATGGACAAAAGCCTTTAAAATAAGTCGATTTAGAAGATGGTTTAGCTTTATCCCGCTGTAAAGGTTTTATTTCGGCAGATGCGATAAAAGCAGATTATTTAAACACTGCGCAGCCATCTTCATAATATTCCTACAAATAATCACAGCATGGGTTTGTCAGTGTGGATGTGATCATGTACATTCATAAACATTATTCAACATGCTGGAACTGGACATGCAAGCCATCATTCTCGACACAGAAACCCATACACTAAATGGACAACCCATCGAGATTGCCTATGCTCCAATTCAGGTGGCAGATGCCAAAATCACCTTAGATAAATCTAAAATTTTTGATCAACTATATCGTTGTGATGAAGCTATTTCTTTTGCAGCGATGGCTGTTCATCATATTTTAGAATCAGATCTTGAAGGTCAGCCCCACTACAGCAGTTTTGAACTCCCATCAGAGACGACATATATCATTGGGCATAATATCGACTACGATATTCGAGCGCTCGAAAAATGCGGTGTAGATAGTTCAAAAATCAAAGCCATTTGTACCCTTGCGCTAGCTCGTCGAGTATGGCCTGATGCAGAAGCGCATAATATTTCTGCCTTGATATATATGATCACCAAAGGCAGTGAAAAAGCCCGTGAAATGATCCGTAAAGCTCACCGCGCAGATATGGATATCATTTTAACTGCCAATATTTTGATGCATATCGTCCATCACTTAAAAATCAATAGCATCGAAGAATTATACGAAGCTTCGGAAGATGCTCGCATTCCACGCAGTATTAATTTTGGTAAACACCGTGGTACCGCAATTGCAGAATTACCTGCAGACTATGTGCAATGGCTATTACGTCAAGATGACTTAGACCCTTATTTGCGTAAAGCTTTAGAAAACTCTGCTGTCATCACTCTATAAATCATTGATTATTTAATATTTTCTTAATATTACTGTCATTATCACTGCATAGGATTGCCTTAATTCTTTTGAGCTATGGAATTAAGGCATGTTCAACTATCAAAAAACTGAGCTGGGTTTTCAAACTTTAAAAGACCGACAGCTCGCATTAAATGCAAGACAACGTCGTCTGCTACTCTTAATTGGTAGTGATGACTTTAACCAAATGCCAGTGCATTATCAGCAGCGGATTGCTGAAGCGACATTGCTCGAGCAACTGATGGATCTTGGGCTGATTCAGCCAATTACAGCACATGATCATCAACGTCTTCAAAACTCCGATTTTTCTGCTTTTAATACACCTAAAATAGCGTCAACAAAGACATCCGATCGCATAGCGCAAGAAAATGTCACACTTGATAAAATTTCAATGCCAACGATGGAAGTTCCTCATACTCATTCACAGCACGAAATAACTGACTCCCTGCCAATGGATGCAATTGGCTTTATACCCCATCAATTTAATCAAGCCATACCTGAAAACATAACATCAAACAACCCTGTATTAGCAGAACAAATCATTGATTTCATCGAACATGATTTTGATGAGTTACAGAATTTTATGTGCAGTTACTTACAGCGTTATTGTGGGCTGATGGCAAAAAAATTAATGCTTAATATTCAACAGGCCACGGACATTGCAGAATTAAAAGCCTGTCAGATGCAATGGATAACCTGTCTAAATGAATCCAATATTCAACCTAAACTCTTACAACATGCATTACAGCAAATTAATTACAGTATAAAAAATCTGCAACAACTGGTTTGACTTAGAGACTTTTCCTCACTTCTCATTCAAAAAACAACTTAATGAGGTGAGTTATTTTTCACACACATCAATATAAGAAATTGAATTTTATTAACTTTATTGATTCACTTATTTCTTTTATGGTTTTAACTACTGTTTTATACGACCTTCCCCTAATGTCAATCAACAGTAAAAAATCGCAAGAATAAAACCGACCTCCTAGCGTTTGAGCATGTCAATGTCACAACAGTTTTGTTTAGAATTTGATTCTTTCGATAATCCTATGCAACTCAGCAAAATTGGCAATTGGGTGTTTACATTCTTAACCTCACCAGACGAATTGCCTAATGTTCAATTGGCCATTACCTATGTCTTGCCACGAAAAATTAGTGATGAATTACAGCCTAGACGTGTGGTCATTCAAAATACAGCCATTGAAACAATTTGGCGTATAGAACAAGTTGAATGCTTCAACAGCCAAACAAACCAAGAACTCACCTTTATAGCAGCTGAGCCACAAGCTCAATTGGTTTTAAGCAGTATCATTGAAGAGTTTGCCCGTTATGATGTCCCGCTTGTATTCAAGCCTCTTTAATTTAAAGCGAATTCCAACTTATTTTTCATAAAGATTTAAGCTATCTCAATGATTTAAACAAAGTCACCTAGATAGACATTAAATGAAAAATAATCCATACAGATTATTGTTGCTTAATTCATATACACTATTCCTGCTCAATAATTTTTGACCATGGATAATAAAAATGAATTTAGCCAATTATTCTAATGATCAGGCACTCATCCTTTTCAACCTATATAGCAGCCTAGAACAATGTCTAGATGCGATTGGACATCTACATCTTGGACCAAAACTGGTGCTGACCGACCATGATGTATCAAAAGATCATATGATCGTACAACGCTTTCAAGCTGGTGTTTTAACTCAAGAAATCCAAGTGCGTAAACAAGACGTTGAACTGTCTTCTAGCAATCCGATGACGCGCTATCAGTTACTGTCTTATATTTTGAATCAATTTAAAGCAGATCAAACAGCTTAAATTTCAATCTCTAAAAATAAAAAACTCACCATTAAGGTGAGTTTTTTATTCATTCAATTTAAGCTTCTAAAAGCTTGTAAATACTGTCCGATTTTTGACTTTCAAAAAGTAATTCGATACTGGGTAGGATGATTTCACCTGCAATAATGATATGTTCAATGCGATGAAACAGCGCTCTTGAATCTTCTTCTGAAGGATTACGCACCAAAGCTTGTGCTTCATAAACCTGACTAAATTGGTCCTTCACTTTAATATCGATCATCTGTGTCATAGTGACGTCTCTACTTGTTTTAATAATTGAATTTTTTATATCACACCTTTACGCAACAACCTGCTTTGTAAATGTTAGATTTCATGGCAATGTAAACTTATTTTACTTTAGTAAATATATATCAATAACATAGGTTGACTATTTAATTATTGTTTGACAAAAACACTATATTTTCACATTTTGAAAGACATTAAAAAGCCCGCATTGCTGCGGGCTCTATGTTGGAAGGCTAGTGCTGATTTCTTGTCTGTAATATTCAAAAACATCTTAAATATTACTAAACTCAACGAGCTGTCATTGATCCGTCCAACCTATTAGTAGCGTCTTGGTTATGACCTACTGTGATTTCAATATAGCACTTTTTTACCCCTTGCCAAGAGGGCGTGACACTTCTAAACATTTGATCAAATAAAATACAATTGAATATCTCATCTTGTAAGCACATAATATGTTCGCAACTGGACGGCTTAACTGATATTTACACAACCGTTTGTTTTGTAAAACATAAATAATTTCAAATACCGTTAAATGTTTAGCCGGGGAATATTCCGCGCTCTTTACGTGCTTTCAAAATACGTTCACAGGCTAAAATATAAGCTGCGGTTCTTAAGGAACAGCTATTCTCTGTGGCACATAACCATACATCTTCCACAGCTTGTACCATCAGTTTGTCTAAACGGTCATTAATTTCGGCTTCGCTCCAGAAATAACTCGCCATATCTTGCACCCATTCGAAGTAACTGACTGTCACACCGCCTGCATTACAAATTACATCTGGCACAATCGTAATTTGACGTTCAGTTAAGATATCATCCGCTTCAGGATAGGTCGGTCCGTTTGCTCCTTCCAAAATCATTTTGGCTGTTAAACGCTGGGCACGTTCTACTGTAATCTGACCTTCTAACGCTGCAGGAATGATAATGTCCGTCTCAACATCCCAAAATGCTTCATTGTCAATTTTGTCTGCACCGCTAAAGCCTGCAACGCCTTGGGTTTCCTGCACATAAGTGTGTAGAGCATTTAAATCTAGTCCACTTGCGTTATAAATCGTTCCGGTATGATCTTGAATACAGACAATTTTCGCATTCGATAAATAAAATAAATTGGCTGCTTCACTACCGACATTACCAAAACCTTGAATGCTCACTTTGGCATCTTCGATATTCAAACCGATTTTTTCTGCTGCCTGACAGCCTGTAATATACACACCGCGACCTGTAGCCTTTACACGGCCTAAAGATCCACCTAAATGTACAGGCTTACCTGTAACCACGCCAGTAACTGTATAACCTTGACCCGATGAATAGGTATCCATCATCCAGCCCATAACATTTGGATTTGTACCTACATCTGGTGCAGGAATATCCTTTTGCGGCCCAATAATATGTGCAATTTCACTGGTATAACGACGAGTTAAACGCTCTAGCTCACGTGCTGAAAGTTTACGCGGATCGACGCGCACACCCCCCTTTGCACCACCAAAAGGTAAATTTAACACCGAGGTTTTAATGGTCATCCACGCTGAGAGCGCCATCACTTCGTTTAATTCAACTTCTGGATGAAAACGGATACCGCCCTTGCCCGGTCCACGTGAAAGGTTATGCTGTACACGATAGCCTTCAAAGTGCTGAATAGATCCATCATCCATAATAATCGGCACATCGACAATTAAGGCACGTTTTGGACGTTTTAAAGTATCGACATAATCGGCCAGATCTTCACTTAAATAAGGCGCCACGCGGTCTACCTGTGCCAAAAAAGTTTGCCATGCACCATTGCCGCCATTAGCGTAAGAGAGATTAGACATTATTGTTCCTGTATTTTTAAATTATTGTGGGTTAAATATATAACTGTAGGCAATGAACGCTGCAAGTCTTGCAGTCATTGCATCCTGATCGTATTTTGGATTGCATTCTGCAATGTCCAACAGCTTGATTTTTCCACTGCCCTGAATATGCCGCATCAGCTGTTCAAATATTTTTAAATCAATGCCTCTGACTGCAGGCGCACTGACACCGGGCGCAATTGATGCGGCAAAAACATCGAGATCGACCGTGACATATAGCCAATCGACCTCTTGTATAAATTGATCAATTTTAGATAAAACATGTCCCAGCTGAGCTGCTTCAAGCTCATGATCAAAAATACACTGACTGCCTAAACGCGCCGCTGTATCAAACAACTTTTTGGTATTGGAATGCTGTGCAGCGCCAATGCAAAGATAGTGAAAAGATTTAGCGTGCTGTTCGCTGAGCTGAGCCGATTGTAAAAACGGTGTGCCAGAAGTCGCATGCACGTCTTCACGTAAATCTAGATGCGCATCAAAATTGATAATGCCGATGTTTTTTTCTGGATGCGTATTTTGTGCATATTGGAAAATGCCGCTAAAACTGCCAAATGCGATCTCATGTCCACCGCCAAACACGATTGGTTTTAAGCCTTGCTGTAAAGACATTTCGACTTGTTCGGCCAAAGCAGCTTGGGCATTTTCCAAGTCACCATTGGCACACACCACTGTACCCAGGTCACGAATTGAAACTTGTGAGTGCACAGGCAAATTTGCCAATTGTTTACGGATTAAATCCGGTGCTTCTGCTGCGCCGATACGTCCACGATTGCGGCGCACGCCTTCATCTGAACTGAAGCCTAAAATCGCAAATTCGGCTGAATCGGATTGATTAACGGTGTGGAAAATACGCCGATGTTCTGCGCCTTCTCCATCCTGCCGCCCTTGCCATTGAAAAGAATGATCCATAATGAATACCGTCTTTAAATCTTCAACACTTTAAAATAAAAAACTCAGGATTAAAGCGAAGCTCAAGCCTTGGGTTTAAAAATTGAATGACACTAGAGTTCTTTGAAAAAAATGATCATTAATCAGTATTTAAATTATCAATGAAAATCCCTTCTCCCTTTGGGATGAGGAGTATGCTCCGCAAGAGGATGAGGAACTTTAAGCATAAAACAACCTCTCCCTAACCCTCTCCTGAAAGGTGAAGGAACTAACATCATTATTTTTAAAAGTTCTAAAAATCATTTATGAAAGAAGTCTCCTATTCCATTCAAACCTAGATCTGTACCTTCTGGCCTTTATAGATCACTTTTTGATTTAGATCGCCGCCTAGCCAATAGTTAATTTCAGAAGGATGCTGAATATCCCACGCTACAAAATTGGCGAATTTTCCAGCCTCTAAACTGCCATGCATCTTGTGTAAACCAAGCGCTTGCGCAGCATGAATCGTGACTGCCGCCAAAGTTTGTTCTGGCGTCAAACGGAACAAGGTACTGCCCATATTCATCATTAAACGTAGTGACAACACAGGAGAAGTTCCTGGATTCAGATCTGTCGAAATCGCAATTTTCACCCCATGTGCGATTAAGCTTTCTATGGGCGGAAATTGTGTTTCTCTAAGCAAATAAAATGCGCCCGGTAACAGCACGGCAACAGTGCCTGAGGCCGCCATAGCTTTCACATCATCTTCAGTCATATATTCCAAATGATCTGCAGATAACGCGTGATACGTAGCCGCTAAACTCGAGCCGCCTAAGGCAGACAACTGTTCAGCATGCAATTTAACGGGGAGATTCAATGCTTGTGCGGTTTGAAAAACACGTTCGACTTGTTGGGGGCTAAAAGCCAAATGTTCACAAAAAGCATCCACCGCATCAACTAAGTTTTCAGCATGCAGCTGCGGCAACATTTCACTGCAGATGTAATCAATATAGTCATCGCTGGCATTTTTAAATTCTGGCGGTAAAGCATGTGCAGCCAAACAGGTGCTTCGTACCGTCATTGGTAAAGCTTCACCTAACTGACGAATCACTTTCAGCATTTTGCGCTCATTGGCTAAATCCAGCCCATAGCCCGATTTAATTTCAATCGCCGTGACGCCTTCACGCTGCAAGTATTGAATCCGCTTATAAGCAGATCGAAACAGCTCAGCTTCTGTCGCCTCGCGTGTTGCGCGCACCGTACTGGCAATGCCGCCGCCATTTTTCGCAATTTCAGCATAGCTCACACCTTGCAAACGCTGCTCAAATTCAACACTGCGGTTGCCACCAAATACGCTATGGGTATGACAATCGATGAGTCCGGGAGTCACCCAAGCACCTTTCAGATCAATGCGTTCTACAAATTCTTCATTCGGAATTTCACTGTGCTTGCCAATCCAGTGGATCAGTTCACCTTCTGTAACGATTGCTGCATCTTCAATACTGCTGTATTGACCATTCTGCATGGTCGCAATATGACAATTCAACCAAAGCTTCATTGTTGTATTTCCTATTCCGCCGCAGCATTTGCCTTGACGGAAACATGTATAAATTAAGAAGTGTTATATTAAGAGTTGGATTCAAATTGCTGTGCAGTAGAATTCGCCTGATTCAAGTTCATTTTTGGACGTACTTTGACAATGTAGGCAATCCATAGAATCACTAGCCAAGCTGCACCTACATAGATTGCAGGTCGAGAGTCTGGGAAATACGCAATGATGCCTAATACAAACAACATGAAGACCACTGCAAATGCAGGCGCATATGGCCAGCCCACAATAGGGAAATCTAAAGCTTTAATTTCTGCTGTAGATAATTTGCGGCGCATACCCATTTGTGACAGCAGAATCATTAGCCACACCCATACCGTCGCAAAAGTCGCAATTGAAGCAATAATCATGAATACATTTTTAGGAATCAGGTAGTTCAATACGACACCGACTAGAAGTACGCCGGCCATCACCACAACTGTCATCCACGGCACACCATTTTTAGACAGCTTGGTAAATACTTTCGGTGCTTGTCCGTCTTGCGCCATGCCGTACAGCATACGTCCCGCACCAAATACATCACTGTTAATGGCCGACACTGCTGCTGAAATCACCACGATATTTAAAATCGTAGCAGCAGACCCAATCCCGAGATTTTCAAAGATTTGTACAAATGGGCTGCCCTGCGTACCAATTTGGTTCCAAGGGAAAATCGCCATGAGCACAAAAATAGTCAGCACATAGAATAATAGAATTCGAACAGGAACAGCATTAATCGCTTTTGGAATAGATTTTTTCGGTTCTGCTGTTTCGCCAGCAGTAATACCAATAATTTCAATACCGCCAAATGCAAACACCACTACAGATAAGCAGGCAATCAAGCCGCCAATGCCATTTGGCATAAATCCGTCATGAATCCATAGGTTTTGTAAGCCCGAAACTGCTGCACCATGATCTGAATGGAAGCCATAAAGCATCAGACCGAAACCTCCAATAATCATGGCTATAATGGCGGTGACCTTGATAATCGATAACCAAAACTCTAACTCACCAAAGACTTTGACATGAATTAAGTTAATTGCACCTAAGAACATAATCAGCGAGAGAATCCAGATCCATCTCGGTACATCGGGATACCAAAAGCCCATGTAGATACCGAACGCCGTGACATCAGCCAAGGCCACGATAATCATTTCAAAAACGTAGGTCCAACCCGTGGTAAAACCTGCAAACGGACTGATGTATTTACTTGCATAATGGCTAAATGATCCTGAAACAGGATTGTGTACAGACATTTCACCTAAAGCGCGCATCACGATATAAATTGCGATACCCGCAACAATATAAGCAATCAGTACTGATGGCCCTGCCATTTGTATGGCACTTGCCGAACCGTAAAATAGTCCTGTGCCAATCGCGGAACCTAAAGCTAAAAATCGGATATGGCGGGTATTGAGTCCCCGCTGTAAGGTAGAACCCTGTGATGCTTCTTGTGACATTTTGATCTCCAATCCATGAGGAAATTTTTATTTGATCGGGCCACTTCATGTGACCCTATTTATCAATCACAAACTTATTTTAGACTTGGTAATAAACCTTCTAGGATCAATGCGTTTAAGCATCCACTTGCAAGCAATTCACTCGCTTGTTCAATATCTGGCGCAAAGAAGCGGTCTTCGCTGTAGTAAGGCACTTGATCACGCAGCACTTTGCGCGCTTGTTCTAATTTTACAGAACTTTTTAAGCCTTTACGGAAATCAAGACCTTGACATGCACCTAACCATTCAATAGCTAAAATACCGCGTACATTATCTGCCATAGACCATAAACGTTTGCCCGCATTCGGCGCCATCGATACATGATCTTCCTGATTGGCAGAAGTTGGCAGACTGTCCACACTCGCAGGATGTGCCAATGCTTTGTTGTCACTTGCTAAGGCAGCTGCAGTCACTTGCGCGATCATAAAGCCTGAGTTCACGCCGCCATTTTCAACCAAAAACGGTGGAAGCTGTGACATGTGCCGGTCCATCATCATCGAAATACGGCGCTCAGACAGTGAACCTACTTCTGCAATAGCCAAGGCTAAATTGTCTGCTGCCATTGCTACAGGTTCAGCATGGAAGTTACCGCCAGAAATCACATCGCCTTCTTTGGCAAAAACGAGTGGATTGTCAGATACCGCATTGGCTTCTATTTCAAGCACCTCTGCCGCTTGGCGGATTTGAGTTAAGCATGCACCCATCACCTGTGGCTGACAGCGCAGCGAATACGGATCTTGTACCTTTTCACAATCTTCATGCGAATGACCAATTTCACTTTCGTCAGTCAATAGATCACGATATGCAGCAGCTACATCAATTTGACCGCGCTGCCCTCGTACTTCATGTACACGTGCATCAAATGGTGAACGTGAACCAAGCATTGCTTCTACACTTAAACCGCCGCATACAGTTGCAGCTGCAAATAAATCTTCTGCTTCAAATAAACCGCGCAGCGCATAGGCTGTAGACACTTGTGTACCATTGAGCAGTGCCAAGCCCTCTTTTGCTGCCAATGCAATCGGCTCTAGACCTGCGATTTTCAAAGCTTCAACAGCTGAAATCCACTCGCCTTTATAACGCGCTTTACTTTCACCTAGTAAAACCAATGACATATGTGCAAGCGGTGCTAAATCACCTGAAGCTCCTACAGAACCTTTTAAAGGAATATGCGGATAAACTTCAGCATTAATAAGTGCCAAAAGCGCTTCAATGACTTTTAAACGAATACCTGAAAAACCGCGCGCCAAACTGTTGGCTTTGAGCAGCATAATCAAACGCACCATTGAATCATCGAGCGCTTCGCCTACACCTGCGGCATGCGATAAAACCAATGAACGCTGTAATTGCTCTAAATCTTCTTGCGCAATTTTAGTTGAGGCCAATAAACCAAAACCTGTATTAATGCCGTAAGCCGTGCGGCCTTCACGAATAATTTGCTCAACACAATCGACACTGGCTTGAATGGCTGGAATGGCCTGCTGATCTAGCTTAACTTTGATCGGCTTTAAAAATGCTTCACGTAATTCTGCTAAATTAAGTTTGCCTGGTTGAATTAAAAGTTCCATGTGTACAGCCCTGTTTCCTATTTTTTATGCGCTGCTGACTCATCAGGAGAGAGTTGAGATGAATCAGCAGTTGTCCTTTTTACGGCTTAGCCAGTAATCATCGGCAGATTTAAGCCCTGTTCTTTTGCACAGTCAATTGCTATATCATATCCAGCATCTGCATGGCGCATTACACCTGTCGCAGGGTCATTGGTCAGCACTCTCGCAATACGTTCTGCTGCTTCGTCTGTACCATCACACACAATTACCACACCTGAATGCTGTGAAAAGCCCATGCCTACGCCGCCGCCATGATGCAATGATACCCAAGTTGCACCGCCGGCTGTATTGAGCAAAGCATTCAGTAATGGCCAATCTGATACTGCATCTGATCCATCTTGCATCGATTCAGTTTCACGGTTTGGACTAGACACAGACCCCGAGTCTAAGTGGTCACGGCCAATCACCACGGGTGCAGATAGTTCACCTGTACGTACCATTTCATTAAATGCCAAGCCAAGTTTTGCACGCAGGCCTAGACCTACCCAGCAAATACGCGCTGGCAAACCTTGGAATGCGATTCGTTCACGCGCCATATCTAACCAATGATGCAAATGCTCATCATCTGGAATCAGCTCTTTCACTTTTGCATCAGTTTTGTAGATGTCTTCTGGGTCACCAGAAAGCGCAGCCCAACGGAAAGGACCAATACCGCGGCAGAATAATGGACGAATATAAGCAGGTACAAAACCAGGGAAATCGAATGCGTTTTCTACGCCTTCTTCTTGCGCCATTTGACGGATATTGTTGCCATAGTCAAAGGTTGGAACGCCCATTTTTTGGAAGTCCAGCATCGCTTGAACATGAACAGCTATAGATTGCTTCGCGGCTTTTACCACTGCATCTGGTTCAGATTGCGCGCGTTCACGGTATTCTTCCCATGTCCAGCCAATTGGCAGGTAACCATTTAATGGGTCATGCGCACTGGTTTGATCCGTCACCATGTCTGGATGTACACCGCGGCGTACCAGCTCAGGTAAAATTTCTGCAGCATTGCCCTGCAACGCAATTGAAATGGCTTTCCCTTCTTTGGTATAGCGCTCAATACGTGCTAAAGCGTCGTCTAAATCGGTTGCTTGCTCATCTACATAACTGGTACGTAAACGGAAATCGATGCTGGCTTGCTGGCATTCAATGTTTAAAGAACACGCGCCTGCCAAAGTTGCAGCCAATGGCTGTGCACCGCCCATACCGCCTAAACCTGCGGTTAATACCCAACGTCCTGTTAAGTCACCGTTGTAATGCTGACGGCCTGCTTCTACAAAAGTTTCATAAGTACCTTGCACAATGCCTTGGCTGCCAATATAAATCCATGAGCCTGCTGTCATTTGACCATACATCGCCAAACCTTTGGCATCCATTTCATTAAAATGCTTCCAGTTTGCCCAATGTGGTACAAGGTTTGAGTTTGCAATTAATACACGCGGTGCATTTTTATGGGTTTTGAACACCCCTACTGGCTTACCAGACTGAACTAGCAAAGTTTCGTGGTCTTCTAAATCTTTTAAAGTTTCAACAATTTTGTCATAGCATTCCCAGTTACGCGCTGCACGGCCAATCCCGCCATACACCACCAATTCTTTTGGGTTCTCTGCGACATCTGGATCCAAATTATTCATCAACATGCGTAGCGGCGCTTCTGTTAACCAGCTTTTTGCATTTAACGTTGTACCGCGAGGGGCGCGAATTTCTACATCACGAAATTTTGTAGTTGTTGTCACCGTTGGACTCCTTCCATTCAACAATCTGTTTTTTCTAATGACATCCCTTCAGCACTAATACAAACATGTGCTTACTTGTATATACATGTACATATAATATGCATGTCTACCGATCTTTGAAAAGACCTCACTATTGAAAAAAGTGAAATTAATATATAAACGAATGTTTTAATTGATTTTAAAGTTTGATGACTTTAGTTGTAGTATGAAAATTTATGCGATATATTTGGCATTTTTAAAGACGTCAACTGAATAAAATAGCTCAATGAAACAGCAATCCTTCGCTGTATCTTGTGGTAATTCGATCTTTAATGTTTCATCTTGATTGGCAATTTTTAGACATTCAAATGCTGCCAAATGATACATTTTTTCATGAATGGAAATCTGTAACTGATCTGCCATATTAAAGATCAGGATGTCTTGTGCTGCAGATAAAACCGTCTGTTTTTCACACCCTGCCATCCTCTGCATACGTGGCCTTACTTTTTGTGCATTGTAAATCAGGTTCAAGTCACGAATGGGCCCATCGATTAATTGGCAAAATACTGCTAACTCGCCATCAAAGGAAAATAAGTCACGTGCGCAAACATCGACATGTGATTGCTTGGCAATTTGCAGCCGCATTCCAGCACCAGATAGCGTAGAAATAATGCGCTTTTTCCCTTCAAAATAAGAAAAATCACCATCATTTTCCACATCCGCCATAGACACACGCCAATCAAAATCATCTTTAGCTAAGCTAGATTGACGTGCAATTTCAAAGGTAGAACCTAGACCATTTTTCCATGGCATTTTTTGATAATCATGCAGCTTCAATACTTGAATCATTGCACGAATTTTCCTTCCAAATAATAACGGCTGCCCGGATAAGTTAAGCGTGCACTAGAAATTAATTGTTTATTTGACCACGTACGGCGACGTATAAGCAGACACGGCTCTTGTTTGGTAATTTTCAGCCATTTGCATTCCTGCGCATTGGCTAAAACGGCTTCTACTATGTGTTCACCTTCATTGACCGGTGCCTGCGCCATTAAATAGGCATTGGGGGTAAGCTTGCTAAAGTCCTGCTGTAAATAGTCAGGGATTAATGCTGCATTCACCAAACGGTCTTCAATTTGTACAGGTACTTCATTTTCATAATGAATAATGATGGAATGAAAAAGTGTCTCGCCTTCTTTGGTTTGCATAAACAAGGCTTGCTGTACATCCGCCTGTACTTTTTCTAGTTTTAGAACTTCAGCACGATGAATATGGTTCCGTGCCACAATTTCATCTGCAATATTATGAATTTGAAATAAGGCCGAATGACCTTGGCCTTCTGCAACAAATGAGCCGACACCTTGTACGCGTACCAAAACTTTATCAGTAGTCAACTCACGCAAGGCACGATTGACCGTCATACGACTGCAATTGAGCAATTTAACCAATTCGCTTTCAGAGGGAATTTTGTCATTGACTTTCCATTCGCCGCTGTAAATTTTGCTTTGAATGTACTGCTTCACTTGTGCATAAAGCGGTGATGGCGCTTCTATCCCTTTTGTTGCGTCTAAAACTGAGTTTGATAACATCTGCTTCTCTTCGATCACAATGTTTAACTATTCATTGTTTGTTTATTCATTTATATAGATCAACAATCTAGCAAATGTAGACCTAATTTGGTTTCTAAGATAACAATACTTAATCATTAGAATAATAAACAGTATAAGCCAAAACCAACTTGTATATACAAGTGTTTTAATTCATCTTTAAAATAAAGAAATCGACCTTGAATCTAACTCATCTTTTATAAACTTAACTAAAGTCATTTCGTTTTAATAATTTTTTATCGCCTGCTCGGTTTTACCCCAACTAATTCTATATCCAGTTTTTTGAAGTTTACTTTTTATTCTTTGACAACTTTTATATATAAATAACTTTCATTCAAAAAATTTGCAAAAAAAAGCCCCTGTATCACTACAGGGGCTTTTTTGAATTTGGCGGAAGCGGTGAGATTCGAACTCACGGAGGACTCGCGCCCTCGTCGGTTTTCAAGACCGGTGCATTAAACCGCTCTGCCACGCTTCCATGTGCGCCATAATACGGAGGTTTTACTCATCTGACAAGTAAAAATTACAACTAAACCTTTCAAATGAATATTGTTTCGCCAAATCCTTAAAGTTTAGCTGCAAGCTCCGCACCTTCACGTATTGCGCGTTTTGCATCTAACTCTGCTGCTAGTTTTGCGCCACCAATAATATGGTAATTGGCAAGGGTTTTCTCACCCTGTTCTGGCATCAAATGCTTTACCGATTCCTGACCTGCACAAACGACAATCGTATCTACACGTAATAATTGATCATGCCCTTCATATTCAACCCAAAGACCTTCATCAGTAATGGCTTTGTATTGAACACCACGCAGCATACGAACCGCATTTTTCTTTAATTGTGCACGATGTACCCAGCCTGATGTTTTACCTAACCCAGCACCAATTGCAGTTGTTTTACGTTGTAATAAGTAGATTTCACGAACAGGAGGTTCGAGCTCAGCAGCCTGCATACCACCTTCTGTTATGTAGTTTGGATTTGGATCAACACCCCACTCCCGCTGCCAATCCGCTAAAGGCATTGGTTGTGGCTGATGTGGTGGTTTGAGTAAAAATTCAGATACATCAAAGCCAATGCCGCCTGCACCAATCACAGCAACTTTATTGCCCACAGCTGCGCCTTTCAGCACTTCTGCATAAGACAAGACATTCGGTGCATCACTACCTTCAATTTTTAAGCTGCGAGGAACCACACCTGTTGCAATAACAACTTCCTCAAACCCTTCACGTTCAAGCTGTTCACGGTTTACACGCGTATTTAAACGCAAATCCACACCCGTTTTTTCGATTTGAACTTTAAAGTAGCGAATCGTTTCATGAAATTCTTCTTTGCCGGGAATGACTTTTGCCAAATTAAATTGACCACCCACCTCTGCACCAGCTTCAAATAATGTCACCGCATGGCCTCGGCTTGCCGCAACCGTAGCTGCAGACATGCCTGCCACGCCACCACCGACGACTGCAATACGCTTCGGTTTTTTGGTCTTTAAATAAACCAATTCAGTTTCATATGCCGCTCGTGGGTTGACCAAACACGTCGCACGCTGATTTTTAAAAGTATGATCTAAACAGGCTTGGTTACAGGCAATACAGGTATTGATTTCATCGACACGGTTGGTCGCCGTTTTATTTACCCAAAATGGGTCTGCCAAGAATGGACGCGCCATTTGCACCATATCTGCCTTGCCTGAAGCCAAAATTTCTTCAGCTGTATCTGGCATATTGATACGGTTGGACGCAATGACAGGGATCGCAACATGTTTTTTGACTTCAGCGGTATAGTCCACAAACGCTGCGCGAGGCACTGAGGTCACAATTGTCGGAATACGTGCTTCATGCCAGCCAATCCCCGTGTTCAGCAACGTCACACCTGCTGCTTCCAATGCTTTAGCAACAGTAATGACTTCTGCCATGGTGTTCCCATCATGAACCAAATCGAGCAATGACAAACGGAAGCAGATAATAAATTTCTCACCCACTTCAGCACGTATCGATTTCACAATATCAACTGCAAGGCGCATACGATTTTCAATTTCACCGCCCCAACGGTCTGTCCGTTGGTTGACATGACGGCTTAAAAACTGATTCAGCAAGTAGCCTTCTGAACCCATGATTTCAACACCATCATAGCCGGCCTTATGTGCAAGGCTTGCCGTTTTGACGTAATCATCAATGGTTGAAAGAATTTGTTTGTCCGTTAATTGACGTGGTTTAAAAGGTGAAATCGGAGATTTAATCGGACTTGCTGACACTGCAAAAGGCTGATAGCCATAACGCCCAGCATGCAAGATTTGCATTAAAATTTTGGCACCATGTTTATGTACTGCATGGGTCACCAAGCGATGTGGAGCAATATCACCTAACGTATTCATGGTACCGCCAGCAGGTAACAGCCAACCTTGACGGTTTGGCGAAATACCGCCTGTAATAATCAGGCCGACACCACCTTTCGCACGCTCACCAAAATAAGCCGCAAGCTTAGGATAATTATAAAAACGATCTTCCAGCCCACTATGCATGGACCCCATCACGACACGGTTTTTAATCGTGGTAAAACCCAAATGTAAAGGCTTTAAAATATTTGCATAGCTAGTCGTTGTCATGCTGAATCCTTATTTTGGCTTTGCAACTTGTTGCATAACACTTTAGCGGTTTTTTTATATTTTGGGATGACAATTTAGAAAATATTCTTCGTATTTATAGTCAATACCTCCTAATATATAAATCCTCGAACCATAAAAAAAAGCCGTGAAGTTTCACATCACGGCATGTTGTTTTTAAAGCATTATTTCCAATGTTTCAGCTTGCTGGTTTGTCCAATCCCCACATTAAAGCTATTAGTCGGATCCAGCTTTTGATAATGATTTTTTAATGCAGGCTTCGCGACATATAAATGTCCAACATTGTGTTCTGCAGGATATTCAGCGCCACGATCATCGAGTAAATGCCACATTGCATGTTCCATTGCCAAAGGGTCTACACCTTTTTTCACAATATAATCTTGATGAAAAACATGACAAAGAAAATGTCCATAATAGAGTTTATGGATAATTTGCTCATCCATGGCTTTCGGCAAAGTTTCCACCCATTCTCGATCATTGCGACGTAATGCAATATCCAATGCAACAATGTCTTCCACTTCTGAACGATGCGTATCACGATAACGAATGGCAGCTCCTGCCACCGCAAAACGATGTAAAAATGCCTTACGACCTTCTTCATCCGTACATTTAAAATAATTGCCTGAGGTTTTATCTAAAAAATACATTTTCAAATACGCATCAACTTGATCAACATCCTGATTTTCAATACGAATCATCAAATGATGTTCATATAAATCACGAAATTCATTCATACGTTTTGGCAGATGATTCGGCATAAATTTAGTGACGAGTTGTAAAACTTTATCCGATAAACCTTGCAAACCCAGTTTTTCTAAATAGCCATCGACTTTATCTTTCATGGCAAAAGCAGCAGGAACTTTTGCGGTGCCGAATTTTTCAATAAATACAAAAGAATCTTTACCGTATTCAGCCCCAATATCGTATGCCACGCGATGAATGTACTCACCCGCAATCGGGAGGCGTGCAAGATCTTTTAATAGAAAACGACGAATTTCTGTTAAATCATCTTGCGAATTGGTTCCCACATAAAACACCTGACTAGGAATTTTTTCAAAGGTATCTAAACGTACTGCAAAGACGCAGACCTTACCTGCTGAACCCGATGCTTCAAATAGTCGACTCGGATCTGCATTAAAACGTGCAGGTGTATTTTCATCGACTTGTTTAACGTCATGTGAGTAGCGTTGATCTGATGCACAGCAACTTGAATTATTCACAATGTCATTGATTTGATAATTTTTATTTTCCAGCGCTGTGAGGATTTCTTCAGGCGTATTGCCAAGATTGACACCTAGATGATTGACCAACTCTAACTCACCTGACTCATTCACTCGTGCATACAGTGCAAGCTCTGTATAGGCAGGACCGCGGCGCACCAAAGCCCCCCCTGAGTTATTGCACACGCCGCCCAAAACCGATGCCCCAATACATGAAGAACCAATCACCGAATGTGGTTCACGATTATATGGCAGCAAATCTTTTTCAAGTTTGTCTAATGTCGCACCCGGTAGACAAATCACTTGCTTGCCTTCATTAATCACTTGGATGCCAACCAAACGACGTGTACTTATCAGCACCACAGGACGGTCATAGTCATCACCAAAAGGCGTTGAACCACCTGTCAAACCAGTATTGGCGGCTTGCATAATCACAATACAATTTGCATCCACAGCAGCTTGCAACACATGCCATTGCTCAAGTAATGAGCCCGGTGTAACCACAGCTAAGACCTTTCCTGCACCATAACGACGACCTTGGCGGTATAAACGTGTGTCTTTATCTTCAGTTAAAACGTGTTGCTTACCGACGATGTTGATGAGGTTTTGAATGGTTTGTAATGATTGAGTTTGCATGCTCGTAGAATTTTCCATTTTCATTATTTTCTCTCCTCGCTAAAGAGGAATTGCATTGTTATGCAATGAAAAAATATTGATTTAAATAATTTAAACAACGTAGGTTTATTTGCACATATCAAAAGTTTTTAGTCATTGTTATTAAAATCTATAATGAATATCCCTTCTCCCTTTGGGATGAGTAGCAATGCTACACAAGAGGGTTAGGAGAATTAATCAATAAATACCTCTCCCTAACCCTCTCCTACAAGGAGAGGGAACTTTCATTGTTAATTTTTTTGATGACGAATAACTTTCCCAAGAGATCTATTCAAAAAATCACCCAGCCAACTCTTTCTCTAACTTCACCAAACAATCAGATGTAATATCCGCAATGGTTTTTGCACCTGTTAAGGTCATCGCAACACGCATTTCTTTATCAATCAATTCTAGAAGATTGGAAACACCCTCACCACCTGCTGCACCGAGCGCATAAACAAAGGCGCGACCGAGCATACAGGTATCCGCACCCAAAGCCAGCATACGCACCACATCTAAACCATTTCGAATACCAGAGTCCGCAAGGATTTTAATATCGCCTTTTACTGCATCTGCAATTGGCGGTAATGCACGCGCTGATGATAAAACCCCATCGAGCTGACGGCCACCATGGTTTGACACCACAATGCCATCTGCACCAAAACGCACTGCATCTTTGGCATCTTCAGGGTCAAGTATGCCTTTAATGACCATCGGGCCATCCCAAAATTCACGAATCCACTCAAGATCTTTCCATGAAATTGATGGGTCAAAGTTATTACCCAACCAGCCGATATAATCTTCTAAACCTGTTGGTTTGCCCAAGTATTTTGAAATATTCCCTAAGTCATGCGGACGACCTAATAAACCCACATTCCACGCCCAGTGTGGGTGGAAACACGACTGCATATAACGGCGCATGGCAGCATTTGGGCCGCTCATCCCCGAGTGTGCATCACGGTAACGTGCGCCCGGAACAGGCATATCCACGGTAAACACCAGAGTTGAACAGCCTGCTGCTTTGGCACGTTCTAAGGCATTTTTCATAAAGCCACGGTCACGTAGCACATATAACTGAAACCACATGGGACGCTGAATCGCTGGCGCCACTTCTTCAATTGGACAAACTGAAACGGTAGACAGCGTAAATGGAATGCCCTTTTTATCTGCGGCAACGGCTGCTTGAACTTCACCACGACGTGCATACATCCCGGTTAAACCCACAGGTGATAAAGCTACAGGCATCGATAAGGTTTCATTAAACAGTTGGGTTTCTAGACTCAGCTGTGACATGTCATTCAGCACACGTTGACGCAACGCTATTTTTGATAAATCTTCTACATTACGCTTTAAGGTATATTCGGCATACGCCCCGCCATCGATGTAATGAAATAAAAATGGCGGTAAACGACGACGTGCCGCTTCACGGTAGTCATTGGCAGAAGAAATAATCATGCTTATATCCTGTTTAATCGACTGGCACGCTGACGTCGAGCTTCTTCTTCATCAATCATACGCACCTGTTGTACTACAAACTCAATGTGTCCACAGACTGCTTTACGTGCAGCTTCAGGATCACGACGTTCAATTGCATTCATGACTTGAAAATGCTGATCATGCAATTGATCAAATCGGTGTGCTTCGCTATAAACTTTTCGACGACCTAAAACGACATTAAATTGCAACAGATCAAATAGACCACGCATCATCTGAATCAACACTAAATTGTGTGAAGCTTCAGCAATTGCTAAATGAAATTTGGCATCTGCACGCGCTGCTTCATCGTCATTGCCTAAAGCCTGAAAATGATTGATCTGATCATAATAATGTCGGATATGTGCCAAGTCCTCTGCTGTAGCACGTTGTGCCGCATACCATGCAGTACCACCTTCTAAAATAATGCGCGCCTCTTGCACATCAAAACGGTAGGCAGGGTCTTCACTAATCAAACTGCTGATGGGCTGCACAATTTGATAACTCGACCATGTTGCTGGTAATTGCTTTAAAAAAGTCCCCGCACCGACTTTACTGACCAACACGCCCATGCTGGTCAATTGAGAAATCGCTTCGCGTAAAGAGGTGCGTGAGACGCCAAGTTGTTCACACAGTTTCCGTTCAGCAGGCAGACGATCTCCAACTTGCATATTGCTTTCTTCAATCAATACACGAAGACTTTGAACAGTTTTATCAGAGACTTTCATCTGCTTTCCTTAACGTTGTTACACAATGCGTGTTATGGAATCATCCAAGGGAACACATAAGCTTGTAGGGTGATTAAAATCCCCATCATGATTGTGAACGTTATACTGTGTTTTACGGTAAAACGGAATAAATCAGACTCTTTACCTACCAAGCCAACTGCCGCACATGCAATTGCAATGGACTGGGGTGAAATCATTTTTCCAGTCACACCACCACTGGTATTAGCAGCAACCAGTAATACTTCTGGCACACCAATTTGCTGTGCAGTGGTTGCCTGTAATGCAGCAAATAGTGCATTGGCTGACGTATCTGAACCCGTGAGGAAGACACCAAGCCATCCTAAAAATGGTGAGAAGAAGGTAAAGGCTTGACCTGTATGCGCAAGTGCTAATGCCAATGTTGCTGACATCCCTGAATAGTTGGCGATAAATGCAAAAGCCAAGACCATTCCAATCGAATAAATTGGAATTTTTAATTCATTAATAGTTTCACCAAAGGTCACAATCGCTTCTTTCGGCTTCATTTTTAAGAAAATAATGGTAATGATCGCAGCAATGACAATTGCCGTACCTGTTGCCGAAAACCAATCAAATTTATAGATGGCATCATAGTCCTTCATTTCAGGTACGACTGGCGGCATCTTTTGAACTAATTGGTGTAAGAATGGCACTTTGATCGAAATAACCATGTCATGCAGCGCGCCATCTTTGGTAAATAAATCCTTAAACGGTTTAATACTCCAGATCGTAACCATCATCGTTAAGATCGCAAATGGCGACCACGCTTTTGCAATTTGACCTAAGCTATATTTTTGCTGTTTTTGTGCAGCAACATCTTCACTCATCGTCGCATCTTGATCTGCAAAGCGGAAAATATGTTTAGGCTGCCAATATTTAAATAAAATCGTTAATGACACTAAAGAGGCAATCGCCGCGGTAATATCTGGTAATTCAGGACCGACAAAGTTCGAGGTTAGGTACTGTGCAATCGCAAAGCTACTCGCGCCAACCACAACTGCAGGCCAAGTTTCCTTCACACCGCGCCAGCCATCCATAATCGCCATAATCCAAAACAGTACAATCGGCACCATAAATGGCAGCTGTCGACCAACCATCTGACTGATTTCCATCGTATCAACACCAGACACTTGCCCAGCAACGATAATTGGAATACCCATCGCACCAAAAGCCACTGGCGCAGTATTGACGATCAGACAAAGACCTGCCGCATATAAAGGCTTAAAGCCTAAACCTACCAATAGTGCTGCAGTAATCGCCACAGGGGCACCAAAGCCCGCCGCACCTTCGAGGAAAGTACCGAAAGCAAAGCCAACTAACAGCATCTGTAATCGTTGATCTTCAGTAATGGAAAGAATCGAAGAACGGATGATGTCAAACTGCCCTGTTTTGACTGAAATTTTATACAGGAACACCGCACCAATAATGATCCATGCAATCGGCCATAAACCATAGAAGAAACCGTAGACCATCGAAGCCAATGCCATAAGCGCAGGCATGTCATAGGCAAATAAAGACACCAAAAGTGCCAGTACAACGGTGATCGTACCTGCCACACTGCCTTTTAAACGAAATACAGCAAGCGCCAAGAAAAAAAAGATAATCGGAATGAGCGCAATTAAACTTGATATCCATATATTCCCCATTGGGTCATATATTTGCTGCCATTGAAGCATTGTCATCTCCTTGAAATGCTTACTAAGATTTAATTATTGAGCAATATCAGCATGTGGTCTTTTCTCACTGGTATGACCAATATAAGAATCAAAGACATAAAAACTCATACTATTGCTGAAATACTCCGCAATTTTTAAATATTTCAACTCCATCATTCAAGCTTTTCTTGTTTTTGGTATGACCAATAATCAATGCGAAAACATTATTTTCCAGTTTGAATTTTTAACAACAATTTTTTAAATATCTGTTTTATAATTATTATTTATGAATAAATTCTATAAAATATACTTTAGTCTAATAACCAAGCTTTGTTTGACATCAGTCTCATTTCAATGAAAAGTATAAAAACCAAATCAACCCAATATTGGTATGACCATTTATTTAAATCAAATAGATTTCTTTATATTTGTATTCTATTCCATTCAGAAAACGCATTTTCTGCCCGCAAAAACTAGATGAAGTATTCAACAATAGATTTCAACGATCATTTTTTTCCACCTCATCGCTTGTATCTCATGATTTTTTAGAAAAACCGTGCAGAAAAGTGCTACAATCGCGCACATATATGTATTCTTTCAGGCCACCCATTCTCGGTGCCTATATTTATATCGTTAGGATTAACAATGACTGATAATGCAACTATCTTGCAGAATGTCCCAGTTGGCAAAAAAGTTGGTATTGCCTTCTCTGGTGGTCTAGATACTTCAGCTGCGCTTTTGTGGATGAAACAAAAAGGTGCGGAACCTTATGCTTACACAGCAAACTTAGGTCAACCTGATGAAGACGACTACGATGCGATTCCAAAAAAAGCGGAAGCGTATGGCGCAGTTAAAGCTCGCTTAGTTGATTGTCGTTTACAACTTGCTTTAGAAGGTATTGCGGCTATTCAATGTGGCGCTTTCCACATTTCAACTGGTGGTATGCCTTATTTCAACACGACTCCTCTTGGTCGTGCAGTTACAGGTACGATGCTTGTAACCGCAATGAAAGAAGATGACGTAAACATCTGGGGTGACGGTTCGACTTATAAAGGTAACGACATCGAACGTTTCTACCGTTATGGTCTATTGACTAACCCATCGCTAAAAATTTACAAACCTTGGTTAGACCAAACTTTCATTGACGAGCTAGGCGGCCGTGCAGAAATGTCACAGTTCCTAATCGACAACGGTTTTGACTACAAAATGTCAAAAGAGAAAGCGTACTCAACTGACTCAAACATGTTAGGTGCGACTCACGAAGCAAAAGATCTTGAATACCTTAATGCGGGTATCAAAATCGTAGACCCAATCATGGGCGTTGCTTTCTGGAAAGATGATGTAGAAGTTAAAGCTGAAGAAGTTTCTGTAACTTTCGAAGAAGGCTTCCCTGTTGCATTAAACGGCAAACGCATCGAAAACCCTGTTGAATTCATTCTTGAAGCCAACCGTATCGGTGGTCGTCACGGTCTAGGTATGTCAGACCAAATCGAAAACCGTATTATCGAAGCAAAATCTCGTGGTATTTACGAAGCTCCGGGTATGGCGCTTCTTCACATCGCTTATGAACGTCTTGTGACTGGTATTCATAACGAAGACACCATCGAACAATACCGCATTAACGGTCTTCGTTTAGGTCGTCTTCTTTACCAAGGTCGTTGGTTCGATTCTCAATCATTAATGCTTCGTGAAACTGCGCAGCGTTGGGTTGCTAAAGCAATCACTGGTACGGTGACTTTAGAACTTCGTCGTGGTAATGACTACACTATTCTAAACACTGAATCTCCTAACCTCACTTATGAAGCTGAGCGTTTAACTATGGAGAAAGGTGACTCTATGTTTAGTCCTGCTGACCGTATCGGTCAATTGACTATGCGTAACCTAGATATCACAGATACTCGCGCTAAATTAGGCATCTACACAAACTCTGGCTTACTTGCAGTAGGTACAGGTTCAGCAGTGCCTCAATTAAAAGACAAAAACAAATAAGATTTGTTGAGTCATAAAAAAACCGCGCATTTTGCGCGGTTTTTTTATTGCCGATTTCAGAGAATTTCTCAATGTTATTAAACATTAAGCCACATGCGCTGAACGAATCGATTGATAGTAAATTTGATTCCGTCCGAGTTGTTTTGCACGATATAAAGCCTGATCAGCGATCGTCAATAACTCTTCCTTGGTCAGCATCTCCGCACGATATACGGTTATCCCCAAACTAATAGTGACGTGATTTGAAACCTGTGATTTGGCATGTGGAATTTCTAAACGATCGATTGCTTTATAAATATTTGACGCTACCGCATAAGCACCATGCGCATCGGTTTCAGGCAATAAAACCACAAATTCTTCACCACCATATCGCGCTACAAAATCCATATGTCGAATGGCATTTTTAATGGTTTTGGCAATGGTTGAAATTACATCATCGCCTTTTTGATGACCGTAGAAATCGTTATAGTTTTTAAAATGATCGACATCGATAAATAGCACAGCAAGCGAGGTGTTATTACGTCGAGATTGCTCATAAAAGGTATCAAGCATTTCATCAAAAGTACGTCGGTTTGAAATCTTGGTTAATTCATCATGCTGACTTAAATGTAAAAGCTCTGTGGTATGAATACGATGGATTTTTTCACTAATATCCGCACGCAGCATATTCAAAAATATCATCCGTTCACGCGCACAGAGCATCTTACTGATTGCAAAACCCAATACACAGCTTCCAATCAGTACACGCCCCAACACCATCACATCAAATTTCACTTCTAATGAAAAAAGCATCAACATGGTGACCACAGCAGCCAATAATCCAGACATCAACATTTGAACCGGTTTCACTCCAGTCAAAATATAGCTCAAGATGTAAATCATACAAAGGATCATCATGGCCTGATGTTTAAGTGCTTCGGTATACACGGTCATGGTGAGCCAAGACATTGAAATAACGGCCCAAAACACTACAAACATACTGGCATGTGAAAAATAAGGTTTCAGACGGTCATAACGGGCAAAGGTATATAAAGCCAAAAGACACAGCGCACCATTGAGCTGACCAACCAAACAACGAATAAAATCATGCACAAAATGCTGTTGATTAATTATCCAGTAATCTCCGGGAATGATCAGCATCGTGAGCACAAAGTAGATCAACACTCCCATCCAAAAAAAATGACGTATGTTGGTTTGCGCACGATCGAGGCTTAAAGTCCAAAATTGAGTTTCCAGTTTTTTAGGAAACATTTCCCCTACACGACGAGTTTGCCGTGTAATCAGTTCCTCTATTTTTTCTTTATCGTATTGCAACTTTGCAAGGTTATACTTGTATTCCATTTCCAAGCATTTATCTAATTCTTTTAGTCATTTAAAAATACCACAGTTTTATTCTTTATTTATATCTGTTCAGTCATTTGTACATAAATCTCGTTACCATTTTCACATTATTTGCATTATCATTTGTTTTATTTCCAAGCTTGGAATCGCTGTGAATACGATTACTCTTCTTCAGCCAGATGATTGGCATGCACATTTACGTGATGGTCTAGCCCTAAAGCGTACAGTTCCTGATTTAGCACAACAATTCTCTCGTGCGATTTGTATGCCAAACACCGTACCACCAGTAAAAACCGTTGAAGAAGCAAATGCATACCGTGAACGCATCATGGCAAATGTTCCTGAAGGCGTTCACTTTGACCCGCGTATGGTGCTCTATTTCACAGACAACACCCCTGCAAGTGAAGTTAAAAAAATTAAAGAGTCTGAGCATGTTAATGCCATTAAGCTCTATCCAGCGGGTGCAACCACGAACTCAGACAGTGGTGTCAGTGATATTAGTAAAGTCTATGGTGTGATTGAGCAACTCGAAGAACACCAAGTGCCGTTACTGTTACATGGTGAAGTGACGCATAACCATGTCGATATTTTTGACCGTGAAAAACGTTTCCTTGATGAAGTGCTTTCTCCACTGTTAAAACAGTTCCCTAAATTAAAATTGGTGCTAGAACACATCACTACTAGTGAAGCTGCGCATTTTGTATTAGAACAAGACCGTAATGTGGCTGCGACAATCACACCGCAACATTTATTGTTTAACCGTAATGACATGTTGGTGGGTGGCATTAAACCGCATTTCTATTGCCTACCGATATTAAAACGTCAAACCCATCAGCAAACTTTGCTCGAAGTTGCGACCAGTGCGAACCCTAAATTTTTCTTAGGTACAGACAGTGCGCCGCACTCAAAAAATGCTAAAGAAAATGCATGTGGCTGTGCAGGATGTTATAGTGCACCAACAGCAATTGAGCTATACGCTCAAGCATTTGATCAAGTCGGTAAAATCGACCGTTTAGAAGGTTTTGCAAGCCACTTTGGTGCAGACTTCTACGGACTCCCTCGAAATACCAATACCATTACTTTGGTAAAAGAAGATCAAGTGATCCCTGAAAGTTTAGACTACTTGGATGGCGAAAAAATTATTCCGTTGTATGCGGGTAAGACCATCCAATGGAGAAAAGTGTGACAGATGAAACTCGACCAGTCATTGGTCAACGTTTCCGTGGATTCCTACCTGTTGTTGTCGATGTCGAAACAGCAGGTTTTAATTCACAGACCGATGCCTTACTGGAAATTGCAGCGATTCCTATTGTGTATGATGCAGAAGGTAATTTTGTACCGGGTGAAGCCCACCATGCACATATCAATCCATTTGAAGGTGCCAACCTTGACCGTCGTTCACTGGATTTTATTGGTGTAGATCCATTTAATCCAATGCGTATGGCCATGGCTGAAGATGAAAAATCAGCATTAAAACGTATCTTCAAAGCAGTAAATGAAGTACGTCGCCAACAGAACTGCACTCACGCGGTTTTAGTTGGTCATAATGCCCATTTTGACTTAGGTTTTGTACAGGCAGCGATTGCACGTACAGGAACAAAAAATCAAAATCCTTTCCATAGTTTTTCCGTATTCGATACAGTGACTTTGAGCGCTGTAATGTTTGGACAAACTGTGCTGGCAAAATCATGTATTCAAGCTGGTATTGAGTTTGATGGCAAAGAAGCACATTCTGCACTTTACGATACTCAGAAGACCGCTGAACTGTTCTGTTATATTTTGAACAAACTCGGCCCTCACCTACTTGACACTATGATGGCGGATCAATAAGATACCGCCATCTTCTAAACGTCCCTATCGTCTAGAGGCCTAGGACATCGCCCTTTCACGGCGGTAACCGGGGTTCGAATCCCCGTAGGGACGCCAATTCTTATTCAGACTTTCTCCAAGCTGAATATTCAAGTCTATTGAATACACATCACCATCTCTCCTGATTATTCAAAATTTTCATTGAATTTGTTGTGTATTAAAAAATCACTTATTGCAAATAATTCTCATTTCTATTGATTATTCCTGTAAAGTTAATGATAATCGCTATCGTTTTTATCTGCATAATTGTTGACAGCCATGCGCTTTGCCTATTCTCCCCTTAATATCGCAATTTTGACTGCTTTAGCATCTCAAACGTATGCAAATGAAAGCCAGATCTCCGAAGAAATCAAAACCAATACGGTGTCGATGACACCTATTGAGGTTGAAGTCAAAGCCAAGCCAGAAGTAGGTAAAACCGTCTACACCAAAGAAGATTTAGAAAAAACGCCGAATAGCTCAAAAAATATCACAGACTTTTTAAAAGTTAATCCAAATGTGCAGTTTAGCCGTGAACAACGTTCTGCAGATTCACAGGCTGAGCTACGACCATCCGAGATTTCTATTAATGGCGCGCAAACTTACCGAAATAAATTTGTAATTAACGGCGTCAATACCACCAATAACCTTGACCCTCTGGCAAGTGGCGACTCCTATTCAGGCAAACTAGATGGTGGCTCACAAGGGATGGCCCTAAATACCGATTTAATTTGTAAATTAGAATTGATCGATAGTAATGTTTCTGCAGCATACGGCGAATTTACAGGTGGTGTAGTTAATGCTGAAACTTGTGCCCCAAATACTGAAATTGGCAAAATCCACGGCTCCCTTACTTACGACTACACGGAAAGTGATTGGTCACGTTATCATTTTACCGATGAAGAAGAAGCTGCAGAGTTTGAAGATCCAACCTCATCAAATAATAAAGAATATAAAAAACACGGCCTAAGCCTGAATCTATACAGCAAACTCTCTGAACAATGGGGCATCAATAGTTATGCCTCTAAACGTGAATCCATCGTTCCAGTAATGAGTGGTTTAGAAGATCGCAGTAAAGTCAAAAGCGAGCGTAATAATATCAACTTAGGGACTACCCTTTTTTACACACCTTCGGACACAACCAAAACGAAGTTTGGCTTTGATTTAGGGGATTTGGACAGTCTAAATTTCGTTGATAAGCGAATAAATTCAAAAAGTATTAGCAATACAGAAACGCTGACATTTTTTGGTGAATTAGAAAGTAAACTCAATAATTCAACATTAAAACAAAATATTAGCTATCAAACGCTAAGCCAAGCACGTGAAAATGATTCAACTACCAGCATTCTTTGGAAGCAAACACCAACTAAAAACTGGAGTTCCAATCCTGGTGAAGGTGCCACAAGTAGTGATATTGAATTACACCAAGATACATTTTCGTATAGTCTAAAAAATGCGTTTGATACCATTCAGATTGGCAACAGCATGCAACAATTAAGCTTTGGTATGGGCTATGACTATTCTAAAGTTGCATGGGAACGGCCTAACGATGCCTATATGTATAATCAGCCTAAGACTTTTACATCTAGTTCAGGCATTAGCTGTACGGCAGGTGATATTCTTTGTGATGAAGCAACGGATGAAAATAACTATCAAGGCCAATATCAAACAAATGGCAAGTATTATCAAAAAGGTAAAGTTAATATTGACCAACAACGTGTGCATACCTTCATTGAAAACACATCGACTTGGGATAATTTTTCAGCGCGTTTAGGTTTACGTGCAGATTATGATAGCTTGTCGAAAAATTTAAATATTGCACCTCGTACTGCCTTTAACTATAAACCGCTAAAAAATGATCTTCTGTCCTTCACTACGGGATGGAATCGATATTATGCAAACTATACCTTAGCCACTGAACTGCAAGATCAACTTGCATTTTTGGAATACAATTTAAAACGCACAAAAAATCAAACTGAAGACTATTGGACTCAAACTGGGTTATCAGATTTAATATTAGCTAATTCCAATATTCAACGTGCCAATTTAAAGACCCCTTATGCTGACGAAATTGTGTTTGCCATTAATAGCCAAGTTAAAAACTGGAACCTTGGTCTGAAATGGGTGAATCGCGATAGCAAAGATGAAATCACAAAAAATCGTTTTATTGATCCAACCACCAGCAATACCATCGATCATTTTGAATATAGTAATAGTGGTAAAGCAAAAGCTGACATTTACACACTCACACTCAGAAATACGCTGCCAGTCGTATATAAAAACTCTCTGCACGGGTTTAACTTTGGCTTTGATTACACTGAATCAGAAAAAAATTATTTAGACTATTCTGAGTCATATAACGTTAACAGTAATACGGCTGCTGAAGATCGCGATATTATCTTTAACGGCAGCCTCATCCAATTTAATGAACGTCCTGTTGAAAATTTCAATCAGCCTTGGACTGCTCGTTTTGGTTGGGACATTGAGTTTTCAAATTTACCATTAAAGATTAATAACTTCTTAAGCTACAAATCTGAATATAAAGATACGTATAAACTAAAAAACAAAGTTGAACATGATGGTGTCCTGTTGGAAGCCTATGCTACAGATACGATTAGACCTCGATTTAGTTGGGATATGCGTACCACTTATGATTTCAATTTCGCTAAAGACCTCAAAGCAATATTCGGTTTAACCATTAACAATATTACCAATCGACATAATATCTATACCACCCCAGGTATTAGTGAGTCGACCAACAGACTTAGATCTGAAATTGGGCGACAGTTCATTGCTGATGTCACATTTAAATTTTAAACTTCCCCTATCAAGAGCGCCTAAAAACGCTCTTGATTCATTTTCAAATAGAATAAAACATGAAAAAAATAATCTTACTCTTTGGCCTGTGCATAGTATGTCTCGGTATCTTCATCTACATTTTTAGACCCGAAGCCAGCCTACCGACAAATCCTTCAAATACTGTTGAGCACGATGCCAATCAGACAAATCAAACAGCATTGAATGATGACCAAGAATCTTTTATTTCCAAAACCAACGATCGTGACACTCAAATACAAGCGAAAAAACCAAAAAAATTGAGCGAAGAAGCAATACAGTATTATCGAACAGCAAGCAAATACAGCTGGGAATCAATCGTTCTTGATTTTGAAAATGGAACCATTCTAAAAAGTAAAATGCCTAAAGGGGAAAAAGAAAAACTTTGCGAAATTGCACTGAGTCTAAGTACTGCCGATCAAACCAAACGCTTATTTAAAGCAAATTGCAAACCACTCAATGGCCGTTCATCCTCTATGATTATTAATGGCGCATTAACCAATGCAGAAGGCAAAATAGATCAAAACGAAATCATTGAAAAATTAAAACTCTACAAGTCGGAAAATGTTTTACAAACTCACGTTACGTATAAATTTGGCCCGTATGAAGAAAAAAGCTCTTTGCAATCTAACGCAATTGGTTGGGGACTAAAAGACGTTTCTGATTATTTGCTGAGTATTGGTGTCGATTACACGGGCGTGGATGGTAATTTAATTTTAGACAATATCAAAGGCCGTAACCCTTCTGTGAGTTTGGTTCAAAAACTACTGAATGCAGGAATCGAGCCCAATAGTAACGTTTATAAACAAATAAAACAGAATGACTTTTCAACCAAATATCCTAACGTTTACAATTTATTAAAAACACATAAACCATGAAAAACATCGTTATTACCAGCTGCCTGCTAATGAGTATGCATTGCTTTGCAAATGCTCCAGTGCCACAAAATCACGCTACCAATGCACCATCAGTGAAAAACATTCAAGACTTTAAAGAGATCAAAGGGATGACAAATGATGCATCTCGTTATTATAAATTTATAAACATATATGGTTGGTCAGCCATAGTGCAGGAATTTGAAAATAAAAATATTCAAAACAGTAAAATGAAAAATAAAGAAGTTAAAAAAATGTGTGACACAGCGCATCTTGTACTTCCACTTCAAGATATCAAGCGACTGATTGCTGCTAATTGCAAACCTAGCTCAAACGATGTCACTTTTAATACCATCAATAGGACTTTAAAAAATGGCGATGGTTCTATTAATGAACAAGAAATTATTGCCAAGTTAGAATTTTATAATGCATTAGGATTATTAAAAACACATCAAACATACGGCCGTGGCTATCGTGCAGACACATATAATTTACTCTACAAAGCTGCCGGTTTTGGTTTGCCTGATGTTTTTGATTATCTCCTGAATATCGGACTCACAGTAAAATATACCGATGGTAACTTACTAAATACACATTTTGATGGTCGCTCCCCTCAACTCGCTTTAACCCAAAAAATTTTAAAACTGGGTGTCGAGCCAAATGCCTCAACCATTACGATCATGCAACAACGGAACTTTAAACAACACTACCCTGACATTTACCAAGTCATCCTATCCAATCTAGAACAGAAAAACCGTAAACTTTAATTAATTACAGCCTGACTGGTTTTGTTTATACTTCAGCTTGATCTATTTTGATGTAAGAACACCCTATGTTTAAAAAGTTGCTCTTGGTTTTAGCCATCTTATTTCCATCTGCACTCTATCTGTATATTGTGAGCCGCGATGACACCAAAGCCCCTGTAGCTGAACAAACTCAAGTACCTGCAACTTCTGAAGCTGAGTATCAAACTCCTGACCATTAATCCAATGGTCAGTGCTAAAGATTTAAATTTTAGATCAGTATTATCACATTATAAGAAAAATTCGATTTATCAATCATTTCACTGCATTCAATCATAAAATATACCTTTCGTTTAATTTTCTTTTCACTATGCAATCTCCCTCTGAACCTTCGCAACACTCGTCTGCTGAAGGTAAAAGTCCATCGCTTAAACGTGCGATGACGACTCGACACCTTGTGATGCTCTCACTTGGTGGTGCAATTGGTACTGGTTTGTTTATGGGTTCAGGTGAAGTTATTTCACAAGCTGGGCCTTTGGGCGCTGTACTTGCCTACATTATTGGCGGTCTAATCGCCTACATGGTTATGCTCTGTTTGGGTGAGCTTGCCGTACATTTACCTGTTTCTGGCTCTTTTGGTGCTTTTGCGACAAATTATATTGGCCCGGGTACCGGTTATATGGTGTCTTGGATGTACTGGTTGGGCTGGTCTGCCACCTTAGGTACAGAATTTACTGCGGCGGCTATTTTGATGCAGGAATGGTTTCCACAAACCTCTATTTGGTTATGGACACTGATCTTTGCAGCTGGCGTACTGATCTCTAATCTAAGTTCTACACGTGCGTTTGCAGAGTCAGAATTTTGGTTATCAATGGTGAAAGTTGCAACAGTGTTGATTTTCATCATCCTTGGTTTTGCCTGCATCTTTGGTTTCGTACCTTTCCAAGGCTATGAATCAGCTCCAATGTTCCACAATTTGACAGAACATGGTTGGCTGCCAAATGGTTTGTTCCCTCTGTTTGCCACGCTATTGATCGTGAACTTTGCCTTTAATGGTACGGAGATGATTGGTATCGCTGCAGGTGAAACTGAAAACCCTGAAAAGAATGTGCCTAAAGCCATTCATGCTGCGGTATGGCGCTTAATCATTTTCTTTGTCGGCACTATTATCGTCATCAGTTCACTGTTGACCTATACCGATGCAGGTTTAAATGTCGGCGGACATGGCGGCTTAAGTAGTAGCCCATTCGTTTCCGTATTTAACCTGATGGGCATTCCCTATGCAGAAGACTTAATTCGTTTCGTCATTATTACGGCTTTACTGTCTACAGCTAACTCTGGTTTATATGCTGCATCACGTATGATGTGGGCGCTGTCCGCACAAAAACAATTACCACGTGCTTTCGGCAAATTAAGCAAAACTGGTGTGCCTTATATTGCTGTATTAGTCACTATGATCGGTGGTTTACCGGGTCTATTGTCAGAACAATTTGGGGCAGATGTCATCTTCAAAAACTTGATGGGGGTTGCCGCTTTCACCATGGTGATCGTCTGGATGAGTATTTGTTGGAGTCAATTTAACTTCCGACGCCAATGGCTGAAACAAGGTCATAGCGTTTCAGAGCTTAAATTCCGTACACCATGGTTCCCACTGGTTCCAATTCTTGGCTTTGTCTGCTGTACCGCAACAGGTTTAAGTATGGCTGCAGATCCTGAAATGCTTTCTGGCTTTATTGGCTGTCTGATCTTTATGGCAGCGTGTTATGCAGGTTATTATTGGTTATATCACGATAAATAAAATAGTTAAGGTGGCTCATTAGCCACCTTTTTTTATGAAACTATTTCTCTTCCCTATGAGAGAAAAATTAGGGTTTCCATATAAATTCAAAAATGATTTGTGGGAGCAGTTTAATCCACAAAAACCACTGTACAAATTATAATTTAAGGAAATAGTTCAACTGCTTTTCGTCAATGAGTTTTTATCCTCGCTCAACACCAAGATATAATCCCATACTTTCAACTCTAATGAGTCCTTTTCGGATTTTGCCCCCTTAGAAACATTAGCTAAAAGACACGCAGCTACTATTGCTAGAAATATTTGGATAGATACTCTCAAACTTGTATTAGATATTAATTCAACAAAAGTAAAGTTAAAAACTATTAATGAAAGTGGCAAAAGCACCCGACTTGAATTCATCTGTTTTTTAAATTCAGGAAAATCACGATTAATAACCAATAAATCTTGTTTGTCTTTACTCCACAACATTGGCTCAAAACATACATCCAATTTTTTTTCTAATTTTTCAAGTTCTATATCATCACTAGACAACTGATATCTTCGAACCTTTAAGATTAGATATAATTTAAAAAAGCTCTGGATATCTAAAAAATAATGAGAATCATCTAAAGATTTGAGGTGATTATACGTAATTCTACTTTCCCCATCTAAATCCCTAAATAAAAGTTCATCAATAATTCTTTCAAACTCTGATTTACTGATATACGAAGAAAAATTATTTGGATAAACTTCAAACCAATGCAAATAATTCAATAAAACTATATAGAATCTTTCATGGACTTTGCCCACATTAAATTGATTGATTTCAAATAAAATTCCAGAAATAAACTCATTAAAATTATTTTTCATTAAAAAAATTCTGTTTTTGTTTCATTTATATACATTTAGAATATAACAATCAAACTCTATTTTGACAAATATAGATGGGCTATGTATTATACACCCACCTCAAAACGTCCCTATCGTCTAGAGGCCTAGGACATCGCCCTTTCACGGCGGTAACCGGGGTTCGAATCCCCGTAGGGACGCCAATTTTTCTGTCAGCTCTGACAAACTTAAAGTTTATTTATCTATAATTTATATTAATTGATTGCATCATCATTGCATTCTTCTCTACAATTACTCGCTTCATTATTTGATTCTCCTTTTTCTCTATGCAGTCATCACATTCTCCGAATGATGCTTCGCATCAGGGCAATTCTGCGCCGTTAAAACGCGCTATGAGTACTCGACATCTGGTGATGATTTCGCTTGGCGGCGCAATCGGTACTGGTTTATTTCTTGGTTCGGGTGAAGTCATTGCACAAACGGGGCCTGTAGGTGCCATTATTTCGTATTTTTTAGGCGGTATTATCGCCTATATGGTGATGCTTTGCTTAGGCGAGCTCGCTGTACATATGCCTGAATCTGGTTCATTTGGCGCTTATGCTAAACGCTATATCGGACCGGGTACGGGTTATACCATCACTTGGCTGTATTGGCTGACATGGTCAGTAACGCTAGGAACTGAATTTACTGCTGCTGCACTTTTAATGCAGGAATGGTTCCCAGACAGCTCTATGTGGATGTGGACCTTAATCTTTGGTGCTTTTGTATTCTGCTTGAATATGATTTCAACCAAATGGTTTGCTGAATCTGAATTTTGGCTAGCTTTAGTCAAAGTAATTACCGTTGTAGCCTTTATTATTTTAGGTCTATTGGCCATTTTTGGTGTTTTAGGCTATCGAGGCTATGAAGCTGCACCACTGTTTAGCAACCTCACTGCACAAGGTTGGTTCCCTGAAGGCTTATTCCCAATCTTCGCTACTATGTTGATTGTTAACTTTGCATTCTCAGGTACTGAACTGATTGGTGTTGCTGCGGGTGAAACCAAAGATCCAGCGAAAAATGTACCTAAAGCCATCAACACGGCGATTTTCCGCTTATTGATTTTCTTTGTGGGTACTATTGTTGTTATTACTGCATTATTGCCACACCAAGAAGCCGGCTTATCTGCCGAAGGTGTAAGTAGTTCACCTTTCGTAACGGTATTCCAGCACATTGGTATTCCTTATGCAGAAGACATCATCCGCTTTGTGATTATCACAGCCCTACTTTCTGCTGCAAACTCAGGTTTATTTGCTGCATCTCGAATGATGTGGTCATTATCCTATAGTAAGCAATTACCTGCAGTGTTCTCTAAAGTGAACTCGCGCGGTATTCCTTATGTTGCAGTGATTGTGACCATGATCGGTGGTATGCCGGGCTTACTGTCTGAACAATTCGCTCCAGAAACCATCTTCAAAAACTTGTTAGGTGTTGCGGCATTTACCATGGTGGTAGTGTGGATGAGTATTTGTTTAAGCCAATTCAACTTCCGTCGTCAGTGGTATAAAGAAGGCAAAACTGCAAAAGATTTAGCTTTTGCTGCACCACTCTTCCCAATCGTGCCGATACTCGGTTTTGTATTCTGTCTGATTACCTGTATTAGTATGGTATTTGACCCAGAAATGTTGACTGGCTTTATCTGCTGTATGATCTTCATTGTGGCATGTTATATCAGCTACTACACCTTGTATCACAACAAAGATTGATCTGCGTTGTCATACCAAACACAATAAAAGAGTAACTTCGGTTGCTCTTTTTTTATGGCTATATTTTAATAAAAGTAGAATAAAAATTGTTCCGTTGATGAGGTGCAAGATGCAGATCATCTTTATCCATGGCATGAATCAACAGCAACAAACTGCACGTTCGCTCGAACAGCATTGGCTTGCACTGTTGTCTCAAGGCTTAAAGCAAAGCCATCAAGAGACTTTTTTATCGTATATACAGCACCATATGCGCATGCCTTTTTATGGGGACTTACTCACGCGTTATCATTTGCAGAATATGCTTCAAGCCAGCACCTTGACGCCTCAAACGTGGCCACATTTTCCGTTTATCCATCATACTGAACTCCCAGAAAAATCACCAAAAGTACTTGAGCATCACGCTGTACAAAATAATCTACCTGACATCACCCTCAATGATGCTATTGGATTAAGCTAATCATTCAAATCGATCACTGCACTTGGCAAAGATCTTGCCCTACGCGATTTTGCAGTTTTAATGAATTATTTCCCAAAATTACATGCCACACTTTTGCATAAATTTTTGGTCGAAACTTATCTCTATTTATCCAATCCACACTTTATTCAGGCAGTTCACACCCGTCTGCATGAGCAATTACATCAAACGAAACCCACCCTGTTGATTGCACATTCGCTAGGTAGCGTGATTGCGTATCATTTTTTACTGTTACATCCTGAACTCAACATACAGCGCTTTATCACCTTGGGCTCACCTTTGGCTTTTCGTGTCATCCAAGCCCACTTACCTCAGCCTTTACAGCGACCTGATGCAATTTCAGGCGATTGGTTAAACTTTTATTCACATGATGATTTTCTCAGCGCTTTTCCGCTGAGTCAGGCACCATTTGATTTTCAACCCGCCATTATTAACCAGCAAATTCAGACATCGATTGAACACCCACACGATATTGCTGGATATTTAACGCATCCAGAAGTTATTGCTACAATCTTACAAGTGTTGAAAAAATCGACATAAATAATGTATTTTTCAAACATTTTTAGCAAATTGTTTTAATTTTATGCACTCAACAACAAAAACTGAATTTATTTATAGAAAAGCGTTTGACACCCCCCAATTTTCACCCTAATATACGCCCACCTCTGAAACGTCCCTATCGTCTAGAGGCCTAGGACATCGCCCTTTCACGGCGGTAACCGGGGTTCGAATCCCCGTAGGGACGCCAATTTTCAGAAGTACATTTTATTAAGTCCCTATCGTCTAGAGGCCTAGGACATCGCCCTTTCACGGCGGTAACCGGGGTTCGAATCCCCGTAGGGACGCCATTATTTAGTCTAAAAACTTAGACTAAAATAAACGGTTTTAAAATTTGCTTTCTGTACTGTCCCTATCGTCTAGAGGCCTAGGACATCGCCCTTTCACGGCGGTAACCGGGGTTCGAATCCCCGTAGGGACGCCATATTCGAGTTGGTTTTAACCACTCATTAAAAAGCTCAAGCATTACGACTTGGGCTTTTTTATTGCCTTAATTTCTAAATATTTCTTTTAAAAGTTTTGAATCATAAATGGCCTTAGGGGCAATCACCTGCTCATTTAGCGGAATATTTTGACCATAGCGCTGCCGCATTAGGCGCTGCACTTCATATTGTTTTAAATCAAATTGTTTCAGTTGTTGTAATGGAGAAAGTTCGATTCCTAAAGCATGCTGATAAGCTTTCCAAACAATTTCAGAACAGTAAATTGCACGGTCATCCCATTCAAAATATATATCATAGGGTTTGCCCAAATACCTTTCTGCATTTTGTACCAGCGTCGTTTTCTGCTGCACATTTAAGGGTTGTTTGAGCCTTTTTACGACATAGTGAGCATTCTCCCCACGCGCGATCCATTTATTTAAAGTGGTGTATTGCACAGGTTGAATGGCTTCAAGCACCCACGTTTGGTTATTTTTATTTACGATCATGCCCATGTGACTATAGGGCGAATGTGTGGCCTTTTGAATGCTTAAACTTTGTTGTGACTTTGAGATATGAAAAATAATATCTCCCGTCTGAAATACGTACTGGGCATAGAGAGCAGAACTGAGCCCCGAAAGAATGACCGTTAATATTAAAATTTTAGACATTTTTATTGTAAGCAATATTGATATGAATGAAGGCAACCATAACATGGATGTATGCCGATTGCCCTTATTCTAATAATTCAATGATTGATTAAGCCGACTTACGTGAATTGACTTGCCCTTTAATGACCGCGGTTAAATTTCCTTTGAGATATTTAAAAAACACTTTTAACGGTGAAAGTTTAGGATTTGGCTGTTTGCCTTCACCAATCGATTTAAACTGAGCGGCGTACCAAATAATTTCCATAATCGCCATTTTATCAATCATTGGTATGCCAGTTTTAATTTTGTCTACGCCGTAACGAACATCCTGCCCCGACAATAAACGATCAGCCAAATCGACTTCTACAGCGAAAGGACGTGCAATACCAATAAAATCACAAGCTCCACTGTCTAGTGCAGCATTCATGCCTTGCACGGTTCTAAACCCACCGGTAACCATTAACGCGCATTTCACTTCTTTACGGATATTGTCCGCAAAATCGAGGAAATAAGCTTCACGAGTAATGGTACTGGCTTTACGTTTTTCTTCTTTAGCACCCGCCATCGCTGGCGCTTCATAGGAACCGCCCGAGATTTCAATCATATCAATCCCTGCGGCATCTATTGCTTTAAAGACCTCAATCACATCTGCTTCGCTAATTCCGCCGCGTTGGAAATCAGCAGAGTTGAGTTTGACCGAAATGATAAAATCATCGGTCGTCGCTGCACGAACTGCCTTATAGATTTCAAGCAAAAAGCGCATGCGATTTTCATTTGAACCACCCCACTGATCTTGACGTTTATTAGTCAGTGGCGACAAGAACTGACTAATTAAATAACCATGCGCACCATGCAATTGCACGCCTTCGAAGCCTGCCTTTTCACAAATGTGTGCAGCACGTGCAAAACGCTGAATGATATCTAAAATTTCATCTTCACGAAGTTCGCGCGGTGTGCCAAATGTTGTAGCTAACATCGGGCTAAATGGCACAGCAGATGGTGCAACCGTTTCTTTATTTAAACCTTTAGGACATTGGCGGCCAGGATGTGAAAGTTGAACCAATTGCACCATGCCGTGCTTCTTGCCTAGCTCAGCCCACTGTGTTAACTGTGCTAAATCACGCTCAGTTTCAGCGACAACAACCCCCGGCTCATTTTTAGCACGGAAATCCACCATGACATTACCGGTAATGGCACAGCCTAAACCACCCTTCGCCCAAGCTTCATATAATCCAAAATGTAAGTGATTGGGTTGGCCTGCGGTATTGGCCAATGCTTCACTCATTGCACCTTTAATGATGCGATTTTTAAATGTGGTATTACGAATTTTAAAGCTTTCAGCTAAATGGCTCATGGCAATGTCCAAAATGAAATAACAAGTCCTGAGTATTTACTCTAATTATTATTTTCTAAAGGTCAAGGATATTTTGACAATGACACTTGTCAAAATATCCATAAGTTTGATTTTAGTATTGGCTGGCTTCAATTAATTTACGGGTATAGTCCGTTTGTGGTCGCACAAATAGATCTGCGGTGTCTTGAAATTCCATGACTTTGGCATGGCGCAGTACCAACACTTTTTGACACAGGGCTTTGACCACGTGTAAATCGTGACTAATAAATAAATAACTCATATTAAATTCTTGCTGCAAACGCCGTAGTAGCTTCACAATGGCTTTTTGTGTCGTCCGATCTAGTGCCGATGTGGGTTCATCGAGTATCAATAATTTAGGACGTAAAACCAGCGCACGTGCCAAGGCAACTCGCTGTCGTTGCCCACCGGATAACTCATGCGGATAACGCTGCTTAAACGAGCTGGCTAATTCAACTTTCTGCAAAGCTTCATCTATACGCTGTACAATTTCATTTGCAGATAAATGCTGTAAGGCCAAACCTTCGCCAATGGTTTGCTCTACATTGAGCCGTGGATTTAAACTACTGAATGGATCTTGAAAGACGATTTGAAATTCACGGCGTAAGGGTCTGAGCTGTTTTTCTGAAAGTTGATTGATGGCGTGTTGATTTAACATAATTTCGCCATCACTTTCTATGAGCCGAGCAATAGCCAATGCTAGGGAGCTTTTCCCAGAACCACTCTCTCCAACAATACCGATCGACTCACCTTCAGCCACTATTAAATCCAAAGCTTCTACCGCAATGACATAATTTTTGATGCGGTTCAATAAACCTTGTTTGACTGGAAACTTCACTCCTAACTGGCGTAATTCTAAAAGTGTTTGCGTTTGCGAAACCTGTATTGCTACACCAAAATCATGGTCTAATAAATTTTTGGTATACGCCTGCTTCGGCTGCTCAAAAATTTCCTGAACACCACCTTGCTCCACCACTTGTCCACGATTCATCACAATCACATGTTCAGCATAGCGCTTGACCAAATTCAGGTCATGGCTGATTAATATCATCGCCATATTACGCTGCTGTTGTAGCGACTTTAATAAATTTAAGATTTGCGCTTGCAAAGTGACATCTAAAGCCGTGGTTGGCTCATCAGCGATTAAAATATCAGGATCTAAGGCCAATGCCATAGCAATCATGACACGTTGTCGCTGCCCGCCTGATAACTCATGTGGATAGCGTCTTAATTTATCTTCAGCATCCGGAATACCCACATCATTTAATAATTCTATAACCCTCTGTCGTGTTTTTGCCTTCGACCAACCCTGTAACAACAGTGACTCACCAACAATCTTTTCCACACGATGTAAGGGATTTAAGGCCGTCATCGGCTCTTGAAAAATCATGGCAATTTTCTGTCCACGAATGTTTCGGTGCTGCTCAGGACTCAGTCCAAGAATATTTTGTCCATTCAGGCTGACGCTGCCTGTGACCTGCAGATCACTTGGCAACAAACCGAGTATAGCTAGGCTGCTAATCGATTTACCTGAACCGCTTTCTCCAACAATGGCTAACGTTTCACCTGCATGCAATTTAAAATTCAGGTCTTCAACCAAGACCTGTGCTGCATGTGAAATATGTAAATGTTCAACCGCTAATACGATGGGAGGTACATTAACTTGATGATTATTGACGTCTAGGATCGAATGCATCACGTGTCGCCTCCCCAATGTAAATCAATAAAGACAGCACGATCGCTAAGGTAAAGAATCCCGACAAGGCCAACCATGGTGCATTCAGATTATTTTTCCCTTGAAGCAATAACTCACCTAATGACGCTGCATCAGGCGGTAAGCCATAACCTAAGAAATCTAAGGCTGTGAGTGCCGTAATATTTGCCGTAAGCATGAAAGGTAGCTGTGACAAACTCGAACTCATCGCATTTGGTAAGATATGCCGAAACATAATCGTACTATCTGTAACGCCAAGACTCCGTGCTGCACGTACATAGTCAAAATTACGCGCCCGTAAAAACTCTGCACGAACCAAGCCAACTAAGGTGGGCCAACCAAACAACAGCATAATGACAAAGAGCCAATACACACTCGGCGTAAACATGCTGACCAAAATCATCACCATGAATAGCATCGGGAGTCCACCCCAGACTTCCAAAATTCGTTGACCAATGAGGTCCAGCCAGCCACCATAATAGCCCTGTATCGCCCCAACGATGATGCCCAATATGGCTGAAGCGAAGGTTAATGCAAAGCCAAACAGGAGCGACACACGTAATCCATATAAAATACGTGCGAGCACATCACGTCCTTGGTCATCGGTACCGAGCCAATTTTGTGCAGTCGGTGCAGATGGTACAGGTACAGCCAGTTCTAAATTTGGTGTTTGATAGGAAAATTGAATCAGTGGCCATACCGCCCAACCTTTATCTTCAATCAGTTGCTGAACAACAGGATCTTTATAATCTGCCTCAGTTTCAAATACCCCACCGAAAGCGGTTTCTGGATAACTTTTCAATACGGGCACATATAAAGAATCATCGTATTTAACCAAGAGCGGTTTATCATTGGCAATAAACTCGACAGCTAGGGACAATATAAAAATCAGGGCAAAGCTGATAAAGCATGTAAAGCCTAATTTATTTTCTTTAAAACGTTGAAAACGCGCTTGCATGATTGGAGACATTATTTTGCCCCCTGCGAATCAAAATTAATTCGTGGATCAATCATTTGATACATGACATCGCTGATTAATCTTAAGATCAGCCCTATCAAGGTAAAAATAAACAAGGTGCCAAAAATGACTGGATAATCGCGCTGTACGATGGCTTCAAACCCCAACAATCCCAGACCATCTAAATTGAAAATAATTTCAATAAATAGATTTCCCACAAAGAAGATGCCGATCAAGGCTTCTGGCAGACCAGCAATGACAATGAGCATTGCATTACGAAATACATGCCCATACAGCACACGTGATTCGGTCAAACCTTTAGAACGAGCAGCAAGAACATATTGCTTATTTAATTCTTCCATAAAAGAGTATTTGGTCAGATAAGTTAAGCCAGCGAAACCACCAATTACCATAGCAAACAAAGGCAACACCATATGCCAAAAATAATCTGCAATTTTGCCAAATACACTTAACTCAGCAAAATTCTCTGAAACTAAACCTTGTAGAGGAAACCACTGAAAATATGAACCACCTGCAAAAAAGACAATGAGTAAAATGGCAAAGGCAAAAGCAGGAATGGCGTAGCCGATAGCCAATAAAATAGACGTACTTTTATCAAATAACAGACCATGTTGACGGGCTTTTTTAATGCCTAAAGGAATAGACACCATATAGATCAGCAAGGTACTCCATAAGCCAAGGGATAAGGATACAGGCAGCTTTTCCCAAAGCAGCTGAGTCACAGACTTATCTTTAAAAAAACTGGTACCAAAATCTAGCGTTACATAGCCCTTTAACATGAGCCAAAAACGTTCGAATAATGGTTTATCGAAACCATATTGTGCCTCGATTTTTGCCACCATTTCTTCACTTAAGCCTTTGGCACCTTGATATTTGATGCTAGACGTTGCCGTTTCGCCACCGCTCGTTGTCCCAATACCCTGAAAAGCTTCGGCTTGCTGAATTGCTTGCTCAACTGGCCCACCCGGAGCAAGCTGAATTACCACAAAGTTAATCAATAAAATGAAAAACAACGTCGGAATAATCAGGAGCAAACGCTTTAATATATATGTGCCCATGTTGCTTTCACATTCCTAGTCATTCAGGTGTATTTATTGCTGCCGTAGATATTGTGTTATTTGCTTGGCTTTAGCTGCATCACTCCACCAATAGTCAATCCCTACAGAAAGTTTAGGTTTGACATAAGGTTGCTTATACATATGCCAATAGGCAAACCAGTTTTCACTTTGCCCAAACATTGGAATTTGATAATAACCCGCTCTAAGCAGGCGGTCTAAAACACGCGTACAAATAATCAATTCCTCCCGATTTGGAGCATTGATCACCTGTTGAATGAGCTGATCTATTACAGGATTTTTAATCCCTGCGTAATTATAATTACCCACTTGGTCAGCTGCTTGACTGCCCCAAAGTTGAGCTTGCTCACCCGCTGGAGTGAGCGATTGAGGCATTTCATCCACGATCATATCAAAGTCAATATTTCGCATCCGCTCGGTGTATTGCGGTCCATCGACTTGTCGTAATAACACCTGAATACCTAAACGTTTCAAATTTCGTATAAATGGCATTAAGGTTCGCTGCAAAGCTTGTTGCTGAATCAAAAGTTCAAATTTCACAAGCCGAGATTTTGCATCCACCAATCTGCCGTCTTGATAACGATAACCCGCATTCAATAACAGTTGGCGTGCATGCAGCAGATTTTTTCGATTAAATCCACTGCCATCAGAAACGGGATATTGCCAATTGGATAAGACCCCCTGTCTTTGAATAGGATCAAGTTGCGATAACATCGGTTTTAAAATATCCAACTCTTGGATAGAGGGTTTCCCCTTCGCTTCTAGCACACTATTACTAAAATAACTCTGCAAACGCTGATACTGCCCATAAAATAATGCTTTATTTTGCCATTCAAAATCATAAGCATAGGTTAACGCTTGTCGAAAGCGAATATCACTAAATGGCGCACGACGAGTATTAAATACGAGACTTTTTGTAGGAATCGGTCGTTCATGTTTAAAGCGATATTTGACAATTTTACCGTCTTTAAAAGCAGGAAAATTGTACGCTCCCACCCAATTTCGTGCAGTCTTTTCCTCATATAACGTAAATTGACCTGCTTTAAAGCCTTCAAAGGCAATGTCAGGACTGCGGTAATATACATATTTCAGATGGTTAAAATTATATCGACCACGATTAACAGCTAAGTTCTGCCCCCAATACTCAGGATTGCGCTTGTAGCGAATACTCCTACCTGCATCGATCGTCTCAATCGTGTAAGGGCCTGAGCCTAATATGGGCTGCAATGTAATTTGAGTAAAATCTTTTTTTGCCCAATCTTTTTTGGAATAAATCGGCATTTGCGCCAAAATCATGGGCATATCAGTATTATGACCAGATTTAAAACTCATCCTCACCTGATATTTAGATAAAACATCTGTTTTGTCCAAATCCGCTAAGTACATTTGTAGACCGGGATTTGATTTAGTTTGAAAGGTATCAAAACTAAATTTAACGTCTTCAGCAGTGAGTTCAGAACCATCACTAAACCGTGCTTTTGGGTTTAAATGAAAAATAACAAAATTAGTTTTTTTCGGGTCAAATGTCACCTTTTCGGCAAGCAATGGATACATCACACCCGGTTCATCTAAAGATGAACTCATCAAGCTATCAAAAAGATAATTGATACCTTCAACAGAACGCCCTTTTCCATTCATGCTGTTTAAATTATCAAAACTCCCAATACTCGAGGTCGTGATATATCCCCCTTTATTGGCAAGAGGATTGGCATAGGGCATTGCCTGTAATTGATGATATTGAGGGCTACTATGTATGGCAAGAAAAGGCGTGGTCTGCAACGCAGCCCACGCCCCTGTTGAAAGTATGCTCAAAGTCACACCAAACACGTAACGCGAAGTTGAAGCAGAATACATTCAACTTAACTCCTTAATGTTTGGACTCAGTTTGGTACTTTAATGACTTCACCAATACGTAACTGAGCAGACGGTTGTATATCATTCATTTCAGCAAGTTTTGATGTATCAAGTCCATAACGGCTTGCTAAACCAATCAATGTATCGCCGCGTTTAATACGGTATTCACTGATAGTTTTAGGGACTTGTAAATTTTGACCGACACGCAGTCCTGCACGGGGGTTCAAGTTATTTAATTCAGCCAATGCTGCCACAGTTAAACCTGTCCGACTAGCAATCGAATTTAAAGACTCGCCTGATTTCACAGTATAGCTTTCAGTATTTGTTGGTTTCACATTGCTCGTAGAGGATTTAGCTTCCGTTTTTTTGGTTTCAGTTGCTTTACTAGCTACATCAGCAGGTAGTTCACCATCTACTTTTAAACGCTGCCCTACACGAATCGCACTATTGGTATTTAGGCCATTTAATTCAGCTAAATAACGTAATTGAAGATGATATTTCTTCGCAATCACACCCAATGTTTCACCTGATTTCACCACATGAATATCGGTCGCATCAACAGAATTCGTTCGTGTATTGGTTTTGCTTTCAATTTTGGTCGCCTCAGTTTTGGTTTCTACTTTAACCGGTGCGACATCACCTGTTAATTTTAATTTCTGCCCAACGCGTAGACCAGAACTACGCTCTATACCATTTAAATTTGCGACATAGTCCATGCCTAAATCATAGCGACTAGCAATGCCTGTCAGTGTATCGCCAGACTGCACCACATATGTATCCGGAACAGTTGAACTTGCAGGAACTTTAATGCTTTGCCCAGCCATCAGCCCACTATTTACCGACATATCATTTAGACTCGCCAATTCTGACAAACTGATTTTTGACCGCGTCGCAATACTGTAAAGCGTATCACCACGCTGCACTTTATAGCTTTCAACTTTATACGCAGGATCAACTTTGACATTTTCAATGCGATTCACGACTTTGCTTTCGAGCTTCTCAACTTCTGCTACAGCTTGTAATGGCACATTAATTTTTTGCCCCACCATCAAGCTACTGCCAGCCGTTAAACCAGTTGTTAAATCTGCCAACTCTTGATTTGACAGCGCATAACGATCTGCAATGAGTTTTAGATATTCACCACGTTTTACCGTGTAGGATTTGGTTTGAACTTTTGCAGATTTTTCGACAACTTGAGCGGCTTTCTTGTCAGCTTCCAATTTTGCTTTCGATGCAGGCGTTTCTTTTAGGGATAATTTCTGCCCAACATATAAACCACTCGTGGTGGTTAAACCATTGTAGTCGGCGAGTTGCTTCGTACTTAAACCAAATTGACTCGCAACAGCTGTAAGACTGTCATTTGCTTTCACCACATAGCTATCTGCGATAGGCTTAGCTTTCGATTCTTCATTATTTTGCACAATCGGTTTCGCATCATATAAATAGATGGTCGTACCGACATACAAGGTCGAATCTGGCGAAATTTGGTTCCAAGCTGCAATATCACGCCAATTCACGCCATTTTTCATCGCGATCAACGCTAATGTGTCGCCCGCCAAAACTGTATAAGTACTGCGTTTACCTTTAGGTGGTACAACTACAATTTCAGAATCTGTACGAATGACATTTTTACCTTGGTTGCGTTTGGCTTCTTCGGAATCTGCACCTGTATTTTCAGCCACGCTTTTCGGGTAAGAGAATCCTTTCGTCAGTTCTTTACCTTGTTGGTCTGCAATTGACTGACTGGTCTGAATCGCAGTTAACTTAATCTTACCATCGTAAGGATCCACAATTTCAGTGCCCTTCGGCGCAATAGCTTTAATTTCCTGAACGACTTCTTCTTGTTCTGCTTTGGTCGCTACTGGTTTTAATACCTCATCTATTGTTTTGGTCTCACCTTCAGCTTTAATAGCCGCCATGATTTGCTCACGCTCATTTGCGCTGAGTGGTGGCTCGACAGACACGGCTTTCACAGGCGTCGAAGGTGTTACAGCGACTGGAATACGCGGCGCACTTGGAATATCACTATTCGATGCAAAAGCAGCCAAAGCAGATGATCCTATTGGCGTTTTGCCTTTCGTTCCTGATGGAACACTCGGTGTTACCGTTGCAGCGACTACAGGTGGTTTGGCAGAAGCTGTCACAGTCGGCTGTGCTGTCAGCGTAGGTGGCGTCACTTTTACAGGCTGAATAGTTTTACTATTTAATTCCGGCGGAGTAACACGTGACGGTGTTATTTCAACATTATTTTTTGGTAAGTTATAAGTTGAATTACTTGCCCAATAACCTGATGAACCACCTGATTGTAATTTTTTCAAACGTGCATCGACTGATGGACTCACATCCGCAGGAATTAAAATCCGCATTGGGCTGCTGCTATCAATCACATCGCCACGATGCCCGGGATTTAGTGCATAAAGTTCTGCACGGCTTAAACCGGTAATAGATGCAATTTCATTTAAATTTGCAGGCCCTACAGCCACTTCACGAAAGTGTGGACGGTTGGCAATTGGCGGTAAACTTACGCCATAAGCACTTGGATTTTTAATAATTTGAGCAACAGCCAAGAAACGTGGGACATAGTTCATGGTTTCTTGGGGCAGTTTTAGTGACCAATAATCCGTTGGCAAACCTGCCGCACGGTTACGGTTAATCGCCTGTTGAATGCGGCCCGGCCCTGCATTATATGCAGCCAAAGCCAATTCCCACGAACCGAACTGGTTATGTAGCGCACCTAAAAACTCATAAGCTGCACGCGTTGATTCCACTACGTCACGACGACCATCATACATTGAGGTTTGTTTTAAGCCGTAAATACGTCCAGTACTTGGAATAAATTGCCATAAGCCCGCTGCGGCTGCACTTGAGGTTGCTGCTGGGTCATAAGAACTTTCAATCACTGGTAATAACGCCAACTCAGTCGGCAAACCACGACGTTCTGCTTCTTTAACCGTGTGATATAAATAACGGGACGCACGCGCACTTAAACGATCAATATATGGTTGACGTGAAATAAACCAACCACGCTGCGCTTCAATTCGCGTATCCCAGTGGTTCAAATCCATTTTGAAACCCACAGTCATACGCTTCCAGACATCACCATGCTTAAGTACTAAAAGGCGATCGCCTTCTACGGCACGCATGTCTGTTGCAGAAAGTAAATCTTCGAGTGAATCTAAACTATTGGCATCGAGAAAGTTTGAGCCAACTTGTTTACTTGCTGAGTTCTGCTTAGTCGTTTGCGATGAAGAACAGCCCGTCAGACCAAGAGCTGCGAGCGCAGAACCCAAGACTGTAAATTTAAAAATTTGTGGTAACGTAGGCTGCCAGACAGTCGCAGTTGATTTATACATAAAAAAATCCAGACAACTCATATAAAATTTATTTTTTAGATATGCCATTGTAGTGAAGCAGAACACAGACACAAGGCGTTAATTTAACGCTATTTCAGTATAAATGTTACAAGAAATTAAAAAAATCGCCAGAAATGGATTTCTCTCTGTCATTTGCGTTATACAATATACGGTTCTGAATGCTTGTTTTTCTCCGGATTTGATTTATGTCTCAAACAATCACGCTTTATGTTGATGGTGCATGTAAAGGCAACCCTGGCTTAGGGGGTTGGGGGGCCTATATCATCCGTGAAACTGGAGAAGAAAAACTCTGCGGCGGCGAAGCTGAAACCACCAATAACCGTATGGAATTGACTGCTGCAATTGAAGGCATTCAACACTGTCCGTCCGATGCAAAACTGATTATTTGGACAGACTCCAACTATGTCAAACAAGGCATAACCGAGTGGATTCATGGTTGGAAAAAGAAAAACTGGAAAGATGTTAAAAATCCAGATTTGTGGAAATTACTGGATGCAACTTGTCAGGGTCGGGAAATTGAATGGAACTGGATTAAAGGGCATGCAGGCCATCCGGGAAATGAAATGGCTGATCAATTGGCCAATCTAGGCGCTGAAAAAACCCTCGAACACATCAAACAAGCGGCATCATCTACAGCTGAAGCACCTAAAAAAAAAGCTGAACCTGACTGGCTATTAAATGATCCGTTTGGACTCGAATTTGCTGATAGCGAGGATGAAGCAGAAGAAATCTCTGCTGAGACAGCTATTGACGCAGAGCAGATTGATGACATTACGATAGAACAACAAGCAACTGACACTGCTTCAACGTTGAATGAAGCTGCCCCTATCCAGTCTAAGCAAGCTGGTGAAATCCATCCAATGATTGTCATTACACCAGCAACAGTTGATGTATCTGGCCCACGACAATTAATTTTGGATACGGAAACTACAGGTTTCTATTTCCAAGATGGCGACCGTATTATTGAAGTCGGTGCAGTGGAAATGATTAACCGCAAACTGACCGGTAGCTCAATTCATATTTATATCAACCCGCAAAAACCTGTCGGTGAATCTGAAAATATTCACGGAATCAGTGATGACTTTCTAAAAGACAAACCACTGTATGCTGAAATTGCTGATGTCTTATTTGACTATCTAAAAGGCGCAGAAATCATTGCGCATAACGCAACCTTCGATATGAACTTCCTTGATATGGAGTTCAAACGTGCCGGTTTTGTGGCCTTATCTGAAGTTTGCGAAGTTACCGATACCTTGGCTATGGCCAAAGCGAAGCATCCAGGCCAGAAAAACTCACTCGATGCATTAGTGCGTCGTTACGAAATTCCACAACGTGACCGTACTTTCCATGGTGCCTTACTCGATGCGGAAATCCTGTCTGACGTATACCTAGCAATGACGGGCGGTCAGGTTTCCTTTGATATCGATGCACTGACCCACTCGCAAAATGAAGATGGTTCGCAAACCCGCGCCGCTGTTGAAATAGAATTACCTGTGATTTTACCTTCAGCAGATGAACTTGAAGCCCATGAGACATGGGTCAAACAATTTGAAGAAAAACATGGTACACCTTGCCTTTTTGCGAAATAAAATCTAAATTTCGTGTTACTTTTTGTATATAAACAATTCTTACATACGCTATAGTAAAACCATAAACATGGACCGCCTTAAGGGGCGGTTAATAAACAAGATAAAACATCTAGGAAAGGTGCAGATACATGTCTTACCAAACCTCTATCCATTTTGATCCAACGGCTTTGCTGATAATAAAAAATGAGGTTGATAACTCAATCAAGTTAGTCGAATCAGCAGTCAGCACCTTAGTTGAAGATCAAACTTTACCTTTCGGGATTGATGATGCACTGATTCAATTTGAACAATGTGCTCAAGTACTAGCTTTAGTTGATATGCCAAGTTTGGCAAAAATCGCTCAATATTCAGCAGAGTTAATGCGCAAGATCATGGGGAATCCTGCGCAAATTAACACTCAAGATGTCATCGCACTGAGCGAAGGCACGACCATGCTGAAACGCTACATCGAATTTATCTGCCTACGTGAAGTTAAAATTCCACAATTCCTGCTGGACAGTCTTAATCGTCTAGAACTGTCTTTGGGTAAACCTCTAACGTCGGAAGGCCAGCACATTGAGTCCCTACTCGATTGTATTACTCCTGACTTTGACCTACCTCAAGCTCCTGCACTTGAAAAATCAAAATACGTTCACCGTCTGTATAAGTTGGCGTTGAATAAATTGATTAAACAAGAAGAAACTGAGCTGGATCTGCAAGCGATTAAATTGGTCGGTGCGTATTTAGCAGGTCTTTCAGACAAACATCCAAGCAAACAATATTGGAACTTGATTTTTGTTGCGTTTAATCAAATTGATCAAATCTTAATTACCGATGCTCGCTTACGTACCTTGGTGAGCATTGAGCGCAATATGGCTCAATATTTTGCAGGAACTGAGCGCTTTAAAGCATCCATTTCTGATTTAGCCAATGTCTTAAGTCTAAACATTAGCCAAGAAGATGACATTTCTCATCATATTCGTGGCAAATTAAATATCGGTGAAGACCTTCTTACCGACACCCAATTGCAAGTTTTCAGTCGTCATTTATATGGTCCTGACTTCGACACCATGCATACCATTGGTGAATTGGTTACGACTGAAATGACGCAAATTCGTAATGATATTGAATTTAACTATCAAAATATGACGCCTGAAAAAACCCAAGAACTTCAAGCGAAATTAAACGAATTGGCAAATATTTTCAAAGTCTTGAACTTAAATGAAGCGTATAACGACCTGTCGCGTCAAGCTGCGTCATTAGGTAATGCTGAGATTTTACAAGATGAAAGCTTTGCCCAGCAGTTGATGAACAATATCTTGTCTGCCATGAACTCGATTGGTGTGCTTGAGCGTCATCACACTTCTAGCCGCTTACAACTTCGTGTGAATAATATGAATATTTCACTCGACCGTTTAGATGAAGCACACGCTGCTCTGTTAAATGAGACCAAGGTTTTAATTGATGCTGCTAGCCAATCTTTGGTTCAGTATTTACAAAACCAAGATTTGACACAACTTGAAGCGACTGCAACTCAATTCCGTGAAATTGGTGGTGCGATGTTGTTCCTCAATGCAGATGCGGCTCAAAATGCGCTGAATTCAACAGCTCAATTCATTTTGAAACGAGTTGAATCTTCAACAGCGATTGAAGCAAACGAAGTGAATCAAGCATTAGATTCATTGGCAAGCGCAGATATGTTGATTGACAATTTAAAGAACAAACAACCTGTTTTACAGGGCATGTTTAAGGTAGCATTGGACAGTAGCGAAAAACTGAAATCAGCAGCAGCCTAATGTCTAAATTATCACTTGCGTATATCTTCAAACAACAGCAATTGCTGGTCGATGAAAACTTTCAACTTCCCGAAGTTGAACAACTCGCAAGTGATTTAAATATTGGCACGGGTGATCAAGTGATTGCCCGTGATCTACTTGAAAATGAGCCAATTCCTGAAGGCTTACAACTCATCCCTATTCGTCAGCTTTTACAACTTTGGAATGTTCAGCAATTTGAACAAGCCAGCCGTGCTATTCAACTCTTAGAATGGCGCCGTAATCATAAATTTTGTAGCCACTGCGGTACTGCAACTCAAGTCCACGCCACAGAATATGCTATGGTTTGCCCTGCTTGCGGCTATCACCAATACCCTCGTGTCAATCCTTGTGTCATTACCGTCATTACCCGTGGCGAAGATGAAATTTTATTGGCAAAAAATGCAAAAAATGTCCGTGCCATGTATGGATTGATCGCAGGTTTTGTTGAAGTGGGTGAAACTCTAGAAGAAGCAGTTCGTCGTGAAACTGAAGAAGAAGTTGGGCTGAAGGTCAAAAATATTCAATATTTGGCAAGCCAACCTTGGCCCTTCCCAAGTAATTTAATGATCGCCTTTAAAGCAGAATATGCTTCAGGTGAGCTTCAATTACAAGAAGAAGAAATAAGTGATGCGGCTTTCTTTAAATTTGATGCATTACCTGAAATTCCGTTCAAAGGAAGTATCGCCCATTCGATGATTATGCATGTCATCCATGGGTCTGCTGTTGCAGATGACACCGAAGCATGGTTATAAGTAGCTATTTTTAGTAAATAAATCATGCAATAAAAAAACCGCCATACTTGGCGGTTTTTTATTTTCAATCATTTAACCAAAGACATTAAGGTGGACTAATTTCATCGAGTACACGCATGATTTCAGCTTTGGTTTTAAAGAAGCGACTAAATAAACTCGAAACTGAACCAATCATCGTGATGTGCCCAACACGTGGGATTTGAATCAACTGACTGTGGTTGCCTGAGGCTTTTAATCGACGATCTAAATCTTCACTATTGCTATAGCCAACGATATTGTCTTTGTCCGCAGTGAATAGATAATGCTTCACTTGATTATGCTCAACAAAATAATATGGCATCACTTGTTGATAAGGTACATTTTGATCAAAGGCATCTGCACAAATCGGATCACCTTTATAGTCAAAATGATATGGCCCTGCCAAACCTACGATTGCACGAATATTCTCTTTCACTTGCAGCTGATATGGCGTCGGATGATACAGTGCAGACATGACATTAAATGCCCCAGCCGAATGTCCCATTAACACTACATTTTCCACTTCAATCTGCAACTTATGCTGAGACTGCGTCAAATAGTTTAATGCAAGGCTAAGGTCATCAATTGAAGCCGGAAAAATATATTCAGGTGCGAGATGGTAATTGATGACCGCAACATCGAAACCTTCTTTTGCAAAAGCTTCACCAATGAACCCATAATCCTTTTTATCACCATGCATCCACGCTCCACCATGTACAAACACGATGAGTGGACGTTGCTGACGAGGTGCTGACGTGCGATACAAATCTAGGCGATGTCGCGCTTTTAGACCATAAGGGATATTGTTTTGAACACGATATCCTTGTTTGGGTGTCAGTCGATTTAAGGCATAACTGCCAAAATCATACAACCGAAAATCTCGGTATAAGGATTTAGCTAACTCCAGTTTTTGCTGGAGTTGCAGAGACCATTGATTCATATTTTACAACATCAATTCCGACATTTTATTGAGCATTTGGATCGACAGCATTCGGATCTATCGCAACTGGGGTTTGTACTTCAGGTTGCACATTGCCTACAGCAGGTGTGGTATAACTTGAGTTAATCGAACGTGCCTGTGGATTTGGGTTCTGATCAATATTATCGATTAAAGTGACAATTCGCGTTACATTACCCACTTGTTGCAAGATTTGATTTAAGTCTGTGATTTCCGCACTGTTTAAACGGCCCATCACATAAAGAACAGCATCTTCAGTATGAATGTGTACTTTGCTGTCAGATACCACAGGCGCTTTCATAATCAAACCACGGGTATTCGCAGTGACCGCAGTATCTTGCATGATCGTGCTATAGCTGATCTGATTACCCACTGTAATATAGTTATGCACAGTTTTGACATCACTCATTGAACGAACATTTTCTTCTGCCAATTCTTTCAAATGATTATCTGGCACTTGCCCAGTCAATAAGACATTGCCATGAAAACTTTCAATATTGACACGTGACTGTTTAAAACGAGTATCTAATTTATATAAGTTAATTTTTGCTGTTCGAACAATGGAAGAGTCAATAAAAACTTGTCCCAATGAGCGTGCGCCGCTTTCAGTTCCTACAGGTGCTGATCCTGTTCCATTCGAAATAAAACTCGCACAGCCAGATAAACTTGCGACACAAAGCATCGTTATTGCAATACGCTTAACCACTCAGCACGACTCCTAAAATTTCCACACGTATTTTTCTATGCATTTACACAGTTTGTTTTATCAAAGATTAATCAACTCTTGATCAAAAGTAAAAGCATTTTCAATCCATTGCTGATGATACGGGTATTTAGAAAAGTCTTGCTGTAGTGTTTTTGCAAAGTGTTGATAAAAATCAAAACAAATTGCATCAAAGCGACAATAATAATTTTGATAATGTGACTGTTCATTTAAAAAATGCAACGCAGTCTTCATCATCTTACGTTGTTTGTGAATAGAGATACTTTCAACGGCTTGAGCATAACGGGTATTCGAACGGGCTTTAACTTCGATAAATACCAATTCTTGACCACGTGCGACGATCAAATCAATTTCACCATAACGACTATGATAATTCTGTTGCACCTGTACATAGCCTTGCTGCTCAACCAAACGCAGTGCTTGCAGTTCTGCCCACTGCCCTAGATTCATCTGTCCGAAATTCAACTGCTCTAAGTTTAGCTGCATCGTTTTATCCCTAAAGTGAGATTGCCACGATGCCTTTTTTACTTCGCTCATAGCAGTGAGGAACACGCTGAATATTGTTTTGACTAATTTTGATTAGTCCTGTTCGTCCTTGAAACTCAATGCTTTTTAACTTCGGTTCTTGCAAATATTGTTTTGCGATATGCCATGTGTCTCCGCCAAAAGCTAAAAGACGTTGATATGGCATATCTACTGGGTTTTCCTCATAAGCTCGGATCAGGTCAGGCCAACGCGCGTCATGCAATGCAGGTGCATCACAAAATTTCAGCCCTACAGGAATGGGCTTTGTGGCTTCAATCGCATTGGCGACGCTATATAGTTTTGTTTTAGGTAGTTTTTTTTGACTGTTTATCCATCCATTATTGCCTAGCAACAGCACCCCTTGATTTTTGTCTAGCTTCGTTGGGAGTTGTTCAACCACTTGAATAGGTACTGAACTTTGGCTGATTAAGGACATGAGCAGTAATTCATGTTCTGCCTCAGTTGCGGGCTGACGTAACACTAACACTTGCGCTAATTTGTCTTTTTCGAAGACTTTTTGAAGTGCTAAAGCATCATCACGTTTCGATAGACTGTACTGCCAGACGTTTGGAATTTGGCTCGTCGTTTCATTTAAAGCCAACACGCGGACTTTAGGCTTTGCTTTTACAAGTGCTTCAACATCTTGGCGTGCTAAAGGGCCAATCACCAATTGAGTTTTTTTATTTACCTGTTGCTTCAATATCGCTGCAATTTGCTTTTGATTTGAATCTACAAACTTAATGGGCACTTTGTAGTCTGACGATTGATATGCGCTATTGAAACCTTGCTTAATACTGGATGCGGCTCGCGCCATAGGGCCAGATTCAGGTAGAATGACCAAGACGTCTGCCTGTGCAGCAGTAAACAGACTGCTTAAAAGGCAAAGACCCAAAATTTTGTTCTTATTATCCAACATGGAGAAACCTATGAGTGCTCAGTTATTTGTTGTTGCAACTCCAATCGGGCACTTAGATGATATTAGTTATCGTGCAATTGAGGTATTGAAGTCGGTTAAAATTATTGCCGCCGAGGATACACGAACTTCCGCACAATTACTTAAACATTTTAGTATCAATACACCTTTAACCGCCTGCCACGACCATAACGAAAGTAACAAAATAGACCAGCTGATTGAACGCCTCGAAAAGGGTGAAAATATGGCGCTAATCAGTGATGCAGGCACGCCATTAATCAGTGATCCTGGCTTTAAATTGGTTCGAGCTGCACAAGAAAAAAATATTCGTGTCATTCCTGTGCCAGGTGCCTGTGCTGCCATTGCTGCTCTCAGTGCTGTCGGCCTACCCAGTGACCGTTTTAGTTTCGAAGGCTTTTTACCTTCTAAACAGTCACAACGTCTTCTAGCACTTGAAAAACTGAAAGACGAAACCCAAACCATGATTATCTATGAAGCGCCGCACCGTATTGTGGATTGCCTAAAAGATATGTCGAATGTCTTTGGTGCAGATCGTCCTGTGGGCTTTGCACGTGAAATTACCAAAACATTTGAAACTATTAAAAAAATGTCTTTGGGTGAATTGGTTCATTTTGTCGAATCTGATCACAATCAGCAAAAAGGCGAAATCGTTTTGGTGATTGGTGGTGCCACCGAAGAAAAAGACCTAGAGCAAGAAAAGTTAGACAAATTGCTAACACGTTTACTTCAAGATTTGTCCGTTAAAGCTGCCTCTCAATTGGCTGCAGATTTAACTGGGATTAAAAAGAAAGTGGCCTATCAACGTGCTTTAGAGTTAACCCAAGCGAACGATTAAGCTTAATTTTTTCTTTTAATTTGAACCGCTTATGGAACCTACGGGTTCCATAAGCTATTCCTTACAATAATTTAAATAGAATGAAAAAAGTTGCTTATAACATGTCCATAAATCTGTCTGTCAAAAAACCGCTGGTATTCATTCTCTTTAATCTGGTTTGGCTCACGGCCCTTGTACATATTATTTTTACTGGCATTCAACCCTATCCGCACTATATTAGTGGCGAGCAAATGACGGCCGATCATAGCGCGATTGCGATGGTCTGTGGATATTGTTCCCTCTATTTTGTAGTCGGTAATTTACTGAAACTGAGCCAATTTTGGGATAGGCATCGCTATTGGGCTTATGTCGTTTTGAGTGCGGTATTACTTTTTCAATCTTTTGTCGCTGCTGTGGCGGCCATGCATGCACCGCCGTATATTGCTGCATTTATTATTAATTGTATGTTTTTGCTTTTACTGCATTTTGTGTTCTATCCTATTTACGCGATCAGTCGTAAATATATGAAGCCAAAGACGGCTTGAAGCGACTTCACATCTTATTAACGACTTAACTTCTTGAGCAAACATGCTACAGAGTTAAGAACTGAATGACATGCATCCTCGCACAAGCGAATGAAGCAAAAAAAAAACACCACATGACGTGGTGTTTTTTCATTTTTAATCTTTTGCCGATTCGTCTGGAGGGACTTCGGTAATACGACCACCACGCGCTAAGAACGCAGCAACTTCATCTTCAAGCGCCTGACGTTGTTTTAGTTTTGCAGTCACTGTTAATGTTTCAGCTTCAGAGGTGTCACCATCAGAGGCAGAATCAGCTGCGTCACCTGCACCTTTTTCAGCTGCTTGTGCTTCATCTTCATCAACTACTGAATCTTCTGGATCATCATAATCGTTCATATCAGTCATTGTGTTCTCCCCGCGAATGACTTCTGTTTGCCAGCGAATGGCTGGTTTTAAATTAACAGAAATTTAGCAATCTCTGAGCATTTCGACTAGTACCCACAATCAAAAAATCGTATCTTTTTTAATCAAAATCGTAACCTTGTTTATACGACTGTCTAAAAAATATCAGACTTTGACCTAAGCTGCGTAGATTGTCTCTTTTAAAATACTCAGACCATTGGCTTGAGCCATAAACGCATCTTTTAGAACAGTCTGATTTTCCACTTGTTTTAAACCAAAGTTTCGCGCCCACACCACAGGTGAAAAAGTGGTGGTTTCTAACCAACCAATCGCGGACATACTATGCATCATGGCATCGTTTTGCCCTTTACGACGGTGTTCATATCGCTTCAAACTTTGTTCATGTGCCCACACACCCCGTTTTTTATCGGTCAAAAGCACATCGCAAAGCACTGCTGCATCTAAACAACCAATATTCACGCCTTGTCCTGCAAGCGGATGAATCACATGGGCCGCATCACCAATCAACGCCAGACCATCATGCACATATTGCTGTGCTGCTCGCGCTTTCAATGGAAATTTAGCACGCGGTGTTGCTTCTAAGACCTCGCCGAGCATGTGATGGCTTTCTCGAGTGAGCAACGCAGTAAATTCCACATCGGATAAAGCGACATATTCATCGGCATAATCATCTGGTAAGGTCCACACAATGGATTGCCAATAACCGCTTTCTTCTTTTTTCAGACTCGCCATCGGCAAAAATGCCAAAGGCCCAGTTTCTAAGAAAATTTGACGCGCTACATGCTGATGCGGTTGGGCGGTTTTAATTGCACAGCTCACACCCGCCTGTTTATAGTCCAAGACATCTAGATCGATGAAAGCTTGTTCTCGGACAAATGAGTTTGCACCATCTGCTCCAATCACCAGTTTTGTTTTGAGCTGGGTACCATCTGCGAGGTGAATGATCCATACACCAACGCCACGCTCAACTCGACTGACCTTGACTTGGGTTCGGTAGTCTTCGAGTTGTTCTAGCATTTTTTCTTGAATAGCTAAATTCAAAACACTTGGTTCGACCATTGAACCTAAAGCTTGCTCAACTGATGGCGTTTGCTCTGTAGCATGGCCAAAATTGATTTCGCCATAGCCATTTTTATTCCACACCTGCATGCCTGTATAAGGCTGCTGACGAGCAAGCTTTTCCCAAACACCCACGGTCTTGAGTAAATGAATAGTGGCTTGACTGAGCGCCAAAACTCGAGGATTCGCAATACTTTTGGTTTTTTCTGCATCCAATATAGGTGCCGCATCCAATACCGTAGCCTGCACACCGCCCTGCGCCAATAACAATGCCGTTAAACCACCGACCAAGCCACCGCCGACAATCACAGCATCCAGTACATCTGTTTGATTGAAACTCATGCTTTTAGCCCCATTGCATAATTCGCGACCAAAGGCTTGATACCCGGAATGGTGTCAAAGGCAACTAATCCTGTATTGCGAATGAGTTTTAAAATTGGATTCTGGTTGCTAAAACCACGTACAACTGAATCACAGAATTTAATCACCCGCTGCTGATCGGTCAGGCGCGATTTTTCATAATCCAGCAACATAGCTGCATCACCCAAATCTGCACCTTGGGTACTTTGCTCTGTTAAATAACGGCGCAGTACATAGGCATCACGCATACATAAGTTAAAACCCTGACCCGCCACTGGATGAATGGTATGTGCAGCATTGCCCATCAGCACTACACGGCCGACAGCTTGTTTTTCTGCAAGCACTTGGGATAATGGGAAGCTGAAACGTTTACCCGTTTTTTGGAATTTACCTGCACGGTCGCCATAAGTTTCTTGTAAGGCATCTAAGAAGTGCTGATCATTTTCATCACCCATCCACTCGCCTTCAGTTCCTTTAGGAACAGGCCAAACCACTGAGCGGCGGTATTCACCCGGAAGTGGCAATAGCGCTAACGGGCCAAGTGGACTAAAGCGCTCGAAACCGACATGAGCATGCGGTTTAGAGGTTTGCACCGTAGTGACAATCGCCACTTGGTCATAGTCATGTTCTGATGCGCCAACGCCTAGGGCTTTGCGGCAGAATGAATCACGGCCATCTGCGGCAATCACGATTTTAGATTGTAGTTTGAGCTGTTCTTCAGCACGCTGTGCTTCTATATATGCAAAGTCTGCATCTTGCGTCAGTGAAGTCACTTGTACGCCATCAATTAATTCGATTAATGGTTGTTTTTTGACTTCTGTGAGCAACACACGACCGAGCCATGCATTTTCAATGACTTGTCCAAAGCTTTCGACTTTTTCTTGTTCTGCTTTGAGTCGTGCCTTACCAAAACTGCCTTGCTCTGTAATATTCACCTCTAAAATAGGCGTGGCATGTTCTTGCAAAGCATCCCACAGACCAAGTTCTTGATAAATCTGCACCGTACGGCGTGACAAGGCGCTGTTTCGCGCATCAAAACTAGAGTGATAAGGCGCAAGGTTTGCATCATCATAATTTGGGTATTTAATGGCTTCTAAAAGTTTTACGCCAATTTTGGCTTTGGCCAACATGAGTGCCAGACTTAAACCGACCATACCACCACCGACAATGATGACTTCTTGCTGCATGCTTACTTCCTTTTTTATCAAGTATTCGAATTTAGGAAATTCACTCGAAATACATATAATCTGTAATGGATTTTATCTTACATCAAGGGCATGATTTTTTATAATGAAATACAAATTTGTTGCGGGTATTTGCACTGAATAAATACAAAATAAATCATCTCTCGCCGTAAATATTCATCTTTAAAAAAAGAGAAAATCACAATAAAAATGACTAAGTCCATCAGAATCAACCATCATTTGCGTAAATCAGCGTCATTTGAACATGTCATGTTTTGATGCATTCAAAAGGATGATATCAAGCTAACAACCTGATGATCAGCCTTTAGCCATTGCTCAATTAGTTGAATAAGTGATTGCAGCTGCAGAAACCACTTATGTTACACCATTCGGTTTAATGAGCTTTTCATTACACAACATTTTCTGGATATATTCCGCAGCAGAATATATCCAGAAAATGTAATTTTTGTTGTGTTATTGGCGCCTTATCCTAAAGTTGATGCACGTACCAAGCTTTAATTTGAGTTAGGTACAGAGCAACTCTAAAGCGATGTCGAGCACTATTATTCAAACAGGTTTTAGCGCCAACTTTACCTTGGCATGGTGTGAAAATACTATGGCGCAAACCTTAGAAAATACGCTGCAAACCAATAATTGAGAAAGATTTACCCACCAAGCTGAGTTGTAGATTCATACCGATGTGACTGAGACAGCGAAAAAAAATCAACAAACAAACATTAGTGAATGGCTGTAATTATGATTATATGCACCCGAGTGTATGGTCAAATATGCTATAGATCTGATTTCACATGCTGAATATGCTGAACCGGCAACCGGACATTTGGCCGTATATGAAAAACCGGAAGAGTTTTTAAAATTAGCGACTGAGTTTTTGCAAAAATCTTAATGTTTGAATGAAGTAAAAAGCCGATCAATAGATCGGCTTTTTTTATATTTATTTAATATTTTCCATGATTTGGTCAAAATATTGCGCTCATGTATTCAATTTATTTTCATTGCTATAGATAAAGATATAGAACACAAAAGACAGAAATGATCTCCTTAATACGGAATAATTTAAATGAATGGCTTAAGCATTAAAATGCTGGATTAATTTCTGCAATCGAATTTCTGCATCTTGATTAAAAGCATTCGCCGCTTGGTGATACCAGCGTTTCGCCATCTTTAAATCTTGAGCTGCGCCATTGCCTAGCTCATACATTAAGCCAATTTTATAGGGAGCAATTGCACAGCCTTGTTTTGCCGATTGCTTGTACAAGTTCATTGCTACATTATAATCTTGATCAAGAATTTCGCCCTTTTCATATATTTCAGCAAGAGTCGTTCTTGCGTTTATATTTCCCTTTTCCACTGACTGATTCAGTAGATCTAAAGCGATATGAATATCTGTTTTAAATGGCTTTTTGAACAACAGCACGGCTAACTTCAGCATCGCTGCATCATCACCCTGATCAGCCGCTTTTTGATACCATCCTTGTGCTGTAACATCATTTTTTTCGACGCCGCATCCCGTTTCATACATTTCACCCAATTTAATTTGGGCTGCAATATCCCCTCTTGAGGCTAAACTCAAATAATCATCATAAGTACGCTGATTGTTATACTTAAACTTTATTTTCTTTACTGGATTATAATCACTATCAAAGATTTCAAAACCGACATAGTTTTTAAAGAGTTCAATCAATAACTGCCGAACCAATTGAGTATGATAAATTAAATGATCCTTTTCGCTAAAATAATAATACTGATAATAGCTTTCCAAATCTTGATTGATTTCTTCTTTTAAACTGTTTAAATCAGTCGTCCATTTTTTTTGAACTTTGCCATTTTCAACATATTCGTATAAATACCTTGTTGAAAAGTTTAACCATTCCTTTTCAAAATCTTGTCTTTCTCCATCCATGTAAAGTTCCTCTTCTTCCGCTTGAATGACACATCTGATTTCTACACCCTCTTTATAAAGCGCATAGCTATAGCTTGAATTTGTGTCTGCAAAATCAAAGAAGATCATCCATTTCATCGGCAACTGACTGCTTAGCAAACTGCTCCATTTTTCAGGTTCAGTAAAAGCAAAATGTGCTAATCCGGCACTATTGATACAAACAATATGATCCGTCAGCCACTCTATATCTAATGCAGATTTTGAGTTTTCTTCAAAATAAACCAGCCAATCATTTACCAGTCTTTCAATATCCTGTTGATTGCCATTAAAGGGAATAACCACCCCAGCTTTTCTAACGCCCATAATTATGATTAAAATAAAAAATTTATACGATTAATTTAAAAAGACTTATATCTAATTTTTGTAAAAACTTAACATAATAAAATCAACTACATTGCTAATTAACCTTGTCTATATGACTAGTATTTATAAGACTGCTTGTAGATAAAAAAAGCCGATCATTTGACCGGCTTTTTATTTCGTAAATTTTACTTTGCCATCAAGGCTTCAATGTCTTCCACCGACTTGACCACTGCAGCTGTTAAAACACGTGGACCTGCTTTAGTTACAGCCACATCATCTTCAATACGAATACCGATACCACGCCATTTCGCATCAACGCTTTCATCATCAGGCGCAATATAGAGCCCCGGTTCAACCGTCACAACCATACCTTCCTCATAGGCACGCCATTCACCCTCTTGTTTGTATGAACCGACGTCATGCACATCCATACCAAGCCAATGACCCGTACCATGCATATAAAACTGACGGTAAGCTTCTTTTTCAATGATCTCGTCAATATCTCCTTGCATAATCCCAAGATCCAATAAACCTTGAACTAAAATACGCACTGCAACGTTATGTGGTTCTTTATAAGAGTTGCCGATACGCACCGCATCAATCGCCGCAATTTGTGCATCAAGTACGATATTATAAAGTGCTTTTTGTTCAGGGCTGAATTTACCGTTGACTGGGAAAGTACGGGTAATGTCTGAGGCATACAGCTGATATTCACATGCTGCATCAATCAGTACCAAATCACCATCTTTGAGTTCTTTGTCATTTTCCACATAGTGCAAAATACAGCCATTTTCACCGCCGCCGACAATGCTGTTATAGGAAGGCACACAGCCATTTTTACCAAAGACATAATTCAGTTCTGCTTCTAGTGCATATTCCATCATGCCCGGTTTAACCGTTTGCATGGCACGAGTATGCGCTTCTGCTGAAATATCCGAAGCAATTTGCATCAATTCAAGTTCATCATCAGACTTATGCAAACGCATTTCATCAATGATGCGATCTAGTTGAATGACTTGAGCAGGCGCACTTGCACCCTTACGTGATTCACCACTTGCAGCCGAAATCCACTGCGCCACACGAGCATCAAAATCTGGTTGCTGCCCAATACGGTAGAATAATTTATCTTTATTTTGTAATTTTTCTAAAATTTCTTCGTCTAATAAATCAATGGCATAAGCCTCATCAGCTTCATAATCTTCTACAGCCCCATCTACACCCGCACGGTAGCCATTCCAAATTTCCATTTCACGGTCACGTTCACGGCAGAACAAACTATAGCTATAACCTTCTTCTTCGCTATCAAAGGTTTCAATCACTGCAACCGCTTCAGGTTCAGCAAAACCTGTTAAATAAAAGAAACTACTATCAGCTCGAAATTTATAATCTGCGTCGCGATTACGCATGGCTTCTTTGCTCGTTGCAATAATTGCAATACTACGTAGTCCCATTTCACCCGCAAGGATGTCTCGACGTTCTTGAAAATCCGCTTGAGTTAATTTCTTCATTTAAATACTTCTTATACCTGCTAGCTGATATTGTTTAAATTTTGATTCAATGGAATATGAATCTCTCAATCTATGTGAGGAATGTATAAAAACACGTAACACCTCACATAGATATAAGCAAAATTAATGCCTTAGCATGGACGATGTGGGGTGAACATTTCAACCACATTACCCACTTGAGCCGATGAATTTTTAGCGCTTAGTTGTAGCAACGGTGTTTCTGAAACATCAACTTTGGTACGTCCCATAGAAAGGCTCACTGGGATTAAACGAACAAATTCGTATAATTCCTGATAGCTTTCTTCACCTTCTTCATCATCATCTGAATCTTCAAATTCTACTGAAGCGACATCCTGTAAATGCTCTATCAATTCTTGTTCATTGGTGCGCAGATGACCTGCCGCTAAACCAAAACCAAGAACAACACCTGCACACCAATCTGCCAAGGCTTGCACACGCTCACCTAGCAAGTGATCATCATCTGGTAATAAAGGAAGATAGTCGAGTTCATCATCTGAAAGTGAATGAGCTACATCTTCTGCTTCTTCAGTCAACAATGCCACCGCATCTTCGTCTAATTCAGCTACATCAAGCGTTGCTAAAATTTGTTGCCACTCTTCACGACTCGGGGGTTGTGACACACAAACTATACCAGTGAGTAGACCATGTAACTCACTTGGGCTTGAAATTTCTTCAATTTTAGAAAAATTCTGGGACCAATCTGACCAACCTGAAATATCGTCTTGCATTCGCTTATCCAATCTCTATACTTCGTATATATTACCTTTGTTTGCAAGACTGTGCGACTACGTTATGTTAGAAGAATTACAGCGTCTACAAGCGCATATTAGCGTTTTAAAAAAGCGACTGGCGCAATTTGAAAGCGAAAATAATGCCCTACAAGATGAGAAAAACTCGTCTGATGAGCACCATCACGCTCAAATTGTACATAAGAACGGTATTATCACCTCCAAACAAGAAGAAATTGATACGCTGAATGAGCAATTAACTGATTCACGTGCTCAACTTCAACAGCTGAATACTGATGCAACTGCTTTGGCTGACCGATATAGCCGTCTTGAAAAAAGCTGTACTGATCTAAAAAATCGTTTTCAAGAAATTTTGGCAGAACGTAATGAGCTACGTATCGTTAAAGAAAAGATGCAAAATGAACAGCGTCATGCTCAACAAGAAATTCAAGGTTTGCAGCAAGAACGTGAACGTTTATTGCAAAAAAATGAACATGCCAAAGCAAAAGTTGAAGCGATTATTCAACGTTTAGCTATTTTAGGTACAGCTCAAGATCAACATGCGCAAGAAATTCAACAATTGGCACATCCGACTGAAAGTAATGAGGAAGTTTGATCATGAGTGAACAAATTGCAGTTGATTTAAAAGTTCTAGGTCATAGTTTCCGTTTAGCAACTACTTCAGACCAACAAGCCGATTTAGAACGCGCAGCACAATTACTGAATGACAAATACGATGAATTTCGTCGTAAAGCACCACGTATGGAACCGAGTAAGCTGATCATTATGGTCGCACTTGAATTAATGCAAGAAGTCCTGTCAATGAATAAGAGTTTGCAAGAATATGCAAACTGCGAACTTTTGTTGCAAAATATTTTGGAACAAGTTGAAGAATTGACTGATTAATCGGTGGTTTAGTGATTATACTTTGCCCGATTGCTTCATTTTAAACACTTTGTCAGTGTTTGGTGATTTGCCAATAACGCTGAATTCGTTATACTGAGCACATCTCTGAGGTGTTCGCCAGCTAGGTCTAATCCCCTGCCGATACTTAAACTTATGGATGTGTTCTGTATATTCTGAGCGTATGCCCTCCTCGAGTGGGAAACCCAGCGAGTGTACGTCGCGTCCACCTTGAACTCATCGGGTTCAGGGTCACGACATTTGCAGCGGCATCTTCGGAGTGTTTATTTTCCAAATCCTTATTTAAATTACAAGCATTTGATTTAAAAAACATTTTTTAATTTACTATTCTATTTTCGTGCCCCTCTACTTTTGTTCTTCAACATAATTATTTCATTTAAGTTTAGTTAGTTTAAAAGTTTATTTATTCAAGTTAATTCATTTTTTGAGTTGTTCCAGTTTAGCTAACTGTCTATCCAAAGCTCTGTCCATTTCAGGAAGTATTTGTCGTAAATATTGAATTGATGAAATGGCTTCATCCAATTTCACGACGCCTTTTTTAACCAAGTTATATTGTTGCTCGAGTAGAGCGAGTACTTGATTTTGATTCGGCTGCTGTCCCTGACTCATCAGCGTGTTTATTTGCTGAAATTGTTGATATACCTGTTCACGTTGCTGTAATAGGTCAGAGTGCGTTTCACTGTCGAGTATTAATTGTTTGGAATTAGAACTTGAATACTGCAATACATTTTCTGTAGTTCGCTCTGAACGTATTTCAGACACTTTTTGTTGATCTAACGGTAGCTGTTCATGAACCTCCTGCTGCTTTGGTTTTAATAACTGAATCATCAACAATAAAATCAAGCCAACCACTAACCCGATAACAATCCATTTCTTATACATGATTCAATCTCTAAATGTTCTTCAATTAAAAAATTCAGAGCCGATTTGACTCTGATTTTTCCATTTTCTTTTGATTTAAACTGTTTTACTGACTGCCCCATCCTGCTGGTACATAACCTAAACGAACACGCTGTGGGTGATTGCCAACTGGAACTGTGATGACTTTTTCACCTGTTGCAAAATCAATCACGGTTACTGCATCTGTGGCACTTTCAGAAATGACACAACGCTTACCATCTGGACTTTGCGTTGCCCAATACGGTTTGCCTGCAGCAATCAATTTCGCCGCGGTCAAAGTTTTACGATCGACGATGGTGGCATAATCATCCATCGTTCCTGCAACACATAGTTTTTCACCATCTCCACTGATCGAAAGCCCATGATGACGGGAGTCATTCACCCATTTGGTGCGATCAGAGGGAATAGTTGTACTTCCCGGAAGCTGTGCAATGCGTGTGACTTTGCCTTGATTGAGATCATATTCGACCAAGCCATTAAAAAATGAGACTTGTGCATAGATTTTGGATTCGTCTTTACTAAATACAATCGGTCGAACTGAGTTAGACAGGTCTTTACGTCCTACGGCATCTAAAGCAGGTCTAAAATCGATTTTTTTGAGGACTTTATAGCTTTGAGCATCTGCGATCGTGATGTAGCGTTTGCCTTTGGTAAAGTCTTGCCAAGATGCATCCATGGCTGTTTCGACATTACCAATGGCTGAATTTAAGATTTTAGTACCGTTGGCAAAATAGATATTTTCATGTGGTTTATCGCCCGTCGCAAAACGTCCTAGTTCTTTGCCCGTGTTGATATCAATTATATGTACAACATTCCCTGAAGATGCTGAAACAGCAACCTGTTGCCCATCAGGGGATACTGCCATATGGTCTGCGCGAAATCCTTCAACTGGTGTGCGCCAATTAATTTTTCCTGTAGCAATATTAATGGAGACAACATCTGCATAGCTTGGGCGTGATGCAACCACCGATTTGCCATCTGGTGTGGAATACATGTCATCGACCAATTGATCATTTCCCTCTCCTGCTGTATTACGAATATAGCTATAGGCGATCAATTTTACTGGGTTAAGGTAAATTTCAGTGAGCCGTTCTTTTTTGTCGGGCACCATATTGATGACACCAACTTTCTGATAGTTTTTTGCAGGATTGATGACTGTAACCGTACCATCCCAGTTATTGCCGACAAAAAAGACTTGCTGGCTATTGGGTGGAACGGGTGCAGTGGTTGTCGCTGCGAAAGTAAGTGGCGACACCGCAACCGTCATACAAAGAAGTGTCCTGATCCAGAAATTCTTTTTCATTTTTATTGTCCATTAATTTGTTTTTATGCATACCTTTTGAGCTACGTCATCAGATAAGTGTCGCTTTTTAAGCGCAAAGAAAGCTTATTCAATATACAAGTGTAGATATAGCGTATTTGTTTTAATTCCGATGAGTTGTTGATTAAAACCAAGTCTTCAATCTGCATTCACTTTTTGGGAAGCAAAAAAAAGCACCCGAAGGTGCTTTTTTAGTTCATCAAATTATTTACTAATAATTTGATTATTGTTGATTAGGTCATCTAGTTCGACTTTGCGCGTTTGATTGAGCAAGACTACAAGATCTTGTGATTCATATTCCGTACCTGATGTGCCATCACGGTCAATTGAAATCACAGCTGAATCAGTTTCTTCGTCATATTCTACTGTTACAAACTCTGCGAGATTCGCTTCAGTTGCATCGTCAGAAAGTAATGAAGATATATCGATTTGGTCAGCAATAGAAAAATCATTTACTGTTGTTAATGTATTACCGCCCAAATTGTCGTTTGCGAGAAGGTCGAAAACAATATCACCAATAAGTAAACTTTCACTTTCTAATGAGAACATCGCAAACGATGCTGTCGCAGTCACTGTATCCTGAATAGGAAGCACATTGTTACTGTTTCCTAACTCTGTTTCGAGCTGGGTTGTAAGTACATTTACATCTTGAATTGAGGTTTCAGGGACTGTAACTTTCACTACAAAATCTTCAACTTGACTACTTGAAGTGCCTTGATAAGTATAATACCCATCTGAATCTTTGCTTACTGATATACCATTTACCGAAACTTTGGCATCAACTAAAGCATCAAGAGCAGCAGATTTAAATTTCACACCATTTACATTCACATTTTCCTCTGCATCATTTAGAACTTCTGCATGTAAAGTAAATTGTAAAACTTTCTCTGGAACGCCTGCTTCCGGAGCTATTACACCAAGTTGATCCTGTCCATTTTGATTTTTCTCACCTGTCTTAGCAATTTGAGTTCCATCCGCAAATAGCACACCTTCCAACATATTAATTTGGAAACCACTTACATTTTGGACACCCGTAATACTTAAGTTAAAACCATCAATATAGTTGGTTGTATCAGAGTTGTTTAAAATCATTGAATTGACAGGATATTTTTCACCTGAATACGCTTCATCAAATACAATCCAATCACTCGGAGTACCTTTTTGACCTCCAAAGTCTTTAGGGAAACTATTTGAGAAATTAAGCCCAAGCTCATTCTGAGTCAGAACTTTGTTAATTTTCTCCCAATTGATAATAATAATTTCAGAAACGTTAATTTCACTTTTCAAATTAGTAAAGATTCTTAGCGCATCGTTAATTTTATTGAAATCATTACCATACTGTGGATCATTGATAATAGCTTGCATCTGTGCAGCAATATCTACAATTTTCGCACCCGCAACAAGATCATTAGAAACATAATTACCTTCAGCATCTTTATAAATCGTACCTAGGTTTGGAACGTTAATCACTGAACTTGACGCACCACCACCAGTTCCACCTGATGTTGACCCTGATACCGAAATTTCACTTGTTAATGTTGCTTTTAACTCAATGAGTTCAGCATTGCCAGTTACAGGAGTTGTAACTTTACCATCAGTAACTTGAAGACTTATCGAAGGCAATACAGCACCCGAATTTAGCTGATCCGCACCTTTCTGAGTTAAGGTTACAGATTGATCAGCCACTGATAATTGATAGAAACCGTCGGCACTAACTGTCGAGCCATTAGCAAATGTCACGGTCAGACTATCATTATCTGCATCCGATGCAGCATATGTAGCAATTTTTTGACCCGAAACAGCTGCACCAACAGTGACTACTTCTGGTTCAATTTCAATTTCAGGTGCTACGTTTGTTACAGAAGCAGGATATAAAATTACACCGAACTCTAGTTCTGAACTTGCAGTTGAACCATTCGATTTTTCAGTTGCAACAGATTCAAGCTTCACATTCAACTGTAAAGAATTACCTGTAACAACCAAACTTGGTGGTGCAATCGCCACTAAGCTTGAACCTTCGATACTCATGCTATCAGCGACAAAACTTAAATTGCCATTTGTATCCGCAGTTCCAAGCAATACTCGAGTTCCGTTCTCTGTAATAGCATAAATTTTCATACCTTAATATCAGCATAAGATAGTGTTTGACCCGCGATGATTGGTGTTTTATTCCCAGCAGCATCTACGATTGTCAATACACCGTCTTTTGGCAGATTTGTTACCGTAATAACAAGCTGATCATTTGCTGTATTTGCATCTGAAATACCAAAATGCGCCCATGTTAATGTCACACTTTGATCTTCTGTCGTAACCACTTGGGTTGTTTCAACTTCAGGAGCGATATTGTCCACTGGGACAGTTTTATCTACTTCCTCACCCGGATTACCTGATTCATCTTCATAGCTATCTGTTGGGACAGTTACTGTAACGTTACCATCACCCCTCCAGAGGGACTTCACCAGTCACCACATATGAGCCATCTGGTTGTTTCACTGGCGGCGTAAATGGTACTTCGATTGGACCATTTGGACCTTCAACAATGATTTTATCTTCTGTAATTGTCGATGGATCAACATCATCAGGATAAGTCACAGTGATCTTACCATCTGGTGTAATCGTCACTTCTGCTACAAGCGGAACCATATTGATGTTTTCGTTGCCTGTACCTGGTAGACCCAGGTTACCCGAAGTGTCTTCATATGAACCTTCTGGTACATTAACCGTAACTTTGCCTTCAACGTCCTCTGGCACTTTACCCGTTACCGTAATTGAACCGTCTGGTTGAGTCTCAGGTGTACCAAACTCAACCACGATGTCTTTGCCATTTGGATCTTTAACCGTAATTTGGTCAGGCGTAATTGTGGATGGATCGGTGTCATCAGGGTAAGTCTGTACGATGTCACCATTCGGTGTCACAGTCACTTCAACTTGTGGACGCTCAGTTGTCGCATGTTCAATTTTTCCTGGCGTAAATAAATATGCAAAACCAGATAATTTGTTGTTTCAAATCAATACTATTGATGCATACAAAATACATGTTCAACGTGATGAAAAATTATGCGCAGATGATCAAGCTAAGAACCCAAAATGTGCAACTAAGCTCTATATAGATGACTTTAAAGCCGGTGATTTTTATATTAATAATTCTGCTGATTTTTATTTAAAAGAAGGTAAATACCAATTTAAGGTGAAAAATTGCACAAATCATTGTGAAAATTATTCCGTTATCTATTGTGTAAACGAAAAGTCACTTTTGAATAACTTATTACTTACAGTTGATAATAACGGCAAACCTATTATATTAAATAATGATGGCACTACAATTAATAATTGCCCGATTAGAGAAAATGCTCTAAATAATGTAGTAAAACCAATTGAACCGAGTTTAGATAATATAAACTTAGCTGCCGATTCTTTATTTAAATTTAATGGTGGTAAATTAACCGATTTACTTCCTGCAGGTAAATCAAGCTTGAATGAACTAGCAACTAAACTTAATAATCAATATGCACGTATTGATATGATTAAGCTTACCGGCCATACCGACCGTTTAGGCAGTGAACAATATAATCAGCAACGTGCACAGACTGTCAAAAATTACTTAATGAACCAAGGGATTGCTGGAAACAAATTAAGTTTCGCTTCAGCAGGTGAAACTCAGCCTGTAACCAATGGTTGTTTTGATGTGCAAGATCGAAATGCCTTAAAAGCTTGCTTACAAGCAGACCGCCGTGTTGATGTGCAAATTCTTGGTATAAAAAAACCTTAAATAAGTATGCGTTCCTTAAGCAAACTAGTGTTTAAGGAACGCTTTATATAAAAAAGATCTCTGTACACGACAAATTTCACAGAACCCTTATCCTATCAGGATTCTGCTTTCTTAAAATTGCCAAAATTTCCTTAAACTCTTCTTTTTTCCCAAAACCAATTAAATGCTGAATCGCCATTTGAACATAGTCTAAACCATAGCGAAATAAACTCATTGAGAGTCGTCCATGCTTCTTTATTTTTATCGCTTTTTTTTGATTATGTTGCCATTCACCCGTTAAGTAACACCAACAGAAGCTTATAGCTAACACCGCAATCAATTTTTTCACTCGTCTAGGGTCTGTCAAGCGCGTATTTTCAAGATTAAACCCGCGTCCTTTGAGACAACTGAATAAGGTTTCAATTTCCCAGCGTAATGCATAATCCTGAATAGCATTGGAATTAAACTGAGGAGAAACGACGAGTAAAAGCTCTCCATTTTCTAACTGTAGTGCACTTATATATAGTTTCACACGACCAACCAAAATCCGTCGTTTACGACATTCAATTTGACCAACTTTAAGATGGCGAAATAAATCACTAATTTTATGATTCTTTCCTAAATGATTGGTGACAATGAAGTTTTTTTAACACGAATGCAGAAGTTGATGTCTTGTTCAATTAACCATGTAAACCACTGCTCACCGATAAACTCTCTGTCTGCGAACACATTCACAATACGGTCTTTACCAAAAATGGCTATAAAGCGTTGAATCAAAGCAATACGCTCTTTCGTATCTGAATTTCCACGTTTATTAAGCAATGTCCAAAGGATAGGTATCGCTATTCCACGATAAACGATTGCGAGCATCAGGATATTAATATTTCGTTTTCCCCATTTCCAATTGGTTCTATCTAAAGTCAGTTGCACTTGGTCGAATGAAAACATATTGAAAATCAACTGAGAAATTTGACGATAATCAAAATACTGACCTGCAAAGAAGCGCTGCATACGTCGATAAAATGATTGTGGTAAGCACTTGATGGGCAAGGCTTTAGATGCAGAAGAAAGATTACATGTTTGCTTTAAAATGATCACAAGCATGATGAGCGCAAAGCACTTTAAATGTGACTTGTTCCATTTTAGAGATTTGTTTAAGATAAGATATAACTCATTGAGATGTGTCATAGTATTCGTCGTTAGAAAACAATTATTGTGACATTATTTCAATGAGTTATCTATTTTTGTCGTGTACAGAGAAAAAAGATAAAACCTATTTTTTCGGACTTTTAAGCTTGAATGCGTTAAAATGCTTTTGAGAATTTTGTGCTACTTTGAAATGAATCATGACTTTCAGCACCACCCGCCTTCGTAAGCAACTCCGCAAGCAGCGTCGTAGCCTAAACCTATGGGCCCAACGACAAGCTGAACAACAAGTCCTACAGCGTTTAATCAGACTCAGTTATTTTCAGCGCAGTCAGCATATAGGCGTGTATTTACATGCATTCGGTGAAATTCACACTCAAAAGCTCATCCACTACTGTTTTGCGCATCAAAAACACGTGTATTTACCCATGATTTGCAACATGAATCAGCAACTGGTTTGGGTTGAAATCTCACGTCATCAATACATTAATAAACGTTTTTCTCATCACCCACTCGGCATGAAAGAACCGATGGCAAGCCGTGGGAAGCATGTTTCTCATCTTGACCTTTTAATCATGCCCTTGCTGGCTTGCGATAAGTACGGCACACGTATTGGTATGGGGGGTGGCTTCTACGATAAAACATTAGCAACAGCCCACTCTACCCCCTACCGTTTAGGACTTGGTCATAATTTTCAACTCATTCAAGACTCTTTGGTCCGAGAGGCATGGGATCAACCGCTAGATGGCTTTATTAGCCCATCTCAAACTTTAAGCTTCAAACGTTAATTTGATATTCTTGACACTGAGTTACACTTAAAAATCACATATTTAGTCATTTTTTATACATTTTAATTGGCATGACCCTTGTAATTTAAAAAATACACATCACTATAAAAAACATGGCAACACCGTTGTCACTCATTAGGAGTGCCCATGTCTGAGATTATTATGAATGAAGAAAGCTTGGAAACTACAATTCCGAGCGTATTACCGCTCTTAGCGCTACGAGATGTGGTTGTATATCCTCACATGCAAATTGCACTGTTTGTGGGTCGTGAAAAGTCGATCAATGCAGTCAATGTCGCACGTGACAGTGACAATCTTGTATTCGTAGTTGCACAAAAAGATTCGCTTACAGAAGAAATTGATCACGACAATTTATATCAATACGGTACTGTCGCGAAGATTGTGCAAGTTGTGAATCATGAGAATGATGAAAACTGTATAAAAGTACTGATTGAAGGCTTATATCGTGCCAAGTTAGAAAAAATTATCGATACCGATGATTACCTGACTGCCGAGCATTCATTAAGCCCAATGACGGTTTCTGTTGACTCAGAAACTCAGAATAATCGTGTGGAAGAATTACGCACCTTATTTGCTCAATATGCAGAAGCAAAATTGCGTAACGCACGTGAATTGATTGCAGCAGCCAATAAAATTGATGATTTGCTACAATTATTATTCTTCGTAGCAACACGCGTGCCTTTGAATATTGATGTAAAACAAAAATTCTTAGAGCATGATGAATTTGAAGCACATTTAGCTGAGCTCATGACGTATTTATTACAACAGTCAGAAGAACAGCAAATTGAGCAAACCTTACATGATTCTGTAAAACGCCAAATGGAAAAGAATCAGCGTGAATACTTCTTAAATGAAAAAATGAAGGTCATTCAACGCGAACTTTCTGACATGAATGGCGGTGCTGAAGATGACGTTGCAGAAATTGAAAAACGTCTAGCTGAAGCCGATTTACCTGAACATGTACGCAAGAAAGCTGAAAATGAGTTCCGTAAGCTAAAAGCGATGCAACCTGCTTCGAGCGAAGCTGCTGTCGTGCGTAACTATCTAGAAGTTATTTTAGATACGCCTTGGAACAAAGCCAGCAAAGTCAGCATTAACCTTGCGAAAGCTCAAGACATTCTTGATGCCGATCACTATGGTTTAGACGACGTGAAAGACCGCATCGTGGAATACCTTGCTGTTCAATCACGTGTAAAAAAACTTCGTGGCCCAATCCTGTGCTTAGTTGGTCCTCCAGGTGTAGGTAAAACTTCACTCGGTGAATCTGTTGCCAAAGCAACTGGTCGTGAATTTGTCCGTATGGCGCTTGGCGGCGTGCGTGATGAAGCTGAAATCCGTGGTCACCGTCGTACTTATATTGGTGCTATGCCAGGTAAAATTGTGCAATCTTTGTCTAAGGTTGGCGTAAAGAACCCTCTGTTCTTACTCGATGAAATTGACAAAATGGCGCAAGACTACCGTGGCGACCCTGCTTCAGCATTGCTTGAAGTCCTAGATCCATCACAAAACAGCAAGTTCAATGATCACTACTTAGATCTTGATCTAGACCTTTCTGAAGTGATGTTCATCTGTACTGCAAACAGCATGAATATTCCAGAAGCTTTGCTTGACCGTATGGAAGTGATTCGTCTACCGGGTTACACCGAAGATGAAAAAGTGAATATTGCTGAACGTTACCTTGTTCCAAAAGCCATCAAGAATAATGGCCTACGTGCAAAAGAATTAACCGTTCACGAAGAAGCTATTCGCGATATCGTACAACGTTATACACGTGAAGCCGGTGTTCGTAGCTTAGAACGCGAAGTGTCAAAAATTGCACGTAAAGTGGTAAAAGAAGCAGTGAGCAAGAAAGCGAAAAATCTTCAAATTGAAGTGGATTCGAAAAATCTTCCTGACTACTTAGGTCCACACAAATTCGACTTCGGTATGGCCGAAGAAGAAGCTGAAGTGGGTCGTGTAAATGGCTTGGCATGGACATCTGTTGGTGGTGAACTGCTAACGATTGAAGTTGCGGCAGTAAAAGGTAAAGGCAAGTTCATTACCACCGGTTCTCTTGGCGATGTCATGAAAGAATCGATCACAGCAGCGATGACCGTTGTACGTACCCGTGCAGATGAACTGGGTATTGAAGCGATTCGCTTTGAAGAAACAGATGTGCATGTGCATTTACCAGAAGGCGCAACACCGAAAGATGGTCCATCTGCTGGTTTGGCCCTAACTACCGCACTTGTTTCAGCGTTTACAGGCATTGCGATTCGTCCAGATATTGCGATGACCGGTGAAACCAGTCTTGGTGGCCGCGCAATGCGCATTGGTGGTTTAAAAGAGAAACTTCTCGCTGCTCACCGTGGTGGCATCAAGCTTGTCTTTATCCCACAAGATAACGTTCGTGACTTGACTGAGATTCCAGACAATGTCAAAGAAGGTCTAGAAATTAAACCAGTGAAATCGATTGATGAGATTTTACCTCTAGCCTTGGTTGATATGCCTAAACCTCTTGCAAAGACACCGATTGTCAAAGCAACTGAAGGTGGCAAAGCTGCTCGTCACTAAGCGCTAGCAACTCGCAATAAAAGAAAAAAGCCCTGTTTCGACAGGGCTTTTTTATATCCATTATTTCATACTAAATATTCGAAACTTTTCATTCAAATTCTTCACAACCACTAGATTCAAGACAACAGTTACAACTATGGATTGGATAACTATTTCAAATTCGACATCAAGATCAAGAATAGCCAATTAGAAAGTCTTACAAAATTTGAATGCTATTACTTGAAATATCGCCCTCTATCCCACATATATAGTAGAGAGATATACGCGCTGTATGTTTCTTTATTGGTTCCAATCACGTCTAAAAGCGTGATGATCATTGGAACAAGATGGTCATCTACATCTCCAGGTAGATGACCTTTTATCGCAGTCCACAGGCTTTCGGGGCTGCGTTTTTTATGTCATGTTTTTAAAGACATGCTATTTCAAATTTAAGATGGTTTTCACCAAACCATCGATCACTTGAGCCATTTTGTCTAAGTTTAATTTATCCAAGGTATCTTGCTCGGTGTGATAGTGCTTATTACGATAAAATGCCGTATCAGTGATCATCATCGCTGGCATATCAAATTGCCAATAATTCATATGGTCTGAAAAATCCACACCCTGAATAAATGAAGGTGAAATCAAGCGCTCACATTGCAACTGCTTCAATGACTCCATCGCAGCACAATACGATGAGGTTAAGTCACGAGACTGAATGTTCCCCACCGATGCAATAAAATTTGTATGTGATGGATAAATCCATTTCAGTCCAACTGGATATTCTTGGGTGACTTTGGGATCAAAATAACCAATCATTTCCAGAATATACACACCTGAAATTTTATCCTTTTCCTTTGCTACCGATTTTGCATGGATAAAACTGCCCATCGACTCTGTTCTAAAATATGGCGGTTCTTCGAGGGTATAAAATACAAATTCAATATTTTGTTTTAAACGCGCTTTTTCAGCCGAAAGAATCCTAGCAGCTTCGAGTACACCTGCAACGCCAGAAGCATTATCATCAGCGCCATGCTGCTCCTCAAATACATCATAGTGCGCGCCAATGATCACTCGGTTGCTATGCCCTGCATTTAAGGGACAAACCACATTACGGTATGGTTGGCTGTTTACGGTATAGGTTTGAAAACGACAATTCACACCAAATAAACGCATCTGCTCACGAATCCAAGCAGACACCCGGTTTAACTCTTGAATATTCTTATAGTTACGATATTCAGCTTCATTACCAATAATTTGCTCTAAATAGACTTTTAAATTATCCGGTTCAGCCGTTCTAATATTGTTGGCATACGCCGCAAATGAACACAATGCAAAAATTGAAAGCATTGCTGCTTGCTTGAGCAAAAATAATTTACCGTCCTGCCATGTTTTTTTCATTGTTATTATTCCAATTTTCATCTTTGATCTAATCTGTTTATGCTGCGTATTTAAACAGCAAGCAGAACACGATTTCAATTGCAAATTGTGTCTGAACATACAAAGCGCAAGCGAACCGTTATAATGCTCTTTTGTATACTTTCAGGCGCTGTATGAAAATTCGTATTCTGACAATCGGTCAAAAAATGCCAGCATGGGTTCTGACGGGTTTTGAAGATTATTTCAAACGTATTCAGCCTTTTGTTCAAACGCAGATCATTGAACTGCCTATGGCTAAACGTGGCAAGAACGACTCAGAAGCCGACATTTTAAAATACCGTCAAATTGAAGGTGACAGCATTTTAAATGCCATGAAATCGAATGAAGTGCTGATCGCCTTAGAAGTCGGTGGTCGAGAGTTCAGTACGGAAAAACTGGCTGAAACCATGAAAGGTTGGATGCTTGAAGGCAATGATGTGGTTTTAGCCATTGGTGGGCCAGATGGACATTCTGAAGCAGTACGTAAAGCTGCAGCATGGCATTGGTCTTTGTCTAAACTAACTTTGCCGCATCCAATGGTTCGTGTCATGCTCATCGAACAGCTATACCGTGCAATGAGTATTAACCATAATCACCCTTACCATCGTGCGGGTTAATCCGAACTAACATCCAGCGTATATAGCAGTTACAGCGTTGCAACAATGAAACAAACCGTTGAAATTATCCGAATTGTTACGCTGAATAATTTAGTGCATGATCATCATATTCATTTAAACAACCAACGGCGACCGCGATGAATTTACAAACACTTCCAGGTTTATTTATTTCCCATGGCTCACCTATGCTTGCCATCAATCCTGAGCAAGTCGGTCCTGCGTTGGAACGTTTAAGCCTGAATCTTCCAAAGCCGGAAGCCATTATTATTATGTCCGCGCATTGGGAAAGTAACGCACTAGAAGTAAGTACAAGTGCCCGTCCTGAAACTTGGCATGACTTCCGTGGTTTCCCAGCGGAACTTTATGATATCCGCTATCCTGCACCGGGTAACCCAGAGCTTGCTGAAGAAATCCTTCATTTGCTTGCCAATGCAGGTTTATCTGCACATGCCAACAGCACCCGTCCACGAGATCATGGCGTTTGGATGCCGTTGTTGCATATGTATCCTGATGCCGACATTCCTGTAATTGAAATATCACTACCGATGACCATGTCTGCGCAAGAGATCTATAAAATTGGACAAACGCTTGCACCTTTACGTGACAAGCAAATCCTGTTGATTGGATCGGGCAGTATTACTCATAACTTACGTGAATTGGCTTGGGATGGACGTGCAGCAACCGTGCCTGAGTGGGCGTCTACATTCCGTAATTTTGTGGTCAATAAGCTCACTCATCAAGATTTTGATGCAGTTCTCGATTGGCAAAATATTCCGTTTGTACAACGCAACCATCCGACCATTGAACATTTTGCACCTATCTTCTTTGCGATGGGTGCAGGCCCCCGCTTCTCTATTGTTCACAGTAGCTTTAGTATGGGTTCACTGGGTATGGATATTTATCGTTTTGATTAAACGTGGAAAAATGAGATAGATTGACTTATTCATAATTTATATTAATAAGTTAACAAATTATTATTTATGGATACATTTTGCTACTTATTTGAGCTGAATGTATTCATATTTTTTTAAAATGAATGGGTTATGCTACAGGCTGAAATTCACTTAGAACAGTTAGCGTAATGAAATTAAAATATTTAGCAATTGCCCTCTTCCCTTTAGCCCTTGCAGCATGTCAATCAAGCGATATCCAAAAAGCTGGAGATTTAGCCGTGAGCGTATTACAACAACAAAATGCTGATAAAACTTTAGCTTCATATCAATGGAGCACCTCCACTGAAAATGCACCAAAACCTTTGGTTTTAAATTTTCTAGAAAATGGCACTTTGGGTATTTCAACCAGCTGTAACAGCATGTCAACCCAATGGAAAGTGGAACACAATACACTTGTAACAGGCAACATTGCATCTACCATGATGGCGTGTCCTGATAATGCGATGAAACAAGAAGGACTTGCATCTTCACTCTTTAGTGACCGTAAAGCACCTTTTATTTTAAATACTACAGATCCACAAAATCCAACGTTAACCATTACCTCTGCAACAGGTGAAAAACTGGTTTTCACTGGAAAATTAACGCCTGAAACTCAGTACAACTCGCAAGGCGAAACGATTTTCCTTGAAGTCAGCCCTGAAACGAAACAATGTACAGGCGTTGCTCCACAAACTTGTTTGCAAGTACGTGAAGTGAAGTACGATGAAAAAGGCCTAAAAACACAAGTTGATAAAGACTGGACCTTATTTTACGATCAAATTGAAGGCTTTAAGCACACTCCTGCAGAACGCCAAATTATTCGCGTAAAACGTTTTGAACGTAAAAACCCTGCTGCTGACCAATCAAAATATGCCTATATTTTTGATATGTCAGTCGAACGTGAAGCCGTAAAAGGTACGTTGTAAGTTACAGCCGATAAAAAACCGAGGTCATCGCCTCGGTTTTTTTATATCTTCACAACCGCAAACGCTGATCAGCCTTGCAAAGTTTTCAAATCACGATGTACTTTTCAGCCAATACTTTAGCGACGTAAATTTAAAGCTACTACAAAAGCAAAATGCCCTGCCTGAATTCATCCTGACAAATCGTAATCAACAGACAGATATTTTTAAGCATACAGCGAATTACCCATTGACGCGATTTTGAAGCAGAACAATTAACTCAATAGACGTGGGTTCTCGTAGAGAATAACGCTCTCCCGCCCAAATAACTCACACATTCAACAATGGCCTGATGACATTTTTTAGTGGCTGTAATCGCATTGGCCGCAATTATGATGTAGGGAGTACCATGAAGTTCTGCCCACAATTACATCAGAAATAGCTTCATATTAAACGTTTGCTCAGCCAACCCTTAAATTTTCATTTCAATGTTATGGATAGCGAAATCCAACTTACCCAGATGAGCACTAATTAAGAATCCAATATATTCCAAACCAGTCAGACATAAAAAAACCGAGGCTTGAGCCTCGGTTTTCAGTTCAGCTTACGGAGAACTTAGTAAACGCCTTGAGCAAGCATTGCGTCAGCAACTTTTACGAAGCCTGCAATGTTCGCACCGTTTACGTAGTTCACAGTACCATCTTCTTCAGTACCGTATTTCACGCAGTTGCGGTGAATTTCTTTCATGATCGCGTGTAGACGCTCGTCAACTTCTTCGAAAGTCCAACCCAAACGAATTGCGTTTTGAGACATTTCAAGACCAGAAGTTGCAACACCACCCGCATTCGATGCTTTACCTGGTGCATAAAGAATTTTCGCTTCAACGAATTTCTCAACTGCAGCCAAAGTAGATGGCATGTTTGCGCCTTCAGCAACACAGATTACGCCATTAGCAAGAAGAGCTTCAGCATCAGCTTCATCTAATTCATTTTGAGTTGCACATGGCAGCGCGATATCACATTTGATTGACCAAGGGCGTTGACCTTCTAAATATTCAAAACCGTGCTTAGATGCAAATTCAGAAATACGGCCACGCTTAACGTTTTTCAATTCCATTACTTCAGCAAGAAGTTCAGTTGTGAAACCGTCTTTTACGTATACAGTACCTGCTGAGTCAGAAAGTGAAACCACTTTCGCACCTAAGTACATTGCTTTTTCAGCAGCGTATTGTGCAACGTTACCAGAACCCGAAATCGTTACAACTTTATCTTTAAAGCTATCGCCACGAGTTTTTAGCATTTCCTCAGCGAAATACACAGTACCGTAACCAGTTGCTTCAGGACGTGCAAGTGAACCACCGAAAGTTAAACCTTTACCAGTGAACACACATGCTGTGTCATTGCTTAATTTTTTCATCATACCAGCCATGTAGCCCACTTCACGGCCACCTACACCGATGTCACCCGCAGGGATGTCAGTGTTAGAACCAAGATGACGGTATAACTCGATCATTAATGCTTGACAGAAACGCATAATTTCGCCTTCAGATTTACCTTTAGGGTCAAAATCTGAACCACCTTTACCACCACCCATAGGAAGTGTAGTTAAAGCATTTTTGAAAGTTTGTTCAAAACCTAAGAATTTAAGAATTGAAAGGTTCACTGATGGGTGGAAACGCATACCACCTTTGAATGGACCAATTGCTGAGTTGTATTGAACACGGAAAGCACGGTTAACTTGAGTTTGACCTTTGTCATCTACCCATGAAACACGGAACTGAATTGCACGCTCAGGCTCAACAAGACGTTCTAGCAAACCGTAGTCAGCATATTGTGGGTTCTTTTCGATGAATGGCCAAAGGCTCGTCATCACTTCTTCAACAGCTTGAAGAAATTCAGGTTGATGTTCATCACGTGTTTTAACGTAGTCTAGGAAGTCGTTAAGGCTGTTATATTTCAACACTTAATCCTCAGCAGATGTATGGATCAAAATTGATCACAATTTTGATCAAAGATATATTTTGGCGCAAAATATTAAATATCTTTTGTAACTAATCAGCAATAGTTTTTTTAAAAAATCTTTAAATTCTTTAAAGAACAGCGATTTAAATTGATTAATCAGATATTTTAGTTATAAATATTATTACTTTTAGGAATATTTTAATGGATTATTTTGCTCATTTATGATGCATCTATAGACCCATTTTTGCGCACAGCAATTCATACTGAAACATGCTAGAATTCAACGTCCTCTTTGGTTTTTCACTGCCTTCATTTGTACTCGCGACTACCCATGACTTCTGAAATTTCCCTCATCCAACAAATTGATGCCCTATTGCCACAAACTCAATGTGGACTTTGTGGACACCGAGACGGCTGCTTACCCTATGCCAAAGCCATCAGTGAAGGAGAAGAAGCCAATAAATGTATACCCGGTGGTCAACCTGTGGCAGATTCACTAGCAGCGTTATTAAATCGTCCACACTTAACAGCAGAAGCCAGCGTTTGGCCAATCCAAAGTGATGGACGCCCGCAACGGGTTAAAGCTGTGATTCGTGAAGATGAATGTATTGGTTGTACCAAATGTATTAGTGCCTGCCCTGTTGATGCCATTATTGGCTCAGGCAAATTGATGCATACCGTCTTGACGGATTTATGTACGGGCTGCGAACTCTGCATTCCACCTTGTCCAGTGGATTGTATCGACCTTGTCGAAGAGCTTGATCAAGTGCCATCTGAAGCCGCTCGAATCGCAGAACAGAATGATTTACGTCGCCGCTACTATGCACATATTCAACGTGAGGAAAAGCGCAGAATTCATCGTAAAGGCCCAGTCGTACGTGCTGAAATTGACACGGAACTTTTTGCCCAATTTTCGACCCAGACAGACTCAGTACCGGTCATTGAAGTCGTGGAAAAACCTGCTACGCCAGTCGTGCAGCTCGATGCAAAAACCACCATTGAACTTGCAAAAATTCGTACACAAATTAAGAAATTAGAAAAACAACTGAGTGTTCGAGACGATGCAAAAAAACGTGAGTTACTCCATACGCTCACGCAACAATTAACACAACTGCAAGGGGCTTAATCATGGCTGTTAAAAACATGACTAAGAAGCAAATTCAAACTTTTTTTGAACGCTTACGTGAGCAACGCCCCAACCCGAAAACTGAACTCAATTATAGTAGTCCATTTGAACTTTTAGTGGCTGTTACCCTATCTGCTCAGGCCACAGATGTCAGTGTCAACAAAGCCACAGATAAACTTTTTCCAGTAGCAAATACTCCTGAAGCTATTTATGCGTTAGGTGTTGACGGACTGAAGGAATATATCAAGACCATTGGCCTGTATAACTCAAAAGCGGAAAATGTCATTAAAGCCTGCAAGATGCTCATTGAGAAGCACAACAGCATCGTTCCGAATAATCGTGCAGATTTGGAAGCCTTACCCGGTGTCGGTCGTAAAACTGCAAATGTGGTGCTGAATACTGCTTTTGGACAACCGACCATGGCAGTCGATACGCATATTTTTCGTTTAGGTAATCGTACAGGATTGGCTGTCGGCAAAAATGTTTTGGAAGTCGAACACCGACTCGTCAAAGTCATCCCCAAAGAGTTTATTGTTGATTCACATCATTGGTTGATTCTGCATGGGCGTTATACCTGTATTGCCCGCAAACCCAAATGTAATGAATGTATCGTTTCTGACGTGTGTAACTGGCCTGACCGTTTTGACTTTGGCGCATTAAGACTGATTAAAACCACCCAAATTGAAGATTAATCTCTTCAATTTCGGGGTAGATGGAATTTGTAAGAATCAATTGATCGAGTTGATGCTTAATTTTTATCTTGTTCTTTGTTTTTTTTATCAAACTCTTGCTGCAGCTTTGGATGTAAGCGATATTGCTTCGAGTTCAATTTAGCTTGCTCTGCTTCTTCCACTTGCACCTTACGCAACATTTTAAAGCTGACAAATAATAAGCCCAATAACACCGCCACAGCGATGATGACCATTATAACCAAAGCAAATTTCATAACAGATTCGCCCTAAAAGCCACATAAAAAAAGAGCCCCACTATGCAGTAGGACTCTTTGATTGTCAAAAATTCAAAAAAGTTGAATTATTTAGACTGATCTAAAATCGCGAACAAATCAGTTTGAACTTGATCGATTGGACGAAGACCATTTAATTTGTCATAAGTCGGTGCGTTTTCGCCAGAAGCTGCACGACCTTGGTAAAAACCAACCAATTGCTCAGTTTCAGCGTGGTAAGAACCTAAACGCTTACGAATTGTTGCTTCTTGGTCATCCGGACGTTGAACAAGGTCTTCACCAGTTTCGTCATCTTTACCTTCCACTTTTGGTGGGTTGTAAACGGTGTGATATACACGACCAGATGCAGGGTGTTGACGACGACCAGATAAACGTTGAACGATTTCTTCGTCAGGTACATCGATTTCAATTACATGATCGATGCTGATCCCTTCGTTTTCAAGCGCTTCAGCTTGTGGAATCGTACGCGGGAAACCGTCAAAAATGCAGCCGTTGACACAGTCAGGTTGAGCAATGCGTTCTTTTACAAGACCAATAATAAGCTCATCAGATACAAGGCCGCCATTATCCATGACGCTTTTAGCTTGTAGACCTAATTCAGTACCTTCACGAATCGCAGCACGGAGCATATCACCGGTTGAAATTTGTGGGATATCGTAGCGCTTACAGATCAACTGAGCTTGTGTCCCTTTACCTGCTCCAGGTGGTCCGAGTAATATAATGCGCATAAAAAAACATCCTCATTTTAAACATTGTATATGACGCTATGTAGTGATCTAAACCCAAGATTCAGATCATCTTCCAGCATCTAATTATAAGAAAGCCACAAACAAATGTATTGTACCCGCGATAAAACCGGTTACACCACCCAAGACAATTAAAATCCATTCGTCTTCCTGAAATGCAGGACGTAATAGATTTTGAAATTCTTTCGGTGTTAGCTCACGAATACGGTCTCTAAACATTTGAAAGATTTTCTGTGCACGGCTCGCATTAAACGCAGGGTCGCATACAGGCACCATCGTAATTTCAATTGAGCGATCGATCAAGTCTGTCTTGAGTTTTGCGTACTCTTTTGGACCTAAAGACAACTGTAATGAGGTACGAACCAGTGGAGATTCCATAATTTCATTAATATGACGTTTCACAATGCGACGGGTCTTATCTTTCTTCCCGCCATACATCATTTCGGTCATGATGGATTTTAACGTAATTAGGTCTTCTGTGACTACACTTGCGAATACATCCGAAACTTCTTCTTGGCGTTTCATAAACGCCCCTTGAACATTGTACGTTCCAATACGTGGAATCACAGGTTTAATCCAAGGGAATTTACGATCTTTAGTTAATTCAAACAATTGCAAATACTTAACAGGGTGCGGCTCAATGGGATTAAATACCATCCAGATGGCAATCCAGTTGGTCAAAAATCCCCAGATTGCTGCCCAAAATGGAACCGTCCAATGCCAAGGCACCACAAACCAAACGATCATTTGGAAGATACCAAAGAACATCCCAATCAAGGCACTGATATGCCAAATAAAGTTGATTTCTTTTTGGCCAACTTTAAGGAACATCCGCACCATCAAGAGACGATCCGCTTCCATTTGACTCACCACCATTTCACGCATGTCAACAAGTGACTCTACGTTCATGGTCAGTTCGGTCACGAGTTCTTTTAAGGTATTTGGCAGCTGTTTATGTGCTTGGGCATAAATACGGCGTTTAATCGAATACGGTAAGTTTTCCCAAAGCACCGCATTTCGGTCTAGCATGACTTCATCAATCAAATGTTCAAGTTCAAAGCCAACTTGTTCACCAATGATGCGCGCCATATCCTCAGGATCCATTGCATCCAAAAACTCGCGCAAGGAACCCAATTTAGACAATGTATTATCAGTAATAATGCCAGAAATACGTCCAGCTTTTCTTGGCACAATCCCCTGCCATCCCACGGGTAATGGACCTAAATGGAATCCCCAGAAATTAATCGGGTAAAACACCATTTTCAGTGCCATCCAAACGTGTGCCCAGGTAACGAATGCGGTAACAGGGATAATACTCAGCACAGCCCAAAAATCGGGACGTTGCAAAAAGGTTTGCCACAATTCGTTAACGTACTCAAGCATGCATAACTTCCATATTTAATTTTATTCAGTGAGTGCGGTTATAAAATAAAGTTGATTATTTTCACTACAAACCAAAACTTAAAGTATATGAGATTTGTAGTCTCGGTTCGGTTTCCACAATCACATTACCTGATTTGTCTTCTAATTTTTCACCCGCACCCAAGCCTACACTAAACGTACTAATACGCTCGGCACTCAACATCACATAAGCAAGATCGATACCACCACCTAAACGCGCTTCATCTTCACCATCTACTTTCTTGGAGTCGATGTGGCCCGCATAAGCTCCGATATAATAACCATTTTTATCTTTGCCAGTGAAATGAACGGGGTAACGAAAGCCGACTTGCCCACCAGGTGTTTTATCATCGTTCAAGAAAACACCAGCTTTTGCATAGGCAATGCCATATGGGTTTACCCACTCACCATTCACGTGAATAATTTTTTGAGTAAAACCTGCTCCAACATTCCATGGTTGATAACCCTTACCTGTTAACTTTGCCTCAGGTAAAAATGAATTGTCATTGGCATGTGCGATGCTTCCGAGCATCATAAATGCAAGCAATGGATATAATTTATTCATTGTTTTCACAAACTTCCTTAGTATTATTTTTTGGAATATTCCTTTTTTATACGTTTCGACTTTAGCAGAATAATATGAACTGTTATACACAAAGCCCCATATTTTTCATGTCTGCAAAGTCAAAATATAGACTGCAATCACAGCAGAGTCTTTTTTATTTATCAAAAAAATGTCAGTTGCGCTAGAATATGCCTCTTCCGTTATTTTAGCTCTCAGTCTTTAAGTCGATCGCGTATGAAGCAGCATTATCCTTTAAAAAATGTCCAGCAAGAAAAGCGGATTTATCGTAATCGCGTGGTGATTTCGATAGGGATTGTCTCCTTCTTTATGCTGTTGCTCGTGGCACGTTATGCATATTTGCAAATCAAGAGTTATGAGACCTTTTCGACTGCTGCAGATCAAAACCGAATTCGACTGCAACCACTTGCACCCTCACGTGGTTATATCTATGACCGTAATGGCGTGTTATTAGCCGATAATTATCCGGTTTTCTCGGCAACCATGAGCCGTGCGGATGTTGAAGACATTGATGATACGGTAGAGCGCCTAACGCCTCTGTTAGAACTGACTGATGAAGACATCGAACGTTTCAAAAGTCGGATTAAAACCTCTAAAAAGACTGAACGCGTTTCGATTAAACTGAATTTAAATGAAAATGATATCGCCCGTTTTAGTGAGGTGAAATATCAATTCCCGGGTGTCAATATAGAGACCCAAATGACTCGCTACTATCCACATGGTGAACTGTTTGCCCATGTGATTGGCTACGTAGGTCGTATTAATGACAAAGAACTAAAAACGATTGATAAAGATTTATACGCTGGCTCAAACCTGATCGGTAAAATTGGCGTTGAAAAATCATACGAAGAACTTTTACATGGTATGCCGGGAAATGAGTCGGTTGAAGCCGATGCCTTTGGTAATGTGTTACGACATCTAGGTCGTAAAGATCCGATTCGTGGTAATGACTTATATTTATCCCTAGATTATGGACTGCAAATGGTCGCTTCAGAGCAGCTTGCAGATCGACGTGGTGCAATTGTGGCGATTGACCCACGTACTGGGGAAATTCTTGCTCTTGTGTCCAGTCCTAGTTTTAACCCCAATTTATTTGTTACCGGGATTAGCAGCAAAGATTATTCTGAACTACGTGATAGCCTCGATCAGCCATTATATAACCGTGCTGTGCAAGGGGCTTATCCACCGGGTTCAACGATTAAGCCAATGTTTGGTCTAGGTGGTATTCATTATGGTCTAGTGGATTGGAGTACAGCCATTTCCGATCCGGGCTATTTCACGCTTCCGGGTGACAGCCATCGTTTCCGTGACCACAAAAAAACTGGTCATGGCTCAGTTAATTTACACAAAGCTCAAGTCATTTCCTGCGATACCTACTTCTATGTCTTGTCCTATCGCATGGGCATTGAAAAAATGAATACTTGGATGCGTCAGTTTGGCTTCGGTGAAAAAACCGGTGTAGATTTACCAAGTGAAAGTACGGGGCTATATCCAAATCCTGAATGGAAGCTCCGCACACGGAAGTCCAACTGGCTTAAAGGTGAAACCATTTCTGTCAGTATTGGTCAAGGTGCATTTACAGCAACACCATTACAACTGGCGATGGCAACTGCCATTACCGCTAATCAAGGCTCTCATGTTACACCTCACGTTTTGCGTGAAAGTAAAGGCGCTAAAGTCCACAAAGTACATAACGCCCCGAATGGTCGCATTCAATTTAATGGTAAGCCAGATGATTGGATCAAAATGCGTGATGCCATGATTGATGTGGTTCAAACAGGGACCGGTCGTGGTATTCGTACCCCAATGTATCAAATCGCAGGTAAAACAGGCACCGCACAGGTTAAAAGTATTGCCCAAGGTAAACGCTATAACGAATCTTTATTGACAGAGCGTCAGCTTGACCATGGTTTATTTGTTGGTTTTGCCCCTGCGGAAAAACCTGAAATTGCGATTGCCGTCGTTTGGGAAAATGGTCGTCACGGTGGTTCTGCTGCTCAAATTGCTAAACCAATGTTTGACTACTGGTTATTAACACGTAAAAAGAATCCAATTCGTCCTGCAGGCCATCAAATTAGCGGTGGTCTCATGACTGCAGGTCTAAAACCGAGTGAATTACCAAGCGGCTCAAATATTTTATCAGCCGATCCAAATGCGAGCCCAACAGCTCAGCAGAACAACAGTGCCACTCAACAACCGAATACTGCAAACACAACACCTCGTGCTGCCAGTGCCGCACATGCAACCGATGAGGAATAATTCATGAAAAATCAATTAAGAATCATTGGTGGTGAATGGAAGCGTCGTCAATTACCTTTTGCCAGTATTGACGGTTTACGCCCTACACCTGACCGTGTCCGCGAGACATTATTTAACTGGCTCATGTGGGATGTTCAAAATGCCAAAGTCCTCGACCTCTGTACAGGTTCAGGTGCTTTGTCATTTGAAGCACTCTCGCGTGGTGCAGCAGAAGCTGTTTTAATTGAACCTGATCGCACCCAAGCGAAATTCCTCATGGACAATTTAGAACTCCTAAGGGTCAGTAAACAACGTGTGCAACTTAAAAACATGACGGCTCAACAAGCCATCCCTAACTTGAAAGATCAATTTGATCTGATTTTCTTAGATCCACCGTATAGTCTTGATTTATGGCAAGAACTTGCTGAATTGGTCGATCCCTGCATTGCAGACAATGGTTTAATTTATATCGAAGCTGACCGTGATCTTGCTCAATTAAAACTCCCAAGCACTTGGCAGCAAATCAAACAAACCAAAGCTGGGACGGTGCGTGCAGGCTTATATAAAAAGGCTTAATGTAAATGCACACAAAAAAGGACGTCAATGCGTCCTTTTTTATTACTTGAAAATCGTTAAACCTGTGGTCGAAGTGGACGCTGGCTGTTAAATCCACCCGGGGTTTTAACTTTATCCACGGGCGTCACTTTAGGACGTTGTTGCTGTGGTTTTTGCTGCTGGGGCTTGCTTGTATTGGGTTTAGCTGGCGTCTGAGGCTTTGTGCTTGGACGCTGCACATTTGACGGATGCTGAGATGAAGGTTTCTGTACATTCGGTTTATGCGCATTTGGTTTATATATATCGTCTGGACGACTATTCGAATTCGGTCGTGGTGAGTTTGGTCGATGTTGCGGGCTATTCATTCGACCATATGAACGGTCATAACGCTGACTTGAGTCATAGCGCTGTCCGTATGAACCACCATATTGACCTGAATAACCATATTGATTTGCATAGCCATATTGATTCGAATGGTATCGGCCATCATCAAATGGCGCCACGACACACCCTGTAAATGTAATTGCAACCACAGATAGCAAAGCAACTTGTTTAAGCATGTGTAGCACTCCTCTTTGATGAAGAGCATTTTCACTTATCGAAATGAATTTAATTGGAAGTCTGTGTACATCTGCTGTATTTAAATATTCATGTTCTATTCATGATCTGATGTCCAATTTTGCTACATTTACTCAGTCAGCCACATTTATATAGAAAAATTCACTACAATAGCGCCACGTATTTCAAAGCTGTAATTTAATGACTTGGCTGATTTTTATTCTTGGTGCCATCTTTGCGGGATTCGTACAAGGATTAACAGGGTTTGCATTCGCCCTTATCGCAATGTCATTTTGGGTTTGGATACTTCCCCCGCAAATAGCAGCACCCTTGGTCGTCTGCGCTTCAATTTATAGCCACTTCATTTCATTATCATCAGAACGCAAAAGCATTCCGATCAATAAAAAAATCATTTATCCCTATTTAATTGCAGGAATTTTAGGTGTGCCGCTAGGTACCTATTTATTAGACAGCATTAATCCAGATACATTTAAATTGGTTTTGGGCGCTTTTTTAATGTTTTGGTGCCCAATTTTATTTTTTAATCCAAAATTTTCATTCATCCAAAAAACAGGGAAATGGGCGGATTCTAGTATCGGATATATTGCTGGAATCTTGGGTGGTCTCGGAGGCTTTTGTGGCGCATTACCCTCTGCATGGCTCATGCTGAAAAATACCCCCAAAGCAGAACAGCGCTATATTTTGCGACATTTCAATTTAGCCATTCAGCTCGTCACACTCATCAGCTATCTATTACAAGGAATTATCCATCGTGAACATCTGCCCTATTTAGCCGTGCTTTTGGTGATTATGGCTTTTCCAGTGATTTTTGGTGCCAAACTTTTTTATCGCATTTCAGAACGCCAATTTAAACATATTGTATTAGGTCTTCTATTCTCTTCAGGCTGCTTCTTGGTGACGATGAGTATCTTAACCTGATGACTCCAAACCTAAAGATATTTGTCCAAATTGTTCTAACAAAAAGCCTTTTCAGTTAGACATTCACATCTTGTAACAATGACACAGTTCACATTTAAATAAAAATTAGCCAAATGGTAAAAAAGTAATTAATTTTTCTGACGAAAATTAATAGAATATTGCACCTCATAATTTTGCTTAAAATAAAACCATGAAAAAGTTCATCCTGCTTGCAGGTGTGACTCTGCTTAGCGGCTGTATGTTTGGCACGTCCAGCGAAATTAAAAAAGCTGAAAAACTACTCTCCCATTTTCAATGCAATAATATTGAAAGTTCACATATGACTCATAGCTCGATTACAACTTTCCATGAAGAAAAACTAGCATCAAGCAAACAAAAAGTCGTGTCTTATATCGATAGCTATAAGCAAGGCGAAAAGTTATTTCGTATTCCGCTCATCGATGTGGTTGACCAGCAATACATTATTTATAAGGCGGCATGTCAAAATCTGGGCGGTATTCATCCCGACTTTAATGATTAAAATCAACATAAAAATCTAAACAGAAGAATCTAAACATAAAAAAGGACAGCCGATGCTGTCCTTTTTTATTGGTTTGTTGGATTAGTGATAGCGTGTATCGACACTGAATTTTTCAGGAAATTTGGCATGAATTTGCGCGTAAAAATCCATGATTTCAGCCATATCTTTTTCATAATCGCCTGTAGGATAAACAATTTTACCCACACCCGTTTTTTTCTGCGCATAGTCCATATAGGCTAAAGCAATCGGCACACCTGCTTGCATGGCAACATGATAAAAACCGGTTTTCCACTTCTCTTGTTTGGCGCGTGTCCCTTCAGGCGTTACCAACATGACTAATTTCGGATGATGCTTAAATAAGTCAGCCATGAGCTCAACCATACTTTGACGTGCTTCACCATCTTGTTTTGGACGACGATTAATACCAATTCCGCCCATAGCACGTACAAAAGGCCCAAACGGGAATTTCATATAACTGTCTTTAATCGTGATACGAACATTTACCCCTAAAGCTTTCAGGGCAAGGCGTGCATAAAGTGCATCCCAATTACTGGTATGTGGCGCTGCAATCATGACACATTGGTCAATATTTAAATCCCAATGGTTATCAATTTGCCACCCCATTAAGTTCAGACTTTTTTCCGCTGTTTTTTCAAACACAATTTGCACCGACAGTTTTTTCTATGCCGCAGAGTTTAACAACGCAAAATAATTATAAAAGCCTATATTGTTCAGTTATTCACCAATTAATATATAAATGTCCTTTAGCGTTCACTTTTAGGTAAATCACCAATATTTCACTATTTACGAATTTTTAAAAATCAAATGTCTGTTTTGATGTATTAACCAAACACACAATTGTTAACAAGAATAGGCTATTTTTCTTGAGCAATAAAAGCCACGCTTAGCATTATATTGGGTACGTACGGTGTATAAATCTCATGAAAAAACTAATCCTCGCTCTCTGTATGGTCAGTGCAACCTTAACGGCATGTTCAAAGACTAGCAATGATTCTGAAACTGCGACACCACCAGATAATAACGTCATTGCCAATACCGACGCTGCATCTGAAAGTCCGATTGCCACAGGTGATAACACCGAAAATGCACTTGATTGGGCAGGTGAGTATAAAGGGATTCTACCTTGCCATGATTGCAAAGGGATTGAAACTGAACTTGAACTCAAACTTGATAAGAGCTATGAACTCAGCCAAGAGTTTTTAGGTAAAGCTGCGAACACTGAAAATAAAGTGAAAGGCAGTTTTAAGTTCTTGCCAGATCAACCTGGAATGATTCAACTTGATGCCGAGGGCGACAATCGAATTTACTTTGTAGGTGAAAACTTTATTGAGCTTCGTGGTGATAAAGGTGAAAAACTAGAAATGCCTGAAGTAAATCTTAAACTCACCAAAAAGCTTGATTAGTGTTTTACTCCAACTAGGATTGTTATAAAAAAATCCCCGCAAGTAGCGGGGATTTTTTGTTTAATCTAAATGTATCAACGGGTTAATTATTTTCCGCCAAATACATAAGAAAGACCTACACGACCACCAACTTCGCTACCACCAGCAACACCAATTGCAGCGCTAAGTGAAGTACGGCCATCAGCAAATACGCTTGCAACACCTAGAGCACCTGCAGATTCACCTTCGTAGTGACCAACACCACCAAATACTGCAAATTGACCTGCACCAATGTTAGGAATTTGTTGTTGAGCAGCTAAAGCAATTGCAACACCACGGTAAGCTTTTTCTTCAACTTCGTTCACACGTGAATTTAATTGATCAACACGTGAATTTAAGTTAGCAGCAGTAGTATTGAATTGAGTTAAACGAGCATCAACTTCAACAATTTTAGAGTCTACTTCAGCAACTTTAGCATCGATAGCTTCTGTAGCTCCTGCTACAGCGGTATCAACTGAAGTTTTAATACCATCTACAATACTTACACCACCAATTTGATAGTCAGCAGCATTAATTACACCTGTAGTATTGATACCACTCGCCGTAATTTCTGTTTTTTGAGTACCGTTAGCATCTGTTTTTACAACTTCAGTACCATATTTATTAGAACCGTCTGCATTTTTACCAATTACACCAGTCGCCACAGACTGTTTTGTAACGACTTCTGCATTACCAACTGACTCATCTGCTGTTGCAGTTGCAGAAGTTAAGTTTGTAGTTTCAACAATACCAGCTTGTAACTTCGTTTTGTCAATAGTTGTAACAGCTTCACTATAAGTTACATTTTGATTTGTAACAGTATTATGAATGACAGATTGAGTGTATTCACCAGTCTTATAAGTAGCAGTACCTGAACGATCAGGTAATAAACCTGCTACAGTTGCAGAAGTTACACTCGTTGTAGCTGTTAAATCATAATTACCAGCACCATTTGCAGTGGCAATATAGAATTTAGATGCTACCTCATTACCCGCATCGTCATTGTATACTTCTAAAATTGTTTGACCATTAACCGTATATTGACGTGTTTTTTGCACAGCACTTGTTTCGTTACCTACTAACGATTCATTAGTGATAACACTACCATCATACTGTAGGGCACCTGCACTTAAATTCGCTAGTGCAATACCATTCCCAGTTAATGCTACAAAATTATTACCATCTTTTGCACTTACACCATATATATTTTTTGATACATCTAAAGGCTGACCAGTTACGTCATCATATGCACCAGTATTTCCAATAATACCTGAGTTTACATATTTAGAATTTGAAGTACCTGGAACGATTAGTGTACCTGTAAACTGAGTAGTAACACCTTCTGGATTAATATACGCACCTTGTAATTGTTGATTCAAACCACCAACATTACCTTGATAACCATATACTAAATGTTCATTATTAATTTCTTTTAACTCATAGCCAGTAGTTGTTGTACCAGCTGTAGAATCCATTAATTGACCGCCATTAGATAGCGTGTCAAGTAAAACATCATTACCCTTGTATTCTACTAGTTGATCATTTCCAGCAGCATCTTTAACAAATTCAAAAAAACCTTCAGATGTTTTTGAACCCAACTTTGTTACGCTAACTACTTCTTTACCAGATGCCGTTTTATAGTTAAAAATTTCATAAGTTACTTGAGAACCATTTCCAGTAACTGAAGTAACAGCACCAGTTCCCAAGTCAGCCCAGTTAGTACCTTGATTAAGAACTGGTGAGAACACATAACCTGTACTATTAAACAAACCTTCAGATTGCTGGGTTGGATTTGCATTTTTTGCATTTGCACCAACTGCTAAAAATGCCAAACTTGCTGCCAAAAGTGTTTTCTGAAATTTCATACAAATTCCTTCAATTTTTATAAAAAGACTGGTAGACCCTAGGATGATGTTTACCAGCGAAACTTTTACGAATGCGTACTTATCGTCTGGAGAATCCGCAATTCATAGCCAACCGCCCCTGCGGTGCTGTGGCAATAATATACAAAATGAAACATTAATATCAATCAAAATTTGATTTATTTTTAAATAAAAAATACTTTAATTCCTTTTTTTTCACAAAAAATACTATAATTTATTGTTTTTTTTATATTTTCATATAATGCAATTAATACTAAAGAATTATATTTCCTTTAACTTTTACTTTTTTATCAATCAATATTTGATTACTGGTAAACACATATCGTTATTCTTCCTTACAAAAAATTACTCTTATTTATCAATAATTAGACGAAATATGATTGTTATTTATTTGGCTATTTCCTACAATTGACATTTGAATTTACCGAACTCTTATCGACATTCTGTTACATTTAAGAGTCCTTAATTATTGTAAGCAGAATCAATGAAATATGAGTAATCTACAAGAAAAGTTAGCTTTTAGTGAACGCTTGAAACAGGCACTAATAGATTCAAATCACCCTATTAGCCCAACTTATTTATCAAAAGAGTTTAATCATAGATATGATGGCGCTCCTGTTTCAGTGCAATCGGCAAATAATTGGTTATTAGGTAAAGCGATTCCAAATCAAGATAAACTGGCTATTCTTTCTATTTGGCTCAATGTCACTAGCCAGTGGTTACGCTTTGGCGACAACACATTAGGATCATCCAATCTTGAGTCAAATGATCAATCAGAACTTGATTATTTTTTAAAATTTCGGACATTGAATGCAAGTCAAAAACAAATCATTAAAGATCTAATTGACCAATTCATTCAGAGATAGAAGTATCTTTATTCAATAATTTTAAATATTTTTTATTTTCAACTTCGTAATAATTAATTCTCTCTTCATAGTCACGTATTGTCTTATAAAGCATCTGTAACTCTTTTTTACTCACGAGAATTTTTTCACAATTGGGATCGAATACTTTTGAATGTTTATTCATACATTTTATTCGCTTACCGTCTTGATTTATCATTGCTATTCTTATAAAGAACATATTGATAAAATCATAAATTAAAATTTTAAATATTCCAATATATAAATCATACAAATCAATAACAATTTCTTATTCTCAATATAAAAAATAAAAATGATCATATGTTTTACATTAATTTGCCTCATGTTATTCAGATTAATACAAAATTACAACATACATCACAAAAAAAACCCTGCAAAATGCAGGGTTTTTTATTTAGCAGTAATTAGCTTACATCATACCGCCCATGCCACCCATACCCCCCATATCAGGCATAGCAGGTTTGTCTTCTGGGATTTCAGTAATCATACATTCAGTTGTAAGCATTAAGCCCGCAACAGATGCAGCATGCTCAAGCGCAGAACGTGTTACTTTCGCAGGGTCAAGAATACCCATTTCCAACATATCGCCATACTCTGAAGTCGCAGCGTTATAACCGAAGTTACCTTCACCGTTTTTCACAGCATTGATTACAACTGATGGCTCATCACCAGAGTTTGCAACGATTTGACGAAGCGGTGCTTCAATTGCACGACGTAAAATGTTGATACCAACATTTTGGTCATCGTTAGCACCAGACACACCTTCAAGTGCTTTTGCAGCACGTACAAGTGCAACACCACCACCTGCTACAACACCTTCTTCAACTGCAGCACGAGTTGCATGAAGTGCATCGTCAACGCGATCTTTCTTCTCTTTCATTTCAACTTCAGTTGCAGCGCCGATTTTGATTACAGCAACACCACCTGCCAATTTAGCAACGCGTTCTTGAAGTTTTTCTTTGTCGTATTCTGAAGTTGATTCTTCAATTTGAGCACGAATTTGAGTTACACGTTCAGCAATTTGCTCTGCAACACCTGCACCATCAACAATTACTGTGTTTTCTTTAGAAACAGTAACTTTATGCGCTGTACCTAAGTGCTCAAGTGTAGTTTGGTCTAAAGACATACCAACCTCTTCAGAAACTACAGTCGCGCCAGTTAAAATCGCGATGTCTTGAAGCATCGCTTTACGACGATCACCAAAACCAGGTGCTTTAACAGCACAAACTTTGATAATGCCACGCATGTTGTTTACAACAAGAGTTGCAAGTGCTTCACCTTCAACATCTTCAGCAATAATAAGAAGCGGTTTACCTGTTTTAGCAACAGCTTCAAGTACAGCAATTAATTCGCGGATGTTGCTGATTTTTTTATCAACAAGAAGAATGTATGGGTTTTCAAGTTCAGCTGTTAGTGTATCTTGTTTGTTTGCAAAGTACGGGCTGATGTAACCACGGTCAAACTGCATACCCTCTACAACATCTAGAGAATCTTCAAAGCCTGAACCCTCTTCAACTGTAATTACACCCTCTTTACCAACTTTTTCCATTGCTTGAGCAATAAGTTTACCAACAGTGGTGTCAGAGTTCGCAGAAATAGAACCTACTTGTTCAATCGCTTTAGAGTCAGAAGCAGGTTTTGCAGTCGCTTTAATTTCAGCAACTACAGCTTTAACCGCGATGTCGATACCGCGTTTAAGATCCATTGGGTTCATACCCGCAGTTACTGATTTAATCCCTTCATTAAGGATTGCTTGTGCAAGAACAGTTGCAGTTGTTGTACCGTCACCCGCGATGTCGTTGGTTTTTGAAGACACTTCACGAACTAGCTGAGCGCCCATGTTTTCAAACTTGTCTTTTAACGTGATTTCTTTAGCAACAGAAACACCATCTTTAGTGATGTGCGGCGCACCGAAAGAACGGTCGATGACAACGTTACGGCCTTTAGGACCTAAAGTGACTTTTACAGCATCTGCAAGTACATTTACACCCGCGATCATTTTTGAACGCGCTGAATCACCAAATTTTACGTCTTTAGCTGACATGTCTAACTCCGAATCTTTTTAAAATTTTTAACAATTTATGATGAATAAAAGGGTCTAAATGCGTGTACGAAACTTAAGCTTCAAGTACCGCTAAGATGTCAGACTCTTTCATAATAAGAAGCTCTTCGCCTGCTACTTTTACTTTTGTACCGGCATAAGTGCCAAACAATACGTTGTCACCAACTTTAACGTCTAATGCACGTACGCCATTGTCAGTTACTTTGCCATTACCTACAGCGATTACTTCGCCTTGAGCAGGTTGTTCAGCTGCTGAAGTACTTAAAATAAGACCACCAGCAGTTTTAGTTTCCTTTTCAACACGGCGAATCACAACGTTGTCATGCAAAGGACGAATATTGCTCATAGTTAACTCCAGACTAAGTCTATTTACTAGATAAAAGACGATGACATTTTGATTTCCGTAAGCCATCGACAAAAAATAATTTAGATGACACTTTTGTGGGGATGGAAAAAAACCCTTCAAGGGCAAAATTTAATTTTTTTCATTTTTTTGTATTTTTTTTCTTCAAAATTTAAATTTAAAGGATTAAAGCTCATCCAAAATATGAGTACTAAGATTTTCTTCGAATATTTTCAACTTTGAATGATAAAAATAATGCTGCACATTCATCTGCTCATCAATGACATTAAAACTGTTGGCAAGGTTATCGTGTAGGCGATATGACGTTGCAGTTCCAGCATGAATATCCCAAACTGGATGCGCAGCACCTAAAGCATAAATCTGATTGAGGTCATAGCTGGCTGGAACATGTAAATGTCCATGCAATAAACCATTTAAACCGTGTTGACTCCACTGTTCGAGTGCCAAACGCCCTTGAACAGGACAATCTTTCACACCATGCGGGTCATTGGGCGGCGTATAAAAAGGTTGATGCGCTATGATTAATTTCACTTTATTGGGCGGCGCATGTTTAAGTAAATCATCAACATAATGTATTTGCTCGAGCGATACATGCCCTCGCGTATGGTAACGACGACGAATACTATTGATCCCAATTAAATAAAAATGCTCGGTTTCCAGTACATTTTCCATGGCACCAAAAAAAAGTTGATAACGTGCAAAAGGGCTAAAAACACGGTTCCATAAATGATATAGCGGAATATCATGATTCCCCGGCACAACGATATATGGCAAATTTAAGCTTTCTAAAAATTGCTTACATGCATAAAACTGACGATAACGCGCACGTTGGGTCAAGTCTCCACTGGCAACCACGGCCTCGATACGCTGTTCACGACAAAATTGCTGAATAGCGCGCATACACTCTGGCTTTTCAGTGCCGAAATGCAGATCAGACAGATGCAGTATCATGTGGCACCCGTATCTTTAAGGCTTGTTTTTGCACTCGAATTTTAAGCGGCGGTTTCATTTCTACAATCTCACCATCCACAGCAACGGTCATTTTTTTTCGTTGGGTATGTATTGTGACTTCATCAGCGGCAAAACTATACACATCTGGTGCATTGTCGATATTGCCACGGATCAATTGCCATAAAATTTTAAATAACGTTTTCTTATCACTTTTTGCGACAACCACACCTGCAACTTTACCTGCCTCTGCATCTTTAGCGATTTGCAAGTTTAAATCGGCCAATTGCAATTGATTATTGCCAAAAAAGATCAAGGGCGTTTTGACTGGATAAATATGATGATCCACTTCTACTTCCAATTTCAGCTCTTTACGATCTCGAATCAGCACATCCAAACCTGAGGTATAAGCATGCAATGGGAAACGCCCAAACTTTTGATTATAAAATTCTCTTTTTTGTATAAATAAAGGATACAAGCCCAAACTGGCATTGTTTAAATAGATATGTTCATTGATTTGCGCCACGTGCACCTGTCGATTATTGCCTGTCGCAATCACCTGTGCCGCTTGAATTAAATCAAGAGGAATATTAAGGACGCGCGCCACATAGTTAAATGTGCCTAAAGGTAAGATCCCCATAGGAATATCGGTATGCATTAACTGATGTGCAACAGCATTTAAGGTTCCATCACCACCTGCTGCAACGACAACACCCAAATTATCAGGGTCTTGATGGCGCGCAAACACCTTGCTCATTAAAGTATCAAAACTCGCTTCCTGCCCAAGCTCAAATGACTGTATTTCGAAATTATGATCGGATAATATCCGCACAAGTTCCTCGTAGACTTCATCTTTATTTGCAGCATGAAATCCTGATTTTTTATTATAGATAATAGATAAAGGCTTGGCTTGTTTAATCACTTTTTATACATCTTGGCCGCTTAGTATTGTATTTTGTCGAATTTAACAGCAAATAATAGCGCCTTTATGTAAAAATCGAATTACCACCATTTATTTAATCAATAATAATTCTCAAATATCAATTACATGCAACTTTTTGTTTTTATTAAAAATAACTATATAAAATATTGTCCATCACGTTAATAAATAAAGTGAAAATTCACCACTTAACATGTTAAGTTATTGTATTTTATCTATATTTAATATAAATAGCATTAACTACCAAAAAAAATCTACCACTTCTTTAGTCTTATTTTTTTTATGATTTTATGCTTTAATACAGCCACTTTTTTTTCATCTTTTATCTGCATGATGTATCCCATGATGCAGATTATACTTTGTACGGTTAGTACATTTTTGAGATAGGCCTCACCATGACCCAAGTGAACGCACCAGAATTCGTTCGTCACCCTAAGCTCATTGCTTGGGTGGAAGAAATTGCCAAATTAACCAAACCAGCAAAAATCGAATGGTGTGACGGTAGCGCAGAAGAATATCAACGTTATATCGACTTGATGATCGCTAACGGCACTATGCAAGAACTTAACCAAGAAAAACATCCTGGTTCTTACCTTGCTAATTCTGATCCTTCTGACGTTGCTCGTGTTGAAGGTCGTACTTACATCTGTTCTGAAAAACAAGAAGATGCAGGCGCAACAAACAACTGGGAAGCTCCAGCTGAAATGCGTGCTCGTCTGAATGGTTTATTTGACGGTTCAATGAAAGGCCGTACTTTATACGTAGTTCCTTTCTCTATGGGTCCTTTAGGTTCTCATATTGCTCACATCGGTATCGAACTTACTGATTCTCCTTACGTTGCTGTAAGCATGTCTAAAATGGCTCGTATGGGTAAAGCTGTTTATGACGTACTTGGTACTGACGGTGACTTCATTCCTTGCGTACACACTGTTGGTGCACCGCTTGAAGAAGGTCAAAAAGACGTTGCTTGGCCTTGCAACCCTGAAAAATACATCGTTCATTACCCAGAAACTCGTGAAATCTGGTCTTACGGTTCTGGTTACGGCGGTAACGCATTGTTGGGTAAAAAATGCCTAGCTTTACGTATTGCATCTTCTATGGGTCGTCAACAAGGTTGGTTAGCTGAACACATGCTCATCCTTGGCGTGACAAACCCACAAGGCGAAAAACACTACATCGCAGCTGCATTCCCTTCTGCTTGTGGTAAAACAAACTTCGCGATGTTGATTCCACCAGCGGGTTACGAAGGTTGGAAAATTGAAACTGTAGGTGACGATATTGCTTGGATCAAACCAGGTGAAGATGGTCGTTTATATGCAATCAACCCTGAAGCTGGTTTCTTCGGTGTAGCACCTGGTACAAATACCAAGACTAACCCGAACTGTATGGCGACTCTTCATAAAGACGTAATCTATACCAACGTTGCTGTAACTGACGAAGGTGAAGTATGGTGGGAAGGTCTTACTAAAGAAGCGCCTGCTAACTTGACTAACTGGAAAGGTCAACCACACACCGGCGAAGAAAAAGCAGCTCATCCAAATGCTCGTTTCACTGTTTCAGCTGGTCAATGTCCTTCTATTGATGCTGACTGGGAAAATCCAGCAGGTGTTCCAATTTCTGCGTTCATCTTCGGTGGTCGTCGTGCAGACACAGTGCCTCTAATTTCAGAAGCATTTGACTGGGTTGACGGTGTTTACAAAGCTGCAACTATGGGCTCTGAAACAACTGCTGCTGCTGTTGGTCAACAAGGTATCGTTCGTCGTGACCCATTCGCAATGCTTCCATTTGCGGGTTACAACATGGCTGACTACTTCTCTCACTGGTTAGAACTTGGTGAAGAAGTTGCTGCTAAAGCTAAAGCTGCTGGCAATAAACTTCCTGGTATCTACAACGTGAACTGGTTCCGTCGTGATGCTGAAGGTAACTTTGTATGGCCTGGTTTCGGTCAAAACATGCGTGTTCTTGAGTGGATCATTGACCGTTGTGAAGGTCGTGCAGACGCTGTTGAAACACCTATCGGCCTTGTTCCAACATACGAACAATTGAACTGGACTGGTTCAGACTTCACTAAAGAGCAATTCGAGCTTGTAACTTCTCAAGATAAAGATCAATGGATCAAAGAACTTGAAAGCCACACTGAATTGTTCAACAAACTTGGTGATCGCTTACCAAAAGCACTTAAAGTACGTCAAGACGAACTTTTAGAAGCTGTAAAAAAATCTGCTTAATCGACCTTTAATTTCCCTCCTTTAAAAGAGGGATTAAGAAAGATTTAAAAGACCGCCTTGCGCGGTCTTTTTTTATACCAACTAAGCCACATCTTGAGCTTTTTGCTTTATACGTATTGCCATTAAGTACTCGTCCAAAACATCAACTTCAAATGCAGTGAATTGCAAATATAAGTTTGTGCGTCTTTGCAAAATATCTTCAGAGCTTCTCGCCCACTCATGCTCAACCAAATAATCTACTTCTTGGGCATACAAGCCATGCCCGAAGTTTTGCCCAAGCTCATCAATCGAAGTTAAATGATTCAGCAAAATCCAGACACGTGTTCCATAAGCATGCGCCCAACGACTTGCTAGACTGTTTGAAACACCTTTAACATTTTGTTGGATTTCAGCTATCAACTGCTCGATTGATTCTAAATTTTCCGCACCAGGTAATGCTGTATCAGCAGTCCACGGTTTGGATCGATGATGAAAAACCGTTTTAAGCTGATCTAATGCCGCTTCTGCAAGTTTTCGGTAAGTGGTGAGCTTGCCACCAAAGATTGAAAGTAATGCTGCACCTTCTACATCGGTCAGTGCTAAGGTGTAATCTCGCGTGACTGCAGCTGGATTATCTGACTCATCATCACACAGCGGACGCACACCTGAATAAGTTGAAATGATGTCCGTTTGCGTCAATTGAGTTTTAAAGTGATCATTTGACACATCAAGCAAGTAATCGATTTCTTCTTGGCTTATCTTTACTCGATTTGGGTCTGCTTGATATTCACGATCTGTCGTGCCGATCAGGGTATATTGTTCTAAATAAGGAATCGCAAAGACAATGCGGTGATCATCATTTTGCATAATAAAAGCTTTATCACCTTCAAAGAGCTTTGGAACGATGATATGGCTACCTTGTATTAAACGTATACCATAAGGTGACTCTTGCTTTAAACCCTGTTTTATAAAGTCAGCAACCCAAGGACCTGCCGCATTCACCAATACTTTAGCCTGCACATTTTGCAAACCGTTGGCATTTTTTAAACACACTTGCCAAATGCCAGCTTTACTGTATGCATTTAAACATTCTGTTCGAGTCAGAACCTGTGCACCATATTCCCGTGCTTGTATCGCATTGAGTACAACCAAGCGTGCATCATCCACAGCGCAGTCGGAATATTCAAACCCCCGAGTAAATCTGGGTGCTAAAGGACTAACATCCACATCAAATTCAATACCATTGGAGCCTGCAAGCTGTTCACGTTTACCCAAATAATCATAAAAGAATAATCCAGTACGAATTAGCCAAGCCGGTCGTAAATGCGGTTCATGTGGCATGATAAAACGCATCGGTCGAATAATATGGGGGGCTTTTTTAAGGAGAACTTCGCGTTCTGCGAGTGCTTCACGTACTAAACGAAATTCTTTATGCTCTAAATAGCGAAGACCACCATGAATTAATTTACTACTTGCAGATGAAGTATGGCTCGCGAGATCGTCTTTTTCGCAAAGCAAAACACTTAAACCACGCCCCGCTGCATCACAAGCAATACCAACACCATTGATTCCACCACCAATGACCACCATGTCATATATTAATTGCTGTTGTGTATTCATCGCTCCCTCCCACTATATCTTTTTATTCAACAATGCTTCGTTTTCTTTGCTTTATTATTTTTCTCATTGATCATCATTTTTTGATCCAGATACCTATTTTAGTCACAACATCCTGACACTGAGTTTTTGTATCCTTTATTAAATGAGAAGTTATATTTTAAATGTACGTTTAAACAATTGCTGGCTCAAGCATGAAATCAATCATTTTATAGTACAAATCCTTATTCAAAGCAAAATTCATGACAAGCCGTTGATTTGTACACTTTTTCAACAAAACCTCTTTTTTAGTTTACATTTCATACTTTTCGATACGCATAAGATATTTTCACACAATAAAAAAAGATGGATTTTAAAATGACGGAAGAAATTGTTCCTCAATCAAATTTAGATACAAAGACCCGAGTAAAATCCATTCTCGGTGGTTCAGCAGGCAATCTTGTTGAATGGTACGATTGGTATGTCTATGCGGCATTCACCCTCTATTTCGCCCATGCTTTTTTCCCTCAAGGCAGCCAGACCGCACAACTTCTCCAAGCCGCGGCCATCTTTGCAGTGGGCTTCCTCATGCGGCCCATTGGTGCATGGATTATGGGGATCTATTCAGACAAAAAAGGTCGAAAGTCAGGTTTAACCCTCTCCGTCACACTCATGTGTATCGGCTCATTGATGATTGCCATTTCTCCAACACATGACCAAATTGGCATCATGGCACCGATTATTCTTGTGGTAGCTCGACTGATTCAAGGCTTAAGTGTCGGCGGTGAATATGGCGCCAGTGCGACCTACCTCAGTGAAATGGCTGACCGCGACCGTCGTGGTTTTTTTTCAAGCTTTCAATATGTGACACTGATTGCAGGTCAGTTGACTGCACTGTGCGTACTACTTATTTTGCAATGGTTGCTGACAGAAGAACAATTGCATGATTGGGGCTGGCGTATTCCGTTCTTTATCGGTGCGTGTTTAGCGGTAGTGGTTTTCCGTATTCGACGTGGCCTGCTAGAAACCCAATCCTTTAAAAATGCACAAGAGCAAAAAGACCAACCTGAATCTGGCTTATTTTCTCTATTTAAACATTATCCGAAAGAAGCCTTCACGGTGTTATTTTTAACAGCTGGAGGTACATTGGCTTTTTATACCTACACCACCTATTTGCAAAAATATCTGGTCAATACCTCTGGCTTTAGTAAACCTGAGGCCACACAAATTACCACCTTAGCGCTGTTTATTTTTATGTGCTTACAGCCACTTGCAGGCGGCCTATCCGACAAAATTGGTCGTAAACCTCTAATGATCGCTTTTGGGATCTTAGGTGTGCTGTTCACCTATGTTCTATTTAGTGCCTTAGGACAAACTCAAGATTATTGGACCGCATTTTGGCTCTGTCTCGCAGGTCTAGTGATTGTCACGGGATACACCTCGATCAATGCGGTTGTAAAAGCAGAAATGTTCCCTGCACATATTCGCGCATTGGGTGTTGCGCTGCCTTATGCACTTGCAAATACCATCTTTGGTGGTACGGCAGAATTCTTTGCGCTAAGTTTTAAAGAAGCTGGTCACGAGTCATGGTTCTTCATCTATGTGACCATCATGATTTTTATTTCGTTATTGGTCTACATCTTTATGAAAGACACCAAACACCATTCCAAAATTCAGGAGCATTGATCAGAATTATTTGATGATGACTTATTGATCAAGCTGATCAAAAACAGCATGTTTTCCCCATCAAAGCCTCAATCTATGAGGCTTTGTTGTTTTCATTTAGTCGTGAAAAATGTATCTGGTCAAAAATATCGCATTTTATAGACTAAAGTCGCATGATTTTCTGCAATAACAGGAGTATAAATTAAATAAATATAGTTCCATCTCCCATTTCGACAAAATATATTGATTTAAACTTTTCCCAAAGAGTTTAAATGGATATGTTTTGCATTCATTCCTTGGAGAATGATGTGTCAAACTCATCTGAGCCAGTTGTTCCTGAACAATTGGATAGAAAAACTCGTATCAAATCTATCCTCGGCGGATCTGCCGGCAACCTCGTTGAATGGTACGACTGGTATGTCTACGCTGCTTTTACCCTTTACTTTGCACCGCAATTTTTCCCTGACGGTGACAATACTGTAAAACTCTTACAAGCAGCTGCAGTCTTTGCACTCGGTTTCTTAATGCGTCCAATCGGCGCATGGGTCATGGGTATTTATGCGGACCGTAAAGGTCGTAAAGCAGGTTTAACGCTGTCTGTATCGTTGATGTGTGTCGGCTCACTGATGATCGCATGTGCACCAACCTATGATTCTGTAGGCATACTCGCACCCGCTATTCTACTTTTAGCGCGTTTACTCCAAGGCTTAAGTGTCGGCGGTGAATATGGCTCAAGTGCGACCTATTTGACTGAAATGGCAGGGAAAAACCACCGTGGTTTCTTCTCAAGTTTCCAATATGTCACACTGATTTCAGGTCAGCTACTGGCACTTTGCGTTTTAATTATTTTACAGCGCAATTTCTCAGAACAAGCTTTAACTGAATGGGGCTGGCGTGTTCCCTTCTTTATCGGTGCTTTGCTCGCAATTGTGGTGTTCTGGATTCGTCGCGGTTTAGTTGAAACTCAATCTTCTAAAGAAGCTCAAGAACAAGCTAAAAATGGTGGTCCAAAATCAGGTGCTTTAGCGTTATTTACCAAATACCCTAAACAAGCCTTCACTGTGATCATGTTGACTGCCGGTGGTACTTTAGCGTTCAACACTTTTACCACATATTTACAAAAATATTTGGTCAACACGTCTGGCTTTGAAAAAACCACAGCAACTGAAATTACCACTGCTGCAATTTTCATCTTCATGCTTTTACAACCTGCTGTCGGTGCGCTTTCAGACAAAATTGGTCGTAAGCCAATTATGATCGCCTTTGGTGTGCTTGGTGTGCTGTTTACCATTCCTATTTTCAATGGTATCGGTTCAACTACCAGCCCAACCACAGCATTTATGCTTTGCATGAGCGGTATGGTAATTGTCACTGGTTATACTGCCATTAATGCTGTAGTAAAAGCAGAGCTGTTCCCTGCACACATTCGTGCCCTAGGTGTTGCATTGCCTTATGCCATTGCAAATACACTCTTTGGTGGTACCGCAGAACTTGTAGCTTTGAGCTTCAAAAATGCAGGCCATGAAAACTATTTCTTCTACTACATTACGTTCATGATTGGTTTATCTTTAATTACCTATGTCTTCATGAAAGATACGAAAAAACATAGCATGATCACTGACGATTAATTCGCTCAGCCCTGCTATTCCACTTAAGCTCATCAAAGCCTATTTTGATGAGCTTTTTTTATCTGCATTTCCATCTATTTAACGTTTCATCTGTATCAAAGATTTAATCAAACTTCTTTGGCTTTCTTGGTTTTCGCCATCGAGTCGACAGACGGACTATGGCATACTGAACATACAAATACACACGGCGAATGAATGATGAAAAATATTTACAAAGTTTTAAGTTTGGGTATTGTTGCAATGTCGATGGCTGCTTGCCAAAGCACTCCACGTGCTTTTAATGGTCAAACGGGCTTTCAAATAGAGTCCAAATCTGCAGATAGCGCAACACTTGCATATACTTTAGCGGGTCGCCAAAACCAACAACTGGATGCCAATAAATTACAGCGTGCTTGCCAAAAAGTATTAAATACGCAAAAGACCTATAAATTACAAATCTTAAGCGTGAACGAAATTGCAAATCCTGCTTTGGAAAATACCCAGTACGGCCGTCAAATTGGTAATACACGTGCGAACTTCGGTCTATCAAATACTCCTGATCTACGTAACTCTGAAAACTTAGGCGCGCGTGATGCACTCGATGCTCGCCCTGCCACCTTACGTGTGGTTCGCTATACCTGTTCTTAATCAAATTTGCTGTTCAAAATATAAAAAATAAGACGCTTTAAGCGTCTTATTTTTTATGGGTTCATTATTTATAGGGTTTTATAAAAACTCACATTTCGAAACTCAGGTGATTCATCCAAATCAGGCCATGTCGTTGCGCTTCGTTCATCGAGTTTTTCATATTTAGGATGACTAAAGTTTTTCACACGACTGTCTGCCACCCACACTTCTGGAGCAAACTTTAAAAATTCATCCAAAAAGAAACGGTTGCATTGGTCATATAGCACATCGGCAGCCAATAAAATATCGACTTGTTCGGCTTTATACAGATCGTCCAAATATTCAAGTTCGACATTATTCAGCTCTGCATTGGCACGGCAGGCATCTAGGCTTACTTGGTCGATGTCACAGCAGATCACGCGTTTCGCCCCTGCCATTTTCGCGGCAATCGCCACCACGCCTGAACCTGCACCAAAGTCCAACACCACTTTATCTTTGACATGATGCGGCTCTGCCAACAACCACTGCGCCATTGCAAGCCCTGAAGCCCAACAAAAGATCCAATACGGCGTATCATTCCATATACGACGAATGACTTCATCATCCAATTTATCGGTTGGAAATACCGGTGGGATCAACCATAGAGAAATAGGTGTTTCAGGCAACTGTTGAGCATGTAATTCACAATGCGGAATAACTTCATGCAGTGCTTTCAGTAAATGTTCAGGGGCTTGGGGGAATTGGAAAGTACAGCTCATTAGAATTTTATTTTTCGAATATGCAGAGTTTTAGTGTCATATAAGCCTAAATTAAGATCGGAAGTTCCCTCTCCTTTTAAAGGAGAGGGTTAGGGAGAGGATTATTTATAAAAAAGCACCCTCACCCCAACCCTCTCCCTGAGCCGTATACGGCGCAAGAGAAGGAGCACCCATTATTTTCAAAATGGATTTTCCCTCTCCTTTTAGGAGATGAGAAGCATTGCTTCGCAAGGGAGTGGTCTAAAGATTAACCCAATGCTTTTTCAGCAGCTTCAACAGTTTGACGAATCAACGTTGTAATGGTCATTGGGCCTACACCACCCGGAACTGGCGTATACGCAGAAGCAACTTCTTCAATACCCACCAATTGGATATCACCTACACCGCCGCCATCACGTGGATGAAAGCCAGCATCAACAACCACTGCACCCGGTTTGATCCAATCTTTTTGAATCAATTCAGCTTTACCTACCGCGCCCACAATAATGTCAGCTTGCTTAACAAAGTCAGCTAAGTTTTGAGTACGTGAGTGGCAAGTGGTCACTGTTGCATTCGCTTCAAGCAGCATTGCAGACATTGGTTTGCCCAAAATTGCAGAACGACCCACAACAACCGCGTGTTTCCCTGCGATTTCAATGTTGTTTTCTTTTAGAATGGTCATGATACCTGCAGGAGTCGCAGAACCATACGCAGCTTCACCCATTGCCATACGACCAAAACCTAAGCAGGTCACGCCATCTACGTCTTTTTCAAGAGAGATCGCATCGAAACAAGCACGCTCATCAATTTGAGCAGGTACGGGGTGTTGTAACAAAATACCGTGAACATCTGGATTTGCATTCAATTTTTCAATTTCAGCAAGCAATTGCTCAGTTGTGGTTTCTTTAGGAAGCTCAACTTTTAATGAATCCATACCAACACGGCGGCAAGCATTCCCTTTCATACGTACATAAGTTGCAGATGCACCATCGTCACCTACCAAAATAGTCGCAAGAATTGGGGTACGACCAGTTTTCTCTTTTAGCGCTTCTACGCGAGTCAACAAGTCAGCTTCAATTTTCTTCGCCAATGCACGACCATCTAAAACTAATGCCACGGCACTTCTCCAAGTGATGATATGAATCAATTTTGCACATAATACATGATTATTTTAAATTTTTTACCTTGTATGCTGCTTTTATGCTCATACAGATGAATCTGCTATTGTTTTTTTTTCAGAGCTTGCTAATATACGCATCAACAAGACATGGCGGGGTGGCAGAGTGGTCATGCAGCGGACTGCAACTCCGTGTACGCCGGTTCGATTCCGACCTCCGCCTCCAATCTTGTTAAGCCCGAGTGGTGAAATCGGTAGACACAGGGGATTTAAAATCCCCCGCCCACAAAGCGTGCCAGTTCGAGTCTGGCCTCGGGCACCATTATTCTACTACTGAAGATGGTGTAATAAAGAACCCAGCGATAAGCTGGTTTTTTTATGCCTAAAATTTAGCAACAGATGTTACGCACGTAAAAGTAATTTCACATTATTTACCGATATTTAAATCTACTCGACAGAGTCTTACATCTAGGGATTGAATAAAGGGATTAGCCTTCGGCTGGAGGTACTTTTGTTTCGGCAAAATGAGAAGCGAAGCTTCGCAAGGAAGCCATCTTGCGGTGCAATGCACCTCACCGACAAAACTCGTTCACTAGCGTCTACTTATTCAAAGTATTGCAAAAACATTTTTGATTAAAAACAACCCTGTCTCATACACTTGCGGATGACCTTACCGCGTATCATTCTTTTATTTGAATCAAATTGTGCTTTTGATGTTACTGCGTCAAATCAGATAGGAATACAATAAAAAAGAGGGACATTGCCCTCTTTAATTATTTTAAAACACCCTGCAAATACATCGCGTTTTAAAAATAATCCTTTAAATCACTTCAACCACAATCTTACCCACGTGCTCGCCCGTATCCATGGCTGCATGCGCTTCTTGAATTTGATCAAACTTAAATGTTTTGTAGATCATTGGCAGGCATTCACCTTTAGACCATAACGGAACAACATTTTCCTGAATGCCTTTGGCAATCTCTGCCTTTTCTTCAGTATTACGCGCACGCATGGTTGAGCCTGTAATGGTCAAACGCTTCATCATGATTTGACCCAGTTTTACTTCTTTGGCTTTTGCACCACCTAAGAAGGCTATATAGACCAAACGACCATCACGACGTAATAGATTGAGGTTCTGCGCCAAATACGGTGCGCCAACGATATCTAAAATAACATCTACACCTTGCTCATTGGTCGCTTCATTAATCACTTGCTCAAAGTCTTGAGTCTTGTAGTTAATCGCATGCGTGATATCAGAGATCGCAGCGACTTTTTCATCTGAACCGACTGTTGCAAAGGTTTTCATACCTAAAGCATTACACAACATAATCGCTGTAGTACCAATACCGCTAGTACCGCCATGAATAAGTACCGTTTCACCTACTTTGGCTTTACCCATTTGGAATACATTGGCCCAAACTGTAAAGAAGGTTTCAGGAATGGCCGCTGCTTGAGTAAAGCTGACACCTTCAGGAATACGAATGGTTTGGCTTTCAGGCACCACGCAATATTCTGCATAACCGCCACCATTGGTCAGACCGCAGACTTTATCACCCACTTTAAACAAAGTGACTTCTGCACCCACAGCAACCACTTCGCCTGCAACCTCTAAACCCGGTACTGGTGTTACCCCTTTCGGCATTGGGTACAAGCCTTGGCGCTGTAAAATGTCTGGACGATTGATGCCAAAGGCATGCACTTTTACCAACACTTCATCCGCTTTCGCTTCTGGGATGGCAACGCTTTCATAGGCCAGTTTATCTACACCGCCTGGCTCAGTAATAATGACCTGCTGCATGCTTTGCTGTGACATTGTTTTTCCTTTTCAATTATTGACTATTCATCTATCTATGCACTATTTGAACATAGAAAGCATACAGATTGAATAACAATGGACTTATGTATAATTGGCTGACTATTTAGCAAATTAATAATAGGCAGCACATGGTTCAGGTTGTTGAATATAACGAAGATAACGCCAGCGACTATGAATGGTTCGATGGTTTTGCCGTGATTCGCTTCTATGCAGACTGGTGCGCGCCCTGTGTGCAGAACTTCCCTGTATTTGAGCAGTGTGCAAAGCAAATGTCCGCACAGCATGCACAGCTCAAATTTGGCAAGGTAAATATTGATTCCTCACCGATACTAACCTTGCGCTATAACGTTTATGGACTACCTTCAACCTTAGTATTTTATCGCGGGCAAGTCATTCAACGTATTGCAGGAGTTAAATCGCTGACTGAATTAACAGCCATCATTCAAGATGCTATGCCGTCACATTCAACTCATGACTAAGTATATTTTCCTTTTATTTGGATGCAGACTCATTCGGTAAGCGCACAAACTTCATTAACGTATTACGCACCAATGGCAAAACAATCAAAATAAGTGGAAATGCCATCATCCACGACATGCTCCATGCACGCAGCCAAATACCAAGAAAACCTTCAACTAAACCTTTATTCATCAGCATATTAAAGCAGGAAATTGAACCGCTCATAATGCCGGACAGAATTAGGGGCATCAGCCAAGTCATATGTTTGGGATGAAATTTTGGGCGTTGATTCATCTGTAAACACCTATTGTTCGTCTTGGGCTGCGTTCTGGGCTTTTACGGTTTGTTTCAGTGTTTTCATAAACTGGCCGAAATGCGGCATGAAATCTTTAAATAAAGGATGGTCTTTATTTTCCAGCAAGGTTTCACCAAACAGTTTTAAACCCACAGCAAAGGCTTTAGTCTTTTCTTCATCTAATAACTTCGCTTTAGTCAAATGCTCCAATACCTTAAACATGTCATCATGGTTGTAGGCATTAAACTGCAACGCTTCGGTATAAGTCGAAGGATTGCCCTGCGCATCAGCAATGTGTTTGAGCGTAATTTCATATTGATGCTGTTTCATTGTATCACCTCCATACGGCTGATTTCGACTGCCGCCTGATCGATTTTTTCTGCAATGGCATACACCTGCTCGGGTGTCAGTTCACAATGCTGAATTTTGATGCGCAGTGATGCTTTTAGGTTTTCCATCGCGCGTTTGATGTCGACATATTGTTCATTGTTATGAATCTGCTTACGGGTATCAAAACGACACAGAATTTTCTCTACTGTGGCTTTTTCTGCATCTAGATGTACTAAGCCTGACTGCGTAACGCTGTATTGTTTACGGTCTTCGGCATTTAGTTCTGCATGGATGTATTGCTGTTCTTCGAGGTAATTCAGCGTTGGGTAAATTGTCCCTGTGCTTGGGCTGTAGCCACCGCCGACGATTGCGCCGACATCTTTAATAATATCGTAGCTGAACTTAGGTGCTTGGGAGATCAGATGCAGTACCAATAGTTTCATGTGCCCTGCTTCAAACAGGCGTTTGCGGGTTTTAACAGGACTATCGCTACTGTCGAGAAGGTCTGAATTTGACATCGCAAAGATACACCTTAAGATTAATTAAGATATATCTTAAATCAAAATGAAATCATTATCAAACAAATTATAAAAAGTGTAATATTTGACCACAATTACTATTTTTATGGTTGGTTTTATATGGGGAAAATACGCGATATGCTCTCAACGGGTATGACACAAACAGAGCGTAAAGAAATTGAACAAGCACTTAAACAATTAAGTGCTTTACATGGAAAACTTTCAAGTAAATATACACTTGCTGATAATCTAGAACATATTACAGATGGACGAACTGCCGCAGCAAAATTAATACGAGCCGAAATAGACCAACTTCAAACAGAAATAGTAGATGTTAAAGCACAGAAAAAGCAATTAATTGTGGAATATCAAGAATTACAACAATTAAAAAATGAAGTTTCTTCTTTAAAATCTTTAATGGAACACACTTACGAAGATGGGACAACCACAACACAAACTCTTAAAGAATTACTAGACTCTGAGAATCTAGCTGATTTGTACAATAAATCAGATAAACTTAGAATCGAATTCAGGAAATATTTTAGTCCAAATGAAGGTGAAGAATTAAGTCATAGTCAAAAACTAGATCAACTAGCAACTAAAGCAAAAGACGTACACTCTTACCTATTCAATAATGACGTTATTGTAGAAGGTATAGAAACTTCACGTGAGCAAGCAATTAAAAAGAAATACCAAGAAATTGACGAATACTACGACTATATATTTATTGGTGAAACCAATGACGCTGGTGAAGAAATTTCATCTTACTCAACCACTTTCGACAAACAAAAAAATTCTTTAGATAAATTTTATCTAAAAATTTTTGGTGACAAAAACAACCAATCGTTAGAACAAGTTTTATCTCAGAGATTAGAAACATTAGAAGAGACCGAAAAAGAAGCTTTAAAAGTTTTAAATCAAGCTAGCAATGCTGGATTAGCTGGTGGCTTTTATGAGAAAGGTAATCAGGCAAAAGAGAACAAGAAAAATAATTTATATGTATTTATAGGTGCGTTAGTACTTTTGGCTGGATTTAATTTTTTTACGATTGACTTCAATAAGATTGATCAAATCACTATAACCTCTATAACTGTTAGATTAATCCTTAATATTCCACTCATTTGGATTGCTACAGTTGCCAATTTGAACCTCAATAGATATTCCAAATTAGAACAAGAATATGGACATAAAGAAGCTTTAGCTCGTTCATTTGAAAAGTATAAAACTGAAATAAAAACTCTAAATTCTGAAAGTGATGAATCTATTTATCTACAAGCTAAGTTATTAGAAATTAATTTAGAAGCATTTAGAAAAAATCCAGCCGATGGAATGGAAAATGTAAAATCCGACTCAATTTTAGAAAAACTTATTCCAAGTCTAGAAAAAACAAAAAAGACACCCGAAGAGTCCTAAATAAGAAACCCGCTTCTCAGCGGGTCTTTTTTAAATCAATTCAATCTATTACAGACGAACCAACTCAACAATTTTCTCAGCAACTTCTTCAGCAGTCTCAACCGTATAAGTCACATCAGTACCTTCAGCAGTATCCGTAATCACAACCACACCAGTCTCACGTACAAGTGCAATTTGCTCTACAGTTAAACCTGCTTTCGCAATCGCAACTACACCTTGCTGAATCAACAAGCTTTCAATTGCTTGTGCATTTTCAAGGGCTTTTGCAGTTACAGTTACAGCAGCAGGTTTTTGACCTAAACGTGCAGCACGCGCTTCAGCAGTTACAGGCTCGTTGTGTGCAGTCCATTCAACCGCAGATTCAACCATACCCGCACCAACAGTCACGTTGCTTAAACGGTCAATAAAGATGAATGAACCTGTGTAACGACTGTCTTGGTAACGGTCAAATACCACTGGCGCATCAAACTCAATCGTTACATCTGCAATCGCATTCAGTTCAAGCTGTTCAACTTCCGTTTTTTCCAATGTGTTTACATTGGTACGGTAGTTAATTTTCGCAACTTTCGCAGGAATAGTTTGTGTACCAAACTTCACATTATACAGTTTGCCAACCACTAAAGGCGCATCCGTCATCCATACCACAGAGGCACGTGCAGAACGTGAAATTAGAGGCTGTTCGCCCGCTTTTACCAACACGTTACCACGTGAAATATCAATTTCATCGTTCAGTGTTAAAGTTACCGCTTGACCTGCAACAGCATGCTCTAAGTTACCGTCAAAAGTTACGATTTCTTTAACAGTCGAAGACTTACCAGATGGCAATGCAGTAATGGTATCGCCAACTTTCACTTCACCAAGTGCAATCGTACCGCAGAAACCACGGAAGTCGAGGTTCGGACGGTTTACATATTGAACAGGGAAACGGAATTCGTGCTTGCTCGTATCATGCGAAATTTCAACAGTTTCCAAAGTCTCCATTAAAGTCTGACCTTGGTACCAAGGTGTAGATGGAGATTTGTTTACAACGTTATCACCATTCAACGCAGAAATTGGCGTGAAGATAATATTTGCAGGTTTACGGTCGCCCAATTGGTTTACGAACTCGTTGTACTCTGCTTGAATTTCATTGAAGCGCGCTTCAGAGAATTCAACCAAGTCCATTTTGTTCACTGCAACCACGATATTACGAATACCCAAAAGACTCGCAATAAATGAGTGACGGCGAGTTTGAGTTTGAACGCCATAACGTGCATCAATCAAGATGATCGCTAAATCAGCAGTCGACGCACCAGTTGCCATGTTACGTGTGTACTGCTCATGCCCTGGGGTGTCAGCAATAATGAACTTACGTTTTTCAGTAGAGAAATAACGGTAAGCCACGTCAATGGTAATACCCTGCTCACGTTCCGCTTGTAGACCATCGACAAGTAAAGCCAAGTCAGGCGCATCACCCGTAGTACCGACTTTTTTAGAGTCACGAGTCACGGCTTGCAATTGATCTTCATAAATCAATTTTGAATCGTAAAGTAAACGACCAATTAGAGTCGATTTACCATCATCCACGTTACCGCAAGTGAGGAAACGAAGAAGGTCTTTATTTTCGTGTTGTTTTAAATACGCCAAGATGTCTTGGCTAATTAAATCTGATTGATGAGACATTGCTCAAAGCTCCACATATTCTTTTGAAATCGGTTTCTGAATCTTTTTAATCCCTCTAAATCTCCCTTTAAGAAAGGGAGACTTTGCTCCGTTCTTTCTCGGGAGTTCCTCCTCTTTAGTAAAGAGGGTGAGCAGCACTGCTGCGCAAGGGAGATTATGAGATTCTTAGAAGTAACCTTCCTGCTTTTTCTTTTCCATCGAACCTGCTTCGTCATGGTCGATCATACGGCCTTGACGTTCAGAGGTGGTGGCTAAAAGCATCTCTTGGATAATTTCCGGTAAAGTTGTTGCAGTTGATTCAACCGCACCTGTAAGTGGGTAACAACCTAAGGTACGGAAACGCACCGATTTCATTTGTGGCACTTCACCCTCATTCAAACGCATACGCTCATCATCAACCATGATCAGAGTACCGTTACGCTCAACCACTGGACGTTCAGCAGCCAAGTACAAAGGAACCAATTTAATATTTTCGAGGTAGATGTATTGCCAAATATCCAACTCAGTCCAGTTAGACAATGGGAATACACGAATACTTTCGCCTTTGTTCACTTTACCGTTGTAAAGATTCCAAAGTTCAGGACGTTGGTTTTTAGGGTCCCAACGGTGTTTGGTATCACGGAATGAGTAAACACGCTCTTTGGCACGAGATTTCTCTTCGTCACGGCGCGCACCACCAAAAGCCGCATCAAACTGATATTTATCAAGTGCTTGTTTTAAGCCTTGAGTTTTCATAATGTCAGTATATTTTGAGCTACCGTAATCGAACGGATTCACGCCTGCGTCTTTACCTTCTTTGTTTTGATGCACGATCAAATCAAAGCCATGCTCTTTTGCCATGTTGTCACGGAAAGTAATCATGTCTTTAAATTTCCAACCCGTGTCTACATGCAGTAGTGGGAATGGAAGTTTGGCAGGATAGAATGCTTTTAAAGCAAGATGCAGCATGACCGCTGAATCTTTACCGATTGAATACAGCATGACTGGGTTTTCGAACTCAGCAGCAACTTCACGGATGATATGAATACTCTCAGCTTCAAGCTGTTTAAGATGAGTAAGTCTTTCCTCATTTAATGACATGGACAACACCAGCTTAGAATATGTGTACTTATTACACTTTTAAAGATATATATACATTATAGTAATTAAGCTTTCATAACGATTGCTTGTTTTGTGATATTGATATTCTTATTCGTCATATACAAATTGTCTGATAGTGCTTATCAATTTTAATTAATTTAATACAATAGACTTATCAATTTCAGTATTATTCTAGTCCGAGATCCGTAATTTTACGCAATTTTTTATCAATTAACTAATCGCTAAATCCTCTAAACAATCGGTATTCAAACTCGCTCAATGTACTTAAAGTAGCTATATCACTCTCCAATAGTTATTGATATGCCATATAGTCACTATACGCTTGAAACCTTAAAGTCGCTGATTGAAGCCGCAGGTCTTGCTGGCTATATTTATCAGCATTCTTCACACATGCTCGTGCTCCAAGAAGCTTTAAATGATGACGGCAGCCCGCTGAATAACTTTATCCAACATGAGCTGAGTGCAGACCAAATTGGCCTTCAGTTCGGTCTACGACTTTTGGACAATAAACTCGAGTTTTTGATTGGGGTGACTCATAGTAACCAAGATCGCGGCTATGAAATTGGCGCTGGCAATTTAAAGGCCGATCAACGTGCATTTAATCTGCTCTATGCTTTTTACAATTTTCCCAAAGCATTTCACTTAATCCATTTCCCGCTCGCAGCCAATAGCACCCAGTTAGAGGAAGAGATCGAAAAGCAACTGTTTCAACTTGAAAGCATGGGCTTTTTAGACACTGCGATTAAAACCAATCCGATGGGCGAACAAGTGAAGTGGATGAAAAAATTTATTGTTCAAGCGGCTTTAGATATGAAAGTACGCATTCAAACTTCATTGTTATAAAAAGGGTTAAAGCTTACTAAAAAGCGCTCTATTGAACGCCAGTTCAAATCTTCATATGACATCGAAAGTCACGGCAAAGCCCTCAGCACTGCTGTGACGCTTATAAATTTACATTTCCTAACATTGTTTTCTGTGCCGTTTAACAGGCCATTTCTCTCCCTTGAGCACGACCACTTATATATCTGCAATTAGACTGAAAATTTGATTGATCACAATGACTTAAATCTTAAATGTATAAACGTAGATGCGCCATCCTCTTTGGATTTAGTTCATCCAAATTAACTGATAAACTATTTTTGAAGAAAAACTTAGTAATAGCTCACATAAAAGCCGACTTTTTGTTAATCTGATCTGTAATTTTTTTACACAATTTCGACAGATAATGTTATTTTATTTACTGAAAAAAATTCAGCCAGAATTATTTTTTTTGATTTTTTATAAGCATAAATATAGAGATAAATATAATGTGGGAATTGTTTACTCACCCGTCTAATATCGTGTTTAGCATCAGTCTCTGCTTAATGTTCTTGTTTGGACTTTTTGAGATTGTGTTAACAATTTTAGGGGGGGGTTCTCAAGGCTTCTTAGATCAATTCCTACCTGAGGACGTTGGTCATAATGCAGAGCTAGGTGTAGATGCCGATGCAGGTATCGTGACACGTGTGCTCGATTGGTTGTATTTGGGTCGTATTCCACTGTTTGTATGGCTCATCATTTTCTTATGTGTCTATAGTTTGTTGGGCTTTGCTATTCAAGCCATCGTTAACCAAATGACCAGTATGATGTTCAGTGCATGGATTATTGCACCAGCCTGTATTTTTCTGTGCATGCCCTTCGTACGTTTTAGCGCAATGCTCATTGCCCGTATTTTACCGCAAGATGAAACAACCGCCATTTATAGTGATGAATTGATCGGTAGAACGGCCACGATCATTTTGGGTGATGCACGACCACAGTCTCCTGCTCAAGCCAAAGTCAAAGATCAACACGGATTGACCCATTATATTTTGGTTGAACCTGAACAAGATGAAATTTTCAGCCAAGGTCAATCAGTGGTTTTAACCCAAAAAACAAATGTAGGCTTTCAAGCCACCATGCTCTAAATTTTGAATGAATTGATGCTCGATCAGTTCTTTTAACACCATATAAATACATTTAACGCGTCATACGTTCAGCAAATCTCGAAGTCATGATGAGTCAACAAAATACTGATTTTTAAACCAAACTTGTTAGCACTTTAGAGGGTTAACTTGAACTACAACAAAAGAGATAAACGTCCATGTTAGACATTATTCCAAGCGGTATCCTTGTTTCAGTCGGGATAATTTTTGCCGCACTTATTTTTATTGGTTTTATTATTGCTCGACTTTATCGTCGCTCAAGTAAAGAAATTTCATTTGTGCGTACAGGCTTCGGCGGTGAAAAAGTGATTTTAGGTGGCGGTGCTATTGTGCTTCCGGTGCTGCATGAAATTATCCCTGTCAATATGAACACCCTACGTCTTGAAGTTCGCCGTGCAGATGACCAAGCGCTGATTACACGTGACCGTATGCGTGTCGATGTGATGGCGGAGTTCTATGTCCGTGTGAAACCAACCGCAGATTCGATTGCTACCGCAGCACAAACGTTAGGTCAAAAGACCATGTCGCCAAATGAGTTAAAGAATTTGGTCGAAGGAAAATTCGTTGACTCATTACGCGCAGTTGCCGCAGAAATGGCGATGGAAGAGTTGCATGAAAAACGCGTCGACTTCGTACAAAAAGTTCAGCAAGTGGTGTCTGAAGATTTACATAAAAACGGTTTGGAACTTGAAACTGTTTCATTAACTGGCTTAGACCAAACAGGCTTTAAATACTTTAACCCACAAAATGCGTTCGATGCTGAAGGTTTAACTAAACTGACAGAAACCATTGAAGACCGTCGTCGTAAACGTAATGCGATTGAACAAGATGCAGATCTTGCAATTAAGACCAAGAACTTAGAAGCAGAACAAGCACGTCTACAAATTTTGCGTGAAGAAGAATATGCAAAACTGCAACAAGAACGTGAAATTTCAATCCGTCGTGCAGAACAGCTTGCAGAAATTGCATCACAAGAAGCTGCTAAAAAACGTGAAGCCGAAGAAGCGCGTATTGCTGCTGAACGTGAAGTTGACTTAAAGCGTATTACTGCTGCACGTGACGTTGAAAATCAAAATATTCAAAAGTCACAAATTATTCAGCAAGCCCAAGTGGAACAAAAGAAAACAATTGAACTCGCTGAGCAAGACCGTGCAATTGCCATTGCTGAAAAATCTCGTGCTGAATCTGAAGCTAAGGCACATGCCGATCAAGCCCGTGCTCAAGCGGTAAAAGCCGAAGAAGAAGTGATTACCGTTCGTCAAATCCAACAAGCTGAACGTCAAAAAGCTGTCGAGTTAGTCTCTGCGAAAGAAAAAGCGGAGAAAGATGCGATTGCCATTACTGTCGCGGCTGAAGCGGGTAAACAAGCAGCCGCAGATGATGCAGAAGCGATTCGTATTGCAGCTGAAGCCGAAGCTGAAAAAGTTCGCTTAAAAGCCAAAGGTGAAGCTGACGCAAAAGTTCTGTTGGCTCAAGCGATGGAAAAACAATACCAAGTTGATGCTGAAGGTACACGTGCAGTGAACGAAGCAAACAACGTATTGTCATCCGAACAGGTTGAAATGCAAATTCGTTTAGCGATGCTGAAATACTTACCAGAAATCATTCGCGAAAGTGTTAAACCAATGGAAAATATTGATGACATTAAGATTTTGCAAGTAAATGGTCTAAATGGTGGTCATGCAGGTTCTTGCCAAGGTGATGCTCACCACGAAGGCAGCGGCAATGTTGCCTTATCAGACCAAGTGGTGAATAGTGCCTTACGCTACCGCAGCCAGGCCCCACTAATTGATAGCTTGATGAGTGAGCTTGGTATCCAAGGTGGCGATATTAACGGTTTAACTCAGAGCTTAAACAAAAAAGCTGGTTAATTCGTTTTACACGCTAAAAAAACCGCAGCTTAATCCTGCGGTTTTTTTATTGAGATTATCGACAAGGAAGACTTACGAGAGCTTAAATAATTCGTTCAGTACCAAATCATGACTTTAAAATGACGAAATACTGGATCACAACAAAGTGCAAACCAAATCACACTTTTAAGAATAACCCTCCCCCTGCAATCTTGCTACAATCTTCAAATTCATCATATTCTGCTTAGCTGTACTTGCTAAAACGTGCAGCAAAATATGCGATGAACACATTCACGAATGATAATACGCTCAGTGCAAGTATAAATATGACTTCTTCCTTAAATGCCGTTACTTCCCTACGCCCCTTTAAAAAATTAATAGGTCTAATGACCTGCTTCGGTTTGGTCTTTTCAGGCTGTAGCAGTGCTGAAACGGTACGTATTATCCACCACCCTATACAAGACTTGGTCAAGCAATATGCATCAGCCAATTCTATACATCAAACTTCGACCAGCAAAACACCAAAGCCAAGCACTACAGAGCGTATGCGCATCATGCATATCGACTTAGATTATGTTTATGATGCCAATCAGGCTCAACAAGAAAAAAATATCCGCGCTTTGATCGAACGTATCCGCAGCATTGAAGCCAATACGATTTTTCTACAAGCTTTTGCAGACCCTGATGCCAATGGTTCGGCTGATGCTGTGTATTTTAAAAATCGCTATATCCCAATGCGCTCAGATTTATTTCAACGTGTTTTGCACGAAATACGACAGCAGACTCAAGTAAAAACTGTATATGCATGGCTGCCTTTAATTGCGTGGGAGTTTCCGAAACAATACCCTCTGCAATATGTAAAAAGCCAAAGTGAAAAAAAAGGTTATATTCGAATATCACCCTTTGACCCGAGAAACCAACAATACACAGCAGAAATTTTTCTAGACTTTATTCAGCAAAATAAAGTGGATGGCATTCTTTATCATGACGATATCACTCTCAATGATTTTGAGGATAATAGTACCGCAGCGCTTCAGACCTACAAAACATGGGGCTTCGATCAACAATTGATTGGACAGCCAAAGCATGCGCAGCAACTTGAATTTTCACGCTACAAAACCGCCTATTTAGACCAATTTGCTGAAGGCATTAGTCAGATTTTAAAACAGCAACAACCTGAATTACATTTTGCTCGCAATATGTATGCTGAAGCTGTGCTGAACCCGAACAGTGAAAAATGGTTTAGCCAGTCCAATGCCAGCACGTATCAACATTATGATTACAACGCCATCATGGCCATGCCCTATATGGAAAAGGCAAATGACCATCGTCAGTTTTATTTAAACTTGATCGAGCGTGCCAAAAAATATGACCCCAATTTGAGCCGTACCATTTTTGAACTTCAAGTGACCGATTGGAATCATCAAAAACCTATTTCCAATCAGGAACTGACTGACACCATCCGTTTACTGGAACAGCATGGTGTGCAACATATTGGGTATTATCCAGATGATTTCGTGCAAAATCATCCAGATGTACAGCAAATAAAAAAGGCATTTGCACCTGCCCTAGCTAAGGACTGATACCAATGCCTACATCATCAGATTTAGAATCTTAGATCTAATAAAGAACGCCTGATTAGCTGTTGATTTTATAGTGTTCTAATTGACCATCATCCGTATAGTGCAAAGTGATATTTTTTGATTCTCGCATCGTGGCTATATCACTAGCTTTTACGTGAAAGCTTTTCGCCAAATCTTCATCTTGAGCATTCTCAGGCGCCTTTCGTCGGTCTTCACCATGAAAACGCAGCCAGTTATAACTTGCCCAAACAAAAAGACAGCAAATAAAGATTCCGATTGAGAAAATCAATTTCATGATCGTTAGACTGGTCATCGGTTGGGACTGATCCATAACCTGTGAATACACCACCGTGCCTTCAAACCACCAAAACACAAGGGTTAATAGCGGTAAAAATAACCACATCCAAAGCATCCACCCGACTGCCATCAGACCATAGCCTGCTGACTTGCGTTTGACGTATTCAGGTTTATCAATATATTCAGGTAATTCAAGCAATGATTCATCTTGAATAATTTTAAAATCTGAATCTGCAACCGGCTTCTGATTTTGTAAATTAACTTGGTTCATTGTTTTCCTCCCCTCTAAATCCACGGTCTGGACTGACCCAACGCGCACGCTTTTGGGTTTTAAAAATAGTCTTTGGCAAAGCAACGACCGTTGTCAGCATGGCTAAGATCCAGAAAAATAAGGGATACCAAATCACCCAAAAATAATTTCGCAGTAAGCGTTTTTTGTCGTAAGCGCGATCGATCCATAAACTCACGAGGAACTGGAATAAACAGGTCACGCCTAAAATCACTCCATACCATTGAGGTAAAAGTGATTGAATCGCCCACTCACCCGGTAATGAGAAAAATAGACCATAAAAATACAAGACAAAAATACTGAACATGACATATGCCCAGATCACGCTAATGATAGATTCGAATGCAATCGGCCACATCCGACGTAAACGCCATTTAAATATTTTAGGTAAATAGGCAAATAGTACTTCGATGCCGCCTTGAGCCCAACGTAAACGTTGTTTCCAAAGTCCATTAAATGTTTCTGGCATATAGATATAGCAAAGGGCTTGCGGTACATAGTGCAAATCCCAATGATCGAACTGCAAACGCCATGACACATCAATATCTTCTGTGATCATGTCATCACGCCAATAACCAATGCGGTCGAGTGCCGTTTTTCTGAAACCTGCAATTGCACCTGATACTGTAAAAATACGACCATAGGTTCTTTGAGATCGCTTGATTAAGCCAATAATCGAAGAAAACTCTCCAACCTGAATTTTACCCAAGATGCTTGAACGGTTCACAATACGTGGATTACCGGTTACAGCGCCCACGCGTGGAAAACTGGTCAGATGATGCATCATCCAAAGTGCCGAATGCGGATGCAGCAATGCGTCACCATCAATACAAATCAAGTATTCAAATTGGCTGACCATCGCGCCTGCACGTAATGCATACGCTTTACCCTGATTCTCAGCCAAATGCACCACACGCAATTTAGGATATTCGAGTACCAATTGGTCTAGAATTTCAGCGGTTCGATCTTTACTTCCATCATTCACCGCTATCACTTCAAAATTTGGATATTGGCTCTGCATCGCATATCGAATCGTGTCACGTACCTGTGCTTCTTCATTAAAGCAAGGCACAATGATGCTACAACCGTGTACGGTTGGCACGGGAAGTTCAGGTTGTTTCCATTCACGCTTTAAGTAGAACCACACGCCTCCAGCAATCCAAATCCACGCCATAAACAAGGGATATAGGAAAGCAAAGGCAAAAAACAGATCGTTAAAACTCAGTTCCCATTCTTGCATTACTGACCTCCTTGTATATACGGATCACGGTAAGTCAGTGGACTGCCATTCAAGCTGATGCTTTGATATAGGTGATGTTGAACGCGTTCGCCATCCTGAAGCTGATAATTATTCAGTCCGATTTTTTGAACCGACGCTGCGCGTAAAGCCTGATAGTTTTGCTGATACTTCACCCAATCTTTCTCGCTCATATTTGGATTGATATCTAAACTGACAATCAAGCGTTGCTTTTGCTCTGTATTCAAAGTCTTCAATGCGGACATAAAAGCTTTAAAACTTTGCGGATGTTGACCTGGGTTAATACTTAAATACAGAAAGTCCGATGCTGTTAGGGCACGAGTCACCAACGGTTTTAATCCAGAAAATTGATGTCCAGTTAAATTCACTTTAAGTGCAGTTTGGTTATCATTACTAATATTGGAATAAAAATGCGCTTGCGCCTTACTACGCTCTTTAATTGCAATAATTTTTTGCACTTGCTCAGTACATACGGCTGACCACTGAGCTGAATGAATTGCACAGTCCAAGCTGTTACCGGTGTTAATAATTAAACCTTCTAACGAACTATTGTTTTTCAATAGATCTGCCGTTAGGTCTGCTAGATTAATCCCCTGCTGTAGCTCCAAACTGATTGGAAGCTGTGCATAGACTCGATTACCAATTCGTGTACGAGCCTGCCATACAGTACGATTCAGTAAATCTTGCTGCATCGGTAGTTTTGAATTTGGGAAAAATAAGGCATCAATTTTGCCGTCACCATCATGATCAACAGCGGCATTTAAAAGCAATGTATTGGTTTTTAACGCATTGACCTGATCTAATAATGTCCCCAATTTCTGATCTGATTGCTCAGCCGTAGGTGCTTGTAATTCAGCCAAATTAAAATTCAGGAATGTTTTACGTTGTTTATAAGGCGCACGAGCTTCAACGATAAAGTCTTCCATATTTTGGTGGATAAACTCTGGTGTTGGGTTATCCATAATCAAGGCACGCTGATAGGTATGCACTGAATCTGCCTGACTGACCACATTACCTAAGCTAAAGGACATGGGCAGTCCCGCTTTACGTGCATATCCCTCAATTTCTGGTGTAACTGCACCGTATGGCCAGAAGATTGCCATACTATGAATACCCAGTTGACGATCGAGTTCTTGTTTAGATTTCTTCAAATCTTGCACAATACGCTGCTCAAACTCAGCATCGGTTTCATAACGATTTTGAGCTGGAAAATACTGACGTGTAATCGCAGCAGGTTCCATATTTTTTTGTGGGTTTGCCAAAATACCATGATGCAGATCATCCGAATGCGATACAAATTCGGCATATCCCGACTTTTGCATTTCCCGCATTTGATCCCAATTCATCAAATTACCCACACCATAAGCTTCATAAGCATCTTTGGTATTTCCATTGATCCAACTGGTTGGAATGGCAAAAACTGCAGGAAATTGATATTGCTTTAACAATGGAAAGACTTTGCTATAACTACTTAGCGCACCATCATCAAAAGTTAATAACAGCGCCTTTTCAGGTAACTTTTTCTTTTGTAAACGCGCCTGCATGACATCTTCTAAACGAATGGGCTGCCAACCTTCTCGTTTAATCCACGCAAAATATTGCCCAAGATTTTGCGTACTAATCGCATAGACATCTCGGTCACCACGTTTGGCAACATCATCTCGAACATCATGAAAGGTCAGCGTTACAAATTGGTTATGTGCGGTACTTTCATCAAGTTCAGGCATCGCCAAATTTGCAGTTTTTGGCACATTATTGTCAGCAAAAAGATATGTCGTACTGATGGGCAAAGTCACAGCTAGAACTAAGCTTTGCTTCAACATGCGGTGTATTAATGTATTTTTCATTAGAAGCGCCCCTCAAATCCAACAACTGCATAGCTACGATCTTCATCTTTTCCGTCATACGGATGTGAACCCCAACCTATTCCGTAGTTCAATTTCCACGTGCGCGAGAGCTGCCAATCATGTTGATAATACAAATTATAAATCGGACGACTTGAGTAGCCTTTTTGTCCGAATGTACCGATAGTTGCTGCAAAGTGCTGGTTAAAATGACGTTCATAATCACGCCATGTCATCCAATCATGTTCCAATGTCACTTCAGCGCTATAGCTATGTTCGGGGTTAAAATAAGGCACATCAACCGGATCATTTTTTCCGTAATAACCACGCAGTGTTGCCGCAGAAATATGATGCGGAGATTGCTGGAATTGTTGTTTAAAATATCCCGATAGTTCTTGGCGTAGATTGCCATCATCAATATCGGTCAATTGATAACTTGCACCTGCTTTGCGTGATTCATTTTGTTGCCAGTTCAATGCAAATCGATAAGCCTGCCCTTCGTGGTCCTGTGCCAAAGATTGCAATGGAATATCCGCTTGGCTATCGTAACCCAGTACATAGTTCCAATGATCATTCAGCCAATGTGACCAATCTAATTGCACACCAAAACGGTCGCCATCGGTGCTTTGAGAGAATAATGCAGATGCAGCTTTACGATCCGAAGCCCACTCTAAACCCATGCCAATCCGCTGGTCTTTTAATTTGCCAGACTCATACTTCGACCAACGATTGCTATGGTCTGCAAAGAGTCGATAATTATCGTAAAACCATGGGCTATTGATACGCGTCCAGTTTTCCTGTTCACGTGAACCTTTCAGGCGATTTTGTACACGAGGATCATCCGACTCACTTTTTGCAAAGGTACTCTGATGTTGAATTGACGCACGATTCCGATCATCCAATTCTTTTTTACTTTGTTTTACGCCCGTATCATCACCGACATGGCTGACCATATATTGATTGAGTTCACGCCAAGCTTGAATTTGACTCAAGGCTTGGAAATTCTGCATGCGGTTAATTTGCGTTCCCTGTGAAATGGGCTCCAAGCTATTCTGTTGTGCCAAAGTGTGCTGGGATTGCTCTGGTTTTTCACGCCAACGTTGAATTAATGCCAAATTATTTTGATACCCGATATTGCCGGGAGCCTTTGCGGTTAAGTCATTAAAGTAACGTTCCGCTTTTTCATGCTCGTTGCGATAAGCATAGTTCAATCCCTTCAACGCAATAAATTCAGTACGATCATCGTGTGGTGCCTTATCAACACCTTTTGCATTACTATAAACAAAGGTCGGCAACTGTTTGTCCATGCTGTCGATTAACTGATTGGCTAGTTTAAATTTTTCTTGTTCAATCAAGCTGTAGTACAAACCAGCATAGACGTTATAGTCCGCATAATTTTTTTCAGCAAATAAACTCTGATATAAAGTCTCAGCTTTTTCAGGTTGACGTAATTTTAAATAACTGTCTGCCAAAGCATGTCGTACATAAGCAGGCATTTCTTTAGCTGTTTGACCTGTTTTTTCTACTTGTGCCAATGCCTGCTTTGAAGCATTACGTGCATTTAAGGCATAGATATATTCATAATAAAATTTACGTTTACTGGCTTCATCTGCAGGAAGTGAGTCTTCATAAGCTCTCATTTCAGCCAGAACACGATCTAGTGGTTCAAATGCCGTTGCCCCACGCTTCATATCAAACGCATTTTTTGAGGCTTGAATGCCTTGTTGGATACGCTGTGAGAACTCATTCATCTTGAGCAAATGTTGCAACACTGGCTTAGAACTATTGAGTCCATTGGCCTGAATATAGCTTTGCGCAGTGGCAAAATCGCTATTTTGCAATAGAGCCAATATATACTGTTCTTGGGTATCAGTATTTGGCTGTTTTTCTAGCGCATATTTCGCTGCATTGAGAGATTCAGAAGGCATATCCAATAATCGATAGGCATAGGCCAATTGCGAAAGATAATCTGCACCAAGCGACTGTAAGTTGAGATTTGCCAGTTTTTGTTTTGCTTGATCTATTTGACCTGATTCTGCCAGCAACACACCCTGCCAAATCAACCACTGTTCCGATTGATCCTGCTGATAAAATTTTTGTGCCCACTGTAAGGCTTGATCATATTGTTTAAGATCACGTAAAGCTTTGATGACACTGACTTTGCCATAATCTGGAAACGTCGTTGGACTAATCTTCGCCAAGTAGACCATATCTGTAGAGCTAAAGGTTGCATTTGCATAACGCAGGAGCGTGTAATCTGCAATGAGCTTCTGATTTTCAGGATGTTGCTTTAATAAAACTTGTAATTGGTTAAATCCCTGATTCACTTTACCGACACGGATATCTGCAACACTTTGTTCTCTTTGCTGATCAATATTATCAACTGCAAATACAACCGTAGGAAGGCTCGAAAAAATCGACAAGAAACATAGACGAGATAAATAAGATTTATAAATCATGATTATTCACGTTAGAAGAGTAATTATTCATCAAATTAAATTAATGTGACGTGTTTCACATTATATCATATTTTGACCGATTAAATTTGGTTAATTATTCATACTAAAGTGTTAATAATGAATGAGAATATGCTGATTTTATAAATTTTCTTTACTATTCACCCACTATTATTAAATAAAAATAAAAAAACCCCTCATTTGAGGGGTTTTTATTAACAGAAACTTACCGTACTTAAGCAAGACCTTTTGACTTTAAGACTTCAAACATAGTTGAGCCTAATTCAGCAGGACTACGGGTATAGGCCATTCCGGCTTTTTCAAAAGCAGCAAATTTCTCTTCTGCTGTACCTTTACCGCCCGAAATGATCGCGCCTGCATGTCCCATACGTTTACCTTTTGGTGCAGTCACACCCGCGATATAACCGACAACAGGCTTAGTTACATTCGACTGGATATATTCAGCCGCTTCTTCTTCTGCTGTACCACCAATCTCACCAATCATGATGATCGCTTCAGTTTGCGGGTCGTCTTGGAACAGCTTTAAGCAATCAATTTGGTTCATGCCCGGAATTGGATCTCCCCCAATACCGATACAGGTCGACTGACCTAGACCCAGCTTCGTGGTTTGCGCTACAGCTTCATAGGTCAAAGTCCCTGAACGCGAGATAATGCCGATTTTACCCGGTTGATGAATATGCCCTGGCATAATACCGATCTTACATTCACCCGGAGTAATAATTCCTGGACAGTTCGGACCAATTAGACGTGCATTGTTACCATAGGTTTCTAGGTAACGTTTGGCTTTAAGCATATCAAGTGTCGGTACACCTTCCGTAATCACAACGATCAGCTCAACACCTGCATCTATAGACTCAATAATTGAATCTAGGACAAATGGTGCAGGTACATAAATCGAGGTTGCCGTTGCACCCGTTTCACGCACCGCTTCTTTCATGGTATTAAATACGGGTAGATTCAAATGTTGTGTGCCGCCTTTACCCGGAGTCACCCCACCGACCACTTTTGTGCCGTAAGCAATTGACTGTTCAGAATGGAATGTACCGTTTTTACCGGTAAAACCTTGTACCAATACTTTGGTGTCTTTATTAACTAATACGCTCATGATCTCTACTCCCTTAGCCTTTTACCGCAGCAACAATTTTTTCTGCAGCATCAGCCAAGCCATTTGCAGAAATCAATTTCAAACCTGATTCATCAAGTAATTTTGCACCCAACTCTGCATTGTTCCCTTCTAAACGAACAACAACAGGTACAGTCACATTTACTTCTTGAACCGCTGCAATAATTGCTTCAGCAATCATGTCACAACGTACAATCCCACCAAAAATATTAATTAATACACCTTGCACAGAACTATCCGCCAAAATGATTTTAAAGGCTTCAATTACGCGTTCTTTGGTCGCGCCACCGCCTACATCTAGGAAGTTTGCAGGTTGACCACCATAGAGTTTAATAATGTCCATGGTTGCCATCGCTAGGCCAGCACCATTGACCATACAGCCAATATTGCCTTCTAAGGCAACATAGTTCAAATCAAATTCTGATGCTTTCAGCTCACGCTCATTTTCTTGCGTTTTATCGCGTAGTGCTGCGATTTCTGGTAAGCGATATAAAGCATTTGAGTCGATACCAATTTTTGCATCCACACATAAAATCTCGCCATTTTCACGTACGGATAACGGATTAATTTCAAATAAAGCAAAATCATTTTCAATGAATGCTTGATAAGCCGCAGACATGATTTTGACAAATTGATTCACTTGACCATCTTTTAGGTTTAAAGCAAACGCCACTTCACGTGCTTGGAATGGTAACAATCCAACTAGAGGATCTACTTCAACTTTAATAATTTTTTCAGGCGTTTCTTCTGCAACTTTCTCAATTTCAACACCGCCTTCAGTCGATGCCATAAAGGTCACACGACGGCTAGAACGGTCAACTACAGCACCTAGGTACAATTCACGCTCTACTGGATAAACATCTTCAGATACCAAAATACCGCTGACGGGTTGACCTAATGCATCTGTTTGATAAGTGACTAAGCGTGAGCCGACCATTTGGTTCACATAATCAGTGGCTTCTTGTGCAGATTTTACGACTTTAACGCCGCCTGCTTTACCACGACCACCTGCATGCACTTGGGCTTTGAGTACCGCAAACTTACCACCCAGTTGCTCAAAAGCTTTGACTGCTTCTTCTGCGGTAGTTACAAATACGCCTTCTTGGACTGGCATACCATATTTTTTTAATAACGCTTTAGCTTGATATTCGTGTAGATTCATTGAACAACCTTTTACTCTTTCTTCGCTTTGTTATGACCCATTAAAGCCCAGACATCCGTCAAAGCAGCTTTAACCTTTTTAAATCTTAAAATATTTCTTATCTTTATTTTTAGATGATTATTCAAATTAAAACAACCATCTGAAACAAAAAAGAGCGGCCTAAGCCGCTCTTTTTACATCTTATTTACGTTTACGCTGAATCGCGTGAATTGCACGTCCATCGACTGCAAGTGCAGCTTCGTGAACGACTTCAGAGAATGTCGGGTGACCGAAAGTCATTAACTGTAAGTCTTCAACACTTGATACGAACTCAAGTGCGATCATGCCTTGGTGTACGATGTCAGACGCAGCAGGTCCAATCACGTGCATACCGAGTAGACGATCTGTCTTCGCATCAGCAACAAACTTAACAAAGCCTGCGTTTTCACCAGCAGCCATTGCACGACCATTTGCAGCGAAACCAAATTGACCTGTTTTAACTTCGTGGCCTTTTTCTTTCGCTTGCTCTTCTGTTAAACCAACCCACGCCGCTTCTGGGTGTGTGTAAATTACAGAGATAATAGTGTCATAGTTCACTTGAGCTGCATGACCGTGGATACGCTCAACAGCCATTACGCCTTCTTCCATTGCTTTATGTGCAAGCATTGGACCACGTACCAAGTCACCAATTGCGTATACACCTTCAACTGAAGTTGCACACCAATCGTTTACTTCAACTAGACCGCGTTCAGTGAGTTTAATGCCTGAATCTTCAGCCAATAAACCTTCTGCATATGCTTTACGGCCCACACAAACGATCAATTTATCGAAAGTTTGAGTTTTGTCTTCGCCGCCTTGAGTGTACTTAACAGTAACTTCACGGCCATTGACTTCAGTACCAGCAACTTTAGCGCCAACACGGATATCAAGACCTTGTTTAGTCAATACTTTTTGGTAATCTTTTGCCAAAGCTTTATCAGCCATTGGTAAGAATGCGTCCATTGCTTCAAATACAACAACTTCAGCACCTAGACGACGCCAAACAGAACCAAGTTCTAGACCAATTACACCCGCGCCGATTACGCCAAGACGTTTAGGCACTTCTGGGAACTCAAGCGCGCCAGTAGAGTCAACAATAATATCTTGGTCTACAGGAGCAACAGGAATATTTACCGGCACAGAACCCGATGCAAGGATTACATATTTAGGTTCTAAAATTTGAGTTTCACCTTCGTGAGATACAAACTCAACTTTCTTACCTGCAAGTAATTTACCTGTACCTTTTAACCATTCGATACCATTGCCTTTAAGTAGGCCATCAATACCCATTGTTAATTGGTTAACAATTTTGTCTTTACGATCAAGTAATTTTGCAAGATCAAATTTCACTTCACCTGTTGTAATACCGTGGTCATCTAAGTGATGAACGGTATCTTCATAGCGGTGAGATGAATCAAGTAATGCTTTAGATGGGATACAACCCACGTTTAAGCAAGTACCACCTAAAGATGGTTTACCTTTATGAATACGTTTTTCAATACAAGCTACTTTAAAGCCTAATTGAGCAGCGCGGATAGCAGCTTCATAACCACCAGGACCGCCACCAATAACAACTAAATCAAATTGAGACATGTGTATCTCCAAAAATGGGCTTAGAGGATCGCTCTAAGCCCATTGCATTATTCTGAAGTATTAAAGATCAAGGATTAGCTTAGCTGGTTCTTCTAACAATTCTTTGATTGTTACAAGGAAGCCTACTGCTTCTTTACCATCGATTAGACGGTGGTCATAAGAAAGCGCTAAGTACATCATTGGCAAGATTTCAACTTGACCATTTACAGCCATAGGACGTTCTTGGATTTTATGCATACCCAAAATCGCAGTTTGTGGCGTATTTAAGATAGGTGTAGAAAGCAAAGAACCGAAAGTACCACCATTAGTAATAGTGAATGTACCGCCAGTCATATCTTCGATACCCAATTTACCATCACGCGCTTTACCAGCGTATGCACGGATACCGTTTTCAACTTCAGCATAGTTCATGCGGTCAGTATCACGAAGAACTGGAACTACTAGACCACGGTCACTTGATACAGCAACACCGATGTCGTAGAAACCGTGGTAAACGATGTCATTGCCATCAATCGAAGCGTTTACAGCTGGGTAGCGTTTAAGTGCTTCAGTTGCCGCTTTAACGAAGAATGACATGAAGCCAAGACGTGCACCATGACGCTTTTCAAAAGCATCTTTGTATTGCGCACGCATTTCCATGATTGGTTTCATGTTTACTTCGTTGAACGTAGTCAACATTGCAGTTTCTTGAGTTGCAGCAAGTAAACGTTCAGCAACACGCTTACGAAGACGAGTCATAGGAACACGTTTTTCGATACGTTCACCAACAGCAACGCTTAATGGCGCAGCAGCAGGAGCAGCTGGTTTAGCTTGATGGTTTGCAACATCTTCTTTAGTGATGCGACCGCCACGGCCAGTGCCAGCAACGTCAGCAGCAGCAATGCCAGACTCAGTCAATGCTTTACGCACTGCAGGAGCTTGATCAGCAACAGGTTGAGCACGTTCAACAACAGGAGCAGCGCCCGCTTGAGTTTGCGCAGCAGCTTGTTCTACTTTCTCTTCTGATTGAACAGCTTGAGTTTGAGCAGCGCCAGAAGCAGCACCTTCTTCAAAAGTCGCAATCACTTCGTTCGATAAAACTGTATCGCCTTCGTTTTTAACGATTGCAGAAATCGTACCGTCAGCAGGAGCTACAACTTCTAAAACAACTTTATCTGTTTCAATATCACAAATCACTTCGTCACGTGATACTGCTTCACCTGGTTGTTTATGCCAAGTTGCAACTGTACCGTCAGCAACTGACTCTGGGAATACCGGTGCTTTAATTTCGGTTGCCATTATTAAGAATCTCCTGTTATTCAGCTACGATAGCTAAAGCATCATTTACGAGCTGAGCTTGTTGTTTTGCGTGCAAATATGGTGAACCACAAGCCGGTGCAGCAGAAGCTTCACGACCTGCATAACTAATACGAACTTGTTTGCCCGCTTTCATCACGTCGTCATAAAGACGCGGAGCGATGAATAACCATGCACCTTGGTTCTTCGGTTCTTCTTGAGCCCAAACCAATTCTTTAACGTTTGGATATTGTGCCAGAATTTCAGCAAGACGTGCTTCTGGATACGGATACAATTGTTCAATACGAACGATTGCTGTGTTGTTCAATTCTTTTTCACGACGTTTTTCAAGTAAGTCGTAGTAAACCTTACCACCACAAAGCACTAGACGAGTTACGTCTGACTTGTTGATATTGTCGATTTCATCGATCACAGTTTGGAATGAACCATTTGCAAGTTCTTCTAATGTAGAGGTTGCAAGTTTGTGACGAAGAAGAGACTTCGGTGAAGTCACGATCATTGGTTTACGGATTGGACGAAGTGCTTGACGACGCATCGCATGGTAAATCTGCGCTGGTGTAGTCGGTGTGATCACTTGCATGTTTTCTTCAGCACATAGCTGTAAGAAACGCTCTAAACGAGCTGATGAATGCTCAGGACCTTGACCTTCAAAGCCATGTGGAAGAAGCATAGTCAGACCGCATACACGTTCCCACTTAGTTTCGCCAGACGCGATGAACTGATCGATTACAACCTGTGCACAGTTTGCGAAGTCACCAAATTGCGCTTCCCAAATGACAAGGCTCTTCGGAAGAGTCGTTGCATAACCGTATTCGAATGCAAGAACCGCCATTTCAGACAATAATGAGTCATAAATAGCTGTACGTGGTTGGTTTTCTTTCAAGTTACATAATGGAATGTAAGTTGAACCATCTACTTGGTTATGAAGTTTTGCATGACGGTGTGAGAATGTACCACGACCAACGTCTTCACCTGTTAAACGAACAAGGAAACCTTCATCTAGAAGAGACGCGTAAGCTAATGTTTCAGCAGCACCCCAGTTCAATGGCATTTCACCAGTCTGCATTTTCAGACGGTCATCAATCACTTTAGCAACCTGACGTTGCATCACGAAGCCTTCTGGAAGCTCGCGCATTTTCGCACCAAGCTCTTTTAGACGTTCGATTGGGAAAGTGGTATCCCATTTGTCTGTGTATTCGTGGCCTAGGTAAGGTTTCCAGTCCACAAACATTTTTGTATTTGGCTCAAGTACCAACGCATTTGCAACGTGTTTACCTGCTTCAAGGTCAGAACGATACTGTTCAACCATTGCATCAGCAGAAGCGCGATCAATAACACCTTCTTGTACAAGCTTGTCAGCATAAAGCGTACGTGTAGTCGCTTTTTTATTGATGATTTGATACATCATTGGCTGAGTTGCAGCTGGCTCGTCGGCTTCGTTATGACCACGACGACGGTAGCAGAACATATCGATTACAACGTCTTTACGGAATGTATGACGGAAATCGTGTGCCAATTGAGAAACAAATAATACAGATTCAGGATCATCACCGTTCACATGGAAGATCGGTGCTTGGATCATTTTCGCGATGTCAGTACAGTATTCTGTAGAACGCGCATCACGTGGGTCAGACGTTGTGAAACCAACTTGGTTGTTCACGACGATATGAACTGTACCACCCACGGTATAACCGCGAGTTTGTGACATTTGGAAAGTTTCTTGGTTTACACCTTGACCTGCAAATGCAGCATCACCGTGAACGATGATTGGTAATACATCATCACCACCGATATCTTTACGACGTACTTGACGTGCGCGTACAGAACCTTCTACTACAGGTCCAACGATTTCTAAGTGTGATGGGTTAAACGCTAATGCCAAGTGAACTTCGCCACCCGGAGTCATGACGTTTGAAGAGAAACCTTGGTGGTATTTAACGTCACCAGAGCCTTTTTTATGCAGAGATTTACCTTCGAACTCACCAAATAGATCAGCTGGGTTTTTACCCATGATGTTTACAAGAAGGTTTAAACGGCCACGGTGAGGCATACCGATAACCACTTCTTTACAACCTACTGAACCTGCGCGTTGAATAAGTTCATTCACCATAGGAATGAAAGATTCACCACCTTCAACACCGAAACGTTTCGCACCAACGAATTTGTTACCAAGGTATTTTTCTAGGCCTTCAGCTGCAGTTAGACGTTCAAGGATATGTTTTTTCTGGTCTGCAGTGTAGCCAAATTGACCACGAGTACCTTCAAGGCGTTGTTGAATCCAACGTTTTTCTTTTGTATCAACAATGTGCATGTATTCAACACCAATCGAAGCAGTATAAGTTGCTTCCATTGCTTGAACCATTTCACCAAGTGTTGCTTCAGACTTACCGATTGCAAGGTTACCTGTATTAAATACAGTATCTAAGTCAGACTGCGTTAGACCATGCGCAGCAAGATCTAGATCAGGCACGATTTCACGTTTTGCAAGACCAAGTGGATCTAATTTTGCGTTTTGATGACCACGGTTACGGTATGCAGCGATCAACTGTAATACACCGATTTGACGGCGTTCATGCTCAGAACTTACTGCACTTTGCACTACAGGCTGAACACGGCTTGAATTACGGCCTAATAATAGGAATTGCTCACGTACATTGCTGTGTGGTTGATCACCTTTCGGGAATTTATCGAAGTATTCACGCCAATCAGCCTCTACTGAGTCTGGAGCCGTTAGATACTGCTCATAAAGTTCTTCAATATACGCTGCACTGTCAGCGCTAAGTTCAGTGTCAAGACGCAGTGCGTCAGCAACTTCTTGCATTTGTGGACCCATTTCCTATTGCAAAACATTTCAGGATGCTTTTTAAGCGAACCCATGATTAGTAATGTCAAATTGGTAATATGACATTAGTCCCCATTAGGCTTAAGCCTTGAGGCGTTATCACTACATTAGGATTACCCAATGTGATTAATGAACAATAACGCCCTCAGCGGCATCATTACTCATTGAGAAATACCCGACATAAATCGGGCAATTTTTGCAAATCATCTTAGAAAAAATAAATTTTTCGCAATTATCTTTTCTAAAGCGACTTTATTAACATTTATATACCGTCTACAGCGCTTAAATTGTAGAAAAAATGTACCCAATTCAAAGTCATTTTTTACATATAGTGATACCTTAAATGCTAACACGTTCGAGCATTTTCAATTGATTTTTTTGACACATACCTCTCATAAATTAGCGAAATACACTGTTTGTATTTTCATCTATGATATGGTGCTACATATAAAATGATCTTTCAATTAAGACAAAAGTCTACGTTCGATTTTTACCTCATCTCATATACAAAAACAAAAGAGAGCTGACATTCCTATCCTCTCTCTTTTTACTACGTTACATAATAACATCTTCTAATCCTTTTGACAGACTTGAACGAGCGTTTCATCAATAAATAACCATTTATCTATCACTTTATACTTTTAATTCACTACGTTTCTATGAAATCCATTTATAGCACTCTGCAATGACAGCGAATAACTTTCACTATCATCATTTTTATATATGACAAAAAAAGCGCACCCAATGGTGCGCTTCTTTTTACTGCTAAATCTATTAACCAAGATCTAAAAGCATATTACGGATGTGACCGATTGCTTTAGTTGGGTTAAGACCCTTAGGACATACAGATACACAGTTCATGATACCTTTACAACGGAACAATGAGAATGGGTCGTCAAGACGAGCCAAACGCTCTTGAGTTGCTGTATCACGAGAGTCAATGATGAAGCGATATGCGTTCAACAATGCTGAAGGACCCAAGAACTTGTCTGGGTTCCACCAGAATGATGGACATGAAGTTGAACAACATGCACAAAGAATACATTCGTACAAACCATCTAAATGTTCACGCTCTTCAGGAGACTGCAAACGCTCTTTAGGAGGCGCAGGCTGATTGTTGATTAGGAACGGATGGATTTTATTGTACTGATCGTAGAACTGATTCATATCTACAACCAAATCTTTAATTACTGGAAGACCTGGAAGTGGACGAATTGTGATCACTTCTGGTAAGTCGTTTAGGTTCCAAAGACACGCCAAACCATTTTTACCATTAATGTTTACACCATCAGAACCACAAATACCTTCACGACATGAACGACGGAATGTTAATGATTCGTCTTGAACTTTTAATGCTAGAAGTGCATCAAGCAACATACGATGCTTATCAGTCAACTCTAGTTTAAAAGTTTGCATGTACGGAGCTGCATCCTTATCAGGATCGTAGCGGTAGATATTAAATGTACGAGTACCTCTACTCATCTTACTTCTCCCAATTAGAATGTACGTGGTTTAGGCGGAATAGCATCTACAGATAAAGGCTTGTAACGTACTGGTTTGTACTCAAGACGGTTATCTACAGAGAACCATAAAGTGTGTTTCATCCACTCATCATCACGACGACCGTATGGGTAGTCAGCATGATCAGGTGGTAATTCAAAATCTACCACTGTATGCGCACCACGACATTCTTTACGTGCAGCCGCAGAAATCAGTGTCGCTTTCGCAACTTCATACAGGTTTTCAACTTCTAGAGCTTCAACACGCGCTGTGTTAAATACTTTAGATTTGTCTTTCAAGTGAATGTTACGTACACGTGGTTCGAGCGCAAGAATCTGTTTCACACCCTCTTCAAGAAGTGCAGATGTACGGAATACACCAGCGTGATCTTGAACGATGTCACGGATTGCATCTGCAACTTCTTGAGCATTTTCACCAGAAGTTGATTCATCAAGATGACGAACACGATTCAAAGTTTTTTCAAGAACAGTTGTAGGAAGCGGTGCATATTCATCACCGTGGTGTTTAGTTACATAGTCAACAATATGTTCACCAGCAGCTTTACCAAATACAACCAAGTCAAGCAATGAGTTTGTACCTAGACGGTTAGCACCGTGTACAGATACACATGAACATTCACCAATTGCATAGAAACCTTTCACTGGTTTAGTGAAATCACGGTCACCCGCATTGTGTGAGTACACACCAGTTTCTTTATTGTAGTTCGCAACCAAAGCTTCAGTTTCACGAGATACAGGAACAACCACTTGACCATGAATATTTGTAGGAATACCACCCATTTGGTAATGGATTGTAGGTACTACAGGAATTGGCTCTTTAGTGATGTCAACGTTCGCGAATTTCTTACCAATCTCAAATACAGATGGAAGACGTTTCATGATTGTTTCAGCACCAAGATGCGTCATATCAAGCAAGATGTAGTCTTTCTTAGGACCACAGCCACGACCTTCTTTAATTTCTTGGTCCATTGAACGTGATACGAAGTCACGAGGTGCCAAGTCTTTCAGTGTCGGAGCATAACGTTCCATGAACGGCTCACCAGCATCGTTACGAAGGATCGCACCTTCACCACGACAACCTTCTGTCAACAATACGCCTGCGCCCGCAACACCTGTTGGGTGGAATTGCCAGAATTCCATATCTTGTAATGGAATCCCTGCACGAGCTGCCATACCAAGACCGTCACCAGTGTTGATATAAGCGTTAGTAGATGCACGGTAAACACGACCAGCACCACCAGTAGCGAACAATGTTGCTTTACCTTGGAATACTGCAATTTTACCTGTTTCTTGGTCAATTGCTGTCACACCAAGCACATCACCCTCTTCATTACGGATCAAATCAAGTGCGATCCATTCAACGAAGAATTGAGTACCCATTTTCACGTTGCTTTGATAAAGCGTATGAAGAAGAGCATGACCTGTACGGTCGGCAGCAGCACATGCACGTGGAACTGGTTTTTCACCATAGTTCGCAGCATGACCACCAAACGGACGTTGGTAAATTGTACCGTCAGCGTTACGGTCAAATGGCATACCTAGGTGTTCAAGCTCATATACAACTTGAGGCGCTTCACGAGTCATAAACTCAATTGCGTCTTGGTCACCTAACCAGTCAGAACCTTTAACTGTGTCGTAGAAGTGGTAGTGCCAGTTATCTTCTTGCATGTTACCAAGAGATGCACCAATACCACCCTGCGCTGCAACAGTGTGTGAACGAGTTGGGAATACTTTAGTCAGTACAGCAACTTTCAAACCAGCTTGAGCAAGTTGGTAAGAAGCACGCATACCTGAACCACCACCACCAACGATGACTGCATCGAAAGTTAGGTGTGGAATATTTGTGTAATCTTCTTTAGGGGTTATAGCGCCCATGATATTTTCCTATCAATTTGCCCAAAAAATCTGGATCGCCCAGATCGCGTATGCAAATACTGCAACAATCACTGCAGAAGTCAGCACTAAACGCAGACCGTTTGCTGAAGGACCCATTTGACGAGTAGTCACATAGTCAGTGAATACTTGCCACATACCAATCCAAGCATGCGCAACAAGAGATAAGACAGACAATAAAGATAAAATCTTCATTGGTGTTGTCATCATAAAGCCATACCATTGCTCAAAAGTGAATCCGCTATTGCAAAGGATCCAGCCCAGTACAACAATAGTATAAACAGCCAATACAACGGCACTTACACGCTGGATAAACCAATCGCGAGAACCTGATCCTGTTAAACCTGTAGCACTTTTCATTAGAGAACAATCCATACAAATGCTGCAACAATACCGATTGCAGACAAGATCAATGAAATAGTAGCTGCGATACGACCACTTTGAAGTTCTTCAGCAACGCCAAGATCTGCAAATAGATGCTTGATACCACCAATAAGGTGATAAATTAAGCCGGCTACAAATACCCATACGACAAAACGCACAATAAAGCTATCAAACACAGCTTGAACTTGCGCAAAACCTTCAGGTGAAGATAAAGATTTGTCTAAAATCCAAAGAAGGACCGGTACGAGTAAAAATACGATAACACCTGATAGACGGTGTAAAATTGATGCAATAGCCACAGGGGATTTTAAGTTTACGTCTAAAACTTGACCCATGGACAAATTGACAGGTCTGTTGCTTTTCACAGCGGGCATCCTGTAAGTAAAAACTCCATCCGGAGTTTGTTGGAATTAATTCGTAGGAAAGCTAGCATAGTCAGACATTACAATATAATAAACTCTGCAGCTGTCTGATCTTATAAACGACAGGGAATTATAAAACGTGAACTTTCAAAACACAAACGAAGACAATTAGGAATTTTGCAAAATATCCTTAAATAAGAATCATTAACAATAACTTTTCTAAAAACAAATACCTTATTTATCTAAGAAAATCATACTATGTTGTTGGTTTTAATCAGTTAAATGTAAATCTCACTTATTGTTTTTGTGTGTATATGGCGATTTAAACTTTTAGACTAAAGATGAACAAATCTAAATCTTTCTTTTCCCACTACATTTTAAAATCTTCCAACACATTCGCCAAGCCATAATCATAAAAATAAATGTGCATCATTTTCTCAAATAATAAAACTCAAAGATCATGAAACGAAATAAGTACTTAGTCTGTGCATAAAAATCTTAGCAACAGCAAATCTGTTTAATAAAACGCCATTTTTTACCTTTCCAATGACAAAAATGCTCATTTATTGATCCTTTAAAGGCGTTTAATTAACTATTTTTTAACCAAACGAACTTTTTTTTAAGTACGATTAAGTCGTTTTAATTATGAATAAGAAAAAAGCAATTTAGAGCCACAGATGTATGTAAGTTACGAAAATTATAATAATTTAATGAAATAGCGGTCTTGTAATTCATATTTGTTTCAGAGTTTTTAAGAATTAAAAATTGCTTACAATTAAGGCAATAGGCTTTTTTTAATCTGCACCTCCCCTGCAAATTGACTTATTATACTGCGTCGGCACTGTGATTTTACTCATTTTTTAAGCGGATGAATTGTGCTTCATTTCAAGGAATGATCCTCAATTTATATCCATAAGTATAATTGACAAAATTTCAGTTCCCTCTAATCTTAGAGCAAATTTTTGATCTGTCTGATTCTCGCATTAAAAGATTAGTACTGAGTCAGATAAAACATTCACCAGGACAGGAGATCTATTGAATGTCTGAAGCAACTGGCAAAAAAGCCGTTTTACAGCTTGATGGCAAAGAAATTGACTTACCAATTTACAGTGGCACTCTAGGCCCAGATGTAATTGACGTTAAAGATGTGTTGGCCGCAGGTCACTTTACTTTTGATCCTGGTTTTGTCTCAACGGCTGCTTGTGAATCTAAAATCACTTTCATTGACGGCGGTAAAGGTGTTCTTCTACACCGTGGCTACCCAATCGACCAGCTTGCTACTAAAGCAGACTACTTAGAAACTTGCTACCTTCTTTTGAACGGCGAGCTTCCTACTGCTGAACAAAAACAAGAATTCGATGCTAAAGTTCGTAACCACACTATGGTTCACGATCAAGTTGGCCGTTTCTTCAATGGTTTCCGTCGTGACGCTCACCCTATGGCGATCATGTGTGGTGTTGTTGGTGCGCTTTCTGCGTTCTATCACAACGGTTTCGATGTTGAAAACATTGACCACCGCGAAATCACTGCTATTCGCTTAATCGCTAAAGTTCCTACTTTAGCTGCTTGGACTTACAAATACACAGTAGGCCAACCATTCGTTTACCCACGTAACGACTTAAGCTACGCAGAAAACTTCTTGTACATGATGTTTGCTACTCCTGCAGACCGTGATTACAAAGTTGACCCTATTCTTGCTAAAGCAATGGACCGTATCTTCACGCTTCATGCTGACCACGAACAAAACGCGTCTACTTCTACAGTACGTCTTGCTGGTTCTACTGGCGCTAACCCATACGCATGTATCGCTGCGGGTATCGCGGCTCTATGGGGACCTGCTCACGGCGGCGCGAACGAAGCTGTTCTTAAGATGCTTGATGAAATCGGCACTGTAGAAAACGTTGCTCCGTTCATGGAAAAAGTGAAAACTAAAGAAGTTAAACTTATGGGCTTCGGTCACCGAGTTTACAAAAACTTCGATCCACGTGCGAAAGTAATGAAAGAGACTTGTGACGAAGTGTTAACTGCACTTGGTATCAACGATCCACAACTTGCTTTGGCTATGGAACTTGAACGTATTGCGCTTTCTGACGAATACTTCATCAAACGTAACCTATACCCTAACGTAGACTTCTACTCAGGTATCATCCTTAAAGCGATTGGTATCCCAACAGAAATGTTTACTGTAATCTTCGCTCTTGCACGTACTGTTGGTTGGATCAGCCACTGGTTAGAAATGCACAGCGCACCTTACAAAATCGGTCGTCCTCGTCAGCTTTACACTGGCGAAACTCAACGCGATATCCAAGGTCGTTAATTCGAAAGAATTGTGCGAATCTAAAAACCGTCCCTTTGGGGCGGTTTTTTTATGCAGCTAGAATTATTTTGCGCTATTGAACAGCCCCATCTGACTGAATTTTCCAACTCAATCATTAGATAAAACGATGCATCACAAACTATAAAGTATGCTGTTTATTGCTGAGTGTATTTTAAATCGCCATTTTCTAGAAAGTCTCACACTGTTTCATTAGATAGCGTCATAAAAAAGCCTAATTCCACGTAGAAATTAGGCTGTAAACAAAAGGCTTAAATATTGATGATGCTTTATTTTGGCTTATTGAGTTAGGCAACTTTTAATAAACAATATTTTCTAAGCAACCGTCTCATAGTCTGTCAAGTCCACCTGTTTTAGACGCTGCTTTAACTGTTTCAGTGACCACGGCCAAGCTGCAAAATTACGTCCATTGGCATCTAAGTAATAGCTCTTACAGCCGCCACTATTAAAGACTGTAGTCTGTAGATGTGTCTGCACTTTTGCATTGTGATAGGCCAATACATTTGGCTTAATTTCAAGCCGCTGTATCTTCTCTTGTTTCATTTTTACTAAAGCCTCAACGATATACCCAACCTGTGCTTCTGCAATCCCAATGAATGAGTCATAAACCAAAATATTTGGCCCGAGCACCAAGAAGGCATTAGGTACTTGCGCGATACTGGTACCCAAAAACGCTTCAGGAGAACTGTTTTTCCAAAGTTCTGACAATAACTCCCCTTTGGCATTTTTTACACGTTGCCCAATCGGCGGATGAGAAACTTCAAAACCTGTGCCCCAAATAATGACATCGACTTCATGACGTTCACCATTTGCAGCAATAACAGTATTACCTTCTATTTCAACTAAACCATGTGGTACAAGTTCGACATTGGCTTGCTGCAAAGCAGGATAATAGTTATTGGCAAATAAAAGACGCTTACAACCAATAGAAAAGTTTGGTGTAACTTTTTCACGTAATTCAGCATCTTGAATTTGTGTTTTTAACAACTGACGACCCAAATAATTCACAGGCTCTAAAAGCGAAGGATTACGTAGTCCTAAATTAATACCATTTAATATACCGGCCACACTTTTGCGCCAAGTTTCTTGTACTGTTGGAAAGCGGGTAATGATGCCTTTCGCACGGTCATTCAGTGGAAAATCTGCTTTTGGCAATACCCATGGTGCGGTACGTTGAAACACCACCACATTTTTGGCAATAGGTTGAATCTGAGGAATAAACTGAATCGCAGATGCCCCCGTACCAATCACCGCAATACGTTTATCTTTTAAGTCATAGGCATGGTTCCATCGCGCAGAATGGAACATTTCACCTTCAAAGCTTTCAATACCTTTAATTTTTGGAATTTGAGGTTCAGTAATCGGCCCAGTGGAAAAAATTACCGTTCTCGCCGCATACTTACCTTTACTCGTCTCCAATTGCCATTGCTTTAATTCCTCATTCCATTCCGCTGCAATCAATTCACAGTTGAACTGAATGTTGCGATAAAGCCCATGCTGCTCTGCCACATCCTCTAAATAGTTCAGAATCTCAGGTTGCTTGGCAAATAAATGACTCCATTTATGACTCGGCGCAAATGAAAAAGAATACAACGCCGAAGGAACATCACATCCACAACCTGGATAGGTGTTGTCGCGCCATGTACCTCCCACGCGATTGGCTTTTTCTAAAACCACATAATCTGTATAACCCCGTTCATTCATTTGATGAGCAGCAGCTAAACCTGATATCCCCGCACCAATCACGATGGTATCGTAGACACGCACTTGATTTTCTACGCTTGGTTTTTCTAGGCTAGGCTCTGACTCTGATTGGTCTTGTACTGCTTTTTTTGCTTTGGCAGAAGACGTTACAGTACGACGTGCATTAGTTTGCGTTGTTGCCTTTTTAGTTTGAGTTTTCTCTTGATCTAATGCTTTTACATCTTCGTCATGTAATTGTGTCGGCATATTCATGCTTTTGCTCCCGACTTTTTAATATAGTTGTTAAATAAGGGATAACCCACCCCCAATAAGCGGGTATAGGTTTGCGGGGATAGACGCTTTAACCACCAAAATAATTTGGCATCAGGTTGCGGAATGGTATACAACTTCCCTGCATCTAAATTATTCAATGTCAAATCGACGACATCGTGGCTCGTCGTAAATGCATGATTCATCAGCAGTTGATCAGCTAAGCCTGAATATCGATTGGGCAAGCGTCCATTCTTCATGATATTGGTCGGCACCAAGGTTGGGCACAGTACATTCACACGGATATTTGCCGATCTGAGCTCTGCCGATAAAGTTTCAGACAATGCCAACACACTCGACTTCGTCACGTTATATGCTGTCATTTCGGGTGCTGCGGTATATGCCGCAGCAGAAGCAACATTAATAATCGCGCCCCCCTGCTTATTTTGTTTCAACTTGGGTACAAAATAATGGCAGCCATGCACCACACCCCACAAATTGACATGCATACACCACTGCCAGTCGTCTAAACTCAGCTCATCAAATTTACCACCCAACCCGACACCTGCATTGTTGATCACCAAGGTCACAGCATGTCCCATCAACTGCTCGGCTAGCTCTGACAGCGATTTAACTTCTTCAGCTTTACCTACATCACACTGCACTGCATAAGCATTTGATGAGGTCATGGATTGAATTTGATCAACCGTTTCTTGCGCTGCTTCTAGATGAATATCGGCACAGACCACTGTTCCACCACGACGTGCCAACTCCAAAGCAAAGCTTCTTCCTATACCACTGCCTGCACCAGTAACCACCGCGTAGGCGTTTTCACTTGGCTTATTCTTTTTTCCAAATAGACCCATGGTTGTGTCCTTTTATCGTTTTAATGCTGGGGTAAATTCTTTGACAAAATAAGGTGTCAACACACCATCAACGGGGTTCAGCAAACGCTTTTTGTAATATTCAAGAAATGCAGAAGTGTCATGATCATTTGGGTGAAAACTTGGTCGTAAATAATCAAAAATATGCCCGAGGCTGCTGCCATAAACACCATCTTTTAACCCAAAAATCAGTTGGAAACTGCGCGGAACATCTTTCCAATAACTTAGGCTAATCAAGTTCGACGGTTTTCTGTAAAACGGCACAATCGAAGCGCCTATCGAAATCAAACCCAAAATGGTAATTAATGCAGGGAAAAAGCCAGCAATACGTAAAGCATAATTACCTGATAATTCTTGATAAACATCATAGGCAATGTCTTTGTGTTCAGACTCTTCCAACATATGCCACATCCAAATAGCGCGCTGCTTTTCATCTATTGAATTAAAAAAGATTTCTTCATGATTCATCATGTATTCCGCAAGCACTGCGGTGAAATGCTCAATTGCTGCCATTGAGGATAACTTCATTGGCTGTGGCATACGTTCAAAACCATAGGCAAAGACGTAGTGTTCTAATTTTCTAAAAAATTGCACAGGCAGATTTCTTGCGCGATACGCTTCATTCATTTCTTCATGCATACGTGAATGAATAGCCTCTTGCCCAATCAACGACGTGACACGTTGTCTTAATACAGGATCTTGAATAAAGTCGCGATGATATCGAGCAGTATCAATCACCAAATCTTCGCCACGGGTTAAGAAAATAGATAAAGATGCAAAATAGGCACTGGCCAATTCTGCATTCATATAAAATTTTGGATCAATTTTTTCTGGTTCAAAATCAAATTTCATATGACGAATAGGAACAACGGCAGACTGTTTTGTTGGGTCAAAGACAGGGCCTGCAAATACGCGTGCTAACGTTTTTTTTATCGGTTGAAAAGCGCTCATGATTTTGCTCTCAATTTGGGTGTTTACCGTTCATTGACTTCATGTCGATTGAAGTAAAAACACATAGATTGAGGATCAAATTAAGTGAGATAGATCACTAGGCCATTAGCAAAACCGACCTCTCGATTTGCAAAAATGCTCAAATATTTTCTTTGTCAGACAATCTTTAAAACATCGGTGTTGTATGGCTCAAAAGCTTGTCATTAAAGGTCATGGCGTATTTTGAGTGAGTGATGATTATTAGATTTTTTGCACTTCACCGGTCGCAGATTGATAGACCCATTGATGATCAAACAGGCTGTCGTCTAAATGATCCAGTTTAAAATTACCGATAGCCACAGCATAGAATCCATTGCCGTGCTGCTTAAAATGTGTGATCTCTTGCATGAGTTCTTCAGTCAGTTGACCCATTATAAAGTCGGAAATCACCACCACATCGGCATGTACAAAATTCGGTTGTTTCAGCATGTCCACGGCATGATTCATCGCAGGGATAATATCGGTTCCCCCATGAAATGACTGCCCTAAAAAGTGAATGACATCATCCAAAGCGCTGTTACGCTGTAAATTCAGCGCGGTTAAATTGGTCGAGAAATTTACCAAATACATCGCTCGCTTTTCTTTTAACGCTCGAATAGATAAATACAAACAAATCGCTTTGGAAATCAGTTCAGGTTGCCCATTCATTGAGCCACTGGTATCTAAGCAGACAATCATCGGGCCTTTTTGTCCGACTCGACGCTGTGTATGGCGTGGGTCTTCGATCACCCGTCCCTGTTGCTGACCTTGTCGATTAAAACTCATCAGATTAGATTCTAAATATTTCAAATCAAATAAAACCTGCAAGTCTGGATCGGCTAACAGCGCCAACTCGCTAGGTAAAGCCATACAGAGTTCTTGTGCCAATTTAATTCCAGTAATTTCCTCTTGTGCCATCGGGGTGTGAATAAGCTGCTGTGGTTCTTGTTCTAACAGAGCAGAAATCCGCTTACGTGGCATATTCGGCTGTGCGCTTCCGATCATTTGGCATAGACGTTTAAGCGCCCGATCTTGCTCGAGATAATTGGCCCATTGCTCAAAGTTTTGTACATCGTGTTCTGTTAATTGTCCTTTGGAATAGTCCAGAAAAATCCCTGTTTCAAACCCGACACTGTCATGGTGCTTGACCATTTTCGACAATGTCGCGAGAAAATCTTTGATTTCATCTAAAAAGGCATCGCGCTGTAAACGGAGCTGTTCAAACTCCCAATGCGCAATGGCTTCGGTCAATTTGCGCTGCCACTTGCCTTTGAATAGCTCTATTTGTAATTGACGCTGCTGCTCGGTCAGCAACGACTGTTGGCTCTGTTGCCACATTTCAGTGAATTCAGGAATCCCCAAGGTTTGCATGAAGGCGGCATATTCAGTGTGAAATTGAACAAAATCACCCTGTTCCCAATGCTTTAACGCAAGCCAATGTTCCAATTGCTGCTGCACCAATGCATAGGGATGCTGCTGATCTAAACTCGACTTTGCCTGAAAGGCCCATTCCTGAATTTTTTGATCGAGCTTTTTTGCCACTTTATGATCATCCAACCAATGTTTTAAGCTGGATTGTTTTAATTCATCATAAAGCTGCGAACTTAATTCATCGAGTGCTGATTGGGTTTGTTGTCGTGTCAGTTTTAATTGCGACATAACTGTTCCAGACGCTCACAATCTTGCAACTGCAATTGATATCTTGCCAATTGCTGCTCAATAGATTGAATCAAATGTTGAATATCCTGTTCAGTGACAAAGACCGATTTAAACTGATGTTTTTGACTGTTAAATCGTTCCGTTAACAGTTCCAATTCTGTTTGAAACTGTGCTTTGAGCTGTTGAACTTCGTGTAACAGCTCATATTGGCTTTGTGCTGAAAGAGAGCTGCGTGGACTACCTTTGGTATGTTTTATATACGGCGTCACCACTTCTTCTAAACCGTAATAGCCACCTTTTAACGTACACACTCTTGAACCATTAAAATTACATACGATGCCACGCACTTCTTCACCGGTATCATCTAAGGCAAAGAAGTCCTTTTTCGTATCCATTTTATCCAGTTCGAGATACAACAATTTATCTTTATAGTGTCGATCTAGATTGGTCACTGCACGTAAGTAGTCAGTGCCATGAATTAAATAACTCTCATACACATCATCGGTATAATAAAAATGATTGAGCACCCGCTGTTCAAGTGCATCCTTCTCTGCCACATGCTGTTCGAATTGCAAACCGTAATTTAAGCCATTTTCAGCCAATACTTCATCTATCTGCTGTGAAACAAAGGCGATGTCTTCAGGCTGATTCCATAAGCAATGTTTTAAAATTAATAGATCACTCAAAATCACTGATGGACGATCATTTAAAAATGCACAGGCTTTGACTAAATAAGCCACACGTTGCCAACGACGGTCAGAGACATAGACCACGTGATCTTCAAAGTTATGATTGAGTCGATTTTTAAGTTGATCAAACAGATTTAAAATCGATTCGGGTAATTCCACCTGATAAATCTGTTCCCGCCAATCTTGTAACTCTGCTTTTGTTATTTTTAAAGTTGCATCGACTTCAACACTGACTTGACTCGGCTTGGCCTGTAATAGAGCATGAAAGTTTTCTGCAACAGCAATCGGCGGCACTTCTAAACGCAAAATAAAACGATCATACAATGCATCTAGACCTTGATTTGATTCGGGAATTTCATTCGATGCACTAACCAAAACATTCAATGGAACTTTTTGGACAATGTCACCATTTTTAAAACTCCGCTCATTCACCAAGGTCAGTAAAGTATTTAAAATCGCTGGACTGGCTTTCCAAATTTCATCTAAAAAAGCAAAATCTGCTCGTGGTAAATAATGTTCTGTTTTACGAATATATTGATCTTCTTTTAAGGCTTTAATCGATACTGGACCAAAAATTTCTTCCGGCGTACTGAAACGATTCATCAAATATTCAAAATAGTCATGGACTTCAAAAGCAGAGGCGATTCGACGTGAAATCAAACTTTTTGCTGTACCGGGCAAACCATATAAAAAGGTATTCATGCCCGCAACACCAGCCAGCAAACTCAAAGCAATAATCTGCTCACGTTCATACATATTTTTGCTGATTTCAGAAATTAAAGTATTGATCCGTGCTTGCATCTGATTATCTGTTTGACCTAAAACTAAATTGTAACGCCCTAACCGATTTTTCGCTGTAGGAGATGCAAAAATATGGCTTTTTAAATACAGCGCAACAGCGTGATATTGTATTTTCAGGTTATAGTAAAACTACACATCCCTTTGGAACTCTAGAAACTTTTCATCATGTTGCCCTTCTTTCCTACACTCATCCGACTGTTAAAACTTGAAGGTTTTAAATATCGATCCCTCACGGCAGGTGAAATATCCATGTGTCAGAGTGTGTTTGGGGATTTGATTCAATATGAACGAGTGAAAGTGATGAATCACCCTTTTTTGCCTTGGCAATCTGCGCATGTGGTCATGGCGCCTCAGGGGTATATCCATGCACGAAATTTACTGTTTAAAGCGGACTATGCCAAAGCGTCTTTAGGATATCGTGCCCTGTTTATTCATGAGATGGCCCATGTTTATCAATACCAGCAACAGATCAATGTTTTGGGTCGGGGTGCTGTTTTACAGATGGCGTATTTCTTCAGTTTTAAAAAATATAATCCTTACCGCTATACCCTCAAACCACACAAGGCATTTTTTGACTACAACATTGAGCAACAAGGTGACATTGCTCGTGACATCTATTTAAAGCGAATTAAAAATATTATTTTATATCCAGAACTTGTTCATCAAATTGAGCTGTAAAGCGTCAATGCTCTTTGACGAATATTTATAGATAAAATTAAATATCGCCTGATCATTCTATTTCACACTAGTGCTTGGCCATTGACGCTATTTTAAGTACAAAAAAACAGCATTAATATTTACTTTATGGCACATAAGCTCAGCTAGGCTTTTAAAAGCTATGAATACCTCTAGTATCTCGCTTAAATTCAGATAAAATAGGTTCACATTATTTTTTTGCTTTGCATCAAAACAAGTGAATTATCATACGTTGATGGTGTTTTGTTTTCGCCTTTCGGCAGTATTTTTCGTATCTAAATACACTCGCTGAATAATCACAATAATACAAATCAGTGTGTTAAGTGTATTCACCTATAGGAATAGGATTTAGTTGGAATGAATAGTTTTAAAATTGCACTTGCTCAGTTCTCTCCGCATATTGGTAATCTAGAATCAAACGCAGCAAAAATGCTTCAACAAGCCAATGCTGCAAAAGAACAGAATGCAGATATTATTGTTTTTCCGGAACTTTCTACAGTTGGTTATCCTGCTGAAGATTTATTATTACGTCCAAGTTTAAATAAACGTACACAGCAAGCTTTTGAACAATTAGCAAGCATTAAGGACATCGTTTTAGTCTTTGGTTTTGTAAATCAAACTGAAGATGGTCAGCGCTATAACTCTGCTGCTGTCATGAAAAATGGTCAAGTTCTCGGGATTTACAATAAACAAAATCTTCCAAACTATAGCGTTTTTGATGAAAAACGTTATTTCAGTGAGGGTCATCAACACCTTGTCTTTGAATATTTAGGTCATAAGTTTGGTGTATTGATTTGCGAAGATGTTTGGGCATTACCAACTGTTCAACAGCTTGCTCAGTTAAATGTTGAAACTGCTTTGGTTCTAAATGCTTCACCTTATGAAGTTGGTAAACCACAGCATCGCATTGAAACCATGGCTGCATTGACCAAACAATTGAACATCAATCTGGTTTACTGTAACCAAGTCGGCGGTCAAGATGACCTTGTCTTTGATGGCACAAGCTTTGTGATGAACAATTCAGGTGAAGTTACATTGCAAGCACCGAGTTTTGTTGAAGATCTATATATCGCAGAATACGATGCTGAACAAAAAGCCTTTAAAACAGGTGCAATCACGCCTGTATTAAATACCATGGCTGAAATCTACCAAAGCCTTGTGATCGCAACCCGTGACTACGTACAACGTTCAGGCTTCCCTGGCGTGATTTTAGGTCTATCTGGTGGTATTGACTCAGCATTAACTTTAGCGATTGCTGCCGATGCGATTGGTGCAGATAAAGTTCAAGCGGTCATGATGCCATATACTTATACTGCACAAATCAGTGTTGAAGATGCGGCTGAACAAGCCAAGAATATGGGCGTAACTTTTGGTATTGCCGAAATCAATCCAATTGTGAATGGCTTTATGCAAACCTTATTCCCTTTCTTTGGCGCTGCACCGACTGATGCGACTGAAGAAAACCTACAAGCGCGTTCTCGTGGTACGTTGCTAATGGCCTTATCGAACAAGTTTGGCAATTTAGTCCTTTCTACAGGGAACAAGTCTGAATTATCTGTTGGTTACTGTACATTGTACGGTGACATGGTCGGTGGCTTTGCCGTTCTGAAAGACGTCTATAAAACGATTGTATTTGAACTAGCAAAATACCGTAACAGCATTTCAGAAACACCGGTGATTCCTGAACGTGTAATTACTCGTCCACCTTCTGCGGAACTTCGTCCAGATCAGAAAGACCAAGACTCATTACCTGAATACGAAGTATTAGATGCCATCTTGTATGCGTATATCGAAGAAGACATGAGTCAAGATGACATCATTGCCAAAGGTTTTGATGCTGAAATCGTGAAAAAAGTCATCCGTTTGGTTGATCTAAACGAATACAAACGTCGCCAAGGCGCGATCGGTCCACGTATCAGCTCACGTGCATTTAGCCGTGAACGTCGCTACCCGATCGTGAATGGTTGGAAACCGGGTATCTAATTACTCGATTTAAATTAAAAAAAGCCCAGTTATAGAACTGGGCTTTTTTATAGGCGTAAAATACGCAGCAGTAAAAATAAAAAATAATTGAGAAGTATATTTCAAAAGTCAGGTCATAAAATAATGCAGTTAAAGATTTGAGTTGTCTTTTATTTCCACATAAACATCGTAAATAGATCATTTTATTAGTGCTGTAATTATCTGAATCTATTTGACTTTTTCAAGGCACAAAAAAAGAGACCAAGCTGAGAGCTTGGTCTATAAAAATGGTGGCTATGACGAGACTTGAACTTGTGACCCCCGCATTATGAGTGCGGTGCTCTAACCAACTGAGCTACATAGCCGTAAACTGTGGTGGCATTATCTAGATTTCATACATTATCGTCAAGCATTTTTGTTTGCAATTGTTCAGAGTTTAAACAAGCAAAGTTCAAGATGTTACTATTTAAGCAAATTATGCTATTTTTAGCCCTATTTACTATATTTTTTGATTAAAAATTAGAGTTTTATCATGCAATTCAATTCGATAAAAAAAGCCTGTCTGACCCTCAGCCTTGCCGTCATGACCTTAACGGGCTGCCAAATCGTCTCACCTATTTTTGTTGACTATAATGGTGTGCGACGTGATGTGGCGACTTGGATTAATAAACAGCCTTTATTGAGCATGCAACAAAAGCGCAGCATGGCTCAACTTAGCCGAGCACAGCAATCAATCATTCGTCTCGACTTCAATGATCAGGAGAAATTAGTCAGTGTTGCGCGCGCTAATGAAGCTGCGATGTATTGTGCCAATCAGCATTTATCAGCGCGACAAATTCAACGCCTGCAAAAACAGATTTTCCCTGAAGATGCGTTGCATAAATTAAGCTTGCTTGAGCAACAAGCGTTGCATATTACCCTGACAGAGCAAGAGAAACGGTGTGATTGAAACCATGTCCACTGATGGATGAATTATCTAGGCTCAATTTTTTCAGCACCAAATTGTCTTACAATCTAGACATAGCTGCTTACATTATTGAACATTTTTGCTATCGCTAAGCGAGGTGAAAACAAGTCTATATTTTTGCAATATTTTTATTGCAAATTTCGCAATATCCTTATGAATTTACTTGGTTTTATTCCCAAATAAAAAAGCGTATGATGAAACTATGATCAATGTAAGTAGCACTTTTTTTCAGGTTTTTCCATCCAAATTCAATTGATCAGATAAGGAGAAATAAGATGGCTTTAAATAATATTTTAGTTCCAGTGGACGGTTCAGAAACTTCTTATGCTGCGGTGGCTAAAGCTGTCGAGTTTGCAAAAACTTTTGGCAGTAAAATTACTGTGGTTCAAGTACTGACGCTCGATCCATATATTGCTGCAGAGTATATTTCAGCAACACAAACCAATGATTTAATTGAACGTGCTCGTGCATCGATTTTAAATACACTTGAAGAAGCAAAAGCGAAATTTTCAACTGAAGGTGTCACTGTTGAAACTCGCTTACTTGAAGGTCAAGTGGTGCATACTGAACTGGTTAAAGCTGCAGAAGAAACACATGCGGACTTGATTATCATTGGTTCACATGGCCGTACAGGGATCAAAAAATTCTTCTTGGGCAGCGTAGCTCAAAGTGTACTGGGTGCTTCAGACATTCCTGTTTTGGTTGTGCGCAAATAAGCCATTAGATTTATAGCGTGAAATAAAAAGCCTTCTGATCCTAGAGGGCTTTTTTATTGACTGCGTCATCAATATAAAAAACGCTAAGTTTAAGGCAAGGATTTTTTAGGGTAACCATTGATATTGTTTCAATGAGATGCGTCCACTCACCACAAAGACATTTTCAGCTGCCAATTTCAATTGCTGGATATTTTCACCTTTTTCATTGCAACGCTGCGTGCTGATTTTTCCTTGCGCATTGACCACCCGATGCCATGGGATCGTTGATGTTGCATCTAGATGCTTGAGTACATAGCCAACCAGTCGTGCATGCTTCGGTAAACCCGCTAATTTGGCAATTTGTCCGTAAGTGGCAATCTTCGCCTGCGGTATCAATTGAATGACCGACAAAATTTGCGTTGCCAATTCATCACTCTGCTTCATCTGATCTCCTTTGAGCCGCATAAAAAAGAGAACCCGAAGGTTCTCTTTGATTAATACTTAATTTTGACAGATTAGTACAGTAATTGGTTGTGATCGATTAGATCTTGTAAAGTCACATCGGTATTTTTCAAAGTGAGTAATTCAACTTTATCACCAAATTTAGATCCTGTTCCATCACGATCAATGCTGATCACAGTGTTGCCCTTGCCATCAGATTTAACCGAAACAAACTGATCAATATTCGACTGATTGACATTTTGACCTTGTAACAAGGCTTTGATATTCACTTTATCGCCTACAGACGAATTAAAGTCATTCCAAGTATCATGTCCATTACCGCCCGTTGCATCGGCTTGATCCAATACTTTATAAATAACCGTATCAATGCCCGCTTTGGTGTTGAATTGATCATTGCCTACTTTATCTATCACAGTGACTTCAATGGTTTCACCCTTGGTTAATTAATTTTTAAATTCAACATCAAAATTCCCTGATAAATCCACTGTGCCTGCGCCAATGACTTTGCCATCTTGATCTTTTACTTCTACCGTTGTACCCGGCTCACCTTCACCTGTGACGTGCTCACCATCATCGGTGATCACCACATCTTTAGACGCGTCAGGTTTAGTCGTATCCTTAGAACCACCAGATGAATCAGATCCACCACCAATAGCCGCACCCAATAAACCAGCACCGGCTGCTCCCGCAATCCAAGGTAAAATTACACCTGTCAAAGAATCGTTAAAGAGTAGCGGTTCAATTTCATCTAAAGGTTGGTACTGAATAACATCCGCAATATCACCATTGGCTGTTGTAAATTTTGCCCAATACCATGTACCGTCTTCACCCTCAAATACCAAACTATTGTCTGGTGTCGCCTCACTAAAATAGTTTTGTACAGTAATCACTTCCCCATTTTTTTAAGGTGATTATTACGTCAGCACCATTCTTTGTAATTGAAGTAACATCCTCTTTCCGGATTTTGAGTACGATGACAGAATTTTTGATAAGCCCAACTTGATTGGATTCAACTTGATACAAAACTTTATGACTTTCTTTAGAAATGACAGAAATTTACGACATAGGTAAAACCTCATTTATTTACATTAGGGCCGTTTTTATGTTTTTTTGGTTTTGTAATGAGTTATTGGTGATTAATAATTTCTTTAATTACAAATCATTAGACTTCTTTCATAATTCATTTTTTGCTCAGCTCTAAATTATAGATTCCCGCAATTAAATTGAATCTTAAGCCCAGTCTTTTTCCTCGATTACGATATCGCTCGGCAAGGATTTTGAAAGTTTTTAAACTACCAAATACATGCCCAACCCCAATTCTTCTTTTGTTGATTTCTTGATTATAGATTTTTAGTTCAGGATCCAATTTACAGCGCTTTTTTGCTTTTAATGGCAACAAGCTATTTGGATACACTGCGTAAATCCCTTGATAGCCTTTATCTGCAAGGATAAAGGCACCTGCCGGAATCTGATGTAAGTTTCGTTTGAAGAGTTCGAAATCATGTACAGCACCACGATCAGTGCATAAACTCATAATTTGCTGAGTTCTATAATGAATGATGGCCTGAACTTTGAAAGTATGTGCCTTCTTTTTGCCACTATAGCTTTTCTTCTGTTTTTTTAGGTCTTTGTATTGGAATTTCTGTGGCATCAACAATCACCACGTTCCAGTCGATGCCTTCGCCCTCAGGCAAATGCTTCGGTAAATTAAATAAATTGGACTTGATCAGGCAGTCCTCTACATGACGGACAATTCTTGAAGCAGTCGGCTCTGACACACCATAACTTGTTGCAACATGGAACAAGGTTCGGTATTCACGCCAATAACTTAAGCACAGAAGGATTTGATCTTCTATGCTCAATTTAGTTGGTCTACCTTTAGCAGGAACATGCATTTTCAGTTGTTCAACCATTAAATCAAAGGTTGACCATGATATGCCGGTGTATCGCTTAAATTGTGTTTCAGAAAGCTTCTTTGAATCGATATATTTCATCCGCAGATTATGCATGAATATTTAAAATTCTTCGGTACAAATAATCAGCAAGAGACTGTTCGTTTTTTGATTTATGAAAGAGGCTTATTAAAACCAATTTTTTTAATTGTGTGCGTTATATCATGCTTTGTGTATTTTTTTGCATAATTGTTTGAATATTTTAATATTTTAATATTTTAATATTTTTATCAATACATTTAGATTTTAGATCCATCTTTATGCAAGTAATAACAAACACTTATTTATGTGATGTAAGTCACAATAATACCAATGAATGACCAGTCATAATTTCCCCCCATTTTGATGTACCATGATGAAACATAACTATAAATAAAAAAAGGAAATGCTCAAGCATTTCCTTTTTTAAGTCAAACAAAACAGTTTTAGAAGTTTTCAGGGTTCTCCAAACGACGAACTTCTTGCACTTTTTCTGGGTTATGTACAGCAGCAACACCATCATCCGCTTTGGTATCTATTAACGCTTCTGGGTTATAAACCGTAATGGTTTCATTACCATGGATATCTTCACCCACAATATATTGGAAGCCCTTTTTATTCATTTTATGGCACATTCTTTGGTACCAACCTTTAAAGCCTTTGGTTTCTTCATTCGGATTGTAATAAAAAGCATTCATCACAGCAGGTAAACCTAGACCACACACGAGCCCCGACATTAATACCGCAATAAATGTATATCCAATCAAAATACTACTGTATTCACTAAGTTCAGGAATATTGGCAACAGCGAGGATCAAAGCCAATGAAATGCCTCCACGAACCCCTCCCCAGGATAAAATCGCAAGACTACCGTTATAGCTTTTTTTACGGAAACTCGGGAAAAATGCGAAAGATAAATAGTTTGCTGCAAAACGCGATGCATGCAAAATAATAAACGCCACCATGCCGCCTAAAATCAAGCTGATACTTAAATCTAAGATAAATAACTCAAGACCGATCAGGGTAAATAAAAAGGAATTGATGATTCCTTCCACGGTATGCCAGAAATGATTCACTTCCCTGATTTCTCGCTCTTGAAGAATTTCTTTCCATTTATTCCCAACGATCAAACCACCAATAACACATGCGATTGGTGCAGATGCATGTGCGAATAAAGCGACTAGATAAGAACCACTTGCCAACAACGCTGTGGTTAAAATCAAGGATTCCATTTCATGTTTACCACGGAGTAAACGTAATATTCCTAAACCAAATGCCCAACCAATGATGACTGCGACAACAATTTCATATAACAGTGTTTCAAGCGTACCAATGACGGTAAAATGTTCACCTTGCAAAACATTGAGTAAGGTCATAAACACGGCAATACACATGGCATCATTAAAGAGCGATTCGCCTTCTAATTTCACCATCAAATGATGTGGCGCACGTACAGAACTTAATACACCTTTAACCCCAATTGGGTCAGTCGCACCTAAAGCAGCGCCTAATAATAACAACACCAATAAATCAACATGATGACCAATTAAGAACTGATAACCATATAAAGCAACACCAAAAAACACCGCACAAAGCACCAAGGCAATACTGGCCAAAATACTGATCGGCTTCCAATGCAAACGTAAATCGGAAACTTTAAATTTCAAGGCAGATGAGGTCAAAATAAAACAAATCACGCCATTAATTAAAAAGTCATAAAAGTCGATATGACGAACTGCCTCTTCAATATTGTGTAAATTAATCGTCACAAATTGATTGCCATTGAGCAAACTTGCGCCCCATTGCAAAATAAAGACAAAAATTGCAGAAACAATGGGAACACCTATGGCTTGTGGAAAGCCCAAGATACGTTTATTAAAAATCGTGGTTGCAATCGAAAGTGCAAAAATAACGGTAAAAACCTGTAGAAAAAAATAATTTCCCATTTCGTTCCCAATTTTGGTGCTGTGTCGCCTACAGAGTGAGATATAGGTATTTTGAAAATAAATACCAAATTATTTAGTATTTAAAAATAAAATATTCTAACGAATTTTATCTAAATTCCGTGTATCAATTCAGTTTTTTTCACATCTTTTATCAAGATCATTTAACATAGCAAGCCTGCATAAATTTTATGCATTTTCATCATCTACATGATTTCTCCTATGCATCAGACTATTAAAACTGTTTTTCGACTCTTTTTTGCTGCGGTGATCTTTATCATTACGGCGGCCCTGATCCTCACTTGCTATAGTAAGACACAGGAAATTTTACGTGCTGAGCACTATTTTAGTCAGGCAAAAACGATCTCACTGGATTCAACACCCAAAGAACAATTGGTTTTGGTCTCCAATAATGAATCACCCGATCGTGCGATATTTATCATGCTGGCGAATAATGGTTATCTTGCCAAACTGAATTGTGAAAACTATGCACAAGATATTTGTCTCGATGAATTTAATCAGCAACACACCCGACAAATTCAACACCTCGATTTACTGAAAATCGGACAATTTCAATATATCCAAAATGTGAGTTTCACCAATAGCCGCACTGGACAAAAAAAACAATTACGCTATAGCGATGCCCAGTTAAAACAGTTCTATCAAAACGATATTTCAGGCCTTAAATATACTGTTTTTGGCGTAGCTTTATTTGCATTTGCCGCATTGTATGTCAGCTATCGTATTGTTCGAAACTTTAGATCATTTCTCAACAAATAAGCTTCAATCTATTTTTCAATGAAAAAAAGAGGATGTTTTGCATCCTCTTTTTTGTTTTAAATGGCTTGATTAAAGGTATCACAGCTATTAATATTGCCTGATTTCAACCCTGTCTGGAACCATTTCATACGTTGTTCACTGGTGCCGTGCGTGAAGCTATCTGGGACCACTTGCCCTGTTGCACTTTTCTGTAAATAGTCATCACCAATCTTATGCGCTGCATCCATCGCTTCTTCTACATCACCCTGCTCTAAAAATTGGGTACGCTGTTGATTATGATGGGCCCAAATACCCGCAAAACAGTCTGCTTGTAGTTCTTGCATGACCGAATAACGATTACCTTCAGCTTTAGACGCTTGTGCACGGGCCTGCTGAACTTGCTCAGAAATGCCCAAAATCGTTTGGATATGATGTCCAACTTCATGGGCAACCACATAGGCTTGCGCAAAATCACCCGCCTGATCTTGACGGCTCAATTCCGTTTGATTTTGTTCACCCGTGATGCCCATTTGCGTACGCATATCTTTAAAGAATGCAGTATCAATATAGACCTTCTGATCTGCTGGGCAATAAAACGGCCCCATTGCCGCTTGTGCTGTACCACAACCCGAGTTGACCACACCATTAAACATGACCAATTTAGGCGGTTTATACTGGGCATTTAACTGTTCTTGGAAGACTTTAGTCCATGTATCTTCCGTATCAGCCAAAACCGTTCCAACAAAATCCATCGCTTCTTGTTGTTCAGGTGTTGGATTATCCAGACCTTTGACTTCAGCCGTTTGACCCTGTGAAGTCACTTGTTTGGTCGCCTGATAAGCTTGCTGCGGATCGACACCAAAAAATTTCCACGCAACAAATGCCACAACCAAACCGAGAATACTGATCCCACCCGCTTTTGCACCGCCACCACCGCGACGGTCTTCTACGTTTGAACTAACTCTTCGACCTTTCCAGCGCATAGTGATCTTCCTTATATAAAATAGTTGATATCCGTGCGTTTACAGATTAATCCTTTTGCGACTTCGGCCATACTTTTTGAACTAAAGATACGACACACAGCACGATTAAACCTGCAATAAAACCTGTCACTAAATTGATTAAAGTCGGTGTTAATGCACCCACAATACTGCCGACTGTAGGAATATGTTCTGCATAATCTACAGAGCCTTCAATAAAATGGTGTAGCAAAGGTACACCATGGGTAATGATGCCACCACCCACTAAAAACATGGCAATCGTACCGACAATGGTCAATGTCTTCATCAACTTAGGTGCAAATGCTAACAAACCTTGTCCAACGGTCTTTTTCAATTGTGATGCTTGTTGAGTGAGATAAAGCCCTAAGTCATCAATTTTGACAATCATCGCGACAAAACCATAAACACCAACGGTCATTAAAATTGCAATCACCGAAAGCACCATGACCTTGGTCCCAAATGCCGCAGTTGCAACCGTACCCAATGAAATCACCACAATTTCAGCAGATAAAATAAAATCGGTCCGAATGGCACCTTTGACTTTTTCTTTTTCAAAAGTCACCAAATCTGTTTCAATATGGGTCATCTCTTCACGAGCAACTTCTTCTGTTTTGGCTTTTTTATGATGCAAACTATGCAGGACTTTTTCCACACCCTCATAGCATAAGAACAAACCACCAATCATCAAAAGCGGTGTAATCAGCCAAGGTGCAACCACACTGATCAATAAAGCAGCCGGAACTAAAATTAATTTATTAACAAAAGAACCCTTGGCCACAGACCAAACAACTGGAAGTTCACGATCCGAACGGACACCACTGACTTGTTGCGCATTCAGTGCTAAATCATCTCCAAGGACACCCGCTGTTTTTTTGGCTGCCATCTTACTCATGACAGCAACGTCATCCAGCACAGTTGCAATATCATCAAGTAAGATTAATAAGCTACTCGCCATTATTTTTATCCTTTAGGCATTTTTTAATATTCTAATTCCATTTAACGCTAAAATTGTATTTAGTTTTTTAATAATTAACAAAATATTCACCCATTTTTCAGTCAATTGTGCTGTGTCAGTAACAATCAAAAATAGAATGCCGTACAATGGTGACATTCTTTGAAAATCAGCCGTAGCTTTGACTACCACTTTGGAACAGATAATGAGTACTCAAGATAATCGTCCAGTGATTTTGACTGGCGACCGTCCGACTGGACAATTACATTTAGGTCATTTTGTAGGTTCTTTACGTTCACGTGTAGGTTTACAAGATTCGCATCATCAACATCTCCTTTTAGCTGATGCTCAAGCCTTAACTGATAATGCCGATAACTTCGAAAAAGTTCGTCGCAATATTATTGAAGTCGCAACCGATTATCTTGCTGTAGGAATTGACCCAACTAAAACCACGATTTGCGTTCAATCATGCTTACCAGCATTGAATGAATTGACCATGTTATATTTGAACTTTGTGACGGTTTCTCGCTTAGAGCGTAATCCAACCATCAAATCTGAGATTCAAATGCGTGGATTTGAGCGTGACATTCCTGCAGGTTTCTTATGCTACCCAGTGGCTCAAGCTGCCGATATTACAGCGTTTAAAGCATCTGTCGTTCCAGTGGGCGAAGACCAAATTCCAATGATTGAACAAACCAATGAAATTGTTCGTCGTTTAAACCGTCAAATTGGTCGTGACGTACTTCCTGAATGTAAAGCTTTACTCTCTAATGTAGGTCGTTTACCAGGTTTTGATGGTAAAGCAAAAATGTCTAAATCTTTGGGCAATACCATTGTGCTTGACGCGACTGATAAAGATATCAAGAAAGCTGTTAATGCAATGTATACCGATCCAAATCATTTACGCATTGAAGATCCAGGTCAAGTTGAAGGTAACGTCGTATTTACTTACCTTGATGCATTCGATCCAGATAAAGAAGCTGTTGCAGAATTAAAAGAACACTATCGTCGTGGCGGTCTAGGCGATGGTACTGTGAAAAAGCGTCTTGAGGGTGTGCTAAAAGAGCTCATCGGCCCGATCCGTGAACGCCGTTTAGAATTGCAAAAAGATCCTGACTACATCATGGATATTTTAAAAACCGGTACCGATAAATGCCGTGATATTACCCAACAAACGTTAGATGAAATTAAATCTGGACTGGGTGTGTTCCACTTCTAAATTTAAAAAAATTCCGTAAAATTAAGCCTTTCCATTATGAAAGGCTTTTTTTTACAGGCACTTTTTGTGAAGGTATTCACAAAATCTCCTTAGTTTTAACGTTAGGTAACATCACTTAACGTGAACACCAATGAAATGACTGACCGTTCACTCTATTATCTACTTATGTTTTAGGAATACCTAAATTCATAACATTTCTCCTTTACCGAACCTGTGAAAGCAGATTCGTTGTTATACGCAGTGAACACCCCAATCATTGCGTATTTTTTTGTCTAAAAATTGACAATTACCAATAGAAAAAAGTCCGCTATAAGCGGACTTTTCAATTAATACATCATTTTAAAAACAAATATAAATTAGTAATGAAATAAACGTTTATCTAATGGTAGTTCAATTCCAATTGACGCTCCACCATCATTACCATTTAAATCCGAGTCACTCACCCAACCATTAATTTTTAAAGGCATATCTGGACGTAAATAATGTGTCCAAGTTAAGTCTAGAGCTTTCAATTCATCTTTTTCTGGAAATGCTGCATTGTTCAAAGCAGCACGTTCTGTTTCAGAAACTTTTGCAAAAAGTACACGACCATTTAGACGATTTAATGGATCAATATGTATATTCCCACCTACTGAAACCATTTGAGCATCACCACCTAATGCATGACCAAGTGGGTAGCCATGTTGATAGTATCCATCTGTGTAAATAGAGTGATTGTATGAAATGCCTTTGGCATCACCATTAGTTCGAGTATCAACCCATTCAGTATACAGTTGATAAGGCATATTATTTACACTTGAAGAATAATCAACACCTGCAAGATACATGCTTTTTGCCGGTAAACCACCTGCTTCATCTTCACCAATATATTGGCCGTAAAGACTAACTGGAACTTGCACAAGTGGTTGTAAATTCAAACGCGCATCAAAACCCGCGACTTGATTTGATGGATCAGCCTCACCTGTTCCACCATTATCTTTATTACCAATAAAGGCATCCCAAAGTGAACTAAAACTTTCGGGACGACCTTCGCCACCCCATTGTATAGAACGTGATGCTCCCAATTCCAAATATGGAGTAGGTTGTGCAGTTAGTCGAAGTCCAATGAGTTTTGCATCTGGGATAGCAGAATAATCATCTAACTGTCCAGCAAAAGCTTGATACTGCCAAGGGCCGATCCATGATAGCCATGGTGTTTCAAAAGCATTCTGTTGTGCACGCTGTGCAGTAACACCGTACACAGGACGACTCGCATCACCACGGATTAAACTACCGTCATGACCAGGCCCCCAATAAGTCTGAATCTGACCTGCAATTAACCATTGGTTCCAAAGCTTCCCGGCAATGTATGAGCCTTCCACATTTACATCTTGATCATTATTAATTTGCTGTTTATCTTCAGCATTTACACGTAAACGACCATCCCAATTTTCACCACCAACGTTGAGTTCAAATGCACCTTGATATTGCGCTTTTTGATGATCACCAAAATTTTGCGGTAAATTATTTTTATCTGACTCTGCAAACAATTCTGCTTTTAATAATGCATTTTCGGCAGTCAATTTATTTTGAATACTTTGTAATACTTTTTGTTGTGCAGGTGTCATCACTTTTGCAGAAGTTAACGCTCGCTGTATTTCATCTCCACTCATTGGCCATGTTGAGGTACTAATTTGAATAACGCCTTGCTGATTCAACCAATTCAAATCTGCGCGTAACTCTTCATTATTTAATACAATCCCTTGAGCAAAAACAGGAACTGATAATCCAAACAGTACAGCAGCATAGAGTGACTTTCTTAAATACATGCTCTTTTTCTCAAGTTTAATTCACAGCCCACCTTAGATTTTTCAACTCATTTATTCAAGGGTGAAACTGTATCTCCTTTTATTTTTTTCATCATTTAGGTAAAGATGTTCAATAAAAATACAAAATAAAAAACCCGCATTAAGCGGGTTTTTTATTTCAAAAACTAAATTAGTTTTTATGACGCATATGAGGGAATAAGATCACTTCACGGATACTTGCAGCATTCGCAAACAACATCACCAAACGGTCAATACCGATACCCTCACCCGCTGTAGGAGGTAAGCCGTATTCCAATGCTTCAATAAAGTCTGCATCGTAATGCATTGCTTCATCGTCACCCGCATCTTTTTCAGCAACTTGGGCTTGGAAACGTTCAGCTTGGTCAATCGGATCATTTAACTCTGAGAAACCATTTGCCAATTCACGACCACCGATGAAGAATTCAAAACGATCAGTAATATGTGGATTTTCATCATTACGACGTGCTAATGGTGAAGTTTCCGCTGGATATTCTGTGATGAATGTCGGTTGACGAAGTTTTGTTTCAACAGTTTCTTCAAATACGATGGTTTGAAGTTTGCCTAAACCAAAACCAGGTTTTACTTGCTCTTTCAGTTCATTTTTAACGAAGTTTGCAAGAAACTCACGGTCAGATACATTTTCAGCAGTGAACGTTGGGTTATGTTCAAGAATCGCATCAAACATCGAAATTTTCTTGAATGGACCTTTGAAACTATACACTTCATCACCATAAGGCACATCAGTCGAACCTAAGATGTCAATGGCCAATTTTTCAAGCATATTTTCTGTCAAAGCCATCAGGTCTTTGTAGTCTGCATATGCTTGGTAGAATTCAATCATGGTGAATTCTGGATTATGACGTGTTGATACACCCTCGTTACGGAAGTTACGGTTAATTTCGAACACGCGCTCAAAACCACCAACGACCAAACGTTTCAAGTAAAGCTCAGGCGCAATACGTAAAAATAAAGGCATATCTAATGCGTTGTGGTGAGTTTCGAATGGACGCGCAGATGCACCACCCGGAATCACATGCATCATTGGTGTTTCAACTTCCATGAAACGCTCATTGCTCAAATATGAACGAATACCTGACACCACTTTTGCACGAATTTCAAAAGTTTTACGTGTTTCTTCGTTCATGATGAGGTCTAAATAACGCTTACGGTATTTAACTTCAGTATCAATCAAACCATGGAATTTGTCTGGAAGTGGACGGAGTGATTTGGTTAAAAGCTCAAAATGTTCAATATGAACATAAAGGTCACCTTTACCAGAACGACCAATATAACCTTTAATGGCAATAATATCGCCCAAATCGAGTGCTTTAATTGTTGCAAGAACATCAGCATCCAACTCTTTACGTGGTACATAAAGCTGGATACGACCAGTCATATCTTGGATTACGATGAATGAACCACGGTTCAACATCACACGACCAGCAACTTTTACATAAACCTTTTCGCCTGCTTCAATTTCTTCTTTTGATTTTTCAGCGAATTGATCTTGTAGGTCTTGTGCATAGTGTTCACGCTTAAATGTGTTAGGCCACGGGCTAACACCTGTTTCCTTGGCGTGCTCTTTGATGTGCTCTAACTTGGCATGACGCTGTGCAATTAAATCGTTTTCGGAAATGGCTTGTTCAGAAGTCGATTGAGCGTTATGTTGCGTCATCTCTGTCTCAAATAGTTAAAAAACGGAAGTTGCATAGCATAGCAGATTTCCTTTGAATTGAGCAGTAAGCAATGCGCGCATTTTTTTAATAAGTAGAAATTTATCGAAGTAAGATGTTTTAATCGTTATACCTTCAGGTAGACATAGAACCTACCTTACAGATGTGCAGTAGATAAAAATTAAATACTCAAGCTCGAAAACCTACATTTTAATGATATCAGATGATAACTAAAAGCTTTAAAAATACTTATAATTATCAATACATTAAAATATATATCAATAACTTAATTCAACCTTTTAATCTATTTTCTTTAAGACTAAAGTCTTTTAAATGCCTATAAATTAGACCAAAAGCTAAATTCTCTTTTTGACAATTCTCTCTACAATGAAGTCATAAAATTGTTGAAAAATAAAATATTCAACACATCCAAAAATGTTTGAAAACAGTGTGTAGAAAAACAATGACTTCCTGCTTATCGAAAATTCTGTTTTTACATGGATTGGATTCTTCCCGTGAATCTACGAAGTTCCATGCCATCAATGCAAAACAAAAATTCTGCATTGAAGTGGACTATCGCAACTTAAATTTTCAAACTGTTGCGGACTTTTACCACGAGAGTATTGAAACCATTAAGCCCGATATCATCGTCGGTCATAGTCTCGGGGCATACTGGGCTTTGAAAATGTCGCTGTTTCATCGCATTCCTTGTGTGATTGCTAACCCGAGTCTGCATCCAGACTTTCGTGACGACTACCCTGCAATTAATGAAATGGATTTGGATAACGATATTCCACAAATTGCCTATATCGAACGTGGCGATGAAATCTTGGATATGTTTGAGGCAGAAAAACAACTCGAAGACTATATGCAGGTTCAAGTCATGGATGGTGGACATCATCGTCTACAATGCCCTGAAAATATTAATGATTTAATCCAACATCTCGAATTAAATTACTTAAAAAAATAAATCATAAGATTAATCATAAGCAGCAACGTCGTTTTTATCAGACATAAAAAAGCCTTGTCGTAGACAAGGCTTTTTACATTTTAAACCTGACGCTTAGGCAGCATCTGCTTCAGGACGTGTTTTATCATCTAAAACAGACCAGATATTTAAACCTAAATCTTTATGCAAGTCAGGCAAATCTAAGAAAATGCTTGCGCCTAAAACTTGGTGTTTACATTTTTCAGCCAATTGTTTCACTGCACGAAGCGTACCGCCCGTCGCCAATACGTCATCCACAATAATTACTTTTTGTGATTCGATTTCAGCTGACATTTCAAGACGATCTAAACCGTATTCAAGGCTATAACCAACACCGACAACAGGTGGTGGTAATTTTCCGGCTTTACGTACCAACACCAAACCTTTGCCTGTACGCTGAGCAAGTAAGCTTGCCAAAACAAAACCACGCGCTTCAACTGCAATAAAGCTATCTACTTCTGCCAATTGCTCAGCTGGAATACTTGCAATTAGGGCATCAGTTAACGATTCGATGTTATTCATAAATAACGGCGTAAGGTCAAAGAAACAAATTCCTGGTTTTGGGAAATCTTGGACAGTACGAATGTTAGACCACAATGCCGCAGCAGTAGAATTACTCATAATAGGAGAAAATAAATTAAGGAAGGAATGTGTGAATTTTAACGCGATTTGAGAGAAAAGAACAGCTAACCCCCGACCAAAATGCATATTTAAGATACAGTAAATTTACATAAGTTATTGATTATTAATATTGTATTTATTTAAAAAATATCAAATATATATTTTCCTAATCATAAAATAAAAGATTTTAGAGATTTTTTCTGCAAGACTTTAGTCTATGAAGATAGAAAAAGCGGTATTTAGAACCCAATTCACGGAAATGAATTCCAATATAGCTTTCAATAGGCATAAATATTGTCAGACAATTTTTCCCAGATCTGGGGGTTTTGATGATATTTATTGTCCCTCACTGCCATTCTGCTTTTAATTTCACTCATTAAACTCTTAGCCACTTTACTTTATCGTTAGAACTGCGTAAAAATTTAACATAAGAGTCTACTGTATAAGGCTAATTAACCTTAAGGTATAAACTTATACAGTTATGAAGTATTTACTGACTTAATTTTGTGTCAGTTTTTGGAGAATGGAATGAAAAAGTATCAGTGCATCGTTTGTGGATGGATTTATGACGAAGCAGAAGGCTGGCCACAAGACGGTATCGTGGCAGGAACGAAATGGGAAGATATCCCAGATGATTGGACTTGCCCAGACTGTGGCGTCTCAAAAGTAGATTTTGAAATGGTTGAAATCTAATAAATAGAATCTAAGGCCATCATCGTTATGGTCTTTTTTTTGTCTTTAAAAAATATGAAATGTGTTTGGAGTTGAGTATGCACCCTATTGTCATTATTGGTTCTGGTATGGCGGGATATGCCGTTGCACGTGGATTTCGAAAGTTAAATACTGAACTAGAACTTATTATGATCTGTGCGGATGATGCCATTAACTACGCTAAACCGACATTATCCAATGCGCTCGTTGGTAATAAAACTCCTGAGCAAATCCCTCTAGGGGATGCCGAAAAAATGTCGGCTCAACTCAATATGCAAATCATCAATAAGAGTTGGGTTAAATCCATTGATGCAGCAAAACATGAGCTTACTATTGAAAGCCAAAATGGAACTCAAACACAACTATATTCAAAACTTGTTTTAGCAGTCGGCGCAAATCCAATTCGCTTAGCTATTTCGGGTGATGGCAGTGAAGACATTCACGTCGTCAACAATTTAGATCACTACAAAGCTTTCCGTAAACAGCTTGCAGCACGTGAAGATAAACGTGTGGTGATTTTAGGGGCAGGCTTGATTGGCTGTGAATTTGCCAATGATCTCCAAAATACTGGGGCGAAAGTATCGGTGGTCGATTTAGCTCCGCAACCTTTGGGTCGCCTACTGCCGTCTCATGTTGCCGCTAAATTCCAAAGCAATTTAGAAGAAACGGGTATTCAATTCGTTTTAGGTACGACAGTCGACAAAGTGTCACGTATTGAAAATGGTGACTATCAAGTGAGCCTTGCAAATGGTCAAAGCTTAGTGGCAGATGTTGTGTTGTCTGCGATTGGTCTACAGCCTGAAATTAACTTGGCAAAACAAGCCGGCATTCACACCAGTCGTGGCATATTAACCAATAAAGGCTTAGAAACCAACTTGGCAGATATCTATGCTGTCGGTGACTGTGCTGAAGTCAATGGTACCCTTCTTCCATACGTCATGCCGATCATGCAACAAGCACGTGCTTTGGCAAAAACCCTCAATGGTGAACATACCGCTGTGCATTATCCAGCTATGCCTGTAGCCGTTAAAACACCTGCAGCACCTTTAACTGTCCTTCCTGCGCCAATTGATGTAGAAACCCAATGGGAAACAGAAGAGCTTGAAGATGGCATGATTGCCCGTGCGATCGATCAAGATGGCGTATTACGTGGATTTGTACTGCTCGGTGCAACTGCTGGGAAGCAACGCTTAACTTTGACTAAGCAGGTTCCGGACTTGATTCCTGCTTCAGTTTAAGGTTTAAATACAAGGACGTCCTGATAATAATAGACGTCCTTTTTAAAGGAAAATAACAATGAATAGTGCCCTTCAGTTTAATATTTCACCTTATGCCTCTTTTATGCATGAAACTCGCGTAGAGTTAGGCAATGGCATTGAACTTCATGTCGAGGTGGGTGGTCATCCTGAAGATCCTGCAATCTTATTGATTATGGGACTCGGCGCACAAATGTTGTATTGGCCTGATTTCTTTTGTAAGTCCCTAATAGACCAAGGTTACCGAGTTATTCGCTTTGATAATCGCGATATTGGTCTGTCGAGTAAAATTCGTAACCCAGGCCCACGTCTTAACACCTTTAAACTGATGGGACGTTTTGCCTTAGGTCTAGAGAATCAAGGTGCGCCTTATGATCTATACGATATGGCAGACGATGTTGCACTGTTAATTGATCGTATGGGACTTGATAAAGTCCATATTTTAGGCGCTTCAATGGGCGGCATGATCGCTCAAATCGTGGCGGCACGCTATCCAGACAAAGTGCACAACTTAAGCTTGCTTTTTACCAGTAACATCCAACCCTTACTTCCACCGCCATTTCCAAAGCAATTATTTAGTCTAATTGAAAAACCTGAATCTAACGATGAAGATGGCATTATTAACCATAGCCTGAAAGTTTTTAATATTATAGGCTCTCCAGGCTATATTAATCAGCTTGAAGCGATACAAACTGCACGTAAACTCTATAATCGGAGTTATTACCCAGCGGGTGTACTTCAACAGTTTTTAGCAATATTATGTACAGGTTCCCTGCTGCAGTTGGATAAACAAATTCAGCATAAAACCATTGTGGTTCATGGAGCTCGTGACCGTTTGCTGCCGCCAAGCCATGGTAAGGCCGTTGCAAAGGCTATTTCAGGTGCTAAATTTGAATTAATTGATGGAATGGGGCATGATATCCCACCGCATTTTATTCCATATCTTAGCGGTTTGTTTGCTGATCACTTTAAATCATAAATTAGGACACTATGGCTGCATTACCATCCTTAAGACAGCTGTCATATCTAGTAACACTGTCAGAAACGCTACACTTTACTGAAGCTGCGCGTCGTTCTTTTGTCACCCAGTCTACTTTGTCTGGCGGGATCATGGAACTTGAGCGTTTACTAGGTGGCGTATTGGTAGAACGCGACCGTCAAAACGTGCGTTTAACTCCTCTTGGCGAACAAGTTGTCGGACGAGCCCGAGTTCTATTGGCAGATGCGCAAGACCTAATGCGTTTAAGTCGTGAAATGAGCGAACCTCTAACGGGTGATTTACATCTAGGGGTCATTCCTACTATTGCGCCATTCTTACTTGCGCCATTATTAGAAGAAGTGCATAAGCAATTACCAAAAATTCAATTGCATTTACATGAAGCACAAAGTGAAAAAATTGTTGAGAAACTCGAGCACGGTAATCTAGATATTGTATTACTTGCTCTTCCTTTCGATACACGTAGCTTGAAAGTTGCAGAAGTAAACAAAGAAAAATTGTTCTTGGTGTACAACAAAGCTGATCAAAATGCAGCTCAAGCAAAATCTCTAGATGACTTAGATTTATCTCGTTTAATGTTGCTTGAAGAAGGCCATTGCTTACGTGATCATGCTTTGAGTGCTTGCCCGATTGGTGAACGTAAAAATGACCATCGATTAAAAGCAAGCTCATTGCCAACTTTGGTTGAAATGGTTTCCGCAGATTTAGGCTTTACCTTATTGCCTGAAATTGCAGTTCATACCAATATGATCAAAGCCAATGAAGATTTGGCTGTGAAAGAAATTGAAGCAAGTCCTACACGCACATTGGCATTGGTAACACGTAAGAGTACACCGCTTCAAAGTGAATTTGATGTATTGCTTCAAATCTTGCAGAAAATCACTAATAATCTGCACTAACTAATCAGTGTAAAAATTAAAGAGAGCCCTGTGCTCTCTTTTTTATTTGGCAGAAATGAATAATGCAGAAGTAATAATATTGAGATGAGTTTAAAATTGAAAATGAAAAATACATTCTCTAGAAAAAAGAAAAGGCTAACCCAAATAGGTAGCCTGATAAGGTAATATATGACTTGATGTATATCTCAATTCATCGCCTCGACAATATCTTCACACTAGCCAGATAAGTAAGAAGATAAATACATCTTAGTAAAATATAACTTTCGTTAAAATCACTAGTTTCAGGTATTTTAGATAAAGTATTTCTGATTCATTTTTCAAAGGGCTTTTTTTATAGTTGTGTTTTGTGCTATAAAATAAACATAGATCAGAAATAAATCACATTATTTTAAATAATCACTAATATTTATGTTTAAAATAACTAATCAATTAGTCAATATTAACTCATCTCAGAAACAGTTCAATTTATCGGTTGTCAAAATACTGCTTTCACATTTCAATTATTATTTTCAATTCGAATCCAAATCTGATGATTATTTAATCAATATTCTAAAAATAAAAACGAAAAAACTATAAATCTTTGCATTCAACATAATGAAAAACACAAAAAACCATACATTAATTAAATTCTATTATATCACAATAACTTAATTATACTTTGATATATAAATCACTACTTCTAGGTATATTTTTCTAATTCACTTTCATGCACATTATGGAAATGCAATTTGATTAAAAATAATAAATGAGCGAAATGTATGATGAGTGAATTTTTATTACCAGTACCCGTTTTGATCATTGATCATCAAGCAATGACTTCAAAAACAGTGCTGTTTAACATCTTAGGAAACCTCGGTTATCCTGAAGATCTCATCACATTTTCAGAAAACTTAGTGGATGCAGAACAACAAATTTTCAATCAATTACCTAATTTAATTTTTTTAGTGATCACTCAGCAGTCTGATATCTCTTTCATCCATAAAATCAAAAAGATTTATCCTTCGAGTAATCTCATCATTTTAGTCAATGAACAATCTACAGATTTAACCTTACATGCCATTCAGTTAGGTGCAACCGCCTATATGTTGATTCAACAACCGATGGAAGATACCTACAACCAACTGAAAACTATTTTAAGAGGTGGCGCTGCATTGCATCCAAGTTTTGCTAAATTTTTATTGAGTGAAACTTTTAGTCCGCAAAATGCAGCACCTAAACAGCTCAGTCTGAATCCAGCTGAATACCAAATTTTAGATATGGTCAGCCATAGCGCGACTCAAGAGCAGATGATCCGTGAGTTAAAACTTTCAACGTATCAAATAGATGGTTTTGTTAAAAATATCTACCGAAAAATTAGTAGCTACAGCTAAATTTAGTTCAGATAAATGATTCAAAAAAACTTATAAATTAAAAAAAATAAAGGGAGCATTGCTCCCTTTTACTTTTCTAACGCATTTATTTAAATGCTTCTATAAGCACATGCTGTGAATTGTGTGCTTCCTCACCCTCTTGAACATGCGTACGAATCCAACGCCCATCACTTTGGAGCAACCAAGCTTGCTGATTATCTTTTAGGTAATTCACTAAACCTAATTGATAAATACGCTTTTTCAAGGCTGGATCTTCAATTGGGAAACAGGCTTCCACGCGATTAAATAAATTACGATCCATCCAGTCTGCACTTGAACAAAAAATACGTGAATCACCATTATTACTGAAATAATACACTCGAGTATGCTCTAAAAAGCGCCCAACAATAGAGCGCACGCGAATATTTTCAGACAGCCCCGGTAAACCTGGACGCAAACAACAAATAGAACGAATAATTAAATCAATCTGTACACCTGCTTGTGACGCTTCGTACAGTTTATTGATCAACTGAACTTCTGTTAATGCATTAACCTTGACTATAATTTGCGCAGACTTGCCCGCTTTAGCATTAGTAATTTCATTATCAATATAATTGATGAGTTGAGTATGTAAGGTAAATGGTGCATGCAGCAGTTTTTTTAGCTTCGCCATTTTACCCATACCGGTCAATTCTTGGAAAATACGATGTACATCTTCACAGAGTTCTTTATCTGTGGTTAATAGACCGTAATCCGTGTAGATACGCGCATTTCCCGCATGATAGTTGCCCGTACCTAAATGCACATATCGCACCAATTTATTGTTTTCGCGGCGTACCACCAAAATCATTTTGGCATGAGTTTTATAGCCCACGATGCCATACACGACAACTGCGCCTGCTTCTTGTAATACATTAGCCACAGCAATGTTTGATTCTTCATCAAATCGTGCTCGAAGCTCAATTACAGCGGTGACCTCTTTACCATTACGTGCTGCTTCCGCTAAAACTTGCACAATCTCCGAATCTGCGCCACTTCGATAAAGCGTTTGTTTAATGGCCAAAACTTGTGGATCACGTGCAGCTTCGCGTAGTAAATTAATTACCGGTGCGAATGATTCAAAGGGATGGTGCAGCAAAATATCTTGCTTTTGCATCGCACTAAAAATGTTTTCAGATTTTTTGAGTACTTTCGGAATAACAGGAATATGCGCGTCATAACGTAGATGTGGACGTTTAAAGTTTGACAGTAAACGTGCAAGGTTAACTGGTCCATCTACTTTATAGAGTTGCTCTTCTTCTAAATCGAACTCATCGAGCAAATATTCATAAATATGCTGAGGACAATTTTCTGTCACTTCCAAGCGAACGGCGCGACCAAAACGACGTGAATTCAACTCACCTTTCAGGGCTTTAGCCAAATCTTCAACATCTTCATTTAAAGCCAAATCGGCATTACGCGTCACGCGGAATTGGTAGCAACCCGTCGCCGTCATGCCGGGGAACAAATCAGAGACATGTTCATGAATAATTGCCGATAGCATCACATGATGTTCTTTGCCACCGGTTAATTCATCTGGAAGGCGAACTACACGTGGTAGCGAACGCGGTGCAGGTACAACGGCTAAGTCAATCTGACGACCAAAAGCATCCTTCCCTTCTAAAGTCACAATAAAGTTCAGCGACTTGTTGACCAAGCGAGGGAATGGATGTGCGGGATCTAAGCTAATTGGCGTTAAGACTGGAGCAACTTGCTCTTGAAAATATTTTTTCACCCATGCCGACTGTGCAGGGGTTAACTCACCACGACGTAAGAAGCAAATGTCTTCTTCACGCAGTTTGGGTAAAATTTCTTGATTTAAAATACGATACTGGCGCTCAATTGCCGCATGCGCTGTCGCAGAAATTTCATCTAATACTTGTTTTGGTGTTAAGCCATCTGGACTGCGGCTTTCATTACCTAAGTCTAGCTGTTCCATCATTCCCGCAACACGAATTTCAAAAAATTCGTCTAAGTTACGTGAAAAGATCAGCAAGAAATTCATGCGTTCAAGTAATGGATGTATCGGATCAACCGCTTGTTCGAGCACACGCAGATGAAAGTCGAGAATCGATAACTCTCGATTGATATAACGATCATTATAAGTATATTCAGTAGGTACTTGCGCGACTTCAGCTGCGGTATTCATCTCAAACCCATATAAAAAATGTGTGCTGTACTCAGTTTAGTATGCTTCAAATTTATGACAATTTCATAAAAAAAGCCCATAAAGATGAGCTTTTTGTTGTAATTCAAATCACTGCCATGCCATTTGACGGGTGTGTCGATTGTTCTTAATCTGGGATATGGCTATAACGCATATATTTTTGGATCATGCGCTTACGATAATTTAGCTTACGATCTTGTCGATTTTCATCATAATATTTTGGATTAGGTAAAATCGCCGCAATAAATGCCGCTTGCTCTCGGCTCAAACTCCGTGAACTTTTACCAAAATAGTGCTGTGTTGCAGCTTCTACACCATAGATGTTGTCCCCAAACTCAACCGAGTTGAGATATACCTCTAAAATGCGCTGCTTCGTCCACATGCGTTCCATCATCCATGTTGCAACGGCTTCCTGCCCTTTGCGGATAAATGAACGCTTGTTATATAAAAATAAGTTTTTTGCCAATTGCTGAGAAATGGTCGATCCACCTGCAACCACTTTGCCTTTATCTTTATTGCGTTCTAAAGCATTTTGCATGCCTTCCCAATCAAAACCTTTGTGTTGTAAAAACTTGCCATCTTCCGCGGCAACAACAGCATGTTTGACATAATCACTGATTTGGTCGTAATCACGCCATTCGTGTTTAATCGGTTTGGAGGGCTCAGACCAATAATCTAAACGCATCATCATCGTGGATTCCACAGGATGCGTACGCCACCACACCAGACTACCAAAGATCCAAAGCTGCACCAAAAGCACAAGACTGACAAGAATTAACAATGTACGAACAATAAAGGCTTTCATGTCAGTGTGTTACTCCAGAAATTCTGTTTTTTCATGTTAAGCTTATTTTTAAATATTTTGACACAGTACAAGAATAGCATGTCTGAACTCAGCCCTCCTGCTGTATCAACCCGTAAGCTGCAAATCCAACTGTGGTGGATCACGGCACTCTTAATTACCATCAATGTTGGACTCTTTGGCTGGCAAGTGTTGCATGGAATGAACGTTAGCCAACCCGACACACTGGATGCTTTGCGTTGGGGTGCTGATTATGCACCTTTAACCTTTTTAGAGGAACCCATCCGCTTATTCAGCAGTATGTTTTTTCATTTTGGCCTGATTCACCTGATGTTGAATATGTGGGCTTTGTATATTTTTGGCAGTGTTGCCGAGCAAATGTTAGGTCGTTTCTACTTCCTTGGCCTGTATGTTTTAGCCGGACTGATGGGAAGTTTGTTGAGTGGGTATTTAACCATTCAAGACAGCTATGCATTATTGGCCGAAGGTGCAGCCAATCAGCAGCTTTTTCCGAGTATTGGTGCAGGTGCATCGGGTGCAGTGATGGGACTGGGTGCAGCGTTGACGATTATTTCGCTGCTTCCGATGTTACCTAAACAACAATTTTATCTGGATAAAAAAACCTTATTGATGGTGATGGGTATTAACCTCGCGATGGGCTTTATGATTAGTGGAATTAATAATGCCGCGCATATTGGCGGCATGTTGATGGGGGCTGCATTGGCTTTCATTTGGTATGTGGGACAAAAATTACATCAATCCCTAATCATTCAAATGATCGGTCTAATCGCCGCAGCTGTCGGATGCTACCTGTTTTATCTGCATTGCCAACAATTAATCCAACCGATTTTACCGCTTTGGGAACACTTTATCCTGCTGATGAAGCAATCTCTCGCAGCACGTTAAACAGTGGAATGAACCCTGTGGCTATCAACACAGATATGTTGAAAACATATCAAATCATGTCTAAACCTGGACTGCGCACTGGGTTCCTGCTCCACTCTTAACTTGCTCGGCTGTTAACCATCTCCCCCCTTAACTATTTAGTTCACGTAAGCTTTCTAAGGGTGGGATGTCGCAAAGATAACTTAAGCGATAACGTCCGATCAATGTACAGACTAAGGTCATGACCAGTGGGAGGATCAACCAAATCTCTGCATGTAGCTGGATGGTCAGTTCCATTTTATAACTGACAATCGCACTGATCACTTCAGCAAAAATACACGCCACGACACCTGAAATTAGTCCCATCAAACCAACTTCCAAACTGAGCATCGACTTTAACTTTTGCTTGGAACTGCCGAAGGAGCGCAGTAATGCCACTTCTTTTTTGCGTTCATCCATAAATAAATTCAAACATGCAACCAAGACCAAAATGCCTGAAATACTGACCAACAGCGCCAAGATGGTGATAATTTGAACCAATACGCTGACGATGCGTTTGATCTCATCCAAAATCAGACTGACATCAATAAACACGGTATTCGAAAACTGCTGAATTAGACCAATCAATTGATTTTTATCTTGCGGTGGAACATAGAAACTCCCCAAATAGCTGCCTGCATTTTCATCCATGGTTTGGGGAGAAAAAATAAAGAAGAAGTTTGGACTAAAACTTTCCCACTCCACACTACGAAGGTTAATTACCTTGGCTTGCAAAATCCCTTCAGGAAGGCTAAAACTCAGTCGATCTCCAATTTGAATACCCAGCTCTTGTGCGGTTTTCACCTCTACCGATACTTCATTGACTTGTTGAAACTGCTGACTACCCGCGATGATTTGATTATCTTTTGGAAAAGTTGTGGCCTGCGTAAGATTTAATTCACGGCGTAATGAATTATTGCTTTTAATTAAGGCATCCGAAAAAGGGAGATCATTTTTGGCAATTAAACGCCCACGAATATTCGGGTACATCGGCGTCCCTTGCCAACCATGCAGCTTGAGTTGTTGATTAAAATCCTGCAACTCAAATGGCGGTAATCCATAGACAAATTGGTTAGGTGTCCCTTGTGGTAATTGCTGTTGCCAACGTTCCAGTAAATCTGTACGTAATACCGCTAGAACCGTGATCAGACTTAGACCCAATGCCAAGGCAGTAATTTGAAATGCCGTTTGATACGGTGTACGTATATACGCAGAGATTTTCGTCCCGCAACTTTTCAAGGCTTTCAAACTGAGCCAGACCATCATATATAGGCCAACACACAGGAAGATGATGGCGCAAATCAGCCACAGGGTGAGTTGTAAATTTTCAGTTAAAACCACACAAAACACCACCAAACTGAGCGTGCCGAAACTGAGCATCCAAAGCATGGAACGTACAGAACGCTCTTGTTGTCGTATCACCCGTGCTGGCGGTGTCCCTAATAATTGCCAAAGACTTGGAAGAACAAATCCTAATAGCACAATCGCACTGGTGAATATTGCAATTGGAAGCGGGCCAAGCAGCATAGACAGGGCTGAAAACTCTAATTGTAAATTTGGAATCAGCTGTAGCATCAGTTGCAATAAGCCATAACCCAATCCCAGACCAATCAAACTTCCAAACAGGATTGAAAGCCCGAGTACAACCAACAGTAAAGCCAAATAAGCACTTAATATTTGCTGTTTGGTCGACCCAATACAGCGCATCAGTGCAATGGCATCTTGATTTTGTTGGACATAGCGCTGACTGGTTAATGCGATGGCGATACCACAAAGTAGAATGGTTAAAATATTCGCCAGTTGTAAAAACGTTTCAAGATTGGCAATTGGCTTCATCAAGCGAGTATTGCCTTCACTGGCATTTCTCAATTTCAAACTGCTTTGAGCCGCATCCTGAACCTGCGCATGATCTGAATTAGCAGCACCACTTTCGCTTTGATCACCAAATTTCTGCTTATAGAGTTTTTCAAAGCGCTGGGTATTTTGTGCATCTCCTGCCATTAACAGGCGATATTCAATCCGACTCCCGACTTGGATGGCATTGGTTCTCGCCACCTCAGACTGCGCAATCACAACTGTCGGTGAAAAACCACTGAAACCGAGTTCCTGATTGGTGTCATGGATGATTTTGGCACTGACTTGAAAAGCAGCATCGGCAATATTGATCTGATCTCCAACCTTTACACCCAATAAATCCATGGCACGAGGACTTAACCAGACCTCACCTGCTTGTATAGAACGGTTTAGTTTCGGTTCTGTTTCGAGTTCACCTCGTAATGGAAATGCAGCATCAACGGCTTTGACATTGACCATGACAAATTGCTGATCAGTGTGCGCCATGCTGCTAAATAGCGTGACATTCGATTGTTTTAATTGCTGTGCTTTGGCTTGTTGTTGCCACTCTTGTGGAATTGGTTCATTGGCTGTCAGCACCAAGTCTGCTGCCAACATTTCAGCAGCTTGTAGCGCTACTGCATTTTGAATTTGTACATTGCTAAACTTTAAAGCAGTGGTGGCACTGATCGCCAAGGTCAGTGCGATCAATAATAAATACACACCCGTGGTTTTAAAACTCAGCTGTAAGAGTGGTCGAAACAATGCCAAAAGATTCATGCAGCCTCTCCTGTTCGATGCTCAATCAATTGACCATTGACCAATTCAAAGTGGCGCTGACATTGACGGGCCAAATCGGCATCATGCGTCACCAATACCAAAGTGGTTCCCATTTCACGATTTAACTGAAATAACAGTTGTTCAATTTCCTGTGCCGTTGCACTGTCTAAATTACCTGTCGGTTCATCTGCAAAGATCAGATCGGGTTCACTCACCAAAGCACGGGCAATCGCAACCCGTTGCTGCTCACCACCCGATAAAACTTTAGGGGCTTGATGCGCTTGGCGTTCTAGTCCGACCTTTGCTAACAGTTTTAATGCTTTTTCTTCGGCAGCTTTGACCTGAAAATTTGCTTGTAACCGTAGCGGCAGCATGACATTTTCAAGAGCCGTTAAATGTGGCAACAACTGGAAAGACTGAAAGACAAAACCAATATGGGCCAAGCGGACTTGAGCACGCTGTTCTTCATTTAATAGATGAATGTCCTGACCACAGACCCGTAATTGTCCCGAACTGGCCTGATCTAAGGTCGCCAAAATCCCCAACAACGTAGATTTACCTGAACCAGAACGACCAGTGATCGCAACTTGTTCCCCTGCAAATATTTCAAGATCGAGTTGTTCAAAGATCGATAACTGTTTTTGTGGAAGTTGTATCTTTTGTGTCAATTGCTGTGCAGAAATAATCGCCTGTGGCATGATGTCAACATCTGTCGTGAGTTGGGTCATATCTTCCCTATATGCAAAATCGCATTCAAAATAATCGTCTATTGAGTTACTTGCTGGCTATTGCACTGATGTTCTGCCCGATGCTGCTCTCTGCCAAAACCATTATGATTTTGGGCGATAGCTTAAGTGCAGGTTATGGTGTTTCAGTGCAGCAAGGTTGGGTCCACTTATTACAAAAACGTCTAGACCAACAGTATCCGAAACAACATAAAGTGGTCAATGCAAGTGTCAGCGGTGAAACCACCAGTGGAGCTTTGGCACGACTACCTAAACTGTTGCAAACTCATCGTCCAGACCTTGTGGTGATTGAATTAGGTGGTAATGATGGTTTACGCGGACAGCCCCCTGCACAAATTCAAAAAAACTTAGCGCAGCTGATTCAAAAAAGCCAACAGGCCAAATCGAAAGTCATTTTATTTGGAATGAAAATTCCACCGAATTATGGCAAGGCATATAGCCAAGCTTTTGAAAATAACTATCAAGTGCTGAGCAAACAGTACAAAGTCAAATTATTGCCTTTCTTTATGCAAGGGGTTGCGGGACATAAAAACTTAATGCAACAAGATCAGATTCACCCGAATGCCAAAGCGCAAACAATTTTGCTGAACAATGCTTATCCATTGATCAAAGCAAGTTTATAAATTTAGTTGGTGAAAATGGATTCGTTAAAAAAGGCGCTTCATTTGAGCGCCTTTTTTTAAATCTTGTATTTACTGTAGTTTGCTTAGAAATCGTAGAAGCTTACTTCACCCGTTTCGAGTGAATACTCAGCGCCCACCACTTTTAGTTTGCCTTGCGCAATTAAGTTTTCGAGGACTGCTGAACCATGACGCAGTTGATTTACTGATGCAAAAACGTTTGAACGTACTGCATGCATTGAAAGTTTTTCGAGGTCATCTTTCAATTCAGTTTGCATGAGTATTTCTACAGATGGACGAACGCGGTTCACAATCGACATCAAATTTGCTGATGGCGGTGTCGCAGGGTTAGTTAAAGCTTCAATCGTAGAATGAATCGCGCCACAGTGTGTATGACCCAATACAATGACCACAGGACAACCGAAGCTTTCTGCTGCAAATTCCACGCTACCGACTTGAGACGGTGCCACAATATTACCTGCAACACGAATCACGAATAAATCGCCTAAGCCTTGGTCAAATACCATTTCAGCAGGAACACGTGAGTCTGAACATCCTAAAATAATCGCAAAAGGTTCTTGGCTTTCGGCCATTTCAGCACGTTGTTGATGCGTCAAAAGCCTTGGGTGATTCGTTTCACCGTCTACAAAACGTTGATTCCCTTTTTTTAAACGATCTAAAGCTTCTGCTGCTGTTAGCATGTTCTAATTACCCTTATCCGAAGTTGCAATATTTTAATCCCAGTCGAATCGATTGTCACTTGCAAAAACAATTGCTGTGAATTTTTTCTACGACGATGCAACTTGATAGAAAATGCTACTCCACATTCATCAAAAAAAATTATTTTTTCTGTAATGGTTCACATTATTAAAACGCAAGTTTAACCACGTCAAAAAAGCAATGGATGACAAAGGTCATTTTTAATTTACAATATATTTCATAAATATACGCTTTTACTATTTCAGCCCATTCTGATAATAGTCATATAAATGATCTAAAAAAATATATCGATTCGATTTAACTGGGGTAAACGTCAATGAAAGGACATCATTCACGCGTTTTTGGCTTTTTCAAGCTAGCAACAATTTGCTGTATGACGTTTACTGCCAACCACACTTTGGCTGCAAATCCGTCTCCCATCAGCAAAAACCTGGCTGTACCCTCTATCGTGCAAAATTATTTGAGCCAAGAACGTAAAGCGGCTGGTTTAGTCACACATAGCGTTCAAGTCGGGAATGTGAATTGGAGTTATAGCGAAGGTGGTCAACGCTCTAAACCGACCATCTTGCTCATTCATGGTTTAGGCGGCACACGTGATAATTGGAACCGTGTTGCGCATTATTTAACACCGAACTATCACGTGATCATCCCTGACCTTCCGGCCAATGGCGATACACATGTGCCGGTCGATTTTGATGTCTCTGTCCCGAATGTCACGGAACAACTACGCCAGTTTGTCCTTAAAATAGATATTGAAGATAAACTGAATGTTGCAGGTCACTCATTGGGTGGTTCCATTGCCACGGTATATGCCTCTCAATATCCTTTTGATACCCAAAGTTTATTTTTACTCAACAGCGCGGGCATTTATAAACAAGCCAATACCAGTTATACCCGTGACCCGTATAAACTTAAAAATTTAATCGTTTCAAAACCGGGGGATTTAGATGATGTTATGCATAAACTCATGCAGAATCCGCCTAATGTTCCGACACAGCTTAAAGAAGCGCAGGAAAATATCTTAATTGCGCGTGCGCCCTTCACCAGTAAAATGATCGATCAAGTCGTCACGCTCAATCGAATCTACACCCCTGAAACTTTTGCTCGATTAACACGAACGGTGGAAGCCCCAACCCTGATCCTTTGGGGCAAACAAGATAAAATCTTTAATGTGGAAGTGGCTGGCGAACTCAAATCTTTACTGAAACGTGCAGAAACCCCAGTGATTTTAAATAATGTCGGTCATATGCCAATCTTAGAAGCCGAACAACAAGTTGCAGAGCATTACTTGCCTTTCCTCGCGAAAAGTCAAAAGTTTAAAAACCCTTTGGTAGATAAACTGATTCAGTTAAACTGAGCATTCGCCATTTTTAGATCCCCATCACTGGGACTTCAGGGAAAGTATGCAGAAAAACCCGATGATTGAGCAGTTGATTGACGCTCAACTGAACTTTTTAGATCAGAGCTTTTCACACAATGATACCGTAGCCACTGAATTCACCCATTTTTATCAATGGTTTCGTAAACAATCTTTGCAGCAGATTTGGAGTTTTGATCAAATCAATGCCTTGTTGCAAAAGCAAATATTAAATACCCCTGCAAGTCAATTTCTGATTGAGCAAATTGCTGAACATATCAAATTTGCACTGATTCATCCTGCAAATGACAGCACCACGATTGCCGAAATCATCCCAGTATTGACCATCGATAAAATTGCGCAGTATGTGGCCAGTAAACAAGGACATCGTCAGCGTTTAATTCATACCATGGTCAACAATCCTGCATTTTCAGCCATGATCAGTCAGTTGATTCAACATGCGATACAAGATTATTTAGATAATTCGGTGATTGCAAAATCGGTACCCGGTGTTTCACGATTTATGAAAATGGGGAAATCGGTACTGGAAAATGTCACAGATACCAATTTAGATAATGCTGTCAGCAAATACTTGCAAAAGAATATTTTAAAGCTCAGTCAAATGAGTGAAACCGTGTTAAATCAGCACTTTGATGATCATAAGCTGTACCACTTTCAAGCCAATTTGTGGCATAAAATTAAAGCGCTGCCAGTTTCAGTATTAAAGAACTATGTTGAAGTTCAGGACTTGCCGCAAACGGTTGCCATGGGTCATGAAATTTGGGACTTTATGCGACAGTCCGAGTATATGAAACAGCAAGTGCATGATGGCGTATACGCTTGGTACGTGCGCAATGCAGAACGCCCTTTTGATTTATTGCTACGTGATTTAAATATTGATGAAGCACTGATTCAGCATGAACTTCAAAACTTACTCAATCCTATCGTTCAACAAATGATTGAGTCGGGTTATATACGTGAGCGTTCCCGTCTGTATTTAGAACAGTTTTACTACTCAAGTGAAGCACTGAAAATTTTAAATATCCCAACATAAAAAAAGCCGCGTGAAGCGGCTTTTTTTTTGGAAATACTTAGAACTGGTATTTCAAACTTACATAATAAGCTCGACCCGGCTCGTTATATGTTTGGTTGACCGTTTTATCACGCAGTTTTTGCTCATCAAATAGGTTATTCACACCGATACGAGCACTTAAAGCCGCATTAAATTTATAACCAAAGTTAATGCCTGCAATGCCATAACTTTTCACGCTATCCATCGCCAAGCCATCTTTGCTTTCAAGACTGGTTTCTGCATATTGACGTGGTTTTTGACGTCCATATTGGGTATAGACAAAGTTACTGTCTAATCGATCCGTAATGTTGTAGTTCAAAATAGAGTTCAGCGTGTAATTCGGAATCACTGAAAGCGGATTACCAGTACGTTTATCTTCAGAGTTGATCATATAGGTGACGTTATTGGTCCACGTGATATCACCCCAGTCCAAAGAAATACTTCCTTCAACACCTTCTACCAAGGCTTCAGGCGTATTCATCCAACGCAGTACATTATATGTTGTACCATTTACTTCTAGTTCTTCTAGACGCGTATCCCCTGCAACGATCTTATTTTTATAATCATTACGGAACCATGCAAAGCTTGCATTCACGATGTCTTTTTCGAACTGCACACCTAACTCTTTATTCACTGAAGTTTCAGGTTTGAGATCGCCATTACCTTGTAATAGACATTGGCTCAGCCCAATCGGACAGCCATTACCGCGAGTACTTAACAGATAACCTTCCGCATTTTGGTACATATTGGGTGCTTTATATGCCTTAGCCACACCACCTTTTAGTGTCCAATAGTCACCAAGTTTTTGCGTAATATTGAGACTTGGACTCCAGCTATCGCCCGATTTGCTATGATTATCATAGCGCAGTGCCAAAACAACATCGGTGCTTTCGCCCAAATTCATATTATTTTCAATATAGGCCGACACAATCCGTGAATCCATGTGTGAACGGTCACCTGAAGTCAGCGCATCACCAAAACCGCCTGCGCCAGCTTGTGTATTAACCGTATCGGTAAAGTCATCTTCGACCCACTCAGTGCCTAAAGTTAGTACCTGTGGAACATACCATTGGAACGGCAGATTGGCTTCTGCATTAAAGCGAATGGTTTCTAGATGTGACGTTTGTTTATTTTCAAGATTATTAATCTGTCCCTCTGTACTACCACCTGTACCTTCAGGTAAGCGCTTATTTTTGGTTTTGTCATATTGCGCTATGAGTTTACTGTCACCCCACCCCCAAGTACCTTCATGAGTTAATGCAAAAGTATCACGATAAATGGTATTGGTTTCTTCACCAATTAAAGCGGATAAAATGGGCGCCTTGTTCGGATCGGCTGGATCAAATACACTGTTTTGACTGTCACCTGCAAAACGGTTGCCTTGGCGGCCAACACTTGCGTCAAACATCAAGACTTGTTGATCGTTCAACTGCCAAGCCAAGCGTCCTGCGATATCTTTATTTTCAACGCCTTCTCGACCCGCCATACGCGCACCATTGTCCATTAATGCATTAATATCCGCAGCATCTGAATCGGTTTTGTTATAACTACCGTATAAACGATATGAAAGGACATCTTTGAGAATTGGCCCGCTTAAGTTAAAGCTTTCACGGTGACTTGCACCCTCTTTAGCGTCTTCGGGCTGATTAGTAAAAACCTCCACAGAGCCATGCACTTCGTTGGTCACTTTCTTGGTTTTAATATTGACCACACCACCCATTGCACCTGAACCATAACGCGCTGCAGCTGGACCACGCAGTACTTCAATCGATTCAATAGCATCTGCAGGTACCCAGTTCGAATCGCCACGTGTATCACGCTCACCGCGCCAGCCATAACGTACTGAGTTTCTCGAATTTACAGGCTTGCCATCAATTAAGATCAACGTGTTTTCAGGCCCCATACCACGGATATCAATTTGACGGTTATTACCACGTTGGCCTGTGGCACTGTTACCAGTCAAATTGACACCCGGCATACGGCGCACATACTCTGAAATATCATTCACAACCGGCATTTTTTCTAAATCTTCTGCCGTAATTTTTGAAGCACCTAATGATTGTTTAACTTGTTCTGCTGCAGTAACAACAATGGTTTCCATCTTCGTTACGGATTCATCTGATGCTTCAGTGTGCACATTTTCTGCATGCGACAAACTTACCAATGCACAGAGTATTGAAAGTGTAAGCGTTGATTTTGATAGTTGTTTGGTCATTGAGTGCTTCCAAATAAACGTATTTATGGAGAAATCTAGAATAATGTGTTGCACATTGTAACCAACACAAACAATATTGCAATTAATTTTATTAATCATTCTCATTTATATTTGTGATATCGCTTATCATTTTGATGTAAAAACCCTAGAAATATCTGAAAATCTTCGTTTTTTTGATTTAGACAATAAAAAAGCCGCAACGTTGCGGCTTTTTATAAAAATACTGAACTTATTTGAAATAAGCACCTTCAGTATTACTGTGATCCGTTTGGTCAACAACACGCATTAACTCAGGTACATGCTGCTTCAATGTTGTTTCAACACCTTGTTTCAAGGTTAAATCGATTGAAGAACAACCTTGACAACCACCACCGAATTTAAGCACTGCAGTTAAACCATGTTCTGCATCTTCAACCACTTCTACCAGTGCACAGTTACCACCATGACCTGCAAGGCCAGGGTTAATTTCTGACTGTAGAACATAAGTGATACGCTCTTCTACAGAGGCATCTGGACCCACACGTGGCACTTTTGAGTTTGGTGCACGGAATGTTAACTGACCACCAAAACGGTCTTTGTTATAGTCAATCACCGCATCCAAAAGATATGGAATAGACGGTGTGTCAATAAATGCAGGGAAATCTGGATAGTCTTGTTTATAGTCTGTAGGCACAACTTCTTCTGGTGCACTGTAAGCCATACAACATTCAGCACGTGGCGTACCCGGATTTTCCACAAAAACACGTACACCAATGCCCGGTGTATTTTGTTTATCCAAAAGATCTTTCAAATACTCTTGGGCATTCGGAGTGATCAATAGGTTTGGAATTTCTTCAGCAACTGCTGTGCTGTTGTTCTCAGTCGACATTACAATATTTCCTCAAGCTGAAGTCGCTATTTTAACTTAAGATGCGGGGCATTAGAAAAAAATCAACTAAAATTGTCGGAATTATTCTGAAAGTTCACGCTTTGGGCAGATTTAATGGCATTATTGAGCATAAATTTTAACAAGTAGAATAGTCATATATGTTGGGCCTACCCTTTAACCACACCGTGACCATTATCCTGATTACGGTGGTGATTTCACTGATTGCATTTTCAAATCATAAAGTGATGAATCGTTTGTTATTTTGGCCGCCAGCCCTCAGTCGTGGCGAATATGACCGATTTATTAGCCATGGTTTTATTCATGCAGATGGCGCGCACCTATTGTTCAACATGATTACCTTATTTTTCTTTGGTAGCGTGATTGAAAGTTTTTATCGCCAATATTTCTTCGACATGGGCTTTGTGCTGTTTTACTTGGGTGGCTTGATCGCAGCGATTATTCCGAGTTATTTAAAACATAAGCATGATACCCATTGGGCAAGTTTAGGGGCTTCTGGGGCGGTATCTGCGGTACTCTTTGCGTATATCTTGTTTGAACCGTGGAAACTGATTTTTGTATTCTTTATTCCAGTTCCTGCGATTATTTTTGCCGTGCTGTATGTGGCTTATAGTATCTGGTCAGGTAAACGTGGCAACAGCAATATTAACCACAGCGCACACCTTTGGGGCGCAGCGTATGGTGTAATCATGACGATTATTCTTGAACCGAAACTCATTCCACATTTCTTAAGTCAGTTATTAAACGTTCCTTTCTAACGTTAAGTCTAAAAAATCAGCTGGATTTAACCTGAAAATGACAGCCTAAACCGTTTCAGTTTAGGCTTTTTTATTGTGCTGCGTTAAACCGAAATGTCCTTTAATTTTTTCTTTAGCAAATTTCCACATCTACAACACTGCACTTTGAATATCGAGCTATACAATTTCACAGCAGATTGAAACGCTATCTACCCTTGCCCTGATTTAAACTGAAATGACACAGAATAGAAAAGGGAAAATTCCAATGAAAATAGTCCTGATGTTCTCAAGTTTGCTGTTGACCTGCGTGTTGAGTGCTTGTGCCGTTCACACCCGTGAAGGCAGTATCGTGGTCGACCCAGATCGTAATCACTATCCTTATAAGTACCCAGATCGACATGGCGACTTTTGCCCGCCCGGACAGGCTAAAAAAGGCCGTTGTTGATTTGCCGTTGCTGATTTCATGCCCTCTTCTTTTAAGCCTTCAAACCGAAGGCTTTTTCAATTCCGGCAATAAAATTTGAAGCTGTATATTCTACGAAAGTTCACAGAAGCACATGACAAATCATATAAATCTGGCACTTTATGCCACCCTATTTTTTAATTTGGCATAGATAATGTATACATCTGTATATTAATGACAAAATTAGCTGAGATATTTTGCATGTCGAGTTCAACTGAAGGTCTTCAATTTCCCATTTCGGCTTCAAACCAAAAGCCGAGTACATCTAAAACTGGTCGTGAAATTATCGCTGAAGCCTTAGCTGCAGTTGACCATCACTCTTCTGTACGTGCAAAACAAGAAAAAAACTGGCGTAAAAAATATCCTGAATATTTTAAAGCCTTGGTTGAACAAGGAATTCAATCATCTGAAGCTGCGATCAACATTGCTGAGCAAGGTTTAAATAAAGCGCATCACGTCTTTGAGTTTTATCGTAATCAAGAAAAGTATACGCTCAAAGATGCAGTAGCTTTGACTGCACATCCGCTGCATACCGTGAAATTAAAAGGTGAAAGTGACGCAGCGCCTGAGTGGTATGTGCCCTATCATGGTCAAAAACTTCAAGGTGAGGCTTTACTGGCTCAGATTCAAAAATGGCAAGATGCTGGCATCATTGAAGCCAGTCATGCCGACGCATTACGTGAAGCCATTGCACACCCAGAATGGTTCGATTTGTCAGATCGGACTATGGTGCTTTTTGGTGCTGCCTCCGAAGCTGGCCCTCTGACGTGGTTAGCAAAATGGAAAGCCAATATTGTGGCAATCGACCTCAATAATGAACGTGTTTGGGATCGAATCTTAAGCACGGTTCAGGCCGGTAATGCCACTTTATATGCACCAAGTCTCGACGCTGTGCATGAAGACACACCCATTCAAGAACTAAAACACAAATTGGGCGCCAATTTACTGACACACATTCCTGAAATTGCACAATGGCTTGCACAAAGTGAACATCAACTAGATCTGGCTGCAATTGCCTATTTAGATGGTGAAAAGCATGTTCGTGTTGCAATGGCAATGGACAGCATCATGGCCTATGTCAGCCAACAAAAAGCCGACACCAGCTTGATGTTTATGTGTACTCCGACCGATGTCTATGCGGTTCCAGAAGAGATTGTTACGGCAGCGCAAGCCAAATTCCAAAACCGTGCTTCTGCACAAAAACTATTGACACAAAGTATTGCCAAAGTCACAGGTCAGCATTTCTTTAAGCAAAATAATGAGCAAACCACCACAGCAGACAATGGAAAATCCTATGGTATTGCTGACTGTCTGGTGGTGGAACAAGGTCCAAACTACGCACTCGCAAAACGTATCCAACAATGGCGCGCAACTGTCGCACGTCAAAATGGTCAGCGGGTTAGTATCAATATTGCGCCATCCACCACGACCCGCTCAGTGACGAAGAACCCATTATTAAAGGCAGCATTTAATGGTGCGAGTTTATTTGATGTGGAATCCTTCCAACCTGAAACCACCAATGCACTCATGGCAGCTTTATGGATTCACGACTTGAGAAACCCTCAATCGGTTGCTAACCCTGAAACAGCGCTAGACCATCCATTAGAACTCATGATGCATGGTGCCAACCATGGTGGCTTATGGCGTGTGGCTTATTTGGCGCGTACTGCCTTACCTTTTGCAGCGCTGTATGGTTTTGCTGAAGAGAAATTACCCGTGAAAAAAGTATTGGGACTGTTTAAAAAAGCGTAACGGCATTGGTTCAAATAAGTGTTGAACTTTGCAAAGCTTCAACTCGCTAGTTTGATTGTTCTAATTCAGCTCTCAGTCATCCCATTAAAATCGGTGATGTCTGAGATAAAGCCAAAAAAAAACGCTGCCGAAGCAGCGTTTTTTATATCTGGAATTTGAGTTGCTTAGAACACTTTCAAGAATAACCAGTACAAGCAACCTGATAGACAGATCGTTGCAGGTAAAGTGAAGACCCAAGCCGATAGAATGGTCTTCACTGTTGCAAAGTTCAAACCTGACTTATTCGCAACCATGGTACCTGCAACCGCAGAGTTAAGTACGTGTGTAGTCGATACTGGCATACCAAAACCATCCGCAGCAGCAATCGTTGACATAGCAACAAGCTCGGCAGACATACCCTGACCATAAGTCATGTGGTTTTTACCAATACGCTCACCTACAGTCACGACAATACGTTTCCAACCCACCATGGTTCCAAGACCCAATGCTAATGCAACAGCGACTTTCACCCATGTTGGAATGTACTGTAAGAACGAATCTAAGTGACTACGATATTCCTTCACTGTCTTTTGTTCAGCTTCTGCCATTGCTGGTAGTTGTTCAGCTTTATCTAGACGTTTAAAAGCAGTGGTACTGAGGTACATATCATTACGAATCGAAGATACTTCTTGTTCAGGAATATCTTTTAAGTCGCCATACTGTGCAACACGCTCACCTAAATGATCGGTCAAACTTGCTAAAGCTGGCACAACTTCTGGGCTGACTTCTTTGGTTTGAATGTATTTGGTGAGTACATCACGCGCTTGTGCATCAGGAATATCCTTATGCTCTGCGTAGATCGCAGTCGCAGTTTGAGCAGATAACTGATGGAAAGATTGAATATGTTGATTATCTAAGTTCTTATTCAATGAATAAGCCAATGGCACACATCCGATCAAAATCAGCATGATCAGCCCCATACCTTTTTGACCATCATTTGAACCGTGCGCAAAACTTACACCTGTACAGGTAAAGATCAAAATTGCACGAATCAGTGGTGGTGGCGGCTTATTGCCTTCTGGTGGCTGAAACAATTCTAGCTGTTTGCGGAAAATACGCTTCACCAACAAGAAAACTAGGGCTGCAAATGCGAAACCAATCAGTGGAGAGAACAATAACGCCTTACCGACTTTAAGCACCTGCTCCATATCTACACCGCTCGCACCACCGCCTGCATTTAACAGGTAGTTCATGATGCCAACGCCAAGAATAGAACCAATCAAAGTATGCGAACTAGACGCTGGGATGCCTAAGAACCAAGTCCCTAAATTCCACAAAATCGCTGCGATCAGCATTGCGAAAACCATGGCAAAACCTGCACCTGAACCAACGTTCATAATCAATTCAACAGGTAATAAAGCAATAATGCCGTAAGCGACTGCACCACTGGCAACCATTACGCCTAGGAAGTTACAGAAACCCGCCCACATTACCGCAACCGGTGCTGACAAGGCGTTGGTATAAATCACTGTTGCTACTGCATTTGCAGTGTCATGGAAACCATTTACAAATTCAAAGCCAAGTGCGATGAATAAGGCTGTGCCCAATAAAATCATTGAATAAAGACTTAAAGGCGGAACATGCGCTAAATCGGCAGTCACCTGAAAACCAATATATATCAACGTTGAAATAATCACCGTTAAAAATACCGGCATAAAGAATTTCGGTGTAGGCACATGAACATTCGTGGACTTTTGAGGAGTCGACGTGTGCGCTGAATCTACGGGAGTTTGTTTAGAATTCATGCAGGCAGGAATAGAGGATTTTAAAATCCCCATATTGTTCAATTTAATTATGACAATTATATGACAAAGCGGTGTCATATAAAGCAATTTTTCATGCTTTATTTGTTTTTTTTAAGTGTTAAAAACCGACTTCCACACTCTACTTTCATAAAGTAAATCAGTTATTTAATCTACGTATTTAAACTTTATTTTCTTTGAAACCCAATGTTTCAGCTTATATTTCATCTGTCATGTTTTTTTGTCATATTGCATAGCTCTGCTGGATGTTTTTTAATCTTGCCTGAGCAATATGACAAATTCATGAAGCTTTCCATACATTTATATGAAATTGTAATATGAAATTAGCAAGTTGCAATATTGCTCATTAATTCAACAAGCTAATAATTGCGCACTGTGAAGATGATTGAATATCAATAAAACTGCAATGAATTCTGTTAATATATTTGCCGATTTTATATTCCATCGGATTGGGGTTATTTATGTCCACGCTTGCCACCCTAAAAGAGCTGCTCGCTCAACGGATTCTGATTATCGACGGTGCAATGGGCACCATGATTCAGCGTCATAAACTCGAAGAAGCTGACTACCGTGGTGAGCGTTTTGCAGATTGGGCATCTGACCTCAAAGGCAATAATGACCTATTGGTGTTGACTCAGCCGCAAATTATTCAAGGCATTCATGAAGCCTATCTCGATGCTGGCGCAGACATCATTGAAACCAACAGCTTTAACGGCACTAAAGTTTCAATGTCTGACTACCACATGGAAGATTTGGTATCAGAGATCAACCGTGAAGCAGCGCGTATTGCCAAAGCCGCTTGTGAAAAATACTCAACGCCTGAAAAACCGCGTTTTGTAGCAGGTGTGCTTGGCCCGACTTCACGTACTTGCTCGATCTCGCCAAATGTAAATGACCCTGCATTTCGTAACATTACTTTTGATGAGTTAAAAGAAAACTATATTGAAGCTGCGCATGCCCTGATTGAAGGCGGTGCGGATATTCTGCTCATCGAAACTGTATTCGATACCTTAAACTGTAAAGCTGCCATTTTTGCAGTGAAAGAAGTCTTCAACCAAATTGGCTACGAATTGCCATTGATGATTTCAGGCACGATTACCGATGCCTCTGGCCGAACTTTAACTGGCCAAACTGCTGAAGCGTTCTGGAACTCTGTGCGTCATGGTGACTTGTTGTCGATTGGCTTTAACTGTGCCCTAGGTGCAGATGCCATGCGTCCGCATGTAAAAACCATTGCTGACGTTGCCGATACTTTTGTTTCGGCGCATCCGAACGCTGGCTTACCAAATGCCTTCGGCGGTTATGATGAAACCCCTGAACAAACCGCTGCCTTTATTAAAGAATTTGCAGAAAGTGGCTTGATTAACATCACTGGCGGCTGCTGCGGTACAACGCCGGATCACATCCGTGCTATTGCCAATGCCGTAAAAGACATTGCGCCGCGCCAAGTACCAGAAACCAAACCCGTTTGCCGTTTAAGCGGTTTAGAGCCGTTCAACATTACAGAAGATTCGCTGTTTGTAAACGTCGGTGAACGTACCAACGTGACAGGTTCTAAAAAATTCCTACGTTTAATCCGTGAAGAAAACTTTGCCGAAGCTTTAGAAGTTGCACAGCAGCAAGTTGAAGCCGGTGCTCAGATTATCGACATCAACATGGATGAAGGCATGCTGGATTCAGAAGGCGCAATGGTGCACTTCCTGAATCTTGTAGCCTCTGAACCTGAAATTTCACGTGTGCCGATCATGATTGACTCATCTAAATGGGAAATCATTGAAGCGGGCTTAAAATGTGTACAAGGTAAAGCGGTTGTTAACTCGATTTCCTTAAAAGAAGGCTATGACGAGTTCGTTGCAAAAGCGCGTTTGTGCCGTCAGTATGGCGCTGCGGTGATTGTGATGGCATTTGATGAAAATGGTCAGGCCGACACTGCTGCACGTAAAAAAGAAATCTGTAAACGTTCTTATGATGTATTGGTCAATGAAGTGGGCTTCCCTGCTGAAGACATCATTTTTGACCCTAACGTGTTTGCCGTGGCAACAGGTATCGAAGAACACAACAACTATGCTGTGGACTTTATTGAAGCAACAGGCTGGATCAAGCAAAACTTACCACATGCGATGATTTCAGGCGGTGTGTCTAACGTATCGTTCTCTTTCCGCGGTAACGAGCCTGTACGTGAAGCGATTCACTCAGTGTTCTTATACCATGCCATTCAGCAAGGCATGACTATGGGTATTGTCAACGCTGGTCAAATGGCGATTTATGATGATATTGATGCTGAACTGAAAGCTGCGGTTGAAGATGTGATCTTGAACCAAAACCAAGGTGAAAGTCAGCATGACGCGACTGAGAAGTTGCTTGAAGTTGCTGAGAAATACCGTGGTCAAGGCGCTGCGCAAAAACAAATTGAAAACTTGGAATGGCGTGAACTTCCAGTTGAAAAACGTCTTGAACACGCTTTGGTTAAAGGCATCACCACATTCATTGATGAAGATACTGAAGAAGCACGTCTGAAAGCTAAACGTCCTTTAGATGTAATTGAAGGCCCACTTATGGACGGCATGAACGTGGTAGGTGATTTGTTCGGTTCAGGCAAAATGTTCCTGCCGCAAGTGGTGAAATCTGCACGTGTCATGAAGCAAGCCGTAGCTTGGCTCAACCCATTCATTGAAGCGGAAAAAACAGCTGGCCAATCTAAGGGTAAAGTCCTGATGGCGACTGTTAAGGGCGATGTGCATGACATCGGTAAAAATATCGTAGGCGTGGTGTTGGGCTGTAACGGCTATGACATCATCGACCTTGGCGTGATGGTGCCTTGCGAGAAGATTCTGCAAACTGCCATTGATGAGAAAGTCGACATTATTGGTCTATCTGGCCTAATCACTCCGTCTTTGGATGAAATGGTTTTTGTTGCGAAAGAAATGCAGCGCAAAGGCTTTAATGTTCCATTGATGATTGGCGGTGCAACCACTTCTAAAGCGCATACGGCAGTGAAAATTGATCCGCAATATTCAAATGATGCGGTGATTTATGTTGCCGATGCATCTCGTGCGGTGGGTGTAGCAACAACTTTACTTTCTAAAGAAATGAAACCGAAGTTTGTTGCAGAAACCCGTGCTGAATATGAAAAAGTCCGTGAGCGTATTGCCAATAAACAGCCAAAAGCGGCCAAACTGACGTATGCTGAATCTGTAGAAAATGGCTTAAAAATTGACTTTGCTGCCAATCCGCCTGCGAAGCCAAACTTTATTGGTACGCAAACGCTGACCAATTATCCATTGGAAACATTAGTTGATTACTTTGACTGGACACCGTTCTTCATTTCTTGGAGTTTGGCAGGTAAATTCCCTGCTATCTTAACGGATGAAGTTGTAGGTGAAGCAGCAACTGACTTGTATGAACAAGCACAGACCATGCTAAAAGACATCATCGACAATAAGCGTTTTGATGCTCGTGCTGTGTTTGGTATTTACCCTGCAAACCGTTCTGCAGCAGATTCGGTTGAAGTGTATAGTGAAGATGGTCAATCGGTTACGCATACCTTCCATCACATTCGTCAACAGTCTGACAAAGTCACAGGTAAACCAAACTTGTCATTAGCGGACTTTGTTGCGCCTAAAGGTGTCGCAGAAGACTACTTGGGCGGTTTCACTGTATCCATCTTTGGTGCGGAAGAAATGGCCAATGAGTACAAAGCCAAAGGCGATGACTACTCTGCAATTCTTGCACAATCTTTAGGTGACCGTTTTGCGGAAGCGTTTGCGGAGCATTTGCACGAGCGCATTCGTAAAGAGTTCTGGGGCAACCAAGCTTCTGAAACCTTAAGCAATGAAGAATTGATTAAAGAGAAGTATATAGGCATCCGTCCTGCGCCGGGCTACCCTGCTTGTCCTGAGCATTCTGAAAAAGCACCACTCTTTGACTGGCTCGGTTCGACGGATAAGATCGGTACGCAATTAACTTCTAGTTTTGCAATGTGGCCGCCTTCATCTGTCAGCGGTTTCTACTATGCAAACCCTGAAAGCCAATACTTTAACGTGGGTAAAATCGCAGGCGATCAGCTTGAGGATTATGCAAAGCGTAAAGGCTGGACTTTGGATGAAGCGAAGCGTTGGTTAGCACCGAATTTGGATGATTCAGTTCAATAATTAGTTTGAAAAAATCCCCTCGTGTGAGGGGATTTTTTTATTTATAATCAAAAATCTTAAGAAGACATAAACGAATTTTATAAAATTGAAAAAAAATATTCTTACTTTTAGTTTTACCTTTTATTTCATCTTTTACTTTTGCAAAATGTAAAGCTAGTAATGTTTATGATGAAATTGCTTGTTATGAAAAAGAACTACAATTTAATAAAACCAAGCTCAACCAAACTTATCAAAAGCTATATAACACTATGAATGAGGAAGGTCAGAAAATTTTAGAAACCTCTCAAAAGAATTGGTTGTTATATAAAAATAGTCATTGTAATGAACTCGTATCTTATCTTTCTAGTGGCGTATAAGGTGCGGGATCTAAGTTAATCAATCTATCATGTAATGCTGATCTTATTGATCAGAAAATCAAGCAATTAAATCAGTTAGAATAATAGCCCCCTACCTTTAGCCTTTAAAAATAAAATGAACTTTTTTTAATTTTGTGAATAGTTGGTGGCTCGAAATGATTATGGAAATAAGCTTTGGTATTGTGTGTTTAATAGGATCCGTTTTTGTATGGAAATACACACATTCACTAATCTGGATTATCATTTTTATGTCATGCTTTGCACACATGGGATCACTTATTATTGATCATTTTCGTACACAAAAAATTAATGATGCCATGCAATCAAAACATAAAGTCAAAAAATGCGGCACATATACAGGTCATTCAACAATTCTGCGAGGAAGTCATCGCAACTCATGGCAACAAATTATTTTCCATTTCACAATGTTAGATGGTAAAAATCTTAGTTTCCCTGAATCAGATCAAATTTCTATGACTGGAAGCCATTTTGAATATTTGGAAAATCCACCACAATCAGTTTGTTTAACCTATGCAGAAAATTATTCAGATAGATTTGGTTATTATTTTTTGACTGATATCCATTTCAACAAAAACTTAATTAAAAAATAATCTATCCTAGTAAAACAATAGACATGTCTTAAAGAATGGGAATCTCACTAAATCAGATGTATTGGGATTCCTTTATAGGAAATTTCAAAAAACGCTAAAAGACCACTCATCAATCTGTCCTAGCACCTACCCATTCCTCCTCCCCCTTGCTAAGCAATGCGTCTCATCCCAGAGTGAGAGGGAGCTTTCATTGTGAATTAGAAACTTTATGAATTTATTAATGGATATTACCCCTATAATAACCTTTACGCATTGATTTAAAACAAAATGAAAGTAAGGGTTAGGGAGAGGTAAAGTTTCAAAAGCTCAATCTATACTTTCCAAACCATCCGTTTTTACATTATTTAATCAGCAAAAAACTTCAAATTCCTGAATAATTAAAACTTAGAACTCTCCCCTATAAATACAGATTGGTACATCCATGAAAAAACTCATGAACGGTGCAGAAAACATCGTAATTGAAATGTGCAAAGGCTTTGTTCTTGCCCATCCAGAACTCGCATTTAACGAGTCGCACAAAATCATTTCACGCAAAGAAAAGCACAATAACGTGGCATTGATCAGTGGTGGTGGTAGCGGTCACGAACCTGCCCATGCAGGCTTTGTAGGCACAGGCATGTTAGACGCTGCCGTATGTGGTGATGTATTTGCATCTCCATCGCAAATTCAGGTCTATAAAGCCTTACAGCAAGTCGCAACTGACAAAGGCGTGCTGATGATCATCAAAAACTATTCTGGCGATATGATGAATTTCCAGAATGGCGCAGCCCTTGCAACTGAAGACGGCATTAAAGTTGACTATGTAAAAGTGGCAGATGACATTGCGGTTAAAGACAGCCTATATACAGTCGGTCGTCGTGGTGTTGCAGGCACAATATTTGTACATAAGATTGCAGGCGCAGCAGCATCAAAAGGCTTAGAACTTGCAGACGTAAAAGCGATTGCTCAAAAAGCTGCGGACAACGTCATTAGCCTTGGTTTTGCTTATAGCTCATGTACTGTTCCAGCCAAAGGCACGCCAACGTTTACTTTGGCTGATGACGAAATGGAATATGGCGTCGGCATTCACGGTGAACCCGGCATCCGTCGTGAAAAAATCTTGCCATCCAAAAAAATGGCACAGCGCATCGTGGATGACCTGTTCCTTGACCGCCCAGACATGAAAGAAGTTGCAGTCTTGGTCAATGGCTTTGGTAGCACACCGCTGCAAGAGTTGTATGTCTTTAACCATGATGTATGCGAACACCTTGCACGTAAAGGCATCAAAATTTACCGCACATTTGTCGGCAACTATATGACCAGTATCGACATGCATGGTGCATCTGTGTCCTTGCTTGCTGTCGATGATGAATTGAAAACTTACCTCGATGCAGCAGCCAACACCCCTGCATTTAAAATGGATGGTTCAGCAGCACAACCTTTAACTTTCGCAACTAAAGATGCTGCCACCGAAGCTGTGGTAAATACCCAAGTTGAAACACAGCCTGAACATGCGGTGATTAGCAATGAACAATTCACCATCGAAAACATGCGCTATGTGGTCGATGTCATGTCTGCCTGTATCATTAGAAATGAAGTGCCATTCTGTGAACTAGACGCGCATGCAGGTGACGGCGACTTCGGTATGAGCGTGGCGAAAGGCTTTAAGCAATTAAAACGTGAATGGCAAAGTCTGATTCAAGCGCAGCAGATGGATGAATTCATGCTGAACTGCTCAATGATCATTATGGAACACTGTGGCGGTGCATCTGGCCCAATCTGGGGTTCAGCATTCCGTGCAGCAGCGAAATCAATTCAAGGCAAAACTGCTTTGAGCGTTTCAGACTTTGCCGAGATGCTGCAAGCAGCGGTCAAAGGCATTCAAACTACAGGTGAGCGTTCATTTGGACGCGGCGCAGTGGTGGGTGATAAAACCCTGATTGATGCACTTGTGCCATGCGCAGATTCTTGGTCTGCCCATACAGATAAAACCTTTAAAGAAAACTTTGTACTTGGTGCAAAAGCGGCGGTTCAAGGCGCTGAAAATACCAAAGAGATTGTAGCGCGTATGGGACGTGCGGGAACTGTAGGCGACCGTAGTCTTGGCTATCCAGATGCTGGCGCACATGGTTTAGGTGTAATCTTTACGAATATTGCAGAACATATTAAATAACTGAACATCTTTAAAAATTGCCAGACCACATCAAAAGCATCGATTCGTCGGTGCTTTTTTTTATGGCTATTTTAAAGCACTTTTTTTCATCAAATATCTCATTCATACAATACCTTTAGCATGAAATCCTTTTTCGAATAGTGCTTAAAAATTAACACAATTGAGCTGCTTTATCGCCCAGCGCTTTGCTAAGTTAAAAACACATAACGATAAAAAAGGATGAGACATGGATTTCACTCAAATTTTCATCCATGACACTACATGGACTTTTGCTGCCGAAGTGATTTTGCGTAGCGTCATTATGTTCGTTTTAATCATCGTATTCTTACGCCTAACAGGCAAACGCGGCGTGCGTCAGTTATCCATCTTTGAAGTTGCCATCCTCCTTGCTTTGGGTTCAATTGCAGGCGACCCGATGTTTGAAGAGGAACTCCCCCTCTTACAAGCGCTCATTGTGATGACGGTAGTGATTGGTTTATACCGCGTAATCACTTGGCTAATGATGAAATACCAGCCCTTTGAAGATTTAATTGAAGGTAAAGCCCTCTACATTGTGGAAGATGGTGAATTGGTCTTAGAAAAGATTAAACAAGGTAAAATGTCACATGATGAATTCTTCTCTGAAATGCGCCAGCAAAATGTTGAACATTTAGGGCAAGTCCGCGTCGGTCTATTAGAAAGTGATGGAAAATTTAGTATTTTGTTTTATCCACCTGAACAAGTGCGTTATGGACTGCCACTATTTCCGAAACCCTATAAAGCGGTTCGAGATATCAAAATGCATCAGCTGTATGCCTGTACGCACTGTGGCAAAACCATGTACATTTACGGTGCTCAGGATACCTGCCCGCGCTGCGGATGTAGTGACTGGGCTGAAGCGATTAATACACAGCGTTTAGCTTAAGCATTCAAGGCTAAAACTTTAAAATTCTGTGCCGCTTCAATTAAATACGTCATCAAAATACAGTAAGATCCAACGACCATCACCACAGACCCACCCTTGAATGTTTTTCGCCATCTAAAAGTGCAGCAGCAGAGATTTCATTGGTTAATATATGTGCATTATTTCAGTTCAGGCAAGCCATCCAGCTTTCATCTTTTGAAGACTACAAGATGCTCAGACAGACTCCCAAAAATGTATCATTCGTCAATTTTCAGTTCCATTATCGCGCTAACATCTATCAATCAGATAAAAATACAAAATAATGAATTGCCCTGAATTAACTCAGAAATGGCGCAATTTGTTTTTCATTTTTTAAACAGATTCTAAAAACATAGTTTTTCACTTAATAATCATTCATTTAATTTTGTCATTGCAAATCACCATTGCACTATTTTAGTGCATTGTTGTCATACTCATGCAAGTCTTTGCTTTATATCGAGTCTTCTACATTTTTTAGTTTTTTTAATCAAAATTTCCCTCGCTCACTCCTCTTTTCGAAATTATTCCGCTCGATATACTGAACTTCTTTTCGTGAACTAGCGCACTAAACTGGAACACCTTATGCAAAATATAGATCTCCTCTTTCTCCTTCTTGGTGCAGTCTTGGTTCTTGCCATGCATGCTGGCTTTGCATTTTTAGAATTGGGTACAGTACGACATAAAAATCAGGTCAATGCGCTGAGTAAAATTTTGACTGACTTTTCTATTTCCGCAATTGCATACTTTTTTGTGGGTTATTACATCTCTTATGGTCAGCACTTTTTTCATATTGGGGACACTTTAGCAGCCGATCATGGCTACAACTTAATGCGTTGTTTCTTCCTGCTGACTTTTGCCGCAGCCATTCCAGCGATTATTTCAGGTGGTATTGCTGAACGTGCAAAAATGCGGACTCAAGCGATTGCCACATTATTATTGGTCGCTTTGGTCTATCCATTCTTTGAAGGCATGGCATGGAATGGTAATTTTGGGCTACAAGCATGGTTAGAACGCACATTTGGCGCAGCCTTTCATGACTTTGCTGGTTCGGTCGTGGTACATGCCATGGGCGGTTGGATCGCTTTGGCTGCGGTGCTTTTACTTGGCGCACGTCATGGACGCTATAAAAAAGACGGTCGTATCAGCGCGCACCCGCCTTCAAGTATTCCATTTCTTGCCTTAGGTTCTTGGATTTTAATCGTCGGTTGGTTTGGCTTTAACGTGATGAGTGCGCAACGTTTGGATGCCATTTCAGGACTGGTTGCGATTAACTCTCTCATGGCAATGGTGGGCGGTACGCTTGCAGCAAACTTTATGGGTAAAAATGACCCCGGTTTCTTACATAATGGTCCCTTAGCAGGTTTGGTTGCAATCTGTGCAGGCTCAGATGTAGTTCATCCTGTCGGTGCGTTGATTATCGGCGCTATCGCAGGTCTGATCTTTGTCAAACTATTTACTTACACTCAAAACAAACTCAAAGTCGATGATGTACTTGGCGTATGGCCACTACACGGTGTCTGTGGTGCTTTCGGTGGCATTGCAGTGGGTGTATTTGGACAAAAATGGTTGGGCGGTTTAGGCGGTATTTCATTGATCTCTCAATGTATCGGTACGCTGCTCGCGATCGTGATTGCATTGACAGGTGGTTTCATCGTTTATGGTCTACTCAAAGTCACAATGGGCATTCGCCTAGATCAAGAAGAAGAATTCCGTGGTGCAGACTTAAGTATTCACCGTATTTCGGCAAACTCTGAAGAAAACATGTTCTAAACAACACAATCTAAAGCGGCATTTATGCCGCTTTTTTTTACCCAGAACTTCGCTTAAAGATTGAGTTTAAATCACCTTATTTTAGAAAATCTAAGACCTGATCCAAATGCTGAATTTTATTCGGAATGCTGTACTGTTGTTCAGCACTTAAAGTATGAAAGCCTTCAAGCAATACGGTAGACATCCCTGCTTGGCTCGCACCATAAATATCATTGACAGGATGATCACCAATAAATAAACACTCGGTTTCCGTCACGCCCAACTCACGACAACTGTACTGAAATATTTCAACTTTGGGCTTACTGATGCCTGCACTTTCCGAGCTGATGATCTGATCAAAATACGATGCAAAACCTAGTCCATTCAAAATATTCAGGCGTGTGGCATGTCCACCATTCGACACCACCGCCAGTTTATACTGATGCTGTTTTAGTTGCTGCAGCAAGGTCAATGCTCCCGGCATCGCCACGGCAAACTGACCGAAGTGCTGAAACCAAAATTGTGTCAGCTCATCAAAATCGGGTTGATGTATCCAATCCAGCTCCGTTTGTAGAGCATAAGCGACAGATGCCCCAATACTCGGATGTGTAAGGAGTTCTTTTTTCGGATATCCCCCATTATCTATACGATTAATAATACGTTTAATCTGTACAAGGTCTACCTCCACCAGCGTCGACTGATAAGACTCGGCTAAATACTGCGTATAGGCCTGAACGCTGTGATCTCGATGAGTCAAAGTATTATCTAAATCAAAAAGGACTGCACGTATGCTCATAAATCTTTATTACTGAGTTTTCAAAAACTTTAACACAATGCCTGTTCTGCTTTATGCACCTTCTTCGCTATCGATATCGATACAGTTCACATAGCCGATTAAGTCTGATTTAAGCTTCGTGGTTTCAAATAGCAGCATTCAAACAAAATAATTTCAGCACATCACACGACTTATGCTCTCGAACCGTTCCTTTTTATTACGACAAGCGCTGCTGCTCACACTCAGTTTGGTTGGCCTCCTTTATGTTTTCCCCGTCGGTGGTTCGCTCGACCAAGCTTTTATTCAGCCTTGGGTCGACCTACATGGTGGTTTTCCTCATCGTAATGATTGGGCACTTGCTGTGCTGAACCATCGCTATATCAAGAATATCGTTATAGGCGTTTATGTTCTCTATATCGCAGCGTGGATATGCAGTTTTAAATATCCGCATCTGAAAGCACGTAAGTTTGAATTTGGCTATTTTATCGTGGTGGCTCTACTCAGCACGGCAATGATTGGTTTTCTCAAATCACAATCTGCACATGCCTGCCCTTGGAATATGACCGTCGCCACAGCCCAAGGCTTTTCTTGGGATTTTTCAGCACGCCAAGGACACTGCTTCCCCGGTGGCCATGCTGCGACTGGTTTTGCCTTAATTACGGGATATTTTGTTTATCGAATACATCGACCTGCCCGTGCTTACTTCTTTTTATGTGCTGGGCTGATTTTAGGCTTTGCTTTTGGCTGGGCGCAAATGATGCGGGGTGCACATTTTCTCAGTCATAATCTATGGACAGCATGGTTTATTTGGGCCTTTAACACAGTCATTTATACATTTGGCTGTCGTTATCTACCCACAGAAAAAATCAAAACTGCCTATAAACACTTTGAATGGATATAGGCTTTATTCGCAAGGAGTAAATTAAAATAATTAGGAGTTTAAAGGTCTTAGCGAAATCTGAATCGTTACTTTCAACCCACCCAGCGTTTCACTTTTCGCAAAATCTAAACGTGCACCAATATGCGCAGCGGCCTTATCCACGATTGCCAGCCCTAAACCACTTCCAATTTCTTCATGATTATAAATTCGATAAAAGCGTTTTCGAATTTGCTCATATAAAGCAGGGTCGATGCCAGGCCCACTATCTTCAACCTGTACAACCGCCTGCCCCGCATGTTCAAAGACGGAGACATTAATCATGCCCTGTGCAGGGGTATATTTAATGGCATTATCAATCAAATTAAAAATAATTGAATGTACCGTTGGCTCAAGACTATATAAGGCAATGCTTTGTTGTTGCTCCATGCCAAGGTCAATATCTTTTTGCATGGCCAAATGCACCAGTTGCTCCACGCAATTGGTTGCAACTTGCTTAAGATCAAAATGTTGTTTGCGCTCAAGTTCAAAGACCGAGGCATCTTGTTTTGCCAAACTCAATAATTGACTCACCAAATGCTGAATACGAATTAAACCTTTACTCAAATTTTGTAGAGCGTCATCTTGTGGAAATTTTTGTAGCAAAATCTGCATTTGCAAATTCAGTGCGGTAATCGGGGTCCGTAACTCATGCGCTGCGTCAGCAATAAACTGGCGCTGTTCCTGCTGCGACAACGAAATCCTTTCAAACAACTGGTTCATTTCAATAATGGTCGGTGCAATTTCCTCTGGATACGGCATTTGAGAGATTGGAGAAAGTTCAAAGGCATCCCGTTTTGCCAGTTCTTTTTTAAATTTTTCCAGTGGGTTTAAACTGCGTTGAATCAACCATCCCAAAGCGATTAATGCAAAAGGTATAAAAACCAAATAGGGAATAAACATGCTACTGGCCAATTCTGCTGCAAGATGCTGTCGTACCGATTCTTGCTGACTGACCTGAATTTGCCGATCTGCAAGTGGCAAAATATAGGTATGCCACTCATCTTGTTGGGTATTGTGGGTATAAAAACCGGCTTTGGGCTGAGGCGCGACCAATAATTTTAATTGATGAGTTTGATGTGCATTGGACTGATAAGTCCATACATCGACAAATAAATCTTCTTCATGATAATGCTTATGTTGATCAAATTCGCTGCGAATAGGCTGCGGATCATGCTCTGCAACACGTTCCGCCAAATTTTGCATTTGCGCATCTAAAATTTCATTAATTTCTTCAAGTGCAATTCGATAAGCTGAAAACACCAAAAGACAGCCCAAAAGCATACTGAAAACAGACACATAAATAATTAGTCTCTTTTTCAGAGAATAAGGCTGCTGCATGGTCGATAATTCCTTTGCCTTAACCGAGTCGATAACCTAAACCACGAATGGTGCGAATAAAATCTTTGTCTAATTTTGTTCTGAGATGATGCACATACACTTCTATGGTATTACTGCTGATATCACTATCAAAATCATAAAGCTTATCTTCTAAATTGGCTTTCGAAAAAATCTTATTCGGATGCGTCACCAGTGGTATCAATATGGCCCATTCACGGTTAGATAAATCAACATATTGCCCCTTATAGCGTGCAAGATGCTGTTCGATATCTAAAATCAATTCACCATGTTTTAAAATTTTCTGCGGTGCTTCGACTGAACTCAGCCCTGTGCGTCGAAGAAGCGCATGAATCCGTGCAAGTAATTCATCAAACTCATAAGGCTTGATCAGATAGTCATCTGCCCCATGGTTTAAACCATCTACACGATTTTGTAATTGATCACGTGCCGAGATGATTAACACTGGCAATTTAGGCTGCATTTGACGAATTTGTTTCAGGACTTGCATACCATCCATCATCGGCAAACCTAGATCTAGCAAGACGATATCAATCCCCCCTTGCATTATGAGCTTTAAGCCATCGATACCATTATTCACCCACTCGACTTCAAACTGTTGATAGTTCAACAAAGTTTTGGTCGATTCGGCAATCATGAAATCATCTTCAATAATAAGTATTTTGTGCATGGCTTAAGTCCTGCGCTGTACTGAAGTACATTGTTGCAACATATTGTTTTTTTCATCAATCACTTGAGTCTGCACATCAAGCAAACTCAATAGCGATGGAAATAGATTATCCTGACTTAATTTTTGGCTTTTTTGTGCCATTAAACAAGTATATTGCGCTGAATTATTTTTTTGCCAAGCCGGTGAAAACCACATCAACATCGGCACATGAGTTTGCTGTGACGGTGCAATTGCGTATGGAGAACCGTGTAAATACAAACCATGCTCACCGGTCGACTCACCATGATCGGACAAATACCACAGTCCTGTTTGATAGTTGTTAGTCACTTTTAAGGTGTTAATCAATTCACTCAGCACATGGTCGGTATAGACAATACTGTTGTCATAACTATTTATTAACTCTGTCGAGCTACATCCCTGTATGGCATTGCTATTACAGGTTGGCTTAAATTTTTGAAATGCTGCGGTACTTCGTTTGAAATAAGCAGGGCCATGACTGCCCATTTGGTGTAACACAATTAAACGAGGTGTCTGATCTGCTTTCGGAATAGAACCCAAATATGCCTTCAAACCATCCACTAAGATTTCATCATGACATTCGCCATCGGCATCACACCACTTTTTCTTCAGCGCTTCAGGAAATTCATATTTTTCAACACGTGTGCATGTGCCCTTACAGCCTGAATTATTATCTAGCCACGTCACCTTATAGCCTGCACGCTGTGCAATATCGAGTAAACCTTCGCGATGACTTGCAAGCTGTTCGTCATATGCGGTTCTCGGCATGCCCGAGAACATACAAGGAACAGACACAGCGGTTGCGGTGCCACATGAACTGACTTGGCTAAAATTGATAATATTTTGCTGACTGAGTTCAGGATTGGTATTTTTAGCATAGCCATTGAGTGAAAAACTTTCCGCGCGCGCAGTTTCACCAACCACTAAGACCATCAATTTTGGTAAGCTTTTGGCGCTTACGTTTTCAACCATATGTGCATCTTCACCATAGATCAACAATGGCAAATTCTGTTTCGGTGCTTTTTTGTGATAATAGGAAAATATAGAAGCGATACTGTTTTGTGGTGAGAGCATGCCTTTTAAGTCACGATGCTCACGAAAGATCGCAGCAAAATCAACAAAATAAACAAACAGCAAAGCACCCATCAGGATGATCGAAAGCACTATATGTAAACCCTTTTTGGTTACCACCGTGCTTAGGGCTTCTTTATGCAGTGGCAAAAGCCAGATCAATAGCACTGGCAAAATAACCAGTCCAAAGACCCAGATAAAAAATTGTGGCGAGATTAAATCCTGCACTTCCTTTACATCTGTTTGCATCATGTTCTGCACTTGGTCAGATGTAATGGTCACGCCTAAACTATTGACAAAATAGGCACTCAAGCCACCAATGATCAGCAAAACACTCGCCAAAAGTTTTGAATTCCATCGCCATTGCAGTAGTTGCATCAGCACATTATAAAGTGCCACCACCACCAGTACGGTTGCCGCTAAGAATAGTCCAGCCTTCAATCCCGTATAAGGTGTGAGCTGCTGGATTTGCTGATAAAACGCAAGGTTCAAAACCACCCCAAGCCATAAGGCAAGCACGAGGTTAAACTGACTTAAGCTAAGTCTTGGAATTTTTTGCTGAATTTTAGCTATGACCTGAAGCATATTGGCATCAATTATTGATCTTTGATGCTCTAATCTAAAAATTCAAACTTAAAAATCACTTAAAACTAATTAAAAACCAATCCAGATAAAATAAAAAAGGCGATGTAAAACATCGCCTTTTAAACAACTTAAATCGAAACCCTAGAATTTAAATTCTAGACCTGTACCCAATACGGGTTGTTCGCTTTCATCTGGACCTTTTTCTAGTGTTAAGTAACCCGCATAACCATATGCTTTGACTTGTTTGCTAAATGCATAATCTGCACCTGCAATAAATTGCTGCGCATCAAAGTCATCACCATCTTTGTATGACGTTGTATTTTGACTATATTGTGCTTTTACTGTCCAAGCTTTTGCAGATGGAAGATTGTATTCTGCACCGACTAACCAACCTTGAGCATCATCGATATTTTCTGCTGCAGCATCATTACCTTTAGCAGCCTCAACCTCTGATGTTTGATACAGTGCTTTGAGCGCCAAACCACCCTCAAGATTTACACGACCGATCGCACGAATTGTATTTGCTGCTGCAAATACTTTAGTTCCAGTTATTTCAGAATTAGAAACAACTTTATCATTCACGGTATATGAACCACTATTTAGCATCCCTACACCACCAAAGTTCGATGGAATGGCTTTGTCATAGGCTAAACCTGCGACAACAACGGGGCTGTCATAGACAACAGACGCCGACCAAGCATCGCCAAGACCACGACCTGCAGTTTTTACTACACCTTTGTCGCTCTTGATTCCTGAAGATTCACCTGTTGCAAGCAATGCATTAACTTTAATTGCACCTTCCGCAATTTTAAATGCTGGTGATTCATAAACAACAACGTTATCGACACGATTTTCACCCGTCATGATGCCTGTAACATCAGCACGGTTACCCACGTAGTTATTAAATGTATCCACCGGACTAGACAATTGTTTTAATGGTGTATCGTGTGCACCGACTTTCAATGTACCAAGTTTCGCATCTTTCAAACCAACGAAGCGGTTACGCTTAGACCAGTCATCGCCTTCGCCGTCTGAGTTAAATGCCCATTCAATTGCATAAACTGCGCTTAAACGGTCAGTCAGTTTTTCATCGCCCTTTAAACCCAAGAAAGAACTGTTTGAACTAATTTCAACGACATCTTTGTCTGAAACACCCGTTTTATTATCTTCAGGTAAATAATCAACAGACGCATCAATTTCACCGTAGAATGTTGGTACTGCAAAGGTTGAGCCAGCCAAAAGGCTCAATGCGATAGCCGCTGCTAACTTAGTTTTCATCAAAAATTTTCCTTAAATTATTTTGTAACAGATATTACACACGGGAAACATATTACAAAATTATTAAAATAATATTTGCATTGCTCTTTTAGTGCTTTAGCTGATAAAAAACAACCAAAATCATGATTTAGAAGTGATTTTGGTCATTTTTTGATGCTTTTCCCCAAAATAGAATCGGGACTAAGCTCAATGCAGCCAAACCTGTGATCCAAAATAAATAAGTGCTATAACCCAACTGATCGGCCACTATGCCACTGATGCTATACAGCCCCCCACTCACCGTAGCCATAATGGCAACCTGAAATGTAAAGTCCGTTGCTGCAAATGCTTTACGACTATATTGCATCACCAAAGTTAGCATGATCACGAGCAGCATGGCTGAAATCATGTCTTCGGCAGCATTGATCCCATAGATCAGCCATTCATGGACGGGCCGTTTTGCCTCGAACTGCAAAGCCAGCCATACATAGGCCAATAAACTGAATATTTTCAATACCGAATAGAAAACCAAGGCTTGCGCCCGAGAAATATACTTCAAGCTAAGACCAGCAAGCCCTGCCCCAATTAAAGCAGCCACTGCACCTAGCATGGTGACATACAGACCAATTTGACTAAAACTCAATCCTAAATCCACCATCAGCGGCTTGAGTAAAGGACCTGCCAGACCATCTGCAAGCTTAAAACTCAATAAGATCATGAGCCACAGTGTGAGGGTTTTGGTTTGGGTAAAATAAGTCAAATACTGGCGAATGGCGTAGAACAAGCCTGAATTATGCTTATGGTTGTTATCATTCTCTGGACTAGATTTTATGTTGAGCTGTGGCTTTAAAGGTTCTCGATACAGAAAAATAGGAATCGTATTGATGAACACCAATGCCGCTAAAAATAGAAAGGTGGCTTGCCAATCCCACCAATCCAAGGCCCAAAGTACAGCACCACCGCCCACGATAAAGCCGAGTCTGGAACCAATCACCTGAAAAGTATTGCCCCAGTGCTGTTGGTCAGTTTTTAAAATATTGACAGCCAAGCCATCGGTTGCGACATCTTGAGTTGCACCGACCAAATTCATACTGAGTAAAGCCACAAAAAACAGCAGCAAATACATTGGTTCATTCAAGCTTTGGATCGGCAAAAAAGACAGGAAGACCAAGACCACCACGGACAACAACTGCATTGGAATAATCCAACTCCGATAGTGCCCTTTGGACCTTGAACCATGTCGATCAATCCACGGTGCCCAAAAAACTTTGATCGACCATGGCAGCATGAGTAATCCAAAGCCACCAATATGTGCCAAAGACACACCTTGCGCTCTTAAAATCACTGGTAAAGCATGCGTCATAAAACCGACAGGTAACCCTTGCGCCCAATATAAGGAAAACAGTAAAAGATAGAGCTGACGAAGCTGGATCATAAGTTCCTAAATGTTGAATGCGCAGAAGTTACATTTAGAGTAGTCAAAATACGGCTATTTTGCCAATGATCTAAAAAAATCATCGACCTAAGATAAGGTCAATGCTGATGCAGTACTTTTAAATGTGCATCACATCAAAAATGGATTTCACCTATATAAGAATATGCAATGAATCAAAAGACTCAATTATTTCCAGTTTTGCCCGATCAAGTTCCATCACGCGGCTCCCCCCTAAGCCGCGCAATATTTAAAAAACTTTTTTTGGCACAAGGATGGAAATTTGACGGCGAATTTCCCAACCTTGCCAAAGCTGTGGCAATCATTTCTCCGCATACTTCTAATATAGATGCATGGCATGGTTTTCTTGCCTTGCTTGGGATCGGGATAAAAATAACCATTTTTGGTAAAAACACCCTTTTTGATACTCCCTTAAAACCACTTTTGGATTGGGTCGGCGTGATACCTGTTCAGCGTGAAAATCCACATGGACTGACACGTGAAATTGCTGAGATTGTCCAAGCGACAGATCAAATTTGGATTGGAATGGCACCTGAGGGAACACGAAAAAAAGCCGATAAAATCCGCAGTGGTTTTTACTATATTGCCTATGAAGCACAGATACCTATTGTGATGTTTAGCTTTGATTATGCAAAGAAAACCATTCATTGCTTGGGTGTTTTTGAACCCAGTGGAGATTTTGAAACTGATCTTGAAAAAATTTTGATGATTTATGATGGCAAATTTTCCCCGAAAAATCCCGAATGGTTGGCCTTGCCGTTACAAAAGCACTGGAAAAAGCCCTAGTCAAATGGCTATTTTTTTGATGTGATGTGCACTTTGTATATTTAACCATCAGATTTCACACATGAAACTTTTGCAATACCTGATTCCTAGCCTCTTTGTATTGGCACTCACTGGCTGTGATTCTGCAACCAAAACACCTGCGACCACGACACCTACACCAGCCAAAGCACGTGAACCGGTGATCGCGATTGCGCTCGGTGGTGGCGGTGCTAAAGGTTTTGCTCATATTGGCGTGCTTAAAGTACTCGAATCACATGGTATTAAACCTAAGATTGTGACTGGGACCAGTGCGGGTAGTTTTGTTGGCAGCTTATATGCCAGCGGTAAAACACCTTATCAAATGCAGCAATTGGCCTTGAACTTTAAAGAGTCCGATATTCGTGATTTAACCTTAAATAGCCAAGGCATTATTCAAGGGCAAAAACTGCAAGACTTTGTTAATAAAAACGTCGGCAATAAATCAATTGAACAATTTCCAAAGCGCTTTGCTGCTGTAGCCACCCGTTTGGATAATGGCAGTAAAACTGAATTTAACCGTGGTAATGCAGGCCAAGCGGTACGTGCATCGTGCAGCATTCCAAATGTATTTGTACCTGCAACCATTGCAGGGGTGAAATATGTCGATGGTGGCTTAGTCAGCCCGATTCCGGTGAAAACCGCACGTGATATGGGTGCAGATATTGTGATTGCAGTTGATATCTCTGCGCGTCCTGACGGTAGCAAAGCCGTAAGCATGTTTGGTTTACTCGATCAAACCATTAACATCATGGGGCAACAAAGTATTAATGAAGAACTGAAAAATGCCAATTTCGTGATTCAACCTAAAGTGGGACATATTGGCACACTCGATTTGAAGTCGAGCAATGCGACGATTTTAGAAGGTGAAAAAGCGGCACAGCTCAAAGTGAATAGCATTATTAAGGCGATCGATAACTTTAAACAGTCCCCTGCGGCCTTTAAACCAGCACCAAAAGCGAAAATATAATTCAACGATTTTTTTTATATTCATTGAGTTATACATCTGCTACATTGATATAGATACTGGTTCATCTATATCAATTCACCCTTATATAAGAGTAGATGTATGGAATTTATTTTAGAACCTTGGCACTGGTTTGTATTGGGCGTCGTTTTGATGCTTTTTGAACTAATTTTGCCGTCTTTTGCTGCGCTATGGTTTGGCGTTTCTGCAATTTTGGTTGGGGTCTTATATTGGATCTTTCCATCCATGGACTTTAATGTCCAAATTGTGGTTTGGATTATTTTTGCCGTGCTCTGCACATTTTTGTGGTTCAAATTTATTAAACCTTTATCCATCGATAAAACCAAAGCAGGTCTGTCCCGTGAAGCGACGATTGGCCAAGTGGGTATGGTGATTCAAACCCAGCTCAATCATGGCAGCGTTAAAGTTCGCTTCCCAATGCCTGTTTTAGGTTCAGACGAATGGCATTGCCGTACCCAAGATGCACTTCAAGTCGGTGATCGTGTTCGCGTGACCGATATTTTAGGCAATGATTTAGTCGTCCAACTGCACAGCAGCAACCACCCCACTGACAATCCATAAATAAGTGAGAAATGACATGTCTGGTGTTTCTATTGTTTTTTTAGCGCTCTTAGTTTTTGTAGCCGTCACGATTTTTAAAGGTGTCCGTATTGTTCCCCAAGGTTATAAATGGATTGTTCAGCGTTTAGGTAAATACCATACCACGCTCAATCCGGGGCTGAACTTTGTGATTCCGTATGTCGATGAAGTGGCTTATAAAGTGACAACCAAAGATATCGTGTTAGATATTCCCTCTCAGGAAGTGATCACACGTGACAACGCGGTACTGCTGATGAATGCTGTGGCTTATATCAATTTAACCACACCTGAAAAAGCAGTTTACGGTATTGAAAACTACACATGGGCGATTCAAAACTTAGTTCAAACCTCTTTACGTTCAATTGTCGGTGAAATGGACCTCGATGATGCACTTTCATCGCGTGATCATATTAAGGCTAAACTTAAAGCTGCTATTTCTGATGATATCTCTGACTGGGGTATTACGCTTAAAACTGTAGAAATTCAAGATATTAAACCGTCTCATACCATGCAAGCGGCAATGGAAGAGCAAGCGGCCGCTGAACGTCAACGTCGTGCGACAGTGACCAAAGCAGACGGTGAAAAACAAGCGGCAATTTTGGAAGCGGATGGTCGTTTAGAAGCCTCTCGTCGTGATGCAGAAGCTCAAGTGGTACTGGCAGAATCTTCACAGCGTGCAATTGAAATGGTGAGTTCAGCCGTCGGCGATAAAGAAATTCCAGTTGCGTACTTACTGGGTGAACAATACGTCAAAGCCATGCAAGATATGGCTAAATCTAATAATGCCAAAACTGTGGTTTTACCTGCGGATGTACTGAATACGATTCGTGGTGTGATGGGACGTAATAACTAAATCTTCGCATTAATTAAAATGGGTCGTGATATACGGCCCATTTTTATGCCCAAAACAAAAAAGAAGGCAAAGTTTGTCAATTTATGTTTAAATTTCACGTTATTTTTTTGACGTTTTAGGACTTATCGTTCGATTTTACCTACTTGGCTTAGGCAAATCCCATTGAGTCCCCTAATTAAACGCAATTGTCCAACGCCAAAGCGGATACCGTATGAGCTCCCTGAATCCCACCCTAATTACCTTTCTCTTTTATATTGTCGCCATGGTCGTGATCGGTTTACTTGCATACCGTGCGACCAGTAACTTTTCTGACTACATTTTAGGTGGCCGCCGATTAGGGAGCTTTGTCACTGCCCTTTCTGCAGGTGCATCGGATATGAGTGGTTGGTTGCTCATGGGTCTTCCGGGGGCGATTTACCTTTCAGGTTTATCTGAAATGTGGATTGCAATTGGTCTGATCATCGGTGCTTGGCTCAACTGGTTACTTGTAGCAGGTCGTCTCCGTGTACATACCGAAGTTCAAAATAATGCCTTGACCCTACCTGACTATTTCTCAAATCGTTTTAACGATCAAAAGAAAATCTTACGTATCGTGTCTGCTGTGATTATTTTGATTTTCTTCGCAATTTACTGTGCTTCAGGCATGGTTGCAGGCGCTCGATTATTTGAAAGTATGTTTGGTATGTCGTATAGCACTGCGCTTTGGATCAGTGCCATCGCAACAGTGAGCTATGTGTTTATTGGTGGCTTCCTTGCTGTCAGTTGGACCGATACCATTCAAGCGGGCTTTATGATTTTTGCCTTGCTGCTTACCCCTATCGTGGTCATGTTGTCGTTCTCTGATTTAACCCAGTTCACTCTGGCACTAGAAGCGGCACGCCCTCAAGCCATAGATGTATTTGCTGACTTAAGTTTTGTCGCAATCATGTCTTTATTGGCATGGGGCTTAGGCTATTTTGGTCAACCGCATATCTTAGTCCGCTTCATGGCAGCTGATTCTGTTAAATCGATTCCCAATGCACGCCGTATTGGTATGACATGGATGACGCTCTGCCTCGGTGGCGCAGTTGCAGCAGGCTTCTTCGGTATTGCTTATTTCCAACAGCATCCAGAACTGGCAGGTGTCGTTACAGCAAACCCTGAAACGGTCTTTATGGAATTGACTAAAATTCTATTTAACCCATGGGTTGCAGGTATCGTATTGGCTGCGATTTTAGCTGCAATCATGAGTACCCTCAGCTGTCAGCTTTTAGTCTGCTCAAGTACCTTAACTGAAGACTTTTATAAATCATTCTTACGCAAAAATGCTTCACAAAAAGAATTGGTTTGGGTCGGCCGTTTCATGGTATTAATGATTGCGTTGCTTGCGATCTATATGGCGGCTAATCCTGACTCTAAAGTCCTTGGTCTCGTCGCATATGCATGGGCAGGCTTTGGTGCTGCATTTGGCCCACTGATTATCATGTCATTGTTCTGGAAACGCATGACACTCAATGGTGCTTTAGCAGGTATGGTGGTTGGTGCTGTTATGGTTATTCTATGGAAAAACCTCTGGGGCGATACAGGCGTTTATGAAATTATACCGGGCTTCATCTGCTCACTCATTGCAATCATCATTGTGAGCTTAATGGGCAAAGCGCCATCTGCTGAAGTCACTGAAAAATTTGAAGAAGCAGATCGTATCTATAAAGAAAGTATTTAAGACCAATAGCACTTAAATTTAATTTCTAAGTTTTAATATCTGCAAAAAAAGGACGCCTAGCGTCCTTTTTTGTTTTTTATCATGTCATCCATTTAGCTATTCCGTATATGGTTTATTGACTTCTGTTCCAAATGTACTTGATTTAAAAAAGCCCACAACATGTTACATGTGTGGGCTGAGGTCTTTTACTGCGTCATATTAACTTTGACGTTTTAATAAAAACTGCGTGATCTTGTGTAATTCTGCCGCATCTTCTGCAAAATAATCCAAAGCTTGAAGCGCTTGTGCATGTAATTCTTCTGCATAAGCTTGCGCTTGATCGAGACCCATCAACGCAGGATATGTGGATTTATCCACTTGTTGATCTTTACCCGCTGTTTTACCCAATGCTTCAGTGTCAGCAATAATATCTAAAATATCATCTTGCACCTGAAAGGCTAAACCAATCGCTAGACCAAACTCGCGGAGTTTAGGAATAGCTTGGTCTGTACCATTAAATATCGTCACTGCCGCCATCATGATTGCAGCAGAAATTAAAGCACCTGTTTTATTTCGATGAATGTTTTCTAGTTCATCCTGACTGACATGCTTGCCTTCCGCTTGTAAGTCTAGAACTTGTCCATTAACCATTTTTGAAGTTGCAGTCGCTAAAATTTGCATTTGCTTCAAAATAATCGGTGCTTCAACGGCTGGGCCTTGATCAAAAAGACGGCTGCCTAAAACTTCAAAAGCCATCGATTGTAAAATATCGCCAGCAAGTAAAGCCGTATCTTCACCAAAAGCCACATGACAAGTTGGTTGACCACGACGAAGTAAATCATTGTCCATACACGGCAAATCATCGTGTGCCAATGAATAGCAATGAATAAATTCAATCGCCACCGCAGCACGGCGTACGGCTGCAAAATTGGTATTGGGTTTTAATGCTGCTGTTGCATAACAAAGTGCCGGTCGAACGCGTTTTCCACCCAACATCACAGCATGATACACCGCCCCTTTTAAGGGTTCTGGAATTGAAAATGCATCAAGCGATGTCAGTAAATCCTGCTGAATACGCTGCTGCGCTTCTGTCAGGGCATGTGTGGAAACGTCTGTTAAAGAAGACACATTCACCTCAAATACTTTAAATATTTAACTGCTTCGTTCATTAGCAAATTGATTGCCAATGTTTTCTGTCAATTTTGACCTGTTGCATCATACTGCTTTCTCAGATCTTTCTCTATGTTACGGCCTAAATCTATGTGTTTTTCCCACAATTTGATGGTTTTTTAAATGTCGTTTCCTCAAATAGCGCCACATTTTGTCCATCATTAAAACAGGTACAATTTTTCGAGCCTTTCTTGGCTTGATATAAAGCCTGATCGGCACGTGCCAATGTTTCAAAAAATGACTCTGTTCCATCCCACAAGGCCACTCCGCATGAGATACTCAGTTGTAGAGCTTTATCTGCATAATTCATCGAAGAAGCATAGATTTGCTCACAACATTGTTGTGCAATCGAACATGCAGTCGATATAGCTGTGCGTGGCAAAATCATTGCAAACTCTTCCCCACCCATGCGATATATTTGTGCATCTGCGAGTTGACTAATTTGCATCCTTAAAAGCTGCGCACTTTTTCTTAAAACTTCATCGCCAAATGCATGACCGTAGATATCATTGATTTGCTTAAAATTGTCTAAGTCGAGCATCATCAAACAAATTTCATTGGCTTGTTCAACCGCGAAGCTTTTTTGCCACTGAGAAAGGTCTAAATCAAATCCACGTCGATTTTTTATCCCTGTCAGATAATCAAAATAAACTTGTTGTTCGAGTTGTTGGTTATGTTTCAACAGCGATAATTCGAATTGCTTTAAATTCGTTATGTCCGCACAGCACAACAGCACATGTTCCAAATCGCCACTTTGTTGAAACTTTGGTTTGAGCGTAAACCAATAATGCCGTTCATTTTCACTATACATAAAGGGTTCAATGCTATCGTTCTCTAAACAGCGTAAATCAAACTTAGAACTTGTGGCTTTGGTTTTTTGCTGCATCACAGACACGTGATTTAATACGATCTCTTGTAAGTCTGACTGAAATCGATGTTTAAATATTTGATTGGCGCATATCAGCTCAGCTGTCGCAGAAAATAACGCAGCAGGCATTGGCAACGCTTCTAATACAGCCAATTGTTCAGTAGGTAGGTCCGATTTTATTAAGTCTTTTTTAAGCATGGTTTCGCTACTTTTTTTCAGGGTAAAGCTACGCAAAATGCTAACAAAATTAATCTGACATAAATCACAGAAACTTTCTAATATTAAATGCAGTTCATATTATATAAAAATATATACCAATTCATGATTTGCTTATTCATATAAAAGATAAAGGCAAAAAAAAGCCTCTGCAAAGCAGAGGCTGATTTCAAATGAGATGTTAAATGCTTAATCTAAACTATCCGCAGGAATACGCACCCAACCTTCCATTAAGACACGCGCACTTCGGCTCATCACGGCTTTTTTAACGACCCACTGACCATTTTCATAAATCGCTTGCGCACCTACACGTAGCGTCCCAGATGGATGTCCGAAACGCACCGCTTCTCGCTCCCCACCACCCGCGGCTAAGTTCACAAGTGTCCCCGGTATCGCAGCTGCTGTACCAATGGCAACTGCCGCTGTGCCCATCATGGCATGATGCAGTTTCCCCATCGACAACGCACGAACCAATAAGTCCGTATCGTGTTCTGAAATTAGTTTAGAACTCGAAGATGTATAGGCTTTCGGTTTTGAAACAAATGCAATCTTTGGTGTATGTTGACGTTGCTCTGCTTCAGCAATATCTGAAATCAAACCCATTTTCTGCGCACCATAAGCACGGATTTTTTCAAAACGGGCCAATGCCTTGGCATCACCATTGATCGCATCTTGTAGTTCAGTGCCGACATAACCAATATCTTCTGCATTTAAGAAGATCGTTGGAATACCTGCATTAATAAATGTTGCAGGGAAACTGCCTTCATCAGGTACGGTTAAGGTATCGACCAAATTCCCTGTAGGAAACATAGCGCCGCCATCTTCACCATCATCTGCGGGGTCTAAAAATTCAATTTGAACTTCGGCTGCTGGGAAGGTCACACCATCTAGTTCAAAATCACCAGTTTCTTGTACTGCACCATCAGTAATAGGTACATGCGCAATAATGGTTTTTTGAATATTGGCTTGCCAAATACGAACCGTACACAAACCATTTTCAGGAATACGTGATGCCTCAACCAGACCATTTGAAATGGCAAATGCACCAACCGCTGCCGTTAAGTTTCCGCAGTTACCGCTCCAGTCTACAAATGCTTTATCAATCGACACTTGTCCAAATAGGTAGTCGACATCATGCTCAGGCTGTGAACTTTTTGCCAAAATAACGGTTTTACTGGTACTTGATGTTGCTCCACCCATCCCATCAATTTGTTTGCCATAAGGATCTGGACTGCCAATCACACGTAATAAAAGTTGGTCGCGAACTTTTCCAGCTTGTTGTGCTGCAAGCGGCAAATCATCTAGCTTGAAAAATACACCTTTACTAGTACCACCACGCATATAAGTCGCTGCAATTTTAATTTGGGGAGCAAAACTCATTTTTATTGAATCCTTAATCTTTATCATTGTGTTTTGGCAGAGCGTTCTTTTCTGCGCTTTTGCATCATACAATGTTTAATTGAAGTTTTAACAATCACATGACTTAAGTATAAAAAAACAACATTCGTTACCTTTTCCATATAAAGCCAAGTATAAGAATTTCAATTAAAATAAAATTAATCTATTGATTCATAAATTTTTAATTCAGCATTTAAAACGAAAAATAGGTTATTAAACATATAAATATTTTTCATAAATTTTGAGCTACTAGGCTATTCATTCTCTATACATTACAATTACCAAAATTAAACCATTCTCGGGAAGAGTAACTTGACTACCAATTCCTCCGAACTCAAGCGTGGCTTAAAGAATCGTCATATTCAATTGATTGCCATGGGTGGTGCAATTGGTACAGGCTTATTCTTGGGCTCAGCGCATGTGATTCAATCTGCTGGACCATCCATTATTCTCGGCTACGCCATTGGCGGTCTGATCGCCTTTCTAATTATGCGTCAGTTGGGTGAAATGATCGTCCATGAACCTGTAGCGGGTTCATTTAGCCATTTTGCATATAAATATTGGGGGAAATTTCCAGGTTTCTTAACAGGTTGGAACTACTGGATTCTCTATATTTTAGTGGCAATGACAGAACTCACCGCTGTTGCGAAATACATCAACTACTGGTGGCCTCATATTCCAGCGTGGGCATCTGTACTGTTCTTCTTCGTGATCATTACTTTAGTAAACTTAGGTAATGTGAAGTTTTATGGTGAATCTGAGTTTTGGCTGTCGATTATTAAAGTCACTGCGGTTATTTCGATGATCGTATTTGGTTTGTATTTACTACTGACTGCAGATGCCAATTCAACAGCATCATTTACCAACTTATGGAGTCAGGGCGGCTTCTTCCCAAATGGTTTTGAAGGTTTATTCTTCATGCTGGCTTTCTTGATGTTCGCCTTCGGCGGTATTGAACTGATTGGTATGGCGGCAGCAGAAGCTGAAAATCCAAAAGAAACTATTCCTAAAGCGATTAACCAAGTTGTATTTCGTATTTTGATTTTCTACGTGGGTTCTTTAACTATTCTATTGTCACTTGTGCCATGGAATCAGCTTGAACTAGGTGGTCTAGACAAAAGCCCATTTGTGATGATCTTTAGCCAACTAGGAATTGATTGGGCTGCACATTTACTGAACTTCATTATCCTAACTGCAGCACTGTCTGTTTATAACAGCGGTATGTATGCCAATAGCCGTATGCTTTACAGCTTGGCGAAACAAGGTAATGCCCCAAAAGTTTTCGCAAAAACCAACAAAAGTGGCGTGCCAATTCCAGCAGTATTACTTTCTGCAGTACTGATTTTCGGCTGCGTACTCTTAAACTACTTCGTACCCGAAGATGCACTTGGTCACTTAATGTATGTGGTTGTTGGTGCGCTTGTCCTGAACTGGGCGATGATTACCATGACTCACTTACAGTTCCGTCGTGCAAAACGTATCTTGAATTTTAAAACCTCATATCCTGCACTTTGGGCACCAGTCAGCAACTACATCGTTCTGATCTTTATTGCTTTAGTTCTATTTATTATGTGGACTCAGGGCTTTATGGAATCTGTTCTGATGATCCCTGTTTGGATTACAGTCATGTTATTAATGTTTAACTATCTTAATCCTAAAGATTTGAGCGACATTGACCCCAATGAAGTTCATAAAGACTAAGTAATTTAAAAAGTTATTGTTTCGGCAATAACTTTTTTTTTAGCTAAAATAGGAGTACATTAGCCTCCGTCATGCGCTCTTAGCTTAACTGGATAGAGCAGTTGCCTCCTAAGCGACCGACGTGGGTTCGAGTCCCGCAGAGCGCACAATTTTTTGGACACCTCACCTCTCTGATTTTTTTCAACTCACATTTATCAATAAAACTAAATTCAGAATTCTTAAATCCAATTTTTACATTTCAAATTCAAAATTCATCTCTGATTTCTTTAACTTAATCTTTGTTTTTACTGATTTTACTCTTGAGAGTTTGTTTTTAAGAAGAATTGAATAGCACTTTTAAATTCCCTAACCATCTATTTGTCAATGCAAAAAACGACACATGGCGTGGTCTATAAGGCCAAAAAATCAATTTATGACTGCCCATATCAAAATATTTTCAATTATTTTTAGATTTAGAAAATAATGCAGAAACTAAAAATATTAAATAATAATCAAAATGTTATATGTATTAATTAGTACATTTACTCTAAATAGTTCGTTTTTCAATCATATTTTTTAATCTAGAGCATTTACTCTTATTTTAATTGTGCTATTTTTGTCACATGGAGTAACAATTAAGCCCAAGAGTATTAAAAAGTTTTCCATAACGAATATATGCAGTAACCATAAAAATCAAATTCGTATCTCAAGGAATGACGAAGAATGAAATTAAAAACTTTAGCTACAGCCATGATTCTTGCTTCAGTTCCAATGACAGGTGCTTTTGCAGCAGCTCTAGATCGTTCAGGGCAATCTATTTCTGCATTTTTACAACCAGGGAACTATTTTGAAGCAGGTATTTCGGTTTTAGATCCGAATGTTTCAGGGAAGATGAACAGCACTGCACCTGCTAGCAACCCAACATTAGGAGCTCTTGCTAATACATCACTAGATGACATGGCGGGTGATTACTATTTTCCACAAGCAGGATTAAAATTACAGGTAACTGATAATTTTTCTTTTGGTTTACTATATGATCAACCTTTTGGTGCAGAAGCTAAATATAGTGCAACAGATCAAACACTACCAGTTGCAGGTAACCCTGGTGCATTCCAATTAATGGGCGAAACAACAGAAGTCGAAGTTAACACTCAAAATATCTCGATGATATTAGGTTTTCAACCAATTGAAAATTTTAACATATACGGCGGTGGTGTTTATCAAACAGTAAAAGGTGATGTTCAACTACGTGGTATTGCATATGGAGCAAACCAAGCTCTCGGTTTATATAATGCAAATATGAAAGAAGATAGTGCCGTTGGTTGGTTAGCAGGATTAGCGTACCAAATCCCAGAAATTGCTTTAAAAGCATCTATTACTTACCGTTCTGAGATTGATCACGAAGCTGCAACCACTGAAACTGGAAGCAGTGCTCTACTAGGCGGTGCTTTTTCAACGCGTGCTGACACTAAGATCACCACACCGCAGTCTGTTAACCTTGATTTTCAAACTGGTATCATGGCCGACACTGTCGCATTTGCAAATGTACGTTGGGTAGATTGGTCAAATTTTGCAATTCGCCCAACCGCTTTTGGTAAAGCATCTGAAACATTAGGTGCCCTTGGTCGTGGTCCTATTGGTGGATTTGACCTTGTTGCTTATTCTGACGATCAAATCAATGCTACAGTTGGTATAGGTCGTAAATTGAGTGAACAATGGGCTGGTAACGTTTCTGTAGGTTGGGATTCTGGTGCAGGCAACCCTGTATCAACACTTGGTCCTACTGAAGGCTACTGGAACGTTGGCTTAGGTTTACAATTCAGCCCAGCGCCTAACTACTTTATCGCAGGTGGTGTTAAATACTTCATGTTAGGTGATGCTGAAGCACAACCTGCATCAATGTTTGGTACAAATGAATCAGTAGCATCATTTGAAGATAACGATGCATGGGCTTACGGTCTAAAAATCGGTTACCGCTTCTAATTCTCGGTATTAGTAGATTGGAAATATATCCAATCTACTATTGTAAAAATAATTTAATTCAAATGTTCATAGATTGAGCATTTGAATTTTTTAAGTTCAAAGATAAACATTAAGTTAAATACTCTATTTTTTTATTTATAAATCATAAACATAAATAACACCTTCTAGAATAATTACTCTAGCATTGCTTATTTTTTAACTTATACAGTTCATTTTTAGAGTAGCAACTCTTATTTACTGTTTTTCTATTTATGTTACTTTCCACACATTGAAATAACATCAAAAGTTACAAACAGGGAAAAGTATGCGCTTAAATCACCTTAGCTACGCAATTTTACTTACCGCTTTACCAACAGCATCATTATTTGCAGCGGGTCTAGATCGTTCAGGTCAGTCTATTTCAGCATTCTTACAACCTGGTAACTACGCAGAAGCTGGCATTTCTATTTTAGACCCAAAAGTAGAAGGTCAAGATTTACTGAAAAATAAAGTTGATGACATGGGTGAAGACTACTACTTCCCTTCAGCAGCAATTAAAGTACAAGCGACTGATAAAATTTCTTTAGGTTTGATCTATGATCAACCGTATGGTGCAGATGCAGCATACGACAGCAATTCATTTTTCTTCGGTTCAAACGGCACGGGTACAAGTGTTGAAGTTGATACACAAAACCTAACAGCGTTAATTGGTTACCAACCAACAGAGAACTGGAACTTCTATGCAGGTCCAGTATGGCAAACTGTTGAAGCAGATATCAAACTCCGTGGTTTAGCTTACCAAGGCCTTTCTGGTTATAACATCAAGATTGCTGAAGAAGAAGCATATGGTTGGTTAGCAGGTTTCGCCTACTCTATTCCAGAAATTGCTTTAAAAGCTTCTGTAACGTATCGTTCAGAAATCAAGCACAAAGCAACTGGTGAAGAAACTTATACGCTTTCATCTCCTATGACTGTTGCTCCTGGTGTTACTCTACCTACAGGTACTACGATCGGTTTAGCTGACGCTCGTGTTGATGCAATTACACCGCAATCTGTAAACGTAGATTTACAAACTGGTATTGCTGCAAACACTTTAGCTTTTGCTAACCTTCGTTGGGTTCATTGGGATCAATTTGCAGTAACACCACAAGCATTATTCCAACGTTCAGGCGGCAACAATTTAATTGATTATTCTGACGATCAGTACTCAATCACTACAGGTATTTCTCGTAAGTTCAATGATAAATGGGCGGGTACTGCAGCTGTGGGTTATGACTCTGGTGCAGGTAACCCTGTAACAACACTTGGCCCAACTGAAGGCTACTGGAGTGTTGGTTTAGGCGGTCAATACAGCCCTGCTGAGAACTATTTCATTCAAGCTGGTGTGAAATACTTCTGGTTAGGAGATGCGAAAGCGCAAACTGGCGGTACAGTTGTTGGCGAATTCAAAGACAATACTGCGCTTGGTTATGGCATGAAAATTGGCTATCGCTTCTAAGAATTAAAAATACCAAAAGCTCCTATATGGGGCTTTTTTTATTTTTGCATGTGACCCATTTCACACAATACATTTAGAATTTTATATAAGTTGCTTATTTTTCAAACAATTGATTTTATATCAATAATTTAATGGATATTTATTTTATATATTTAATAACAATAGTTTATCTAAAAATTATTAAAGTATTTATTCTAATTATTTAAAATCAACAGCTTTTTTTTACCCTAAGTTCAAATTTAGAGTCTTTACTCTTTTTTTTATTATGCTATTTTTTGGTGCAAGATATGATTAAAAAAATTCTCTGTACACGACAAAAATAGATAACTCATTGAAATAATGTCACAATAATTGTTTTCTAACGACGAATACTATGACACATCTCAATGAGTTATATCTTATCTTAAACAAATCTCTAAAATGGAACAAGTCACATTTAAAGTGCTTTGCGCTCATCATGCTTGTGATCATTTTAAAGCAAACATGTAATCTTTCTTCTGCATCTAAAGCCTTGCCCATCAAGTGCTTACCACAATCATTTTATCGACGTATGCAGCGCTTCTTTGCAGGTCAGTATTTTGATTATCGTCAAATTTCTCAGTTGATTTTCAATATGTTTTCATTCGACCAAGTGCAACTGACTTTAGATAGAACCAATTGGAAATGGGGAAAACGAAATATTAATATCCTGATGCTCGCAATCGTTTATCGTGGAATAGCGATACCTATCCTTTGGACATTGCTTAATAAACGTGGAAATTCAGATACGAAAGAGCGTATTGCTTTGATTCAACGCTTTATAGCCATTTTTGGTAAAGACCGTATTGTGAATGTGTTCGCAGACAGAGAGTTTATCGGTGAGCAGTGGTTTACATGGTTAATTGAACAAGACATCAACTTCTGCATTCGTGTTAAAAAAACTTCATTGTCACCAATCATTTAGGAAAGAATCATAAAATTAGTGATTTATTTCGCCATCTTAAAGTTGGTCAAATTGAATGTCGTAAACGACGGATTTTGGTTGGTCGTGTGAAACTATATATAAGTGCACTACAGTTAGAAAATGGAGAGCTTTTACTCGTCGTTTCTCCTCAGTTTAATTCCAATGCTATTCAGGATTATGCATTACGCTGGGAAATTGAAACCTTATTCAGTTGTCTCAAAGGACGCGGGTTTAATCTTGAAAATACGCGCTTGACAGACCCTAGACGAGTGAAAAAATTGATTGCGGTGTTAGCTATAAGCTTCTGTTGGTGTTACTTAACGGGTGAATGGCAACATAATCAAAAAAAAGCGATAAAAATAAAGAAGCATGGACGACTCTCAATGAGTTTATTTCGCTATGGTTTAGACTATGTTCAAATGGCGATTCAGCATTTAATTGGTTTTGGGAAAAAAGAAGAGTTTAAGGAAATTTTGGCAATTTTAAGAAAGCAGAATCCTGATAGGATAAGGGTTCTGTGAAATTTGTCGTGTACAGAGAAAAAAATTACATATCTTTAAATTTTATTAACGCATTGACGCGTTTTTTATACTAGGAAAGTAGAAAAATGAACTTAAAAGCATTAACAAGTGCCATTTTATTTGCCAGCGTACCAATGACAGGGGCTTTTGCAGCAGCAATGGATCGCTCTGGGCAGTCAATTTCTGCATTTTTACAACCGGGTAATTATTTTGAAGCAGGGATTTCAGTTTTAGATCCAAACGTCTCAGGTGTAGATATTAAAGGCCAAGCTACAGGTGATATGGCTGAGGACTATTATTTCCCAGCTGCTGCATTAAAAATTCAACTGAATGAGCATTTCTCATTTGGTTTAATTTATGATCAGCCTTTTGGTGCAGAGGCTAAATATAATTCAAATAGCGTCTTTTCAGCAAAATCTACTGATTCTGTCCTAGGTGCACTAGACCACAAAACAGTCGCTCAATTTAACAGTAAGGCCACTGAAGTTACTGGTCAAACTGAAGTGGATGTAAAAACACAAAACCTTTCTCTTTTATTTGGTTTTCAACCTAATGAGAATTGGAATTTTTACGCAGGACCGGTATACCAAACTGTTGAAGGTAAAGTAAGTCTGCGTGGTGAAGCTTACAGCATGATGTCTGGATATGATGCAAATATCAAAGAAGAAGGTGATCTTGGATGGCTAGCGGGTTTTGCATATCAAATTCCTGAAATTGCCTTAAAGGCATCCCTAACATATCGATCTGAAATCGAACATGAAGTAAATGCAACTGAGTCATTCCAATCAATTGATAACTTCACTGGCTTAAGTGCACCAATCTTAAACATTATGCTTGGTCCATTGGGTGCCAAATTACCGAAAGAGCAACGTGATGCTGTAATTGCAGTAAGAAATGCATTAGTTGCATCTAATTCACTTCCAGAAGGTAAAACAAAAGTTACCACGCCACAATCGGTAAATTTAGATTTGCAATCTGGCATCATGGAAAACACTGTTGCCTTCGCAAATGTACGTTGGGTAGATTGGTCTAAATTTGCAATTAAACCTCATGAATTTGGTATTAAAGCAGATATTTTAGGTTCTTTAGTTGCTGGTTCTAACGGTATCGTTGGCTACACAGATGGTTTTAACTTAGTCGACTATTCTAAGGATCAATGGTCTGTAAATGCAGGCGTTGGCCGTAAATTTAATGATCAATGGGCTGGTACAGTCATGGTCGGTTGGGACTCTGGTGCAGGTAACCCAGTGTCAACTTTAGGCCCAACCGAAGGTTACTGGAGCGCTGGCTTAGGTGGACAATTTAGTCCAACACCTCAATCGTTTATTCAAGCTGGTGTTAAATACTTCTGGTTGGGTGATGCGACTGCACAATCTGGTTCACACTCTGTCCCTGGTAATGAAACAGCTGCAAATGTTGCTAACTTTAAAGACAACGATGCAATCGGTTACAGCTTAAAAATCGGTTACCGTTTCTAAGTTGCTTTAAAAACTTTGGATTAAACAAGAAAGGGCGCTATAAGCGCCCTTTTCTATAATTTGCTATTCAGAATTAAGCTGGAATATCACGCACTGAAGCATTACGAATGGCTTCTTTTAGTGCTGCATAGCCACGAATTGGTGGGAACTGTGGAAACTCCGCAATCACATTGTCAGGCGCATCAAATAAGAAACCCGCATCTGCTTCACCGAGCATCGTCGTATCGTTATAAGAATCACCTGCTGCAATCACTCGGAAGTTCAATCCATGTAATGCTTGAACGGCTTTACGTTTTTGATCAGGTTGACGAAGCTTATAAGCGCTAATCATGCCATTTTCATCAGTTTCTAACTTGTGACAGAAAATCGTTGGCCAACCAAGTTGTTGCATTAATGGATGTGCAAACTCATAGAAGGTATCTGAAAGAATAATCAATTGAAAATGAGTACGTACCCACTCCACAAACTCTTTTGCACCTTCAAATGGCCCCATATCTGCGATTACGTCTTGAATATCGTTTAAACCCAAACCGTGTTGTTTTAGGATATTTAAACGCTGAGTCATCAACACATCGTAATCTGGAATGTCACGAGTCGTTGCTTCAAGTTCTTTAATGCCTGTTTTTTTCGCAAAATTAATCCAAATTTCAGGTACTAAAACCCCTTCTAGATCTAAACAAACGACTTCCATGCACTCTACCCTCTGTTAAGTGAAAAAAATTTTCAATATCATAGCGGAAGAATAAAAAAATGCATTGTTCTTTTTTAAATCTATTTTTTTCATAAGTATCTATTTTTTAGTGATAAGTGTGTTTTAGCATTTCCATTAAAATAGTTCTGAAATAAATTAATATAGGTTTTAACGTTCCAAGCCTATAGCCAGGACATTCATGACTACCATCCCTACTATTGACCTTGTCGATGCACTTGCATCCGAATATGCAGATAAATCACCTTCTGAGATTATGAAACTTGCGCTAAGCCAGCAAGGTGAAGTTGCGATTTCCTTTTCTGGTGCAGAAGATGTTGTACTGATAGATCTTGCATCGAACTTAGGGATTCCATTTCGTGTATTTAGTTTAGATACCGGTCGCTTACACCCTGAAACTTACCAATTTTTAGATACTGTCCGTAAACATTATAAAATTGATATCGAAATCTGTTTCCCAGAAAGTGATGCCGTACAAAAACTGGTGACAGAAAAGGGCTTTTTTAGCTTTTATCAAGATGAACATAAAGAATGCTGTGGTATCCGCAAAGTACAACCTTTGCGTAAAAAACTAGCCACTTTAGATGGGTGGATCACTGGTCAACGTAAGGACCAAAGCCCTGGTACACGTAATGAAATTCCAGTGGTACAAGCTGACCCAGGTTTTTCAGGTCCGGGCAAGCAATTAATTAAATACAATCCTTTGGCAAACTGGTCTAGCGCTGATGTATGGAACTATATCCGTCTAATGGAAATTCCATATAATCCACTACACGAACGTGGCTTTATCTCGATTGGCTGTGAACCATGCACTCGACCTGTTTTACCGAATCAACACGAACGTGAAGGTCGCTGGTGGTGGGAAGATGCAACCCATAAAGAATGCGGCTTACACGCAGGCAACATGAAAAAATAAAGAGCACAAAACCACTGCACAGCAGTGGTTTTTTCAACGCATCGATACACATAATTCCGTATCATTTCAACGTAAAAACGCTATACTGCAAATGACAATTTAATAATTCTAACAATGCTACTCATACATGAGCAGCTGTAGAAATTGCAGTGAGGCAATCAACGCTATGCGTCCATTACATCCTATTGATTTCATATTCTTAAATTTAGAGAAACGGCAACAACCGATGCACGTAGGTGGCCTATTTTTATTTCAGATCCCTGACAATGCACCTGATACTTTTATTCAAGATTTAGTCGCAGATATTCGTAATTCAAAATCCATTCCTATTCCTCCTTTTAACAATAAACTCAATGGCTTCTTTTGGGATGAAGACGAAGAGTTTGATTTAGATCATCACTTCCGCCATATCGCACTGCCGCATCCCGGTCGTATTCGTGAACTTTTGACTTATATTTCTCAAGAACACAGTGCGCTGATTGACCGTGCAAAACCGCTTTGGACTTGCCATATTATTGAAGGCATTGAAGGCAATCGTTTTGCCATGTACTTCAAGATCCACCACGCGATGGTTGATGGCATTGCAGGTATGCGTTTAGTTGAAAAATCACTTTCGCATGACCCAGATGCTAAAAGTATTGTACCGCCATGGTGTGTGGAAGGCCCTCGTGCAAAACGCCTCAAACAGCCTAAAGTCAGTCGTATGAAAAGTTTGTTATCGACCATTAAGGGACAACTTGACTCAACTCCACGAGTTTTGTATGAACTATCACAAACTGTAATGAAAGATATGGGGCGTAACCCAGATTATGTATCTAGCTTCCAAGCGCCGAGTTCAATATTAAACCAACGGGTCAGTTCTTCACGTCGTTTCGCTGCTCAGTCTTTTGAATTTTCACGTTTGTCACATATTGCCAAGTCACTTGGTGTAACAATTAACGATATAGTGCTCGCAATTTGTTCAGGCGCATTACGTGAATATTTAATTACACAAAATGCTTTACCTAAAAAGCCATTGATTGCCATGGTGCCTGCATCAGTTCGTACCGATGATTCAGATATGTCTAACCGTATTACCATGATTTTGGCAAACCTAGGAACCCATAAAGAAGATCCGCTAGAACGGTTGAAGATTGTGCGTCGTAGTGTACTCAATGCCAAAGAACGCTTTAAGCGGATGAACTCGAATCAAATTTTAAACTACAGTGCTTTCGTTTACAGCGCAGCAGGTTTAAATATTGCATCAGGCTTTATGCCAAAACGTCAGGCCTTTAACTTGGTGATTTCAAATGTTCCCGGCCCACAAGAGCCGTTATATTGGAATGGTGCACGTTTAGAAGCGCTCTACCCTGCGTCCATTGTTTTGGATGGTCAAGCGCTTAATATCACCATGACTAGCTATTTAGATAAGCTTGAAGTGGGTCTAACCGCATGTCGTAATGCGCTTCCAAAAATGCAAAATTTACTAACACATTTGGAAGAAGAAATTCAACGATTTGAAGCTATTGTGAACCAAGATTCCCCAAAGTTACAGGCGGTTAGCTAACCGCCTGCATCATATTTTTGTATCAGTTTTACAGCAAATTGAACCATCCAAAAAGATAAAAACCCGTCTACATTGCAAAGTCTAGACGGGTTTTTAGTATTTGAACTGTGATTGATTTTTTGGAGCAATTTATGTGTATAAGCTAAAATTTAGGTGAACAAATCCGTTGTTATTGTTTAATTACGACTTGTAAATACGCACTGATAATTAAGTTTATTTTCCATTCTTTATAAAATTTTAGCGCATTAATAAATTTAGAATCGCGCGTTAGCACTTTAACCCTCTGGATTACATTATTATTTATATTTCAATATTTAAGCTTTAATTGCTCGGCACTGTTTAAGTAACTGATGACAAGCAGAGCGAATCATAGACGCTGTAATTTGAACTTCATTACCACGCTCATCCACGATATAACCTGAATGGATCGCTTTTGCTTCAACAACAGTTTTAAGACCACTTTTCATTACTGTTTTACTAACACCCATATTACACCTCTTTTTGCTAAGCCATTTTCAAGTTCATTACGGGAAAATGGCTTTGGCTATTTGATGTGTCTAGTATTCAAAATAACAGTTCAAAAGTAAAATCTCAGTTGTAACAAGTGTTTAACGATATTCTGTTACAATTTCAACTCAGAATGATATCGTATTGCTCTTGCGTATATAAATTTTCCACTTGGAACTTGATCACACGACTTATAAAGTGCTCTAAATCAGCTACCGCAGGTGCTTCAGCAGTTAACAATCGGTCAATCACCGACGGATGTGCCACCACAGTGAAACCACTTTGTGATTCATAAGCACGTGCATATCTCAAGATTTCACGGAAAATTTCATAGCAAACTGTTTCAGCCGTTTTCACATAACCACGCCCCTGACAGGTCGGGCAAGAATCACAAAGCAGATGCTCCAGAGATTCACGGGTGCGTTTACGCGTCATTTCCACCAAGCCCAGCTCAGACACTTGAGTGATCTTGGTTTTGGCATGATCGCGCTCGAGCATTTTCTCAAACTGGCTCATCACTTCTTCTCGATGATGTGCTTCTTGCATATCAATGAAGTCAATAATGATAATACCGCCCAAGTTACGTAGACGGAGCTGACGCGCGATGACCTGTGTGGCTTCCATATTGGTTTTAAACACAGTGTCTTCAAGTGAACGGCCACCGACATAGGAGCCTGTGTTGACATCAATCGTGGTCATGGCTTCAGTTTGATCGATCATCAGGTAGCCGCCAGACTTAAGTGCTACACGTGTCTGTAAGGCTTTTTGAATATCTTCTTCGACATTGTACAAGTCAAAAATTGGACGCTCACCCGGATAATGCAGTAAGCGATTTTGCATGCTCGGTACAAATTCTTGGACAAACTCTTGCAATTTGCCATGCACTTCGCGTGAATCGACCTGAATTTTAGACGTCTCTTCATTAGCCAAATCACGGATGACGCGTTGCGGTAAAGGCAGCTCTTCAAAAATCAGAGAAGGTACGACAATACTGCGTTGTTTACGTTGAATATATTCCCACAGTTTGGCTAAATAAGCCATGTCCTGCGCAATTTCACATTCAGGAATACCTTCAGCAGCAGTACGAACGATGACTGAACCCGGTAAATTGTGTTCCTTTTGAATGTGTTCAATCATGCTACGCAAGCGGTCACGCTCTTCTTCAGACTCAATGCGCTGTGAAACACCGGTATGACTGCCATATGGCATTAAAACGAGGTAACGGGAAGGAATTGAAAGATCAGTCGATAGTCGTGCACCTTTGGTACCCAACATATCTTTCATCACTTGTACGGTGAGTACTTGCCCCGGTTGTAACAGCTCAAAAACGTTCGGGGTCGGTTGATTGCGCTGCCAGACCATATCATTGATATGTAAAAAAGCCGTTCTCGACAATCCAATATCAATAAAAGCAGCCTGCATACCCGGAAGCACACGAACAACTTTCCCTTTATAAATATTGCCCACTAACCCACGCTTCACGGTGCGTTCAACAAATAATTCATTGACCGTACCGTTTTGAATCAACGCCACACGACATTCCATCGGTGTGACGTTAATCAACAACTCGTCAGACATATCAAAACTCAAAACATTATAAAAATTCTTGTGTTGCAGCAGTTAATTTAATGCCTTAACTGTCTGTAATAACTGTACGGTTTCATGCAAAGGCAGCCCAACGACATTGCTGTAGCTCCCTTCAATACAAGGAATATAGCGCGCAGCAATTCCTTGAATGGCGTAGGCTCCCGCCTTGCCGATTGGTTCACCTGTTGCCCAATAGCTTTCCATGTCAGCTAGACTCAGCGTTTGAAATTCAACCTGTGTACGCACTACTATACTGTATATTTGATCTTTTGTACTGACACAAACACCTGAAAATACATCATGTTTTCGTCCAGAGATCATTTCCCACATAGAAAAAGCATGTGCTTTCGACGCTGGTTTTCCTAAAATGTGCTCATCTACGCCTAAACTGGTATCGGCGGCAATAACGATAGCATTAGGGAATTGTTGTTGTACTGCGCAAGCTTTAGCACGTGCTAAACGCTCTACATAATCCGCTACAGATTCTCCTTCCAACACGGACTCATCAATATCTGGACTGAAAATTTCAAATTCCAGACCCAATTGTTGCAAAAGTTCGCGTCGTCGAGGAGAACTCGAAGCTAAAATTATATGCGCCATTTTCTCAGGAAGTAATACATGATTGGCCAAATGAGTAAGCTAGTTACAATTGGCTGCCAATGGCGAGCAAATGAAAACTGTGCCCCACCCATCACTTGAACAATCCACACAAACAGTAAATGCGCGAAAATTGCCATTGCAGCAATAATCCATAAATTACCAAATGTGAGGATACGACGTTCACGGGTCAAAAAGCGTGTCACAAATGCAATGACCACAAAACTCAGTGCGTTCATGCCAAATGGCGCATCAGTCAATAAGTCGGTAAAGAGACCTGTGGCAAATGCAAACCAAACACCGCACCATGTCGGCTGACAAAGTACCCAAAATAGCATGATCATCATCATGAATAATGGGCGCCAACCTGATAGGTCATAAGAAAGCGGATACACCATCAGCACGGATGCCAAAATGATGGAAAAGATAATCGGAAATAATGGGTCGCGCTCTGTATGACGACTAAGCTTAGCGAATGACATGCGGTTGCTCCATCGCTAAAGAATCGGAAAATAGCACAACCACATGATGACCACCTGCCAATTGGGCAGCAGGATTGATATCAATTTGGGCAAATTCACCGCTATTGTGACGACTGACTTTCGACACTGTACCCACCAAATAACCCGCTGGGAAATGTGCCCCTAGACCTGAGCTATAGACTTTTTCACCGACTTTGATATTCGCACTGGTTGGCACGTATTCCATCTTAAGTCGACCTAAGTCACCTGTACCCGTAACGATTGCACGCATACCGGTATGCTCCATACGCACGGATAAAGAGTGCTCTTTGTCTGAGAGCAACATGACACGGCTACTATGCGGGTAAACATTGATAATTTGCCCCATAATGCCCTTGTCATCGAGTACAGTTTGTCCCACTTTAAGCTGACTGCTGGCTCCGCGGTTAATCACAATAATATGACGTAAGGGATCAGCATCGGTACCAATGACTTCGGCAATCTCCATACGACCATCAATGATGAGTGGTGTATCGAGTAGTCCACGCAGTCGAGTATTTTCAGCAGAAAGTTCAGAAAGTTTCTGTAAACGGACTTGAGCCTGAATTAACTCTGCTTGCATCGCGGTATTTTCACGACGTAATTGAGCTTCAGACTTGGTTTGTTGATTCAGCCATTCTCGCGATAACACTGGATAGCTTGCAAGTGCATAAATTGGATTATATGCCGCATACAAGACGTCTCTGGCCGGTTGAATTACATGCGGCATGCGCCAATCAAAGAAAAGCACCACCAAGCATGTAATCACCGCAATGATAAATGAGCGAAAAGATGGCGGTTGTCTTGAAAACAGTTGCGTTTGCACCCGCCGAGTCCTTTTCTTAGCCTACAAATAACATGTCATGATTAGGGTTATCGAAGAATTCGAGAACCTTACCGCCACCACGTGTAACACATGATAGTGGATCTTCTGCAACCACGACAGGAAGACCCGTTTCTTTTGCAAGAAGCTTATCAAGATTGCGAAGTAATGCACCGCCACCAGTCAACACAATACCGCGTTCTGCGATGTCTGAAGACAACTCAGGTGGCGTTTGCTCTAGTGCAGATTTAACCGCAGACACAATGTTTTGTAGTGGATCAGAAATCGCTTGAGTAACTTCGTCAGAAGTTACGGTAATCGCACGAGGTACACCTTCAGCCAAGTTACGACCACGGACTTCGATTTCCAAAGGTTTTGCACCTTCTTCTGGAAGCGCCATACCAACTTCTTTTTTGATGTTTTCTGCAGTGGTTTCACCAATCACACAACCATGTGCTTTACGCACGTAATTAATGATTTGTTCATCAAATACATCACCACCGATACGTAGTGAGTCTGCATAGACACAACCTTGAAGTGAAATGATCGCGATTTCAGTTGTACCACCACCAACATCGACAACCATCGAACCACAGGCTTGCTCAACAGGCATACCTGCACCAATTGCAGCAGCCATTGGCTCTTCAATTAAGCGAACTTCACGTGCACCTGCATTGTATACAGCTTCACGGATTGCACGGCGTTCCACCAACGTCGATTTACATGGCACACACACCACGACACGCGGTGCAGGTGGGAACAAACGTTTTTCGTGCACTTTGCCAATGAATTGATTCAACATCGTTTCAGTGACTTCAAAGTCAGCAATCACACCATCTTTCATTGGGCGAATCGCAGAAATATTTGCAGGTGTACGACCTAGCATTTGCTTCGCGTCAAGACCTACTGCGGCAACGATTTTTTGTGAACCACTGTGGCGAATTGCCACCACCGTCGGTTCATTTAATATAATGCCTCGTCCTGGCGCATAGATAAGTGTATTTGCAGTGCCTAAATCAATGGCAAGATCCGGCGAAAACAAGCCAATTAGTCGTTTTAGAATCACGGGGACGTTCTCAGTTAAACTTTTATATGGACGCAAGGTGGCAACTTTAACTAAATGTGATGATTTGAACAAGTCAATCGCTTATTATAAGCCACGATATTTTGAATTTTTTTAATACTGATTAGGTAATGTTATGTCTACATCGGATGCACAGCATTCTGCAGATCTAAATGCACAAACAGTTTCAGCGATTGCCCATCTGGCTCGATTGTCGCTAGATGAAGCGCAATCTGCTGACTATGCTCAAAGTTTAAATAAAATTTTAGGCATGATGGAAACCCTGAAAGGCATCGATACTGACGGTGTTGAACCACTAAAAAGTCCATTCGACAATCCACAGCCCTTACGTGAAGACGTGGTATCTGAGACCAATCATCGCGAAGCATATCAAGCAGTTGCTCCTGCAGTACAGGATGGCTTGTACCTTGTTCCGCGTGTGATTGAATAATTTTTATTCAGATCAACATTTTTTCAAATTAAACGTAAAGAAATATTTCTCATGACAGATTTACATCGCTTATCAATTCGTGAATTGTCTGAAGGTTTGGCTGGCGCTAAATTTTCTTCACGCGAATTGACTGAACACTATTTAAAACGCATTGAAAAAATCGATGCTCAAGTCAAGTCATACGTGACCGTGACAGCTGAACAAGCACTTGCGCAAGCAGATGCGGCTGATGCTGCAATTAAAGCAGGCAATGCAACTGCGTTGACTGGTATACCAATTGCACACAAAGACATTTTTTGTACCCAAGGCATTAAAACCACGGCTGGTTCTAAAATGCTGGACAATTTTATCTCTCCTTACGACGCAACCGTTGTAGCGAAAGGTAAAGCTGCGGGCCTTGTCACTTTAGGTAAAGTGAACATGGATGAATTCGCCATGGGTTCGACTTCTGAAAATTCATTTTATGGCGCAACGGCTAACCCTTGGAACTTAAACCATGTTCCAGGTGGTTCTTCAGGCGGTTCTGCTGCGGCGGTAGCGGCTGATCTTGCGCCTTTCGCAACAGGTACAGATACAGGCGGTTCAATCCGTCAACCAGCGTCTTTCTGTGGTTTGACTGGTCTTAAACCTACGTATGGTCGTGTTTCACGTTTCGGTATGATTGCGTATGCATCATCTTTAGACCAAGGCGGCCCAATGGCGCGTTCGGCTGAAGACTGTGCTTACCTCATGAACGTGATGGCAGGTCATGATGCGAAAGATTCAACTTCGGTTGAAAAAGACGTCGATAACTACGTGGCGAACCTGAACGGTACATCGGTAAAAGGCTTACGCATCGGTATTCCTAAACAGTACTTTAACGTTGCTGGTTTAGATACAGACGTAAAAGCACGCGTTGAAGAGTCACTGAAAAAGTTAGAAGAAATGGGCGCAATCTTGGTTGAGATTGATTTGACCATGACTGATGCCTATGTTCCAACGTATTACCTGATTGCTCCTGCTGAAGCATCTTCAAACTTACAGCGTTTTGATGGTGTACGTTATGGTTACCGCTGTGAAAATCCTGTGGATTTGATGGACTTGTACAAACGTTCACGTTCTGAAGGTTTTGGTAAAGAAGTGCAGCAACGTATCTTGATTGGTACTTACGCGCTGTCTGCGGGTTACTACGATGCTTATTATGTGAAAGCACAAAAAGTACGTCGTTTAATTCAACAAGACTTCTTAAAAGCATTTGAGTCTGTAGACGTGATTGCTGCCCCTGCTGCACCAACGACCGCATATAAGATTGGTGCAAACCTGTCTCCTGTAGAAATGTACTTGGGTGACATCTACACCATCGCAGTGAACTTGGCAGGTCTGCCTGCGATTAACGCGCCTGTTGGTTTTGACAAAGACAACTTACCTGTTGGCTTACAGTTGATTGGTAACTACTGGTCAGAATCTCAATTGTTGTCTGTGGTGCATCAGTACCAACAAGCAACCGATTGGCATACACAACGCGCTGCAATTGCTGAGGAGAATGCATAATGGCTAAGAACGCTGCTAAACCAAAATCTAACCTAATTGATGGTTGGGAAGTGGTGATTGGTATCGAGATTCACACTCAGCTTGCAACCAATACCAAAATTTTCTCAGGTTCATCTACTACTTTTGGTCAAGACCCAAATACACAAGCGAGCCTAGTTGATTTGGCAATGCCGGGCGTATTGCCTGTACTCAACAAAGAAGTGGTCGATCTTGCGATTCGCTTTGGTTTGGGTATCGATGCTTATATCGACCAAGCGTCTGTATTTGCACGTAAGAACTATTTCTACCCTGACTCTCCAAAAGGCTACCAAATCAGCCAAATGGACAACCCGATTGTGGGCTTGGGTCATATCGACATTCAACTTGAAGATGGTACAGTTAAGCGCATTGGCGTAACCCGTGCTCACCTTGAGGAAGATGCAGGTAAATCGATCCATGACCAATTTGAAGGTCAATCTGGTATCGATTTAAACCGTGCAGGCACACCTTTACTTGAGATTGTCTCTGAACCTGATATGCGTTCGGTTGAAGAAGCAGTTGCCTACATTAAAGCGATTCACACTTTAGTGCGTTGGTTAGGCATTTCTGACGGTAACATGGCAGAAGGTTCGTTCCGTGCGGACTGTAACGTGTCACTACGTCGTCCGGGTCAACCATTTGGTACGCGCTGCGAGTTGAAAAACTTGAACTCTTTCCGTTTCATTGAACAAGCGATCAATGTTGAAATTGAACGTCAAATGGAAATCTTGGAATGGGATGGCACCATCGACCAAGAAACACGTTTGTTCGACCCTGTGAAGATGGAAACGCGTTCTATGCGTTCTAAAGAAGAAGCGAACGATTACCGCTACTTCCCAGACCCTGACTTGTTACCTGTAATTATTGCAGATGCGCAAATTGAAGCGGCACGTGCTGCCCTTCCTGAGCTTCCTGCTGCACTCCGTGCGCGCTTTGTGGCTGACTTTGGTGTGACTGAGTATGATGCTCACGTACTGACACTGACTCGTGAAATGTCAGAGTTTTATGAAGACGTGGTAAAAGCTGCGGGCGGTGCTGCGCAAGGTAAGATTGCTGCAAACTGGGTAATGGGTGAATTCTCAGGTGCCTTGAACAAAGCAGGCCTAGACCTTACTGACTCTCCTGTATCTGCTGAGAAACTGGGTGGCATGATCGCACGTATTGTGGACAATACCATCAGCGGTAAGATCGCGAAACAAGTGTTCGGCTTTATGTGGGAAGAAGGCAAAACTGCGGACGAGATTATTGCGGAAAAAGGCTTGAAACAGGAAACTGATACAGGCGCGATTGAAGCGATTATTAAGGAAGTTCTTGCTGCCAACGAGAAGATGGTTGAAGAGTATAAATCTGGTAAAGAGAAAGCTTTCAACGGTCTGGTTGGTCAAGTGATGAAAGCGTCACGTGGTAAAGCCAACCCTGCTCAAGTGAATGAATTGATGAAGAAATTGATTGGTTGATCTATTCGCTAATTATTTGATTTCATGTTATAAAAACCTCGCTTAATGCGGGGTTTTTTTATGGGAGAAAGTATGGAAATTAAAATTTACTTTAATAAAACTAGTGCACCCCCGCTATTAGAAAACTTTTCAGGTTATCTCATTTTACTCTCTCCCTCTAATTGGGATGATTTTGGATACAAAACAACGTTTAATATCCATATTTGTGACTATTCTAAGAACCCTTGTATAAAGAAAAGTTTTGGTATAATTAAAATTGGTCAACTTGCGCAATCACCAACAAATAGTATTTTTGAAACAGAATATTTTAAATACTATTTTGATTTACCTATCCCACAACGCTTTCTAAACACACTACCAAATAATTTATTTTCTTTGCTAGAATACGAACACTTTTATTTCGATCTAGAAAATTATTTCTCGGAGGACTTAACTTTACTTAGTTCCTTTTACGAAAAAATTAGAGATATTGTTAAAAATAACTTACAGCATCAGATTCTAACTGAAAACTTTTTTATTAAATCCTTTAAAAGGACGATGTGTTTTACTACTCAACAAGAGTTTCAATGGTTATATGAAAAAACCAAATCTATAGATATTTTTGAAAAAAATATATTGAAAGCTAAGCAAATTCTTAACCATAATTATCCTGCTGATTTAGAAGAAGATATTAATATAATGCTACATGGTTTTCTTATTGCTACATTAGAGAATTATCTTGAAACAACGTTCATTACAACTGTACTTTCATCAGATAGCTTTATCCTCAAGCAAGCTTTAAACGATGGCTCAACCAAAGATTTAACATTCAAAATTCAAGAATTAAATAATTGGAAAGATACTCTTAGAAAAAAAGTAGAAGACTCTCTTAAAACAAAATCATTCCATAATGTTCAAACTGTTATTCCTATGTTTAAGACAACATTAAACTGTGATATTCCCAAAACTACTTGGCTAGTGCCAGCCGTTGAGAAAAGACATGATTGTGCTCATAGAGCTGGGTATACTAAAGAACAGAAGAAAATACGAATCTCAAAAGAAGATATCGATACCCTTATTACAAATATCAGCGAATTCGTTAGCAAAATACAACTTCAAATTCTAAAAATAGATTAAATGTTCTCTCTCCTTTTAAGAAAGAATTATTAATTTATTTTCATAACTTTATTTATAGAATCAATCCAAACACTTCATATCTAAAACAACATGACTATCAAAAAAGTATCCTCCCTCACCAAACTCGAAGACTTAGGACGTGTTCAACTTTCAAAGTCCTTCTTTATGCGCGACTTCATGTGTAGCGAAATCACCAACTGGTACGGTGTCCCCAACTTTCCAGACCATCCCGAAATTGCGATTCGTACAGGCACACGACTCTGCGAAGAACTACTTGAACCTCTCCAAGACAAATTTGGACGCATCACCATTCGATCCGCTTATCGTTCGCCACAAGTGAATCAACTTGGCAACGAAAAAGGACATAACTGTGCTAGCAATGAAAAAAACTTTGCCAGCCATATTTGGGACTATCCCGATGCTAAAGGCTACGGTGCAACGGCATGTATCGTCATTCCATCATTTTTAAAACTTTATGAAAAAGACCAAAGCAATTGGCAACAACTCGCCTATTGGATTCATAACCATCTGAACTATAGCCATTTGCAATTTTTCCCAAAACTCTGTGCTTTTAACATTGGCTGGCATGAACAACCCGCACGGGAAATTTATAGTTATATCCAACCGAAAGGCTATTTGCTGCGAGGTGAAGCGGTGAATGAGGGATTTGAGAAATTTTATCCTGATCTGATTTAATTTTTTAAGTTTCCCTCTACCCCCGCCTTCTCCTAGTGGGAGAAGGTGCTTCCATTGCTAATTTAATACCGTTATGGATTGTTACTTACCTCTCCATTTAGTAGATGAACAGCACTGCTGCACAAGGGAGAGGTAAATATTTAACTTTTTAAAGCTATGTGAAAAACACCAAAGTCATTAATAATTGATAGCATCTAGCCTACTAAACTCATCATAATTTGAACTATAACCATCTATAACTTTTATAAATCCAGATAAAAATATACAACTAAAGAATTTACAGCCTGCTTAAAACTGTCATTCCAATATGCTAAGGTAAATGAAAAATTGATATAAATCATATTTCAACAGAGGGTTACATCATGTCAAAACAAATTCTTATGCTTGTAGGTGACTATGCTGAAGACTACGAAACCATGGTACCTTTTCAGTTTTTAGTTGGTCTTGGTTATACCGTTCATGCCGTTTGCCCTGACAAAAAAGCCGGTGACAACATTGCCACAGCGATTCATGATTTTGAAGGTGAACAAACCTATAGCGAAAAACGCGGTCATAACTTTGCCATTAACTATGACTTTGATGCAGTTAACTCAGATAACTATGTCGGCTTAGTGATTCCGGGTGGTCGTGCACCTGAATATTTACGTATGAATGCACGTGTGATTGAAATCGTACGCGAATTTGACGAAGCGAAAAAACCGATTGCAGCGGTTTGTCATGGTGCGCAAATTTTGGCAGCAGCCAATGTACTGAAAGGCCGTACATGTTCCGCTTATCCTGCATGTGCCGCCGAAGTTAAACTGGCTGGCGGTCAGTATGCAGATATTGCAGTCACGGATGCAGTGACCGACGGTCATTTAGTTACTGCTCCTGCTTGGCCTGCTCACCCTGCGTGGATGGCGCAATTTGTTAAAGCATTAGGCGCGACGATTACCATTTAATGCTTGAGTCACCAAACTAAAACGCATTGGATCATCATCCATTTAGGGTGAATCCATAAAAAATGCTCCTTGTATAAAAGGAGCATTTTTTATTTACTCAAAATAAAATTAACGAACCACACCTAACTTATTCCAAATTTCTGGGGTTAAAAATTTGGTCACCAATTTATTCAAATCGACATAACGCAGTACGCTTTGTAATTGTTGTTTAATTTCAGGCGTCTTTAATATTTCATCCCCCGTGATACTACCAAGCTCTTGAAAACTTTCGCCTACAGCCTGTAGACCGTCGGCTTTAATTACAGCCTGCGTTTGCGTAGAACATTGCTCCACCAAAATTCGCTGCATCACTTGAGCCAGATTTTTATCGAGTTGCGTTTTTTGCGCATCACTGACATTACTGTATTGTTTTAAATCTGGATGCGCTGCCAAGGCAGAAAAGGTCCATTGCAGCACTGCTGTTTTATCCGCAGCAGTGGTCGATTTCACTAAACATTGACTGAGCTGATCGACCGTCGGACTCGCTAAACTCACTTGCGTCGTCCCAAGCATCATGAGCGTCAATAAAGCCAAACCTGCTGGTCGTGAAAAACGTAGATGTAATTTTTTAGATAAACCGTAAGCCATAGACCAAACTCCCAAAACTTGAGTCACCTTTGTATCATGAAGTGCTGTATTTGCTGTTTGGTCTATGTAACTCAACTATTCATTTTTGCTAGTCGGTGCATAGATGAGAGGATGAATCGTTGGCCTTCTATTCCAATACCAGTAAAAATGTCCATTGGTATCGAGCAAACTATGGGTGGTCAATGTCGATTTATTGCTATCACCTCGCCAACATGCAAGTGCTGCGTTACGATTATTATGGAGGTCAATAAACTCGGGATTCGAATATTTGGGTTTCGCAGGAATGTATAAAGCATCCCCCGGATTGACCCATAAATCTGCCAAGTAAATCTTGCCTAAATTTGGAAAATAGCGTCCTACTGAGATGACCAGAGGCAAATGATCCTGATCTGTCGCGCTAAAAATATGCGGAAAGTCATGGTGTTCTAAATCAGTAATGACAAATGGTGTTAAAGTTTTACCGCCATTTAAATTTGATGTTGCACTTTCATATGGCAAATAATGACCTGCCATCATGCCGTATTCATAATGAATCTCTGACAGTCGTTTTTGATTTGAATGAATCTGAATCGCTTCACCTGCCTGAACTAAGGTGATACCAAAAGCTGCCGCGGTTTCTTTGCTTGCCACCAATGGCATAAACTCGAAGTGTTGCCCTTCAAATTCAAGCTCCGTTTGCTCCCCCCCAATTGGTAGTTATCGTCGAAATTTCGGAAGGAACCGCGTAGGGATTTCCCATCGTCATTTTCGCATTGGTGGCCGACTCGGTAATTAAATGAATCCCTACCCCAAGTGACGCTAAATATGTTGGATGCCCACGATTATTCAAAAAGAAGGGTGTTTGCTCGATATCACCTAAAATTTCTGCCAATTCTCGGTCAAATAATGGCGCATTAAAATAAGTTTCTTTTAGTAAACTCATGGTTTTTCCTTATTATTTTTAAAACTTTGCTTGAGTACATCATAGGATCAGGATAAAAGCCTATTTCCCCAAATGGCTTTTATCCTGTTGAAGTTTATTTCATACGATTCAACATATTTTTTGCCCCTGCGTGGTTATAGTTGGTCGCTAAGTTTTGTAGGATGCCTTTTGCTCTTGCATTGGCGTTTGGATAACTTTTGCTATATGCAGGCACTGTCGTTAAGCATTTTGCAACGAGCATACCTGATTCAGCATAGGCTCTATTGGCATTTGCACCATTTAATTTGCCATAGCTATAAGCGCGCTGTGCATTATTACAAGCGGTGACTTGATTTTTTCCGGCATTCAGGTCACGTCGTGCATTCACATATAAGCGCATTTGTATCTGTTGCGATGTTTCTGCAACTGGTTTCACTACAGGTTTTTTTTCAGGCTCTTTGGCTTTGGTTTCTTTTTTAGTCTCTACTTCTTTTTTTGCTTCCTCTTTCGCATTGCTTTTTGTTGTCGTTGCTTTTGCTTTGCTTGGTGTGGCTTTTTTAGCTACAGTTTCTTCTTGTTTATTATAGTTTTTGCGACGTTCTTCGGGTCCAATAATTGCTGTATACAAACTCACTAAGCGGGTTTCAGAACGGTCATTCGATTTACGCTCTGAAACGGGTTCAATTGCAACCATCCAACGTTGTCCATCTGCCTGGCTACACTGAAACACACCTGTGCTCTGTTTTATACTGCTATAGGTCGCTAATAATTTACGACTCCATGCATTTTTGACTTGGTTCAAATTGCTTTTATTCAGTTGAATAAATTTGCCATTTTTGGCTTGGCAGTAACTGCTCATATTTTGCTTGGGTATCAGCGATTCTGCGTCAACATTTTTCTTTTGTGGTCCCCAATCATAGACGTATTCTTTCGCCTTCCCATTTGAGCTATTTAGCCCTTTTTGATTGATCACTTCTTGTGGTGATGCATAATGATTAAATGAATTTGGGTTTAAACTCTGCATGGTTGTACAACCATGTAATGCAAATCCAATACTCCCCACCCATAAAATTGCCTTTAAATTCACAGCAAAAATCTCAAAAAATCCACCCTCTAAAAAATAGCGTAATTTAGTGTCTTTCACAATTTTATAATCTTGATTTTATTTATTATTTTTATAAATTTAATCACTATGATGTGTGCTTAAAAAACAGGAGGGTTTAACTTGGTAAACTATACATACTCATTAGGAGTTTACCATGAGCAAGAAACAGAAGACTTACACCGCAGAATTTAAAGCTGAAGCCATAAAAGCCATTGAAGAGAACCAAGGTAATGTATCGGAATCCGCTAGACAACTTGGCATTTCAATGCAAACCCTTTCGAACTGGAATAACAAAGCAAAGGCTGGAACTTTAGCAGGCACAAAACAGTATTCGCCCGATCTAAACGCCTTACTCGAAGAAAATAAGAAGCTTAAACAACAGCTCAAAACAGCTGAAATGGAACGTGAATTTTTAAAAAAGGCAGCAGCGTACTTTGCCAAAGAAAGTCAGTGAGGTACGCCTATATGAAATCGCAAAGCCACTTATTTCCGATTATTTTAATGGCTCGATTACTTCGTGTATCCGTTTCTCGCTTTTATGATTGGCTAAAGCGAGGCATGAGTAAAAGATCAATTCAGCGAAATCAGCAGACAATTTTGGTCAAAATAGCCCATGAAGAAACCAAACAAAGCTATGGCTATGTTCGATTAACCAAGCATTTACAAGCGCAAGGTATCAAAATAAGTACGTATGCTGTGCGCCAAATAAAAAAATCAAATCAGTTGTATTGTAAGCGCCATAAGCGTTTCAAAAGAACCACGAACAGTGATCACAACCGTTCTATTTATGACAATTTACTCAAGCAACAGTTTTCAATGACGAAGCCTAATCTTGCGTGGTCGAGTGACATTACCTACATTTGGACGGCTGAGGGCTGGTTGTACTTGGCAGCTGTCAAAGATCTTTACACGAAACAGGTTGTTGGCTATAGCTTAAATGAGCGCATGACAGCCAAGCTTGTTTGTGATGCATTGAATATGGCTATTCGCAATCAGAAACCTGCTAAAGATCTCATTGTACATTCAGATAGAGGCAGCCAATATTGCAGTAATGAATATCGAAACTTACTTGAGAAATTTGATTTTCAGGGTTCAATGAGCAAAAAAGGCGACTGCTTTGATAATGCACCGATAGAGAGTTTCTGGGGCATACTCAAAAATGAACTAGTCCATCATCGCAACTACAAAACAAGGGAAGAAGCCAAAGCGGATATTACAAAATATATAGAGTTATTTTATAATCAGCGAAGAATTCAAAAAGGCTTGGATTTTAAGACACCAAATCAAATGGCAGAAGACTTTTATCGGTTAGCTGCCTAGAATCTCCCAAGTGAAAGTCTCCTGCTAATTCAGCACACATCACTAAAATCGCATATGTTTGAGATGTATACATATGTTGTTCATTTTAATTTGATGAGTTTCACATTTCATTTCGATCTAGTGGTGTTTATGAAGAACATAAAAAAGAGCCTCCGAGGAGGCTCTTTTCTGATTGCTTAAATTCTATTTAATTAGAATAAAAGCTGGTTATTATCTAACAATTCTTGAAGTGTGGTATTTACATTTTTCAATGTAAGCAACTCAGTTTCAGTATATGTCGAATCAGTCGAACTGCCATCACGATCAATACGAATCACAGTATCATTACCAGATGTATTAACTTTAATATAATTACCAACATAATTAATGTCAGTAGCTGACGTACTTAATCCATCTTGCAATAGAGCATTTACATCAATTCTATCACCCTCTGTTACACTGAAATTACTCCAAGTATCGTGACCATTTCCACCACTATTATCATCAGATAATAAGTTGAAGATGACAGTATCGGGTATACCTGCATAAGTTGAGTAGCTATCATCATAAGCACTACCTGTAATCGAAGCACCTATTCCGATATTCAAGTTTGTAGTGTCTGTGAAACCACCCGTATCACTTACGGTATAAGCGAAGCTTTCGGTCTTACCTATCTCACTATTCATAGCAGTATATGTGTAATCACCATTCGCTTTCACATTTAAAGTGCCATAAAGACCATTAATATCTACAGAATCTTGATTTTGTAGCAACACATCATTTTGATAGATGTGTCCATTCTCAAAGCGATATGTTACTGCACCTTGCTGAATGCTGAAAGTTGCTAGATCAGACACAGTGTCGTTTTCTAGTAAATTACCTCCTTCACTATAAATACCATCTACAGTTGTGAAAGTGTTTAATGATGTTTCAGTAACCTGAATGGATGTATCAACTGCAAACTCACCATTATTTGAATGTAGCGCAGCTGCTGCATTGATTAAAGTTTGAGTATTGCCCACAGCTGGGGTACTTTGTGTTGTAACATTTTTCACTTCAACGCTAATCGTATAATCACCTGCAATTAAATTATTAACTGGAATACTTGCCATATAGTAACCATCGGCTCCTAACGTATTGTCAGTTAGCGTTAATGTACCCGTTATCTCTACGCCATTTTGCCCTGAGATCGTGTAAGTCGCAGTGACAATCCCCCAGTCTTCAGATACTGATGTATTAAGTACAGTATTTAATAATTTCGCATTAATATTCAAATTTCCATTTGCAACTGTATCACTAGTGACTGTAAATTCTTCAGATAACTGATATGTATTGGTAAAAGTGGTCGTCACTGTCACTGTTCCAAATGATGGTGTAGAAGTACTTACAGCTTTCGCTTCAATTGCGTTATTTGTATCCTGTACTTTAGACAACAACTCACTGACTTTATTGGTCTGAACAATTGATACAGTTATATCATCGTCCAGTGCCTCAACAGTAATCACACCATCAGCTTGATGATCATCTTCATCCCAAACAACTGTTGCGCCTTCTGCATCAGTACGGATATTGAGATAGGCTTGAGATGTATTTCCTGCTGAATCAGACACTGTATAAGTGAATGTATCAACCTTGCCTACATCATTGGTATCACCATTACTTACATAACGATATGAACCATCTGCCTTCATATACAGAATACCGTAGTTACCTGCGATCGCAGTTTCTGTATTATCAGTTGCAATTGGTGTATTCAGCGCATATGTCGTTTCAGCAGAAATAACAGCTGTTACCTTCATACCATCACCAATATCAGCGATATCAGTACTTGACCCATTTTCCAATACATTGCCTGTTGCTTCTTTTGTTGAATATTGGGTTGAATCATTGATGCTGATTTTAGTTCCACTGAGAAGATTTAAATCAACAAATCCTTCTAATAATGAATTTAAGAATCCATCAATAGATGTAGAAGAAAAGCCTATTGTGTAATTGCCTTCTGGAATATTGGTAAACTCTACATTATCTGCCACCAATCGTGTAGTTAATAACCATGGCTCTAGTTTTAAAGCATTTTGTGCTGTTGCAACAATTTCACCTGTATCTATATTAATTAATAAAAGATTTGCATAAGTCACAGAACCAATAGACACATCAATACCTGTTGTTCCACTTACACCAATAGAAATATCTTGAGTAGTATCTCCATTAACTGTGAATTTGAAACCATTAGTACCTATGTTTACATCAACTACTCCTGATAACACATCCGCACTCAGCAACCCAAATGTATAACCATTTACACCATTTAAGTTATCTTCTGTCACCGTATCTAGCACATTAACTTTATTTAAATCATCGTTGGCGAACAAAACTGCTTCAACAACTAAGCCTTGTGTAATGGTATTTTCGTTACCCGCCGTATCCGTCGCTTTCACTGTGACGTTATAGCTACCATCTACTAATTCAGGCAGTTTGCCATCAGCAAGTGTCCATGTACCATCACCATTATTTACCGCTTCATAATCAATACCATTGACAGTCACAACAACTGTTGCAGTAGGATCATCAATCGTACCTTCTAATGCTGGCGTACTATCACCTGTTGTAGCAGTATCGAGTGTAATAGATGGTGCTAAAGCATCAACAATCACACTTGCTGGTTGAGATGAGTTATTTGCATTATCAGTTGCAATCGCACTAATTACAGTTCCGTCTGCCAAGCCTGGATTTGTGATTAACCAAGACCCATCAGCAGCAACTGTAGTTCTGCCAATTTCATTACCATTTTCATCTGTTACGACTACTGTTGAACCTGCTTCTGCTGTACCTGTAATGTCATTTGTGCCATTTACAGGATGAATAACAGGAGTATCAGGAGCATAGTGATCTAAAATATTGATGGTTAGAGTTGCTGTATCCGTAGTTACACCATCTGCACCCAACATTGTATAAGTGAATACTTCAGATTTTCCGATTGATTCAAGCTTGCCATTTCCAACATACTCGTATGATCCATCAGCATAGATTGTTAATACGCCATACGCACCATTAATTGTTACCCCTGCTGCAGTCACAGTTTCTGCTGTTTCTGTTCCGAATTGGATGTGAGTAACTGTTGCCGAACTGCCATTATTGTCGTTGTCTAAGACATTATCTGAGACTGTGTCATTTTCAAATGTTATAGACGTTACTTCTGTCTTAATGTCAGTTTTTTGCAATAAAGTTAAAGTGTTTGAAAGCAGTGCTGTTGCTGCTGCATCAACAATTGTATCTAACAAACCAGTTACACTGAAACCGAGTATAGAAATCGCATTAGCATTACTTAAGAGACTTTCGTTTAATGCACCAACAAGTTCATCTACTGGTAGACCATTCACTAAAGCGAGCACAGGCGGTAATATGATATCTGTCACCAATGTTGCGATCGCACCACCACCTAAAGCATTACTAACAGCATCAAGAATGACTTGTTGATTATCAGCACCTAACAACACACCAGCATCACCAAGTTCTTGAAGTGAAACACCACCACCATCTGTATCAAGTAAATTGGTTAATGCACTTGCGTCATTACTCACTACGACATGATATGTACCTGCTGGTAGACCAGTTACATTTGCAGTTAATGTATTGTCACCAGTAATACCTAAGATATCTAACCCAGCAACATCACCGACTAATTCAGAATCGTTTGTAACTGCTGAATACACAACATTTCCATTGTCATCATACACATCAACACGATAAGCATCTGCGACTGCAAGCAAAGATGTTTGTGAGACAGATATTGAAAGTGTATTTGTTGAGCCTGTAAGTGTTACAGCTACACCACTATCAACGCCACCAGTTGACTCAAGTAAATTAATCACCTCAATACTGCTATGGTTTTGAGAAGTAACCGTTGTTTGCTCTTCACCTAGATCAAGGTCTTTTTCATCATCTATTGCGTCCCGTAAAGTTACCGTAGGAATTTCGATATTCGTCAAGAGATCAATACGGTCTTGGAAACCGCCTGCTTCTGTTGGGAAGTCGGCAACAATGCCATCTACCGCTGCTTGTGCTGCATCTTTTGCTGCAATCGCATCAGCTAGGTCTTGGGTTAATTCATCCACTTCTGCTTGCGTCACTGCATTGTCTGCAATCGCATCAGCTAGGGCTTGATCCGCTGCTGCATACGCTGCCTCAGCCGCTGCAACCAAATCTTCTACCGCTGCAATTTCAGTTGCATCATCAACACCGTTGTTGTTGCTATCCGTTACCGATGGAATCACGATATCTGTCAACGCATCAATACGGTCTTGGAAACCGCCTGCTTCTGTTGGGAAGTCTGTCGCAATGCCATCTACCGCTGCTTGTGCTGCATCTTTTGCTGCAATCGCATCAGCTAGGTCTTGGGTTAATTCATCCACTTCTGCTTGCGTCACTGCATTGTCTGCAATCGCATCAGCTAGGGCTTGATCCGCTGCTGCATACGCTGCCTCAGCCGCTGCAACCAAATCTTCTACCGCTGCAATTTCAGTTGCATCATCAACACCGTTGTTGTTGCTATCCGTTACCGATGGAATCACGATATCTGTCAACGCATCAATACGGTCTTGGAATGCGCCTGCTTCTGTTGGGAAGTCGGCAACAATGCCATCTACCGCTGCTTGTGCTGCATCTTTTGCTGCAATCGCATCAGCTAGGTCTTGGGTTAATTCATCCACTTCTGCTTGCGTCACTGCATTGTCTGCAATCGCATCAGCTAGGGCTTGATCCGCTGCTGCATACGCTGCCTCAGCCGCTGCAACCAAATCTTCTACCGCTGCAATTTCAGTTGCATCATCAACACCGTTGTTGTTGCTATCCGTTACCGATGGAATCACGATATCCGTTAAGTTATCGAGACGATCTTGTAAGTCGTCTTTATCTGTTCCTGCTGGTAAGGCATCTACCGCATTTTGTGCAAGTTCTTTGGCATCTTGCGCATCTTTCAAGGCATCTTCTAAAGCAGCTTTTTCTTCAGGTGTGATTAAGCCATCTGTATTCGCATCAGTGAGTGCATCTTCTGCTGCTTGATACGCATCTTCTGCTGCTTCAACAAGATCTGTGGCTAAATCAACTGGATTTTCTGTGCTGTCATCAACTCCGTTTTCATTGGCATCGTTGACTGCTGGAATAGTAATATCCGTCAACGCATCAATACGGTCTTGGAAGCCATCTTTGGCATCTTGTACGGCTGCAGGTGCCGACGGTAAGGCATCGACCGCATCTTGCGCTGCGTCTTTGGCGTCTTGTGCCGCTTTGAGGGCTTCTTCAAGTTCAGCTTTTTCGGTTGGGGTGATTAAACCGTTTGCATTGGCTTCTTCTAATGCATCTTCTGCGGCTTGGTACGCATCTTCTGCGGCTTTTACTGCCGCTTCTGCATCGGCAATTTGTGCATCAACTGCATCATCAATACCGTTGCCATCGGTATCTGTCACCGCTGGAATAGTGATATCCGTCAACGCATCAATACGGTCTTGGAAGCCATCTTTGGCATCTTGTACGGCTGCAGGTGCCGACGGTAAAGCATCGACCGCATCTTGCGCTGCATCTTTGGCGTCTTGTGCCGCTTTGAGGGCTTCTTCAAGTTCAGCTTTTTCGGTTGGGGTGATTAAGCCGTTTGCATTGGCTTCTTCTAATGCATCTTCTGCGGCTTGGTACGCATCTTCTGCGGCTTTTACTGCCGCTTCTGCATCGGCAATTTGTGCATCAACTGCATCATCAATACCATTGCCATCGGTATCAGTGACCGCTGGAATCTCGATATCCGTTAAGGCATCAATTCGATCTTGCAGTGCATCTTTGTCCGTACTGTCTGGCAAGGCATCCACTGCATTTTGTGCTACATCTTTAGCATCTTGCGCATTTTTTAAGGCATCTTCTAAAGCAGCTTTTTCTTCAGGTGTGATTAAGCCATCTGCATTCGCATCAGTGAGTGCATCTTCTGCTGCTTGATAGGCATCTTCTGCTGCTTCAACAAGATCTGTGGCTAAATCAACTGGATTTTCTGTGCTGTCATCAACTCCGTTTTCATTGGCATCGTTGACTGCTGGAATAGTGATATCCGTCAACGCATCAATACGGTCTTGGAAGCCATCTTTGGCATCTTGAACGGCTGCTGGTGCAGACGGTAAAGCATTCACCGCGTCTTGCGCTGCGTCTTTGGCGTCTTGTGCCGCTTTGAGGGCTTCTTCAAGTTCGGCTTTTTCGGTTGGGGTGATTAAGCCGTTTGCATTGGCTTCTTCTAATGCATCTTCTGCGGCTTGGTACGCATCTTCCGCGGCTTTTACTGCCGCTTCTGCATCGGCAATTTGCGCATCAACGGTATCATCAATGCCATTGCCATCGGTATCGGTGACCGCTGGAATCTCGATATCCGTTAAGGCATCAATGCGATCTTGCAGTGCATCTTTGTCCGCGCTGTCTGGCAAGGCATCCACTGCATTTTGTGCTGCATCTTTAGCATCTTGTGCATCTTTTAAAGCATCTTCTAAAGCTGCTTTTTCTTCAGGTGTGATTAAGCCATCTGCATTCGCATCAGTGAGTGCATCTTCTGCTGCTTGATAGGCATCTTCTGCTGCTTCAACCAGATCTGTGGCTAAATCAACTGGATTTTCTGTGCTGTCATCGACTCCGTTTTCATTCGCATCGTTCACTGCTGGAATAGTGATATCCGTCAACGCATCAATTCGGTCTTGGAAGCCATCTTTGGCATCTTGAACGGCTGCTGGTGCAGACGGTAAAGCATTCACCGCGTCTTGCGCTGCGTCTTTGGCGTCTTGTGCCGCTTTGAGTGCTTCTTCAAGTTCGGCTTTTTCGGTTGGCGTAATTAAGCCGTTTGCATTGGCTTCTTCTAATGCATCTTCTGCTGCTTGATACGCATCTTCCGCCGCTTTCACTGCCGCTTCTGCATCGGCAATTTGAGCATCCACCGTATCATCAATGCCATTACCATTTGCATCGGTCACAGGTGGAATCACGATATCCGTTAAGTTATCGAGACGATCTTGTAAGTCGTCTTTTTCAGTACTGTCTTTTAATGCGTCAACAGCTTTCTGAGCAGCATCCTCAGCGGCTTTGGCATCGGCAAGTGCTTGCTCAAGCTTGGTCTTTTCTTCAGGGGTAATTAATCCATCCGCTTGTGCATCGGTCAAAGCATCCTTTGCGGCTTTATTTGCATCTTCTGCTGCTTTTACCGCTTTTTCTGCCGCATCGAGTGCTTGATTTGAGTCGCCCGAACCCGATGAACTATCTGAATCATTATTTGCCCAAGCTAAAATGCCTCCAGCAGTAACTAAAGGAACTAACCACGTCCATAAACCAACTGTTGAATCTGAATAGAGTAAAGGATTAATTTCATCGATCGGATTATAGTTAATTTCAAATAATCCAGCTTCATTTGGATTTGTTTCTAATAGATATAATTTATCATCTTCTTCTAGTACAACATTGTTTTCATTTAGATTATCTGTAAAGTAATTCTCAATTATTAGTTGCTGTCCGTCTTTCATTTTTATAATTAAAGTATTTCCACTTCTCTCCATACTTAAAACATTTTCTTTTGAAGTATGTATAACAACAACAGAAGCCTCCTTTAATGAAATATTACTCGTTTGTATGTTTTCTAAAACAGAATGATGTTCTTTTGATACAACTTGGACTTGTAACATGATAATTACCCTCTGGCTTATTTATAAATATATGTTTTAAATAATTTTTTAAATCACATGCTTTATCTAGCTAATAAAAAGGCATGTGAATGGACATATAACAGTTCAGCAAAGTTAAAAAAAATATTAAAGTTTTTTTCTTTATCGCATTGTTAAGATGCTTCACGCCAAACAGAAAGAATGAATTTGCACAAAAACACACACCAACACCAAAAAAATGTGATTTTGTTTGCACTTCGAATGTAAAAAAAAGCAAATAAAATGTGATAAAGTTCAACAAAAATGTAATTTTTATAAATTAATCATCGATATGGATACAATATACATACGTAAAATTACTAAAATTACATAATAAGTATTTTTATTTACATTTTTTTTATAAAATCATGAAATAAGATCTAACCTCTTTAATTTATTGATTTTATTTATTTGTAATTCTCATTAATTAAAACCATAAAAAAAACCTGTAATTAATTACAGGTCATTTTTAAGATTAAAAATTAATTATTAATTGTTTTTTCAAATGCTTTTAAACGTTTGTAAATAGAAATCAGTTCAATAATGGTTGTCCACGAGGAAATCAGGTATTGGAAAGAATCACGTACACGCCCAAAGACATTTAAAATTTGCATTAATATACCGAGCGTGATTGTTCCCGCTGCAATACTTGGAAACAATACAAAGAACCCATAAATATTATCAAGCTGCATATAACAAATACGAACGAGGTTGAAATAAGCATAGTGAAAATACAGTCTAAAATAATTAAATCGGACTTTACCAAATAATTCTTTTAATGTGAGAGGGTCTGCTCGATCTGCATAATCTTCACCATAAACTAATTCTTTACGATACGCTGCTTCGACTTTTTGATTATTAAACTCCAAACCCGGTAGTTTATAACCCACAAGCATTAAAATAACCGTCCCTAATACTGCCCAAAGGACTGCCGCCCAAACTAATGCATAGGTGATTTCCCCCACGACAGGTAATTTCTTTACATGTGTTGATAAAGTTAACAACACAGGTAGAAATGCAATTAAGGTCATCACCGATTCAACCAAGCTAACCCCAAGTCCTTCTGTGGTTCTCGCAAAACGCATCGTATCTTCTTGAATACGCTGTGAGGCACCTTCGATGGTTCTCAGTTTTTTCCAATGTGCAGTATAAAAGTCATTCATAGCGGTACGCCAACGAAAAACATAATGACTAACGAAAAACAGGTTCAATACCGCCAGTGTGACATATACCATGGCCACATAGAGAAAAGTCAGCGTCTCTGAATATAGCGTCGCCACTTCGCCCCCACCACCTGAAAGCATCTTCTGGATCAGATCATAGAATGGGTTATACCAAGCATTGATTACGACATTACATTCCACACTAAACCAAACATTAAACAGGATAAATGCGGTTCCCCACACAGACCATCGTTGCCAAGGATTATCTGATTTAATCTTCCAAAAGGCTGCAAAGAGTGCCGTTGCTACAAAAAACCAAGCATAGAACCATAAAAATTTGGGGCTCCAAAATCGGCTAATACCAATAGGCAGCTCTGCTTGATGATAATTTGCAGCTAAACCAAACATCGTACCCCAACTATTGCCACCGCTATACCACAAGACAATATTGATCACGAACCATATAAGGAATGATCCAAAAAACCATTTTGGATTTGGAAAAAAAGATTTAAACATTGGTCCTACATTTCCCCTCAATCTTTGTTTTTAGTTTGAGTTGCTGATGATAAGTTTTATTTCATTAATTTTCTTGTTCAGATTGAAGATTTAACGCTGTTTAATCTGAAATTTAACAATCAAATACAAGACTACACATCATTCGGTTAGCTTAAGGATGAAAACTGAAGTTCACCTTAAATTCATTATTGATCATGCCCTTTTGATGATCTGGTCATTGTTTGTGGAACAAAAAACACACCTTAGGACATACAGCTCAAGTAAAAGTTTGTCATATTTTAAAATTATTTTTTGGTATCAATAGACTAAAAAACCTTAATTTATTTAACCATTATTTAAACTTAAGTTATGGAATTCTCTAAAATATTTTCTGCGATGTAGCTCACGTCATTTACAAAACCTGTTTCTTCACCAATAATATGCTAAGTTCAATTAACAACCTATGCTTGGGGAAGTAAAATGGAAAGTGCAATTGTTGAATTACTCAAACCAATTACATTAAATAAAGAAAATTGCAGTCCTTTGGTTTTTGAAACTGGCACCGTTCTGAAAGTGATTATGCAAACGCCAGAAGGCCTTTTGGTAAGTAATGATGATAAATTTAACTTTATGATTTCATTCAAAGATAAGAATGATGTTTGGCGCGAAATTTAATTTTGACGTTAAATCTTTAAATCTTCGAATTTTGCATAATAATGAAATTTAAAATTTACTGATCTAAAACGGCATTAAAATAATAAGGGACTGACGAGAGCAGTCCTGAATCAAATTGATCCCTCTTGCTCATCTTCACTTTCAAACCATCATTTAAGACCCTTTTCTCAACTATCTTTCATTAATCTCATTTTTTTCTAACTTCTACTCCACTTTATTTCAAATGCAATCTATAGAAAGTGTTCTATTTAATTCATCTGAATCAAAGATCGAATTGAGTGGACGATTAAGGCTTATCTGTTGTTTTAAAAAATATTTTTTTGCTCAATTGATAGAAATAATTGGTGGTCAATATCACAAAAATCAGCCGTGATAGTTGAAACGCAACCACGATAGGCACAGCTAATCCAAGGGCTTTTGCCATTAAAGACATTTCTGCAATGCCGCCGGGAGATAAGCCTAAAACTAAAATCTTCCCATTAGCATGACTGATATACATCAAGAACAATGCAAACAGGATGGATAATCCTAATGCCAACAAATTCAAAATGGTCGTGATGGCGATGAATTTTTTATGGCTTTTTAAAAAGCCAAAAGGAAACTTTGTGCCTAATGACCAACCTATACATATTTGTCCAAAAGCCGTAAACCACGTCGGAAATTTTAATTCCAATGCTCCGAAAAATGAAAGAAATCCCACCATAACTAATGGTCCGAGAACCCACGCATTTAATACATTGAATTTTTGAAATATTTGCGCAATTAAGCAGGCTAAAGCAAATAAAAGAAAAATTTGGACAATTCCAAAGTGATCAATGATGTGTGGGTCTAGACTCACCCAATGAATATCAAATAATGCTGCTAAAACGATTGGTACAAGCACCACAAGTGCCACGATTCTCAAACTATGCGCAGCAACAACTTTATCCACTTGCGCATGATGATGTTCTGCGATATTCACCATTTCACTGGCACTGCCGATTGCAGAAGAAAACCACGCCGTTGCCCAATCTAAACCATTGATACGATATTGTAATCCTGCGATAAGTGTTCCCAAAATCAATGACCATAAGATGCCGAGTACGATAAATATCCAATAGGCAGAAATAGCATGGACTAGCGCTGGGGTAAAATATAGTCCCAAAACCATACCAATAATAACTTGTCCCACTTTACGCCAATGCGGTGAACATGTGAGTGGTTGGCCTATACAACCAAACAATAAAGCCGCGAGTAATGGCCCGAGCAACCACGGTAAAGGGAGATGAAGTAAATTTGCGATGAGCGCACCGATCAGTGCGCATACCAATCCTTTGGCATTTAATTTTATTATTTCCATATGATCTAACAGCAATGGTCAGACTCGCTGACCATTGCTTCTCCATTTAAGCTTTTTGCTTCTTAATGAATAGATATTTACGGACGATTGGCAAGATCAACAACAGTGCTGACATGACCCATAGTCCCATACTGATGTTACTGCTCCACAGAATACTGAGCTCACCTTGAGAAATGGAGAGTGCACGTCGTAGATTTGACTCCATCAATTCACCCAGTACAAAACCAAGAATCAGAGGTGCCAATGGAAAATCAAATTTTCGAAGGATATATCCAACAATACCGAGCCCCATACAAAGCACAAGATCGAAAACAGTGCTATGAATTGCAAATACCCCAACAAAGCTGACGGTTGCAATAATAGGAATCAAAATATAGCTTGGAATCGAAAGTAAACGCGCAAAGAAGCCAACTAAAGGTAAGTTCAATACCAATAAGATAATATTTCCCACCATTAAGGATGCAATCAATGCCCAAACCAAAACTGGTTGCTCCGTAAATAACTGCGGACCTGGAGTAATGTTATACATGGTCAAAGCCCCCATCATGACCGCAGTTGTTCCAGAACCCGGCACACCTAAAGTCAACATTGGGACAAAAGAACCACATGCTGCCGCGTTATTAGCACTTTCTGGCGCGGCCAAACCACGTAGATCACCTTTACCAAATTTACTACTGTCACCCGCCATTTTCCGTTCAGTGGTATACGCCATGGCACTCGCCACACTGGCACCTGCGCCCGGTAAAATCCCTGAGAAAAACCCAATCAAGGATCCACGAATCATGGTGGCTAAAGCACTCAGAAACTCTTTGACATTAAATAATGAGCGTTTTCCTTGTTCTAAAACCACTTTTCCCATCGTGGTACGTTCAAGCAGCAGTAGAATTTCACTGATACTAAATAAACCAATCACCACTGTTGTAAAGGCAATGCCGTCACTTAAACCCACACTATCAAATGTAAAACGATAAACACCGGTAATCGCATCCATACCCACGGTCGAAATTGCCAGACCGATCAGCGCCATGATTAACGTTTTAAATGGTTGCGTGCTGACTAAACCGGTCAAGCACACAATTGCAAAAACCATCAAGGCAAAGTATTCCGCTGGTCCAAAGGAAACCGCCCATCGTGCCAAAATCGGAGCAAATAAAACAATCCCTATAAAAGCAATTGTGCTACCTATAAATGAGCTAATAGATGAAAGGGATAAAGCAATACCTGCCTTACCTTGCTGTGCCAAAGGATAACCATCTAAAGTGGTCATAATTGCACCTGCATCGCCCGGCACATTCAGCAGAATTGCGGAAATTCGTCCACCATATTCACAACCGAGATAAACAGCTGCCAATAAAATTAAGGCACTATCAACAGGTAATCCTAAGGCATAGGCAAAAGGTAATAAGATGGCAACACCATTGATTGGACCCAATCCCGGCAACAGTCCGACAATCGTTCCAATAAATGCACCAATAAAAGCAATGAGTAAGTTTTGTGGTTGTAAGGCAACTTCAAAACCTGTCATTAAGAAATTAAATATGTCCATGTCGTTGTCATCCCTAACCCAAGAAGCCTAGTGGCAATGGCACATCCAAAACACGGTCAAACAGATAATAGGTACTCATACTCAGCACCAAACCCGTAATAATCACTGGCACTGTTTTACCGTTAAAAAGTTTCCCAACCGCGATGGTCATTAATAGCGTTGCTACGATAAATCCCAACCATTCAAAGCAAAGTGCATACAGTGACAATGCCAACGTGCATAAAACCAGTTTGCCGATTAAATGCTTGGTCCAACCTAGTTCAACAGGTTCAAACATCATGGCTGGGCGCACAGTCAAATAAATAGCACTCACTGTAATTAAACCCATCAGTAAAATTGGAAAGGCTTTCGGTCCTACAGGATCGTAGGAAATAGGCGCTTCAAAATTGCATGCGTAAATTAATAAGAAAAAACCGCAGACCGCAATGATGGCCGTAAGAATCCGTTCAGATTTCATCATCTATCCTCGAAAACAAAAAACTGAGTTGAAAAGGCATTCAACTCAGCATATTTGTTATTTTGATAATTTATATTCTTCTGATAATTGACGCATTTCAGCCGTTTGCTTATAGACATAATCACTAATTTCTTCACCTGTTAATTCAAATGGCAACAGGTCCTGATTTTCTCGAACGGCATCAAATTTTTGATTGGTCATCATTTTATCAAAGGCATTTTTCCACCATGCATATGCCTCATCACTGACCTTTGGCCCCATGTAGAAACCACGAATCACAGGCCATTCCAAGTCGTAGCCTTGTTCCTTCGCAGTTAATAACTTAGAAAATTTACCCGCTAAACGTTTATCTGAAAACACGGCTAAAACACGGATATTACCCGCTTCGAGATGCGAGCCAATTTCACTCACATTCCCCACACCCACTTGAATATGTTGACCTAACAAGGCTGTTAATACTTCGCCACCGCCTTCGAGAGCTACAAAACTCATATTGGCAGGATTTACCCCAGCCTTTTTAGCCAAAATTGCCGTTTGCATCCAATCTTGACCACCCACACTACCAGCACCACCAAAACTGATCCCTTTTGGATTTTCTTTTAGCGCCTTCATCAGATCATCCAGTGTTTTTAATGGCGAATCCTTATGCACTGCCACTAAACCGTAATCAACAGCTACACCCGAAAGCCACTTCACATCCTTCTCAGTAAAATTACCAAATTTACCTTGAGCCAAATTCAGTAAAGAACCAGTTGAAAATGCGATGACCGCATTGTTATTTGCTGGATCATTATTCACAATTTTATTGTAAGCAACGGCCCCTACACCGCCTGGCATATAGGTCACACGCATCGGATCTTTTAATACTTCTGTTTCTTTAAAGCCGGATTGGATCAGCTTACAGGTCATATCAAAACCACCACCCGGCTTTGCAGGTGCAATACATTCTGCACGTTTTGGATGACCAGGATCTTTTGAGGCATTGCCTGTGCCGCAGCCAACGACTGCAATACTGGTGCAAGCGACGGCTAACCATTTTAATTTCTTCATTGTTAAAATATCCTTATAACGTTGTAGTCCATTTAAAAATTCAATTTTCTTACCTATAGCCATCATCGACCTCCATGGTCCGGTTGTGGTTTGGGTGCTTACTTGGTTTTTGAATTCGTTTTAAGTTTTGCGACACGTTCTTCGACGGCAAATTTCAGTAATGCGGCACTTCGGTAAAAGCCGTGCGCAAACTTACCAAAAGGGATCGTCAAGAAGAAAGTCATAACGGTTGCAAGATGAACAATCAGCAAGAGAGCCATTGCGGAACTATCGCGAAATGCCAATAGCGCCAGACCTGTAATGCTGATCAGCAATAAAAGGAAGATAAAACCACGGTCCATAGGTTTTTGTTTTGCATCACCATGCATCGGATGTCGTTTAATATTGAGATGTAGCAGCCCGATCGGTCCAATGATCAGACCAATACCGCCCAATGTACCTAAAATCACCGGTAAACTGGTGTAGGCATACGGTGCTTCTAAGCCTAAAAAGTAGTGATACATCGTCGCGACACTGGTTGCCATAAAGCAAAGTAAAAATCCATACATCGTAAAGTGATGGAAAACACGGCGGATTTGCGTATAACGATCATCTTCTTCATTACAGCCTTTACCATGTCCACCATCTAAATATTTTAAGGTCAGGACATTTTTTGACGCTTGTAAAATATCGGGTTGAGCAACGCCTTCTGGAATAATTTTTGAGGTTTGTTTCCAAAATTTTGCAATTCCCAAGCCCAAAAGCACAAAAGCTAAGATAAATACAGAGCCAAATAACACGGCAAGAAAGTTATGCGGAAAAATTGCATAAAAATTCCCTTGATATTGACCAAAGATATTGGTGCCATTAAGCCAAACACCCAAGAGCATCAGTAATGCAAAAAATACCGACATCGCAGAAACTAGGGGAATTCCTGTCTTTTTATAAATCGCACCAAAAGATGCAGGAACTGCAAATTCTTGATAGGTTTCTAGGCGGACTTGTGCCATGGCTTGAGGAATATTCACGCCAAACTCATGCGGAGGCGCATACTGACAGGCATGTAAACATGCGCCACAGTTGTGGCATAAATTTGCCATGTAATGAATATCGGCTTGAGTAAACTCAAGTCTTTTGGTCATTGCAGGGAAAACCGCACAGAATGTTTCGCAGTAACGACATGCATTACAAATCTGTAAAGCCTGTTTTACTTGTTGTTCATGATCCGTGAGCTGTACAACTGGAATTAAGTTTTTAACATTTGCATTCATTCTTTAAACTCCCAGTTTAAACGCAGCTTGAGCCGCATTTTTTCCTGCAATTCGACCAAATGTCGTTCCAATCGACATACCTACACCGGCTGTATAGCCTTGCCCAAGTACATTGCCTGCCATCATTTCGCCTGCAACAAATAGATTTGGACTTGCGACATTTTCAAAGCGCACAGCGGCATCATCTTCGACTTTTAAGCCCAGATAGGTGAAAGTAATGCCTGGACGTAATGCGTAGGCATAATATGGCGGTTGGTTTAAAGGAACAGCCCAATGTGTTTTTGCGGGCGTTAAATTCTCAGTATGGCAATTATCCAGTACAGTGTGATTAAACTCACCCGCCACACAGGCTTGGTTATAGTCCTTCACGGTTTGAACTAAAGTTGCAACATCTAGATTTAATTTTTCTGCCAATTCTTCGATCGTATCTGCCCCAGTACCTTCAAAGACTGGTGGCATAAAACGCCCAACCGATTTTGAATCAATAATTGAATACGCAATCTGACTGGGCTGTTTTGCAACTAAACGCCCCCAAATGGCATAACGTTTCGGCCAGAAATCTTCGCCTTCATCATAAAAACGTTGCGCATTTTTATTGACAACGATGCCGAGTGAAACACAGTCAATACGGGTGCAAATGCCACCATCGTACAACGGCGCGCGGGCATCAACTGCAACACAATGTGATTGAGATGGGTCGCCAATAATATCTGCCCCCTGATCAATCATGAACTTTAGTAAATTGCCTTGGTTAAATCGTGTACCTCGGATAATGAAATGATCTGCAGGCCATTCGCCATTTTCATTTTGTCCCCACGCTTCTTTTAACCATTCGCGATTGGATTCAAATCCACCTGCAGCTAATACACATGAAGCGCCGTCAAAACGCGTGCCATCTTCAGCAATTGCAGCAATAAATGTCCCATCTTCAATAATCAGTTCATTGATTTTTGTGTTGTAGCGAATCTCGACCCCTAAATCTTTTGCACTTCTAAAATAGGCATTCACCAAAGCTTTACCACCACCCATAAAAAATGCATTGGTCCGTGCTACATGTAAGGCACCTGATAACGGTGGTTGAAAATTTACCCCATGTTGACGCATCCAATTACGGCAAGTTGCCGTCGTGCGAATCACTAAACGCGCTAAATGCTCATTGGTTTTACCTGCAGTCACTTTGAGTAAGTCCTGCCAATATTCTTCTTCTGGGTAGGCATCGACTAACACATCTTGAGGTTCATCATGCATACACCGCAGGTTACGGGTATGTTGTGAATTTCCACCGCGCCATTCCTTTGGTGCTGCTTCTAACAATAAAACTGAAGCGCCAGCCTCCCTTGCTGTCAATGCTGCACATAAAGCGGCATTCCCACCGCCAATTACAATTACATCATGCATTCGATGTCTTCCCTTTCGAATTTGATGTAATTTAAGACCAAAACTGCCTAGCGCTGTGATAGGCAACTTTTAAATAGGTGTTTAGTAAAATTAAATAGGCTAAAAGTCTAATAGCTCTGCACTTGACCATAATCCTTTATTGATCAGCTGCTTAACACAAATTTTAATTGCTACTTTGGTGGCGAGACTTGCAGGAGAAAGCTCTTCTTCTGCAATACTAATAAGATAATTAATTCGATCCAGCACTGGTTCAACTACTTTGAGTAAACAAATATCTGATTTGAGATAATCAAAATGTGCACTGACAGGTTGAATGGTCGCCATATTTAAGTTGCTGACACAGTTCATGAGTAAGTGTAAACCATCAACTTCGTAATTTACGTCCAGCCCCTCAACCTTTTGATCTATGAATTTACGTAAACCATGTCGTTGGCTTGGTAATACCAGAGGCAAACGATTCACGTTTTCTAAATCAATTTTTCCATTTTCAATGCAGTGTTCAAAGCCATACTCTTTCAGTAAAGAACGATTTGCCATAAGAAACATTTGTTCTTTTAATAACGGTTGTACTGCCCAATTGGCATCGACATCTTGGGTAAAAATAATAGCAATGTCGAGCTGTCTTGAGTTGACTAAATTGGTTAAATTTCCCGAGAGACTTTCAACTAAATGAATTTTAATATCAGGATAACGCTCTGACATGAGCTGCATAAATGGTATGCCCAGAACTGACGCTATACTAGGTGAAAATCCAACGCTGACATGACCCGTCAGACGAGATGAGTGCGCCGCCTCAATGGCATATTGCACATGACGTAGAGAAAGTTGAGCTTGCTTAAAAAATGCTAAACCCGCTGGCGTGGGCGTCACACCTGTAGAATTTCGCTGTAATAAACGTGTGCAAAGTTCATCTTCAAGTTTTGCAATTTGTTGACTGAGTGCCGATGTGCCAACCTCAAGTTTTTGTGCAGCTTTGCCTAAACTTCCAGATTCTACAATGGTGATGAAATATTTGAGCTGTTTAAGTTCCACTCACGCTCCTTAAGATTTTTTCAATGCTTCATGTTAGTTTTAACAATATAGAAGCAAAAAAAACAGAAAAATCATTCAAAAGAAGTATTGAATATAAAAAAATATATTTTATGTATTTCGACACTTTAAATTGTCATATTCTACCTACTCAATTCACCTTTAGTCCCTCAAAAAAATCCACTATCTTACCCGGCAAGATAGTGGATTCAGATTTAAGGAATAGGTTCTAGTAAGCCCACTGCACCAGCAGTCTAAAGAACCCTGCGACAAGCGCCAAACTCAAGACACCACCAAGCCATAGCACAATAAACCAGCCTGCTTGATTCAGTTTCATGATGATTCTCCTTAATGATAGCCATCATCGCCGACACGAACTTTGTCACGGAACACCCAATACGACAGTGCGGTATAGAACAAAATAATCGGTATCAGCACCAATGCTCCAATCAAGGCGAACAATTGACTGCTTTGCGGTGCTGCTGCCTGCCAAATGGTGACGGATGGTGGGATAATATTTGGCCATAGACTGATTAAGAACCCTGTATATGCCAGCACAACTAAGACAAGTGTATAAATAAATGGCGCAAATTCCTGACGTCTTTTACAGGCACGTAAAGCCAATAATGTGAAGATCAATACTAAAATCGGCACAGGGCTAAAATAGTACAGTTGCGGCAAGCTAAACCAACGATTTGCAATCTCTGCATGTACCAATGGGGTGTAAATACTCACTGCAGCAAAAATCACAAATAAGGCGATAATCAGTTTTGGCATGAGGCTAAACATATGATTTTGAACACGTGCATCAGTTTTAAAAATCAGCCATCCGCAGCCCAAAGTGGCATACAGCACCACTACAGCAATGCCGGTAAAAATTGAAAATGGGGTCAACCAATCCAATCCGCCACCACTATAAATACCATTGGTGGTTTCAATCCCTTGGATATAAGCACCTAAAATCATACCTTGGAAAAATGATGCCAAGATCGAGCCCCAAATAAACGCTTGATCCCATAAATGTTTGGTGCGGTTCGCTTTAAAACGAAACTCAAAGGCGACTCCACGGAAAATCAGCGAGATGACCATTAAGATAATCGGCATATACAGCGCAGAGAGTACAGTCGAATACACCAATGGAAATGCCGCAAATAAGCCTGCACCACCTAAAACCATCCATGTTTCATTGCCATCCCAAACTGGTGCAACGGTATTCATCATCACATCGCGTTCTTGGCGATCTTTTACTAAAGGAAAAAGGATACCAATCCCTAAATCAAAGCCATCGAGTACCACATAAATCAGCACACCCACAGCGATGATTACTACCCAAATTAAGGATAAATCAATCATGGTTTTTCTCCTGTGGTTGTACTTCAAGCGACTCATCAATCGTACTCATTGGACGATTTGATGCACGAATGACCTCACCATCGCTATGGGCTTGAGAATGAATGAACTGTGGTCCTTTAACCATCAATTTGAGCATGTAGTAAATCCCAATACCAAATACGACGCAGTAGACAATCACAAAGATTATTAAGGTTAAACCGACTTGTTCTGCCGATACTGGTGACAAGGCATCTTTGGTACGCAGTACGCCATACACGACCCAAGGTTGACGACCGACTTCTGTGGTAAACCAACCAGCAAGCAAGGCAATAAAGCCTGAAGGTCCCATACATAAGGCAAATTTGTGGAGCCATTTTGACTCATAAAATTTCCCAGTTTTACGCAACCATGCACCCATCAGAGCAAGCAAAATCATCAAGACTCCCATACCGACCATAATGCGGAAGCTCCAAAATACTATGAGCGAGTTTGGTCGATCTTCAGGGGCAAATTCTTTTAAGCCTTTCACCTCTCCCTCTAAGGTGTGCGTCATGATCAGACTACCGAGGTTCGGAATGCCAATTGCATACTTGGTTTCTTCCGCCTCCATATCAGGAATACCGAACAAATATAACGGCATGCCATGATCTTTATTAGTTTCCCAATGTCCTTCAATTGCAGCAAGTTTCGCAGGTTGATGTTCTAAAGTATTTAGACCATGCATATCCCCCACAAATACCTGTAAAGGTGCAAGTGCAAGAATCATCCACATCGCCATAGAAAATGATTTTTTTACTAAGGCATCACGGCGACCTTTGAGTAAGTGCCATGCTGCAGTAGCAGCGACCAATAAGCCAGATACAAGGAATGCTGCTAGAGCCATATGCGCTAAGCGATAAGGGAATGATGGGTTAAAAACGATAGCAAACCAATCTTGCGGCACTATAATGCCATTTTCAAAGCTAAAGCCTTGTGGAGTTTGCATCCAGCTATTGGAAGATAAAATCCAAAACATGGAAATACAGGTGCCAATTGCCACCATCAGTGTGGCAAAGAAATGGGTTTTAGGACCCACTCTTCCCCACCCAAACAGCATAATGCCTAGGAAACCCGCTTCTAAGAAGAAGGCACTCAAGACCTCATAACTGAGTAAGGGGCCAGTGACACTACCCGCAATACGAGAGAATTCACTCCAGTTGGTGCCAAATTGGTAGCTCATGACTACCCCTGAAACTACTCCCATTCCGAAAGACAATGCAAACACCTTGATCCAAAATTGGAACAGATCTCGGTAAACGGGATCTTGTGTTTTAAGCCAACGCCATTCTAAGACCGCAAGAAAACTTGCTAGCCCAATGGAAATTGCAGGGAAAATAATATGAAAAGAAACTGTAAAAGCGAATTGAATTCGCGCCAATTCAAGTGCTGTCAAACCTAAATCCATGTCTATCACCTTATTGTGGAATTATGCGGTGAACCACTAACGGCCCATAATTTCGGGACTGCTTTAGGAAAGATAGATCAGTACGATGACGCAGACTGTTGTGAATCTGTTGGGATTTGATCAATTGTTTTAGCCTAATGATATAGGCGAACCGATTCTGTTCGCATCCGCTAAACGATGCAAAAATATAAAGTTTCATAAAATCACTCTTTAAATACCGAGGTAAATCAACAATTCAAATTGTTGGTCTGATTAGGATTTAAAGTGTGTGTGGAGGTGCCCTACCTTGTGGAAGTAAGTAAAGCCTTTGCAGTGAGAAATATACATGTCGGAAAGCATCTTTATAGAAACTTAGACGGACTTGAATCTTATCGATGATTTCAACTATCTCAAAATCAAAAGGTAGGACAACATCACCATAGACGGTACAGTATTGGCATTGATGGTTATGTCCATTGTGATCGTCGTGATTATGATCGTGGGTCAGATGATGAACAAGTTCGTTATACGTCTCATGTACGTGTTTGTGCTTTTCTGGGGACAGTAAATTATGTGTAATAGAGAGACATACCGGAGCAATTTGAAATTCTTCGGGTAATAGTGGTTGTAAATATACTGCGATTTGCAAAACTAAAGTTAAAATTGCAAAAAACAGTCCACTCTGTCTTAGCAACATATTCTCTCAACAGATGCCAACGAAAGCAAAAATACTTAAAAAAATCAGTGCTTCCTTGAAATCCGATCATACAAGTCAGCTTTATAGAATAAATATACCTAAAATACCAAGATCTTTAAAGTGAATATTCACTTTAAAGATATAAATATGAATTTTTAAGATAAAGACATAAATAAGTCTTTAATAATTTGAAATACAATATTTTTAGGTTTTAAAAAAATTAAGCGGTAACTTTAAATACGACACCCCATTTTCTTCAGGTTCGGGAAATTGACCCGCTTTCATATTGATTTGAATCGACGGCAAAATCAGTTTAGGCATACTTAATGTTGCATCCCGCTCATGACGCATCTGCACAAATTCAGATTTTGTAGTTCCCTCATGAATATGAATATTGTGCTCTTTTTGCGTTTGAATATCGGTTTGGCAGTGATATTCATCACGCGTTTTTGGCAAATAGTCATGGCATAAGAACACCCGGGTGGACGCTGGCAATTGATACAGTTTTTGCACCGAATCAAATAAGGTATCTGCACTACCACGCGGAAAATCACAACGTGCTGTGCCATAATCTGGCATAAATAAAGTATCACCGACAAAAACTGCATCACCCACTACATAACTTAAACATGCAGGCGTATGACCTGGTGTCGGGATGTTATATGCCTCTAGCTCACCAATATGAAAATGCTCATGATCATCAAATAAATAATCAAATGGTTGTTGAGCATTAAACTGCTTGATATCTAAATTATAAATGGCACTAAAGGTTTCTTGCACCAAGGCAATATGATGACTCATGGCAATTTTGCCACCGAGTACAGATTTTAAATACTGTGCTGCAGTCAAATGATCGGCATGCACATGGGTTTCCAAAATCCAATCTACTTTTAAATCTTGTACTTTGACATATGCAATGATTGCATCAGCATGGGTGGTCGAGGTGGTTGCCGAAGCCGCATCATAGTCCAAAACACTGTCAATGATAGCGCAGCGCTTGGTTACCGGATCACTCACCACATAACTAAATGTATTGGTCGCTTGATCAAAAAAATCCTGAACAATCGGTTGTTGCATAGTTAAGCTCCTGACCATTTACGGTGAATCAACACGCCTGCAAGCATCGCCACTATAAAATATAAAACTTGATAATGCCCTAAGCCAATTAAGGTGAAACTTGGCGCTGGGCAAATGCCGGCAATCCCCCATCCTGCACCAAATATTAAGGCACCGATAATAAGCTTTGAATCAATTTTATTGTTACTTGGTAAATCAATCTGCTCATTAAATACTGTGGTTGGTGCACTGCTACGTACCGCTTTTTGGAATGGAATAAATGCCACAGCAATTGCCCCCATCATTACAAAGGCAAGGCTTGCATCCCAATTACCAAATATATCTAAAAAATCGATCACTTTTTGCGGATTAGACATGCCAGAGAACATCAAACCCACTGAAAAAAGCGAACCAAATACAAAAGCTAAAAAGTTTTTCATTTTAGAATGCTCCAATCAAGTGACGAACGACATATACAGCAATAAAGCCTGCAAACATAAAGGTCATAGTTGCAATGATGGAACGTTTAGATAATCGGCTGATCCCACAAATACCGTGACCACTGGTACAACCAGAACCTAAGCGGGTACCAAAACCCACCAGTAAACCAGCAATAATCATCATTATTGGGCTAGCAGACACGATAATCTCTGGTTGTACAAAAAGACCATAAATAAATGGCGTGATGATCAAGCCTGAAAGAAACCACACTGCAGGCGTTTTAAAAATCGTCTGTGGATTCAGTACCTGCGCAATCAAGCCACTGATGCCTGCAATACGCCCATGGACATACAAATAACCCACCACTGCTATACCCAACAGAGCACCACCAAGAAACGCTGTCACAAAATCATGCATAGTTAATGCGCCACAAAACAATATCTAAACTTATATTATATAATATTATATATTAATCAAGTCATTTTATGTTATTATCTCGATATACTTTGCTCCTTTTGCTTTTTATGATTCAGGTTAGACGTTATGAACATCGCATTCGATAACTTAAAAATTGAATTTACGCAGGTTGATACCGTTTCCAATCGTTTGAAAGTGTTATCAAATCCTGACCGTTTAAAAATTTTATGTGTGTTGATCAATGGCGAATTAAATGTTCAGCAAATTGAGGAATGTACTGATATTCATCAGCCGACCCTATCGCAACAATTGACCGTTTTACGGAACAATAAAATTGTTTCGACACGTCGCGAAGGCAAACAAATTTTTTATCAATTGGCAGACCCTAAAGTGCTGGGTATTATGCAAACGCTGTATCAATTGTACTGTCAGGAATAAACATTTTTGTGCATGCTTTTGTATGGAGGCTCAGCCAAGTTTAGTAAATCCAAAATGAGATGATCAGTAAAAACCCAGTCAGCATGGTCAATAAATTCAGCCACACGGGATGTTAGGTCTGATAATCCTCAATAAATTCCTGTTCGGTTAATGAGCTCAATCCTCGACGATATTGCAAAATTGAGGCAAAGTTCACCAATAAACCAAATACAATCACGGCAATGCCAAGCCACTGTTCATAGATAATTTTGTGCTGATATTGCTCAGGGTGCAGTAATTGTAGCAATACATTTGATTTTTCAATCACAAAACCAAAGGCTATCAGGGCTAAACCACTGCGGTTCCATGCCAATGCCGTACGTTCCAAAGCAAACAATACCCGTGGATCTTGTAAATTTGACATTGTGCCCCCTGATGTTTAAGTGGTTGATGTTGAGCTTAGCATGATCTTAGACGGGCTATTGTGTTGGCTTGGTGAACATCTATTTTCCTTATTTTTCAAATATTTCTTTGAGATCACTCGGCATCCCTTGTGCAGACTGGAAGTTCCCCTTGCTGTCACGCCAAGCAATGGATGGTGTTGAGAAGAAACCATATTTGCCCATTAAGCTTTGGTTAAAATCAATTTTTTCTGCAATCTCTAAAGGAATATTTTCAGCTGGTTTAAGACGATTTTTGCCACGATTGATATTAATGTCATTAAATACGGCTGTTGGATTTTTTGACATGAGTAAAGTTGCCACCTGAGCACGGCTTTCTTCACGAATCACACCCACTTGAATATGACGTAATTGAACCTTGTCTGACTCTACCCAAGGACGTGCTTCTTGCCAAAATTTATGGCAATACGGGCAATTGGGATCTGAGAATACATAGACAATACGTGGCGCATCGGTTATGCCATCTTGAATCCAGGTTGAATCTTCTAATGTTTTCCATACATCATCTAAAATGGCTTTTTTCATATGCGTTTCAATTTGGCTGTTGGAAAGACTATTTCCTTGGGCATCAAACAACTCGCCTTTGATGTAATACTTGCCATCATTGGAAATAAAAATGGTATTGGAATATTGATCTTCGTGCCCTACCCAACCTGTTAAACCTTCGGGTGCAGGAATTTGTTTTACAAATTGAAAGCCTTCTTTTTCTAGTTGTTTTTTAATGGCATTCGGATTGGCACTGACACCACATGCCACCGTCAACAGTGTTCCGATAAGTAAACTGGTTTTAAGTAAAGTATTCATGACACATATCCTATGATTAATTTATGGGTTAATTTTCTTGAGATATTGTTGCAACATCGCTTGACTGATTTCGCCTTGATGACGCTCAATTAACTGACCTTGTGCATTGAAAAATAAGGTAGTGGGTAAACCTAAACTGTTCACTGCTTGTGGCATTTCACCCTGCATATCGAGCAAAATATTTTGAAAACTGAAGTGATGTTTTGTGAGATAAGTACGGACGGTATCGACCTCTTCACCTTGATTGAGCATGACAAAATGCACCTCAGGATATTGATCCTGCGCACGCTGTAATACAGGCATTTCACGATGACACGGCGGACACCAACTCGCCCATAGATTCACAACCGTCGGCTGACCTTGAAATTGTTTTAGCGCAATCATTTCTGACGGATCTTGAATGGCTAGGTTCAGACTTGGAAAACTCAAATTTGGATAATGGCTATCTTGATGCATGATTTTTTGTACTGTCCATCCTGCCCCCATAAGCAGGACAAAGATCAGCAATAATGTGGCTTTTGCTTTGTTCGCAATGGCTGAATTTCGCCACCAAAACCATGCACTTCCTATAATTATTCCGCCAATCAGATGAAACCCTTTGTCTTGAATTTTCAGCATATCAATGGGCGATGCGAGATAAGATTCCAGATTTAATCCAATAAAGACTAGGCGTGCACCTATTAATCCGATCCAAACACTGTTCCAAATAGAATCTTGGAAACGCTGTTGAATCTCGGCTGACCACTGTGCTTTTTGCCCGACTTTTCGTCCAATCATGGCGCTGACCAGCAAAGCCAACACCAAACACAACAGTCCCCAAGGCAACATGAATGGTCCAAGATGCAGTGCTTCGCTTGAGATCATGGCGGTGTACCTCGGTTTAATCGGCTCAAGAGTTGCGCTGCACTAAAGGTACCCGTCAAACGTAGATTGCGCTGCTCTTGATGCTGTACATCTAAGAAAATCATGGTTGGAGGTCCTAAAATCTGCCAGTCTTTCAGCACAATATCTTGACTTGCTTCATATTCGGTTAAATCGAGTTTGATTCGAGCAACAGCATCTAAAGCTATTTGTACATCGGCACGAGGTAACACCTCTTTTTCAATCGGCTGACAAGCCACACACCAATCGGCATACACATCTATGAGCACTGCTTGTCCTTTGACTTGATTCAGTGCCTGTTCAAGCTCAGCTTGGGTACGTACTTTTTGCCATGCGACTAATGTTGTGGCTTGTGTCGTACTCAGTTGTGACCATGCTTGCGTGACATACCATCCACCCGATATTGCAGTAGCTAAGCTCATTGCAATGAACAGCAGTTGCGTCGGCATTTGCAAAATATGCGGACGTATCTTCCATAAAATGTAAATGGTAATACCGATTAATAGGAGTCCCATCAACGTCAAATAAACCACGCTCGGCAGTAAAGGACGTAGGAAATACACCGCCAACAACAGCATGACAAAACCAAAAGTGAATTTCAGACGATCCATCCATACGCCCGGTTTGGGTAAGTACTGTGCACCAAACACACAAGCAATCAACAATGGCAAGCCCACACCTAGACCTAGAATAAACAGGTAACTAGCCCCCATCCACGGTTCAGGCAATTGCGCAACAAACAGCAAAGCCCCTGCCAATGGCGCACTCATACAGGGTCCGACAATTAGCGCAGAGATCATACCCATAATGAATGAACCCCATAAGGTTCCACCTTTTTGTCGTTGTTGCCATTGATCTAAACGCTGTAATACACCTTGTGGTAAAGACAACTGGAATATGCCAAATAAATTCAATGCAAACAGCACGAACATCACGGCAAATAACCCAATAAAGATGGGACTTTGTAACCAACGTTGGAAGTTATAGCCAAGTCCAGCCACAGCTAAACCCATCAAGGCATAAATCAATGCCATTCCGACCACAAAGACACCTGCAATCATGCCGGCACGATAGCCACGATGACGTTGCACTAAAATACTGGATAAGATCGGAATCAATGGTAAGGAACAAGGTAAGAATGCGAGCAATACACCTAAACCTAAAAAAATGATCAGATTCAGTGCAATATTGTCTGTTGAAAGTAAATAAAAGAAGTACTGGTCGTTGTTCCAATCGGCCTGCTTCGTGCGCTGTTCAGCATTCCTAGTAGTCACAGATTCAGAACTTGCCTGCATCATCAAGGCATCGTCTAGCTCTGGCGTACTGGCTTCGCTAGGTTCTGTTAAAGCAGTCACTTCAGAAGAGGGACTTAAACCATTTTCATCCGCTTTGACTTCTGCTGTATTTGCTGGCGTTACAACTGTTACAGTTTCAGTGTTTTTCGCCTGTGGATCTACAGGCATTGCAGTATTGGGTAATGAGGTGGATGTAACTGCATCTAATAATTTCTTTTGCGTTGTGCTTTGCTGACTCAGCTTGCTTTCAGGCAATAATCCATCGGCATCGGTGTGAATGGTTGTACGCTGTACTGGATAACATAAGCCACTTTCGGCACAGCCTTGCCATTCAATTTTATAGCTTTGATTGGGTTGCATGGCGACAGTCGCTTGCACTTGACCATAATGTACGTCGGTCATGCCGAAATTGGGGTCATCTTTTTGCTGTGGACGAGGCAGTTGCAGTGATAATGCTTTGCCATTTTCAATGACTTTAATCTGATCATGATACAGATAATAACCATCAGCAATACGCCACGTGAAGCTGGCTTGGTCTTGCGCTGTCGATACAGCCTGAAAAGCAAATGCTTGATCAGGGGGTAAAAAATCAGCGGATGCACTTTGCACACTCAAAATGCTGAATATTCCACACAACCCTACTAACCCTATACGCATAGATGACTTCCAATACCCGATACGAATCTATTTTGGTTGATTATGCAAAAGCATAAATTAAGGGAGCATTAACAAGATAAATCATTTATAAAATACAGGCAGGAAGTCAGGAAAACGCTATGTTTGTTGTTTTGGTTGAAGATGATCCATATATTGCCTCAAGTATTTGTGCCACTTTGGATTTTTTAAATATTTCAGTAGAGCATGTGAGTCATGCGCGTGATGCGGATTATTTTATCCGTCACAGTGCGGTCGATCTATGTTTGCTGGATTTAGGCCTACCTGACCAAGATGGTTTAGACTTACTGCGATCATGGCGCAGAGATCAGATTCATGTCCCTGTTTTGGTTTTAACCGCACGGTTACAGACCCAACAATGTGTTGAGGCATTAAATGTCGGTGCCGATGACTATTTAACCAAGCCTTTTGAACTGGATGAACTGATTGCACGAGTTCATGCACTCACCAGACGTCACCGCGGTTTTTCATCGAATGTCATTCAATTTGACCACTTAAAGCTCAATAAAGACACTCAAGAAGTCCATTATCAAGATCAAATGATTCAGCTTTCACGACGTGAATACAGTTTGCTTGAAACCTTGATGAGCCATCCAAATCAAGTACTTAAAAACGAAGTGCTGTTAGATAAGTTATACGGCTTTCAAGACAGTATCGAAAGTAATGCCTTGAATGTCCATATTTATCATTTACGGCAAAAATTGAATGCGGACTATATTCAGACTATTCGTGGTGTCGGTTATATGTTTAAAATTCCTGAGTCAATCCCATGCAAAAATCACACAGCTTAAAATGGCGCTTGGTCAGTAGTCTTTTGGCTGTGATGATCGGCTTATGGAGTGTGGTGTTTGTTTGGCTGTATATAGACTTACAAAAGCGTCTTCAGGACACCTTAGATCAACGTTTGCATGCCTCCGCACAAATGGTCGCACGACTGATTCAACAATTACCACTGCAAAGTTTGGATGAGTCTGCCTTAGTCCAACAACTTCATTCCACAGATCAAGAACAATTGATCGCTTGCGAAGTATCTTTATTTAGCTCTGACATCAGTGTAGGACAGCATGTGATTGCCAAAACACGCGGGGCACCGAAAGATTTAAGTCAGCAAGCAGTTGGTTTTAGTACTTGGCAACAAGGTGAGACGCAATGGCGCAGTTATGTGTTACGCCGTGGTGAGATTCAAGTAGTGGCTGCAGAGCGTATGTTTTTGCGGGAGTCTTTGCTAAAACAGATTTTGCAATCGGTCTTAATTCCGCTGATCTTGTCATTATTGTTGTGTATCGGCTTAATTGTTTTAATTGTTCGTCGAGAATTTAAAGCCTTGGATCTGGTTGTAAGCAATTTAAGTCAGTCAAATTTATCGCTCAATGAGGCAAGCCAATATCTCACAAGTTTAGATGCCAATACCATGCCCTCAGAGATCTACCCTTTTGTGCAAAATGCGAATCGCTTAGTCCACAAACTGCATCAAAGTCTTGAAAATGAAAAAGTCTTTAGTGTATATGCGGCACATGAATTACGCAGTCCTTTAACTGCAATTAAAACCAATGTGCAATTGGCACAACTGATGGCACAAAATGACGGCAATGCCAAATTGCAACAGCGTTTAGATCAAGCCAATCAAAGTATTCACCGTTATTCTGAATTACTTGAACAATTACTGATGCTGTCGAATACCGATCAATCTATTGAACAGATCAAAGCAAGCATTCAGGTAAAGCCCGTTATTGCCAAAGTACTTGATGATTTAGCACTGATTTATCCTGAAGCAACAGCTAAAATTCAGGTCGATTGGCACAGTCTTGGTGATTTGGCATTACCTGAATTTGTCTTGTATTCTGTTCTTAAAAACCTGCTTGAAAATGCACTATTACATGCAAATGCTGATGTGATTAACGTGAGTATGCAGAAAAACACTTTACACATTCAAGATAACGGCCGACATTTAAATGCCGAAGACATTCGTTACTTAGGGCAACGTTTCTGGCGCAAGTCAGCACAACAAAAAGGTCATGGTTTAGGGTTGTCTTTGGTCAAGATGATGCTGCAACAATATGCTTACACCGTCCAATTTGAACCGAATTTTCCTAAGGGATTAAAGATTACACTGTTGTCTCAAAAGAGTTGAATAAAGCAAATTATCATTTTTAGATCATGACTATTTATTCTTTGATTCTCAACGACGACTTTAAAAAATAGCTTGATATATTTGTAATAGACTGACTTGTAATACATTTATTTCAGTTCAAGGGCAAGCTCTCTTGTTTTCTTTAAACTCCCCCTCAGGATATAGACTGAATGACTCAGAATTGCGTTCACAATGAACGGTATAGCATACATTTCTTTATTTTTGTTCAATGGGTATGATCAATAGTGATGAACCATTTTCATCTGAAAGGCGGTAATACTTATCTTGGGCCTATGCTTTTCTGTATTTCGTATCAATGAGTTGATCTATATACCCATTATCTAGACTAAAAATTAAATGGATAAATTGTTCCAATAATTACCCGTAAAAGGCAAAAATTGGGGTGCACTGCTCAAGCGACAGACAATACAGCCAATAAAAAAGCCCTTAAATATTGAATTTAAGGGCTTTTTTACATTCAGTCGAACATCTCTGAATTGAATTTTGGTGATGGCGTCAATTGAACTCAGAACCTAAACTAATGATTTTAAATATCAATTTATATAAATTAGAAATTTTGTACCCAATTTTTACCCAAATTAGATTTAGTGTATTGAATCCTAAAATTAATTTTGTTCAAAGTCAGTTTTAGGATTTGAACTTGTGCACTGAGATTAGCACATGTAAATCGAATATAAAATGAAATGTTATAACATTTCTTATATATATCATTTAAAAATTCAACTTTAGATAAAAAGTTATGTTTGACATTATAGATACTTTAAAAACAAAATTAGATCAGCATCGTCCCCTTTCTCCTGCAATTGTAAAAAAATCTTATTGTTCGCTGAACATACCATTCAAATGCAATTGCAGCCAATACACTGACATTGCTAGAAACAAAAGTTGTGTTGGAAGGTAATACTGTTGGCGGGAAAGCATTACGAGCACATTTCGAGGCAATTAACCGTAGAAATGCGATTTACTATGTAGAAGGCTTTATTCGTAAAGAAGAGCCTTTTTCTGAATGGCAAATCCAGAATATCCATCAACTAATTCTTAAAAATATTGATAATGACAATGCTGGATGTTACAGACAGCAAAACATGCTTATTTCAGGTGCTACTACTACCCCACCTGATTACACCTTATTGAATGACAAAATGGCTCAATTAATAAATTAGTATAAACGACAACCCAGATTGCAAATCTGGGCTTTGTTGAATTTATTTTCTGTTAGGATAATGTCATCACCAAATCCATGGTTTTTACAGATTGACCCGAATTCAATAAAATGTCTTGAATAATACAATCCTCTTCCGCTTTAACCGCCAACTCCATTTTCATTGCCTCAACAGTAAATAAAGTTTCTCCTTTCTCTACTTTCTGCCCTTGTTTCACAGCAACAGTACTGATCATACCCGGCATTGGCGCGCCAACATGCTGCGCATTTCCTGTTTCAGCTTGAGTACGGCTCTGTTCTGACAGTTGTCCAGTTTGCTGAATCTGCAGTAATCTCAACTGACCATTTAATTCAATAAATAAGTCAATACTTCCATTTTTCGCTTGGGATTGTGCTAAAAGCTTAATTTCTAGCATTTTGCCTTTTTCCAACGGTACCTCAACAGCCTCATTTTCTTTTAATCCATAAAAAAATGCAGTCGAAGGTATATTAGACACTGCACCATATTTCTGCTTATGCGACATAAATTCCATAAATACTTTTGGGTACATCAAATAAGAAGCAAACTCTTGCTCACGAATCGATTGGCCTAAATGTTTTTCAACTTTTGCCTTTTCCCCCGTTAAATCAACTGCAGGCAAAAGCGCACCTGGACGATCGCTTAAAGGCTGTTCACCTTTTAAAATTTTTCGTTGTAAATCTTCAGGAAAACCATGCGCAGGCACTCCTAATTCACCCTTAAACAGCGAAATCACAGATTCAGGGAAATCAATTGCATAGTCTGTGCTTTTTACATTTTCGGTCGTCAACTTATTCGACACCATAAACAAAGCCATATCCCCTACAACTTTAGAGGTCGGCGTGACTTTAACGATATCACCGAACAGTAAATTGACTTGGGCATACGCATCTGAGATATCTGACCATTGCTCTTCTAAGCCTAAAGAGCGCGCCTGTTCACGTAGGTTAGTATATTGACCGCCTGGCATCTCATGATGATAAACATCTGCTGTACCTGCACGCATATCTGCTTCAAACGGTGCATAAATATTACGTACGCCTTCCCAATAGCTCGATAACGCTTGTAGATTTTTCTGATTTAAACCTGTATCACGCTCAGTATTTTGCAGTGCCGAAACAATAGAGCCCATACTTGGCTGTGAGGTCAAACCGCTCATTGCATCCATGGCCGTATCTACAGCATCTACTCCCGCATCAATTGCAGCTAGAATACTTGCTGAGGCAATCCCGCTTGTATCATGTGTATGGAAGTGAACTGGTAAACCCGTCTCCTCTTTTAGGGTTTTAATCAATTCATAGGCAGCTTTAGGCTTACAAATACCGGCCATATCTTTTATTGCTAAGATATTTGCTCCAGCCTTTTCCAGCTGTTTCGCCATATTGACATAATATTTCAAATCATAGCGGCGACTGCTATCAAAAATATCACCGGTATAGCAAATTGCAGTTTCACAAAGCATGCCCGTGTCACGTACAGCATCTATCGCTGCGCGCATATTATCCACTGCATTTAAAGAGTCAAAAACACGGAATAAATCAATACCAGACTGCGCGGCTTGCTGAATAAAATGACGTACGACATTATCTGGATAATTGGTGTAACCCACCGCATTTGAAGATCTGAGCAGCATTTGGAATAAAATATTTGGTACGGCTTCACGCAGTTTTTCCAAACGCTCCCAAGGGTCTTCTTTTAGGAAACGCATCGATACATCAAAGGTCGCCCCGCCCCAGCACTCAAGTGAAAATAGCTGATCTGTCATTTTTGAATAATATGGCGCAATGGCAAGCATATCTGCACTGCGCATTCGCGTCGCAAACAATGACTGATGTGCATCACGCATGGTCGTATCGGTGATCAAGACACGTTTCTGATCTAACATCCATTGGCTGAAACCATCTGCGCCGAGCAATTTAAATTGCTCTCTAGAACCTGTTAAACCTGAATCATTGTTAAGATCCCAAGACGGTAACGGTGCTGAAAAGGTCTGTATTTGAGGTAATTGTCGCCCTTTCAACTCTGGCTGACCATTGACTGTGATATCACCTAAAAACTCTAAGAGTTTCGTTGCACGGTCTTGTTTAATTGGAAAGTTCAGCAGTTCTGGTGTTGTATCAATAAATTTCGTCGTACATTGGCCCGAACTGAATAATGGATGGGTAATCACGTTTTCTAGAAAAGCTAAATTATTCGCAACACCGCGTATTCTGAATTCTTTTAAAGTTCTCAACATACGTGAATTGGCTTCATCCATAGAAGAACCACGTACCGTCACTTTTGCAAGCAGTGAATCATAATATGGACTGATGACAGCACCAGTATAAGCTGTCCCGCTATCAACCCGAACCCCAAAACCAGTCCCTGCACGATATGCGGTCAGCTTGCCATAATCTGGCATAAAACCATTTTTCGGGTCTTCAGTGGTCAGACGGCATTGAACGGCATGACCAAGCATTTTGATTTGCTCTTGGACAGGAACAAAGCTTTCTTTCTCACCGATCTTCGCCCCTTCAGTAATTCGAATCTGAGCTTTAACAATATCGATGCCTGTGATTTCCTCAGTGACTGTATGCTCAACCTGAATACGAGGGTTAACTTCGATGAAGTAAAACTCGCTTGTTTCAGCATCCATCAAAAACTCAACTGTACCCGCATGCGTATAATTCACCGCCTTTGCAAGCCTTAAGGCTGCTGCACATAATTTTTGACGCTGATCTTCATTCAAATATGGGGCAGGCGCACGCTCTACAACTTTTTGATTGCGACGCTGTACCGTACAATCACGCTCAAACAAATGAACAATATTGTTATGCATATCACCGAGGATCTGCACCTCAACATGACGTGCCTGGCGAATCAACTTCTCTAAATAAACTTCATCATTACCAAAAGCAGATTTTGCTTCACGGCGTGCAATATGAATAGCATCTTCAAGCTCTGTCTCATTTTCAATTGCCCGCATGCCACGACCACCACCGCCCCAGCTCGCCTTCAGCATTAATGGATAACCTACTTTAGCAGCAATCTCTCGGCATTCGGCAATCGATTCTGGCAGTGCATTTGTTGCTGGTACCACCGGCACACCAGCAATGACTGCGACATTACGCGCCATAACTTTGTTGCCAAGCTGTCTCATCACATCTGCACTTGGCCCAATGAACAGTATTCCAGCATCTTTACAAGCTTCTGCAAAATCAGGATTTTCTGATAAAAAACCGTAACCTGGATGAATAGCATCTACATTATTTTCTAATGCAATTCGGATGATGTCATTGATATCTAAATAAGCAGCAATTGGTTTCTTGCCTACTCCTACTCGGTATGCTTCATCTGATTTAAAACGATGCATTGCAAATTTATCTTCTTCTGCATAAATCGCAACGGTTCGAATGCCCATTTCAGATGCTGCCCGCATGACACGAATCGCAATTTCACCACGGTTCGCAACTAATATTTTATGAATTTGGCGCATAGTTTTCTACGTATTAATAATGAATAGAAGATACACATTGGAAAATAAATTACAATGCGACGTTTTAATTTATAAAATTCATATAAATAAAATGAATTTTTAACTCAAATAAAAACACCCTAAACACAAATCTACATAAATAAACCACACAGGTATAATAAAATTTTTATTCGACTAACAATAGTTTTTCACTATACAAAGAACAGCCTAATAACAAATTTGTATTTAATTTTAAGAATTTTATGTTATAAATAAAATAAATATTCTCTTAGAACAGCAATATATTTAGGATTTAAAATGTCTACAGATCAACTTACGGGTTTAGAGTTTTTAACAGCAGTCAAAGATGGGAGTATTTCCCACGCCCCGATGGCCAGCACCATCCCGATGAAATTGGTTGAAGTAAAAACTGGATATATTGTTTATGAAGTTACACCAAATCAACACCATATAAACCTTCAAGGCGGTGTTCATGGTGGCTTTTGCGCAACGGTATTAGACAGTGTAACTGGCGCTGCAGCACATACTGTCATGGAAAAAGGTATTCGTTTTGCCACGACTGACCTAAATATTAAAATGATCCGTCCGATGCAAACAAATAAAACCTATAGAGGGATTGGCACCATTATAAATACTGGAAAAACTTTGGTTATGACTGAAGGTAGAATTATTGATGAAAATAATAAAGTTTTTGCACACGGAACAGCAACATTAATGATTATAAAACGATAATATTGATTTTTCCGAAATAAATAATATCAGGCCATATTAATATATAGCCTGATACTTAAATAATAAACTAATTAAAAATCATATTTCGCCATAAACTCTAAACGGCTATCTTTACCTTGTTTATTATCCATCGTTTCACGTTCACCATAAATATACTCCATGCCAAAAGTCACTGGCTTAAACGGGTTATACATCAGGTTTAGCCAAGCTTGCTGCAAGCTCTCATTTCCAGTCGCAGTATTTTCATCATAAAATAATGCACCATAACCTAAAGTACTTCTTAATTTTGGATTAATACGATACGTTAGACCTGCGCTTACGGCATCAAACTCAACTAACTTCAAATCATTGCTTTGAATATAGCTGTTTGCAGCGTTATATAAAAAATACTTATCATCACCAACGACATGAGAGTAGTTTGCATTCACTGTCACATTATTCGCGGGTTGATATTGCAGACCTGCTGCGACACCCCAGCCAAATTCCGAGAGATCATCCTGCTGAGAACGGTTTCTGACTTCTTGGGCCAAAATTCGACCATTAATTAATAATTTGTTATCGGCCAGTTTTTGACTGACTTTTGCTGTCAGTGCGGGAAACTCATTTGCATCACTGGATTTTTCTATCCCCACCAAAAGCTGTGCATCCGGTGATAGCGCATGGCTATAGCGAACCATTGGTGTACGATAAACACCACCACCCAAAACACCATTAAAATCTAAAAGCTCTGGCAGTGTCTCAGTTGATAAAAATGATGATGTTGTTTGACCAACAAGCCAATTGTCCCAAGCTAAATATGCATGACGAATACGAATAGTATCGTTTTTATCACCGCCGCGAAAATCGACTTCCACTTTAGCATTGATATCTTTATCTGCCAGTTTAGTCTTTAAGTCCATCCCAATACGTGATGAAGTCAATGTGCTGTCGAAGCGGTTTTCCGTTTGCTTTTTATTGGCATCATCCTCTAAAGCCACGTTGTTGATACGGTTAAAAATACCATTACCGCCTTCAAATTGATATGCAGCATCCGCACGGACAAAACCATAGAGCGTAACTTCCGCACCGCCTTTAGAACGCGCTTTAACGGGTACTTGATCAGCTTTTTCTGTATTTGCTACGAGTGTTGCCGTGGTATTTTGATTTTGCTGCAATTGGGCATTTTGCTGCGCAACCATTGCTTTCAACTGATCTATTTCTTTGTAAAGCGCATCAATCTTTTGATTGATTTCCGTATTGGCATACGTCATTGGAATAAATAAACAGCTGCTCAGCGCTGCAACTAAACTTGATTTTAAAAATGGCAACATAGTGCCCTCCCTGTGATTTTAAAACATCCATTTATTTGAATTTATTATGAAATTTTATTTTCATTTCAATTTCATGAAACAAGTGTCCCCCTCAAATTTCATAAAAAAATTTGATGCCTTTTTGCAGGGGGACTTAAACACTTGGTTTTCGCTTAAATTGGCAATTTAAGCGAAATAACACTTTTTGATTAACCGACAATACCCTTCGTACGCAGCTGAGAAATTTCCTCAGCTACAAGGTATCGTTCTAAAACAGCATCGGTGTCTTCACCCAAAGTTGGCGGTGCCTTACGGTATTGCACTGGAGTGCGTGAGAATTTCATTGGCGAAGCAATAACTTTCAATTTCTCTTTCATTGGATGCTTCATTTCAACCAACATTTTGCGGGCAATCACTTGAGGTTCAGCAAAAGTCTGTTCAAGGTTATTGATGACACCTACAGGAACTTTAACTTTCTGAATAGTTTCTACCCAGTATTTTCCTGTATTGGTTAAGAAATGCTGACTTAAAATTTCAACAATTTCATCACGGTTTTTAAGTCGTAGTGCATTGGTCACAAAACGCGGATCTGTTGCCAATTCAGGCAAGCCGATGGCTTCACACAGCACCACATATTGCTTATCATTGCCGCAAGCAACAATAAAGTCTTGATCAGAAGCTTTAAAAACTTGATATGGAACAACATTGGCATGCTGGTTGCCATAACGCTTCGGAATTTCACCTGAGGTAATATAGTTCATGCCAATATTGGCTAAACATGCAACTTGTACATCCAGCAACGCCATATCAATATGCTGACCTTGTCCTGTCTTAAAGCGGTTAATAATTGCCGCTTGAATGGCAATTGCAGAATATAAACCTGTATTTAAGTCAGCAAATGCAACGCTGGTTTTTAACGGCTCTTTATCACCCGTAACTGACATCAAACCGCCAATACCCTGAATGATGTAGTCATAACCCGGCTCTTCTGCACGCGGTCCATCTTGACCAAAACCTGTAATAGAACAGTACACTAAACCCGGATTAATTTCTTTTAAGCTCTCATAGTCCAAACCGTAATTTTTTAACGAGCCCGCCTTATAGTTTTCAATAACAACATCTGAATCCTTCGCAAGCTGACGGACAATCTCTTGTCCTTCTGGCTTAGAAATATCAATGGTAATTGAATGCTTATTGCGGTTTGCAGCTTGGAAATACGCACCTTCACGTGTCTCTTCCCCAGCATCATTTTTCATCCAAGGCGGCCCCCACATACGGGTATCATCACCCACACGCGGACGTTCCACCTTAATCACTTCAGCACCAAGGTCAGCCAATATTTGACCACACCAAGGGCCCGCTAAAATACGGCTTAAATCTAGTACACGAATACCGTCTAAAGTACCCATAATAAATCACCTCTAAATCCATTCAGAATATTGTTTCGTTCTTGAAAAATTGATCAATAAATCCGTTAAATCGATGCTGTATGTAGCAAATCCAATTTAAGTTTTGCGCGGCGCTGCAGCCATGGGCTCGGACGATAGCGCTGATCACCGGTAATTGCGTAAATACGATCAAGTACCAATAAAATACGATGTGCGCCAAGAACATTGCCCCAGCTGATCGGGCCATGCGGATAACCAAGACCTAAACGTACAGCTTTATCAATATCTGAAGCAGAAGCGATACGCTGCTGAGCAATATCACATGCCAAATTAATAATCATTGAAATCACACGCTGACTGACGAAGCCCACACTTTCTTCAATCACGCTGACACCATGATTATTTTTTGCAAATAATGCATGCGCTTGATCAATGTATTTTTTATCTGTAATGATGGACGGCATTAATACGCGGCGCATATTAAAGTCTGTCAGCATATCGATGCTGACACTTCGAGCAGCATCCACATTAAATCGCTGGCTAGCTGTTGTTGTGTCTTCACCATAAGTTGCCAGCACAATTAGGCTATCAGCAGCAGGACTTTCTGCAGCATCTAAAGTTAACCCTTGTGATTGAACATATTGCGCCAAGATTTCACGGTCTGTTTCAAAGTCTGTACCCAGCCAAACTGCATTAAACTCTTTTACATTCGGCACAGCTTGCGGCGGCTCTTGATCTAAACGTGTATCTTGATCATAACGATAGAAACCTTGCCCAACTTTTTTGCCTACTGTGTTGCCAGACAGCATTAAACGAGTCAATGTGCTTGGACGGTAACGGTCTTCTTGATAATACTGATTGAAAATGGATTCCATCACACGATGAGAAACATCTAAACCTGTTAAATCATACAGTTCAAACGGCCCCATTTTAAAACCTGCAGACTCACGTAAAATGCGGTCCATTTCACTGACAGTTGCAACGCCTTCACCTAAAATTTTAAGTGACTCTGTTCCAAAAGCACGTCCTGCATGATTCACCAAAAATCCTGGTGTATCCTTAGTTTTTACACCAAAATGGCCCATGCGCTCAGCCAGCTCTAGTAAAGAATCAACTACTTCATCCGAAGTGAATAAACCTTTAACCACTTCAACAATTTTCATCAATGGCACAGGATTGAAAAAATGGAAACCTGCTATACGGTCTTTATGCTTACAGCTCGCCGCAATTTCTGTCACGACCAATGACGAAGTATTTGAAACTAAAATAGCGGATTCAGAAACAATATCTTCTAATTGCTTAAACAAGGTTTGTTTAATTTCTAAGTTTTCAATAATTGCTTCAACAACCAAGTCAACACCAGCAACCTGCTCTAGCTGATCCACGACAGTGAAGCGGGAAATGGTTTGTTCAAAAGCAGCAGGGCTAATTTTCCCTTTCGCAACCAATTTTTCTAAAGTTGCTTTGAGTTTATTTAAACCCACTTGAGCTGCGCCAGCTTTTGCATCAAATAAACGAACTTCAAGTCCTGCCTGTGCAGCAATTTGTGCAATACCCATTCCCATTACGCCAGTACCCACTAGCGCCATCTTCGCAATTTTCATTGTGTTACTCTCCTTGATACACAGCTGGTCGTTTTTCTAAAAAGGCTTTTGCACCTTCTTTTTGATCCTTCGTATCAAATAAAATTTGTAAAGCTTTGCGTTCGAGTGCAAGTGCGCCGTCTAAAGACATATCCTGCCCTAAATTGGTCACTTCCTTAATCTGCTGTACAGCAATCGTTGAAAATCCAGCAATCGTTTTTGCTATTTCAATCGCTTTTAGCGTCGCATCACCAGTTGTTACTTCTGAAACCAAACCCATTTGCAATGCTTCCTGAGCTGGAATTAATTTTCCTGTTAATACCAACAGCATCGTTTGATATTTACCAATCGCGCGTAATAAACGCTGCGTACCACCTGCACCAGGCATAAGACCAAGCTTGACTTCTGGCTGCCCAAAGGTTGCAGTTTCGCTCGCAATAATAATGTCTGCATGCATGGCAAGTTCACAGCCGCCACCCAATGCATAACCATTCACTGCAGCAATAATTGGCTTCGTGCAATTTGATATACTTTTCCAGTATTTTTCAGTGTGGCGCAAATACATTTGGCTGGTTGTCGCCGTTAGAAAATCGTTGACATCAGCGCCAGCAGCAAAGATTTTTTCGCCGCCAGTCAACACAATCACTTTTACTTTTTTATCGGCTTCTAAAGCCTCAAAGGCATTTGCCAATGCCTCTCTAAGCGCTAAATTTAGGGCATTTCTCGCTTCTGGGCGATGCAATTCCACAATTGCAACACCATCTTCCTTAACCGCTATTTTGAGTATATCCATACCTTTCTTTTGCATTCCCTACAGCGTATTTAAAATCAATATACAGATGATTATTTTTAAAAGGAATGTTTAAAGCTATGAAAATAGACTAAAAGTGGATATTAATTTTTGATTATTTTGATCAAAAATTAACATATAAAATTCACTGTGTAATCTTAAAATCTGATTGAAGTGTAGCCAACGACACTGTATAAATTGACAAATAATTAAACAAAATTGAAAGGCTGTTCAGATGAGAACAGTTCATAAATGACACAAGGAGCCACTGTCATGATTCGCGATCAAGAAACATTAGATCAATTGGTAGATACAATTCGTCAATTCGTTGATGGCGTACTCATTCCGAATGAAGAATTAATGGCTGAAACAGATGAAATGCCGCCGCATGTCGTTCAGCAAATGAAAGAGTTAGGTCTATTTGGTTTAACCATTCCTGATCAATATGAAGGTCTTGGCTTAACAATGGAAGAGGAAGTCATCATTGCATTTGAGCTTGGCCGTACATCCCCAGCCTTCCGCTCATATATTGGCACCAATAACGGTATTGGTGCAGCGGGTTTAATTATTGATGGTACAGAAGAACAAAAACAGCAATATTTACCTAAATTTGCTTCAGGTGAAATCATTGGTTCTTTCTGTTTGACTGAACCTAACTCAGGTTCCGATGCTGCTTCATTAAAAACAACAGCAGTAAAAGATGGTGATGAATATATTTTAAATGGTACGAAGCGTTTTATTACCAATGCCCCGCATGCAGGTGTCTTTACAGTAATGGCACGTACCAATCCAGATATTAAAGGTGCAGGCGGTATTTCTGCTTTCATTATTGACAGTAAATTACCAGGCATTTCACTGGGCAAACGTGATAAAAAAATGGGGCAAAAGGGCGCACATACCTGTGATGTTATTTTTGAAAACTGCCGTATTCCTGCATCAAGCCTCATTGGTGGTGTTGAAGGTGTTGGTTTTAAAACAGCCATGAAAGTACTCGACAAAGGTCGCCTGCATATTGCAGCACTCAGTGCGGGCGCAGCAACACGTATCCTCGAAGACTCTTTACGCTATGCAATGGAACGTACCCAATTTGGTGAGCCAATTGCTAATTTCCAACTGATTCAAGCCATGCTTGCAGACTCAAAAGCTGAAATTTATGCATCAAAATGTATGGTTTTAGATGCAGCTAGAAAACGCGATGCAGGACAAAATGTCAGCACAGAATCTTCTTGTGCAAAAATGTTTGCCACTGAAATGTGCGGCCGAGTCGCAGACCGTGGTGTACAAATTTTAGGTGGTTCGGGCTATATCAGCGAATACCCTATTGAGCGCTTTTACCGTGATGTCCGCTTATTCCGTTTATATGAAGGTACAACACAAATTCAGCAAATCATTATTGCCCGCAACATGATTCGCGAAGCATCTTAAAAAATAATGGGGCTCAACAGGACGAGCCCTTTTTTGTTCTTATGTATAAATGAATGAATATGATGAACAAAGTAAAAAGTGTCGACTGGAAAAACATCATTAAAGAAAACGACTTAATTGTTTGGGGGCAAGCTCAGGCTGAACCTATTTCTTTAACTCAGGATTTAATGCAAAAGTTACCTGAGCTGCCAAAATTCCGTGTTTTTTTAGGTATCAGTAACTACGCCACATGTCAGCCAGCACATGCTGAAAAAATCGATTTCTCAAGTTATTGCGGTGCTGGAAGTAATCGTAATTTGGCAAAAAATCATCATTTAGATATTCTGCCTTTACATTATTCAATGCTAGCAGAAAATATATCTCCTGATATTTTATTAATACAGGTTTCCGCACCCAATGAGTTAGGACAATATAGTTTTGGACATGGTCAAGATTATATTTCAGATTTAATCCCTAAGTCTAAAATCATTATTGCACAAATTAATTCAGATATTCCTTGGACGCATTCAGAAACATATTTAACAGAAGAAAATTTCGATTATTACTTAGCATCCAATTATAAACATAGTGCTGAAATAAATAATGAACATTCACTGGTTAATCTGCAAATTGCAGAGAATGTTGCCTCATTAATTCCAAACGGTTCAACCTTACAAATTGGCATCGGCACCCTGCCTGAAGCCGTTTTAAATGCCTTAAATCAGCACAAAAATTTAGGTATTCATAGCGGCATTATTAGTGATGGTGTTGGTGAACTGACCAAAATTGGCGTGATTAACAATGCCGAGAAACCCATTGATACCGGTATCACAATTACTGGCTTAGTGAACGGCTCGGACGCATTGCAGCAGCTGGTACACCTCAACCCGAATATTCAATTGAGGCCTACATCGTATACGCACAGTGCCAGCGTTCTGACTAAAATTCACAACTTAATCGCAGTGAATTCAGCAATTGAAGTTGATCTGACTGGGCAAGTTAATGCTGAAGTTGCAAATAACGTCTATGTCGGTGCAATTGGCGGCGCATTAGATTTCATTCGCGCGGCAAATCAGGCAAAAAATGGCTGTTCCATCATTGCATTGCCTGCAGCAGGTAAAAATTTTTCACGCATTGTCTCTCAATTAAACGGCCCTGTTTCAACGCCCCGATGTGACATTGGCATTATTGTTACTGAGTTTGGTATTGCCGATTTACGTGGCTTGTCCATTAAACAGCGTGTAGAAAAAATGATTGAGATTGCAGCACCTGAGTACAGAGCACAGTTGAAATCAGATGCACAAAATACGATTTATCTTTAAATGGAGTTAATGATGAAAGAAGCATATATTGTCAGCCCAATCCGCACGCCTATTGGTAAATTTGGCGGTAGTCTAGCATCCTTATCTGCTGTAGATCTTGCCGTGAAAGTGATTGAAGCAGTTCTAGAAAAAACTCAAATTGATCCATCGACGATTGATGAGGTGATTGCCTCACAATCTTATGCATCCAGTGAAGCACCCTGCCTGGGTCGCTATGCCGCTTTAGCAGCCAATCTTCCAATTGAGGTTCCAGGCTACACACTTGACCGCCGCTGTGGTTCAGGTCTACAAGCCTTGATGAATGCTGCAATGAATATTCAAACCGGCCAAGCAGAATCTGTTCTTGTTCTGGGTGTAGAAAGCATGAGTAATATTGAATATTACTCGACCAGTATGCGCTGGGGCTCACGCGCAGGTAATGTGACTTTTTATGACCGCCTTGAGCGTGGCCGTGAACGTTCACAACCTGTGGAGCGTTTCGGCTATATTTCAGGCATGCCCGAAACTGCAGATAATTTAGCACATGATTACAATATCAGTCGTGAAGAATGTGATGCATTTGCCGCACTGAGTCATCAAAGAGCAGATGCTGCATGGAATAATGGTTTGTTTGCAGATGAAGTTATTCCTGTTGAAGTTAAAACTAAAAAACAAACAACAGTGGTACTCCGTGACGAAGGAATTCGAGCTGATACAACAGCAGAAGGTTTAGCTAAACTTCGTAATCTGCGTGAAAATGGTGTGACCACCGCAGGAAATTCGAGTCAGCAAAATGATGCGGCTGCAGGATGTTTAGTGGTCAGCACAGAATATGCAGAAAAACATGGTTTGAAACCATTGGCTAAAATTGTAGGTTGGACTGCAGTTGGTTGTGAACCCAGCCGCATGGGTATTGGTCCTGTACCAGCAGTACAAAAATTGCTGTCAAAACACAATATCAGCTTAGATGAAATTGACTTGCTTGAAGTGAATGAAGCCTTTGCTGCTCAAGCGTTGGCAGTGTTAAAAGCATTAGATATACACGACTACTCACGTGTCAATGTCAATGGTTCCGGGATTTCACTCGGTCATCCTATTGGCGCAACGGGCATCCGTATTATGACGACGCTTTTACATGAAATGCAGCGCAGAGATGCAAAGTATGGCTTAGAAACCATGTGCATCGGCGGCGGGCAAGGCATTGCTGCCTTATTTGAAAAAGTCTAAATACGACGTAAAAAACCATCACTTTCAGTGATGGTTTTTTGTTTAAATAGCAATCAATTTTCAGCATTAAATAGATCAAAACATAACATATTTATATCTATTTAAATTCAAATAAAGCATCGTTATATTAAATATAGATCTTTAGGTTGTCTATTTTTTCAGACACACTTAATAATCCAAATAAATTAATTGAATCAGGATCGATAAATTAATTTACCCATTTAAATAACTTTCGCAACTATATTTTAATTATAGTCAATCATGCTATCTATTTATTAACTGAATTTCATATTCAGCATAATAAAACCCATAAAATAAGATGTTCACATCTTAAAAAACATAGCAGGCTATTAAATATAAAAAACATTTAAGGATGAATTATATGCAAGCAGCAAATGTAGTCAGTTCACCGCCTAAGCAAAAGTGGATTGCAGCTTTTATATTCTGCTTTTTGGTTCTTTTAGTCGATGGCGCAGATATGCTTCTCCTCTCTTATAGCCTCTCTAGTTTAAAAGCAGAATTTGGCTTGTCATCATTTCAAGCTGGAATGCTAGGCAGTGTAACTCTTGCCGGTATGGCCATCGGAGGTATTTTTGGCGGTTGGGCGAGCGATAAATTCGGCCGTGTTCGTATTATTTCCTTGAGTATCATTAAATTCTCAATCTTGACTGCACTTTTAGGTTTTGTTACAGACGTTTATCAATTTGCTGCGGTGCGTTTTCTATCTGCTTTAGGCTTAGGCGCGGTTTATATGGTATGTGCAGGTTTGATGTCTGAACTTGTGCCTACAAAATATCGTACAACGATTATTGCGACAATTTTTACCGGCTGGACATTTGGCTATATTGTAGCCTCATTACTTGCCGGTGCGATTATTCCAGAACATGGCTGGCGTATGCTATTCATGGTGAGTGGTTCAGCCGCAATTATTGGTGTTCTTATGCCATTTTTTGTCAAAGAATCAGAAGCTTGGAAAAATGCACGACTCAATCGTACTCAAAATGAAGCTAAGATGGTCAAAACTGACCGCTCAGTATTTAAAGCATTGGTTGAAGATAAATTAATTTTCAGAACACTGGTGTTTTGGATGATTGTCGCTGGCTTCATGCAGTTTGGTTATTATGGTGTAAATAACTGGATGCCGTTGTACCTAGAGCAAGAATTGGGCATGAACTTCAAGTCTATGACCAACTATTTGATCGGCAGCTATACAGCAATGATTGGCGGTAAGATTTTAGCTGGTGTGATGGGTGATAAACTCGGACGTAAGTTCACCTTCATGTTCGGTGCGATTTCGACTGCAATTTTCTTAATCATTATTGTAATGTTCCATAATGCCAGCAATATTCTGTACTTACTTGTGATCTTTGGTTTCTTATATGGCATGCCGTTGGGTGTATATACCACCTATATGTCTGAGAGTTTCCCGACCAATGTACGTGGAACTGCCATTGGTACCGCACATAATGTTGGACGTATCGGTTCGACTATTGCCCCTGCAACCATTGGCTTCATTGCAACAGAAGGCTCTATTGGTTTAGGTTTCTTAGTCATGGGCGTTGCATATTTAATATGTGCCTTGCCAACACTGTTTATTAAAGAAAAAATGTATGACCCTCAATCAGATACCAAAAATTTAGATGCAAATGACAGCAATTCAAATGCGGCTGTCACTGCAAATAAAACAGCGTAAGTTTGATACTCAAAAAAAATGCTCCTTTGGGAGCATTTTTTTATTCTTGGCCGATCCATTCACAGCCGAGCCATGTACCAGAACGTACAGCTTTTTTTGAGCTCACAATAATTTCATTGGCAATGGTATGCACCAATTTAGAAATATGACGCGTATTCGGCAAGGCCAAGCCAATTTCACGCATAAAATCAGGATGGTTAATAATTGAGGCTTGCAGGGTCTTTTGCTCTAATTCCGTTTTGATAGAAACCAGCGGTAAAATTGTAAAACCAAAACCCTCTTTTACCAATTGTTTTTGTACATTGAGATCATTCACTTCTGCACTGATCTTGAGTTCATATTTAGCCTTATGAAATCCCTGCTCAATCAGTGTACGCAAGCGATGCGGTGTGTATGGCAAAATTAATTCAAAAGCAGACATCTGCTTCAGTTCAACTTCTTCAAGTTCATTCAGCTTAGAATCGAAAGCACCTATCAGCCACAACTGCTCACGTACAAGCGGCTGTAAATCTAAAAACTTAGATGAAACTGATCCATAAATTAAAGCAACATCAATCTCACCGCTTTCTAGCCATTCTTTTAAATGTCCTGAATAACCTACTGTAATTTTTAAATTTACAAAGGGATATTTCTCTTTAATTACCCGCATTAGAGATACAGATAAGGCTTCACTCAGGCTTGCTAAAATTCCGACGTTGACCGTCCCTTTCAACGCACCATCGGATGACGTTAATTCGATTTTTGCAGTTTCAATTTCCTTTAGAACTCGTCTTGCATACACTTCCAAAATTTTTCCTTCATTGGTTAAGTGCATGCCATGACGACCGCGTTCAAACAATTCGACACCAAGCTCATCCTCAAGCAAATGAATTTGCCGTGAAACTGCAGGCTGTACAATATTTAATAAAGCTGCTGCTTTAGTAATATTCTTAGTCTCTGAAATTGTTATAAAAGATCGTAATTGTTTGATGTCCATTTCAATATTCTTTTAGCATAATGACTATCAAAATATTCTATTTTATTATTCTAATAATAACAATATATGATCATTACAAGTTACTAAAAACCTGTTTCGATAAGGACATCAAATGAAAAGCACAATCAATAATTACCAAGAAATCCGCGAAGCAGTCCGCGCTTTATGTGCAGAATTTCCAGCAGAATATCATCGTAAAATTGATGAAGAACGTGCCTACCCAGAAGAATTCGTTGATGCATTGACTAAAGCTGGCTGGATGGCGGCCATGATTCCTGAAGAATATGGCGGTTCCGGCCTAGGCTTGACTGAAGCCTCTATTATTATGGAAGAAGTCAACCGCAGCGGCGGCAATGCCGGATCATGCCATGGTCAAATGTATAACATGGGCACATTATTGCGCCATGGCTCTAAAGCACAAAAAGAATTGTATTTACCTAAAATTGCAACAGGTGAATGGCGCTTGCAAACCATGGGTGTAACTGAGCCTACAACAGGTACAGACACCACCAAAATTAAAACCACTGCGGTGAAAAAAGGCGACCGCTATGTTGTAAATGGACAAAAAGTTTTTATCTCTCGTGTACAGCACAGTGATTGGATGATTCTGCTTGCACGTACAACGCCACTTTCTGAAGTTACGAAAAAATCAGAAGGTATGTCTATTTTCATGGTGGATTTACGTGAAGCTGAAAAAAATGGCATGATCGTCCGTCCTATTCCAAATATGGTTAACCATGAAACCAACGAAATTTTCTTTGATAATTTAGAAATTCCTGAAGAAAACCTAATTGGTGAAGAAGGCAAAGGCTTTAAATATATTTTAGATGGCTTGAATGCTGAACGTACTTTGATTGCTGCAGAATGTATTGGCGATGGTTACTGGTTTATGGACCGTGCTACACAATATGTAAAAGACCGCGTAGTTTTTGGTCGCCCAATTGGTCAGAACCAAGGTGTACAGTTCCCATTGGCAGAGAACTTCATTGAAATTGAAGCAGCGAACCTAATGCGTTTCCGTGCATGTGAAATGTTTGACCGCGGCGAAAAATGCGGTGCAGAAGCCAATATGGCGAAGTATCTGGCAGCGAAATCGAGCTGGGAAGCGGCGAACAACTGCCTGCAATTCCATGGCGGTTTTGGTTTTGCCAATGAATATGATATCGAACGTAAATTCCGTGAAACACGCTTATATCAAGTGGCACCTATTTCAACCAACTTGATTTACAGCTTTGTTGCTGAACACTTACTTGGTCTTCCACGTTCATTCTAATTAGGCAAACCGATGAATAAAGTGATGAAATCAGCACGTTCTTATCTCTTTGTTCCAGCCAATCGTATTGAGCGCTTCGAAAAAGCGCTCAATACCGATGCCGATGCTGTGATCATCGATTTAGAAGATGCCGTTCCATTCGATCTAAAGCAGTCTTCACGTGATGCCCTTGCTGCTTGGCTGCAAGACCATCCTGAACATCAAGTGATGATCCGTGTAAACTCAAGCCAAACTGAATGGTTCTTGGCAGATATCGAATTAGCGAAATTTCCCAATGTAAGCGCAATTGTGCTGCCTAAAGCTGAAACTAGTGCAGAAATTGAAGCTGTGCTAAAAATTCGTGATATTGGTATTTTTCCACTGATTGAAACACCTCAAGGTTTCGCAAATGTCAGACAAATTGCTTGCACCAAGCATGTCATTGCGTTGATGTTTGGCACGATTGATTTCCAGCTTGAGATGAATATGAATGGCGGTTATTTAGAACTGCTGTCGTTTAGAAATGAAATAGTGTTAGCTTCTCAACTTGCGAAGATTCAAGCACCCGTGGATGGCGTGACAGTTGATTTTAAAGATGAAGATTTAATTCAATTAGAAACACAGCAAGCTAAAAATTTAGGTTTCGCTGGCAAATTGTGTATTCACCCCAACCAAGTCAATCTTGTCAATCAAACGTTTAATCCAAGCGCTCAGGAAATTACTTGGGCGAACCAAATCATGCAAGCCGTTGCAGACGCAAAAGGACAAGCGGTCAGTTTGAATGGAAAAATGATTGATCTGCCAGTTATTTTGCAAGCACAAAAAATTATAGACCGTGCATCTTAAGGAATGAATAAAGGAATATAGGGATAAAAATATGGAAAATTTTGATGCTTGGATTGGCAAAAAAGAAGTTTTAAATGATTTTACACATCCGCGCTCAGTATCAATGATGCAAGCGTTGCTAAATCAGACTGAAAATAAAATCAGTGAGTTACCGCACTTATATCAATGGTTTTACTTCTTGCCAATTGTAAATTCAGAAAACCTCGCTGAAGATGGACATCCTCAAAAAGGCGGATTCTTACCCCCAATTCCTTTTCCTAAACGTATGTGGGCAGGCAGCCGCATTGAATTTATTGAACCTGTACTACTCAATACCAACGTCCGTAAAGAATCTGAAATTATTAAAATTCAGTTTAAATCTGGCAAAAGCGGCGATATGTACTTCGTTACAGTAAAGCACTCTATATTTTCCAATGATATTTTAGCCATTGTTGAAGAGCAGGATATCGTTTATCGCGCTGCATCTAATCAGCCACAAACGCTTAAAGCTGCTGCGCCAATTGCGGTCACAGAAAAGCCATATACATACCAAAAAAGTTTTTCAGTGAATACCACTACGTTATTCCGGTATTCTGCTTTAACCTTCAATAGTCATAAAATCCATTATGATCGTCCGTATGCGATGGAAATAGAAGGCTACCCGGGCCTCGTCGTTCACGGCCCACTTTTAGCAACATTGCTGCTGCATACATTTAAACAAGAACATAGCGATAAAAAAATTTCGCGCTTCGAATTCAAAGCTGTTAATCCTGTATATGATTTCAATACATTTTCAATTTGCGGTGATGTACAGCTCAACCACGCTGAATTATGGATTGAAAAATCTGACGGGCAAATTGCAATGAAAGGCTCTGTACAATATCACGAGGGTTAACATGCCAGCTTTAGATGGAATCACTGTAGTCTCTTTAGAACATGCGATTGCTGCGCCATTTTGTACAAGGCAACTCGCAGACCTTGGGGCACGTGTCATCAAAATTGAACGCCCACATGTTGGTGACTTTGCCCGAAAGTACGATGAACGCGTCGATGGCATGTCCTCGCATTTTGTTTGGACAAACCGTTCAAAAGAAAGCCTGACGTTAGATTTAAAAACTGAACAAGCAAAAGCTGTAGTCAAACAACTTTTATTAAAAGCGGATGTTTTAGTACAAAACTTAGCGCCTGGTGCGGCATCACGCTTAGGCTTTTCATACGAAGAGCTCGCTGAAATTAATCCTAGAATTATTGTCTGCGACATTTCTGGATATGGCGATGATCTTAATCATCCTGGGCCATACCGCGACAAAAAAGCGTATGACTTGCTGATTCAGAGTGAGTCCGGCTTTCTCTCTATTACTGGCACGGATGAGGAAAGTGTTAAAGCAGGATGTTCCATCGCAGATATTTCTGCTGGCATGTATGCCTACAGTAATATTCTGGCTGCGCTGATTGAGCGCGGTAAAACAGGCAAAGGTAAACGCATTGATGTCTCTATGCTGGAAAGCATGACAGAATGGATGGGATACCCGCTGTATTACACTCTAAATGGTGAGTCCTCACCACCTCGGAGCGGCGCTTCACATGCCACCATTTACCCTTATGGGCCATTCCCAACAGGCGATCAAAAGCAAGTCATTTTAGGTGTGCAAAATGATCGTGAATGGCAAGCCTTTTGTGAAATGGTACTAGAAGCTCCTGAACTTTATCTCGATGCAAGATTCCACACCAATACACTGCGCTCGCAAAACAGACATACATTGTGTCATATGATCGAACAAAAGTTCAGCCAGTGGTCACAAGCTGAAATTATGCAGCGTTTAGAAAGCGCAAATATTGCCAATGCACGTGTCAATCAAGTTCAAGACCTATGGCAGCATCCACAGCTTCAGGCACGCCAGCGTTGGATTGAGGTCGATTCCCCTGTTGGAAAAATCCCAACCTTAAAACCAGTCGGTTTATCTAATACTGAGGACTTTACTGTAAAAGGCATACCTAGCTTAGGTCAGCATACCCACAGTATTTTAAAGGAATTGGCGTTTAGTCCAGAATATATTCAATCCTTATCAGTTGAAGGCATTATTTAATTTTTTATCTCGCTTGCTTAGGCCAGCAAGCGAGTTTTTTAAATTTAAGCTGAAATTTCTCACCCCAATTTTATGAAATAATCCACAGAGTAAAAATCATGGAAGATATTACACGTGAATCGATGGAGTTTGACGTAGTAATCGTTGGTGCAGGCCCTGCGGGTCTTTCTGCAGCGATTAAAATCCGTCAACTTGCAATTGAAAATAACCTGAACGATTTGTCCGTTTGTGTCGTGGAAAAGGGCTCCGAAGTAGGTGCGCATATTCTGTCTGGCGCTGTGCTTGAACCGCGCGCGATGAATGAACTCTTCCCTGACTGGAAAGAACAAGGCGCTCCTTTAAATGTGCCTGTTACTGAAGACAAAACCTATTTCTTATTGTCTGATGAAAAATCGCAAGAAATGCCGCATTGGATGGTGCCAAAAACCATGCACAATGAAGGCAACTATGTGATTTCATTGGGCAACGTGGTTCGCTGGTTAGGCGCGAAAGCTGAAGAATTAGAAGTGTCTATTTTCCCAGGCTTTGCTGCTTCAGAAATCCTTTACCATGAAGACGGTACGGTGAAAGGTATTCAAACTGGCGACATGGGCATTGGCAAAGATGGCGAACCGACGCACAACTTTACCCCTGGCTATGAACTTCACGCGAAATACACTTTATTTGCTGAAGGCTGCCGTGGTCACCTAGGCAAACGCCTTATTTCTAAATTTGATTTAGATAAAGATGCTGATCCGCAGCACTACGGTATTGGTATTAAAGAGCTGTGGGAAATCGACCCTGCAAAACACAAAGCAGGTACGGTAATGCACGGTGCTGGCTGGCCTTTAACTGAAACAGGTTCTTCAGGCGGCTGGTGGTTATACCACGCAGAAAACAACCAAGTGACTTTGGGTATGATCGTTGACTTGTCATACACCAACCCGCACATGTACCCATTCATGGAAATGCAGCGCTGGAAAACACACCCGCTGATTAAACAATTCCTTGAAGGTGGCAAGCGTATTTCTTATGGCGCGCGTGCTGTTGTGAAGGGCGGTTTCAACTCGCTTCCTAAATTCACATTCCCAGGCGGCTCGCTGATTGGTGATGACGCTGGCTTCTTGAACTTTGCCAAAATCAAAGGCTCTCACACTGCCATGAAATCTGGCATGCTGTGCGGTGAAGCTGTATTTGAAGCGATTGCTGCCGGTGTAGAAAAAGGCGGTGATCTTGCGATTGCTCGTGTCACTGAAGGTGAAGACTTCTTCGCGAAAGAAGTAACGGCATACACTGAGAAATTTAACAGCAGCTGGTTAAAAGAAGAGTTATACAATGCGCGTAACTTTGGCCCTGCAATGCACAAGTTCGGTACATTCGGCGGCGGCGCATTCAACTTTATCGATCAAAATATCTTTAAAGTGCCGTTCACGCTGCGTGACTTACAGCCGGACTACAGTGCACTGAAAACTGTTGAAGCGAATCATGTTAAACCAAACTATCCAAAACCGGATGGCAAGATTACATTTGACCGCTTATCTTCCGTATTCGTATCTAACACAGTACATGAAGAAAACCAGCCTGCTCATTTGAAACTGACTGATGCTTCTATTCCAGTCAACGTCAACTTGCCTAAATGGGATGAGCCTGCTCAGCGCTACTGCCCTGCTGGTGTTTATGAAATTATGGAAGAAAATGACGGTTCTAAGCGTTTCCAAATCAACGCGGCAAACTGTGTTCACTGTAAGACTTGTGACATCAAAGATCCATCTCAGAATATCACCTGGGTAACGCCTGAAGGCGGCGGTGGTCCGAATTATCCAAATATGTAATTTAAGATAGTTCTTGTGAGGAAGCTCACATATACCCATACATGTGGAGTTATAACTAGCTCTTCATTTTAATTTTTTAGGTAATCTCAGTGCCTTAGGGTGCTGAGATTGAAAATATAACTGCAGTATGGAATATAATAAAAAATTAACTCTTCAAAAAAAGTATAATTATTTTTTATTCATTGGCTCATATATAAATTCAAGATGATTTTTGCAAAAAAAATGAACGGTTTTTAAATAATAGCTTTTTTTGAGGTGGTGGCAGTTTAACAGATTTGAAAATTTAATTAAATAACAATAATTTAACCTAAAGACTTTATGGCAAAATTACCCACTAATTACCCACCTATACGCCTAACCAAAAGATTCTACATCTAATCAGTTGAGTTCTATTTATCAATATTTATTAAGTTTTCAGCTAGCTATTCTAGATGTATATCTTATAGCCAGTTATTTCCATAAAGAGCTCACATAGTCAAAAGTAATGCAATCAACAAATATCTCTAAAAAATTAAAATTCATTGATAATTATAAAAATTTCTTTTGGAACAGGAACATATTCTTTGTATGATTGATGAATTCTAAAAAGAACCTATTTTCAGAGGGAATAATGGCTGTAGATCCTAAAACAATTTTTGAGGCAATATCTAAATCACCTATGGAGTTACTCGCAGATAGAGGACTTGGATTATATATTCCTTCATATCAAAGACCTTATAGTTGGGACAAAGACAAAGTCAGTAGACTAATAGAAGACATTAGCCATGGTTTTAAAATGTTGGTCAAGTCTGATGATAGCTTTACATTTCTTGGAACAGTTATCACGATTCATGACATAAACAACTCAACAGTACAACCAATTGTTAGGGCCGATGTACCTAGCAAAGTTTTAACTGTAATTGATGGTCAACAACGTATGACCACTCTACTGCTAGTTTGCATTGCCTTGCACAACTCTCTAAATCTTGCCCATAAACAATTTTTGAAAAAAACCAAAAGCATTTCTGCTGAATATGAAAAATTAAGTAGTGCAGCTGATTCAGATGCAACTTTAAGCGAATTAGAAAGTCATGTTACAGCAATAGAATGGCTTGATGGACAGACTCGTGAAGCACTGTCCGCTTTGTCTGAAACTTTTTATGAAAAATATTCTTTCGGTAAATCACCATTATATCCGCGAATGATTCGTTCGATTGATGATCAATGGTCTAAAGGTACAGCAACACGTAAATATGACTCACCAATTGCCAATCTCATATTTAACTATATAACTGAGATTGATAAAGCTGATTACGAAGTCGCTGAATATAAACCTGTAAAACGTAATAACAGTATGGAAGGTGAAGAAGCTATTGTGGATCGCTTCACTCAACTCATGAAAATTTTCAAAAGCTTAATCAGTAATCGCAGTACAACTCTCGATGAAATTGAAGAAATCCCGGACATCAGCGATATATATGCTTCTGACTTGTTGCAAGAAGGGTTATTAAATCACTTAGCACCTGTTCCTAATATTCTTAATTTGCCTTCAAATGAAAAAGAATTATTCGATAAATTATGTATTCTAGTGTTTTATGCACGCTACGTCTTACATCGTGTAGTACTAACCGTAGTAAAAGGTAAAAATGAAGATTATGCCTTCACTATTTTTGAATCACTTAATACTACAGGTGAGCCACTAACAGCCTTTGAAACGTTTAAACCTCGTGTGGTTAATGCTGTCGGTTTAGCAAATTATGAAACTTCTCAAGAAAAATCTTTAATGGATCAGGTTGCTGAATACCTTTGCGTTTTTTCTGTTGGACCAGAACTTCAAAAAGCCACAAAAGAATTACTAATCCATTTCTTTAGCTCCTACTCTGGCTTACGTATTTCAGGACGACTAGCTGAGCAACGTAGTGAGCTAAAAACAGCTTTCGAAGAGACAGCTAATCAACTGACATTTATCAAAATGCTAAGCCATTGTGCCAATTTTAAGAAATATATTTGGGAGTCGGACTCTTATAGTGATCTTTCTAAAGTCTTTGGATCTATGCAACTTTCATCTACAAGTAAACTTGGTCTCAAGTTCTTTAAAGACATTAATCACACAATCGTAATCCCTATTCTTACATTATTTTATAGCCAAATTTTGGATGCTCAGAATGATGAAGAGAAGAGCGCTCGATTCAAAGATTTTGAAGATGCGCTTAAAGCAATGGTATCTTTTAGTACGCTCTGGCGTGCATCACGTCGTGGTACTGGTGGTATCGATAACGAATACCGTGAGTTTTTAAGTAAGGATGACATGCCTTCAGGGCTACCTAAGCTCGCAAAGATTTATATGAATGATCAGATTATTAACATTGATCTTTTCAAAGCAGAACTCAAGTCAAGACTGCTAGATGCCAACAGAAAAGGAAAGTTAATTGATAAAGATAATTTTGTATCAATTTCAAGTCACTTACCTATTTATAGCAGTGCTAAAAAAGTTGCAAAACTCCTATTACTTGCGGCTCATCATGATGCAGTCATAGATTCAGCATATGAAGGCTTACTAGTTAAAGGTAGAACCTCTTCTAACCCATGCTTAGATATTGAAAGTTATATTGATGACCGAAATCTATCTTTAGAACATATCGCACCACAATCAAACAATGGCACATGGGATGTAGGAATTTATGAAAATGGTGAACTCAAAGATACTTTAGGTAATCTTGTATTAATTTCACATGATTTAAATTCATCATTAGGAAATAGAGTTTGGGCAGAAAAGCGTATTTTCTATAAAGTTGTCGGTGCACAAGATCCTAATGAGGCAGCAAAAGTATTAAATGAAGCAGCAAGCATTAATAACATTAGATTTGGTGACTTGACCAAGGATCTACTAGCCGCTCAAAAATATATGCCTAACTTGGTTACCCTAGGAAACATGACTAAACCTTGGACAAGTGATTTTATTATCACTCGTTCAAAACGCTTATATGAGCTTGCTTGGGATGAATTAATTAAATGGTTAGAATGATTGCATAAATAATAAAAAAAAGAGATGCTAAAAGCATCTCTTTTTTATTGACCAAAAATGATTTATTTAGATTTTGCAGCATCTACTCCACTCCTGCCTTCTGTCAAAAATGAATTGTTCCGAGCATTTGAAGAAGAATACTCAAACCCATCATCTGCACATAAGTTAGGTCGATCTTCAGCAGAAAAAATTGAAAATATGCGAGCTATAATTGCTGAATCAATTGGTGCGTATAAAAGTGAAATCATCTTTACTAGTGGAGCATCTGAGTCAAATAATTTAGCAATCAAAGGATATGTTTTAGCAAATCAAAAGAAGGGAAAGCATATCATCACCTCATCTATAGAACATAAATGTATTCTCTCCATATGCCACTTCTTAGAAAAAGAACATGGATATGAAATCACATATATTACTCCGCAAAAAAATGGAATTATTGATGTGGAAAAAGTAATCTCAGCAATGAGAGAAGATACAGTTCTAGTCAGTATTATGCATGTAAACAACGAGCTTGGATCAATCCAACCTATTGCAGCTATTGGTCAAGCTTGTTTTGAAAGAGATATCAAATTTCATGTAGATGCTGCTCAATCTTATAAAAAAATCCCCATCGATGTTGATGAGTTAAATATAGATATGCTCTCTTTATCCGCTCATAAAATTTATGGTCCTAAAGGTATTGGAGCTCTGTACATTAGAGATTTGCGAGAAACTAGGATCCAACCTGTTATTCATGGAGCTGGCCAAGAATATGGATTAAGAGGTGGGACTCTTGCTACTCCATTGATTTTAGGATTCGGTGCCGCCGTAGAAGATCAAACTATTGAAAATAGTTTTGAAGAGGTAAATAAAATAAATTATATGCTACGAGCAAAAATTAACGAAATTGGTGGAATTATTAATTCTCCAGAGGCACATCACATCCCACATATCTTAAATATTCGCTTGCCAAACTTTGATGCATCACATTTCGTAACAAACTCAGATTTTTTATGTTCTCAAGGTTCAGCTTGCTCATCTATGAATCTTGAAATGTCTTATGTACTAAGAGAGATAGGATTAGATTTCATTTCAGCTAATCAATCAATTAGAATAAGCCTTGGAATTAACACGACTTTTAAAAATATAGAACATTTATTCAAATAGGATATCAAACAAATGACTGGAAGATGGAATCCCACCAATCATACTATCAGTGACTTTAAAGACTGGGATGATGATTCAAAACTTGTTATTCAACCAGATTTTCAACGTAAAGCTGTTTGGAATCCAACCTCTAAAGTCATGTTGATTGATACAATCCTAAAAAAATATCCTATACCAAAGGTTTTTATACAAAATACTACCGAACATGGTAGAACTATCAGAAAAATTATTGATGGGCAACAACGTATCACTGCTATCTTAGAATTTGTAAATAATAAGTATATTTTAGATAAACCATATATTGGAGTTCATGAAGGTAAAAGATTTTCAGAATTACCTGAAGAAGAAAGAGATAATATTCTTCAATATACAATCGATTGTAATGAGGCCTATGGATATACAGATGAGCAATATAGAGAAATTTATACGAGGCTAAATAAATATACTGTTCCTCTGAATAGCCAAGAATTAAGAAAAGCAGAATTTCCTGGAAATTTTTATAAGCTATCAGAGAAACTCGCTGCCTCTGAAATATTAGATAGTTGGAAAATTTTTACTATCTCGAGTAGACGTAGATTACTTGATGTTGAATTTATCTCTGAAATGTTGGCAGCACTTTTAGAAGGACCACAAGACAAAAAAGCCACTTTGGATGATTTTTATAGAAGATATAATGATCAAAATTTAGATGAATTAGAAGGTAGATTTAATCAAATTCTTAAAGAAATAGAATTTATTTTTCCTGATAATCTAATTTCAAAATCAAGATTTAAGCAAAAATCCGATTTTTACTCGTTAGTATTAGCTATCGATTTTTATGTAAAGCAAGGACTTACGCTAAACAATACAAATATTTCTCCCCTTCAAGAAGATTTTAAATTTTTAAATCAACAAATTGATCCCTCTGAAGATAGTTCGGGTACTATTTTACAAGAGTATGCTATTAGATGCGTTAGCTCCGCAAATACAGCATCCTCAAGAAAATGGAGATTCGATTTTTTAAGACTTGTACTATCAGGTACTTTTTTGAGAAAAACTCAATTTTTGGCGATAATTTCAGAATATAGATCAAGCGACTCTTTAAGAAAATTTTTAGAATTCTATGATTTTGCCGATCCAATTTATCATGACAGTGGAATGTGCCCATTAGGTGCAAGTACATGTGTACATTGTGGGGATGAAATTGATTTAGATGATGAAAAGTGGTCTATTGCTTGGAATATTCAAGGTCCATTTCAATCCTCAAATCTAAGTACAATTCATAAAGAATGTTTTCGTATAGAGGACTATCTAGAATATAGATCAAGTTTCTACCCTGAGGAAAAGTCAGAATTTATTGATGACTTATTGCAAGGTCTCGAATAATGATAAGGATTAAAATCAACAATCAAGCTTATCTTATTGAAGATCAATATGAAATTAATTCTACAACATTTGAGCATTCAGAGCATTTAGGTAAGGGTGGAAATAGTTCAGTTGAATGTTATTTGGAACGAGGTTCAGGAACTCCTTATGCAATTAAGTTCATTCCGTTAGAAACGCATACCGAGTTTCATAAGAGGGAGTCACAAAGATCAATCGGGGAATTAAAACTTTTAAGGCAATTAGATCATCAGCATATTATCAAATTTTATGGTTTTAAAAGAATTACAATTAGAAAGCTTACTCGGTCAAAAGAAATAGAAATAGATGCCTTACTTATTCTGATGGAAAAAGCTGATTGCTCTTTAAAAGAATATATTTGTAGTAATAGTATTAGCTATGCAGAGTATTCTGGACAAATACTTGGCTTATGCGAAGCACTAAATCTAATCCATGGGATTGCAGTTCATAGGGACCTGAAACCAGAAAATATCCTTGTGGTGAATTCAACTTGGGTCATCAGTGATTTCGGTTTGTGCTCGATGCTTGATGGATCTAGCCCTGAAATTACATCGGGCAATAAAGCTATTGGTCCTAAATATTGGTTATCCCCAGAAGCTTTTTCAAGATACATTGACATTGATGAGCATCGTAAAGACATTGCCTTATGCTCAGATATTTATCAAATGTGTGCAATTTTTTGGTTTATTATCAATCGAAAACATCCTAGTGGAATACTTACCGAACAAGACTTTTCTGGGCCCACCAAACTCTTTGAACCAATTTTTAGAGGGCTTCAACATGAAGGCACTAGAAGGTATAAATCAACTCATGATTTCGTAGAAACATTTAAATTTGCAATTCTTGAAACAGAAATGGCTACTGTGTAAGTAGCCATTTTCTTTATTTATAACAAGTCACACAGGCACCACCACCTTCCATATCATCATACAATGCATCTAAATCAATCATTTCAATCAATTGATCATCATATAAAGCATTACGACGACGCTTCTTCTTAAATCTCTCAAGCTTTTTCTCATGGTCAGCTTTAATTTGCGCCACACGATCTGGATCTTCAAGTGTAGTTAACGGTGTATTTTTACCCATCCAATAATAAGTTTCACCATTTGTAGATTTATCATCATTCAACTTTTTTTCGTAGGACTTTGCTTCCTCAAATTTATCAGGATGTCGTTCCATCAAACGCACCCATTCAATCTTTCTTTGATAAAAACAGAACGTACATCCACTTCTAGAACGCCATTCATAATATTTAGGAAGGCCTAATCCAGTCCCTTCAAGAATATTAATAATATCCTCTTTGACTAGACCATCTTCAGCAAATGGCATTTTGGTCGTTAAGAATTTTTGAGTTGGCACATAACCTTCACGCCAAGGCTCATCTGCACGAATCCCAACATAACTGATAATTTCGTACCCTTCATCAAGAAATGGTTTTACCCACTTCTCGAATGGTACTAATTTCATCTGAACAGTACACCAGCGTTGATGGCCAGAGGGAAGAAAATGATTATATTCCTTCAACCAATAATCGAAATCTTTATCCGAACCTAAGCGCAAGATTGGTTTACCTAGGTAAGATTCTAATTGATTTAGATAATCCATGACTTCTGGTAATTCTTTACCAGTATCTGTAAAAAAATACTCAATATCTAACTCAGGGTAGTGGTCTCTCATATAGACAGCAAGAGCAGCACTATCCTTACCACCAGAAAGCCCTAGGACATGTTTTACTGGCTTTTCAAGAGTCATGCTTTGTCCTCACCAATCGGATGTAAATAATCTTTAAGCAACTCATATAATACCATTGCTTTAGCATCATCACTTAGGTCAAAAGCACTCACCTTTTTAAGTAACTCTTTTTGCAGTTTTTTTAAATCATTCTCAATATTCGAATCCACAATGACGTCTCGGTTATATTCTTCAAGACCTTGATCCGTGTTAATAATTACTGCTAAAGATCGCTTATTAGATGAAATTTGTTCTGATTTCTCAGCATTTTTAGCAAAAAAGCTCAACTGTTTAAAACGCTGCACATAACCAGGAAGAGCTTCAAAAGCTTTTTTCAGACTGTCATCCGTCCAATCTTTTTCTGGTATCTGACCCAGCAATGTAATTAAATTTGACAACCATTGAGTTGACTCAGTCGAACTTCTAGATAGATGTTCCGCAAACTTTTTCATTTTCCAATCAGCTGCAAACTTGCTCACTGCATCTGCTTCTTGAGTAATTTCAGGTGTAATATTGCCGAGCTCTTTACGCAATCTACCTTCAAAATTTCTCAATAGATTTGGCTTTGCCCCCATAAAACTACCAAGTAAATTTGATAGATCTGCAAGAACTAGATCATCGGATCTTGTGGAAACCTCAAGCACATCATACAAATCTTCAAATAGCAATTTGTACGGATCATCTGCCTTAACAAGGAATGATCTTAATAACTGCACCTTCTCATCAAAATATTCTTTATCCTTAGAAAACTTAGTCCAACTAGACTGCTTCACAGTGTATGAAACTAGAAAACGTGCTACAGCTAAAGGTGTAGCCTCTATATTTTTTTCAAAAATATCTTTAATGCTATTCGCTAGGAGATTTATAAACCTATTTTTTTCAGCAGGTTCTTTAATATACTTAACCGCAATCTCATGAGGTCTCTTAACTAGTTTATTGATGTACTCATCATCAATTTCACTAATAAACTTAAATTCTTGAGTTATATCTTTATCATAAAAAGCAAGGCTCTTTTCTTTAGCCAACAAAAGGGTTAAAGCAAATATTGGTAATACACCATGAGGAATACCGAATGGTGTATCTGACCATACCTTATAAAGCTCTGTTAAAGGAACTAAAGACTTTGTATCTGTGAAAACTTTATATCCACGTTGAAATAATTTCGAAACACGCTCTAAATTTTCACTTTGCTCTCTATTAGATTCGTCTAAGACAGGAAAATCAAATATCCATTCCATCTTCTCCGCATTAAACTGATGTAAGCCTAATTGTTTAATACAAGACAAATAAATTGCTTTTTCTGGTGGGAATTTTTCGATACCTAAATTTTCTTGATTCGAATTTTCCAACATATTTTCTAATAGTTTTTTACGACCAGCTGCTGCAGAGCTAGAAACATCATGTCGAACAACTAACTCGTTTAGAATTTTCGGACATGATTGATATAGCTCATCAGCCAAATCAGAGACAATAATGGATAAAGACTTACCCTTTAACAGGCTCCCCTTACAGTACCATTCCACTAATTCAAAGGACTGGCTAAATAGATCATCGACCTGCTGATATGCATAGTTTAGCCGTTGTTCATATTCTTTTTTCGCAACGGTATCCAGCATCAGCTTTGGCAATTCTCTAAAAATTTCATTTAGAGCATAAATTTCTTTGGACCAGCTTAATAACTCACTGATCTTATCTAACTTAGCAATAACAAGACGAGAATGTTGCTTCGATAATTCAATTAGTTTAGTTGAATTAAGAGCTTGATCTGTTATTAAAACAAAGTGCGCAAAAGCTTTTGATTTAATAAATTCAGATTTATTTACTAGGCGTTCCAACCCAGGAAGATCATTTACTAAATGCTGATCCATCCAACGCATTACACCCCTTTCATGATAGTGGCGTTTTGCAAGAACTGAGTTGCCCTTATAGTTGATGTACTCAAAATAATTTTGTTGATTACTTAATGCCTCCAACTTCTCTTGTAACAATTGCTGAATATTGAGTTCAGATGTCTCAACAACTTCATAAGACTTTGTACGATTCCAATAAGTAATTACTCCCCAATCTTCTAGATTCTTTAAACATGCAGGGAGTATTTCTAGGTTTTTTGATGAAAGTGGTAATGCATGAGCAATTAAATCTACTGACGGATAAATCCCTAAAGATTTACCAAACATATTAAGCATTGCAATTGCTTTAATTACGTTAGGATATAACTCTTCACTTTCAGAAGTTAAACCCTCTTTTTTACTGAGATTTTTACTAAGTAAAGTTAGAGTTTCTTCAACGATTGCCCATAAATGCCCTTCTTTAGAACTTAGGATTTGGTGTTGCAAGTTTTGACTTAAGTAATCCCATAAATCAACAATCGTGTAAGTTGAGTTTAGATTAACTTCTGACTCTAGAAACTTCCTAAAACTAAAAGGTTCGACTGACAAAAGGAAACTAAAAATACTACGTTCGTTTTGACTAAAGCTACTTTTAGAAATAATACCAAGAAGTACCGTAGTTAATGGATGTAGTGGCAATGCCTCTTGCAGATATACATTCAGTTTTGGACTATTCTCTGTCAATCGAGACTTAATAGAACCTACAACTTTAGTTACTAAGGCATTATTTACAGCTGTAATAGCTTCTGGAATTTGAGTTTCTCTTGCTTTTATTGTTTTAGAAACAAGTGCAACCGATTCATCTAATGAAATTCGATATGAGATATCAACATAACGACCTTGAATTTTAGTCCATTCTAAAGCGATATGATGGCTCATCCCTCTTGCATAGTCAGCAAATGCCTGATGCAAAATCCCTAAAAAGATAAAAGGACATTCCTTAGTAGAAAGTCTATTGATTCTCTCAGATAAATCCTGGAATAAATGTAGATCACCATTATTTCTAGCAATATGGTCTAAAAGCTTACCCATCTCATCTAAGATAAATAAACCACCTGAAATTCTCCCATCTAATGCTCTAAATACTTCATCAATCCATTCAATTAATTGATGATCACTATCTATCTGATCTGGCAAAAAAAATAAGTCACCTTCAAACACATCCATAAGATTTGCATCTTGAAGTGCTTTTAGGATGGATTTATAAAACAGCTCAACAGGTGAAGTTACCCCTCCGACTGCTTTAATAATCAACCAAGGTTTATCACTAGACAACTTGAAATTTTTATCAATTTGCTTAAGTAAATCAGAATCTTGTACTAAAGCTCTAGCAGCCAATCTAATTTCATCATTTTGATGTAAAAGCCCTGATAAAATTGCTGCTAAAGTAGATTTACCTGTACCATATCCACCTGTCAAAGTAAAAGCGGATTGAGTGTTTTCATAAAAAGAATCAACTATTGTTTTCAATGAGTTGTAAGCTGTTCCATGAAAAATTACTCGCTCAAAAAACTCCTTCGATATGTCACTGTCAAGTCGTGTCGAAAGTAGATGGTTTACGTGAATTTCATAATAATGATTTAATTTATAGTTTTGATTCATTTCTGATACTCACGATAAATATTAGCCAGTAGTTCTTTTAAATTTACATTTTTGATATCCAAGCAAGATAAGCTTCGCATTCCTAATGTATCAGTCCAGTTAAAACGATCGTCAATAACTGCACATTGATTTAAGAAATAATCGACTGATGCATTATTCAAACGAAATAAACGACCAGGGCTTCCAGGATAAGTCGAAATCATATCTACACTTAGTGAAGGAGCTTCCGAGAAATGTGTTTGCCAAAAATCTGTTAAGCAATATAAAAATATATCCACTGAAAGATTTTTTTGCTCAAGTAAATCAGCTTTAAACTTATGAGAATCCACCTGATAAATTAGATTCAGCTCATTTAATGGCGAAATAAATGCATCTTCATTAAGCTGTTTCTTACTTAGTTTTTTTGAGTAACAAAGAATGAAACAATCTAAATCTTTTTGCAAAGTCGCTTCCGAAGGTAGCTTTAAACCGTTTGTTTCAAGCCAAAATATAAGATCACTAAGTAATTCAGATTTCTCAAAGACTTGTTTATTACAATAATTAAAATACCAACGAGCAAATGTTAGATCAGCAAAGTTTTTTTGAATAAAATAGTGTAGTAACCAAGTAGATTCATTTAACTCTAAGTAAGTATCATATTTTGCAAAAATTTCATTTATTGCAGTTTTATAGTTTTGTTTACTATTTTCAGAATCTTTGAGCGGAACCAACCCTGAAACTTCAGCCCAGTATTTAATACTGTTAACCATATTCTTACCAACACCAAGCTCAACAACTTGTTTTTCAATATCTTTTTCGATTAAACTGAAATTATTATATGCTTTATTTAGCCAACCATAGCGTAGTGCAAAGGTTTCATGACCCGAGAAATGTAAATTAAAAATATCAGATTTCATTGCAACAAATATTCACTGGAGAAATTTCTCCAGTGAGAGTACTACTATTAAACATTTTATTCAATAAACAGACCTTTCGATTAAAAATCAAAAAAGAAAAGCACTAGTGCTTTTCTTTTTCACAAAATTTTGCAACCTGAATGTAAAACTTCATTGCAAAAGCTATGCAGTCTTTTGCATCTAAATCTTCAGGTATTTCAATTGAAACTAGCACCTTCTCTTGATAAACATCCCTTAACTCCAAAATAGATCCATCTAATTGAAATAAAAGATTTAATCCTTCTTTATCCTTACCAACTCTATCATTAATTATTGAAAAACCATGATATTTAACCAACCACCCTTCAATAAATATTTTAATAACTTCTTCATTTAAACTCATATGGATTGCTCCAATTACTCTCGACTCGCCAGCTTATCTTCAATCCATTGATGAATCTCATAAGCTGACCAGCCGATACGGTTTTGGGTAATTTTAACTTTCTTTGGAAATGTCGGATCATAATACGGTGAGTTTTCATCCATCATTTCATAGATGGTAGAACGTGCAACACCTACAATTTCTACAACCTGCTTAATACTGATGAGTTGATTCATTTGAAAAGTTTGACCAACAAACGCATTCATGAGTTTACTCCTAATCATTCATGCGAGCGGTTATTCGCTCAAATGATACGCAGCTCCGTAAAAATTTAATCTGCTTAAACCTCAACAATCTTTCAATTCAAAGTTTGAACAGAACGCTGTAACTCATTCTGTAAATTCAGGTTTGTGGTTTTCTTTTGTTGAGCATCTTCGCTGCCTTCTTCAGATGGATAAAGCTCTTCAACGACGTCTAACCCATCACCTGAATCCATTTCAAAAACTGCATTTGCATAACCCTGTCTCGCCTTATGATCTAAAGCTTCCTGATTAAAACCACTAGATTTACTCTGTTGATCAATTTCTTTAGCAGTCTGTATAGCTTGCTTTAAATCAACTCCTTCACGCAAAGTTAAATCCACGTAATACACAGGCTGGCGATAGCTTTGGGTCGTGGATTTACCCCGAAGTGTAAGTTGCAATGGCAAGCATGAAAGTAAACCATTCGATGCTGCATGATAGTAGCTTAGTCGTGCGGCCAAGGTCCTTATACTGTTAAAGCCTGTGGTTCTAAAAATGAAGGTCCCAAGCTCATCCGACTCATCCAAGTTCACATGCAAACGCCCATAAGGCTTACAGTGCCCGCCTTGAGCCATTGAGCATAAATCAGGGGATGGGCATGGATGCTGCTCTACACCTTGATTAGTCAATCGCTGGCAAGTTTCACCATTACCCACACAAACGGGTCGTCCAGTTTGACGGTCAAATAAGCTGTACTCTGCACGTAGATTCAGCTCAGGATCATTAAAGATCATCCGTACAGGAATTGAGCGGAGTTTTTGATTGGATGCTTTAGCCCGCAGCTGTTCATCTAACGGATGTTTGATCCAACCACTATCTTTACTTTGGATTTGACTGGTAATGGTGAATTGATCATCCTTTTCAGGCAGACGCTTTCCGTTCTTTTCGACCATTCGGCCAATGCTGATTCGCCCTAAAATAGGCGGTGTGATTGCTAAACCTTTAATCATGATATTTCTCTTTTTAACAATGAAATCGGCATAAAAAATCCCATGCTGTTTGGCATGGGATCGTTATGGCCTTAAATTGATTTGCTTATGTATCTCGAAGAATGAATTCATCTCATTCATCATCTGGGTAAATATTGAAGCGTCTTGAACCAGATTTACTTTGCGGAAATTGGTTCAGATATTCAGGGTACTGTTTTAGTAGTGCTTTGCTATCTAAGCTAATCGAGTCTTTGGCCTTTTTCCAGGTGACTGAACCTGCTTTGAAAGTTGCGCGCTCAGCCTCCTGCATCTTGGCCTGCAGCTGGTGCTTCAGCAGATCGAATTGCTCTTGGTGCTTTTCAATTTGATTGCGTGCTTGAATCAGCTGCTCAAACTGTTGGTTGGCTTGATCGTCTAACGAGAGATCGGTCGTACTTAGCGGTACATGCTCTGGATACAGTAATTGCAAAGCTTTAGCGGCCGATTCACTATCATCTGCATCAGGCGGTGTATCCTTTTCCACGCACTCCCAGAAGTAACGCTCTGCATTCACGATATGCTGAATCACCGATTCTGAACGGGTCACTTTAAATATGCGGGTTTCATGTCCGCAGATCAGCACGCAGATATGGGCTGCCTTCTTTCCGGTCACAGCCAATTGATGCTGGACCTGACACAGTACATATAGAGGCACACCATCCCGCCAAAGCTTAGCGCCATATTCCCCTGCGGTTTTACATTCTAGAATCTGTACATCTGCGTCACCCACTACAGAATAATCTAAGTTGGCTAACATAAAGGACTTGTCTGGGTCAGGATGCTGCAGTACAGCATTGACGCGGCGGACTTTATAGTTGGTATGCATGCTGTAATACTCAGCCACCAAGGGCTCTAAACGCTTGCCCCAATACAGCGGAGCATGGCCTTCGCTTTCATCTTCAATCGATTGCTTGATTCGTCCAGTCTTGATCATCCACAGTTCCAGCATCGACATATAAGGGTTGAGCCCACAGGCTGCAGCACAGTCACTACTGCCTATGCCCTGCCTGCGCACTTCCAGCCATTCAGCCTGACTGAGTTTCTTAGTCTCCACAAAACGTTTCGCATTGAAAAGTTTAGGGGGACTGAATACTTTAGGCTGTACAGATGTTGCAGGTAGATTTGATAAATGATTCATTATGAATTCCTCTAATTTAAATTTTGGGTATAAAAAAGCCGTGCCCGAAGACACAGCTTTAATAGGTAGGTCTTTGATTCATAAGTGGTGAAAAATATTTGGCCTTGTGCTGTAATACTTAGGCTAATTTATAAAAAAGAGAATTATTGAGCTTAAGCAAGCATACGCAGCGCTTGTTCGAGTCCACGTTGCTTCAACCCAGCACCTGCGCCAAACCATGCTGAATCGAGTCGGTGATCTTGACTCATAGCCCGGCGTTCATGATCGGCAAACTCGGTGATACTGCAAAGTAAGCCATAAGCGGTATCTTTAGCTGAACTCAGTTCTGCCCCACGTCCATGCCCATTAAACATAGTCATGACTTTAGACATGGCACGGCCATTCGGCTCAGTCTTGTTTTCAGCTTTAGGGGCTGAATTAGCTTGGGTAGCGACATTGCGGTAGAACTGAATAATGCCTTCATCCTGTTCCATTGGACTCAAGCTGGTATTGTTAAACACAGCATCAAAATAAGCTGCTGCCTCACTTTGAGTGACTTTACGCTGGCTGAGCTGTTTCATTTCATACATATGTTCATCCCATGCTCGGACAGAAATTCCCAACTGCTGTTTAATCTTTTGGGCATCAAAGCGAGTGCTGTGCGGGACTTTGACCACACCTGCACTGCTGTTCTGTCCTTTGAGAGCAATCGCTAAGGTGTTATTGCACACCACACGGATTGAAGTGAACTGTGCAGTTGTCGCTAATGTTCCATCACAGCCCGTAGCCAATAAGATATAGCCATTACTGACATCTTTACCTTTGAGTGCTGCTGTCTGCCCGGTTTTAGCCAAAGCCCAGAATTTTTTTCCGCCTTTGAGTACCCCAGCTGTTTCTAGCTCAAAACCTGATTGTTCAGTTAAATCACGGTAGAACTCTAATATCTCAGCAGGCTGGACTTCCTGATAGCGCTGACTGACCACAGATAGAGGTGCATGGGTGTCCGAGCGGTAAAGTACGCGCTGTTCCTCGAAAGGCATGATGATGCTTTGCCCACGTTCATTTTGTGCCATGTAGCTGACGTTTGATGATTCAATACGCCAATCCATGCCTGCCTGTTTCGCCCAGACTTCAATCGGCTGATTTTGCGCGAGCTGATTGCCAAGACCGTGCCAAGGGGTTTCACCGACATAAGCCATTTTTTCAATTAAATGTGCCATATACTTATTTCCTTTTAATTTTTATTACTGACTATTAAAATTAGGGGGATTAAAAACAACTACCGTCTAAATTCCATCAAATCTAGTTAAAGTAGTGTCCGCACTCCAAACAATGGTGATGTACTTGCGACTGAGATTCATCTTTCATCAGGGTTTCGGAATGCTGCTCATGGATGTGTTTCAAGATGCAGGCTGCACAGCCAACTGCCCCACCGATTAAAGCCCCAAATACATAAATCATCGTACGCTGCCCCTTAATCAGTCGAGCGCTAGATGCACCCATCGCTGCATAATTCACAACGTTCTGAATCAGATTTTGAATAGGCGGCTTTAAAGACCTTGGCTGCTGAAATTCAATGGATGTAGAAAGTTGAGGGCCGACCATTTCAGTTTGGTCACCGCCACATGCAGGACAAATAATTAAATTCATCTTTATTTCCTTAAAGTTTAGACATAAAAAAGCCGAGTCCTTCATGGACTCGGCTTTTTGATTCGTTGATTTTGCTGTCTTAACCAATGAGATCGGCTAGTTAAAGCTATAACTTACAGTTCCTTCAGTGGTTTCAATATCTACCTGCACCACATTGGCAAAACTGCATTTAGTGATTCTTAATCTAGCAAGTTGCCCCATCTGAAAATGCAATGGAAAGTTAAATCTTCGATCATGACCGATAAAGCTGCACTGTCCGTTATTGACTATGACATTCGTCACCTCTATCGGTTCAGCTGTATTAGAACGAATGGAAATCACTGGAGTACTCCACGAGTACAAACCCGCTTCATTTAACTCTACTGAAAACGTATCAGGATCAAGACTTGAACTGCAGCCTTGTAAAGTCAGTACAGATATAAATGCCAATACAGCAAAGCTCAGATTTTTAAATAAGTTATTCATTATAAATTTTTCCTAAATCGTGTATTCAAATGTAGATATATACTTTCCCAGTCAATTGGCATTGAGAAGAGAAAGCCATTACATCTGGGTAATATGTATTTGAAATTTCTTTATTTTTAAAAAACACTAAAATACAAATTTTTCATTTTCACCCATGACCCAAATACTGAAGCTCATCAGGTTCTTTAGGAATTTCTGGCTTAACGTATTTTTGTAATAATGATTCTGGAGATAAATAGTTTTCTAGGCCAAACTTAAATTTCCATATCGGTGATGTCAGCACGTTTTTAAAAGGTATTGTGTCAATTTCCTCAACAGCATCATTGTTTTTCCAGAATACATTGACCGCACTTTTTTGCTTAAATGTATTCGGCTTAATGATTGGTGAGAGATACAATCTAGAGGTATAGTTCTGCTGATCAGGATTGCCATAGCGTACTAAATAAAAAAATATCCCATCCAAATTCAAGGTGTTATTTTTGGGTGTAAATACATAGCCGATGTTAAGTTGTCCAAAGTTTTCTGCGAGAGAATTTGCTAAATCAGGCGGAACCTTGATGATTAGTTCTGATTTAACCACAGAGGAAACATATCGGCTTTTCTGTTTAAAGTTAATTGTCATTAACTCTTTATCAGCATCATATTGGTAAGCGCTTTCGCTTCCGATTGAAGTAATATCAGGAGCAATATAATTCAACACTCTTTCCAATAATTCAACATCATAGTCGATTACATTATTTAGGGAGTTTTGCTGAGCTTGCTTAACTCGTTCCTCATAATGCTGTGTTTTTTCAAATTCCTGTTTGGGTTTAACCTTTGGTACTTGTAAGGCACGTATATAGTTTATGGCGAGATTGTTAGCATATTTGAAATATTCATCATTACTCAAATCGACTAACATATTGTTGTCTAAGTTATGCCCCGGCATTCCAATAACAATAAGCTGACTCTTATCTAAATGTAATTGTTTCTTGACAAATTCATGATTGTCGGGGAAGAATAAATCATTCTCAAGCTTGCTCGGTTCTTTGTAATGGAGCACATTCATTTTTTCAGGGTAAAAGTAAATCAAATTACTTCGCAGTACATCACTGTCTATTTTCTCCCAACTTTGATCAGGACTGATTTTAGCTTTCGGTACAATCACGACTGATGTTTCAGTAACACTCTGCAAAGCTTCTTTACTTTCTGTTGTTTGCTCTTCTACAGCAGGATCACTTTCAGGCTGATCTTTACTAGAGCAGGCGCCCAGTCCCATCAATAAAATACATAAAGACAGATACTTTAATTTTGTTGTCATCTTGCATCATTCTCTTTTATTGTCCATAAGTGCCTCTCAGAAATCGCAAAGCTGGACTTATGGCGGTTTGATGTTCTTCTTGGAGTTCTGCCTTTTCTTCTGATGTGACTGTTCCGTAGAATGAGTTGATCTACAAATCAGCGATAAAATGATTCAGATGTGCAGGCCAATAAAGGAACAAGCGCCTTTACTGAGCGTCCCCCAATTGCTAAATTTTTAAAATGCGGTTCTATCTTGCGAAGACAACGCCATCGAAAGTGCTGGGGTAAAAAAGAGAATGAATATTTAAGAATGTCGTACGCATGGCGGACTCCTTTGGGTATAAAGAAGTTTCACCACATTACTGCTAAATAATGGTGGCGAAACGAAAAGGGGTTAGCAGACTGATACCCAAAAAGATCAGCACATCCGAAGATGTCCCCCTCCCGTTCCGCCGCAGAGGGGGGCACGTAGGGATGCCCACAAAAAAGAAAGAGACTTTTTCGTGTGCTTTGGGTAAAGCGGTCTGCTAAAACCGACTGACCATGAGGGCCAGCAGGTTAAGGATAATTGGCAGGATTTAAAGTGTCAACGTTGTATTTTTACTAGAATAATCAATTGAGTGTTTTCGCTATACTTCTGATTCAGAATGACTATTGAATAATCAATATCATCTAAACTTCAACTGAGGCTTCAATATCAACATGAATGAGACAACATACTCAATTATAATGGTGTTTAGCTTTATTAAAGGAATCTGTATATGCAGAGTTTGACGTGTATTGGAGGTCCACTGTATGGGCTCGAATATTCACACTCGCAGGATTCATTTAGATACATTGATAAGCAAACAGGCAAAGAAACCCTTTACTGTATGAACCGTACCGGGTTTGTCGGAGACCACTTTTCTTGAGAGAATGTCCCGATGAAAAAAGTAAAATACACCCCTGAAATCAGAGATAGAGCGGTTCAATTATTGATTGAATCCGAAAAAGATTATCCATCGAATTGGGCTGCGATCACAGCAATTGCGCCTAAGATTGGTTGTACTCCTGAAACACTTCGTGTTTGGTATCAAAAATATTTAGATAAACAAAATCCAGTTAAAGTACAGCAGCTTTCAGACCAAGAACGTATCAAACAACTCGAACGCGAAAATAAAGAACTGCAACGCGCCAATGAGATTCTACGTAAAGCAGCCGCTTTTTTCGCCCAGGCGGAGCTCGACCGCCCACACAAATAATGGTGGATTTTATCCATAACAATAAAGATCGATATGGTGTTGATGCGATTTGTAGGATTTTACCGATCGCAGCTTCAACCTATTACCGAACTTTAGATCTCGCTGACAATCCAGAACATCGAGCGAAACGAGATCTACATGATGAGCATCATGCTGAACAAATTCAACGAATTTGGAAAGAAAGTTCAGGTCGATATGGTGTGCGTAAGGTCTGGCAACAATTGAAACGTGAAGGTTATGTTATCGCACGTTGTACAGTTGCTCGATTGATGCAGAAGCTAGCTATACAAGGTGTTTGGCGTGGTAAGAATAAACAAACCACCCGTAGCCGAGATGATCAAAAAAGAGCAGATGATTTAGTGAAACGTAATTTTAATGCTGATCATCCTGACCAACTGTGGGTGAGTGACTTTACGTATATTCAAACTCATTCAGGCTGGGTCTATACCGCCTTTATTATTGATGTATTCTCACGAGCAATTGTTGGATGGAAAGTATCTACACGGATGAATACAGATATGGTGCTCGATGCACTTGAGCAAGCATTGCACGATCGAGGCATGCCAAAGAATGTGATTCATCATTCCGATAGAGGTGTTCAATATCTTTCTATTCGCTATACCAATCGTTTAGAAGCTGCAAATTTACGAGCATCAGTCGGTACGACTGGTGATTCATACGATAATGCTTTGGCTGAAACGGTGAATGGCTTATACAAAACAGAGGTGATTGAATATTTAAAAGCAGATTGGCAAGGTTTAGCAGATGTACAACTTGCGACACTAAACTGGGTAGATTGGTTCAATAAAAAGCGTGTACACAGTGCACTGGGTTATGTATCGCCTTTTGAGTTCGAAGCAATGTACTATGATAAGATTGACCCGTTAGGTCAGGTGGCCTAACTTAAATAAAAAAGTCTCCGACAAACCCGGTACGGTTCAGTAAGCTAATCTTAGACTTTACCCCACCTCAAGCATTCTTCATTGCAGAATCAATGTCTCCTGATTTTGCTTATGCGCTGGCATTACAACTGATGGGGCAAAAATCTCATTCATAGCTTTGTGTTTTATCTCAATTTGTGATCATGCTACGTTCACTGATCTTGTGACTAATCCTACATACTTCCCAACCGATCACCGGTTAACTTAATCAGCTAAGGAAAACTGGCATTCCATTACGTTAAATTAGGAATTATGGGAATAAATAGTGGTAAATAAGCCTAAGTTCAATACTGTACGTATCGAAAGTCCCATCTATCCACTAGATTGAATACAGGGATCTATCTATTTTCATTGACTTGGATGAGCCCCAATCACCGTTTCTTGCCATTGAAGATTTTAAAACCACGTGTTGTGATACATATCTTATTCATCTGCTCATTTACGCTCGTCAGCGTATCAGGTAAGTCACTAAGATCATCCAATGGATTTTTAGGCTCAGGAAAGTTCAAAAGCCCATCTGGGTTATATCCAAAGGGATTACCCTGTGGTTTCTGTACTTCTTCATCTGGAATGTCAAATAAAATACCCATACCGTACGTAACATCTTGCCACAGTCTTAGAAGATCAATTGAATAGTCAATATCATCAGAATAAAAGACTGTTTGAAAGGTGAGGTAGAATCTAATCACGTAACAGTTTCGAGTTGTGTCGCGAATTAAGTGATAATAACTAAATATCACTTGTGAGCGAAACCATGGCAGGAATGTTAACTTCTTTTCAAATTCTCTAAATGATTGAATTACCTGATCGACTGATAGCAACAGTTCAGTACCTGCTGGATAACTCAGATAAAATTTTAAATCAGGCGCATCTACGCTCAATTTGCTGACTTCACAATAAAGGTCACGTAAATGATTAACTCTCTTCTCGTATTGCTCATTAGTTTGATTTAAAGTCTCATGGAAACCAGTAGTTACAAATAACAGTTTCAATTTACTTAAAATATGCTCAGCTAGCCATTTCGCAGTATGTTTGGCTGTTGGATTAAAATAATGCTGACGCGAATCGATTTGCTGTAAGACGGTAAAATAGGCGTTTCTGAATTGTGTCACCCAGAAACTGCAATCTGAATCTCGATGATGAAACATCAGCTCATTCCACTCTCGAAAGTACTCTAGTAATACTTGAGCCGTTTGTTCAATGATTTTCTGAATATGTTCATCATGAGTCATGGGCGGGATGGGTGAACCAAATCGCACTTGAGTAAAGAAGTTGTGTATATCTTGCTCTAAACGTGGTGCAGTCTGGTGTTCAATGTAGGTAATGTCCATGGAGAGTCCTATAAAGTGATATTTTTCATAGAACTGTCCACTCCATATTTTTTTACAGTTAAATGACGATTGGCTCATCCAATAAATCATCTACATCTTGTTCAGACCAAATTCCTACTTCTGCTGATATTGGATGATTGATCTTGTACTTACGACCATGCTCGCGGTAAATTCCTTTAAAGAAAGTTCTTTTATTCGATGGCTTAATCAACATCCTCTGCATGAACTTTTCAGGCTGAGTGAGATAACGGGCAACATTCAAAGCATTCCGCTCTTCTAAAGACTGATAGCGATGAATCATGCCTATCCCTAATAAGCCTCGATCAGCGTATTGTTTTTTCTTTTCAGGGGTATTGTTATTGAGTCCGTAACCTAAACCTTGAGTGATCTTTTGCCACTTTTGAATCACTTCATCAGCCAAGTACCAATCCTTACAACGCTCAGAACCGTTGTAGATCAGCATTAAATGTGCATGGTAGCCTTTTGTAACACCCTGCTCTAATGCCAGCCCATAACCCAAAAGATACTTAAAACAGCCATTCTTATCTTTCAATAAATTACGCACTGACTCAATATGGTTATAGAAATCCTGCACCGTAATATTTGACATAGATACTTTTAAATATCCCAAATCAACACGCACAATCAAGACTTTATAATGATCTTTAAGAATCCTCTGCACGTAAGCTAGAAAACTCTTTTGGTTATCAGTTTCCTGCCCTTCGAACATTCGAATTTCATCTAGGTATAGAGACCTATGACGTCTCAACTGATTTCGAAGATTAGATACTTCTCTATATCGTAACTGTGTCAGATATTCTTCAACCCCTAAATCACCTTGACCAGCTTCAACTAAGCGCACCATTTCTTTAAACGCGCTAACCAAAGTACAGTATTCAACACCAGAGATGGATCCGTAAATTTGAACAACTCCTATAAGTGATATTCTGCTCCTCAAATGATGTTATAAACATCAATATATGGAGTATTTTATGGCACGTAGACCAAGAAGAAATCATTCAAATGATTTTAAAGCTAAGGTAGCACTTGCTGCGATTAAAGCAGAAAAAACACTTGCTGAATTGAGTGCTGAGTTTGATGTTCATCAAAACCAAATTATTGACTGGAAAAATCAATTGATCTCAGCTTCCTCGCAAGCTTTCGATCAATCAAAAGCTCCAACAGAACCACCCATCGATCTAAAAAAACTACATGCAAAAATCGGTGAGCAGGCATTAGAAATTGATTTTTTAGAAGGTGTGTTGAAGAAACTGGGCCGCTTCAACCACAAAAGTTAATCGACGACTCACTTCAGATTTCAGTATCTAAGCAAGCTAAGCTGCTGAAAGTCTCCCGTGGTTGTTATTACTATCGCCCAAAACCTGTGAGTGCATCAGATCTGAAGCTGATGCGATGTATTGATGAATTACATATGCAATATCCTTTTGCAGGCAGTCGTATGATGCGTGATTTGTTGAATCGTCAAGGACATCATATAGGACGACGTCATACACGTACTTTAATGAAGAAAATGGGTATTCAGGCGTTATATTGCAAACCAAATTTAAGCCAGGCTAATCAAGCTCACCGTAAATATCCATATCTGCTCAAAGGGTTGGCTATTCAGCGCAGTAATCAAGTGTGGTCTACGGATATAACGTATATCCCTATGGCAAAAGGCTTTGTTTATTTATGTGCTGTGATTGATTGGCATAGCCGCAAGGTACTTGCGCATAGGGTATCGATTAGTATGGAGGTGGATTTTTGTATTTCGGCTTTAAATGAAGCGATTGAAAAATATGGTCGACCTGAAATATTTAATACAGACCAAGGCAGCCAGTTTACCAGTGATGCATTTATTGATGTATTGAAATCAAATGGCATTCAAATCAGTATGGATGGTAAAGGTCGATGGGTAGATAATGTGATGGTTGAACGATTATGGCGGAGCGTTAAATATGAAGAGGTGTATCTCAAAGCTTATAGCAGTGTCACAGATGCGAAAAAGCAATTAAGTGCATATTTTGAGTTTTATAATTTGAAACGACCTCATTCGAGTCTAGACAAAATGACACCAAATGAGTTTTACTATGATCAGCTACCCCAACAAAACAAGGTGGCTTAACTAGAGCGGAATATCACTTATAAATACGCTTTTAGTTGTTCAAACAAGTGGGACCACCTCTACCCTCTTGATCAAAGACCTTAAATGCAGGAATCAATTTGCAAAGGTGATAAATGAACGATGTATCACATAGCTCAATATTCAATAAGTAATCAACAAAGTTAGTCACTGCATTCATTACAGCAGCTTGATGAGAGAGATCGTATTGCAACATCTGAAGATTCCTTAGTTATGTTTGATGCATAACTAAGGAGTTACAGTTATTTATTATGTATGTGTGATCTACACTGTTGATATCTATGATCTGTATAAGTAAATAGATTTATAATTAGTTCATAAATTAATAATATTATTTACCGACTTAGTCTACAAACCAACTGGAACAAAACTAATCTGTATATAAGGTAGTGTACTTTTCGCTCTCACAACATTCTTGCAATTTTACTCAAATATCTATTTACGAGAGTTAAGGCAGAAATTAGCTTTTATTTTTTTTAGGATTGAACAGTCCATACAGCTTCTGATCCGCTAAGCTTAGGTCCAACTCTTTGCTTTTAAGTGCATACTCAACAGGATCAACTGAAATTCGCTCTAACTCAAGCATAAGAAAAGCATCTTGTTCAGTATTTTGCTTTAACTCTTCATCACCATATCGACAAAAATAAACTCGGTCACAAAGGCTTGCTTTTTGTAATGGTAATCCCACAAGATCAAAATATACTTTTGAACTTACTAACTTGCGCACATCTTTGATGATAAGCATCATTTCGCTACGTAATAGGGTTTGGCTTATGGCGTATAAGATTTTTGCTCTTGATTCTTCAACTAGCTGCTTCAGTGGAATTTGTATAACCTGAGTGTTTTCTTCACAGGAAGTTAGCTGAGATTTAACTTCAGGTAATGTAATTTTAGTTAAATTCCTATCAAACCAATCTAGTAATGATCTTGGCATTGGTGAATTCCCCCACACTTGTGCTTGATCTAAATTTGAAATTTTTATCTGAAGTAAATAGTTAAGTAAGAAATCAATTCTAGTAACATTCGATTGATCAGTGTTCAATGATGATTTCCCCATGCGGAAGCTGGGTAACATAAGTTGTATATACTGACCAAAATTCTTTTCGAATTTACTCACAAAATTAAATTCTTCTCGAATCTCATAGCTCAGTTTGCTTTGAATAATTTGATAATTAGTTTCATCGGATACTTTGGCAAGCTCATTTACAACACTATCGCAAGGGTGTGATGCTTTGTTTGCTTGATCAAATGCAGCCAGATACTGTATAAAATTAAAAGCTTGCTCTACGACAGATGTATATTCATTGGGTAATTTCAAAAAGTAATAATGTCCAAATATCCTCTTTTTACTCCAAATGGAGGCTGAGAGATTTAAGCAATACACCGGAGCAACAGAATTAAGTAAATTATTATTCAATGTTCCATCTAGTTTGGAGCGAAGAATCCCCATGTCAAATAAATCAGCAATTGCTCTTTGCAATGCATTACGGCTCATTCCAGTCCATTTAGATAATTCATAAGTTCCGACATCAAAAATGATCCCATTAGAATCACTAGACAGCACCATGTTCACTAAAACAAGCCACTGCTTATAATTGAGTTCCAACAACTCATTAGCATTTTTTTGCTTATGGCTAATTTTGACATCAAACATTAAACCAAATAAAACTTCCAAAAAATCATGTCGTGGATGACTAGCTACAAGCTCAGAAGCAGTTTTTTTTAACCTCATTTTTTTTATACTTTGTTTACCCAATTTTTTCTCTTTTAACTCTAATGCAGATTGATCACTATCTTTTGCTTTATCTAAAGCAACAATCAACTGGTCAGATGGTTTTCCCCCCCATTGATAACCTACTTGTCTCGGTAGAAGTACTTTATTCAGTTTTATAACTTTTTCTTCTGCCCGTTCGCATAACCCTTTTTCAACCAATACATCCAATGTTTTTTTTAATGTTAACCAATTCACTTTCACGTCTTCAGCCAAAGCCTTCAGATCCGATATTAAAATTTTACGACCTCCATAACAGACCAATAATCTTAGATAAATTATCCGATCTATTGGAGATAAAGTAGTTTCCATCTGCCTTAGCATAAGTATTGAAATTGATCTTAGTTCCCCCTGTCTATTTAGCTTATTCTTGGATTTTTTCATAAAAACAACTATTAAAAATTAAATAACAATTAGTTTAATTTAATATATAATGTTTATTAACATAATTAATTCAATATCGTTTTAATCATTTACTTAATGATTAAAAATCGATTTATCGGATATAAAAATGGAGCCAATATGGGTCGTCCTCAAATTTATTTAAAAGATTGGTGTTTAGAAGATGGTCTACTTAAAGCAGAATTCTTGAAAAACGAATCGGAAAATCCGATAGGTCTAGTTATCAAAGATCCCCAGCAAGGCTACTTTCCAAATTTCAATAACTACCCTCAATTTAAGACAGGAATTTTTAATCTTGGGATGCTGAGGAATGGCACACAAGTTCAAATCACGCAAAGCTGCTATGAAAAATTAAAAGCTAAATTCCGCACTTTTAAGAAAAAAGACAAAGACAAAGACAAAGTTAAGAAGCAATATTATCTAGACCGTAAAACTGCGAATTTTTTATCTAAATTTAAAGAAAAAAACCACTTTGATCGTGAAGAGATTGTCATTGAATATCTAGTCAGCAATAAACAGAACCAAGAACTACAAAATGAACACTTTAAAAAAATAGACCAATCAACTATTCGTGTTCAAAACTTAAAAAATGAATTGGAAAATAATAAAAACTTATGTGCACAAGCCCTAAAAGATACACAAAATTTACGTATTCGCATTGATGCATTAGACGACCTCTTAGCCAGAGCATATATTTTAAATGACTTCTTTAAAGAGACTTTACAAAAGAACGGAGTTAATTTTAACCGACCTATAATTGATGATGAGACTGTTGAAAAGTATAAATTTGAAATAAGAAATAATTTAAGAACCTACTTAGATTGAAAAGTAGTAGAAACTAGCGCTTTTATATATTCTTGTTAGTTACATTCTTATTTTAATGGGCACTAAATTACACTTAGCTGTATTAGCTCAAACCTAATCTGACAGTTACCCGTTTTTTATTGTGTCTGTCAGATTAAATTTGATCTAGATTTTTCTCCTTGTGATTTATTTTAACCAAGCACTCACTTTTGTCCCATACCACTCCATAATCTTTACACGCTCATCCCAATACTGTGCTCGGTTATATGCAGAACGAATACGGTTCTGTGGCACATGCGCAAGCTGACGCTCAATTGCATCTGAATTAAACAAATTTGACTCATTCAGTACTGTACTAAATAGCGATCTAAAACCATGGGTTGTCATTCTACCTGAATAGCCAGAACGCTTAATTACAGCTAAAATTGTTTCACTACGCATAGGTTCTTTATTGTTTAAACGATGTGGGAATAATAGATCTTGGTTGTGAGTCAAACGTAGTGCCTGAAGCTCATCAATCATCATATTTGTTAAGGGTACACGATGGGGTAAACCATTCTTCATACGCTCAGCAGGGATATCCCACTTACGTTCTTCAAGATCAAATTCTTCCCAACGTGCTTGCAACAACTCACTTACTCGAACGCCAGTCAACATAACCAGAATGATTGCATGGTGAGTCTGAGCATCTGCTGGATAGGCTTTAATCCTTCTAAGAAATTCAGGCATTTCACTTTCAGATAATGAAGCCAAATTTTTCACTTTCTTATTCTTAAGCGCATAAACCAAATCACTAGCTGGATTGTCATATCGATAGCCGTGGGCTATGGCATATTTCATCACCATACCGCATCGAGATAGCGTACGTTTAGCTACTTCAGTCGAACCTCTAGCTTCAATTTTTTTAATAACCTGCAAAATCTCAGGTGCCTGAATCTGATTGATTCGTTTATTTGCGAGAGCAATGTAAAGCTCATCTAAAGATGCGCGTACATTACTGATATGCTTTGCTGACCAAGTTTCTCTTTGATTCTCAAACCAATCTTCTGCCACCTCTTTAAAAAATGGCTTGATGTCTTCGTATAAGACTGATTTGGAATGCTTGTATTTCAGCTCAAGGGCAAGCTCTCTCGCTTTCTTTAAACTCATGTCTGGATATAGACCAAGTGATTCTGACTTACGCTCACCATGAACGGTATAGCGCACATTCCAATATTTTTGCCCTGCAGGTGTCACCAATAATGACAAACCATTTTCATCTGAAAGACGATAACGCTTATCTTGGGGCTGTGCTTTTCTGCATTCAGTATCCGTGAGTTTCATCTGTATATACCCTTTATCTAGACTAAAAATAATTGGGTAAATTTTCCCAATAATTACCCGCAGAAGGCAAAAATTGGGTCACACAGCTTAGGACAGGATCGGACAATATAGCCAATAAAAAAGCCCTTAAACATTGAATTTAAGGGCTTTTTCACATTCAGTCGAACATCTCTGAATTGAATTTTGGTGGAGATGGCGGGAGTTGAACCCGCGTCCGCCAGCACTACGCTCGAGAATACTACATGCTTAGATATCGTCTATTGATTTAGCTCTTTGTGACCCGACGAACAGGGTACAAATCGCGATCCTTTAAGATTTAGTATAAGACCCCAAGGCTTGATCTTATACGGACTTGTGTGCGTTCGCTTCAGTCGGGACCCCTAACCACAAGTATTCAGGGATGCGGACAAGCTGCCCTTAGGCAGCTAGAGCGTAAGTTTCGTCGTTTGCGACTAAAATATGCAAATTTGATTTACGAGAGAAAATGCGCTCTCGACATGCATCTATGAGTTTCATCACCAGCGTCGAAGCCAGAAACATCCCCAAAGTAGCGTCATCATAGCATAACTTCAAAAAATTGCGATGCAATTTCGAAACAATTACACATTGATCTGCGCTTAATTACATAATTGCGTTAATATTTTATTTTTCAAGACCGCAAAAGAAAAATATATGAGCTATTTATTGGCACTCGATCAAGGAACGACTTCAAGTCGTGCGATCATTTTTAACGAACATGGACAGGTTCAAGCTACAGCTCAACGGGAAACCCATATTCAAACCCCGCATTCGGGTTGGGTGGAGCAAGATGCTCAAGAAATTTGGAGTACCCAAATTGCCGTCGTACAACAAGCGCTCGCCTCTGCTCGCATCCTCGCAAAAGATATTAAAGCCATTGGTCTGACCAATCAGCGTGAAACCACTGTTGTTTGGGATAAACGCACAGGTCAACCGCTTGCTCCTGCAATTGTTTGGCAAGACCGCCGTGCAACCGAGTGGTGTGGACAACTGACCCAACAAAACCTCAATGACCTCATTCACAAAAAGACCGGTTTACGTATCGATCCCTATTTTAGTGCTGGCAAATTGGTCTGGTTATTAGAACACACACAAGGTCTACGTGAACTCGCAGAGCAAGGTCATGTGGCTTTCGGTACGATTGACAGTTGGTTGGTGTGGAACCTGACGCAAGGTGCAGAGCATGTGATTGAAGCCAGCAATGCCTCACGAACCATGCTGATGAACTTACAGCAACAAGCTTGGGATGAAGAACTCTTAGAATTATTCGATATTCCCCTGTCGGTCCTTCCTAAAATCATCAGTTCAGATGAATATATTGCAGATACCGCTACAGGTTTACTTGGCGCAAACATTCCCATTACCGGCATCTTAGGTGACCAGCAATCTGCGCTATTTGGACAGTCATGCTTTGAAGCAGGAACAGCAAAAAACACCTATGGTACAGGCTGTTTCATGCTCTTTAACACTGGCACCGAAGTTCAATATAGCCACAATAAATTACTCTCGACCCTTGCATGGCAAGCTCAAGGTCAAACCCATTATGCACTTGAAGGCAGTGTATTTATGGCTGGCGCTATCGTGCAATGGCTAAGAGACGGTTTAGGGATTATTCAAAAAAGCAGTGATGTTGAAAAACTTGCGTGCCAAGTTGAACACACCGATGGCGTGGTTCTGGTTCCTGCCTTTACTGGGCTAGGCGCTCCACATTGGGATAGTGATGCCCGCGCCCTCCTCTGTGGAATGTCACGAGGTACCAATAAATCCCACATAGCTCGTGCCGCCTTAGAGGCCATTGCCTTTCAAGTGTCGGATGTATTGACCGCCATGCAGTCAGACCTGTCTAGTCCACTTAAAGAACTCCGGGTCGATGGCGGTGCCAGTAGCAATGATATGCTGATGCAATTTCAGGCCGATATCTTAAATGTGCCTGTACTGCGTCCTAAACTTTTAGAATCAACTGCATGGGGTGCTGCCGCGATGGCCGGACTCAAAGCGGGTGTGTTTTCAAATCTTGATGAAATTGCCGCATCATGGCAATTAGAACGTGCTTTTGAACCAAAAATGAATGCTGATCAACGTGAATTTCATTTGGCTCAGTGGCAATCTGCACTTAAACGGGCGCGCTCGGACCTTTAATTTTTTCCAATCAACGCCGTATGCAATAAAAAACCGCTCGAATGAGCGGTTTTTTATACTTGATGTTATTTAATGTGCATGACCGCCACCCACACCTGCTTTAGGTCGTGGACAGAGCCAAATGATCAGTGCAGCGAATATGAAGACACCTGCCAGAACTAAAAACACATGATTGGCTGAAAGCGTTAAGGCTTCCTTATCCACTAAACTGGAGATATATCCCAAAGCAGCTTCTGAACTCATTCCATGATTCACCAAGGTGTTTTGTACCTCAGTAACATGTAAATTACTGACCATTTCACTGCGTGCGACTTTGGTGTGATCATCCCAAATGGTTACTGCAATCGAGGCTCCAATTGCCCCTGCCATGGTTCTTAAGAAGTTCATCAAACCTGCTGCAGATGCCATGTCTTGTGGCAGTACCGATGCCAAGGCCATATTGGACAAAGGAATAAAGAAAAATGGCACGGCAAAACCTTGTAATATTTGCGGTAAAGCCAAAGCCATAAAGTCCGCATCCGTGGTCCAAAAGGCGCGCATAAGGGTGACTCCGCCCAAAATACTTAAACCAAAACTCGACAAAGCACGTTGATCGTATTTGGTTGCAAGCTTCGCAACAATTGGCGACATGGTCAGACTACCGACGCCCATCGTTGCCGTGAGATAACCTGCCCACGTTGCGGTATAGCCCAAGTTGATCTGTAACCACTGCGGAATCAGGACAATACTGCCAAAAAAGGCACCAAAACCAAAGGCCAAAGCCAAGACCGAAATGGTAAAACTTCTGTACTTAAACAGCAGTATATTCACCACAGGATGCCGTTCAGTCAGCTCCCAAATCGTAAAAACGATCAACCCGACAAATGCCGTCAGTGCCAGCACCACGATAAATGGATTATTAAACCAATCTCGCTCATGGCCCAAGTCCAACATCAATTGCAAGGCACCGATCCACAACACCAACAGCAGTAAACCACCGCGGTCAATTTTCAATTTCTGTGTAGGTGTTTCAGCCGTTTTCAGTAAGCGCATCGCTGCGATAGCACAACCGATCCCGACAGGAATATTGATAAAGAAAATCCAATGCCAAGATAAATTATCACTGATCGTACCACCCAAAATTGGACCTAAAATGGGGCCAACCACAGTGGTCATTGCCCACATCCCCATGGCTTGCGATTGCTTTTCAGGAGGGAAAATGCGCATTAACAACGTTTGGCTCAGTGGCATAATTGGGCCACCAAACAAACCTTGCCCAATTCGACAAAACACCAACATTTCCAAACTGGTCGATAAACCACACAGTATCGAAAATACCGTAAAGCCAAACAGGCTGATCACAAAAACCCGTACAGAACCAAAGCGCCCAGCGAGCCAACCGGTTAATGGCACACAAATCGCTTCTGCCACAGCATAGGAGGTAATGACCCATGTCCCTTGGGATGCCGACACTGCAAGACTGCCGGTGATATGCGGCACTGAAACATTGGCAATGGTCATGTCGAGCACAACCATAAAGTTCGCCAACGCCAAGACCAAGGCAGCGAGAATCAGACGACCACCTTTTAGGTCAGTCATTTGCATTTGCTGATTCATAGGCAATTACTTCGATTTCAGGTCAATCGTCGCTTCCATAGACAGCCCCACACGGAGTGGGTGTTCTGCCAACTCTTTTGGATCTAAATGAATCCTCACAGGTAAACGCTGAACCACTTTAATCCAGTTTCCTGTGGCATTTTGTGCTGGAATCAAGGCAAATGCTGAACCTGTGCCACCAGAAAAACCAGTGACTATGCCATTAAATTTAACTTTGTCACCATACAGATCAGACGTCAGTTCAACTTTTTGACCCGCTTGCACCCCTGCCAATTGACTTTCTTTAAAGTTGGCATCGACATATAACTGAGAGATAGGCACCACCATCATTAATGACGTTCCCGGTGCAATGCGTTGCCCAACTTGAATATTACGACGTGTCACCACACCATCAAAAGGTGCTTTGATTTGTGTACGTTCTAAGTCTAACTGGGCTTGTTGTAGACGTGCTTGCGCAACTAAAACATCTGGGGTTGAGTTTTCATTGCTGTCTTGAATTAATGCATCATTCGCCGCTTTATTACTTTGCGCCGCTTTTTGACTAGATTTGGCTTGAGCGAGCCCTGCTTGAGCCACATCAAAACTGGCTTTAGCGGTATTCACAGCACTTTGCGCTGTGCTTAATTCTTCTTTAGAAATCGCACCCGAAGCAGCCAATTGTTGACGACGTTGTAATTCATCTTGAGCTTTATTCAGATCGGCTTGTGCCTTGGCGACTTGTGCGCTTGCACTATGAATTGCATCATCACTGACAAAGATTTGTGAGTTTAAAGAACTACTATTCGCCGCAGTTTGTTTGTATTGGCGTTTTGCTTTAAGTAATTCAGCCTGAGCTTGAGCTAAGGCAATTTCAGCATCACGAGCATCAATGCGAACAAGCACATCGCCTTTTTTCACTTGCTGCGTATCACTCACCAAAACCTCTGCCACTTGCCCCGTGACCATCGAGGTAATCGACGCTGTTTCTGCACCGACATAGGCATTATCGGTACTGACGGAATGATTTAGAAATATTGACCAAATCAAATACATCACCAAAGCAATCACGATCAATACAGCCACTATACCAAGGCCTTTTTTTCTGCGTGCTTTTAATTCCTGATCGGTGGGCTGCTCTGTAGATGGGGTTTCTGGCAGGTTACTAACGGTATCTGTCATAGATTTGTCCTAAATCTAGCAGACTTGGTCATGGCATCATGAGCTTTGCAAAGCATGTCAACTTTGCTGTCAGATAATGGTGTCGTGAGAAAGTCTATCTTCTTCAATTTTCCGGCATTTTAAAGCTAAAAAATCATATCCTGAGAATAGAAAATGTAACTCGTCAGTCTTTTTTTTCGTCGGCAACAGGATAAAATCATGCCCTGCTGCCAATGCTGGACTTTATTTTTTCATCATTTTGAATGTGTTAACTTAAAAATGGCTTAATAAGCATACGATGCAATCGCCGTTGCAATCGCTTTACCTTCATCATTAACCATGGTCATACGCATAGTGCAACCCTTACGGCCTAAACGTAAGGTTTCAGCTCGTGCAACGAAATACTGTCCACGTCCTGGCGCCAAATAATCCACACGCATATCGACGGTCGCTAAGCGAGATACCTTTTTACTCGTTTCTGCTAGATCTTCAGCTGTGGCCTTTTTATACAATTCAGCCATTGCTGAAATACCACCGATACTATCGAGTAAGGTTGCCGCTACACCACCATGTAAAATTTGGAATGCGACATTTCCTATTAGATTACTGGCCATGTCGACACGTGCTTCGATCTGACCATCAATCACCGTCATTTTCATGGCATTGTGTAAAAAAAATGGGGAGCTGTTAAATGCTTGAGCAATGTTATTTAATAAAGTATCGATTTCATTCTTCGAGTTTAGGTCAATATTACCGGTCCAACTCTTATTTACATCTGTCATAGCCTACTCGAATCGCTGTCATTGAATAAAAAAATAATACGGGGTGCGCCAAACCCTCATTATGCGTCTACAATAGTCAAAGTTTAATACTGATCAATGAGATTGTTATGACCTATACGTTCAATCGTCCAGCTTTTCCTGCCACTCGCATGCGTCGCATTCGTAAAAATGACCAGCTTCGCGCTATGGTGCGTGAAACTCAACTGACGACTGATCATCTCATTTATCCAGTATTTGTGTTGCCAGGCCAGCAACAAACTCAAGATATTCCAAGCATGCCAAACGTACAGCGTCTATCTGCTGACTTGTTACTAAGAAAGGCAGAACGTTTACTCGAATTGGGTGTTTCAAAATTAGCTTTGTTCCCAGTTACACCACAGGAAGACAAAAGCTTAACGGCTGAAGCAGCTTGGCATGAAGATGGCTTAGTCCAAAGCACCATCCGCTTATTAAAAAAAGAACTACCAGAAATGGTTCTCATCACTGATGGTGCACTCGACCCATATACCACACATGGTCAAGACGGGATTATTGATGATACCGGCTATGTACTGAATGATGAAACCGTTGAATGCTTAATTAAACAAGCGCTCAGCCATGCCGAAGCGGGTGCAGATGTGGTTGCACCAAGTGACATGATGGATGGTCGTATCGGTGCAATTCGCCAAGCCCTTGAAGCCAATGGCCATATCTATACCAACATCATGGCTTATTCTGCAAAATATGCGTCTAGCTTTTACGGGCCATTCCGTGATGCGGTAGGTTCTTCAAGCAACCTCAAAGGTGGCAATAAATATAACTATCAAATGGACATCGGTAACCGTGCAGAAGCTTTACATGAAATCGCACTGGATATCCAAGAAGGCGCCGACATGGTGATTGTAAAACCGGGTATGCCGTATTTAGATATCGTCCGTGAAGTCAAAGATAATTTCGGTGTTCCAACATTTGTCTATCAAGTGAGTGGCGAATACGCCATGTTGGCAGGTGCCATTCAAAATGGTTGGCTGTCTGAAAACGTGATTATCGAATCGCTTATGAGCTGCCGCCGTGCAGGTGCAGATGGGATCTGGACTTACTTTGCTGAAGATGCAGCACTCATGTTGAAAGACATGAAATAACCTGCAAAGCCTTCCTGAAATGGTAACGTTCAGGAAGGCTTTTTTATATCTGTAAAATTTAAAAAACAGTCTTGGAAGAAAAACTTCGGCGTTGCTGAAGTTAAGATCAAACTCATACATTCATCGGTTAAAAGAACATGAATATTGCCATTATTGGGGCGGGTATTAGTGGTTTACTCAGCGCATTAGAACTGGTTGAACGCGGTTGTACGGTGACGATTTTCGACCAACAACGCACAGGTTCTGCCGCATCATGGGCTGGTGGTGGCATCCTCTCACCGATGTATCCTTGGCGATATCCCAATGAAGTCAATGCGCTCGCACGTTATGGCAAGCAGAGCTACCAAAAATGGAATGAAAAATTAAAACCTATGACTGGGATTGATTTTGAAATTCATGAAACTGGCATGTTGATTTTTGATGAAGATGATTTTGAAATTGGCTTAGATTATGCCCGTTTGCACCAAGACCCAATGCAACACGCTGATTATTTACAATCCGATCAAATTGAGCAGATTAATCCTCACATTTCAGCACGCTTTGCACATGGCATTTATTTTTCGCAATTAGCCAACATCCGTAATCCACGACTTTTGCAGTCATTAACGGCTTATTTACAGCAGCATCCCAAAGTTCAGATTTATGAACATTGTCTGATCCACCAATTAAACCGTTCGGACAATCGTATCCAGTCCATCACCACCGCAGATGGCAAACAACATACAGCTGATCAATTCGTTATTGCCACGGGCGCTTGGTCAGCCGCATGGAGTGAACAACTAGACATTGAGATACCCGTACAACCCGTGCAGGGACAAATGCTTCTCTTTAAAACCCCGCAAAATTGGTTGCCGACCATGTGCATGAATAAAGTCATGTACTTGATTCCACGCCAAGACGGTCATGTGGTTTGCGGCTCAAGTATGCGCCAATGTGGCTTTGATACTCAGACAACAAATACAACCTTGCAGCATATTCAAAAATCCTGCTTTGACATGGTACCAGAGCTTGCCAACTTTCCGATTGTGAAATCTTGGGCTGGCCTGCGCCCATCTTCGCCTGAAGGGATTCCATATATTGGACAGATGCCAAATTTCGATAATCTATGGGCAAACTTTGGGCATTTTAGAAATGGTTTATGCATGGGACCTGCTTCAGCTCAGCTATTGGCTGAACTGATGACTGGGCAAACGCCTTCATTCAATGCAGACCACTATAGTCCGACTCGCCTGTTTCAAGATGCATTGTTAAGCGTCGAATAATGCTCAATAGGTCAATTTCAACTAAGCCAATAAATCCTGCAAGGCTTCTTTTAACGTCGGAAATTTAAACTCAAAGCCTTGCTGTAATAATGCGGCTGGCTGAACCAATTGACCATTTAAAATTAATTGCGATTGCTCACCCAATAAAATTTTAAAGATAGTTGCAGGCACATTGAGCCACGGCTTTTTGGCTAATTGACGTGCTGCAATCTGCGCAAACTGAGCCTGCGTCGTTTTTTCCGGCGCAACCAAATTGAAAATATGCGGATCGATTGGCGTGGGTTCAAGCAACCCATATTTTTTCTCTGCTTGTTTCATTAAAAACAGCATACTTCGGATCACATCTTGTATATGTATCCACACAAAAGGCTGCCGACCAGAACCTATTTTATTGACCAAATTGAACTGAATCGGTCGCAACATTTGCGGTAAGATCCCGCCACCTTCAGCCAAGACCACACCTAGTCGTGTGATAATGGTATTTTGTTCAGGAAATTGGCGTGTGACTTGCTCCCAACTTTGGCATAGCTCTGACATAAAAATGGCTTGTGGTGCAGTATTTTCATCGCACACTTTTGTCCATTGTTCTTCAATATCAATACCATAATAGCCAACAGCCGAACCTGAAATAATGCATTTCGGAAAAATTTTACGTTTACGTAAATATTGATACAGCGCTTCTGTGGTTTTGACCCGACTTTCTAATAATTGCTGTTTACGCGTCTCTGTCCAACGACCTTTGCCGATACTTTCACCTGCAAGATTAATCACATAATCAATTCTGTCATGAGGAATTTGATCGAGCTGCTGTACCCAAGTTAAATGTGGTGATTTAGAAATACGCCCAGCCTTACGACTGAGCCCAATCACTTTATAATCCGCAGCTAAAAGTGCCTTGATGAGATGTGTGCCAATAAAACCGCTGCCACCCGTCATCAGTACTGTGGGCTGATGCATAATTTGTTCTTATCTATCTATATGAAATAATACTATTATCTATAGAACAAGATTACCAAACGATCAAGCTTTATGCACCAAACTTTTGAGCAGCCATCCGCTGTGCTTGCGGACCATAAAACCAATAGGTGATTAAATACAAAGGGATAGCCATCAGTAACAACATGATCACCATTAAACTCATAAACTGAGGATGTTGAACATAGAGCATTAAATTTTGCCAAATTTCAGGATCTTTTCTTGAAAAAATTGCGATACCCAAAAGTACAAAAGCTAAATTATATAACCAAAAAATCAGGCTAAAACCTAGGGTAAATTTTTTACGCTCTGCCTGTGTCGGTGCTCTCTGATTTTTATTTAAAAACCGAAATAACACCACGATCATGGCAATCAGGTAGGGTACGACCGTTAAAATACCACCTACACCCTGTGGCAATAATGCAGCGATCACACCGCAAATACAGGTCATGATTAAACAAATGAAAAAAAACAATAAAAAATAACGTGTTAAAGACACCATGACCCTAACCCAAGAAGAAGTTGACACCTAGTATAAAAAAAAATGCATTTTTTTTCATTTTCATGTCAACCAATCTGTAAACGGCTACGTTATATAGGGTACAAGGTCTGTAGCAACCGATGATTTGGACGGCATCTACAATGTTTCGGTGACCTTTTTAAAAGCAATAAGCTTCATTTTGAATTTAAGTATGAACAGCAGCCATCACTTAAATTTAAAATCGATTTTTTGACCGACGATTTCATCATCACTCGAATCGTCGGTCTTTTATTTTGTGCCTCATGCATTTAGCATCGAATTTTATTCTTATATTCTACACCCCAAAAAAAATCAGCCGATAAAATATCGACTGACTGAAAAATCTATGCAACTTTAAAATAAGTCACAACTGTAAATCTATGTTATGCAGCACAGTAGCGATTACGCCCCTGTCTTTTCGCTACATAGAGGTTTTTATCAACTTGATCCAGAAATTGCATTGGATTATCCAGATCTGAAGGAATAATGGTTTTTACCCCCATGCTGAGTGTGACGAGTTCCGACACAGCAGAGGCTTTATGCGGTAATCGTGCAGCACGCACGGCATCCATAATTCTATCGGCCATCACTGCTGCTGCGGCTTCATTGGTCTCTGGTAAAATCCAAGCAAACTCCTCGCCACCAAAACGCGCAACTAAATCACGAGGTCGTGTACAACAAGATTCCAAACTTTTTGCAATTTGACGCAGACATGTATCCCCAATCACATGACCATTCAAGTCATTGTATTGTTTAAAATAATCTAAATCGATCAAAATTAAACTCAGCGGCTTTTGCGTGCGGATTGCGTTTAACCATTCACGCTGGTAAAAGTCATCAAACAAACGTCGATTTGCAATACCAGTTAAGCCATCTTTATATGAATATTCTTCGAGCTGACGTTGCAATTTTTGTAGTTGTTCCTCTTGTTTTTTCCGCTCGGAAATATCAAACATAAAGCCGACAAGACAATCTACATCACCATTTGGTTTACGCACGACATGAACAACATCACGTATCTGAACCGTACCGGGTTTGTCGGAGACCACTTTTCTTGAGAGAATGTCCCGATGAAAAAAGTAAAATACACCCCTGAAATCAGAGATAGAGCGGTTCAATTATTGATTGAATCCGAAAAAGATTATCCATCGAATTGGGCTGCGATCACAGCAATTGCGCCTAAGATTGGTTGTACTCCTGAAACACTTCGTGTTTGGTATCAAAAATATTTAGATAAACAAAATCCAGTTAAAGTACAGCAGCTTTCAGACCAAGAACGTATCAAACAACTCGAACGCGAAAATAAAGAACTGCAACGCGCCAATGAGATTCTACGTAAAGCAGCCGCTTTTTTCGCCCAGGCGGAGCTCGACCGCCCACACAAATAATGGTGGATTTTATCCATAACAATAAAGATCGATATGGTGTTGATGCGATTTGTAGGATTTTACCGATCGCAGCTTCAACCTATTACCGAACTTTAGATCTCGCTGACAATCCAGAACATCGAGCGAAACGAGATCTACATGATGAGCATCATGCTGAACAAATTCAACGAATTTGGAAAGAAAGTTCAGGTCGATATGGTGTGCGTAAGGTCTGGCAACAATTGAAACGTGAAGGTTATGTTATCGCACGTTGTACAGTTGCTCGATTGATGCAGAAGCTAGCTATACAAGGTGTTTGGCGTGGTAAGAATAAACAAACCACCCGTAGCCGAGATGATCAAAAAAGAGCAGATGATTTAGTGAAACGTAATTTTAATGCTGATCATCCTGACCAACTGTGGGTGAGTGACTTTACGTATATTCAAACTCATTCAGGCTGGGTCTATACCGCCTTTATTATTGATGTATTCTCACGAGCAATTGTTGGATGGAAAGTATCTACACGGATGAATACAGATATGGTGCTCGATGCACTTGAGCAAGCATTGCACGATCGAGGCATGCCAAAGAATGTGATTCATCATTCCGATAGAGGTGTTCAATATCTTTCTATTCGCTATACCAATCGTTTAGAAGCTGCAAATTTACGAGCATCAGTCGGTACGACTGGTGATTCATACGATAATGCTTTGGCTGAAACGGTGAATGGCTTATACAAAACAGAGGTGATTGAATATTTAAAAGCAGATTGGCAAGGTTTAGCAGATGTACAACTTGCGACACTAAACTGGGTAGATTGGTTCAATAAAAAGCGTGTACACAGTGCACTGGGTTATGTATCGCCTTTTGAGTTCGAAGCAATGTACTATGATAAGATTGACCCGTTAGGTCAGGTGGCCTAACTTAAATAAAAAAGTCTCCGACAAACCCGGTACGGTTCAATCCAAAGATATGAACCATCTTCTTTAAGTGCACGATAATCTGCTTCATGATCTATACCAGCCATCGACTGTGAAACACAATAATTCAGTACATAATTACGGTCTTCCTCGTGCATACGTGATGCCCAATCATCTACCGTTTTCCAACTACTTTGTTTCCAACCGAGTAACTTTTCAATTTGCGGTCCAATATAACTAAATGTTTTACTGTCCCAATCAATACACCAAGGAATGGCTAATGTAGACTCTAGTAAAGTCTTATACACCATACTATTTGCAAGTTTTTCTTCGTCAAAAGGATTATTTGGCATGTTGCATCTCCTGCTACCCCAAATGCAGGTAATACACCTGCTGTACAATAATTCACCTATATACAGGATTAGAACAACATTTTATATTCCTAGTTCTTGGTATTTTTTAACCTAATTTCAGATCTCTACTATTTGAAATGTGTAATCCATCAAAGAAAATATAATTACAATGAACCAGCACTACTATTTTGAAATTCAAAGTTATGATACCAAGCTTTAAGTTGTGTATTATTCTGCCGTTTTTGGTTGGTCATTTACACGAGTTACAGGATTCCCTAATCAGTAACCCCAGACTTCATGGTGACCTCTTAGAATGCTCTGTACAGACTCCACCGATGCATTGCATTACCAATACATTTACTCGTAGTTTTGAAGTTAAAGATTTCGACCAAATCACTAAGAAAAATCTGGTACAAGATGGCCAAATTGCTATAGAAAAATTTGTGACTTGGATAATACTGGCAAGGCTATTTCATAAATCCAGCCCATAATACTTTTTGCCTCCTGCAAGTAGATGCAAATGCACATTAAGGAAGTTATCGCATAGTTTAGATTGGGTACTTTGTAACTGTCGATAACGACTTAGTTGGACTGATGAATGATTAATCTCCCTCTTAAACATAACCATCTGTGATACTTTATAGCCCAATCAATTTTTTGATTTTTTGGTGCTTGCATGACTGTTCGTTTTTTTCATACTTCAGATTGGCATTTAGGACAATTTTTTCATAATCATGAGCGTGACTACGAGCACACCCAATTTTTAAATTGGTTACTTGAGCAAATCCAAGAAAAACAACCGAATGCATTACTGATTGCAGGCGATATTTTTGATGTGGTGAATCCAGCATCCAGTGCACAAAAACAACTGTATCAATTTTTAACCGATGCCCATGCTATTGCCCCACATATGCAAACCTTGATGATTGCAGGTAACCACGATTCGGGTTATCGCATTGAACAGGTTGAGCCTTTTTTAGCAAAGTTTAATGCCAAAGCCGTGGGGATTATTTCAAAACAAAACCAGCAATTTGACCTCGATCGTTTACTTGTCCCGATTTATGATGCTAATAAAAACATCATTGCATGGTGTTTAACTTTACCTTATTTACGCAGTGCTGAAATCACAGGTTTAAATGAGCAAACCACCAACAGTCAAAATGCCATTGCTTATTTACATCAGCAGTTGATTACGGCAGCAAAAGCTCGTAAACAGCCTGATCAGGCGTTGATTCTGATGTCACATGCACATATGCAAGGCGGTGAAACGTCTGATTCGGAACGCCCGATTGTGGTCGGTAATGAAGAAGCTTTATCAACAGCGTTGTTTGATGATGTGATTGATTATGTGGCACTTGGACACTTGCATAAACCGCAAAAAGTGGGACAAACGCATATTCGTTATAGTGGTTCACCTATTCCATTGTCATTTAGTGAACGAAATTATAAACATCAAGTGGTCGATGTCCGTATTGATCCTAAAGCAAGCGTAACTGAGCGCTGCCAATACGAATCGCTGATTATTCCTCGTACCGTTGATTTAATTCGGATTCGTGAAGAATTAAAAGATTTGATTAGTGCTGTACAAGCCTTACCGCAAGGTGAAATTGAACATTTGAATGCGCGACATTTTTTAGAGATCGAGTACACCACCGATGCACCGCCCCCTGTCGATTTACGTCAGCAAATTGAAATGGCACTACCTCCAAATCGTTATCGTTTGCTGCGGATTGCGCGCATCTATCAAAAGCAAACTGAGCAACATGACACTTTCACTACAGTCGATCTTAAACCACCAACGCCTGAACGACTGTTCTTGAATCTTTGGGAAAAGATGGGCTATGAGCAAGATGAATCGGTTAAACGTGATTTTTTAACATTGCTCGAAGCCGCGCAACACGATTTGGATCAAAAAGTACAATAAGGATATGCCATGAAAATTTTACGACTCAGTTTAAACAACTTGGCATCTTTGGCGGGTGAACAACATATCCATTTTGAAAATAGTCCATTATCTCAAGCAGGTTTAATTGCGATTACGGGAAAAACAGGTGCAGGTAAATCCACGCTACTCGATGCCATGTGTTTAGCCCTCTATGACGAAGTACCTCGTCTGCGTGGCGCTGCGGGCAGTATTCGCGATGTTGGTGGTAAAGATATTTCCATTAAAGATTCCAAAAATATTTTGCGCCGTGGGACGACTTCAGGTTTTGCTGAACTCGAATTTATTGCCCTGGATGGCAAACGCTACCAAGCGCGTTGGGACATTAGCCGTGCGCGTAAAAAAATCGATGGTAATCTCAAAGTTGAGCGCGCTGTCATCTGCCTTGATGACGGTACGACCCTGACCCAAAAAATCTCTGAAGTCACTCCACTGATCGAAAAGCTGATTGGTTTAAGTTTTGAGCAATTTACTCGTGCGGTGTTATTGGCACAATCTGAGGTTGGGGCATTTTTAAAAGCCAAAGATCATGAACGTGCCGACTTGTTGGAATATCTCACGAATTCGCAAATTTTTAGCGAAGTGAGTAAAAAAGCAGCAGATAAATATAGTGAAATCAAACAGCAACGTGCCGACTTAGAAAAACATATTGGACATTTAGAGATTTTATCGGAAGATGAACTCGCCACGCTCAATCAACAACATCACGCCATAAAACTTGCCTTACATCATTTAGCACAATCCGAAAAATTGCTCGAAAATGATCTGAAATGGCACAAAGATAAACATGAGCTATATGCAAGTGTTCAAGCGAAAAAAGAAGTCTATGATGTTCAAGTGGACGCTGATCTAAAACTGCAACCACAAAAAAAATTATTAGCACAATTGGATTCATTTCAGCCGATTCGTGCACAGTATGAGAGACAAAATGCTGCTCAACTGCAACTTAATCAATTGACACAAGCACTGAGAGATTTTCAGCCGCAGTTACAACAGGCTCAATCGCAACACGAACAAGCACTACAGCAATTACATCAAGCTGAGCAACATGCGCAATTATGGCAAACACACCTCGAACAGCTTAAACCGCAATTAGAAATTGCGTATCAACTCGATCACGACATTCAAAGCAAAATTAAGCAACATCAGAGTGTTAAGCTTGAGCAACAACAATTTGCCCATCACCACGTTCAACCCCTTGAGCAACAATGCGCTCAGCAGCAAGCAAACTTAAATCAAGCGCTGCAACGCAAGCAACAACTCGAACAACAACTCCAGCAACAACAGCAATGGGCAATTTTTGATGCAACATTTGCCACCACTGCACAACGTCTAGATGATTATGTACAGCAATATCAAGCTTTGAACAGCAAACAACCTGAATTATTGCAACAGTCAGTAGAGAGCTTGCAACAACAATACACTGACCTCAAACAACGTATGCAGTCATGGTCAGCGCAATACCAAGACATTGCCTTACTTGAGAAAAAAACGCAGCAAACTCAGCAAACATTGCAGCAGCAAGATCAAGCTACTCGCATTTTGGAACGTCTTGAACAACAAGCCACACACCTCTTACAGCACGAGCAACAATGTCAGCAATTGCAACGACAATTACAAGCCGATGCAAAAATTGCAGCGGATTTAAAACAGCAGACCATTACACAGCAGCAACACGTACAACTTAGCCAAACGTCTCTGCAACAACTCGAGCAAATGTTCGAACAGCAGCGTTTGCTGCAACATCAGAGTGTGCAAGATTTACGCGCCCAACTGAAACCGAATGAAGCCTGTATGGTCTGTGGTAGCCATGCTCATCCCTTTGTGGAACATAAAGATTTGCTGAAGCATGCTTTGGAACAATTGCAAGACCAACAATTACAGCAAGCCAAAAAAGATCACGAGCATCTGTGCAAACAGCTGAATCAATTAGAAATACAATCTTCAAAAATCGAAGCAACGACGCAGCAACAACAGCGTCAAATCGATGAACTATCACAAAGCATCAGCGTGCAGAAGCATAAGTTTGACAATGAACTACGATCACAGCAGTTGGACTTTGATACACAGCAATCTTCTGCTGATCTTTTACAACAGATTCAAGTGGCTTTAGCGCAATCAACGCAAACAACGCAACATCTGCTTGATGATTTACAGCAAGATCAACACACCCTCCAAACATGGCGTTCAACACAGCGACAAGCTGAACAACTACAATATGGTTTACAACAGCGACAACAACTCGAATACCTGATCGAACCTATTACTCAGCAACTTAATACCATGCAGCAACAGCATTGGCAGGTGCATTCACTCCATTATGCTCAACAGATCTTGCAGGAATTACAACAACGTCAGCAATTATTAACGCTGATCAATGAGCAACAAAAACAGTGTGAGCAGTTGCAGGCTGAACAGAATCAACAGCAATTAAAACTTGAATTTTTACAAAAACAATCTCAGGAAAAATTAGATCAATTGGCAGAGATTTCTAGCGCTGGTAAACACTTACGTGAACAACTCAATACTCTGACCGAAACCTATGCAGGTCGTCAGTATCAGTATGTCAGCGAATGGCAAGCAACGCTTGATCGAGAACAGCAGCAATTACAAAACGCAATTACTGAAATACGTCAGCAGCTCAAAGGCTCTGAAGACGTATTACAGCAATTGCTTTTAAAACAGCAAAATTTAAATAGTCAAATCAGCTTAAATACACAACAGCTTCAGCAGGCAAGCCAACACATTGCAACATGGCAAGAAACGCATCCTGATTTCTATCCAAGTCTTATTGAACAATGTTTGACGATTAACCATGACCAGCACCAAGACATCCGTCACAACTTATTGAATCATCAGTACACATTGGATACTGCCAAGACTTCATGGCAAACGCTTGAAGAACAATATCAAAAGCATCTCAAACAACAGCCTGAACTCAGCTTTGAAGAGCTACAAAGCAAACTGATGACATTGGCATCGGAGAAAGCGCAGCAGCAAAATGCGTTTAACGAAGCTGATGCGCAACTGCGTATGAATGCTAATAATCAAAGTAACTACGCCAAATATCAATCACAGATTGAGCAAATCAAAACTGAAGAATATCGTTGGGGTCGCATCTACGACTTAATTGGGCACAAAGAAGGCACGAAATTTAAGAAAATCGCCCAAGAGCATCATTTGGATATCTTGGTGGAATATGCTAACCAACAATTACAGCCTCTTTCACAGCGCTATCAATTACATCGTATTCCTGACAGTTTAAGTCTAGCGATTATCGACCTCGATATGAACAGCGAAGTCCGCCCTGTCCTCTCCCTATCTGGTGGTGAAACTTTCTTGGTATCTTTAGCGCTGGCTTTAGCGATTGCCAATATGGCGTCAGGCTCCATGAAGCTCGAATCACTGTTTATTGATGAAGGTTTTGGTACGCTTGACCCTGCCTCGTTACATATGGTGATGAATGCACTCGATCACTTACAAAGTCAGGGTCGTAAAGTTGTCTTGATCTCGCATGTACATGAAATGCATGAACGGATTCCAGTACAGATTCAAGTCAAACCTGTCGGTGCTGGTGCAAGCACCATCCAAATCGTATCTTAAAAAAAGCCTGCTTAAAGCAGGCTTTATAATTTTTGATTCTCTAGATCATTACGTCCCGAGTGGACGTAGCGTTAAAATCTGTTCACTACGCCCAAATGGGCCATGGACATCATGCAATACAGAACTACTCAAACCAACACCATCCGCTCCATACTGCTGCACGGTTTCCAGACCTAACCACTGTCCCTGTGGTAAACGGTGCAAATGGATTTGTAGATCCAGATTTGGAAAGCCCCAGCCAAATGGCCAATCCTGACGCGGAACAATACCATTGGCGGTATCAACCATGCCCATTAAACGGACAAAATCAGCAGTCGGCTCACCTTCAACCATGTCATGCTGTGTTCTCAGCCACACAATGCCTTGACCTGCACGGCGCCCATGGCTTCTTGCTTCAATCGACTGAATATATCCCCCCGGCCACTGACGGATACCGTCCCAAATCGGCGCAGTTTCTGGCCCAGTCACATCAGCATCCTCCAAACCTTTCACGGACTGGCTATTTTGCGTCATCATGCGCCAAGTGCGTGCCACAATGCAGGTTTTGCCCTGAGCCCGCATTTCAGATTCAATCAGTTCAATGGTTTTTCCCGGACGAATCACTTGCGTGATTATTTCAAACTCGCCAGCAGGAATTAAGCCCAAAATATCGAGGCTAATGCGCCCGATACGCATATCATGACGTGGTGAAAAACGGTCTAATTCAGCACAAATAATGCCTGTAGCTGGTGCCATGTGTTGCTCATGTGCATTCCATGCACCTTGTGCTAAATTGGTCGAATGGTAATGTGCCGTGACACAGCCTTGCGCATCTACGTCGCGTTGAATCAACTGATAATATGCCATCATGAACTTCCCTATCTGTCCAAGTGTGAATTACTTCAATATCAAAAACATCCTGATTATTTTGTACTCAACTTTAATGGAAAGTTCAAATTAAAAGGCTCACTTTGAACCCATAGGTTTCATCTATTGTGAAAATTTATCTGCTGTGCTTACACTTTATAAGCCTAGTTTTTGAAAGCAGGCTGAATCTTCTGTCCTATTTTGAATAATCACGTGCGCCAAACAATGCTGTCCCCACGCGAACCATGGTGGATCCGGAAGCAATCGCATCTGTCATATCACCTGACATCCCCATGCTTAAGGTATCCCAATCCTCAGGTTTCGTATGCTGTGCTTTGACATGCTCAAAGAGCACTTTGGCATCAACAAAAGCTTGTGGATTATTTGGAGCAGGAATTACCATTAGTCCACGTAAGCGTAAATTCGGTAGCGTAGAAATCTGTGCGACCAAATCTGCTACTTCATTCGGCTGACAGCCATCCTTCGTATCTTGTGCGTCAATATTGACTTGTAAGCAAATATTCAAAGGTGCTTGAGTCGCTTCTCGCTGGCTTGATAAACGCTCCGCAATAATCAAACGGTCTACCCCATGCACCCAAGCAAAGTTTGAAGCCAAATGTTTGGTTTTATTGCGCTGTACATGACCAATGAAATGCCATTCAATCTCTAAATCTGCCAAAGCCTCTATTTTTTCAAACGCTTCTTGCAGATAATTTTCACCAAATGAGCGTTGCCCCGTTGTATACATTTCTCTTAGCATTTCAGCAGGATGCGTCTTAGATACAGCCAACAATTCAACCGACTGCTGTGGTCGACCCGCAAGTTGGCAAGCCTGCTCAATTTGCTGCAAGACTTGATTTCGTGCTTCTTGAAGTTTATTCATTGACGGGGTTCTCATTTCATTCATCTTTTTTTGCATTGCCCTGCAACTAAGTGTTGGTTAAGCTGTGGGAAAGCCTTATTATTCTATCAAAATAATTAAGATTTAATTTTTATCTCGGGGATTTTATGGACATTACAGAACTATTGGCCTTTGCTGCCAAAAATAACGCTTCGGATTTACATTTATCTTCTGGTATGCCACCAATGATTCGTGTGGATGGTGAAGTTCGTCGTATCAACCTTCCTGCTCTTGAACACAAAGAAGTGCACAAATTGGTTTACGACATCATGAACGATAAACAGCGTCGTGATTACGAAGAAAAATTAGAAACTGACTTTTCATTTGAAGTACCTGGTGTGGCTCGTTTCCGTGTGAACGCATTTAACCAAAACCGTGGTGCTGGTGCCGTTTTCCGTACCATTCCTTCAAAAGTACTAACCATTGAAGATCTTGGCATGGGCCAAATCTTCAAAGATATTTGTGAATATCCACGTGGCATCGTATTGGTGACCGGTCCAACAGGTTCGGGTAAATCAACCACGCTTGCTGCGATGGTTGATTACATTAACGACAACCGTTATGACCATATTTTAACGGTCGAAGACCCGATCGAATTTGTACACGAATCAAAAAAATGCTTGGTCAACCAACGTGAAGTACACCGTGATACGCACGGCTTTAACGAAGCACTTCGTTCCGCACTGCGTGAAGACCCGGATATTATCTTAGTCGGTGAGATGCGTGACCTTGAAACCATTCGTTTGGCGCTGACAGCTGCTGAAACCGGTCACTTGGTCTTCGGTACACTACATACAACCTCTGCCGCAAAAACCATTGACCGTGTGATTGACGTATTCCCTGCTGAAGAAAAAGATATGGTTCGTGCCATGTTATCCGAATCACTTCAAGCCGTAATTTCACAAACCCTACTCAAGAAAAATGGCGGTGGTCGTGTGGCTGCCCATGAAATTATGATCGGTATTCCTGCGATCCGTAACTTGATTCGTGAAAACAAAGTCGCGCAAATGTATTCTGCGATTCAAACGGGTGCCAACTACGGTATGACCACACTCGATCAAAGCCTAAAAAATCTTGTCGCAAAAGGCATTATTAGTACGCAGACTGCACGGACTGCAGCGAAGCAACCCGAATCTTTCTTGTAATTTTTTTATTTTTTGGGGGCGATCGTTATGGATTTTAACGGCTTACTTGATTATATGGTGGAGAAAAAAGCATCGGATTTATTCATTACAGCCGATGTTGAACCTTCGATTAAAATCAATGGGCAAATTTTGCCAATTGGCTCGACTAAGTTACCGGGTCCGACTGTCGGTCAAATTTTATATTCGATAATGTCTGAAAAACAGCGTAAGGAGTTTGCCGATACGCGCGAATGTAACTTTGCCATTAGTAATACCAGTAAATCTGCTCGTTTTCGTGTCAGCGCCTTTCAACAACGTGACCAGCCAGGTATGGTTCTGCGTCGTATCGAAACCGTTATTCCAACGATGGATGAGTTGAAATTACCGCCGATTTTAAAAGAATTAGCGATGACCAAGCGTGGCATTATCATTTTCGTAGGTGCAACGGGTACAGGTAAATCAACCTCTTTGGCATCTTTGATTGGCTATCGTAATGAAAATAGCAAAGGTCATATCATTACAATTGAAGACCCGATTGAATTTGTACACCAACACCGAGGCTGTATCATTACCCAACGTGAAGTGGGTATTGATACCGACTCTTTCGAAGTTGCCTTAAAGAATACGCTACGTCAGGCACCTGACGTGATTCTGATTGGTGAGATTCGTTCACGAGAAACCATGGACTATGCGATTGCCTTTGCTGAAACCGGTCACTTGGTTTTTGCAACACTGCATGCCAACAACGCCAACCAGGCCATCGATCGTATCATTCACTTCTTTGAAGCAGATCGTCATAGTCAACTGTTCATGGACTTATCTTTGAACTTAAAAGCAATGGTTGCGCAGCAATTGATTCCAACCATTGATGGTAATTCACGTCGTGCTGCCATTGAGATTTTGATCAACTCACCTTTAATTTCAGATTTAATCCGTAAGGGTGAAGTGCACGAAATTAAAGACCTGATGAAGCGTTCTCGTGAACTAGGTATGCAAACCTTTGACCAAGCTTTATATGACCTTTATAAAGCCAAGCAAATTAGCTACAAAGATGCGCTCAAACATGCCGATTCACCGAACGACCTGCGTCTACAAATTAAATTGTCTGAAGAAGGCGGTGAGCATTTACTGCGTGCAAATTCAAATATTACCTTTGATGGTCAACATTAATTCTGCATGATGCTTTCGGAAATAAAAAAACAGACCTCATATGAAGTCTGTTTTTTTATTTATTCTCATCCGCATCGGATTATTTTTTACGATATGCTTCTTGGCATTCAGGCGCATCACAATAGCCATAAAGATTTAATGAGTGACCTGTAAGTTGGAAACCAAATTTTTCTGCCACTTGATGTTGCTCATGCTCAATCACATCATTAGTAAATTCCACCACTTTATTGCAGTTTTGACACACAATATGGTCATGGTGATCTTCTTGCATAATCTCAAAAACAGAATGATTGTTTTCAAAATGATGGCGTTGAATAATACCTGCAGCTTCAAACTGTGTTAACACGCGATACACAGTTGCTAAACCCACATCTTCACCTTGTTCAAGTAAAGTCTTATAAATATCTTCTGCGCTTAAGTGATGTTGTCTTGAATTTTCAAGCAATTCCAATATTTTAATTCGTGGAAGTGTAACTTTAAGTCCAGCTTTACGTAAATCTTGATTTGAAATAGGCATGAAAAAAGGTCTCTCAACAAAATTAAAGTTGGAATATGCAACAAAGTGTAGATGCAGTATGATCTATCCTTGGATCAAATGCATCATAATTAATTTGGGATAGTTTAGCAAAATGCAAAAAATCATGCTGACGTTATTCGTCACTTCATTGCTCGTAGGCTGTTCAACCTTGGGCGTTTATAAAGTTGATATTCCACAAGGTACACCTTTAACTCAAGCACAAGCGGCTAAAATTCAAGTGGGAATGAGCCACCAACAAGTTCGCTTTTTGCTAGGTAGTCCAACTGTTGCCGATCCAATGAATCCGTTACGTTGGGACTACATTTATAAGTATACCCCAGGAACATATGCTAAAAAAGCCAAGATTCCTGCTGCACATGGTCAACACTTAAAAATCTTCTTTGACCAAAACGGTATCGTTCAAAAAATTGAAGGCTTAGAAACCATTCCAGAGTCACAACCAGGCTTACCAGGTTCTAAAGAAGCGATTTTAACTGCGCCACCACTATAGTCGCTTTCAGATAAAAATAAACCCCTAAATTTAGGGGTTTTTTTTATAAGTACAATTGTTTGAAACGATTGCCTCGACAATAACGGCCAACGGGATTTTTCTTGGCGCGATTACGACGAATATCTTTCGGATTAATGGTTAATGCACGATAGATTTCGACACGATCACCTGCTTCAAGTAACTGAGATGAATCGCTTACACGCGCCCCGAAGATTCCTAGTGTTAATTCTTCGGGTAAATCCACTTGTTTTCGAATGCCACTTTGCACAATAGCATCTTCAACCGTCATACCGGGATTAAAGCTCAGCGGAATTAATATCTGCTGTTCCACGCTCGCATAAGCGACCCATACTTGTAACTGAGCTGTCATTAGAATAACTGCCCAATCACAGCCACCAATGCCAATATTATTGACAAGGGCACTACGATACGTACGGCAATACGCCAAATATTATAAAAGGTTTCATGACTGAAGTTCATTGACTTACGTAGATGACTAATCTTCATAATCCAACCTGCGAAAATCGCATAAATCAGACAAATAATTAAGCCCCAAATCAACAAGGCAATATTAAATACTGGAACAACAGTGCTCAGTGCCCATACAAAAACCGCAACCAATAAAATCGCCCATTGCACCACTACGGCCAATTGGCGTTGTTGTAATTGTTCACGTGCCATTTGAATCAGCAATGCTGAAGCTGCGACTAAACCCACAACCAGTGCTAAAGCAGATACTTGTGCTTTTGCTGCGAAAAAGGCAAAAGCAATCACTGCCAAAAGTTGAGCGATCCAAATTGGAAATACCGTTTTGCTTGCAATCTCTTGTTGCTTCACGGCTGGTAAACTTGACTGCCAGTACAAGCCCATCCCCAAACCACTTGCTACGAGCGCCAAGACTGTTGCATTGCCCCACTCACTAAATTCGAGCGCAGTCATTTTCCACTCTGGTAAGGCAGTTCCCATAACATTCGCTAAGACTACTGCAGCAATCACACCAATAGCGGTCAAAATCACTAAAAATTGGCGTGGTACAAACGACAATGCAAATGCAATGACCGCAAGGACAGCCAAAATAATGCTATAGGCAAAGCCATTAGCTGTAAAAATTGCCACATATTGCGACGCGGCTGAAAGCATGGCACCTGCTAAAAATGGAATAAATACTACGGCAAGCCAACCGACTACACGCCATTTGGGTGAAGCATCCGCATCACGTGTTAGCGAAGACAGTGCTTGAACTGCTGTAATTTTTGAACGTTTTGCTAAAGCAATTTCCAAATAACATAGCGGTAAAGCTAAAATAAGCATTGTACCTAGCCACAACAGCCAGAAATCTAGCTGACGTTCAATTTGAATACCTGTTACCGGTGCTAAAGTTGCAATAATGATAAAAGATAAACAGAACGCCATCAGTGGCGATAACCATTTCGACATCGCATTGTCCTGCATGACAAATTCCTTTGAAAATTCTAGCGCTATTTTGCCTTGCTGTGCCTTGAAAATCAAAAACAAAAAGCAAATCACCTTAAAGGTGATTTGCTGCGCAAATAATATTATTAGATTTTAATTGTTTTTATTTCATTTTTTGAGGTTATGAAAAGAAACGTGCAAACCAATTTTTGCCTTTTTTCTTTTCTTTTTCTTTGATGATACCCATCATATTTTCTTTAACCGCACCGACATAATCAGCATCATCGTGCTGAATATGGTTAATCAGCCATTTTGAAAGCACTTCATGTAATTCATTTTCAATCGCATGCCCCATTTCAAAACGGTCACGGTAAGATTCAATTTTTTTAATAAATAAATCATGTACGCGTTTATGTGGCACACGATATTTATAACCCGCTTCTTCTTGTAAAGATTCTTCGAAGGTAAAATGTGATTGCGTGTAATCAATAATGTTTTCCAGAATTTGTTTTACACGATCACGATCTGTATTTGCGTCAATGCCATCAATTTCATTGATGTAGTCAAGAATCCGTTTGTGTTGATCGTCAATCACATCGATACCAGTATTGTATTCTGGAACCCATTTCATTTTCATTACGACCACCTATAAATATGAAGGACTTATCACGTAAATTTCATCATATAATTAAAGAACTTAAATAAAAATGAAGTAAAAAGGTTGGTTTTAATTGAAATACTGCCATTTATATTGTAATCAATTGTTTTTATTATGTTAATTTATTTAATCCCGAGTATAAAGCTAAGATATTTTTTAATCAATTCAATATCTTAGAAAACACCCTTAATTCAATAAAGTGTAAGATATTCATTTTTATAATGAATATCTTTCATTCAAAATTAATACTGATCTGCACGTGTGACACGTTTTAAAGATGGGTCCAGCCGCTCACGTTCTAAACGTTCAACAACCGTCTTTGCAGCACGTATTGGACGACCATGTTGAAATAAAATCATTTCACCCGGCTCAAATGCTGTCCAAACTTCATTTTGCGTTAAGGGTTCAGTGGTAATCACGGCAACACGGTCTTCAGGCGTAGTGACTTCACTAAAATCGACTTCAACATCAATATCAATCAACTGTGCAGGCTGAAATGGAAACTCTCGAACCAGCCAATGCAGCTTGGTAATCGCATAACTAAATAGCGCCTGCCCATTCGACAAACAAAAATTAAAGGTGCCATGTTCCGCAATTTTCGGAGAGATTCCTAATAACAGGTCAAACACCTGATCGAGTGTTGGTTCGGTATAACCAAAACGTTTCACCATTTGCTCAAGCAAATAGCAAAAGGCCAATTCACTGTCGGTATTGCCGACGGGGCTGAAGCGCCCTGTGAGTTCAGGCTGAAAGCCATGCAGGTCGCCATTATGCGCAAAAATCCACTGTCTGCCCCACAATTCACGACTAAATGGATGTGAGTTTTCAAGATTAATTTTGCCTTGTGTCGCTTTACGAATGTGTGCAATCACATTGCGAGATTTAATCGGGTAGTTTCGGATCAGCTCAGCAATCGGAGACTCTACAGCAGATTGATTGTCGACAAATAAACGACATGCTTTATCTTCAAAAAAAGCGATACCAAAGCCATCACAATGATCTGAGGTAATTCCTGCTCGCTGCGAAAATCCCCGAAACGAAAAAGTAATATCGGTGGGAGTCGCACAATTCATTCCGAGCAGCTGGCACATATTGATCATTTCAGCAGTAAATCTATGATTTCTCTATTGTGCATGACAGTTTTAGTTGTTGTAAATCTAAAATCGGCGCCATTGTAGGAGTTTTTATAATCCAACAGGGCAAATACATTATTTGATCTTTTCAAAAGTTACTTAGCCAACTGATAAATAATAAAAAAGCCTCAAAAGAGGCTTTTTTATATCAAAAAATGCTAAATATCTTAAGCTTTTTTCACATTGGTTCGATTGGTGATTAATGTACCCACACCATGATCCGTAAAGATTTCAAGTAATGTTGCATGAGGTACACGACCATCAACAATATGTGCGCTGATTACGCCACCTTTGACTGCATCTAATGCACAGCCAACTTTCGGAATCATGCCGCCGTAAATCACGCCAGTTTCAATCAAACGATCAACTTCTTGGGTGGTTAACCCAGTCAGCAGATTTTTATTTTCGTCTAAAACACCCGTGATATTGGTCAATAGAATTAGCTTTTCCGCACCCAATGCTTCCGCCACTTTACCTGCAACCAAGTCAGCATTGATGTTATAGGTATTGCCGTCTTCGTCTACACCTAATGGTGCAATCACAGGAATAAAATCGCTTTGGGTAAACATTTCAAGTACGTCAGTTTTCACACCAACCACTTCGCCAACTAGACCTAAATCAATCTGTTTTACTGAACCATCTTCGGCAGTTTTTTCCATCAATAATTTTTGCGCACGGATCAAATTACCATCTTTACCGGTTAAACCAATCGCACGGCCACCGTGTTTATTGATTAAGTTCACAATCGATTTGTTCACGCTGCCGCCCAAGACCATCTCGACAACTTCCATCGTTGCAGGATCAGTCACGCGCATACCGTCGATACGATCAGACTCACGGCCTAATTGTTTGAGGAATGAATCCACTTGTGGACCACCGCCATGAACCACAATCGGATTTAAACCAACCGTTTTCAGCAGCACGATATCACGTGCAAATGAGCTCTCAAGCTCAGGATCGGTCATGGCATTACCACCATACTTCACTACCAGCGTCTTACCCGCAAAACGTTGAATATACGGCAAAGCTTCCGTCAGGATTTGTGCTTTGTCGATGCCAGTATGTTGATGTGGCATTTGCCTCTCCTTATTGAGCATCTGGAATGTCATGAGCAATGTCTGGATAGTGCTCAACTAACATGGAAACAAACAGATCTCGTATTTCTTTTAAGCGTGCTGATGAGTTGGCATCAAAGCGTAAAGTGAAATACTCACCTGTATTCGATGCTCGAATGATGCCAAATCCATCATCAAAATCAAGGCGTATTCCATCAATTTTACTGATTTGTGCCAGAATTCGCGTAGAATTGGCTTCAACCTGCTTTAAAACTTCCGCTGGATCATGCTGATGCGTACTGACATATAAATCTTCGGTACTAAAGCGCTCCGGATATTTCGCCAAAGCTTCTGACAATGTCAGTCCCTGAGCTTGAATATATTCTAATACCCTTAAGGCAGCATATAGACCATCGTCATAACCGCCGCCACGGCCGTCATTAAAAACATAATGCCCTGCGTACTCTCCGCCAAAAACCGCTTTGCCTTTAGATTGGGAAATATATTTTCGCAAGAAACTACTGCCCGTTCGAATCATGACAGGCTGCGCATCTAAATCGCACACGGTATCTCGAATCATTGTTGAACATTTCACATCAAATACCACTTCTGCATGTGGTGTTTGAGTCAAACAAATTTCAGCAAATAAACACAATAATCGATCTGCAGAAACGACTTTGCCAGATTCATCAATCAGCACTAAACGATCACCATCACCATCTAAAGCAATGCCAATATCGGCTTGTTGTTGCTTTATAGCTTGGCGAAGGTGAGTTAAATGTTTGAGCTGTGATGGATCTGGAGCATGATCAGGGAAATGTCCATCAGCTTGGCAACGTAATGCCAAAACTTCACAGCCTAATTTATTTAATAATAATGCTGCACAATGCCCAGCTGAACCATGCATGCCATCGATCACAACTTTAAGCGGTTGCTGTAAATGAATGTCATCTAAAATAAATTTCTGATAAGCCAAACAATATTCAGGTTTGATTTCGTGTGGCTCAAGTTCAGTCATCAAGTGCACACGTTCCGATGAGAAACAATTTCGTGCTTCAACGGCAACATGTTGAATCATCTCCGGACAAGGTGGCTCACCTTTGATAATCCATTTGATACCATTATCTGATTTAGGATTATGGCTCGCCGTCACCATAATGCCATTGCCTTGAAATTGTCCCGCAATAAAATACAACATCGGGCTTGAGCAGCAGCCAATAATTTCCGCTTCAAGGCCAGCCTCATGGCAGACTTTTTGAATTATTTTTGCATAGGTTGGACTGGTTAAACGCGCATCATAGCCAATAGCAAGTCTCTTTTGCCCTACATCTAAATATTGTTTGACTAAGCCACAAGCAATTGACTGAACTAAATCAGCATTTAAGAGCGATATTTTCCCGCGAATGTCATATGCACGAAAAATATGTTGCGGAAAGTGATTAAACAGTGAACCCATACTATGTTCTTCTAATTACATCTTTATTAATTAAAAAATCTAAAACTCTAATGAGAATTTAAGCTTTTAATTAAAGGATAAAATTCTGAAAAAAATGTAGCTTTTTTTTATAACAAATTTAGTTAACAATCAATTAATAATATTTAAATACTGATCTAAAAATTACACTCACATTTATCCACTAATTTATTTTTAAAATTAAATCAATACCTTACATTAATAAAAATATCAATTTATCATTTAGTCTTAAATATTTTACTTTTCAAATATTTTTGATTATTTATTCAAATGTGTATAAATATAGTAAATCGATCAAATTTAAACCAATACACAAAATTCTAATTATTCTTTACCCTCACCCCTAAAATATAAACCAAGTAAACTCATCAGAATTAAAAATCTTGATAAGATCCAAAATACTCTAAATATAGATTTGAATTTGAATAAATTAAAATTTAAATAAAATGATATAAATAAAAACCATCACGAGGATGGTTTTTATTCGCTACTTGATTTTAGGCATTTACTTGTCAACACACTGGAGCAAAAGTCTTGCGCTGATTAGTTTTTACCTGTATGACCAAAACCGCCTGCTCCTCGTTCAGTGGCTTCAAACTCATCCACAATATCAAACTGAGCTTGTACAACTGGCACTAAAACATATTGTGCTAAACGCTCACCCGGCTCTAGGCTAAATGCCGTTTGGCTACGGTTCCAAACAGATACCATCAATTCACCTTGGTAGTCTGAATCAATCAAACCGACCAAGTTACCCAACACGATTCCGTGTTTATGACCTAAGCCTGAACGTGGCAGAATTAAACCTGCAAAGTTAGTGTCTTCGATATAAATCGATAGGCCTGTTTTTACCAGAACAGTTTGACCCGGTTCAATTACGGTGGTTTCTTCTACACATGCACGGAGATCAAGACCTGCCGAACCTGCTGTGGCATAAGTTGGCATTGGCCATTCCGTACCTAAACGTGTGTCGAGAACTTTAACTTGAACTTTCATGGTTCATTCCTGTTTCAATAAAACGAATTTCAAAAAATAAATAAAATATTCTACGCATTAAGCTTTAACGCTTAATCAGCGCGCGTAAATTTTCTAAATAATGCTGTGCTTGCTGTTTAGGATCGATATCCCCTGCCAGCTTTTTCTTGCGCCCTAACCACTCCAATTCATCTTGTGGCAGTTCGTCCAAGAAACGGCTTGGTGTCATTTGTCGCATTTGACCACCGGCTTTACGCTGCTCTGCAAGAGTCATGGTTAAACCTTGACGTGCACGAGTAATCCCCACATACATCAGTCGACGTTCTTCCTCAACCGTGTCGGCAGCAATGGAGTTTTTATGCGGTAGAATTTCTTCTTCCAGACCAATCAAGTAAACGAATGGAAATTCCAGACCTTTCGACGCGTGGAGTGTTAACAAATTGACTTTGTCGGTGTCTTCTTCTTCTTGTTGCTGTTCTAACATATCGAGCAGCACCATCTTACGAATCACACTTTCAATGTTCTTTTCATCGACATCTTCTGCACGGTTAATCAAACTTTGAATACTGCTATATAGCACTTCAATATTATCCAGCTTGATTTTTTCCTGCGCAGGTGTAGCAGCAGACTCTTTAACATAGTCGATATAACCTGCTTCAATCATCATGCGACGAATGATCGGAACAGGTTCATCATCTTCTAATAATTCACGAGTAAAGGTCGAAATAAAGTCCGCAAATTCGGCCAATTGGGTTGTGGCTTTTTTCGGAATCGCCATGCTTAAGCGCTGGTCACCTGCTGCACTGAGTAAGGATAAATTACTTTCCTGCGCAAATAAGCCAAGCTTTTCCAAAGTCACAGGACCAATCGCACGTTTTGGCGTATTAATAATTCGTAAAAATGCACTGTCATCTTCAGGGTTGATGATCAAACGTAAGTAGCTCATCAAGTCCTTAATTTCAGCACGAGCGAAGAAAGACTGACCACCCGATAATTTATACGGGATCTGCATTTGGCGTAGCTGTGTCTCTAGAGCACGCGCTTGGAAATTACCACGGTATAAAATGGCGTAGTCTTTCCAATTTTTACCGTTCATCAGTTTGTGCGTAATCAAGTCTTTTACGACGCGTTCTGATTCATCATCGTCATTACGACAAGTAATCACGCGGATCACTTCACCATGGCCTTTATCTGACCAAAGCTTTTTATCGAAAATATGTGGGTTATTGCCAATAACTGTATTGGCAGCTTTTAAAATACGACTGGTCGAGCGATAGTTTTGCTCAAGCTTAATCACTTTCAGATTACGGAAATCTTCCTTCAATAAAGCCATATTCTCAGGCTTAGCACCACGCCATGCATAAATCGATTGGTCATCATCACCTACCGCGGTGAACTGTCCCATGACACCCACGAGTAATTTCACCAAAATATATTGCGCGGTGTTGGTATCTTGATATTCGTCGACCAATAAATAGCGGATTCGATTCTGCCAACGATCACGCACTTCTGCATTTTCTTGTAATAAGCGCGTCGGCATGACAATCAAATCATCAAAATCCACAGCATTGTAGGCACGTAAATTACGCTCATACAGTTGATACAGATGTGCAAACTGAACATCTTCTGCTGTTTCACAGGTGGTGTGCGCTTGCTCAGGTGGTATCAGATCATTTTTCCAATCTGAAATCATTTTCATGGCTTTGGCAATCAGCTCTTTACTTTCTGCACCCGACAAATTGTCACGATGCATTAAATCCATCAAAATGCGTTTGCAGTCATCTGCATCTAAAATTGAAAAGTTATTTTTTAGCGGTGTATTTTTTAATTCCAAACGAAGCATGTTTAGCCCGAAGTTATGGAAGGTAGAAACCGACAGCCCTTTTGCCTCTTCACGGCTCATCAGCTTTGTCACACGCTCTTTCATTTCTCGCGCGGCCTTATTGGTAAAGGTCATCGCGGTGATACGGTGCGCAGGAATACCACAATGCTTCACCAAATAGGCAATTTTACGGGTAATCACCGATGTTTTGCCTGAACCTGCCCCTGCAAGTACTAACAAGGGTCCTTGAGTGTATTTCATTGCTTCAAGTTGCTTGTCGTTCAACTGACTTGCCAGTGACATAGTCTTTCCTCTTATTAATTCGAGGATGATTATAGTCATCTGAAACGATCTTGCCTAATGCAAAATGTATTTTATCGGTCATTAAAAATGCCATAAAAAAAGCCACCCGAGGGTGGCCTTTCGTTTCAAACTAAAACTTATTTAGTTTCGTAAACTGAGATTTCTACGCGACGGTTTTGTTCACGACCTGCAGCAGTTGAGTTATCCGCTACTGGAGAAGTTGAACCGTAACCACGTGCAGTAATACGAGTTGAAGAAATACCTTGAGACGCTAGGTAGTTTTTCACTGAGTTTGCACGGTTCTGAGAAAGTGGGTTGTTAATCGCATCAGTACCAGTGTTGTCTGTGTGACCGTGTACAACGATTGCAAGTTTGTTTGCAGTACCGTCTTCACGCAATACTTTAGCAACGTCATTCAATGCAGATTGGAACTGAGATTGAATAGTTGAAGAGTTAGTTGCGAAAGTTACTGATGGCATAACAAGGTTGATAGAACCATCTGGATTACGACCTACGTCAACACCAGTACCAGCCAATTCTTGTTTAAGACGTTTTTCTTTCTTATCAAGAAGAAGACCAGCACCACCACCAACTACAGCACCAATTGCAGCTGCTTGACCCATTTTGTCTTTATCAGCATTAGAATAAGCAATACCAGCGCCTAAAAGAGCACCTAGACCAGTACCGATTGCTGCTTTGTCATATTCCATGTTTTGACAACCAGTAAGTGCCATTGCCCCAACTACTGCCGAAATCACTAGTGCACGCATTGCATGCCTCCTTCTTTGTGTTTTGTTGTATGGTTGAAATGATGAAGTAAAACAAATGGCTGAACCATTGATTTTTTGTTAATAATAAAACGTTTAGTTACAATTTGTAATATGAATACGAGATTTATTTGTTAATTCCATCACAATTTCTTCACAGTTCTGCAGATGCCCTTTTTTATTTAATCAACTCGAACTATATTTATTAGAATCAATCATTATTTGGACAATTTCCGCTAGGACTTTTTATATGTCATCTCAAACAAATAAGCAACCGACACTAAAAAAAATTAGCAAAGGACTTACCGTTGGTTCAGTTATAACAGGCAGTACTTTTTTCCATGGTCCTCCTGTACTTGCCCTTGGTCTAACCAAACTCTTTAAAAAATCAAAAAAGGTTGATGAAACCAACATAAAAATTACCAACAGTTGGCTCACGGTCAATAACTGGTTAATTGATCACGTTTTACCCAACACAAAATGGGATATCACCATCGATGAAGGCCTCGACTTAAATTTGCAGGGTCACTATCTCATGACCTGTAACCATCAGAGTTGGGTCGATACAACAGTTAACCAATATTTTGGTTTAACCCGTATGCCACTGACGCGTTTCTTTACCAAATGGGAACTCATTTTCATTCCATTTGTTGGACAAGCTTTTAAAATTTTAGGCTTTCCAATGATGAAACGACACAGCAAAGAACAAATCGCGAAAAATCCTGAACTTAAATATCGAGATATGGAAGAAGCGCGTAAATCTTGTGAACAGTTATTGAGCCAGCCTTTTACCCTGCTGAACTATTTGGAAGGCACTCGCTTTACCCCTGAAAAACATGCGCAGCAGCAATCACCGTATCAAAACCTTCTTAAGCCGAAAGCGGGTGGTTTAGCACTGGCACTCAATATTTTAGGGGATCAAGTTGATGCTCTCGTGGATATGACCATCGTCTATCCAAATGGTGCACCAGGTTATGGCGAATTTTGGCTCGGTGAAGTTCCGCGTATCGCCGTGGATTTACGTAAAATTGAAATTCCAACGTGGGTGCATGGCGGCAACTATGAAGATGATGCAGAATTCCGTGAAAAATTTCAGCATTGGGTAGATGAGCTGTGGACGGAGAAAGACCAACTCATTACTCGTATGAAAGCTAAATACTCAGTTACTGAATAATTAAGAAGAAGTTTTATGTCGCAGAACAGCATGCCGCAAAACAAGAAATCTAAATATCATCATGTCAATCCAAACAGTTGGTCATTCAAACTGTTTTTGATTTATGACATATTCATGGTGTTTATTATTGTTTTTAACTTGTTCTGCCTATGCATGAACTTTTTCCTCATGAGCAATCTAGGCAGTTGGTTCTTTAACAGTATCCACCTGCCCGATGTGCTGAGTTTTTACCGTGAACATTTACATCCATGGGTGATTACCACCGAAGCGTGGTTCATTATCTTTTTGATTGTAGAACTGTTGGTGCGTTGGGCGATTGCCATCATCAACAAGCACCATCAGCGCTGGTTCTTCTTCCCGTTTATTCATTGGTACGAAATTTTAGCCATTGTGCCGCATTTACGTTTCCTGCGTTTATTTCGCGCGGGCGTGATTGCATATCGACTATATGAAATGGGTTATCAGATCGTGCCATCAGCATGGCAAAAGAAAGCTTTGTTTTATTATCGTGTGGTGATGGAAGAATTGTCTGATCGAGTGGTACTCACCGTACTCGATGGAGTTAGACATGAGTTAAACTCCAGTACCACACATAAAGATTTGATTAGCAATGTCGTTCAGCATCACCGCGAATTATTCACCCAAGTCTTAGCCGAAATTTTGCAAGAAAATTTAAGCAAAGAACTCCGTGCTGAACGTGAATTGATTGCCAAAAATGTCGGACAGATTGTCAGTCAGGCCATCGAAGACACTCCAGAACTCACGCAGCTATTGCGCTTAGTGCCAATCGTTGGCAGCCGCATTGAACAGCAGATTCAAAGTATCGGGCAACGTTTGGGTGAAAATATTACCCAAGGTTTAATTTCCCCGTTGGCTTATCCCAATACATCGACGGCTCAAAAACCCAATCTATATTTAGACATTTCACAGCGTGTTAGCCGTATTGAAGTCGAAAATAATGCCCAGCTGGATGAGTTGGTTCGCTCTGCGGTTTTTGAAAGTCTAGAGGCTATTCGTAAGCAAGTGAAAGTAAAACAGTGGCAGCAGATTATGCAGGAGCAGGACCAAGCTACAGAATAAACACTTAGTCAAAAATAATTGCGAACTCCGCTAGAGTATTCATGCAAATTGTTCTAGGATTTGCTCTATTTACAACATAACTACTTCGGCACAAAAGTAATAGTTAGAAGTCTCAAGGATTCAATATGGCTGATATACGGATAAAAGGCAAAATGGTCAATGCGATTCGCATTCACCTCGATACCAATGATCATGATGCGATCCGCCAGCAACTTACTCCAATGTTCCAAAAGGCTTTTCCACCCGGAACATTAGCCGTGATTGAGAGTACGGTTGATCAAGAACTAATTGCACTGATTCAACTGCTTATTAGTATTGAAATCCAACCAATTGGTGTCACTGAAGGTCCACTATCTGACCAAGCGCGTGCTATCCAATTTCCCGTGGTTCCTGCGGATCGCAAACTACAACAAGTTAAACCGACACGCGAACAAGTGGTTGAAGAACCCGCACCTACAGAAGAAAAAACCGAAGATAAAATTGCTGCAGTCGAAGTACCGACTATTCGTCATGCCACGTCTTATCACAATGAAATCTTGCGTACAGGTCAATGTTTAGTCCAAGACCATGGCGATATCATTATTAATGCTGGGATTAATAGCGGTTCAGAAGTAATTGCTTCAGGAAATATACATATTTATGGTAGTGCTCGTGGTAGAGTCATTGCCGGAGCTGGTGGGAACACGGCTGCACGTATTTTCTGCCATTCATTAGAAGCTGAATTGGTTTCAATAGCAGGGACTTACTGTGTCGCTGATGATATTCCGCCTCATGTGGTCAAACAGCCAGTACATATTTATTTGAATGACCAGCAAGAGCTAGTATTTGAAGCTTTGCAATTTTAATGTATAAATAATCACCAAACCCCTAATTAAAAAAGGGGATTTAAACCATAACAGGAGTGGATTCGGTGGCGAAAATTGTTGTCGTAACATCAGGTAAAGGTGGCGTAGGTAAAACAACTACAAGCGCATCTTTTGCAACAGGTTTAGCCCTTCGCGGCCACAAAACTGTTGTGATCGACTTTGATGTGGGTTTACGTAACCTTGACTTGATCATGGGCTGTGAACGCCGCGTTGTATATGACTTTGTAAATGTATTGAATAACGAAGCTCGATTACAACAAGCGCTTATTCGCGATAAAGATATTGAAAATCTCTACATTTTGCCAGCATCTCAAACACGTGATAAAGACGCGTTAACAGATGAAGGTGTAGCTCGTGTAATGGACGAACTTTCTCAAGAGTTTGATTACATTATTTGTGACTCACCTGCGGGTATCGAACGTGGTGCAATTTTAGCAATGTATCATGCTGATGAAGCGATCATTGTGACGAACCCAGAAATTTCTTCGGTACGTGACTCTGACCGTATTATTGGTATGCTCGACAGCAAAACCAAAAAAGTAGAACAAAACGAAGGTCGTATCCGTAAGCATCTCTGTATTACACGTTTCAATCCAGAACGTGCGGATAAACAAGAGATGTTGACGATTGATGACATTTCAAAAGATATTTTACGCGTACCGACTTTAGGTGTTATTCCTGAATGTAAAAGCGTTTTACAAGCATCGAACGAAGGTAAACCAGTGATTCTGTTTACAGAAGAAGCGGCTGGCCAAGCGTATGATGACCTTGTTGCACGTTTCCTTGGTGAAGAGCGCCCTTACCGTCATATTACGGTAAAACCTAAGGGTTGGTTAGCACGTCTATTTGGAGCGTAATCATGGCAGGATTCTGGAGCAAACTTTTTAGCAGCGACGAGAAACCGTCAAGCGCACAAACGGCAAAAGACCGTTTAAAAGTCATCGTGGCATCTGAAAATGGTTTAGGTAAACGCCTCAGCCAAGACAAGATTGACATGATGAAAAAAGAAATCATGCAAGTAGTAAACCGCTATGTTCGTGGTGTAGATGAGCAACATATTCAAATGTCTGTTCGTTCTGAAGCGAATATTGAAATGCTTGAAATGAATATCAATTTGCCTGAAGAACGTTAATCTGAATTCTGATTAGCCAAGTAAATTGAATCAAGGCAAAATGTGAGGCTGGATCAGTAAAGCGCTGCTTTACCCAGCCGCAAGATGAGAAGCTTTGCTTCGAGTGGGCTGGATTAGTTTTATTCCTTTGTTAGATCAAAAGCTTTGCTTCGAGTAAACGGGATAAAAAAATAACTTTTGATCCAACCAAAAAATGAGTCACTTAACTTAGAGATGGCGAATAAAACCATTTTACTTGCGTACTCATTTTTGCCTTTATGTATTTTTAAACCAGCAAGGAGATTGCGATGGCATTATCTCAGCCAGCAACGTTCAACGAAGAATGGTCAGATGAGCGTGTATTTGCCTACCTTACTCAGCTTCCTCCTGAAGGAGTGAATGGCGACTTTCACGTGCTTTACCATGCTTTCAAACATATGCGTCCAAATGACTATGAGCGTCTTTTGACTCAATTCGTTGCCGATGGCCGTGATGTGAACGCAACTAATCCTGAAGGTCAGCGTATTCATGACGTGATTGCTCAATATCCACGTCAAAGCGCAGGTTTCCTCGAAGTATTGGCAAAATTTGCTTAATTTCGAGTAACAAAAAAAAAGCCCGCATCATGCGGGCTTTTTTTATCTGATTTAAAATTAGCATTATTGAATATCATCATAATCAATGCATAGTCAACATGAGCAATGGAAACATCAAGCCAAAACCAATGGTTTGTACACTAATAATGGCCGCCATCAGTTGTGAATCACCTTGATAATAGCGTGTCAAAATATAAGACGATGATGCAGTTGGCAAAGCAAAAAAGACCACTAAAATCATTCGCTCAAAATCAGTCAGACCCATCCAAGTACTCAATAGATAAGCAATACATGGCATTAACATGAGACGCCCTATCGTATTAAAACTTAAACGACGCAGATCGGCGCGCATTTGCTGAAACTGTAATGCTGCCCCAACAGAAAGTAGTCCGAGCGGTAAACTCATGGCTGCCAATATTTTTAATAATTCAGGTAAGCCTTTAAATAGACTCAAGCCTGATAACTTAAACAACACCCCTACCACACAGCCTAAAATTAAGGGATTTTTTGCGATGGACTGACAGGTCTGCCCCAATTGCTTCACACTTAAATTTGAAAAGGCCAATACTGAAATAATATTGACTAAGGGCACTGCAACGGCAATTAACATGGCAAACATCTGCATGCCTGTGGAGCCAAATAAAGCGCCCATAAGGGATAAACCAATATAGGTATTAAAACGGATATGACTTTGGATATACACGCCAAAACGCTGCACGGGGATATGCATAAACTGCTTGATCCCCCACAACACAATGCTGATCAAACAGGTGCCCGCAACCAGTACTGTCAACATTCGTGAAACGGTGTTCATATCCAATTGCACGGCTGATACATTCAAAAAAAGCAGCACAGGAAATAAAACGTAGTAATTAAGTTTTTCTGAATTTGCCCAAAATTCATCCTGAACAAACTGTGTGTATTTAAGCACATAGCCCATCGCGATTAATGCAACGAGGGGAAACAATGCGACGACGATATTCATGCTGTACGCCTTGAAATAAAGTAGCTATTTCATCTTTAACCATTTATGTAGCACAATATAATCCTCATCTAGACTCATAACAAAATGAGTAATTACTCATGGCAATGACATTTTCTCAGCTTGAAATTTTTATTAAAGTCGCAGAACAACAAAGCTTTACTCTCGCTGCTCGACAGCTGGGAATTACTCAGTCAGCTGTCTCTCATGCCCTAAAGTGTTTAGAGCAACATTGGAATGTCAGCTTATTTAGCCGTGAGCAAGGCGCTATTGCCCTAACACATATCGGCCAACAACTTCTACTACACGCAAAGGAAGTACTCAATACAACGCAAATCATGCAGCAGGAAGTAAATGCAGCTCATGGTATCCAACAAGGAACTTTAAGAATTGGCTCTTTTGGTTCTTCTAGTTCGATTCATCTACTTCCAGAGCTATTAAAGGCATATAGAGAGCGCTATCCACACATTGAAATCTATGTCGAAGAAGGTACTGATGCAGAAGTGTCTCGTTGGATTTCTGAACGTCAGATTGATGTTGGTTTTGCCGTACTCCCCAAGCCGCAGCTGTTCACCTTCCCGTTAATTCAAGACATTTTCATTGCCTTGATTCCAGATAGTTATTCAGTTTCCAAACACAGCCATTTAAATATCCAAGACCTACAAAACTACCCCTTTATTATGACCCGTGCAGGCAGCCAGTCCCATGTGGAAAAACTGCTTAAACAACACCACATACAACCTAAAATTACCTATCAAATGTCGCAACTGTTAACCATTTTAAATATGGTGAATTTACAGGAAGGGATTGCTATCGTTGCAGATATGGCGATGCCTGCTGAGCTGTTGGCATTGCATCCACATGTGGTCAAACGTCCACTCTTTCCAAATACCCAACGGCAAATTGGACTCGCGGTAAAAAATCAAAAACTCATGAGCCCTGCCTGCAAAGCCTTTATCGAACTGGCCCAGTGCATGTTCTACCAAGATGAGTTCTCAATCTAAAAATAAAAAAACCTGCCGAAGCAGGTTTTTTGTTTTAGAACTTAGACCAAGATATCTCGTTTACCATTTGGCCCCATACTACTTACGATACCATTTTCTTCCATTTGGTCGATGATACGTGCAGCACGGTTATAACCGAGGCTAAATTTACGTTGCAGCGAAGAAGTAGAAGCTTTACGAGTTTCCAAAACGAAACTAACACATTGATCATACAGCGCATCACGGTCTGATCCACCATCACTATCTTCAAAACCGCGAGATGTCGGCTCTTCATCATAAGGCGTGAGGATTTCATCGACATAATTCGGTTCACCGCGCTCACGCCATGCATCACAAATACGGTTCACTTCATCGTCTGAAATAAACGCGCCATGTACTCGTTCAGGCTCAATTTTACCCGGTCCGAGGAACAACATATCACCATGACCCAGTAAGTCTTCCGCACCACCAGCATCTAAGATAGTACGTGAATCCAGTTTACTGTTAACACGTAGCGCAGCACGCGTTGGAATATTGGCTTTGATCAAACCTGTTACCACATCTACGGTTGGACGCTGCGTCGCCAACAGCAAATGAATCCCTGCCGCACGTGATTTTTGTGCCAGACGGGTAATCATTTCTTCGGCTTTTTTACCCACTTGCATGATCATGTCGGCAAATTCGTCAGCAACAATTACGATCAACGGCATCGGCTGCAAACGTGGCGCACGACTTTGCGTTGCAGAGTCATCTGGCTTCCAAGTTGGATCGATGAGATCTTCACCATTGGCCATTGCTTCTTCAATTTTGCGGTTAAAGTCAGTCAGCTTACGTACTTTCATCAAGGACATCAGCTTATAACGTCGCTCCATTTCATTCACACACCAGTTCAATGCACTCACCGCATCTTTCATGTCGGTTACGACAGGCGTTAATAAATGTGGAATATCATTATAGTTGGCAAGTTCCAACTGTTTCGGGTCAATCATGATGAGACGCAGTTGCTCAGGTGTATATTTCAACAACATCGACAACAACATGGCATTTACTGCGACTGACTTACCAGAACCCGTAGTACCTGCCACCAACATATGCGGTGCTTTCGCCAAATCGGCCAAGACAGGATTACCGGAAATGTCTTTACCCATCGCCATACTAAGTAAGGCATTTGGATCACGGTATGCCGGCGTTTCTAACAGTTCAATGAGACGAACCATTTCACGTGAACTATTCGGAACTTCAATCCCGATATACGGTTTACCCGGAATGACTTCCACCACACGCACAGAGGCCATAGACATCGAACGCGCCAAGTCACGTGAAATATTGGTCACTTTCGACGCTTTCACACCAGGTGCTAAATCAAGTTCAAAACGTGTTACGACTGGTCCCGGCTGTGCCTCTACAACTTTGGCTTTGACATTAAACTCTTGCAGTTTAATTTCTAAAAGTTCAGACAAGCGAGACAATTGCTCTGCAGTGAAATTGACTTTCTTGTTCGGATCTACAGGATCTAAGATTTCCAAGCCCGGCAAAGTCGGTAAATCCAAGCGTTTTTGTGCCACTTGCATCGCACGTGACATTGGACGACCAGAAGCATCGGTTAAAGGCGCATCAAAGTCAAAATCATCTTCGAGATCTAAATCGATGTCTTCTGGTTTGCCCGCCGTTTCTTGCCACACTTCACGGAAGGCATCTTTATTCGAGCTGATTAAGGCTTTTTCATCATCAGATACAAAAGTCTGCGGCTGTGTATTGATTTCAGCACGAACCAAAGGCGTAGATTGCGCATAACTACTGGTTGTACGAACTGGCTGTGCCTGTTCTATCGCTCGCTCTGCTTCTTCAACCAGCAAATCATCGAGATCATTAAATTCAGTTTCAACACTGATATTTTTCGGTGTGCTCAGCGGTGCAATCTGTGCAGCAGCTACACTTATACCTGCAACGGTTGCATCAGCACCTGTAGCAAATTCATTTGAATGCGTTGCTAGACTTTCATTTTGCGATGTATTAAATGGGCTATGCACATCCGTCGCTGTTTTACCATTCGGGACAGCCGCTAACAGCTCATCGAAGATTTCATCATCATCCCAATCCACTGATTTTTTAGCAGGTTGCACCGCTTCTGTCGGAGAAGTCGAATGCACATCCGCTGCTTTGTTGAAATATTCAGTTTGATTGGCAGGCTGCTCTTCTTCTGCAGCTTTCAGTAAAGCATCAATATCTTGTTTGTGCCGTTGGTCATCATTTGAATGCAAGGCACGCCAAACCTCTCCTGTCGCAACAACACGTTGTTGATCTTGCTCAAGCTGACGCACTTTCGCCAAAGTATGTTCAAAATCTTCATCGGATGGTGTAGCAGTCTCCGGCGAATTTACCTTAGATAAATGCTGTGCATTGCCTTCTTTGTCTGCCCATTCTTTATCAGCAATATCATCAAATAAACGCTCAGCAACACGATCACGTACTACAGGGTCAACCTCTACAGCATGATGCTCATGGGCGGGTGTGACTGGTGCAATCACTTTTGATGCATGCGCAGCAGCACTCTCTTTTTTAGTAGATGGTACGGTACGGTCAAAAGCAGTATCTCCTTCAGGGACATTGCGATAGAACAAATCTTGGAGATAAGCCGGTGTCGATTTCATGGTTGCCCATGTCTTATTCCACTTGATACCAAAGGCCAAAGTGAACAACATGATCCAAAATGCAATGAGAAATACTGCGGCACCATAGACCGTTAAAATTTGTTCAAGACTTTGACCCAGTTCATAACCAATGATCCCGCCCGATGCATTTTCTAAAGTATCTTCGGGAACATTCCAAAACAGGAAAAGTAAACTTGAAGTTGCCAGTAAAATAAAGAACTGAGCGGCATAGCGAAATGGACGGTTTAGAAAACTACGTGGCCACCATACTTGAATTGCTTCGAGAAATAAATAGACAGGTATCAGCAGACTTGCCCAACCTAAAAATCCATAGAGTAAGTCAGCGATCCATGCGCCTGCGACGCCGCTGGCATTTGAAACTTGCTGAGTATCACTGGATAAATGCATCCATCCCGGATCAAATGGCGTATATGTGACTGTTGCAAGGAACAGATATATCCCAAATGAAACAAGGAATAATGTCATTATTAAGCGCTGTGCATATGCACCCGACACCGCTGTCATATACGTTCCTGTAACCAATTCTTCATGAATGTTTTTGTCATTACCCACAACAAAAATGGGCTGAATCTAAACCTGTTATTATGCACCTGTTCAATAAAAAAGATGCAAGATAATTTAAGTATAGTTGTTAACTTTATTCTATATAGCTCAAAACGATTTTGATGATCAATAATATCGACTTTAATCTCACACAATCGTTTCAAACTTTGACGTATAATTCCACAAATTATCATATAAAAAAAGGATTCTACGGATGAGCGCTCGTCACTCACGTCTAATTATTTTAGGTTCTGGTCCTGCAGGTTATAGCGCTGCGGTATACGCTGCCCGTGCGAACCTGAAACCGACACTCATCGCAGGTATTCAATTAGGCGGTCAATTGACTACAACGACAGAAGTAGACAACTGGCCAGGTGGTGCAGAAGGTTTAACAGGCCCAGCCCTAATGGAACAAATGCAAGCTCATGCTGAACGTTTTGGTACAGAAATTGTGTATGACCATATCAACGAAGTGGACCTCAATGTTCGTCCGTTCGTGCTTAAAGGCGATATGGAAGAGTTTACTTGTGATGCATTGATTATTTGTACAGGTGCAACTGCACAATATTTAGGTCTTGAATCAGAAGCTGCTTTCATGGGTCAAGGCGTGAGCGCATGTGCAACATGTGACGGCTTCTTCTACAAAAACCAAAAAGTCATGGTTGTCGGCGGCGGTAATACTGCTGTGGAAGAAGCGCTGTATCTTTCAAACATTGCTTCTCATGTCACTCTAGTACACCGTCGTGACACTTTACGTTCAGAAAAAATCCTTCAAGATCATCTTTTTGCAAAAGAAAAAGAAGGTAAAATCAGTATTATCTGGAATCACCAAGTGGATGAAGTCATTGGCGATAACACCGGTGTGACTTCTGTACGTATTAAATCTACGCAAGATGATTCAACTCAAAACGTTGATGTCACTGGTATGTTCGTGGCGATTGGTCACAAACCAAATAGCGGTATTTTTGAAGGTCAATTGAACTTACGTGATGGCTACATCCAAGTTCAAAGTGGCACCGCAGGCAACGCAACACAAACGTCTATTCCAGGCGTATTTGCTGCGGGTGATATTGCCGATAGTATCTACCGTCAAGCGATTACTTCTGCAGGTTCAGGCTGTATGGCTGCACTCGATGCTGAAAAATACCTTGATGCACTCGGCGAATAATCTTTTGCTTAAGTCATTTGCTTAGCTAAATAGTTTTAAAAAATTAGCCGACCTAATGGTCGGCTTTTTTATGTATGATAAATATCCGTGTACCTCAATAAGAAGCTTGGCATGCCGATACTCCCTCCTTCTGAATTTACTTTCCCCGATCCAGTTGAATGCGATCCCGAAGGTGAAGGCTTAATTTGCATCGGTGCTGACCTCTCCCCTTCCACACTGTTTGAAGCCTATAGTCACGGTCTTTTCCCATGGTTCAGTGAAGGTGATCCGATTTGTTGGTGGTGTCCTGAACCCCGCTGCATTATTCGACCGCAGGACTATCATCCGAGCAAATCGTTATTACGCAGCATGAAAAAAATGGACTATAAGATCACCATTAATCATGCGTTTGAAACTGTGATTCGCTCATGTTCACTGCCGCGTAGTTATGCCAATGAAACATGGATTTCAGAAGATATTATTCAGGGATATTCTGCGCTGTTTGACGCAGGCTATGCTTATAGCATTGAAGTTTGGGAAAACGAGATCGTTGTCGGTGGCCTCTATGGCGTTAATATTGGTCATGGCTGCTTTGGCGAGTCTATGTTTAGTACACGAACAGATGTCTCTAAAATGGCGTTTTACACCTTAATGCTTATTGGGGAAGAGAATCAACTACCATGGATTGATTGCCAATTAGTCAACGATCACCTCTTAAGCTTAGGTGCGAGTACACTTTCTCGCCAACAATACCTTAATTCGTTACAAGATGTTGTGAAACAACCCTCTATCGATTGGAAAAAGTATCAGGACAGTGTATTTTCAAGTAAAACAATAGCGCAATGGGCAAGTCTCAGCGCATGACAATAAAAGAGGGATATTACGATGAATTCCTATCAACCGAAGTCCCTGTTGAACGAATTACAGTACTACATCACGCCTCCGCATGATTGTAGCTACTTAGAAAATAAATCTGCCCGGATGGTCTTTCTTGATCCTGTCCATCGTATTGATGTGGTCACGTTATCTGAACTTTCCCGCATGGGTTTTCGTCGTAGTGGGGATTTTGTCTACCGCCCTGAATGTCATCTTTGTCGTCAATGTTTATCCTCTCGCGTTCCTGTTCATGAATTTCAAATGAACAGCGTGCAAAAAAAAGCGTGGAAACGGAATCAAGATTTAACGGTGAAAATTTGCCGTCCTCAAGATGCCGATGCAATGCATTATGCCTTGTATGAACGCTACATCAATGAACGACATGCTGATGGTGATATGTACCCACCTAGCCAAGATCAATTTGAAAAATTTTTAATTAATAGCTGCACTGACAGCTTCTTTTTAGAGCTATGGTTGGATGAGCAACTGATCAGTGTATCTACCTGTGATCCACTCGATGATGGTATTTCAGCGGTATATACCTTTTTTGATCCTGATGAAAGCCGTCGCTCACTAGGTACTTTTGCCATTCTGAAACAAATCGAGCACGCACAAAAGCTTGGACTGCAATATGTCTACTTGGGCTATTGGGTGCCCGATTCGCAAAAAATGAATTATAAATCTCAGTACATTCCACTGGAACTTCTGCTTGATGGACAATGGCGTCGACTCAACCGACCACTGACCCAAGAAGAAATCAGCCAACTAGGGGATTCCCTGATGACCACCTTACCTTCCGGCTGGAATAATCCTATTATTAAATAAAAGGGATCAAACAAAAGATCTTCAATAAAAAAGCATCCGTTTATTCACGAATGCTTTCTTTAAATCTGATTACGCTTCACCGCTTTTATTTAAATAAAGCTGCAAAATCATCACCACAAGTCTTCACCATAATAATGGCGTGCTCACGCGTTCCATCGGCATTTGGATAATAATTCTTTCGCAAATCGATTTGATGAAAATCCGCTTTTTCATATAAACGGATCGCAGATTGATTACCTTCTCGCACTTCTAAGAAGATTTGAATGGGGTTATTTTTGAGTAAGGCAATAGATTCATCGAGTAATTGAAAACCTAAGCCTCTACCTTGCTGGCTCGGATCGATCGCCATTAACAATAAATTTGCTTCATCTAGAACGGGCTGTAAAATGCAAAATCCAACAATTTTTCCTTGTAACTCAATCACCGTACTTTGATATGCAGCAATCGATTCTTGAAATTGTTTTAAGGTCCAAGGATGGCTTTGTACGCGACTTTCGATATCGTAAACCTGCTGGACATCAGCGTCTTGCATCAAACGAATCATCTTCGTTTATCTTTCTATAGCTAGGGTATGCGCATTATAAAAAGTTTGTCTTTAAAGTTGAATAAAAAAAAGAGCGATTTACATCGCCCTTTTCAAAAAGTCACCACAGCGTTTTGATTAGAGACCCAAATATGCTTTCCACGTTTTTAACAAACCTGAAGTATCTAAATCATTCGGCTGAAACCCTGGTTTAAAATACATCAGCATTTCTTTGCCCATACCAGTGATGATGCCCTTTGATGGACTATAACCATAGGTATAAATATCTTTTAATGCTTCAAAATTAAGCTTGTTATCTTCTTTTAATAAACGAGCCACAAAGTAGCTTTGTACGAAGAATAAAGTCACCATTGCGCCAATCAGTGAACCTGTACGGAGTGCATAGGCTTTAATCCCCTGACCAAAGACACCTTCAAAAACATCATAAGCCACAGCTTTATGTTCATTTTCTTCAATCGCATGCCATAACCACATATTTTTCATGGTTTCATCAGTCATCAAGGCTTGAATATGTGGGTTTACCAATAACTGTGAAGCAATTGTTGCAGTGAAATGCTCAAGTGCCGTAGTTGCAGTAAGATCCACCATTTCTTGAGTAATACCAACAGGTTTACCAATCCGTGCAAAGACTTTACGCACACCTTGGATAACACGACCCGTTGCCTTATCAAGTGTTTCGACATCATGACCGTATTTTTGTGCAGAAGCATTAAAACCCTCATGCTCTTGCGTATGCATTGCTTCTTGACCAATGAAAGCACTAATTTCTTTTTGTAGGGCTTCATTATTTGCGATCGCGGGGTGTTTACGTACTGCACGCACACTATCAATAAAGAACATTTCACCCGCGGGAAATAAAGCAGACAATGCGGTCATAAAATGTGTCAAACCTGCTGAGCCATTCATCCAGTACTCTGGTACCGCATCAAAATCAAAATTCATGCGACGTACAGGGAAACTTGCACCTGCTCGATTAGTAATCTTTACTTTAGCGTTCATGCCTAACTCCTTTTTGAGTTATGAAATACTCAAACTTTTATTGGTTTTCTTGAGTTCATATTACGGTTTTATTGACGCGTAATTATTTCAGTTAAGGACAGTGAATTATCACTAAAGGACAGCTTTAAAAAATATTGTCAGACAATTTCCCTATCACATTGAATAAGCATAAAAAAAGCGCCTCAAAGAGGCGCTTTTTTACACACATTTAGTGATTATGCAGTTACTTTAGAAACTACACCCGCACCAACTGTACGACCACCTTCACGGATTGCAAAGCGTAAGCCAGCATCCATTGCGATTGGGTGGATTAATTCTACTGACATTTCTACGTTGTCACCAGGCATAACCATTTCAACGCCTTCTTTAAGCGAGATCGCACCAGTTACGTCAGTTGTACGGAAGTAGAACTGTGGACGGTAACCGTTAAGGAATGGAGTATGACGGCCACCTTCGTCTTTAGAAAGTACGTATACTTCTGCGTCGAATTTAGTATGCGGTTTGATTGTACCTGGTTTAGCAAGTACTTGACCACGTTGAACGTCTTCACGTTTAGTACCACGTAGAAGAACACCACAGTTCTCGCCCGCACGACCTTCATCAAGAAGTTTACGGAACATTTCTACGCCAGTTACAGTTGTTTTAACTGTATCTTTAATACCAACGATTTCAACTTCTTCGCCTACTTTCACGATACCAGTTTCAACACGGCCAGTTACTACTGTACCACGACCTGAAATTGAGAATACGTCTTCGATTGGCATAAGGAATGCTTGGTCGATAGCACGTTCTGGTTCTGGGATGTAAGAGTCAAGAGCTTCAACAAGAGCAACCACAGCATCTTCGCCGTATTGACCAGCTTCACCATTAAGCGCTGCAAGAGCAGAACCACGGATTACTGGAGTGTCGTCGCCTGGGAAGTCATAAGTAGAAAGAAGTTCACGAACTTCCATTTCTACTAATTCAATTAGCTCTTCATCATCAACGATATCGCATTTGTTTAGGAATACAACGATATAAGGTACACCTACCTGACGAGAAAGCAGGATGTGTTCACGAGTTTGTGGCATAGGACCATCAGTCGCCGAACAAACAAGGATCGCACCATCCATTTGCGCAGCACCAGTAATCATGTTTTTAACATAATCGGCGTGACCTGGGCAGTCTACGTGAGCGTAGTGACGGATTGGAGAATCGTATTCTACGTGTGAAGTATTAATTGTAATACCACGTGCTTTTTCTTCTGGTGCAGAGTCGATTGCAGCGTAATCTTTCGCTTCACCACCGAATTTTTTTGCACATACAGTTGCAATTGCAGCTGTTAAAGTAGTTTTACCGTGGTCGACGTGACCAATTGTACCCACGTTAACGTGTGGCTTATTACGTTCGAACTTAGCCTTAGCCATGAGATCTTCCTTTTTAAACTACTCATGCAGGGATACTGCATGAGCATTTGGTTTTTAACTATGAATTAGTTTGGGCTTATAGTAATCGAAAGATTACTCGTCGTCACCTTTTTTACCGCCAGATTGGAACTTAGCGATGATGCCTTCAGCCACGTTACGTGGTGTTTCAGCGTATTTAGCGAATTCCATAGAATAAGTCGCACGACCTTGAGACATAGAACGCATATGAGTTGCGTAACCAAACATCTCAGAAAGTGGAACTTCTGCACGGATAGCTTTAGTACCACCAGGTAAATCGTCCATACCTTGAACAAGACCACGACGACGGTTTAAGTCACCCATGATATCGCCCATGTAGTCTTCTGGAGTTTCTACTTCAACTTTCATGATAGGCTCAAGAAGAACAGGATCTGCTTTCATGAAACCGTCACGGAATGCGTAAGAACCAGCCATTTTGAACGATAATTCATCAGAGTCGACGTCATGGTAAGAACCATCGAACAATGTCGCTTTGATGCCAACAACTGGATAACCAGCTAGGACACCATTCTTCATACGTTCTTGGATACCTTTGTCAACCGCACCGAAGAATTCTTTAGGTACTACACCACCAACAACTTCTTCAGCGAACTCGTAGTCTTTACCAGCATCTTCAGCAAGTGGTTCTAAACGTACGTATACGTGACCAAACTTACCTTTACCACCAGTTTGACGTACGAACTTACCTTCTTGTTCAACTGACTTTTTAATAGTTTCACGATACGCAACCATTGGTTTACCAATGTTCGCTTCAACGTTGAATTCACGCTTCATACGGTCAACAATAATGTCAAGGTGAAGCTCACCCATACCAGCAATAATTGTTTGACCAGATTCTTCGTCAGTACGTACGCGGAATGAAGGGTCTTCTTTCGCCAAACGACCTAAAGCAACTGACATTTTTTCTTGGTCTGCTTTAGTTTTAGGCTCAACCGCAAGCGCAATTACTGGCTCTGGGAATTCCATACGCTCTAGTGTAATTACATTATTTTCATCACATAATGTATCACCAGTAGTAGTATCTTTAAGACCTACACATGCTGCGATATCACCCGCACGAATTTCTTCAATATCGTGACGGTCATTTGCGTGCATCTGTACGATACGGCCAACACGTTCGCGCTTCATTTTAACTGGGTTATAGCAAGGGCTACCTGCTTTAAGCACACCAGAGTAAACACGTACGAATGTTAAGTTACCTACAAATTTGTCGTTCATGATTTTGAACGCAAGCGCAGAGAACGGAGCATCATCAGACGCTTCACGAGAACCTTCAGTTTCGTCTTTGTCGTCAAGGATACCTTTAATCGCCTCGACATCAGTCGGCGCAGGTAAGAATTCAATTACAGCATCCAACATACGTTGAACACCTTTGTTTTTGAACGCTGAACCACAAAGCATTGGTTGAATTTCATTCAACAATGTACGTGCACGTAAACCTGAAACGATTTCTTCTTTAGTTAACTCACCTTCTTCAAGGTACTTGTCCATGAGTTCTTCTGATGCTTCCGCAGCAGCTTCAACCATGTTAGTACGCCATTCGTTAGCAGTATCAACTAATTCAGCAGGGATTTCGCCATATTCAAACTTCATACCTTGAGACGCTTCGTCCCAGATAATCGCTTTCATTTCGATTAGGTCAACAACACCCTGGAAGTTTTCTTCTGCACCGATTGGAACAACGATTGGCACTGGATTACCACCAAGACGTGTTTTAACTTGTTCAACAGCACGGAAGAAGTTCGCACCAGTACGGTCCATTTTGTTCACGAATGCAATACGTGGAACTTTATATTTATTTGCTTGACGCCATACAGTTTCAGACTGAGGTTGTACACCACCTACAGCACAGTAAACCATGCATGCACCGTCAAGAACACGCATAGAACGTTCAACTTCAATAGTGAAGTCTACGTGTCCTGGGGTATCAATTACGTTAATACGGTGCTGTTCGAATTGGTTACCCATCCCTTTCCAGAAGCATGTTACTGCCGCTGAGGTAATAGTAATACCACGTTCTTGCTCTTGTTCCATCCAGTCTGTAGTTGCAGAACCTTCGTGAGTTTCACCAAGTTTGTGACTCTCACCTGTGTAGAACAAAATACGTTCTGAAGTGGTAGTTTTACCAGCATCAATGTGCGCAGAGATACCAATGTTACGATAACGAGAAATTGGGGTTTGACGAGCCATGATTTCTAGCATTCCTAAATTTTGTTGTTTAAAACAGGACGCTTTAAGCTGCATAGCAACTTAAAGCGATTCGATGACAAAACAGTGACAACTGATTTATCACCCTCCTGAATAGGGGCTGTTTTATCCGCTTAGAAACGGTAATGAGAGAAGGCTTTGTTGGCTTCAGCCATACGATGCACATCTTCACGCTTTTTGATCGCTGCGCCTTTACCTTCAGCTGCATCAAGCAACTCACCAGCAAGACGTAAAGCCATAGTTTTTTCAGAACGCTTAGCAGCAGCATCTACTAACCAACGCATAGCCAAGGCAGTACGACGGGATGGGCGTACTTCCATAGGCACTTGGTATGTAGCACCACCAACACGGCGTGCTTTTACTTCGACCATAGGACGAACTTTTTCAAGAGTAGTCTCGAAAAATTCAACTGGGTCTACTTTAGATTTTTCTTGAACGCGGTCTAAAGCACCGTAAACGATACTTTCAGCAATAGATTTTTTACCATCTTGCATTACGTGGTTCATGAATTTAGCGATTGTTTGGCTGCTGAACTTAGGATCCGGAAGGATTTCACGGGCAGCAACTACGCGACGTCTTGGCATTTTAATACACCTAATAAATATGACACTTCAGGTTACTCCAGCAGGTGCACAAAGTGTCATGTGCTTTCGCTGGCCTTACTATACGTCGCTTGGAATTTTCACAAAAAATGCAGAAATCAGACAAGCGAGACGATAAAGGATTGCAGTTCTAACGAACTAAGAAGTTAATCTTTTCAGATTATTTCTTAGGACGTTTAGCACCGTATTTAGAACGAGACTGGTTACGATCTTTAACACCAGCACAGTCTAAAGAACCACGAACGGTATGGTAACGTACACCTGGTAAATCTTTAACACGACCACCACGGATAAGAACAACACTGTGCTCTTGTAGGTTATGGCCTTCACCACCGATGTAGCTAGAAACTTCAAAACCTGAAGTTAAGCGAACACGGCAAACTTTACGCATTGCTGAGTTAGGTTTTTTAGGTGTAGTTGTGTAAACACGTGTACAAACACCACGACGTTGTGGACAAGCCTTCAACGCAGGAACTTTAGATTTTTCAACTAAAGTTGTACGACCCTTACGGATCAACTGATTTGTTGTTGCCATTTGGCAATTCTCCCGTTAATAAAAAGCCCCAAAAAATACTACTTTTTGAGGGCATGCAATTGTAAGCGAAGACTTAAAATTGGTCAACAATATACGATCATCGAAAACATTTATTCATCATGATTTGCGCAATTTTTCACCCACAAATAAATAGTTTATTTTTCAGAAGAATCTGCTGATTTTTTTGTAACTTTATCTACGGCTGCTGTTTTGGCTTTACGCGGCTTAGTTTTGGGTGCAGCTTTTTCCACTGGGACATCCTCCTGCTGTACAAATTCCAACACATCAAACTCATCTTTTTCAGCTAAAGCAGGTTTTTGCGCAGCCCCGGGTGCATGAGGCTCAACAACTTTCTCCGCAAGTGCCTCCAAACCTTCTGAGACTTTTTGTTCCTGCTCTACTTCCACTTTGGCTGCATCAGAGTTTTTAACTTGTGTTTTTTTGGTGACTTTTACTGCGCGAATACTCTCATGACCTGCAACATCTATGGTCTGATCTAGTACAGGCTCAGCCAAATCAATATCTTTTGCCTTAATACCTTCTAGTAATTTTGGTGTTGCTTGAGCAAGCAACTCAAGAGAACGCTCATAGGCATGTAAAGGTGACAAGCTAATATCCTGATGCTGCAAAATATATTGGCGCGCATTAGAAAAGACTTGCTGTGCCTTCTGATTCACTTCATCCACTAAACGGCGACTATACACCACACTTACACCAACACTCGCCACAGGAGTTAATCGTGATAACTGATTTAACAATGAAACTTTTGGTATTTGATTGAGCCATGCCCACTTAAACTGACCATTTTCATCTAGTACATATTTTTTCAATGCTGCTGCATCAGTGTCTGAACCTACCAATTGCTGCAACTGATGCAAATCACTATTTTGTAGCGTGCTACTCAGAGCTTTTATTGCCATAAGCAAAGTCTGTTTTTCTGCAATTAAACTCAAGTCGACCTGTTTAAAAATAAACTGAACAATATCTTGGTCACTTTCTTTGCTTAAGTCGAAACCATAAGAACGTCCAACTTGATAAATCACTCGCAGAGTCATAATCAGTGAAGCAGGGATATCAATACTTGAACCAATGACACCTGTCGCACCTGTTAAAGCCCCTTGAATCGAAGCAATCCATTTATTTTGCTCACCCAGAGCCTGACTAATACGACGCGAACGATCGACATCTTGTGTCAACTCTTCTAAATCACGTACCCCAGCTTCATCCAGTACAGCATCTACAGATGAAATATCCGAACTAAAATGATTAAGTCGATCAAATAAATAATCAGAAATTTTGTCACTAAATTGAGGAGCAACAAAATTAGCCACATTATTTACAGTATTAAAATGTCGACCGAATAATTGTCTAGAAACATTTGGAACGTGTTCACGTAAGATTTGCTGAGGATTATCATATTTTTTTACATCAAATACGCCCGCTTGCCTTGACTGACCCTCCAAGGTTTGACCATTTTTTTGAGGTTGAATGACCTTAGTTACGGATTCTGGTGCGACATGATTAATGATGGACACCCCAGTAGAACTGAGCTTTTTAGCCACTCCAAAGGCGTTTGAGAGTAGACCTGCCGTTGGTTTATTATTCGTTTTCACCATTCCCTACCTCATTAAAACTATTCTTGAAATTATTGATAAATACTAGGTGTAGTCAAACTTTATCACAACTTGAATATGTATCTTTAAGTTAAGTTTTTTGCTGTAAAGTTGCAAATTAGCTCAGTCAACAATAGGCATAGGATTTGCCATAAGAATTCAAAAAGCTTTCTGCTATCATTATTCCAATCAAATTATATGAGTTCGCTATTTAGAAAGTTTCCTTCGTATACTTTTAATAGCTTGCTCACACACTACCTATAAAGGATCTGTAGATGAAACGTGTTGTAATCACTGGTATGGGCATCAACTCATGCATTGGTAATACATTAGAAGATGTCACTCATTCTTTGCAAAACGGGATTTCTGGAACACGTTTCAACCCAAGTTATGCTGAACTTAATTTTAAAAGTCATGTCAGTGCGGCTGCAGAACAAAACTTTGACGGTATTGACCGCCGTTTAAAACGCTTTATGGGCGTATGCGCAATGTATGCATACAACTCAGCTTTGGCTGCGGTAGAAAATGCAGGCTTAACAGCAGAGCAAATCGGTGGTAATCCACGTTACGGTATTGCGGGTGGGTCAGGTGGTGGTTCAACTGCATCTGTTGTTGAAATGAAAGAACTTCTAGACACCAAAGGTGCACGTAAAGTTGGTCCATTCTTTGTACCACGTAATATGACCAACACCATTACTGCAAACGTGGGTGTTGCATTTAAAATGCAAGGTATTGCACATACGATTACTAGCGCATGTGCTACATCTGCAGATGCCATTGGTTATGCATACAACCTGATTCAATTGGGCAAACAAGACTTAATGCTTGCCGGTGGTGGTGAAGAAGACCATTGGTCACAAAGTCTTTTATTTGATGCAATGGGCGCACTTTGTTCAAAATATAACGACACTCCAGAGACTGCTTCACGCCCTTACTCTGCTGACCGTGACGGTTTCGTGATCGCCGGTGGCGGTGGCTTCGTTGTACTAGAATCTCTTGAACATGCTCAAGCACGTGGTGCAAACATTTTGGCTGAAGTTGTCGGCTATGCAGCAAATTCTGACGGCGCAGACATGGTTGCACCATCGGGCGAAGGTGCGACGCGTTGTATCCTTATGGCTTTAGAAGAAGCTAAACAACATGGTGTAGATACCATCGACTATGTTAATACACACGGTACATCTACTCCAGCAGGCGATGTCACTGAACTTAAAGCGATGGAGCGTGCTTTCGGTGAAGGGCAAGTTCCTCCGCTCAGCTCGACCAAATCGATGACCGGTCACAGTCTGGGTGCTGCAGGTGTACAAGAAGCGATTTACTCTATTTTAATGATGCAAAATGACTTTATAGCACCAAATATCAACGTGACTGAACTTGACGAAGGTGCAAAACCTTTTGATATCGTACTTGAAAAACGTGATGCAAAATTGAATACTGTGATGAGTAACAGTTTTGGTTTTGGCGGTGTAAACGCTTGCCTCGTTTTCAAAAAATGGGAAGCATAATATAAAGTTTGCTGCTTTGGCGCTTCGGTGCCAAAGCACATACCCACCGCCCTTTTAAGGGTTAATATATGGATGCTCCATCAGATGCTTTCCTCTGGGTAAAAGCATTGCATATCATCGCAGTTGTTTGCTGGTTCGCAGCGCTATTCTATCTCCCTCGCCTTTATGTCTACCACGCTATGAGTGATGATGCTACGAGTCATCAGCGCTTTCAAATCATGGAACGTAAGCTATACCGCGGCATTATGTGGCCCGCTATGATTGCTACATTGATCACTGCGCACTTCCTCGTCGATTGGGGTGATGCAACACGACACTACCATGAAGCGCTTTGGTTCTACTTAAAAGTGGGATTGGTTGGACTATTGGTGATTTATCATTTTGTTTGTGGTTATTACCGTAAAAAGCTTATCGAAAATGCACATTATAAGTCGCATAAATTCTGGCGTTATTTTAATGAAATGCCCACTTTGATTTTATTTGCGGTTGTCATTTTAGTTGTAGTGAAGCCAAGCTTCTAAACGACTGTAAAAAAGCCCCTACTCATTGGGGCTTTTTTATTTCTATACCAAAATGTTTATATACAAAAACTACAACTGCACACAGCTATCTAAAATATTCCAATTGTGTGCTCTAAATTGCTCACGCGGATACGGCACTTCAGCACACAACATCCCCCTCTTTCTTAAAGAAACGTCGACCGTGGCTATTTTGACTCAACTGCGTTAAATCAGTCGCCCCCTGATTCAACAAATTAAAAATCATAATACGATCATTCAAAATGTGCCCTGCAAGCACAGAGCGCTCCCAAGGCACCCCCTCTATATTGGACAAAGTATTGCCCAAATAGTTTTTGATATGCCAAGATGAATACTGTTCCTGCTCTTGACCAGCCTGCATCCTAAACGAATCATAAGAAAGCTCAGATAGCTGTGCCGCCTCTTCATATTGCTTAAACAATTGATTTGCAGTTTGATTTGGCAAATACAACCAATACATCAACGAGGTATTCCAGTCCGATAATTGCTGCACCTGCTTCAACACCGCATATACGCCATAGGCTTCCAATTGCGCTGCTGATCGCAAACTTAACTGACTGGCACTTAAAGGCTCTAAATAAACAACTTGTCCAGTCTTTAATTGCTCATTACGTATAATTCGAACATAACGTGCCAGCCAGCTTTGAATCAGCATCCTTTCAACCAATGAGATCGGGCGCTCAAGCATCTGCTGCAATCTTTGATATTCAGCCATATATGCATCCAGCTTATCCTCTTTATTTAACGCAATATTGATCTGATAAAGGATCGCCAACTGATTTAAATACTTAAAGTCTGGATATGCAGAATTGCTCGGCATACTTAAACTGCGGTATTGGTCTGCATGCTGCAACCATGTGTTAAAGCGCTGCAACGGTACCTTTTCTTGCTGTATCAGCGCACCGAGCACCTGATGATGCTCAACAACAAATGCGCTAGCCGCCTTAGGATCATCGACCAGCAATTACTGAAACTCCGCAACTAAATTCATCTGTTCTTCTGACCACTTTTCACGCGTTAGCTTCGCATTCAATGGCTGGTCCAATACATTCTGATGCTCTTACCCAAACAAACTAAATACCCAATCCTGATGATAACGATAGCGCCCAATATTCAATGCTGAAAACCGATCTGCAGCATTCAGCCCAAGCAAGTTAAAATACGGCTCTTGTGTGTAATTTGAATGATAAGAAATTTCAGCCTGCTGCCACTTGAGCACCCGAGGATCAATACGCTCATCCCACCGCGGTCAAAGACACACAACAACTGCAAGCAACAGTAAGATAATAAAGATGATTTTTTGTTTCATTGATTTCTTATTTTGAATTATTTCAGCCGTATTATATTTAACCCCACCATTAACGCATACAAAAAAAAGCCATCGAAAGATGGCTTTTTTACTGTAAACACAAATATTTATGCAGGAATACGCAGCACTTGCCCTGGGAAAATGTCATCGGCATTTTTTAACAAAGGACGGTTCGCTTCAAAAATTTTATTGTATTGATTTGCATCACCATAAAATTCTTTAGAGATTTTAGACAAATTATCCCCTGATTTAACAGTGTAGAATTTACTTTCAGGCTCAGGACTCGTCACTGTTAACTGATCATCCACTTGCGCCACATGATCAATATTTCCTACTGCTAAGATAATCTTTTCACGATCTGCTTGGCTTTGTACCTGACCTTTCACTGTTGCTAGATCTGAAGTCCCGTTATAACTCACAGACAAACCAGTTACAGGCAAGCCCAGTGCTTTAATGTGACCCAATAACTTATTGGCAATTTCTTGTGCAGATGGTTCAGAAGGTGTTGCTGGCGCTGCCTGAGGTTCTGCAGGCGCTGTATTTTTTTTACCAATACCTTTTACAAAATCAAAAAGACCCATGTTTTTCTCCGTTGTTTTTACTGTTTTAAATCATTTAACTATTGTTCAAACTCTATTTTTATAGCTAAAAAATAACCGCTTTTGAGTTGTTGTTGGTGACAGAAACGTAAGCTAATGTAAAAACAAAATATTCGGCATAAAAAAAGCCACCGAATGGTGGCTTTTTAAATCAGCATCGCTGAAATCTAAAATTAACCTAGTTTCTTAGAAACATAGTCAATTGCAGATTGTACAGTAGTGATTTCGTTTGAATCTTCATCAGGAATAGTGATGTCGAAATCGTTTTCGAAAGACATAACTAATTCAACTAGGTCTAGAGAATCTGCACCTAAGTCATCCATGAAAGAAGCTTCGTTTTTGATCTCGTCTGCTTTAAGACCAAGTTGTTCAGCTACTGCTTGTTTTACGCGTTGTTCGATATCGCTCACAGGAATTCTCCTCATTGCTTGTGGCGTTTTTAATGCCGTTAGTTTAATTGAATCTAAATCGTTTTGAAAGTTTATACTTGAGCGCTTAGCTCATGTATAAACCACCATTTACATGTAATACAGTTCCGGTAATGTAACTTGCCTTTTCAGAAGCAAGAAAACTTACGGCATTTGCGATATCTTGCGGCTCACCTAAACGGTTTAAGGCCACTTGATCACTCATCTTTTTACGAATTTCTTCGCTTAACTGTTCTGTCATTTCTGTTGCAATAAAGCCCGGAGCCACTGCATTTACAGTGATTTGGCGGCTTCCCATCTCTTTTGCAAGGCTGCGACCAAAGGCCTCAATCCCTGCTTTTGCAGCAGAATAGTTTGCTTGTCCTGGGTTAGCAAAATGTGCAACCACAGAACTAATATTAATAATTCGGCCAAAACGTGCTTTGGTCATACCCTTTAAAACACGTTTAGAAAGTCGATAAACGGCTTTCAAATGAATGTTGAGAATGTCATCCCAATCATCTTCTGACATACGAAGTAACAAATTATCTTTGGTAATACCAGCATTGTTCACCAAAACCAATACAGAACCAAAGTTTTGCTCAATGTCTGATACCAATGCATCAATTGCAGTTGCATCACGTACATCTAAAACTTTACCCGCACCATTTTCAGCAAAAGCAGCAGATAATTTTTCTGCACCCGCTTCTGAAGTTGCAGTACCTACAACAAAATAACCGTCTTGAATCAATTGCTGAGCAATTGCTGCTCCAATCCCTCGGCTCGCACCTGTTACTAAAGCAACTTTGCGTTCTTGTGTCATGCAATTTTCCCTTCTGCCACTAAAATGGCATTCAGTGCATCTTCCATACGACCTTTCGTGTCGAGTGGGAATGCTTTTTCAATATTTGGCAAACGTTTTGCGAGATTCGCAAGGACATTACCCGGACCACATTCAGCAATGTACTGAATACCATGGTCTTGCAAATACTGCATGGTCTTTGTCCACTGTACAGATTGGTATAACTGTGCAGTTAACGCCTGACGTAATTGCGCTACATCAGTCGCGATTTCAGCGCCTACATTTTGTATTACAGGTATAGTAGGCAGCTCAATGGCAGTTTGTTCCAATGCTGTCGCAAACTGTTCAGCAGCAGGTTTCATCAATGCACAATGCGATGGCACAGAAACCGGAAGTGCGATTGCCTTACCGCCATTTTCTTTAGCAGCAGCCATAACCGCTTCAACCATGGCTTTATCGCCCGCAATGACAACTTGACCTTGTGCATTGTAGTTTGCAGCATCTACTGAACCTTGGCCTTCTGCTTGACCACAAAGTTCAATGACTTTGGCATCATCTAGACCCAAAATTGCCGCCATTGCACCTTGACCTTCAGGTACAGCACTTTGCATTAACTGACCACGTAGGTTCACCAGTTTAACGGCATCACCTAGGCTCATCGCACCTGCAGCAACCAAGGCGCTGTATTCACCTAATGAGTGACCTGCAAGGTATTTCGGTGCAACACCACCTAACTCTAACCACACACGCCATAAAGCAATACTGGCAGTCAGGAGTACAGGTTGAGTAAATTCTGTTTGGTTTAACCCTTCACCACTTTGCGCAATTTGCCAAAGATCAAAGCCAACCGCTTCTGATGCTTCTGCAAATGTTGCTTGCACACTACTAAACTGTTCTGCAAGTTCAGCGAGCATGCCGACTTTCTGTGACCCTTGACCTGGGAACACGAATGCAGTTTTAGTAGCTTGAGCTGCTTGCTCGAGTTGTTTAGCAGACATAAAAAAATCCTTTATCAAGACTGGTGAATTTATGCTATTTGGACACTTATTCAACACAATCCCATGTAAGCTTGTTTCAGGGACGGAAATTTAACACTTAATTTTTGTCTTGGTAATTGCCAAATGCAACAAAAAATCGGTACAAAAAAAGGGAGCTTAACGCTCCCATTTTTTCTACTAAGCTTGACGCTTAATACATCACCAATTATTCAGCAGATGCTTTAGCGAATAATTGACGACCACGGTAGATACCATCTTTAGATACGTGGTGACGACGGTGAGTCTCGCCAGTAGCTTGGTCTACAGTTAATGCATTCTCGGTTAAAGCGTCATGTGAACGGCGCATGTCACGGCGAGAGCGACTTTTACGGTTTTGCTGAACGGCCATGATGGCTCCTTACAAAGATCGAAAAAATGGATCAGAACAAATTCGATTGTCTTATACTCAAGAGTATAACACAAAAATTAGTTAAGTTTACCCTTCAAACCTGCCAAAACATCAAACGGGTTGTCCCGTTTTTCTTCAACAAGCTCTTCAGCGGCAGGTTGATGCTTATGTTCACAAGCGTCATGCTTAGGTGACAAAGGCATCAACAATAACAATTCATCCTCTATCAGTGAGAGTAAATCAGCAGTCGCAGGCGCATCATATGAACCTTTGGTTGTTGCTTCACTTTCACCTAAAACGATGAAATCAGCATCCTCATCCAAGCGCTCTATCAGTGACTCGTCATCTACAAGAGCTAGATGAAAACTTGAAACAAGTGGGATCTCAACAGTATCCAGACAACGCTGGCATTCCATTGGAACATTTGTTTCAACATGACCATCTAGCCATACAATGCGATGATAAGCATCCATTGATAGCTTACAGTCTATGTTAATCAATTGATCATCAATTGATCCAACAGCTTCACGAGCAATACGAACAAAGCGAGATAATGGCAGTGTTCCTGACCATTTAAAGCCCTGTTCAGCCCATTTAAACGGCTCAATCTGTGCCGGAAAGGTATTTGCTGACATAATTAAGGCGGCAATTCTACAAATTCATCAGTACTCTGTCAAAGATTAAGATACAATTTTGTACTTATTTAGACAGACCATTTGGGTAACTTAAGTTATGCATCTGTTGCAGCCGCAAACAGAAGTGAATGTTTCATCACTTATGAGCACAATTTCAACGCTTGATTCTGACATTTCAACTGACCAAGTGCAACTCTCGGCTTGGGAGAAACTTTCCACAGAAACAGAACACGTCGATTGGCTCATCTTACACTTTAATCATTGGTTTTCCCACCTGAATGTGTGCTTAGTGAAAGGTGACTGTGAGCCCGAGTACTTTCCTGCCGATTTAAACGGCCCTGCCCGCATTCAATTTGCTCATGGTTATTTCAATAGCGCCTTGCATGAAATTAGTCATTGGACTATTGCTGGTGATCAACGCCGTTTACTTCCTGATTTAGGCTATTGGTATGCACCAGATGGTCGCAGCAAAGAGCAACAAGCCCTCTTTGAACAGGTAGAAATTAAGCCGCAAGCGATCGAATGGTTATTTGCCAAAGCCTTTGGACGTAAGTTTCGTGTATCACTCGATAACCTCACTGGTGAAGGCGGAGATGGCAGCAGCTTTAAAGACAATGTCTATGCTCAATTACAGGCTTATTTTAAGGGTGAAGCCAAACTTCCACGCGATGCTTGGCGCTTTATCCAATGCATTTGCCACTGTACACGTGCTGGCAAAATGTTACAGACGAATGAATTTCAACGTGAAATGCTTGATTAAATTATACAATTTGACTGCATTTCACATTGCACAAAGCAAGTAGACCGCGACATAATGTCTAGAGCTTTTAATAATAAGAGGAAAACGACATGTTGCATTTAAGAATACATCCGGAAAATCCTCAGCCCCGTTTAATTACGCAAGCCGTTGAACGGATTCGTGCCGGCGATGTGGTGGTTTATCCTACAGATGCCGCCTATGCCATCGGTTGCCAGATTGGGAACAAAAATGCCATGGAACGCATTGCCCAAATTCGTCAGCTCGATGCTAAACATCAATATGCGATTATTTGTGCAGATTTATCTGACATTGCCACGTATGCCAAAGTCGACAATGCCATGTATCGTTTATTGAAAAATAATACACCTGCAGTCACTACCTTTATTTTGCCTGCGACCAGTGAAGTTCCTCGCCGTTTAATGCATCCTAAAAAGAAAACCATTGGACTGCGTATTCCGAGCAACCCGATTTGCCAATTATTACTCAAAGAACTCGGTGAGCCTTTATTAACATCGACCTTAATTTTACCGGGCCAAAAAGAACCGATTGATGATCCTTACGAAATTGAACTGCAAATCGGTAAACGCATAGATGTATTGATTGATGGAGGTTTAGGTACTTTGAATACCACTAGCGTTGTAAACCTTGCAGGTGAATACCCAGAAGTGATCCGCCGCGGTGTCGGTGATGTCAGTGCCTTTGAATAGCATGTACTGTTAAATACATGCTGTTACCTATCAGAGGCACAGCATGTAAAGGTCATCTGCTCAAAACGCAGTTAAAGCACCTTTCGATAAAGGAATCGACCTGATGACTTTATTTCAAATTTTACTCAAACTCCAAAATGCGACAGACCTCAGTATCTCTGAGCAAAACAGTCTCAATCATCTTGCTATATATGCCAGTGAGCCATGGACTTTAGAATCCACGGCTCAACTAAGGGCAATAGATAAAAATTTAATTTCACCAATAGCGACAACACCGCCGCAAGTTTTTCGTTATTTTCTGCATGCATCAACGGTCAAATCACTGTTTAAACGTAAAGCTAATCAAAATCTCTGCTCGCAAGCGCAGTGCCAACTCATCATCGAATTTGCACTTGAGCAGAGAGTCTTACCAACAGGCTCAAAACCTTGATAGTGCACTTTTCCTCAAGCGCTATAAAGCTGCATAAATTCTTTTAAATGAATTTTTTGTTGCCCTTGCTCATCAAAATTATTTGTATCGAGCCATGCTGCATAAGCTTGAGACAACATTGGCCAATCCTGATCCAACATCGCAAACCAAGCGGTATTACGATTACGACCTTTCACAATCACATGTTGACGAAACAACCCTTCAAATTGAAAGCCAAAACGCAAAGCAGCATTTTTCGAAGGCGTGTTCAAGTCATCACACTTCCACTCCACCCGTCGATAACCTGCTGCAAAGCACGCTTTTAACAATAGATAAATGGTTTCTGTTGCTGCGGTTGATTGCTTCATTAAACTTGAAAAATAGACATTGCCAATTTCGATGACAGCATGTGCTGGGCGTACATTGAGCAAACCAACCCATCCTACAATGGCATCACCAACTTCAATGACATAATGTATCGAACCGGCAAAATGAAAGGAATGCTGAAAATAATCAAGCAATTGCTGCATGCTTAGAATTTGAGAATAAGGCAAATACGTCCAACAGCGTTCATCGGGTTCTTGTTGTACTGTCTGCCATAGCCGCTGTAAAAGACTATCATCAAGCTGATCGGGCAACATCGGAATAAGTCGAACAGATTGCCCCACTTCGGTTTTACATCTGAACTGGCAAGGTTCAAACTGCGCCAACGTCATCCCTACGGCCTGATCCCATTGATTATATTGTTGTGGCATAGTAAATATTCTTTTAGTCAATTCATTCAAATCATTTCATGCTGGACGCCCATCATCCAGATATCACAGCTTAAATGAGTTCATGGATTGATGAGTGTATTTTTTATAATTAACACAAGATGTGATCGATATCACAGCTTTAAAATTTTACATGTGTATAAATAAAGCCTATTCCCTATAAATTTTAAGTTTTTTACCCAATTCAACCGTTCAGTAATTTCTTTAAACGCATTTTTCCATTACACTATTCCCTATAACTTTTGTGCTTTTACTTTCGATGTGAGATCGAAGCGAAAGCTGTCTGCATGCCTTTGAAAATTCGCGTGGCCTATAATTGCAATGAACCAAACTGTCCATAATTCTATGGAAGATGCTCCACACATTCGCGTTTTGGATGAGTGGCAAGAAGCTATTCCAGAAGATTTGTACATTCCACCCGCTGCATTTGAAATTCTATTAGAGCATTTCGAAGGACCACTCGACTTTTTGATTTACCTGATTCAAAAAAATGGCTTCGACTTATTACAAGTCGATATTGCCCCGATTGCATCCCAATATTTGTCTTATATGGATGCAATGAAATCCCTAGATATTGAATTAACCGCAGACTATATGGTGATGGCAGCCCTATTGGCCGATTTAAAATCGCGTCTATTATTGCCAAAACCTAAATCGACCGCAGCACATGAACAAGATCCTAAACAAGAATTGATTGACCGTTTAGAAACCTATTTGCGCATCAAACAAGCTGCGGAAAGATTAGGTCAAATGTCAGTGTTGGATCGAGATACATTCGATACCAATGTCAGTTTAGGAACGATTGTCGAAACCAATGATGGCTATGACATTCAATTACTCCGTGATGCCATACTCTGTGTCTTTAATCGACCAGAACCGGTTACCCACCAAATTTTACAAGAACCTGTCTTACTCGAAGAACGTATTGCTTATATTGAAACTAAGCTAGAGTCAGGTGAAGTATTAGACTTTGCGGACTTACTCAAACCAAGCCAAGGCCGCATGGGTGTTGTCGTGACATTTATGGCCGTGTTGGAACTGACACGCCAACAAAAAGTCCAAATTGTCGCATCAGGTGTAGAAGCACCGCTTGCAATTCAAGGAGCACGTGCATGAACACTGAACTTAAACAAATGACTGCGGTGTCTTCAGAAGATAATCTGCATGAAATTTTGATGCAGCTTGAAGCCATTATTTTTGCCAGTGAAGCGGCAGTGAGTATTGCCCGTTTAAAAGAGGCTTTCCAAGACCGTTTCAGTAAAACCGAATTACGCCAATATTTGCAGCAACTTTCAATGCTGCAACACGGCAGATCAATTGAACTTGTTGAAACCGCTCAAGGTTTCCGTTTTCAAGTACGTGCAAAATATCGTAATATTATTGCACAGACCTGGCCTGAACGACCAACTCGTTTATCGCCATCCTTGCTCGAAACTCTTTCTGTCATTGCTTACCATCAACCGGTAACCCGCGCAGATATTGAGCAAATCCGCGGGGTGACCAACAATAGTCAAATTTTACGTACGTTATTTGACTGGAACTGGATTAAAGAATCTGGTTTTCGTGAACTCCCAGGACGACCCGCGTTGTTAGTTACAACGCCTCAATTTTTAAATGCTTTTGGTCTAACCTCATTGGGCCAATTGCCTCCCCTGCAGGATGCCAAGGAAGCTTTTATGGCCCTCGATGCGAATGCACCGAAGTCATAAATAGGTGAACTGTTGATGATAATTTCTAAGGTTATGCTGTCATGAGTGAAAAATTGCAAAAGGTGCTCGCACGCGTTGGTTTGGGTTCTCGCCGTTATATGGAAGAAGTCATTGCCGCTGGTCGTGTGAGCGTAAATGGGCAAGTTGCCCAAGTGGGTGAACGTATCGAACCAGGTGATGAGCTTCGCATCGATGGTCGTAAAGTTCAGTTCCAAATTGAAGACGAAATTCGTCGCCGTGTGTTGATTTACTACAAACCAGAAGGCGAAATTTGCTCACGCAATGACCCTGAAAACCGTCCAACGGTATTTGAACAATTACCTCAAATTACAGGTGATCGTTGGGTAATGGTAGGTCGTCTAGATATCAACTCTACAGGTCTATTGCTGTTCACGAATGACGGTGAACTGGCGAACCGTTTAATGCACCCTTCTAGCGAAATCGAACGTGAATATGCCGTTCGTGTCATGGGTGAAGTCACTCCTCAGTTAAAAAATAACATGTTACAAGGCGTTGTTTTAGATGATGGCCCTGCAAAATTTGAGTCATTCTCTGAAATTGGTGGTGACGGTATTAACCGTTGGTATCAAGTGGTTGTAAAAGAAGGTCGTAACCGCGAAGTTCGTCGTATTTTCGAATCTCAAGGCTTAAAAGTGAGCCGTCTTTTACGTACACGTTATGGTTCAGTAATTCTGCCACGCGAACTGCGTACTGGTCGTTGGATCGAGCTAGATAAACAAGATATTGACAACTTAACCAAGTCGGTTGAACTTAAACCACGTCAAGGTACTGGCCTGTTTGGTATGGCTAAACGTCGTACTGAACGTATGCAAGACAAACCAATGGCAGCACGTCGCGGTGGTTACTTACGCCAACAACGTCGTGACAGTGACGAAAACCAGCCACTACAAAGCAATGGTTATCAAGACAATCGTGGCGAACGTCGTACTGGCCGTACTGAAGGTGGATTCCAAGGCAATGGATTTAACCGTTCAGAGCGTCGCAACGACGGTTTCAACAATAATCGTAATGATCGCAACAGTGAAAACTTCGGTAACCGTGAACGTCGTAACGACAATTTTGGCAATCGTGAGCGTCGTAATGACTCTGTGCCAAGTCGCGCATTTAGCGGAAACAACAAAGGCTTTAAGAAATTTTAATTTCTTAAGTATAAAAAAACCGCTCATTTGAGCGGTTTTTTTATACCAACACTAAATAAATTGTTCAGTGGTTTGTGGAATCGCACTCAGCAAACGCTTGGTATATTTATGCTGTGGTGATCGATACAGTTCATCCGAGTTTGCAATTTCAACGATATCACCATGGTTCATCACCATGATTTGGTCAGAAATATATTTCACCACAGATAAATCATGTGAAATAAAGATATAGCTCAAACCAAATTCATCTTGTAAATCTTGCAATAAGTTCAGAACTTGGGCTTGAACCGAAACATCTAGGGCAGAGACAGACTCATCACAGATCAAAATTTCTGGCTTTAAGGTCAAGCATCGTGCAATGGCAATACGTTGACGCTGACCACCAGAAAACTCATGTGGATAGCGATAAAATGCTTGGGCAGGCAAACTGACACGTTCAAGCAAATCAAACGCCATTTGCTCGCGTTCAGCATCATCCTTCCCTATCTGATGCACTTGCATCGGCTCCATCAAAATTTGACCCACAGTAAATCGTGGATTGAGCGAAGCATATGGGTTTTGGAAAATGATCTGTATTTTGCGCTGATATTGAGTAAATTCTTTGTCACTCATCGCCAAAATATCATGACCTTCAAACAGCGCCTGACCACCTGTCGCTTCCTGTAGACGCATCAGTAAAAGGCCAATTGTGGTTTTACCTGAGCCAGACTCTCCAACCAACCCGAGCGTTTTACCTTTCGCCAGTTGAAACGAGACACCTTTGACCGCCTGATACTCATCCTTACCAAATAAACCCTTGCGGCTATAAAACGATTTTTTCAGGTCTTTGACATCTAAAATAATCTGTTCATTACCCGTAAGACCACGCGTTCGTTGTCTACGGGTTTCCTCAGATAAATGCACATCCTCAATCAGCTCATCACCATTTTGACGCATAAAATCACTGATCATCGGTAATTTATAAGGACGCTCTGACATCTGTGGACGACACTTAAGCAAAGCTCGAGTGTAGATATCTTTAGGATGATCCAGCACTTCATTGACCAAGCCTTGTTCACGGATTTCTCCATGACGCATGACAATCACCTGATCGGCAATTTCGCTTACCAATGCTAAATCATGCGTAATGAATAGCATCGACATCTCACGTTTCTTTTGCAAGGCTTCAAGTAAATCTAAAATTTGCTTTTGAATCGTCACATCAAGTGCTGTGGTTGGCTCATCGGCAATCAATAACTTCGGCTCACATGCAATTGCCATTGCAATCATGACCCGCTGTTGTTGGCCACCTGACATTTGGCTAGGATAGGCATCAATTTTCGTTTCAGGAGAAGGAATACCCACTTCCTTCAATAATTCCAAAGTCCGTGCTCTTGCCTGCTTACGTCCCATACCTAGATGAAGTCGTAATACTTCGGCAATTTGATCACCCACCGTAAAGACTGGATTGAGTGACGACATCGGTTCCTGAAAAATCATCGCAATATCTTTACCACAGATATTACGCATTTCTCTTGGAGACAGACTCAGTAAATCCTGCCCTTCAAAAACAATTTTACTACTTGCATCTATACGGCTTTGATCACGTGGCAACAGCCCCATAGTTGCCAACGAGGTCACCGACTTGCCACTGCCAGATTCTCCCACAAGTGCCACAGTTGTATTGGCAGGAATGTCAAAAGATATTCCTTTGACCGTTTCGATATAGCTTTTATCTTCGGCTTTAAAGCTCACTTTCAGGTTTTGAACACTGAGGAGCGTTGGTTTAACAGTTTGATTTTGTTCCGTCATCCTTTACTCCTCCTTATTTCAATTTTGGATCTAATGCATCACGCAATGCATCAGTAAACATCGAAAATGCTGTAACCAAAACCGCCATCGCTACAGATGCTGCGATAAGCTGCCACCATTTACCTAAAATCAATTCACTTTGTGCTTCATTAAGCATACTCCCCCATGACACAACCCCAACAGGAACACCAAATCCCAAGAAGCTCAAAATCACTTCCGACTTAATAAAGGCCACCACTAAAATCGAGATTTGCACCAATGCAATATGACTGACGTTCGGAAAGATATGCACAAAGATGCGTCGGAAATGACTAACCCCTATCGCTTTGGCAGCAAGTACATATTCACGCGAAGTATGTTTCATATACTCTGCACGAATCAGGCGATACACCCCCGTCCATCCAGTAAGCCCTAGAATGAGGACAATCGATAAGATCCCCTTTTGTTGTAATACAGCTGCAATCGCAAGAACCAAGAGTAAATACGGAATCGAGGTAAAAATGTTATAAAACCAGTTTAAAATATCATCGACCCAACCACCGAAGTAGCCAGAAATTGCCCCTAAAATTGTCCCAATCACGACAGCAAGTAATGCAGCTACCACACCAACAATAATAGATGTTTCAGCACCTTTAATGGTTTTTTGCAGGACATCCTGCCCCCATTTATCCGCACCAAACGGTAAAGTTTGTTTTAGCTCGCTTTGTTGATCTAACAAATGGCCACCCAATTGCTGATCAATCGCTTTCATATCTTCTGCTAATGGATCTACAACGCCATAGTAGTCAATTGCATTGGTACCACCTTGCTCAGTCGCAATCTCTGCATTCAGTTCAGCAATTACATCTTTTAAAGGATCAACAGGATTTTCAGGCAATGCCATATCTTCTGCTGATGCTTTGGTTTTGGCTGTTTCATTAAGTTCCGCCCCAATAAAACTTGGAGGTGCATAACTCACAGCCACTTCTTTATTCCAATTAGATGCAACCAAGCCTGTCATCGACAATAGCAACACCAAGAAATAACACAGTACAACGAACAACGACACCATCGCTAATTTATCGGCTTTTAGGCGTCGCATCGCCAACTTCCACAAGCCAGTCGATGCAGGTGTTGATGCCGTTGCTTTGGTCTTATTGAATATTCCTAGCATAGGCCACCTACTTCAACTGAACGCGTGGATCGACAAGTTTATAAATCAAATCCGCGATTAAGTTAAAAATCATTGTAGCCGCTGCAACGTAGACTGTAATCGCCTTAATGACAGGGAAGTCACTGCGCTCAACAGCAATAATGACTTCACGACCAATACCCGGAATACCAAAGAATCGTTCAATCAGGAAAGCGCCTATCAGCAGTGCCGGTAGACTCGACATGACATCGGTAATAATTGGAATTGAGGCGTTACGCAGTACATGTACACCTAAAATACGGCTTTCACCCACACCTTTTGCGCGCGCAGTTCGAACATAGTCTTGATTGACTTCATCCAATACAAAACTGCGGTATAAGCGCAAAGTTGGCGCAATACTTACCACCAACATAATTAAGATAGGCAGTAAACCGTATTTAAATAAGTTTTCGCTAAAGTGATCACTCCAGCCTTGAACCGGAAACCAGCTTAACTGATATGCAAAAACGTATTGGAAAACAATAATGTAAACCAAAATACTAATCGACATACCAATCGTACATAGCATCATAATCATACGATCGGTTAATGTGCCACGAACTGAAGCCACAGCAAGTGCCAAACCAATTGAAATGATCGTTTGCAAAATGGTTAAAGGAATTAAAATCGTCAGTGACGGTCCTAGACGGGTCAAAATAATATCTGACACCGACTCACCTGTACTCCAACTCATTCCATAATCAAAAGTTAAAATCTGCTTAATGAAAATCCACAATTGGACATAGTAGGGTTGATCAACCCCCAACTGTTGTCGGATGTTTTCAATTTGCTCTGGGTTCGACATTTTGCCTGCTAGAATATAAGCAGGGTCCCCACCTACCCAGTTAAATAAGAAGAATATGAGCAGAACAACCCCCAACATCGTTGGGATCATCTGCCATATACGCCGTATGATATATGCCAGCATAAAGTTGTCCTTACTTCACTCGTTGTCCAGTAATTTCATCAAAGAAAGCTTTGTTATCAGGTTTACGACCTAAGAAATCATGCACCAATTTTTCGGCTTCATATTGACCACCTTGCGACAAGATCGTTTTACGGTAGCGTTGTCCCACTTCTGGGTTATTTAGGTTATCTCCGAAAGCAGACAACATATCGAGTGCCATCACTTCAGACCACATATAGCCATAATAGCCAACTTGGTAACCGCCCATGATATGGTTGAATTGTCCTGGGAATTCAGTGCTTGGGACATAGCCTAAAGCTGTCTCGCCTTCCATTTTCTTCCAGACATCTAAAGGTTTAACACTCAAAGCATCTGATGAGTGAAGTGCCATATCATATTTTGCATACAAGGCTTGACGTGCATAATGTAAACCACGCCCATAGCTATGAACTGCTTTTAATTTATTAATCAGTGCGTCATCTACAGGTGGACACGCTGGATCACAGTAATTTGCGAGTGTAGATAAAGTTTCTTTACGACGCGCCCATTCTTCATACATTTGTGAAGGTGCTTCTACAAAGTCGCGCTCTACTGAAGTCCCCGATTGAGATGCATAGCGTGTATTGGACAAAATACCGTGTAAAGCATGACCAAACTCATGAACAAAGGTTTCAAGTTCATCACTATTTAAACCTTTACGGTTAAAATTAGTCACCAAAGCAGAAATCGGTTTACGCTTAGTCAAGGTACTACCACCTTTTACGCCCCAAACAGCCGCATGACCATACTTCCCTTCACGTGGGTATTTATCGATATATAAACCACCAAGCAACTCACCGGTCTTTTTATCTTTTACATCATAATATTCAACTTCTGATTGCCAAACATCGACTTTCGCAGGCTTAAATTCAATACCATAAAGGTCAGATGAAATGGCAAAAATCCATTCTTGAGATGCTTGGGTTGGGAAATAGTCACGCAATTTTTCTTGATCGATTTGGTACTTTTCTTTGCGAAGTTTTTCACTCCAGTAACTCTCACTCCAGCGATTGATTTCAGCTTTTTCGAGTGGAATTTTCAGGCTTTTCGCTTTGAACTCACGTAAAGTCTCAACTTCTTTTTTCTCTAAAGGTGCCACCGTTTGATGAACAACGGCTAAGAACTTATTCACTGTTTCAGGGTCTTTTGCCATACGGTGTTGCAACACCCATTCGGCATAGCTTTTTTTACCAAAGAGCTGCGCAATTTCATAACGTAAATCCATTGCTTGCTTTAACAATACTAAGTTTTTCTCAGTACCACGACGCGTGAATGCAGTTTGGTAACGCTTACGCGCATCATCGCTTTCTGCTAGTTCCATAAATGGACGGTATTCTGGGTATTCAAAACCGAGCAAATAATTGCCCTTTTCATTTTTCTTTAAGCCCGAAATATAGCTGTCTGGCAAGCCTTTCAACTCCGCCGGTGTAAACTCCAGTTTTTCTTTATTATCTCGTACATTACGCGCATATTCTTGTTCAATTTTTGCTAATTCATCAAAGATAGCTTTCAAACGAGCACGTTTTTCAGGTGTAAATTGCACCCCTGTATTTTCAAAACCATCCAAGATGTCTTGACGCATTTTTTTATCAATTTCGTCATTGGTTTTGAGTTTTTTAATTTGCTCATAAAGTTTTGGATTTTGATAAACCGAAGTTTGAAACTCCATAATTTTAATTTCACAATCTTCCGCCGCCTTACGTAAAGCCTCATCAGGATCGACGTTGCTATATAGTCCGATTGGTCCATAAAAATCTTCAAATTTGGCAAAAATTTGATCCCACTCCGCCAAAACAGGTGCTGCTTTTGCATTATTTTTTATCTTTTTTTGCTCAAATGCCGCTAAATCTGTTTTTACTTGCTGAATTTTGGCATCACACAGCGCAGGTATTTCTTTGGCTTGGAACTTTGGCAAAGTACTCCGTATTGAATCTTCGGCTTGAACGAATTGGCTAGCGCCGATCATCAACATACTGAGGGTGGTGAGTTTCAAAGCTTTATTTTTCATAATTTCTCCAGTTTTGTTCCATTTTATTTTTTCGGGTCAATATCGATGTACATCCATTCTGTTGCCAAAATTGGATGCTTTTTATAACCAATCACGCGTGGTTGCGACAACACACTACGGTAACGTGCATAATTAATTTGGACAGGCATGTACACTTCTAATATGCGTGACATTTTCCGATAGATTGCATCACGCTCCGGTCCCGGTTTCATACGCTGCGTCTGTTCATATAAACGGTCGTATTCAGGAATTTTTGAACAGCCGTTGTTGGTGACATTGATATTTTTGCCATAGAACAATTGCATAAAATTGTCTGCATCTGGATAGTCTGCGATCCATGCAGATGCTTTAAACATGGTTTTACACTGTTTTTCGGCTTTTAAAGCTTCTGCAAATGGCATCGACTTTGTTGTCATTTTAATTTTGATGCTATCTAAAGTTTTCTTCCAAAATTCGCCCAACTGCTGACTACGGCTACTATTGCCCGATATCGTCATTTCAATCGTAAGCGGTTTACCATTCGGTTGAGTACGCCAGCCATCTGCGCCGACTTTATAGTTATAACGATCGAGCAATAAATTTGCCGCTTTAACTGAGTATGGAATACTCGACTTATAATTCGGGTCATAGCCGACAACGCCGAGTGGAATTGGGCTTTGTAATTTTTGTGCATCACCATTCATCAAAATTTTGATTTGATTATCTGCTGAATAAGCCATCGCCATTGCACGACGTAATGCAATTTTTTCTTTACTAAAACCTCCAACCACAGGGTTTTGCATATTCCAATAGTGATAGTCGATAGAGGGGTCAGAAATCCGCGACATTTGGATGCCTTTTTTAGCCAACTCAGGCTTTAGCTCTCCATCTTTTAAGGCTTGTACCGACAAATCTCCATCTAGTACCAACAAATCCGCTTCATTTTTTGCAAAGGTCAACCAACGTGATTGTGATTCTTCCATCACCTGAATATCAATCACGCCAATTTGCGGCATTTTTTTGCCTTGCATGGCTTTTACAATCTTTTCATCTTTGGCATCTGATGCTTTAAAGTCCCAGACAAAGCCACGATAGTTTGGATTGGCCTTTAAAATAATTCGTGAACCAGGTGTCCAGCGTGTCAAAATATATGGCCCTGTGCCCACAGGTTTACCCATCACAAAACCCGCTTTGTCTCGATATTTTTCGACCACTTCACGTGCCATGGCCGATGCAGGTTGATGAGCCAATAACATTGGAAAGTTTTGATCTGGAGAATTTAAACGAATGACTAGGGTATACCGATCAGGGGTTTGTATGCCTTCAATGGGCGCATCATAATCAAACTTACCTGTTTTTTTTGCCTTTTCTAAAACCTTCTCCATCCCTAAAATACGACCATCAAGTAGCCAACTGTTTGGTGAGCGAAGTTGCGGATCGACTAAACGTCTAAAGGTATATGCATAATCAGCCGAGGTTAACTCTCTTTTCTTGCCCTTAAATACAGGATCATCAGCAAAATAAATGCCTTTTTGCAGGCGAATGGTATAAGTCAAACCATCAGCACTGATTTCCGGCATGGCAGCAGCCGTTTTAGGAACCAACTTTGCCGGCGATGCTAAATAGTCATAAGTATATAAGGTTTCAAAGATTGAGGTATTCACATGTGCAGAATACAGATCATGTACGCCAACTGGGTCAAAACCTGTTTCTGCGACAGGGAAAATATGACGTAAAACTTTATTTGGATCTGCTGGATTCTTTGCCAATGCTAATGTCGGCATCGCACTGAACAACACTCCCCCCATCAAACACGCTGTAGCAAATTTGGTTAGCGTAAAATTCGAATTTCGCTTCATTGTAATCCTGACTCAATTATTTTTTACTAGGCTGAATATCGAGATATTGCCAACTGGTGTTCATCATTGGATGTGTTTTATACCCCTGAATTTCAGGGTGAATTAACCAATTACGAATCCGTGTAGAATGGATAATCCAAGGGTTATCCGCTTCAATTTGACGGTTCATTTTTTCATAAAAAGGTTCACGATCTTTAGGTTTCAACACAATAGCTTGCTTATATAATGCGTCATAAGCTTTAGATTGATAACAACTTAAATTCCCTTGTCCTGAATTTGGCCCATATAGTAATTGAGCAAAGTTCTCCCCTTCAGGATAATCTGCAATCCACGCTCCAGACCACATCATATATTTACATTGCATTGCTTCTTTTAAATTGTCAGCAAAGTTACTGACCTTAAACTGTACCCGTATCCCAATGGCATCGAGATTTTTTTTCCACAACTCAGATTGAATCACCGATTTAGAGCTATTTTCAGTATTTATTTTTAAGATCAACGCTTTACCATCGGGCAAGGTTCGATAACCATCAGCACCTTTCTTATACCCAAATCGATCCAGTAATTTATTGGCCAGCAATGGGTTATATCCCAAACTACTGCGATATTTTGGATTAAAGCCACTCACGCCTTCTGGTAAAAACATTTCAGCCTTTACGGCCTGCCCTTGATATAACTGTTTAATCGATTCAGCTTGATTGTATGACATGCTGATGGCACGGCGTAAAGCGATCTTTTCAAGGCTTTGACCACCGACAAGCGGGTCTTGCATATTGAACATGCTGTAGGTGATTTCAGCGTCTTTATTTGGATAATGCTTAATGCCGAGCTTTTGCATATCAGGCTTAAGTTTATTTTGAGAATCTAAGGCTTGTGGGACAGCATTTGAGGTCAATTTATCAAAGTTTAGCTGCCCTGTTTTAAATGCTAACCACCGTGACTGTTCTTCTTCAATAATACTGACGGAAACCTTGCCGATTTGTGGCATTTTCTTCCCGTTCATTTCTTTAACTAACTGATTGTCCCAAGCGGTGCCTGTCGATTTAAAATTCCAGACAAAACCACGATAATTCGGGTTTGCAACCAATTCTATCTTGCTACGTGGAATATATTTACTGAGCTGATACGGTCCTGTTCCCACAGGATGCTGTGCAATTTTATTGCCATAAAATTCAACAACTTCTTTTGAAATTGCACCAAACGCAACATAGGCCAAAATATATTGAAAATTATAGTCAGGGCGCGTCAAAGTAATTTGCAAAGTATAAGGATCTATCGCTTTTAGGCCGGCAATAGCCGCATTGTAATTAAATTTTCCTGACTTCTTTGCATCCGCAACGACCGCATCCCCTCCTAAGATTTTGCCATCAATAAATGAATAGGTCGGAGAACGGTTAGCTGGATCTAAAATTCGTTGAATCGCGTAAATGTAATCTTGCGCAACTAGCTCGCGTTTTTTTCCCTTAAAGGCTGGATCATCTGAAAAATGGATGCCTCGTTTGATTTTGAAGGTATAGACTTTTCCTTCTTGTTCAATCTTTGGCATCGCTTCAATAGTATTTGGAACAAGAACAACAGGACGTGCTAGATAGTCATATTTCAATAAGGGTTCAAAAATTGCTTCCGCAATATTGCCACTATAATAATTATAGGTTTTGACCATATCAAAACCATCATCCGGTGCTTCAAATGCAATATTTAAAACTTTATTCGATTGTGCAGAAGCTTGAACCTCGGCCATCATCCCTGTTGAAATTAATAATGCAAGGAGCGCTATTTTAAATTTTCTAGTTTCCAAACCTTTTCCTTTCTGATGATTTTTTAATAATACAAAGCCGCAAGCAGACTTTAAATAAAGCCACCCTCACTAAAATAAAATGAACCAGTTTAAATTAAGTTTTAAACGTAGAACTTAATACACTCATTAATATAAAGCGAAATTCATGCCACCACTCCTTGGTTGAAAGTTATCTGAATTAAATATCCTTTTAAATTCATTTTTTAAGATAAATTTATACTAATAGTGACTTTCCGAGTAAAGCTCGTTTTTATCAAAAATTCAACTCTTGGATGTGTACTCATCCATGCACATTCTGCACAAATATAATACATTCGTGATTCATAATGGATCATGTTCAGATGAAATGACAGATGGCATTCAAGTAAGCCACTGAATTTATAGTTTTTATTTTTTATTTATTTATCTTATTAGCTTTATAAATCAAATACATAAATACGAATTAAATCACACTTTTTTAGAATTTATTTGCATCCAATCATGTTTTTATTATTTTTTTTGATCAAATGTTAAATTCCCAATAAAACCTAATTAAAAGGATAACTTTAAAAAAAATATACTTACCGTTCATCTTAAATTTCTCCAATTTAAAATCAATAATGTAGATATTTATCAGTATTTTATATTTGAAAATAAAATTTAAATATAAATATGGCACTTGAATTGCTTAAAAAGAATCAAGCAATATCGCTAACTACAACAAAAAGGAATACTTTTACTATGAAAGAGAAAAAAAATGCTAAATCTGTGGGGGGCACACCATTTAGCAAAACAATACTTAAATTAAGTACTCTTAGTTTAAGTATGCTGTGTTTATCTTTAGCGCATGCAGCAGAAACAAATGAAGAAGAAACAGTTAAGCCAACGAAAGTAGCCAAAGTCACTGTGACTGGTTCATCCATTAAAGGGGTTTCTGCTCAAAGTTCTTCACCTATTACGGTGATTAAAGTTGAAGAATTAACTAAACAAGGGGTTACAACGACTGAAGAAGCCTTAATAAAAATTAGTGCGAACCAAGCGGGATACAGTACAGCGCAAAACGTTGGTGCAAGTAATACATCAGGCTCAACAGCGAACTTACGTGGCCTAGGATCAGATAAAACCCTTGTCCTACTTAATGGACGTCGTTTGGCTTATAGCCCATTTAGTACCTCTGAAACCAACTTAAATACCATTCCGCTTGCAATGGTCGAACGTATTGAGGTTTTACGTGATGGTGCCTCTGCAATTTATGGTGCAGATGCAATCGCAGGTGTAATTAACTTTATTACCAAAAAACAATACACTGGGTTAGGTATTAGCGGTGGTTTACTCAAACCAGAAGATAAAGGCGGCGAAGAATACGATGTTTCGATTTTTGGTGGCTATGGCGACTTAGATGAACAAGGTTTTAACGTTTATGGCGCAATTGACTATCGTAAAGCCAAAGAAATTATGGCTAAAGATCGTAAAGTCAGCCGTCGTGGTGGCCTTCTACCTGAGTTAGGTATCGATGCTGGTTCAGCAAATGGCTTCCCTGCTAACTTTCTTGATCCAAACGGCGGCCCTTTAGATGATGAAGGCAATCCTGAAGGTGTTCTCGCAAACCCATACGGTGGAGCTGCAAACTGTAATAACTTAGTCAATGTAGTTGAAGATGGCGGACTATGTTTCCTCAACACCCAAGCATTAATTGGTATTCAGCCAGAAACTGAGGACTTGTCTGCAATTGGTCGTGCAACCATCAAACTTAGCGATAACTTCAACGCTATTGGTGAATATGTCTATGCAAAAAGCAAAGTGACGACTTCTATTGCTCCAGACGTCTACAGCCGCTCTGTCACGATTCCTAAAAGCAGTCAATATTATCCAGGCGAGGGTATTACCCCTGGTGTAGATGGTCTAAGTGGTGATCCATTACAACTTTACTTACGCTCTCAAGCGGGCAACCGTGTTTCACAATCTATCAATGAATCTCATCGTATTTTTGCCGGACTTGAAGGTGAAGCATACGGTTGGGATATCAACGGTGGCGTAACTTACGCAAAAGGCGAAGCATCAGATAGCTTTGTAAGTGGATACTTAAATCGTAACAAACTACAAGAAGGATTAAATGACGGCACAATCAACCCATTTGGTCCATCTGCAGATGCTAACGTTTGGACCTCATTAAATGTGAGTGGTACAACAAACGAAGCAACACTTGATTCCACAACATTTGACTTTACCGTGAGCCGCCCGATTTACACCTTACCAGCTGGTGATGTTGGTTTTGCATTTGGTGGAAGTTTTACAACTCAAGATTGGGAAGCAAAAGTAAACTCTGAGTTAGTTCGCCTTGTACCGGGTAGTGGTATTGACCCTGACAAACCTCTGAGTAAAGGTGACCGAGATATTACTGCCGCTTATGCTGAGCTTCAGATTCCAATTACCAAAACAATTGAAGCTCAACTTGCAGCACGTTATGACGACTACAGCGATTTTGGCGACACTTTCAATCCAAAAGTCGGTATTCGTTGGGAACCAATGAAGCAACTTATGTTCCGAAGTACCTACAGTACTGGTTTCCGTGCCCCAAGCCTGTGGGAAATTAATGCGCAACAAAGTAAAACCTACACTGGCGCAAAATATAACGACCCTGTCCTTTGTCCAGGCGGTAATCCAACTTCACCTCAATATCAAACCGAATGTAATACTCAGTTCTACCGTATGCAAGGTGGTAACCCAGATCTTCAGCCAGAAGAATCTAAAACATTTACCGCAGGTTTTGTTTACGAACCAATTAAAAACTTAGTTTTAGCTGTTGATTATTACAACATTGAAATTGAAGAATTAGTTGGCCAAGTGGGTGAAACTTCAATTTTTGAAGATCCTGAGAAATATGCTTCATTATTCGTGCGTGGTGCCGATGGTCGTATTGAATACATCAATACCATTCTAATGAATACAGGGGGTATTAAAACTCAAGGTATCGACATTAGCTTAGATTATCTTTCACCATTAACCGCGACAGGTCGTTTTGGCTTTGGCATTAATGGTACCTATGTCATCAAAAATGACTACCAAGAAGAAAAAGGCGGTGATTGGGAAGGCTTAGTAGGTGTGTATGACGACCCTGCTGTTTTACGTTGGAAGCACACAGCGAACCTAAATTGGAGCTATGAAAACTGGAAAATCATCTTCGAACAACAGTTCTTCCGTGGCTACGATGACCAAAACCAAATCGGCGAAGAAAAATTTGATAAACACCGTGTGCCTGATTACACACTGTATAACGTTGCAGGAACATACAGTGGTTTCAAAAACTTAGAAATCACGGGTGGTATCAAAAACCTATTTGCTGAAGAGCCTGCTGCATCGAACGTATTAGATAACTTCCAATATGGTTATGACCCTCGTTATAGCGATCCTACTGGTCGTACATTCTATGTCCGTGGTACTTACAAGTTCTAAAAGCTAAATTTGCCAGTACGATTCCAACTGGAATTGTACTGGCACTATTTATTTAATTAATTAGTCAAACATAAAAAATGCAAAAAACACTTATATCTCAAGTGCCAATTTCACTATTGATTGTTTGTCTCACATTTCAGGAGTAGTAATGGGCAAAAGCTTTTCCGAATTAGAAAATAATTCCGGCAAACGCCTGATCGGAATTGGGGCAGTCATTCTTCTGCATCTCATTGTACTCTACGGATTAATTACTGGCCTGTCCAAAAAAGGTGAGAAAACTGTAGAAGAACCTGTTGAATTAATCATTATTCAAGATAAAAAACCTGAGCCAGAAAAACCGAAACCAATTGAAAAACCACCTGAACTACCAAAACTCGTTAAGGAAGTGCTCAAAACACCAGACCCTCAACCTGAACAAAAGGTTGTTGAAAAAGCTGCACCAACACAAACAGTGAAAGCCGTTTCAACACCTACGCCTACAACCTCTCCATCTCCTAGTCCTGTTGCAGCACCTGCACCAGTCGTTGCGGCAGCACCCGCGCCTGCCCCTGCTCCAAAACCAGCTGGGGAAACACGTGGTGCATCTGAGGGAAGTGTGGGATGTAAGGAGCCAGATTATCCTCGTGAAGCTGCAATGGCAGAAGAAGTAGGAACTGTCCGCATCTCTGTATTGGTTGGGCCTGACGGAAGTGCGAAACAAGTGAAGGTCAAAAAATCGAGTGGTACTAAATCTCTAGATAAGGCTGCTAGCAAAGCATTCAGCTTATGTACATTTAAGCCTGCACTCAAAAATGGTGAGCCAATTGAAGATTGGTTTGATATTGAATACGAATTTAAACTTGATTAATAAATCTACAAAAATTTGGAGAATATGAATGAATAAAATGATGAAATCTGCACGTATTTTTGCATCTGCTACAGTTTTAGTAACAAGTACATTACTCCCACTGCAAGCTGCATTTGCTGAAGAATCTGCAAATACTGCAACAACACAAGTAGAAACTACGAATACAACAAATACACCTGCACCGCCACCAATGCCTACAGCAACCAAAGAAGTCTATAACCCGTATGGCTTAGAAGCACTATGGCGTGAAGGTGACATCGTTGCTAAATCGACACTCTTTATCTTGGTCCTGATGTCGATTGGAACTTGGTACATCATGGTCACTAAATTTATTCAACAAGCTAAAATTAAACGTCAAGGCAAAGAAGCCGAAGCTAAATTTTGGGATGCTGCTTCAATTGATAGCGCTGCTGAAACGCTTGATGAGTCTAGCGCCTACCGCTTCATTGCAGAAAAAGGCATTAATTCAACTAAAAAACATGGTGGCAACCTGTTAGAACGTATCGACTTCAACACATGGGTGACTATTTCAATCCAGCGTGCTATCGATAAAATTCAAAGCCATTTAAGTGGTGGATTAGCTTTTCTCGCAACTGTCGGTTCGACTGCACCATTTGTGGGTTTGTTCGGTACAGTTTGGGGTATTTACCATGCTTTAACGGCAATTGGTATTTCAGGTCAAGCATCTATTGATAAAGTTGCAGGCCCGGTCGGTGAAGCCCTAATTATGACGGCAATTGGTTTGGCTGTAGCAGTACCTGCGGTTCTTGGCTATAACTGGTTAACGCGTCGTAATAAAGCAGTTCTAGATAATGTTCGTACCTTTGGTTCAGATCTACACACCGTACTTTTAAGCGGTGAGATCAAAAACAATAATAACGACACAAAATAAGAGAGGCATCAGCCATGGGAATGATGGTCAATTCAGATGGTGACGAAGATGATGTAATTTCAGCCATTAATACAACACCTTTGGTTGATATTATGTTGGTGCTGCTCATTATTTTCTTAATTACAGTACCTGTTGCAATCCATACAGTTCCGGTGAAGTTACCTGAGGAAAAAAACACACCTTATGAAACTAAACCGATCAATATTCAGATTGCTGTCAATAAAAATGGCGATATCTTCTGGAATGAAAAATACATTGCAGATAAAGACACGCTGATCAGTCGACTACAAGCGGAAGCTAAAAAGCGTCCGCAACCTGAAGTTCATATCCGTGGCGATCAGGTGACAAAATATGAAGCGATTGATGAAGTCATTAGTGCAACACAAGCAGCAGGAATTGGCAAAATTGCTTTTGTCACGACTCCTGTTGCCGCACCATAATCGGATGAGGGACAAGGTATGGGAATGAATGTCGGTTCCGATAAAGACGATGATGTTATGTTGGACGTCAACATGACGCCATTGATCGATGTGATGTTGGTTTTGCTCATTATGTTTATTATCACAATTCCAATTCCAAATAACTCGATCAATATTGATTTACCAAACGGTACGCCACCGCCAACCAATGAAAAGCCGCCTGAGCCGGTCACCTTACGCATTGATGCGCAGGGTAAATTATTTTGGAATGGTCAACCCGTTGCCAATAAGCAAGCTTTAGAAACACTTTTTGCTGGTGTTGCACAACAAGCAGATCAAGATACGATCAAAGTGCAACCTGACAAAATGACAGAATATAAAGATGTCGCTATGGTGATGGCAGCAGCACAACGTTTGAATGTCAAAAAAATTGGGGTCTCAGCAAATCAATAATTGCTCCCCAACAAAAAAAGCCAACTGATCACCTCAGTTGGCTTTTTTAATTCTTCACAGAAATCTATACAGTTAGTGACTCAGAAAGAAACTCTTATTATTTATTAAGTATTTTTCTGCTTCCAAAATTCATATAGCTCATGATCACAGTTTGGCTTTAACTGACTAAAACTCAACCCTTGCTGTTCATGTGGTTCAAGTCTTAATTTTTCGGCAATCTTTGCTGTAGATAAACCATAGGCTTCTGCATCAGCATTTGAATAAGCATATACAATTTTTTCAACTCCAGCCATTCGCAGAGCCGCCAAACACATTGGACATGGTTGTCCGCTCGCATAAACGACACAGTCCTTCAAAGACGTCGTATTTAAATTTTGTGCGGCTTGTCTTAATGCATTTAACTCGGCATGAGATGTCGGATCGCCCGAGATTAATATTTGATTCACCCCTGTACTCACCACAACGCCATGCTTAACGATCACAGCACCAAATGGTCGGCCACCTTGCTCAATATTTTCTTTCGCAAGTTGAATCGCAAGTTCTATAAACGCATGATCCGTCATAAATACGCCCAATCATTGTTAATATAAAGAGTTAGCCCATTATGCCAATACAGGAACATCAATCCATAACGCCCCTGAAAAGTGTTTGGCTAAATATGCTTTTAAATATTCAGCAGTATCTTTAGAAATCAATGCATCTTGCGATTCATCATTTAAATTATAAGCCAGTGCATAAAGCACTAAGCCACGACTTTTTAGTGCTTCCAAACTTAAAATCGTATGGTTAATGCTGCCCAAACGACCTGATGTCACCAAAATAATGGGATATTGTTTCTCTACAACATAGTCGATGGTTAAAAGATCCGTGGTTAATGGCACCATCAACCCACCCGCACCTTCGAGTAAAACGTTGTCATATTTTTCAGTTAAACGTTTTGTCGCGTATTCGATTTTAGCAAAATCGATTTCACGCCCATCGAGTTTGGTGGCGAGATGTGGCGACGCAGGATAACTAAATATTTCAGGCATCGTGAGTTTGGTTTCATCTTCGACCAACAACCCCGTACCCATAATTTGACGATGTTGTTCTATATCCTCAGAAATATCGACATTGCCTGTTTGGATCAACTTTTGCGTGATCGTTCGCGCCCCTTGTTCATTCCATATTTTAGCCAAATAGCCCGTGGTATATGTTTTACCGATGCCTGTATCGATCCCACTAATGAAATAAACTTGCCCTGTCATGGCATTCTCCGTGCAATACAAAAAATCGGATGATAGGTCAGTGTATAACGCATCTGCCCAGTTTCATCACGCAAAGAAAACTGTTGATATGCTGAATAAAAATCAAAGAGCGATTGTTTCGTCCAACGAAAATGTGAGGCTGTCGCAGTCACACCTGTCGCTTTTAAATGCTGCAAAACCTGCTTTGGATGATCAAAATATAATGCCGCTGTCTGCTCTGAAAGATGCAGAATTTCAAAACCATTTTGACTTAATATAGCTTGAAGCATGTCGATATCGAGGTAGTCCAAACCCTGCCCAGTCAAAGCTTTTATTTCCTGTAAATTCTGCTGTCCAAAGGTCGAAAAACAAAAATATGCCTCTGGATTTAAACTTTGAAAGGCTTTTTCAACAATGCCCGCAAAGTTCCCTACCCATTGCAAAGCCGAACTCGATGCGATCAAGTCGATATGCTGTGGAAATTCAAGTTGTTCGATATCTCCAAGTCTGTACTGAATCTGCGGACTTGACTGAAAATGCTGTTGAATTTCTGCATATAGATCATTTAAAACCAAACGATTGATTTGCATATTTTCCAGCATTAAATGGCTTAAATTCCCCGAGCCACATCCAATTTCAAAAAGCGTTTCCACAGGATGATTTTGCAACTTTGGACAATACTGCTGCATCAACTCAAATAAATGTTGAGCAATCTCTTTTTGTGCTACGGCATGTTCAGCATAGCTGTGCCCTGCCTGAGCAAAGCGTAACGCCACTTGGGATTTATCAATCTCAAAATTATTCACAAGTCACTCACAACAATTGAGTCAACTGATCCAAATCAGTTTGTGTAATCTGAGCAGTGAGTGAAATGCGTAAGCGCGAACTATGCTGCGGCACAGTGGGTGGACGTACAGGCATGATATAAAAACCTGCCGCTTGCAAAGCTTGAGCCTTGGCAACTGTTTTATTCGACTCGCCAATAATGACAGGCACAATATGTGATGTAGATGGACAATCAAAACCTTTGGCTTGCACAGCTTGTTGCAAATTTTGACTGATTTGCTGTAAATGGTGACGCTCTGCTTTTAAATTTAAAACATTCTTGAAAATAAAATCTGTCCACGCCATACAGATCGGGGGCTGTGCGGTACTAAAAATCAACGGTCGCATCGAGTTAATCAAATAGTCACGAATAATCGCATGACAGATGAGATATCCCCCTATTGAAGCCAGTGCTTTACCAAATGTCCCGACTAAAAGATCAATATCATCCATCACCCGATATTGCTCAGCACAGCCTAAACCACGCTCACCGCGCACACCGATCGCATGCGCCTCATCGACATACAACATCACTTTGGAAAATTGTTTTTTGATCCGTACCAGTTCAGCCAAATCGGTTTCATCACCATCCATACTGAAAATCGATTCAGTCACCACAATGATCCGCTCAAAAGCCTCATCTTCATGATATTTGCATAAAAGCTGAGAAAGATGCGCCAAATCATTATGGCGATAACGTACATATTTCGCAGTCGATAATCGGATGCCATCAATCAAACTGGCATGAATTAACTTATCCGCCAATATCAAGGTTTTACTGTCTGCCAGTGCAGGTAAAATCCCGATATTCATGTGATAGCCGCTGTTAAATAACAGTGCAGATCGGCCATGAAAGGCATCACTTAATGTTGATTCAAGTTGTTCATATTCAGGAAAGTTTCCTGTCAATAAACGCGATGAGGATGAACTCATCCAACGCTGTGCGTTCGGGGTTTCATCAAAGAATTGTTCACGTAGGTGTAGGTTTGAAGCCAAACCTAAATAGTCATTTGACGCTAAATTCAACATGGTATGATCGTGAATACTAATGTAACGATCATGCTGATGATTTGAAGTGAACTGACGTAAGTTGCCTTGCTGTTTTAGTTGATCAAGTTGATCTGAAAAATGGTTGAGCAGATTCATGCTGGCTGCACCTTGTTTTTCACCACCTCAACCATGTGTTCTAACAAATTTTTTAATTCATGCTCTGAAATAATATATGGGGGCATAACATAAACCAGCTTACCGAATGGACGAATCCAAATACCACGACGGACAAACTCCTGTTGTAGGGTTTTCATATCTACATTAAAGGTCAATTCCACCACACCAATTGCACCAAGTATTCGCACATCTTTGACATGTTCAAGCGATGAAAGTGCTGGTAAATGAAACTTAAATTGTGTTTCGATACGTCGAATATTCGCTTGCCAATCTCGAGACAGCAGCAGTTCGGTACTTTTTACAGCCACAGCGCAAGCCAAAGGATTTGCCATAAAGGTTGGCCCATGCATAAATACACCTGCCTCACCTTGACTAATGGTTTCTGCGATATACTTGGTAGTCAGAGCTGCTGACAAAGTCATATATCCGCCAGTCAAGCCTTTGCCAATACACATAATGTCCGGCTCAACTTCAGCCCATTCCCATGCAAATAATTTTCCGGTACGGCCAAAGCCTGTGGCAATTTCATCAAAAATCAATAAGACCTGATATTTCTCACAGAGTAATTTAGCTTGACGCAAATATTCAGGGTGGTAGAAACGCATGCCTCCCGCACCTTGCACAATCGGCTCAAGAATCAATCCCGCAATATTTTCATGCTGTTCAGAGAGAGTCTTTTCTAGTTCAGCAATATCCGCAGGATTCCACGCTTGGTTAAAGCCAACTTGCGGCGCAGGAACAAAAATTCGATTTGGCAAACTTGGGCCAAAAATTTGATGCATCCCAGTCACGGGATCACACACAGACATCGCATTCCAAGTGTCGCCATGATAGCCAGAACGTGGTGTGACAAAATTGGTTTTATTCGGTTGATGTAAAGATGCCCAATACTGCACTGCCATTTTCAAGGCTACTTCGACAGCAACCGAACCTGAATCGGCAAAGAAGATTTTATCTAAACTGGGCGGTGTGATTTTTAACAGTAATTTAGCCAGTTGAATCGCGGGATCATGTGTCAATCCACCAAACATGATATGAGACATCTGTTGCAGTTGATCGGTCACAGCTTGATTTAGCTCAGGATGGTTATAACCATGAATCGCACACCACCATGAAGACATACCATCAATCAATTGACGACCATCTTCAAGCTCAATCATCACCCCTTGCGCACGTTTCACTTTAAACGTTGGAAGGGGCTGAGTCATCGATGTATAGGGATGCCAAATATGCTGCTGATCAAATTGTAGATCGGTTAAATTGGCCATCCCTCACTCCATGTATCAGGCTAAAACATCAATGTGGCAAGATGTTACCCCCACGGCAATAAAAAATAAATTGCCGTAAAGCCCAGCTAGTCAGAGATTTGTTCTATTTTCTTTAAATATTGGCATATTTTGCAACTTATGACTTCAGATTGAAACAATGGAAAGCCATGTGAGCCAGAAACCAATTCTGTCTCCAAAAACTTTACAGCCAAATTACGCAATAATCGCTCAACTTTGTAACTAACCAAATAATCTTGCTTAGCAAAAATATGGTATTGATGACCTGTGTAGTTTTTCAAGATACTGACATTATTGAGCTTCTCCAAACAATTCAATCCAGCTCGAAGCACATCTAAATTTTGCGCTTGAATCAAACTTTGCAAGATGATGAAATCTTGCTTGGTGCTATCAGTACCCTGACAAACCATATAACCAAACTTCTTTAAGGTAGAAATCGCATCCTGCTCGAAAGATTGTTTGAAGCTTTGAAAACTTGCTTGATCCATCGCAACAGGCCACTGTTCATCAGCCACAAAACTTGGATTTGAGCCTAATGTGATCAGCACTTTCTGTTGTTGATATTTTTTTTGAATTTCATCTACCAAAATCGTCGCCAATTGACCACCAAGAGACCAGCCAATAATCACATCAAATTGCTGCGCAAATTCAACTTTCTGTTCGAGCACTTCTAAATTTAAGGCATCAAAAATATTCCATAATTCAACCTGATAACCTTGTGCGATCAATGCCTGCTGTAAAGGAGCAAGTAATTTACGACCGCCGCCCCAGCCAGTAATAAGTAAAATATGTTGATTCAATACAAACTCTAAAATTAAACGATTCCACATAGTATAAAAGTTCAAAGCACGTTTGATAGTGGCATTTCAGCACAACAACCGATTTGCCAAAAGACATTCGCAATCGACTTTGATAAATATAAAATCAGCCTGCCTACAGTGCTTTAAAATTTGCTAAGATCGGATAAAGAACAATATAAACTGATGCTCTATGAAAGTTTCTTCATTGCTTAAAATCTGTTTCATGACATGTGCTTTAATAGCAACTACCCAAATCACAGTTGCTGAAACATCAATACTCAGCACCAGTCAAAACAAACAAAAACAATGGGTAGGCACACCGGCACCCAACTTTAAATTGCAAGATCAAAATGGAAAATGGCACGAACTGAAGCAATATCAAGGGAAATGGCTCGTTCTGTACTTTTATCCCAAAGACAACTCACCCGGTTGTACAGAAGAAGCCAATCAATTTAAAACCCTGTATCCACAATTTTTAAAAACTAATGCGGTTGTTTTGGGCGCAAGCTTAGATGATGTTGCATCACATCAAAAGTTCTCTAAAGCACTCGGACTTCCCTTTCCAATTCTTGCCGACCAACAGCATAAGCTGGCGACACAGTTAGGTATTGTACGAAACTTAGGGATTTTGAAAGTTGCCAAACGTGAAACCTTTCTGATTGATCCGAAAGGCATTATTGTGTATCACTACAGTAGTGTGAATACACAGACACATGCGGCGCAAGTTTTGGCAGATATCAAAAAACTACAACAATAGTTTTCATGACTTAATAAAAAACCCAGCTTGTGCTGGGTCTTTAGATTCTTTCGCAATTTACATTTGAGACTGAATATAGTTTGGTAAGCCAATCAGTTCGATCAAACGCATTTGCTTTTCAAGCCAGTAGGTATGATCTTCTTCAGTATCCGACATTTGCTGACGTAGCATGTCACGGGTCACATAGTCACCTTTTTCTTCACACAATTTTACGCCTTGTGCTAGTTTCTCACGAACATGATATTCAAGCGCCAAATCTGCTTTTAAACAGGTCACGACGTCTGTACCGACTTCAATATCATCACGATTCATATTCGGCGTACCTTCAAGGAACAATACACGACGAATCAATGCATCTGCATGTGAGCCTTCTTCTTGGCTTTCATGATCGATACGTTCAAAGATTTTACTTAAGCCCCAATCTTCATACATACGGGAATGAATTAAGTATTGATCACGAGCAGCCAGTTCGCCACCGATCAGCATATTTAAGTAGTCTACGACTTCTGGATTGCCACGCATTTTCTTCACTCCATACCCTTTTCAAATATTATGGACAAGTTTCAAAATGAATGCAAAATATAATTTTTGTAAGTTTATGATTTATATAAAATTTAAATGATAAACATACGCATTTGCAGTTCAATTCCGCGCATTTTTCACATATAAAAGAAGCCCTTGCAGAATATTCAAGGCATTTAGAACACGTAATAATCAAAAATCGCTGTATGCTGTTTTTTGTAACAATTAACAATGCGTCTTGTTTAGCAAAAATATCTCCAGATTGATTCAACACACTGTGCTTATCGCTATGGGAAACTTTATATTGATGCTCTATGCATTGCTGTCAAAGACAAGGCGAAAATCTCCAAAGAAGACAGACTTAAGCTGAAGTCCAACGTGCATTCTTCCACGCTTGCTGCTGCCTTGAATCTAAAAAAGTCCAAGCGACAAAACGGCTTTCTTTTTGTCCCTGCGTCATTTTAATGGTTTTCACATCCACTGCACCGCTCTTCGCTAAGGCCTTTAAAAGCACTGGCAATGTTGTTTTCTTGGAAACCAGCGTACTAAACCAAAGACATTGTTCAGCAAACTGGATGCTCTCTTGTACCATTTGGCAGACAAATCGCTCTTCGCCGCCATCACACCAGAGTTCGTTCTTTTGACCGCCAAAGTTTAATACCACCTTGCTCCGATCAACTGGCTTGCCCAGTTTTCTTAATTTTTGCGTTGCTGTCGCGTTGGCTTCATCTTGCGAGGCATGAAATGGTGGATTACACATGGTCAAATCAAAACGATCTGAAGGTTTAATCACACCATTAAAAATATTGCTCACTTTTTTTTGCAATCGAATCTGAATGCCTTTACGCAGATTCGGATTTGCCTCCACAATAAATTGAGCACTTTTAACCGATGCAGCATGTATGTCTGAGCCGACAAATTTCCAGCCATAGCTGCGATGACCAATAATCGGATAAATACAGTTCGCACCCACCCCAATATCTAAGACTTGAACGGTGTGTCCTGTTAGAATCTGCCCTTTGTTGTTGGCACTTAACAAGTCAGCCAAATAGTGAATATAGTCCGCTCGCCCCGGAATAGGCGGGCAAAGAAAATCTTTGGGAATATCCCAATATTGAATGCCATAAAAATGCTTGAGCAATGCTTTATTCAGCATTTTCACAGCGTGTGGATCAGAAAAATCTACCGATAAATCATTATATTTATTTGGGCTGACAAAAGGCGCAAGTTCCGGACAGCTCTTGATGAGTTGAGGAAAATCGTAACGACTGCGATGCAGATTTCGTGCATGTAATTCCGATTTTTGCTGCGGAAAAGATTTCTTTGCTTGCGCCATGTGTATGCCAATATTCAACGGGAGAACAGAATCAACTGATAAGGCAGGATCTATACCTGCAAATTAATCGATATTGTACGTGAATTTGACCATCAATGACGCCCCAATCCTTTTATTTGTCTATCTGCAAAATTAATAACAACTAAGATATTTATGCTTATTTTATCTAGACATTTTTGTTTGCTATATCATTAAACAAAACCGCGGAACATTGATTGAATAATAGTCGCGAAACATGAAGAATCAACAAAAAAAACCAATCAGTGTTGATTGGGCTTTTTATATAAATATAAGATATTGATTTATATGAAATAAAAAATAGAATTTCGTATAAGGTGTATTATGTTAATTTTAAGATGCAGAGGGTTTAGGGCGTAATTGTTTAACCCACTCATTCGGAACACCATTAAAATGATCTCTTAAACGATCTTCTACATGTTCAGGATCCCATACAGCAGCACGTTCCAAATCTTTTACTTCTTCATATGTTGCTGGAATATCGATACCTTCAGTTCCATCTTCATAATAAATAGAAATTGAATGATCAAACATATCTTGCTTAAAGAAGTAAACCTTCTGTTTTAAATCGTCATTTAATTCTACATTCCCAATAATATGCCATTTCTCGGATTTAAATGCGTAATTCATGACAGGTACTTTAAACAAAATCGAATGTGATGTTATGAAATTAACATTCAATTCTAAATTTTTCGTCTGTAAATTGTAGAACCCTGCCAATGGAGATTTTAAAACTATGCCATAGCCATAGCTTAGATTCCCCAAATTAATTGCAATCACATCACCTTCTTTAATTCTCTTACGTTTTGTTCTTTGTTCCATAATTTCTGATCTACTTACCAAAATCTCAAATACATTCCTGCAAATAATAAGGTTCTGTCACATTAAGAAACTAGCTTAATTTACTATTGAGCTTTACAGAAGCTAATAGAAATAAACTATTTAACATAATGGCTGTTATACGAAATGAAGATGTTAGAACCCATTTAAAGTGTCTATATTCTCACCAATAAAAATGTCTAGTTTATGATGGTTTTTATCACCATGGACTGGATATAAATATAGATGCTGATCACTATGTCTGACAAAGAAATTCAACGACTTGCAGTTCTGCAAGACGTTCGAGATCATCGTATTACCCAGGTCCGTGGTGCTGAAATCCTCAATCTTTCAACCCGTCAAATTACCCGGTTATTACAAAAGCTCAATCAAGATGGTGTCTCAGGTATGGCACATGCCAGTCGTGGTCAACCAGGTCATCGTCGCCATGATGATTTATTAAAATCAAAATGTCTTTCCATTATTTCTGAACATCTGCTTGGATTTGGACCCACCTTGGCCCATGAGAAGCTCAGCAGCATGTTTGACCTAGATATCCCGGTAGAAACGCTTCGGCGCTGGATGACTGCAAATGACCTCTGGATTCCGCGATCCAAGCGCCTTAAACGTCCATATCAGCCACGTTATAACCGGGATTGCTTCGGTGAGCTGATCCAGATTGATGGCTCATATCATGACTGGTTCGAAGGACGCGCTGCTAAGTGCTGTTTATTGGTGTATATCGATGATGCCACTGGAAAGCTGTTGCATCTGCGCTTCTGTGAGGCGGAAACGACCTTCGATTATATGCTTTCGACTAGAGCCTACATTGAGCAATACGGCAAGCCTCTGGCCTTTTATAGCGATAAACACTCGGTCTTCCGAGTGAATCAGAAATCGAGCCAGGACAGCAAGATCACGCAATTTGGGCGGATTCTGAATGAGTTAAACATTGATATTATCTTTGCCAACTCACCACAAGCAAAAGGACGTGTGGAACGTGCCAACAGGACACTTCAGGACCGTCTGATCAAGGAGATGCGCCTGGAGGGTATCAGTTCGATTGCCGAAGCAAATGCCTGGCTGCCCTGCTTTATTGAGCAGTTCAATCAGAAGTTCGCCAAATGTGCGCGAAACTCAAAGAATTTACATCGACCATTAACCGAATCTGATGCTGAGCTGGAGGATATTTTTACTTGGCAGGAACCGCGTAAGGTCACGAAGAACCTGACCATCACTTATGACAAGTGTATTTATATGCTTGAGCCAACAGCACTGAATCACAAACTTGTTGGGCAATACATTTCATTTCTGGAGTACCCGGATGGCACTGTAGCCATCATGCACGAAGGCCGAAAGCTCAATTACAGCATCTTCAATAAATTGGCTGGGCTACAGCAAAATGAGATTGTTGAGAATAAAAGATTAGGCTCAGTTCTGGCGCATATCCAGCAACAGCATGAAGAGTTGGAAAAACAAAATAAACGTTCCCGCCTCAAGAAAAGTATGCCGAGTCGTAAAGCTCAGAAAGCTGTTATTGAACAAAGAAATTTAAATCCTGTTCTTGACTCTTGCAGTTAAAAACAGGACATTTTAAATGGTTTATCGCATAGACATTTTAATTGGTGAATAACAGAAGAAGCCTATAACTCTTATCTAGGCTTTAAATTAAAGCTCACAAGTTAGATATGACTCTTTGTCCATTTATTTGTGAGATTTTGCGTCCATAATCATAATAATATGCATCTATCCAACATTCATCCCATATTCACACTTTTTAAGATCATAAAAAAGTACTTTTACAGCATTCACATGCATTCTCTGCTGAATTTAGTGCGCATTAAACCCAATCATCAACATATATTTTTTCAAATCAATCAAAGACAAAACTAAATATTCTCAATATGATAAAAAAATGCGTCAATTAAAGTTGAAGAATATGAATAGCAAGACAACAAGACAGATACTCGTCACAGGCGCGACAGGCTATATTGCCAGTTGGGTCATTAAAAACTTACTTGAATTAGGTCATACAGTGCATGCCACAGTTCGAGATCTGAATAAAACATCAGGATTTGCACATCTCGAAAAAATTGCAGCTAAAACAACTGGCGCTTTAAAACTGTTTCAAGCCAATTTATTGGATGAGGGTGCATTTGATTCAGCCATGCAAGGTTGTGACATTGTGATCCATATGGCATCCCCTTTTGTTGTGACCAACTATAAAGACGCAATAAAAGACATTATTGAGCCGGCTATTTTAGGCACTGAAAATGTACTCAACAGTGTCAATAAAACAGAATCTGTACAACGTGTTGTCGTGACTTCAAGCATCGCATCAACCTATGGTGATGCTATTGATATTCTACAGACCGAGCATAATGAATTTGATGAATCGCATTGGAACACTTCTAGCTCTGAGACGCATCAGCCTTATCCGTATTCAAAAGTTATGGCAGAGCGAAAAGCATGGGATATGCAAAAAGCACAACAACGCTGGAATTTGGTTTGTGTAAATCCAGCCTTAGTGATGGGCCCTTCATTAACAGCATCAACTCAGTCTGGCAGTGTTGAGGTTTTACAGCAGTTTGCCAACGGTATGACTTTGGCGGGTGTTCCACCAATGTGGAATGGAATTGTCGATGTCCGTGATGTCGCCGATGCGCACGTACAAGCAGCATTAAACCCTAAAGCATCAGGTCGTTATATCATTAGCGGTGGTACTTTAAGTTTATTAGAAATGGGGAAAATATTACGCTCGCATTTTGGTAATAAATTTCCATTTCCGCGCAATACCTTACCGAAGTTTGCCTTTAAAGCATTTGGCCCTCTTGTAGGTTTCCCACGAAAGTTTGTTGAACTGAATATGGGTTACCCAATTTACTTTAATGCTGAAAAAAGTAAAAAAGAATTGGGCATTGAGTACCGAAATATTCAACAAAGTGTGGTTGAACATTTCCAACAATTACTCGATGACGGTGTGGTTAAGCAATATATTCCGTAAATCATTCATTTGCAAAAAAGCCACCTTGAATATGTGGCTTTTTATATTAAAAAAACTAATCTAACTTAGAAATCAAAAGTCACGCCGACTTTATAGGTACGTGGACCACCCACTAAGGCATAACCTGAGTTGAATGTACCTTCCCAATATTTCTCATCAGTCACGTTAGCAATATTGGCTAAGAATGTAGTATTTACACCACCCAAATTGGTTTTATAACGCGCACCTAAATCTAAGATTGTATAGTCTGGTAGTTTAAGACTATTAGTTTCATTTAAATATTGTTCACTCACATAATTTGCACGCGCATTCACATTTAAACCATCTACATAAGGTACCGCATAATCTAAGCCAAGCGTTGCGGTAAAGTCAGGAATACCATATACCGTATTGCCTTGATTAGTTACACCATTTTTCACCGCTGCTTTGGTATATTCAGCATCGATATAAGCCATGCTGCCCATCAGATTCAACCCTTGATAGATTTCACCTGAAAAAGCCCACTCTATACCACGTGAACGTGTTTCAGCGCCATCCGTTGTGATTTGGGTGATATCACCGTTGGTTGGGTCTCTATAAGTGTCGTCAACCATCGTGCCCGGCTTTTCTATCTGGTATAGCGCAAATGTATTTAGCCATGAACCATTTTGGTATTTTGCTCCAACTTCGTATTGCTTAGTTTGAAATGGCGCAAAGGTCACATTATGATTGGCATCCTTTTGATTGTTTACCGTTGAACCTTCAGCTAGACCCTCAACATAGTTGGCATAGATTGAAAGGTTGTCGCCGAATGGTTTCACCACCACGCCTAAGCTTGGTGAAATTTTATCTTCCTGATATTCAGTCTTGTTTTTTAAATTCTTGGTATCAATATCTTGATAACGTGCACCAATGATTAGTTGTAACTTGTCATCTAACATTGAAAGCTGATCTGTCAGGGTATAACTGACATATTGATTATCCAAAAGTGGTGTCATCACTGGTTTTATCGCAGGCATATCGCCTGCAAGAATTGGGTCATATAAATTTGTTTCAAATGTAACTGGCGTTGAGCCTTGACTGCTGTGCTGACGGGTTTCACGGCTGAGGTAATCTGCACGCAGACCAACTTTGTGTTTGATTTCCGCCGTTTCAAAATTACTTTCAATCCCTAAGTTTGCAGTGGTATTTTTTTCATCCATTCCTACACGATAGTACTGTGAGGTTGCATGACCATCTTCACCCCCCACAACCAATCGTGTACCAAAAATGTGCCCACGATAAGCTTTTTCTACATGCCCTACACCAGCAGAAATCTTGGCTTCAGGAGTCATGTGAAACTCACCACTTAGACCAACAAATTCGCTATCCGTGTGACCTGTTAAATTTTTAAAATAGTTGCTATCGCCTTTCGGTGCATCCAGCACACCATTGTAAATATGCTTATGCGCATCTGCCACGCCAAATCCGACCATCGCAGGTGAACCACCATTACGATCATCACGTACCGCATAGGCATCAAAATTAAGTTTTAACTTATCCGTTGTATAGTCTGCAGCAATTGCACCTGATGCATGTTTATCTTCCATGCCTTCAATAATGTGCTCACCTTGACCATAAGCACCATTCACACGTAGACCAAATTCTTTTTCAGCACCAAAACGTCGCGAAACGTCAAAATCTGATTGGTAAAAACCACCTTCTTCCATTGAAGCTGAAACTTGAGTTTTTTCTTTATCTGCACGCTTAGTTTTAGCGATGACCACACCACCGACTCCGCCAGCAGGCGACATACCTGCAACCAAGGCATTCGGGCCTTTTAAAACCGTTACCGAATCTAGAAATTCAGTCGGTACGCGTCCATAAGGCGCCATACCGTACATACCATTGAGTGCAATGTCATCGTGATTGATGTCAAAGCCACGAATATTAAAGTTTTCGTTTAAATGACCTTGGTTGGTTGTAATACGGATACTCGCATCATTTTTTAATACTTCACCAACAGTCGTAGCCTGCTGTTCTTCAATTAACTTTTCACTATATGCAGCAACGCTAAATGGCGTATCAACATTTTTTTTATTTCCCAAAGCACCAAGTTCTGTCTGCGCTTTCAACTTACCATTTGCAAGTTGCTTTTCTGCAGGTACCTCAATTTCAATTGTTTCAAGCACGGTTCGCTCTGCTGCATTTACTACTGCAGATGTGCCCACCCCTAAGATCGCGATTGAAATCGCACGGACTAAATGAGTTTTTGGAAAATTGATCATTGTTGAACGCTTAATTTATTTGAATAAGAATCATTATTATATTTAGAATAATTCTTAACTGCATCATGAATCCCGATAATTATATTTTTTTAATGAAAAATATAAATATTCATTTTTTATAAATTGTAGATAAGACAAATGTAAATAATTGTTTATTATTGATTTTATAAAAAAATAAATACAATCTGTGTATGTTCAATTAAAGCTCTTAGGCAAACAAATGATTAATTAACATACAAATAATTTGAATTTTTACATGCTTTATTGCCTTTGAATAGATGTATCCATTTACATCCTACGATTATTCAAAAGTTAATAAGGCATTTTGGTTAGTGCCTGTTAGCCTAATTTAAGTCCCTTTTTTAAATTAAAAAAAAGCGGCTCAAAAGAGCCGCTTTTTTCTAACCGAAGTTAAACTCAAATTATTGAGCTTGACCAGGTTGAGCCACTACAGTACGGCTACCAGAAATCGTAGCGAATACGCGACGGTTCATAGCACGGCCTTCTTTAGTGTTGTTGTCAGCGATCGGTTGATCCCACGCGAAACCTTGAGTAGATAAACGAGCTGGGTCAACGTTGTATTCGTTAACAAGTGAAGATTTAACAGAGTTAGCACGAGCTAGTGATAAACGTTCGTTTAGAGCACGTGGACCAGTGTTGTCTGTGTGACCTTCGATTTTAGCTGTAGCATTAGGGTATTCGCCTAATTTTTCAGCTACTTTAGCGATTTCAGGTTTGTATTGATCTTTGATGTTTGATTTGTTTGTATCAAAGAACACACGAAGTTCCATGTTAAGATCTTCAGTCAACTCTTGAGGAGCTGGAGCAACTGGAGCAACTGGAGTTACAGGAGCAACTTCAACTACAGGAGCAGCAGGTTTCAAGTGACCGCCAAGAACTACGTTAAGACCAGCTAAAGCTGTGTAGTTCCAGAAATCTTCATCGATGTTGTAAGTAGCACGAGCTTCAGTACGTAGCGATAAAGCATCATTTAAGCGCCAGAAAGCACCAAGACCAGCATTACCTAAAGTACCTTCTTCAGTAGTACCACGATCTACACCAGCAACACCACGAGCACGAGCTTCGTCAAATTTGTATTTGTAGTGACCAGCACCTAACAATACATATGGCTTAACTTTGCTGTCATAGTTTTTAGTGATCAAATCAGAGGTAGCATAGAAGTTACCGTTAATTTGGGTTTGTTTGTATTCGCCGTGATCAACGTCTACATCACCTTTAACTTGGTTATATTCAGCTTCGAAACCTAACCATGGAGTTAATTCAACACCAAGTGCTGCACCAACAAACAAGTCGTCTTGTAGCTCTGGACCTTCAGTAAGGTTACCACGGCTGTTGTTGTGTTGAGAATCTTGGAAAGTGTAACCAAGCATTAATGGAGTAACAGTTACGCCTGCGTTTGCAGCTGCTAAAGGAGCAGCTACGAGCATTGCTAATGCAATACGACTCATTTTCATGGATTTATCCTCCAGAGATAACAATTGTTGTTCAAGCTCAAGCCGAAAAATTGGCTATCCTGAGATAGGCTTTCTTATACCCCAGTTTTTTTTTAAGCTATTCACGCTGAATCATACAAACACTTTTTTCTTTTTCCAAGTGCTTGATTAATCTAATCAAGTAAATTATTGACAAAATTACTTACAATTTCCGTTGTAATTCGGTAAATTTTTACTCAATTTTGAGCAGTGAATCGCCTATTGTCACTTGCTATTTTCATTTTAACAGCTTTATCTAAAATTGAGTAATAAAATTCTATACTCAAAATTAATATCGCCATTAAAAACACATATAACATTAGACATATAAAAATAATATTAAATTTTGGATTAAATCAATGCTTTACAATAAAGAAACCGGCTTTACGTTATTTGAACTTTTGGTCTCAATTGCGATTATGGTCATTATCGTGACGATAGCTTTACCACATTTCAACAATTTAATGGCGCAGCGAGAAGCGAATAACATCAAATCGACTATTCAAAATCACAATGCATTCGCACGAGCTCAGGCCACAATTTATCACTCCAATATTGTGATTTGTCCTAGTCTTGACTTTAAACTTTGCCAACCTAACAACTGGAACAGTGGACTGATCATATTTATTGACAGTAATAAAAACCGTCAAGTCGATGCAAATGAAAAAATATTACGACAAGACAAACTCAATTTAAAATATGGCGATCTCTCTTGGCGTGGGACTCTACACATTCCAAGTCTCACCTTTCAAGCCAGCTCCGGTTTACCCAATGGTTCAAATGGTAGTTTCTACTACTGTTCGAAATCAACGCTTCAACCGATCCGAGCAGTCTTAAGTCGAATGGGACATTTACGATTTGAAAACCCAATCAGTTGCTAATTTGAGAACCGGTGAGTCCAAAGCAGCCTTTTAAATTTGCTTTATTCCTGTTCAATTTTACTTATACTGCTGACGTATTCAAAAATTAATGTATAAGAAAATGGAGACATGTAATGACTGATATCGTCATCGTGAATGGTGCCCGTACAGCAATGGGTGGTTTTCAAGGGAGTTTAGCCGCTGTCACTGCACCAGAATTAGGCGCAGTTACGATTAAAGCAGCCATCGAACGCGCGGGTATACAACCGACAGATGTTGAAGAAGTCATTATGGGCTGTGTGCTTCCGGCTGGTCTGAAACAAGGTCCTGCCCGTCAAGCGATGCGTAAAGCCGGTCTTCCAGATTCAACTGGTGCCGTAACCATCAACAAGCTGTGTGGTTCAGGTATGAAGGCCGTGATGCAAGCGGCAGATATGATTAAGGCAGGTTCGGCTCAAGTCGTGGTTGCAGGTGGTATGGAGTCAATGACCAATGCCCCTTATGTTTTAACCAAAGCACGAGCTGGCTACCGTATGGGCCACGGTGACGTTAAAGATCATATGTTCTTAGATGGTTTAGAAGATGCAGAAACGGGCCGACTCATGGGTTCTTTTGCGCAGGATATGGCAAACACAAAAGGCTATACACGTGAACAAATGGATGACTTCGCCATTCGCTCGCTTAAACGTGCGCAAACTGCAATTACTGAGGGTTATTTTGCTGACGAAATCGTGCCTGTCACTGTTTCGAGTCGTAAAGGCGATGTGATTATCGATAAAGACGAACAGCCTTTTAACGCTAATATCGAAAAAATTCCAACGCTGCGCCCTGCTTTTGCTAAAGATGGAACGATTACCGCTGCCAATGCCAGTTCTATTTCTGATGGCGCATCTGCTTTAGTTTTAACATCAGCAGATCAAGCTTCAGCAAAAGGTTTAAATCCGCTCGCAAAAATTGTGGCTTATGCATCAAATTCACAGCATCCTTCAGAATTTACCATTGCACCTGTAGGCGCAATTCAAAAAGTTCTAGATAAATCGGGTTGGAATGTTGCTGATGTCGATTTATGGGAAATTAATGAAGCTTTTGCCATGGTCACGATGTGCCCTATTGATGAATTTAAATTAGATGCTGAAAAAGTAAATATCAACGGGGGTGCTTGTGCGCTTGGACATCCTGTTGGTTCTACAGGTTCACGCATTATCTTAACGCTGATCCATGCATTAAAACGTACAGGCGGTAAACGTGGTATTGCAGCGCTGTGTATTGGCGGTGGTGAAGCGACTGCTGTGGCGATTGAATTGCTTTAATCCTCTGCTGACTCCCTTCACAAAGGCCGATTTAGAGGGAATATTCTTTAATCCTCCCCTAACCCCTCCTTTAATAAAGGAGGGAGACTGAAAATCCCTCTGTAAGAGGGATTTTTTATGCTTACATTTTAGACATAAATTGTTCACATACAGCTCAGCCAAGGCTCTTAAAATAAATGTCGACATAATAAAAATGGATGACCACCATGCAGCTCAATCACTACTTGAATTTTCAAGGCAATACCGAGGCAGCCTTTAATTTTTATCGTTCTGTATTTGGTGGAGAGTTCCTCAATGTGATGCGTTATGGTGATATGCCTGCTGAGGAAGGCATTTCACTATCCGATGCAGATCAGCAAAAGATTATGCATATTTCCCTACCGATCAATGAATTTACCGTGCTGATGGCCTCAGATGTCAACGAACAATTCTGTGCGCAATCCAATCAACCCTTTACCTTAGGCAGCAATCACTATATTTCGATTAATTTAGACAGTAGTGAACAAGCTGAAGCCAAACGATTGTTTGATGCATTGTCCAAAGGAGGCTCTATAGAAATGCCTCTCGAAAAGACCTTCTGGGACGCGCTGTATGGCGCATTTACCGATCAGTTCGGTATTAAATGGATGGTCAATTGCCAGCTTAAAAATGAATAATCACTCATTAAAAGTATTTCGATCAATAAAAAAGCCTCCGAATGGAGGCTTTTTTATTGATCAAGGCACTTAAGCACCAGTTTGATAATGCGCTTGCGGCACTGCAGTTGAAGCTTGATATGGATTGGTAAAATCACCTAAGCCAGCAGCAGCTTCAGCAATATCTTTACTTTCTTTCACTACAAAAGTATCGAAACCTGAACGCTTCATGTAGTTCAACACGTCTTTGAATACATCACCTGTCGCACGTAGTTCGCCTTGGAAACCTTGGCGACGTAACAATGCAGCAAATGAATAGCCACGACCATCGTTAAAACCAGCAAACTCGATAAAGATTGCATCTAACTGATCAAGCGGGAATTCATTGGTTTCAGGTGAAGCATCAACCGTGACGAAAAGTGCTTTTTTACCAGACACATTCGCAAGTTGATCTAACTGCTCAACTGTTAAAACCACGTCACCTTGTGGCAACACACCATCTTCACCAATGACTTGGTAAGTATTGTCTGCAATCGAGCCATCTTTAGAGAGGACTTGTAGTGCTGTATTAAGCATATGCACGCTCCTTAAATGGTTGGATGCCAATACGGCGGTAAGTATCAATAAACTCTTCGCCTTCTGCACGCAGGTCTAGATAAGTATTTAAGATTTCTTCAATGATGTCTGGTACAACTTCGGCTGCAAATGATGGGCCTAAGATGTCACCAATTGATGCATCATGGTCTGCATTACCACCCAAAGTGATTTGATAGAACTCAGCACCCTTTTTATCTACACCTAAAATACCGATATTACCGACATGGTGGTGACCACACGCATTCATACAACCAGAGATGTTCAGATCCAATTTACCTAAATTGTAAATGGTATCTAAGTCATTAAAACGACGTGTAATGGCTTCAGAAATTGGAATCGATTTCGCATTTGCCAATGAACAGAAATCACCGCCTGGGCAGCAAATGATATCGGTTAAGAACCCAATATGCGCACGTGCAAGATTGTGTTGATCAAGGATTTTCCATAGATCAAACAAATCTTTTTGCGGTACATCCACAAGCGCAATATTTTGCTCATGTGTGGTACGGAACTCACCAAAGGTATATTTGTCAGCCAAGTCAGCAATCAGGTTCATTTCTTCAACAGTCATATCGCCCGGTGCAATACCCGCACGTTTCAAAGAAATCGTAACGATGCGGTAACCTTTGACTTTATGTGCATTGGTGTTGATGTTGAACCATTGTTTAAATTTCGGCTCTGCGGCAAATTGCTCTGCGAAATCTTCATCCGCATAATCTTGGTAATCAAATGGTGTGAAGTTCTCATCCATTTTCGCCAAGGTATCAGCATCAATTTTTAAAGTTTTGATGGTATGTGCAAATTCAGCTTCCACTTTCTCTGCAAATACTTCTGGTGTTAATGCTTTCACTAAAATTTTGATACGCGCTTTATATTTGTTATCACGACGACCGTGTAAGTTGTATACACGAAGTACCGCTTCTAAATAAGCAATCAAATCTTCACGTGGCAAGAAGTCACGAATAAAGCTACCAATCACTGGGGTACGGCCTAAACCACCACCAACTTTGATTTTATAGCCAATCTCGCCTGCTTCATTTTTCACGATATACACACCGATATCATGGAAAGACGTTGCCGCACGATCAGTTTCTTCCAGTGCTGAAACTGCAATCTTGAACTTACGTGGCAAGAAAGCGAATTCTGGGTGGAAAGTTGACCATTGACGAATCAATTCACACGTTGGGCGTGGGTCAGCAATTTCACCCGCAACCACACCTGCATATTGGTCAGTGGTGGTATTACGAATACAGTTACCCGAAGTTTGAATCGCATGCATTTGAACAGATGCGAGCTCTTGTAACATATCAGGCACATTTTCTAGTGCAGGCCAGTTAAACTGAATGTTTTGACGAGTAGATACGTGCGCATAACCACGGTCATAGTCCTGAGCCAATGACGCAATTTTACGTAATTGTTTAGAATTCATCAGGCCATAAGGTACTGCAATACGTAGCATCGGTGCATAACGCTGTACATAAAGGCCGTTTTGAAGACGCAGTGGACGGTATTCATCTTCCGTCAATTTACCTGCTAAATAACGTTCCGTTTGATCACGGAACTGTGCAACACGTTCATTAACCAGTTGCTGGTCAAAATCAGTATATAAATACATGGCGTACAGCTAGTAATTTCTATTATAACAATGCACAGCATAACGAGATTTTATCTATCAAGAAAATGCGTTTTTTACATATTTAATAGCGATTTTATTGATAAGACTGTCGCAATTTCACTGATATAGCGGATTCCGGTCATTTACTTTTTATTTATTAATATATTGAATTATTTCTCCATTACTTAGCATAAATTTACATAAAGAATTTAAGCCAATAAAAAGCCCGATAAATCGGGCTTTTTATTTAGCGATGTAAAATCACTTATTTTTTATCTGGTAAAGCATACGCAACAAGGTAATCACCAAGTTTTGTACCAAATGAACCATGACCACCAGCCATGATCACAACATATTGTTTACCATTTGCTTCATAAGTCATTGGAGTCGCTTGACCACCTGCTGGTAGACGACCTTCCCACAAAGTATCACCATTCGTTACATTGATTGCACGGATATAGTTATCTTGTGTTGCGCCTACAAACATGACATTACCAGCAGTCGAGATTGATCCACCAAGACCCGGTACACCAATTTTCACAGCAGGTAATTGGAACAATTTCGGTAAACTATCACGAATTGTACCTATACGTTTTTTCCAGACCACTTCATGTGTATTTAAATCTACACCTGCAGTAAAGCCCCATGAAGGTTGTTTACAAGGTAAGCCAAGTGGTGACAAGAATGCTTTGATTTCCACCCCATAAGGTACGCCATACATCGGTTGCACGCCTTGTTCAGTACCCGCACCTTTCGCAGTTTGCTCACGGTTTGGATCTGTAGGAATCAACTTAGTCACAAATGGCAAGCCAATTGGGTTCATCACAGCAACTTGACGGTCTTGGTTCACCGACATACCACCCCATTCAAATACCCCAAGGTTACCAGGGAATACCAATGTGCCATTTTCAGAAGGTGGTGTATAAATACCGTCGTAGTTTAATGATTTGAAATACACACGACACATCAACTGGTCAAACATAGTGGCACCCCACATTTGTTTATCAGTCAATTTATCTTTTGGTGCTAAATCAAAATCAGAGAACGGTTGAGTTGCAGAATAATGCTCACCTTTAGTTTGTGGACCACGTCTTACAGTTTGTGGAACTGCTTTTTCGGTGATTGGCACAATCGCTTTACCGGTACGACGGTCAAGGACGAATGCATTACCTGTTTTGGTTAAGACATAGATCGCAGGAACAATATTACCTGATTTATCTTTGATATCTGCCAATGAAGGTTGTGATGGTACATCCATATCCCACAAATCATGATGTGTGGTTTGGAAGTTCCAGATCAATTTACCAGTCGATGCATTGATCGCAAGCATTGAGTTTGCATAGCGTTCATCTAAAGGCGTACGGTGACCACCAAAAATGTCTGGTGTGCCTACACCTGTTGGCACATAAACGATGTCAAGTTTTTCGTCATATGCTAAAGGTGCCCATGCATTCGGTGAGGCTACAGAGTATTTTTGACCTTCGCCTGGCATGGCATTTGGATCTTCCGCCCCTGTATCAAAGATCCACAATAATTCACCGGTATTGACATCATAACCACGGATGACACCAGATGGCTCTTTAGTCGAGAAGTTATCGGTAGTTGAACCGCCAATCACAATGGTTGTGCCAGTAACCACTGGAGGTGAAGTTGGGATATAACCGCCCGGATACGGATAAGGCATATCTTTTTGTAGATCGACTTCGCCGTTATGACCAAAATCACTACATGCTTTACCTGTGTCAGCATTGACTGCAACCAAACGACCATCATTTACAGGCAAGATCACTTTACGCGGACATTCAGTTGAAGTCGAGCGTTTGTTCTCTAAGCTTTTTGCAAACTGAGTGGTATTTGCTGCGTCAAAATAAGACACACCACGACATGTTAAATGTTGATAGGTATTGTCCGCTTTAAGTTTTGGATCGAATGCCCATTTTTGTTTACCTGTCTCAGGATCAAGTGCAATTAAACGTTGGTGAGTTGTACACATAAACATGTCATTGCCGACTTTAATCGGAGTGACTTGGTTTGTGGTTTCACCTGAGTCATTTTCTGTTGGTAACTCACCTGTACGGAAAGTCCACGCTACTTCTAAATCTTTAACGTTGTCGCTATTGATTTGGGTGAGTGGAGAATAACGTACACCACCTTGTGTACGACCATAGGCAGGCCAATCTTCAGGAGCAATACCCTCAATCGCTTTGGCTGTTTGAGGTTGTGCATTTTTAATTTCACCGTGAATTTCTTGCGGATCATTAAAAATTGAATAGATCATCACGATAATCGCAATCACCAGTGTGCCTGATAATGTAATTTTCGCAGTTTTGCCATTTTCCATACCGCGTGTCACGGCAGGAATCAGTAACCAAAGGCCCAATAAGCCTAAAATATCAAAACGCGGTGCAAGTGCCCAAAAGTCAGAACCTGCCTCCCAAAGTCCCCAAATCACTGTACCCAGCATCAACGCTGCATAAATGTATAAAGAACTGTTTTGAATTTTTCTTAAGTATATTGCTGAAGCCAGCATTAACAGGCCGGCGATTATGTAGTACCAAGAACCGCCAAGGACTGCCAGCCAGATACCACCAATCAATAGAACTAAGGCGAAAATTGCCATCACAACGACGGTAAATGTTCGCATCCCAGTTCCGGTAGATGGGTTGCTCATGTTGACCACCTCTATTGTCGAATGTTGTATTTGGTGCGTGAAACACATTCAACACACCACCGTTTTTATGTCGCAAAGAGAAGTTGTTACAAAAACAATTCAAGGGGAAATATCGTAATTTTTCTCAGAATTACCGAATTGCTTTTATAAGAACTCTAATTGGACATCAATTAAAATGCTGTTTGAAATTTGATACCGCCGACCCACGCATTCTCACCATTTTTGTAAGCACCGACGTGACGGATATATTGAATATTAGGACGAATAGTTAGCCAGTTTGCCGCATGAATACCGTAGTAAATTTCTGCGTCATACTCTTCACTTTGTAGACCGCGTGCATCAATGCTGTTATTGGCAATATTAGCGTCATTCACATCATCATTAATGCTGATACGACCTAAGCCAATCGCGATTTCATCTTGAGGACGTGCATCGAATGCGCCTTTGTATACCAAGCCAATGTTTTGCATATCACTCACATTGTTGGTGTCTGAGTCATGCACAGTGACATTTACAAAACCACTTAAGCCACGTGAGGCATCGTCTTTGTGTGCTGTCAGTTGTTGTTTCGCCACAATCCAACCGCCTTGATGGTGATCTTTTTCATTTAATGGGCTATCAATGACATCGGCATCAGCGGTACTGTAGTAGTAACCTGCACGGTATTCACCCGGAAGCTTTTGTGTCCCCACTTTTGGAGTCCACACCACTTCAGCAGGAATAATCGCACCTTTAGAACCATCGGTACTCAAGTTCCAACCTTTACCACGTTTTAGATTTTCAGGGTTGTATTCATAAACCCCGACTTGTGCGTAGAGTTCAGGCTGAATGTTATATTTCACGCGAGCAGCCCATTGGCTGACTGGCCAGTTGTACCATTGGTCACCGACCCAGTTACCCACTTGTGAGCCACAAAGTGCTAAGTTTTGAAAGTCACAGTCAAAGCTGTTGAAATCTTCACCTTCACCGAAACGACCGACTTTAATATCTAATTTTTGGTCTAAGAATTTTTTCTTGATCCAAAAATCAGTCAAACGCCAAGTTTGACCACGACCCCACACTTCTTGTGTTGCACTTAAATGACCATTTAATGCATCTGAAGTTTGAGACAATGAACGGCCATTACGTTCAGTGATATTGATTTGCGCTTCGGTATCTTTCCAACCCGCAATTTTTTCTAAATCGAGATGTGCCCCGATCGCGAATTGGTCCGCATATTCAGTGCCATGACCAGAAGCATGCTTTGCATCTAACAAAGTGGCTAATTCGCCACCATAACTAAAACTAAAATCGTAACCTTTCTGTTGAAGCGCTGTTCGTTGACCGTTCCAATCACCGAACATCCATGGGCTTTCAGAACTGAAAGCATCTGCAGTAGTTGCCGCTTGGGTTGCTGAACCCGCAAGCATTATTCCGAGGCTAAGATATAAAGATCCAAGTTTACTCACAGCTATTTTCATTTGGAGACCTATATACCAATTGTGTTAATAGTTCATATAATACTCTCACATTTGTATAATTTATTTATTTTTTTGTTAACAACTCTCAATATTTACATAGATGTTTATCTAATTAAGAGATTTTAAAGGTTTTATTGTTTAACTTATCACCTTTTTTTATACCATTCATAACCAATTATCCGCACCTAAAGTTTTACCCACATGGGTATAAATCAATGCTGATCTAGAAAATTTAATCGGACATGCCAGTTGAGTTTGTGTCATTGTGTCGCCTTCTTGTAGCGGAACTTCAACACACCAATGCCGCTCTTGGGCCAATTGTGAATTTAGAGCTTCGTCCAAACTTAAAACTGGTTCCACACAGACATCTTGAGAGGCAAAAATCTTTTTCCACTCAGCCCATGTTTTGGTTAGTATTTTTCGGGCAATTGCATGCTTAATTTCAGTCTGATCTTGTGAATCAAATGACATGCCTTGCGTCGCTAAAGCGGGTAAATCTAGAATTTGCGCCAATCCATGTAAAAACTGTGGCTCCAAACCACCTATAGACAGATAGCGACCATCTTGAGTTCGATAATAGTCATAGAAACTTCCGCCATTCAGATGCGCCGTCTCTGCCGCGGTTACCGCATTGGCAGCCAATACGCCAGCTGCAGCCATATTGTTCAATGCGACGGCACAATCGGTCATGGAAATATCAATATATTGTCCTAAACCGCTACGGTAACGCTCAATCACCGCAGCTAAGATGCCAGTAATCGCATGCATTGATCCGCCTGCGACATCGGCGATTTGAATCCCCATTGGTGGCGGGCCACTATCTTGGCGTCCGCTATGACCTGAAATGCCCGATAAAGCCAAGTAATTGATGTCATGCCCTGCGCGGTCTTTGTAATGTCCGGTTTGACCATAACCCGTAATCGAGCAGTAAATAAGTCGCGGATTAATTTCGGCCAAAACTGCATAATCCAAACCCAAGCGTTGCATGACACCTGGACGAAATTGTTCCACCACAATATCAAAATCTGAAATTTTGGCTTTGATCAATTCAATACTTTTCGGATCTTTTAAATCCAATGCGATGGATTGTTTATTGCGATTTAAATAACTATGCGCTGTGGCTTGCCCATTGGCATAAGGTGGCATCAAACGAACCAGATCGGGACGCGTCGGTGACTCAATATGCACAACTTCCGCACCCATGTCAGCCAAATACAAGGTCGCAAATGGCCCTGGGAGTAATGTCGAAAAGTCGAGTACTTTCAATCCTTTTAAAGCAGCTTCCATGGATATTTTTCTCTAATTGTGTAGATTTTTTATCCATGGTAGAAATATAAAATGATTAAAACAATGTCATGTTCAGCCATTTACCTTGATAGTTTCGGCAATTTACCATGTAAAAATGGCAAAACCGCTGTTGTAAATTGCCATGATTTCTTTTTTTAGCGTCATTTAGGTCAAACATTTGTGAACATTAAAGAGACTGAAGGATTAAACATGAGTCGTGATACGATCAGTATCCATTTCGTCAACGCAGCCTTAACTGGTGTGAAACGTCTCGGCATGGATGTCGAAACTTTATTGTCTCATGTTGGCATTGAGGCTGAACTTCTACGCCAACCCAAAGCGCGTATTTCACCTGAACAATACACACGTTTTATTAAAATGTTGTGGATGGTGACTCAAGACGAACATGTCGGTTTTGATATTCAACCGCGCCGCTTGGGTACTTTTGCCATTATGTGCCAATTGATTATTCATGCAAAAACCCTCGGTGATGCACTCGAATTGTCTTCGCAGTTCTACAAACTGTTTGGTGATGAATGGTCGGTGACACTAGAACGTGATAAGCACGAAGCACGTTTAGTTCCTCAAATTCCGAAATCTATGGACCCAGACCATTTCATTACAGAAAGTATGCTGATGATTTGGCATGGTCTCGCTTCTTGGTTGATTGAACGTCGTCTGCCTTTAGAGCGTGTTCACTTCGGTTATGAACGTCCTGAACATGCTGACGAATATGATGCCTTGTTTTTTGCACCTGTCATGCAGTTTGATACACCACGAACTGAAATTACATTTGCAGCGGATTATTTAGATTTACCCATTCGTCAAAACGAAGAAACGCTTGAAGAATTCTTAAAAGCGGCTCCTGCACAGTTATTGGTTAAATTTAAAAATACCAATTCATTAACATCTCGTATCCGTGATGTGCTGAAGAGTCAAATTGGCGAAGAAATGCCAACCTTGAACGATGTTGCTTCAATGCTGTATCTATCTCCGCAAACACTACGTCGTCGTTTAGCCGCTGAAGGTAAGAGCTACCAAGGTGTAAAAGATGCTTTACGTCGAGATGCTGCAATTCACTTATTGCTTAACCCAGACTTAACGCTTGAAGATGTTGCACAGCAAGTCGGCTTTAGTGAAACCAGTACTTTCCACCGTGCATTTAAAAAGTGGACCGGTGTAACACCAGGCCTTTACCGTCAACTGCATGGTTATCACTAAGCAATAATCAAAACTAGCATTCTCTAAAACCTGATCTCGATCAGGTTTTTTTATTTCGGAAAATCTGCGCGTTGTTTTTGGCAAAGTATTGGATCGACGGGCGTGATCACGCGTTTGCCATCCTGTATCCGATACATTTCTGCCTTAGTCACATGATCATTGCGATCATACTCACAGGCTAAGCCGCCAGTCCCTTCATCTGAAGGATGAATGCCATAGATCATATAAATATAAAAACCGATCAAGCATACAAAACCTAAGCAGCCTAATAGTACTAGCCAAGCTAGACCTTTCAACACTCGCTTCACATTTTTATGTATAAGTAGATCTTCAATTTGAACTAAATCGATAGCAACTGATCTTAACCGATCCTCGCTTTCAATATGCAGGTTGATTTTTATCTTATTCAGCAGCAAGCGTTGACCAAAAATATCAAACGACTCACCCGTTCTCATCATTGCACTGGTTTGATTAATCCGTACACTCAAAAAACCAATAAAAATTTATAGATCAAAGGGACAGGATTATGAGCGAGGCTTACATCATTGATGCCATTCGCACACCGCGCGGCAAAGGAAAAAAAGACGGTTCACTACATGCCGTTAAACCGATTAGCCTACTGACCGGTTTATTGAACGAATTACAAAACCGACATCAATTTGACACCGCTGCAGTAGACGACATTGTACTGGGCTGTGTAACCCCCATTGGTGACCAAGGCGCAGACATTGCCAAAACCGCAGCCATTGCAGCCGGTTGGGATAATGATGTTGCAGGCGTTCAAATCAACCGTTTTTGTGCATCAGGTTTAGAAGCTGTGAATATGGCAGCGCAAAAGGTCCGCTCTGGTTGGGAAGACCTTGTGGTGGCTGGCGGTGTAGAGTCGATGTCTCGTGTGCCGATGGGCTCAGATGGCGGCCCTTGGGCGCTCGATCCTGAAACCAATATGGCTTGTGATTTTATACCACAAGGCATTGGGGCAGATTTAATTGCCACCATTGACGGTTATAGCCGAGCAGATGTGGATGCCTTTGCAGCCAACTCTCAGCAAAAAGCCGCAGCAGCTCAAGCCAATGGTTATTTTGACCAATCTGTCGTTCCTGTTAAAGACAAAGCAGGCGTGACAGTTTTAGCCAAAGATGAATTTATTAAACCAACGACCACAGCAGAAGGCTTAGGCAAGCTCAACCCAAGTTTTGCCATGATGGGGCAAATGGGCTTTGATGCCATTGCCTTGCAAAAATATCCTGAAGTCGGCGCAGTCAACCATGTACACCATGCAGGGAACTCATCGGGCATCGTTGATGGTGCTGCCGTAGTATTGCTTGCCTCTGAAAAAGCGATCAAAGAACAAGGCCTAAAACCGCGTGCCAAAGTGCTTGCCACTGCATTGGTGGGTGCAGACCCAACCATTATGCTGACTGGCCCTGCACCTGCTGCACGTAAAGCCTTAGCTAAAGCTGGCTTAACCATTGATGATATTGACCTATTTGAAGTGAACGAAGCTTTTGCAGCAGTCGTGATGCGTTTTATTACCGAACTCAAGGTTGACCCTGCCAAAGTCAATGTGAATGGCGGTGCAATTGCATTAGGACATCCGCTGGGTGCAACAGGCGCCATGATTTTAGGCACCCTGATGGATGAACTGGAACGCCAAGGTAAAAAACGCGGCTTAGCAACACTTTGCGTGGGTGGCGGTATGGGCATCGCAACGATTATTGAGTTGGTATAAGGAGAATAAAAATGAGCGCAATTCAATTTGAAAAAAATGCCGACAATATCGTCATTTTAACTTTAGATTCTCCGAACCAATCTGCCAACACCATGAATACAGACTTCCGCACGGCACTGGCTGAAACGGTAGACAAACTGCAAGCAGATGAAAATATTGCAGGGATTATTTTCCGTTCCGCAAAAAAAACCTTCTTTGCCGGCGGCGACTTAGACGAACTGATTCAAGCTACACCTGAGCATGCGACAGAATTCTTCAATATGATTGAAGAGATGAAAGCCAAACTGCGTTATATCGAAACCCGTGGCATTCCTGTTGTTGCAGCTTTAAATGGCACGGCGCTTGGCGGTGGTTGGGAGTTAGCTCTTGGCTGTCATTATCGAATCGCACTGAATGATGCTAAGGCAAAATTTGGCTTACCTGAAGTAACCTTAGGTTTACTGCCGGGTGGTGGCGGTATTGTTCGTATGGTACGTTTATTGGGTCTGCAAAATGCATTTCCGCTCTTGATGGAAGGCAAACAAATTGGTGTCGAAAAAGCCAAATCATTGGGGCTGATTCAAGACACTGCAGATAGCCTTGAAGAATTGATGGACAAAGCCATTGCGTGGGTGAAAGCCAATCCAAAATCACAGCAACCCTTTGATGTAAAAGGCTATAAAATTCCGGGCGGGACGCCATCGACTCCTGCTGTGGCGCAAATGCTCGCCATTGCCCCCGCTATGCTACGTGACAAAACCAAGGGCTGTTACCCTGCGCCTGAAGCCATTATGTCGGCTGCTGTTGAAGGCGCTCAGGTCGATGTTAATACGGCGCTCACGATTGAATCACGTTACTTTACTTACCTTGCAACCGGTCAAATTTCTAAAAATATGATCGGCACCTTCTGGCATGGTCTCAACGCTATTAAGTCTGGTGCAAGTCGTCCAAAAGACGTCGCGAAATGGCAAGCCACCAAAGTTGGTATTTTAGGCGCAGGCATGATGGGTGCAGGCATCGCTTATGCCACAGCATCAAAAGGCATTGCAGTTGTACTTAAAGATATCTCTGTAGAAGCTGCTGAAAAAGGCAAAGCCTATAGCCAAAAACTGCTGGATAAAAAAGTAACTCAAGGCCGTTTAAGTGCAGAAAAACGTGATCAAGTCTTAGGCCTGATACATGCCACTGCAAATGCGGCAGATTTACAAGGCTGCGACTTGATCATTGAAGCTGTATTTGAAAATGTCGAATTGAAAGCCAAAGTGACACAAGAAGCAGAAGCCTATCTGGCAGAGAGTGGTATTTTTGCATCCAATACTTCAACCTTGCCAATTTCAGGCTTAGCCAATGCATCTCAAGATCAAGCTAAATTTATCGGTCTACATTTCTTTAGTCCTGTCGACAAAATGCAATTGGTCGAAATTATTAAAGGTAAAAACACATCGGCTGAAACCTTAGCCAAAGCCTATGACTATGTACAGCAAATTGGCAAAACACCAATTGTGGTGAATGACAGCCGTGGCTTCTTTACCAGCCGTGTCTTTGGCACTTTTGTACAAGAAGGTTTACGTCTGCTTTCTGAAGGCATACACCCTGCCCGCATTGAAATGGCAGCGTTAAAAGCCGGCATGCCTGTAGGTCCATTGGCCATTCAAGATGAAGTGTCTTTAACACTCTCTGAACATGTCGCGGCCGAGACACGTAAAGCCTTGCAAGCTGAAGGCAAAGACCTACCACGTTCAGGTGCGGATGAGGTGATTCAGACAATGATTCATGAGTTCGGACGTAAAGGTAAAGCTGCCGGCGCAGGTTTTTATGAATATCCTGAAGGCGGTAAAAAGCACCTCTGGGATGGCTTGAGCAAATGGCAGAATGATAATGCTATTTCTGAACAGGAAATGATTGACCGCTTCCTGTTTGTACAGTCACTCGATACCTTACGCTGCCTAGAAGAAGGTGTTTTGGAATCGACTGTTGATGGCAATGTCGGATCAATCTTCGGGATTGGTTTTGCCCCTTGGACAGGTGGTGCACTTCAATTTTTAAACCAATATGGTTTGGAAAAAGCGCTATTACGTGCCAATACACTAGAAGCAAAATATGGCGAACGCTTCAAAGCACCGCAATTGCTGAAAGACAAAGTAGCTAAAGCTGAGCAGATTTAATTATTCATTTTGAGCATGCAAATTTTGCTGTTCAATCACATCAAAAGGAGCTTCGGCTCCTTTTAATTTTCCTTCGCATTCGCGTGTTTGCAAACAAGTCTAGATTTTACGCGAACTCTCATCTGTTTTATGTTATAAAGTAACAAGTTTTTTGATTTCTTTTTATCCGATTGAGTAGCTTGTTATGACTGATCATACTTCTCCTGAAAAATCACCGTGGGGCTGGAAGGCACTGATTATCTTCTGTATTTTAGGTGCGCTATTCATGGGTATTTTCTGGCTTGCTGTGACCAATGAACCAGACTATATGCCGAGCCAACAGAAAAAAGACAATACTCAACAGCATGCATTTAAAAATGCCCCTGTGATGTCAGAAGAAGCGTTGAAAAAGGCGCAAGCTGATCAAGCAGCTCGTGAAGCTTCTGCGCCGACTGCAGCAGATATGCATATGACTGAAGAACAACATGCACATATGGATGACATGAGCCCTGAACCTACTGCATCGAATGATCATGGCCACTAAGCTTTGACCCAATCTATGCAAAAAAACGCTTAAAATTTTAAGCGTTTTTTATTTATAGCTGTCCAATTTTAAGTATTTAAGCCAAAGCCATATACATATCTTGATGCGGAATACCACAATCTAAATATTCATCACCTTCAACAACAAAACCTAAAGTTGCATAAAACGGTATAGCATGCACTTGTGATGATAGTTTTAAATATTCACGTTGCTCTAATTTCGCTTGTTCGATAATGGCTTGCATCAAGATTTTACCAATACCCTGACCGCGATAGGCCTTTAAAACAGCAACACGACCTATACTGTTATTTTTCAACAAACGAGCAGTTGCAACAGCTTTCATCCCATCATGAACAATAAAATGCAGTGAAATCGCATCTTCTGCATCCCACTCATCCGCGGGCGATATCTGCTGTTCTAAAATAAAGACCTGTTCACGTATCGGTCGAGCTGCAGATGCCAGTTGCTCCCACGGTCCGAATTGAATATTTAACTGCTGCATCCCTTCATCCTTTAGCATTTACAGCCAATATCTTGCTGGTCCCATTGATCATTTAACAATAATTCCAATGAATGCTTTTGAATGCCATACATGTCTTTTAAAGCTTGAATCTGTGCCAATACCGCTTGATCAGGTTCGACATAGTCTGCACGTTTGGTTGCCAAGATCATTTTATTTTTACTGGTATGTTCAAGTGCCACAAATTCAAAGACTTTGGTTTCATAACCATATACTTTCAATAAAAGTGCACGAATCGTGTCAGTAAGCATCTCTGCTTGCTGGCCTGCATGAATACCAAATTGCAACATCGGTGCAAGTACTTGCGGCGCTTTCAATTGCGGACGCAGTTCTTTATGACAACACGGCGCACACATGATCATTTGCGCATTTAATCGAATACCGGTATGAATCGCAAAGTCCGTTGCCACATCACAGGCGTGCAGCGCAATCATGACATCTAAGCGCTCAGGCGCATAGGTACGAACATCGCCTTGGAAAAAATCCAGTTGGCTGAAATTCGACTGCTGAGCAACGCTTTGGCAAAATTCCACCATTTTTGGATTCAGCTCAACCCCAGTCACTTTAGGCACTTGCTGGTGTTTTGCTAAATAATCATATAATGCAAAAGTTAGATATCCCTTGCCTGAACCAAAATCTACAACATGTAGAGATTGATCAGTCTCTTTAATCTGACATAAAGCGCCTGAAAAAATTTCTACAAATTTATTAATTTGTTTCCATTTACGCGCCATGCTCGGAATAATTTGTGCTTTTGCATCCGTAATACCGAGTGGCTGTAAGAAATAACTGTTTTGATCGACATAGCGGTGTTTCGCTCGATCATGTCCTTGCTGCTCCGTAGGATTTTTCCCTAAAGCAGGCTGCTTTTTGCTAATGCTTAGCATGGCTTTCTTTTTATTTTTTTGAGCTGAATTTCTTCATCCAAGGTCATCAGGTTGGCTTGCTTACAACAGCTCAATAAACTTTCGACTTGTTGATATGCAGCTGCCATTGGATAGTTTTTGGTGATGTCTTGGGTTTTATAACGATATAAACAACTGAGAAATGACTCACCTTGCAGCGAAATGACTCGCAAGGTCATTTTTTCTAATTGGTCTAATTCACCTTTATACTGACTCAAGATCATGCGATCAAAACGCTGTGTTTCAATGGCTTGCTGAAAGGCTGCTAAAAATTGCTGCTCTTGCGTAGAGGAAGAAGCCAATGATGACATAATATAAACCTAGATAAATTTGCAAAACAATTTTAAATCTTCTTACACCAAAAGCAAAATTGAATTACTATACACTTGTATATTTAAATTATTATAAAAGATACGTTATGAATGCTCCCCACCTTTTAGCTTATGACCCAGCTGAAGAAAGACTGAATTTCTATACCCATGCTTTCGGTGCAGCGTTGTCGGCCATCGCAGGTATCCTACTGATTTTAAAAGGATCATATCTTCCAACTGGACAATGGCTTGCACTTTGGGTGTATGCATTCAGTATGCTGTTATTGTTTTCAGCGTCGAGTCTATATCACTTCGCAGAATCTCCTGAGCGCCGTGGTTGGTACAAAAAACTCGACCATACCGCAATCTATTATTTAATTGCAGGCACTTATACCCCGTTTCTGGCAATCGCACTGCCTACCGCAAAAGCGCATTATTTACTCATTGCACTGTGGGTTATTGCCGCTATTGGAACACTATTCAAATTAATTTTCATTCATCGTTTTCAAAAGATTTCGTTGATTGCTTATTTGGTGATGGGATGGCTTGCAGTACTGGTAATGGATGATATGCAACGCTTTTTATCTGATCAAGCTTTAACCTACCTGATCATTGGCGGGCTATCTTATACAATCGGTGCATTGTTTTATGCCTTAAAAAAGGTAAGATATACACACGCTATCTGGCATATTTTTGTATTGATAGGTGCAGGATCACATTTCCTGTCGATTTATCTCTACGTGATATAACCCACTGACACTGCATTCTTTAGTGACCCTAATTCCGCAGTCCGTAAGTTGGTATTTCGTATTTTTTTAAGAAATTACGCCTTTTTTAAAAAGATTACGCTTTTAAAACTAAGTTCAATTATTTTTAGTAAGTGTAAGGTCCACCATGGCGTCTTCAAGTGCTGCTGCCACTGAACAGCAACCAACAAATTCAAAATTCCGCGTACTTACAGCAAGTCTTGTAGGTACCACAATCGAATTCTTCGATTTCTACATCTATGCAACTGCGGCTGTAATTATCTTCCCGCATCTGTTCTTCCCTGCAAGTACAGATCCAACAACCGCAACAATTCAATCTTTAGCAACGTTTGCGATTGCCTTTATTGCTCGCCCGATTGGTGCAACATTCTTTGGCCATTTAGGTGACCGTATCGGTCGTAAAGCCACATTAGTTGCCGCTCTCCTCACCATGGGGATTTCTACAGTATGTATCGGCTTGCTTCCAACCTATGCTCAAATTGGTATCGCTGCTCCGCTCATGCTTGCACTTTGTCGCTTAGGTCAAGGTCTTGGTTTAGGTGGTGAATGGTCAGGTGCCGTGCTGCTTGCAACTGAAAATGCGCCAGAAGGCAAACGTGCTTGGTATGGTATGTTCCCTCAATTGGGCGCGCCAATCGGCTTTATTCTTGCAACAGGTTCATTCTTGACCTTAGGTCACTTCATGTCTGAAGCTGAGTTTATGCAATGGGGTTGGCGTATTCCATTCATTGCAAGTGCGCTATTGGTTATTGTCGGTCTGTGGATTCGTTTAAAACTACATGAAACACCAGCATTCCAAAAAGTTTTGGATAAGCAAAAAGAAGTAAATATTCCGTTCAAAGAAGTGATCACTAAGCACTGGGGAATGTTAATTCTCGGTACGATTGCTGCGATTTGTACATTCGTTGTGTTCTACTTAACCACAGTATTCGCTTTACAATGGGGTACAACCCAGCTTGGTTACACACGTGAAGAATTTTTAAAACTTCAACTGGTTGCCACACTTTGTTTCGCTGCCTTCATTCCACTTTCTGCTGTATTTGCTGAAAAATTTGGTCGTAAAACGACTTCGATTGCGGTATGTGTTGTATCTGCATTGTTTGGCTTAGTCTTCTCAAGCATGCTTGAGTCTGGCAGTACTGCGATGGTGTTCTTATTCCTATGTATCGGTCTTGCGATCATGGGTTTAACCTATGGTCCAATTGGTACGGTATTGTCTGAAATCTTCCCAACGTCTGTACGTTACACAGGTTCAGCTTTAACCTTTAACATGGCTGGTATTTTTGGTGCATCTTTCGCGCCATTGATCGCAACTAAACTTGCAACTGGCTATGGTTTATATGCAGTAGGTTACTACCTAACTGCGGCATCAATCCTTTCATTGATCGCGTTCTTAATGATTCGCGAAACTAAAAATGATGATGTGAATAATCAGGTTTAATCTGCACATAATAAAAAAGCCAGCACCTATTGCTGGCTTTTTTATGTCTCAAATTGAGTCAATGACCTGATTAGCCACTCTATAGTTGACATCATTTCGATTTTATTCATGAATGCAGCTTAGATCCAACTGAGCAATACACATCATCTGTTCCAATACACGGTCATTCACTTAATTTCAAACAGCAAATGAATGGCACGATTCAATTTTATTAACCAAACAAGGCCTGTAGCTCTACATCAAGAAGAACATTCACCAAACCGTTTAGCGATAATGAACGGTAGTTTTTGATTAAACCAACTCGATAATATCAATGGTCGGTGGCACAAGAAAACGGAAAGGTACCCCAACCATGCCCGTACCAACAGTGACAAAGACATCTGCATTGTCATGCTGATATAGCCCTTTTTTATGACCTAAAATCGACACTTTTTTCATTACATAATCGGTCAACCATGGCAATTCCACTTGTCCACCATGGGTATGACCCGACAACATCAATGGTCGTCCCGGAAGTTTAGGTACCATATCGACGGTATCTGGATTGTGCGACAAAATGATCCAAGGCTTATCCTGTGGCAATTCTGGCAAATAGCGCATATCGGCTTTACCAGCCCATAAGTCCCCAACGCCTAATAAGCGAAACTCATTAAACTCAACCACTTGCCCTTCGATATCCACCACATGATTACTTTCTAATGCATGTTTTAATAACTCTTGAATAGGCGGACCGGGATATTGCTCATCATGATTTCCATTCACCGAATAAATCGGAGCAATAATTTTTTTCAGTACAGCCAGTTCTTCAGCTAACTTATTTTCTGGCTCATAAGTCCAATCCCCTGCAACCACGACCAAATCAGGATTTTGTGTATTGATTTTATCTACGATCATTTTTAACTGACGTTCATGGCCCGAAAATAAACCAATGTGTAAATCACCAATTAAAGCAATGCGTACAGGCTTTAATAATTGTCGTGTTTCATGCAATTGATATTGACATTTTTTCACCTGAATCATGTGCGGCTCGATAAATCGGGCATAGCATAAAAGCCCCGTAACAGCACCGACAAAAATAGCTTCGTGTAATGAATAATATCCACTCCAGCCTGCATAAAAGCTAAAGAAGAATAAAGGGATAAGTAAATACGAGAGATAAAATGCCAACAAATGTACGAAGGCTTTAAACGGATGAATCGTTTCCGTGCGTGACTGGCTTAACCAAGCTTGGGATATTGCCCAAACGCCCAGCACAGCCAACCCGATATAAAAATACATCACTACGGAATCTAATTCCCACATACATTTGCTCTACAATTTGCCTAACGAGAAAACTCGATCACTATATTTATCTTTTCACAGCTGACACTTATACTCAAATCAAATTTTTTAGTATGTCTAACAGTATGAACTCAGCTACACCGAAACAGCAAAATTTGCCCTTCATACACAACCACACTAAGGCGGTTTTGCTGAGTTGTAGCCTTGTTTTGACTTTATCTGCATGTAGTACCTTGCCTAAACAGCAAACTCAACCTGTGGAATATGCCTTTAATACTCCCACTGACGATACTAGCCTTGCGAAAATTGTGCTGCCGCTACGTGAACAAAATCCTAATTTAACTGGTTACCACGTTCTGTATGACCCATTAGAAGCCTTAGCGGCTCGAATCGAGCTAATCAATAAGGCCGAAAAAAGTTTAGATTTACAATACTATATTTGGGATAACGACAAAATTGGTGCTTTGGCCCTACACGCCATGATCAAAGCTGCAGATCGTGGGGTGAAAATTCGTTTATTGGTCGATGACAACAATGCCAAAAAAATGGAAGGCATTTATATGGCACTCGACCAACATGCCAATATTGATGTCAAACTGTATAACCCGTACCGCTTCCGACATTTCCGCCCTGTCGATATGGTGCTGGATCTAAAACGCATCAACCGCCGTATGCACAACAAAAGCTTTATTGCAGACAATCAAATCGCATTGATTGGTGGTCGCAATATGAGTAACCAATACTATAACGTCAGTGATAATTATCAATTTTCCGATGTCGACGTCATGCTGGTCGGTGCGGCATCCGATGAAATCATCCATTCTTTTGACGAATATTGGAATGATGACTATGCCTTTCCAGTACGCCTATTGGTCAATCCACGCCACTATAGTTTGCGCTTTGACAGTCTCAAACAACAACTCGATGACTATAACCAAGAAGCCACTGTGGTCAATTATTTGGACTTAGCTAACCGTTCACATGCGTTTGATGACTGGCTCAATAATAAAATCCAATTTGACTGGGTCAAAGCCGAAGTCGTCAAAGACTCCCCGAGCAAAATTAAATCTAAGGCTAAAAAAGAAGAGCATCTCAACTTTCAGCTCCTCAACCGTTTAGATAAACCGGAACAAAGTGTTGATATCGTTTCGGCCTACTTTGTCCCAGAAAAAAAAGGGGCTGAACGCCTAAAAAACCTTCGTGCAGATGGCGTAAAAGTCAGAGTCTTGACTAACTCATTCCAGGCCAATGACGTGCCATTGGTTCATGCTTTTTATAGCAAATATCGTCAAGATCTCTTGGAACACGACGTTCAACTCTATGAATTTCTCTCTAGACCTGATGCAGAAAACCTCAACACCAATACCAAAGAGTTGGCGGAAAAATCTAAAGTTAGTCTAAAAGGTTTAAGCCGTTCAAGCCTGCATGCCAAACTGATGGCAATTGATGAAAAACAAGTCTTTATCGGCTCATTTAACTTTGATCCACGTTCAGCATATTTAAATACTGAAATTGGGGTATTACTGAATAGCCCACGCTTAGCCAAAGCCGTCCACTACACCATGGATGAAAATTTAAGTAAATATGCCTATAAGTTAGTGCTCAATGCAGACCAACAGATCAATTGGAAAATTAAGCTGTCAAATGGTCAAACGCGTATTTATCCACGTGAACCGAAAATCAAGTGGTGGCAAAAAGCAGGGGTGAAATTTATCTCTTGGTTGCCGCTCGAAGGCTTTATGTAAGGATTGTGCTGCAAAGGTATCCCCCTTGCAGCATGTATCATTAATTCATTATGCATCAACTGGAACTGGCGCTTTAAGAACTTTAGCTTGAAGCTCTGCTAATCCCTGATTCATTTTTTGCTGCACTTCTTGTGTCAGGCTGTCAACAGTATGACCTGCCGAATCAATTGCGGGCAATGTCATGAGATGCGCAGTGACTTTCGGCATTTCTAAGACATTTTTGACATGTCGATCAAAGCTAATGTCTCCGACGTAGGGTGCAATATTATCGAGTTCCTCGTCCTGATTCACATAGCAAATTAAGCAAATTTGGACTGGACGTTCGGCTTCAATCGCAGCACCTAAAATACGACCATGAATTTTTTTAATTTTGCTGCCATCTGAAGTGGTGGCTTCTGGGAAAAAGAGTACCGGCGTATCTTGTTTTAAGAAGCCTGTAATTTGTTCTTTAATTTTAATCGAGTCGCCAGAGCCACGCTTAATAAATAAGGTGCCACCGCCTTTCGCCAATTTACCCAGCACTGGCCATTTTTCAATTTCAGCTTTCGCCAAAAAGAAAACACGTGCTCCAGAACCCAAAACTGCCACATCTAACCATGAAATATGATTACTTACCCAAAGGGCTGGTTGACGTGGAATTTCGCCATGCACTTTGACTTCAAGATTAAATACTTTGCATAACTTGCGACAAAAATACTGCACATAGCGGGTATTTTGCGGGTTATTCGGGTCTTTATACAATTGATGACGATAAACCAAATAAAAACCCTGCGTCACGGCAACAGCTGCTGCACCGACTTTTTTACAATACAAATAAAATTTTGAAAACACATTAATTTGCGGTGTATTGACGATTTGAGGTTGATTCATAAACGGTTCACTAAAAGGACACGGTGCCACAATTTGGCGTAAATTTTCATCATCATATACCGAAGACAGTTTTTTTGCATTGATCATAAAAACCGAAGTCGAAGATAATATTTTCCCATTTTAATCGTTTTTAAAAATCAAATATTATTTTTATATCGGTTTTTAAGGTTATGAATTATGAATCACTCACATTCGGACAATCCCCCTATTTCTTCATGGCAAGCTTTAAAAGCCATTGCTGGTTTTTCATTGATATATATGAGTGTGCTTTTTTTATTGGCGCTGAGCTTTCGCAGCTCTCTCTAATTGAACAACAGGTCATACAGTAACTTAGTCATTAATCCCTCACTTAGATTAACCCTCGCACTCCATTTTCGCCTAAAATGAATCTTTAAACAGGAGTGTGTGCTGAGTGGAAAATTTAAATCAACATCAAGCGAGCGGTGAACGCGTAATTTTAGTCAGTGTGGCAGTACAAATGCTCGCAGACCTTGATGCCGAAGAATTCCACTTACTAGCTCAATCTGCAGGTGCCAATATTCTGCAACATGTGCATGCTCAGCGTATTAAGCCGGATGCCAAATTATTTATCGGCTCAGGGAAGGCTGAAGAAATTGCAGAAGTGGTTGCAGAGCATGAAGCCGAATTGGTCATCTTTGACCATGCCCTCACCCCTGCCCAAGCACGTAATCTTGAACGCATCATGCGTTGTCGTGTGGTCGATCGTACAGAATTAATTTTAGATATTTTTGCCCAACGCGCACGTACCTATGAAGGTAAATTGCAAGTTGAATTGGCCCAATTACAACATATGGCTTCACGACTGATTCGTAGTCGTGGCGATCTCGATAGCCAAAAAGGCGGGATCGGCCTACGTGGACCAGGTGAAACGCTGCTGGAAACTGACCGTCGTCTACTCAAGCTGCGTATGGGGCAACTCAAAGCGAAACTTGAGAAAGTCCGCCAAACACGTATGCAAGGTCGTGTTGCACGTCAAAAAGCTGCTGTTCCAACCGTGTCATTGGTGGGTTATACCAATGCGGGTAAATCGACCTTATTTAATAATTTAGCAAAAAGTGATGTCTATGCAGCAGACCAACTTTTTGCGACACTTGATCCGACCTTACGCCGTCTACATTGGGATGGTATCGGCAACTTAGTTCTCGCAGATACTGTAGGTTTTGTGCGTAATTTATCGCACTCACTGGTCGAGTCGTTTAAAGCCACCTTAGAAGAAACGTTGGAGGCGACCTTATTGTTACATGTCATTGACTCCAGCAGTCCTGACATGATGGAACAAATCGAGGCTGTCGAAAAAGTACTGAAAGAAATTGGTGTAGATGTTCCTATTCTGCGCGTCTATAACAAAATTGATGTCAGTGGCGAAGATCCTAAAATCATCTATGGTAAGCCACATCAGCCTGAACGTGTCTATGTCTCAGCACATAGTGGTAAAGGTCTTCCCTTATTACGCCAAGCGGTTCAAGAATGCTTGATGGGCCAAATTCAAAGCTTTGAAGTCCGTCTAAAACCAGCTTATGGCAAATTAAGAACACAACTGTATGCGCTCAATGTGATCCAAAATGAAAGTTATGATGAACAAGGCAACTTAATTTTGCACGTCATCATTGCCCCGCATAAGTTAGAACAACTGATTAAACAGGCGCATTTACCCATCAAAGAAATTTTGGGAACACGTGCGCAACAATTCCAACGTCCACTTGAAGAATTTGAAATTAAAGACTAAATCGGTTAAAACTTGATTAGTATAATTTTAACGAAAGACAAAAATGGACTGGATCAAGCGCATCGACTGGAAAGCCTGGATAGGCACTATTGCATTAATTATTATTTTCCGTGAAGGCGCGGTCTGGGTCATGAAGCAATTCAATCACCCAGAATTAGGCAATCTAGTCGGTTTGATTAGCCTCTTGATCGTGCTTTCATTTTGGAGAAAATTCAACAAAATTCCAGCCAGTTTGGTCGATACCAATAATAAAATCATGAAAGAAAGTGCCTTTGCCTTCCTACCCATTAGTGCAGGCTCATTGCTAATGATGATGCATTTAGGCGATGAAATTCCGATGTTTTTGATTGTTCTCTTTGTCAGTACCCTCATACCGCTATGGGTCTACGCAAAAATGTCTAAGAAATGGCTATAGGAGAATCAACATGCTTTCAATCATCTCTGGATTCATCATTACCCTGATCGCCTATCTTGTCGCAAAACCTATTAATAAAAAATTACCGCAAATCCCCGTGATTGTGATTGGGATGTTTTTCGTCATTGGTATGCTCTATCTTTTTGGCATTTCCTATGAAAGTTATATGGCACACGTGAATCCACTGTTCAATAACTTACTCGGCTATGTCACAGTGGCCTTGGCCATTCCTTTAGCAGCGATGCGCTACGATGACTTGCCATTAAAAGCCGTGGGCGGGATTTTAGTCTTTGCCAGTATCAGTGCCGTTGCCCTCCCTATGGGGCTGGCTTATTTGCTGCATTTGTCAGATCCAACCATTATGGCTTTTGCTACACGGGCAGTGACCACCCCTATTGCCATCAACATTGCCACGCTGCTGCATTCCCCGATTCCTTTGGTTATTTTGATTGTGATTTTATCAGGGGTGATTGGTGCAGCATTTTCACCCATCATACTTAAAAATATTCATGATGAACGTGCATCAGGACTCGCCTTAGGACTTGCTGCACATGCGATTGGCACAGCTCAAGCTTGGCAGCGCGGCAGCATTGCTGGGCGCTATGCGGCATTTGGCATGGCGGTAAATGCAGTCTTCACAGCAATCTGGTTGCCAACTTTCATACTCTATCTACAAAATATGTGACTGAGCAATCACTTTTAAATGATTGTTTTGTATAAAAAATAAACTTAATATAAATTCTAGGGTACACCACAACACATTGAACGATGTGCTGTGGATGTTACATTTTTGGTAAAGGCACTTTTGTGCAACATGTCAACTTTCCCGAATAAAATGTAAATATTTATGCTTAGAGTAGTTGCTCTAAGTTCAGATATTACCTAGTATGATCAATAAACCCTCACAAAGTGTATTGATAAAGGATTATTAATATGATCGAAAAAAGTTTGAAATGGGCTGCATTATTCGGTGCTGTAGTAACAAGCTCTGCACTCTATGCTCAAGATCTTACAGGGACTTGGCAACAAATTGACGATAAAACCGGTTCGCCTAAAGCACTGATCGAAATTCGAAAAGATGCCAAAGACACCTATACCGGCAAAATTGTCAAAGTGACGCCACGTCCGGGTTATACACCAAAGGAAAAATGTGTGAATTGCCCTGCACCTTATACCAACCAGCCTATTTTAGGGATGGATGTATTTAAGGGGCTGAAACTTGAAAGTGAAAACACCTACTCTCAAGGAAAAATTATTGATCCTTTAGCAGGCAAAATTTACAGCTTAAAAGGCAAAATTTCTGCCAATGGTAAGCGCTTACATTTACGTGGATATCTGGGGATTTCCGCGATTGGTCGTACACAGACATGGATTCGCGTTGAATAAATTTTAAATTTATTCAGTAAATTGATTTGATATAGGTGAACCACCTACAGGGAATATCTGATGAAAAAATTAAAAGTGAGCCTCTTATTCTTAGCTGCTGTAATGAGTGGTTCAGCTTTTGCTCAAGACCTTTCAGGGACTTGGCAACAAATTGATGATAAAACAGGTTCACAAAAAGCCATTATTGAAATCCGTAAAGAAACTAATGGTACATTCGTGGGTAAAATCATCAAAGTGACGCCGCGTCCGGGTTATACGCCACGTGACACCTGCGTAAACTGTCCTGCACCTTATAAAAACAAACCGATTTTAGGCCTTGATGTGTTAACTGGTTTAAAACATGTTGAAGGGACCAATAATTACGACAAAGGCCGTATTATTGACCCACTATCTGGCAAAATTTACGACACAAAAGTTCGCTTAAATGCCAGTGGAAAACGTCTCACGCTACGTGGCTATATGGGTGTTTCAGCACTCGGTCGTAGCCAAACTTGGATTCGCCAAGAATAAGCTCAGTGTCATAAAAACCGCCATGTTGGCGGTTTTTTTATGCCTAAGATATTCAAATTATTTTAAAAATAAAGTTGACTATTCTCGTAAACTTTCTAACATACGTGCTCATAAATCACGCTTCTAGGGGAAAAGCGATTATGTTTAAAAAAATATTATTCAGCCTATGCACATTCGGTTTGATGAATGGCGCATTTGCAAATGACATTGCTGGCACGTGGCAACAAATTGACGATAAAACAGGAGCGGCCAAAGCGATTATTTCGATTCACAAAGAATCCAATAATACCTATACCGGTAAAATTATTAAAATTACACCACGTCCTGGCTATACACCACAAAAAAACTGTAATAAGTGCCCTGCGCCTTATACCAACCAACCGATTCTCGGCATGGAAATTGTTAAAGGTTTAAAGCAAATTAATAATACGAATAATTATGAAAAAGGTCGTATTATCGACCCTCTTTCTGGCAAGGTTTATGATGCTAAAGTGCGCTTAAACAGCACAGGAAAACGTATTTCGATCCGTGCAAGTATTGGCGTTTCAGTCTTGGGCCGTAACCAAACTTGGATTCGTTTAGACTAATCCTCACACCAATAAAAAGCCGCATCAATGCGGCTTTTTTATTTTTAAATACTTACATCACAGGATTATCGACAGCAAACATGGTTTGATCTTCCAGACGATAGGCCATCAACTGATTACCCCAGACACATCCGCCATCCACATTTTGGATTTTTGCTGAAATGCTTTTTCCTTGCAAAGCCGCCCAATGACCAAAAAGAATTTGATGGGTCTGCGCTGCTTGTGACTCAAACTCAAACCATGGCTTAAAACCCTTCGGCATAGGGTCATCGAGTGAGTCTTTAAAACTAAACTCTAAACGGCCTTCAGCATCGGTTAAGCGCATGCGGGTCAGATAGTTGGTAATACAGCGTAAGCGCGCATGACCCGACAAATCATCCGACCATAGGTTTGGCTCTTTACCGTACATCACTTGAAGAAACGCATCAACCACATCAAAGTCGTCATGACCAATCACCGCCTCCACCTCTTTTGCCAAGTCTACGGTTTGCTGCGCAGTCCAATTCAAAGGAATACCCGCATGAGTCAAAATGGTTTGCTCATTCGGAAATAGACACAGCGGCTGCTTGCGTAACCAATCAATCAAATCATCACTTTCTAAAGCGTGAATCACATCATCGATATTGTCTTTAGGATTGATATCCTTAATACCACGAGCGCATGCCAGCAAAGTCAGATCATGATTGCCCAGTACCGTCGCCGCAACTTCACTATCCACTAATTTTTTGATGAACCGCAAAGCGCCTACCGAGTTTTCACCCCGTGCGACGAGATCACCGGCAAACCATATAAAATCTTGGTCTGCATCAAACTTGATCTCTTTCAGTAAAGCTTTTATTGCTTCAAAACAGCCTTGAACATCACCAATGACATAGTTATAGCGAATAGTGCGAGTCATAATTATTAAGCCACCATTTGATCTGCTAATGCGACAAATTCTGCAAGTGTTAGGGTTTCTGGACGCGCCATTGGATCAACCCCTGCATTTTCAAAACCATCTTCAACCAACATGCCTTTTAAGCTGTTACGCAAGGTCTTGCGGCGCTGAGTAAAGACATGTGAAACCAAACGCGCAAGCGCTTTTTCATCTTTCGCCACAATCGGTTTAACAGCATAAGGCTCTAAACGGAATACCGCAGAGGTGACTTTTGGCGGCGGATTAAATGAGCCCGGCGGCACCTCAAATAAAAACGTCGGTTTGCAGAAGTATTGGATCATCACCGATAAACGACCATATTCTTTAGTATTCGGTGAAGCGGTAATACGGTCCACAACTTCTTTTTGCAGCATGAAGTGCATGTCTTTGACTTTGTCGCCAAACTCCAAGAGATGGAACAGCAGCGGTGTTGAGATGTTATACGGCAAGTTACCAACCACACGCAGAGGACGGCCTTCGGTAAACAGCTCGGTAAAGTCATATTTCAGCGCGTCGGTTTCAACAATGGTCAAGCGCTCAGGATGCGGCACACGGCCCGGCAAACCTGCGGCTAAGTCACGGTCCAGCTCAACCACAGTTAAAGCATCACATTCACCAATTAAAGGCGATGTAAGCGCAGCAAGACCGGGACCAATTTCGACAATATTGTCACCAGTACGCGGATTTACCGAACGTACAATTTTGGCAATAACACGTTGATCATGTAAGAAATTCTGTCCAAACCGCTTACGCGTGTGATGCCCTTCATCTTTTGGGTTTAGGGCATTAATTTGATACATAAAATTCTCCGCATAGGTTTATTACAACGATTACTGACTTGATTCAAATTCACTCAAGCGAGCAAAAATTTCTTCGGACTTGGTCACATTATCCCGAGCCGCTTTAATTACACTGAGCAATGGCTCTCTTTGTTGCAACAAAGCCATTGTTTCAGATTTCATCATTTCTTCAGTTTCAGCCTGAATGGAGAGCAAACTTTCACGCATTTCAGCATTGTTTACGCGCTCTACACCCAGTTCGGGATTACCATTCAGTTGAGCCTTCAAATAAATATTGAAAGTTTCAAAATCTGCTAAAAAGTCATCTAAATCGTCTGGATGAATAGAATTCACATCAGTTAACTTCAGCAAAGAACTCAACATTCGTCCCGCAATATAGACTTGATTTTTGGCAATCATTGCTTGAATAGCTGAATTGTTTCCTCTAGCCATCATATCAGCCAGAATGTTATATTCAGCTTGAATACCCGGAATGGTTTCACTTACAAGAAGTTGAGATTCATATAGCGCACTCAGGCTATTTTGATGCTGTACAAGCAGATCAATATTAGCATTGATTGCCTGTCCATCTTGAAGCATTTTATCAGCACCATCACGATTCGCATATTTTTTATGCACCGCAGTCAGCGCTTGATTAAATTTTTGCTGATTATGTTTAAAGCCATCCACGGCAGCCGGTGATGCAAAACGTATAAATCCTTCCGTCTGTTTTGGAATTTGCAGCGATAATACTTTTAATTCACAAGAATGATGATCTGTAGCGAGCGTTGAGCATGCTGACAGCATCAACGCTAACGCAATCCCAAAAAATGGGCGAATGATCGATTTCACCCTAAGCATCTTGTTATTTTCCTGTTTTATTTTTGATATTTTTTTACTATTATTCATATAAAATTCAAACCTTTATTATTAAGTTTCGTTATTTTTCGCACGTGCTAATTCTAAAGCCAAATCAACCGCCACCTGTAAACTCGAACTTTTAGCAAGACCAGTTCCAGCCAGTGACAGTGCTGTGCCGTGATCCACTGAAGTCCGAATAAACGGTAAGCCCAAAGTGATATTAATGGCTTCGCCAAAGCCCTGCGACTTTAACACAGGTAAGCCCTGATCGTGATACATCGCCAAAACCGCATCGGCATCTTTTAAATTTTCAGGGGTAAATAAGGTATCAGCAGGTAAGCTCAGGCTCATATTCACTCCTTGAGCGCGATAACACTCTAGCACCGGATTGATCACTTCAATCTCCTCCATGCCCAAATAGCCATCTTCACCCGCATGCGGATTTAAACCGCAGACTAAAATATGCGGATGATCTTTTTTAAATTTGGTTTTTAAATCATGAATTAAAATATCGATGACTTGATGCAATCGTTCTTGAGTAATGGCATCGGCTACATCACGAAGCGGTAAATGTGTAGTTGCCAATGCGACACGGAGCGTTTTGGTCGCAAGCATCATCACGACACGATCAACGCCTGCAAATTCTTGATAAAACTCCGTATGTCCGCTGAAATGGATACCGGCATCATTAATAATCGACTTTTGCACAGGTGCAGTTGCAACACCTACACTTTTGCCAGACATCGCATAATCTGCAGAACGACGTAATTGTTCCAACACATAGGCTGCATTATTCACATCTAACTGACCTGCAATAACAGGTGTAGTTACAGGTACATGTTCCACATAAAGCTGACCTAGAGCTGCCGAACCCTCCTGCCCAACATAGTCAATCAGTTCAACTTCGAGCTTTAACTGTTGAGCACGCTTGAGCAGCAAATCTTTATCAATAAGAACCACAAGTGGCCTTTCATCTATTCGATTGGCTAAGCTCAAACAAATATCAGGTCCGATACCTGCGGGTTCACCGCTCGTGATATATAAAGGCAGCATGGGTCTATCCTGTGTGTGCAATAGCATTATTATACTGTGTGATGCACATGACAGACCTAATTTTATTGACTAAAAATATCGGACTAAAACTCAAAAATAAGCGCGTTGTGCGACATTGTATGGGATGAAATCGAAAGCAAAACCTGAAATGCCAATGATCCAAATCAATGCAATAAGAATTACAATGCCGCGCTGAACGGCTGACACATGTTGCGGGTACTTCGTTATCAGCCAAAAAGACATACCACCCACAAGCAATAATCCAATCAACAGATAAACCAATAAATAACTAAGGAAAAATAAAGTGAGCATCATTAACCAAACGATGATCGCACCATCCGCCCCGTGCAAATACACCAAATACAAAAAAGTTGGGCTTAAAACCAAGGCGCTACATAAGCCCATTAATTGCAACCATTGCCGCCAAAATGAGGGTTCAGATGTGTTTTTTAACAGATTAGAATTCGACATGATTTACTTTCATCCGCTTTTTTTATAATTTCTGGATTATCTGCTGTTTATTGCTGAAGAAATACACTACAATACAGCGCTTGAAATTTTATATTTTCATTTGTGATTCTTCACGTATTCGTATAGAATCGCGTCTCCTTTTGTTTGGACAGCTTCCATAGTCCAAACCAACTATAATAGGTAGTGGTTTAATGAAAACTCTCAGCGCTAAGCCAGCTGAAGTTCAACACGACTGGTACGTTGTTGATGCTTCTGGCAAAACTTTAGGTCGCCTTGCGACTGAAATCGCTCGTCGTTTACGCGGTAAGCACAAAACTTCTTATACTCCTCACGTTGACACTGGTGACTACATCGTTGTTATCAATGCTGAGCAAGTTCAAGTGACTGGTAAAAAATCACTTGATAAGAAATATTATCGCCACACTGGTTTCCCTGGTGGTATTCGTGAAACTAATTTCGAAAAATTAGTTGCTCACAAACCAGAAGAAATCTTCGAACGTGCTGTAAAAGGCATGTTGCCAAAAGGTCCTCTTGGTTATGCAATGATCAAGAAAATGAAAGTGTACGCTGGTACTGAGCATCCACATACTGCTCAACAGCCACAAGTTTTGGACATCTAAGGGATACAGCACATGGCTACTAACTATGGTACAGGTCGCCGTAAGACCGCAACTGCACGTGTTTTCCTATCAGCTGGTACTGGTAAACTCGTAATCAACAACCGTTCTTTAGAACAATATTTCGGTCGTGAAACTGCTCGTATGGTTGTTAATCAACCACTTGAGCTTTTAGAAGCTACTGAAAAATATGACCTTTACATCACTGTTGCTGGTGGTGGTATCGGTGGTCAAGCAGGCGCTATCCGTCACGGTATTACTCGTGCATTGATCGCTTCTGACGAAACTCTTAAACCTGCTCTTCGTCAAGCTGGTTTCGTTACTCGTGATGCTCGTGAAGTTGAACGTAAGAAACTTGGTTTACGTAAAGCTCGTAAACGTCCTCAATTCTCTAAACGTTAATTCGTTTACCGAATCGGACAAAAAACCTTGGCTTATGCCAAGGTTTTTTTATGTCTTAATTTTTATGAAGATGATGCAAATAGAATAACGATCCGATAAACAAAGAGACTCAAACTCGCAATAAAACATATAACCGACAGTGTTAGTGTAATTGTACAAATGGTCATTTTGCTTTTTTGTTCAGGACTATCATCCTCTGCTCCATAATCAGAGGCATAACCTCCAGCGAGTGCCGTATAAAAGCCAATGCCCATAAAAATAACAGCAGCTAAAAATAATAATTTTTGTACAAGTGCAATGGTCATCATGCGGTGACGATCAGGTAAATGAATGACATGAAAAAGCTATCAGATAAAATCAAATAAAACAAAACTGTAATTTTCACTGTAGCTGCATTGATATTGCTAAAGTCCCCGTGATTTTACTGTCTAATTTTAGTATCCTATCTTATTCATTTCTCATCGTCTCGGATTATGTCAGTCGAAAATGCACCTCTCCAAGGGATTACGCTTTACAGTCATGCGGATGACTTTCGCTCACACTGGATACGCTATGTACTTGCAGAGAAGCAAATCAAACATAATTTAATTATTGCTGATGATGAAGACGAAGATCTTGCGAGTTTAAATCCCTACAATCAACTTCCGATGATGATTGAAAATGGCCTAAAACTCTATAACAGCAGTATTATTGCCGAATATCTGGATGACCGATATCGTCAAAATAAACTGTATGCAGATGCACCCATGCCTCGTGCAGAGCAACGTCAATATGTATGGCGCTTCGAACAAGATTGGTTAAGACTTGCCGATATTATGCTTCGCCATCCCGATACCCTCAATGAAAAAGCCAAGCAAAAAGCACAAAAACAATTGCGTGATACACTCATTTCACTAACCCCCTTGTTTCAGCATTATCCTTATTTTATGTCTGAACAATTTAGCATGTTAGACTGTATGCTCGCACCTGTATTTCTGCGCCTAAAAGCCATGGGGATTGAGCTTCCCAAACAGCAATGCCGCCCTATATTTCTCTATTGCCAACGCATCTTTAGCCGTCCTGCATTTATCAAATCGATGACATTGCAGGAAAAAAATCGCTATAGCGAGCTTTTAGCAAAAAATTAATTTCCCATAAATATTCGAGTAAGCATTATGTCTGAACAGGAACTACAACTCACTCCAACGCGTCCATACTTAACACGGGCACTTTATGAATGGATTTGTGACAATCAACTAACACCGTACCTACTTGTCGATGCGACACAGAATGGTACGATGGTGCCAGTTCAATATATCCAAGATGGCCAAATTGTCCTGAATATCGCACCTCATGCAACGCATGCGCTACACATGAGCAATGAGACGATTACTTTCTCTGCACGCTTTGGTGGCGTTTCGCAAAACCTCTATGTCCCCTTTTCTGCTGTTCTAGGTATCTATGCACGTGAAAATGGTCAAGGCATGTTCTTCGATCCTCAAGAATATGAAGGTATTCAGAATGATCAAAATGCTTTAAAATCAAACGACCAAGAACAACAAGAGCAGCCGAAGAAAAAACCAGGTTTAAGGTTGCTCGATTAAAGAATAAGGAAGCGAATAATGGCTTTTGATTTAGTACAATATTTTGTCGAACAAATAGAATCTCAAAAGCCTACGCTTTTAAGTCATTTAAATCGTGAAGAAAAACGTCAATATATACGTGAAATTAATGCATTAACTTTAGGTGAATTGATTCATCAGCTCCGCAATAATGCTCAAAAGGTTTATCAAGAAATTACTCATCCTGATGAACTCTATATTCAAGAAGTTTCACGCCATCTGACCACCAATCCATCGAATGCATCAATATTAGAACGCTCTGAACTTGAACACCTAACAACTGAAATTTTTCATTTACAATTAAATGAATTAAAGCAACTTCATGATACCGGCTCACACTCACCACAAAGCATTCAAGAATTACTCAATGGACAAATTGAACACCTTTCTGGTCAAGCGGATGATTGGGTTTGGTCAACAAACAACCTAACAGAGCTTCTTGGTTCTAAACCAAATCTGCAAGAAGAGATATCATTAGAAGCATCAATGAAGGAGTTCAATCAAATGGTTAATCAACAACATACTCAAGAAGATGTGACAACAGAAGTACAAGTTCCAACTTGGTCAAAAATTGTAGAGCCTATTGTTGCAGTGGTGATTTTATGGATTTTGGCATCTGCAGCTTGTAATATTTTTTCTTAAGTGGCTTCATTTGTCTAAATCAATGACCTGCTTTTTAAGCAGGTTTTTTTTAAATCGAATATTCTAAATTACACGCCTTTAGATCACTTTTTGTTTTCTTTATGTAAATCAGTCAGCTTTATTCTGCAAAATCGAGTTTTATTACAATATTTACAAAACTTTACATTTGAATTTTTGGTAAATTTTAAATCATAAATGAAGTCCGAAAACACATAAAAAAATATATACAGCAAATTAAATCACATTTTTTAATCCAAAAACTAAACACTATAATTAGAAAATATTATCATTTTAAAACAAAAAATTAATTTTATTGCAAAGCCACTTACGCTTCCTATAATTAAATTATGTAGTTAAAAACGCTAGTTTAATTACCTAAATATCTACAAATAATAATCATGTATAACCTAAAAGAGGGGCATAAAAATGGCTAAAGTTTCATTAGAATCACTCACAACAATCGACGGTTTTTATGCAGCGGCACTGGTAGACGGTGAAAGTGGCCTAGCTATGGCGACACAAGGCGGTGGAGATATTGATTTAGAATTAGCAGCTGCTGGAAATACTGAAGTGGTTCGCTCCAAAAGACGTGTTGCTCAATCACTCAATTTAGATGATCACATTGTCGATATTTTAATTACCTTAGGAAAGCAGTATCACTTGATTCGTCCACTGGAAAATAATGAATCCATATTCTTATATTTAGTACTTGATCGTGCCAAAGCAAACCTAGCCATGGCTCGACACGAATTAAAAACCTATGAAAAAAGTTTAGATTTTGCTTAATTTCACCTAACCCTCTTATGCCAATAAGAGGGTTTTTTATTCCCAAAATGTTTTACAGGTTTGAATAAAATTAGTCGAGGAACACCATGAATAAGCAATATATCAATATCGGCATTGCAGGATTAAGTATTCATGATTCAGATCAACTCAAACATCAGCTTTACGCAATTTTTCCACAGCACTTTAATATCCAATGGAAAAGTGCATCTGATGTGAATCTCGATTGCTTATTTATTCATGAGCGTTTTTTTGACACCGAAGGAATTCAAAAAATATTAACTCGCCGCGCTTTACCTTGGCTCAAGATCTCGAAAGACAACCAACAATCAGGGCGCGTCAGAAACAATACTCTATTCCTTCCCGTTGATGATAATCAAGAGCTCTATCAATGGATTGATAAACATCTCGTCAGCCATAATGACCTTAACGAATCCATTAAGCATGCTCAACATGATCAAATCCAGAGCTTTATCGATTTTAATTTGGAGGATGATTACTTCAAAAAAATGTATGCAGAAGATAATCATCAAAAATTACACCTATATGATGATCTAGGCACAATAGCGGTAATCGATACCGCGCAAAATATAGCTTGGCTCAACCTCGAGCGTCAACTTCAACACACAGATGCTAGTTTTAAATATGATTTCGCATCAATTGAAGATATGACCCATGTAAGTCGAAAGCATCCCGTCATCCTTCAAGACTGGATATGGAATCTATTTTGGCAAACTCCGAATTTTTACCAAACAGTTCCTGAAGATGGTCATTTTCGAATTTTAAGCTGGCCAAAACCTGCTGAACATTTATCTCATAAACAAATTTTTCAACTTTCTGCATGTTTTATCCAGGGTGCAAAGATATCAACCATTGCAGAACAATACGATATTCCCCTCAGCACTGTTCGACAGTTCATTGCTGCGAATATGGCATCACTGAATATAAAAAAAATAAATCTTTGGGATAAACATTACACGCCACCTGAAAAGCATGAAACAACAGAACAAAAGAACTTTGTACAAAACTTCTTTAGTAAGTTACGCCGTAAATTTGGATTTTAGAATAGGACATCAAACATGATTCTTCAGCAATATAAAATTGTCTTTGCTGGTTCTATAGGTGCTGGAAAAACTGAAGCGATCCGTTCACTTTCGGATATCCCTGTTTTACTTACTGAAGCGCTTAACACTGACCAAGCCAGCCATCAAAAACTCGAAACCACAGTGGGTATCGACTACGGAGAAGTGACCTTAGAAGATGGTTTAAAAATAGGTTTATATGGTACCCCTGGACAAAGTCGTTTTGATTTTATTTGGCCTGTGATTTGTCAAGGCGCAATCGGTGCAATTATTTTGATTGATCATAATGTTAATGATCCCCTAAGTGAACTCGAAAGCTATTTAGAAACCTTCCAAAACTATACAGATAACATAGCCATTGGAATTACCCATACAGATGAAATCACAAGTTCGACAAATACCGCTATCTACAAAGATTGGCTGATTAGTCAGGACTTATATTCGCCCCTATTCTTTATTGACTGTCGCAAAAAATCTGACGTTTTACTGCTACTTGAAGCTTTAATTACCTCAATCGAAGTAAATCACTACATTACCGCATAAGGAGCTATTAATGTTTAATGTCACAAAACGCACCGCTTCGAATGAGTTAATACAACATGCCCGTGAACAAATAAATAATATTATTAACAATGCACGAGGCGTTCATTTCATCATGGTGTGTTCAACAGATGGATTTGAGTTAACAAGTGTTTACAAACGTGGGCAATATAACAATAGCAAGTTAGCTGCGGTTAGCAGCTCTATCCTTGCAATGGTGTCAGCATTTATTAAAGAAATTCATTTGGTCGGTTGTCAAAATATAACCTTAGATGCCGAAAATGGAAAAGCGATACTTGCATCTGTTGCTGCACAAAATCATCCCATGATTATTGTAGCATTGACAGATAAGGACATTTTATTAGGCCAAGTCTTATATATGCTTAAAGCTGCAACGCAATCCATTATTTCAGCGGATCAATAAACTTTATAGAAATATTGAAGACTATTAACTTTATATTTGATTCAGAAATATTCATTTATTCGTCACTTTAACTTATTCATTTTCCTATTCTATTCTTCTGCTTTTCTTCTTCCCTCTTTTCCTTCCCCGCATAAAAAAACACCCCCTGAGATATCAGGGGGTGTTTTCGAATAATGAGCTGGCGATGACTTACTCTTACATGGGTAACCCCACACTACCATCAGCGCTAAGAGGTTTCACTTCTGAGTTCGGGAAGGGATCAGGTGGTTCACTCTTGCTATTGTCGCCAGCACAACTGTTATGGATACTTGCTTAGTCTAATCTCAGAGCAGTGCTCTTCGTGCTAAGTTTTCTACCAAATGAGTTATTAACAGAAGTACTTGAGTTAATTTAAGGTGTTCATTTTATCTAGCTTTTCAACTAAATCAAGTTTGATTGATTATATGTGAATCAATTGATGCTTTACATACAACTGTTTGGGTGTTGTATAGTCAAGCCTCACGAGCAATTAGTATTGGTCAGCTTCATGCGTCACCGCACTTCCACATCCAACCTATCAACGTCGTAGTCTTCAACGGCTCTTTAGTGGACATAAAGTCCAAGGGAAATCTTATCTTGAGGTAGGCTTCCCGCTTAGATGCTTTCAGCGGTTATCCCTTCCGAACATAGCTACCCGGCGATGCGACTGGCGTCACAACCGGTACACCAGAGGTTCGTCCACTCTGGTCCTCTCGTACTAGGAGCAGATCCTCTCAAATTTCCAGCGCCCACGGTAGATAGGGACCGAACTGTCTCACGACGTTCTAAACCCAGCTCGCGTACCTCTTTAAATGGCGAACAGCCATACCCTTGGGACCTGCTTCAGCCCCAGGATGAGATGAGCCGACATCGAGGTGCCAAACACCGCCGTCGATATGAACTCTTGGGCGGTATCAGCCTGTTATCCCCAGAGTACCTTTTATCCGTTGAGCGATGGCCCTTCCATACAGAACCACCGGATCACTAAGACCTACTTTCGTACCTGCTCGACTTGTGGGTCTCGCAGTTAAGCGCGCTTTTGCCTTTATACTCTACGCGTGATTTCCGACCACGCTGAGCGCACCTTCGTACTCCTCCGTTACTCTTTAGGAGGAGACCGCCCCAGTCAAACTACCCACCAGACATGGTCCTCGCTCCAGATAATGGAGCAGAGTTAGAACCTCAATATTACCAGGGTGGTATTTCAAGATTGGCTCCACCGAAACTAGCGTCTCGGTTTCAAAGCCTCCCACCTATCCTACACAAGTAAGATCAAAGTTCAATGTCAAGCTGCAGTAAAGGTTCACGGGGTCTTTCCGTCTAGCCGCGGGTACACCGCATCTTCACGGCGATTTCGATTTCACTGAGCCTCTGCTGGAGACAGCGCCCCCATCATTATGCCATTCGTGCAGGTCGGAACTTACCCGACAAGGAATTTCGCTACCTTAGGACCGTTATAGTTACGGCCGCCGTTTACTGGGGCTTCGATCAAGAGCTTCGCTTACGCTAACCCCATCAATTAACCTTCCAGCACCGGGCAGGCATCACACCCTATACGTCCACTTTCGTGTTTGCAGAGTGCTATGTTTTTAATAAACAGTTGCAGGGGCCTGGTTTCTGTGGCTGCTCTCAGCTCAGGAAGCAAGTTCCATCACCAAAAGCAGCGTACCTTCTCCCGAAGTTACGGTACCATTTTGCCTAGTTCCTTCAGCAGAGTTCTCTCAAGCGCTTTGGTCTACTCGACCTGACCACCTGTGTCGGTTTCGGGTACGATTCCAGTGTAACTGAAGCTTAGAGACTTTTCCTGGAAGTATGGTATCAGCCACTTCACTGTACAAGTACAGCTTGCTGTCAGATCTCAGCATAGAGTACCCCGGATTTGCCTAAGATACATGCCTACTTCCTTTCACCTGGACAACCAACGCCAGGCTGACTTAACCTTCTCCGTCCTCTCATCGCATTACACTGAAGTATTGGAATATTAACCAATTTCCCATCGACTACGCCTCTCGGCCTCGCCTTAGGGGTCGACTCACCCAGCCCCGATTAACGTTGGACTGGAACCCTTGGTCTTTCAGCGAACGGGTTTTTCACCCGTTTTGTCGTTACTCACGTCAGCATTCGCACTTCTGATACCTCCAGCAGACTTCTCAATCCACCTTCATCGGCTTACAGAACGCTCCCCTACCACTTACACTAATGTGTAAATCCGCAGCTTCGGCATATAGTTTTAGCCCCGTTACATCTTCCGCGCAGGCCGACTCGACTAGTGAGCTATTACGCTTTCTTTAAAGGGTGGCTGCTTCTAAGCCAACCTCCTAGCTGTCTATGCCTTCCCACATCGTTTCCCACTTAACTATAATTTTGGGGCCTTAGCTGGCGGTCTGGATTGTTTTCCTCTTGACTACGGACGTTAGCACCCGCAGTCTGTCTCCCGGATAGTACTCATTGGTATTCGGAGTTTGCATCGGTTTGGTAAGTCGGGATGACCCCCTAGCCGAAACAGTGCTCTACCCCCAATGGTATTCGTCCGAGGCGCTACCTAAATAGCTTTCGGGGAGAACCAGCTATCACCGAGTTTGATTAGCCTTTCACCCCTATCCACAAGTCATCCCCTGGCTTTTCAACGACAGTGGGTTCGGTCCTCCAGTTAGTGTTACCCAACCTTCAACCTGCTCATGGATAGATCACCCGGTTTCGGGTCTACACCCAGCAACTAAACGCCCTATTAAGACTCGATTTCTCTACGGCTCCCCTAATCGGTTAACCTTGCTACTGAATGTAAGTCGCTGACCCATTATACAAAAGGTACGCAGTCACCAAACAAGTTGGCTCCCACTGCTTGTATGCATGCGGTTTCAGGATCTATTTCACTCCCCTCACAGGGGTTCTTTTCGCCTTTCCCTCACGGTACTGGTTCACTATCGGTCAGTCAGGAGTATTTAGCCTTGGAGGATGGTCCCCCCATATTCAGACAAGGTTTCACGTGCCTCGCCCTACTCGACATCATTATCTAAGCCCTTTCGTGTACAGGACTATCACCTACTATGGTCGCACTTCCCAGAGCGTTCCACTAAAGCTTAGATAACTTAATGGGCTTTTCCCCGTTCGCTCGCCGCTACTGAGGGAATCTCAATTGATTTCTTTTCCTAAGGGTACTGAGATGTTTCACTTCCCCTCGTTCGCCTCATAAACCTATGTATTCAGTTTATGATACCCGCCTTATAGCGGGTGGGTTTCCCCATTCAGAAATCTCCGGATCACAGGATATTTGCCGCCTCCCCGGAGCTTATCGCAGGCTATTACGTCTTTCATCGCCTCTGACTGCCAAGGCATCCACCACATGCACTTAATTACTTGACTATACAACCCCAAACAGTCGTTTGATCCTACAAGTAGATCAACCAACATTACAGTTTAGAGCTTCGTGAATTTAATCACTGTACAGCTTCAATTAGATTCATATACCAAAACGCTTGATTCAGTTAATTTCGCTAGTAACTCATTTCATTCAACTTTCACAATTGCTTGTTAAGTTAAATCAAACGAGTATGAACAAATTATTTCAACTCAAATATATTCTGTTAATGATTTTTCCAGCCTTCGTCAGGTCAGGAAACTGTGATAAATCACAGAGCTTAATAACAATGCAGCGAATCATACGCCACTTTGTTGCTAAGCTCTATAACCTAAGCACTTGATCGCTTAAGGACTAAGCTAACAATCGCTTGATTGTTTATTTTAGCTTCGTTCTTTATACATTCCGAAGGAATGTATGGTGGAGACTAGGAGAGTCGAACTCCTGACCTCCTGCGTGCAAAGCAGGCGCTCTACCAACTAAGCTAAGTCCCCAGCTTATCAATAAGTCAATGTTTCTGATTCTCTGTTTGCTTCCGTATTTTATTCAAATACTTCGTTAGTCAGAATGGTGGGTCTGACAAGACTTGAACTTGTGACCCCACGCTTATCAAGCGTGTGCTCTAACCAACTGAGCTACAGACCCTCAGATACATCGTCATGAAGAACAACTTGTTGTGGATTCTTACCAATCGTCAATCTTTCGTTAAGGAGGTGATCCAGCCGCAGGTTCCCCTACGGCTACCTTGTTACGACTTCACCCCAGTCATCGGCCACACCGTGGTAAGCGTCCTCCTTACGGTTAGACTACCTACTTCTGGTGCAACAAACTCCCATGGTGTGACGGGCGGTGTGTACAAGGCCCGGGAACGTATTCACCGCGGCATTCTGATCCGCGATTACTAGCGATTCCGACTTCATGGAGTCGAGTTGCAGACTCCAATCCGGACTACGATCGGCTTTTTGAGATTAGCATCTCCTCGCGGAGTAGCAACCCTTTGTACCGACCATTGTAGCACGTGTGTAGCCCTGGTCGTAAGGGCCATGATGACTTGACGTCGTCCCCGCCTTCCTCCAGTTTGTCACTGGCAGTATCCTTAAAGTTCCCGGCTTAACCCGATGGCAAATAAGGAAAAGGGTTGCGCTCGTTGCGGGACTTAACCCAACATCTCACGACACGAGCTGACGACAGCCATGCAGCACCTGTATGTAAGTTCCCGAAGGCACCAATCCATCTCTGGAAAGTTCTTACTATGTCAAGACCAGGTAAGGTTCTTCGCGTTGCATCGAATTAAACCACATGCTCCACCGCTTGTGCGGGCCCCCGTCAATTCATTTGAGTTTTAGTCTTGCGACCGTACTCCCCAGGCGGTCTACTTATCGCGTTAGCTGCGCCACTAAAGCCTCAAAGGCCCCAACGGCTAGTAGACATCGTTTACGGCATGGACTACCAGGGTATCTAATCCTGTTTGCTCCCCATGCTTTCGTGCCTCAGCGTCAGTATTAGGCCAGATGGCTGCCTTCGCCATCGGTATTCCTCCAGATCTCTACGCATTTCACCGCTACACCTGGAATTCTACCATCCTCTCCCATACTCTAGCTTCCCAGTATCGAATGCAATTCCCAAGTTAAGCTCGGGGATTTCACATCCGACTTAAAAAGCCGCCTACGCACGCTTTACGCCCAGTAAATCCGATTAACGCTCGCACCCTCTGTATTACCGCGGCTGCTGGCACAGAGTTAGCCGGTGCTTATTCTGCGAGTAACGTCCACTATCTCTAGGTATTAACCAAAGTAGCCTCCTCCTCGCTTAAAGTGCTTTACAACCAAAAGGCCTTCTTCACACACGCGGCATGGCTGGATCAGGGTTCCCCCCATTGTCCAATATTCCCCACTGCTGCCTCCCGTAGGAGTCTGGGCCGTGTCTCAGTCCCAGTGTGGCGGATCATCCTCTCAGACCCGCTACAGATCGTCGCCTTGGTAGGCCTTTACCCCACCAACTAGCTAATCCGACTTAGGCTCATCTATTAGCGCAAGGTCCGAAGATCCCCTGCTTTCTCCCGTAGGACGTATGCGGTATTAGCATCCCTTTCGAAATGTTGTCCCCCACTAATAGGCAGATTCCTAAGCATTACTCACCCGTCCGCCGCTAGAAATCGGTAGCAAGCTACCTATTCCCGCTCGACTTGCATGTGTTAAGCCTGCCGCCAGCGTTCAATCTGAGCCATGATCAAACTCTTCAGTTTAAAATCAATAGTACATATAGTGTACCAATCTTGGCTCATCAATTACTGACAAAAATTTGCTCAAATAAACTTCGAGTAATTTCTACCATCAATCAATGAAAATAATTTCGATCAATCAACCAGTAAAAATCCACACAAGTTGTTCTTCATAATCTCTTAATGATCTTCTTGTTGGTTCGTCACCAGCAAGCTAGGTCGGCTATATTACTCTTTATTTCTAAAGAGTCAACCGGTAATTCAAATTATTTTTAAACCCATTAAATAAAACCCAACTCAATCAATTCAACCAAGTCATTGTTTTATCAGAAGTTTTAATCTTCATCACCGCCGATGGATGTGCATTCTACAGCATTTCTGATCCAACGCAACACCTTTTTTTAAATAATTATTTTGAGCGCACAATTTTCACTCAAATTACATTTTTTTATTCATATTTTGATCAAATTTGGTTTAATAGTAATAAATCAGGATTATTTGAACGTTTTTACTTATTATACGGCAAACATTTTGCCGCGCTAAAAGCGTCAGGACTATATATGCGCCAAACTTCTTTTTTATATGCAGGATTATTGTCACTTGTCGTAACAACTCCTGTAATTGCAAATGACGAGGCTTCATCACCTATTGCTCAAGACTCAGAAGCTGCCAATAAATCAAAAACACAACAATTTGCGCATGCTGCGATGGTTAAGTCATCTGAAGTTGCAAAAAAATTATCTGTTAATGCCAATGCAGCACAATCAGAAGAAGATAAAGACCCTTTCCAACCGATCAACCGGAAAGTTTACGCATTTAATGATTATTTAGACGTCCATATTGCCCGCCCTGCTGCTGTGCAATATGTAGCAAAAACTCCTAAGGATATTCGTGAATCTTATCGTTTATTCCGTAAAAATTTGGGAGAACCGTGGAATGCGTTTAACCAACTCATCCAAGGACGACCGACACGTGCCGCAAAAAGTCTGGGGCGTTTTACTGTTAATACACTGACAACTTTAGGCTTTGCTGACCCTGCAAGCCGTCTAGGTCTAGAAACAGAAGATGAAAACTTTGGCGCGACTTTAGGTTATTACGGTATTCCTTCTGGTCCTTATATTGTTCTACCAGTGCTTGGTCCAAGCACATTGCGCCAAACCGTCGGTCTAGCAGTAGATAGTCAAGGACGTCCACAGAAATATATGCTTGATGGTCATGATGTGGCGTATTGGTCTGAGCAAACTTTACGTGGAATCGATACTCGCGCTCAATTACTGGATATTGAAGGTGTATTACAAGGCGATAAATATGCTCAAATTCGCGACATCTATTTACAACGCCTGAATTATTCAATTTCTGAGAAAAAAGGTATCGCTGAAGAAAACTTATTTATTGATGAAGAAGATGACGATATTGATGAATCTGAAGATAATTCAACAGATGTTTCATCTGATGATTCTACCGATTTCATTGATGACAGCAGTTCAGATGATACCGACACGGTAACAACTGAATAAATAAAATTTTTCAATTGGCTGGTGTGGTTTTTCCCTCCAGCCATCATTAGCTTGCTATAGTACACTTATTGTCTATCGAAGGATTCATCTAATTCTTTATGTATTTCATTCAACCTACTCGTGATATTCCATATTTAGATCAGGTACTTGATGCGCTTCCTAGCGTACAAATGATTAACATTGAAGATCTAGACTTGTATGATCCAACAATCATTGCAATTGCTGATGTTGCCGACTTTTTAAATCACCAATGGACACTTCCTACCATTGTGCTCGCTTTTGAGCATGAGGGCGCTGCATTGGCTCAAGCGTGGCAACAAGGCGCTTTAGCAGGATGGGTGTGGGACCATATTCCAACCAACCTTCAGGTGGCACTCACTAAAATTGATGCGCAATACAAACGCAATCAAGACAGCCGTGATCTCCCTTCTGCTGCAGATTTGCAAAAACGTTTACTGCCCAACCCGATTGAACTCCACAACTATAAAATTGAAACATTCTTCCAACCTTCAGCCTATTTATCCGGTGATTGGTACGATTACTGGAAAATCAGCGATAAAGAAATCATGTTTTATCTTGCAGATGTATCTGGTCATGGGGTGACGAGTAGTTTACTGACCTCTTGGATGGCTGCTTTCCACGGTCGTTCAAAAACCCCGAGAGAACTCATCAAAAAGCTCAATGGCATGTTGGTTCAAGAAAATATTGAAAAGCACATTACCATGATTGCGGGGATACTCAATCTCGATACGCATGTCTTGAAATGGTCTAGTGCAGGCCATTATCCGCCAGCCATTTTATTTGAACCCGGTCTTCCCGCACGAATTTTAAATACCAGTAGCTTTCCACTTGGCTTAACTGAAGACCTAGAAGTTGAAGAGTTTGAATTTACCTTAAATCGTTATTCACGCTTTGTAATTTGCTCGGATGGCGCACTTGAACCTTTTGATGGTGGATTGAATGAACAGCTAGGTCAATTGGTTTATCACTTGCAAAATCAATCATTTCAAGCACCAGACCATGTTGCTGATGATATTGCCATCCTAAGTTTACGTCGAATCAATTAATCACGAAATCAACTACTTAAACCGAATACGACTTTCTGATCATACTCGGCTACTTGAGTAAGCTGTGCCCCTATGGGATAATTTACTATCCTTCTCTGCAAATGGCATTTATATGTCAACAGGTCATGTTGAATATGCAAGCTTGAACGGAACGCATATTTTTAAGCTTATTGGCGAAGTGCGTGCCCAATCTTGTATTAGTCTAGACAAGTTATTAAACAAAATTGAACAGCAACAAAATGTCGTCGGTGCAATCGTTGATTTAACCCAAACGACATTTATCGATAGTACTGTCCTTGGCATTTTGGCGAAACTGGGTTTGAAGCTTAAACAAGTTCACCATATCCAAGCGGTAATGTTGTCTACAAACTCTGATATCACAACGCTTGCCAATAGCATGGGTTTAGGTCAGGTGTTCGTTATTTTGAATTATTGTGGTGATCCAAGTGTATGCACTCGCGCACTTATGGAAGAACACATTACCCATAGCAATATGCTGAATACGGTTTTAGATGCACACAAAACTCTTATGAAACTAAATGATAGCAACCAAAATATGTTTGAGCCTTTGGTCAAACAACTGCAAAAAGAGCAGGACAATCTAGAGCAACCCAAGCAGCAAAATGTCTAATTTAGGTTAATCACAGCAGAGACACTCTTCGCATGACTTTACTTTCCGTCGCACAAATGAATTCTCAAAATGACATTGAAGATAACTTCAAAGTGATCGAATCATTGATGCAACAAAGTCAGGCTCAAGGTGCGAGTCTCATTGTATTTCCTGAAAATTTTGTCTGCTTTGCCGCTGGTAAACAACGCGAAACCGCGGCGCAATTTGAAAGTATTCAGCAGCGACTAGAACAACTCGCACATCGTTATCAACTTTGGATTGTTGCGGGCACACTCCCATGCCCTTATCGTCCAGATGGTTCAATCATTCAAGATGGCCGTGTCCGTACTGTCAGCCTGTGTATCAGCCCTGAACGTACCGAAGCACGTTATGACAAAATTCATTTATTTGATGTGCAAGTTGGTGACGCTGTCGGTGGCTATCAAGAATCAAAATTCTTTGAACCTGGTACTGAAACCGTAGTTGCAACAACACCTTTTGGCAATATTGGCCTGATGGTGTGCTACGACTTGCGCTTTCCTGAACTGGCTTTGAAACTTCGTAGCCAAGGTGCAAATATTTTAACGGCGCCTGCAGCTTTTACTTATACCACGGGTGAAATGCACTGGCAGTTGTTACTGCAAGCTCGTGCCATGGATAGTCAATGTGCTGTATTAGGTGCCGCACAACAAGGCTGGCATGGTGAAAAGCGTCAAACTTGGGGGCATGCTGGAGCAAGCAACAGCCGTGGTCAAATTTTAGCAATCACCGCAGAAGAAGGCGCTCAACTACTCACAGTTCCTTTTGACTTAGACGAGCAGCAACAGATTCGCGCATCAATGCCACTGATGCAGCACCGTGTTTTGGTTCAATATTGATTTTCACTCTGTATAAAATTACAAAAAAACTGAATATTATCTAAACAAAATCCCCCACGATATGATTTTGAACCATTATCTGAGGGATTAGAAAAATGACTTTAGAAAAAGCAGTTTATACAGCCCATGCAAAAGCCACTGGTGGTCGTGATGGTCGTGCAACGACATCCGATGGTCATTTAGATGTTCAATTGGCTGTGCCGAAAATTATGGGGGGTACAGGTAATGGTACAAATCCCGAACAACTCTTCGCCGCTGGTTATTCAGCCTGTTTTTTAGGTGCAATGAAATTTGTGTCTAACCGAGATAAAATTTCGATTACACCTGCTGCCTACGTCGAGGGTGATGTTGGTATCGGCCCTATTCCAACAGGATTTGGTATCGAAGTGACGCTTAATATTCATCTTGAGGGTATGGATGCAAGCGAGGCACAGAAATTGGTCGATGCTGCACATATTGTGTGCCCCTATTCAAATGCGACCCGAAACAATATTAATGTTACTTTAAATGTTTTGACTTAAATCCATTTGTACCTATCTATACAAAGCACTGTTTTAATTCTTATAAAATAGTGCTTTGAGCTTTTTTACTTCTACACATCTACAGCTGAGCTCAAAATAAAATCTTATCCATTTCTAATACATTTAAATATTCATATTCAGCTGCCAAAACCTTGCTAAAATATATAACGATTCTTATTTACATTCATTTGTTGATCTATGATGCTTAAATCTCTCCTTATCAGTACATTGCTAATCAGCGCATCCACACTGAGTTTTGCCGAATTAACCCTGTCTGAAAAAGTCCGTCCTCACATTAAATCCTTGGTCAATCCAGATATTCAACGTCTTGCGCTACCGCCAACACCGAACAACATGTCTTTACCTGCCTATGGTCAAGGCATCATTGGTTGGGGTACAGGCCCAGAAGGTGCTGCAGCGCGCTTAGCCAATATCAGTAAAGCCGACGTTGAAAAGCTTAAAACTCAAGATGTCACTTTAGAGATGGTTCAAACTTGGCAAAAGTTTTATGAAAATGAAACGCAGCGCAATGCAGGTAACCCAACCGCGCCCATTCGTGCTGAATTGATGAAGAAAATTGTCAGTTTGTGGTAAGTGAAAGACCGTACAGCCCATATTTTTTGGGCTGTTTTTGTTCAAATTAAAATAAAAAATTATGAGACATTCGATAGAAAGAATAATGAATAAAATTTAAAAAATGTTTAATATTCAAACTATAATTAACTACACATCCATAAAAAATTAAAATCATTTTCAGGACTTTACAATGAAAACATACTTTTCGATTTCAGGACTTTACAATGAAAACATACTTTTCGATGCTTTTTCTAAGCTTGGCCTTAGCCGCATGTAGCCAAACACCTGCGCCTGATTTTTCAGGGGAATGGAAACAAACACCTGACACGGAGAGCCTACGCAAACTTTCCATTAGCAAACAAGGCGATGACTATCAAATTAAAGACGAATTTTGGCTCGATAAAAATAATACTGAGCGCACTTCTAGTGCTTCATCCGGTATGGCCGAAGTGAATCATGATGTGCTGAAATATAAAGAGAGTAATAGCATTGAAATGAAACTGAGTGATGCAACTCACCTCACTCTGACAGACAAAGCATATGATGCTGTAATTCATTTTGAAAAGATTAACTAAAGCAAAGCCCCGAATCCTTACACAGGCTTCGGGGCTTTATTTATATTTTACACTGACTATTCAGCCGCTTCATTCGTCACTCTGAGCACTTCTTCAATGGTGGTTTTACCTGCCAAAACTTTACGCAATCCATCATCACGAATTGAACCCGCATTTGCACGTACATGATTTTCTAACTCAAACTCAGCAGCATTTCCATGAATCAGACGACGTGTTTGCTCATCAATTGGAACGATTTCATAAATTGCGGTACGCCCTGTAAATCCAGTATGCGAGCATTGTTCGCAGCCTTTAGGTTGTGGCAATTTTAATTCGGCCGATGCATCGAGATGCTTAAATAAGTCTTTTTCAAAATCATCGGCATCATGCCAAGTCGCACAGTGACGGCACAAGGTTCGAACCAAACGCTGCGCCACCACACCGATCAATGAGCTTGACAGTAGAAAGGGTTCAATCCCCATGTCTTTAAGACGGGTCACCGCACCGATTGCTGTATTGGTATGCAGCGTTGAAAGTACCAAGTGGCCTGTTAATGACGCTTGTACTGCAATTTCAGCAGTTTCTAAATCACGAATCTCCCCGACCATCACCACATCTGGGTCTTGGCGGAGCATGGCTTTTAATGCACGAGCAAAGGTCATATCTACTTTGGTATTGACCTGCGTCTGCCCGATCCCTTCAAGTTGATACTCAATTGGATCTTCCGCAGTCAAAATATTTTTTGAACCATCATTTAGATCAGACAATGCCGCATACAAGGTTGTGGTTTTACCCGAACCCGTCGGCCCTGTAACCAAAATAATGCCATGCGGACGATGTACCAGTTGTTTCAATCGATCATAGTCATGCTGCATCAAGCCCAAATGGGTCATATTTAAACGCCCAGCTTGTTTATCGAGTAAACGCATCACTACACGCTCACCATACGAAGACGGTAAGGTTGATACACGAACATCGACTTCACGGCCCGCCAAACGCAGTGAAATACGACCATCTTGTGGAATTCGCTTTTCCGCAATATCGAGTTTGGCCATGACTTTGATCCGTGACACCAACAATGGAGCAAGCTCGCGACGTGGCTGCACAATTTCACGTAACTGACCATCGACACGTAAGCGGACAGACAGCTTTTTTTCAAAAGATTCGATATGAATATCTGAAGCACCGACACGGATCGCTTCAGACAATAAGGCATTGATTAACCGTACAATCGGTGCATCGTCTTCCTGATCCATCAGATCTTCAGCTTCTGGTACAGAGTCCGCAAGGCTAAGTAAATCAGGATGATCTTCCAGACCCGCTGCCACTTGTTGAGACTCACCGGTGTCTCCGGCAAAGCTTGCACTGAGTAATTGATTAAACTCTTGCTCACTACATAATTGATATTGTGCAGGATGCCCTAAATAGCGACGTGCTTCTTGTAAAGCCAGCAGTGGCGTGCTGTCACGACGTACAATAAAAGCTTGATCACCCTCATATCGAAGCAATACGCCATGACGTTTGGCAAAACTATATGGTATTTGTAATTGTTTAAGTACTTGCATCACGCATTATAATGATGAAAAAAGTTGTTTTGAGTGTACTCTAAGCATCTGACAGCGTGAAGTCTGTTTTTAGGATTTATCAGGACAAGGGATATACGCATTGCCATTAGAAAATGATTTGACTGAAAAGGAATCCCCAAAACGTAAATGGTGGGGGGAATATCAATTTGAACTGAATCACCCGCGCAGTTGGCAGTTTGGGTCTTTATTGTTCCGGGTGACGCGCGGCATGCAAGAGTGGCGTATGGAATACCATCGCCCAACCTTTCAGTTTGACTATGAGCAACAATGGCATCCGATACAAGACCCTGAATTTGGTTTTCCACAACCCATTAAAATGGAACGTTATATGTTCCGCCAGACGCATGACAAAATTCAAATCATGCCACGTTTGGCAGATCGTTCAGTGGTGATTAAACCGGTCGATCCGATTTATATTCCAGCCGGACAACGCGGAACGCTATATATCAGTACACCGCTGTGGATTGCCGGCTTTGTCGAAGGTCTTAGAGAACCCTTGTTTGATATACCTGTTATTCTACCAAAAGATACCTGGTTTGGTCCGAATCATCGAATGGGTGAAATTTGCTATGCCACAGCAGTTGATGGTCGTACAGAACTTAAACAACTCAAACCTCGTGCTTTTCGTGCTGTAACCCCTATTGAGTTTCATAACGTGAGTAATCAACAGATTCGTTTTGACCGAATGAATGTCCCTGTACCGGCTTTGCCATTATTTTATAGTGAAAGTACGGGACGTTTATGGACTTCACAAATTCGGGTCGTCCATGAAGGTCATGACAAACCGCCGCGGGTCAAAATTGAAAACCGTACACCACCACAAGCGGGTGACGTTGTTTATCTACATCCGCCACGCGAGTCAGCCAATGTGCTGTTCAATATGTTTGATTCATTTTTCTAAGGGCGAGCCATGGCAGATTTAAATATTTCGACAGAAATCACCAGCAGCCTAAAAGGAATGGTCGCCAATCTCAATACTGATCGGCTGACAGAATTATTGGTGGCTGTTTTATTGGCAGTCATCGGCTTTCTGATTGCCCGTTTTATCTCGAATACCTTTATTCGTACTGTGGGTATGCGTTTCAATGCTCATCAGCAGTTGGTTTGGCGTCGCGGGATTTTCTATTTCATCTTTTTAATCTTTGTGATGGCAAGTTTAAAAGAAGCCGGCTTTAAACTCAGCGTCTTCTTGGGTGCGGCAGGTATTTTAACGGTCGCACTGGGTTTTGCCTCGCAAACGTCCGCATCCAACCTGATCAGCGGGATGTTCTTGATCGGTGAAGGGTCTTTTGAAGTTGGTGATACCATTCAATTGACACTGATTCGTGGGCATACTATTGAAGGTGAAGTGATCTCGATTGATTTACTGTCGGTCAAATTACTTACGCAGGACAATGTCTATGTCCGTTTGCCGAATGAACAACTGATTCGCGCGCCTGTACATAACTTGTCTAAGTTTCCAATACGGCGCATTCCAATTACCCTTGCGATTAACTTTCATGAAGACATCATCAAAGTCCGTGAAGTTTTATTAGATGCCGTTAGTAAATATCCATTGGTCTTGGCCGATCCTAAACCTGCCGTGACCGTCACTGCCTTTCGTGAATCTTCCATTGAGCTGCTTTTTGCTATTTGGTGTCAAAGAGAGAATTTCCTAAAAGTCCGTGATGAAATGCAGGAACGGATTCGTAATGCTTTTGTCGAAAATAAAATTGAAATTCCTGTACCAAAAATGGGTTTTGTTGACCACCCGCTTTCTACACAAGCAAGCGATGCTGACGTCGATCAATATGCCAATGCACAAGAGATTCAACGAGAGCCTCAACTTAAATAATGGTCTATCGACTTGATATGAAAGGCCCTGCATATCTTCAAATGTGCAGGTTTTTTTTATCATCCACTTTTTATAACCATCGACCTATACGGCTTCGTGATTTCGTACCTTTAAGAACTTCATCATGGCTCAATCTTGTCATTCGGCATGGGGGCAATATAGGCAATCAAAAGCATGGCAAAACCTGCCGCCATAAATGAAATCACTCGCATGAGTGTGCCGACATGAGATAAATCCAGCAAGACCAATTTCAACGTCACCAAGACCAAAATACTGCCGCCGAGCAGCCAAACTGAACGTAATTGACGCTGAGTGGCAAAACGCATACTCACTAAAGCCAATAACACCCACAGCACGGTAAAACTTAGTTGAACGGTCGCATCACTCCAAATATCTAAACTGTTATAAGGCGTATCCAGATACATATGTAAGGCACGGAGCACAACATAACTACTTAACCAAAGTAGCCCTAGGACACTCAACACGGCAGCCAAGCTACGATCTAAACCAGCTTTTAACTGTTGATTCAACATCCATAAAAAAGCCGCTAACAACAGCAAACTCACTGCATCAAAAGGATTCAGTATCGGCAAGATATATCCCACAAAGGCCTGCTGACTAAATAATTGCGAACTGATGATCCAACTTAAAGCCAAAAACAAGCTGCTACGCGCTTGCCAAAACATTTTCCAGACAGGTTCTTTGGCTTGCCAATAACACCATGCACAAAATAATAGCGGCAAAATTACCACACTGATATACGGCATACTGGGTATCAGCGTCAGACTGGTCCACGCCAAGCTGCTCAAAATTCCGAAACTGACCCATTCTTTTTCTTCACGCACACCGAGTAATGGTCGTAGCCAAAGCAGCGTCAAGCTCAGCCCAGCGAATGCAAAATAAATCTGCTCCATCGTTGAATGCCAAATTAACTGACCGTTCTCACTCACTGAAATGACTTGGTACAGCCCCATCACATAAACAGGCACTAGACCCGTCCACTTAATGATGGACCAACTCCACGAAGCGTTTCGCTTTAACAAGCCTTCATTCACCACCAGATAGGCCACACTGACAATCAATAGACTCAAGGCCAATTGATGACTACTCTGCAGCCAATCTAAGAGCAACATGATGAACATAGTAGTTGCTGAGAGCATTTGCACACATTGAAATGCAATACTTGAACTTGAAAGCTGTTTATGAAATGCAGGAACAGCGTGCGTCACGATAATGGCCGCCAAATAGCTCAAACACACGCCCCAATACATCTGTGCAGGGAAATGTGGCAGTTGAACCAAATAGTACAGACTTGAACAACCCGCCATTACCAAGAGCGCCATGCCTAAATAACGGCTGATATTGGACTGCTTGTATAGGGCATATATAAATATCAACGCACCTTCAACTGCCCAACCAACCACACTCCACTGCTCTTTCAATACTATAGGTGGAATCAATGCCAAGAATATTAAGGTCAAACTCAAATAACTTTGTGCAATCAGTGGGATCACAGCACTACGTTTACTGATGCTATACAGCGCGGTAAAAAGCGCCGCGAATAGCAAGCTATACCCCGCCTGCCATACCGTTTCCTCAAAATACATCAAATACAATGCCAGATAAGCAAGCACTGGTGCAGCAAAAATCAGTGCAATATCCAAGGCAGGTTTGAGTTGAAAGTGCGCAAGATCCTGTTTCGCCAATAACTGGCTAAAACGAAAACCGAGCCAAATAAAAATCGCAGCGTGGGCTAAAACCAGCACGCTCATCATCTGACGTTCGGTGGTGTATCCGTGGTAAAAAGCATATCCACCACCCATGATTACCGTCATCAAAAATGCGATTTGATTCAGATATTTCCACGGTCTTAAAGTACTCATGACCGCAACAGCAAGATTAATCACAAGATAATAGGCGATGAATTCCGTTGCTGTTGCATCTCGAACAGGTAAGGTAAATGGCGCAAGATAGGCAATTAGCATTGCCATGATTGCCAGTTCAACTGACTGTTGTTTCAAACTGAGCCAAATCGTCAATGCCATAAGCACTGCATACAGTACACAGGCTATGCCAAAGCCCGCAATCACAGCATTGTAATAGGCAAAAAATAAAGTCAAAAACAGCGCTGCAAGACCTAGACCTTCTAGCGCCAAGGCAAAACTGCGATTTTTGGTTTGTAGCCAAAAACCCAGTCCGACAACACCAGCACTGATCAAACTCACGATCAGCAGTTTCATGGCCAAGCTTAGTTGCCAATGCTCTGTGGCAAATCTGAGTAATAGCACCACGCCAATCACCAAGACCAGTACCGCCACATTTAACACGGGATTACCTTGGAAAAGCCATTGCTGAATTTGACTAGATAGATTTGGCGCAGACTTGGATGGTGTATTAGAAGGCGTTGAATTGAATGATGCCTGATGTCTAGCTATACCAACTGCCGTCGCGGGATGTACAGATGGTGTATCGTTAGAATCAAAATTTTCAGGACGGTCTATTGTCGACGCTGATATTGAAGTAGCTGCATGAATCGATTGCGACTGAAGCGCACGTCCTTGCAATAGATGCAGCTGACGTTCTAATCGTTTCAGCCAACGCAGAAAAAAATAGACCCACAGGCCAATCCCGATCGCAACCAAATAACCCAATTCTGTTAACAGTCCAACGACCGTTAATAACGATGCAATATATAATGGAACCTTTGATGTCATTTGAAATGGTTGTTTTGATGAGCTCAGTGCATCAGCGCCGTGCTGTAAATCATCGACATAATTCATCACACTGAGCATAAAACCGATGCCACTGATATAACTCAGGATACGGAGGTCTAAGTACCATGCCCCGATCCCAACCATAATCAGCGTCATCAACCAAATCATCTTGATTTCATTATTCTGTTTCAGCATACCTGCTTCGTTATTTTCTTGAATGTTTTGATGATACATGAGCCTGACGGATGGATTAAAACTATTCATCAGTGATTCGGTAAGTTACATATACAATCTAGACTCTGCGTGCGGGCAAAAAATCACGTACAATAAAACCGTTTTTAGGATTAGGAAATTATCAATGCCACCATTTGTCTTGGTCGATGGCTCATACTTTTTATTTCGTGCTTACCATGCACTGCCACCATTAACCACTTCAACCGGTTTGCATACCAATGCAATCCGAGGTGCCATTTCTGCCATCCAAAAATTAATGCGTCGTATCCAACCGACGCACATGGCCGTTATTTTCGATACACCTGAACCAACCTTCCGTCATGAATTGTCCCCGATCTATAAAGGTGACCGTCCTGCGATGCCGGAAGAATTATCACAACAAATTCCATATCTTCATGCGTTAATTCGTGCTCTAGGGATTCCACTACATATGTTGCCAGGCGCTGAAGCCGATGACATTATCGGAACTTTAGCCAAACGCGCTGAAGCAGCCGGTCATCAAGTTTTGATCTCCACTGGTGACAAAGACATGGCACAGCTCGTTACTGAGCGTGTCACTTTAGAAGATAGCTTCAAAGACAAACCGATGGACGTTCAAGGCGTTTTTGAAAAATTTGGGGTGTGGCCGAATCAAATCATTGACTACCTCACGCTGATGGGCGATGCCTCTGACGGCATCCGTGGTGTACCCGGTGTTGGCGCAAAAACAGCAGCGAAACTTTTAACCGAGTACGGATCGATTGGCGGCATTTTAGAAAATGTCGACAGCATTAAAGGTAAAGTCGGTCAAAACATTAAAGATAATGTCGAAGGGATTGCTCTTGACCACCAACTGGCGAGCATCGTTTGTGACCTCGACATGGGCCTTAAATACGAAGATCTGAAACTTGCCGATCCAAATATTCCAGCACTTCGTGATTTATATACGGAACTAGAATTTCGTAACCAACTGCAGTCTTTAGATCATCCGAACAACCCCAATGGTGCAACCTACAAACAAGTAGCCAAAGCCATTAACACCACGGCGACTGTAGCCAATGCACCTGAAGTGGAAGATCAAGCGGACAAAACCAGTGTTGATGACTTACTTGGTGAAGCACGTTATCACACGGTATTGACTCAAGAAGATTGGGATGGGTTATTTAAACGTCTAAGTACTGAAAAGCGTTTTGCCTTTGATACTGAAACCACTAGCCTCGACTACCGCGTGGCACAGATTGTGGGTTTCTCGGTGGCTTTAGATGCACATGATGCCTATTACGTGCCGCTTGCGCATGATTATGAAGGTGCGCCGCAACAACTTGATCGTGACACGATCCTGAATCAACTCAAACCTTTACTTGAAGATAATGACGTACAAAAAATTGGTCATCATCTCAAATATGACGCACATGTCTTAGAAAATCATGGCATTCATTTGGCAGGTTGGTATTTCGATACCATGTTGGCCTCTTATGTCCTTAACTCTGTGGCTACACGTCATGGGATGGATGACGTCGCACGTTTGTATTTAAGTCATCTCACTACGACGTTCGAACAAGTGGCGGGCAAAGGTGCAAAACAAAAGACCTTTAACCAAATTGAGCTTGAAACTGCAGCCCATTATGCGGCAGAAGATGCCCATGTGACCTATCGTCTATATGAGGTACTCGATAAGAAGTTACAAACTCACCCGGAGCTGATCAATATTTTGCACAATATTGAAATGCCGGTTGCCCGTGTTCTAACCTCTATGGAAGAAAACGGCATTGAGCTAGATATGAACTTCCTCGACCAACTTGGTGTGGAATTTGCCAATACCATTCTAAATTTAGAAACCGAAATTACAGATCTTGCGGGTCAAAGCTTCAATGTCAGCTCACCAAAACAAGTTGGTGAGATTCTGTTTGATAAATTAGGTTTAAAAGGCGGTAAGAAAACTTCTACAGGTCAGTACAGTACCAGTGAAAGTGTGTTAGAAAAAATCGACCATCCGATTACTGATTTAATTTTGGAATATCGTGGTCTCTCTAAACTGAAAAGCACCTATACCGACGGTTTGTTAAAGCAAGTGAATAATGACACACATCGTGTGCATACCAGTTACCACCAAGCGTTAACGGCTACAGGTCGTTTGTCATCTACCGATCCAAACTTGCAAAACATTCCTGTCCGTGAAGATATTGGACGTCAAATCCGTAAAGCCTTTATTGCACCTGAAGGTCGCATTTTATTGGCAGCCGATTATTCGCAAATCGAATTACGTTTAATGGCGCATTTCTCGCAAGATCATGCATTGGTCGATGCCTTCAATCATGGGCAAGATGTACATAAACGTACTGCGGCAGAAGTTTTGGGTATTCCACTCGACGAAGTGACCAGCAACCAACGTCGTCAAGCCAAAGCGGTGAACTTCGGTCTGCTCTATGGCATGTCTGAATTTGGTTTGACTCGTCAGCTGGGTTTCACTCGTGAAGAGTCGCGTAACTATATTGGTAAATACTTCCAACGCTACCCTGGTGTTTTGGAATATATGGAACGTACTCGCCAAGTCGCACGTGAACAAGGTTTTGTGGAAACCATTTTAGGTCGTCGTCTGTATACACCGGACATTATGGCGAGCAACAAAATGGTGAAACAAGGCGCTGAACGTGCAGCGATTAATGCGCCGCTACAAGGTTCTGCGGCGGATATAATTAAACTAGCCATGATTGCAGTCGATAAAATCTTACCGAAAGATCAAGCCAAAATGTTACTGCAAGTACACGATGAATTAGTGTTTGAAGTCGATGCTGCAATTGCCGATGAACTCTCTGCCCAACTGACTGAAGTGATGCAATCTGTGTTGAAAATTTCCGTTCCACTGATTGTGGAAGTGGGTCAAGGCAATAACTGGGACGAAGCACACTAATTCATTCACGTTCATTCATGCCTTTCTCCTTCTAGGAGGAAAGTTGGGATGGAGGTGAGATGTTTCTAGTTAGTAAAAATATCTTGTTTTACACCTCATATTAAATCCACAAAAAAGGACGCCTCGGCGTCCTTTTTAATTTAACTCGTCTTAGCTCAGATTAAAGACCAGTCAATAATGCAATTGCGACTTGCTTCATAATGGTTTCCGCAACCAACAATGCCAAAATCGCAAAAATTGGTGACAAGTCAATCATCCCCATATTTGGAAGAATACGGCGGAATGGCGCAAGTAGCGGTTCTGCCAATTCTTGAACCACTTCAATATAAGGCGAACGTGACTGACTAAACATCACGACCCAACTCAAAATAATCGATGCAAAAATTAAGTAACGACAGAAACGGATTAAATCCTGAATCATGGTCACAAAGGTCATAATGATCAAATGGAATGGACTATTCACCGCCACGCCAGACAAATACATCAAACCAAACATTTTTAACAAATACAGAATCACCACCAACACCAATGCTGCAGTATTCACTCGACCTTTGGCCAAAGTTGGGAAAATTCGGCTAAAGATATCGACAATTTTTGTTGCTTTTGCTGTTGCCAAAACCACAGGGTTATATGGACTCACGGCAGCAAGCTGCATTAAAAAACGGAAAAATACGAGCAAAATTGCAACGTTAATAATGATTCCAAAAATTTGAGCAGAGCCCATACTTGAACTTTCCTAAATCAAATCGAATTATTTGGTGCTTTCGCTTAACTCTTGTGCCAACTCTTGGCTACGCTTTTGCGCTGCGGCTAAAGCAGCCTGAATATTTTGTGAAATTTGAGCACGATCAAATACTTCAATCGCGGCTTGTGTTGTACCGTTTGGAGAAGTTACATTTTTACGTAACTCCGCAGGACTGTTGGCACTGGTAATCGCCATTTGTGCAGCACCTAATGCAGTTTGCAAGGTTAGTGCTGTAGCCACTTTTTCATCCAAGCCCATGTTTTTACCTGCACGAATCATACTTTCCATCATATAGAAAAAGTATGCAGGACCTGAGCCAGAAACAGCTGTTACCGCATCAATTTGCGCTTCCGAGTTTACCCAAAGTGTTAAACCAGTTGAAGCCAAAACTTGACTTGCAAGATCACGATCTTCAGCTGAAACCGCTTCACCTGCATATAAACCATGCGCACCGGTTTGAACTAAAGCCGGCGTATTTGGCATGACACGAACAATGCGCTCTGTGCCTAATAATTTTGAAATCGTTGCAATTTCTGCACCTGCAACAATTGAAATCACCAACTTCCCTTCTAGCAGCCCTTGTAATGGTGCCAAAACTTTTGCCAACACCTGAGGTTTAACTGCAAAAAGAACAATGTCAGCATCTCGAATTGCCGCAACATTATCATCGGTCACATGCAAATCTTTTTCAGCCAAAAGCTCACGTACTTTTTCTACGGGATCTGAAACTGTAATACGTGTAGTCGGGACACCACGTGCAATTAGGCCACCAATTAAAGCCTGTGCCATGTTGCCGCCACCAATGAAACTGATATTACAATTTAGAATTGCGCTCATGATTGAAGATCCGATATTGCAGATTTAGCGTTAAGAGATAATGTTGGTTGCCAGCCAGCTTGAGTACAAAATTCAGACTGCGCCAACCAAAAGCCCTGAGGCGTAAAGACGCCTAGCATAACATTATCTCGGCTTAATATTTGAATAGTATGACGCTGCCATGGAAAAATTTGCGCCTGCTGAATAGCTTTTTTCAACGGCCAACTTCCGACACGACCATACAAATGAATTTTTTCGCCGCCAAGGCGTGGGCGTATCTGCAGTTGCTGCCCCAATAATTCAGGTGATAAGCCAACCTCTGAGGGTTGAATCACGAAATGTCCTGCAGGCAACTTGAGGCACTGACCTGCAACACAAGTTACAACCTCAACCTCTTGAATGGATTCTGCTGGCAGATAATCCGCTTTGGCAATCCGATGAAGTTGCTGTTGAAACCGCAGATAATAAAATCCATTCCAGTGCAATGCCGCTTGCGAGTCTTCGCGTGAGCCAATCACTTCTGAAAATAATCGCTGTACCATTTCAAAGCTTGGACGATATTGCCCCTCACCTTTCATCCAGTGCGATAACAACTGACGCTGACGTGCCAGACTGAGCTGTTGTAGAGCCACCAAAGATAAAACTTGCGATGAACCACAGGCCGCTAAATCTTGTTGCAACACCTCAAGTAAAATTTCATCAGCATCTTGCATCAAGTAACTGGTTCGACTCAGAGCTTGCTGCATTTTAGGAAATCGATCGCTGAGTAACGGCCACAAAATCTCACGACTCCACGCGCGGTCATAGTCGGTATCAAAATTGGTGAGATCTTGAATATTTTGCACATGCAGCTGTGCTGCCCATTGGCAAATTTGCTCACGTGAAAGATCTAATAGGGGACGCCATAAAATAAAATCTTCACGCGCATCGATTTTTTTCATCGCAGCAAGGCCATGGACACCAGCACCTGAAAGTAGCCGCAATATCAGTGTCTCGGCTTGATCTTGCTGATGATGCGCGAGTACTAATATTTCATCTGCTTGTAAATGTTGGGCAAAGGCTTGATAGCGGGCCGAGCGTGCTTGATTTTCAAGGTTACCTTGCGCAACCTGGACTTTCTGTATAATGAATGGGAGATTTAACGCTGCACACTGAGCGTGTACAAACTCGCCCCAAGCATGACTACACGCTTGTAGTTGGTGATCAATATAAATCACCCGTATTTTTTCAGGGCACAAAAACGACATAAGATGCAGCAGCAACATGGAATCCATGCCACCACTACATCCTATTAAAAATCGGCTTTGTTCAGGCAGCGCCTGAATTTGACTTAAGCAGTCAGCCCTAAATTGTCGCTGCCAAACTTCATTAAACGCTGATAACGCGCTTCGCATCGTTCGTTTGCATCCATTGGTTGCAGTTCTTCTAGAGCTTGCTTCAAGACCACTTTCAAATCCTGCATGACTTTTTCAGGGTTTAAATGTGCGCCTTCCGCTTCGTCCACCACGTATTCTACAATGCCCATCTTCTGCAATTTATCTGCCGTCAATGCCAATGCTTCACTTGCTTGTTCTGCTTTTTCTGCAGTTTTCCACAAAATAGATGCACAGCCTTCAGGTGAAATTACTGAATAAATACTGTGAGATAGCATAATCACACGGTCAGCTACGCCAATACCGAGCGCACCACCCGAACCTCCTTCACCCAATACCGTTGCTACTACAGGCACTTTAAGTGAAGACAGCTGAGCCAAACTAGTTGCAATTGCTTCGGCCTGACCACGCTCTTCTGCACCCACACCTGGGTACGCACCCATGGTATCAATAAAGGTAAAGACTGGCAGATTAAAACGCTCGGCCATATCCAATAAACGCTGTGCTTTACGGTAACCTTCGGGGTTACTCATACCAAAATTATGTTGTAATTTTTCACGTGTACTACGACCACGGTGCTGACCTACAATCATCACAGGCTGACCATCTAAACGAGCCAAACCACCAATCATCGCGCCGTCATCACCAAATAGGCGGTCACCATGCAAAGCATCGAACTCTGTAAAAATTTCGCCAACATAATCCAAAAACTGCGGACGTTCAGGATGACGTGCGATCTGAACCGTAGTCCAGGCTTTAGATTGAGCTGCTTTATTTTTCATAGGTCGATCATTATCCCTAACTTAACTGGTCTGTTAATTGATAAATTGTTCCGACTGGATATTCAGTTCAATATCCCAATGCTTAAATTGCAGTTGCTCATCATGCAAGTCTGCAACCAACAAAGGCCACTGTTTGGCATCACCAGAAACACTAAGTTGCCATTGTTGCGCATTGTCCACGCTTAATTCAATGGCAGGAAGCATCTCATCGCTGCGACTATGATTTAATAAAACTGCTAAACGAAGCAATAGACATAAGTAAACAAGTTTGTTACCACCGACTTTCATCACATCAACACGTGCATCACTGCGTAACTTACGACGATGATGCGCCACTAAATGCGACAAATGATTTTGATCAATTTGTGAGAAACCCGGAATATCCGAATGTTGCAGTAAATAAGCACCATGACGATGGTATCCACTATGACTGATCGCTAAGCCAATTTCATGCAAATACGCCGCACGACGCAGTAAATCACTGTCATCACTGGTCAAATTCAGTGCGGTCGCCACACCATTAAACAGTTGTTGAGCGGTATTTACCACACGTTCAGCTTGTTTCATATCTGCGTTGTAGCGCCCCATCAACGCATGTACAGAACGGTCACGAACATCTTCATGTTGGAAACGTCCCAATAGGTCGTACATCACGCCTTCACGTAACGCGCCATCAGAATAAACCAATTTATCGATATTCAGCACATCAAAGACTGCATACAAAATGGCAATGCCGGCTGGCAAAACTGCTCGACGGTCTTCTTTTAGACCATCAAATTCCATTTCATTGACATGCTTATATTTAAGCAATTTATCTTTGAGTTTAAATAAACCATCACGTGTCAGTTCTTCCTGATCGTTGCTCCAGCCCATATTGACACAAATCTGACGACACGCTTTGATCGTGCCACTTGAACCGACAACAGTATCCCAGCCCGCAGCTTTATAAGTGTTGGCAATGCCTGCGATTTCCTTGCGAGCAGCATTTACCGCTTTATCAAAACTTTTCAGGTTAATTTCACCATCAGCAAAAAACGCTTTGGTAAAAGCGACACAGCCCATTTGCACAGATTCTGTATGAATCGGTTCAAACTCTTCACCAATAATCAACTCTGTTGACCCCCCACCGATATCAATCACAAGGCGGCGACCACTATTTGCCATAGTATGTGAAACCCCTAAATAAATTAGACGGGCTTCTTCACGACCAGCAATAATTTCAATTGGTTTTGGTAAAATTTCAGCGGCTTTTTGAATAAATTCATGACCATTTTTTGCTTGACGCAAGGCATTAGTCGCCACAATACGTAAACGGTTAGCTTGTACAGGATTTAAACGCCCCACAAAACGTGCTAGGCAGGCTAATCCTCGTTGCTGTGCGGCTTCAGTCAAATTTTTATTTTCGTCTAGACCTGCGGCAAGCTGTACTTTTTCTGACATTGATGCAACTTTTTTCACTTCACCATGGTCTACGCGTGCGATAGCCAAGTGGAAGCTGTTCGATCCCATATCGATAGCAGCAAGTAATTCTTCATCAATCAAAAAATCAGACATTATTCAAAAAAACCTGTTCAGAATTGTGCTTAGATTAATTCACATACATGTAATTTAAAAGCCATTTATGAGTAGTTCGGGCGGAACTTATCGATTTTTTATCTGAAGCAATGATAGTCATACACGATCATCGGCATCGTGATCATCCATTAGACAAACTCGCCATTCAGGTCGAAAATTTACATAACCCCCTACATTGTTATAGTTGGCTATGTAATACTTATAAACATAGAGTCAACTTAAAAATTAATTCCGGAGCAAAATCCATGTCTGGCAATATCGTAAATACAACTGATGAAAACTTCCAAGCCGATGTACTAGAGTCTGATACTCCTGTACTTGTAGATTTCTGGGCAGGTTGGTGTGCTCCTTGTAAAGCCATTGCACCTGTACTTGAAGTACTTTCAACTGAGTTTGAAGGCAAAGTTAAAATCGTTAAAGTAGACGTAACTTCTTGCGAACAAACAGCTGTAAACTACAACATCCGTAACATTCCTGCATTATTAATGTTTAAAAACGGCGAAGTTGTAGCAACCCAAGTCGGTGCAGCGCCAAAATCTAAATTGACAGCTTTCATCGAAGAAAACATCTAATATTTTTTCGATAAAAACACTCGAAAATACGCTGTTTTACACAGCGTATTTTTTTGGTTGATAAATTGACAAATGCTGTGTTCTCTCTTATATTGTTTACTCAAGAAATTAAGGATCTCAAATCCTGTCATTTTCTTACAACACAACACATAAAATGCCGCTCGGCAACAGAATTGTTTTTCACATCTCTCTTCATATAACGAATCAGATCTCTGAATTGTTTTGTGCAAACCAATTGCTATCGTTTCTTGCATGATCGCGGCACATTTGTTGCTCCCTTTTCCAACCTGTACCTCAGAATTTTAGATTCTATCTGACCACCTATGAACTTAACCGAACTCAAGAAAAAACCGATTGGCGAACTCATCAAGATTGCCGAGTTTATGGGCCTCGAAGGAATGGCTCGTAACCGTAAGCAAGATATTATTTTTGCCATCTTAAAGCGCCACGCAATGAACGGCGAAGAGATTTTTGGTGATGGCGTTCTAGAAATTCTGTCGGACGGCTTTGGTTTCTTACGCTCTGCAGCGGGTTCTTACCTAGCCGGCCCTGACGATATCTATGTGAGCCCATCACAAATCCGTCGCTTCAACCTTCGTACTGGTGACACTATTACAGGTACGATTCGTCCACCTAAAGAAGGCGAACGTTACTTTGCATTATTAAAAGTTAATCAAATTAACTACGACACACCCGAAAACTCACGTAATAAGATTCTTTTCGAAAACTTAACACCTTTATTTCCAACCGAACAATTGGTAATGGAATTAGGTAATGGTACAACAGAAGACTTAACTGCGCGTGTGGTTGACTTGGTTGCTCCGATTGGTAAAGGTCAACGTTCAATTATCGTTGCACCGCCAAAAGCGGGTAAAACCATGTTGTTACAAAACATCGCTCAGTCGATTGTTCGTAACAATCCTGAATGTTTCTTGATTGTCCTTCTGATTGACGAACGTCCTGAAGAAGTAACAGAAATGGAACGTACTGTTCGTGGTGAAGTAGTTGCTTCAACATTCGATGAATCACCAGCTCGTCACGTACAAGTTGCAGAGATGGTGATCGAAAAAGCGAAACGTCTTGTAGAACACAAAAAAGACGTGGTGATTTTGCTAGACTCAATTACTCGTTTAGCACGTGCTTACAACACCGTAATCCCTTCATCTGGTAAAGTTCTTACTGGTGGTGTGGATGCCCATGCTTTAGAACGTCCAAAACGTTTCTTCGGTGCAGCACGTAATATCGAAGAAGGTGGTTCACTGACAATTATCTCAACTGCGTTGATTGAAACTGGCAGTAAGATGGATGAAGTGATCTACGAAGAATTCAAAGGTACAGGTAACCAAGAAATTACCCTAGACCGTCGTATTGCTGAAAAACGCGTGTTCCCTGCGATGAACATCAAAAAATCAGGTACACGTCGTGAAGAGCGTTTGATGTCTGAAGATAACCTACGTAAAGTTTGGATTTTACGTAAATTGCTTCATACACAAGACGAACTTGCAGCGATGGAATTCTTGCTTGATCGTATGAAAGAAACCAAAACCAATGATGATTTCTTCGATCAAATGAAACGTAAAGCATCCAACTAAGTTGAATGTTTGACTGAAAAGGCCATCTATAACGATGGCCTTTTTATTTGGTTGACTTTAGTTACACAAAGAAACATTTGATAGCTTTCCATGTAAACTTATTTTCAAGTTGATGATTATAAAAAATATATGTTAAAAAACCCTATTCTTTTTAGTAGTTTATTTGCTATTTCGCCAATATAAAACTTTCTCTTAATTGTTATTTTCTGTTAAAAAATGGCCGTTTTTCACCTATTTTTAACGGTTTTTTCAAAGTCACTAGTAGCATTTCAAAATACTCAGTGATAGCATACACGCAGACCAGTTAGACTGCTCTATGCATTTTTAATACCTATTCAAATTAGGCATAATAAAAGCACACAACAGACTAACGCAGGTTATTTTTTAATCTCATATTTTAGAGAGTGATGCCATGTTATTCAAAAAAATCGCTATTGCTGCTGCAGTTGCTACTACTTTAGCTTTCGTTGGTTGTGCTAAAAAAACTGAAGAAGCTGCTCCTGCTGCTGCATCTGAAGCTGCTGCTTCTGAAGTAGTTGCTGCGTCTGACGCTGCTGCTGTTGAAGCTTCTGCTGCTGCATCTGAAGCTACTGCTGCTGCTTCTGAAGCTACTGCTGCTGCTTCTGAAGCTACTGCTGCTGCTTCTGAAGCTCAATAATCTAACCGATTATTCAGCACAAAAAGAGAGCCCTATGGCTCTCTTTTTTATTGCCTCAAACTTTAAACCCTAGTTCATAAAAAGAGCTAAAATTCAAAATACTAAGCCCATGCTTATTGAAAAATAAAAACTGACAATTTAGCTAAAGGAAAGCCACAATTAACCTCTACGACAACTCAACTCAACTCAACTCAACTCAACTCAACTCAAGTATATCGTCTCACTTTAAAACGAATATTCTTCAACATGAATTGTGCGATAGATGATGAGCACTGCGCCTCCTAAATCAAAGGAAAAAAAAGCAGATCAATTGATCTGCTCATTTCCAACACGTTGACGGAATTTTTGTCCCGCACGGAAGGTCACTACACGACGGGCAGAAATCGGAATTTCTTCACCCGTTTTCGGGTTACGGCCTGGGCGTTGACGTTTATCACGCAACTCGAAGTTACCGAAACCTGAGAGTTTAACTTGTTCCCCAGAGATTAGCGCTTGGCTAATCTCATCGAAGAATAACTCGACCATTTGTTTTGCTTCACGACGGTTTAAACTCGTGAGCTCACTTAAATGATCAGCCATTTCTGCTTTTGTTAATGCTGTCATGAAGCCCTCAATGTCGCCTGGTAAGTGTTTTCCAACACCTGAAGTATGTTATCCATACCGGTTTTGATTTCAGCATCTTCTAATGTACGTGTTGGATGTTGCCATTGAATTGCAAATGCCAATGAGCGCTTGCCTTCTTCGACACCTTGACCAGTGTACACATCGAATAACCAAACTGCGTCTAAAAGCTCACCGCCGGTTTTTTCGATAAGTTGCTGAATTTCACTAACATTAATCTTATCACTAATTAAAAGCGCAATATCACGTCGAACCGACGGAAAACGTGATAATTCTGTAAAATTAGATACATAAGTTTGCAAAACAGCCGATTGATCTAATTCAGCGACCCAAGTAGTCGCCAAATCCAACTCATCTTCTAAAGATGGGTGTAAACGACCGAAGTAGCCAATCGATTGACCATTGACTAAGATTTCAGCAGATTGACCTGGATGTAACCACGTACGCTCTGAACGTACATATTCAACATTTAAACGAGCAGAATTTAAAATCTCTTCTACATCGCCTTTAAAGTCAAAGAAATCCATAGGCTGTGCTTTACCATGCCAAGATTCAGTTGTACGCGAACCTGTTGCAACTAGTGCAAAGGTTGGGATCTGTTTGAGATCATGAATGCTGTTCGCACCTTGATAATCAAAACGTAGACCAAGCTCATAGAAACGCACACGGTTTTGCTGACGGTTTACGTTGTATTGCACACATGGGATCAAACTTGATAATAAGGTTGAACGCATCACTGCAAGATCGCTTGAAATCGGGTTTGCAAGCGCTAGTGGTTGAACCTGTGGATTCAATTGTTTCTCTAGTTTCGCATCTGCAAAGCTAAAGCTAATTGCTTCTTGATAACCTAAAGCCACTGCAGTTTGACGTAACTGAACCAATTCAAATTGGTCTTGGTATTTCGCCAGTTTGACATCAATCACCGGCAAGCTGATTTGAATATTGTCGTAACCGTGAATACGTGCCACTTCTTCGATGAGGTCTTGATAAATCGCCATGTCAAAGCGGTGTGATGGCGGTACAACTGTCCACTCACCTTCTGCTTTCACAGTGACATTGCAACCCAAACGCGTTAAAGCATCGGTAATAAATGCAGATTCAACTTTATAACCGAGGAGTTGATCGACTTGCGCTTGGTTCAGTTCAATGGCTTCACGTTTTGGTAATAATTCAACTTTTTCAGCAACAGTAATTGGACCAAACTCACCACCAGCTAAATCAGCGATAAGCTGAGAAGCACGGTGCATTGCCGTCATCGGCAATTCAAAGTCTACACCGCGTTCATAACGCTGAGATGCATCAGTATGCAAACCAAAACTACGTGCACGACCTGCGATATAGAGTTGATCAAAGAACGCCGACTCAAGGAAAATTTCAGTGGTATCGTCAGAAACCGCTGAACTTAGGCCACCCATGATTCCTGCAATCGCCAAAGCTTTTTGATCATCCGCAATCACCATCACGTTTTCAGATAATTCAACTTCTTGTTCATTCAACAACGTTAATTTTTCTGCTGCTGTTGCTTGGCGTACACGAACTGAACCTTCAACTTTACCGCCATCGAATGCATGTAAAGGTTGACCCAATTCCATTAAAACGTAGTTGGTAATATCGACCAAAATACTGTGCTGACGGATGCCCGCACGAGCCAATGCACGCTCCATCCACTCAGGAGTTGGTGCTTTGGTATTGACATTTTTGATTACACGGCCTAAATAGCGTGGGCAACCATCCGTAGCAATAACAACATTTTTTTCATCGCTAATGGTTGCAGCAACTTCTGTAATCACTGGTGCAGTCACAGGGAGTTGGTTAATCACACCAATTTCACGTGCAATACCACGAATACTGAAGCAGTCACCACGGTTTGGCGTGATGCTGATATCAATCACATTGTCATCAAGATCTAAATATTCACGCACATTTACACCAACAGGTGCATCGGCAGGAAGCTCTAATAGACCGTCGATTTTATCTTCAAGATCAATTTCAGACGCACCGCACAGCATGCCTTGTGATTCAACACCACGAAGCTTGCCTTTTTTAATTTTGAAATCGCCCGGAAGTACTGCACCAATGGTTGCTACAGGAGCTTTCATGCCTACACGTACGTTTGGAGCTCCACAAACGATTTGTAACGGCTCGCCTGAACCGATGTTTACAGTAGTGACACGTAACCGGTCAGCATCGGGATGTTGAACCACTGTTAAAACTTCACCGACTACTACACCAGTAAATGGTTTTGCAGCAGGAGATAAATCATCAACTTCTAAACCTAACATGGTCAGTTGGTCAGAAAGTGTATCGCTATCAATGGCTGGGTTAACCCATGTACGCAACCAATTTTCGCTAATTTTCATTGTATAAAAACCTATTAATTCTAAATTTCTAATCCCCTCTAGCGCCCCTTTAAAGAAAGAGGACGAACCCTAAGTCATGATGGACACCCCCTCTCCTTTTAGGAGAGGTTAGGGAGAGGTATAAAACTGTTTAAGCAAATTGGCGTAAGAAACGCACATCATTTTGGTAGAACATACGCAGGTCATTAATGCCATAACGCAACATGGCAAAACGCTCTACACCTAAACCGAAGGCGAAGCCTTTGTATTTTTCTGGGTCAATGCCAGCGGCTTGTAAAACGTTTGGATGCACCATACCGCAGCCCAAAACTTCCAACCATTTACCACGTTCATCCATGATATCCACTTCCGCACTTGGCTCTGTAAATGGGAAATAAGATGGACGGAAACGTACTTTCAAATCTTTTTCAAAGAATTCATTTAACAAGTTAACCAACAAACCTTTTAGTTCTGCAAAGCTGGTGTTTTCAGCCACATACAAACCTTCGATTTGATGGAACATTGGCGAATGCGTTTGGTCCGAGTCACAGCGATAAACACGACCAGGACACACAATACGGATTGGAGGCTGCTGATTTTCCATCGTACGAATTTGCACGCCTGAGGTATGCGTACGAAGTAAATGATTCGCATCAAAATAGAAAGTGTCGTGCATCGCACGTGCAGGATGATGACCCGGAATGTTCAATGCTTCAAAGTTGTGATAATCATCTTCAACTTCTGGACCAGTCGCAACAGTAAAGCCAGCTTTGGTAAAGAATTGGCAAATACGTTCTTGAACTTGAGTCACAGGGTGAATACTACCCACCGTTTGACCACGGCCGGGTAAAGTAATATCAATCGTTTCGCTAGCAAGCTTTTGTTCTAATGCAGCTTTTTGTAATTCAGCTTGACGAGCAGTCAGTGCGCCAGTAATCGATTCACGAACGGCATGAATTTGAGCACCAAAAACTTTACGTTCTTCTGGGTCCATTTTACCGAGCGACTTCGATTGTTCCGCGAGCTGGCTTTTCTTCCCTGTAAATTGCACTCGCACTTGGTCGAGTGTAGCAAGGTCCTCTGCTGCTGCAATCGCAGCGAGCGCTTCAGTGGTCAGGGCTTCCAGTGACATAGTAACTCTCAAAGCAACAATTTAAAAAAATAATATACACCCCTTATTCTAACAGTTTTTAGCCGTTATGATGAAGCGCATTCACAAGTTAAAATTGCATTAGCATCAAGTTTTAAAAAAAGTATAAGATAAACACAATATCAATGGGATCCAATCTTTATGGCACTCGATCCAATCTGGAAACAACAGCTCACACTCGTCACTTATGGCAATGAATTTCTCAACCAAGGTTTGAGTTTTCAACGTTGGTTGAATCACCACATTTTTGATCAGCACAGTTTCCATTTTCGTGATTTGCTATCACAGCATTTATTGGCTCAACATTTCCAAATTTGGCTAGAAGGCTTAAAAAAACAAGGGGTACAACGCTTAAGTTTACATAGCTCCAGCTTGCTGAATGATGAACAAAATCCGAATGCTAACGTTGAACTTCTTCCCTTTGCCCATTTTATTGTAAGCCACGAAAAAAATAAAAAGCAGGCATGGATTTTTGGTAAAGAACTTGCCGAGTGGTATAACGCAGAAAATGACTATGAAGCACCGGCATCCCAACAACTGCAAATTCGTCGAGAAACCTTTTGGCGCTATGAGCTGAACCATAAACTCGTTAAACGCATCGAAGCAGATATGCAGTTACCAAAATGGGATGATATTCATAACTTCACTGAAGCAGAATTATTTTTACAAAAACCTGCGGAAGGTTTTATTGAGCCGGAGGTGTTGGGCACACCTTATTATGGTACACAGCCTGATCTAAGCAGCGAATCGAATGAATCTACAAAACTTGCACTCTTGCCAACGGATGCACAAGCGGATTTTGCACATGACAGCTTGTATCGCCTAGAAGCATTAAACCGCCACATTCAATCTAAAATTCAGCATCCCTATCATGCAGATGGCAGCATCTATACACCTGAAGAACAGTTAAATTTACGCCATTTTGCTCAAAAAACTGAAGATTTAACGGCTAAATTTATTGTAAAAGTCGCCAATCACTATAAAACTGCACGTTTAACTCCTGTGGTCGAAAGCTCTCCTCTGGATGGATTTAAAACTGAGCAAAGAAAATCAAATCCTCAGCATGCACACACGCCAAATCCAACCCATAAACCCGGTGCAGGTGGAGTGATTACCTTAATTATTATTACGGTAGTGATTTGCTTATTGGCTTATTACTTCGGACTTTAACTGTATAAATGTGATCAACACTAAAAAGCCCTTCTCATAGAAGGGCTTTTTTATAAACATACTTCTGTATGAAAGATTTCAAAATTATGAGGTCGTTAAATAATTAAATGGACGAATTTCCAATCGAACGCGATGCTGATCGGCATGTTGATTAATATAATGACTGACAGAGACTACTTCCCCCTCAAGCTCTGCGTCTGCACCATACATGATTTTGACTGCCTCACCTTTGCGGGGAATCATTTCGAGCTCTACAGTAATGCTACCTTGACCCATACCAACTATTTCAGCCAACATTTTATTTTCCTTTTGTTCTTTTCTATCCATACATTAGGCATGTCGCAAAGCGCGGTATAAAGATTATTTCTGTAACTTAACTGAACTTTTTATTGATAAAACATCAAAACTTAAACATCAAAAACATAAGAATCTAATTGTTCTAAAAATGCATCAACTGCATTTGCAGACTTTAAACGAATCCATTGAATATGTTGATATTCAGGTGCATTCATCATCTGTAGATATTTTTCACGATTCGTTTTATGGGTTTTAATCATCCACCAGACAATGGAATCTCGACCAAACATCCGCCACAAACTTTCCTGATTATTTGAATCTGGCCAAAGATCTTGTTTGGACTTAGCCCGAGAAATTGCGCGCTTTACAGAGCGGTATAAATTGACTGGAAACGGAAGGTCTAACCATATCACCGTATCTATTTCAGACCATTTAACAGGAATCGCCCGAGTATAATTGCCATCAATAACATAACCATTTTTCGCTTTAGCAATTTCAGCTCCGATACGTGCAAAAAAGATTTCGTCAGGACACTCCTGCCAATCATCTAGCCAAAATAGATTATCCAGTTCTATATAATTTAGTCCTAATTTGTCCGACAAAGCTCTGGAAAAGGTTGATTTTCCAGTGGCCGATGTACCGACTACGTTTATTCTTTTCATTGTCATGATGATCTACTTGAGTCTGGTGAATCTACTTCAAGATAACAGCATTGGATCTGTAGGTTAACTTTTATTCTTCACGATAATTTAAAAGATCTGCATCGATATTGATAAAGTCAGGCTTTAGGGTTTGTTCAAATTGAACGGCTAATATTTGCGACTGAGTGGTTATGTATGCTTTTGCGACTCGATGCATACCATCCATCACTCGACCACTAGCACATAAAATAATGGGATAACTTAAGTCCGCAGCATTTACCAATTCCAGATGTTCAATAATTTGCTGTGTGGTCGGTGCAGATTTTGGAAATTAATATGCTTCATTTAACTCCTAAATGTCATTTACAGGGATTTGCTGAATCTTAAAATTTTGACTGAGTTTTACTAAGTGATGCACATCCCAAATATACGTATCGTCGCCTACTTGGCGGAAGTGATACTGTTTGCGCATCAAGCAGTTACCTTTTAAGTCAAATTAAAGCTAAGATAGCTTACAATTGAAAAATAAAAAAATGCTTCATTATGATAGATCATTACGAGCAATTTATTCTTGGTTTGCAATATAATGCTCAACGCTTTTTTAACCAGAAAATTTACTATGACGAGATTTTGCACCCATGGTGCGGCCAAGCTTGCGACATTTTCTTGATTCGCGATTTTAAAACCAATGCATTACTACATGACTCATTTGATCATTTGATCATTTGATCATGTATATGGCTGAAAAGCGGATTAGAAAATGCTCACTTTATCCATTTGATCTTCTTTTTGAGCATGCAAAACTTAATCAACATCCTCATTTTGACTTTGTAAAAACCAACTACCCTCTTGCTGTTTTCCACAACAATTTAAATCAAGCCTTTGCACTGGTTCAAATCCAATCTGAAACGAAAATTTTAGATATCAGCCCTATTGGTGATCCTCGGGAGTTTTGGGGTGCAAGTTCCACACAATTTCATGACGCATTCGGGCTGTTTACATTAATTGAGCTCAATCAACAACAGCGCAATGAATGCTTTTGCTTTGATAAAAAATCGAGTTGGAGCAGTTTAGTAAATAGCATTCAACTGGATTTATTTGAACATCCGTTTTCTACCCACATTCAGCCTCAATTTAAACTAATCCATAATTTGTATTATTATGGCCTTCTGGATGACTCACTCCCTCTTTTGGAGAATCCTCAAGCTTCACCTCAAGTTGGATTAAGTCTGCTTGAAATGCTCAATTCAATCGAAGCTGCTATCCAAAATTTAAAACATGTAAAAAACGAAAGCTCACCGATCCATTTATTTACAACCGAAGAATATGCACAACTATTGGATTATGAGTACAAACTGTCAGAACACCATGTAGATGTCACGTGCTATACAGCCAATCATTTCAACCGCAAAAATTTAGTCAATGATGAAGAGAAAGCTTTACTCAAACAACTACAGAAAAAATACCCCAAAGTTAATTATTTCAAGTCAACATCTGATCAAGCTCTTTCCGCCACCAACACTTCAACAGATAAAGAGCCTGAAAAACCATGGGTTGTATTTTTTTCTTTAGTTTTAATTTTTGCCATGCTATTCGCTTTACTTTATGGCTTTTATTTACTTTTTAAACAATTTGAGTTTATAAAATTTGCCGCAATCACAATTGGCATCATTGTGTTTTTAGCCATATGGTCGAAAAAATAAGATGTCTAATCAAATTCATCCATAAAAAAAGACCGCTAAAAGCGGTCTTTTTTTTAGTCATAAAGACTTATGCAGCTAATGCATCTTTAGCTTTAGAAGCTAAAGCAGCAAACGCAACTGCGTCATGCATAGCGATGTCAGCAAGTACGCGACGGTCGATAATCACTTGAGCTTTTTTCAAGCCAGCGATCATACGGCTGTACGACAAACCATTTTGACGAGCACCAGCATTGATACGCGCAATCCATAGAGCACGGAATTGACGTTTCTTTTGACGACGGTCACGGTAAGCATATTGACCTGCTTTGATTACTGCTTGGAACGCTACGCGATATACGCGTGAACGAGCGCCGTAGTAACCTTTAGCACGAGCAAGAATTTTTTTATGACGGCGATGAGCCTGTACACCACGTTTAACACGAGCCATTTATAATCTCCTTAGATGTATGGGCACATACGGCGAACTGAAGCAACGTCACTTACGTGAACCATTACACAGCCGCGTAATTGACGGATACGCTTAGCAGATTTTTTGGTCAAAATGTGTCGTTTGAACGCTTGGTGACGTTTAAAACCGTTTGCAGTTGGCTTGAAGCGTTTAGCTGCACCACGGCGAGTTTTCATCTTAGGCATAAGAACCTCTTTTGAACACCTGTTCGGCACGTCTGCACCATTGCAAAGACGCCCTGCAGGTAAGGGAGCGAGTATTCTAAAGCATCTTTGCTCAAAACAAAAGCGAATCTTTCTACCGAATATCGAACTTAATTAATTTTCTGATATAGATTTTCCGATGATTTTATAAGCGATGCCCAATAAGGCTTATATAATGTCGGCACGCCAACTATTAATGTCCATTATGAAACCTGCACAGGATGCTTTTGCAGCCCTACGTTATCGGGATTTCTCGATTGTTACGCTTAATCAATTTTGTCTGACCTTAGCCATTTTGATTCAAGAAATTATTGTTGCTTATTCACTGTATCAAATCACCAAAGACCCGCTAACACTGGGCTTAATTGGTTTAGCCGAAGCAATTCCTTTTATTGCTCTCTCTTTGTGGGGAGGATACTTTGCAGATCGTTTCAATAAACAGACCATTATGAAAATTTGTCTGTTTTTTTCTGTACCGATGCCACTGATTCTTTGGGGGTTATTTCACCAATATGGTCTCGGCCAAATTGATGTCACCCAACTGTCTTGGGGTATTTATGCGGTCATTTTTGGGCTTGGAACGATCCGTGGTTTCTATAATCCCTCGGCAACGTCGCTTAAACCTTTTTTAATCCCGCGGGAGCTCTATGCCAATGGTGCAACATGGACAACGATTGGTTGGCAAAGTGGGGTGATTATTGGGCCAATGCTTGGCGGTTTTATGTTGGCATTTTTAGGCCGTGAAACCAGCTTACTCAGTGTTGCGGCGCTATTAACGGTCTGCTTCGTCCTCATTAACCTACTCAATAAACGCAGTTTTCCTAAAATTGAATCTGACAATTTAAAAGATAGTTTAAGTGAAGGTTTACGATTTATCTGGAAAACCAAAATTGTCCTTTGGGCGATTTCACTCGATTTAGTTTCTGTGCTTTTTGGTGGCGTGATTGCCCTCTTACCGATTTTTGCCGAAGATATTTTAAAAGTGGGGCCTGAAGGTTTAGGCTACTTACGGGCAGCACCGTCTATTGGCGCCCTGATCACCATGATTGCATTGACCAAATTCCCTCCAACTCATCATGCATGGCGTAATATGTTATTGGCTGTAGCGGGTTTTGGTGTATTTACCATTTTATTCGCATTTTCAAGCAATCTTTGGTTATCACTCTTTGCACTGGCAATGACTGGTGCATGTGACAGCATCTCTGTGGTGGTTCGCCAAACTATTTTACAGCTCTATCCGCCGGAAAATATGCGTGGGCGTGTTGCCGCGGTCAATGGCATGTTTGTCTCCAGTAGTAATGAACTCGGTGCATTTGAATCTGGATTGGCTGCAAAATATATGGGCACGATCATGGCGACAATCTTTGGTGGCTGTATGACCATGGCTGTAGTTGCAATCAGTTGGGCAAAAACCCGTGACTTGTTTGGGATCGACATTACCCATCAGTCAAAAAAATAATGGCATATTTTCCATTTAAACCTTGCCAGTATTTCCAATACAGGAAATACTGCGCAGCAATATCGACGCATTCATCACTCACTTTGTGATCTTAGAATAGACTTATGAAACAATATCTGTGCTTAACCCTTTTGGCCTGCGCTCCATTTTCTACAACGTTTAGTGCTTCAACCAAAACCCATCAACTTCCGGCACAGAATATTGAAGTTGCTCCTGCGCATTTAACCACGCGTTTAAATTGGTCGGTTTTCCCAAAACCATTATATGCCAATGAAGACCTCAAGCAACGTGACCGCGCGGCCATTATTCGTGTTACAGCAAATGCAAAAGGCACCATTACCGATGCAAGTATTAAAGAAAGTACAGGTGTCGATCAACTCGACCGAATCTTAATTTCTGCTGTCAAAAAAGCTAAAGTCAAACCACATTTAGAAAATGGTGAAGCCAAAGCCATTATTGGCTATCAAGCGTTTAATTTGAGAGTTAAAGGCAATACGCCTGAATGTGATTTCAACTTTGATTCAAAAGTTTGGAATGCACAAAGTGCAGATAAGAAAACGCCATTCCAATATGTATCTCAACCAAAATTAGATCTCACTAGTCATGAGTTGAAACAGCACGATCGTAAAGTCAAATTTAACTTTAAAGTGGATAAACACGGACAAGTAAAAAAGGTCAAGATCAAGCAAGGCTCTGGCATTTATACACTCGATCAGAAAGTCGTTGAAGCACTAAGAAATAGTCAGATCTCGGTTAAACGTACTGCGAGCACCCTTTGGATCTATAAAAAGTCGAACTTTAAAGATGAAATTCAATTTAAAGTAAATGGCTGTAAATAAGTAATAGATTCAACATTTCAAGCAGGGATTGAATGTTTCAATGCCCTGTTTTATCTCAGAAGAAACCTAAAAATATAAGATAAATACAGAGATAACGCCCGGTTTTCGCTACGGTCACCATGAACACAAAGCGCCAGAAGTTTTCTTTCATTAAACCCGCAATTAAAGTAATAGGGTCTCCAATCATCGGCAGCCAACTCAGTAGCAAAGACCAATAACCATATTTGTGATAAATACCCTGTGCCTGCTGCATTTTCAGCTCTGACACGGGAAACCATGTTTTATTTTTATAATGTTCTACTTTTAAACCGAGCCACCAATTCACACAAGAACCGAGAATATTACCAATACTGGCCACCACAATCAGCAGCCATAGATTATGTTGACCATAGCTCAACAAGCCGAGCAATACGGCTTCGGACTGTAAAGGAAGTAAGGTCGCAGCCCCAAATGCCGCGAAGAATAAAACTAAAAACGACCACATCGAAACGAATGCTTAGAGACCTAATTTTTTCTTCGACTTCAAATATTCAAAATTTGACCAAAGCACTGCTGCAACAATTACAACGATTCTCGACCATTTATATTGTGAAGAAATCGGTTCAATCGCAGCTCGCATCAAGTTTTGATCTTTGGTATGTAAATCTGCAAGAATATTTTGAACATGCACAATTTCAGCGACAAATAGCAGTAAGCAGCCTGCAATACCAAAAATAATACTCCAATAGATTCTTGGGTTATTTTCAACAATACGGGTAAAATTTAAGAAAAAGTCTTTCATCGCAAAATCGTCCAACTAAACCGTCAACAACGCGTTCTTTTCGGCAGCGCCGCATTCTAACACAGCGTTAGAATTTTCTTCCGTCCTATCTAAAATCTTAAGGTGAGTCTTTCCGCACTTTACTTTTATACATGAGACTTCTAATCTGCCACGCAAATATTGAATAATTTTAACTCACTTTATGAAAAAAATTCTTTGCTTAAGTTTTATCGTGTTATTACAAATTTTGACCGCTTTATATGCACAAAGTCCTTCTTAAGTTGCCAAACAACACGTGATTACACAAGATCAAATGATTTGGCAAAAGCGACCTATCTTTAACTTCAACAATGACGATCTGGGCAATCAAAATCGTGACCTTAGTTTTAAATTGTATGTTTTAGCCACCGGCGAAGTTCAAAAAGCTGAATTAATCAAAAGCTCTGGACTTACACACATTGATAAGCGGGTTGAACAGTCACTTTTACGTGCCAAGTTCAAACCTTATATCGAAAATGGTGTCGCTTACCCCTTTGTTGCCGTACAGCCCTTTTCACTCAAGACCCTGAAAGAAAACCAAAGACCTTGGTGGAAAAAGCTTCTATTCATTTCATAAAAAAAAGAGCATGTTTCCATGCTCTTTTTTTAAACCTGTATTGTTAAGGCTTTTTGTACCGCTGGACGGGCCGTCAGTCGATCGATATAGTCTTTCACGTATGGATAATCTTCCAGCTGAATTTGCTGCCATTCATGACGCAGTGCCCAAGGCAGAATAGCCATATCTGCAATCGAATACTCTCCAGCCACAAATTTTTGACCAATCAACTGATGGTTCAAAACTTTATATAAGCGTTTAGACTCATTTACATAACGTTCAGTTGCATACGGAATACGTTCAGGTGCAAAACGACTAAAATGATGATTTTGTCCTAACATGGGCCCAAAACCACCCATTTGCCACATCAACCATTGTTCAACTTCAACGCGCTCAAACTCATCTTCTGGATAAAACAAACCTGTTTTACGTCCAAGATATTGCAGAATCGCACCAGACTCAAAAACTGAAATCGACTCTCCTCGTGGGCCATTCTGATCGACGATTGCAGGGATTTTATTGTTCGGAGAAATTCTCAAAAAGTCTGGCTGAAATTGATCATTTTCCAAGATATTAATCGGAAAAATTTGGTATTCCAAACCCATTTCTTCTAAAGCGATGGTAATTTTATGTCCATTGGGTGTACCCCAATAGTAGAGATCAATCATCTATATTCCTTTTTAATTTTCAGTAAGGCAATCTCATTTTGCTTTATGTATAACATGTTTAATCCAGTGAAAGCTTGTCAGTTTTTCTGAAAAGTAACGTTAAAATGTGAATTATCACTTTGCTTTTAAAATCACTTAAGGTACAAAAATTCAAAAAATATAATTTTTTTATAAAAATCCCTTGAAAAAAATCAGCACAGACCGATATTGATACATGTACAAGGATCAAACGATCTTGTTAGTGAACAGTGGATGCCAAGCATCACTGAGCATTTCTTATTGTTACAACTTTGCTTATTAAAGAGAGTTCTAATTATGAGTAGTTTAAATCTTAACCCACTTTTCCGTCGTAGCATTGGTTTTGATCGTTTCAACGATTTATTTGATTATGCCATGCAAAGCGACACACCAAATTACCCGCCATACAATATTGAAAAAACGGCTGAAAATAGCTATCGCATTGTGGTGGCAACCGCAGGTTTTACAGAAGATGAACTTTCGCTAAACTTAGAAAATCAAGTGCTAAGCATTTCAGGTAAACCAACTGAAGCGCAAGATACAACTGTGGAATTCCTGCATAAAGGCATTGCTCGTCGTACATTTAAACTGTCTTTACGCTTAGATGAACATATAGAAGTGCAACAAGCCCTATATGAAAATGGTTTATTGACAGTGGACTTACAGCGTATTATTCCTGAAGAAAAACTACCACGCCAAATTCCAATTGGAAAAAAGGCATTGATAGAAAGTCCTGTCCAAGAAAATATCGCTGAGTAAACTCTCATAAAAAAAAGACCCTTCGGGGTCTTTTTTATATTAAGAAAATTAGTTAGATTCAAAACATGACAAACAAGAATAAAAAATCATGCCATCTCAAGAATATAGTGTCTCGATTCCAATTTATATGTTTCTTTTTTTATCTATTCTCAACTTAATCTTACCCATAGGTGTTTTTAATGAATCCTTGGTGGGTCTGGCTTACAAGCTGTTCATCTACTCTTTTTAAATTTTGGCGTATCTTGCAAAAAATAATCCTACTCTGTATTACTATCTATTTATATGAAATGTACTTTGTTCTGATTGCTTTTATGACATGGGATATACGACCTAATATTACCAAGATGAAACTCTATTGGAGGGTACTGAAAATCCCTATTTCACAGCCTGTTTTATGTAAATAGATCTCACATAGTTAGCTCAATAAAAAGCTTTGCTCACTTTATACCTACATTAAAACTAAATTAAAGCATTTCAAAACGTCTGAATCGGAACAACGATTTAATAACCGTTACGGCACAATTGAATTTGTCTTTATTCAAAAGAGCCTATTTAGTACCCTAAGGCATAAATTTGCGCTGATTAATTTCGCACTATTTTCTAATCACCACTCAGCAGACATTCTTGCTGCCCTTCAGCAACATTGGGATTTAAAACCCGACATCTAGACAAAAAAAGCACTGCAAATGCAGTGCTTTTTTAATGGATACTTACTTTTTCTTTTTAGGACCAAGTAGCATACCCATTTGACGGCCTTCCATTTTTGGTGTTTGTTCAACAACACCATAGTCAACCACGTCAGCTTCAATTTTTTGCAATTGAGCCAAACCTAACTGTTGGTGTGCCATTTCACGACCACGGAAACGAAGCGTGATTTTTACCTTATTACCTTCTTCAAGGAACTTGATAATGGCACGTAGTTTAACGTTGTAGTCACCAACATCAGTACCAGGGCGTAGCTTGATTTCTTTCACCTGTACTTGATGTTGTTTTTTCTTCGCTTCTTTTTGCTTTTGTTTTAGATCAAACAAATGCTTGTTAAAATCCATGATTTTGCAGACTGGTGGCTCAGCATTAGCAACAATCTCAACAAGGTCAAGATCTACTGCTTCTGCAGCACGCAAAGCGTCAGCAAGAGATACAATCCCTTTTTGCTCGCCATTTTCGTCTACTAGACGGACTTCTTTTGCACGAATTTCATCATTCAAGGCAGGACGGTTTGATTTTCCGCCCTGTTGATTACGGTCAGGCTGTTTAATCGCTTTTACTCCACAATGTACCGGCCGCGTTCGGCTACGGCTGCTTTTACTAGGTCAACGAATGCATCAATTGACATAGTACCCAAATTTTTTCCAGAGCGAGTACGGACGTTTACAGTACCTTCCTCAACTTCACGGTCTCCAAGAACCAATAAGTAAGGAATACGCTCTAAAGTACGTTCACGAATCTTAAAGCCGATTTTCTCATTTCTCAAGTCTGAAATCGCGCGGATACCGCTTTCTTTAAGTTTAGCGACGACTGACTCACATGCTTCAGCTTGTGAATCGGTAATGTTCATCACACATGCTTGAATTGGAGACAACCAAGGTGGCATGAAACCAGCATAGTGTTCAATAAGTATACCAATAAAACGCTCGAAACTGCCAAGTATTGCGCGGTGCAACATTACAGGCTGATCACGGTCGTTATCTTCAGTCACATAAGATGCGTCAAGACGTTCTGGTAAGTTAAAGTCACATTGAATTGTACCGCACTGCCATACACGACCTAAGCAGTCTTTCAATGAGAATTCAATTTTCGGACCGTAGAATGCGCCTTCACCCGGTTGAAGTTCCCATTCTAGGCCTGCAGCATCTAAAGCGTCTGCCAAAGATTTTTCTGCCATATCCCAAAGTTTGTCATCACCCACACGTTTTTCTGGACGTGTCGACAACTTCATTTGTACTTCTTCAAAGCCGAAGTCTTTATAAACATCTAATGTCAGTTTAATAAAGTCTGCAACTTCAGTACCGATTTGTTCTTTGGTACAGAAGATATGCGCATCATCTTGTGTAAAGCCACGTACACGCATAATGCCGTGTAATGAACCCGATGGTTCGTTACGGTGACATGAACCAAACTCAGCCAAACGAATTGGAAGATCACGGTAAGATTTCAAACCTTGGTTGAAGACTTGCACGTGACATGGGCAGTTCATTGGTTTTACAGCATAGTTACGGTTCTCTGAGTGAGTCGTAAACATGTTTTCAGCATAGTTTGCTGCGTGACCTGATTTTTCCCAAAGTGTGAAATCAACCACTTGCGGTGTACGGATTTCTTGGTAACCGTTGGCTTGTTGAACTTTACGCATGTATTGTTCAAGCACTTGGTAAATCGTCCAGCCGTTTGGATGCCAGAACACCATACCCGGCGCTTCTTCTTGCATATGGAACAAGTCTAACGCTTTACCAATTTTACGGTGATCGCGTTTTTCAGCTTCTTCAATACGTTTGATGTAGGCAGCTAGCTGCTTTTTGTCCGCCCAAGCTGTACCGTAAATACGTTGTAACTGTTCGTTTTTCGCATCACCGCGCCAGTAAGCACCAGAGATTTTAGTCAACTTGAACGATTTTAAGAATTTAGTATTTGGAACGTGCGGACCACGGCACATATCCAAGTAGTCTTGATGGTAGTACAAGCCCATTTCAGTTTCTTCAGGCATGTCTTCAATCAGACGCAGTTTGTATTCTTCGCCACGTGCAGTGAACTCTTTGATCACTTCATCACGTGGAGTCATTTTTTTGATGACATCATAGTCTTGGTCGATGAGCTTTTTCATGCGCTCTTCGATTGCTGCCATGTCATCTAAAGTAAACGGACGTGGCATCCAGATGTCATAGTAGAAACCTTCTTCAATGACAGGACCAATGACCATCTTTGCTTCTGGGAACAATTGCTTAACTGCATGACCCACCAAGTGCGCACAAGAGTGACGAATGATGTGAATACCATCTTCATCTTTAGGCGTGATAATTTGTAGGCTAGCATCTTCTGTAATTAAATCAGACGCATCAACTAAACGATCGTTTACACGACCAGCAACTGTATTTTTTGCTAGACCAGGACCGATGCTTTGAGCAACTTCCATCACAGACACGGCATGATCAAATTCTTTTTGATCGCCATTTGGCAAAGTGATAATTGGCATATAAAAATCCTTAAGGAGTGATGCCCCGTACAATGGAGCATGTCACCGCGAGATTATGATCGAGGGAGACCCTCAAAAGATAAAAACGGTGGATAAATAAAATTCGACCTAAATTTTACACGCCCTGCCAACTTTAATAAACCTCTAATCCCATGGAAGTTGATTTTTCTGCTGCCTTTTACAAGACTCCTGATAATTCAAGCAGATTTCAGCCGAAATACGCTTTATGCTGTCAACATAATAATCACGTTCTAATTCATAAAATTATTCCGAATTTCGAACACCTATACCCACTGAAATCTTTATGTAGGCAGGTATCATGCAAGCACATTCACTTATATCTTGGTCTAGTTTAAAACCGCTCCAACCCGCTTATGCCCTTGCAGCCAATGTCGATCTTGTGGTCTTACGGCTCGAAGATGATGATGTAGAAAAAGTCGTGGTCATGTATGGTCGCTGTCAGCATCGCGGCGCACTCATGGCCGATGCCCATATTCAAGGAGATAAAATCGTCTGTGGGCTGCATGGTTCTCACTATATTTATAAAACTGGCATCAATCCACGTTATCTGAATAAAAATCTGCAAAAATTTAAAGCGTGGGTGGAAGGCGATCAGGTTTTTGTAGATTTAGAAGAAATTACAGCTTGGGAAAAACGCAATCCACAGCAGTATAAACGCGATCAATACCAAGGTTTATATGCGGATTCGGCACCCGCACCTGAAGAACCGCGCAATAAATTTATTTTAGAACTCGCGCGAAATGGCTTAAGTAAATTTGGACATCATGGCCCGACAGCTGCCATGGGCGTGCCTTTCAATCAACTCCCGAAATGGGAGGACATTCAACTGATCACCGCACAACTGTGGAAAATTCCATTGTTAGATGATGCACCCGTAGCAACCGAAGTGGTAATTGGCCCAAATGCTAAAAAACCCTTAAAACTCAAAATCCCCCTGTTTGTGTCAGATATGAGTTTTGGTGCGTTATCTCAAGAAGCCAAAGTTGCCCTTGCAACAGGTGCTGAACTTGCAGGTACAGGCATTTGCTCAGGTGAAGGCGGAATGCTTGCTGAGGAACAAGTGGCCAACTCACGTTATTTTTATGAACTTGCATCGGGTCGTTTTGGCTATGACATCGAAAAAGTTAAAAAGTGTCAGGCCTTTCATTTTAAAGGCGGTCAAGCGGCAAAAACAGGTACGGGAGGACATCTGCCAGGCCATAAAGTGGTTGGTAAGATTGCAGAAGTGCGTAAATTACCAGAAGGCACCGCAGCCATTTCCCCTGCGACCTTCCCCGACTGGACGCATCTTTCACAATATCGTGAATTTGCAGAATATGTCCGAGCAGAAACCGGCGGCATTCCGATCGGCTATAAACTCTCTGCACAGCATATTGAACGTGATATTGATGCGGCTATCGCCATTGGTGTCGATTACATTATTTTAGATGGCCGTGGTGGTGGTACAGGTGCAGCACCTACGCTATTCCGTGACAATATCTCTGTTCCAACCATTCCTGCACTGGCACGTGCGCGTCGTCATTTAGATCGTTTAGGACGGTCAGATATTAGTTTAGTGATCACAGGTGGACTTCGTGTACCCGCTGACTTTATTAAGGCACTGGCTTTGGGAGCAGATGCCATCGCGATTTCAAACTCTGCCATGCAAGCCATTGGCTGTTTAGGTATGCGTGCCTGTCAGACCAATGATTGTTCTGTCGGCATCGCCACTCAACAAGATCATTTACGTCGTCGTTTAGAAATAGACAAATCGGCACAACAACTGGCGAATTTTCTAAATGCATCCGTTGAACTGATGCAAGTCATGGCACGTGCCTGCGGACATCATCATCTCAATCAATTCTGCAAAGATGACCTGACCACATGGAAAAAAGAAATGTCGAACCTCACGGGTATTCACTACAGTGGATTTGAGTAAGCTTCAAATCATGAGCTTTTTTCAAAACAATTGAACCTAAAAAGAGTCCATACGGGCTCTTTTTTATTCTCTGAAGGTCTCAAAGGCCATGAATTGATCAGCTTGGTACAACCAAAGCTGTGCAAATTGAGGGATGATCATTTCACTCTGGGTAGGGCGTAAAAAAATATAATCATCTACATCTATGCTGCTTGTCTGTGGAATTTGCACAAGCTCCTGATTACTACTGCGACCATATAACGCATGGGGCTGACTGCCTTGAGGATAAACATAGTCCCCTCGCCAATAGCCTCCATAAATAAATACAGCCTGATATTTTGCCCAACGACTGAGCCATTCTAACTGTGGTAATTCAGTCCGCGGCAACACTTTTAACACAGGCGTGGCGATCCACAAGGCACTTTGGAAAGCTTGTAAATTTTTCAGTTCAAAATCTGCAGGTTTTAATAACATCGAGCCAAACGAGACTTCGTTACAGACACTCTGCTGACAATGAAAACTAAAACTAGGACTACCACCACCATTCCAACAGGTGTGTTCATCACATAAGGTTGGGTAGCGCTGTTGTACATAAGCTTTGAATTGTTGATAACTTTGCTGGGACTGTTGATAAGTCTGTTCAGCAGATTGGATCAGCCGTGGAATCTTCGCCACATGTGCGTCGTAGCCCATCAATCCTGAAAATTTTAAATGTTGAGGATGTCGAACGATTACATCCAAAATAGCCTTTAGCTCATTGATGGTTTTCAGGCCACCACGGTGTAGCCCCACATCGATTTCGATATTGATGCGTAGACACAGTTGATGCTGCTCAGCAAATTTGAGGTATTGGGCTAAACGCTGTTCACTATCAATCAGCCATTGCACTTGCGATTGCGTTGCCTGCAAAACTGCCTTGTCTGCATGGTTCAAAGCCTGAATCGGCATCGGTTTTCCAAACAATACATCGGCTTGCGGAATCGATTCAAAAAGCGTTTTTAGATGTGCAAAATGAAATAGCATGAAACGCTGTGTCTGAAGCTGTGTAGCACAGTGTTGAAGCAATGCCATGCAGGCCAAGGATTTCACCACCAAGCGCGGATGCAGACGCTCTGGCATTTGCTGCTGAGTGATCACCAAGTTGTGATTTAATGCATCAACATCCACGATTAACTGGGGCATCCCCGTACCATTTTGTTTTAACAGCGAATTCAACTTTTGAAAATATGCATCCATGCCATCCCCTTTTTCATATCGTTCAATTGGTCTTCAACGTTTAACGTTCCACGATGCTTATTCAATCAGTAATTGCTGTAGCTCTGGACTGAGCCACTTTTGCTTTGGATCTAAATCTTGTCGAATCTTTAAAAAATCCTGCCACTTGGGATACACATTTTGAAGCTGCCGCGCATTTAGGCTATGCAATTTCCCCCAATGTGGTCGCCCGCCATATTTTAAAAAAATCGGCTCCACCAGCTTAAAGATGACTTGATAATCTTGCTTATAGAACTGATGCACCGAAATTGAGGCCGAATCTTGCTGATAAAACGGACTGAGCCAAATATCATCCCCACGTACAAGTCGATACTCTAGCGGAAAAAACATCGGCACCTTATGACGTCGAAGGGTATGCAAAATTTCTTCTAAACAATTCATCCCGTGTTGCAGCGGAATCTGGTATTCCATCTCATTAAATTTTGTATTTCGAGCAGAAGGAAATATTCGACTTGACCAATCTACGCTCATCGAAGGTTTGACAAAAACACCCAATAATTTTTGTAGCCATGGATTCAGTGGTGGAAAGAATCGCGTCAATTCTGCACAAAATTTGAGTAATACGTCGTCATCTAAGCACTGTTCTTTCCGCGGTTGAAGGTCATCTTCCGTCTCATCTAAGGTTTTTAAAATAACCTGATCGGCATGACTAAATGCCCAGAACTCAATATGTCGATGTGCATATTGCCATTGCTGCATATTCTGCATGACATCTTTCAGCGGACATAATCGCGTCTGTTCTTTGAGTTTATACATCGGTCGGTTTTGCAGCTGTACATGCGTCAGCACGCCTAAACTCCCGAGTGAAACACGCCCTGCTTGGAAAATTTCACTGTTCTGTTCAGCACTGCATTGTAGTAATTCGCCCTGCGCGGTTAATAATTTAAACCCCGTAACCAGTGCCGATAAACACGGTAATTCGAGTCCGGTACCATGCGTCCCTGTTGCAATAGCCCCAGCCAAACTTTGACGATCAATATCACCTTGATTGATCAGTGCCTGATCAAAAGAGGCGAGCTTCTCCCCCAAATCAAATAATCGTGTGCCAGCTTGGACGGTACTTTGGCAGCGTTCAGCATCGATATCTAGAATGCCTTTGAGATGATCTAAACTTACTAAGGTATCTGTGGTTTTTACCAAAGGGCTAAATGAGTGCCCTGCGCCAACCAAGCGAATCTTAGGATGGGATTGCACCACATCCATTAATTGCTCAAGATTTTGCGGTTGTATAAATGACTTCGGGATCGACTTCTGAGCACCTGACCAATTTTCCCATGCAATGTCGTGTTGAATTGTCATATTCATCCTTGTCGCCATACTTTTTATTGTATTTAGCCGTATTGTTTTATTTTTGATTTCCGCTTTTGCAATGTTAATGCACAAGCCATCTTGATTTTTTACTTAGATTATACGAAGTTTCGCATCTTCTCAAATTTAAGTTTATTGTTAAAAAACAGCAAATAAGCCACGATCAATTAAAGAAAATATCATTCGTTTATATCCCCACAAAGACTATTCAAGGCGCTCTACATTATTCGTTAAGCATCATTCAAACCGAATCAATAAAAAAGATCACACACGGAAATATCTGCCAAATTAGTATAAAAAACCAACAAACCCTGTATATTTTTCAACTAAATTATTTATGCTAAAAAATCAATTTTGAGAACCACAGGGTTCATTTTCGTCACCTTATTGTTTTTATTATGTTAAATTTCAATCACTTAAAAATTTAGTGTAAATACTCGACTAAAGCATAAATGCAGAGAAGCTACGGACTGAATTATTGTTAAGTCAGATTTAAAACAAATAGACATGGACTTGGAGTACCACGATGGTTAGCGCATACGATGAATTGCCACGGACCCCGGCAAATTTTGTGGCACTTTCGCCTCTACGTTATTTAGAGCGTGCAGCTTATATTTATCCTGATCAGGATGCCATTATCCATGGCAATCGTCATATTTCATGGCGCCAAACATATAACCGCTGTCGTCAATTTGCACATCAGTTGCAACAATTAGGCATTGGCAAAAACGACACCGTGTCTGTGTTATTACCGAACGTTCCGGCTATGGTTGAAGCACACTTTGCCGTACCGATGGCGGGTGCTGTACTAAATACGCTAAATACACGCCTTGATGCGAAAACCATTGCCTTCATGCTGGAACATGCAGAAACCAAAGTCCTGTTGGTTGACCCTGAATTTGCTCAAGTTGCCACCGAAGCTTTGGCTTTGATCGATCAAGACATTTATGTCATTGATGTTGCAGATGCTGAATTTGAAGGCACAGCACAACCGATTGGACAAATTGAGTTTGAAGACTGGTTGGCGCAAGGCGATGCCAACTTTGAATGGCACTTACCTCAAGATGAATGGGATGCGATTAGTTTAAGCTATACCTCGGGTACCACAGGGAATCCAAAAGGCGTGGTGTATCATCACCGCGGCGCATATATCAATGCAGCGAGTAACATCATTGCTTGCGGCATGACGCCACGTGCAACGTATCTGTGGACGCTTCCTCTATTCCACTGTAATGGCTGGTGCTTTGCTTGGACAATGGCAGCCAATGGCGGAACCAATATTTGTCTACGTAAAATTGACCCTGAACTGATTTTCAAACTGATTGCTGAACACAAAGTAGATTATTTCTGCGGTGCGCCAATCGTACTTTCAATGATGATCAATACGCCTGAAGAGAAAAAAGCACAATTTGACCATCGCGTTGAAGTGATGGTTGCTGGTGCAGCGCCACCTGCAGCGATTATTGAAGGGATGCGTAATATTGGTATCAATGTCACGCATGTCTATGGTTTGACTGAAACCTATGGTCCATCGGCACTCTGCGCATCGCAAGCAGGCTGGTCTGATCTTTCCATTCAAGAACAAGCACAGTTGCATTCTCGCCAAGGTGTGCCATACCCGCTTCAAGATGGCATGAAAGTCATTGATCCTGAAACCATGTTACCTGTTCCGCATGATGGCGAGACCATGGGTGAAATCATGTTCCGTGGCAACATCGTAATGAAAGGTTATTTGAAAAACCCAGAAGCAACGGCTGAAGCCTTTGCCGGTGGCTGGTTCCATACCGGCGACTTAGCCGTCTGCCAACCTGACGGTTATGCCAAAATTACTGACCGCTCTAAAGATGTGATCATTTCAGGGGGTGAAAACATTTCATCGCTCGAAGTAGAAGAAATTCTATATCAACACCCTGCTGTACTGACAGCTGCAGTGGTTGCAAAACCTGACCCTCGTTGGCAAGAAGTGCCTTGTGCCTTTATTGAATTAAAAGCAGGTAAAGAAGCAACGCCTGAAGAACTGATCGAATTCTGTAAGCAGCACCTTGCACGTTTCAAAGTACCTAAAGATGTAGTGATTACCGAAATTCCAAAAACCTCGACAGGTAAACTTCAGAAGTTCGTTCTCCGTGAATGGGCTAAAGAGCGCGCTGTTGGTGAATTTGGTTAATATTAAAACTCAAAAGCCAAGCATGATTTTTTCAATCATTTAAGCAAAAAAAGCGACCTAATCAGGTCGCTTTTTTGATGTGAAGTCTATAACTTCACGTTTTGCTTCAATGATCAGATCATGTTGAATTCTCTGATCATTGAGCTATCTAAGTACTTGACTATCTAATCATGCATTAGTTATCAGATAATAAAGCCACTTGTTGAATGTAGTTAAACAATTTCAACTTTGACGCAGACAGTTCTTCTTCGCTTACATTTTTTGCTATATCACGTTGAATACGCAAAATATGCTGACGAATAGGATGATGTTCAGCAGCATTATGTGCTTTCATGAACTCTTTAATGACGGGATCACCTTGGGCAATCATACGTTCAGTCCAGCGTTGAAGCTGTGCTGTTTTTTTCGCACCTTGCTGCGGGGTTAAGTAAGATAAAATCATGGTTTCATCTTCATTACGCAGTAATTTACCTACACGTTGAAACTGACGGCGTCGTGCTTCATGTGAAGTAATTGTTTGTGCATCTAGTAGTGCTTCGATCAGACGCTCTTCAACAGGAAGATTTTTAATCTGTTTAGGATTCAGTTTTGCAAGTTCCTCACCCAAAGCAGCCATACGTTGTACAGCTTTCTTTTGCTCAGTTTTACTTGCACGTCCTTCTAAGGATTCAAAGTCTTCTTCGGTATAGCGGTTCGGTCGACGTGCCACGTTTAATCTGCCTCGTAAAATTTTGCCGCAAACAGTGCTTGAATTTCAGATAAAGCTTTTTCTTCATCTGCACCTTCAATCACTAAGCGTAAAGTTGTGCCCTTGCCTGCGCCAAGCATCAGCAAAGACATAATATTTTTGGCATCTACTAATTTTCCACCCTTACCAATTTGAATCGACGAGCGAAATTTGGTCGTGACTTCGATTAGCTTGCCAGATGCACGCGCATGTAAACCCAGTTTATTAATTACGTCAACAGTTGTGTCGATCATGACCAGTGCTTCATTTCTCTATGTAGAACCTGAATAGACCATTTTGCCTCAAGTGCTTTTTTTAGTCTATCTACGATATATACCGAACGGTGTTGCCCACCTGTACAACCGATCGACACCGTCATGTAATGACGATGCCCTTCGGCAAATGCCGGCAGCCATTTATCCAAAAAATTATAAATATCTTGGAACATTTCATTGGTTTGTTCACTTTGTTGTAAAAACTGACTAACTGGCTCATCTAATCCTGAATACTTACGCAATTCCATATCCCAGTGTGGATTGGGCAAATGACGGACGTCAAAAACATAATCTGCATCGAGTGGAATACCATGCTTATAGCCAAAAGACTGTAAGATCAAAATTAAATTATCTACCTGTCCGAGTTTAGACAGCAAGGTATGTTTTAAATCATGTACGCTCTTGTCTGTAGTATCAATATGTACTGTCGAGCGTAATTGAATCGGCAACAGTAAAGATTTTTCTTCCTGTATGCACTCATTTAAACTTTTGAAACGACTTGCCAACGGATGGGGACGTCGAGATGAACTGAATCGCGCAATCAATTCCTGATCACGCGTGGTCAAATAAATAATATCGACTGAGCCATGGCGTTGTAGCTGTTGAAAAACCAAATCGAACTCTTGTAAATCTGCACGTGTACTGCGGACATCCACACCCAGTGCCAATTGTTCAAGATTATTTTCTGAATCGAGTTTTTCAACAATTTCGGGGAGTAAGGCCAATGGCAAATTATCGATACAGTAATAGCCCAAATCCTCAAGTATCTGTAATGCAGATGACTTTCCAGATCCAGATTGTCCTGTAACAATTAAAATGCGCTTCATCGCTTGCTACCCCATAGCCGTTTTAAACTGCAGTATATTTAACCTGCATATTATCAATAAGACGTGTTGCGCCTAATTTAGCCGCAATAAACAACACCACGTCTTGATCAAATTCTTCAATTTTCTGTAATTCAGGTGTACGTGCTTCAACATAGTCCACAACAAAACCCGCCGCTGTCAATGTTGCTTTAATATTCGCTAACACATCTGCAAGTTGAGTTCCAGCATGTAATTCTGCCTCAGCCGTTTTCAAGCTTTGGTAAATCGTTGGTGCAATCGCACGATTTTCCGCACTTAAATATCCATTGCGTGAACTCAATGCCAAACCATCTTCAGCACGAGTAATCGGCACACCAATCACTTCTAGTGGAATATTTAAGTCACGTACAAACTGACGAATCACTGCAAGTTGCTGGTAATCTTTTTGCCCAAAGAATGCAAAATTCGGTTGAACAATATTAAAGAGTTTTGTCACAACAACAGCAACACCGTCAAAATGACCCGGACGCTGTTCGCCACACAAATCATTGGTAATGCCGCCCACGCTAATATTGGTTAAGCGCGGTTTGTTGCCATACATTTGTTCAACAGTCGGTGCAAACACGATGTCACAACCCACTTCAGCCAATAAGTGCTGATCTTGTTCCAAAGTACGTGGATAGTTGTCAAAGTCTTCATTTGGACCAAACTGAATTGGGTTAACGAAAATACTCACCACCACGACATCACACAGTTTACGTGCTTCACGAACTAAATTGAGGTGACCTTCATGCAAGTTCCCCATCGTTGGTACAAAACCAATGATTTTGCGCGCAGCACGTGCTGGATTTAGCGATGCACTTAAACCTTGAATCGTTGTTTCAGTTTTCATGTCTTACAGCTCAATTTGGAATGTATGTTCTTTGGCAGGGAAACTACCATCAAGTACGGCAGCATGATACGCCTTAAACGCATCCACAATTGCTGTTTCCCCTGCTTGCTCTTTCATAAAGTTGCGAACAAATTTCGCCACGTGACTAAACGTCAGTCCCAACATATCTTGTTGAACCAAGACTTGAGCATCCGTTTCTGCACCGGCACCGATCCCAATCACAGGTGTATTTGGGAATAATTCACTAATTTCTTTACCCACTTGGGCAGGAACACATTCCAAAAGTAAAATTGCTGCACCTGCATCAACCACAGCTTTACAATCTGCAATGAGTTGATCCGCGGTTTCGCGTGTACGTGCTTGCACTTTATAACCGCCAAACACATGAACCGATTGCGGAGTTAACCCTAAATGCACACACACCGGAATACCATTACGGGTCAATACTTCAACTGTTTCTGACAACCATGCGCCACCTTCCAATTTGACCATCTGTGCGCCTGCTTGCATCACCATCTTTGAATTCACTAAAGCGTCATTCAAAGTGGCATAGGTCATAAATGGCAAATCAGTCAAAATAAACGCATGTTTATTGCCACGACGCACTGCTGCAGTGTGATATACCATATCTTCAACAGTGACAGGTAAAGTCGAGTCATTCCCTTGAATGGTCATCCCCAATGAATCCCCAATCAAAATGCTATCGACTTCAGCAACTTCCATTGCTTTTGCCATGCTCGCATCATAGCAAGTCAGGCAGGAGAATTTGCGGCCTTCCGCTTTAAATTTTTTCAAGTCACTTAGACTAATCATTTCAATATTCCTCAGATGACGGCTTTCTCAAGTGGTCATACAAAAATTAAAGATGGGCCCAGTTTCCTGCATCCAATACAGTTAAATTTGGATTATTCAAAATAGGTAAATCTTTTAATGGTTGTCCTTTAATCTGTAGATTCTCATCTAAATCCAACAAAGGTTTCAACACAAAATCACGTTCTAAAACACCAACATGAGGCACCGTCAAACGTTCATTTTGAATGTGCTGTTCACCATAAATCAGTAAATCTAAATCCAGTGTACGCTCCCCCCAATGACGTAGGCGTACACGCCCCGACTCTTGTTCAAAGCGTTGCAATTCATCCAACAAGGCCAAAGGTGCTAGATCAGTTTCTAATGCAACCGCTGCATTTAAATAATTCGGCTGATCTTGTGGCCCCATTGGCGGGCTTTGATACAGTTTTGAGACTTTCACTTTTCCGAGTGTTGCAAGTTTATGCACCGCTTCACTAAGGATCTGTAGAGAATCACCTAAATTACTGCCTAAACCAATATATGTCAGCGTCATTGTGTTGGCCCAAAAATAACCTGAGTCAAATCTCGTTTCACACGTTTACGTTTTAAAATCGGATGATCTGCACCGATTTCACCACTGGCTGACGCTGCAACGATTGACACTGTCTCTAGACTATTGGCATGTGATTTAGGCTTACGTTGACGGCGACTTCTGCTTTCTGGTTCATTTACCAGCGGTTCAATTTCAACTTGCTGATGAGTAGAAGTTTTGGCTTCCACATCTTCATGCGCCGCTTTACGACGACTCTTGGCACGTTGACGATTGTATTGGCTAATTGCTCGTTCTTTTTCGTCAGTGCTCATCTGCTGATAAGCATCCCACCACTGCCCCATGCCTTGCGTGCTTGTATCGCCCGATTTTTCACGCAGAAGCAAGAAGTCAAAGCCTGCACGGAAACGCGCATGACCTGATAGTGCTTCAATTTGTTGTGGTTTTGGATTCAGCAAACGGGTTTGCATTTCCCAAACTTCACGAATAAATGTTTCGGCAAAGCGTGGAATAATGGTTCGTGTAGCCTGACGCTTCAATACATCCAAGCCCGCTTGAGCACGCGCTTCAGCAGGAACCACACCTTTATTCAGATAGAACGTACAACGTTCTTGGAACGGAATCCACAATAACACGGCATAGAAAAATGCAGGGTTAATGGTTTTCCCAATCGAAATACGTTGATCGGTATTTTTTGCAGCCAACTCAATAAATGGCGTTACGACTGGTTTGATATCTGCAAATAATTGATACCAAATACCAAAATCGATCAGCATCGGTAAGACGCGATTGAGATGCCCCATGGTAAAAAGCTTTTGTGACTCATCGTATAAACGATGTGGAGACACATCACGCAGCAATTGAGTAAGTTCTGGAGTAAAGACATCCAGAATTTTTTGATCAATATTAAAGTTTAATTTGGCTGCAAAACGTAAAGTCCGAAGCATCCGCACAGGATCTTCTTCAAAACGTAGTTGTGGATCACCCAATAAACGCAACATTTTATGTTTTATGTCATCTACTGCATGACAAAAATCTAGCACTTCGCCTTTGCGTGGTTGGTAATACATTGCATTGATCGAGAAGTCACGACGTGCAAAGTCTTGCTCAATCGTACCCCAATTATTATCACGTAAAATCATGCCCGCAGCAGAAGTCACGGCTTTTTTAGGCGGCGCACGGAAGGTCGCAACTTCGATCAGTTCACGTCCTGAGTAGACATGCGCCAGCTCAAAACGACGACCAATAATTCGGCAACGTCGCCCGAAGACTTCTTTCACCTGAGCTGGTGTCGCATTAGTTACGGCATCAAAATCTTTAGGTGCATGACCCAACATTAGGTCGCGGACACTGCCACCCACGATATAAGCTTCATAGCCTGCCTTAGTTAAGGCATCAATCACATCTAAAATGGAAGAAGGTAATTGTGCGGTTGATAAACCACATTTGGACGCGCGCAAAGTTTGCAAAAGACGCTGTCTCCTACGTCTGAACGTAAAATTCTTAAGATGTCGCTAATGATATCTCTAACACAATCAAAGGGCAATTTGATTATCTCGATGCTCAAGCTGAGCTTAACCTAATTCTTTTTTTTACACTTCACTTAAAGTGCCAATTTTGCTTTATTTTTAGCAAACAGCGCAGGACCGATTCCCTTAACCTGTTGAATATCATCAATGCTTTTAAATAAGCCATTACTTTTGCGATATTGCACAATTGCTTCTGCTTTTTTCTGACCAATTCCATGCAATGTCTGCAGTTCATCGACTGAGGCTGTATTTAAACGTACCTGATCTGTTCGACTATTTTGTTGGGTGCTGGGTCGTGACAAATAATAGTTGGCATTGCTCGGTGCAGTTGCCACTTTGGACTTCGAGGCCTCAGATTGCTTTTTTAATTGCTGATCTTGAGCTTGCTGCATGGCTTTCCATTCCGCGTAACCCGAAGGGCTTTGAGCAAAAGTTAAATCTGCCATTAAACCCAAAACCAAGACAAGTAATTGTGTAGAGTATTTATTCTTTAGGATGTGGTACATATTCAGCCTGTTGTTTTAATTGTTGTTTTGCCTGTTCCCATAACTGATCCATTTCAGTCAGGGACAAGTCTTCTACATGTTTTTGTTGTAATGTGGCCTGTGCTTCAATATAAGCAAAACGGCTTCTAAATTTATGAATGGTACTTAAAAGTGCCATCTCACTTGAGATGCCAATCTTACGTCCAACATTCACCAGAGAAAATAAGCAATCACCAAATTCATCAAATATTTCGTCGGATTTTTTGCCTGCCAAAGCCTCTTTTAACTCCCCTAGCTCTTCCTCAAGTTTGCCATAAGCCCCTTCAATATCTGGAAAATCAAATCCAATTTTCGCCACATTTTTTTGGATTTCATCTGCTTGGCTTAATGCAGGTGCATGTTTAACCTCATCTAATCTAGATGCTGATTTCCCTGCTTTTTCTTGTTGTTTAATCTGTTTCCATAGTGTTGCCACATCATCTGCATTGAGTGCAGAAAACTGCTCTGCCTGAAACACATGGGGATGACGGCGAATTAATTTATCTGTAATGGCTTGCACCACATCTTGAAAATCAAACGCGCCTTGTTCGCTATACATCTGCGACTGAAAAACCACTTGCAGCAACAAATCCCCCAGTTCATCTCGCACATCGTCAATCTGACCTGAACGAACCGCCGCTTCAACTTCATAGGCTTCTTCGATGGCATAACGAGTCAAACTTTCTGGGGTTTGCTTTTGATCCCATGGACATTTTTCACGTAATTCTTTCATCACTGCTAATAATTGTTCCATGTGAACTCCAGCTATTTACTCATCAGTACATTGTTTCGATTACAGAATTTGATATGCTCAAAATTTACTCAGGGAATGAGCAACTTAATTTAAGGAAGCATAACATGCAAAGTATTTTTATTAGCGGTGCAGGACAAGGGATTGGCGCAGCAATTGCACGACTATTCATACAACAAGGCTATAAAGTTGGGCTTTACGACATTAACCAATCTCAAGTCACCTCCTTAGCTGCTGAACTCGGTAGCCATGCCAAAGCTGGGCTTTTAGATGTGACACAACCAGAGCAATGGCAAAGCGCTTTAGCTGAATTTGTTGCTTGGGCAGGTCAGTTGAATATCTTAGTCAATAATGCCGGAATTCTGTATTCAGGCAGCTTTGAACATACGGAATTGTCTGCACACCACCGAACGATTGATATCAATGTCAAAGGGGTGGTAAACGGTTGCTATGCGGCATTCCCCTATTTACAACAAAGCAATTTTGCTCGTGTGATTAACCTCTCTTCAGCTTCAGCTATTTATGGACAAGCAGATTTAGCCAGCTATGCCACATCTAAATTTGCTGTACGTGGGCTCACTGAAAGCTTGGATATTGAATGGCAAAAATACAATATTCGCGTTTTAGATGTAATGCCTTTATTTGTTCAAACCGCGATGGTGCAAGACATGGATGCACAAAGCATTAAGAAAATGGGCGTCAATCTTCAACCGAGCGATGTCGCTCAGCAAATTTATGCCTTGGTACAAAAACGGGATTCGGTCTTAATGGCCACACATACACCTGTGGGGATGAAAGCTAAATTTTTATTTAATTTATCGAAGTTTAGCCCGCAATTTGTCAACCGCTTAAGTAATATTTGGATTGCACAAAAAACCAAATAGCAACGTGTTACTAATCATTTAATTTTGCAATCATATTTGTACGCAAATTACACAAAGTTACACAATTGTCACATTTTAACAGGACAAAATTCTTTTTTTTGAATAATATTCACCCGCCCATTACTTTCGGGCGTTTATTTTCTAACAATAAAAGTGAATTATTTCATGAAAAAATTACTTGTTCTTGCAACTGTTACTTCTATTTCAATTTCTGCTTTTGCTACAACTCAATTCGCATCTTCAGAATTAAAAGCGATGGATTGTGCAACTCTTGCTGTTGAAAAAGCGAATGCTAAGCGCTCTTTAGAAGCTGCTGACAAAAACATTGCAAACATCCAAGCATCTGCTCAAGCGCCAGGCAAATCATTGAGCAAATTTGCTGGTTTAGCGGGTGGCGCTCTTGCTGCTTTCGGTGGTAACTCTGAAAAAGCTGCTCGTGCAGGCAACATTGCAAACAGCTTGGCTGGTGAGCAAGATACTTCAGAAGCAGGCAACCTTGAACTTCAACAAGCGAATAAATCTGCTGCTCAAGCAAACATCGACAACATTGGTATCTATCAAGGTTCTAAAAAATGCAAAATCTAATCTAAAGCCAGTTTAGATTGATTTAAAAAAAGCCCTGTTCAGCCAGAACAGGGCTTTTTTCATGGTGATTTCTATTTCATACCGATTTATAAGACATTCAACTCAATTTTCGGCAAATGAAAGCCTCGGCAAGATTGTTCACTTTCCCATGCCACCGTCAACATCACATGCGGCAGTTGAATATTCTGATAAGCAAAAGTGCCAATTGCGGGATGACTACACATCCCACCATTCTGCTCAGGATGACACTGTGTATTCAGTTCATTCAGGTTCACTCGAATCCCTAAACCTGACGCTTTAAGTACCGCCTCTTTGGTAGTCCAAACTTTAAACCAATAATCAGGATTATGCTCAAAGTTCTCCCAATTGAGCAATTCTTCGGGATGAAAGCTATGTTGAGCCATCGCATCAAAACGAACTTTTCGATTTAAATCCTCAATATCCACACCAATATTGGCGATTTTTTCACTGCTGGCCAAAACATAATGCTGCTGGCTATGACTATGATTAAAATGAAAGTGTGGAAAATCAGGAAGAAAAGGCTTACCAAATGCAGACTTTGAAAAATCTGAATTTTCAACTGACCTATTTAGCCGCTGCCCAAGTAATTGATTGCGATATTGGTAAATGGCTTGTTTACGCACGGCAATTACCTCTTGACGACTCAAGCCATGCGGCTCCACAAAGAAGTCAGTAATTGCACTATATTCAAGCTGAATTTTCACCATAAGTTATTGATCCAATATCTTTTACACTACGTCCATGACGCTATATTTTATGCGACTCTCCAACACAAAATACACCACAATACAGATGAGCGCATCGGTCCTTTGACTTATCGAGATTTTAAAACTCAGTTTAAAAATATTTCAAACCACTTAAGAAATACTTAATATTATAAATATATTCAAATACTTAAGTATAATAAATATTTTAAATACATCTTCAATTAGATAAAATACTCTAGATTCTTATAACTTTAATTTAAAACTCGGGGTAAATCAGATGCTAAGAAAAATCACCTTAATCAGTTCACTTTGTGTCCTACCATGTTTCGCTCAAGCAGGCTTATTGGATGCAGCTGTTGCAGTGATGGGTGCCAAAAATGGCGCGATTATGGACCAAGCTGAAGCGCGTATGAATCAAAGCCGTCAAGAAGCTGCCAATGCTGTAGCTCAAGCAGACCGTGGCTATGCCTCAAATTTCAATCAAGCTAACCAAACCAACAATAGTGTTTATAGCACCAGTTATTTAAAAACCTTAGATTGCACTGATCTGAGCGTTGAACGTAAAACTTTCGAACGTACATTGGAAGCATCGCAACTGGCATTAAGCCAAGCGTCTGCACAGCAAAATAATCAAGTGTCAAAATGGGCGGGGCTTGCTGGCAACGCGCTATCCGCATTTTCAGGTCAATCTGAAACAGCCGCGCGTATGGGACAATTTGCGACAGCTTTTTCTGGCAATAAAAATACACAACAGGATAGCAGCAGCGCACAGCAAGCCATGGAAATTGCTCAAGCTAATCTGGATAATATTGATATTTACCGCCAAGCTAAAAAGTGTAAAAACTAATTTCTACATCTTTTTAGATAAATAAAGTGAAATAAAAAAGCCTGCATATCTGCAGGCTTTTTTTGTTCATCTAAACTTAGCGTTTGAATTTCTTTTCCGCCTTTTTGAACTTCTGAACATAACGACGTTTACGTGCCGCCGTACGCTCATCGATTTGCGACTTACGACCTTCAAATGGGTTATCAGAGGTTTTAAATTCAATTTTGACTGGCGTACCTTCAAGTTTATAAACTTTACGGAACACGTTTTCTAGGTAACGTCGATAGTCATTTGGCGTTTTATCGACTTTGTTACCATGAATCACAATCGTCGGTGGATTTTGCCCGCCAATATGCGCATAACGCATTTTGATACGACGACCTTGAACCATTGGTGGTTGGTGCGCATCAGTTGCATCATTCAAGATCTGAGTGATTTTCGCAGGTGATACTTTCAAATGCGAAGAATCATAAGCACGGTGGATCGATGGATAAAGATCACCAACACCTGTACCGTGAAGTGCAGAAATTAAGTGAATTTTTGCCCATGGAATAAAGTCAAAACGACGTTCAACATCTAATTTACATTGTTTACGGTCGTAGTCTGACATGTTGTCCCATTTGTTGATGGCAATCACCATCGCACGGCCTGCTTCAAGCGCATAACCGATCAAATGCAAGTCTTGCTCAACGATCCCTTCACGTGCATCGACAACAATAACCACAACATGCGCATCTTTCATCGCTTGTAAAGTTTTCACAATCGAGAATTTCTCGATCATTTCGTCCACTTTACCTTTACGACGTACACCCGCAGTATCGATTAATGTGTATTTACGACCGTCACGTTCAAATGGAATATAAATTGAGTCACGTGTAGTACCCGGCTGGTCAAATGCAACCACACGGTCTTCACCCAACAAACGGTTCACTAAAGTCGATTTACCTACGTTTGGACGACCAATAATCGCTAAACGTAAGCCTGTGTCTTTATCGTGTTGTTCTTCACTTTCATCTTCAGGTACATCAGCCAACACTTCTTCAAGCATCTGCTGAACACCACGACCATGGCTGGCAGCCACTTGAAGTGGTTCACCCATACCCAATTTAAAGAATTCAACTAAAGCTGCTTCGGCATGTACACCATCAACTTTGTTGGCAACAAGATAAACTTTTTTACCCAGCGTACGTAAGTCACGTGCAATTTGCTCATCAGATGCCAATAAGCCTGCGCGCGCATCGACCACAAAGACAATAATATCTGCTTCATTAATGGCAGTTTTTGACTGTTCTGCCATGTACGAGTCGATACCGCCCTCAGTTTCGCCAATACCCCCAGTATCAACGACGATGAAGGATTTATTTTGATAAGTCGCGTCACCATACTTACGGTCACGAGTCAGACCTGCAAAGTCAGCAACGAGAGCATCACGGCTCTTGGTTATCTGGTTAAACAACGTTGATTTTCCGACGTTCGGACGACCAATGAGCGCAATTACGGGTTTCATAGATTAACCTTTATTCCAGATCAGCCAGTTTGGTCTGGTCTGAACATCAGAAAGCTTAGGAAGAATGGAAATAGGATAAATGCCTAAAATAAATAAAAACACGGGGCATTGATGATTCAATCCCCCGCGTTAAAAATACGGTTTGGCTTATTTTAACATAAGCCGCAGAAAAATTAACGGTTCTGCCAAATGCTTAATGCACCCTTACGTGTCGACACATATAATTGATTGTCAATTACACGTAGTGAACGTACTTCACCACTGGTTTTAGAACGACCAACCAACTCACCTGTCGCTGGGTTGATTAAGTGAAGTACACCATCCAGATCACCAACCACAAGGTCTTGACCTAACATCACTGGGTTACTCAAATTACGATTAAGCAATTGGTCATTTTCCCACAATGTTTGACCAGTGGTAATTTCATAAGCCACAATTTTACCATCAGTTTGTGTCACAAAGACACCATTGCCCGCAACTTCAGGACGCTGAATGCTGCTCGCATCATTGCTCCAGATCACTTGTTGTGAGGCAAGATCAAGCGCTGTCACTTGGCCTTGGTAACTGGTGGTAATTAAAAATTGACCTGCTACAGTCGGTTCACCGTCAATATCAATGAGACGTTGTACATCTGAACGACCGTCTGACACTGCAACACGACGCTGCATTTTCGGAATACCGCTCAATGCATCAATCACATAGATATAGGCATTTGAAGAAGCGATGAGAACATGACGCGCATCGAGTGATACCGGTGCTGCCATACCACGTAAACTAAACTGTACATTTGGCAAGTTATAGGTCCAAGTTTGTTGGCCCGTTGCCACATCGTTTGCGTATACCGTACCATCATTGGTAACTGAAATAACGCGACCTGCTTGAATCAACGACGGTGAAAGTAACGCGCCGGTTAATTGCGCAGTCCACTTTTGTTCACCTGTTGCCTGATCTAATGCAAATAATTGACCTTTTGCATTACCAACAACCACAATTCCGTCAGCTGCTTCTACACCTGCAGTCAAACCTTGTTTAGAGATTTTCTTCTGCCATAAACGCTCTTTGCCTTTGTAGGCTTGAACTTCACCATTAGGATTTACGCTAAAAACAACGCCATTATCTGCATCCATACGTAAACGCAGTGGATCTGCTTCTTCAGTTGAAGCCACACTGTTTGAAAATACAGGTGCTAAAGTTTTTGCCTGTTCCAATTTTGGTAAAGGATTTGGTTTTACTTTTTCTACTTTTCCTTTATTTGCACAACCAGCCAAAGCAAGTGTTAAAACTGTCAGCGCACAGGTAATTTTGTATTTTCTATTCATTCAGTTGCTTCCACTTGTGTATCTATAATCGGACGTTCAATTTCAGGATCATCAACTAAAACGCCTACACTTTCGAGTTTAATTTGTAAAATTTGACGTTCTTCTTGTCGCTCAACCAAAGCATCCCATGCACTTTGATAAACTTTCTTTGCATTTTCAATATCATTTTTCGCAACATAGACGTCGCCACGGGCTTCATCTGCAGTCGCTTGAAAAGCAGGTTCTTTAACTGCTTCTAAGGTTTTTAATGCTTCATCAAATTTCTTTTGCGCCAATTGTGCATATGCCAAACGTAATTTCACCAATTGAATTAAGCCTGCATCATCAACTTTTGAATTTTCAACTTTTTTCAAAGCTTTTTCAGCGTTGGCATAATCCGCTTTATCATACGCCAATTTTGCCATAAGCAACTGAGTTTGAATGGCTTGTGGCGAATCTGGTGCTTCTTTTACAATTTTATCTGCAGTCGCAGAAAGTTGTGTAAAAGCGTCACCCGTCGCCGACTGAGCATCATCCATTAACTGCTGGACTTTGGCTGTTTGCATTTGTGATTCAGCCAAAGTTTTCTTCTGCCAGTATTCCCATCCGAAAAAGGCAATCAACGCAATTAAAATGCCGCTAACAATGGCAGAGCCATATTTTTTAGCAAACGATTTTAAATTATCAAGTTGTTCTTCTTCACTCAATGCGCTCATGAAATTACCTTTTTCCTTATGTTATAGGGATTATTTTGAAGAAATTTTTTCGATAATGAAGGCAACAAAGTCTGCCACATTCACTTCGTGTTGTTCTGCAATGGCTAGCTCTTTCACCAGCACTTGCCCAGCTGCTTGCTCACGTTCACCGTAAATCACAGCAAATAAAGCGCCCGATTGGTCGGCTTTTTTCATTTGCGATTTCATTGAACCTTGTGAACCAACTTTTAAGCGAATGTTGCTACCCGCCGCTTCAAGTTGATCACGTATTTGTTCAGCAAGCACCAACGCTTTACCTTGAGTTGCAGGATCTGAAACCAAGAATAGCTCACAGTCACGCACTGGGGTATTGTCTTCCACTTGTTCAAGTAGAAGAAGCAAACGCTCCATACCCATTGCAAAACCAACAGCAGGCACAGACTGGTCTGCTTTACCTTTAAGCTGACCGACTAAACCGTCATAACGACCACCAGCACATACCGTTCCTTGAGAACCTAAGTGTGTAGTTGTCCATTCAAAGACCGTTTTATTGTAGTAGTCAAGACCACGAACCAATTTTTGATTGATCACAAAACCAACACCAGCGTCAGTCAAATACTGCTGCAATTGAGCAAAGTGAGCCAACGTTTCTTCACCCATAAAGTCGTGAAGTTTTGGCGCATTTTCCAAAATGCTTTGTGTTTTTGCATCTTTAGAATCCAAAATACGCAGTGGATTCGTAGTTAGACGACGCTGTGAATCTTCATCTAAGTCATTTTTATGTGACTCTAAAAATTCAACCAATGCCGCACGATAGGCAGCACGTTCATCAGACTCACCTAATGTATTGAGTTCTAATTGAACTTTATCTGCAACGCCCATGCGTTTCCACAAACGCGCAGTCATTAAAATCAATTCTGCATCTTGATCTGGTGTTGCAACACCAAAGGTTTCTACGCCAAATTGATGGAACTGACGGTAGCGACCTTTTTGTGGTTTTTCATAGCGGAACATTGGGCCGACATACCATACACGCGGTGTAGCACCACGAAGTAAGTTATGTTCAAGCATTGCACGTACACACCCTGCTGTTCCTTCTGGACGCAAAGTCAAAGACTCAGGCGGATTACCTTTGTCTAAGAATGTGTACATTTCTTTTTCAACGATATCCGTTGCATCACCAATAGAACGTTTGAACAGATGAGTCTGCTCCACAATCGGCAAGCGAATTTGCTGATAACCATAAGCATCCATCAGGCTAGATAGATGCTGTTCTAGACGTCTCCATGCAGGACTTTGCGTAGGGAGAATGTCATTAAAACCTTTGATTGCGACGATTGAACTCATGATCTACTCAGAAAAACTTGTGCGAATAATCTCTTTAGCTTTAGCGTCTTCAAGATCGCTAACACGTTGACGAACCATCGCTTCGATTTCGTCAACCAACTGATTTGTGTCAATTAAATGGCTCTTTTCGCCATTACGATACACCAGTGAACGCGGACTTGCACCTACTACACCAATATCGGCTTCTTTGGCTTCGCCCGGACCATTTACTTTACAACCAATCACCGATACATCCATTGGGGTACGAATATCTTCTAAACGCTCTTCCAATGTTTGCATAACTTTGATGACATTAAACTCTTGGCGTGAACAACTTGGGCACGCAATAAAGTTAATGCCATTTGAACGTAAGCCCAATGATTTTAAAATATCAAAGCCAATTTTGATTTCTTCTTCAGGCTCTGCTGCCAATGAAATACGCATGGTGTCACCAATGCCTTCCATTAACAAACCACCTAAAGCGATAGCAGATTTGACTGAACCCGTGCGGTAGACACCAGCTTCAGTCACACCCAAGTGTAATGGGTTATCAATTTGTTTAGATAACAAACGGTAAGCATCCATCGTCAGAAAGACATTGGATGCTTTGACTGACACTTTAAATTCATGGAAATTTAAACGGTCTAAAATATCAATATGGCGCATTGCAGATTCAAGCAAAGCCTGACCTGTAGGCTCACCATATTTCTTTTGAATATCTTTTTCCAGTGAACCGGCATTGACACCAATACGCATAGAGATGTCATTATGTTGTGCAGCAGCTACCACTTCACGAATTTTAGCTTCTGAGCCAATATTACCCGGGTTAATACGCAAACAATCTGCACCAAGGTCTGCAACACGTAAAGCAATTTTATAATCAAAGTGAATATCGGCAACCAATGGCACTTGCACACGTTTACGAATTTCACCAAAAGCTTCAGCAGCTTCCATACTCGGTACAGAAACACGCATGATGTCCGCACCGACGTCTACACAGCGCTGAATCTGTGCCACGGTCGCTTCGACATCACAGGTTTCAGTATTGGTCATACTTTGGATGCTGATCGGCGCATCACCACCGACATACACCGAACCTACTTTAATTTTACGCGTTGGACGGCGCTTAATTGGATTTTCAATCATTGTTCAGTCTGCTCTGTTGTCCCTTAACGTGATAAACGGAAATCTGCTTTGCCGTTTACGGTATATGGTGACAATGAAATATTTTCATTATTTAAGCTTAATGACACTGCTGTTGCATCATCCAAACGAATTTGGAATGGTGTTTCACCGTTTAAGTTGAGCGTCGATGCTTGACGACCAGTTGCCAACACCTTACCCGTCGAATCAACAATATGTACTGAAGTCGGGCTACTAAAGGTCAATGTCAATTGATCACCGCTGACTGTTGCATTCCCACCATTCATGTCGAGGACTTGAACTTCTGAAGCGACTTCACTGGTCACAGCGTCTTCATTATCGCTGCCCGAGGTCATGCCCTGAATCGCTGCCACGATCGCACCAATGACCACCAACACCGCCAATGCAATCAGACCACGTTTGATCCATTTACGATTACGGTCACGGTTAGAACCGGGTAATTTACCCATAATTTTAATCGGTGAATTGTTTAACGCGTGATTTGGCAACAAACCCGTATCGTTAGCATAAATATCATCAAAACGTTGAATGATATTGGTGGCATCAACTTTTAAATATTTGGCATAAGTGCGGTAGTAACCTTTAATAAAGGTTGCTTCAGGCAATGACTTATAATCATCTTGCTCAAGTGCAGTCAGTGTTTTTAATGGAATATTGAGTTCTGATGCGACAGCTTCAAGTTCCAGTTTTTGCGTAATACGTACTTGACGTAAATACTCACCTGGGCGTTGTACATTTCCTAATGCATTTGGAGCTACGCTCGAACCATTCGATTGCGGTGAATTAGGATTTACTTCCATACGGCCTCAGTACTGTACTGTAATTGCAAATAGCGTTGGTATTCAGGACTTTCTGGGAACAAAGCACGTAACTGATTGACCAGTACTTGCATACCCAAATTGTCGCCATTGGCACGCGCTGTTCGAATGCCAATCCAGAGTGCACGCGCACCCTGATTTTTTTGTCCTACTGCACGTACAAATTGTTCATACATTTGTGTAGCAGCAGGGAACTGCTGATTCAAATAAAAGATTTCAGACAACTCTAACATTGAAACATAGGAATCACGATTAGCCTGCAAAGCTTGTTTGAATGATTTTTCAGCATTCGCCACATCACCCACTTTCAGGTAAATTCGACCTAAATTTTCCAATGCTTTGAAACGTTGATCATAACCTAAAGTTGAACCTGCGATGCTGAACTGTTCAATCGCATCATTATAACGCTCAACTTGGTATAAATACGTACCGTAGTTGTTACGTGCTTGAGAATTTTTTGAGTCTGCTGAAATTGCACGCTTAAAATAACTATCTGCTTTTTCTAAGTTGGCTGGACTGCCTTCTCGTTGTAGTAAGACGCCCATCATCATATTGGCTTGGGAATCGCGAGAATCCACTTCTAAAGCCTGATCCAATGCGCGCTTAGCAGAGTCCAAATCCCCTGCTTTCAGGTGTTCAACAGCCAATTGCGTTCTGATTTTTACGGCTTTCTCTGGGTCTTTTTTCCCAATCTCAGGCGTTTGACATGCTGTTAATGCCAAAACCGATGCACATAAAGCTGAAACGAAAGTGAACTTATACGTTAACTTTTTCAATTGGCTGCCTCTTTATTATCCTTGTGAGCGCAGTATCTCATTTTGCTGCGCAACTTTCTTTTTCCATTGCTCCGCACGACGAGTACGGTCAGCAACTTGCCCCACGAGTTGTCCACACGCAGCATCGATATCATCACCACGTGTCTGACGAATCGTACACACAAAACCGGCATCAGACAAAGTTTTTTGGAAAGAAATAATACGGTTACGGCTTGAACGACCGTATGGCGCATGCGGGAACGGGTTAAACGGAATTAAATTAATTTTGCTTGGTAAGTTTTTCAACAGCTTTAACATTTGCTGTGCATGTTCAGGATGGTCATTTACACCATCTAACATTACGTATTCGATGGTCACGTGTTTACGCGAACTTTCATTACCATCTTTGGCGATATAACGCTGACACGCTGCAATCAACTGTTCCAATGGATATTTTTTATTGATCGGAACAAGTTCGTTACGTAGTTCATCATTTGGCGCATGGAGTGAAATTGCCAAGGCTACATCAATGTCTTGTGCCAATTGGTCAATTTTAGGCACCACACCTGAGGTTGATAAAGTCACACGACGCTTCGACATACCATACGCAAAGTCATCCAACATGATACGCATTGAATTCAATACGGCATCATAGTTCAACAGCGGCTCACCCATGCCCATCATCACCACGTTGGTCACTGAACGTTCACGATCCGCAACTGGCACATCTTCCATATAAGAGAAGTTCGCCATCCAAAGCTGTCCAATAATTTCAGCTTGACTCAAGTCACGTTGGAAGCCTTGTTTACCAGTTGAACAGAATGAACAGTCCAGAGCACAGCCCACTTGTGATGAAATACACAAGGTCTTACGTGCGCCGGTTTTATCTTCCGCAGGAATCAGCACAGTTTCAACCAATGAACCTGCACCTTCACCTACACGGAACACCCATTTACGAGTACCGTCTTTTGAGTAATTTTTATGCACCACTTCAGGCGCTTTAATTTCACAAATCTTTTCTAGTTTTTCACGCAATTTTCCAGAAATATTGGTCATTTCAGCAAAATCAGTCACGAAGAACTGATGAATCCATTTCATCACCTGCCCAGCACGAAATTTCTTCTCCCCCATATCTTCGAAGAATTTTTCCATTTGTGGACGTGACATGCCCAGTAAATTCACTTTCTCCACAGTGTTTTGCTGCGTCGGAGCGGATGGAGATTGTTGCTGTGCATCAGAAACAGCTGATGTAGCGACTACTTCAGTACTCATGTGTAATTACCTAAACCATGTCTAAAGATCAAAGGAGATGCTCAGTATTTGAGCGAAGAATTATTCAGAGAATAAAAAAACCAGACAAGCAGTATACCACTTATCTGGTTTGAATACTTCGAATTAACGAGTACGTGGAGCGATCTCAGTTTGAGCGAAGAAGTAGTTAACTTCACGATCAGCAGATGCTACAGAGTCAGAACCGTGAGCAGCGTTTTCGTCGATGCTTACAGCGAAGTCTGCACGGATAGTACCAGGAGCAGCTTCTTTAGGGTTAGTTGCGCCAAGGATTTCACGGTGAGCAAGAACTGCGTTTTCGCCTTCAAGAACTGAAACTACAACTGGACCAGAAGTCATGAATGCAACTAGGTCAGCAAAGAAACCACGTTCTTTGTGCTCAGCGTAGAAGCCTTCAGCTTCAGCTTGAGTCAAGTGTTTCATTTTAGTTGCAACGATTTGAAGACCAGCTTTTTCGAAACGAGCAAAGATGTCGCCGATGTGGTTTTTAGCAACTGCGTCTGGTTTAACGATAGATAAAGTACGTTCAATAGCCATGAGAGGCTCCTTAAGTCAATTTGACGTGAAAAATTTGCCGCATTATACCGAATAATGCGCTATTTTCTGCTTTTGCTATACAAAAAAATTGCTTTTTTCGATGTAGGGATTAACTTGCCTCATCAATCCAGGCCATCTGAATTCCCTCAAGCAGACCTTCAGTCGACTTTTCTGGGTCATCAGTGAAATTTGGCAATGCACATACCCATGCATGTAGGTCAGTAAAGCGAATCCATTGCGGATCAACATCAGGGTGAGCTTCATACAGCTCAATTGCGATATCAATGGTATCTGTCCAGCGTAAACCCATGGGTCTTCCTAACATCGTCTATAGAATGATGGCTTACTTTAACAAATTTCAGCAATTGGACGTGATAAACCCTTTTAATTTTTTTATTACCAGATTTTGCAATTGTGATGTCCACATCAAACTATAAAACCAAACCGAAAAGAGGTGCACAGAGAATCATTGCGGCACCCACTGCAGCGCCTATAGCAGCACCGACAGCAACATCACTTGGGTAATGCAAACCTAAGATCATGCGAGATAATGCCACCAATAAGCTAAAGGGCAACATTAGGACCAACAGCATGGGTTGAATATAGCCCAACACTGTTGTCGCCATGACCGCATGCAAAGTATGCCCCGATGGAAAACTAAAATGATCTAGAGGGCGTTCACCTAAGCGAATCACTTGATGCACTTGGTACGGTCTTGGGCGCACAGTTTTCTTTTTGAGGAGTTTATAGATCGAGGTGCCGACGGAACCACCCAGTAATACATAGACGATTTGTACACTGTAAGACATGCCCTGCACGATCCAAACCGTCGCCAACATGACATACCAAAACATACCATCACCAAGTCGACTCACCATTTTAAATATGTCAGCAACAACTTGTTGATGTGAAAAATGATTGAGATAAATACAGCCTTTTAAATCGAGATGCAGCATTCTTGTTTTTGCATTTTTAAAATTCATCGCTAATCTCCTATCTACAGTCAAAGCCTGACTGTGTTGGGGTTGAGCTAGATTTGTGTTGTTATTTTTACAAGTTGAGATCTGTGTTTGACTCAGCTTAGGTTCTCTTTTTGACAGTGCAATGATGCTTTGATGACAGTTCGATGAATATTAATTTTTGAAGATGCTCAACTTTTCTATACAACCAATAGCGCTAGCTCCATTGGCTCATCATGGCTTGATCCACCACGCGATATAGCGCGTGCTCAAATTGCTGTACAGGATATTGCCAACCAATTTTAGCTGCGTCTTTTGCCGCTTCGATGCCCATCGTTTTTAATTTGGCGCGTTGCGGCAATTGTTGCATAAGACGAATAAATTCATCGGTTCGAGATAAATGACATAACCATCCCGTTTGCTGATTTCTCACGTGCAATTGGGCACATGCGGCATTATATGCAATCACCGGCAATCCGCTGGCCATTGCCTCCAAAACCACATTACCAAAAGTCTCAACCTGACTTGCGAAAACAAAAACATCCGCACTAGCATAGGCTTGCGATAAAGCCTGACCACTTAAACTTCCCATAAAAATAACATCTAGGGATTTTGCCAGTTGCATTAATCGTTCAAGATCTGGCCCATCCCCCACAATGACCAATTTCGTTCGTGCATCCATGGCCAACATCGAACGATAGGCTGAAATTAAAACATCCACCTCTTTTTCAGGAGATAGCCGACCGACATAGAGCATCACGCGGGTATGTTCATCTGCTTGCCACTGTTGTCTCAGTTCTGCTCGATAATGTGAGGGAGAAAATCGACTATGGTCCACACCTCGCCCCACCACCACCAATGGACAACTAAAACCTAATCGATGCAAGGCATCCGCAGTATCTTGGCTCGGGACACAGGTGAGTTGAGTATTGTTATGAAACCATCGTAAATAATGTTGTACAGGCTTCATTAAAAACGCTAAATCAAAGAAGCGACTAAAATCATGAAAGGCCGAGTGAAAACCACTGGACACAGGGATGTGTAAAGAACGCGCCAATTGAAGCATGGCAAAACCCAAAGGCCCTTCAGTGACTATATGGACAATGTCGACTTGGGCTTTTTTTAAAGCTTTACTGAGTTTGATCAATTGCGGCCAGCCAAATTGTAAACCTGAATATTTAGGAATCGACTGCGCTCGAACCAAACACTCTTGATCAGGTCTGAAATCATGACAACTTTCGGACTGTTCAGGACGTATTAAAAAAATTGAGTTGCCTTGTTGCTGCAAGCCTTTACACAACTGCAATAAAGAATGTGCAACACCATTAATTTCTGGCGCCCACGTATCTGTAACAATGGCGATTTTTAGACCTGGACGGATTAAAGTTGAGACCGTTTGCACATCCATTCGTGATTGCATATGCTTAAATTGGAATTGAAAGCGTGCAGGTTCATCCTGCATACACCCCAAATCGTTAGCCGATTCTGTCATGATCTTACACGCTTCTTATAAATGTTTATCCACAGTTTAAGCAGCAGTTTTTTGCATTTTGATGATTATTTGATGACAGTTTATTGAAAAAAATTATCTTATTTCATCTACAAAATCATGATTTATCCGTAATTTTTAATCAGTTTTAAAATCGTCTGACCCGCACGAGAAGTGATTTGCATATCTGCGTTCATCCTTTCTAAACACCCACTCATACTACGAAGCCCCACACTCAAACCGGCTTGATTGACCAGATCCACATCCCCCCACGCCATTGTCTTCAACTTCCATTATCAACGCCGAGTTTTCATAATAAATTCGGATCTGCACCACGGTCGCATGACTATGCTTCACAATATTGGTTAATGCTTCTTCAGCTACACGCTGTAAGCTTAGACATTCCAATGGAGTAACATCCACTTCCCATTTCGCAGGAACTGACCATTTAGCGTGTATAACGAGCTCATCAAATAACTGATTAAAACGGTGCCTAAAGTTGTTATCGGGGAAGCATATGCTGAAATCAAATTTCCTTCATTTCTGACTTTATACGCATAGCAGAAAATTAAGCTACTTAGATTAAAGCCCAAGATTCACCTAAATATCTATCATCAAGCTTCAATCTAGCGGTATGAACGAAATCAGCACTCCGCATATAGCTACCTTGGGCTTGAAATAAATTTTGTCGCTAAGCAACTCAAAACACCATATTTACAAAGACTGTATCGCGGTAGATTCCTGCAGGTGTCGTTGCATTCACTCGCTCCACCAAACGCACAGCAATCACATAGTTATTTTTGCCAGCGCCTTGCTCTGTAGAAACATTCCACAGATTTTCCATCGCACCTGAAACAGTCATCCGTGTTTTGAGCTTAATCGGGCCATTCGTCACAAAACTACTGCCCGAAGTATCCTGCAAATTACGGCTATTAAAGCGTATGCGGTATTTACCGGAACAATCGACACTAAATGAACTTGCCGCTTGACTATTATAGTAATTCGCCAAGCGCATATTGGTTTCACTGATTCGTCCCATTTCACAACGACTCGGCGCTGCAAATGTCATTGAACTAAATAACGCTGCTGAGATGAGTAAAATACTTTTCATTGGAAATACTCCTTTATTTACACTGCAATGTAATTAATTCAGGAGTTTGGTTTTCTACCTTTTTCGGCACTGTTAACGCTGTTTGGCAAGATCGACCACCACTGGTCCTCACCGTCAACTTGTAGTAGCCTTCAACCAAACCATATAACATTACCGTGCCATCTGAACCCACTGGATAAACATCAGCTTCTGGGGTATCAATTGCAACTTCACTTCCTGCCACAAATTGATGACCTTGTTCATCCAATATTTTGACCAATATTTGTTGTGTATCAAATACTGAAAAATTAATGTTATAACCACGCTGTCTTAACGCAACTAAACGATGTGCAGCATTCGGAACTTTGCTTTCGATCGGCAATTGGTTTTCATCGAATGAAATATCGTAATTAATATAAGGAACGATATCGTGTACAAAGGCATAGCCTTTTTTATTGGTTTTCGCGACTGGAGACATTGATCGCATGACATCAATATCTTCACGACCACCAACATTCACTAAAGCAAAAGCATTATCGACAAAACTGGTCAATGCGTATTGACCACCCAACCACACCATAGCACCACGGTAGCCAACCTGGGTTGTTGAATCATTTTCACTATAGAGATGACTTAGGGTTAAATCGCCTACATCAGTGGACAAACCACCATAGGCATTTAATACCGTTTCATCATTACGATAATCCACACCTAGCGCATAATTTGCACCATATTCACCAAATGCATTTTGGATGAAACGTACACCGCCGGATTTATTGGTACCAGCATCAGCCTGAATACGTTTACCACCACCAAAATTATAAGAAAATGTAATAAAGGCACCTGAGTCATCGCTATTACCAAATTCTTTAAAATAATTGGCGGTATACATTAAATTCTGTGTAATTTCGCGACTCACACCCACTGTAAGCATTTTGCGATCCTCTAATTCAAATAAAGGATCATTAGATTCATACTGGGTTTGTTCGATATAGTTCAGGTTTAAATTTTGAAAGAATGGAAAATTAGCAAAACTTAGATACGCCATATTTTCAAATTTTGGGAAAATATGATTATATTCATAACCCAATGCCCGATAATCATTTGTAGCATAGCGTGAACTCACACCAAAATTGAGTTTCCCGAAATTACGACTGATAGCCAAACCTGCAGAATAGCCATCGTCGTCATCGGTTTTACTGCCTAAAAAAATACTGTCTAAAACAAACCATCGATTGACCGCTTGCGTCCATAGCAGTCCTGCATTTTTTACTTTGTCACTATAGGTTGCACTTGCACCCAACGTGGTACGACTGGTGACACCTCTACGCCAATAGGCTGAACTAAAAAAATCGCGATAATCACTATTTTCTTCGTCATAACTGAAGCGTAGTTTCCCTAATGATATGTTGTAATCATTTAAATCTTCTTTAAGCAATTTACTACTAATTAATACCGGGAAGCTTCGAACAGTGGTATTCCCCAATACATCTTGTACAACCATTTGCGCTGTACCCGCACTTTCAATATTGGCACCTGTTTGTAAGTTATAATCTCCAGGTGAAATCTTTTTCTGATAAATATTTACGCCATCAATATATAAATCAACAGTCGAAGGTAAAACCGCACTGCCTTTTAGACTTGGAATATTCCAATACACAAAATCTGGGCGTGATGTATAGTCTGTACCAAAACTCAAACCACCAAATCGCACACCATGAATTAATGCACTATATGCAGAGGTCGTATCACCAATAATCAGTTTGGTCGCACTTTTAGAAAAATCAAACTCAAGACTACTATTTAACCTGACGAATTTTTCTTCACGATAATCATCACCTTTATTATTTCGATAAAAGGCATTATTTCTTAAAATCCAATTGTCTTTAAACACGCCCAGTTCAGGTAGCACACCAAAATTATTATGTTGAGTATTATTTTCAAAATGCATTTCATAATTAAGAAATGCACCAAAATTTGCAGGCATCGGCTGGCTGATTAAGGTATCAGTTTCTAGCCCAAAGAAATATTTTGATGGAAGATTAATTTTGACGGCTTGCAATTGAGAATCAAATCCAGACTGAATATCTTGATCCGTTACCAAACAAAATGAATTTTTAGTTGCATGTCGTTTCAGAATTTCTACTTTGATTTGCAGCTTATCAAGATCTGCGCACTCTATATAAAACTTGTTATTTTCAGTCAGTAATAATACTTCGCTCTTGCGGTCTACTTCGTTTACCCAAATACTGGTAGGAAATAAATCATCAGGCATATCAACGGCTTCTGCATGAGCAGAATTAGCACATAAAATACAATATAGAAGCAATGTAATTCTGTTCATAGCCACTACTCAACTAAATTAAACTCCAAAGGAGTGTCACCTTTATCTGTTTCCACAACGACTTTATAATTACTAGCACCTTGTAAAGAAACATTCCCGATGTCGTATTGGTTTTTACCTAATGCCAATAAATATTTCATATCGGAAGATTCAGCGACTGTTTTCTTGCTTTTATCGATGACATAAAGTTTTTGGATTTGAATGTGTGATTTTGCTAAATTTTCAACCTGAATAATGGTGCGACCATTCGATTTTTTGGCAATAAATTTCAAATAAGCGGGTTCTTGTTTACCGACAAAAAATGGCACATTAATACTTAATAACAGTGCAATTTTCGATTCAGAGTTCGTCACTTGTGGTAGCTCAGTATAAAGAATACGCCATGCTTCTTCTTGTTGTAGATTCATACTCTCTACAGATTGAGTAAAACCTACACGAACCATTTGTTTTGAATTTGGTTTTAAAATAAAGTTTTTTGGATTGATAATAATATTGGATTCAGGTGAAAGAATATCTTCGCCTGCAGCATTTTGAGTCCATTTAAATGCTTGAGCTTCAAATATACGTGGTGTCTCATCATCCCCTTTCGATTCCAAAGTAAATGTCGCACTGCGATGTTTAGATTTATCGGTTAAATATAATTGCACAGGGCTAATTGAAATACCTGCAAATATTTGAGCACTCAATAAGCAAGTCATTAAACTAAATGAAACGACTTTAAATAAATTTTTCATATACTCACCCCAGTACATTTAAATATTATTATCAATTCAAAATAAAAAGAAGTTGACCCTAACTGTGTAGAATCAACTCCCTAAATTTGGATTAGTAAGCTACTTTGATATATAAAGTATCTTTGTATGTACCAGCACGTTGAGTCGCTGAAATTGCAGTTTTTGGAGCAACAGATACTGTGAAGTTATCAACACTCATACCAGCTACAGGTGTAGAGCCGATTGGATAATTCACACCACCTTTTGTAGTCGTGATTTTTGTAGCTACTTTATCAGTAGTCGTTTCATGTTTTACAAAAGTATCTGCACTTGTGCCTGCATTCATTGTAGATAAATTCAGTGTATATGGAGTGTTTGTTGTAACTTGAAAGCTACTAGCACCTGTATAACTGTCTTCAACGAGTTTGATGTCTTTACCTACCAAAAGCTCACATGCTTTCAGAATCTGTAACTCGATGTCGATTTCGCCTTCACACGGCGCACCGCCACATTGTTTAGATTCTTTTTTACCACCAGCGATTGCAGATGTTGCTGGAAGTGCTACGAACAATGTTGCAGATAGTACTGCGGTTAAAATTTTAGATGTAGACATTTCACTTCTCCATTCTCATATGAGATTTATTAGTATGTGCATCAAAGGATATTTATTAAGAAAAACTAATTAATCTTACTTTCCCTAGGTGCTGATTCATTCTTAATCATGTTGAGAAAAAAAGAACCTAATATGGAAATTTCACACGAATATTCATGTAATATTATTTTTTACAAATATTTAAATTATGTGTTTGTAATATATTAAATATTTTTAATTTTTATGTTTTTATTTAATTTTTCTCTTTATCCCAAATTTTGGGGATTTTTTTCATATCCCTATTTTTTGGTATATTATATCTAATTGTTTTTATTAAATTTAGTAACATTAAAAATAATATAGGCTGTTACATATTTCATCAAATATTTGTGAAATAGTTCAAAATAATTTTCAAACAAAACAATATTACATGAATATTCAACTATATTAATAGTAACGACCGATTAAATTTAAATTTTAAATAGAATATTAAATATATAATCACTACTTTCAGGTATGTCTTTTGAAACGCAATACAAGAATTACGTCACCAAATACTGAGCCTTTGTATTAAATTACAGGTTTTGAAACACGTCTTAGTTTCCAATGTTAAGCTTTTGTAAATCATATTTTCTTTCTTTAAATTTCATTTTTTGTTTTTCCTATTTTTTAGAATCTCATTTATTACGTGATTTATCACATATATATAAATTCACCGCCTCTCTTTCAACACTCATTTTACTTTGCTTTTTTATTCAAAATACGGACTACCTCTTTTAAAACTGCCTGAATTCTTCTTTAGAAAATTCTATAAATAAAAAAGCCCCAAGTTATGGGGCTTTTTAAAAAATTTAACTTACTCACTGACTGGATAAAGCAATCCTTGATCGACTCGAAAGATTTGACCTGATCCAAAGTCGATCTGCTGCAGCTCTCCTTTTAATTTTGGGAAGCCAGCAATTTTCTCCAATTGCGGTGAGCGTTGAAAATTCTTCGTTTTAGGATTGTACAGCCAATAAATAAATCGCTTATCTTCTATTTTTCGACCATCAGAAGTGTCTGAGAGTACAACATCATAGTATCCATCAAAGTTTACATCTAAGAATCCCATACTATTCCCAAAGGCATTAAAGCCTTGTAATGACTGTAGTACCTCGCCATTTGACTTATTTATTACATCTACGCGCTTTAGAGATTTGCCATAAGGCTGATCTGCGGATTGCACTCCATAGAACTTAAACAACAGGATAGGTTTATCTACTGCTTTAAACGCAGGTTCAAACTGTAGATAACTTGTAGATGGTGATGCCGTTTTTTCCATCAGTTCAGCTTTAAACGAGCCTGTATTTGCATTCAAGGTTCCTGCCAATCGATAAGCAGTTGCCGCACTTTGTTCAGTCCCAACATTGACTGAATTCAGATCTATAAAATCAGCTTTTTGAGTCCCTTTAAAGTTAATTTGTTTGGGCTCTTGCAGATCAGTCAAAGTCCCGTGCGGATTCCATATACCAGCATACAAATCTAAGAAATAGCGTCCTTCAGTCGAGCGAAGCATCCGCTGCATGGATATCCGAACATCAGGTAAAGGCTTTAACTCAGGCAGTGTTATATCTGCCTCTTGTGCAAAACTCACCACTGGTAGACAAAGAGCGAGTAAAAGAGAGATTTTTGATATTTTCATTGCAATTACACACTCCATACAGCATGAATAATGCCTACTCTATCACAACCTAAATTCAACACAGATGACACAAATATAGGAGTTTTGAAACCACCTACAACTCAAATCATCAGATTAAATTGGAGTCGCTTTGAAAGCCCAAGTTTCCAAATCTAATGAAATACATTTCAAACCAATATTAAATTGAATACATAGATCTTTCAGCAATTCAAACTGATCTACCTTATGATCAATTACTGGCTTCACAAGCTCTTGCTTTCTTCTAAGATCAATATATGCATTTTTCCCAACATATACTTCAACAAAGGCTTCTTCAGGCAATTTTAACGTATAAATTGGACGCGTTTGCAATTGGACTCTTTGCCAAAGTTGGTCATTGATATATGCATGTATTTTTGTAGAAAAGTGATACCCGAATTGAGCATCGCTAATATTTTTTACAATACGTACTTCCTCTTTGTATGCCCATTCCTGCATTTTATAAAGCAAACCATGCTTTATTAAAACTTCTTCATTATCCCAATTTAAAATATTTGAATTTCCTACCGACATTAATTTTTCAACACTTGCCACATTGGCCTGCTTCGGCGCTGTTTTTAAATATCTCAACTCCCCTTTTGTTGAAGGAATAATAAATTGATCACCATCTTCAAGGCCTGCTTTGCATGTGTCTATTCCGATCACGACACCTTTTTTAACTATCCCCATAATGTGGCCAGATGAGTGGATTTAAAGCGGTTCTAGTCAAACTTAAAATCACATACTTTCTAGAAAACTGATTACGGAATGCCCCTATTGCTACGGATGTCGGTACATCCAAATCATAAAAACCAAAACCAGTGCATTCAAATGGGTCGTTAAAATCTTCTAAATGTGAAAAACCTAGAGATTTTGTTTTCAAAATCGTTAAAGCAGCTTCAAAACTCACATATTTATATAAAATCATTATTCTAACCCACGCTAATATTGGGTTCCTTGTATCATAAAACTCAAAAGATAATTAAATAAATTCTTTTCTTTGCTTACGATTTTGTTCGCTTGGATCCAAAGTATGAACGAGTACAAAACATTGTTTTGTACGAAGTACAACGAGGCAGCACACTGTTTTGAGTGACGCGTAAGGAATGAGAGCACTACTTTTCTATTTTTAAGGCAAGTAACTTTAAATATTAAAAAACCCACTCAAAATGAGTGGGTCTTCGTATTCAAATCAATTGATTCAAGAAATTAGTTTTTCTCTTTATCAACGATTTTGTTCGCTTGGATCCAAGGTACGCAAAAATAGAAAAGTATTCTTTTCTATTTTTAAGGCACGTAACTTTAGATATTAAAAAACCCACTCAAAATGAGTGGGTCTTCATATTCAAATCAATTGATTCAAGAAATTAGTTTTTCTCTTTATCAACGATTTTGTTCGCTTGGATCCAAGGCATCATCGCACGTAACTTGTTACCAGTTACTTCGATACCATGCGCCGCGTTTTGACGACGACGAGCAGTCATAGAAGGATAGTTCAACGCACCTTCTTGGATGAACATCTTCGCGTATTCACCAGATTGAATACGTTTAAGCGCATTACGCATCGCTTCACGAGACTGTTCGTTAATCACTTCAACGCCAGTTACGTATTCACCATATTCAGCATTGTTTGATACTGAGTAGTTCATGTCCGCGATACCGCCTTCGAACATTAAGTCAACGATCAATTTAAGTTCGTGTAGACATTCGAAGTAAGCCATTTCTGGTGCATAACCAGCTTCAACCAAAGTTTCGAAGCCCATTTTAACCAATTCAACAGCACCACCACAAAGAACTGCTTGCTCACCGAAAAGGTCAGTTTCAGTTTCTTCACGGAATGAAGTTTCGATAATACCAGTACGGCCACCACCAACACCTGAAGCGTAAGAAAGCGCAACGTTACGTGCATTACCAGAAGCATCTTGGTGAACAGCGATAAGATCAGGTACACCTGAACCACGTTGGAATTCTGAACGTACAGTATGACCAGGCGCTTTTGGAGCAACCATGATTACGTCAAGGTCAGCACGTGGAACAACTTGGTTATAAAGAACAGAGAAACCATGAGCAAATGCTAGCGTTGCACCTTGCTTGATGTTTGGCTCAATTACGTCACGGTAAAGTTGTGATTGGAACTCATCTGGAGTCAAAATCATAACTAAGTCAGCTTGAGCTACAGCAGCAGGAACTTCTGAAACTTTAAGACCAGCATTTTCAGCTTTTTTCCAAGAAGTAGAACCAGCACGTAGACCTACAGTTACATCAACGCCTGAATCCTTAAGGTTAAGCGCATGAGCATGGCCTTGTGAACCATAACCAATGATTGCTACTTTTTTGCCTTGGATGATAGATAAGTCTGTGTCTTTATCGTAAAAAATTTGCATTGCTGTCTCCGCTAAAATGCTTTTGTTTCCTTTAACTTGATACCGTGATTCTGTTTGATTATTCACGTTTCAAGTACCTCACCCATAGGAGTGAGGTGAATATATAAAATTAGATAGTTAAAACTTTTTCGCCACGTGCGATACCTGAAACACCTGAACGTACAACTTCTAGAATTGTATTTTCAGCTAAGGCATCAATAAAACCATCTATCTTTTCAGTTGTACCTGCGATTTGAATGGTATATGTCGTTGGTGTTACGTCTACGATTTGTCCACGGAAAATATCCGCAGTACGTTTAATTTCTGCGCGCGCTGAACCAAGTGCTTTGACTTTAATTAACATCAATTCACGTTCAATATGAGCACCTTCTGACAAATCAACAACTTTTACAACTTCGACAAGCTTGTTGAGCTGCTTAGTGATTTGTTCAATTTTATGCTCATCGCCATACGTGGTTAAAGTCAAACGCGAAAGCGTCGGATCTTCTGTTGGCGCTACGTTTAATGTCTCAATGTTATAACCACGCTGAGAGAATAAACCTACCAAACGTGAAAGCGCACCTGCTTCGTTTTCTACAAGTACAGAGATAATATGTCTCATTGTGTGCGCTCTCCTTTGCCTAACCACATATCTTTCATTGACTGGCCAGCAACCAACATTGGATATACATGCTCTGAACGGTCAACCATCACGTTAATAAACACGCACTTGTCATTGATCGCCATCGCTTCAGCAAGCTTCGACTCGAGTTCATCCGCATGGTCAATTTGAATACCTACATGACCATACGCCTCCATTAATTTAGGGAAGTCTGGAAGTGACTCAACATACGAGCTTGAGTGACGACCTTCGTAGTTCATGTCTTGCCATTGCTTAACCATACCTAATGCACGGTTATTCAAGCATAGAATTTTTACATTCAAGCCATATTGCTTACATGTAGATAGTTCTTGGATACACATCTGAATCGATGCTTCGCCAGTAATACACACTACTTGTTGATCTGGGAAGGCAAGTTTAGCTGCCATAGCATATGGCAAACCTACACCCATGGTTCCTAGACCACCTGAGTTGATCCATTGACGTGGACGTGTGTATTTGTAGTAAAGCGCACCAAACATTTGGTGTTGACCAACGTCTGAAGTAATGATGGCTTGACTATTGGTAATTTTATCCAACGCTTCAACAACTTGCTGTGGCTTCATCGAACCATCAGTTGGTTTGTCATAGTTCAAACCATGAACTTGGCGCCATTCATTGATTTGTTTCCACCAAGCCCCGATATCTTCAGGATTTGGTTTAGACACATTCAATTGTTTTAATTGCGCCAACATTTCAGTCAATACAGGCTCTACTGCACCCACAATTGGGATGTACGCCATAATTGTTTTTGAAATCGTTGCTGGGTCAATATCAATATGAATGACTTTTGCATTTGGACAGAATTTCGCTGGATTATTGGTTACACGGTCATCGAAGCGCGCGCCTACACACAGAATCACATCTGCATTGTGCATGGTCATATTGGCTTCATAAGTACCATGCATACCCAACATACCAATGAACTGTTCATCATTGCCTGGATACGCACCAAGACCCATTAAGGTACTGGTTACTGGATAACCCAATAAATGTGCAAGTTCTGTCAACTGTGCAGAAGCGTTGCCTTGAACCACACCACCGCCTGAATAAATAATTGGGCGTTTAGCATGAATCAATTCATCAATTGCTTTACGAATTTGACCTGAGTGACCACGATGCGGCGGTTGATACGAACGCATTTTCACTTTTTCAGGATATTCGTAAGCAAATTTCTCTGCAGGATTCGTCGCATCCTTTGGAATATCAACAACAACAGGACCCGGACGGCCACTTGAAGCGATATAAAATGCCTTCTTAATAATCGAAGGGATTTCGCTTGCATGACGTACTTGGAAGCTGTGTTTTACGATTGGGCGCGAAATACCGACCATATCCGTTTCTTGGAACGCATCCTCACCGATAAGATGGCTTGCAACCTGACCTGACAAAATCACCATTGGGATTGAGTCCATATAGGCAGTTGCAATTGGAGTTACGGTATTTGTTGCACCAGGACCAGATGTCACCAATACGACACCTGTTTTACCTGTGACACGTGAGTAAGCATCAGCCATATGACCAGCAGCTTGCTCGTGGCGCACTAGGTAATGATTGATTTTTTCTTGTTGAAATAGCGCATCATAAATATGGAGTACTGCGCCGCCTGGGTATCCAAAAACATGTTCAACGCCTTCGTCCGCTAAAGCGCGAACAAGCATTTCACCACCAGATAAAAGTTCCAACGTGATTCACCCTAATCTTTTTTCACGCACAAATGGAGGGCATTTGTCGTGGTTAATTCATTAACTGTGTGCTCTGTTATAGCACACAAATTTCATAGTTTTCATAGCAATAAGAAAAAAATCTGACCTGCTTGCTGTTTGAGCAATATGGGGTCTAAAACATGTTGGGATAAACATATTTTGTTGGCTTTGTTCAACCTCTCGGCTAGAGAAGAAGTCCATTGCTAAAATGCACTCATTCGAAGGGTGATCGATCTAAGGCATATAAAACTAAAGACAGCATTTTTGTAGTTTCAACCATTAAAGTCAAGTTTAAAAATGGGCTTTTTTCTGATTACTTACAGACCGTTTGTTTTTTAAGCACACTCCCGTTCTTTGCATTCTTTGTAGTTTGTTTATTTATAACCAGTTAGCATGTATTTAATAAAATACTTTTATAAATCTAATAAATAAATTAAATGAATTGCTGTGGGTTTTTAATTCAATTGCCTCACTTTCAACTTAAGGCATGGATTAAATGATAAAAACACAATATTTTGATTGCTTATTAATTCCACAATTCATCATTCACAAAGTTATTCATCCCACGCGATGTCCCTTTTATCCTTTGTGCTAAAAAATGCATAGATTCTACTGTCAAAAAAGCGCAAAATTTTCAGCATAATTTTGCATGATCACTCTAACTATGGGACTGAATTTATGATGAAGAAGACGATTGCTCGCACTGCCTGTATTTTATCTAGCATGGCATTTTGCCTGACCAGTTTGGACCTTTCAGCGAAAGAATATTACAAGTGGGTGGATGCAAAAGGTTCAACGCATTACACCACCACGCCACCGCCAAAAAATGCGCAGCGTAAAGGTAAAGTGAATACCTATGGTGCAACAACGACTACGCAATCAACTCCAGCAAAAAACCAAGAAGAGGTTTCACGTGAAGCCGAACAGTCGAATGAACAAAATGAGCAACTAGCGGAACAACAACGCGAAGCCAATGCAGCGCTCCGCCAAGGTCAAGCCGTAGCCTCCGCACCACAATAATTTACGCCAAAGCCTTCAATTTTGACTTAAATTATTTACATCTACACAGCATCGCAAAATTCACTCTAGGCGTATTTTGCGCTATGCTGTAGCACAAACTTTTTAACCGTTATTTCTATTTACGTTTATGACTACTCACATTGACCCTGAATATCAAGCCAGTGCGATTGAACCTACAGTCCAACAAGACTGGGAAAATCGCAAAGCCTTTAAAGTTGCCGACCAAGTAGAAGGACCACGTCGTTATATCCTCTCTATGTTCCCTTATCCAAGTGGCAAACTGCATATGGGTCATGTGCGTAACTACACCATTGGTGATGTGATCAGCCGTTTCCACCGTTTACAAGGTGAAACTGTGCTACAACCCATGGGTTGGGATGCTTTCGGTTTGCCTGCTGAAAACGCGGCAATTGCACATCAAGTCGCTCCTGCAAAATGGACTTTTGAAAACATTGATTACATGCGTAATCAGCTTAAAAAGTTAGGTCTTTCTGTAGATTGGGATCGTGAATTTGCAACTTGCACACCTGAATACTACCGCTGGGAACAATGGTTATTCGTACAGCTTTATAAAAAAGGTTTAATTTACCGTAAGCTTTCAACAGTGAACTGGGACCCAGTAGACCAAACTGTTTTAGCAAACGAACAAGTTGAAAATGGTCGTGGCTGGCGTTCTGGTGCATTGGTCGAAAAACGTGATATTCCAATGTACTACTTCCGCATCACTGACTATGCGCAAGAATTACTTGACGATTTAGAAACATTAAAAGACGGCTGGCCACAGCAAGTTTTAACCATGCAACGTAACTGGATTGGTCGCTCACAGGGTATGGAAATTACCTTCCCTTCAGCGAATCCAGACGTTTATGCAGATGGTTTAACTGTATTTACCACTCGTGCTGACACACTCATGGGTGTGACTTATGTTGCAGTTGCAGCAGAGCACCCAATGGCACTTAAAGCTGCGGAAAACAATCCAGAGCTTACTGCATTTATTGAAGAATGCCGTATGGGTTCTGTTGCTGAAGCAGACCTTGCGACTGCTGAAAAGAAAGGCATGGCAACAGGTTTGTCAGTTAAGCACCCAGTTACAGGTGAAGAAGTTCCTGTTTGGATCGCAAACTACGTCTTGATGTCTTACGGTTCAGGTGCGGTGATGGCAGTGCCTTCACACGATGAACGTGACTTCGAATTTGCCAACAAATATGGCTTAACCATCAAGCAAGTGATTGATGCCAAAGGTGCAGACGATGCAGACTTTGACGCAACCACTTGGCAAGAATGGTACGGTTCTAAAGAAGGCAAACTGGTGAATTCAGGCGAATTTGACGGTTTAGATTTCCAAGGCGCATTCGATGCATTCCTTGCAAAACTTGAGCCTCAAAAGCTTGCAAATGTAAAAGTTCAATTCCGTTTACGTGACTGGGGTGTTTCTCGTCAGCGTTATTGGGGTTGTCCAATTCCTATGATCAACTGTGAAAAATGTGGTCAGGTTCCAGTACCTGAAGAACAGCTTCCAGTTGTATTGCCAACGGACGTGGTGCCGGATGGTTCAGGCAACCCACTAAACAAAATGCCTGAATTCTACGAAACAACTTGTCCATGCTGTGGTGGCGACGCTCGTCGTGAAACAGATACGCTAGATACCTTTGTAGAATCGTCTTGGTACTATGCGCGTTACGCATCTCCAGACTTTACGGATGGCATGGTGAAACCTGAAGCGGGTCAAACTTGGCTTCCTGTGAACCAATACATCGGTGGTGTTGAACATGCGATTCTGCACTTACTCTATGCACGCTTCTTCCACAAATTGATGCGTGATGAAGGCGTCGTTCAAGGTAACGAGCCATTCACCAACTTGCTTACTCAAGGTATGGTGCTTGCGGATACCTACTACCGTGAAGCTGATTCAGGTAAGAAGACTTGGTTTAACCCTGCTGACATCGAACTTGAAAAAGACGAAAAAGGTCGTATCACTTCTGCGAAATACAAAGAAGATGGTCAAGACGTGATCGTTGGCGGTCAAGAGAAAATGTCGAAATCGAAAAATAACGGTATCGACCCGCAAGCGATTATTGATCAATACGGCGCAGATACTGCACGTGTATTCATGATGTTCGCTGCACCACCAGATCAATCACTAGAATGGTCTGACGCTGGTGTTGAAGGTGCAAACCGTTTCTTAAAACGTGTATGGCGCCTAGCAACAGGTTTCCTTGAACAAGGCAACTCTGCTGTAAACATCGACAAAGCGACACTTTCTACCGCTGCACAAGACTTACGTCGTAAAACACACGAAACCATTCAAAAAGTGGGTGATGACATTGCACGTCGTCATGCCTTCAACACCGCGATTGCTGCGATGATGGAACTTTTGAATGCAAACAATAAGTTTGAAGCCAAAGATGACAATGACGTTGCCGTTGCACGTGAATCAATCATTACCCTTCTAACTTTACTTGCTCCGTTTGCACCACATTTAAGCCAAACCTTATTGGCTGAGTTTGGTATCGAATTAACATCAGCACGCTTCCCTGCGGTAGATGAATCTGCGCTGACTCGCAATACACAAACGATTGTAGTGCAAGTGAACGGTAAACTTCGTGGCAAATTAGAAGTGTCTGTCGATGCCTCTAAAGATGACATTTTGGCACAAGCAAAAGCATTACCTGAAGTTCAGCAATTCTTGACTGGTCCAACCAAGAAAGAAATTGTGGTGCCGAATAAATTAGTGAACTTGGTGGTTTAAATTCCTTATATTTCCTTCTCCCTTTGGGAGAAGGTTGGGATGAGGGTAATTAACCTCTCCCTAACCCTCTCCTATGAGGAGAGGGAACAAAAGGATTTCACAATTCCCAAACAAAGCCCGTTGCCAGTCAACGGGCTTTGACTTTACAATCCACACAGGATTTCAACATTATCCCTTCGGGAAACAGAGGACACTTTATGCACTTGGTTCAACGTGTTGCTGCAATTGTATTAACTATGGGCCTGAGCGCAGGCATGGTCGGTTGTGGTTTTCATTTAAAAGGCACCAACCCTGCTGCTGTACCTGTAGCCTATTCCAATATGCGATTGGCACTTCCTGAAGATACGGATGACTTACATGAAAAGTTAGCGATTTATTTAGGTTCTGCGGGTGTGCAACTGAGTAATAATCAAAATGCCTATGTCTTACATGTGTTGGATTACACTCCACGTCGTTTAGAACTCAATGGTAAATTGGTTGAAACTTTACTGCGCTTGAACGTGACGTTCCAAATTGAAGATGCTCAAGGCAATCCTGTAACTGAACCCCGTACATTGATGGCAACACGTAGCTACCAATACGACGTTGCAACCGTGAACACCGATGACCAAGAAGAAAAATATTTAAAACAAGTGATTATTGATGACATTGCACAACAGATCGTGCGCCAAATTTCATCAAACCGCTTACCGAAAGCAAACCCACTAACTGCACCAACCAAAGCTGAGTAATTTTGATTTATGAAACTTGACTATCTTCAGGCATTAAAACGTGTAGATGAAGCGCAAGGTGCCTGGGTGCTACATGGTCAAGAGCCATTACTTGAACAAAATCTCCTTGATGCATTTCGTAAGAGTTGGAACGCTAGAGAAATCGAGCGTCAACGTTATGACATTAGCTCTGCTGCTGATTGGAAAAATGTCTTTAATGCTTTAAATAGCTTGTCATTATTTTCCAGTCAACTGGCAATTGAGGCACATGGCAGCATTAAACCCGATGCCAATGGACTAAAACTGTTAAAAAGCTATTTGCAGCAAAATGAAAGCAACTTGCTGCTCGTGGTCATGCCAAAGCAAGACAGTGCGAGTTTAAAGACCAGTTTTTTCCAAACCATTGATGCCAATGGAGTCAATGTTGCACTGACTGCAAACTACCCTAAAGATCGTCAGCAAATTTTGGCCGTTGAAGCACAAAAGCTTGGCATTCAACTCGCCAATGATGCTTGGCAATGGCTAGAACAGCATCATGAGCACAATTTACTGGCGGCAAAAAATAGTTTAATGCGTGTCGCAGATACTTTTCCTGAAGCAGAGATGATTCAGATTGATCATCTGTACTCTTGCTTACAAGATCAGTCACGCTATACCACCTATGATTTAAATGATGCCATGCTGCAAGGCAATTTGGCGCAATCAATTAAAATTTTTCAATACTTAATCGCTTCAGGCGAGCCGATGTCGCTGATTTTATGGAGTATCAGTAAGGAAATGCGTTTGCTGATGCAACTGTTTGAGCAGCCACAAAATGCCTTGCAAATCGGTATTTGGAAAACCAAAGTCGGGCTGTATCAACAAGCGTTACGCCGTTTAAATGCGAACGATTTTTTGACTTGGCCTGCCCTATTACTTCGTTTAGACGCGTCAATAAAAGGTTTAGGTCATGAAAATCCTGAGCACTTGGTACAACAAGCTATTGCCAGCTTGTGTGGGCGCAGACTCTTCTAGTCTAATAAAATGCTGTAATAACTTGCATTCCAGTATAAAAGAATAATTATCATTACTATTTGTTCAAAAAGTTCACAATTTATCCGTATTTAAATCTTATAATTCATTCATCTTTATAAACTTTTAACTGCCAATCATGCCAAAAATAAAACCAGCAAAATTGATCGTAGCCATCATCGTTGCTTTGGCAATCGCTGTCACTGCATGGCATTTCCTAAAACCTAAAGAAACTCAGCCGCAATATATTACTGCTGAAGTGAGTCGTGGTGACATTGAAAACACTGTGCTTGCAACAGGTGTACTTGAAGCAACCAAAATGGTGAGTGTTGGTGCACAGGTTTCTGGTCAGGTGAAAAAGATGTATGTGCAGCTCGGCGATGAAGTTAAACAAGGTCAGCTGATTGCCCGTATTGACTCGGTACGTCAGGAAAATGATTTAAAAACTGCAGAAGCCAGCATCAAAAACCAACAAGCGCAATTGGCAGTTAAACAAGCAAATCTTGCAAAAGTCCAAGCTGAATATAACCGTCAACAAGCAATGTACGCTCAAGACGCGACTAGTCGTGCAGAACTTGAATCTGCGCTAGCAAGTTATAAAACTGCGCAAGCTGATATTGCAGCCATTAATGCACAAATCGAACAATCACGTTTAACTTTAGCGACTGCAAAAGAAGACTTAGGTTATACGCAAATTGTTGCACCTATGGATGGAACCATCGTGGCGATTGTGACTGAAGAAGGTCAAACCGTAAATGCCAACCAAAGTGCGCCAACCATTGTGAAATTGGCAAAACTCGACACCATGACCATTAAAGCTGAAATTTCTGAAGCCGATGTGATGAAAGTCCAAGAAGGTCAAAACGTTTATTTTACAACCTTGGGCGACAGTGAAACAAAACACTATGCTACCCTGCGCCAAGTTGAACCTGCGCCAAACTCAATTAACACCGAAAGTAACAACAACACCTCTTCGTCTTCAAGTACTGCGGTTTACTACAATGCGTTATTTGATGTCCCAAATGAAGACGGTAAATTGCGTATCGATATGACTGCTCAGGTGTATATCATTTTAGATGAAGCCAAGAATGTCTTGACTGTACCTGCCGCAGCCGTTCAAACCTCGAACCGTCCACAACGTAGCCGTAATAATGCATCTGCAAATGGTGAATCTGCTGATAAAAAAGCCAGCGCAGAAGCTAGATCGAACAAAGACAATCCAAACCGTCCTAAACGTTTAGAACTGACTGAAGCTGAAAAAGCATTGGTCAAACAAGGTAAAGCCAGTGTTGCGATGGTTCGTGTACTACAAGCCGATGGTTCAGCTCAACCACAACAGGTATTACTCGGTTTAAATAACCGTGTGACCGCACAAGTGATCCGTGGCTTAAAACAGGGTGACAAAGTCGTGATTGCCGACGGTTCAGATACCTCTAATGATTCAGCGAAACGCAGCAACCGTGGTGGTGCTGGCGGCCCAATGAGAATGTAATGATGAGTCGAAATCAGACGCCTCTACTCGAGGTCAAGAATCTGACTCGTGAATTCCCTGCTGGTGAAAGCACAGTCCAGATTCTAAAAGGGGTCAATCTTGAGATTTACCCAGGTGAACTGGTGGCGATTGTAGGTCAGTCCGGTTCTGGTAAATCAACCCTAATGAACATTTTGGGGTGCCTTGATAAGCCAACCAATGGCAGCTACAAAGTCAAAGGGCGTGAAACCCGTGAACTTGAACCAGATGAACTGGCACAGTTACGCCGTGAATATTTTGGCTTTATTTTCCAACGCTATCACTTACTCGGTGATTTGAATGCTGCAGGTAACGTCGAAGTTCCTGCAATCTATGCCGGTGCAGATGCAACCGAACGCAATGCACGTGCCAAGCAACTGCTGACTGACTTAGGACTGGGTGAAAAAACCCAAAACCGTCCGAGCCAACTCTCGGGTGGTCAGCAACAACGTGTGTCGATTGCGCGTGCCCTCATGAATGGTGGCGATGTTATTCTTGCCGATGAACCCACCGGTGCATTGGATAAGAATAGTGGTATTGAAGTGATGCGGATTTTGCGCGAACTCAATGCCAAAGGTCATACCATTATTTTGGTCACGCACGACCATAATGTTGCAAAAAATGCGACTCGAATTATTGAAATTTCTGACGGTAATATCATCTCAGATCTGCCCAATGTACCTGAAACAGATGATGAACCTTTAGAAAAGCAACAACTCGTTCCAAATACCCAGAAAAAAACCTCGAGCTGGCGCTCAGCCGTTGACCGCCTTGGTGAAGCCTTCCGTATGGCGATCCTTGCCATGAATGCACACCGGATGCGTACATTTTTAACCATGCTCGGGATCATTATTGGTATCGCTTCTGTGGTTTCTGTTGTGGCTCTTGGGAATGGTTCACAAAAGCAAATTTTAGAAAATATCAGCAGTTTAGGTACCAATACCATCACGGTGTATCAAGGTCGAGGCTTTGGTGATAATTCCAGATCCTCCCAAGTAAAAACATTGGTTCCAGCCGATGCGACAGCCCTTGCTGAGCAACCTTATGTCGATGGCGTTAGTCCTTCGGTTAATTCATCTGTTACAGCACGTTTTAAAGATACAGAAGCGTCGACCACAGTGAATGGCGTGAGTGAAGATTTCTTCTATGTCAAAGGAATGAACTTCGCTTCGGGTCAGCCTTTTGATAAAGAAAGCGTGACTGAGCAAGCGCAAGATGTGGTGATTGATAGTAATACTAAAAATACCTTCTTTGCCGATGGCACCAACCCTGTGGGTCAAGTCATTTTATTAGGCAGTGTGCCGAGCCGTATCATTGGCGTGATCGAAGAACAAAAAAGCATGATGGGTAACTCAGATAGCCTGAATGTGTATTTGCCCTATTCAACGGTCATGAGTCGTATGTTAGGTCAGTCGAATGTACGCAGCATCATTGTCCGCGTAAAAGATGAATACCCAAGTGCTGCGGCTGAGAACGCCATATTGAACTTGTTGGTGCAACGTCATGGCGCGCAAGATGTCTTTACACAAAACTCTGATAGTATCCGTGAAACCATTCAACAAACCACTGCAACAATGACTTTACTAGTTTCAGCGATTGCGGTGATTTCATTGATCGTAGGTGGTATCGGAGTCATGAACATTATGTTGGTTTCTGTGACTGAGCGTACTCAAGAAATTGGTGTACGTATGGCCGTGGGTGCCCGTCAAAGTGACATTCTGCAACAGTTCCTGATTGAGGCGGTGTTGGTGTGTATCTTAGGCGGTGTGCTTGGGGTTTTATTATCTTTAGGTATTGGACAATTGATTAGTCATTTTGCCGGTGGAACATTCCAAATGGCCTATTCAACAACGTCTATCGTTGCTGCATTTGTCTGCTCAAGTATGATTGGTATTGTGTTTGGCTTTATTCCTGCACGTAATGCCGCACAGCTTAACCCTGTCGATGCGCTTTCTCGCGAATAAGGAAATAATGATGCAAATGACCTTAACTAAACTTGCAAGTGCCTTCATTCTCGGAAGTAGCTTAGTCGGCTGTGCCGCTGTGGTTAAGACCCCGTATGAAGCTCCTGCAACACAAATCCCGACGCAATTTCAAAATGCGAAAGCCATGAGTCAGCAAGTACATGCAGATACTTATGCTGACCAATGGTGGACATTGTTTAATGATGCTCAATTAAACCAGTTGGTGAATCAAGTTTTAGCTGCCAATACAGACCTTGCTGTAGCAGGTATTAATTTACAGCAAGCTCGACTAAAAGCTGGTTTGGCTGAGAATCAGCAAGGGCCACGCGTTAGTTCAAGTGTTTCAACTGGACATAACTTTGACCTTAACTCAGGTGATGATTCCTCAAAAGGTGTATCACTCAGTGGTGGCGTCAGTTACGAAGTAGATTTATTTGGTCGTTTGGCTAGCCAGACTGAGGCCGCAAAATGGGAAGCTTTAGCAACTGAACAAGACCTGCAAGCCACTGCCCAAAGCTTGATTGCAACAACAGCAAACCTATATTGGCAACTTGGCTATTTAAATGAGCGCTACAGTATTGCGCAGCAAAATTTGGCTAGTACGCAAAAAATCTACGACTTGGTCAAGGTGCAATATAAAGCTGGAGCCGTATCAGGTTTAGATCTAACGCAAGCGGAACAATCTGTACAAAGTCAAAAAGCAACCTTAAGCCAAATTGCCCAACAAAAAGTGGAAACACGTACTGCATTGGCTGTGTTATTACATCAACCTGTGCAACAACTGGATATTTCAGAGCCGCAGCGTTTACCTCGAATTGCATTACCGACGATTGCAGCGGGTTTACCAGCCGAGTTGTTGTCTCGCCGTCCAGATTTACAAGCAAGCGAGTTAAGATTACGTAAAGCTTTGGCAAATAAAGATGCAACGAAAGCGAGTTACTACCCTTCAATTAGTTTGACTGGCAGTTTAGGCTCGAGTAGTACCTCTTTGAGTAATTTATTACAAAACCCTGCTTTGGCTTTGGGCGCAAGTTTAAGTTTACCTTTCTTGCAATATAACGATATGAAGAAAGACCTTGCGATTAGCGATTTAGATTATGAAAAATCTATTATTCAATATCGTCAGACCTTGTATCAGGCTTTTGCCGATGTGGAAAATGCGCTATCCAATCGTACTGAGTTAAGCCAACAAGTTGCATTACAAGAACGTAATGTACAGCTTGCAGAAAAGACTGAGCGTTTGACTGAAGTACGTTATCGAAATGGTGCAATTGCGTTGAAAAACTTGCTTGATGCACAGGAGACCACACGTAATGCGCGACTGTCTTTGGTTCAAACCAAACAGAGTCAATATAATGCTTATGTAACTTTAATGCAGGCGTTGGGTGGCAGTCCGATTAAGCAGTTACCTTAATTTATATTAAAAAAGCCCCTGAGGGGCTTTTTATTTATCCATCATTTTAAACATCGTAAATTCAAAATTATCTTTTGCGCTGACTTCCTCTGGGCGCTCTAAATCCATTTTGTTTTTTCGTACTACATCTTCATGCCAAACGGGCAATGGTTTGATATGCAGTAAAATTCTTCGTGCAACAAAGTTACACACATCAAATGGATAAGCAAATAAAGCTGGAACCCAATTATAATGATAAATGATTCGAAATGATTTCCATGTATCTCTCCAACTTTCTTTTGCACCCACGACCTTTTGACAATAGGTTAGTTGGGTAAACGGATCGATGGTACCATACATAGGATGCGGTTTCGGATAAAGCTCTTCTGGTCCTTTCATCATAAAATGACAAATAAAAGCCCATAAACCTTGGGTGCGGAATATTCCAATCATTGGAAAGCCAATCACAAAGGTATGTTTCAATATGCCGTCTTCAACGATATGTGCCCGAAGTTCTCGTAGAGGAATACCAGAAAGCCCAAAACTACTACCCATGATATAGACCACATCCGTCCATTTTTTTTCTATATATTCTTGATCATTAATATAGAAAAAAACTTTACCTGTTTTTCTATTAAAAAGAACAGGCTTACAAATAGGTTGTTTATGATCGTATTTAAAATATGGGCTAAGAAAAGCGTAGAGAATTAAAAAAATCATAAATACAGCAATTAACACAAATAAAGCTGTTTCAGCAAAATTAATATAATCATCAAAAAATGGAGATATCCCTAAATATAAAGCCAATAAAATAATTGGCAATGAGAGAAATAATGGGCTGATGGCCTTTCCAAGTCGTGCATAGGATTGATCAATTAGTTCAATAAAATCATCATTCATTTTTAAGATTGACCAATTATGACTTCTTTTAGAATCATTGTCTGTCGTCAGTAAAATATCTCCTTCTTCTAATTGAGAAAAAGGAACATCTTGTTTAAAAACATCATAGCCAAAGACATGTTTTTTGATTTTACTTTTCATTTTAATGATATACCGACTTTAGTCCCAACATTTGTTGCTGAATAGTATCAAACCTTTTAATACTCTGATCCGTTGATAATAAACATTTTCGTATCCATAATTTGATATCATTTTCCTTAACAAAATATGCAATTAAAGAGAGAACTATCCCCGCTATTAAAGCAAGCCATCCAAATGGATTAATGAAAAATAGCATTATACTTCCTAACATGACTAACCCACCACTCGCCATTAAAAAGCGACCATAACTTTTTTCACCATTATTTGCCGCACTCCAACCATTATAAACATCAAATCCACCAAAAATTAAACCTGCAAACAATCCAAAACCACGCCAAACCCAACCTTTAATAATACTTCTATTATCCGTGGTCAACTCTAAAATAAACGTATTTAAAGACTTTAAGCTTGCCTTCACTTTACTTGAACTATTCAGTAGCGCACCAAATGCCTCAACGATAGACATAGACAAACCCACAGTGGCAGCACTACGTCTGGCATTTTTTTCTACTGGCGCACTATCAAGGCTTGGGTTATCGAAAGTTGTTTTATATGCCCAATATTGTAAACCTACAATACCTGCTTTCATCACAAAAAATCTTAAAAATTCAGCTGTTGGTTTTTCTTCAATCGCATCTGGAGCAATACCAGAAACGCGTACTTCGTTATTTTTTGCTTTTAACAATTCTCCATGCTTGATGATAGCAGTCCTTAGTCCTGCGGGTAACTTATTCAGCACATCCTTATTCACTTCTAATTTTGGAATATCGATATATTTTTGTTTTTCAAACAACTTATATAACTGTTTCCATTCACTGTCTTTAATATAGGCTCCAATTTTATTATGTTGCCCTATCAAATTAAAATGCGAAGAATAATAGAGTCGCATTTTTGTATTAAAATCACTCAAGCTTTTAAAATGTACACGTTCATATTCAATATCGGAAAGTGTAAAAATCGAAATCATCATCGGTGCGATTGGGTTTATCTTTTGATTATTCGGTGGTTGTAATCCAGTGACATTTAAAAAACCTCTCGCAATATTACTCAATAAAGTATATTTAACATCTTCAGATTTTATTTTTGATAAATAACCATTAAATGCATTAATTAAATCTCCAAAAGGCTGGGTAGCTATTACGCCATTTAGATTTTCTGACAAAAGCTTATTGATTTTTGCGTTAGTTTTTTGCCTAATTTGATCTGAATTAAGCGCTAAAAAGTTTAAAAAATAATTATTATTGTCCTCTGTTTTGTATAAATATTTCCCCATATATTGATTCATTTGTGGACCAATTTTACAACTTTCTAGAATGTAATTCACACACTCACCTAATGTAAGACAATCAATTACATTATTTTTTTCAAAGTTAAATGCAAAATGATCTGACAAATAAGGCTTCGAAATAAACTCTAATCCAAATTGATCTAGAGCATCAGCTATAGCCGCTTGCTCATTCTTTTTTTGCTGTAAACTTTTTAAACTTTCTTCAAATTTTTGACTATTGATGTGTTGAATATATTTATTATTCCATTCCTCATTTTTTCGCGTTTGTTGTATCTTTTTTCTTTCCTTTTCTTCAGCTAAGAGTTGCTCTTCAGATTTTTCTGCATCCCATTTCTCCTGCATAAAATCTGATGGAATAACTCCATATGGGTTTAAAGCTAAATTCAATTCTTTAGCTTTTATTTGTTCTTGAATTTCATCAATATTATAATATGGATCATCATTTATACCGAAATTAGATTTCAATATTTCTAATGTATGTGCAGTTTTTTCTAAATCAGTATATGTAGAATCACTCATTAAGACATCTGCTATATTTGATCCAATGTCCATCACAATACCTACAGGATCATCAATAGTTACTAATGCACCAAACAACATTCTCATTTTTTTCTCGTCATTCAATGCAAGTTTTAATTCTTCCTCCGTATAACTTTGAAAAATACTTTTTGTATGTGCTGGGTTATTTTCTTTTTCTTCCACATTTACATTTGACAAACTGATCGATGAAGATAACAACACAGATTTTAATTGATCATTTTTTTTCTCAATATAGTCACTTGAACTTAATTCACCTGAATCTGGATCTGGCATCTCATTTAAAATATATTCTAAATCCTTACCTGCCAAATATGATAAAGCCGATTTAATATCCTGTATGTTTTTTGATACATTACCCGCAACAGTATTAATATTTAAATAACTTACTTTTTCATCTACTTCATCTTTATTAATTTCACTTAATTTATCTACGCAAAAACTTGTAATACCGGAACTAATTGGGAAAACACCTTGTTTTTCCATACCATTTAAAAAATCTGGCACATTAAATACATTCATATTTTTTTTATAATTTTTACTATTTTTTTCTCTTGTTTTCTTAGACCATTGTGATTCCGAGTATTTAAAATAAACATTAGAAGCATCTAATGCTTTTGGTACCACTATCGTGAGTGATTCCGCTCTATGAGAAATAAGTGAACAAGGTTCATTTTGTTGTTTAATTTCACTTTTAAATTCACTATCCACTTTAAAAAAATTTAAATTATTTATTCGCTTTAAAAACCCCGAATCTGAAACTTCATACTCCTGCCAACCACTTATCCCCATATGTTCCATATAGACATATAAATATCCTTTCCTTAAAACACTACCTTTAAAACCATATCCTTTAACATTTTTATCACCATATATATTTTTATAAAAATTTTTGCTTTTCCCTGACACCGTAGTACTTATAGTTTCCATTTTTATTATATTATTTGGAAGATTAGTAGGCTTTTTTAATTCCGATGAAATTTCATCACTTTCAAAGCCATACATAATTTCTCTTATAACAGACCGCTCTTGTTCCAAATTATTTAAATTACTAATTTCAGATTTATCATCTAAATTTTTACTTAAAATATATCGATTTAAAAAAACTCTTAAACCTTGCTCTCTTTCACAGTATGGGCATTTATCAGTAGTCATACATCACCTTACTTCTTAAATCATTATCAAAAACTTTATATTCATCAAAAAAAATCATCCATTCTTTACTTGAAAGTAACTTACTCTCCGTCTCATAACCTTTTATTGAATTTTTCATTTTTCTAAAAAATCTAGTATTCACATACTCATCACCAAGCAATAGAGTGTGAAACACAATAGAAACTATATCCTTCTTGTTTTTTACATTATTTTTTTTACAAAATTTTATATAAAAAAATATTTTAGTTATTTTCTCAATATACCTTTCAAATCCAATATCTTCATTCAATAAAATCAAAACATTGTTACACATACTAACTTCATCTACAAACGCAAAATCTATAGAAGATGTTACAGCATTTTTAGCTTTATTCTCAAAGAAAAAATAATCCCCCATAAAACCAATTTTTATATTTCTAAAATACTTATTGATTTCAAAAAAGTCTGTTGATTCAAAAAAATTTAATAACATCCACACACGTGGATCATAATAACGATATAAATATTTTTTTTCATTCCTAACATAAACCAATATGTTTTTTAAATGATTAAAAATATCGGGCTCTCTAGTGGGAATACTTTTAAACATAAACAAAAAAAATGGATTAATACCTTGTTTTACTTTCACCTTATCAGACTCTTTTATTTTATTATAAAAAACAGAATCCAACTGATTTATTCTCAATAAATAAGGAAAAGAGTTTTCAGTTTTTTTTGCATAATCTGGTGCAAGTGAAATTAATTTATCCTTTACATCTGAAAAATAATCGGCATTTAAGTTAAGATCAATTATTGCATAATCAAATTCAATTTCGTCCATGGGTTCATATGAATTTAAAAACATTAACCCAACTCCACCGCTGCATCACCTTTTGCTGCAGCACCGGCAACCCTCATTTTACAAATAGGTAACTGAGGTATTTCTTTAATAATTTTTTGACCAGGTATGAATTTATGCTGCCCCGCTTTCGCCTCAAATTTTCCACTTGTGGTTGGAAATACACCTGAAGCATTTAGTTTGATCTGCGAACCACCCGCAGTTAAATTAATCTCTTTAGGGCTGGTGATATATACCGTATCTTCGGTTGAAATAATCTGAATGCCCTTACGTGCAATCAGATCCAAGCCATCGCACTGTGCCTTAATTTCAACTTTTCCTTTGCCAGCAAATGCACGTAAACCATCTTGTGCTGCAAATAAACTGATTTTTTTACCTGCATGGCCAATTAAGGATTTTTGTGTGGAAATATTCATACTATCGCCTGCAGTTTGGCTGATTTGACCATTTGCAGATACATGCATATCTTCATTACTGCTTAAAGCAATCGAATTGGGTGAGGCCAAGACCATAATGGCCGATTTAAACTCGGCAGCTTTTTGCTGATCATCCTGACTTAACACCTTAATAAAGGCTTGAAGACTCTCCAATACTTCAAGCGGGTCGGTCTGTTGGTTTTTCGCTACATCACTCAGCCCTTTAGCATTATTCAATGCGCTTTCAATTTGAGTATGGGCTTCATTGCTCGCTAAATGCACCCCACCTGCCTGTGCTTGCTGATGTGTCGACACCAACAAACCTTGTCCAGCTCGTACTGCCCCCCATTGATCGGTCCGCAGCTCAAAACCTTCACCCCGACTTTCACTCTCAGCCTTTTCTTTAGGATGACTTAAATGACCTAAATTCAGTTGTGTTGCACCATGGCTACTTTGCAACTGCGTACTAATTTGTCCCGTGGTGTCATCAAAGCGTAATTGACCAAATCCCTCTCCCGCCACTTCTTTAGAACGAATTCCCGCGAGTTTTTTGGTATCTGGTAATTGTCCTTTATTGTCAAATTTAGTGGGACTACGCTGCGCTTCATGAATACGACCCACGACAAAAGGTCGGTCAATGTTGCCATCAAAGAAATCAACGACAACTATTTCACCAACTCGAGGTAAGAAGCGCGCTCCATAGCCTTCGCCGGCCCAAGGGGTCAGTACATCGACCCAAGCCGAGTCTGTGTCATTATTGTTCGCACCTGCACCGCCATCATGACCATGATCATCGGAACGGGTAAATAGGAAACGGACTTTTATCCGTCCCCATTCATCCACATGGATTTCTTCACCAGCAGGACCCACAACTTTAGCACGCTGTGGATGTGTTACTGGTCGATGTGTGAGCGGATTAAATTCAGGGACGGTCGTTATATTTCGACGTTGCAAAGCCAAGGTATTGGCTTGGCGTTCATCCGCCTCGCTTTGTTTGACTTGCCACTGACTTTGATGGATCAGTTGTGTAACTTGATCGGTTAAGTCTTTGGGTAAATTATTTTGGTTATAAAAAGACTTGGATAAAATCAAAAATTCTTGATCGGCACCACGATGCTGGTCAATCTCTGGATGCTCATCCAATTTGAACCAGTAACCAACTTGTGTATCACGCACGGTACTTTTAGCAATAAATTGTTTGGCTTGAGCCGCATAATAATCACTAAAATTTTGATTGAGACGTTCAACTTGAGCACTATTAGAAGCTGTTGCAGCATCTTCACCATTCAGATCTTGTATCCAGGCAGGGCTCACATGCCATGCCTGCTCTAAACTTAAGCTCGCATTATTTTGATTTTGACTATGTAGATGCTTGCTTTGTACTGCACCACCACCCTCGTCCTGTTCAAGCACATCCGCTTGCCATCGTTGTACATGTACCGACGTTGGTTGCAGACTGCGCTGACCGATAAAACTGGTCATACTGTCATTTTTTTCAGTCGCACTACTGCGATGAAAACGGATATTACGTCGCTCCAAAGCTTGATATTGACTATTATTATCAATCAAACGTAGCTTTTGAGCTGCTATGGGTGTCACAGACGATGTTACAAAAGATTGAGCTTCATCAACCAACCAATGAATGCCTTCACTGCGTAGTAAGCGAGTAATAAAATCATAGTCGGTTTCATTACTTTGCATCATGAATGGTCGAACGTCATACTCTTTTTTTAAGCCACTTAAGTCCAAACTTAAGCTCGCTGCAAAAAGTGGGCTCTTTTTTTGCCATTCCTTAAAAATAATCTCGACCACATCTTTGACCGATTTATTCATAAACACACGGCTATTACGACGCTTATGCCATAGTGCTGTTGCATCTTCTAAGGTCAACTTATATAGCGTTAATGCACCATCACTTTGGCCTTGAAATGCTTCTGTAATGATCCCGGTAATACGGAAAAGTTGTCCAGCATCGGTCACCTGATCGATTGCGACTTGCGTGCCAATAAATTGTTTCAGTTCGAGCGTGGCAGAAGTTGAGAGACAGATGAGCTGAACATTCAAACCTTCACTTAAGGCATGTTCCCCATCAATACGTTGCAAGAATACTTGTTCATTCAGCGTGGTATTGGAAAATTGAATATGCAAGGCACGTTTTTGTGGACTAATGCCCAATTTCTCAAGTGCAGAATAAATATTGTTCAGCATCGTTATTATCTAAAATCAGATTTTTATAAAATATGCGGGGTATTTAATCAAAAAAACTCATATTTTTCTAGGCATAAACTGCCTGCTTTGTTGGGTTTTATGTAAGTAAAAATTCAAATTTTCACATCAATTCTTTATGTTATTTTTACTCTATTTATTTCTGCATTAAAAAAATATAGAGACCATCAAACTAAACTTCAGGTCTCTTCATACCACCTTACTGCCTTGCATCACGATTAATTGGCATTTAAAAATGCGTGAATATTCTCCAATTGTTCTTGTGCTTCGACATAGCCTTGCAAGGCCGCTTTTTCCAAATATTGCTGTGCAATTTTAAGATCACGCTCTACGCCCATGCCATGAATATATAAATAGCCCAATCGCGTTAACGCCGCAGCATTCATCCCCTGAGCCGCTTGTGCATAATAGCTATGTGCTTGGGTTAAATCTTGCTGTACACCTAAACCATGTTCTGACATTTCACCAAGCTGGTACAAGGCAGTCACATTTCCTAATCCCGCCGCTTGCGACAAATACTGCAACGCTTGTTGGAAATCTTGTGTTCCCCATTGTCCTTTTAAATTAACTAGACCTAGTTGCGTAAGTGCATCAGGATGGCCTAATTTCGCCGCCTTCAACAATGCTCGCTGGGTTTGAGCTTCATCAAACTGTAGATCAGGCAAGATATTGTCCACGGCTAAACGGTAGAGATACCAAGCAGCATCCTGCGAACCTTGTTCTGCGGCTTTTTCCAGATAACTCAGACACTGATCACGATGTGGTAAAGGATATTCTGGCAATGCATAAAAACGTCCAATCACATAATTCTGATCGGCGACACAAGTAATGGACATATCATTTAAGTGTCTTGCCGCTTCAACTAAAAGTTGCTGCGCTTGCTTGATATTTCGCTCAACACCGACCCCATGTAGATTGCATAGGGCCAAACCAACTTGGTTAATGAATAATGGTTTGAATTGATACGCTGTTTGATATAACTCAAATGCTTTTTGCGGATCATCACGAACCAAATACTTTTCAAAATACAGTGCGGCAATAAGACTAATCGCTTCAGCATCTTTAAGTTGAGCAGCTTCGGTCAGAAAGCGAAAACCTAAAGTTTCCTGCTTCTCCAAGTACCAACCATGAAAATGTGCAATACCTAATAATCGGCTGGCTGCAGCAACTTTGTGCTCTTTGGCCTGCTGCAAAAGATCATGATAAACCCGCTGACGCTGATCGACATCGATTCTACCCATCAATACTGCTTGATAATATTCATACAACTGCTGCTGGTGCCCGAGTAGCAATCCTCGCTTTAAATATTGCAATGACTTTTTATCATTTTGCGCAAGATACTTTCCTTGAGCATAGAACTGCTGCAATTGCTGAATAGCCGCCATATGATCTTGTTGGGCAGCTTTCAGTAAATATTCCAATCCCAGAGCAATATTTGGCGTGGCTTGTTTTAAATAGAACTGTGCCAATTGATACTGTGAATTGGCATGTCCATTGTCCGCATTTTTTTGCAACAAATCTAAATGTTGCTGCTCGGCATGTGTCTGATCTTCTGGATTTAATTCGGCGAGTCGATATTGCGCATCCAAATGACCGCGTGAAATCGCATGTCGATACCAATACTGCGCTTTTTCAAGATTGGGTACACCGCCATAGATACCTTCTTCAACTTGCCCCAATACATATGCAGCATCATCGCTGCCTAAACTATTGGCTTTTTCCAATAAAGCCAGCGCATTTTCCACACTGACTTCTCGGCCTAAACCTTGTAAATGCATCTGTCCCATAGCGACATAGGCCTGTGGAATTTCATGCTGTTTGGCCAAATTTTGATACAACTCATAGGCACGCGCATAGTCGGTTGGTGCATCAAGCATTAAACGTTCTGCAAATTTCAGCTGTGCATCTAATTGGTCTATCCACAAGTCATGCCCAACCGCTTTAGCCTGATCGCGTTTTACTGGATCGGGTCTTTTCCACATCCAAAACGCAAGTGCTCCCATCCCCAAAATTAGTATCAGTAAAAACCACATACTCGCCCCAAAAAATCAATATTTTAATTATTCCAACATTGTGTCTGATTTTAATTCTATATACAAAAAAAGCACCGAATTCGGTGCTTTATTTTTTTCAAAATGAGATAGCTGTCATGCTTTTGCTCGTTTTGCATCAAGTTTTTTGAGCACCTCTGACACAGCCACCATCGCAAAGCTGGACGTCACCACTACTGCTGAACCATATCCACCACAGCGTAGCCCTGCACTTGGACAAACATCAGCACTGGAAAATGGATTATCAATCGAATAAACACAGGTAATCCCAAACTTTTCTTTCGGCTTTTTACAAATGCCTTTGCCGCGTAATTGTGTGCGCAATTTGGCTAACATCGGGTCTTGCTCTGTTCTTGATAAATCTGCGACTCGGATTTTCAGCGGATCAAGTTTACCCCCTGCTCCACCGGAAACGATCAACGGAATTTTATTAAAACGGCAATGTAGCATTAAGGCAAATTTGGCCTTCACGTCATCAATACAATCTAAAATTAGGTCAGGAGCACCTGCCAAAATTTCTTTGACATTTTCAGGCGTGAGATAATCATCAATCAAATTTATTTTGATTCTGGGATTGATCGCACGGCAGCGCTCTGCCATCACTTCAATTTTTTCATGTCCCAGTGTCGTACTCATGGCAGGCAATTGTCGATTAATATTCGATGCAGCAACTACATCCATATCGACCAAGGTTAGCTCACCAATACCTGTACGCGCTAAAGCTTCGACCGCCCATGAGCCTACTCCACCGATCCCAATCACCATGACATGACTTTTTTCATAATGATGAAAACTTTCATCACTATATATTTTGGCTACGCCAGCAAAACGGCGGTCATATTCATCATCTTGGAGCAGTTCAGTCATAGGTTTGGAGGCTGTGTTAAATGAGCCGCCATTTTAGCAAATTCACTGCTTTTTTTCTTTGATAAAACGCAATTCAGCAGTCAGCGCAACAGAGCGGCATTCACATCAGGTCTAAATCCATCAAAATAAACATTTACAGCGAACGGAGATCTGCTTTAAAAAGTATAACCATAGATCTAAAACTCAAGTGTGTATTGCCATGGACATCCATCCTCTGCCAAATAATTTAAAAATTACCGATGACAAAAATGAAATGGATTTAGACACCGTGCATCGCTTTTTAAGCCATACCTATTGGTCAAAAGATATTCCAAAACATGTGGTGAAAAAAGCGATTGAAAACTCTTTGGCCGTGGCCTTACTTCTCGATGATGAACTCATCGGTTTTGGTCGTGCTATTACGGATTATGCAACTTTTGCTTATTTAGCCGATATTTATGTCGCCGATGAGCATCGAGGCAAAGGCTATTCAAAATTAATTGTGAGTACTTTATTTGAAAAATGTGGCGCCGCAGATCTAAGACGCATGTTACTTGCAACGGCGGATGCACATGGTTTATATCGTCAATTTGGCTTCACTGATTTAGCTCAGCCTGCAAGTTTTCTCGAGATTCATCAAGCCAACATCTATCAACGATAGAGAAAATATCTTGGATAAAAAAAAAGAGGCTTTCGCCTCTTTTTCGATCTTACAACCTTAGTCTTTATTCATAATAAAGAAATATTCACGGTAGTATTTGAGCTCTGCAATCGAGTCACGGATATCATCCATTGCTAAATGCGAGGCATTTTTCTTCAAGCCCCCCATGATCTCTGGGCGCCAGCGTTTCGCCAATTCTTTCACTGATGATACATCGAGATTACGGTAGTGGAAGTATTGTTCCATTTCAGGCATTAAACGATGCAAGAAACGACGATCTTGGCAAATTGAGTTACCACACATTGGTGATGATTTTGGATTCACCCATTTTTTCAAAAATTCTAAAGTTTGCTGTTCAGCATCTTGTGCTGTCAATTTACTACGACGTACACGTTCGATTAGGCCTGATTGACCATGTTGGCGAGTATTCCATTCATCCATTGCATTGAGCACACGGTCAGACTGATGTACCGCAAGCACAGGCCCTTCCGCCAGAATATTTAAATTATCATCCGTCACAATTGTTGCAACTTCAATAATCTGGTCGTTATCTGTATCTAGACCTGTCATTTCAAGGTCAATCCAAATCAGGCGTGTATCAGGTGTGCTGCTCATAAATGTGCAATCTTATTAGGCTGTAAAAATGAACATAGTAGCAAATTTATTGGGCTTGCGCTGTAAATAGACCCTGCTTTCATGCTATTTTTGCCATCTAGTTTTCACGGTTTTTTAGGATATGAATGGCTTTAATTCGTAAGCGCCGACTGACTGAACAGCAGCAACGTCGCATTCAGAAGCAACATAAATCTCGTCAGGAAGAAATCGATACTTCTGCAGATTTGGAAGGTTTGGTCGTCCAACATTATGGTCGTCAACTTGAAGTTCAAGCGCTGTCTACACCCGACCAACATCCTGAAAAACCTATTGTGCAAGCTGGTGAACCTGAACCACATTGGAAACCCATCGAATTAGGCAGTGTTTGGCGCTGCCATACCCGTACCAATCTCGAATTATTGGTGACGGGTGACCGTGTCAAATGGCAAGCTGACCCGATCACAGGTTTAGGGATTATTACCGCGATTCATCCACGCCAATCTTTACTAACACGCCCTGACCGTTATCACAAAGTGAAACCTGTCGCAGCCAATGTCAGCCTGATTGTGATTGTATTTGCACCACTTCCTGAGCCAGCGCCAGGTCTGATTGACCGCTATTTGGTGGCCTGTGCAGATGCCGATATTCCAGCATTATTGGTCTTAAATAAATCCGACTTGCTTAAAGACAACGATCCGATCTTAACGCTATTACAAGAATATCGTGACTTGGGCTATGAGGTCATGCAAACCCAATCTGATGGTGACTTAAGCGCACTTTCTGCTCGACTTTCTGGTGAAACTGTCGCATTTGTAGGTCAGTCTGGGGTTGGTAAGAGCACTTTAATTAATGCCATTGTTCCGGATGCTGCGCAAAAAACCAATATTATTTCGGAAAACTCCGCGCTCGGTCAGCACACCACCACCTCTACGCGCTTAATTGCGTTTGGTGAAGGTTCTGCATTGATTGATTCACCAGGAATCCGTGAATTTGGTTTATGGCACCTAGAATTGGAAAAAGTTCAGCAAGGTTTCCCTGAGATCGAATCACATTTGGGTTATTGTCAGTTCCGTAACTGTACGCATAAACATGAAAAGCAATGTGCACTTAGAATGGCGGCTCAAAATGGCGAAATTTTACCGCGCCGATTAGACAGTTATTTACGTCTGATCGACGAAATCACGGAAGCGCAGCAAAAAAATTAATTTTTATTCTGTTCATGCCCTTGAAGGGGTGATTTTGATCACCATATTTATGGGCTATACTCTTGGCAATTTAAAATTGTAGTTAGGTGAATTGTGGAACGTTGGTTCGAATTTATGGGGAATCACCCCTTCTTATTTGGAACGCTGGCTGTATTGGTCGTGCTGTTCTTTATTCTTGAAGGCCAGCGTAATGGTCGCAAAATTTCACCTCAATCTTTAGGGATTTTAGTTAAAGCTAAAAATGCTCAATTGATTGACTTACGTGATGCGAAAGACTTCCGCGAAGGTCATATTAGCGGTAGCCGTAATATTCCATATAGCCAAATTACAAAACATATTGAAGAGTTAAAAACTTCTGATCGCCCGTTGGTTTTTGTATGTAACCTTGGTCAAGTGGCAGGTTCTGCATTGCAACAAGTCGGTCATGCAGATGCATACCGTTTAGACGGCGGCATTAGCAACTGGAAAGCTCAGGGCTTACCTCTAGTTAAAAGCAAATAAGCGCTTCTTAGGAGATTAACATGGCTGAAGTTACGATTTATTCAACAACTGTATGTCCTTACTGCATTCGTGCAAAACAGCTCCTAGAGCGTAAAGGCGTGGCTTATAAAGAAATTAATTTATCAAATGAAGCGCCTGAAGTACGTGTTGAATTGATGCAACGCACCAACCACCGTACCGTTCCTCAAATTTTTATTAATGATCAGTTTATTGGCGGTTTTGACCAACTTTATGCTTTAGAGCGTGAAGGCAAACTCGACGGCATGCTATCTTAATTTTAAACATAAATCGTCACCTCATATTAAGGAATAAACAATGAGTGAAGAACAACAAGCTCAACCACAATTGGCATTAGAGCGTATTTATACTAAAGATATTTCTTTCGAAGTACCTGGGGCTCAAGTATTTACTAAAGAATGGCAGCCTGAACTAAATATCAATCTTTCTTCTTCTGCAGAAAAAGTTGATCCAACACACTTCGAAGTTTCACTGAAAGTTGTCGTTCAAGCGAACAATGCCGGTGACACTGCATTTATCGTTGACGTTACTCAAGCAGGTATCTTCCTAATCGATAGCGTTGAAGAAGAACGTCTTCCTTACATTCTTGGTGCTTACTGCCCAAATATCTTGTTCCCATTCCTACGTGAAGCTGTGAACGATATGGTTACTAAAGGCAGCTTCCCACAATTATTGCTTACACCAATTAACTTCGATGCTGAATTCGAAGCGAATTTGCAACGTGCGCAAACTGCTGCTGAAGGCCAAGCTTAATCGCTTATCTTCAAATCTAAAAAAGACCGCTTTTGCGGTCTTTTTTATTGCTTTTTAGCTTCCCCCCCCTTTACTAAAAGGGGATATGAGGGGGATTTACTTCTACTTAACAAAATCCCTCCCACCCTCCCTTTTAAAAAGGGAGGAGCAAATTACTCAGCATCCATCATTAAGTCAGCGCTCATACCTACAGTATTAAAGCCTGCATCAACATACAAAATTTCACCTGTAATACCATTTGCCCAAGGTGAGCAAAGGAACAATGCTGCATTACCGACATCTTCAATGGTGACATTGCGTTTAAGCGGTGCAACTTTTTCATTTAGGTCTAACATTTTACGGAAAGATTTAATCCCTGAAGCCGCTAAGGTACGAATCGGACCTGCTGAAATCGCATTTACACGAATACCTTCAGCACCAAGACTTGTAGCCAAATAACGTACGCCTGCTTCTAGTGACGCTTTTGCCATACCCATAACGTTATAGTTTGGCATTACGCGTTCAGAACCTTGGTAAGTCAGCGTCAATAAGCAACCTTGACGTGCAGCCAATAAAGGTTTTGCCGCACGAGCCATCGCAATAAAGCTATATGCGCTGATGTCGTGAGCAATTTTAAACCCTTCACGGTCGGTAATATCAGTGAAATCGCCATCTAAAGTATGTGCCGGTGCAAAACCAATTGAATGCACAACACCATCTAGACCATCCCAATGTTTAGCAAGTTCAGCAAAAGCGGTATCAATTTCAGCGTCCACTGCGACATCACATGGGAAAACTAAAGTTGAACCAAATTGTTCAGCAAAATCATCTACACGTTTTTTTAATTTTTCGTTTGGATAAGTAAAAGCCAGTTCTGCACCTTCGCGATGTAAAGCTTGCGCAATACCAAATGCGATTGATAACTTACTTGCAATACCCGCAATTAAAAAGCGTTTGCCAGCCAATAGTCCTTGTGCCATGTGAAACTCACTCAAAATAATTTAACAGCATAATGCCAAGTCTAAAGCATTTTAGAAATTGCATAATGCGCCTTTTTTTAGAAAACCATCATTGCATGCATAATGCGAATAAAAACCAGATTCAATCAAGCGGCGTCATATTTGTTGGCCCTTAAGCGTCCAGATGCAATGCTTGTAATGAATTTTTCCATAATATATCTGCAATCTCAGATTCAGTACGGTTTAAGCTCTGAGCCAAACCCTGCAATACATAGGGCAAATTAACAGGCGTATTGCGAGTACGCCCTTCTGTCGAATGCTGACAACATAAGGGGGTCATATCTGGACAGTCAGTTTCTAAGACCAAATGTGCCGCCCCTAAAGTCTGAACCACTTGCTGTAATTTTTTTGCATTGGGATTGGTGATTTGCCCTGTTACACCAATTTTAAAACCTAGCTTGGTAAATGCCTTCGCTTCTTCAACACCACCACTAAATGCATGTGCAATACCACCGAGCTTAAATTGATGCTTTTTCAACATCGAAAGTACCTCCGCATGGGATTTGCGAATATGCAGCAAAATAGGTTTATCAAACTGCTGTGCTAACTCAAGTTGTGCGGAAAAATACTGCTGCTGCTTTTGAAAAAGTTCAGGCTGCTTATACTGTTTCAAAAAGGTATCTAAACCTATTTCACCGATAGCGACACAATCATGCTGCTTTAGCAGCTGTTCCACATCGAACAAATGTTCTGTACGATGTTGCTCAATATAAAACGGATGTAAGCCGGGAGCTAAATAGCTTTTTGGAACATTGGATAAACGAGCTAAAAACTCTTGGGTATGCAGCAAATCTTGAAAACGTGACTGTACAAAACCAATCAATACTAACGCATCGACACCCGCCTGTTTGGCAGCATACGCCAACTGTTCCCGATCAGCGTCAAAATCGGGAACATCAAAATGCGTATGCGTATCAAACAATGAGTAAGTCATTGAACTAATTAATTTGCTTTTGCGGCTGAGGCTTCAACAGCTTCAACTGGAGGTAGATATTGCTTTTTCAATACACTTTGCAATTGATCATACGGAATGGTCAAACGTGGTAAACCCACCACATACGGCCCAATTTCATATTCGGCATATTGCAAAATTAAACCTTGCTGACTCAGATAAAAATTATCAGACAGTTTAAATTTCCAAATCTGTTCGTATTCTTGAATATTGTCTGCCAACTTGGCATCTTTCACCCAAGTTTTAAATACTTCATAGCCCCGCTTTTCAAGCTCAGCACGTTGATTTGGCAATAATATGTCGTTGAGCTGCACCAATTTTTGAGTGCTTAAATCGAAGTTATAATATTGCTGTGCAGAAGAACCATGCGCTCCACCTAAATATGAACTGGTATTTAAAACCACTGTTGCCAAGGGTTTTTCAGCATTCAATATTTTAGGTTTAATCATCAAACTGATTTGCTGATTGGCGCTTAAAGATTTCAACTCTTTATCTAAATTTAAGAACGCTTGCATGTAAGGCTGCGTGGCTTTTTCCAATTTTAATTTGGGCGTTTCAACCTTTGCCAAAGCAGATTTTGCTTCAGACGCTGCAGGAACTTCACTTGCAGCGGGAGCATCAGTACTCAGCGTTTTATCTTCTAAAGGCGATACAGATAGAATTTCACCTAACTGTTTTAGAATTTCCGCATCAATAAAGTCATCAATAAAGGCTTGATTACTGTTTAAGCGTTCAACTGAAATTTCAGGACAGACCCCGCCATCACATTCAGGTAAATTCAGTTGTAATTTTTCCGCATCACCAATCAGTTTTGCACTCAAATCTGGCTGTTCAGTTTTTGCTTGATCTGGCTTTTTTTCAGGTTCAGCTTGTTGTGGCTGACACGCCGTGAATGCAACAGAAACTGCCAATATTGAGCTTACCCAAATTTTATTTTTTTGCACCATTGCTTCAACCTTTCATTTCGAATAATTGATATTTATTTTGGTAAATATTTCATCAAATTAAATACTTTCGTTGATTAGAACATATGCTGATAAACGTCAGCTTTCAATACTTGTTGTGTTTGTGCTTTGCTGAGATAAATATCCAGTTGTTTACCATCTTTGACAATTTCATCAGTACGGTAATGCAAACCGACACCTTCTTGATCAAAGAACCAATCTGCTTGGCCCCAATAGAGTTTTTTCGGTGCCGATTTTTTGACATCCACCTCTTGTTCATCTAACCATTTGCTATAGGCTTGTTGCACAATAGCATCCATATTTTGCTGTTGCTTTGCATCAATAACATCTAAAGGTTTAAGATTCTTTTTCGCACGGCGGTCTGCCACAAAAAAATAATACCGCTCTTTGACCGTGATATTTTCCTGCTTGGTATCAACACCGATTTGCAGCAACACATATTGATTCCGTTGATAAGGAACTCGTGTGTACATGGCCAATTCGTAGGCTTTATTGGTTTTAAACTCTGCCTGCCAAGCATCTGATTTTTTCACATACGCATCGACGGCTTGTTGCAGATTCATATTTTGCTTTAATGCAATTTGATCTTGTACGACGCTGGCCTGATTCTTTTCAATCCAGCCATTCAACCATGTATCTACGGTCTGAATGGTTTGTATCTCTAAATCAATACAACTTTTATTTTCACAAAACGGTTTGGCAATTTTTGCTGCTTGCTCTTGGATATTTAAATAGGGCAAAACATCTGGATTGATCACGACCGCTTCAGAAGCGCCATCATCGGCCGGCTTTGTCGCTTTGTTTTCTTTTCCTGAATCACATGCACTGAGCAGCAAAACACTCCCCAAAAGTGCAAAAACTGTAGCATCCTTGAATTTTTTCATGATGTCCTAAACGACCAAATGATTGCGTAATGTATGGATTTAAAAACTCTACCACAAAATAAAACAGCTTCACGAAGAAGCTGTTTTATTTCTGTAAAAGAACAACTTAGTGTTCACGTGTATTACTGAACACAATATCCGGATAACGTTCTTGCATTAACTGTAAATTCACACGACTTGGTGCAAGATAAGTTAAATGACCACCGCCATCGACAGACAATTGGTCGTGTGCTTTTTTCTTAAATTCGTTGAATTTTTTCTCGTCATCACACGATACCCAACGTACGGTATTGATACTTACAGGCTCATAAATACAATCCACTTTGTATTCTTCTTTCAGACGATATGCCACCACTTCAAACTGAAGCACACCCACAGCACCCACGATTAAGTCATTACTGTTTTGCGGCATAAAGACCTGAGTCGCCCCTTCTTCTGAAAGTTCTTTTAAGCCTTTTTGTAGCTGTTTTGACTTCAAAGGATCTTTTAAACGCACGCGACGGAACATTTCAGGGGCGAAGTGAGGAATACCGGTAAAGTGTAAATCTTCACCCGAAGTGAAGGTATCGCCGATCTGAATCGTACCATGGTTATGCAAACCGATAATGTCGCCCGGCCATGCTTCTTCAAGGTGCTGACGGTCACCAGCAAGGAACGTTAAAGCATCACTAATACGCACATCTTTACCTAGACGCACATGTTTCATTTTTAAGCCTTTTTCATACTTACCTGAACAGATACGCATGAATGCAATACGGTCACGGTGTTTTGGATCCATATTGGCTTGAATTTTAAAGACGAAACCAGTGAAGCCTTCTTCAGTCGCTTCAACTTTCCGGTCTTGAGTTGGATGTGCTTTAGGTTCAGGCGCATATTGACTAAATGCATCCAAAACATGGTCTACACCAAAGTTACCGAGTGCCGTACCAAACAACACTGGCGTTTGACGACCTGCCAAAAATTCATCACGGTCTAAAGGTTCATTGGCCATTTGAACCAATTCCAATGATTCTTCAAATGCAGCCCAAGCGAGATCACCGACTTTTTCACGCAAATCTGCATAGTCATAGCCATCACGGACTTCAATATCCGTAATTGTTGAACCGAAACCTGCCTTATAAACGTAGAATTTTTCTTCGAGTAGGTTAAATACACCGGCAAAGTCACGACCTGTGCCCAGTGGCCAAGTAATCGGAACACATTTAATTTTTAAAACGTTTTCGATTTCATCAAGAAGTTCTAATGGCTCACGAATTTCACGGTCCATTTTGTTGACGAATGAAATAATCGGCGTGTCGCGCATACGACACACTTCCATCAATTTGATCGTACGGTCTTCGACACCTTTTGCACCATCAATCACCATAAGCGCAGAGTCAACAGCGGTTAATGTACGGTAGGTATCTTCAGAAAAGTCTTCATGCCCTGGGGTGTCGAGCAAGTTAATCATCTTGTCTTTAAACGGGAACTGCATAACAGAAGTGGTGATCGAAATACCACGTTCTTTTTCCATTTCCATCCAGTCAGACGTTGCCGCACGATCAGATTTACGGCTTTTTACCATACCTGCAACCTGAATCGCCTGTCCCCATAACAACAGTTTTTCTGTCATTGTGGTTTTACCGGCATCGGGGTGGGAAATAATAGCGAAAGTACGTCGCTGAGCGACCTGTGTCGCTAATTCTTCTTTAAAACTCATGAAAGACACCTACTGCAAAACTCGCAGTGCAAAAGATCAGATCTGATCAATATGGAAAATTGGCGATATTGTATCAGATTGACCATTAAAAATAATCAACCACATCGGGTTGAGTCAAAATCTTAGCGTGGTGTGTCTTGATGTTTTACATTGGATGACGACCTGTTTTTATCGACGATATAACGCATTTCTCTGTCTTTTTTTTCTCACTCATTGGCAATGCGATCAGACTACGAGGACTTTATTCAACTTTCATTTTCATACGTTCTTCAAGCTGTGCCACTGGCATCGGCATTCCTAACAAATATCCCTGCAACTGTTGGCAACCTAAACGTTTTAAAATTTCTGCTTGTTGTTCTGTCTCTACACCTTCTGCAGTGACCGTTAAACCCAGTCGAATTGCCAAGTGAATAATACTTTCTAAAATAATTTCTTCTTTAGAACCGACGCTCAAATTACGGATAAACTCACGGTCAATTTTCAGCTCATCTACAGGCAGTTCTTTTAAATACAAGAAACTTGAATGTCCCGTACCAAAGTCATCAATCGCAACTTTAATTCCCATCTTTCTCAAATGTTCAAAAGTTACGATACTGGCATCGATATGATGCATCGCAGTTGACTCGGTAATTTCAATAATTAAATGTGACGGGTTAATTTCATACCGTGCAAAAAGCGACTCTAAGGTACTAAATAAATGTTTATGTTCAAACTGAATCGCTGATAAATTGACCGCAATCGGATACAGCGGCATATTCAGCTTTTCCCAGTGCTGAATTTGCTTACAGGCTTCTTCAAGCGCCCAATAGCCCATGGCAATAATCAGTCCAGTTTTTTCTGCACCATTGATAAACTTATTTGGCGTCAGCATACCTAGAGTTGGATGATTCCAACGAATTAAGGCCTCAACCCCACAAATTTCACGATCAACGGCATTAAATTTTGGCTGATAAAATAAGATAAACTGTTGTTCTTCTACCGCTTTATATAAATCATTGATCAGTTTCGTCTGACTTTTTTCTTCAAATTGGTCGGCAGTATAATTAAAAAATGAATAGGTATTACGCCCCTGATACTTCGAACTCAGCATTGCGGTGTCTGCATTGATCAGTAGGTCTTGTAAGTTCGCACCATGTTCAGGGTACATCGCAATACCAATACTGCCTGAAATGTTAATTTCCTTACCTGCAATCAAAAAGCTTTCTTGCATCAATTCCAATATTTTTTCAGACATTGCTGTGGCAGAGTCATTGCTTGCCGACTCAAGCACAATCAGAAACTCGTCCCCACCGATTCGTAGCAATTTGGCTTTATCATTAATTAAACGGTGAATACGCGTAGCAATTTGAATCAGTAGTTGATCACCCACATGGTGTCCAAACACATCATTGACCGCTTTAAAACGGTCGATATCAATATAAATAAAAGCAATTTTATCTTGTCTTAAGCGATGCTCTGTAAATAGAAAATGTGCATATTCAGCCAAAAATAGTCGATTAGGTAAACGGGTCAAATTGTCCTGTACAGCTTGATTGGCTAGTTCTCGATTTGCGCGCATCAACTGCAAACTGCGATGTTCTAAACGTTGCTCAAGTACTGCAACGCTAAAGGCCGCCATCAACAATAAACTGGTGACAAATAAGACAATAAATAGCAATAAATTATGGTTAATTTGAGCCGCAACCAATACATCCATCGAGTTTAGCGGTACAAAATCAACAGCTGCCATACCAATATAATGCATAGCGACAATGCTAAAAGTCAGCATAACCGCAACAAAAGCATTCATGATGTTACGTTTTGGCGAGTATTTATTTTTAAACGTTAGCCAAAATGCCAAACACGAGCCACAGATCGCAACTAAAATTGAACAGATAACAATTAAAGGTTCGTATCGTTGCTCATAACCCTGAACGTCTAAACTCAGCATCCCCGTGTAATGCATTCCGGAAATGCCTAACCCCATTAAAACTGAGCCTAAAATTAAACGAGGAAATGGTAGCGTCAGTCGTGTGGTTAACCACACGGCAAAAGTGGACGCGACAAAGGCAATAAAATAGGATGTCAGAGTAAGACTGGTATCAAAACTATGATTTGAAGGTAAATGGCTGGCCATCATGCCTACAAAATGCATGCACCAAATCGCAGCACCTAAAATTGCACCGCTGAATAATAAAATGACATTTTCATATCTTGGTCGTGTTCCACGGAACAACATTTGTTCGAGTGAAACAGCTAAGTAACAACTTAATAATGCAACTACGATTGAACCAACGACCAGATTGTAATCATAATGAATATGGGTCATATCAAGCGTTCCGCTTAGGTTATCGTGGCACTTTCTTTAACCGAATTACCCAATCTATCTCTTCCCTTTAACTTGTTACATTTTCAATTACTTACTTATTTTCTCTTAGAATCTATTAGTCTACGGTAATGGTCAAGTCTTTCTTTCAAGATTTTAAGCAACTGATTAATTTAAAAAAATAAAGCTTGATGAAGTTCACTAAAACTTAAGCTTTTGATAAAAATTGCATCAGGTGTTTATTATTTTAGAACAGTTTCTAATCATAATAAAATGAATACGTTAGAATCATTTATAGATTGCTTTCTAGATTTAAATCGAACACCGCCCTACTCACAAAAAAAATAGCGAGCCGTAGCTCGCTATTTCTCAATGGATAAATTCATCTTTTCTGTCAAAAACTCAAGCAATCATCTCAATGTTATTTATGGATGAATTACTTACTTTTTGGCTGTTGTTGTATGCGTTTTGCCTTGTAATTTGGCATAGTCCATTAGCACGTTTGCTGCTTCCGTCACAAAGACTTCTTCTTCAGGCAGTGCTGGACGTTGGTTTGCCTTCATTTTTGCACGTGCCTCCACCAATGCATCCATAGACGCTTGGTAGCTTTCCCAGTTGGCATAAGGTTTTTGACCCACCACTTTACGACGCTGATTTTCAGCATCCAAAGACTTTTGCTCTAGTGCCAACAGCTCGGCTTTACGCTTCGCTAAGTCAAGCACCACACGCTTTTGCTCTTCTGTCTTTTTCGCAATCGCAGTACGTTGCTCTAAATATTTAAATTGCGGATCAATGCTGACACGTTGCTGAGATGACTTAATCAAATCGGGAACATAGGCTTGGATCGAGCCTTCACGTTTAAACGGTGCTGTAGGAATGGTATCCCACTGTAAAGCATTTTTCGCTTTACGTTCACCAAACTCTTCATTGTAAATATCAACCAACTTAATATCAGGCACGACCCCTTTATTTTGGGTACTGCCGCCAGTCACGCGGTAAAATTTACGTTGCGTTAAGGTTGCTTGACCATAGGCTAAAGAGTCAAGTTGTACCTGCGCTGTTCCTTTACCCGTTGTGGTGCTACCAATCACCACACCACGTTCATAGTCTTGAATCGCAGCAGAATAAATTTCACTTGCAGACGCCGAAGCCAAGTTAATCAATACTGCCAATGGACCTGCATAAGTTTGCGCGCCCCCATCATCATCTTCAAACACGCTGACATTGCCATTGCCATCACGGATTTGCACCACTGGACCTGATTTAATCACTTGACCAAGCATACGTGCCACTTCTTCAAGTGAGCCACCAGGGTTGTTACGCAAGTCAATGATGATACCTTCAACATTTTGAGCATCTAAAGTTTTTAAGGCTTTATTGGTATCTTCTGACACAGAACGGTAGTCTGTACCTGCACGACGTGCACGATAGTTCAAGTAAAACGATGGAATTTCAATTACACCGAACTTATGCTTTTTGCCATCACGCTCAATTTCAACGGTACGTGAACGCACGCCTGCATCTTCTTCTTGAATCACATCACGTACAATTGTGACATTTCGCGCTTGATTCATGGACGCACCAGCACCCAATAAACGTAGAGTCACTTTGGTGCCACGTTTACCACGAATCAGTCCGACAATTTCATTGCTCGGCCAACCGATCACATCCACCATTTTGTCGCCATCTTGGGCAACACCAACAATGCGATCACCTGACTTGACTTGTCCTGATTTGCTGGCTGGACCACCTTCTACAATCGTTTCAATTTTAGTGTAGTCTTCGTTGCCACGTTCAGGACGAATCGACACCCCAATCCCTTCCAATTGCAGCGTGGTTTGACGGTTCAATTCCATCGCATCTACAGGTGGGAAATAGTTACTGTGCGGATCATACGTCAGCATCATGGCATTCAGAGTTTTATCAAGCACATCATCGCTTTTTAAACGACTAATCCGCTCTAACTGACGTGTATAACGCTTAGTTAAAGTCTGTTCAGGTGTTAAATCTTCAGGACCAGTTAAATCTTGACCATTTGCCAAAGCAGGATCATCTTTCAACGCTTTCTGTTTGGCTTTCTCTTCTTCTTTGCTGATGGTTAAATTGATTAGCTGAGAGACCAACATTTTATTCCAATGCGCACGCTGTTCTTCTGTCGATTTAAAGAATGGCGCTTTTTCACGATCGGTTTCGATGTAGTTATTCGGTTGATTTAAATTCTGTGGCTTTTTCAGCTCTTCCAACATATAGGTGTAGAACTGTTTTAAGCGCTCACGATATTGCGCATGAATCGCATACGGCCCTGTTAAATTGCCCGCTTTGAGATTTGCACCAAAAGTTGAACCATAACGTTTTTTATAATTTTCAATATCCGATGCCAAGAACAACGTATGTTCAGCGTCTAAACTATCAATATAAAAATCTAAAATACGGTTAGATGTATTGGCATCTAAACGCTGATTTAAATAGTGTTGACGGTCTACCAATGTTGCAAGCTGACGTGAGACCAAGGCTTGCTCTTGTGTGGGCTGAATAGTACCCGCGCTCACTGCTTCTGTATTATTGGCAGCAATTGCGTCATTCACCACATGAGTGAAAAAAAATCCACCTGTCGCAATCGCAACGGCACAAGCTAATGTTTGAAGTTTCATAAATAATTTGTACTTCCTTGGTATTAAGACCAATATTACCGTGTTGGTTTTCGACCTGAATTGAATAGATTCAAAATCTTAAACAACTTAATATGTTTATGTCGTGTAGTTTTATCATATTCTCTGCTGACAAAGTGTAGCAAATCATTGCAGAATTCAGGTATTGTTTTTCCTTAAAAATTCCAACACGGACACCGAATATGATTGGCGCATTAATGCTCGACATTGCTGGCACAGAACTTACCCAAGAAGATATTGAACTATTACAGGCACCACAAGTTGGCGGCATGATTTTATTTGGTCGTAACATTGAATCTCCTGAACAAGTTCGTGCCCTAACCGACCATATGCGTCAAATTCGTCCTGATATTTTAATTGCGGTCGATCAGGAAGGTGGTCGTGTACAACGCTTAAAACAAGGCTTCACACTCCTACCAGCTATGGGTAAGTTTGGAGAACTTTACTTAACTGAACCTGAAAAAGCTGTTGAACTGGCTGAACAATGTGGCTGGTTGATGGCAGCTGAAGTCCTTGCGGTCGGCATCGATTTTAGTTTTGCACCAGTGCTGGACCTAAATGATGTGAGTGATGTGATTGGTGACCGTGGTTTTGCCAAAAATATGCAAGACATCATTCCACTGGCAAGTGCCTTCCTAAAAGGCATGAAACGTGCGGGGATGGCATCTACAGGTAAGCATTTCCCAGGCCATGGCTCGGTGAAAGCAGACTCACATGTTGCTGCTGCCATTGACCATCGTAGTTATGAAGAAATCTATCAAAAAGACATGCAAAGCTTTATTCAACTGCAACCACAGCTTGATGCCTTAATGCCTGCGCATGTGATTTATGAAAATATTGATCCTAATCCTGCTGGTTTTTCACGGTATTGGATACAGAAAGTCTTACGTCAAGAGCTCCAATTTGATGGCGTTTTATTCTCCGATGATTTAAGCATGCAAGCCGCTTGTGTCGCTGGCGGCGCAGATGCTCGTATCCAAGCAGCATTAAATGCAGGTTGTGATATGGGCCTTGTATGTAATAACCGTGAATCTGCATGCATTGCGCTGGATGGCATTCAAAACTTGGCTCTCCCAAATCAAGAACGCCTAGAACGTATGCGCGGTAAAATCCCACAAATTGAGATTGGACAAAGCATTGAACTCGGGGCGGACTGGCAAAACGTGCGTAACCGTATTGTGGATTTTAAAAATCAATATTGCTAATCCAAGACTTTCAAAATTCTAGAAAATGGAGCACGACAAGGTGCTCCTTTTTGATTTATGATGAAGACAAAATAAGTGCTTCGGCGCTATACAAAAATTACCAATAAAAACAACATTAGGGCAGGACGACATGACACAAAGTTTATCGGAACATCGACACATTTCCTTTACTGCACATTACACCGGCTATATTTGGTACAGCATGGGGATTTCGCATCCCGTTTTTGCCACACGTAAAGGCAAATTTTTAGCACGTTTAGCCCATCCTTTAGAAAGCTGGGCAGAAAAGAATGTGGGCGGTAGCATGCGTTCGACGCTTAAACAGCGCCATGCCATGATCGATCAATATTTAGATCAACTCATTGCCCAACACCCTCAGCTACAAGTACTCGAAATTGCCTGTGGCCTCTCCCCGCGCGGTTGGAATTTTCGTACCAAGCATCCTGAAATTGACTATCGTGAACTCGACTTGCCAGATATGGCAAAAATCAAAACACAGGCACTCAAACAGATTGACCCGCATGCCCCTGAGGTCTTAACTGGCGACATTTTCACTCAAGATTTTGAACGTATTTTTCAGAGTTTTGACCCTGAACGCCCTTTGGTGGTGATTAGCGAAGGTCTGATTAATTATTTTGATCAAATCCTACTGAATAAATTATTGCAAGGGATCACCGAATATGGCGCCTCGTTTCAGGAATTGCATTATCTGACCGACATCTATCCAGAACCCGTTAAGAACCGTTTAGCACGTTTTATTTGGGCCAGTAGTAAATTACTCAAAGTCATGTCTCGCAGCGCTTTTACTTTTCATTTTCAATCCCCTGCTGAATTACAGCAGTTCTTCAGTCATACAGGATTTGAAGAAGTAGACGTCGTTCAGCCGGCCTTATACTTTCCACAACAGCAGCAAGAACAAGTGATTCCTTTTCACGATGCAGAGCAGCACTGTGGAGATTTGGTTTGGATGGTGCATGCCAAAACAAAAAAACAGCGCTAAAGCGCTGTTTTTTTTTATATGTTCATGTTTTAACTTACAGCTTCTAATATCAACACATCTTCTTTTTGGCGTTGTACAAAACGCAATAAACGCTCTGCCAACTCAAAACTACCATGCTTAAACAAAGCGCGAACCTGCGTATCTACAACGTCAAAGATGAGACATTCAATTTTAAACTCACCTTCTTCATCTTCTAGATGTAATGCCAAATCCCGAGGATATGCGTGCATGGAGTCCAACATTTCAGCCTGTACATTCAACAACACCCCAAAATAATTTAAATCTATAATTTGAGTGTCAACCACGAGGTCTGAATGGCGATGAGATAAATGCGTGAATGGCTGTTGTACACTTACACGCGCTTCGCCACGGCGTTCAATATTTTGCATTTGCTCTCGGCTCATTGGAATGATCCCATCCAACTGCTGAATAGACTCACCGCGTAGATAAGTTGCAAACAAATTCATGGTTTCCTTACGGCGTTGCAACTGCGGTAAATGATCCGCATTGGCAATCATGGCAAATTGCATATTCGGACATTGCAAGGCAAAGCCCGCATTTTCATGTGGCAAAGTAAAACTGTCGTACTGCCCGCAAGACACCAATACATCACACTGTGGAATCGGCACGTCTTGCAAACGCAGCAAACGGTTACAGTTAATGTCATAACGCTCTTGTTCGGTATTGGTGAATTCAGCCATTTGTCTAAAGAACAAACGCTTTGCTGTCGGTGACATCCGCGTCACATCCAGTTTGGCATGATTAACCAAATACAAAATCACCGCTTGACCAAATTCATCCATGCGCTGTTCTTTCATCAAATGCAAGGATTCTTCAAGCAACATGCGCCAGCTCTTGCGCGTTTTTTGCATTACGCCCATCAATATCATGCGGTCAATCAATTCAGGACGTTGATCCGCCAGTCCTGCAGCCACCACTGAACCTAGTGACATCCCCATCACGGATACTTTTTCTAGACCGACGATATCCAGCCAAACACCCAACATCTGCGCCAGATCACCCAACTCTAAAGTCCCTGCTGACACCGAAGTATCGACATTGGTAATTTGCTGGTTTGAGCCCATGGATGGTAAATCAATTAAAATAATAGGGCCTGCCGCAAATAATTGTTCGACACAATATTTGTAGGAATTAAAGTTTTGAAATGCCCCACCAATAATAACAATCGGGGTGCGATGAATCGTTTCAGGTTGTGCAATGGCCATATATTCGACCTTCCAGCCATCAATCCATGTCGTTCTGGCAGGCTGTTTAAAGCTTTGCTTGTCATACAGATCGAAAAAACTGTAATGCGTACTTTCCTGTACGGTGGGATCCATTTGGATAATGGAATTCATATTCCTTTCCTCCATTCCTGCCTTATTTTTATTGTCAGGAATTCATTTAGAGACTCTGCTCGACTTAGCGTCCTGCTCTTTAATCGTTATTTGTACGACTTCAATGTCGCTATTGTTTCATTCTATACAGAGGTTCATTTTACAAGCAACTGATATCCCCGCCGCTTATCTACTTTTGCTCTAAAAACAATTTCAAAATGTTAATTCTGGTCAGCAAGTACAGTCGAATATGCACTTAAGTGCTTCATTGTTCAGTCACAGGCTGTTAATATCGAGTTGAAATTTCTAAGTGATCAAACCGCTATGCAAGAGTCTATTGAACAATACATGCAAACGGTAGGACAGCAAGCACGCACAGCATCACGTGTGCTCGCAGGGGCTTCTACCCAGACTAAAAATAATGCCTTATCAGCAATTTATACTGCTTTACAAAACAGTGAAACTGCAATTTTGGCAGCTAACCAAGTGGATATGACCAAAGCGCATAACAACAACTTGGATAGTGCTCTACTTGATCGCTTAGAACTTACCCCCACACGCTTTAAAGGCATGCTCCAAGGTCTAAAAGATGTAATCGCACTCACTGACCCGATTGGCGAAATCACCGATATGGCCTTTCGTCCGACAGGTATTCAGCTAGGCAAAATGCGCGTACCGCTAGGTGTTGTCGGCATGATTTACGAATCTCGCCCAAATGTCACCCTTGAAGCCGCATCTTTAGCGCTTAAATCAGGTAACGCGATTATTTTACGTGGTGGTTCTGAAGCTTTGGAATCTAACCAAGCAATTGCGGCAGCGATTCAACATGGCTTAACTGCCGCAGGTGTACCTGAACATGCCGTTCAAGTCATTAATACCCCAGACCGTGCTGCGGTCGGCCAATTAATTACTATGCCTGAATATGTCGATGTGATCGTACCACGTGGTGGCAAAGGCTTAATTGAACGTATCACCAATGAAGCACGTGTGCCTGTTATCAAACATCTTGATGGTAACTGCCATGTTTTTGTGGAAGCTCAGGCTGATTTGCAAAAAGCATTACCTATTGCGCTTAATGCCAAAACTCACCGTTATGGCGTATGTAATGCCATGGAAACCTTACTTGTCGATGAAAATGTCGCTGAAGAGTTTTTACCACGCATTGCTGAACTTTATGCTGAGAAAAAAGTTGAACTGCGTGGCTGTAATGAAACACAGCGCATTTTGGGTGAGTCGATTGTTCCTGCAACTGAGGAAGATTGGTACACCGAATACTTAGGCCCGATTTTGGCAGTGAAAGTCGTTACAGGCCTAGATGAAGCGATTGAACACATCAACAAATATGGCTCACACCATACCGACTCAATCATTACCGAAAACTTTAGTTTGGCTCGTCAGTTTTTGGCGCGTGTAGATTCGAGTTCAGTGATGATCAATGCCTCAACGCGCTTTGCAGATGGGTTTGAATATGGTCTTGGTGCTGAGATTGGTATTTCAACCGATAAAATCCATGCACGTGGTCCAGTCGGTCTTGAAGGTCTGACTTCTCAAAAATGGATTGTGTTTGGTGATGGTCAAATTCGCCAATAACACCCAATAAGACAACGAAAGCTGTGCTTTTCTGATTAAAGGCACAGCTTTTTTTATGGTGATTTAAAAAATTAGACCCAGGGTTCACATATTGAAATATAAGCCTGCAAACACACAGGATATAGAATCGAAAACAGATTTTTTGACAATTAAATACTTAAGAAGAATGAGAAAAGTTAAATTTACCTGTTTTTTTGCAACAATTTGAGGATTACAGCGCAGCGAACGCATGTTATGTTCTATGTATATCCCTTAAATCGTATAAATTTTGAGGACTATTTTATTAATAAATGAAAACTATGAACTGATAAATTTTAATTATTATTGTGCTCAGGGTCGATAGTGCTTAAGTCTAATCTCCTAAAGTCTATCTAGGACGATAAAAAAACCCATGATAAAACATCATCACAGATCTAAATTGTATCAATCAATACAACTGCAATCAGATCAATATTATGGATAAGTATTTCAATTAGAATTCGGGTATTTAAACGTGTCTACATCAGTATTAGTAATTAACTGCGGATCTTCTTCTATCAAATATGCGTTAGTTTCTGAGCGCCGTGAAGATCGTATTTTTGGTCTAGCCGAGAACCTAGGTTCTGCTGATGCACGTATTAAAGGGGTCACTACAGGTGGTGATGCGCTTGAGCTGTCTATTCCACATGCTGACCATGAAAAAGCCCTTGAAACTATTTTAGAGCGTTTGGCTCACCATAATCCTCAAGCGATTGGTCACCGCGTTGTTCACGGCGGTACATTAACCAAAGCTGAGCTCTTAACACCAGAAATTATTGAACGTATTCGTGAAGCAACTCCACTTGCTCCATTGCATAACCCGGCTCACTTGGTGGGTATCGAAGCAACGATGCGTTTGTTCCCTGAACTTCCGCAAGTAGCCGTATTTGACACTGCATTCCACCAAACCATGCCGTCTCATGCATACCGCTATGCTTTACCAAAATTCTTGTACACACAGCATAACGTGCGTCGTTATGGCTTCCACGGTACAAGCCATGCCTACGTATCTGAGCGTGGCTCAATGTTGGCAGGTAGCTTTAAACAAGGTGGCTGGTTAACTGCTCACTTAGGCAATGGTAGCTCGACTTGTGCGATTTGGAATGGTCAATCTGTAGATACGTCAATGGGTCTAACACCACTTGAAGGTGTGGTCATGGGTACACGTAGTGGTGATGTTGACCCAAGTATTCACAGCTTCCTTGCAAGCAACTTAGGTTGGGATATCTACAAAATCGACAAGATGCTGAACAGCCAATCAGGCCTACTCGGTTTGTCTGATCTTTCAAACGACATGCGTACATTGATCGAAGCGTCAGAACAAGGCAATGAAGATGCCGCGCTTGCCATTGAAGTATTCTGTTACCGTTTAGCAAAATCTTTAGCAGGCCTCAGCTGTGGTCTACCACGTATTGACGGTTTATTCTTTACCGGTGGTATTGGTGAAAATTCTGCCTACATTCGTGAAAAAACGGTTTCATACTTACCGCACTTTGGTTTCAACCTGAGTAAAGAATTAAATGACAACTTAAAACGCGGTACTGAAGGTCGTATTGACCACGGTACTGGCCCACAAATTTGGGTTGTTCCAACCGATGAAGAAGGCCGTATTGCCAAAGAAACTGAGCATGTTGTAGACGAGGTGACAGCGTCTGTTACAAAAAAGTCTGATGCTGAAGCTGCGATTGCATAAGCAATCGCATCAGCCCCTTCGCCTTCAATATTAATTTTTAGCTTTAATTTAGACACCGTATGAAAACAATTTTACTCGTGCCAACTGGGGAAGGTGTAGGTTTAACATCTGCATGCTTAGGTTTAATTTATGCTTTGGAATGCCAAGGGGTCAAAGCAGGTTTTCTGAAACCATTTTCACAGGAAAATGTCGCAGATACCGTGGACCGTACAACGGCTCTTTATCGTCATTTATTTAATAATGAAACGGTAGAACCTATTCATCATGCCACCATCGTGAAGCAACTCAGTCATGATGAAAGTGATGAACTGCTCGAAGAAGCAGTTCGTTTGCACCGTGAAATTGCAAAAAAGCATGATCTGATTATTGTTGAAGGCTTGGTTCCAAACAGCCGAGATAACTTTGCCTCAGAACTGAACTCGACATTAGCAAAAGCTCTTGATGCTAAAGTAATTATTGTCAGCACAGCAGATATTCAAAATGCCACTAAAACTGCTGAGAAAATTGACAGTTCTCTACGCCAATTCGGTGGTGCAGCATCTGAACGTACTGCGGGCGTTTTGTTTATGCGCACACGTGGTTTGCCAGAAGAATCTGCGCAAATTCCTGTCACGCTTGATCCAAATCTGCGTTTAATCAGTCATACCAATAAATTTGTACTCGAATTACAACAAAGTAATCCGCAAATTGGTTCTACACAGCTACCTGTCATTGGCCTCGTTCCATTTAGTAATACGCTCAGCGTACCGCGCATGTCTGACTTGGCGACGCATATTCAATCAGAATGGATCAACCAAGGCGATGCTGCTCATCGACGCGTACTACATAGCAGCTTAGTTGCCTCTAATATTGAACATGAACTTCACAAATTTGTGGCAGGTGAACTGATTATCAGCGCCTCTGACCGTATTGATGTGTTGTTGGCTTCTAGCCTTGCGAGTAGCAATGGTATTCCACTTGCCGGTTTGGTTTTGACTGAACACCATCAACCGAACCCACAAGTTTTGGATTTCTGCCAAACTGCGATTAAGCAAGGCTTACCGATTTTACATACGCCTTTAAGCACTTTTGAAACGGCACAACAACTTTCAAATTTAGGCAATGAAATTCCTGTCGATGACGTAGAACGTGCAGAACAAGTGACCCGCTTTGTTTCAAGCCACATCAATACTGAATGGATTACTGAAGTATTGAATGGTTCGTATCAACCCCGTTTGTCCCCTTCTGCATTCCGTCATGAATTGGTACAAAAATCAATTGCTGCGAAAAAACGAATTGTTCTACCTGAAGGTGATGAACCACGCACCATTCAGGCGGCTGCCATTTGTCAATCACGTGGCATTGCACACTGTATTTTATTGGCAAAACCTGAAGCCGTGATTGAAGTTGCAAAAGCACGTAACATTGAACTTCCACATGATTTAGAAATTATTGATCCAGATCTGATTCGTGAAAACTATGTGCCTAAAATGGTTGAGCTGCGTAAAGGCAAACTCAATGATCTACAAGCACGCGAACAGCTACAAGATACTGTTGTTTTAGGCACCATGATGCTTGCACTCGATCAGGTGGATGGCTTAGTCTCAGGCGCAGTACATACTACGGCGAATACTGTACGTCCTGCATTCCAATTGATTAAGACTGCACCGGATTATTCATTGGTTTCTTCTGTGTTCTTTATGCTGTTACCGGATGAAGTCTATGTATATGGTGACTGTGCAATTAATCCAGATCCAAATGCAGAACAGCTTGCAGAGATCGCGATTCAATCTGCAGATTCAGCGAAAGCTTTTGGTATTGACCCACGCATTGCGATGATTTCGTATTCAACAGGTACTTCTGGTGCAGGTGCAGATGTCGAGAAAGTGGCTGAAGCAACACGCATTGCCAAAGAACGCCGTCCTGATTTACTGATTGATGGCCCGCTTCAATACGATGCTGCATCGGTGGAAAGTGTGGGACGTTCTAAAGCACCTGACTCTAAAGTGGCTGGTCGTGCCAATGTGTTTATTTTCCCTGACTTAAATACAGGTAATACAACCTATAAAGCAGTTCAACGTTCTGCAAATGTTGTCAGTGTTGGCCCAATGCTGCAAGGTTTAAACAAGCCTGTAAATGACTTGTCACGTGGGGCTTTGGTCGATGACATCGTGTTTACCATTGCATTAACGGCAATCCAATCCGAACAGCAAGAAGCTTAATTTTAGTTTTGAGTTCTTAACCACCCTTTCGAAAGATTGGGTGGTTTTTTATTCATTCCGATTTTCCCGCATTTCAATCTTATTTATATTGCGATAATTTTCATCTTATTAATTCTTGTCATCTTAGAGTCAATATTATTGCTTATGGTATGAGCGCTTTTTTAATTATTCAAAACTTAGCTATATCATGACAAACTTAAAATTTTATACTCCATGTGCCATCTCTACATTAATATGGGTTTGCTTAAGCGCACACTCCATGGCCGCAGATTCATATCTAACACCTGACTCAGCTCCAAATAGTCTTGAAATATTATCTACTCCTCCACAAGCCTATAGTGGAGATTTTATTCGTGATCAAAGTATTTTTAAACAATCTCAATATTTGAAAAATACGGCTCGCTGGCAGCAAGCACAAATTGATGCTGATGTTTCAAATGCACACTTAGGGCGACCTTTTTCACATGCATTTGGCTTAGAAATTAATGAGAAAAATACACCTATTTTATTTGAAATTTTAAGAAAGATTAAACTTGATAGTAGATACTCTACTCAAACTGCAAAAAAGAAATATAGCCGTGAACGTCCATATGGCTATTTTAATGTCAGCACTTGTACCCCTGAAGAAGAAAATGAAAAAAATCAATATGTTTCCTATCCTTCTGGACATACAACTATCGGTTGGACATATGCATTAGTCTTAGCAGAGTTACGTCCTGAGCGTCAAAGTCAAATTCTTAAACGTGGTATTGAATTTGGTCAAAGCCGAGTCGTGTGCAATATGCATTGGCAAAGTGATGTCGATGCTGGCCGTATTATGGGAGCAGCGCAATTTTCACGCTTGCAGGCAGATCCACAATTCCAAGCCGATATGATTAAAGCCAAAACTGAAATTAACCATCTTATTTCTGCCACACATAAAAAATCTGATTAAAAAAATCAGCATCTTGTCTCATTGCATAGATAGTAGATCACATGCATGGGCAGTGGTTTTTAATAGATGTGCATGTCCAATATAAAAATAAAGCGCTTAGAACCATCTAAGCGCTTTATTTAATTTAGCAGAAGTATTTTGATATCGTTTTATTAAGATTCAATCTGCTTCAGTTCTGGCTTGCCGTAAGCCACTTCAAAACTTGCTACGGTCGTCATTTTTCCACCTGGTTTTTCAACAAAGTCTAGAACCTTTAAGTCTGTACGCATATAGTCTTTAAAAAAGTCTAAAGTCTGATAACCGCGTTGATCATTGATAAATTTGATGTGTGGATTTAACTTCAGCACATCTTCCTGCCCTGGACGAATTGGTTGACCATTGCCGGTAGAGGTTATTGATGTAGTTAAAAATTCAGTTGCAATCGATGGGCTCTTAAAATCATTCAAATCACTTGGAATATTCGCTGCAAAATATTGATGCAAATCTCCTGATAAAATTACTGTATTACCATGAGGTGCATTTTTTTTGATAGATTCAATCAAGCGCTCGCGTGCGTATGGATAGCCATTCCACGTATCTTTCCCAAAATAAGCTTTGCCTGATTTGTTATAACGTACCCAAGGCATAACCTGAATTTGCTGTGCCAAGACATTCCAACGCTTATCATGGCGCATTTGCTTCGCCAACCATTGCTCTTGTGCTTTACCAAGAACCTGCTCATTTCGGCTATTCTCAGTACGGCAGTAATCTATTTTATCAAACCCATCTTCTAACTGAGCTTTGGTGCATAAAATTGGAGAACGGTATTGTCGTGTATCTAAAATATTCATCCGTAGCATTTTGCCATAATCTAAAGTACGGTAAGCAAGGATATCTGGACCGTTCGGCTTCTGTTTTAAGCGTACAGGCATATATTCGTACCACGCTTGAAACGCTGCTGCGCGGCGCAGTAAAAATATGTCTTTCTTCTCGCCTTTTTCTTCAATATCTGCAGCCCAGTTGTTATCTACTTCATGATCATCAAACGTCATCGCAAAAGGTGCAGATGCATGTGCAGCTTGTAAATCGGGATCCGCACGGTACTGTGCATAACGAATACGATATTGCAGTAAAGTTTGAATTTCCGGACCAATATGTTGACGTGCAGGAATTGAAATTCTTAAATCTCCAATTGCACGCCCCCCACCTTTACCCTCTGGTCCTTCATAAATATAGTCACCATAGTGGAAAACTAAATCTATCTCTTTTTCTTTGCTCAAGTAGTCATAGGCCGTGTAATAACCCGTTTCATAATGCTGACAGCCCACTACAGCGACTCGAACTCGTTCTGGCATTTGGTGCGCGGCAGGTGCTGATTTTGCTGTACCTACAGAACTTTCATAACCAGCCAATCTAAATCGATAATAATAGCGTGTCATCGGTGCTAAACCACTTATCTCTACATGTACTGTGTGATGTAAGTCAGGATGTGCCTGCGCCTTCCCAGTTTGCACAATTTTCTTAAATTCAATATCTGTAGCAATATCCCAATCCACTTCAACAGCTTCCTTCGGCATCCCACCATCTACAGAAAGTGGATATGGTGCAACACGCGTCCAAATCACAAAGCCATCTGGCCAAGGTTCACCTGAAGCAACGCCTAATTGAAACGGGCTAATCGGAAATTTGGCATTTGCCCACGTGCTTACTGGACTCAGTCCAGAAAATAACGCTAAAGACCCGACTCCCATCAAACCCTTTAAGAATTGACGACGATTCGAATTAATATGATTCATTTTTATTTCTCTATAAACTTATTAATAAATTAATCTGATCAGTTTTGGATTAGAAAATTGGCATGGTATAGGTCAAGTAGATACGGCTTTGTTCCTGCTTTGTTCCTGTACTTTTTTTAAATTTTCCGTATTGAGCGGTAAAACCTAAATTTTTGAATTTGCCTTCCGGCACTTTATAACGCAAGGTATAGTCAATTTCGGACTCAGTTGCACAACCACATTTACCAAAGTCACGTCCTTGTACTTTCAGGAACGATACATTTAAGCCTTTTAAGTATTGATTATTGAAGTCATATCGATAGCCATACCATGTGGACTTTTCGCCTGCATTAGTAAAGTTCTGCAACAGACGATTTGTTGGCAAATAAATGAACGTACCATCCGCACCATTATCTAAACTGCCCTGATTCATATGCAGAAAATCGCCATCATCACCAATTTTTTGCGCGCCAAATTGCAGCTGATGATTTTTAAATTTGTATTTGAAATCCACACTGGCTGTCTGGTTATCTACTTTAGCGCCATAGCCTTTTTCACCACGCTCATTAGCTCCAGTCGCTTGAGTATCAAATAAACGTAAGTCCGTATTAAAACTCTGGTTTTCACTGAATGGAAATTTGTGTTTCACGCCGATAAATTGCTGTACATAAAAATCATCCAGCTCACCGGCATAGTACTGTAGCGTTAAATTTTTATTGGGCTTCCAGTCCGCACCGCCAAACATAAACCCATCACTGGTTTCTGTTGCGCCTTTAATAGAAAGCTTTGACGCATCTCGTGATGCACGTGGAATTGCTTTAGTGACGTAACCACCCGTTAAAGTCAATCCCTTTACATCTTTAGAAGTGACTTGACCACCTAAATAAGCAGATTCGAGCAAGCGAGCAAAGCTTCGACTTAAAATGGGTAAATTAGGGCGTAACTCCCCGACTTTTACATCAGTTTTCTGATAGCGCGCTTTTAAAGTGGGATATGCACGTGTCCAATAATTTGTTGGACTACCATCACCCTCTAAAGGAAACATCAACGAATTTTTGGCTTTATCTTTACTGCCGTCTAAACGTATACCTGCTGCCGCAGTAGCATCTAAACCAAAACCGACTTGACCTTCGGTAAAGCCAGATTGATAACTCAATTCAATACCTTGTCCCCAAACTGTCGAATCTTTATCCTTAGGCTCTTGATCTTGATCAAAATAATAATTTTTAAAATCTATTTCTGCTTTACTATCTTTAATAAATTCTGCTTGTGCTGCCTGCATTGTCAGCATGGGGGTGAAAACCATACAGCAGATGAGTGCTTTGTAATTCAACGTCTAACCTCTTTGGTCCTTGAGAAATACTGCAATAACCTAAAGACTCTGTATGACAATACACTTGCAATCCCATGACAATTACATGAAAAAATAAAACAAATATTAAATATAAATATCTGATAATATAAAAATTAAAGTTATTTTTTTATTTTTTTGTTTTTAATCACTTAAATACGAAAAAAGTTGACCATTAAAAGAGCTGCAAGCACTCCATTTTTTGACTGCTAAGCTTCGAGCCTGATATTAAAGAAGATTGCTCAAGAACTTTTATAAAACCTTGCTTAGAATAAAATTCAATAGCTCGTAAATTACCTAATTCAACACGAAGTACAATTTTTGTATAACCTTGGTTTGCTGCATATTTTTTTAGATGAGATATTAAAAGATCAGCAACACCCTTTCCTCGATAATTCTCATGTACCCACATTGCAACCACATTAAATTCATGCTGTTCATCAATAATACCTCCAGCCATGCCGACTGCTCTTATTCCGTCAAATGCCAATAGAAACTGACATGGTATTTTTTGCGCAGCTCTATCACGCCATTCAGACTCACTATGAGTTTTGGTTTTTTCATAAGTTGCTGTAAATGCATCGGGACTGTCTTGTAATGCTTCTAGCCGTAAATTTTTCAGTATCTCCCAATCTGATTCAACAGTTTAACGTACAGTAACAGAGCTCATTTTTATTTTATTTCTCAATTAATTACTTCAAAACTTAGTGTTTATAATTAAAGTTTTGTAAAAAATTGAAAGCTATAGCAATCAACTATGATTATCACTCTGACGCAAACTAATGCCAAGACTAAAAATTAGCTATTACTCATGATTAGATTTGAAGATTTGAAGATTTGAAGATTTGAAGATTTGAAGATTTGAAGATTTGAAGATTTGAAGATTTGAAGATTTGAAGATTTGAAGATTTGAAGATTTGAAGAAGAATATTATTTTTATAAAATTTAAAGCAAAAAAAAAGAAGATAAAGCTTTAGGCTTGATCTTCTTGTTGACCGTAGAACCAAGTTGCTGCGATAAATAGAGAAAAACCAATAACTGACAACACTGGAGTAACCATATAATTCACACTCTAACTTTGATGACGTCATTATGTAAAAGTTTTATGACAGTTATATGACAAATATGACATATCCAAAAATAATAAATATTATTTAATTTCATAATCTTAGAAACAAAAACAAATCTTCTCCTCTAGTTATGTGACAAATATTTCATGAAATATGACAGTGAAAACGTCATTTTTAGGATATTGATGACAGCGAAACATGGCGCTGTTTAAGCCTATTAAACTTTCGGCCAAAGATTAAGCGAAATACCCACACAACTGTATTTTTGTCTTATAATTTAGCCCGCTAGCTATCAGCCCGCTCAAGAGATATTTGTATGACAACTATTATCAAGCAAGATGACTTGATCACATCGGTAAAAGATGCGCTTCAGTTCATTTCTTACTATCACCCACAGGACTTCATCCAAGCGATGAGCCGTGCGTATGACCGTGAAGAAAACAAAGCCGCAAAAGACGCGATTGCACAAATTTTAATTAACTCTCGTATGTGTGCAGAAGGCCATCGTCCTATCTGTCAAGATACGGGTATTGTGAACGTATTTCTTGAAGTGGGCTTAGACGTTAAATTTGATTTAACCATGAGCCTAGACGATGCAATCAACGAAGGTGTACGTCAAGGTTATCTTGAAAACTCAAACATTCTTCGTGCATCAGTATTAGCTGATCCTGCTTTTGGTCGTAAAAATACCAAAGACAACACCCCTGCTGTAATTCACTACAAACTCGTTCCGGGTAATAAAGTTGATATTACTGTTGCTGCTAAAGGTGGTGGTTCAGAAAACAAATCTAAACTTGCAATGCTTAACCCTTCTGACTCTATCGTAGATTGGGTACTTAAAACTGTTCCAACAATGGGTGCAGGTTGGTGTCCTCCTGGTATGCTCGGTATCGGTATTGGTGGTACTGCTGAAAAAGCCATGATGCTTGCAAAAGAAGCATTGATGGAAGAAATCAACATGGACGAATTACTTCGTCGTGGCCCACAAAACCAAATCGAAGAACTTCGTATCGAAATCTTCGAAAAAGTAAATGCTTTAGGTATTGGTGCTCAAGGTCTTGGCGGTTTAACGACTGTTCTTGATATCAAAATCAAAGACTACCCATGTCACGCTGCGGGTAAACCAGTAGGTATGATTCCTAACTGTGCTGCAACTCGTCATGCGCATTTCCAATTAGACGGTTCAGGTGTGGCGCATATTCAAGCGCCTAGCCTTGAAGACTACCCTGCAGTGACTTGGGATTCATCAACGTCTAAACGTGTTGACTTAGACAACATTACTCAAGAAGAAATGAACTCTTGGCAACCAGGTGACACACTACTTCTTAACGGTACAATCTATACAGGTCGTGACGCTGCGCACAAACGTATGGTTGACATGTTAAACAAAGGTGAAGAACTTCCTGTTGACCTAAAAGGTAAATTTATTTACTACGTTGGTCCTGTTGATCCAGTCGGTGACGAAGTCGTTGGTCCTGCTGGCCCAACAACTGCAACACGTATGGATAAGTTCACACGTCAAGTGCTTGAAGCAACTGGCATGTTCGGTATGATTGGTAAAGCTGATCGTGGTCCTGCTGCTGTTGAAGCTATCAAAGACAACAAAGCAACTTACCTCATGGCTGTTGGTGGTGCTGCTTACTTAGTATCGAAAGCGATTCGTGAAGCTGAAGTGGTTGCTTTCGCTGACTTAGGTATGGAAGCGATCTACAAATTTGTTGTAAAAGACATGCCTGTATCTGTAGCTGTTGACGTAAATGGTACTTCTGTTCACGCAACTGCACCAAAAATCTGGCAAGCAAAAATTGGTAAAATCCCAGTAGTTGATGCTGCTGCGAACTAATTTCGCCACATTCAAGATCTAAAAAAGCACCCCATCGGGTGCTTTTTTTAATGTCAATATTTAGGCTGTTTGTCGAATGACATTCGCTATTTAATATTTTCACACACTCAAAAACACGAGCTAATTACATTACCAAGTTAATGGATTCCACAGTTTAAAAGGCTTGGTCAACTGCACATCTTCCGCAGGATCATAATGAGGTGCCTTCAACTTCTGCGCACTTTTCCGCACTTTTCCAGTGTTTTGATCTTTTGCCACAAAGTTAAAACTGTTGGATTTCAACTCTGTAAATGCGATTTCATTTCGACCAATTTTTTCAGGCATGAGCAGCAATGGCCCTGAAACCGTTCTTTTACTGGATAAATTCTCTTCATCATATTTAATGAAGTAAGTTTGACCTGCTTCAACATCAAAGTCTAAATATTTAGGCTTTTGAAAATGATTCACCCCCAAAGGGCGACTCGATGATAAGCGGTAATTCCCCGCCGGTAACTCCACCCAGTAATAATGATTATTCAATAAACTTGGAATACGCTCACTGTTCAGAAATAAGCTACTAGCCACAATTTCTTGACGATTCCACTTACTGTCTGGACGATATAAATACACAATCGCTGCTTGATCATGCTGAGCTTTTACTTCTTGAAAATGTCGGCCTTGTTTCTGATTGACCCAACCACCAATGGTAAACATACCCAATCGATATTGCTCAATATGACCCGGTGTACTTTCAGGATCCACAGGCTTTAATGTCGAAGCCAATGACGTTTGCTCAACGGCTGATTTTCCATGACAACCCAGCAGCGCTACACTGCTTAAAAGTAGAATTGCAACTCCACGCATGATTATCCCTCACTGCGTCTTTTTTTATTTTTACACTTTTGTTTTCAGTTTTTTACATTCAGGCATCCACGCCATCCTGCTGAGATTAACATTCTGCTTTTATTTTTGGAAATAAAAAACGTGTGCAAATCTTGGATTTACACACGTTTCAGACGAATAGCGCTTAAGCAGATTTAGAGTTCACAACTTTTAAATCTGACTTCGGTGCAGCTTCTTCAGTTTTCTTTGGTTGACGTTCTGATTTAAATTCAGGTTCCGCTTCACCATTAATCACCGCTTCATTGACGACAACCGTACCCACATCTGAACGACTTGGTAGATCATACATCGTTTCAAGCAATGAATTTTCTAAAATCGAACGTAGACCACGCGCACCCGTATTACGGTCAAGGGCTTTTTTAGCCACGGCACGTAATGCTGAGTCTTCAAATACAAGGTCAACATTTTCCATTTCAAATAAATATTGGTACTGACGTGTCAATGCATTTTTTGGTTCTGTCAGAATCTGCATCAATGCTTCTTCGTCGAGTTCTTCCAAGGTAGCAATCACAGGTAAACGACCAATAAATTCAGGAATCAGACCAAATTTAACCAAATCTGTCGCTTCAACTTGGCGGAATAAGTCAGATAATTTTTTAGTTTCATCTTTCTTACGTACTTCAGCCGTAAAGCCAATACCACCTTTTTCCTGACGCTGCTGTACGATTTTCTCTAGACCTGAGAATGCGCCACCACAGATAAACAGGATGTTTGAAGTATCAATTTGGATAAATTCTTGCTGCGGATGCTTACGACCACCTTGAGGCGGAATCGACGCAACCGTACCTTCGATCATTTTCAATAACGCTTGCTGAACACCCTCACCCGATACATCACGAGTGATTGATGGATTTTCAGACTTGCGGGTAATTTTGTCGATTTCATCGATATAGATAATGCCTTTTTGTGCTTTTTCTACATCGTAATCGGCTTTTTGAAGGAGTTTTTGAACAATGTTCTCAACGTCTTCACCCACATAACCAGCTTCAGTTAAAGTCGTTGCATCTGCCATCGCAAATGGCACATCTAAAAGACGCGCAAGTGTCTGAGCAAGCAGTGTTTTACCTGAACCTGTTGGTCCAACCAACATAATGTTACTTTTCGAAATCTCTACTCCGTCTTCTGGTTTTTTACCACTGGTGCCAACTTTTAGGCGTTTATAATGGTTGTATACCGCAACAGAGAGGGTCTTTTTCGCAACATCTTGCCCAATCACATATTGGTCAAGCGCAGCACGGATTTCATGCGGTTTTGGTAAAGGACGAGTTGCCCAGTCATTTGATTCAACTTGCTGACTGGTCTGAACTAGGTCAAGACATACGTCCACACACTCATTACAGATGTACGCGTCCTCACCTGCAATCAGTTTCCCGACTTCAGACTGCGTTTTACCGCAAAATGAACAATGCTTTTGTCCTTGAGGATGTTCGGACATATTCACTCCAATAATTAATTCTTTAAAACTTATGGGCGTTTAGATAAAACTTCGTCCACAAGACCGTATTCTTTCGCAGCTTGCGCTGTCATAAAATTGTCACGGTCAGTATCTCGAGCAACAGTTTCGTAGTCTTGACCACTATGCTCTGCCATTAAACGATTTAAACGTTCTTTGATGAATAGAATTTCACGTGCATGAATTTCAATGTCAGATGCCTGACCACGGAAACCACCGAGTGGTTGGTGAATCATGACACGGGCATTTTCAAGACAGTAACGTTTGCCTTTAGCACCGGCATTAAGCAGGAATGCACCCATCGATGCTGCTTGCCCCATGCAGTAAGTCACAACATCAGGTTTAATAAATTGCATGGTATCGTAAATCGCCATACCTGCAGTAACCGAACCGCCTGGTGAGTTGATATATAAATGAATATCTTTATCTGGGTTTTCTGCTTCTAAGAACAACATTTGGGCAACAATCAAATTTGCCATGTTGTCTTCAACTTCACCGGTTAAAAAAATCACACGTTCACGCAAAAGGCGTGAATAAATATCAAAAGAACGCTCGCCACGAGATGACTGTTCTACCACCATTGGCACTAGTGCGTTTTCAATTGTTGGAACATACATACGTTATTTATTCCTAAATTTTTCTGACTCAACCCATAATTCACAATATGAGGGATATTTGTCGAAATTGCAAAAGATTCCCAATTAAATAACAGATATTTTTTTCATAAGCATTGTGAAATCAGGACAACTTATTTGGGGGCAAATTTCGATAAAAAAAGGCGCTTAATGCGCCTTTTTTTGAAAGCTAGAAAATTAGCCTTGTTGACGAGCTTGTTGCTCTTTCAATAAGTCTTCATAGCTCACAGTTGTATCAGTTACTTTAGCAGAAGCTAAGATGTGATCTACAACTTGGTCTTCTAGAATAACAGCTTCGATTTGAGCACGTTGCTGTTTATCGTTGTTGAAGTATTCAATTACTTCTTTAGGATCTTCGTAAGAAGAAGCCATGTCTTCGATGTAAGCATCAACACGTGCAGCATCAACTTCAATTTTAGCATCAGCTAATACTTTGCTGACTAATACGCCAAGTTTAACTGATTTTTCGGCTTGCTCTTTGAATAGGTCATCTGGAAGCATGCTTGAATCAAACGCTTTAGCGCCTTGAGCACCAAACTGTTGAGTGAATTGTTGGATCATTTGTTGACGTTGACGGTCAATTTCTTGAGCAACCATTGCTTCTGGAAGTTCTACTTCGTTTGCAGCTACAAGCGCATCAAAAGTTGCACCTTTCACTTGGTTACGAAGACCGTTTTTCACTTCACGTTCCATGTTTTTACGCACGTCAGCTTTCAGTTTTTCAACGCCTTCTTCTTCAGTTAGACCGAAGATTTTTAAGAATTCAGCATCAACTTCTGGAAGTTTTTGTTTTTCAACAAGCTTAACAGTGATTTTGAATTGAGCAGCTTTACCAGCAAGGTTTTCAGCTTGGTAGTCTTCAGGGAAAGTTACATCGATAACTTTCTCTTCGCCTTTCTTCATACCAACGATACCGTCTTCGAAGCCAGGGATCATACGACCAGAACCAAGAACGAGTTTAAAGTCTTCAGCAGCGCCGCCTTCAAACTTCTCGCCATCAACAGTACCTTCAAAGTCGAAAGTTACTTGCATGTCTTTTTTAGCCATGCCTTTAGTTTCAACCCATGAAGCGCGTTGTTTTTGAAGATTTTCAATCATCTTCTCAACGTCTTTGTCGTCAACTGAAGTTGTTTTACGTTCAACTTCTAAACCTTCGAACTTAACTTCAACTTCTGGATAAACTTCTACAGTTGCTTCATAAACTAAAGCATCATCTTTCATTTCAGTTTTTTCAATGTTTGGCATACCAACAGCATTGATTTTTTCTTGTTGGATCGCTTCGAATACTGTGTCACGAATGATGTCGTTTACAACTTCTTGATAGATACCAGCACCGTATTCACGACGAACAACGTTTACAGGTACTTTACCTGGACGGAAGCCGTTGATCTTCACAGTTTTGGCAGTGCGTTTCAAGCGAGCTTCAAACTGCTCGTTAATACGGCTCGTCGGTACAGATACATTTAAACGACGGGCAACGCCCGAAACCGCTTCAGAAGTTACTTGCATGGCTTCCTCGATAATTTGTTAGTTAAAACAGTTTTAAAAAAAAGTGCCACATTATATGACAACAATTAAAGATATACAAAAATGGATTATAACACTATAAATTCAGGCATGGATGCCCTTCTTATTTTTAGAATTTTTCAGCTTTTTTCGAAGAAATATTGATTATTTTTTAATTCACCATTGAAAATGAGAAACTTTCTCACTATTATTCTTGATGATATTTTTTTAATTTATTTTCATATATTTATCTTGTCCATATTTGGTATTCTTTTATGAGTAAATTTAATCTCAACCCTCTTTCCGCTGCTTTATTTGGGGCAATTGTAACTACTACGAGTTTCGCACATGCTGAAACGACTGAATCTCAAGCTCAACAGATGGAAACCATTGTTGTTTCTGCAGCGGGCTTTGAACAAAAGATCAAGAATGCTCCTGCTTCAATTACCGTGATTACGGCTGAAGACTTAAAAAATAAACGAATTACATCCGTTGCAGATGCATTAAGTGATGTAGAAGGTGTCGATATTAGCCCTACAGCAGGGAAAACCGGCGGATTAAATATTCGTATTCGTGGTATGGACGCCGAATATACCTTGGTTTTAATTGATGGCCGCCGACAAAATAGTACAGGTGACATTGCCCCTAATGGATTTGGTGAGTCGAATAATAGTTTTATCCCCCCTGTTTCGGCTATCCAACGCATCGAAGTCATCCGCGGACCAGCTTCTACTTTATATGGTTCTGATGCAATTGGTGGTGTAGTCAATATCATTACCAAAAAAGTTTCACCTGAATGGACTGGTTCGGTCACGTTAGAAGGGACAGTACTGCCAAATCACTCAGACTTTGGTAACCAACGCGCTGTCGATGCATTTTTAACAGGGCCAATCATTCAAGATTTATTGGGCTTACAAATCCGTGCACGTAAAGCGGAACGTGATCAATCAGATTTAATACGTAGTGATGACGATGATACTGGTGCTGAACTTAGTGGCGGAAATAGCCCAACTAAATCAGATCTAGAAACTATCGGTGCTCGCTTAACCCTGACACCGCACAGCGACCATGATATTTCAGTTGAATATGAAAAAACTGAACAATGGTATGACAATAGCACAGGTCAATTAGGGACGCTTGGCGCAAACGGTGGTTATGGTGATGCTCAAGAATATAACCGTGAGAAAATGATCCTCGCACATACTTGGAATAATGCTATTGGCAAACTTGAGTCAAGTATTATCAATACTCAAACAGAAACGGTTGGACGTTTAATTCCTGCACGTGCACAAGGAATGTCAACAGCCATCACTCCTCGTGTATTAGAAAGTGAAGATACGATTTTTGATACTAAATTTACCACTCAACATTTTGAAGACCACCGTATTACTCTAGGCGGTCAATGGTGGGAAGCCAGTATCAGTGATGGTTTGCGTGTAAAAAAAGAAGTTTCTTTTGAGCAATTGGGTCTATTCGCCGAAGATACTTGGTCGCTGAACGACAATCTTGCATTAACACTTGGTCTTCGTTATGACGACCACGATACGTTTGGTGACTTTTGGACACCACGTGCATATTTGGTATGGAATGCAAATGAAAACTGGACCTTCAAAGGCGGATATAGTGAAGGTTATAAAGCCCCACGTTTAGAACGTTTAACTGATGGTGTGGTCAATGTCAGTGGTCAGGGTCGTACACCAACTTTTGGCAACCCAAATCTAAAACCTGAAACCAGCAAGAACTTTGAGTTTGGTACATACTTTTCTACCAATAATAATTTTGACTTGAACGTAACAGCTTTCTTTAGCCAAATTGAAGATAAAATTATGACGGGCAATAAAGAAATTAGCTGTAATACTGATAACACAACAACTTCGGGTATTAATTGGTCTAAAGCGGACTGTGAAGCATTCATGGCATCGGTGGGAACGCCGTGGGTGATGGATTATAACCGTGGCAAACCAGATTCATGGAATGTGACTCGTCCTGTGAATGCCGAAGAAGCTGAAGTTTATGGTATTGAAGCTGGTTTAAACTGGGCATTTGCCGACAATTGGAAATTTGGACTGAACTACACTTGGACTGAAACTGAAATTAAAGATAGCAGTTTAGGCAATCCTGTACTTAATGACACACCAGAACACATGGTCAATGCGTCGCTTAAATGGCAAGCTGCTGACTTTGTGAATTTATGGGCGCGTGGTGAGTATCGAAGTGAACGTGCACGTTTCACCTCAACCTATGACAATCTAACTGTAGCGAATCAACAGGTTTATGACGCCCTAGGTGACTACAAGGAATACGCATTATTACACGTCGGTTCAAACTTTAATGTAACGCCAAACTGGGATATAGGTGTTGCTCTGTACAATATATTTGATAAAAACTTTAACGATTACGAGAAAGTCGCAGATAGCTATTACAACCGTTATAGCAATACTCAGGAAGGCCGCCGTGTACAATTAAGTACAACCTTTAAATTCTAAATAACCGCATAATAAAAAACCTGCTTCGGCAGGTTTTTTTGCATAAATAATTTACGATTACTTCTTATTTAATTCACAATCATGTCTATATTTATAATCTCAATTAAACATAAAAAAACAATACATTTTATCAATATTTAAATAAAACATAGTCTTAAATAATACTTGTTATATCATTACATTAAATAGGACTATCACAATATGATTATTTATCGTGATTTACAATTACATAAAGATGTAAGAAAAAATAAGAATCATTATTATTCGCATACAAATTCACTATTCCAAATCGGGTTCGAAATGGCCTTCATTAAAACACGTAAGAAAATTGTTTCTTCAGCAATTGCTTCTTCACTTTCTGTTATTGCTGTTAATGCAATCGCACAAGAGCAAGTTACTCAACTCCCAACGATTAACCAAGAAGTTGCTGCTGAAAAAGCACCAAGCTTAAAAGTTGATAAATCTGCGAATGCTAAATTTGTTGCTCCCCTTCTTGATACACCAAAATCAGTATCAGTGATTTCTAAGCAACTGATTGAAGACACGCAAGTCACAACTTTAAGTGATGCTTTACGTACAGTACCTGGAATTACCCTCGGTGCTGGTGAAGGTGGCAATCCAAATGGCGACCGTCCATTTATTCGTGGTTATAACTCTGAAAGCTCAATGTATGTTGACGGTGTACGTAACTCAACTTCTCAAAACCGTGAGATGTTTGCTGTAGAGCAAGTAGAAGTTACCAAAGGTTCAGCTTCTGCTATGGGTGGTGCAGGTACTTCTGGCGGCAGTATCAACATGATTTCGAAAGTTGCGAAAAAAGGTGACTTTTTAGAAGGTTCAGTTGCTGGTGGAACAGATGCTTATGCACGTGTGACGCTTGATGGCAACAAAGATTTTGGCAATGGGATTGCTGCACGTGTTGCCGTTATGGGACACATGAATGAGAAAGCAGGTCAAGCTGATGGTGCTGAATACAAACGTGCTGGTATTGCACCAAGCATTACTTTTGGTTTAGATACCCCTACTCGTGCAACTGTTGGCTATTACTATCTAAAATCGGACGATATCCCTGATTCAGGCATTCCTTATAACAACCCTTTTGCAGCAACAAATGCAAATGCTGGCCTAAATGGTAATGGTAAGCCAATAGATGTAAAACAAGGTATGTATTACGGCTGGAAAGATCGTGATTTCCAAAAACAAGAAAATCACATTGGTACTATCAAGCTAGAACATGACTTAACTGACGATTTGACATTGACCAATACTGCAGTTTATAGCAAATCTAAAAATGATTACCTTTGGACGAACCCTGATGACTCAAAAGGTAATTTTTTTGATAAATCAACCGGTCAATTAACGGGAAATGTATGGGCACGTGCAAATTCACGAATTGCGGATACAGATGGCTTTACTGATCAACTGGCTTTAACTGGTAAATTTGACACAGGCTTTTTAAAACATCGTTTTAATTTGGGCGCAGAATATTCAGATCAAGAAACAGATCGTACCCAGTATATTATTGACGGCAAAAACTCGACAGGCTCTGCACATCAATCTTGTCCGGCAGATTCGATCGCAAATGGTTGGTGTACATCAGTGCAAAACCCTGACCGTGGTAATTGGACAGGCTCTTTAAGTACTGCTGGCGCAGATCTTTATAATATCGAAACTAAAAATACTTCAGTATATTTCCTTGATAGCATTGAATTACACCCACAATGGATCTTAGATTTGGGTGTACGTTGGGATGATTACTCAACAGAGCAAACGATGACTTATGGTGCGCTCAACAGCAATGTGACCTCAAATCCTGCTAAAGCTCAAGCTGGCGATAAAGTATCAATCAAAAATGAAAAAGACTTTATTAACTGGCAAGCTGGTTTAACGTTTAAACCAACTGAAAATAGCAGTATCTATGCAAGCTATGCGACATCCTCAAATCCAGTCGGTGTTGATGGTGGTGATGGCTCAGAAGGTATTACTGCAGCAATCGAAAATCTTAAACCCGAAGAGGTTAAAACTTACGAGTTAGGAACGAAATGGGATGTATTAAACGATCGTTTAAACTTAACTGCTGCAATTTTCCGTACAGAAAAAACCAATACACGTGCAACAACTACAGAGGGTACTACAAGCAACATTGGTGAAACACGTGTTGATGGTATCGAACTTGGTGTTACAGGTAATGTAACTGATAAGTGGGCTGTAATGGCAGGTTATACCTACTTAGACAGCGAATTAGTTGACGGTGGTTTCACGAAAGTCGGTGACGACTATGTTGCAAATCCAAGCAATGGTAACCAAGTTCAAAACGTTGCGAAAAACTCAGCAACACTTTGGACAACTTACCAAGTCCTTCCACAGTTCACAATCGGTGGTGGCGCTACCTACATGGATAAAGTATTTGGTAATGCTACCAATACGAAATGGGTTCCAAGCTACGTACGCTACGATGCCATGGCGCGTTATACCGTTAACAAAAATGTGGATTTACAGTTGAATGTAAATAACCTTTCTGACAAACGTTATTTCACTAAAGCCTACGCATCTCACTATGCCACTGAAGCAGAAGGTCGCAGCGCAGTTCTATCTGTTAACTTCAAATACTAAGAAAAAATAAATACCATAAATAATTTATGGTGTTGACTCAAATAGCCTCGCTTCGAGGCTATTTTTGTATATGATCGAAACACAAACATTACATTTCAAAAGGTCAGACCGTGATTCACCATATTCCAAATGTATTGAGTAAAGAACAGGTCAACTACTTCCGCACAGAAATGCAAAAAGTAGAATGGATTAATGGTCAAAAAACTACGGGCTCACTGTCTAAAAATGTAAAAAACAACCAACAGCTAGATATAGACCATCCATTAACACAGCATTTAGGTGACATTATTCTGCATGAATTGTCACAACACGCGCTTTTTACATCAGCGGCTCTCCCCCTCAATATTTTGCCGCCCTATTTTAACCGCTATGAAAATGGTGAAACGTTTGGTTTCCATGTCGACAATGCCATTCGCTGGATGCCTGACAGCAATCAAAAAATTCGTACCGATTTGTCCTGCACGATTTTTCTAAGTGAACCCGAAGAATATGAGGGTGGTGAACTTGTGGTAGAAGACACCTATGGCTACCACGAAGTGAAATTACCTGCCGGAGATTTGATTTTGTATCCATCTACCAGTGTGCATGAAGTTACTCCTGTGACTGCAGGCTGTCGTATTGCGTCATTTTTTTGGTTGCAAAGTATGATCCGTGAAGATGCTGAGCGTCACATGTTATTTAATCTCGATCAAAGCATTCAAAATTTGCGTATGCAATTGGGTGATGCACATAGTGAAGTCGTCAAGTTGACTAGTCTGTATCACAACCTTATCCGCAAATGGGCCGAAATTTAAAGCTTAAGGTCAATAGACATGGACAAACTACCAATGACTGATCACAACATTTTAGCGCCACTCACTCAGATTCCAGCTCATTTGCAAACCATTGCAGATTACGAAAAACAGGCTGAGCTGCACCTTTCTCAAATGGTGTGGCAGTACTTGCAAGGCGGCTCGATGGATGAACACAGTGTCCGTGACAATTTATCTCAGTTTGAACAGATACAACTGCTACCACGTATGCTGAAAGATCTGACCCAAGGTCATACTCAAATCGAAATTTTAGGGCAACGTTTCCCGCATCCGATTTTTGTAGCGCCCATTGGTCATCAACAACAATTTCATCCTGATGCTGAAGCTGCAACAGCCCTCGCTGCCGAAGTCCTTGGCAGCAATATGATCCTCAGTACATTTACCAATACAGATATGCGTGAGTTAAAGCAGGACAATCCGTACAAATGGTTCCAATTGTATTGGCAAGGTGAGCGCGAAAAGTCATTATCACTGGTCAAGATGGCAGAAGAACATGCTTATACAGCAATTGTAGTAACCATTGATTCCCCGCATACAGGGATTCGTGACCGTGAACGTCGAGTGTTTTTTCATTTGCCTGAAGGCATGCAACATCCGCATACCCCTGCACATATCCCATTGCCTGAGCTCAATGATGGCGACCATCCCGTATTTAACGGTCTGATGAAAATCGCACCGACATGGGCCGATATCCTTTGGCTCAGTCAGAACACATCATTACCGATTATTTTAAAGGGCATTGTCAATCCACATGATGCTGAACTTGCCCTGCAACACGGTGTACAAGGCATTATTGTGTCGAATCATGGTGGTCGAGTACTGGATGGTTGCATTTCCCCTCTCACCGCTTTAGAACTGATTAAAAAAGTTGTGCCTACGGATTTTCCAGTTTTATATGATGGTGGTATTCGTCGAGGTTCAGATGTGTTTAAAGCGATAGCCTTGGGTGCATCTGCCGTATTAGTTGGACGTCCTTGCATTTATGGTTTAGCGACTGCGGGGGCTTTAGGCGTTGCCCATGTACTCAAAATACTGAAAGAAGAATTTGAGATTACGATGGCATTGATGGGAACAGCCACCGTCGATGAGATCAATAAAGATTATATTTTTCAAAAAAGCTAATTTTATAGAAAAATATTTTCCAGTAATGGCATCTTGACGCAAAAATAGGAAATTATTTCCGGAATATATGGACTAATATTTAGTTATACATTTACGAGCTTACGGTAAAGCTAAGTCATGTGAATCTTTACAGATTTATTTCGACTTTCGACTAAAGACTCCGATATTAAACTTGTAAATTGCTAGAATAGACACAATCTATATAAGTAGTACCTTGCCGTTTATCCACGACATTTATCCACGGTGCTATAAGGAGTTTTCACATGATGTTGGCAGATCCAAGCAAAAAATACCGTCGCATGTACCAACGTGTAGACTTACCAGACCGTCAATGGCCAAATAACGAAATCAATAAAGCGCCGATCTGGATGAGTACCGACCTTCGTGACGGTAACCAAGCGATCTTCGAGCCAATGAACATTGAACAAAAGTTCAAAATGTTCCAAATGCTTGTGAAAATTGGTTTCAAACACATTGAAATCGGCTTCCCTTCTGCATCACAAATCGACTTTGATTTCACGCGTTTGTTGATCGAAGGCGGTCATATTCCTGATGATGTGTACATCGAAGTTTTGGTTCAAGCACGTGATCATTTGATTCAACGTACATTTGAATCATTACAAGGTGCGAAACTTGCCATCGTGCATATCTACAACTCAAACTCTCCAACTTTCCGCAATAAAGTGTTGAATGTTGATGTTGCTGGTGCAAAACAATTAGCAATTAACGCCGCAATGAAAGTCAAAGAATACGCTGCAAAACAGCCTGAAACTGAATTTGTATTCCAATACAGTCCAGAGTGTTTTACTGCAACAGAATTAGAAGTTGCTAAAGATGTTTGTGATGCGGTCACTGAAATTTGGGAAGCATCTCCAGAGAACAAAGTGATTTTAAACTTGCCTGCAACGGTTGAAGTTTCAGGTCCGAACGTCTATGCCGACCAAGTGGAATGGATGCACCGCAACATTCAACGCCGTGACGGTGTGATTATTTCTGTACACTGTCATAACGACCGTGGCTGTGGTATCGCCGCTTCTGAGTTGGCGATTATGGCTGGTGCTGACCGTGTCGAAGGTTGTGTGTTTGGTAATGGTGAACGTACAGGTAACGTGGACGTTGCAGCGATTGCATTGAACATGTATACCCAAGGTGTTGCGCCAAACTTAGATTTCTCAAACATTAACGAAATCATTTCAATCATTGAAGAATGCACAGGCTTGCCGGTACACCCTCGTCATCCGTATGCTGGTGATTTGGTCTTCACCGCGTTCTCTGGCTCACACCAAGATGCCATTAAAAAAGGTTTCGAGTTCCAAAAGAACGAAGAAATGTGGGATATGCCTTATTTGCCAATCGACCCGAAAGACTTGGGCCGCGACTATGATGCCGTGATTCGCGTCAACTCACAGTCTGGTAAAGGCGGTATTGCGTACTTGTTAGAATCAAATTACAACGTGGTGTTGCCTCGTCGTATTCAAATTGAGTTCTCGCAAATCGTACAGCAAAAAACAGATGAAGACGGCACCGAGATTTCTGCACAAGCGATCTGGTCATTATTTAAAGACACCTATGTTGCTGCCAAAGATACACATTATGCGGCGAAAAACTACCGCTTACATGATGAAAATGGCAAGCAAGTCATTGAACTCGATATCGAAGTGAACGGTGAGATCCAGCAATTACGTGGTGAAGGCAACGGCCCAATTTCTGCTATCTTAAATGCATTGCAGTTGCCGATTGATGTATTGAACTATGAAGAACGTAGTATCAGTTCTGGTGCGCATGCCAAAGCCTTGGCTTTAATTGAGCTTCAAGTGAAAGGTACAGGTAAGTCTGCATTCGGCGCAGGTGTGCATGACAACATCGTGACCGCATCTATCGAGGCGATTATTGCCAGCACTAACCGTTTAATTGAACAAGGTGTTTTGAGTACTGAACAAGTGATTGCTGCTGCAGTCTAATTCAATGCTTTAAATATCAAATAGCAATAAAATGACTTTAGAAGGATACCCTCAAGTGGTATCCTTTTATTATTCATACTAAAGATTTAAGGCGAATTATTCCTGTGTCTTTTCCAGCTGACTCAGTGGGCTTAGTTACCCCACAAAAGTTTATTTTTGAAGAGCCGTTAGAGCTCGAATGCGATCGCATACTCCCACGTTTTGAGCTCATGGTTGAAACTTATGGCGAACTGAATGCGGACAAATCCAATGCAATTTTGATTTGTCATGCACTGTCAGGCCATCACCATGCTGCAGGTTATCATCATGAAGATGACCGTAAGCCGGGCTGGTGGGACGCATGTATTGGACCAGGCAAAGCCATTGATACGTCAAAATTCTTTGTCGTAGCACTAAATAATATTGGCGGCTGTAGCGGTTCTACTGGACCGACCTCTCCAAATCCTGAAAATGACAATCGTCCTTATGGTCCTGATTTCCCATTAGTGACTGTCCGTGACTGGGTCAAAACCCAAGCCATGTTGTCTGATCGTTTAGAAATTCAGCAGTGGTATGCAGTGATTGGCGGCTCTTTAGGGGGCATGCAAGCTCTACAATGGTCTGTGGACTATCCAGATCGTTTACAAAAGTGCGTGATTATTGCCAGTACACCAAAACTGTCTGCGCAAAACATTGCCTTTAACGAAGTGGCACGTCAGTCGATTTTGTCTGACCCTGATTTCCATGATGGTCGCTATTTAGAAAATGATAGTTATCCTAAGCGAGGTTTGATCTTGGCCCGTATGGTCGGTCATATCACTTACCTCTCTGAAGAAGCCATGAAACAAAAATTTGGCCGTGACTTAAAGTCAGGTAAATTTATGTATGGCTTTGACGTCGAATTCCAAGTCGAAAGTTATTTGCGTTATCAAGGTGAGCAATTTAGCCGTAACTTTGATGCCAATACCTATTTGATCATGACCAAGGCTTTAGATTATTTCGATCCATCACGTGAATATGAGCAATCATTAAAAACCGCGATGTCTAAAACCAAGTGTCAATTTTTAGTTGTTTCGTTTACAACGGACTGGCGTTTTGCCCCTGCTCGTTCGCAAGAAATTGTAGATGCATTAATTAGCAATCATAAGCCTGTGAGCTATGTGGATATTGATGCTGAACAAGGCCATGACTCTTTCTTGTTCCCGATTCCGTTATATGTGAAAAGCTTACGTGCATTCCTAGGCGGTGTAAAACACCTGCAAGAAACACCGAAGGAGACCAACTAATGCGTATTGATCATCAACTGGCTGAACGTTGGATTAAACCAGATTCAAGCGTACTTGATTTAGGGTGTGGTGACGGTGAACTGCTTGCACATATGAGCAAAAAGCACAATATTCGTGCATATGGCTTAGAAATTGATCAAGAAAAGATTGCAATTGCAGTCAGTCGCGGGTTAAATATCATCCAACAGGACTTGAACTTAGGTTTAAGTCGCTTTGCCGACCAGTCTTTTGACTATGTGGTTATGGCACAAGCCTTGCAAGCTGTAGATGCACCAGACGTTCTCTTAAGAGACATGGTGCGTGTGGGGAAACAGGCTATTATTACCTTTCCAAACTTTGCACATTGGAAGACTCGTTCTTTCCTTGCATTAAAAGGAATGATGCCCGTTTCAGACGCGTTACCCTATATGTGGTATAACACGCCCAATATTCATTTATGTACTTTCCGTGATTTTGAAGCGCTGTGTGCTGAAAATAACATCCGGATTATTAACCGACTTGCCGTGAATGGGGATCAACAAGACAGTTTACTCAGTAAACGTCTTCCAAATCTATTTGGTGAAGTCGCAATTTATCGAGTGAGCGCTCTATGAAAAAATTATTATTAAGCACGACGCTACTGATTGGACTTTTTAGCATACAAGCCCATGCGGATTATGTTGCTCCATCATCTTCAGTTTCTAGCCAAGCTGCTCAATATTCAATTATGGATATTCACAGCTTAAGTAAAGCTGCTAAAGCAGGTCAGCCCGGTGCTCAGTTTTACTTAGGCACTAAATATCAACAAGGTAAAGACGTTGCCAAAGATGAACGTCAAGCTTTTGCATGGTATAAGGCTGCTGCTGATCAAGGTTTATCTGCAGCACAGCTTAATGTAGGTCGTATGCTTGCAGATGGCATTGGGACTAAAAAAGATGAAGCGCTTGCTCGTCAATATTTCGAAAAAGCAGCCAGCCGTGGTGATAACCGCGCAAGCTTTAACTTAGCCATGATGGAAGAGCAAAAGAAAAACTACATGGGTGCATACCAATGGTATGAGCTTTCTACCCGTGACGGCATGCTCGACAACAAAGTGATTAGCTTGTCTGAAGGTAAGAAAACGGCATTGGCAGCCAACTTAAGCCAAGACCAAATTCGTCAAGCACGTGACCGTGCAGACAAATGGATTCAAGCGCAATAAGTTTTTGAATCTTAAAAAGCACCTTCGGGTGCTTTTTTATTGCCTGTCAGCCACAGCATCTTGTTAAAATAGCCTCAAATCTTGTTTTATGGTGAATATTCACATGGCTTCAACTGATTGGTTATCTCAAGGCACTTTGGTGCTTGCAAGTAATAACAAAGGCAAAATTGCAGAATTTGAAAAAATGTTTGCGGAACTGAATTTGCCTGTTGAAGTGATTCCACAAGGTCAGTTGAACATTGAAGATGCCATTGAAGACGGTCTAAGCTTTGTTGAAAATGCCATTATTAAAGCGCGTCACGCATCGAAAATTTCAGGCAAGCCAGCCATTGCAGATGATTCTGGCATTTGCGTTCCTGTACTCGGTGGCGCACCGGGGATTTACTCTGCGCGCTATGCAGGTGAACATGGCAATGATGCCGCTAACAATGCCAAGTTGCTTGCTGACCTCAAACCGCTCCGTAAAGAGGGTGAAGCAATCGAAGGGATGTTTGTATGTGTCTTGGCTTTGGTCCAACATGCAGAAGACCCACTCCCACAAATTTTCCAAGGGATTTGGCGCGGTGAAGTGATGGAAGCAGCACGTGGTGAAAATGGCTTTGGCTATGACCCACTGTTTTGGCTGCCTGAACTAAACGTTTCTAGTGCTGAATTATCAAAAGAAGAAAAAAATAAAATCAGCCATCGTGGTCAGGCGATGAAATTATTTAAAGCAAGTTTGAAATAATTTGAATTGGAGTTAATCTTAATGCCAAAGATTAACTCCAATCCCTGAATAAAAATAGAATAATTATGGCACTTCAACCGATACAGATCATATGCAACACTTGCCATCACACTTCAACTGAAATCCCAACACGCTCATTTCTTGGTTTTCAAAAACTAAGCTGCCCTCATTGCCAGGCGCAACTAACCTACCCGCTCACCTCAGGCTTTCGTACCACTTACGTTATTTTTGCAGTGTTGATCGTGCTGTCGATCATGCTTAATCTGTCGCAAGGTCAGGTTGGATTTCCAGGCCTGATAGGTATCGCGATGATATATGCCCTCGTGCGTGATTGGCAGATTCGCAAACAGCTCAAGTAGTCACCCTTTGCCGGCATCTATAATTCACTTTTCATTTTAAAGCGAAAAAAGATGCAAAATTAACCCATAAAAACTGACGACGATGCAGCTCATAATCGTGCCTGAAGCAATATAACGTGCCGAAGTGCCTGTTCCTTGATAATGCGTTTCTAAAGCCACAATATTGGCTGCAGGGGGTAAGCAGAACAGCATGAACATCACCCCAATATATTTCTCGATCTGGGGAATCGGAAGAAAGGCATAACTCAAACTACAGATCACCGCGCCAACGGTGAGTTTCATCGCATAAATACGACTACTGTTCATCAGATCACGCCACTGTACCTTAGTTTGGCGCAGCCACATGCCTAAGACGCACATCCCTGTGAAACTCATTCCAATTTTTGCAGCCTGATACAGCCAATCTAAGATCTGATGTTCTTCTAAATGCTGTAATCCAACTATTCGACAGACACCTGCAATCATCAAGGCAAATACAGGCGGTGACATCGCCACTTTTTGAATCACGCTCGACCATGGGAGTTGGGCTGAACTGACGGCTGTAACGGCCCACATATTGCCAAAGATAGAACCACCGACATACAAAGCCACCATCGCTGCACTAATTTCAGGGCCGAACAATGCTAATGCAAAAGGAAACCCCAGCCAAGCCAAGTTCAAATAACTGACACACAAGGCACGTAAACTATCTTTTAACAGCCAGCGAAATAAATAAAACATCAGCACGGCAACACTAAAGCTAAAGAGCATGAGCGCTAAACTGCCTGCTTGATAGAACACCATGTTGTAGATGATTACGGCTGGAATAAAACAGCGTGCAAGTAAGCTAGAGAAAATCGATTTGAGCGATGCGGTTCCTGATAAAGATGCCAATCCGAGGCCACTTAAAAAACCCAATATCGGAAGAAGAAACGCCACTACACCACCCTCACTGCTCAATCCAAGCATAGTAACACTGAACATAAGCTTCGCGGCTGTCTTTAAACTGCAACATCTTGGTCACTTCACTGTCATCTACAACTGCTGAAATGTTGTGCAGACCAACAAGAGGATAACAAGATGGCTGGACTATCGATTTGGCATGTACTGATTTTTGCAATTGTGGTGATTTTACTCTTTGGTACATCAAAACTAAAAAACTTGGGCAAAGATGTCGGAGGCGCAGTCAAAGATTTCAAAAAATCGATGCGTGATGAAGACGCAGCAAATACACAGCTTAATGAGCCTCGCACGCTAGAGCATGAAGCTCAAAATAAAACCAATTCCTCAGTTCAAAGCTAAGGAGTTGTCATAATGCTTAATATTGGTATTAGCGAATTACTGGTGTTCAGCATTATTGCGCTGATCGTACTCGGCCCGGAAAAACTGCCTGAAGGTATCCGCTTTGCAGGTAAATGGTACGGGAAAGTTAAACGACTGATCAGTAACGTGCAAACAGATATTGATCGTGAGCTTCGCATGTCCGAACTTCGTGAAGAAATGCAAAAAGAAATGCAACGTATTCAACAGCTCGAAGCGCGTATGCAGGCTCAGATGAATGAATTGCAACAAACGCAACACCCCATAGAACAGACTGCGCAAAAACAACAAGAAGCAGTCCTACCTGACAATAAAAATTTATCCCCACGTTATCAGTACATCGAACGTGGTCAGAGCACGATATTTGCCGTGGTTACACCCCAAATGAAAATAAAGCACGAAATTAAAACAGATCAAGCTCCTGTATTAAGTTCGACCGATGCATTAGCAGAATATCAGGTGGCCGTATGACAGATCTTTCACTGAACAATTCCCAGAACACTGTGCCTGATTTGGAAGAAATGCCGATCACCAAACATTTGGTGATTTTGCGTCGGCATTTGATCAAAATTACAGGGCTCATTTTGATTCTGTTCTTTTGTTTATTGCCCTTTGCCAATCAAAGCTATCAATTGATGTCAGAGCCTCTGCGTGCGCAGTTGCCGATGACCTCATCCATGATCGCAACGGATGTGACCGCCACCTTTATGGCGCCGTTCAAGTTGAATTTCTTTGTCGCGCTTATGCTCGCGATGCCTTTCGTGATTTATCAACTTTGGGCCTTCATCAAACCTGCACTGTATGAAAAAGAGCGGCATTTGGCGATGCCCTTATTATTCGGCAGTATCGTCCTCTTCTATGCCGGAATTGCCTTTGCCTATTGGGTTGCCCTACCATCCATCCTGCATTTTTTTATGAGTGTTTCCCCTGAAACAGTCGCCCCAATGACGGACATCAATAGTTATTTAAGTTTCTGCTTAAAGCTTTTTTTGGTGTTTGGACTGACCTTTGAGATTCCGATCATCACATTAATTTTGATTTTAATCGGGGTGGTATCTACTCAAACCTTGGTGGAGAAGCGTCGTTTTATTATCGTCGGCTGTTTTTTTGTCGCCATGTTTGCCACGCCACCCGATGCGCTTTCGATGATCATGCTGGCCATTCCCATGTGGATGCTGTTTGAGCTGGGTTTGTTCTTTGGCAAGCTGATTGAAAAACGACGTGCAACTACAACTTAAATAGACTGATGTTTAGACAATTTTGGTGAGTTTTACACCTAAGAGGCTGAGATAGCCTCTTTTTTTATGTGCCCATTTAATGTTTTGCAATTTTCACGCAGCGAAATCTAAACGCCTATTTCATCAGTTTGCAACATTAGCTTCAAAGCATTGTCATATTTTATCGATAGTTTTATGTGATCAACTTTTACCCAGCACACCTTTGCCAGGATTTAAATTCATGACAAACATGCCATATAACGAAGATCAAGAACTTGATAACAACACTTCGGATAACCTTCATTTTCGTGACATTTTAGAACAGCGCATCAGCCGTCGTAGCTTGATTACCAAGACTGCGAGTGGAGCAGTCGCACTTGCATTGGCATCTTCATTAACGGGGTGTAATGATGACAATGACTCAGATTCAAATAGCAATACCAAACCACCAGTTACAGATCCAAATCAAAAACCGACCAAGTTCAATTTCACACCAGTGAAAAAGAATTTAGACGACATCGTGACCGTTCCTGAAGGCTATCAAGCGCATGTGCTATATGCGATGGGTGACTCGATTAACCCTGCATACCCAGCGTGGGATGATAACAATGTTCCTTCTGGCCCGAGCTTCCAATTCCGCTCTGGTGACTGCCATGACGGTATGAGCTTCTTTGGTTTAAATACCACCTCTGGACGTTATGATGCCAAGCAGTCTGACCAAGGTTTGTTGGTAATGAATCATGAATACATCAACCCGACCTTCTTGCACCCGCAAGGCCCAACCAAAGTGGAAGGTCGTCGCCCTGAAGATGAAGTCATCCGTGAAGTCAATGCACACGGTGTTTCTGTGATTCAAATTGAGAAAGACAGCAAGACTCAAGCCGTTAAACTGGTACAAAGCTCTCCATTTAACCGTCGTATCACAGCATCGACCGTAATGGACTTTAAAGGCCCTGTTGCAGGCTCAAGCTTAGTCAGTACGAAGTTTTCAGCCAATGGTCAACAAACCCGTGGTACACACAACAACTGTGGTAATGGTTATACCCCTTGGGGCACTTACCTGACGACAGAAGAAAACTTCATTGGTTACTTCGCTCGTGCGAAAGCAGATGATGCCAAACGTAGTCCGGCTGAAATTGTGGCACTCAACCGTTATGGCCTAAAAGCGGGTGCGAACTCACGCTATGGTTGGGAAACAGCGATTGGAAGTAATGAGTCTCAAGATTTATATGACCGTTGGTCGGCGAATGTTACCGGTACTCAGGCAGCAGAAGATTATCGTAATGGTCCAAACACCTTTGGTTGGATTGTCGAAATTGATCCATTTGACCGCCGTGAAAACCCAGTAAAACGTACTGCACTGGGTCGCTTTGCACATGAAGACTGCCGTGCAAGTCGCTTACGTGAAGATGACAACCTCGCGTTTTACATGGGCGATGATTCACGCGGTGAATACATCTATAAATTTGTATCCGACCAAAAATGGAATAAAAAAGATGTCAACGGTGGCTATGCCGCGGGCGACAAATACATGAATAACGGTAAGTTATACGTTGCCAAATTTAACAATGACGGCAAAGGTCAATGGATTGAATTGAGCTATAACGTCAATGGTTTAAACCAAAGCAACAGCGTTTATCCGTTTAGCTCACAAGCAGATGTTCTGACCTTCGCACGTCTTGCCGCAGATGCTGTCGGTGCTACCAAAATGGACCGTCCTGAATGGGTCGCTGTGCATCCAGACAATGGTGAAGTCTATGTGACCCTCACCAATAACTCGAACCGTGGTACGACACATGCACTAGATGCTGCCAACCCACGTAACTACATTGACCCTGAAGGTGGTAAAGGCAACGTCAACGGTCATATTATCCGTTTCCGTGAAGATGGTGATACAACCACAGCACTCAGCTTTACTTGGGATATTTACCTGTTTGGTGCTGAAGCAAAAATGGCGAGCAACATTAACTTATCTGGTTTAAATGACAACAATGACTTGTCATCACCCGATGGGATGTGGTTCGACCCACGTGGTGTGTTATGGATTCAAACCGATGACGGTGCTTATACCGATACCACCAACTGTATGATGCTTGCTGCGCTTCCGGGTCAAGTCGGTGACGGCACGAAAGCCACGACATCATCTGGTCAAGAAACCATTGTGGGTGCAAAACTGAATGATGAAAACTTACGTCGCTTCCTGACTGGACCCAAAGAGTGTGAAATCACAGGTGTGACGATGACACCTGACTACAAAGCGATTTTTATCAATGTGCAACATCCCGGTGAAGATTCAGCATCCTATTCTGAACCGACCAGCCACTGGCCTGCATCACAAACCAATGCTGCAGCGACTTCTCGCCCTCGCTCAGCGACCGTTGTCATCACCCGTAAAGATGGTGGAGTGATTGTTGGTGAAGCGGTAGAACAAGCTCAGCCAACACAAAAAACCGCATAAAACACCTTTTTAAAAAAAAGCCGACGAATCGTCGGCTTTTTTTATGGCTTTAAATGCACTTCTATCTGGGTGATCTGTCCTTGTTGCTCACCCTGCTGCTGTTTTTCTTGCCAATGCCACTGTGAATCCCGCATACACAATAAATTTGAACAGCGGGTGCCATACACCGGACTTTGAATAAAGGTTGAAGACAGCAAATGTTCCATCTCTGTCTGAATCCTAGTATTGGGTAGCAGCGCTGGAATGATTTTACGTTCATCTTCCAAAATATCCCACGCAGCGGCATCTATGTCCGCCTGTGGTTGCTGGCTTTGTAGCATCGGCAAAAATTCTTGCGTGAAACGTTTACGCAAATGTCGAGTCTTTTCCCAATGTTCAGTCATTAAACCATTGGATGTGACATAAACCCCTTTGGCTAAGACTTGTGGCGCTTCACCGCGATTACTCATATAAACGGCTTGAGTGGCGTCGCCAACGAATAAATTAAAGCCGGCATAATTACATTGGACTTGTTCAAGTGCTTGCGCAAAACGAATGGGCGTTTGCTCAGATTCTAAAAATTGCTGAATCAAAGCGCCACGTGAAGTGGGATATGCAGTCTGATCACGACCATCACGAAAATTGGTCACAATCGCCCAACGCCCTTGAGCGGTTATCCCCATCCATGTTCCACCAGACTGTAAGTCCTGCCCTGCAATAATCGGACTATCTACCCATTGCTTTAGGCCTGCCGTCGGTCGATGATAAAACTCATCACGATTCGAAATCAGGCAGAGTGGCATGTCATCCAAGACCTGCCAAGCAAAAGCCACAATGCACATATTCAACTCTCAATATCTTTACACATTGAATGTACAACATTTTTCAGCACATTAAGCTAAAATCTGTGCAAAACATAATGACAAGGAACAGCAATGCTGACATATCCAAATATCGACCCTGTGGCGATATCACTGGGGCCACTACAAGTTCACTGGTATGGTCTGATGTATTTATTGGCCTTTTTATTTGCATGGGGCTTGGCAAGCTACCGCGCAAAACAACGTGACGGCTGGAACGCAGAAATGGTCTCAGACCTGATTTTCTACGGTGCATTGGGTGTCGTGATTGGTGGACGCTTTGGCTATGTCTTCTTTTATGGTTTCGATCAGTTCCTTGCCAACCCATTGTGGCTATTCCAAGTTTGGACAGGCGGCATGAGCTTCCATGGCGGTTTCCTTGGGGTCATGATTGCCATGTTACTGTGGTGCAAGAAATATAAAATGACTTGGTTCCAGACCCTCGACTTTATCGCACCCTGCGTTCCAACAGGCTTAATGTTTGGTCGTATTGGGAACTTTATTGGTGGCGAGCTATATGGTCGTGCAGTGACCGACCCTAATTTTGCTTTCGGCATGATCTTCCCGACCGATCCGCTTCAGTTGGTGCGCCATCCGTCGCAGCTCTATCAAGCCCTCTGTGAAGGTTTAATTCTGTTTATCGTGCTGTGGTGGTTTAGTTCAAAACCTCGTCCACGTTATGCCGTTTCAGCCTTGTTTCTCATCGGATATGGTATCGCACGCTTCACCGTTGAATTCTTCCGTGAGCCGGACAATGGTCAACTGTTCATTGGATGGATGAGTAAAGGTCAGTTCCTGACAGTTCCGATGATTCTGATTGGACTATGGATGATGTGGTATGCCTACCAGAAAAAAATCTATGACTGGGGTCCACAAAAGAATCATTAATATTTTCTAAATATCTTTAAGCAAGCGAGGTCCAAGCCTCGCTTTTTTATGCGCTGAAATTTATTCCTTCATACGCATTTACTCCACATGAAGTGACTGAATTAGACAACTGATCTGTGCTAAAGTTTATTCAGCTTATTTTTAAACTATCGATCCATGCTTGAATTTTGGTTTAACCCCAGCGTTTCTGTACTTAAAAAAATCCTGTTTTTTATTGCGATGGCCGTACTGACCGGTGTTCTGTATTGGATGGAACCCCTAACACTTCAAGCCATTCTAATGTTCATGGGTACAGGCGTCATTTTCCTGATTTGTCGTTATTGCAAGATTCATTTTGCAGCAAAAAACCCAACAGGTTTGCTCTATCGTTTATTGACGTGGATACCGATTGCACTGCTGTTGGCATTGGTTTTTATCAATATGAATAGGGGTGAAATTCTGATCCCGGGTGCTCAAGGCATTGGCTTCATGGCTTTGGCAATCTGCCTACTCTCCCCGATTTCTCTACTGAATAAAAACGAGAAAACTTCACCCCAAGGTAAAATTAAATGCTGACGTTTTGGTACTCTGAGCGCTGTAACCGACAAATCAAGCTCATCATTTGTATCAGTACCTGTGTGCTTATTTTTCAATGCGCTGAACAAAAACAACTAGATCCCCGCTTTGCGGGCATAAGTTTAGCCATTGGTTTGATGATTAATCTGCTTTATAAGCTCAGACAAGACAAACTAAAAACACTGTCTCCGTCATTAAAATGCGGTTTGGCTAGTTTGCCAATTTTATGTTTAGTGTGCTTAATTTATTTTCTACCCAATGAGCAACGCTGGATTTTAGCGCTGCAATGTGTGGGCTTTACTGCAATTGGATTATTTATCGTCTCGATCTACAGTCAGCGTGCAAAAAGGTTTGAAGACTAACCTTTTATTCAGCCACGGGCTGTTAATCTGCTAAGCGATAATAGCTATATTTCACATTTGGAGTTCGATAGACCGCATAGCCCGCTTGACGATAATCAGACACCCAGTCCTTACCTGAATATGCTGCGATATGACCATAACGACTACTTTGATTGCGGTCGATAATATAAATATCGCCTTTCTTAGGACGATCAAACGCTAAATTAATTTTTTGATAACCAATTTTTTGTAATGTGCTGCCCCAGTCTGCTGCGGCAACGGGGTGACCGTTAAAACGTGCCCCTGCGGACTCAAGTGCTAGACGAACACTGCGGGCACATTTCTGAGTACTGCTTTGGCGGGTAATTCCTTGTAAAAATCCAGTCAAACGATCGATATCGATACGCTGACCATTGCGGGATACCACATTTTTAGTCGCTGCTTTTTGAGTGGTATTGGACTTGCCCGTATTTTTACTCGCCTGAGAACGAATTATGATATTTGCCTGAACTGGAGCATGCACTTCACTCAAGTTTACATTGTGATCATAAGCCATTCTTTAACCCACACTCCCGCCTATATTTAGGCATTCAAAAATTTTAACGAGGGTGATAGTACCGCGTAAATCATGTTTTTTCATGTAAAAAATGTAAGATTTCTTAAACAAATCTTCACATTTAAATACGACCGTCTATTTTTAATTCAAATAGATTTATTTTTGATATCAAACTCTTATTCAGAAATAACAACCCAAAATCATCTCTTCACAATGAGAAAAATCACGTGTATTTTTTAATCAAACTTATCTGTATTTTTTTCAACAACGAGAATGAAACATCGCTCAATATGTGAACAATAGGGCTTAAGTCTTCTAAGCTCATGCTTGATTGAACAGACATATTGTCTCGTTAACACTTGATGTAATTGTTATTAATAGACGTCTTCAGCTCAGACAACTCAGCGCTTGTTGCCTGCAAAATTTGGTCATCACCCAATAAACACCGTATGCTTTTGATTTTTTAAACCTGACCATATTCAAGCGCCCATCGCAGTTCCTTCCACACGCAAAACAAGCTAATATGTGCCACAAGAAATTTAGCAAATTATGAGAGAGACATGCGCCAGTATTTAGACCTTTTACAACACATTCTCGACAACGGCGGCGACAAGGGCGACCGTACGGGTACGGGAACACGTTCTGTATTTGGTCATCAAATGCGCTTCGATCTTTCTCAAGGTTTCCCTTTACTCACCACCAAGAAAGTTCATTTCCGCTCTATCGTGATTGAACTGTTGTGGTTCCTTAAAGGCGATACCAATGTTCAATATTTGCAAGACAATAAAGTCTCGATTTGGGATGAATGGTCTACAGCAGAACAAACTGCACGCTTCGGTCGTCCTGCCGGAGAATTAGGTCCTGTTTACGGTCATCAATGGCGTAATTTCGGTGCAACCAAAAAAGCCGATGGCCTATATGAACAAGATGGTTTTGACCAAATTAAATGGTTGGTCAATGAAATCAAAACCAATCCTAACTCACGTCGTCTAATCGTCTCTGGTTGGAACCCAAATGAGGCAGGTAATGTTGCATTGCCACCATGCCATACCTTGTTTCAATTTTTTGTTCAAAACGGAAAATTATCCTGCCAATTATATCAACGTAGTGCTGACGTTTTTTTGGGTGTGCCGTTTAACATTGCAAGCTATGCCCTGTTAACACACATGATTGCGCAAGTTTGTGGTCTTGGTGTGGGCGACTTCGTTTGGACCGGTGGGGATACACATTTGTATGCCAACCATTTCGAACAAGCGCAGTTGCAACTGACACGTGAACCAATGGGTCTGTGCCAATTAAAACTCAATCCTGAAATCACCGATCTTTTCGATTTTAAATTTGAAGATATTGAAATCGTAGGTTATGAATCACATCCTGCAATTAAAGCCCCTGTTGCGGTTTAATTTTTAGAAATCCCAAGTGAAAAGCAAAATCCCGCTTTACCTCAAGCGGGATTTTGCATTCTAATAGACGGCAAATATTTCGGCTATTTGAGTTCAAACTATGGCATTTCAAAATTTAGAAATCGTGCACGTTGTCGCTATGGATCAGCAGCGCTGCATTGGTAAAGGGAATGATTTGCCGTGGCATATTTCTGCAGATTTACAACACTTTAAAGCCATCACCCAAGGTGGTGTGGTGGTTATGGGACGCAAAACCTTAGAGTCTATGGGACGTACCCTACCGAAGCGTGTCAATTGGGTCATTACACGAGATAGCAATTGGTCATTTGAAGGCACCAAAGTCGCATATAGTATCGACGAGGCGTTAACGCAAGCTGTTGCTGATGTCGCGAGTTCAGAAAAACCAACGAGTTTGTTTATTATTGGTGGTGGTGAAATTTTTAAGCAAACCATCGGCATCGCAGACCGTTTAGAACTCACGCATGTTGAACTCGATGTTCAAGGTGATGCGCATTATCCTGAAATTCCTGCGGACTTTCAAAAAGTGGCATCAGAACAACACATCGACGACAAAACTGGGATTGCTTTTGAGTTCGCAACTTACCGAAAATAAAGAAAAATCTTAAGCTAAAAGAAAAATATGCAACAGAGTGACCAACGAGCAATGTTCAAAAAAATAGGGCGAAGTATTCTTCATGCCCTATTTAGTGTATTTGTCCTCTGCTCTTCGATTTGGCTCTGTGCCGCCCTGTGGATACAGCAACCGGCAGGCTGGTTAGGCAGCCGCATTATCATTGGGATCTGGATCGCTTTTGCTCTTAGCATTTTAGGCATCTATATTACCCAACACTTTTTTAGCCGTCGTAAAGATGTCTTGATTTATATTGTGGGCTTTATCTGTGGTCTATTTTGGTATTTTGGCATGGAGGCACGCCAAGATCGTGAATGGAATCCTGAAGTAGCAGAAATTCTACATTATGAAAAGCAAGGCAATCTCGTCACCTTGCACAATGTGCGTAATTTCGACTGGCATGCCGATGGCAGCTATACCCCGCGTTGGGAAACCCGCCAATATGACCTAAGTCAAATCAATGGCGTCAGCATCATTACCTCGTATTGGATGGGACCGCAAATTGCCCATACACTGGTCAGTTTTGATTTTGCTAACAGACCACCGCTGACGTTTTCGATTGAAATTCGCAAAGAGAAAAATGAAGAATTCTCTGCGATTGGTGGTTTTTTCCGTAAATATGAACTGAGCCTTATTGCATCAGATGAAAAAGATATCATCTATACCCGCAGCAATACACGCGGAGAACAGGTCTATTTCTTCCCCGTAAACATGCCAAAATCTGAAATGCAAGCGCTGTTTGTAGAATATCTCCATAAAGCCGATGAACTGCAGACTCAACCTAAATGGTACAACACGCTCACCAGTAATTGTACAACACTGGTTTTTGACATGATTCAAGCTGTTTCCAAACATCAACTTCCAACCGATTACCGCTTATTTGCATCCGGTTATTTGCCGAATTATTTATATGACCTCCATGCCATAGACCAAAATTGGGATATGAAAACATGGTATCAAAAAGCCCATGTTAACCCTCGTGTCTCTCAAATCAAGCAACTGAGCAGTGAACAATATTCGAAGTTAATCCGACAAGGTTTGCCGCATTCACATTCCAATCCAAGCGCCAATCAATTGTAATTCTTAAATATTGATACAAATATGGCTAGCTTATCTGTGCGATATTTGCTTAGATAGTTGAAATGCTTCCACGGGGAAATTCCGATGCTAAAACAAATATTTGTTGCTGCAACTTTGGTTTCAACTTTAGTGGTGACAGGCTGTGAAAGCATGCCTGCACAAGACAACACCATAACTGAAAATTTAAACCTATTACAAAACCGTACTTGGATTGCCACTCAGATTGGCAACACTCCAATCAAAACAGCACCCAATGCGCATAATATTCCAAGCATTCAATTCGATGCGGCTTCAAAACGTGTCTCAGGTGCAGACGGCTGTAATCGTATAATGGGTGGCTATAATGCTGGCAAAGACACCATAACGTTTGGCCCGATTGCTGCGACACAAATGGCTTGTCTCAATAACAATGGGCTAGAGCGACAGTACCATGCAGCACTCGAAAAGGTAACGCATTATCAAGTTTTTGGAAAAACCTTGAAATTGCTAGACCGTCACGGCAATTTATTAATTCAATATGAAAGCGCTGTTCAACCGCGTTAAATCATTAAAAAAGTCTGCTTCGGCAGACTTTTTTATTCACTGTTCAGTCATGCCAGAGACATTTAATGCACATAAACTAGTGATTAGTATACAGACGTACATTGCAGTTTTTAGCTATAACCCCATATTAAACATCAGGGAACAAGATAGGATTTCACTATGCAACAAGCGGTATTTGGTGGTGGGTGCTTTTGGTGTGTAGAAGCAGTTTTTCTACAACTAAAGGGCGTGCAAACAGTCGTCAGTGGTTATGCAGGGGGAGTTACTCAGCATCCGAGCTATGAGCAAATCTGTGAGGGAAACACCCAACATGCAGAAGTCATTCAGATCAATTTTGATGACAGCCAAATCAGTTTTAGCCAATTGCTAGATGTATTTTTCGCAACTCACGATCCAACCACGCTGAACCGTCAAGGCAACGATGTCGGTACCCAGTATCGCTCAGTGATTTTCTATCAGGATGAATCACAAAAGCAGCTTGCTCAACAACGTATTGAAGAATTAAAAGCTGAAGGCATCAATATTGTGACTGAACTGAGTCCAATGCCGACCTTCTACCCTGCCGAAGAATATCATCAGAACTTCTTTGCACGTAACCCAAACCAAGGTTATTGTAATTTTTCAATACCACCTAAACTCATGAAATTACGTAGCAAATTTCAAGACCTACTCAAATCTGAGTGATCTAATTAAACGGCATCTATTTTCAAAATAGAGACATAAAAAAAGCGACATTTCAGTCGCTTTTTTTAGTTATCTTTGCTCAGTGCTTAGTTATCACTAGCAAAGGCGATATCGCTGAGTCCGGCTCCACTCGCACGCGACATCACTTGTGCAACTGTGTCATAACGTGATTCTTTATCGGCTTTTAATACCAATGCAGGCTTACGTTCTTGCTGACCAGCTGTATTTAGACGACTTTCTAAATCTTCAAGCGTCACAATATCACCATTCCAAGCGATATCACCCGCTGAGTTAATGCTGATGGTTACGCTTTCAGTTGGCAGATCAATCACTTCTGCAGTCGTTTGTGGCAAGGTTAATGGAATTGATGGGTTGGCAACAGTCGCAGTCACCAAGAAGATGATCATCAATACCAACATAATATCGATGAGCGGAATGAGGTTCATCTCATTCATGCCAGCATCGTTGTCTTCACCCAATTGAAAAGCCATTAAGCTTGACCTCCAGCTAAACTTTGCTGTGCAGTTTTCACGTCTTCTTTCTTCGCTGCAGATTCTTGTTGCAACATAGTATCAATCAATAAACCATGCGCTTGATCTTGCAATTCATTCGACAGTGTACGGTTAAAACGAACACAGATGTTATAAGCCAAAACCGCAGGAATCGCCACAGCCAAACCAAGACCCGTCATGATCAAGGCTTCACCGACTGGTGTTGCTACTTGTGCAAGACCCGCTTGACCGCTTTTACCCACTGCTACAAGGGCATGGAAAATACCCCATACTGTACCGAACAAACCTACGAACGGTGCAATTGAAGCAATCGTACCCAATACAGATACGCCTTTTTCAGCATTAGCTTTTTCTACCGAAATTTGACGTAGTAATGCTTGTTCAGCCACAGCCTTACGTTGTTCAAAAGCCAAAGGAGCAAATTTCGCTTTCAGTTTGCTTAGTGCATCTGCAAGGTGGTTATACGCCACTTGTTTGAGCTGACGTGTGCCCATAATACGAAGAACGAAGATCGTCCAAGTCGCAATCGACATTGCAAGTAACACGAAATACAGTGTTTTGCTGACTGCATCTGCATGTTGCCAATAAACTGAAAAGTTCATATTCGAACTCCTAATAGGTTAGCCGGAATCTTAATTAAGTTTAAAGTTGAATGGTTGATCAACTCGCGTCGGAGTTGCCACACCATTATCAATATATTTGGATAAACGTGCACGCTTCACTGCAGCAGTCACTTTACGGTTTACAGCAGCGCCACAAGTCGAGTTTTTAATCGTTGCTGATTCGACTTTACCTTCAGCACTTGCTGCAATCGCAACTTCAACTGTACACGACGCTTTTAATTCACCATCTTCAAATTGAACATTAGGTTTCTTAATCCAACTGACACCATTACCAATGCTCACAGTTTTAGGTGTCGGTGGCGCAGGTGGTGCTGGTGGCGCAGGTGGTGGTGCAACAGGTGCCGGAGGTGTTGGTTCAACACGAACGACTTTCGTTTCAGAAACCACAGTTGAAACAACAGGTGTTGGTGGTACGTTTTTGACCGCTTCAACAGTTGGTTTCGGCGCATCTTTCTTTTTCACCTGTTCCACTTTTTCCACTTTCTTCGGTGGAGGTGGTAAAGGCTTATCTACAATTTTAACTTCTTTTGGCTTTGGTGGCTCTTTCTTCGGTTCTGGTTTTGGCTTCGGAGGTTCTGGTTTTTTCTCTTCAACAATCTTCACAAAGCGAACTTTAATCGGATCTTTTTCGATCGGTTTAAGTTCTGGTGCTTTCATATTGCTGACCGCCCACAATACCCCCATATGCCCTACCACAACAGCGAGAAGCGCAGTAATGATTTTCTTTTTCATCGGGTTAGGTGATTGCATCATTGGAGCGGGAGATTGACTCATTAAACTCAGTTACCTTGAAGAAGCGATTGCATTTATTTTGTCAAAAATACAATCATGCTCATCGGTTAGCACAATTAAAGTACGGCAATAATAAATGAGAAGTGTTTTCATTTGCAACTATTAATTCGTCAGTTTTAATGACTTTTTTTAATCATAATATAAAAAAGGCATACCTAAAGTATGCCCTTTTATTCAAAAATTTATCTCGTTTTATTGAAATACAACAGTTTTATTACCATCGACAATAATACGATCTTCAAGATGCCATTTGACTGCACGTGCGAGTACATTACGCTCTACGTCCTGACCTAACTCACGCAATTGTTCAACGGTAAAGTCGTGACTGACACGCTCTACGTCTTGCTCAATAATCGGCCCTTGGTCAAGATCAGCAGTCACATAGTGCGCTGTTGCACCAATCAGTTTCACGCCTTTTTCATGCGCTTGCTTATATGGGTTCGCACCAACAAAGGCTGGGAGGAATGAATGGTGAATGTTGATCACTTTCATTTCCCATTTTTGAACAAATTCTTCGTCTAAAATTTGCATATAACGAGCAAGAACGAGTAAATCATTGCCTTGCATCAACTGATCAATTTGCTCATAAGCTTCACGTTTGTTTTCTTTGTTTACAGGAACAACCTCAAACGGAATACCGAAATTTTCTACAGATTCACGTAAAGCATCGTGGTTAGACACCACTTTAGTGATTTCACATGGCAAACCACCACGTGCATGACGCCACAACAGTTCAAGCAAAGCATGGTCAACTTTTGACACCAAGATACCGACTTTCTTCACATCACTGACTAAAGCTAAACGCCAGTGCATGTTGTAACGCTCAGCAACATTGCTCGCAAATGTTTGAGTTAGACTTTCTTTACGGCTTTGTAAATTGTCCAATTCGAACTCAACACGCATGAAGTATCGCCCCCCTTGAGCTTCAGTCGCGTATTGATCAAGTGCGGTAATATTTGCTCCCTGATGATACAAAAAGCTCGATACAGCTTGCACAATCCCTGGTTTATCTTCACAGGTAATGAGTAAGCGTGCTGTGTTAGCGGTCGACATATTCATGTTGGTTTATATCACTAATCAGTTAAATTGAAAAAAGAGCCGAGTATTCTAACGCTTTTTAAAGCCAGACTAAATAGTCTTATTCAGTAACCTGATGCTTTACGTTTGAAAGACTTGCAAATAAGTCCGACGGCCCTAAAGTTTCGAGCAGTCGCTCATAGGTTTCACGGCTTTCACCACGTAGATATGCGCCTTCTAAGAACACCATTTGTCGCAGTGCTTGCCACACCCACTTTTCTTCCAAAGTGTTGGAGTCAGTAATATGGCCCGACATATAAAGGAAGTTGGTCCAGTTGGTCAGCACGATCCACAAGTTAATGGTTAAGGCCTCAATTTCAGAATCGGTCATCTGCATTAAGCCTGCATCGACAAAAGCACGATAAATTTTCTGCCCTTGTTGCATAACTTGACCGGCAAAACGTGGATACATTTTGCGGAAATCTTCATTATTTTCGACCAAGTGATAAACATCACGATGTAAAAATCGATAAGCCCATAATTGGCTACTTAACACTTGGAAATAGCGAATTTTATCATTGGCATCAAGCTGACGATCATCAGGAAGCGCTAACATTTCTAGCGTTTCATGCTGATATTGCTCCATTAATTCCTTAATAATTTCACTTTTATTTCGGAAATGGTAATACAAGTTACCAGGACTCATTCCCAGTTCAGCAGCAATATGATTGGTTGTCACTGAACGCTCGCCACGCTCATTAAACAACTGCAAACTCAGCTGCAAAATACGTTCTTTCGTTTTTAAGGTTTTGGTGTGAGACATCCTAAAACAACCATTTATTTCAAAGCATTAGAACACTAACACATAAAGTAACTTGACTATTTAGAGTATTTGCTCTAAAAATTAATTAATCGCTAATTTGGATATGGTCGTGCGACATGAATAGTCAAACAAAAACAACTTCAATGACACCACATTCTTTTGATCACCAGCATCTCAACAATATGTTGGAACAGCAGAAACAAGCGTATTTACGTTACCCATTGCCTACAGCGAAGGAACGTATAGACCGTTTGGCTCGGCTTAAGCGTATCTTAGTTAAGTATCAAGATCAATTTGCTGATGCAATTAATCAAGACTATGGTAACCGTTCTATTGGTGAAACCAAGATTGGTGAGTTGCTCACATGTCTTGAACACATCAAATATTATAGCAAGCATTTGACAGACTGGATGAAACCATCCAAACGCCATGTCGGAATTATTCATCAACCTGCAAAAGCATGGGTGCAATATCAACCGCTTGGTGTCGTCGGCATTATTACGCCATGGAACTACCCACTGCTTCTTTCTATAGGCCCACTGATTTGTGCTTTGGCTGCGGGCAACCATGCCATGATCAAAATCTCGAGTGCCTCTGCGGCATTCGGTGATGTATTAGAAAAAGCCCTCGCAGAAGCATTTCCTCAAGAATTGGTCGCAGTCGTCAATGGTGGTGGCCCAATTTCAGATGCGTTTAGTCACCTTGCCTTCGATAAAATGATTTTTACTGGCTCAACCAATGTCGGTAAAACCGTCATGGCGGCAGCGTCTGAAAACTTAGTTCCGGTGATTTTAGAATTAGGCGGAAAGTCACCTGTATTGGTTCATCCGTCTATTGACCTTGCGGATGTTGCACAGCGTCTTGCGGTTGGTAAACTTTGGAATGCAGGTCAAACTTGTGTTGCACCTGACTATGTGTTCTTACCTCGTGGTAAAATGGCTGAATTTTTAGATCACTATAAAGTGTGCGTTGAAGCTATGTATCCAAGTATTGCTCATAATCAGGACTACACCTCGATTATTAATGACAAGCAGTACAACCGCCTACAAGGTTATTTAGAAGATGCGCGTGATCAAGGCGCACAAATCATCAGTTTTAACCCACAAAATGAAGATGTGGATGCTGTACGTAAAATTGCACCTACGGTTTTAACTGGTGTCACTCCAGACATGCAAATTATGCAGCATGAAATCTTCGGTCCGATCCTTCCGATCATGGAATATGATCAAATTGACGAGGTTATTGCTTTTATTAATAGCCGTCCTCGTCCACTTGCTTTATACTATTTCGACTTTGATCAGGCACGTGCCGACTATGTCGCAACACGTACCCATTCAGGACATTTCGGACAAAACACGGTATTAACCCATGTTGCTCAAGATGACCTGCCGTTTGGCGGTGTGGGGGCTTCGGGTATGGGGAAATATCATGGTCCAGAAGGTTTCTTCAGTTTGTCGCATGAACGCTCGGTGATGTCGAATCCAAAACTCTATAGTTTGAAATTCATTCTTCCACCGTTCAATAAGCCGATCCACAAACTGATTTCGAAGACACTTCTTCGATAAACGATCAAGGCATGAACGATCACACTAGGTGATCGTTCGTTTTATGCAAAATCGCTTGTCTTTTAAGCGCATTTTTGATATAAAACGCCCCTTGAATGAATTCAATGTTTTTTTTGACTGGCCATACAGATTTGCTGTTGGCTAAATCAATGGAGTTACACCATGTCTAAGGTTTGCCAAGTTACCGGCAAGCGTCCAGTCGTTGGTAACAACGTCTCACACGCCAACAACAAAACTAAACGCCGGTTCGAGCCGAACCTGCATCACCACCGTTTTTGGTTAGAAAGCGAAAAACGTTTCGTACGTCTTCGTCTAACTACTAAAGGTATGCGTATTATCGACAAATTGGGCATCGAAAAGGTTGTTGCTGACCTACGTGCTCAAGGTCAAAAGATCTAAGGAGCTACGAACATGCGTGATAAAATTCGCCTAGTTTCTTCTGCTGGTACAGGTTATTTCTACACTACCACTAAGAACAAACGTACTATGCCGGAAAAAATGGAAATCAAAAAATTTGATCCAAAAATCCGTCAACACGTAATTTTCAAAGAAGCTAAAATCAAATAATTTTAGTTTTTTGAAAAAAACGACCTGCTTAGGTCGTTTTTTTTTGCATTTTTTTTATTCGAATTGCTAAACTTTCAAAATGCTTTTGGCACTTTTTGTGCTTGTCTTTTTTACCCTTAACTTAGGCTTAAGGAGTTTTTAGTGCCTCATGATGTAGAACTTATAATATTACTTGCTGTTGGCTTTGGTTTTGCCTTAATTTTTGGCTATATAGCTGCGCGCCTGCGACTTCCTCCCCTCATCGGCTATCTGATTGCCGGTATTATTATTAGCCCAAATACGCCTGGAGTAGTTGGTGACATCCATCTCGCTAACCAGTTGGCCGAACTCGGTGTCATGTTCCTGATGTTTGGCGTGGGTATGCACTTTTCACTCAATGATTTGATGCAAGTCCGTCGTATTGCTTTGCCCGGTGCCATTTTACAAATTGCAGTGGCGACCTTACTGGGTATGGGAATTTCCATGCTTTGGGGCTGGAGCATGGGCTCAGCCTTAGTGTTTGGCTTAAGTTTGTCGTGTGCAAGTACGGTGGTTCTCCTCAAGGCTCTCGGTGACCGAGGCTTACTTAACTCCGTGAATGGTAAAATTGCTGTAGGCTGGCTCTTGGTTGAAGATCTGGTCATGGTCTTGGTTCTGGTCTTACTCCCTGCCACAGCAGTATTGCTTGGTGGACAGCCACTCACAGAAAGTAGTGCAGATGAAAATATCTGGCTCACCCTTGGTATTACCTTACTCAAAGTGGCAGGCTTTATTGCCTTCATGCTGATCATTGGTAAACGCTTAGTGCCAATGATTATGCAAGTGGTTGCACGCTTAGGCTCACGTGAATTATTCACGCTTACCGTGGTTGCAGCAGCTGTGTCTATTGCCTTTGGTGCCTACAAGGTATTTGGTGTATCCATGGCACTGGGCGCATTTTTTGCTGGGATGGTAGTCAAAGAATCGGACTTTAGTCACCGTGCAGAAGAAGAAACCCTTCCGCTTCGTGAAATTTTTTCGATTCTGTTTTTCGTCTCCGTCGGCATGCTGTTTGATCCACGGATCTTGATTGAACAACCGCTTCACGTCTTAGCAGTAGTCGGCATTATCATGATTGGTAAGACCATCGCTGCAATGGCGTTGGTGTTGTTCTTCCGTTACCCCATCAATACCGCATTAACCGTTGGGGCGAGTTTGGCGCAGATTGGTGAGTTCTCATTTATTTTGGCGACCTTAGGTGTATCTCTAAATCTCCTTTCAATGGAAGGTCAAAATCTGATACTGGCAGGCGCTTTAATCTCGATTACGCTGAATTCATTTATATTTTCTGCAATCGAGCCTATGCAGCGACTCATCCGTGAGCGCTCGAATTTGGCCCGTTTACTGGAACGTAGTAGTGACCCATTGGCCATGTTGCCGGATGAGGTCTCACAGGATTATCTGCGTGATCAGGTGGTGCTGATTGGTCATGGTGAAGTCGGTCGTCGTATTACTCGCGAATTAATGAATGAAAACATTAAAGTGGTTATTGCTGAAGAAAACCGTGAAATCGTGGAAAACTTGCGGGAAAAAGGCATCGCTGCGGTATCTGGTGTAGCAACAGAACCGGGTGTTTTAATTCAAGCCCATATTCAACACGCACGCCTTTTGGTCATTTCACCTATGGATATTTTAGATATCCATAAAATTGTCGACATTGCCAAAATGCTGAATCCCTCTATCCAAGTATTGGTTTGTGCGGAAAGCAAAGAAGAAGCTGAAGTCATTCGTCGTGACAATGTCGGTGAGGTTTATTATGCCAAAGAGGAAATGGCGAAAAATATGAGCAATCATATTTTAAATCAAATCCAAATTGCGCATCACCAAACACCGACACACTAAATGCCTAAATAAAACGCTTAGGGGCAATACCCAAAAGGCGATGCATTAAAGCATCGCCTTTTTTTAAACTGATATAATTCAGTAATATTAAAATCACAAATAATTGAATTTAAAAAACATATTGATAAAATGAGCACCAAACAAAGCATCATTTTAAAAACTTCAAACAAGATAAACATGTTCATTCTCTATTTAGGCTTTGCCATTATTTTAATTGGCGGTCTGGGCTTTCTCATCGCTGCATTTAAAACCAGTATTTTATGGGGTCTAGGCTGTCTATTGTTTTATCCCATTTCCATCGTCTTTCTGATTTTGTATTGGCAAGATGCCAAAAATCCATTTTTCTTACAGCTCATCGGGGTCTTCATTGTATTTTTAGGTTCGATGCTGATCTCACCTGCTGAACTGAGCAAAGTCTAAGTGCCATTTTGAGTATAAAAAAACGCACCAAAAGGTGCGTTTTCATCAACATGATCCACAAAATCAGCAGCTATATGATTAGCTCATATATTTTGGCTTTTCATCAACCACTTCGGCATGCCATTCATCCACTTGTTTTTCTAACAAACCAAACAATGCAGCCTGAATCATTTGCTGAGCGATCACACTCATTTGATCGCCCAAAATATTGCGTAATTCTTCATTGAATTGGATAGTCACCAAAGGCTCTTTTTCTGAGCCTGCATTACGCAATGCCAACTCACCACCTTCCAATTGAACCAGCTCTAAAATTGCTTCCTGGTTCCCAAAGAGTTCTTTCAACTGTTCTATAGACATATATCCCTCCATGCGCAACATGGTGATAAAGGCATCTGCACTTTGTATTACTTAGATAATCTTATATCGGGTTAAATAAATTTATTTCAAGTAGCAATAGTCCGATTAGAACTCCACCATCTCGTTACGAAATCCATCAATTAATTGAGTTAGATCACGATGCCATTCACGCAAAATAGCGGTATCTGGCAACCATGCTTGCGGTGTTTGGGTAACTTTAATAATTAAATTTGAAGACGTTTCATCTTCTGGCTCTGGTGCAGACGGTTCAGGTGCATATTGACACATACGATGTGCGCGTTTCAGCTCTGCAATAAAGCCCTGCTTTGCCAATTGCTGCATAACAGTCACTTCAGGTGATACCTGACCTTTTTCAGCCATCAGCGTTTCAATCGACTTTAACGTGGGCGCAGGATCATTTAAACGATAGTAACGCACCAACTCTTGTAAAAACGCAAGTACTGCACCATGCAAATGAAAAACTGCTGCTTCGCGATAAGCCTGAGCTTGTTGAACATGATCAGTCTGCTCGGCTTGCTGACATGCAAGACGGCTAAAATATAACTTTTGATTGGTACGATCAGCATGAAAGCGAGCAACACGAGACATGAACAATTCCCTAAATTTTGGCATTTTTCTACATGAATAAGCTTAAACGGATTTTTAGGAAATTCACAATAAATATTATGGATGATCGATTTCAATTAAATAAATGTCACGCTTTGCGGGAACAGACATATCCCAATCAATCATCCTGATATTTTCCAGACGCCAAGCCCAGTACCCTGCTGCCCAATATGTAGCCTGCGCTTGCTCTACCTCTGTTTCAGTCCATGCATGAACGTCATATACATCGACCATCGCCACTGCACGTCCAATATCTTCATCTCCGCTTTCATGTAAGTAGCGTTGATTTTCCACGATCACTAAATCTTTTAAAGGCAAATGTTCGGGCTGCCATGAGCGGACTTCAAGCGTTTTAAGCCCACAAGCAATGTTCGAACCAGATGGCGCAACAATCGACAAAGCCGAGTAGCATTTTTTCATAGATCACTGATAAAAAAAGGAGCGTAACGCTCCTTTTTAAATTTATGCTTTAGGCTTATCTTCAGCCGCTTTTACGCGAATACCCGCACCTTTGACTTTCAAAGTATTCAGGCCTTTAATCGCTTTTACAGCTTCACGACCATTTGGCATTTCGACAAAACCAAACCCTTTCGATTTACCTGTGCTTGCATCCATAACAACAACAGCAGACTCTACTGCGCCAAATGGTTTAAACAGTTCAACCAATTCTGCTTCAGTAACTGAACGCTCTAAGTTACGTACTAAAATTTTCATTCAATCTTCCAAATAGACAGCATCATCAAAAAGCATTTGTCTATTTTGCTTTTTAACTTGCGTGTAAATCACGTCAAAAATCTATTTTAATCGAGATCGATACCAAAATCTAAATTAATCGATTTTCTTTCGATTAACGCACTTTTTACGGTTTGCTGACGGGTTTTATAATGTGTTTCCAAACTACATAGGTTTCGAGTTAAATCATTCATAAAGTAACTTTCTACTTTACGCCCTTGCTCATCGACAGTTTCACGCGCCCAGTGGTTCAAGTTTTGCTTAGTCAAAATCAATTCATTTTGCGCACGTGTCAGCGCCACATATAACACCCGACGTTCTTCTTCCACTTCATCGAAATTACCTTGGGCACGTGCATGCGGATATTGCCCTGGTGTGACATTCGCCACATAACAGACTTTTTGCTCCGTTCCTTTTGCCGAATGAATGGTAATTAACGTCACGACATCACTGTCAGATTGGCGTTCAATTTCAGAAATGGACACTGGATCAAGGACATATTCTTCTAAGAATTCACTCAACTGCGTATGTTTGGATGCCAGTTGTTTCACCAGATCAAAATCCCCGACACGGCGGTTCCAATCTTTTTTATAGTTTTCTTCCAGCTGCTCAGAAATCGCTTGAACAGCCAAGCTTACACATTCTTTGACTTGATCTTTCAACACCGACATTTGCTTCATCATCAGAATCGCTTGATCAGGTACTTTGCCAAACTTTTCCAACTTGGTTGCAATGGCTTGCATTTCTGGCTCGAGTAAAATCTGCTGCGATAACTTACTCGCACCTACATCACCCACACCATTCCACAAGGTTAAAAAGCGCATCCATGCAATATCATCTAAAGGATTGGCCACTACACGCAATACACTGAGTAAGTCTTTTACATGGGCTGTTTCAAGTAATTTCATGCCACCAATAAAGCGATACGGCACGTTTGCGGCAATACAGGCCGCTTCAATATGACGAGCAGCAAAGCTTGAACGCACAAGCACCATATGATCCGACCATTTGCTGCCTTCGAGGTAATGACGCTCTTTAATATCAATGGCAATCCATTTGGCTTCATCAAACTCATTCGGAAAAATATGCATTTTCGGCTTAATCCCTTCACCACGATAGGCATCTAGGCGTTTGTCATATTTAATTTCACTTTCATCCAACAACCAATTCGACAGATCTAAAATTTCTTGGGTTGAACGATAATTTTTTTCGAGTTTGAAAATCTGTGCGTCGGGTACACGCTCTTTGAAATGATGAATATTTTCAAAGTCTGCACCACGGAAGCCGTAAATGGACTGTGCATCATCGCCAACACAGAACAAGCTGACACGTTCTTTTAATGGCTCAAGTAACGCCCATTGCAGAGGATTGGTATCCTGCATTTCATCGACCAACATGTGGCGGCAAATCGAAGCCACATAATCGACCAGTCCATCTGATTCCGCCAAGGCTTTCGCCACAATCGCCAAGATATCGTCATAATCTAAAAAACTACGCGCACGTTTACGAGCTTCGTATTCTTTCATGATATCCGCGATTTGATCTTTTAAAGCAAAGTACTCAGGCATTTGCTTTTCCATGGCAATGCTAAGTTTTTGACGCGTATTCCGCGCAAAAGAATATAGGTCACAGAGTTCTTTTGGCTTGGGCAAGTGATTGGGGTTTTTCTTATCATCACGGCCACGAATCAGGCGGAACATCATGAGTTGATCATCACGATCAATAATCGAAAACTGTTCTAGACCAAAGGCTTTTGGAATACGGCGCAAGAGGTACATACAAAAGGTATGAAAGGTTGATGCACGTAACCCTTTGGCTTGCTCACCTAGAGCCAACTCCACACGAGCAACAATTTCACTCGCTGCACGGCGAGTAAAAGTCAAAATTTGAATTTGATTGGCAGGCACGCCTTGATCAATTAAATAAGCTGCACGCGCTACGATGGTTTTGGTTTTACCACAACCTGCTCCTGCCAAAACCAAGCTATGCTGTGCTTCTGTTGTTGCGGCTTGTTTTTGTTGAGGATTTAATTCATCAATCAGGTTGGCTAAACTCATGGTGTCTCATCGTGCTATGTGAATTGGTAGTTTAACAGAGCTACCCTAAATTCACAGCGTAGACGACTACAAAGTGACTCAACTTGACGCGGAAACACACCGTTTTAACCATGACTATTCATTTAAAATTTTCATTGTTTATACAGTAAAAAATCAGTAGATTTACAAATCAATATCATTAGAAAAACAAAGACCTATTTAAATCCATAGGCTTATAACTTTAGAAAATAACCGTCTCTAGGAATCATGACATGTTCAATAGATTTTCACAGCTTTCTCTGTTGGTACTGAGTAGTAGTTTTTTTCCATGTCCAAGTATTCAAGCTGCAGATAAACTTAGCCCCATGACACCTAGTGAGTGCCAAAAAGATTTTAACTTTAGCTCTGAATTTATACTCAAAAATGATGCGGGTATTCGAGCAAAAAACTGGGACAACTATCCAGAAAATATTCAAAAGGACATAAATGAGCAAAACGCTAAAATTACACAAGTAAATTCGGTCGATGCCTGTAAAGAAATCACCAATCACTTTCTGAAATCTATCCGTAAAGGCCATCTGAGCTTAGGCCGAAAAACCATATCAGAAGCCGTCACAGAGAGTTCAACAATACAATCAAGCAATCTCGTGACCACGCAAAAATTATCTGAGCAGACAACCTTAATTACCATCCCAACTTTTGCTCTGTCTGTTCAAGATCAACTTGAAAAGATCATTCAAGACAATCAAAACCAAGTGTTAGACGCACGTTATTTAATTCTTGATCTACGCAAAAACTCAGGCGGATTTGATACATCAGCACAACCCCTTTATCCACTTTTGGGAGCAGCTGAGTATTGGTTTGAAATACCCCAAATTTATGCATCTACAGAAAATATTCAATCATGGAAAGAAACAGCCAAAACCTTACCTGATGGGGAAATCAAGGTAGAATTTAATCGTATGATTGCTAAACTTGAAAGCAATAAAAATAGCTGGGTTGGAATGACGAAGCAGAAAGAGGAAAAATATGTGATCGCCCATTCAGACGTCAAAGCTACGCCCAAAAAAGTTGTTATTCTGTCAGATGAAGAATGCGGTAGTTCGTGTGAAATGTTTATTTTAACCGCACGTCAAAATCCGAATGTTTTAGTCATGGGGCGTAACACTTATGGTGCTTTAGATGCATCGAATATTCGAACCATCAAAACGCCATCTCAACAATTCACACTGTATTATGCAACCACATTTATCCACCGCCGTACGGGACAGCAAATTGACGGCATTGGTATTGCACCTAATATTCGCCTCCCTAAACCGCAAAATCCAGCTGAGTACGATGCAGAAGTCACATTGGCACAGCACTATTTAGAAAATCGCTTATAGAAGTAACACTTTTCAGAACCGATCCATCTTAAGAGGAGTAGGTTCTGATCTTTTACATATAGAATTGATGAGATCTGTACAACTTTTTTCTAAGTATGTTTCGGCATTTTTTAATGCATCTTCCAACTTACAATCTGGTGGATTAATCCCAACAATCTGTGTGAAACCTAAATCATAAAGTTCTGTTATTTCCTCACCCACTAGACCAGCAAAGGCGATCACGGGTTTATTAAACTTTTTTGCAACCTGCGCCACACCAAATGGTGTTTTACCTAACTTGGTTTGATGATCAATTTTCCCTTCACCTGTCAGCACATAATCTGCCTGTGCTATTTTTTCCTTCAACTGAGTTTGTTCAATGACCAATTCCACACCTGATTGCATCGATGCACCTGCAAAAGCCATCAACCCAAAACCTAATCCACCTGCAGCACCTGCACCTGCGACATCACGTAAAGCACAACCCAGAGTCGCTTCAACGACATCGGCATAATGACTGAGGTTCTGATCTAACTGACGCACCATCTCCTGCGTTGCGCCTTTTTGCGGGCCAAAGATATGGGATGCACCATTTTCACCACATAATGGATTCATGACGTCGCTGGCAATGATAATTTCTGTATGCGCTAAACGTGAGTCGAGCTGCGTCAAATCAATACTGTTAATTTGATCAAGACAACCACCACAAACTGCTATTTCCAAGCCATTTTCATCTAAAAATTGTGCCCCCAAGGCCTGCGCCATACCTGCACCGCCATCATTGGTCACACTCCCGCCCAAGCCAATGATAATTTTACTTACTCCAAAGTCTAGAGCAGCCTTGATCATTTCGCCCGTACCATAAGTTGACGTCAGTAATGGATTTCGCTGAGCCATATCGACAAGATGAATTCCATTGGCTTTTGCCATTTCAATCACTGCGGTTTTCCCACCGTCGATCAAACCGAAATATGTCGTCACACCTTGATTGGGCAAAGGACCTGTAAGCGCTATCGTCACTTTTTGGCCGTCGCAAGCACTGAGTAACGCATCTACAGTTCCCTCACCACCATCTGCCATTGGCACAGCGATGACATTTGCATCTGGTATGAGCTTTAAAATTGCACGCTGCATCGCGTCACAGGCTTGTTGAGCACTCATACTTTCTTTAAATGAATCGGGCGCAAGAACAAAAGTGGTCATCTAAATGCTCAAAATAAAACTTGTCCTCAACCATAACGGTTTTAAAATAGCAGGTATATCTAAAAACATCAGAAAGGTTCGAAATGTCACGAATCAACCTAGGTCAGTCTGCACCTGAGCTATATAAAAAAGTTGCAGAACTTGATGCACTGGCTATGCAAAAAATAAATGAGTCTGGCCTAAGTGAAGATTTAGCCCATTTACTGAAATTACGTGCATCCCAAATCAACAAATGTGCGTTCTGTATTCGCATACATGCACAAGATGCAATGAAAACAGGTGAAAGCATTGAACGTATTAGCCTACTCAATGCATGGCGTGAAACTGCGTACTACGATGAAAAAGAACGTGCAGCTTTGAGCTTGATCGAAGCGATCACGTTAATTGCTGAAGGCCAAGTTCCCGATGCAGTTTATGAAGATGCTTTGCCCTTTTTAACAGATGAGCAAATCAGTGCCGTGGAATGGCTGGCTATTGTGATCAACACATGGAACCGAATTGCAATTAGTAGCCGCTATAGCGTTAAACCTTAACGGGTTGTACACATTAAAAGTGAATAAAAAAAAGAGTGCCTCAGCACTCTTTTTTTTATTTATCAGATCCGCAAGCAGCTTACTGCTCTGCCGAGCTTTTCGGCACTTCACGTCGAATATAAGAAGCCAAAGTAAGGTAGTTGACCCCTTGGAATAAAATATCAACCGCCAAGAATAATCCTAATACCCAAAATGGCGCATCAGGCAACATCAAAATGATCACACCCGTAATCAAGGTCAATAGACCTGAAAATAGTGTCCATCCCCAACCTTGAAATGCTCGAAATAGCACAGCATTAAAGATACGAATGACCCCTGCAATGATCAAAATAATCGCCAACAAATTGGTCAGGACAATGGCCGTTTTGACAGGCGTTGTAAATGCATAATAGCCTGCGACCAAATACAACACACCAAATAGTGCCCAGAACCAGCGGTAGCCGCCTTCAAAAATTTTAAATGCTGCAATGAAGTGAATTACGCCACCTAACATCATCAGCAAACCAAAAATATAAATCACCGTAAGTGTCGCAAATGGCAAAGCTGCCAAAAGGACCAATCCGAAGACCACCAATAAAGCACCTAAACCGAGATACCACTTACGGTTTTCATGGAGCTGACTGCGAATTAAATCGTTGCCTACTGTTCTCATGCTTTTTCTCAAGTTATTCGTTATTCAATGGATTATGCAACTTCATGATGAAGAAAAATGAAAGAAAAGTCCAAATCTTATCCACACTGCTGACTTAGACTGTGGATAAGATAGGTTTTATCCACATTATTTTTTCCATCCCAGTTCAATCGCTGTGACGTCATTCACCACAGTATCAGCTAAATCTTCAGGCATTTTACTTTGCGTCTGTGAGGTAGGAATATGCCCCGCCATTAATTCAGCTTTGCTTTGTGGAAACAAAGGCTGCCGCTGGGGTTCTGCATAACCGACAGGGAAGATAGGCTGACCTGTGGCCAAATCATATTTATCAGTTGCACCAAAAGCGTGTAATAACTCATGTGCTAAAACGATTTTATTCTGCGCTGTCTGTTTATTCGATGCAAATAAATTCACCGATCCAATTCGACCATTTTCCAAGGCTGTGGAATGTTTAAGTTCTTTGGTTTGGTTCGGATCGTAATAATTTAGAAAGAGCGTAACACTCGAAACCCCGTCTACATTTTCATGCTGTTGCCAAGCATAGTAGCGGAATTTCAAACTCCATAAGATAATGTCCAACATACCAGCGTCATTGGGTACTTTGGGAGGTAAAACTTTCAGCTCGCGACCTAACTTAAAATACACATAAGTCGGTTGCCCTCGGTATTTCTGTGCTGTCGCTTGTAAATATTGTTGAACATCGTTTAAATCATTGACAGAGAGCTGCTGTATATACGCTTGTGTGCTCTCTCGACCATCTGCATTAATTGGATGTAACAATACAAAGATCGGTTTACTCCAGTCTTGGTTTTTGTCTTTATAGGCATTGACTGCGACAACCAATAAAATCAGCAATAAACACAGTACCCGAATTTTTTTCCACATTCCCCAAGATCTCAATTAATTTTTAGCATTTATTTTCAGAATTAAAACAGAACATTCTTAAAATGTCTTGGACAATTTAAAAGCTCAATAGATTGCCTATCATCAAATATCCCTGATCAAAAGACATAAAAAATGCCGACCGAAGTCAGCACTTTATTGGTTTTAAAGCTTAAGCCTCAACCCACTTACCGTCTTGGTACACCAAAGACCATTTGGTTTGTTTGCCTTCAGCATTTTCAGAACCAATATATTGCGCTTGGTTTTTACGGCTGAATTTTACTAATGTTGGGTTTCCTTCAGGATCGACATCCGGTGCTTGCAAGATGAACTGATATTTTGCATCCAACTGATCTGCGACAGAACGTAGTTCAGCCACTTTCGGTGCACGAGTTTCACGAACTTTCGGGAACTTACTTGCAGCTAAGAATAAACCTGCTGCGCCATCACGAAGGACAAAGAAGTCATCATGTTTGGTTGAGCGTAAGTGTTCCATTTTAATTGGATCTACACGTGGAGGTGCAGGCTGACCGCTCTTCAACACTTTACGTGTATTATCACAGCTATTACATGCAAAGTATGGACCGAAACGGCCTGTCTTCAATTGCATTTCGCCATCACATTTGTCGCACGGAATGGTTGGACCATCATAACCTTTGATTTTGAACTCACCTTCTTCAAGCTCAAAACCAGCACAGTCTGGGTTATTACCACAGATATGCAACTTACGCCCACCATCAATCACATAGCTATCCATGGCTGTTTCACAGATTGGACAACGTTTTTTCGACATCAAATCTGCTGTTTCTGCCGAGTCATCGTCAGACAGTGCAGCCAATGATTCTACAGGTGTCAGGTTTAAAGTTCCCTTACAACGCTCTTTTGGCGGTAAGTTATAACCTGAACAACCCAAGAACACACCGGTAGTTCCTGTACGAATCTGCATCGGACGATCACATTCTTTACAGTGCACAGCATCCACTTCTACAGGTAAATTACGGCGCATGCCATTTTCACCCTGAGCTGTGGTTAAACGTGTTTTAAAATCACCGTAGAAGCTATTGAGTAACTCTTTCCAGTTACGATCACCATCCGCGACTTTATCTAGCTGACCTTCAAGATCTGCCGTAAATGCATAGTTCATCAAGTTATTAAAGTTTTCATCGAGACGGTCTGTCACGATTTCACCCATTTTCTCGGCGAACAAACGACGGTTATCAAGCTTCACATAACCACGGTCTTGAATAGTTGAGATAATCGCAGCATACGTCGATGGACGACCAATCCCTTTTTTCTCAAGCTCTTTGACCAAAGATGCTTCAGTGAAGCGCGCAGGTGGTTTAGTAAAGTGTTGCGATGGATCTAATTTTTCAAGTTTCAGTACTTCACCGACTTTTACAGCAGGCAACAGTACATCATCATCCGATTTGTTTTGACCACGCACTTTAGTGAAACCATCAAAAACCAATGTACGGCCTTTGGCTTTGAGTTCGACACCATTGGCATTGACTAAAATCGTTGATGATAAATATTCTGCTGGAGTCATTTGACATGCAACGAACTGACGCCAGATCAGGTCATAAAGACGCTGTGCATCACGCTCTACACCCACCAAACTATCGCCTTTTAGCGCGACATTTGATGGACGAATCGCTTCATGGGCTTCTTGCGCACCAGCTTTATTGCCGTAGCGATTTGGTTTAGCCGGTAAATATTTTTGACCAAACTCAGTTTCAATATGACCACGAACCATATTTACAGCGTCATCACTCAAGAATGTTGAGTCTGTACGCATGTAGGTAATAAAGCCGGCTTCATATAAACGCTGTGCCAACATCATGGTTTTCTTCACAGAAAAACCTAAACGTGTACTTGCTGCTTGTTGCAGTGTAGACGTGATGTATGGCGCACTTGGATTGACCTTGGTTGGTTTGTCTTCACGTGCTGAAACTGTGTAGTCGGCATCTTTAATCAGGTTCAGTAAAGCATCCGTTTCAGCTTTGTTGTGCAGTTTTAAAGTCTTGCCATTTTGCTTCACCGCTTCTAAGCGGATATCGTCTTTCTTCGACTTGGTATCTGCAAAAACTTGCCAAAACTCTTCTGGAATGAAGGCACGAATTTCACGTTCACGCTCAACCACAAGTTTAACAGCCACTGATTGCACACGACCTGCCGATAGACCACGGGCGATTTTTTCCCATAAGAGTGGCGAGATCATAAAGCCCACAATACGGTCGAGGAAACGACGGGCTTGCTGAGCATTGACTTTATCTGTATCGAGGCGAGAAGGATGTTTAAACGCTTCTTGGATGGCATTTTTGGTAATTTCGTTGAACACCACACGTTGATAACGTGAGTCGTCACCGCCAATCACTTCTTTTAAATGCCAAGCAATTGCTTCTCCTTCCCTATCCATATCCGTTGCGAGATAGACCTCGTCAACTTGCGATGCAAGCTTTTTCAGTTCCGCAACAACATGTTCTTTACCCGGTAGGACTTCGTACTGTGCCTTCCAGTCATTTTCAGGGTCTACACCCATACGATTAACCAAAGCTTTTTGTGCTTTTTTGGCTTTTTCAGCTTCAGTTAATTTTGCACGAGTTACTGGCTTTTTCTCTGCTGTTTTACTCGAGCCGCCTGTAGGTAAATCACGGACATGACCCACCGATGATTTCACGATGTAATCAGAGCCCAAATATTTATTGATTGTTTTCGCTTTTGCAGGCGATTCCACAATCACTAACGCACGCTTTTTCCCAGCATCGGCAGATTTTGCTGTGGTACTTTTAGATGTGGACCGAGGAGCGTTCGCCATAGTTAACCATCATTCCTGTTTAATAGGTTTTTTAAAATTTAAAGTTCAGCCAATGAATGTAAAAATGCTTTCATATCATCAAGCTGTGTGGCTCTTAAGTCAGATTCTTCGTTCCAATAGAGTCCTACACAGTTTGCCTGCATATCAATAGCATAAATGCCCTTTAATGTAATGGCTAAATCCTTGAACTTGTCATCACCATGCACCAGTTCAAGTTTGTCATCGACCACTAAAGCACGCATTAAAGGCAAACGCGCATCTGGAATCAGCACACTGTAATACGCCACCATACTGGCACGTTTTTCAGAAGCCATTGGAATCTTGGTCCAAGCAGGTGCAGCCACTAAACGTGGGTGCAGCCCCATCTTACGCGCCTTCTCGCGCATAATGCCCAAGGCTTTTTCTCTAGGATTTACTCGAAGTCCAAAAATCGACCCAAGTACAAAGACCACAATAAAAACGGTAACCCAGATTCCAGTATTTTCCATAGCACAACCTTTATATTCCTTTATTAGAGTTGCATAAGCGCAATATAAAACGCAAGTTCACTCGATAAAATTAATTCAGGAACATCTCGTGGCTATACAGCACTTCGTGACCATTCCAGTAGATATATCCTTTTTCGATCAACTCTTTAAGTAATAATCGAACGTCAGATTGCGGGAACATTTGCTCCAATAAATCACGTAAGGCATAGATATCTTTTGGTTTATCTGACTTTAATTCATGCAATTTTCGGATCACTTCCATTTGCACAGGATCAATCTTATTGAAATTTTTAAATAAGCCTTGCTGTGCAGCCTGAATCATCGACGCCGTATCATCAGTATTTGAGGTTTGTTCTTCGAGTGAAGCAGTAAATGCATTCAGGTCTGTTTTTATCGGCAATGCTGTTTCAGCCGTCGCATTTAAATCTAGCTGCACCCATTGTTTGAGTACTTTTTTTCGAATCGAAATTTGCTCATCAAAGCGTTTGACGATTTTAAGATTGATCAACATACCGACCAAATGCTGAGCTTTTTCGCTAGAGACTTGCAAAATATTCATCAGCGAATTTTTCAGTTTATCCAAACTGTTGGGCTTGCCACTGAGTTTTTCCAGACCATCACAATAGTGTTTAATCAGTAATAAATCAGGTTTATTCCGAATGGTTTCTAGGTCAGGAATTTTATACTTCACTTTATGTGAAACTTCTTGTTCTGACTGAATTTGAATGAGATGTGCGCTGAGTCCAGAGCCGTCCAATTGTTCTATCAATAAGCCAATATCCGGCATCGCTGAAATCACTTCAATATGCGCATCTGGATCCATCAAGGCCATCAGTTGCCCCACAATCACCGCATATTCAAATTCTTTTTGCGGCGTTTCTGGAATATCCAAAACCACCAATTGACCAGTCGCGATCCACCCTGCAATTTCAGTCAAATCTTCAAGTGCATATTCAAATTTTCCGCTGCAGCTAAACACATACAAAGTACTGTAATGTTCAATGATATTGCGCAATAGATTTGCTGTGGGCGGGTTATTTTCCAAATCTAGCAGGACAACTTTTTGACTCATGAGATGAAATAATGGGTTTCGATCAGCAGATGCGGTGCATTAGACCTGTCACGCTGCAAAAGGTCAAATAAATTTACACCAATCCACAGCTTTGGCGCTGATTCGTCATCTGCCTGTCATTCAATAGTGACATTAATAATGCGGTGGGCGGTTAGTCATTGGGTCAAATGCCGCAATACCTTCAGATAAATCTGCCGATTCAATACGACGATACAAAATCTGCATTTGTTTCTTTAAATCAGCGATTTCGGCGTTTTGACGCGCAACTTGATCATTCAGTTGGTCAACTAAATCATCTAAAAATGCAATTCGGACTTGCAAATCTTCAATGGGTGCGGAAAATGACGCCTGTTCATCAAGATTTTGTTGTGTAGTCAATTTACACTCCTCATATAAGATTTCAGGAAACATTATGGCCTATATTACTTTAAGGGACGTCCAGCTTGCATTTGGCGGACCTTCCCTACTCGACGGCGCGAACTTCAGTTTAGAACGTGGCGAGCGAGTGTGTCTAATCGGTCGTAATGGTGAAGGTAAGTCTACTTTACTTAAACTGATTGAGGGAACTTTATTGCCAGATGGCGGTGAAGTTTCATTGCAAAATGGCATTACGATTTCAATGCTTGCTCAAGATGTACCCATGGATTCGGGCAAAGTTGCTGATATTGTTGCCGATGGTGCAGGTGAAGCTGCAACTGTTCTACGTGCTTATCATGAAGCCAGCGAAGCCTGCGTACTCGGCGATATGGACGCCTGTGAGCGCATGGGCAACCTACAACATCAGATGGATCAAATGGATGGCTGGTCACTTGAAACCAAAGTGAATGCCATCCTCAGCAAAATGGGCCTAGACCCAGAAGCTGACCTTGCAGATTTGTCTGGTGGTCGTAAGCGTCGTGTTTTGTTGGCACGTGCTCTCTTAACGCAGCCCGATGTCTTACTACTCGACGAACCGACTAACCATTTGGACGTTGAAAGTATTGAATGGCTCGAAAAATTCCTGCTTGATCAAAATAACTTAACCCTGTTGTTTATTTCGCATGACCGTTCATTTGTCGATAGCATCGCAACCCGTATTGTGGAACTTGACCGCGGCATTTTGCGTAGCTATGAAGGTAACTATTCACGTTACCTCGAACTCAAAGCTCAGCAAATGGAAGCGGAAGAAAAGCAAAATGCGCTATTCGATAAAAAACTCGCTGAAGAAGAAGTGTGGATTCGTCAGGGCATTAAAGCGCGTCGTACCCGTAACGAAGGTCGTGTTCGTGCCCTAAAAGCATTGCGTGAAGAGTCTAAAGCACGTCGTTCACAACAAGGCAAAGTGAGCATGGCAACGCAAGATGCGCAGCGCTCAGGTAAAGTGGTCTTTGAAATTGAAAACTTAGCTGTGCAATTTGGCAACAGCGCACCAATCATCAAAGACTTCTCGGCACTGGTATTACGTGGTGACCGGATCGGCTTAGTCGGTGACAACGGTGTGGGTAAAACCACTCTTATCAAAGCTATTTTGGGTGAGCAAGAACATACTGGTACAGTAAAAACAGGTACACAGCTTGAAGTTGCTTACTTTGATCAGCTTCGAAATGCACTTGATCTTGAAAAATCAGTGAAAGATAACGTCTCTGAAGGCTCAGACCATGTCGATGTCAATGGTAGCCGTCGTCACATCTACAGTTATTTACAAGACTTCTTATTCTCTCCAGAACGCGCACGTACACCAGTTAAAGCACTGTCTGGAGGTGAGCGTAACCGTATTCTGTTGGCTAAGCTTCTACTGAAACCATCGAACCTTATCGTGATGGACGAACCGACCAACGACTTGGATATGGTGACTCTTGAACTGTTAGAAGAAATGCTCAGTGCTTACAAAGGCACACTGTTACTGATTTCGCATGACCGTGCATTTATGGACAACGTGGTGACTTCAACTTGGGTCTTTGATGGTAAAGGTCAAATCGATGAATACATCGGTGGTTATCAAGACTATTTGGAACAGCGTCCTGACCAAACTGTCGTGGATCAAAAAAGCGATGTGAAAAAAGCCATGGCTAAAGCCGAAGCAGCGGCTGCCGCTGCGGTGCCTAAAAAAGTCAAGCTCAGCTATAAAGACCAACGTGCCCTAGAACAACTGCCGACTGAAATTGAAGCATTGGAACAAGAGCAAGCTGAATTGTCTGAAAAATTAGCTGACGGTTCTTGGTTCATGACTGACGCCAATGCTGCGACCAAAGCATCACAGCGTCTAGCTGAAATTGATGACGAAATGCTAGAAAAAATGGAACGTTTAGATGAGCTAGAAACGCTCGCTAAAGGCTAAATCTACAAATATTCCACACAGAAAAAGCCGTATCTCGATACGGCTTTTTTATGTCATATGACTCGACTGGATGGCTAACCTAAATGACGCTGTTTCAAATTGGAGCATACAGCGTCTGTAAAGACGATTCCGCAAATGTGAAAAGCTTGCTATGGTGACGTTCAATATAAGATTGAGTCACGAGCATGCAAATTTCAGATCAAATTGTCTTGGTTACAGGAGGCGCACGTGGCCTCGGTTTGGCAATTAGCAAAACTTTAATAGCTGAAGGCGCACGCGTGGTCGTGAACTATCTATCCAGTCAAACTGCGGCAGAACAGTTGGCGACCGCATTTCCTCAGCAAGTGTTTGCCTATCAAGCAGATGTCACAGATAAAGCTCAAGTAGAACAGCTTTTTGCCGCAGCAGAAGCACATTTTGGTACCGCGATCACCTCTGTCGTAAATAATGCCCTCATCCATTTTCAATTTAATGGCGATGCCCGTCCTAAAATGGAAGAACTGACTGCACAGCACTTACAGCAACAGTTTGATGGCGCAGTCGTCGCTGCACTCAACACCACGCAAGCGGCGCTTCCCAAGATGAAAGCACAGGGTTTTGGTCGCATTGTCAATATTGGCACCAACCTGGTACAAAACCCTGTCGTGCCTTACCACGACTACACTGCAGCAAAGGCAGCTTTGTTGGCCTTCACCCGCACAGCGGCACATGAGCTGGGTGAGTTTGGGATTAATGTGAATATGCTTTCAGGTGGCTTATTACAAAGCACCGATGCCAGTAAAGCGACGCCCGATGCCGTCTTTGACTTAATTGCGGCATCGACACCTTTACGCACAGTGACCACGCCTGAAGAATTTGCTGCAGCCATCATGATGTTCTTGTCCCCTTACTCACGTGCGGTCACAGGGCAGAATTTGATTGTCGATGGCGGTTTAGTCAAAGGTTAAGTCTAGCGCAGCATGAGGTTGAACTTTCTCTTTCAATTCAGCTTCATGCTAAACTGAACCCTATTTTTTAATCTTTGATTTAGCCCTATGAGTCAAAAGCCAACATATCAACCTGGAAAATTCCAATGGTCTTTCTTACTTCCTCAGTATTGGGGAATTTGGATAGGGATTGTATTTCTTATGATTTTGGCGATTCTTCCGTGGGCAATTCAGTATCGACTTGGGCAATTCCTCGGTTCTGTCGCATTTAATAATCTCAAATCACGTCGTAAAACCACGATTCGCAACTTGGAAGTTTGCTTTCCTGAATGGACGGCAGAACAGATTGAAGCTAATGCAAGACAGGTTTTTATCGACCAAATGATTGGTATTTTTGAAACCTTAAATGCATGGTACAGCCCGCAGTGGTTCAAAAATCGGGTGCAAATTGAAGGCTTAGAACATATTCAAAATGCACAAGCTGAAGGCAAAGGTATTTTACTCCTCGGCACACATTCTACCCTGCTCGATGCTGGTGGCTATTTATGCGCACAGTTTTTTGAGCCGGATGTGGTTTATCGTCCGCAAAATAATCCGCTGTTGGATATGTTGATTGTGCGTTGCCGTGCCACCATCTATGCCAACCAAATCGACCATGATGATATGCGTGGCTTGATTCGCAATCTGAAAAATGGCCATGCCATTTGGTACAGTCCCGATCAAGACTTTGGTTTAAAACAAGGGGTTATGGCACCGTTTTTTGGTACTCCCGCAGCCACTGTTACTGCACATCGTCGCTTATTAAAAATTGCTAAAGCCGTAGCGATCCCATTGTATTTTTATCGAGATGGCGACATCAGCAACCCTCAATATCATGTGCTGATTGAACCTGCTTTGGATAATTTTCCGAGTGAAGATGAAGTTTCGGATGCTGTTCGAACCAATAAAATTATTGAAAATCAGCTACGAATCGCACCGACACAATACATGTGGTTCCATCGCCGCTTTAAAACCCGCCCACAAGGCTATGACAAAATCTATTGAGTTCAACTCAGCACATAAAAAAGAGAAATGCTATGAAAGTAATGCAGCTTTTACCTGAATTGAACAGTGGTGGTGTCGAGCGAGGAACCTTAGAAATAGCTCGTGCTTTAGTGACCGCCGGTCATGAGTCCTTAGTGGTTTCAAATGGTGGCCGTATGGTGACTCAATTGGAAGCCGAAGGCTCAACTCATCTCACACTCGCAATCCATAAAAAAGCCTTATCAAGCTTATGGCAAATTCGTCCTCTACGTAAACTGATTGAGCAACATCAACCAGATATCGTGCATGTGCGCTCACGTGTCCCCGCGTGGCTCACGCATTTTGCCCTCAAAGGGATTCCTGCAAACAAACGACCTCACTTGATTTCAACTGTACATGGTTTTTATTCGATTAATCGCTACAGTCAAATCATGACGCAGGCTGAAAAAGTCATTGCGGTCTCGGATAGTGTTGTCAAATACATCACGGACAACTACAAAAACTGTCCTACCAAGGACATTGTGCGTATTTATCGTGGCATTGACCCCGCTGCTTTTCCACATGGTTATCAACCCTCAGCACAGTGGCTCAATCAAACCCTAAAAGATTTCCCTGAACTAGAAAATAAGCGTCTGATTTGCTTACCAGGCCGTATCACCCGTTTGAAAGGTCATGAAACCCTGATCCATTTAATGGAACAGCTACAAACACAGTATCCCGACGTACATGCGGTGGTGGTCGGTGGTGCAGATCCGAAAAAAGCGGCTTATTTACAAGAAATGCAAGACAGTATTGCGGCTAAAGGGCTGAGTGATCGGATTACTTTTGTCGGTCATCGTTCAGATATCCGTGAATGGTTAGCTTTTAGCGATTTGGTTTTATCTTTGTCGAGCCAAGCGGAAACCTTTGGACGGACTGTACTAGAAGCACTGTCTGTAGGTACACCTGTGATTGGTTGGAACCGTGGTGGTGTAGCTGAAATTTTATCCAATGTCTATCCGCAAGGTTTAGTCACTGTCGATGATGAAACACAATTACTCGACACCTTAAAGTTGCATTTAGACCAACCACAACACGTGCAGCCTATCAGCATGTTTAGTTTAAAAGAGATGTGTGATCAGACTTTGGAGTTGTATACGCAAGTGGTCTCTCAGCATTCAGCTTGATTGACTACACGCCATAGATCTTTGCTGTGCAGGATAACGCTCTGAAAATCTTTTTAATTCGGCAACTAGATCAGCATCTAGAAAGGATATTGTGAAATGCACAATATCCTTTTTTATTATGAACGACTCAATGGTTATTATGAATGACTCAATGGTGATTCAACCCTTCCATACACGGTATCGGGCCATCAACCAAAGGATCAGCGGCAACAACATGACATTTAGAATATGTTTCAAACTTTGCCCTATACGCCAAAAGCCTCTATCTAAAATATCATGGCGTGCATTAAACAATTCCAATCCCATTGCGACGACCACAACCGTCCAAATCGCATAAGGTGATTTCAATTGGCGGTGATGGCAAAAGGCCACAAAAAAGAACAGTATTAAGCCAAGGTAAATGGAAAGTGCATCGGTGGATAAGTGTGTAATCTGCAATATTTTTTGGTGCCATTCGGACAGCATAGAACGTCTCATACCTATATTTTTATTGGAAATTCATCGTTTTTTCTTGGCACACTGTATAAAGAAATTGATCAAAAGAAAAGCAAAAAAATCTATATCACAAAAGCAAAACCCGAGTTCTGCATCCTGCAAAACTCGGGTCTATGAGGTTGTGCTTTCACAAGTATTCTTTTTATTTTTTTATTGGCTTTCCTTTCCTGCATCCGTTCCGTGATGCTTCCATCGGCTTCGTCTTCCTTAGTGGGATGTTCCGTTCCCAGTTCCATGTGCCGATGAACAAAGAATAAGTCAATACACTTGACCTGACCATTCGTCAGAAGCCGAAAGCTGTGTAAGCTATTTCTTACACTTTTCTCTTAAATCAAACAAAATCAAGGTGCCTTCGTACCATCCTTATAATCACGGGCGATTTCATCAGTCACAATCTTCTCCTCTTCCTCAGCTTTTTCTATACCCTCCTGAATTGCCTCTTGCGCTTCTTGTTCATCTTCATCTGTTTGCTCTAATTCTTCTTGGATTTGCTCAAATACCCTGCCTGTTTGCAGCACCACATAGACTGGAAAATGGTCTGAACCGATATTGGGCAAGCGTTCCATATGTACCAATGCAAAATCTGTACTATGAAAAATATGGTCGAGCGACCAACGCAGCAGTGGATAATTGGCATGAAAGGTATTTACGAAATGACGTCCAACACGCGGGTCTAAAAGCCCACTGATTCGTTGAAAGAGTCGTGTAGTACGTGACCATGCCACATCATTCAGGTCCCCCATAACGATGCAACTTTCGTCTAAATCTTTAATCTGATCGCCCACAATCAGCAATTCTGCATCGCGTAAAGTTGAATCTTTGGCTTCTGTTGGACTTGGCGGTTTGGGATGTAAACAATACAGTTGAACCTGATTTCCTGATGCTAAGGTGACTCGGGTATGGATCGAAGGAATTTCATCACTGAGAATAAATTTGACTTCAGTTTCACTAAGTTCTAACTTGCTATACAAATGCATCCCATACAAATTATCCAAAGGTACGGGTACGCGATAAGGATAATCAGCTTCAATCACTGCCAATTCATTTTGCCAAGTTTGATCGGTTTCTAGCGTGAGTACTAAGTCAGGTTGATGCTTTTGTATTTGTGCCAATAATAAGTGATATTGAGTATTCGGCGTAAGTACATTTGAGACAATGATTGAAATTTGTTTCTGTTTATCTAACTGGTCTGAACGAACTTTTTTGACTTGTTTTTTCCAAATAAAGGTATAAGGCAAAACCATTTTTAATTGATATGCCAAGGCAGCAATCAACCCAATTAAAATGATTTCACGCGCCAAGTCCCATTCAGCATTCCATAAAATTAAGCCTATGAAGGCAAATATGCCCAAAGCCAAGATTTGCAGACGCGGAAAATCTGCACCACGAAACCACCATTCATCTCGTGGTATGAGTGACCAAAATGTCAACCAAATGACGAAGCCCGCCAGTATTTCAATCCAAATCATTACGCCTCCCTTATATTCTTTATTTTTTATTGATTCATAAATTTATATCAGTTTTGCATGTAACATAAACAAGATATATTGCACAATATTATTGGTGTTTTCATTATGTAGCGCTTGCAGTTATGCGCCCTTTTGGTACACTCGAACCCCCTTTTTATTTTTTTAACGCACCGAGGCAAAGTGACATGAAAGTAGGTCTGGTCGGTTGGCGCGGGATGGTTGGTTCCGTCCTTATGCAACGTATGGTTGAAGAAAACGATTTCGCTCATTTCGAACCGTTTTACTTTTCTACCAGTAATGCAGGTGGTGAAGCCCCTGTGTTTGGTGGTAAGACTGCCCCAGCACTTATGGATGCAACGGACATTGATAGTCTGAAGCAAATGGATGTCATTATCACCTGCCAAGGTGGCGATTATACGACTGAAGTTTTCCCTAAGCTTAAAGCTGAAAACTGGAATGGTTACTGGATCGATGCTGCATCAACTTTACGTATGGATGATGAAGCGATCATCGTACTTGACCCAGTAAACATGAACGTAATCAAAGACGGCTTAGTAAAAGGCACAAAAACCTTCGTGGGCGGTAACTGTACCGTTTCATTAATGTTAATGGGTCTAGGCGGTCTATTCCAAAATAATTTAGTGGAATGGGCAACCTCAATGACTTATCAAGCGGCATCTGGTGCAGGCGCGCAAAACATGCGTGAACTGATTTCAGGTATGGGTTACTTGTACAACAATACCAAAGATTTGCTAGATGACCCACGTTCTCCAATTTTAGATATCGACTCTAAAATTGCAGCCCTACAACGCGGTGAAGGTTTCCCATCTGCGAACTTCGGTGTGCCTTTAGCGGGTTCTCTCATTCCTTATATCGACAAACAGCTTGAAAGCGGTCAGTCGAAAGAAGAGTGGAAAGGTCAAGTTGAAACCAACAAGATCTTAGGCAACCAGCAAATCGTTCCAATCGATGGCCACTGTGTCCGTATCGGTGCGATGCGTTGTCACTCACAAGCATTGACTTTAAAACTTCGTAAAGATGTTCCACTGGATGAAATCGAAGATATCATCGCAAGTGCCAACGATTGGTCTAAAGTGGTTCCAAATACCCGTGAAGCGTCAATGACTGATTTGACTCCTGTTGCTGTAACAGGCACCTTGTCTGTTCCAGTTGGTCGTCTCCGTAAGCTCAACATGGGTAAAGAATACCTAGGTGCATTCACTGTAGGTGACCAATTGCTTTGGGGTGCTGCTGAACCTTTACGTCGTATGCTAAGAATTCTCATTGATTATAAAAATGCTTAAGCATTTTTAAGTCTCTGAACAGGAAGCCGATCACAATTGATCGGCTTTTTTATGTAACTGTCGTGTAAATATTTTACAATTCTTTGACAACTCGCTAATCTATAATTTTCGCCATGCGACATATATTCGAGCTAAAGATTAAGATGACCGTATATAACAAATTAAAGATCGCCATTTTAGCCGTTATTGCATCTCAAAACATTCAAGCGATCAGCATTGATCCTGTACAAGTCCAGTCAGCACCCGGGGAATTGCTGTACGCTGAGATTCATTTTCGCCACTCAAACACATCTGTGCCGCTCAATGCAAGTTTAGCCACGGCAGAGGATTTGTTGAGTATGGGTACAGGGCATCAACCACCGGGACATTTAAACTTCTTTACGCGTCGTGATGGTGCAGGCAACGGGGTAATTACCATTACCTCTTCGCGTCCAGTAACCGATGCAGAACTTAATTTTATTGTTAATATTAAAGAAGGGAATGCTTCACGCCTGCAACAAATTCGTACCCCATTAAAACGCAATCCAGCGCCGTCAAATGCGACTCAAACCCGTGCCAATGAGCGTGCTTTAACACCTGTCGTGATTGTAAATGAAAAAGAAATTGCCTTAAATTTACCTGTCAGCACACTGTATACCGCAAAAGCACCCGTAGCTGCAGAACAACCCTTATTACTCAGTACCAAAGCACCTCCACAGTTAGCAACGTCAACGCCTGTTGCGATTGAACCTGTCACGCATGTACAAAATTATAGTGTTACGCCTGCGGAGCAACATAGCGGAAGTACTTCATCAGGTTCTGAAACATCAATTTCGAAAGTTACAAAAACCAATTCGACCGGCTCTGTCAGTTCAGAAATGCAAGCCACACAAACTGCAACAGCATCAACTGCAAGATCTCAAGACCCATTGGCACAAAAATTTGCTGCGGAGCAGGCAGCACAAAAACGTGAAAATCCAACAACGACAACTCAAACAGCATCTACACCAAAACCAACAAGTACTGCAGCTGCATCAACAGCAACACCTGCGGCAAAATATGTGGTTCGCTCAAATGAAAGCCTTTGGGGGATTGCCTCACGTATTGCGACAGAACAAAACCGCCCTGTCTCTGAAGTCATGCAACAGATTAAAAACAGCAACGAACATGCATTCATTCAGGGCGACGTAAACCGTCTGCGCCGTGGTGCGGCATTAAATCTGCATGGTATGCAGCAAGCAAAACAGCCTGTAAAAGTCTCTGCGGCAGAACTTGCCAAAGTGCCTTCGAAGCAGTCAGGCAAAACCAAATACCGTTTGAATCAAGCTGAAATGAGTCTGGTTGCAGAGAAAGCGCAAGATTCGGCACAATCTTCTGCCAACAGTGCGGCAGAAAAGAATAAAACTTCGAAAGAGTTGTCATTAAAAGTTATGACATCTCGTGAAAAAACCGTTAAATTACAGAGAAACGTAACTCAATTAGAATTGGCGCTAAATCAAAAGGATCACAGAATTCAATTATTAAATGCTCGTCTTGCTCAACTGCAACAACAGTTGAAAGCTCAACAAGCAGATAAAAGAAGCCAATAAACTAAAACGTTACCAATCAAGATTTTATAGGGATGAGTGCAACTTTATATCGCTCTATCTCCAAGGGGTTAAAACATGCTGATTTATGTGATTCCATTAGTGATCTTAGTGATCGTATTGGTTTTTTTAAACAAACGCCAAAAAGATCAAGAATCAGATAAAGCCAAACCGACATCCACTAAAACCAAGAAAACGGGTGTTTCGGCCAAAGCGACTCCGAAGAAAACTCAAGTAGTTGAAAGCAGTGTCATTGAAAAAAAATCAATGACGCCATTAACGACCGATGCTCGTGGCAAAATTGAAAAATTAATTGCGGAACGTAATTTCTTTTCTGCTGAAGCGCAAATCAATCAATCATTAAAACGTGATAACTCACAACATGAGTTATATCTATATCTATTAGATATTCACATTTTACAAAAAGACGAATTTGCCATCAGCCAATTGCTGAGCCATATTCGTTCACTTGAACTCGATGAAATTTTAGAACAAGCTGAAGCAAAAAAAGTAGAGTTTGAAAATTCTCAAAATGTGAAAGATGATGCCATTAACTTTGTATCACCGATCACTGAAGAGGTTCCATCAAAAGCTCAAAATACCTCTGATTTTGATGCTTTAATGCAAAGTTCAACTGCTGCACCTGTTGAGCCCAAAGCAGCCGAAATTAAACCACTAGATTTTAATTTCACCACTGAAACGCCTGCAAAAGCAGACATTTCTACCCCAGTTGAAAGTGCTCCTGCTGAAAAAATACAGCCGCTTGAATTTGATACGCTTTCAATTTCACCAGAACCTGCACTTGAAGCGACACCGAAAACCGAAGAGATTGCTCAGCCATCTCCTGCCGTTGAAGAAATCAAACCGATTGATTTTGCAATGGACTTTGCCCCAAGCACTGAAGCTGTGGCTGAAACCAAAACAGAAACTGTAGAAGAAAAAATCGAGCCTTTAGATTTTTCATTTACGACAGAAAAACCAGCTGTAGAAGAAAACAAAGTTGAAGCTCCAACCTTAAACTTTGACTTAGGTGCTTTTGAAACAGCAAAAACAGAAGAAGCGGTTGTTGCTCCTGCAACAGAGTTTAACTTAGAGTCTACACCTGAAGAAAAACCTCCCGCACTTGCTTCAAGTGGTGTGAGTTTTGACATTAGCGGTTTAGGCACACCGTCAACCCCATCTGCTACAGACCAAAACGATCCATTGGTTCAATCTTTCCCTGAACTGATTGAAGTCAATGAAATTGAATTGAATCTTGAATTGGCAGCGCAATACATCAAACTAGGTGCTTATGACGCTGCACGTGAAATTTTAACTGAAAAAGAGGCTGAGTTTTCTTCAGCTCAGCGTCAACAAGCAGATCAGTTACTGAATCAAATCGCATCTTAAGCAAAAGCGATTTAAACTAAAGCAGTCTTTCAAGGCTGCTTTTTTTATGATGAAAAAAATTGCTCTTATTTATATGGGTGGTACCTTCGGTTGTATCGGTGAGCCTTTAAGCCCCATGCCAGCGAATGCTTTTTTACCTAAATTACAGCATGTGCTGCCACTACACCTAAACATTGAATGTTTTGTCGCACCTGTCATTCGCGACAGTAGTGCTTGTACTGCACCCGACTGGCTGGCACTGATCCAACAAATTCAAAGTTTACAATTACAACAATTTCAGCATTTCGTAATTATTCATGGCACAGACACGCTTAGCTATGCCAGCGCCATGCTTGCACACTTTATGGCACAGTCTGCTCATATCGTGCTAACAGGCAGCCAATATCCGCTGTTTAATGTGGCTGGTGACAACACCCGTGAATTTACCGATGCCATCGACAATTTAAATTTTGCATTGGAATCGGTACATCAATCGAGTGTTGGGGTTTATTTGGCCTTTCATCATCAACTGATGCATGCTCAATCCGCACTAAAAGTACATACAACCGATCTGAAAGCCTTTGATGGGCTGCCAGCCACACAGCCACTTTCAATGCTGACATCGCCATATTTTGTTCAAGTCAATGATTTAGACAAAGCGGCTCATTTCAATTGCCTGAATTGGATGTGGCAACCGATAACAACTGATCTACACAGTCAAAATTTAGCCGCCCTGCTTACACACACGCCAGATGTTTTAATTCTGCAAGGTTTTGGCACAGGGAATATTGCCGTTGATGCTGAATTACTCAATGTATTGAAAGCCATACAACAAAAAAATTGCAAAATTATCTTAAGTACACAGGTTGTTCATGGCGGTATAGATCAGCGCTATGCTGTGAGTGACTGGGTCAAAGATAGTGGAATATTACTGAGCAATTGTTTGGGTCATGCAGATCTTTATGCCAAATGCTTGAAAATGTATTTACAATACGGCAGTGCCGCAGACTGGACTGCGCATTGGAACGATTAAGTCATTTGAGGTAACTATGCAACGTTTTGCGATTGGGATTGAGTTTTGTGGCATGCAATACAAGGGCTGGCAAACTCAGCAACCGGGCGTACCAAGCGTGCAAGAAACCATTGAAACCGTCCTCAGTAAAGTAGCCAATGAGCCGATCATGTTGCATGGCGCTGGCCGAACAGATGCCGGCGTCCATGCAACCAATATGGTGGCACATTTCGATACTCAGGCTATTCGCCCCATTCGTGGATGGTTAATGGGCAGCAATAGCCAATTACCTCGTGACATCTCCATCCAATGGATTAAGGAAATGGATCAGGACTTCCATGCCCGCTTTAAAGCGCAAGCACGTCGTTATCGCTATGTGGTCTATAACAATCCACAGCGACCAGCTTTACTGCACAAGCAAGTGACCCATGTTTATGCAAAATTAGATGTGCTAAAAATGCAACGTGCCGCGGCCAAATTTGAAGGCACTCATAATTTCGAAAGCTTCCGTGCCGCAGCCTGTCAGTCCAATCAGCCTGTTCGTCATGTCAGCCATTGCCGTCTGATCCAACACGGATGCTACTTGGTCCTAGATATTCAGGCCGATGGTTTTTTACATCATATGGTGCGTAACATCATGGGCTGTTTGTTGGAAATTGGGCAAGGTATGTATGACGTTGACCATATTGACGATATTTTTGCTGCTGAAGATCGTAAAGCAGCAGGTGTCACCGCACCACCCGATGGACTATATTTTATCCATGCAGACTATCCAGCTCAGTTTGAACTTCCTCAAGTTCCGTTAGGACCACATTGGCTAAATATGCCTGAATAAACAATCCCTCCCAACCTCACTTTCATAGTGGGAGGAGTGTCATTTTCTCCATTATTGCTAAGCTTTAAAATGAAAGTCCCCCTTTGAAAAAGGGAGGATTCTGTTTAGGGAATACTTTTAAATGTTCAACGTTAACGCTGCTTTCGTTTACGATACTCCACAGGCGTTTCATTGGTCCAGCGTTTAAATGCACGATAGAACGTACTTGGTTCAGAAAAACCCGTTAAGTACACAATGCGCTCCACACTTTCATTGGTATTGGCCAATAATTTTTTAGCCAAACGACAGCGATAGTCTGACAAAATTTGCTGAAAACTGGTATTGGCTTCTGACAACTGAGTCCGTAAACGACGCGGGGTAATGTTGAGCTGCGCAGCGACCGTTTCAAGCGTGGTTTCACCACTTTCTAGCGTTGAACCAATAGCACGGCGAACTTCACCGACCAAATCATAACGCGCCAACTCCTGAAGTTTTTCAATCGCCAACTGCTCATGCAATTGTAATAACTCAGGTTCTGCCTGCCACAATTGATACTCTAAAATAGCCGGATCAAAATACAATCGGGTTTCTTTCTGCCCTAAGCTCACAGGGCATTCATAAACACGGAAATACTCATCATCTGGCGCGCCCTGACTAAAGTTAAAGTCGATATAAATCGGCTGAAAACGCCCTTCAGTAATAAACTTAAAGAAACGCAAAACACCGGACATCGCGCATTCAGAAAAATGACGATTCACGATATTTTCTGCCCAAGGCTGATGACCATTGGTCAAATAGCAGCGGTCATCTTCAATCACCAATTGTGCATGAAAGGCATCGCTAATTAGGCGTTGATAGGCCAAAGCTCGCTTTAAACCTTCACCAAAATTCTCAGATGAAATAAATAAGTGTTCAATCACCTGCCCTCGATATAAAGGCAAATGCTCTCCCAGATGCAAACCAATATCAGGATCTTTACTGACTTCTTCTGCAGCCACCCAGAACGCAAATTGCGCATTCAATGGGGTACGGTCATTGGTTTCAACCTGATTTAATGCCACACCCGCTTTTGTTAAAATTTCTTCTGTTGGCAATCCGGCACGACGAATCGCTTGATACCCTAAACGCAACACAACAGATGCATCAGTTAGCTGACCCACTCCAGAACCTTCCTTGTATGTACTTCATTTATACCTAAAAAGATTGATTTTAGATTAACTGCGATTGACCAAACTGACAACTGTTACTGCACATTTTTTGTTGAAAATATTTAACAGAATTGTTCGCTTATTTTACTGACAGTCGATCAGTTCAAAGCCTTTTACGGCTTGTATTCTGAAAAAAAATTGACTATAATTTGCGCCTTGCTAATTTATTCATTCAGGTAGGCTATGGCCAATAAAGAGGAACTCATCGAGTTCGAAGGCGTTGTCACCGAGACGCTTCCTAATACTATGTTCCGTGTACGTTTAGAAAACGGTCATGAAGTGATTGCTCACATCTCTGGCAAAATGCGTAAACACTATATCCGTATTTTGACTGGCGACAGTGTTAAAGTAGAAATGACACCTTATGATTTGACTAAGGGTCGTATCACTTACCGTGCGCGCTAAGTTTTAGCGAAGCGAAAAAGCCACTTTATCAGTGGCTTTTTTTGTATTTATTTCAATGCAATGATAAAAATTGACTGCAAATTTGCTTTGCTTTACAGTCTAAAAACATAAAAATTCGATTATAAAATTCAAAATATAAGGACATAAAATCATATGAAACATCTAGGATTAGTCGGTGCTATCTTTTGTGTTGCTTGCGCCACGACAGGCCAAAAGCAACTCAATCAATCCCTACAACACTATATTGGACAGCCAGCTGATCAAGTTCGTAAAGAGCTCAACTTGAGTCAATTGGGCTACAAAGTGATGGGAGCACCCGTACAAAGCAATGAAAAACTCAGTTATACCATTTTACGCTCAATGCCAATTCCGATAGGTACACCGAATATCGGCACCAGTATAGCCATGGGCGCCCCTATCCCAACGCCGTCTAAAGGTGGTGTCACTGTCGACATGGAATGTAAAATCGAGTTCAAATTACGCAATCAAATAGTTGAATCCATTGACTATGTTGGCAGAGCTTGTTGATCCTGCATGAGAATCCTAGAGGCTAATCTTGCTCAGCTGACCGTGTATCAAATGACTACAGTGTTATACAGACCGATCTGACTAAACTGAATTTATTTCGTGAGAAACTGACCCATGAAATTTATTTTAGAACATCAGGTTTACAAAGATCAGCGTTTTATTCGCCCAATATTGAGCATGGGATGCGTTCTAAGCATTGTATGTTTGGCTGGTTGTACCACGACATCAACGATATCCTCCGTTGAACGTGAACGCTATTTAGCCTCATTTATTGGTCAATCGAGCCAAACGATTCAAGCAGAACTTAATCTCAGCAAACTCGGCTATCAAAGAACCTCTCCCGTAGAGGTCAGTTCAGACTACCTTCGTTATCGTGTTACACGCCCAATCAGTATTCCTTTACCGATGGCGGAAAATCCTGTGATGGGCATGGGCAGCGGCGCTGCTGTGCCGATTCCCAGTGGAAATACACGCTATGAGGTTGAGTTAAACTGCCTTATTCAATTTCGCATAAAGCATAATATTGCAACTGATGTCCGATTAACTGGTCGCACCTGTTAGCGCATCAATTCTAGGATTGATAATTTCTAGGCACAAAAAAACGCAGCATAAACGCTGCGTTTTTTGATTCGCCATTAGTTCAATGCAGAAACTACAGCTTGACCCATTTCAACAGTACCGACTTGAGTACTGCCTTCTGACATGATGTCACCTGTACGTAAGCCTTGATCTAAGACATTACCTACTGCATCTTCAATCGCTTTTGCCGCCGCTTCTTCACGGAAGGTATAACGTAGCATCATAGCAACAGACAGAATTGTAGCTAATGGGTTCGCAATGTTTTGACCTGCGATGTCTGGCGCTGAACCGTGGCAAGGCTCATACATACCTTTACCATTTTCATCTAAAGAAGCCGATGGCAACATGCCGATAGAACCGGTTAACATCGCCGCTTCATCAGACAAGATATCGCCGAACAAGTTACCCGTCACGATCACATCAAACTGTTTTGGCGCACGGACCAATTGCATTGCAGCATTGTCAACATACATATGAGACAAGTTAATTTCAGGATACTGCTCTTCTTTTAACGCAGTTACGGTTTGTTTCCAAAGCTCAGTCACTTCTAGCACGTTGGCTTTATCCACTGAACACACTTTACCACCGCGTAAGTTCGCCATTTCAAAAGCAACTTTGGCAATACGCTTGATTTCAGATTCAGCATATACGTCAGTATTGAAACCTTGTTTTTCGCCGTTTTCGAGTTCACGAATACCACGTGGTTGACCGAAATAGATCCCGCCAGTTAACTCACGTACGATCAAGATATCCAAACCTGCTACGATTTCAGGTTTTAAGCTCGACGCATCTGCAAGCTGCGGATAAAGAATTGCTGGACGTAAATTGGCAAATAAATTTAATTCTGAACGAATTTTTAATAGGCCACGTTCTGGACGAATTGAACGCTCAATGGTATCCCACTTAGGACCACCCACTGCACCCAATAAAATCGCATCAGCAGTCTTCGCTTGTGCTGCTGTTACATCTGGATAAGGTGAACCGTGCGCATCGATCGCTGCACCACCTAAAAGACCTTGTTCCCAAGTCAAACCTAAGTTGAATTTCTCGTTTACACGTGTCAGCACTTGTTCAGCCGCTTTCACGATTTCAGGACCAATACCATCACCTGGTAAAATCAAAATATGTTTTGACATGAGTCTTTCCATTTATACGCTGGCTTGATTACCAGTCAGATTTAAAGTTTCTTTTCTACAAACTCACCAAGTCCTGTGAGGACATTGTAGGGTCGGCAGAAACGTCGAATCGTTTTTGCACCTTGCTTTAAGTCTACACAGAGCGGATCAGGCGCAGATTTATCCAGTAAACTGCCTCTGTTTTTTGAACGCTCACGGTACATTTTAAAGGTGTACTCGTGTTTGGACCTAAAGTTGTGAATGACATGCAAGCGCTCTGCTTTTTCCTGAGAAATTGGATAATAGCGAATCACGACTTCATGCTGACCTGAAGGTACAGACAAATACAAAGGATTAGGCTCAGACAATGAACGACCATTCAACCGTACAATGCCTGCTTTAATCGCAGCACGTTGTACATGTTGATTATTTGGATCAACCACTTGTATTTGATCAAAACGCTCAAATTCACAATGCGCTGTACCTGCACAGTAAATCAGAGCATTATTTTTTGTACTTTCAGTTTCTTTCACATTTTTAATGCGTGCCGTGTCAAAGCTTTGACAGGCAGAGAGCGTTGCGAACAGCGCTCCCGTTACAACCAGCTGACCGAAGAACTTTTTCATTTTTCGAACCCAACCTGATAAATTCTGGCTAACGTATAAATTTTGTTTCGCCTGATATTAGCAAGACTTAAGCCGACTGACTACTAAGAAGTTCTACAGTGACACTGACTTAAGCTTTAATTTCTGCAAATACCCAAGGGCGAGATGCTTTGGTTTTTTCTTCATAAGCACGGATATCATCGGCAGCTTGTAAGGTTAAACCGATATCATCCAAGCCATTCAATAGGCAGTGTTTACGAAATGGATCGACTTCAAATGTAAATGCTTCACCACTCGGTGTACGTACTTCTTGCGCAGCCAAATCAATGGTTAATTGATAGCCTTCAGATGCAGCACATTCTTTAAACAACTGATCGACGATCTCTTCAGACAAGATCACTGGCAACATGCCATTTTTAAAGCTGTTATTAAAGAAAATGTCCGCATAGCTTGGTGCAATGACAGTACGGAAACCATATTCTTCTAATGCCCAAGGTGCATGCTCACGGCTCGAACCACAACCAAAGTTTGCACGAGAGATCAAAATAGACGCACCTTGATAACGCGGTTTGTTCAATTCGAAATCTGGGTTAATTGGACGTTTTGAAATGTCTTGACCTAAATAGCCTTCATCCAAATAGCGCAACTCATCAAATAAGTTGGCACCAAAGCCTGTACGCTTAATAGATTTCAAAAACTGTTTTGGAATAATTAAATCTGTATCCACATTGGCACGGTCTAATGGTGCAACGATACCTTGTTCAACGGTATATTTTTTCATGTTTATTTCTCACTGAATCCGTGACCTCTCCCTAACCCTCTCCTAAAAGGAGAGGGAACTCCTTCTCCCTCAGGGAGAAGGTTGGGATGAGGGCTTAAACTAGAATGTACGCACATCCACAAAGTGACCAGCGATTGCCGCAGCTGCTGCCATTGCTGGACTCACCAAGTGTGTACGACCGCCATTGCCTTGACGACCTTCAAAATTACGGTTAGACGTCGATGCACAGTGCTCACCTGGTTGCAATTTGTCGGCATTCATTGCCAAACACATTGAGCAACCCGGCTCACGCCATTCAAAGCCTGCTTCAATTAAGATTTTATCTAAGCCTTCTGCTTCTGCTTGTGCTTTGACTAAACCTGAACCCGGTACCACCATGGCTTGCTTAATCGATGCCGCCACTTTTTTACCTTTGACCACTTCAGCCGCTGCACGAATATCTTCGATGCGTGAGTTGGTACATGAACCAATAAATACACGGTCTAATTGAATATCAGCCAATGCCTGACCCGCTTCTAAGCCCATGTAGTTGTATGCACGTGTCCAGTCATTACGCTGTACGTCATCTTTAGCTTGTTCTAAAGTTGGCACTGCTTGAGATACAGGAATCACCATCTCAGGAGAAGTCCCCCAAGACACTTGTGGCTCAATCTCTTCACCTTGCAACACCACAACAGTATCAAAATGCGCGCCTTCATCAGACACTAAAGTCTTCCAATATTCTACTGCAGCATCCCACTGTTCGCCCTTCGGTGCATATGGACGGTCTTTTACATAGGCAATGGTTTTGTCATCGACAGCCACCATACCCACGCGCGCGCCACCTTCGATCGCCATGTTACACACCGTCATACGACCTTCGATCGACATATCACGGAATACTTGACCACCAAACTCAATCGCGTGACCTGTACCACCTGCCGTACCGATTTTACCGATAATCGCTAAAACCACGTCTTTAGGAGTTACGCCCTGACCCAATTGACCGTCAACACGCACCAACATGTTCTTCATTTTCTTTTGAACTAAGCATTGAGTCGCCAATACGTGTTCAACTTCCGATGTGCCGATACCATGAGCCAAGCAACCAAAAGCACCATGAGTGGCTGTATGTGAGTCACCACAAACAACCGTCATACCTGGCAACGTTAAACCTTGCTCAGGCCCAACCACATGCGCGATCCCTTGGCGTACATCGTTGATGTCAAACTGGGCAACATCAAAAGTTTTACAGTTGTCATCTAAAGTTTGCACTTGGATACGTGAGGTATCATCTTCAATACCCGCAATACCTTCAGCACGCTCCTTAGTAGAAGTAGGTACGTTATGGTCTGGCGTTGCAACGTTAGCGCTTAAACGCCATGGTTTACGACCTGCAAGTTGTAGCCCTTCAAAGGCTTGTGGAGAAGTCACTTCATGCAATAAATGACGGTCGATATACAATAATGAAGAGCCATCATCTCGTTGTTTTACTAGATGGTCATCCCACAATTTGTCATACAAGGTTTTTTTTATTTGGGTTTCCGCTTTTTGGGTTTCGCCTGCCATGTCGATTTGCTCCACTGGACTGGGTAAATTCTTTCGTTAAATCGATTATAACCACGTATTCACATAAATCTAATTTATCATTTTTATTAGTTTAAAAACTTATAGGAATGATATTTAACTGCTGATTTCCGCTGCATTTTAAAGACCATTAATGCGTTTAAAACACGCTCACTTCAATACTTTCAGTAGATGAAACTTTAGAATTTTCTCCAACTTTTTGTTCACTTTCTGCCATTTTTAGGCAGTGATTTAGAAATTCAATGATCATAAATTGAATTTTCTCTTTTACATTGCAAATAAGAATCATTATTATTAACTCATTGCCAAGATTTATCAATTTAACAAGGAGCATTTTCATGGCACACATTAACAAGTTCGTCGAAAATAATCAGCGCATGTTCAAAAAAACCTTGAGCTATTACATCATGCATATCACGGTTGCGATGTTGGTTGGTTATTACGTGACAGGCAGTATTGCAATGGCTATTACATTAAGTTTACTTGAACCAACTGTTCAAGCGGTTGCCTTTTTCTTCCACGAAAAAGTCTGGGAAAAGAAAGATAAAGCTGTAGAGGAAAATATCCCCGCTTAATCCAACCCTGCTCCTTGTAAAAAAACCACCATCACGGTGGTTTTTTTTATGATCTTTAAACGTTCTTTTACTCCATCCACTTTAACTTTCTATTCATTTCATCCTATAGATTCAATTGTAGACAGATCATCAAAGCTTGGTTTTTTGCTGTAAGACCAGCTGACCATGCGCCTCAACCAATTGTTCTATCGCAAGAATCAGTTTGTTTTTTGCCGCATTACACTCCGCTGCTGCACGGTTTTCGTCGTCTTCGTCATCTGCGATTTCATATATTGCACAGCGCTTTTCGACTGTCCCTTCAAAAATATCCAATAAATTTTTAATGTGCTTAATATCCATCGCCTTCTCCCTGTGAGGTACGCTATCGCTAATCGATGCCGCCCTGACTGTACCTGTTACTTTAATTATTCACTGAAAAGTATGTTCCCCAAGCCATCAAAACTTGAGTTCATTTTTGTTTTAGTTCAATGCTGAGTTAAAAGAAACGCCATCGCTCCTCTTTAATTCAAACGGTTGAAATACTTTTCAGCCCTGTATTTTTTATATTATGCATAACTCTGGTTTCGGTTTAAAAAACAACTTTGTAACAACGCATTTGAGCTGAAAACGTCACAGCTCCATCTCAAATCATGCAACAATCAAGCACTCGAATAACGCTATAGAACTCGAAAAATCCCCTCAGATTTAATGCGTAGTATGACTTGAACGCCTAGTTTTAAATCAAAAGATACAACTTTCCCTTTGATTTATTCTTAAAATATTATAACAATGAGACTAAGCATAAAAATTCTTTATAGGAATGAAGATGAATCTCGCAGCCTTTGAAGCCTTTGTAAAAGTTATGGAAACTGGTTCGATCTCTTTGGCAGCAGATCAGCTCTTCATTACGCAACCTGCTGTAACCAAGCGTATTCACAGTTTAGAAGAATACTTCGGTGTCAAACTTTTTGAATCCGCGGGTCGTGGTGTTCAAGCGACGCATGCAGCAAACTCTCTCTTGCCAAAAGTAAAAAGCTGGCTGAATGAGTTGGGCGATATTCACCATACGCTCAGCCATGAGCAAGGTCAGGTTCAAGGTAAACTGAAAATTGGTACCAGCCATCATATCGGCTTACACCATTTACCGGCGCATTTGCGTCAATACGTACAGCAATTTCCAGAAGTGACCTTAGATGTACACTTTGTTGATTCTGAACAAGCCCATGAGCAAGTTTTGGCTGGCGACTTAGAATTGGCATTTTTAACTTTACCGCCACAAGGTGACAGCCGTTTAAAATACATTACGACATGGAATGATCCACTGGTATTCGTGGTTGCACCTTTCCATCCTTTGGCGCAAGTTGAACATTTAACCTTAGAAGATTTGATCCAATACCCGAGTCTGTTACCTGCAGCGCAAACCTATACCAGTCAAATTACCTTAGCTGAGTTTGAAAAGTATGGACTCAAGCCGAAAGTCACCATGAGCAATAACTCACTTGAGTCGATTCGCATGTTGGTTTCAATTGGTCTTGGTTGGTCAGTCCTTCCTAAAACCTTATTGAACCAAGATTTAAAACAACTGAATTTACCTTCAAACATGAATCGTCAATTGGGCATGGTATGGCACCCAGGCCGTACTCAGTCACTTGCTGCACAAAAGCTGGTTGAATTGATGAAACACATCTAATTCATTTTTTTGCCTACAAAATTCAATTATTAATCAAGCCACCGCTATGGTGGCTTTTTATATTCATCTGTTTAAGCATTTAGAAAAAGCGAATGACTTGATTAGCCAAGTGTTGAACAGTCCTTGTTGAATAGTCATCATAGACAATGCAGTGACCTTCAAATCTGCCATCAATATTTGTAGCTTTGCTCAAGGTCAGCAATAGATGCTCTTACTTATTATGAAAGTTCAACCTCTTTTCACTGATGTTATACAGTAACATCAGAAGTGCAATTTGATTCAAATATAAGAACGAGGCAAGGTCATCCGCAAGTGTTTGAGATAGGACTACTTCTCATCAAAAATGTTTTTGCGATACTTTGAATAATTAGACGGTAGTGAACGAGTTTTGCGGATGACAATGGTTTTGGGTACTTTTGCCGAAGGCCAATCAATTTATTCAATTCCTAGATGTAAGACTTCGTTGAATAGATTTAAAAATCATTTTAAAAACACGAAATAACTTTTACGTACGTAACATCAGTTTTTCAGTAAAAATGGGATCACCTATTTCAGCCGATCCCATTAAAAAACAAAGGAAAACCCGTCAGTTTTACTTCGTCAACGAATCTTCATGTAATGATTCATTCAATTGATCGACAATAATCGCCCATTCACCATCTGACTTAATTTTTTCGGCCAAGAACTGGCGCTGAGCATCTGTCCAATAATCTGCTTCGGTGATTTTAGTTTGGGCACTGAGTTGATGCGTCACGATAAATAAAGCAATCGCGTCTTCACTCGAATCTAAACCCAGTTGTTCAAATAGATGAGTCATGCGTGGACGTACACTCATTGTCATTCTCCGTGTTAAAACTTATTATTTATGGATACAAAATTATTCTGTTTTAAGGATATAACATGGAATGAACACGCACTCAATTACAGAATTCTATAGCGGTGAAAATTGAATAAAAGGCAAACTGAGCATAATCATCACGACAGATTGAATAAATACCAACAATAAAGGTAGCCCCCAGTTCACTCCCCCTTCTTCAGCAAACACCTGTTCACTATATTTTGGCTGCTGCATATAGGCTTTGGTCTTTTGCACCGCAAAATCGCTATATAAACGCTTTCCGATCCCTGCGAGTACGACGTTAGGAATCAATGCTAGCCCCATCAAGACTTGTTCAGGCACACCGATGATGAGTGCCAACATGCTAATCAAAAAACCAACCGCAAAGAATAAGAAGAAATAGCGGTACATCTTTCGATAGAGTAACCAATAGGGTCCAAAAATTAGCCCTGCCCAACTCAGACCATTGTTCTGTCCAACTTGTTGTTCAATGAAATTTAAATAAGATTGAGCACGTGGCCCAATAAAGATTTGAATTAAATGTTTAAAAGAAGCTTCTGTCTGCATACGGAGCGATAGTTCAAATAAGTGAGTCGAAGGTTAATCAAAAGAACATCAAATAAAAAAGCATCTCAAGATGCTTTTTTTTCATGTTCATCTTTAGGCTTGAATTGACCAGTCTTGAATGTCCCAACCTTGTTCTTTTGCTAGGACCTCTAAACGATCATCTGGATTGACTGCAATTGCATGATCCGCATATTCCAACAGGAAACGGTCATTAATCGAATCTGAATACGCCCAAGACTCTGTAACATCACGACCTTCTAACCATTGATTCAAACGGACTAATTTGCCCTTTTGATAGCACGGAGTATTAATTACTTTACCTGTATATTTACCATTCACAATTTCGGCATTGGTCGCAATGATTTCAGTAATGCCGAATTCACGAAAAATCGGTGCGGTAATAAAATCAGACGTTGCGGTGATCCCGACCAATTGATGCCCTGCATCTTGATGGCGCTGAATGGCAGCATAGCCCTCTGGACGCATTTGCGCACGAATAACTTTTTTCATAAACAACTGATGTAACTCAGTTAAGTAGGCATTGTCATGTTGGGTTAAAAACTCAAATACAAATTCGTTATAGGCAATCGGGTCAAGCTGGCCTTTTTTATAATCATCATAAAATTTGTCATTCATGGCACGATGACGAATTGGATCAACCAAGCCTTCATTGACCAAAAACTCCCCCCAAGAATGGTCTGAGTCGGTATTTAATAAGGTGTGATCAAGGTCAAACAGTGCCAATTTCATGAAAATACTCGTAAAAGCTGAAATTTAAGAAAAAAATTGTAAATCTATCTCCGCTAGTCGATAGAAATTCGTTAAGATCATAACAATTTTAACATTTTTACACTTTGCTTTTTCGAGATGGACACAGAAATAAACGTCCCCGCGAGCAAAGTCATAAATTACACAATATTTAGGTAGCCAAATGATCGATTCAGAAGGTTTCCGACCCAACGTCGGGATCATTTTGGCAAACGACATTGGACAAGTTTTATGGGCAAAGCGCATTGGTCACAATGCCTGGCAATTTCCACAAGGAGGTATCCAACATGGAGAAACCCCCGAACAGGCACTTTACCGTGAGCTGAGAGAAGAAGTTGGCTTACTGCCCGAACACGTCCAGGTGATAGCACAAACCCAAGGGTGGTTGCGCTATCGTTTGCCACATCGGTATATACGTACCGATTCAGCCCCCGTTTGTATTGGTCAAAAGCAAAAGTGGTTTTTATTGAAACTGACAGCTTCAGCACAGCATATTCAGCTTGATTTGTCAGATCCACCTGAGTTTGATCAATGGCAATGGGTCAGCTATTGGTACCCACTAGGACAAGTGGTGAATTTTAAACGCGATGTATATCGTAAAGCCATGGTGGAACTTTGCAGTCAGCTTCCACAAAAGCCGTAAAAATTTGCTGAATGGATGCAGATTTTTAGGATGAGTGTTGTTATAAATAAAGCAGAATAAATTTTGGAGCAGACACGATGTCGAACATGCAGCTGGATACATTAAGACGCATAGTCCAAGAGATTAATGCGTCAGCCAGTTTGCATGAATCTTTAGACATAATGGTCAATCAAGTGGCAGAAGCCATGCATGTGGATGTCTGCTCAATCTACTTGCTTGATGAACGAAACCATCGTTATTTACTGATGGCTTCTAAGGGTTTAAACCCTGAAGCCGTTGGGCATGTCTCTTTGCATACCAGTGAAGGTTTGGTTGGCTTAGTTGGACAACGTGAAGAAATCGTCAACCTTGATAACGCACCGAAGCATGAACGCTTTATGTATCTGCCAGAAACGGGGGAAGAAATTTACAATTCCTTCCTCGGTGTTCCGGTGATGTATCGCCGTAAAGTTATGGGTGTCTTGGTGGTTCAAAACAAAGAACCTCAAGACTTTAGCGAAGCTGCCGAATCCTTCCTCGTGACCCTATGCGCTCAACTTTCAGGGGTGATTGCCCATGCACATGCCGTCGGCAATATCGAAGTCTTTCGTAAGCCGAATAATCTGCCAGCGTACAAAACCTTCCAAGGCATTTCAGGTTCAGGCGGTATTGCCCTAGGTCGAGCAGTTATCCTATATCCACCTGCTGACTTGGCGTCAGTCCCTGATCGTGAAGCCGATGACATTAGTGAGGAACTCGAATTACTCGACAATGCCATAGACGCAGTTCGCCAAGAAATTCAGTCGCTTGATGAAAAAATGCAAGATGCCCTCATGGCTGAAGAACGCGCATTATTTAGCGTGTTCTTACGGATGCTCGATGCCAATGCCCTCCCCGCGGAAATCAAAAGTGAAATTCGCGACGGTAACTGGGCACAAGGTGCTGTTCGCATTGTCATTGATAAACACATTGCGCTCTTTGCACAGATGGAAGATGACTATCTCCGTGAGCGTGTTTCAGACTTAAAAGATCTGGGGCGTCGTATCTTGGCCTTTTTGCAAGAAGCAGATGCTAGTCACCGTGAAATCACCGATGAAAGTATTTTAATTGGTGAAGAAATTTCTACAGCTGCCTTGGTTGAACTCCCAGTCGATAAAATCGCAGCGATTGTGACCACTGAAGGTGCCATGAACTCACACATGGTGATTGTGGCGCGTGCTCTCGGCATTCCAACTGTGGTTGGTGTGACTGAACTGCCAATTAACACCCTCGATGATGTCGAAATGATTGTCGATGCACATCAAGGTCGTGTATTCATCAATCCACCTCGTCGCTTACGCACACGTTATAAAGAGATTCAAAAAGAAGAAGAGCAAATTGCCAAAGACCTAAAACAATACGAAACAAAAGATGCCATCACGCCAGATGGCGTCGCTGTTCGATTGTTTGTAAATACAGGCTTGATGATCGATGTAGTACGCGGTGTACAACGTGGCGCCAAAGGTGTCGGTCTATACCGTTCTGAAATTCCATTTATGCTGCGTGATCGCTTCCCAGGTGAAGAAGAACAACGGGCGATTTACCGTCAACAGCTCAGTCATTTTGCCAATAAACCAGTGGTGATGCGTACCCTCGATATTGGTGCAGATAAAGACCTACCTTATTTCTCGATTGAAGAAGAAAACTCTGCACTGGGTTGGCGTGGGATTCGCTTTACCCTCGATCATCCTGAGATTTTTTCAGCCCAAATTCGTGCCATGCTTAAAGCCAGTATTGGCCTGAACAACTTGCATATTTTGCTGCCGATGGTGACCAGTGTCAGCGAAGTCGAAGAAGCGTTGTATTTGCTCGATCGTGACTGGCAAGCGGTGCAAGAAGAAGAACAGGTGAAAATTACCAAACCAAAAATCGGCATCATGGTCGAAGTGCCGAGTGTGCTGTTACAGATCGATGAATTTGCTGAATTGGTTGACTTCTTCTCAGTGGGATCAAACGATTTAACCCAATATTTACTTGCGGTTGACCGTAATAACCCACGTGTTGCCAATGTCTATTCACACTCACACCCAGCCGTACTTCGTGCGCTGACTCGTTTGGTGCAAGAATGTCATAAATACGACAAGCCGATTAGTATTTGTGGGGAAATGGCTGGTGATCCACTCACCGCTATTTTATTGATGGCAATGGGCTTTAATACCCTATCGATGAGTTCGAGTAATATCCTGAAAGTTCGTAAAGCCATCTGCCATGTGCCGATGCCAGATGCAAAAGAGCTCTTGAATCGTGCCTTAAGCATGAATAATCCACTGATGGTGAAAAGCTTAATGGAGTATTACTTTAAGACTCATGGTCTAGGTGATATGGTGAAATCAGCGACACGAATAGTCAGTTAAATTATAAAAATACAGACCAATAAAAAGGGAGATAATCATTCGAATATCCCCCTTTTTTGTGCTTTGCATAGCCACGTTTTGCATTTTTCTTTCGATCTACAAAAGTTTGGCTTTTGTTAAAATCATTCATGTGTTTTGCCACGAAGTTGCGAACTTCAACTTCTGGCAGGACTTTTTTCTTTGCCATTTGCATTCACCTTTTGCCTATACAGCACCTTCGTGCTGTAGTGCATATATTGGTCTATTTTTAGATTTTTTCAAGCACTTTCCTATGGCTTTTTGATACAGCGTCGTTAGTCCCATGTCCATAAAAAATTGTTTTCCCACATTATTCCCATCTCCAAAACCCTCTCCCATTAAGAGAGGGAAATACATTGTATTTAACTTGCGAAAGCCCGTTCCAACAAACGCTCTACATCGACCATTTTGGCATCCAACATCCCCACCACTTGCCCGTGTTTAGCGCTATAACGGCTTTGAATAAAACCATTTGCTACATAATCAGGCGCATAGCGTTTCAATAACACCGCTTGTGCAAGTACCGTTAAACGACTGACCAAACTGCGCCCCATAAATTGTAAATCTTCAGGCGATTGATGGAACAACCTGAACAAGTCCTGCAATTCTGTTTGCAAGCTTTCATCTGTACTTGCTGTACTGGCCAAATCTTTAAACAGCACCTCAATAGATTCAGGATCACGCCCAATCGCGCGCAGCACATCTAGGCACATAACATTGCCTGAACCTTCCCAAATGGTATTCACAGGTGCTTCTTTAAAAATGCGCGCCATGATGCCGTTATCGACATAGCCATTACCACCAAAGACTTCCATCATCTCACCAGTTAGTTCGACTGCACGTTTACAAATCCAAAACTTAGCTGCTGGGGTCATAATGCGTTTCCATGCCACAGACAAGGCATCATCTGATTCATAGCACTGCGCCAAATGGAAACTGAGCTGCGTCGCTGCTTCACTCTCTAAAGCCAAATCTGCCAAAACTGCACGCATTAAGGGTTGTTCAATCAAATGTTTACCAAAAGCCTGACGCTGACGGGTATAGGCAATGCATTGCACCAAAGCTTGACGCAGCATGGCGCTCGAACCGACCGAACAGGTCAGACGGGTGTAATTCGCCATTTCAATAATGGTTGGAATGCCACGCCCTGCCTCACCAATCATAATGCCCCACGCATTTTTGAATTCGACTTCCGAGCTTGAATTACTGCGGTTACCGACTTTTTCTTTTAGGCGTTGCACCTGAATATTATTCTTCGTGCCATCTTCCAGCCAACGCGGTACAAAGAAACAGGCCAAGCCATCTTGTTCGGTTTTTGCCACCACCAAATGCGCATCACACATTGGTGCAGAGAAAAACCATTTATGCCCTGTCAGCAAATAAGCTTTGCCTCGTCCTGTTTCTGCCATAGGCACAGCTATAGTTTCATTAGCACGTACATCTGAACCGCCCTGCTTTTCAGTCATGCCCATACCGAGCCAAATCGACTTTTTCTGCGCAATCGGTACATCGCGTTCATCATATTCAGTCGATAGTAGTTTCTCTCCAATTTTGGCCCACAGTTCAGGTTCACGCTGAATGAGTGGAATACTGCCGAGTGTCATTGAATTTGGACATAAATTGCCGCACTCGACCTGACCTGCTAAATAAAAACGTGCTGCCCATTCCACCCATTTTGCCTTGGAATTTGGCTGATTAAATGGATGTGCATGGGTATCAAACTGGCGGTTGAGTCCCATCCATTTATGCCATGAAGGATGAAACTCGATAAAGTCAGTACGGCGGCCTCGCGCATCGAAGGCATGTAAAATTGGGGTATGTTTGTTGGCTAAAGCCCCATGCTGAAAGTATTCACTCGAACCTGCCACTTTGCCCATTTCGCATAAAGTCGGCTGATCATGGCTGCTGCAGCGTTTTAAGATTTCATGTAAAACCGTATCGCTTGAAAATAGATTGTAGTTTTCTAGTTCATCAAATTGGTTGCTGATTTGATGCGTCATCCATGGCTGTTCTAATGTATTCATCGTCTATATTTTCCACTTGTTCTTGTTGGCTTTTCATTTCAGTATAGAGAAAATTTAAAGCATAGACGTTCGGTTTTCAGCGCTTAACAATATGAAGAATTCAGCCATTCAGATACGGCGTAAGCCGCGTCAATCACGTGCAAAGCTCACGCAAGAGGCATTGCAAGAAAGTTTTGTTCGGCTTTTGCATGAGCGCCCTGCCGACAAAATTACCATTCGTGAAATTACCGACCTTGCAGGCGTTGGCTTAGGGACATTTTATGAATATTTTTCCAAGAAGGAAGATTTGATTGCGCTGACCATTCATTTACATGTGAAGCACAATGCCGAACAGATGAAAACTTATGCACAATCGCTGATGAAGTTATCCACAGATTTGGATTTTCAAGAGTATTTAAAGCAAATCATCCACTTCCAAATTGAGCAAATTCAAGCGCAGCAGTTTTTATGGTCACAGGTGTTTTTATTGGAACGGCGGATTTCAGATATTGAAAGTTACCGTAAAAGTTATGTCATGATGGTGCAAATGTGGCAACACATGCTTAAGCCTTTTATAAATAACGAGGAAAAGCTCAAGCCAATGGCTTTAAATATACAAAGAGTGTGTTATGGCTTTGTGTCGCAAAGCTTGTTGATCGTACCAAACTTTACTGAATGGGATGAATTAAAGCGAGATATAATTCATATGTTGCGCGATTAGACTTCGCGGACAAGTCTAATGACGTTTCAAATGCATCGGTGAATAAAATAAAGTCATGTTATTTACAAAAAAACCGGCTCTTAAACCAGTTATTTTAGATATTTAGGAAATTCATTTTTACGGTAGAAGAAAATCATTCATCACTTGGTTCATCCTTCAATAAAAGTGCTTTAGAAGTTAAGCTTTTATTGCCAGCTTACTTATCTCATTTATACGCCTTTGCAATGCTGGCCAGTTGTAAGCTCTTTAAAAATTCAGCCGTATATTTTGGACTATGGCCTAATGCACCCCGATGATAGCCATTTGGGATCGCCTGATAACTACTGGCAATTTTTTATTTGCACACTTTCTGGTAATAACTTTGAGTACCAAGGTGATCTACAAATGGTCTGCGGCGCCTTAAACAAACATCAGTGGTACGGTTAGGGTCATATATTCAATCGACTACCGTTTTAAATAGCTTAGGGATGGCCTTAAGTCTGAATTTTTTAAAAGATTGGCTGAGGCGCTTGTTTTAACTAATTTTTTAGTTCTGATAAACAACGTTTACGGGCCTGATTTAGTAAAGACTGCATATCTGGACTAACCTGTTGATCTACATTGATCGATCTGCTGCGGCTGCTCCCTACAACACGCTGGGGAAAAATGCCGCTACGTTGGTATCTGGGTTTGGATTGGTTTCTACGTATTCAGCAACACATTCATATTGATAACCAACCGGTGCCAAGGGTATTGCAGCTTTAAAATTTAATTCAAGGGCATCTTTTTGCTCCTGAGCTGCAACCGCAATCACAGCTGCACCACCTTGACTACGCCCCATCAGCATCCAGTCTTTACTAAATTGCCTCGGCTTCCAAGAATGCAATGCACGCACAGAATGCACCAAATTATAAACTTAACTGACTACATTCATATAAGGGTTCAGTTTTGGCTTACCCAGTCCTTATAATCTGTTGCAACCACTACATAGCCATGCCTCAAACAACTGTCGATTGCACCATCTATGACTAGTTGCAAACTATATACAGGCCCATTGTATAATCACTTGAAGGAGCACTTGTATCAGCCACACAGTCGTGCCATGTGCTCATGCCAATACGGTCCAGTCTTGTTTAAGTGCTTATCCTTTTGGGCGTAAAATATATCCCGAGGTCAAAATGGGTTCGCCATTAACCCCCTCAACTACGATATGCGATCACGTAAGGTTGCCTAGTATGTTGATATGATGTAGGAATCGATTCAAGCTGGAGTGACAACACCTGACCTGACAACAATAAAGATAGGTGTGCCAACTAGCATCACCCCATAAAGAATTTATTTACAATTTTCTAAAACAACTTAGACCACTTGCCAATATTTCTTCAGCTATATTTTTAGCTTATTTTAAGTATTAAATAATGTCTTTAATGTTGAAAAGCTCTGCAATATTAACAACATAAAAATGTCTTTCATTAACTAGAATCAGCTAAAAAACCTATATTAAGGCCAAAATCCATAATAAAAATATGCGTTTAAATATTTCGTCCTGTTCTACCTATCATAGCGATATATTTGAGTTTAATTCATGGATAAAATATTAAAACAAAATATATAAATAAATAATATAAATTCAATAACTTGATTCATCGAATTAACCATTTATTCAAAACTATTTTTCCATTTGTCAAAAGCCACAGAAAGCTTTAGAGTCAATAAGTATATAAAGATTTTTAAGCTTTTAACGGCTACAGTTTTATAACTTCTCTTCGATTGATTGCTGCTTGAAAAATTTTAGAATAAGAGAAAAACTGTTGTCACATTGTCACTTTAAAATGAATTAACAAAACGGTTAATGTCATGTGCTGTTGAGCGTGTTATCAATTGATAAGGTTATAACTCCCAACTTTAATACATGATTATAATAATGGAGATACTCAATGAGCGACGACGTTAAAAAATGTCCTGTCACCCACCTAACAACTGATGCTGGTGCTCCTGTTGTAGACAACCAGAACAGTATGACGGCAGGTGCACGTGGTCCTTTGCTTGCCCAAGACCTATGGCTTAATGAAAAACTCGGTAATTTCGTTCGTGAAGTAATTCCAGAGCGTCGTATGCATGCCAAAGGTTCTGGTGCTTTCGGTACGTTTACCGTGACTAACGATATTACCCAATATACCCGCGCTAAAATTTTCTCAGAAGTTGGTAAAAAAACTGAACTTTTTGCTCGTTTCTCTACCGTAGCGGGTGAGCGTGGTGCTGCAGATGCAGAACGCGATATTCGTGGTTTTGCCCTTAAATTCTATACTGAAGAAGGTAACTGGGATTTAGTTGGTAATAACACCCCTGTCTTCTTCCTACGTGATGCACGTAAATTCCCTGACTTAAATAAAGCAGTGAAACGTGATCCAAAAACCAATAAGCGTAGTGCAACAAATAACTGGGATTTCTGGACTTTACTTCCTGAAGCTCTACACCAAGTTACGATTGTGATGTCTGACCGCGGTATTCCAGATGGTTACCGTCATATGCATGGTTTTGGTAGCCATACCTTCAGTTTTATTAATGCTAATAATGAACGCTTCTGGGTTAAATTCCACATGCGCACTCAACAAGGCATTAAAAACTTAACCGATGCTGAAGCTGAAGCGATTATTGCCAAAGACCGTGAAAGCTCACAAACCGATCTGTTCAATGCAATTGAACGCGGCGATTTTCCAAAATGGAAAATGTACGTTCAAATCATGCCTGAACTTGATGCAGAAAAAGTACCTTATCACCCATTTGATTTAACCAAAGTATGGCCTAAAGGCGACTATCCGTTGATTGAAGTGGGTGAATTCGAACTCAACCGTAACCCTGAAAACTATTTCCAAGATGTTGAACAAGCCGCTTTTGCACCAAGTAACTTGGTGCCGGGCATTAGTTTTTCACCTGACCGTATGCTGCAAGCGCGTTTATTCAACTATGCTGATGCTGCACGTTATCGCGTGGGTGTAAACCATTACCAAATTCCTGTAAATGCACCACGTTGCCCTGTTCATTCCAACCGTCGTGATGGTCAAGGCCGTATGGATGGTAACTATGGTGCAACACCGCATTATGAACCAAACAGCTTCAGCCAATGGCAAGAGCAACCACAATACAAAGAACCACCATTGAAAATTACTGGTGATGCTGACTTGTGGGATTATCGTGAAGATGACAGCGACTATTTCAGTCAACCACGTGCATTATTCAACTTAATGAATGATGAACAAAAACAAGCATTGTTTAATAACACTGCTGGCGCAATGGGCGATGCACTCGACTTCATCAAATATCGTCATATCCGTAACTGTTACGCATGTGATCCAGCTTATGGTGAAGGTGTTGCAAAAGCATTAGGCTTAACTGTAGCGGATGCGCAAGCTGCTCGTGCAACTGATCCAGCTCAAGGTAATCCTGGCTTGCTTTAAGTTTTATCTTTGAATAAAAAAACCACCTTTTAAGGTGGTTTTTTCTTGGCATTAAATATTCCAATTACCTTCTATTAATCCTTAAACAATCAATTTTTTGCCTTCATGCATGGTTAAAAATGGATTCATTAACTTTGATGTTTTTCGCATTGCATGATGTAAGTCATGTTCAGGTTGGTCTCTAGCTTCATCAGTCAACTGAAAAGTCCGATAATGCATTGCCAATGAACATTTTGACTGTAAATCTTTATGCGCCTGAAAAGCTTCTTCGGGATTCATGTGCAAATATTTCATTAAACGACGTGGCTCATAAGCTCCAATCGGTAATAACGCTACTCGGGGTGCACCTAAGCGTGTATGGATTTGTTTGAAATGTGCGGCATAGCCCGTATCTCCAGCAAAGAAGAAATGTCCTGTACTATGCACGATGGAAAAACCTCCCCATAAGGCATGATTTTGATCTCGCCAACCACGACCTGAACCATGCTGTGCAGGCGTATAAACGATACGCAAATCTTCAAACATTTCCGATTGCCACCAATCAAGTTCAATGACATTGAAATGTGTGGGTAAATAATAAGCATTGCCTAAACCAGTATAAATCGGCATAGCAAATTGTTCATGTAACCAATTCAAGGTTGCTAAATCCATATGATCATAATGATTATGGCTCAGTAAAACCCCATGAATTGTAGGTAATTCTTCTAAGGCAATTCCTGCAGGACAAGCACGTCGTGGTCCAGTCCCTTGACGTGGGCCTGCATACTCCGCCCATACAGGATCGGTCAAAAAATTATATGGCCCAATTTGAATCAAAACCGTCGCATGTCCGACAAACCAAACCAACCAATCATCCATTTTAGCCAATGGCCGATTGTGCGGAATGCTACGCGAAGAAGCAAAAAACTGTTGGTATTCTTGCTCACGATCTACTTTCCATGTATCGCTTTTACGCGTCATGATCCATTTCAGCATATCTTTACGCGTAAACGCATCTGGATTTCGAAGGGTATTAAAGAATTTTTCCCCATTAAAATGGTCAGTTGCCAGATAATCAAATACAGGCTTCGTCCACGTATGTTTCATACAGCTTTTAGTTCTGATTTGAAACTGTGCTGATTGAGTTTTTTGATTCATGTGTATTTAAAATTCATTCACTATGCTGACAAACCTTGCAAAGTATTTAACCTCGCAGACCTATTGATCAAGACGACCTTTCATGCGCTCAAGCCAAACCTTCCGAGATTGAGGCTTGACAAAGAGTGCCACAATTTCAGGATGAAGCTGTTTAATTTGTGCTTCAATTCTGTTGACACAAGCTTCTATATCATCTGACGTTAAATTATCTTTAAATTCAAGACTCAAAGATGCCAAAACTTGATGTGCACCCATCTGCTCTGTTAACACCCCATTGGCAGAATGCACTGCTGGATCTTGCTCTGCAAGCATCAAGACATTATGCCTCAATTGTGGATCAGCAGTTTCTCCCATGAGCAATCCTTTAGTCTCACGTGCAAGTAAAATTGCTGAAATAGCGAGTACAACCCCAATTAGAATTGATGCCAGACCATCAAGCATTGGCATATTCAGCGCGTGTGATAAATAGATACCGATCAGGGCAATAAACAGACCAATCAGCGCTGCTGAATCTTCAAATAACACGGTAAATGTCGTCGGATCTTTACTGCGTCGAAATGCTTCAAAATAGCCCTGTTTCCCTTTGATTTTACGAAATGCTTTCAATGCCACAAACCAAGAGGTCCCTTCACACAAAATCGCAATACCTAATACGATATAGTTAATCATCGGATTTTGCATTTCTTCGGGGTGATAAATATGACTAATCCCTTGATAAATCGACACGATCGCACCCAAAGCAAAGACCATCAACGCCACAATAAAAGCCCAAAAATACAGCTCTCTCCCATAACCAAACGGATGGCGTGCATTTGCTGGCTGCTGCGATTTTTTCATACCGTAGAGCAGTAAGATTTCATTTAAAGTATCAACCACAGAGTGAATAGCTTCACTCAACATGGCCGAACTATTCGTGATATAGGCAGCGACAAACTTCACCAGTGCAATCGCTAAATTGCCGAAGAGCGCTGCATATACCACGATTTTGTTAGATTCAGACATTTAAAATTGTCCTAAATTTATTTTTATCAAACAGATCTATTTGATTTTATAGCTCATTCCATAGTACTCAAACTGACTGTAGCTGTTGTTTGTTATTTTGTTGTTTTTACACCAACTGTCGATTGTTTCGACAATGCCATCATGTTCCATGTGAAACACGCTCTTTAGCGCAAAGGGATAGAAAAAAAAGGAAGCCGCAGCTTCCTTATAATTCTGTAGATGTACACGGTTCAACGTACTTTATTAAAATATTGCTCGCGCCACTCTTTCCAAAAGTACATCACAATACCAAACATCACGACCACGATTCCAACAAAGGCATTGGAGCTAATATGTTCACTGTTCAACGTAGCTCCCAAAACCAATGCTATGACAGGTGTCATCACATTACTGAGTGACACCGTTGATGCGGCTAAACGTCTTATAAGCCAGAAGTAACACAGCATTGCCACAATGGATGACATGATCATGGTAAAGACAAATCCAATCATCGCACGGCCGCTTGGCAATTCGGTTGGAAAATGCTGCCAAATAAATGGAATAATGAGCATCGATCCTAAAGCAGAAACAATCAGAGAACCTGTTGCCTGAGACATCGGTTTTAACGGTGCGTTAATCTGTTTCACCCAAAAAATCGAACTAATATACGACACCATACTGATTAGCATCAGTACAACGCCAATTGGATTGACTTTGCTATCAGCAGAATCTGCAAAGACAAAAGTTAAACCACCCACTGCAACCGCCATACCCAACCACTGCAAAGCGACCAATTTATGTGTTTTTAAAATTACATGCCCAATCAAACCGGCAATTAAGGGTGAAAAACCAAAAATCAGTGCCATTAAACCAGAGGTGAGATAATTGGCTGCCAGATAAATAAATAACTGTGCGCCAATCAAATTCAAACTCCCTGCCACATAACTTTTTAATGAGGTTTCATCAAACGGCAAAGGATCACGCATCAATTTCAACAGAAACAGCGCAATAATAGATGCACCGAAGTAACGGATAATCAACACCCACATCGGATGTATTTCCTGCACACTCCACACAATCGCGAGCGGCGTCGTCGCCCAAATCAGTACCAAAAGAGCATATATACTTGCCGTCAGCGGCAGTGAAGATTTCATTTCATTCTCAAATTTGATTGTTCTAACGACTTAACCTGAAACCCACTATTCAGATCTGGAACTACTCGTAAGACCAGTAACTAATAAAGTTTAAGACCAATTATTGCTCTCCACTTTATCAACTAAATTGGAGGCGGTATGAATGCCACCCGATCGTTTGGGGTATAAGGACTTCTCTTCAAACGATCAATAATCTCCCCTAACCCGTCTTTAAAAAAAGAGGGGGAATCATCCAAACGAAATCCATTCTTCACAAAGACTACTCCCTCCTTTGAAAAAGGAGGGCTGGGAGGATTAAAACCGTTGAATAGAACTATATAAGCTAAAACTGTATACATGGACTACAAAATAGCTTTATAAGTGCGATGCTAAAACTAAAGACATAAAAAAACAGACCTACGTTACCGTAAGTCTGCTCCTCTTAGACATTCAGCTTACTTTACAAGTTTACGTAAATCTTGGCTTAAATCTAAATATTTATCCGCTTCAAACGCCGCATTCTTGCTAATCAATTTTTTCAAATGACGCATCTCTTTCGCAGCATTCACAGTGATACCACCCACGATTACACCATCAGTAACACCAAACAAAACAAATGATGATTCTGCAGCTAATTCAGGATTTACTTCGCCACGTGCAATCCATTCGCTTGCAGCCATATCACCCACAAATTGATAGTTGATATTCAATTGATCTGTCCAGAACCACGCTGGATTTGGGGTTGGATGTTCAACACCCATTACATGACGAGCAAAGATACCTGCTTGAAGATTGGCATTTTCCCAAGTTTCGACACGACGGTGGTTACCACAGTCACGAAGCTGAGTCGCAACATCACCCGCTGCATAAATATCTGGATGTGAAGTTTGGCAGTTATCATTCACTTTAATGGCAAAATCAACGTCTAAACCTGCATCAACCGCAAGTTGAGCATTTGGCACAATGCCAATACCGTAAACTACAGCATCTGCACGAAGTTCTTCGCCGCCTTCAAGCGTGATCACCACTTCTTCGCCATCAAGCTTACAGTCAGCAATAGAAGTCGAAAGACGAACATCTACACCTGCAAGACGTTGTTGAGCCAATAAGAATTCGCTCAATACGCGTGGAGATGAACGCCCCATCACCATTGGACCCATTTCAATCACGGTCACGATACAGTCTTTAGAACGTGCTGAAGATGCAAGCTCAAGACCAATCACACCACCGCCGATCAATACAATACGGCGACCCGCTTGTAATACAGGCACCAATGCTTGTGAATCTTCAAGGTTACGTAAGGTATAAACGTGTTTACCCAAAGCATCGAAATTCGGTAAACGGCGTGCTGCACCACCGGTTGCTAGAAGCAACTTGTCAAATGCAACAATTTCGCCATTTTTCAGTTCAACTGTTTTTGCATCGCTATGGATTTTCACAGCGCCATTGCCACGAATATGTTCAACACCGAGTTCTGCCAATTTTTCTTCTGACAGAATTTCGATTTTGGTCTCTTCAGGTTTTAGAATTACGTCTTTAGACAAAGGCGGACGTTCATAAGGAAGATGTGTTTCATCACCCACCAAAATGATTTTGCCTTCATACTTGTTCGCACGGAGTTCTAAAATGGCGCTAGCACCAGCTTGACCAGCTCCAACAATAACGATGGTTTCGATACCATTTTGGCTCATGGGTTTGTTCCTTATTTCAATTCTGCAGATACGATGCCGAAGCCCGCAATCCACTCACTAATATCTTCGTAGCAATGTGTAGTCATGTCGTATTCGCCCACTTCATGTAGTGCAGCAAAAGCAGCCATCCAAGAACGAACTTCTTGACCGCCACGACCGCCTTCAACACGAATTTCAGCTTCAGTCATCGCTTCAATGGCAGCAAAGTCAGTTTTGGCAAACGTCTCAAGCAATGCGCGATCCCATTCAGGGTTTAAAGGCACTGCGACAGAAGTATCACCCGCTGCGAGCTTTTGACCGACAGCAATGATTTTGCCTTGACGTATATTACGTGCCTCTTCAGTTGGGTTACGACCTGCAATCAGGAACTCTTCCACTTCTGGTGGAACTGAACCCATTTGCGGCGTTGGTGGATCATGAGACAAACCACCTGTACCCAAAACAAGTACACGTTCATTCTCTAAGTTCAATGATTTAATGAACTGACCGACTGCACGACCCAAAGCGACTGTACGCTTGGTTGTTGGCATCGGTGCAGCTGCACCATTGATAAAAATTGGAATCGTTGGATAACGATCAAGCTTGCCACCACAAAGGAAATGTAATGGTTGAGTCACACCGTGGTCTGCCTGCATACGATAAGAGTATGCAACATCGACACCTTCATCCAATACGCGACGAACCAGACTGATTGCTGTTTCTTCAGGCACATTGATGTGGTCATTGTCTTTACCATAATCCCAATCACCTGCTGCTTTGGCACGAATACCGACGCAGAAAGATGGCATGAGGTCATAGAAGAAACCATTGAAATGGTCTGGACCAAAAGTAATGATCAATGTTGGATTATAGTCTTCAACTTCTTTAGCAAGTTTGGCAAAAGTTTCGCGAACTTTTTCCTCTTTGTATTTCTCTTGCGGAGAAGCGAATTCCATTAGGGGACTGTGCGATGCACAAATAAGTTTAACGGCCATGGGTGACTCCTAAACGGAAGGCAGCCAAGACGGCTGCCGAGTAAGTCCTTTACGTATTTGGCGAATTAAATCTCGTCAAAGAAGCCAGCACGTGGTTGACGTAAACCACGGATACCCAGACCACATTCAGCATTAATTAAAACACCAGTTAATGGGCGGTTGTTTTGACGAGAAGCCAATAACACGTATGAACCAGTCATATCTTCAGGTTCGGGTAAGAAATTGAGCGGCATGCCGCGTGCAATCTTCTCAGGATCACGTGCATCGAGTAGACCGAGGTTTTCTTGGCCTAAAGAAGCAGCACCTTTGATGTTTACATTCATACCCGACGGAGCAACAGCGTTCACTCGTACTTTAGGCGCAAGCTCATAGGCTAATTCTTTCATGATCCCAACGCCAGCATGCTTAGACGCTGTGTATACAGGGCCTCCGCCTGCCGAATACAGTGCTGAGTTAGACAAAGTAAATATGATAGAACCTTCCGAAGCTATCAATGCATCAAGTGCAGCTTTGGCACCTAAGATGAGAGATTTGGTGTTAATACCCATAATCTCATCAAAAGCTTTCTCCAGCTGTTCACCCGATGTATTGACGATATCTGCGTAATGATCCCAGATACCTGCGTTTCCGACGAAACAGTCAAGTTTGCCATAATGTTCTACAGTTGCTTGAACTGCACGAACATTATCCTCATAGCTAGCTACATCTCCTGCGATCGCAAGCACGCGGTCACCAAAATGTTCTTTCAATGCATCAACTTTCGATTGAGAACGTTGAAGAACAGCAACTTGTGCACCTTCTTCTAAGAAACGTTCAACCAATGCCCAGCCTAAGCCTGAACCACCACCGGTAATAAGTGCAACTTCGCCTTGTAGCCAACCCATGATTACTCTCCTGCCATCTCTACGTATAAAGCACCATCTTCAACAATCACAGGGAATGTCTTGATAGGATCTGTTGCTGGTAAGCATAATGCTTGACCAGTTTTCAAACAGAATCGAGCCGAATGAAGTGGACATTCAACAGTGCCATCATCTTCAAGGTAACCTTCAGACATTGAAGCATTACCATGTGAACAACGGTCGTTCATCGCGAAAAATTCGCCATTGTTGTTGAATACTGCAAGCGCATCGATACCGTTAACGCCGCAATCTACTTTCAATGCTTCGCCTTCGTCTAATTCGTCAACTTGGCAAACAAAAATCTTATTCATTAGAAGAACACGCTCAGGTTATGTGAGTTGTAAGTCACCTGATCAAGGGTAATCTTACGGTTGAAGATTTCGAAACCTTGCTCAGTGTCAACTTTGCGGATCTTGTCGTGACGCTTACCACAGTAGATTGTTACATCTTTCTCTTTCTGGGTGCGGTACAACAAGTACGTTACGTAAACGTCGTATTCACCTTCAACTTCTGTCGCTTCAACAATCACATTTGAAACCATGTGTGTTGTACGTGAAGGAGGTTCTTCAGCCCAAGCCATACCTGTCTCTAAACGAGCTACACGGCGTTCCAACAAATCTTTAGTATCGTTAAATACCCAAGTTGTTGGCGGCTCAATCGAACGACGACGGTCACGTGTTTGCGCGTTTGGTGTTGTGCGTAGCGTATAAGAAATATCTTCCGCTAATACAGCTAACCAATCACGGAACTTCCAATCGTCCAGCAATTTTGCTTCACGATAAAGAAACTGACTAATTTGGTGATGGAGTTCTAAACTAATTTGACTCATTTCATAAGCTCCTTCTCATATTCGTCAGCCGCAGCTTCAACGTCTTCCCATTTTTCATGAATCAATAGGTCAGCCCAACGACGGTACATACCTCGTGCAGCTGTTTCTGAGAAAATGTAGTTGGTGATACCAGGGATACCATCTTCACGTACTTTCTCGTTACCTTTACCCATTTCCATAATGAGTTTGTTTTGACGGGCTTTATAACCACGTAAAACTTTTTGAATTTCAATCCAGTTTTCAGAGTCATCTTGCTCTAGGAAACCAGCAGGACCGAAGGCACGTGTTGCAGAACGTTCAAATGCTGCTTGTACATCTTCTGGCGCGTCCGCATCACAGATACAGAATGCCCATACTTCAGTTTTGTTTGGACCACGTGGGTGCCATACACGAAGCGTTGCAGTACCGTTCAACCAAGATAGTGTTGGGAACATAGTGTTGTGACCAGCAAGACGCAGTGCACGAGTTTCACCTAGGCGTTCTTTCACTTCTTCATACGTTTCACGGAAGTAGTTTGCTACTTCACCATCCACCCATACGTTTGCGTCTGGTTTCTCAGTGAAGAAGAAGCCTGAACCGTGACCACGTGAACCGTATTGGATCGCGTCTTTGGCAGTTTCCCAAACTGGACGGGCAGTTTGTGCAGCACCTAATTTCTTAGAAGATTCATCATCTGGTTTAGCACCAAGCACCTGAATCGCAGATGCATGAGAGAACAACGCGTGGTATTGGTCAGAAGCGAACTGTTCAGCTGCAAATTTCCAGTTACAGTCGATTTCCCATTTGTGTACACCACCAACGATCACAGTACCACCTTCACGACGGTCTACAACGCCGTCCAGGTACCAAGCGATATCGCCCATGTATTCTTCTAGATCTGGAGTTGTTTCATCCCAGCAGCCGAATACTAAGCCTTTGTATGATTTAACGCGGTTAACTTCTACCAGACCCCATTGCTCTTTACATGCACCATGTGGGTAAGCACGATCTTCAAGCGGGATATCTTTTAGAGAACCGTCAATACCGTATGACCAGCCGTGGTATGGGCAAGTGAACGCACGTGTATTACCACAGTCCGCGAAGCTCACACGCATAGAGCGGTGACGACATTGGTTTAAGAATGCTTTGATTGAGCCATCTTTTTGACGTGCCACGATGATTGGATCTTCACCCATATAGGTATTGAAGAAATCGCCGGCTTTAGGAATTTGGCTCTCATGGCATAGGAATAACCATGTACGACCGAACACACGTTCTAATTCAAGTTCGTAGATGTCTGGATCTGTATAGATAGATGGCGTGATACGTCCATTTTGTGCATCGACTAAAGCATCGATTTCGCGCACATCAATTTTTCCACTCATGAAAAGCTCTCCTGTGACCATAAGGCACAAAGTAATAGACTCAACTTTTCAACGATGATGGATTTTAGAGCGATATTCGGGAAATATTTATTTTGTTTTAATTAAGAGATTTTATGGATTATTACGGTAGATTTTTTTTATAGTATTTTTTTTAAATTACCGAGAACACCATTTATTTCGTGAATGGCAAAATAATCCTCACGCAATAGTTGTTTATAGATTATACTGAACGAACTTCTAAGTAAGACATTTTTTGGATTACTCCACGGGTTGATTATATGGAATTACGACACTTACGCTACTTCATTACTGTTGCTGAAGAACTCAATTTCAGTAAAGCTGCGTTAAAACTTTATACTGCTCAACCTTCTTTAAGCCAACAAATTAAAGATCTTGAAGAAGACGTCGGCGTAAAATTGTTGCACCGGACTAAACGCAAAGTTGAGCTCACAGAAGAAGGTGCCGTATTTCTAGAACAAGCACGTTTGACACTAGCTCAAGCAGACAAGGCCGTAGCGATGGCACGTCAGGTTTCACAAGCCAAACAACAGATGCTGCGCATTGGTTTTGTGCCTGTCGCAGAGATGAAAATCTTCCCATACGTCTTGCCAAATCTGCGTGTTCAAAACCCAGAACTCAAAATTGAATTACTTAGTTTAAATAATCGCGATCAGATGAAATTGCTGCAAAAAGGTGAACTAGATATCACTTTTACTCGCAATAACTTTCATAGCGACGAAATTGAAAGTCAGTTTGTACTACGTGAACCATTGATCTTTATTTTACCCAAAGATCACCCTTTAGCGAAGTACGAACGTATTCCAGTTAAAGCATTGAATGGTATTGATTTTATCATTCCTGCACGCGAACAATCAGGCACATTGCATGAAGCCATTTTAGACTTTGCTTCTAACCATGGCGTTCAATTTAATATCGTGCAAAAAGCCGACAATATCCTGTTTAACATTAACTCCATCGGCATGGGTTTAGGCTGCACGATCCTACCGGGATACATCGCGCCATTGACCATGAACAATACTGTCATTCGTCCTTTAGATGTCGAATTACCGTATCTAGACCTGTACGTAAGTTACCGAAAAACGGCGAGTTCTGTGGCTGTAGATAAATTCCTTGAACTGCTAACCAAAGTTTTTTATCTCGATATCAATCGCGAACAGCGTTAATTTTCGCCAAGTCATAATTTATAGATATAGCACCATTATTTTTGAAATAAATAATGGTGCTTTTTTTATGGCTAAAAAGTCGCTTTTTTAATCGTTTAAATGTTTTAATCGACGCATTTTATCTATCATGCATATCGACTTGATGGAAAATAACTTATAAATTTTAGTTTAGACATTGATAAAAATTGCTAAGAATAGCCGATTTACAACTTAAGTCTAATAAATAATTCCCCTTCCCCAACCATTTAGATGAGCTTATTTTATGCCTTTTTACTGATTTAGACCGTACACTGTCGACCCGATAATGAGAATAATACTCATTTAAAGTATTTCTTTCAAAAGATTTATATAAAAAAAAAGGATGGCAAAACCATCCTTTTTTTGAATTTCATGTCAGTGACAAGAAATTACACACCACGCGCTTTTAAATAATCTTTAATCACGGTGTTGAATTCTTCTGCTTTTTCAACTTGAGACCAGTGGCCACATTGGCTGAAAATATGCGCATCAGCATGAGGAACGGTATTCAAAATATCCCACGTACGAGATACAGGAATCACCACGTCTTGTACACCGTGAATCAACAATACTGGCACAGTAATGTCTTTCATTTTTTCAAAATCTAATGGGAATTCGAAACGGTCACGGTCACGTGCGCCAACAACATCCATCAAACGATTTGATGCATAGTCATTTGCAGCAGATGCAAAACGTACTTTTACCAATTCGTCTGTGATCAAGTCTTTGTTTACAACAAACATAGACAAGGTTTTCTTGATGCCTTCTTCGGTTAATACAGGGTTTGCATGTGCTTTAAGTGCTGCAGTTTGTTTAGCACCGCCTGTACCCATAGAAACGATACCCAATACACGTTCTGGATAGTCCAAAGCCATTTGGAATGCTAACCAGCCACCGAGTGAGTTACCCACTAACCAAGTTTTTTCAATACCTAGGGCATCTAACGTACGTACAGCGTGATCAACCCAAGCACGGATACCATAAGCAGTATTCGGTGCAACAACAGTTTGACCATAACCAATCGTATCGATAGCGATACAACGTGCTTGTTCACCAATTTGTGGAAGGTTTAACCACCAGTTTGCAGCAGCAGATACACCTGTACCTGAACCGTGTAAAAATAGAATTGGTGTGCCTTCACCCACTTCGTGGTAATGCGTTAATTCGCCTTCAGCAGTTTCAATCCATTTATCTTCTAAACCAAAGAATGAATCAGTTGTATAGTCAGGAATCTGAACAGTGCTCATACATGCTCCTCGTATTGCGTAGAGCTTATGTTTCAATCCATAGCGGATTTAAACACAAGGGGGACTCTTTTGGATTTTGTGGTTTTTACAGTCTCATATTACCTGTTCAGCCACTGCTAACTGATACATATTTACGATCATAAACAACAAATAGACTATAATTTAAGTTATTGTTTTTTAAATATATAACTCAAAAATATATCCATAAAATCTTTGAGGTATTTCTTTTTTAAATAACCCAGCAAATAAAAAGGGAAGCAATGAATCCACTTCCCTCTTTTTTATCCTGAGAAATTAGAACTTATAGGTATAAGTTGTCGCGACACGGTACTCTTGCAAGTCAGATTTGTAATCGAAATCGGCATCGATATACATTGCCTGGAAGCCTAAGCCCTTCAACTTACCTTCAGGCACGGTGTAGTTCACAATTAAGTTCAATTCATCTGACTTCTGATCTTTAAGACCAGCAATTTCTGCATCTGAACCTGTGAAATACACAGCAGTTGTATTTAAGCCTTTCACACCCATTTCTGAGAAATCATAACCATAAGTAAAGCCCCATGATTTTTCATTTTTTGCAGTAAATGTTGCTATACCCCAGTTGACTAAGTACGGCTGCGGCACCCATCCACCCAGTGTTGGGAATGCATTATCACCAAACATTTGTTGATAACCCAAACCAAAGGTATGCGAACCGTAATTCACTTTCGCACCAACCGATAACGCTTGGTTATCAATTTCGCCATACAGTTTGTCACCCGAATCTGAGTTGTCAAAATAACGGATATGGCTGTCTAACTTGACTTTTTCACCCAGTTTAGTTTTGTAGTTCGCACCTATATAGTGCTGTTGGTAGATATCCTGTACATCGGCATACCAGTAGCTACCACCAATTTCAGGCGTAAATTGGTGATCAATCCCCGCAATATACATCCCGTCAGATGCTGGACCGTTGTCAAAATGACCTATTTTTCCATTCGGCAGCTCTTTACCTGGTGAAAATAAAGTTAAATCACGGAACTGGTTATCATAACGATTATTAATACCGTCAATATAAGCCACGGTCAACTTGGTATCTTTCAGGTCTTTCGACTCCAGCCATGCACCGCTGTAAGTAGTCAGCAACTGACGTGATGGATCGAAAACCAACACTGGAGACACTGGTAATAACTCACCCACTTTCAACTCAGTTTCAGATACTTTGGCTTTAAGGGTCACGCCCACTTTACCAAAGTTATCTTTTGATTCTTTACCATCGTGCGGCAAGATCCAGTCTGGGTTTTTATCACGTGCATTAAGTTTAAATGCATGTTGAACCAAAAGGTCAGCACCCACTTGAATACCTGCACCAATATCTTGATACCCTGACTTGGCATCCAAAGTCACACCCTGTGACCATGAACCCCAGTTACCCGCCGGATTTTCTTTAATTTGACGGTCTAAGTAGAAGTTTTTAAATTTCAATTGTACTTGGCTGTCGTCAACAAAGTCCGCATAAGTTGCAGATGTTCCTAATGTTGCTGTCGCAGCAAGAATTGCTATCCATAAATTTTGACGACGCATGGCTTATTTCCCAGTAATCAAATTAAGCTATGGCACCATCATGCTCAACAATACCTTGGAAAAAAATCCGACTACAGTATTAAGGTTTATCAGGCTTTTGTACAACTTGAACTTTGGAAGCTATTTCTGCTTATTTTCCTTAGAGATTAAAACAATAACTCTTTTTTATCATTTAGAACGACAGATTAAATTAACCCCATGTTTTATTAACGTAAAATTTAAAGTTTTTTATTTTTCGCAATTACATACGCTGTATTAATTGCTTTTAAGTTTAATCAAAGTTTTCTACTGAGATTTATCCTTATTTAAGTTATAAAATTTAGCTATCACATAATATTTAATTTATATAATCATCAACAGCTTAAAGTTAAATTTTACTACTATGGCTGCTCGAAATCAGCCATTGGTTCGTAAGACTTTTCTTATTTCAATCCGCTTTCTATGCATCAATTCAATCTCAACTAAAAACCAAGCCCATATAGTCAGTTGAGACATAAAAAAAGCGCCCATTTCGGGCGCTTTTTGATTTAAAGCAAATTAAGCATTGGCTTCTTTTGCTTTAGACATGGTCAATGCCAAATCTTCGATCATATCTTCTTGACCACCAACAGTACCACGACGACCAAGCTCAAGAAGAATTTCACGCGCAGAAACGCCATATTTCGCTTCAGCACGTTTCGCGAATAACAAGAATGATGAGTAAACACCGGCATAACCTAAAGTTGCTGCATCACGGTCAGCACGGATCTGATGTGTCATCATTGGAATGATTAAATCTTCCGCAACATCTTGAACTTTAAACAAGTCCACACCTGTCTCCATTTGCATACGGTTGGCAACCGCAACAAACAATTCAAGTGGAGTATTACCTGCACCTGCACCTAAACCTGCAGAAGCTAAATCGACACGCGTTGCACCAGCTTGAACCGCTGAAACAGAGTTCGCAACACCCATACCTAAGTTATGGTGACCGTGGAAACCGATTTCGATCTCTGAAGCCAGGTTGGCACGTAAAATACCCACGCGGTCAGTCACGTCTTGAGGCAACATATAACCAGCAGAGTCAGTCACATAAATACAGTTTGCACCGTATGACACCATTTTGCTGGCTTCTTCCAAAAGTTTTTCAGGAGTTGCCATGTGCGCCATCATCAAGAAGCCCACAGTGTCCATGCCAAGTTTACGTGCAGCCGTAATGTGCTGTTCAGAAACGTCAGCTTCAGTTGAGTGCGTTGCAACACGAATGGTTGCTACACCAACATCATGTGCCATTTTCAAATGGTCAACCGTACCAATACCAGGAAGTAAAAGTGCAGATACTTTCGCCTGTTTCAGGTTTGGAATCACCGCTTTTAGGTATTCTTCATCGGTTGCTGCTGCAAAACCATAGTTCACAGAGTTACCGCCTAAGCCGTCACCATGCGTAACTTCGATTAAAGGTACACCTGCATCATCCAAAGCAGTTGCAATGGCAACCATTTGTTCAGGTGTAGTTTGATGGCGCATAGGATGCATACCATCACGTAAAGTCATATCATTAATAATAATCTTAGACATTTTGGTATTCCTTAAGCTTCAGCAGTGTTTAATACGCGTTCTGCAAACATTTCTGCAGTACGTGCAGCTGCCGCAGTCATAATGTCGAGGTTACCTGCATATTTAGGAAGATAATCACCTAAACCTTCAACTTCTAAGAAGATTGAAACACGGTTACCGTCAAATACAGGACCATTTACAAGTTTGTAACCTGGTACATATTTTTGAACTTCAAGAATCATCGCATGTACAGATTCAGTGATTGCTGCTTGATCTGGTTCACCTTCAACAAGACAGTGAACAGTATCACGCATCATCAGTGGTGGCTCAGCAGGGTTAATGATGATGATCGCTTTACCTTGTTTCGCACCGCCCACTTTTTCAATAGCGCCAGCAGTCGTACGAGTAAATTCATCAATGTTTTTACGTGTACCTGGACCCACAGATTTTGTTGATACTGTTGCAATGATTTCGCCATATTCAACAGGCTGAACTCGTGAAATCGCAGCAACCATAGGAATCGTTGCCTGACCACCACATGTCACCATATTGACGTTCGGAACTTCACCGGCATCCAATAACGCTTCTAAGTTTACTGGTGGTACGCAGAATGGACCGATTGCAGCAGGTGTTAAGTCAATCATTAACACGCCAAGTTCATTCAATTTACGGCTGTTTTCAGCATGAACATAGGCAGAAGTTGCATCAAATGCGATTTTAATGTCGTCTTCAATTACGTGTGCAAGTAAACCATCTACGCCTTCAGCAGTGGTTTTTAAACCCATTTTAGCAGCGCGAGCCAAACCTTCAGACGTCGGGTCAATACCAACCATCCATACTGGTTCTAAAAATTCGCTGCGTTGAAGTTTGTAAAGCAAGTCAGTACCAATGTTCCCTGGACCGATCAATGCACATTTAATCTTTTTCATGAATGTGTACTCTTAAAAATTCCGTAAAACCCAAGCTTATTTCGCTGCAAATGCTGCAGTCACAGAACCAAAGCCTTCAATTTCAACTTTGAATTCATCACCAGGATTTGCCACAACCATTGGGCCTAAGGCACCGGTCAATACGATGTCACCTGCAAGCAATGGACGACCACGACGAACCATTTCGTCAGCCAACCACACTGCTGCATTTAATGGGTTAGAAAGACACGCTTTACCCACACCTTGTGAAACCACTTCTTCACCACGAGTCATGACCATTTTGCAATTTACAAGGTCAAGATCTGCAAGTTTTACAGGCTTAGAACCCAGCACAAAACCTGCTGAAGATGCGTTATCTGCCACAGTATCAATCAACGAGATTTTCCAGTTTTCAATACGGCTATCGACCACTTCAATTGCAGGCAGTGCATATTCTGTTGCACTAATAATGTCTGCATAGGTGTGTTTTTCTTTGGTCAAATCTTGGTTAATCACCAAAGCAATTTCTGCTTCAACTTTTGGCTGAATCAATAAACCAGCAGGGATTTCTTCACCATCGCCATACGCCATGTCAGCAAACAACATACCGAAGTCAGGTTGATCAACGCCTAACTGCGCTTGTACAACTTTTGAAGTTAAGCCAATTTTACGACCTACAAGGCGACGACCTTCTGCCACCGCACGTTTGGTATTCACTTCTTGAACGGCATAAGCAATATCTACATCAGCACTTTCACCACCAAGTTGTGGACGGATCGGTGCAATCGCAGCCTGATTTACTTCCGCATCGCGTAATGCTTGCGCAACTGATTCAACAACAGCAGAATTCGACATCAATGTTTCCTTAAACTGCAAAAATTGGATGCACAACGTGTTTCATCCCGATCACCATCAAAATCAAAGTGATGAAAGTCATGTCAGGATTCGCCTAAAGCATTTCACTTGACATACTACACGTTATGTTTAGATGCATTTAGCATCGAGATTTTAGAAAGTGAATACCAATACTTATTTTATTTATGACTATAGCTATTAGCTATAAATTAATCATTATTTATTATTAATATTCAAAAACTTAAGTAAAAATAATTAAATAAAATTCACTATTTTTTTCGCCCTTAAATCTGAATCTCTACTAAAAAACTTGGCTTATACGACTAAAAGATAAGATTAAAAGATTATTTTAGCGTCAGGCCAGCTTTTACACATAGGTGTTCAATTTCATCTGATTTAGTTTAATAAATTGATAATTTAAAAATAAATCAATAAACAACAATAAGATAAAACCAAAAATTCAAACAAAAAATCTATTCCAGCTTGTGGTAAAAGGCCAAATAGTTGCGCTCAACTTTTTAAGGTAAATTTGCTAGAAGACTGCTTGTTATTGTAGAAAAATCTAGTGTTATTACTTTTTTAAATAATTGAATTTACTCATTTCAACAAGTAGAGCTTGCATTACTATTCATTTGGTAACAAAAAAGGTGAAAACAAATTTCACCCTTTTTACTCGTTTGTATCTAAAACTATACAGCTAGACGTAATTTCACATGTTCTAGTAGAAATTCAGTCAAATCACCTACGCTATGTGCAATATGTAAGGGTTGAAAACACTGGAGTGTTTCTACAGTATGCACTCCATAGCTCACGCCTACACGTGGCATCTGAATATTGAGGGCCATTTCTAAATCATACGACGTATCACCGACCATAATGGCTTGATCAGGACGCAGGCCCGTTTCCGCCAAAATTTCTGCCAACATTAATGGATCTGGCTTAGATTTGGTTTCACTGGCTGCTCGGGTCGCACAAAATAGCTCATGACTTTGTGTTTGAGCCAAAACACGGTCTAGACCTTTACGACTTTTTCCTGTTGCAACAGCCAATTGTAGACCGGCATCACGTAATTCCTGCAACATATCCGCGACACCATCAAACCACATATCCCCTTTGGAATGGGCCACATAGTGATCGGCATAACTTTGCAAAATGTCGCTGTGAAATTCAGGAACCGTCGGAAATAACCGCTGTGCGACTTCCGGCAGACCTAAACCAATAATACTTTTCGCATCAGTATCAGTCAGCGGCTGTGAATATTGATCTGCTGCAAATTTTAAACTCGCTACAATTTGACCCACAGAATCAAATAAAGTGCCATCCCAATCGAAAATGACTAGTTTTACAGCTGAGTTCATACGTTTTCCTAGATTTGATTCAGTGTTTGGTAATTCAGATTCTGGAGTGCATCAATTTATTTACCTCACCCCAGCCCTCTCCTTAAAGGAGAGGGAGAAAGAAAACTTACGAAGCAGTCCTGCTCAGGGAGAGAAGTCTCGTATTTAAAACTTACTCGTCATCTTCTGAAGACTTCACCACTTTGTCGGCTTTTTGCGCGCGTAGCTGCGCCACAAGGCTTTGCATATCTTCTGGCAATGGCGCTTCAATGGTTTGGTAACCCGGAATTTCTAAACGCATAGCATGCAGACATAAACGACGTGGCTTTGGACCACGGTATTCAGTTTCATGACCGTATTTTTCATCGCCCACCAATGGATGACCAATACTTAAACCATGTACACGGATCTGATGTGTACGGCCCGAAAGTGGAGACGCATACACCAATGTGGCATGCATAAAACGTTCTTTCACGTTCCACAGCGTCTTCGACTCTTTACCTTCTTTAGGTGATACACGAACACGACGCTCGCCATTTGCCAGTTCGTAACGATGCAAAGGCTGATCAATCAGCTGCTTATCCAAACTCACCACGCCTTTCACCACAGCAGCATAAGTTTTTTGGATTTTGTGCTCACGTAACATGTCTTGCAGGCTTTTTAACACACTACGTTTTTTCGAAATCATCACCAAACCAGAAGTGTCGCGGTCAATTCGGTGAATCAGCTCAAGGTATTTCTTCCCTGTTGCGGCACGTAAGCCTTCGATCAAGCCATACGCCACACCACTACCGCCGTGAACAGCAATACCAGAAGGTTTGTTTACCACCATTAAGCCTTCATCTTCGTACACCACACGGCTCAGTAAACTTTGTGCCACTTTGTCCGATACGGGAACCGCAGACTCATCTTTTTGCTCATAACGAATTGGAGCAACTCGAACTTGGTCACCAATATTGAGTTTGGTTTCCGCTTTGACGCGTTTTTTATTGACGCGAACTTGGCTTTCACGAATCAGACGATAAATGCGACTTTTAGGCACACCTTTCAGACGACTAAACAGGAAATTATCAATACGTTGACCCGCCTGATGCTCGTCCACTTCAAACCAGGTGACGCTTTGCCATTCTTGCGTAGAATTCATACAGTTACTGTGACCTAAAAAAATACTAAAATTGATTAAAAATTGATCATTTAAGCTATACTTTTCGCAAGAAACATAAGCTTAGCCCATAGGCAGATGATGCAAGGTTTGATATAGTCAGCGCACGGAAACCACCGTAACTGAGTAAAAGTTGATTCATTTCAGTATTTACTGTCATTGAACTTTCAAGCAATTACTCATTTAGCTCGGAAAGGTCCCAAAAGAATTATGCCGACGCCGAAGGCTTATTATATCGGCAAAACTGCAAACTGTTGCGTTTAATTGTGCCGTAGGTACATAAAACAGTTTGCCCCAAAAAAATATGTGCCAACCAAGGTTGGTTTTTAAACGTAAACTGATACACATCAGACCAGTCGCTCCCTGGAAATCGTGTTCAGGCCACAACGTTTGATGCATTGGATCTGCACAGTTTGTAAAGGTACGATGATAATTCCGTATCAAGACGCTCTATCAGATATGAATGGATGCTCTTCGAGCAATGTGACAGTGAAAGTTACTCACATCCAATGCACCGTTTGTCCGCCAGTGAAACGCGTTCAGGTGACTTTAATCGTTTAAAAGATTGAAGCCGTATTGCCATCATCAATACGTGAATCAAAAACCGTTGCCCACCCAAAGAAGGTCGGTACACATGCACAGATGATGTTTTTCGATCTGTGCAACTTGATCCATGCTATCTGATGCTCGCTACGAGTCAGGCGATGTTCTTCTGTGTATCACTATTAGGTGTTACACCCATGAAACGTATGTTGATTAATGCAACACATGCCGAAGAAATTCGCGTTGCACTTGTCACTGGTCAGCGTCTTTACGATTTTGACTTAGAGAATCGTACCCGTGAACAAAAAAAATCGAATATCTATAAAGGTCATGTGACTCGCGTAGAGCCGTCTTTAGAAGCTGTATTTGTTGAATACGGTGCAGGTCGTCAAGGCTTCTTGTCGATGCGCGAAATTGCTAACTCTTATTACAAAGCAGATCCTCGCCAAACTTCAAACATCCGCGAATTGATCACTGAAGGCACTGAGCTTTTAGTTCAAGTGGAAAAAGAAGAACGTGGTAATAAAGGTGCTGCCCTTTCTACATTTATCTCACTTGCTGGTCGTTATTTGGTCTTAATGCCAAACAACCCGAAAGGTGGCGGTATTAGCCGTCAAATTTCAGGTTCAGTTCGTGAAGAATTGAAAGAAATGTTGGCGTCTTTAAATGTCCCTCGTGGCATGAGCGTGATTGTACGTACTGCAGGTATTGGTCGTTCTCAAGAAGAACTGCAACTTGACCTTCAACACTTGCTGGACCTTTGGGCACAAATCCAAAGCACATCAAGTTCTGGTCCATCACCAATGTTGGTTCACCAAGAAGCCGGTGTGGTTACACGTGCGATCCGTGACTATTTACGTGATGATGTTGCTGAAATTTTAATTGACTCTGAGCAAGCGTATAACGAAGCCTATAACTTTGTTAAAGCGGTGATGCCACGTCAAATCGACAAATTAAAAACCTATACTTTAAATGAACCGTTATTCGCTCATTTTGGTATTGAAAGTCAAATCCAAACTGCCTATGAACGTGAAGTGAAACTTCCTTCTGGTGGTTCAATTGTGATTGACCAAACTGAAGCATTGGTTTCAATTGATATTAACTCTGCAAAATCAACACGTGGTAGCGACGTAGAAGATACAGCGCTCAATACCAACCTTGAAGCTGCTGAAGAAATCGCTCGCCAATTACGTTTACGTGATATCGGTGGTTTGGTTGTGATCGACTTCATCGACATGACCAAAGACCGTAACCAACGTATGGTTGAAGCTAAACTTCGTGAAGCAACACAAAGTGACCGTGCACGTATCCAATTCGGTCAACTGTCACGCTTTGGTTTGATGGAAATGAGCCGTCAACGCTTACGTCCATCGCTTGAAGAAGCCACTGGTTATGTGTGCCCACGCTGTCATGGCACAGGTATGGTACGTGACCTACGTTCTTTATCACTTTCAATTATGCGTAAAGTGGAAGAAATTGCGCTACGCGAACGTCATGGTGAAGTTCAAGTTGAAGTGCCTGTTGAAATTGCTGCATTCTTATTGAATGAAAAGCGTCACAGCCTTGTATATCTTGAACAAACTTCAAATGTTCGTGTGACTGTACTTCCACACCCTCACCTAGAAACACCACATTACGAAATTTCGTATAACCCTGAAGGTTTTGCACCTACAAGCTATGAACGCACTGAAGCGACACGTTCTAGCGAAAAAGAATTGGGTTACGAAGCATCTGAATGGCATTTAAGTGAAGAACAGGCCGCTGCTGCTCAGCAACAAGCACCTGTACAACAACAAGAAAAAGGCCACAAAAAGAATAAGCAACAACCCGTTGCTGCTCAACAAGCACCTACACAAGTTGCCGCTCCTGCAGCATCATCTAGTCCATGTGCATGGTTAGAAAACTTATTTGTTCAAAAACAAGCTGCAACCGTTGACCAGTCGCGTACTGCAAACAATGCCGCTGCTGCAATTGAACAAATGGTAAATAGCGGTGCTGCAAGCCGTGGCCAGTTTGGTCAAATTACCCCTGCATCGGCAGCGCCTGTTGTTGTCGTAGACAATAATGCTTACCTTGCGCCTTCTTCTGTTGTGCACAAACAAGAACGTGACAGCCATTCAGAAAAAGCTGACCGTGAAGAAAAACGTCACAACAAAAAGCGTACTAAGCATAAAGAACCACGTGAACAAGAAGCTCAATCGCATCAAGTTCATGAAGAAGTGTTACAACCTTCACGTCAAGACCGTCAAGAACAGCGTAATAACGAAGCACGTCAAAACGAACGCCAAGAGCAACGTTCTGAACGTCAAGAACCGCGCCAAGACAACCGTCAAGACCAACGTGAAAACCGCCGTAACTCACGCCGTCAACACAACAACGAACAAGTACAGCAAGATGTTCAAAATAATGAGCAACCGCAGTCTGTTCCACGTCGTGACCGCAACAACCAACAACGTCCAAATCGCCCAAATCGCCACCGCGATCAAAGCGTATTGAACGAGCAAGCGATTGCTCAGGAAGTTGCAACTGAGCAACAACCTGAAAACCGCAATCAACGTCAACCTAAAGTTGAAGTTGTTAATGCACCACGTCAAGACGTGATGCCAACAGCACTTGTAGTAAATGTTGATCAAGCTCAAAGCGAAATCGTAGCGCTAAATACTGCCCCAGCAGTTGAAAAACCTGTAGAAACCCCAGTAGTCCCAAAAGCCGCTGTCGTTGAAGCAGAAAAAGTGGAAAAACCTGCGACTGAAACAAAAGAAGCAGCGCATAAACCACAGCATGCGCAGCAAAAACCGTCTCGTGCAAGCAATGACCCTCGTCAGCGCCGCCGTGAACAGCGTGAAGCTCGTGCTCAACAAGCACAGGCTCCGAAAATTTCGCCATCTCAAGTGCCGACACTAGGTCAATACACTATAAGCAGCTTGATTAAGCATGTATACGGCGAAGACTGCTCAGTACTGATTGAGCAATTTGGCTTAATTCCAACATTCAACCGTGCATTGCAAAAATTCACGGAAGAATATGCCGCGACTTTGACTGCACCTGCAGCTGAAGCAGCTGTAGAGAAAAAGCCTGTCACTCGTGATGTTCAAGTTACAAAAGCTGCACCTGAAGCTGAACCAGCGCCAATGTTGGATTTGACACCACCAAAGCCTGTGTCAGATAAACGTGTTGCTAATGACCCACGTGAGCGTCGTCGCCTTGCTAAACTTGCCGCTGAACAAGCGAAACAAGACCAAGCAAAAGCACATGCTGAGGTGGAAGCTACGCCTGTCGCAGACACTGCTATTGAGGCGCCTGTAGTTGCAGAAGCTAAAGCTGCTACAGTTGAAGCCAACGTATCTGATGTTGTAGTTCAAACTGAAGCACCTGAACCCGTTCAAGCTGAACTGGATGTGAGTGCGCAGCCTGAAAAGACGGAAGAAGTGTCTGAAGCTCCTACTAAACCAGTAGAAGAAAAAGCTCAAGCCGTTGAAACGGAAAAGAAAGTTGAGGTTCCTGTAGACGAAAACTCGGCCGCTGAAGGTGAAAAACCTGCACGCCCTCGTCGTCCTCGCGGTCGTCCACCGAAAAAAGCAAACACCGCAACTGAGCAGTAATTTGCTATTTTGCAGGTGAATAAAAAAATCCAGTCATTTCGGTGACTGGTTTTTTTTTGATACTTTTGTCAAATTAGGTTGATTGCACTAGATCTAAACGATTAAAAGACAATTGTAGAATTTGCTGCAAATTTCATTGCAAAGAAATAGACCGTATCGGATTACGAAAAATAAATAGGATTCACATGAGCCAAACTACACAACACGACCTTATTGGGATTGCTGATGTTGCAGCAAAAATTCCCGCGTTCATTAGCAAAGTACCCAACCTGTTGAGTGGTCTAAAGCAAGCCTATTTACGCACCCCAAATACTTCCGCAGGCTTAGGGATTGCATTTGAAAAAGCCGTAAAGCGTAATCCCAAAGGCTATGCGCTATATTTTGAAGAGCAAAAATATACCTATAACGAACTCAATGAATGGGCCAATCAAATTGGTCACTATTACCTAGCACTCGGTGCAAAAAAAGGTGATGTGATTGCGGTGATGATCGAGAACCGATCTGAACTCGTGGCAACCATCGTGGCACTAGCCAAAATTGGCGTCACCAGTGCCTTGGTCAACACCTCACAAGTTGGCAAAGTCCTGACACACAGCATCAACTTAGTAAACCCAATTGCGGTGATTGTGGGCGAAGAATGCCGTCAAGCCGTAGAAGAGATTCGTAATGAGCTCAGTGTGGCTACAGATCGTTTACATTGGTTCGCAGATCAAGCCACTCGTGTAGATGCCGGTCAAGCACCGAAAGGTTTCTTAAACCTTGCAGAAGCGATTGATGAATTTCCAAAGTTCAACACACCCACCACTGCAAGTGTAAAAGGCAAAGACGGCCTATTTTATATCTACACCTCTGGGACAACAGGCTTACCTAAAGCGGTGATTTTCACCAACAGCCGTTGGACTTTGGCTTATGGAACTTATGGTCACGTCCTTAATCTGAATAAAGATGATGTGATGTATGTGACCTTGCCGCTCTATCACGCTACAGGCACTGTAGTTTGTTGGTGTGGGGTGATTGCAGGTAGCGCCACCCTTGCCCTGCGTCGCAAGTTTTCAACCTCATCGTTTTGGAAAGATGTACAAAAATTTGATGCATCAGCCATTGGCTATGTGGGCGAGCTTTGCCGCTATTTGATGGATGCTCCACATTCAGACCTTGAAAAAGGCCATCGTGTGAAAAAAATGATTGGTAACGGCATGCGACCAAACATTTGGGATAAGTTTAAAGAACGCTTTGGGGTCGAAGAAGTCCTTGAACTCTATGCTTCAAGTGAAGGCAACGTCGGCTTTAGTAATGTGTTTAACTTCGACAATACCGTTGGTTTTTCACCAACGCCTTATGCGATTATTCAGTTTGATAAAGAAAAAAATGAAGCTGTACATGATGCTAAAGGTCGCTGCATTAAAGTTAAAAAAGGTGAAGTTGGCTTACTCATCGGTAAAATTACCCGTCGCTCACCTTTCGATGGCTATACCGACACGGAAAAAAACAAATCCGTCATTATGAAAGATGTATTCAAGCATGGTGATTCATACTTCAACACTGGTGACTTGGTTCGAGACATTGGCTTCCGACATGCACAATTTGTCGACCGTCTAGGTGATACTTTCCGCTGGAAAGGTGAAAACGTTTCAACCACTGAAGTTGAAAACATGGTGAGTGAGTACGATAAAATTGCTGAAGCTGTGGTTTATGGCGTAGAAATTCCAGATACCAATGGCCGTGCAGGTATGGCTGCCATCACGCTCACCGATGGTGCCGAACTCAACGAACAAGATTGTAGTGAAATGGTTCTGCAATTTAAAAAATGCTTACCAGCGTATGCTGTACCGGTATTTTTACGTGTACAGAAAAAAGTCGAAACCACAGGTACGTTTAAATACCAAAAAAACAAGTTGAAAGAACAAGCTTTTGATCCCAAGCAAACAGATGAGCGAATCTTGGTTTTACTGCCGAACGCGAGTGCTTATTTTGACTTGACCCCTGAAATTTATAACAATATTCAGGCCTATCAATATCGTTTCTAAATCAAAGTGGCTCATTTTGACGACAATCACCCGTCAAAATGAGCCACTTTGTTGTATTTATAATCAAACACAAGCAAGTTTATGATTTTTTACTTGCGCTTGAAGCAGATCTTGCTACAATACGCACCATCAAGCGAAATGGGTCGTTAGCTCAGTTGGTAGAGCAGTAGACTTTTAATCTATTGGTCCCGCGTTCGAGTCGCGGACGACCCACCATTTCCTTCGATACCACAAGATGGGTCGTTAGCTCAGTTGGTAGAGCAGTAGACTTTTAATCTATTGGTCCCGCGTTCGAGTCGCGGACGACCCACCATCTTTCTAAAATTCCAGTTTTAGATTACAATCTTGTGCATACCCCCTAAGGGTCGTTAGCTCAGTTGGTAGAGCAGTAGACTTTTAATCTATTGGTCCCGCGTTCGAGTCGCGGACGACCCACCATTCTTTCTTAGGGCTTCTTTCTTCCGGCAGTTGAAGAAAAAGAAACCTGCAGGTTCCGACCAAGACAAACCATCACCATTATTGGTTTTGATTCGCCATTCTCGAAATTTTGCTATAGCGATGTTGCGAAGTATCATTCTTGTCTTGCTAGATGAATTATTTGACCTGAAAAATTTTAGATAACAAATATTCCCTAGTATTCAAAACTACGCGCTTCGTTTATCTTGCTAAAATTTTAAAATGCTCTTTTAAAATTTTCTCAGGGTTGTTAGCTCAGTTGGTAGAGCAGTAGACTCTTAATCTATTGGTCGTGGGTTCGAACCCCACACAACCCACCAATTCTGTTTTGTCTTAACTATATCGTATTAATAATTCAATTTTTTATAAGCTAGTTGCATTCGATTAGCCAATGTCTGCGAATTTCACGCCGACACTCAAACGCAATTTATAATTTTATTTACTTCATTCGCAGTATTTAATTTGGGTCTTTCACCAAGGTATAGGCATGTTGCGGCTGAGGATAACCCTTGGAAAATAATTCCTGATTTCGATCAACTTCACCTTGACGAATTTTGTCTAAATCCATGGTGATTTTATTTTCATTAATCACGTGATAATAAAAATTCACGCCTTCTTTTCGATGAACCACCAGCTCGGTATGTGCTTCATTGACACTCCACGTATCCTTACGGTATTTCACATTAATGCCTGGCGTATTGGTTTTTTCAGCAAACACTTTACCAATTTGAATAATACTGCGGTGTACCGTGCCATCTGGCAATAAGTTAAGAATGAACTCCGCATCGCCTTCTGGGCATGGAATAAAACTGTCATCGCATTTTACTTTGGCATGAAAACGTCCAATAAAAATTTTGGCATGCTCAGGAACAGGAGCTGACTTTATGTCCTCGTCATTCGGCAATGTCGCCTGCCCTGCCACTTGGGTTAATTTTTTTCCATGATCTTGCTTCGCTTGAACTTCCGATGCGACAGTTGATGCTGAACTTTCACCCTTTTCCGCTGCGGGTTGATGCGTTGGACTACAACCAATAAAAGAGAGGCTGAACACTCCTGCAAACACTGAAAGATATGCAAATTTCATCAAAAAAGGTGAAGCCGATGTTTTCATATAATGTGCCAAGACCAATCATTCATTGGTTTTTTCAGTTCTTGCTGACTTAATATTGTAATCAAATAATCAACGCTGTATACATATATTTGCGATATATGTTAATCATATCTCATTGTTATCGTTGATATTTAATTAATACTCAAGCTATTTTAAAGGCAAACTAATCAAACCAATTCTTCAAATTACATAACTTTACTTAATTTTTTTTCTGCACCCTTTAAATCGCAAAGCTTGTCACCATTTCTATAATATGAATTTGGAAATATTCAAATTTATTCTTTTTTGAAGGAGACCTGAATGGCCAATGTTGGTTTATATCGCTCAAACCGCTCTAACATGATTGCTGGTGTGATGGGGGGTATTGCTGAACGTTTTGGTTGGAACGCAAATTTACTGCGTATTATTTTTATCTTTGTATCATGCTTAAGCGCAGCCTTTCCCGGTATTTTGGTGTACTTGGTTTTATGGTTAGTCATGCCTAAAGCACAAGATAACTTTTTCCGTACCAATGGCTATTCAGACGCTATTCGTACTGTGAATGATGACAGACGTTAAAATCCTTTGACCCATTTTGGTCGCTACGGTTTCTCCCCCAAGATTCCGTAGCTTTTTTTTGCCTATATATTGGCAAAGCCATATTTAAGTCTGATGAATTTAAATCAAAGTTTAAGGCTTAAGATTTTGTTTGCTGATTTAGCTGTTGATATAAGGCGGCAATCATATCGGCACGGCTAATCATTCCCACCAACCGTTTTTGCTCAACAACTGGAATATAATTAAAAGATCTTTCCACAAAATATGGCACCAAGTCTTCAATCGGCTGATCCGGCTGCACGGTCACCACTTTGGGATTCATAATTTGATAAACGTGATTTTCCCAACTGGCTTTGGGGTCTGCGGCACGTTTAAACCATTCCACTACATCATATAAAGCCAAATTTCCCACCAAGCGATCTAAATCACTCACCACAGGCAAACTCATCAAATTGACTTGTTTAAACTTTTCCAATGCTGATTGAATATCATCTTCTGCACGCAGGGTAATCACTTGCTGACTCATGATGTCACGACAATGAAACTGGCTTAGGCCACGACGACTGGCTAATTGCTGTGCTTCTAAAATAATTTTTTGTAAGTCATATTCACTAATATCAAGCAACTGACTTTGCTGTTCTAAGACTTGCTGAATATCCGCTGGCTGAATCGACACTTTTTGTGTCGGTGTTGGATCTGTCGTCCGAGTATTGACTTGTGCTTTTTGTGGATACTGCTTGCCTAGTAATCGGTTATAAATGATAGCAACCACCATCAACAGTACCGAATTTAAAAGGACTGGATAGAAGAGAAAGGCATAGCCTAAATTATGGACTGCCTCTCCGCCCAATACCGCTGTAATCGCCACGGCTCCACTTGGTGGATGCAATGAGTCTGTGGTCATCATTAAGATAATCGCTAATGCAACCGCGATACTAAATGCTTCGGTTAAATTAGGAATAAACATCGCACACGTCACGCCAATCAAGGCCGCAAGACTATTACCGACTACCATATTCCACGGCTGTGCCAATGGGCTGGCAGGTACAGCAAAGAGCAGTACGGACGATGCGCCCATCGGGGCGATATACCACGCATTTAAGTCATCTAGCGCCAGCCAACTGATCAGCGAAGAAATACTCAGGCCCAGCAAAGCACCTACCCCACACAGGATGCGGTCTTTTAAAGGCAGAACTTTAAAGTTGGGTTTAAGCGTATTGAGCCAAGCTGATTTTGCGTGAAACATGGTCATGCCTGATTTTTTGAGGATGAGAAATTATAGGAGATTTAGTCCTAAAATTTCATCAGCATCAGATGGAATTTTAAGGTTATTCTATTTTAACGTTCATATCCCATAGCTTTTACCCTCTTACTAATCCACAATATTTTTGCATTTATTTAAATAAGTTTCTTCTTCTTCCAATTTGAGACCAAAGACAGGTTGAATCGGTATTTCATCCGTTCTGTAATAGCATTTTTCACGCCATTTTATCGCCTCTTCCTCATCTTGAGGCAGTCCATTTAAACCGTGATAATAATTTTGAAACATATTCTCAAGACCTTGTGAATATCCTAAATTACCTGACTTAATGTACCATTCGGTTGAGATTTTTCCATTTTTTTCAACTCCTAATCCTCTTTGGTAAAGTACACCCAAATTGTTCATTGCTGCTGGATTACCTTGAGCAATCGCCTTTTCATACCAATATTTAGCTTGTTGAAAATCAACTTCTGTACCTAATCCTGAATGATAGGACTCTCCAAGTTTAAACTGAGCATCAGCATTACCCGACTCGGCAGACTCTTTTACTAATCTAAAAATTTCAGGATACAGCTCTGGATCATGCTTATATGCATAAAGTCTTGCTAAATTTAATTTGGCGAGTGGACTTCCTTGCTGAGATGCTTTTTCAAATAGTTTTTCGATTTTTATGTCTTGTTCAGTCGGCTGATCATTTTCATCCTCATCTCGATTTCTAACGCCTTCATAGATATTTTTATAGTAGAGTAAAGCAGCATAACGATTTAAATCATCGCCTTTAAGTTCCTGTGTCTTGTATTTAAAAGCAGCTTTAAGATAGTTAAGGTTATTTTTTACACTCGAAAAACCTATAAAAATCAGAAAAACGACACCAAGTAGGAGGTAATATTTTTTTAAGCTCATAATTTTATAGATTTTTTCAAATAATTTTTAAATTTTACTTACATATATTTCATCAAAACACGGTTCATTATGTATAAGATTCATTATCTAGACAATCACTTGTTTAAAATTTAAAATGTTTAAATCGAAAAATTATATAAAACACAGATAATGAATACAGAAAAACCTTTTAATTTCAAACCTAAAGAAGCACTTATTTTATCACCACTTATTCCTATACTACTTTTCATTGGATATTTTTTAATTAATGGTTCATTCAAGCTTGATGTTTTAGAAATTGTAGGAACTTTTGCTGGAATTTATTACGTTATCTTGTATCCAATTTTACTTAAAATTTGCCAAATTCTTATAGCCAAAAAATTATTTATTTTTCCTTTTATATGGTTAGGTGCGCATCTAACCCTAGTCATGATCTACTTTTTCATTACAACTTTTCAAAATTTCTACTATGGATTTCCAATTTTCGAATCTGTTGGTCGAACAGTGTGGGACACAGCATTTTCCTTATTCATAGCGATCGTTAGTTTTGTTCTTTCCATTATTTTTTGGAGTTTTTCAACATTGCAACCAAAGCTAAAACTCAAAAAATAAATAGCGCTATTAAAATCTTAAAAGGAACCAAGTAGCCTTTGCCACTCCTCTGCAAAATCCTTATACTTAGAGCCAATTTTTCACTAATTTTAATGGATGCTACATGAGTCGCGCCATATCGCATATTGATACATTTCAAGGCTTAATTCTTGCCTTACAAAACTACTGGGCTGAACAAGGTTGTGTAGTGTTACAACCTTACGATATGGAAATGGGTGCAGGGACATTCCACACTGCAACTTTCCTACGTGCTTTAGGCCCTGAAACTTGGAACGCGGCTTATGTTCAGCCTTCTCGTCGTCCTAAAGATGGCCGTTATGGTGAGAACCCGAATCGTCTACAACACTACTACCAGTTCCAAGTCGTGTTGAAGCCAAACCCAGACAACATCCAACAGTTGTACTTAAATTCATTAAAAGCCATTGGTATTGATACCCTTGTTCACGACATTCGTTTCGTGGAAGACAACTGGGAATCTCCAACACTGGGTGCTTGGGGCTTAGGTTGGGAAGTTTGGTTAAACGGTATGGAAGTGACTCAGTTCACTTACTTCCAACAAGTCGGTGGTGTTGAGTGCTACCCTGTGACAGGTGAAATCACTTACGGTCTAGAACGTCTAGCGATGTACCTCCAAGGTGTAGACTCTGTTTACGATTTGGTTTGGACTAAAGGTCAGTTTGGTACAGTGACTTATGGCGACGTGTTCCACCAAAACGAAGTTGAACAATCAACCTATAACTTTGAATATGCCAACGTTGAAAAAATGTTTGAGCTATTTGACTTCTATGAAGCTGAAGCGACTCGTTTAATGGAAGCTGAACTTCCACTGCCTGCATACGAACAAGTAATTAAAGCATCTCATAGCTTTAACTTGCTTGATGCACGTGGCGCAATTTCAGTAACTGAACGTCAACGTTATATTTTACGTGTACGTACTTTGGCGCGTGCGATTGCGCAAAGTTATGTTGCTGCACGTGCGAAGCTGGGCTTCCCAATGGCAGAACCAGCTTTACGTGACGAAGTATTAGCTCAGTTAAAAGCACAAGTTGAAGCGGAAGCAAAAGTAGAATCTAAGGAGAGCAAATAATGTCTAAACATACAGTATTGTTCGAATTAGGCTGCGAAGAACTTCCACCAAAAAGCTTAAAAAAATTACGTGACGCGCTACATGCAGAAACGGTAAAAGGCTTAAAAGACGCAGGTCTAGCATTCGATTCAATCGAAGCATATGCAGCACCACGCCGCCTTGCATTGAAAATTGTCAATGTAGACGGTGCACAAGCAGACACACAAAAACGTTTTGATGGCCCTGCTAAACAAGCAGCGTTTGATGCCGAAGGCAAACCAACTAAAGCGCTTGAAGGCTTTATGCGCGGTCAAGGCATTACGGTTGATCAAGTATCGACTTTCCAAGCCGGTAAAGTTGAAAAAGTGTGCTACTTAAAAGACGTGAAAGGTCAAAGCCTTGATGTTTTACTTCCACAAATTTTACAACACGCTTTAGATAACCTACCTATCGCAAAACGCATGCGTTCTGCTGCAAGCCGTACTGAGTTTGTACGTCCTGTAAAATGGGTTGTTTTGTTGAAAGACAGTGATGTAATTGAAGCAACCATTCAGGATCACCAAGCAGGTAACGTGACTTATGGTCACCGTTTCCATGCTCCTGAAGCAATTACACTTGCAAATGCCGATGCTTATCTTGATGCCCTGCGTACTGCAAAAGTGATTGCAAACTTTGAAGAGCGCCAAGCCATCATCGACCAACAAGTCAAAGCTTTGGCTGATGAAGTAAATGCCATTGCGATTGTCCCTGCGGACTTACGTGACGAAGTAACAGCATTGGTTGAATGGCCAGTTGCGCTTCGTGCAAGCTTTGAAGAACGTTTCCTTGCTGTGCCGCAAGAAGCGTTGATCACAACGATGCAGGACAACCAAAAGTACTTCTGCTTAGTAAATGCCGACAATAAGCTTCAACCTTACTTCATTACCGTTTCAAACATTGAGTCGAAAGATCCGTCTCAAATTATTGAAGGTAACGAAAAAGTCGTTCGTCCACGTTTGTCAGATGCTGAATTCTTCTTCTTACAAGACCAAAAGCAACCGCTTGCAGCTCGTAAAGAGAAACTTGCAAACATGGTGTTCCAAGCAGAACTTGGCACACTATGGAACAAGTCTGAACGTATTGCTAAATTGGCTGTGGCTTTGTCGGCTATCACAGGTGCAAACCCAGCAGATGCTGAAAAAGCTGCACTCCTTGCAAAATGCGACTTAACTTCTGAACTTGTGGGTGAGTTCCCTGAGCTTCAAGGTATTGCGGGTACTTACTACGCACGTATTGAAGGCGAAAATGATGAAGTTGCTGAATCTTTAGGTGAACAATACTTACCTAAATTTGCAGGTGACGTTTTACCAAAAACTAAAACCGGTACAACGCTTGCACTTGCTGACCGTTTAGATACATTGACAGGTATTTTTGGTATTGGTCAAGCGCCGACAGGTTCTAAAGACCCATTTGCACTACGTCGTTCAGCCATTGGTATCTTGCGTCTTGTGACTGAAAATGATTTAGATGTTTCGATTGAAGATCTAATCAAACTTGCACTTGCTGCTTATGGCGATGTATTGAAAGATCACGGCAAGACTTTAAACGATGCTGTTGCATTCCTTGAAGGTCGTTACCGTGCGAAATACGAAGACCAAGGCGTGGCTGTAGATGTGATTCAAGCTGTTCAAGCCCTTTCTCCAAAATCACCACTCGATTTTGACAAACGTGTAAATGCGGTAAATCATTTCCGTGACCTCCCTGAAGCTGCTGCACTTGCTGCTGCAAACAAACGTGTTGCCAATATTCTTGCGAAAGAAGCTGCGCCTGAAGGTGCTGTGGTTGAAGCAAACTTGGTTGAAGATGCTGAAAAAGCATTGTTCGCTGAACTTGCAAAAATCACACCTGTAGTTGAGCCGTTATTTGCTGCGAAGGACTACACTGCTGCCCTTTCTGCACTTGCTGCACTTCGTGCGCCAGTCGATGCATTCTTTGACGGTGTAATGGTGATGGCAGATGATGCTGACCTAAAAGCGAACCGTTTACGTATGCTTGCACAGCTTCGTGACTTGTTCACGAAAGTGGCTGATATTTCGGTACTTCAACACTAAGTTTAAGTATTCATTAAAAACCCGCTTTAAAGCGGGTTTTTTTATGCCGTTTGAAATCAAGGTAAAATCCTGTTAGAAATAGCGGGATTTTTTGATAAGAACAATATATGAAAAGTATTACAGCTAATCATCCTTACCGCCCAGATCTCTATCTTTTTATCTTACATGCAGTACTGATGGCATGCAGCTTTTACCTTTGGAAGGTTTATCCATACATTCCAAACAAGCCAGATATGGGTGCTTTATTCTTTTTGATTATTTCTGTTTTGGGTGGATTTATTGGAATCATCATCGTTGCGGTGACTTTGCCCAGATTAGACCGCACTGTGCGTTACTTAACGCTTTCAAAATTTGTTTTAAGTTTGGTGTATTGGTTGTCGAGCACAACCATTTTCGTTTTATTTGGCAGTACTAAATTTATATTCAATAACCCCCTTGTGTTATTTGTCTTTGTTTTTCTATTTTTTAGCAGTCTGTATTTTTCAATAATTCGTGTTGCTGATATGCGTAAGAAAGATTGGCTCATTATCGGTGGAGTATTGGGTGGCCTTGTGTTGTTGTTCTTTTTGCCAAAACTTTAATCGCTAAATAAACCAGCTAAGGCTTCATTGTATATTTAGGATAACGTACTGATAATTCAATGAGACGGTTTGAAACATTAGATAAATCACCAAGCGAAATCACTTCTTAATACATCAATGTGAAAAAGATCTGGCATTGCACTCAATATCTCGTTTTAAATAAAGATGAATAAAAAATTACTTAGCTTTGGACTATTGATTCTATCTTTTTCTTCTGCAAATGCTGGAACGGAAATGACTCATTCCCAAATCAGCATTTCTTCACCCGATACCGTTGCAAGTTATGATTGCGCAGGACGCTCAGTGAATATTCCTGCTCCAGATAGCCGTATTACTCTAAAAGGCAGTTGCCCGATGATTACGGTTGCAGGTCCAAATACAATGGTCTATGTAGAATCAGTCAATAAAATCAATATTTATGGGCCGAATTCGAAAGTGTATTATCAAAAAAGCACCCATCCATCACGCCAAGTCAGCATCAATGCCGTTGGTCCAGGAAGTGCGGCCTATAAACGTTAAATATTAAGTGAATGAAGTTGAATTTAGGTTTAAGACTTAAATCTATAGCCAATAATTCACCAATTCCCTATACTCAATCCAACAACACTCAACAAGAATGAACCTTATGAAATTGAAAGCATTCCTTTTGACTGGTCTTGCGGGTATAACACTTTCTGCATGTACATCTGCACCAACGATTCCACAACTTGAAACAGGTGTATTACAAGAAGTTCAAAACATTGATGTCTACCCAGATACCACAGATAACAAAGCAAAACTGACTAAATTTGTAGATAAATGCGTGATTGAATTTACAGGCAATTTAGAAGAAGCAAAATCGGTTGAACAATGGTCATTTAAAGGCTTAACCCTTATTTCAGGTGGTACAGCAACCTTTGCCAAAGATGGTACAAGTTCAGCGCACAATTTTGATTTAAATGCGTCGGATGTACAAAAGAACTTCCTTGCATTACGCGGTCATTTTGCAAAAGATGCGCTTACACAATGTGAATAAATAATAAGAACCATATCTCCAAAATGGAGGTATGGTTTCATTTTTTTCTTGAATCTTGAACAATAATTCGTTCAAACCCATAATTTTTAATCATGAAAATCGTAACTAGCACCACACCACAGCAACGCGCAAAACACATATAAGCCACTGTATTTTCATAAAATTACAATACTACGTTAACTTAACCAAGTTTCCACACTTCAAACTTCCGCGTATCTGAGCTGTTATTGCATTGTGTGACTTATCGCACAAAACCACTTTTTGCTTTTTTTTACTCTTAAGATGTCCTCTGCTCCAAAAGCGCTAATGCTGAGTGCAACAGCAGCGTTCAATAAAAGAGGACAAATGCAAAGATGAAACCTTTATTTAAAACAACACTGATCACCGCAGCATTATTCGCAACCACCCCACTATTTGCGAACACCGCAGTAGAAGCCAATGCGAAAGTTGAAACACAGCAACCGTCTGTACTGCAAAATCTAAAACAAGACATTAATCAGTCTGCGCATACAGCCGGTGACAAAATTGAAAAAGGCGTCGATAAGACCAAAACATTCACCCAAGAAAAATGGCAAGACACCAAAGAATTCAGTGCTGACAAAAAGCAAGATGCAAAAAATAAATGGGCTGACCTAAAACAGTCTAAAGATGAAAAGTCAGATGCAGCGAAAGCCAAGATCGATGCCAAGGCTGAGCAAAATAAAGCTAAGCTTGATGAGCGCAAAGCACAGCTCGATGAAAAAGCTGCAAAAGACAAAGCAAAACTTGATGAACGTAAAAGCAATGTCGACAACAAAGTTGATCAAACCAAGAGCTATTTAGGTGAAAAAGCTCAGGAAGGTCGCCAATTTGCCAGTGAAAAATGGCAACAAACCAAAGCGAATTTCCAAAAAGGTCAAGAAGCCAATGTGAGTGGCAGCAGCAATGTACAGTTGAAAACGCCTGTCGCACAAGCTGAAGTCCATAGCTCACATGAAGCCAGCTTAGGTGCTCACAAATAAATAAACTGGCTTTCATACCCTCTCCTCCAGAGAGTAAGCTCACCCTTCGGTGGGCCTTTTTTACCTTAAGCAAAATACAAACGTGTACAAAGCTGTCATTTGCTGTATTGATTTTGCTACGGCAAGTTTTTTTCGCTGCAATTTTTCCTATAATGCGTTAAAACCATTCATCAGATAGAAAATCTATAAAATTCAGAGGTGAAGCTGTGAAAATTTCATTAAAAGCAACGTTATGCCTAAGCTTAATATTCACGACACCCATGCTTTGGGCACAAGAAAACACAGCAGCGCAAAGTACTGAGCAACAAGCGAAAAAACCTGTGAGCCCTTATGGCGATAATCCAAATTTATTGCATGTGTGGGCCTATAAAGCCCAAGAAGGCGTGGTCGGTGCTGCTAAAAATATTGGTGAAATGACTGAACGTGGAATTTCTAAAATTAAGCCTTCGGTTGACCAAGCTTGGGACAATACGAAAACTGCTACTCAAAATACAGTGCAACAGGTTGATCAGGGCGCACAGCAAGCCACTCAAAACGTCAATGAAAAATTGAAACAAACCCGTGAAAATATTACAGGTAAAACTAGCCAACCTGCGCCCATTAGCCAACAGTCGTTGAGTGAACCGTCTTCAGGCAATACAATCAATACGGCTCCGAGCAACAATGCGGGGCAAAATAACAATCAATATCCTCAAAGTAGCTATCCTTCGAGTTCGACGTCTACAACCTATCCTGTGACTGATTTATAATTTAACAGTACATTTAAAAGCTCAACTTTGGTTGGGCTTTTTTAAAACCAAAATTAAATACTTTTGGTCTTTGGCCTATGCCTATAAAAATAATGAATTAATGAGAAAAAAATGCGAATTTTATTTGGTATCTTGCTTGGCATTCTGCTCTGTGTTGGCTCTGTGATTGGCTTACAACGTTTTCCACAATTGTTGAAAAGTTATCCACAGTTGCAAACTATTTTTCCCCAATTGTACGATTCATACCAATATAATCATGATGCCGAAGGTAAATTATTACAAACCTTAGAGATGCTAGATGACGAAGAATACAAATCGACTGAAGGCAATGAAGCGACACTGTATCAACTCGATGATCAATGCAAAATTAATCTTTATGTTTTTGGAGAATCCAATCAATCCCTAACAAGTTATTATTTTCACAATGATCAGATTTTACGTGCCTATGAGACAAATTTGATCTACCCAAATGGTGGCTTTAATCCTGTACCCAATACCAAAGAGCCTTTTAAACTCGAAAAAAGTTATTTACGAATCATGATGCCAAACAGTATCAAGACTGAACTTGAATTTGAGCGGATCAAAAATCATTTCAATGTTAAATTTTTGAAAAAATGCTGAAATTTAACTATTAAATTAAGCATTAAGCATTAGGCTTGAGATATCGCCAACGTACAAACGATGCAGTACAGATTTGAATAAGCATCAACAGGCAAAATGGATAGTCAACCCAGACTGATAAACGATCAATATGCGCAACCTCTCCAAAGACGGAAAAATAGACCTGTCCCACAATAATAGGTACCACAACCAGCCATAGTCCCCAATACCAATAGCGATTTAAAAAATCAATAAGCGCTAAGATAAAATGCGCAATAAAAAAATACCGAAACCAGCACAACTTGTAAGGTCGGCATGAATTTATGAACTTCAAAATCAGGGTTCTGGAATAAATAATTTTCACTGATATTTAGTACATAACTGTACCATGCCCAAGTGATGCATGCGGTAAAGAGAATCAGCATGCAAAATATTCTTAAACTTTTTTTATTGGCAAGATCGACCTGCATAGACATCCCTATTTATATGGAGCATTGTTCAAAAATAATATTCCTTAAACACGATTTTAATTCACCTGTCGAATGACTATCCCCGCTTTAAAGGCTTCTACATTTTCCACCAATTGCTGCACAATGCGTTGTCGCGCATCGACGCTTCCCCATGCACTATGTGGGGTAATGATTAAATTTGGAATACTTGGGTCGAGCAGCACATTACCCTGCTTAGGTGGCTCAACCGTCAGGACATCGGTTGCCGCACCTGCGATCTTACCTGATTTTAATGCCTCGGCTAATGCCGATTCATTAACCACACCACCTCGTGCACAATTGATCACAAAGGCCGATGCTTTCATTTGAGCCAAGCTTTCATGATTGAGTAAATCACGAGTTTCCTCTGTTAAAGGACAATGCAAACTGAGAAAATCGACCTGCACTAACATCTCAGAAAATGCCACACGCTCAGCTGCCATAGGTCGATTCGGTAGCGCGCCAATCATAATTTTCATGCCAAACACTTTAGCCAAATGGGCCACGGCTTGACCCAATTCGCCATAGCCGACAATCCCCAAAGTCTTACCAGCCAACTCAATAATTGGAAAATCTAGTAAGCAGAACTGATCTGCTTTTTGCCAATCTCCCTGTTGGACCGCCCGATCATACTGTCGAAACGATGTCGCCAAGTTCAACATTAACATCAAGGTATGCTGTGCGACCGCAGCGGTGCCATAAGCTTGGCAATTACACACCACGATGCCTTGTTGCTGTGCGTGTACAAGGTCAACGTTATTGGTGCCAGTAGCAGAAATCAAGATCAGTTTTAATTGCGGATTGAGCTGCATGTGCTCAGCATTGATGTGTACTTTATTGCTGATAATCACATCAGCCTCTTGTATGCGCTGAGCAACCTCTGCAGCCATTGTTGCGGGATAGAGCGTCAAGTCATCAAACTGTGCTTCTAGTCCGCTAAAATCTAAGTCCTGTTTATCTAGAGACTGATAATCTAGAAATACCGCTTTCATGGCTGCTTCCCTTCTGGCCGATTATAAAAATTCGATTGTGGATGATTAAAACCTGTGATGCACCAAAGTGCAATCGAACAGCATATAAAAAAACCCGCTATTTCGCGGGTTTATCGAGATGATGTTGCAATGAATTTCGAATTTTGAGTATGACATAAATGGTCAGTATCGTAAGTAACAACATACTGCTGCTAAAAATCAGTATGCTTGAACTAACCCCCTGTGCATAGGCTGAACCCATGGTCAGCACTAAGATGAATAATACAGCAAGCATCTGTGTTGAATGCATACTGATACCCCTCGTATTCCTCATGATGTTTTAGGTAGTATGATTGTTTTTTATACTACCTTTCTCTCATCATAATCTCTTCCTACAAATTAGCAAGCTTTGGATTTTCAACCCAATGTCGAGCTTAAATTTGTTCGGGTTGCACCACAAACTGGCAAGATGCATCGGCATTTTCCACAAAGAAGACTTGACCAAATTCATCGCTACTCAAACGCAATTCTTTATAGTTCAGCGTGTAATAGCCCACATATTTCTGCATTAAAATCGGATGCATACCTGCCGCCAGTTCATCTTGAGCTAAGACCAATTTCATTACCTGACGGTCATTCATCACCACCATGTAACGCTCATCTTGGACTTGGACGTAAACTAGACCTGTGCCTTTTGGCTGTAAAGGAATCAAAAACTTATGGTTCAGCGCAATCACACCGGCTGCATAGCTTTCAATTTTTTGGCTAATCACATTAAACACTAAACCATGTTCAAACTGGTCGAGTAGTAGGCTACGATTTTCCTGTGGCAAAAAGGTCGTGATCCCCAACTTTTGCAGATCTTGCTCACTGACTTGTATGTTATTAAACAATACCCGTAATAAGGTTTGTTTTTGTTTGGCATCAAAAAACTGAGGGTCAAGCTGAAACGAATTGCTTTTTAAAATTTCACCCAAGGCATCACGATGGCGTGTCAGTAAATTTTCGATGACTTTTCGATAATAAAATTTGCTGTTTTTCTTAACCCGACGCATTTTTTGATAAAAATACGGTGCATCAAAAGGATGCCTTAAGAAATCATTTAACAGTTCAGAACTCGCCAATACCGCAATGGCATCATGCCCTGTAAACGGCAGATGCAACACATGCACATGCGGAATTAAAGCCTGTAATTTTTCAAAGTGAGCGCGATCTTCTGGACAATAAGGATCATACACCACGATATATTCACGTGTAGTCGATACATCTTCCGCAAGTACTCGCATATTGGCATGCAGATTAGGTTGAAAGAACATGCCATAGCGAGTATCGACAATGTCTTCAGGGTCTATGGAGAACTGTGGCACCATACTCACCACGCGCTGGAATCCAAATAAATTGGCATACTTAATGGCTGCATAGCCACCCATGGAACCACCATATGCAATACGTAGGTCAAATTGTTCGAGGATTGGCTTGATGGCTTGATACATTGGTTGCATTGACGATGCTGGAAACCACGATTTTTGTTTCGGCATCACACCAATCACATTAAAATCATACTTTTGCAAAGACTTCTCTGCATTGATGCTCAAGCCCTTGGCGCGGGTAATCAAATCACCGAAGGAGAAAATAAGCTCACGAGAACTGCCTGGCTGAAAAATGACACGAATTTGATCATCTTCAAAAATGATGTGCTTTTCCATTGTGCTTTGCTCCAGTCCTTGTTGCGTCACGCTTTTCCTTCCTTGTTGCATTCAAAGTTTATCTTGTTCCGAATATGCTATTTTATAGAGGCCATACAGATTAAAAAGTGCAGAATATGACACATTCAATACATCCTGCCGCACAACAAGGCTTTAGCTCTGCAGCTGAACTCTATCAACAAGCCCGTCCTGACTACCCGATTGAAATCAGTGCGTGGCTACAACAACATTTAGCTTTAGCCCCTCAAGCCCATCTGGTGGACTTAGGCTCAGGTACAGGCAAATTTCTCGAGTATATTCGCCCACTCAGTGAGAATATCACCGCGATCGAACCTGTACATGAAATGCTGCAACAATTGCAGAAAAAACATCCGCATATTGCAACTATAGCCGCCCAAAGTGATCAGATTCCACTGCATGATCATTCTGTAGCAGCGGTATTTTGTGCCCAATCATTTCATTGGTTTGCCACCCCTGAAACCCTCAATGAAATCAGTCGTATCTTGGTTCCCAATGGTGATCTTGTTTTGATTTGGAACCAGCGTGATATCCAAGTCAATTGGGTCAAACAACTCGCTGATGTCTTGAGTGAACTCGAAGGTGACACACCACGTTATCATAGTGGGCAATGGCAAAAAGTGTTTGAACAGCAGCAAACATTTAAATTAATTGCCGAAACCACCTTTCAACAATTGCATCATGGTACAGTGGAACACGTGGTTTCCAAACGATTATTGTCCACCAGTTTTATTGCAGCGTTAAACACGGATGAACAACAAAAACTGAAACAACAATTTGAAAATATCGTGGCTGAATCAACCCTAAAGACTGCACAGGATTTCATTGATTTTCCGTATATCACACATGTCTATATCTTTAGAAAAACACATTAGGACACGATTATGCTCATGCCAATCTCTTTTAAAAAATTCAGTGTCGTCTTCTTGATGGGTACGGTGCTAGGACTCACTGCATGTGAAAAATCAACAAAAACAGTGGAACAAAATAGTGAAATCAGTTCCGATGATCAAATCATGAAAGAGCTGAGTAGTGATCCTATTAAAAACTTTGCCAAGACCCCAGATGATCTACACGACTTAACGCTACTGACGCAATATGACGAGAGCTTTAGTCAAATTAGCGATGAGATGGAAGATGAGCTGATGAAACTGCGTGAGGAAGGCAAACTCACTGATGAATTTGCTACACAGCGTAAGCGTGACAACATCCAGTCAGCACTGAATATGCTCAAAGAACTCGAAATGAAAACTGAACAAGGCCGTTACATTCAAGGCTTGATGTACCAGTACTGGGACAATCAATCACAAATTTATCGTGAGAAAAATCAAACAGCCGATGGTGAGTTGAAAAATCCTAGTGATAGTGTCAAAGGTCTCGGTCAGTTTATTCATGCTCAAGAACAATTGGGACATTGGCAAGAACAATATCCTGAACTACAAAAAACTCGACAACCCTAATCATCCACCCTGTTGCAATCTATGCACCCAAATTCAACATAGATGAATGAGAAGGTAACACGAGCTAAAAAACACAAAATAAACTCAACTTCAAGGGCACATCCATGCCCTTGATGTTATTGCTCAATCTTGATTTTCGCTATGGTCGTTCAGCATATTGTGGTAAATCATCATGAATACTGTCCCATTCTGCTTTTGAGCTGACGAATATATGGCAGACTGGTACTTGCTGTATGGGTGTATCCAGTGTTCCTATACGTAAGCGATAGTAATCCGGGGTATCGGTTTTAATACTCATAATTGGTGAACCACATTCCCCACAAAAACAACGCTGTGTGGTTGGTGAAGATTGAAACTTTTTCAATATCTGTTCACCCGACACAATTTTGAAATCTGCTTTGGCTATTGGAGCATTGGTCGCAAATGCCGTGCCATTGGCTTTTCTGCACCGAGAACAATGACATTGCACGATCTCACCAATCGGACCATTAATTTCGTAGCAGACCGCTCCACACAAGCAGCTTCCGGTATATTGTTCTTGTACGCGCATAGTGGTCTTTCTTAGAAGAATTTCATCTCAAAATATCACAACTCCTCAGCAAGATTGTGACAATTTGAAGCGCTTAGCTCTGCAAAGAAACCAGATAGTTTTGAACCCCTTCACCCGCTGCTCGACCGGTTGCAAGGCATGCTGTTAGCAAATAGCCTCCTGTAGGCGCATCCCAATCCAACATCTCTCCGCAGACAAATACTGCAGGATTGCTCTTCAATTGTAAGCCATCATTTAGGACTGAACGCTTCACACCGCCCGCGCAGCTAATCGCCTCATCTATCGGGCGAAATCCATCAAGTTGAATATCTAAGTGTTTAATTTTCGCAGCAAGTAAGGCAGGTTCATGCCACAAAGATTTATCCACCAGTTCACGGACCAGTGCAGCTTTCGCCACATCTAAACCGGCTTTACGCCAAACATTGGTTAAAGATTGCTTTTTCGAAGGCTGTAATTTCTTAGCCAATTGCTCAACACTTTGATCTGGCAATAAGTCCAAAGTCAGCTGCATGGGCTGAGCAGAGTTCACTTGTTGACGCAGTCCTCGACCTTGTTTGTAGATCAATCCACTTTCCAGTCCATAGTGTGAAATAATGATATCGCCTTGGGTCGGCTCGGCTTGCTCGACCCATGCATTGACCCGCTTTAAAGGCTGTCCAAACACGGGCTGCATGAACTTCGACCAAACGCGTTCCACACCGGCATTACTGGCCTGAAAAGCTTCAATGCTCTCAGGCTGCAGCCATTTTTGCCATGCACCATCACTGCCTAAACGTGACCAAGACACAGCCCCACATGCCATAATAATCGCATCAAAACCAAGTACTTGACTTGATTCATCAACAAGGTTTTGAATCGTTAGCTGATTGGACTGCAAGTCCAAAACTTGATGTCGATAATGAAACTGCACCCCGTCGAAACTGAGGCGTTTTAACCATGCACGTAGCAAAGGCGCAGCTTTCATTTCAATAGGAAAGACCCGACCTGATGAACCAATATAGGTTTCAATACCTAGCCCCATCATCCATTGTTGAATCCATGCTGCATCCCACTGCTTAACCCATGGACTCAGCCATTCCACTTGATCATAGCGCTGCACAAATTGTTCAACGGGTTCTGCATGCGAAATATTCAGCCCCGTCTTGCCAGCCATTAAAAATTTACGGGCTGCCGATGGTTTTTGCTCATAAACATGAATGTCATAGTCAAATTGGCTAAGCACTTCCGCCGCCATCAATCCCGCAGGACCTGCCCCAATGATTGCAATACGCTGAGTCATGCCCAATTATTCCGCAGATGCTTCGGTGGGTTGCTTACCTTGTAGCGGCTGAAAATCATCAAAACGTGTGGTGTAATCTACAGGCTTGGTAATGATTAACTGCTGACAGAGTTCACCACGTTCTAGATATTTAATCTCAAAGTGTGTACGTGCTGAAGTCTCTGCAATGCGTTCTTTGACAAAAGGTAGCTTCCAAACATCAATTAACTGCTGCTGCGCTTCCTCAATATATTCAGGAATATTACTGGCCACAGTAATCTGACCACCCGGCTGCAAACGCGACAATAGAAATTCAAAAAACGGCATATTTAACCAGCGCTGTGCAGGATTATGCGGTTCAGGGTTGGGATACAGAATAAAGAATTGCTGTACTTGCGCAGGATGTAAGGCATGTACAACCCAAGGAATTGCATCTGCATGAACAGGGCTAAGATTTTGCTGCCCTTCAATTTGATGCTGTTTTTGCATCGCAACAAATTTTTCACGGGTACGCTCTACTGCGATCAGCTGAAATTCAGGATGTTGTGCAGTGAATAGTAAGGCGTGTTTTCCTTTGCCTGCACCAATTTCCACACAAATTGGAGTTGGCTGAATGGACTGAAAATCACGGGGAGCATGCATACGCTGCGCTTGAAATTGACGAATAGGCATAAACAGATCAAACTAAACAGAACCGCATAAGTCTAACAACTGCGACTGTTTTTGCCTAATTGAATCATCCATTTTCGCTGGAGTTGCCCCATGCCAACCACCATGAACTGCCCTCGCTGTGGCAAACTCACCACATGGGAGGACAATGAATACCGCCCATTCTGCTCAGATCGCTGCAAATTGATTGATCTTGGTGCTTGGGCCAATGACGAATATCGCCTGCCAACCCAAGATGCACCTCAAGCTGATGGTGGCCGTGAGGAAGATCAGTTCTAAATACGTTTAGCTCAAATTTAAATATAAAAAAGTTCCAATAAAAAAGGTCTAACTATGTAGACCTTTTTTTATTTTACCCAATCAAGTTAAAGCGTATTACTTAACCCGCTTTACTTGCAACAAAAGGATTGTGCTGCTTTTCATAGCCAATGGTACTCATTGGCCCATGCCCAGAAATAAACTGAGTATCGTCAGGCAAACTAAAGCATTCGCGTTGAATCGAGTCTAATAGCTGCTGATGATTGCCACGCGGAAAGTCAGTACGGCCGATAGAACCTTTAAATAATACATCACCTGTCCATAACACCCCATATTTAGCGTTATAGAACATAACGTGGCCTGGTGTATGCCCCGGTGCAAAACGTACTTCAAACTCTTCTTCACCCAGTTTCAGTGTTTCGCCACCTTCTAACCACTGAGTCACATGAACATTTTCAGGGATCGGAAAGCCATATTTGGCTGATACGTCTTGAATCATGTCGAGCCAAAATGCATCTTCTTTATGCGGGCCAATCACCGGAACATTCCATGCTTGGGTTAATGCCCCAACCGCACCCGCATGGTCTAAATGTCCATGCGTTAACCACAAGGCTTTGACCGTTAAACCGAGCGCTTCAACTTCGGCTTTTAATTTTTCCGGCTCTCCCCCTGCATCAATCAAGACCGCTTCTTTCGACTCAGAGTCCCAAACAATGGAACAGTTTTGTTGAAATGCCGTAACGGGCACGATTTTAACTTGCAACATAGGGCGAAAACCTCAAGGCGATGAATGGGCTAATGTTTGCTTTAAGGCATCAAGATTAGCTTGAAGTAATAAATTGAGCAATGCGACATGATCATCCCGCACGTTTAATGCGGGAATATAGCCATATTCACCACCGCCTGCAGCTTGGAAAGTTTCAGCATTTTGCAGCGCCAACTCTTCTAGCGTTTCCAAACAATCCGCTGAAAATGCAGGGCTCATAACCTGTACCGATTTCACGCCTTGTTTGCCCCACGCTTCCAAAGTGGCATCGGTATAAGGTTTCACCCATTCTTGCTTACCAAAGCGCGATTGGAAACTGATTTCATATTGATCTTCATTTAAACCGAGCGCTTTTGCGACCAAGTGCCCTGTTACACGGCAACGGTCAGCATAGGGATCACCTTTATCGGCATAAGGCTGTGGAATACCGTGGAATGACATCAATAATTTATCTGGTACACCATGTTTAGCTTGATAATCACGCACACTTTGCGCCAAGGCCTGTATAAACACAGGATGCTGGTAATAGTCACGAATAATGCTCAAACCCGGTAAATTACGCTGCTGTGGAATCCATTTCGCAATCGCATCATATAAAGGTGCCGTAGATGTTGCTGAATACTGTGGAAACAACGGAAATAATAGAATATGGTCTTGAGGCTGCTCAGCCAATTGCGCTAAAGCGGCAGAAATCCCCGGATTACCATAAGTCATGGCCGGAATCACATTCAGTTCAAATTCTGGATATTTTGCTGTGAGATGCTGTTTTACTGCGGCGACTTGCTCAAATAAAATTTCACGCATGGGCGAATCATTACCCCAAACCATGTCATAAGCATGTGCAACACGTTTAGGGCGAAATGGCAAAATAAACAAACGTAGAATGATTTGCCATATCGGTTTCGGGATTTCAATCACCCGCTGATCTGACAAAAACTGTTGCAGAAAACGACGCACTGCGGGCACAGTTGGCGCATCAGGCGTACCTAGATTCGCCAGAATAATGGTGACTTTAGCTTTCTCGACAGGCAACATTACACTTTTTCCATCAATTTGAATGACGCTAATGTAGCAGCTTTTAATCCATTTAATAAAATAGATTAATATGCAGATTTAAATTGAAAAACTCGATCATTATCAAGCAAATTACTTTCTAGTAATTTTTGACCTTTACTGGTCACTTGCCACAACATCCGCTGACGATCATCTCGGCCATTGGGCACAATCCAGTCATTCTGCCGCATCTGGCTTTTAATGCTGTGTAAAGCACGAATATTCACTTGTGCCCGCGCAACCGCATGTGCACGTGGCATCTCAATACGTGCATCATCCAAACCTGTTTCATTCAAAAACTCATTCATTCGTTTAGAGAAGAATTCTTCAGGGGTTGGATTAACAAAGGTTTCGCCTAAAATCGACAAGAGCTGCGCCCACGTCATTTTCTTCTGTACTTTTAATTCTTTGAAATTACCATCTTGATAAGCGTGCATGCGGTATTCAAATGAAAATAGTTCATGCATCGACACTTTTGGTAAAGATAGGAATGGATCAACTTCGCGTTTTCCAGACTCTGTTTCGAGTTGAACTAACTGGGCTTTTAAACGATCAATTTCATCATGTAAAGCTTGAGTATTCTGTGGACGCACCCAACCTGTAACAGGATAGCGTTCTAGCATTTGTGGCATGTTCAATCGAACTGCCATTTCTAAATCACGCAAACTACGATAGGTAAAAACTTGATCAACTTCATTTTGTAATAGTTTTCTAAATTCTTTAAATTTTTCACGGAGTTCAGGTTTAGCATCATGTAAGGCATCATCACGTGAATCTGGATCATCATGCATAAACACAATGACAGGTTTTTGCTTGGTCACCGCATAGATGTATTCAAGGTGCATATAGCCCACACCAGACACAGACTGCTCACCGTATTGACTGCCCAATAAAATCATCACATAGTCACAATCGTCAATTTGACGACGTGCAAAAGCAGTGCTCAATGGTGTGCGTTGTTCTAGCCCCCATGAGAAAAACCCCATTCCTACAAGCGTCTGAGCCAAAATAATCCGTTCTGGCTGCATTTCGCTACCAGATGTGGAAATGAATACTTGATAACGCTTATCGAGCATTAGTGATCCTCTCCCGCTGCATAACGCACTCAGCATCGAATTAATCTTAGCTGGAAAATGCGACATGACTACCCCAATAAAAAACTAATTTTTTCATTTAACGTTGTCCAAAATGACTGATTTAGTCTTCTGAACTTATAAGTCCGATGTTGGCAATGTTCCAAGAAATATCATCTTGAATCAGGCGCGCCACAACCGGTTTTAAATTTTCCGCATTATTGCCACTGACATAGCACTCTATACGCAAACAATTTTCTCTTTTCTGATCAAATAATAACTCATTTTTAATCAAAATTCGGGCTGTTTGTCGTGCAACTGCAAAACCTGAGTCAATTAATGTCAGCTTCTGACCAAAAATATACTGAATTGCCGATTTTAGGAAGGGGTAATGTGTACATCCAAGCACTAAAAAATCTGCACCTTGATTTACAACTGGCTGTAAAACCTCAGTTAATGTGTTAAGACAAGCCTCACTCATCTGCGCACCTGCTTCTACAAAGGGTACTAATTCCAAACTGGTAACAGTCAGAACATTGACCCCTGCCGGCTCAGCAAAACGATGCATCACATCTTTAATCAACTTTCCACGAAATGTCGCAGGTGTTGCAAGAACAGCCACTGTTTTACTTTTTGTTTGCAGAACGGCAGGCTTTAACGCAGGAACTAAACCAATAATGGGGAAGTTCTCCCCATAATGTTCACGCAAATAATCTAAACTAAAAGCAGATGCCGTGTTACATGCCACGACAGCGACTTTACAGCCTTGGCGGTATAACCACTCTATGGCATGTGCAGTCAATTCACGTATATTTTGATCATCACGTGGCCCATAGGGTACATGTGCAGTATCGGCATAATACACAATACGTTCATTCGGCAAGTAGCGCGCAATTTCTAAAGCCACAGATAAGCCACCAATCCCCGAATCAAATAAACCGATCGGTGCATCTGCGCCAGCTTTCGGCATGGGTACATCCAGTGGGTAAATGGGGTGAATGGCGGTCATAGGGTCACTTATATATTGTTCAGAATGACAAGGTGGAAAGCTTAAACCTCAGGTGCCTAATTGCAAGCGCAAATCACCACTTTGTAACACTAAAATGGATTCACCTTTTTCATTTTCAAGCAGTTCACCCATCTCAACCAAATGAAAGAATGCTGCACGCTGGATCAGTGCATTAATTCCAAAACGCACATGTACATAAGGGCGCAATTCACCTTGATATTCACGCATAAAAATAGGATGTTCATCATCCACAACAATCACGTCTTGTGTTGTGGTCGTAAACTGGATATAGCTCTTGTTTTCTAGCTCAAGCATATCGACTTGATTAACAAATAAAGGCTCATCTTCTACCTGTATTTCAATCTGCTCGACTGGGGTCTTTAAATAGAACTTGCTGTCTTCTTTCCATAGTACTGTCGAGAACAAGTCAATAAGCGCTTGGCGTTTGATCAATTGACCATCGTGCCACCATTCTCCATTGGCTAAAACCTTCAGATCCATTGCACCACAATGCTTTGGATGCCATTGATCTAATGGGGGGATTGACCTTTTGTGACCGGACTGTCCATCTTTTAAGTATTGTGCAATGTTCATTAAATTTCTATCATCCCTATTAATGAATTTTTTCGTCGGGTTTTCGTTCAATTGCTGCTTCATCCGCCTAATAAATACCTTAGTGACGGAAAAATAATATGATTCAGCCAATTGGCTAGAACTCGGTTTAAAACTATACTAGCCCACAATATCAAAGACACGATAGAAAAATTGTGTCTGGGCATTAAGAACACTCATGGCAGCACCATTTAAATGAATTGAATGGATGCCACCTTCCGAAATATGAGGAGTCCTACATGGAACACATCGAACGTGAATCGATGGAGTTTGACGTAGTTATCGTCGGTGCAGGTCCTGCCGGCCTATCTGCTGCGATTAAAATTCGTCAACTTGCAATTGAAAATAACCTAAACGATCTGTCCGTTTGTGTCGTGGAAAAGGGCTCCGAAGTAGGTGCGCATATTCTATCGGGTGCTGTGCTTGAACCCCGCGCGATGAATGAATTGTTCCCAGATTGGAAAGAACAAGGCGCACCGTTAAATGTGCCTGTGACTGAAGATAAAACCTTCTTCTTATTGTCTGATGAAAAATCACAAGAAGCACCGCATTGGATGGTGCCAAAAACCATGCATAACGATGGCAACTATGTTATTTCGTTAGGTAACGTGGTTCGCTGGTTAGGTGCTAAAGCTGAAGAATTAGAAGTGTCTATTTTCCCAGGCTTTGCAGCATCTGAAATTCTTTACCATGAAGACGGGACTGTGAAAGGTATTCAGACTGGCGACATGGGCATTGGTAAAGATGGCGAACCAACGCACAACTTTACCCCTGGCTATGAACTTCATGCGAAATACACATTATTTGCTGAAGGCTGTCGTGGTCATTTAGGTAAACGTTTAATCCAAAAATTCAACTTGGATAAAGATGCCGATCCACAACATTACGGTATTGGTATTAAAGAATTATGGGAAATAGATCCTGCTAAACATAAACCAGGTTTGGTGATGCACGGTGCAGGTTGGCCTTTAAGTGAAACAGGTTCTTCAGGCGGTTGGTGGTTATACCACGCTGAGAACAACCAAGTGACTTTGGGCATGATCGTTGACTTATCATATACCAATCCACACATGTATCCATTTATGGAAATGCAGCGTTGGAAAACACATCCACTGATCAAGCAATATCTTGAGGGTGGTAAGCGTATTTCTTATGGCGCACGTGCGGTTGTAAAAGGTGGCTTCAACTCACTACCTAAATTCACTTTCCCAGGTGGTAGCTTAATTGGTGATGACGCAGGTTTCCTAAACTTTGCGAAAATCAAAGGCTCTCATACAGCAATGAAATCAGGCATGCTGTGCGGTGAAGCTGTATTTGAAGCGATTGCTGCGGGTGTGGAAAAAGGTGGTGACCTTGCCATTGCACGTGTGACTGAAGGTGAAGACTTCTTCGCTAAAGAGTTAACTGCGTACACAGACAAGTTCAACAACAGCTGGTTAAAAGAAGAGTTATATAACTCTCGTAACTTCGGCCCTGCTATGCATAAGTTTGGTCAATGGATGGGTGGTGCGTTCAACTTTGTTGATCAAAACATCTTTAAAGTGCCGTTCACGCTGCATGACTTACAGCCCGACTTCAGCGCTTTAAAAACTGTCGATGCTGCGAACTTCAAACCGAATTATCCAAAACCAGATGGTAAAATTACATTTGACCGTTTGTCTTCAGTATTCGTATCGAATACCGTTCATGAAGAAAACCAGCCTGCTCACTTGAAACTGACAGATGCTTCTATACCTGTAAATGTGAACTTACCAAAATGGGATGAGCCTGCTCAGCGCTACTGCCCTGCTGGTGTTTATGAAATTATGGAAGAAAACGACGGTTCTAAGCGTTTCCAAATTAACGCGGCAAACTGTGTTCACTGTAAGACGTGTGATATTAAAGATCCATCTCAAAACATTACTTGGGTAACACCTGAGGGTGGTGGTGGTCCTAATTATCCTAATATGTAATCTCTTTTGAGATTGAAATAAACCCGCTTAATGCGGGTTTATTTTTTAATATACAATCACACTCTTTAAATAAATATTATTACAAAAAAAATAATTCCTATAAAAAATTAATTTCATAATTAGTTTATTTTAAATAATTATCAATGTGTCATTTTATATTCATTAGATTTAGATATTTTATAAATAATTAAAAGAAATAATTTCACTAAGCCTAAATACAAATTTAAATTTCATCTATGTAGTAATATATTCTTTTAGATCCTTCAATTTGATAATAATTAATTTTAATTTCTCGAGGCTTTTCCATATTACAAAGCTTACTTACAACTTCATCTCCTCCACCGTACATTGTAATTCCCTTATTTTCAATCAGAAAATTAAACGATGTCGGCTCTTCATGATTTCGATGAATTTTTTCCAACTTATATTTTAAGGTTAGATCTTTTATCTTAGAAAAATCAGTACTATTAAATGGAAAAATCCCCCTATTACACCCCCTAAAAAAAGCGCTTGTTTATTTTTCTCGTATAAATATGCTATTTTTTCGTCATCAGCATATACATGCGAGCTAATGAGCACTATAAATAACAATCTAAAAACACCAACAAAATTCATCATAGCTCAATTTATTTATTAAAAATAAAAGACATAATTTTTCTAAAATCAAACCCACTAAATAAAATTAAAAAATCAATATCAACAAAAACCATTGCAAGAAAGTTTAAATAATTAAACAATCAGAATAAAATTCCGCCTACAAAATTATTACTTCAAACATTAAAAATACAATTCCCTTGCACAAAAAAATGTGAAAAAACCAAATATATAACATGCAATTCATTTAGAATAAATAAATTCATTCAAACTAGTTAAATAATGAAAATCACCTGCAATAATACTTGGCGATAGCACTCTAAGATCCATAACAACATAATATTTTAGCTCTGCATCATCTATACTTTTTTGATATTCTTCTAGCTTATTCATTTCATTTTTATCTAACTTGAAATGAATACTTTTTTTCATTTTCCCAGGTAATATTAAATTGTTTAATAAATCCTCATTTTTCTCTATCAAATTATATTTATTCAAACTAAATTTAAAAGATGCATTCAAACCATCCCTAATCACTAAATTTGATATTATTTTACTTCTTCTATTTTCATTACTCACCTCCCAATCATTAACTCCAGTGATTGATATATCTTGCCTAGATAAATTCTCAAATATCAATTCTAAAACATAATCAGATTCATTTTTTTTTATTTTAGTAATAATTTTAAATCCTATTTCCATTTTACTTTCACTGGAATTAATAAAATTTATTTTTTTTTCATTAAACCATTTTAAAACTTCCTGCCCATTACTGTCTTTTGAATTAAAAAGTATTGAAGAAACAGTATTCTCACCTGAAACTTCAAAAAATCTAAAATTTAGCTTCTTATCTTTACTACTTTTGACATCATATTTTTTATTAATCAAGAAAATTTTTTTTCCATATTTGTCATAATCTTCAGCCTCTTTTTCGGTTAAGCTTTTAACAATCAAACCGACTCCGTTTATTTTATTATTTTTACTATCTATTCTATCTACTGTAGAATTTTTCAAATAAAATTCTTTACCATTATTAGCCCAAAATTTTTCTATAAGAGGATTACCCCAATAATTTGGATATGTACTCGTGTAAAACTCTTGATTATTTTTCGCCATTGATACAGTACTCACAAATAAAATTGAAACCATTATAAATTTAAGATTTAACATCCCAATTAATCCCTGTTTCTTTTTCAAACCAATCTCGAATTTGATGCAGATAATATTCATGCATTTGTGGATTTTTAATTAAAGTTCCTTCACCCATTAAATTATTTTTTGAATTTCTTTTCCAAAAATCTGCAGGCTCTGCAATCTTAAGATCTATTTGATATGGTGGATTACTTGTAGCTAAAGTATACCTTTGATTTACTGCTCCCCCATAAGCAAAATACTCATCTGGCCAATTAAATAAATGACCAGATTCATGCGCATGTATATTATTCGACATCCAACTTGGCTCAAATTTCCAACATCCGAAGTCATATTGTTGAAAATCAGTTAATGAAGTTGAGTTTTCAATAAATTCATAAATTTGATAGTAATCAGTTACCTGTTTTTTCGATGCTTTGTATTCTGCTGTAGTATTTATAGACCAATTACTTGAATCCGCACGAGTACTTAATTTGTATATATTAACTTCATGACCATCTTGTGCTTCTACAACTTCCAACCAAACTGGAACTTTACACGTACATTTTGATTGAGCACAGTTTTTCGGATATAAATAAAAATTATTTTTATTTAAAATTTTCTCAATTTCAGATTTAGCTTTATTAAAGTCAAACCAATCTTTATATGGAATTTCTATATCCTCAAAAGAAAACATGGAATTTTGCAAATCTAAGCTAGAATCATATGGTAATTCTACTTCTATACCACTTTTATTAGTAACTATCTGGTTATTATTGTCAACTAAGACACGCTTTTTTCCTTTAAAAGATATCTTTGTTGTTACTGTTAAGAGGTTTTTAAGTGGATCAAACTTAATATCAAATGGTTGGCTTATCTCTGAATAATCATAAAATTTGACTTTATACCTCTTTGAATTTTCATAATAGTCAACATAACCATCTTCTAAAGTTTCATTTTTTTCTATACCTATTGATATTAAATTTCCGTTTTCATCCGTATCTACAATTTTCCCAGAAAGAGCTTCTGGTAGATAATCAACTATACTAATTGGTTTTAATAAAGATGAACAACTATTTCCATGTAATGCTGAATCATTCAACGCCGTGGATGACTCAGCATTAGATATATATTCGGTATTTGAATTTGATTGTTTTAACCTTATAGGACATTCGCTCACTGAATTTTCTTTGATTTTCAGTGCAGGTAAATTTACATTCAAAGTGGGAATCTTGTTCCCTCCCACAAACTTATGCTGCCCCGCCTTCACTTCAAACTTACCGCTAGTAGTAGGCAATACACCCCCACTACTAATCTCAATCTGACTACCACCCGCAACTAAAACAATTTTTTTGCTCGCTTTGATTTCAACTTTATCTTCCGTGGAAATAATTTGAATACCTTTTCGGGCAATCAAATCAGCCCCATCACCTTGAGCTTGGATTTCAACTTTGCCTTTGCCTGCATAAGCTCTTAATCCCTCTTGTGCTGCAAATAGACTGATCTTGCTTTGTGCATGGGCAATTAAAGATTTTTGACTGCTGATATTGATGCTATCGCCCGCACTTTGGCTGATCTGTCCTTCTGCTGAAAGATGAATATCTTCCTGACTACTTACAGCAATTGAGTTCGGTGCAGATAAAATCATTAAGGCTTGTTTAAAGGCATCAGCTTTTTCTTTACTGCCTTTTTCGATTTGCCGAAGGAAGTTTTTTAAATTATCCAAGACTTCAAGTGGGTCAGTTTGTTGATTTTTCGCCACTTCACTTAAGGCTTTACTGCTGTTTAAGTTGGCTTCGATTTGTTCTTTCGCCGCTTGTGCGTCGAGGTGCATTGCCGCTGCTTGTTGTTGTGGGTGTGTGCTGACAAGTAGCCCCTGTCCTGCACGTACTGCGCCCCATTGGTCTGTTCTTAGTTCAAAGCCTTCGCCTCGACCTTCACTTTCTGCCATTTCTTTGGGGTGACTGAGGTTACCGAGGTTGAGCTGAGTCGCGCCATGGGTACTTTGTAATTGTGTCGAGATTTGTCCCGTCGTGTCATCAAAGCGCAGTTGTCCAAAGCCTTCACCTTGGACTTCCTTACTTTTTATTCCAGCCAGTTTTTTGGTCTCAGGTAGTTTGCCTTTACTATCAAATTGGGTTGGACTGCGCTGTGCTTCATGTATACGCCCCACCACAAATGGTCGGTCGATGTTACCGTCAAAGAAATCGATGACCACGATTTCATTAATGCGCGGCAAGAAACGTGCGCCATAGCCTTCACCTGCCCATGGAGTCAGTACATCTACCCATGCAGAGTCCGTATCATTGTCATTGCTGCCTGCACCGCCATCATGGCTGTGGTCATCACCACGGGTAAATAAGAAACGGACTTTGATACGCCCCCATTCATCGACATGAATTTCTTCACCACTTGGCCCAACGACTTTGGCGCGTTGCGGATGGGTACTTGGACGGTGTTCGAGTGGGTTATATTCAGGAACCGTCGCAATATTGCGGCGTTGCAATGTGAGCTGATTGGCCTGACGCTCTGCCTGTTCATGGATCGGTTTAATGTTCCACTGACTTTGTTCAATCAGTTGATTGACTTGTTCAGTAAGGTCTTTGGGTAAGTTATTTTGGTTATAGAATTTCTTTTCTGTAATTAAAAATTGTTTGTCTGCACCACTGTGTTGATCGATTTCTGGGTGTTCATTCAATTCAAACCAATAACCGACTTGTGTATCACGCGCGGTCGATTGTGCATTGAATTTTTTCGATTGTAGCTCGTGATAGCGCGTTAGGTTTTGATTCAGTTTTTCAATCTGGCTATTGGATGAAGCGGTAGCTTGGTCTTCGCCTTTTAAATCTTGCATCCATGCAGGGCTGACATGCCATGCTTGTTCCAAACTTAAGCTGGCATTGTCTTGGCTTTGGCTATGCTGATGTTTGCTTTGAACTGAACCTGCGCCTTCTTCTTGGTTCAGTCCATCGGCTTGCCAGCGCTGCACATGGACCGCAGTCGGTTGAATGCTACGCTCACCGATCAAGCTGGTGATGCTGTCTTGTTTTTCAGTGGCGCTAGAACGATGAAAGCGGATACTACGACGGCTGAGCGCTTGATATTGGCTATTGTCATCAATCAGGCGGAGTTTTTGTTTTTCAATTGGTGCTGAGGAATGTGACACTTTCAGCTGCGCTTCATCGATGAGCCAGTTGATACCCTCACTGCGCCAAAGTCGGGTTAAAAAGTCATAATCGCTTTCATTCGACTGCATGATGAAAGGTCGAACATCATAGTTTTGGCTTAAACCGCTTAGATCTAGCGTTAGACTGGCAGCAAAGAGCGGACTTTTGCTTTGCCATTCTTTAAAAAGAGTCTCACTGACATCACGCACCGATTTGTTCATAAACACACGGCTGTTCCTGCGTTTATGCCACAGCGATGTTGCATCTTCTAAAGTGAGTTTATACAGCGTGAGTGAACCGTCACTCTGCCCTTGGGTGGCTTCGGTAATAATACCCGTGGTACGGAAGAGTTCGCCCTGATCGGTCACTTGATCAACGGCGACTTGTGCGCCAATAAATTGTTTTAATGGAATAAGGGCATTGGTAGATAGGCAAATCAAAGTCGCTTGCAGGCCTTGGTTTAAGACATGCTCCCCATCAATACGTTGAATAAAAAGCTCATCATTCAACGCAGGGTTGGAAAATTGCACATGAATGGCACGTTTTTGGGCGGATAAGCCTAATTTTTCAAGTATAAGAGCAATCGAATTTAACATTTTAAAAGTCTGTTTTTTAAACTTTGTATAATTATGCTGCGAATGATATAGGCTAGCCATCAGACTTGACCAGCCTATTTTATTAATAAAAATGTAACATCTTAATAATTATTATTTTTTACAATCTCTTAAATTAACCTTTCTGAACCAAATAATGAAATTCTTTATTTCCATTTTCATCAAGACGTTCTTCTTGAAGCAATAGCTCATGACCTAAATGCATACAAAATTTCGGAATATCCCAAGAGGTCGAATTATCTGTTGCAAAAACCTCAACAATATCGCCCGATTTTGATTTACGAATGGCTTGATGCAACATCATCACAGGCTCAGGGCAACGTAAGCCACGGGTGTTTAATTGAATTGATGGGGGCACAGAAGGCTCAGACATTAGAAAACTCAGTATTAAAATCTAAGGCTATTTTAGCATAATCCTGACGACCGAATGTTAGCTTGAAAAATGCAGATGATAACGTCTTAAAATGACTTGATCGCTCATCATCTAGATCAACATTAACAATAGACAACTGTATTTTCTACGGTATGATAAAATCATCATTTATTAGATATTAAGAGTCTTTAGGAAAGATCATGCAAGAGGAATCCGGCCCGTCGTGGGGCATGCGCGGCTTACGTAAATGGCTGGGCACTGCACCAGAAACCCGTGACGAACTGTTGAAATTGGTACAAGATTCACGTCGCTTCTTAGAACCCGATACAGTTGCCATGCTCGAAGGGGTACTCGACTTACCTGCAACTAAAATCCGCGAGGTTATGACCCCCCGTACTGCGATGATCAGCTTACAAGAAGATGATGAGCTATTAGATATTTTGCATGTACTTGTTGAATCTGCACACTCACGTTTCCCAGTCTTTTCCTCAGACCAGCCAGACAATGTTGTCGGTATTTTGTTGGCCAAAGATTTGTTGCCATTTTTGACAGAGCCGACCACCAAAGTCGATATTCGTGCATTAATGCGTCAACCCTTATTTGTACCCGAGAGCGCGCGTTCTGACCAAGTTTTACGTATGTTGAAAAATACCCAAACCCATATCGCTGTAGTGATTGATGAATATGGCACAACTTCAGGTTTAGTGACTTTAGAAGATATTCTTGAAGAAATTGTAGGTGAAATTGAAGACGAACACGACAAAGTCGATGAAGAAGCTCAATTTATCATTCCAGATGAAGATCCACTAAGTGCAAATACATGGTTGGTTCAAGCACTTACACCAATTGAACACTTTAACAATCTTTTAGATGCTGATTTTTCAGATGATGAAGTAGAAACTGTGGGCGGCTTACTGCTACAAGAAATGGGCTTGGTCAGTGATTTACAAGGTCAAGTGATTGAACTTGAAAACTGGGAGTTTACCATTTTGGAGGCAGATGCACGTACCATTCATCTGATCCGAGCTGTCCGTAAATGAGAACCTACTTTGATAAGCTGCTAAACCACTCACAACAAAAAAAACAGCTACCTTTCATCTATCCTTTGCTGATTGCGTTATTTTCAGGTGCCATCTTCAGCTTGTCGCTGGCACCTTATCATTATTGGTGGTTGGCAATTTTATCTCCAGCCCTGTTGTATGCCTGCCTAAGTCAACGTGCACCTAAACAATCATTTTTCATTGGTCTAGCTTATGGCTTCGGCTTATGGTTTGTCGGGGCTTTTTGGCTATATACCTCAATCCATGTCTATGGTGATACCAATTCAGCACTCAGTGTTTTGATGATTGCCATTATGGCGATTGTGATGGGGCTGTTTACCGCAGTTCAGAGTTGGCTCTACCGCCGCTTCTTTCCAGAAACACCACTGACCTTTGCGCCACTGTGGGTGTTTTTCGAGTGGAGTAAAACTTGGGTCTTTACCGGTTTTCCATGGCTGTTTGCAGGTTATGCCTTTACTGAACGATTTCTCGATGGCTATGCGCCATTATTCGGGATCTTTGGGGTATCTTTTGCGGTCATTGTATTGGCCTGTGCATTGGTTGAAATCCTGCGTAAACGCATCTTCTGGATTGTTCCCTCTGCCCTTGTTTTGCTCGGTGCATGGGGTGCAGGGCAAGTGCAATTTGTTCAGCCTAAAAATGAAAAACCGCTGAGTGTTTCCTTAATTCAAGGCAATATTCCACAAGATTTAAAATGGTTAACAGAATACCAAGCTCAAACCTTAATGAAATATGCGTCATTAAGTCGGACCGAATGGGGGCGTGATGTCATTGTTTGGCCAGAATCCTCTATTCCAATGTTCCAAACCGATATTGAGCCGTTTTTGGATGCGATGAAAGTCCAAGCCAATAAAACAGGTACGGCTTGGGTGACAGGTATTCCCTATTGGGATTTGGCAGAATCACAGCAAAACCAACACCCTATGTATTACAACACCATCATGGCAACTGGTGATGAATCTTCTGGTCTATACAAGAAGCAACGTCTAGTCCCCTTTGGTGAATACATTCCGCTTTCAGGGATGTTAAGTTGGGTACTACCTGCCCTACAAAATGACCCGTCGATGAGTGGCTTTTCACGTGGCGCAAACAACCAAAAGCCTTTGAATGTTAAAGGTCATGATTTAGGCGCAGCGATTTGCTATGAAGTGGCTTATCCCAACTTAACCCGTCGTAATGCCAGTCAAAGTGACTACCTAGTGACCATTTCCAATGACGCATGGTTTACTGGAACAGCGAGCCCGCATCAACACCTACAAATGGTTCAAATGCGTGCCAAAGAAAATGGCCGTTGGTTTATTCGCGCAACCAATACAGGTATTACCGCCTTTATTGATCATAATGGTCACATTGTGAAACAGGCACCGATGGATAAAGATGCAGTACTTCGTGGTGATTTACCTGCCATGCAAGGCGAAACACTTTACACTCGCTTAAGTGATTGGCCTGTGTTGATTTTCTCATTCTTGTTATTGGTTCTCGGTTGGATTTATCGCCCGCGTAAAGTTGATATTTCTTTTAAATCACGCCGTTGATTCCGCTACAAAAGATCAAGAAAACCGAGCTTTGGCTCGGTTTTTTATTGATAAACTTTCAACGTGCCAACTCATCCTACTTTTTTAAAGTAACTTGGTGCCTAGGGGAATCTCTGTATCAGGCACACAAAGAGCAACATGCCCCTCTGCATTATGAAAACCTGTGACTAAACACTCTGACTGGATTGGACCAATTTGTTTTTTTGGAAAATTCACGACGGCAACGACCAATTTTCCCAATAGATTTTCCGGCTGATACAGCTGTGTAATTTGCGCACTGGATTTTTTAATGCCCAGTTCCTCTCCAAAATCCACATGAAGAATATACGCGGGTTTACGTGCTTGCTCAAAGACTTCAGCCTGCACAATTTTCCCCACACGTAATTCAACTTTCAAAAAATCTTGCCAATCGATCTGTTGCATTTTTCCCTCTTTCTTTTCTTTGTTGTACTTCATCTAACTATCTAAGATCTGATATGTAAAGATTATAAAAATTTCATTCAGGCTGACCATATGTGAAACAGACATTCGATGCGTCAAAACGGACAAAGCAAGGTTATGTTAGAGCGCGTACCATGTAGAAGTATGCACTGATGTACGCTACGAACTGTTCATTAACACGAGACATAAAAAAACTGGAACAAGCTCCAGTTTTGAAGGTTTAATTTTGGGGTTATAACTGCGTAACTAAATAGGAAAGCATGGCAGCTAAAGATACCATTGGAATATATCGATAAAGACGAACAACCAGTTGTTCGATGGCAGATGCATGTTCTTGTTTTAAATTTACCACAGTCGCTTTTAATGCAGACCAAAAACTTAAAGCCAGTAATGAACTCATTAAGCTCATGGCAAAGAAGCCCACCATAATTTGGCTACTGCCCTCAGTGCTTTGCCATAAATACACAATGCCTTGACTGATCGGCAGAATACTTAAAATCAAAAGAACAGATTTCAGCATAGACCAATGAAATTGGTTAATTTCATCCGTTAATAATAATGCTTTCATGCTATCCTCCATGGCTAAAAAAGTACCATAAAAGATATTATGCGCGGTTTTATTTAAATGAAAAGCCTATATTTATTCATATTTTGCGATTATTGTAATCAATAAAATTGGGAATAATTCTTATTATAAATATCACATATTTCATATTATGTTATTTAAAGTAAATTCAACAACTTAATATTAATTTTATAATTAAGATTTATTATCACTTCACTCAATATTGAAACATCCTATTAAGTGAAGTGATTAATTCCATTAAAACTGAATTTATAATTATTCTCAGTTAGTGTTTATAGTAAATATCGGCATCATTTTCTTCACCGCCAGACTGACCATCCGCACCAAATGAATAAAGATCATAAGGACGGCCTTCAGAACCTGGAATCACATATTGGATGTCATTGTCCCAACTGTCTTTTGGATAGCCACCTTTGATATAGCCACCCGGCAACCAGTTTTTAGCAGACTCAGGTTTAGTGACCAAAGCATTTAATCCACCGTCTTGCATTGAAGGGAATTTACCATTGTCCATTTTGTATTGATCTAATGAGCCAGCGACACTTTTTAAAGTAATGGCCGTAGTATCGACTTTAGCTTTTTCACCACGGCCCATCACGTTCGGTACAATCAGCGCTGCCAAAACACCTAAAATGACAATGACCACCATCACTTCAATTAAAGTAAAACCTTGTTGCTTCATATTTTTTGTCTTCACTTGCATGTTACAAATCTCTGTTCACATCATTGTTCGAATGTCTTAAATCATATTATTCATATTCACGATTGGCAGCATCACAGCAATCACGATCACCAGTACAATGCTCGCCATAAATACCAACATCAGCGGTTCAAGCAACGCCAATAAAGTTGAAATTAAGGTCGTCACTTCACGGTCTTGCATCGTCGACGCACGTTCTAGCATCCGGTCTAATTCGCCTGAACTTTCACCACTTTTGATCATTTGTACCATCATCGGTGGGAAATAACCACTTCGCTCAAGCTGTGTTGCTAAATTACCACCTTCTGTTACTTTCTCTGCCGCAAGGTTGACCGAATCTCGAATCACCCAATTATTACTGACCGCTGCGCCAATTTTTAAAGCATCGACCAATGGCACGCCAGACTTGGTTAAAATCGACAAGGTACTGGCAAAACGAGCGGCATTAATGCCTTTAGACAGTTTGGAAAATAACGGTAATTTCAAGGTCAATCGGTCAAAGGCATAATGTCCCGCCGCTGTTCTGAGGAATCGAACCAAGAGAAAAATCGAGACTACGCTACCGACCAATAAAAATGGCCAGGCCATTCGAATAAAATCACTGGCTTTCATTAAAGCGATCGTTATCCACGGCAAGGCATCTTTGCTTTGGTCAAAGGTTTTGACAATATCTGGGACCACATAGGTCATGAGTCCCATCACAATACCGAAAGACATTAACATCAGGATGATGGGATAAATCATCGCACCCTGCACTTTTTTTTGCATGGCGAAGCGGTTTTCGGTGTAATCGGCAAGTTGGTCGAGAATGAGATCGAGATGACCTGAACGCTCACCTGCTGCAATCGTGGCAATATACAGTTCCGGAAAGCGTCCCGCTTGTTGTAGTGCGTTGGCTAAAGAATGCCCTTCCAAAACTTTAGAACGCACCGACATCAACAGGTTTTGCACATGGGCTTTTTCGTTTTGTTTTCCCACAGCACGAATCGCTTCTTCTAATGGAATCGCAGCGGCAACCAAAACTGAAAGTTGGCGAGTCAATAAAGCCAAGTCATAGGCATTCAGCCCTTTTTGAAACCAGCGCTGCTGCGCGTGTTTGTCTTTTTGCTCTATCGGATCGACAGCAACTGGAATGAGTGACTGATCTCTGAGCTGTTGACGAATTTGACGCGCAGAATCACCCTCAAGTACACCCTTCTGCTGCTTCCCTGAAGCGTCTATGGCAGTAAACTGATATGCAGGCATTGTAATGCTCTAATTTTCCAAAATTTCTATCAGCGCAGTTGCGTCTGACCATCAAAATCATTCATATTCTTAGATATAAAATATGAGCTCACTCTAACACAACTCCTTTACGATCACGACGAAATTTAATCAGGAACTTATCCACGTTTTATGGCAAATTCAGCGAGCATTGCAACACCTATTTACCGCGTTCGAGTCGCCGTTCCGGTATATTTATACGACTGCTTCGATTACAGCTTAAACCAAGAGCAATACCAACAAGCTGAAGTAGGTGCACGCGTTGCTGTATCTTTTGGTCGGCAAAATTTGACCGGTATCATCGTGGAAAAAATTGCTCCCGATGCACCACTCGATTCAAGCTTTAAACTCAAGGCCATTACCGAACTTCTTGATGATCGTGCCATTTTAGATGAGAAAGTTTTAAATTTATTGACATGGTCTGCACAGTATTACCAATTTCCGATTGGTGAAGTGATGCAAAGTGCCCTTCCGACGCTGTTACGCCAAGGAAAGCCCTATAATTTATTGGCACGGACATGGAATCTGATTGACCATAATGCTGAAGCCAAAATTAAACGTTCAGAGCGTCAGCAAGAAGCGTATAAAATACTAAAATTACATCCCACAGGCACAGGTGAAAATCTTTTAAATTTGTCAGGTGTGGAAACAGCAACACTCAAAGCCTTAGAGAAAAAAGGCATCTGCGAATGTGTGTTAGCAGAACAAGACTTTAGCCCGATGCCGATGAGCATGGCGCAAATGCCACTTACAGCAAACCCTGACCAAAAAAAAGCGATCGATAGCGTATTAAAAGTCCGTAAAAAATATCAGGCCTTCCTGCTCGATGGCTTAACTGGCAGTGGTAAAACTGAAGTCTATTTACAAATCATGCAAGAGGTTCTCAAGCAAGGCAAACAGGTCTTGGTTTTAGTTCCTGAGATTGGACTCACCCCACAGACAATTAGCCGCTTCCAATCACGTTTTCATTGCAATATTGCCCTATTACATTCGGGGTTAAACGATTCAAAACGTATGCAAGCTTGGCAAGCTGCGCAAACAGGTAAGGCGTCAATTATTTTAGGCACACGTTCTGCGATTTATACGCCACTGCCTAATCTAGGTTTAATTGTGATTGATGAAGAGCATGATCTGTCCTTTAAACAACAAGAAGGCTTTCGCTATCACGCTCGGGATGTCGCACTTTACCGTGGGCATCTGGAACAATGCCCTGTAATTTTAGGTTCTGCCACGCCTAGTATCGAGTGCTATGCACTGGCGAAACAAGGCAAAATGACCGTACTGGAATTGAACCAACGTGCGGGCACCGCGGTCATGCCGAAAATACACATCCTTGATTTGAAAGTGGCACAGAAACAGCATGGAATCAGCCAACTTTTGATTGGTGAAATCCGTAAACGGCTTGAAAAAAAAGAGCAAGTATTGGTGTTTTTAAACCGCCGGGGTTATGCACCTGTACTGATTTGTGAAAGCTGTGCATGGCAGGCCAAATGCCCACATTGCGATGCCAATTTCACGGTTCATCGTACACCTTATCAACATTTACATTGTCATCACTGCGGCACCATTCACCGTATGCCAGAGCATTGTCCACAGTGTAATCACCAAGAACTGAAATCCGTGGGCATGGGCACAGCGAAGGTTGAAGAAAGCCTGAATGAACTATTTCCGCAGCATGACGTTATAAGGGTCGATCGTGATTCCACCAGTCGCGTCGGCAGCTGGCAAAAAATCTATGACAAGATTCAAAAAAGCGAACCTGCCATTTTGCTTGGCACACAAATGCTGGCCAAAGGACATCATTTCCCTTACGTCACCTTAGTGGCGATTTTAGATATCGATTCAGGTCTGCTGAGTGTGGACTTCCGTGCCATCGAACGTACCGCTCAACTCATTGTGCAAGTCACAGGGCGTGCCGGCCGTGGCGAACGTAAAGGCGATGTATTCCTACAAACATTAAGACCCGACCATCCGCTTTTGAATATTTTGGTCAATGAGAACTACCGAAAATTTGCCAAAGAAACCATGAAAGAACGGGAAATGGCACAAATGCCACCGTTTCGCTATGCCGCATTGGTACGCTGTGAGTCAAAAAACCAAGAACTCAATACTGAATTTTTACAGCAACATGCCCAATTGCTGCGTCAGGACTCTGCTGGAATTATTGATATTTGGGGGCCGATTCCTGCCCCGATGGAGCGCAAAGCAGGGCGTTACCAATCCCACATGGTTTTACTATCTACAGATCGTGCGCGCTTACATTATTATCTGCGTTATTGGTGGCAAAACATCTTGCATAACAAGCCATCAAATATGAAATTGAGCCTCGATATAGACCCACAGGAACTCAGTTAAACGCGTACAATTCAGTCTGAAAATATCAGTCATACTGAATTGCAACTTTCGACCAAAAACACAACTCTAGGACGAGTAAATGTCACTACTGTTACAGATCACAATTTTCCTTGGCGCATCCTTATTGCTTGTCCCTTTGCTCAAGCGCTTTGGTATTGCAACGGTATTGGGATATCTGTTCACTGGTATTTTGCTCGGCCCCGATGTCTTTAACATTGCCAGTGATCCCCAAGCGATCCAAGATCTCGCTGAGTTTGGCGTGATCTTACTGATGTTCCTGATCGGCCTCGAACTCCGTCCACAGCGTCTATGGAGTATGCGTAGTTCTATTTTCGGCATGGGGAGTTTACAAGTAGGTCTGACCGGTCTTGTTTTAGCGCTAGGCAGTTTTTTTGCCTTACAACAAGGCATTGCAGCCAGTATCGTTATCGGTTTCGCTCTCGCTCTTTCTTCTACTGCCTTTGTCTTGCAGATGCTGAGTGAGAAGCAGCAATTAAACACCACCTATGGGCAACAATCCTTTTCGATTTTGCTGTTTCAAGATATGGCCGCGATTCCCCTGATTGCAGTCATTCCCCTGCTCGCAGGGACAGAATCATCACATCACGGAATCGCCTATTTCGCTGCCATCATTGCGACTTTTTCAGGCTTATTTTTATTTAGTCGATACTTAATGCGGCCTTTTTTCCGCTTCGTCGCGAAAAGTGGTGCGCATGAACTGATCACCGCTGTCGGTTTATTTATAGTGCTGGGTGTCGTGGTGTTGATGGATGTACTTGGCATCAGTACCACACTCGGAGCATTTTTGACTGGCGTACTATTGGCAGACTCGGAATTCCGCCATGAACTCGAAGCCAGTATTGCTCCATTTAAGGGGCTTTTACTTGGTCTGTTCTTTATGACCGTGGGCATGACCACGGAACTGTCGTTGTTTGTTGAAATGCCATGGTTCATTATCGGTGGTGCGTTGGCACTGATGCTCATCAAAATGGCGTCAGTTACCGCGATTGCGCGTTATCTCAAAAATTCATGGCGCAACAGTATTTTACTGGCGACCTGTTTGGCTCAAGGCGGTGAATTTGCCTTTGTGGTCTTTAGTGTGGCGAAAAGTGAAAATGTCGTACAACAAGCCATTTTGGAGCCATTAACCCTCATCGTCACTTTGTCGATGGTGCTGACCCCTATGTTGTATTGGTTAATACAATCACAAATTTTGCCACGTTTTAATCCAAAAACCATTCCCGAATATGACGACATTCCGGATGAACATAATCCTGTGATTATTGCGGGCTTTGGACGTTTTGGACAAATCATTGCTCGTGTGGCGCATTTACAGCATTTGTCTTTTACCGCCATTGATAGCAACTTAGACAAAGTCGATTTCGTACGTAATTATGGTGGTCATCTGTATTATGGCGATGCCACACAACCAGATATTTTACGCGCTGCGGGCATTGAACATGCCAAAGTGTTTGTCCTTGCCATGGATGATATTGAAGACTCGATGAACGTGGCGCGTCATATTCGTCTGAATTACCCTCAGTTAAAATTATTGGTCCGCGCGCGTGACCGTCATCAGGTGCATTTGCTGCGTGATTTGGGGATTGAGCATATTTGGCGTGAAACCTATTTATCCTCTTTAGGAATGGCCTATCACATGCTGTGCGACTTAGGCATCAGCGATGAAGATGCCTATAAAAGTATCGAATTGTTCCGTGATTATGATGAAAAACTGCTGACTCAACAGCAGCAAATCTATACCGATGAACAAAAGATTTATGAAACGCATCGTAACGCTTTAGCTGAACTGGAACATTTGTTTGAAAGCGATGCGCAAGCCCGTGAAAAACCTACAGGTGTTGATTTACAACGAAGCTTACAACGTCATCGTATTGATGTCACAAGAGATGATAATGAATGACTTGTGTTTTACAATATCGTCACCATTAAAGCAGGGTTATGGAGAATTTTATGTCAGATTTACGCCAACGCTTTTTTATTGAAGATAGCCCTGTTCGTGGAGAAGTGGTTCATCTTGAAGAAGCCCTACAAACGATTCTTGCACAGCGTGACTATGCACCTGCTGTACAAATTCTCTTGGGTGAAATGCTCAGCGCGACTGCCTTGTTGGCCAGTACCTTAAAAATTAAAGGTCGTATTAGCTTACAAATTCAGGCTGCAGGCACATTTAAATGGGCAATGGCGGAATGTAATCATCTCGGTGAAGTTCGCGCACTTGCCGATTATGAAGAAGACCCGCACTTTCAAGCTGCTGAAGACAGCAGCACGGTACTAAAAGCCTTGGTAAACCCAGTACTTTTCATTAATATCGAGCCTGAATTTGGTGAGCGTTATCAAGGGATTGTACCTTTAGACAAACCGACATTAGCGGGTTGCTTGATGCAATATTATGATCTATCTGCACAGATCCCAACACGTATCGTCTTAGCAAGCAGCAACAGCCGTTCAGGTGGTTTGCTGATCCAGTTATTACCACGTAACAACGAAGAAGAACAACGCCGTGTCGATGAAGATCTATGGCCACGTTTAACCATGCTGACTGAGACATTAAAAGCAGAAGAGTTAACGTCTTTATCCGCAAATGAAATCTTATATCGTTTATACAACGAAGAAGAAGTTCGTCTTCCTGAAACTGAGGCCTTAAAATTTGGCTGTACATGTTCAAAAGAACGCTGTGCGACAGCACTTGAACAAATCGGTGTTGCTGCAGTTCGTGAAACCCTAGAGTTTCAAAACCCAATTGAAATGGATTGCCAATTCTGTAATACAAAATATACCTTTACTGCAGAAGAAGCTTTATCCCTTTTTGGTCAACACCTCAGCTAAATCATCGTGATGATTGAAAGCCTAAATCTAAGCATCCTTCGGGGTGCTTTTTTATTATTCCCATTAAATTTAGAACAGTTACTTTCTTGCGCTTAGTCGAATGGTTGCGAACTTTATAACCTCAAGATGATCAGCTGTATTTGCGATCATTTTTTTTTCGAGTAGAATCGCGCCAGAAATAAAGTCAAAAAAATCAACAGAGCTTTATTTTTAATAGAAAAATAATGTAAAAAAACTGGATAAAATATGAAACTCAAAATACTCGCTATTCTTTTAGCCATGTTCTGCTTTGGCCCAATAACAGCACATGCAGCAGACCTCGTCGGGACATGGAAAACCATAGATGACAAAACAGGCTATGCCCGTGCTGAAGTCCAAATCACCAAATTAAAAGACGGCAGCTATAGCGGTAAAATCACCAAAGTACATGCCATCCCTAACCGCCCTGTCACCACGATTTGTGAAAAATGCGAAGGTAAACTCAAAAATGCACCCTTAATTGGTTTACCGATATTCTCTGGCTTCAAACATAATGCAAAAGAGAATGCCTATACCGATGGCAAGGTGATCGACCCACTTTCAGGCAATACCTATCAAGGTAAAGGGCAATTGAATGCGCGCGGCAATGTGCTGACACTTCGAGGTTATGTTGGAACCACGCTCCTCGGCCGGACGGTATCTTGGATCCGCGTCAACTAAAGCGGCCTTTTGGCTTTCATTGGCATGATGAACTCAACTCCAGACGAGTTCATTATGCCGATAACAATCTACTTTGAGATGAATTCCGACTATTTTACTAGTGCGTAGACGTTCAGCATAAACCTCATTTAGCGCAAACTCGTTCATGTTTTGGCTCAAAATATAAATACCAATCCTTAAAAAATCACTAGAATATTCATATTATTTCAGGCTACATTAAACCCATAATATTTTTATGCCTTTAAGTTTTAGGCATCCGCTTTTTGTGTAATGTGGGTAATTATATGGCTGTTAAACTCCTCCCTTCTATCCTGTTCGGCATGTTCTCCATCTGCAGTTTATCCTCTGCTATTGCAGCGATTGACCCCTTAGTGGGGACATGGAAAACCATTGATGATAGAACAGGTTATTCACTTGCCGATGTAGTGATTCGCAAAGATAAGCATGACCTGTATTCAGCCACCATTATCCAAAGCCGAAGCGTACCGGGAACGGCAAATGTTTCGACATGCACGCAATGCACCGGTGCTCAGAAAAATAAACCCATGGTCGGTTTAACCACTTTAAGCGGCCTAAGCGCTGATCCAGAAAAGCCCAATGAATTTGTGGGTGGAGTGATGCTCGATCCCAAATCAGGCAAGCACTACAATGCACGCGCTCGTTTGATGAATAATGGTAAGCATTTGATCATCAATGGTCGTACTGAAGGCTCTGCAATTGGACGCAATGTCACTTGGGTCAAAAACTAAGCACGAGGCCTTTAAATCATTAAAGGCCTTTTTTTAACTTAAAAATTAGAGTAAAAACTCCATATTAAAGCAGCGTTTTAAAAAAATATGCCAAATACATCACAAACTATCACATTGATTTTGTAGGACTTTATATATAAATTAGGCAACTTACTCTAAAAACACAATTCTGAATTTTCAGGGGATGAAATGAAAAAAATATATCAACAATTATTTGCCGGAATAGTACTTAGCACTTTGTCAGGATTGTCAATCGCTGCGGAAACCGATCCGCTAGTGGGGAAGTGGAAAACCGTCGATGACCGTACAGGATATTCGCGTGCAGACGTTGAAATTCGCAAAAAAGCCGATGGAAGCTATGAAGGCATCATTGTCACCACACGCAATGTCCCTGGCACTGAAAAAATGGGCGTCTGCTCGAACTGCCCAGGTGAATTGAAAAATAAACCTTTTATCGGCTTGCCATTTATTTGGGACTTTAAACAAGATCCAAAAAATCCACGTGAATTCCAAAACGGTAAAGTTCTGGACCCGATTGGTGGAAAAATCTATAAAGGCAAAGCAAGACTTAGTGCTTCAGGAAAACATTTAACTATACGTGGGTATGTTGGTGTATCTGTGATTGGTCGTAGTGTCACTTGGATAAAATATTAATTTTAAATGTGTTTTTAAAAGCCTCCTCGTGAGGCTTTTTTATTGTCATGTTTTGAAACAATAAGCTGCAGTTTGCCCCTATGACAGTTTGATGAACCCATCTATATTGATTAAAACATGATCAATATTTATACAGAGAGTATGCCAGACAATCACTATCAAACTTTAGGGATCGCCCGAGATGCTTCGGCAGATCAAATTAAAAAAGCCTATCGAAAATTGGCGCGTAAATATCACCCTGACGTCAGCAAAGAAGCTGATGCTGAAGCGCGCATGCAAGCGATTAATGTTGCATACGACACCTTGAGTGATGCCGAAAAGAAAAAACAATACGATTTTGAACTCGATCATCCTCAAGGATTTGCTGGGTTTAATGCTGGCAACCAAGGTGGTTTTGACCAATCTCAGTTTTATCGCCAATCGACGAGTGATGGTCAGCATGCGGACCTTAGTGGATTTGAAGACTTGTTTGGTCGTTTTGGGCAAGGCTTTGGTGGCGGTGACTATCAGTATCAACGTGCAAACCGCCAAACCAAGAGCTTCCGTGGTGAAGACCAACACGCCAGCTTAGAAGTGGATTTAGATATTGCCTTTCATGGTGCAACGCAGAATATCACCTTACAGATTCCAAGCCTCAATGCCCATGGTGAGCCTGAAGTCCAACGTAAAACCCTGCAAGTCAAAATTCCTGCAGGGATTAAATCAGGTCAACAAATTCGACTCTCCGGCCAAGGGCAATCCGGTTATAACGGTGGGGCCGCCGGCGATTTATACATTGAAATTTTGTATAAACAAACTGAGCAAACCCGCGTAGAAGGCGTTGATATTTTCCAACAACTGAATATCAGTCCATGGGAAGCCGCATTGGGTCAAAAAATTGCATTTACCAGTCCTGATGGCAAAACATTAGAACTACAAATTCCTAAAAATGCACGTACTGGTCAGCAGCTACGATTAAAGGACAAAGGGATACCAAATAAAACACCCGGACACCTTTACCTGATTTTAAATATACAGATACCAGCTGCACAAACCGAACAAGAGCAACAAGCATATGCGGCTTTTGCTCAAGCTTTTCCGTCATTTAATCCACGACAGTCTTAAGGAGAGCACCATGACAACAATTCATTATCGTGAAATTGTCTGTGACGGATGTAAACAGACTGAAATCGTAGACGAAAAAAGTAGTTTTGATCTACAACACTTTGCCTCTGCCTGTGGGCAAAGTCCAGAATGGGTTCTGCAACTACTCGAATACGATATTCTGCCTAGCCGTTCAGAAGACAGGATTCATCAATTTTTTGGCGATGATATATCTCGCGCACGGCGTGCGTATCGGCTTCAACGAGATTTCGATGCCAGTTTTACTGCGGTCGCTATGATGCTTGATTTAATTGACGAAGTTCAACAACTACGTCGCCAAGTCAAACACCAACAGTTTCATTCACATTAAATGTAATCATGAACGCTCTGCCTCGCAGGGCGTTTTTCTTTTCTTGTAGAGTTTGTCTTGTAGAGGAAGTGATCGACAACCATGAAAACACGAGATTGCAATAAAAAAGTCAAAAACATGTTTCCTGAGTACCGTGATTTGGTCTCTCAGTTACGTGATGAAAATCCATATTTTGCACGGATCTTTGAAGAACATGATGAGTTAGATCGTGAAATTATTCAATTGGAATTAAATCCTGTCAATCACCATAACACGGATATTGAGACCATTAAGCGTAAGAAATTAAAGCTAAAAGATGAAATTTATCGCTTGCTGAAAAGTAACGAAAATGATGATATCTCTTGAGATATCGATTCATGTATAGGGGATTTTTCATGATGCATGTCGTTCGCAGTACAACCCACGAGGCTACGCAATTGAATTACTAAGACCATAAGGATCGGTCAAATCGCGTTGTACTGCAGATTTTTAAAAAACAATAAAATCATGACAAAGGATTCATCATGCAAATACATCATGTGCTATTTGGAGCATTACTCAGTTTCAGCGGTCTGTTGCATGCCAATGATATGACCGGTGTTTGGAAAACAATTGATGACCAAACAGCAGATTCACACAGTGACCTTATTGTGCCTAACAATGCCGATTAGACGGACTGTAGAACATTCACTGCAATGCCCCATTAGTCGAAATATGCTTAAAATGTAATGGCAAACTCAAAAATGGGTTTTGATAGGTTCCGAAATTATCAAAGAATTTAAACCAGACCCACAACATCCAAATCAATATAGCAATGGAACCGTGCTGGATCCCCTCTCGGGCAATGTCTATAAAGGCAAAGGCAAGCTGAGTGCAAATGGCAAACGTTTAACCATGCGCGGCTATATTGGCGTGTCTGCACTCGGACGTAGTACCACATGGATTCGTAATGATTAGCAACTAAACCCACCCATCAGAGAAACTGACGCGAACTATTTGAGTTTCGTCAGCTTCTCAATTTCTTTCATGGTTTTAACCGTACCTTTGACTGTGCCCTTCACCGTCTGTTTGATTGGTTCATAATCCATAAACCAAAACAGATTCATGTGTTGATCGCCGTGCTGCTGTGCCAACATATCAATCACACTTTTTTCACCGCGCCCGACCAAATGCCGTCGATAAAAATAATACAGTAGTAAAATCGTGGTCATCAGCATGATGCCGAGCATGATCCAAAAACCGGTTGGTGACTTAAGTCCAGGAATAAACTCAAAGTTCATACCGTATATACCGGTTAATAAGGTTAATGGTGCGAAAATCGCCGTAATAATCGCCAGAATCCGCATATTTTCATTGGTTTGGTTGGCGACAGCTGAAAAATGCAGATCAATCGCGGCCTGCACAGCACTGCGTAATCGTGTGGTATGTTTTTGAATGCGTTCGATATGGCTGGTTAAATCATCTACCCGAACCAGCATGATATCCTGCTTTTCACTGCGCTTTTTGCCTTTCAAATGTGGGTAATTATCCACAACTTCATCACGCAGTTCTTGCAAAGCTTCAATTTGCTCTTCACACAAATTTTCCACTTGCTGAAAGGCCATATTTTCCTGCAACAACTGATGCCACTTGGTAAAACGCCGATGCCCTTGCAGCAATTCTCGCTGCCAAAACTCGACACGGCGGGTCAATGGAACACGTAAATCGAGGTATCCATCCACCATATTATTCAGTAAACGCAATGCCAAATCTAAGGGTGTAAGGGCTAATTTTCGTGGTTTATTTTGTTCATCAATCGGCCGAGAAATTAAGGTTTCAATTCGTTGGATATAACTTTCAATGGCTTTGTTGCCTTTTTCGCGCACCGTGATCAGCACTTGGGGCGTGAGCAAAAAACTGATCGGGGTGGTCGCCAAACCAAAGACCCGCTCATGCTTTTCAAGCGCATCGGCGCCGGCAGCAATTTGGTCATCGGGTGTGACCATTTTTCTAAAAATTAATAAATCGTAATCATCAAGTGTGTCAAAAGCACACGGATGCTCTAAATTTAAAATATCCCGCAGATGGTATTCATTGACCCGCAAGTCTGATGCCTGAAAAATATCACTCTGCCACTGCTCTGGGCGGTTGACGACATCTTCACGGGTACAATCAATCCAAATAAACTCAGGTTCAAGTTCAGGATGATGCTCACATTGCACTTGGTCTTGCACATAGATATGCGCGGCTGTTGGATGCTGAAAAAAATAATAGGTTTGCATATCTCATTTATTATTGTGTTTACTTTTTGCATGATGCCATAAAAAAAGCCTTGAGCAAGTCAAAGTTCATACTCTGACTGCACTCAAGGCTTTTTAGAATCCATTCACAGAGCCGAAACCCTGTGAATCAACAAACCATTAAGCTTGTTCGATGTCTTTCATGGTTAATTTGATACGACCGCGGTTGTCGACATCAGCAACTTGTACTTTGATCTCTTGACCTTCAGACAATACGTCTGAAACGTTCGCAATGCGTTCGTTAGAAATTTGAGAGATGTGAAGTAAGCCATCAGTACCTGGAAGGATGTTTACAAACGCACCAAATTCAACGATACGGATTACTTTACCAGTGTAGATTGTACCTGGTTCGATTTCAGCAGTAAGCGCTTGGATTTTCGCAACAGCAGCAGAAGCAGCCGCTTTGGTTTCACCAAATACGCGAACTGTACCGTTGTCTTCGATATCAATTGCCGCTTTGGTTTCTTCAGTGATTTGACGGATTGTTGCACCGCCTTTACCAATCACGTCACGGATCTTATCAGGGTTGATGTTGATCACTTGGAATGTAGGTGCATGCATTGAAATTTCAGGACGAGCACGTGAAATCACTTGGTTCATTGCATTTAAGATGTGCATACGACCTGCATACGCTTGGTTTAATGCAACTTCCATGATTTCTTCAGTGATACCTTCGATTTTGATATCCATTTGAAGTGCAGTAATACCGTTTGCAGAACCGGCTACTTTAAAGTCCATATCACCAAGGTGGTCTTCATCACCCAAGATGTCAGAAAGCACTGCGAAACGTTCGCCTTCTTTCACAAGACCCATCGCAATACCAGCAACTGGCGCTTTAATTGGCACACCAGCATCCATAAGTGATAAAGAAGCACCACATACAGACGCCATTGAAGATGAACCGTTTGATTCAGTAATATCAGATACGATACGAATCACGTACGGGAAGCGGTCAGCTGCAGGAAGAACAGCTTGTACACCACGACGCGCTAGACGACCATGACCGATTTCACGACGTTTAGGACCAGATTCACGACCAGTTTCACCTACAGAGTATGCAGGGAAGTTGTAGTGCAACATGAAGTTGTCAGTTTTCGTACCTGCTAATGTATCCACCATTAACGCATCACGTGTATTACCCAAAGTTGTTGTTACCAACGCCTGAGTTTCACCACGTGTAAATAATGCAGAACCGTGAGCACGGTCTAATACACCAACTTGTACGTCAAGCGCACGAACTGTTTTCGTATCACGACCATCAATACGTGGCTTACCTGACAAGATGTTGTCACGTACTGTACGGTATTTAAGGTCTTCGAATAATTCAGCTAAGTCGTCAGCGATACCGTCAACGTCATCTTCTGGAACGAATTGAGCAACAGCTTCAGCTTGAAGCGCATCAAGCGCTGCATAACGATCGTGTTTAACCGCGATTGTGTATGCTTCAGAGATTTTCGCTTCAAACGCTTCTTTTAATTTCGCACGAAGCTCTTCGTTTTTCGCAGGTGCAGTCCAAGTAGACTCTGTTGCACCAGCAGCTGCAGCAAATTCTTTAATCGCTTGGATCGCGATTTGCATTTCGTCATGACCGAACAATACAGCGCCAAGCATTTGGTCTTCAGAAAGCTCTTTCGCTTCTGATTCAACCATCAATACCGCAGATTCTGTACCTGCAACCACAAGGTCAAGGTCAGATTCTTTTAGCTGTTCGTGGTTCGGGTTTAGGATGTATTCACCGTTGATTAAACCAACGCGAGCACCACCGATTGGACCACGGAAAGGTGTACCCGCAATTGCAAGTGCAGCTGAAGTACCTAACATTGCAGCAATGTCAGCTTCCATTGTCTTATCAGAAGAAATAACAGTCGCAGTCACTTGGATTTCGTTATAGTAACCTTCTGGGAACAATGGACGAATTGGACGGTCAATTAAGCGTGAAATAAGCGTTTCAGCTTCAGATGCACGGCCTTCACGTTTACCATAACCACCTGGAATACGACCTGCAGCATATTGTTTTTCTTGGTAGTTAACAGTCAATGGGAAGAAGTCTTGACCTGCTTTCGCTGTTGGCTGAGCAACAACAGCAACAAGAACTTGTACACCACCCATAGTGATGATCACAGTATTCGCTTGACGCGCAATACGACCTGTTTCTAGGACAACTTGATGCTGACCATATTGGAATTCTTTACGAATAATATTAAACATCGACATGTTTTATTTTTTCCTGATTTTATTCTAGTGGAGACCCCTAAGGTTTGGCATTCATTCAACGCCCCAAACGCTGTAACATAAATGACAAAGCTTAGAAGCCGACCTCACTAGAGATTAAAAACATTAATTTAAAATACTAATTTAAGACACAAAGAAGGAGCGAATCATCGCCCCTTCCCCATTATCCAACCAAGGTTGGATAGACTTTAGTTTTCAGTAATACGGCACTTAGCATGCAATAGTCCGAAAATAAAAGTTTAAATCGAATTAACGACGTAAACCTAAAGCAGCAATCAATGCGCTGTAACGAGTAGCGTCTTTACCTTTAAGGTAGTCAAGAAGCTTACGACGTTGGTTAACCATACGAATAAGACCGCGACGGCTATGGTGGTCGTGCTTGTGCTCTTTGAAGTGACCTTGTAAATCATTGATTTGAGCAGTTAAAAGAGCTACTTGAACTTCTGGTGAACCAGTGTCGTTTTCAGCGCGAGCGAATTTTGCAATGATCTCTGCGCGATCTGCGTTTGTTAAAGCCATTCGATTTCTCCGAGATGCTTATAAAGTTAACTTTTGATACGAATCAACCGATAAATCAGCTGACTGCCGTGCATCACTACAGCAAGTGCATTATATTAAGGGAAAATCGTCCCAATTGCAAAAAGAGATGGCCGACTTCGTCAGGTTTTCTTAATGACAATAACGCCTTATTTTTCCTCTCGATTCCATTATAAATTTTTTATATGCTTCGACACTCTATACGACATAAAACTGCATATTTCCAACACATTGAATTCCAGATTATTGAATGAATTTTAAACTTATTTTTGATACATTTTGCCACTCGATGTTTAGAATACAAAACTCAAACTGGAATGATTAAAAAAAAGCCCGAGCTGGGCTCGGGCTTTTTTGCGCTGTAGTTTCTTCTTTTTTAGTTATTGTTTTATTATTTATTGTTTTATGTGGCGCTTTTCCGCGTCCTTATGTTAAACATTCCATGTTTTAACTTGCACTTCCTTATGTGGTAGATTTTGCCACAACGGCTGTTAGATAAAAGTCGTATTTTTCGTATCTATATGTAAGCTTTTTCGTACATCGGTTAATCTCTATTTCTTTTCTGTTACAGCATATAGGCATTTCTTATTTTCTATACATAAAAAAGCCTTGTAGTCTCTCCCAAAACTACAAGGCTTAGCGGCTGTAAGTTTCCTATTTCCTTACTTCACTGTAAGTTCGCTGTCTTTTGACGTTATTCTTATACTTTTGCGATTTTACTCAACCATCCGTGTTGAGTTCTTTTTCTGTGAAGTCATCTTCTCAAAAAGCTCTAAGAAGCTCTATGCGCAAATCTCCTGAATCAATGTAAGCTATTTCTTACAAAATACGGTACATTTTTCCCAGGCTTTACAAAGATAGGTGATTGTTAATTTTTTCTAACAAACCACTAACTCGTGCTGTTCTTTTTATAAGCGCTTTTGCCAATGCATCTTTTGCAACAAGTAAACTCACCACTTTTTTTGCACGAGTGATAGCAGTATAAATCAGCTCTTTACTCATCATTTCAGTTGCATGATTTTCCAAAACTACCGCCGTATGGGTAAATTCAGAACCTTGAGACTTATGTATGGTCAAGGCATAGGCGGTTTCTATACTTTTAGGTAGCCGTGTTGCCACAACCCATTTATCCAAACTTGGAAAATAAACCTCAAACTGCGACTTTTCCGTCATCGGTCGTTTTAAGCAAATCCCAATATCACCATTTGATAGTCCAAGTTGATAATCGTTATAGGTCATCATGACTGGACGACCGACATACCAATCCCCTTGTTTTAACACACCTAAGGCATTTAAGACCCGTAGTTCAATCTGCTGATTGAGTTCGTGTAAGCCTAATTTTCCATGTCGAATGGCCGATAGAATTCGATAATCATCAAAATAACGAATCAATTGGGCTAACCAATCTGCATATTCAGCGGATTGCTCTGGCCATTGTTTTAACCATGCCACATAGGGCTGAAAACCATACATCAGTTGATCATAATATTTTGCCCAATGTGCCGCACTGTTCGTGGCTTCGGGGAGATATTGCAACTGAATCACATCGCTCATATTCGGTGTCAGTTGAATCGGCTGAAGTTCGGATGCAGATACCACCTGATGTTCGAATTTCGCCAGAACTTCTGTGGTTGTTTGCTGTTGTTCTTGTTGTTGAATAAAACGAGCAAACTCACCAATAGCTGCACCCTGTACAAAACGGCGGCTGGTCTGTAAATGGGTACGGTTGGCTTGTAAGGCATCAACATCTTGAAGGTTGGCCAAAACAGCGCCAACATCGACCGAAGCCAACTGTTCTGCATCCCCCAATAGAATCAGCTTACTGTTCTGAGGGATTGCCGCGAATAGCATCTGCGCCAAACTTAAGTCCAACATAGAGGCTTCATCGACCACAATGACGTCATAGGGTAAGCGTTGACGTTCATTAAACCGCGGGATAGCGCGCGTCCCTAATCCCAATAGACGATGCAAAGTTACGGGTTTCAAGTGTTTGTGAATAATCGAATAATGCTGCAATGCAGGATCTTTAAACGCTGCTTGTAAGGCTTCTTCCATTCGCTGCGCCGCTTTTCCTGTCGGCGCTGCCATCGCAATTCTTAAATTTGGATTTTGCTCATTCAACACGGCAATAATCCGTGCCAAGGTATAGGTTTTACCTGTCCCAGGCCCACCGGTAATGATATTAAAATTGTGCTGACACACCATGTGCAGTGCTTGAATCTGATGGGGATCGGTCAGTAAATCCTTTTCAATATTAAGCGTCTGCGTTTGATTAAGATTTTGCTCTGTTTGCTGTTTTAAACGTGCAACTTGCTTGGCTAAAGCATTTTCTAGTGCCCAATAGCGATAAAGATAAAGTCGCTGTGAATCAAAAATAAAAGGCGCAACAGGTGTTTTTTCAGCTTGCTCGTGCTGAACCATCTGAGCCAAACATTGAATCTGCGCATCTTCGGCCAAAATACAACTATCGCCTTTTTCCACGGCTTGCATCAATTGTTGAATTAACTGATTTGCAGCAGGATGACTGGCCTGATCGGGTAAATAATGTTGGATTAAATAGTCAATCCAATCCGGCAAAACCGCATCTAAATCAGCTTTTTCTTGGGTATTTTGGGGAACTAAAACCTGCGTTTCTACAGTATTTTCTTGTCCCGCGTGCAAAGGCTGTGCTGATAAGGCTTCTTGATCATTTTCCACACAGTTATCCTCAAACTTATCCACAATGCAACTTATTGTTTCAGCGTGAATATTTTTATCTTTTTCGTGCTTATTCACGTTTTAGCCACAACCTTTTCGCTCAATATTGCATCGAGGTTTTGAATGAATGTATCCGCCGGCTTCCAGTGATATACCCCACGATCGGACTGTCCATCCATACCGCGAAGATACAAATAACTCGCCCCACCCAAATGCTGCTTCATGTCATAGTCTTTCATCACGGCTTTCAAATAACGATGTAGGGCCACCAAATATAAAGCCGCCTGCAACCAGTAACTAGAATGACTCATACTTTCTCGAATATAGGCATGATTATAATGTGCGGTCTGATCGCCTAAGAAATTACTTTTATAATCGGCAATGTGATAACGCTGACCATCATAATATACCAAGTCAATCGACCCCGTCAGATAGCGTGCCGTAAACACATCATTCAAATCTTGTATCTGTAAATCTGGCTCATTCAGGCTTTCAAATAGCATGCGTATTTTACGTATTGCCAATGCACGATCCGCCATACTTAAATGAAAGTCCATTTCTGAACGGTATTCACCATCGTTTAACTGATGCAGGCTAAAACCATCATGCAACGGTGTATGAATGATTTGACTGTACCATTCCTGCATTTCTTCAATCAGTTCAGCTTCGTCTTGTTCAGGGTTCGCCGTTTGCCCAAACTGTTTAATCAAATTTTGCAATATTTGCGGCGAATCAAACTCAACATCACTATGAAAACGCGATGCGATGGCTTTGGCCAACTTATCTTCTGGGGTGCTAAATCGAACTTTTTCCATCAACTTGTGCAAGAAACTTCCGGGCTTGGTTCCCTTTGGAAAATGCCGTTTGATCCAGCTAATTTTCTCTGCAGTTTCTGCTTCAATGATTTCAATTTGTTCCACTTCATCGGCAGCACTGTCTTCTGGCTCGGTCATGACCGCTGCCAGTTGGTCACGTTGTATATGTGCCTTATGCGTCGTGCGCGTGAGCGCGGTAAAACTGGTGGTTTCCCGTGGATAAAAATGGCTGTTGGGAATTTCTTCCGCGTCTAATACAACAGTTTCAACCTGAGTCTGAGTCAAAATTGGTGGTGCTGCACGCAAAACATCAGCATCCACACTTTCTGCATGTTGGAACAGATCAGGTTCGCTTCCACGCCAAAAAGTCAGTCCTGAACGCGCTTCTGCCATTTGTTTCTTTTCTACTTCATGATGACGTAGCACGGCATAGACACGATAACTGGCACGGGTCAACGCCACGTACCACAAGCGATGATGCTCTGCTTCATTGCGCGCATCATTTTGTTGAATATCATCTTCGGGTAAGTCCGAAGACTTCACGGCAATCACACGTTCTAACCCAAGGCTTTTTTGCTGATTGTCTTTAAGGGAAAAATTCAAATTGCCTTTTTCACTTAAGCCTGCATTTGCTCCCAATAAAAATACACAACCAAACTCTAAGCCTTTGGATGCATGAATCGTCATCAGTTGCACCCCCAATTGCCCAGTCAATTTTCGCTCTTGGGTGCTTTCATTATTGATGCCTAAATTGATTTGGCGAATAAACCATTGATAAAGCTTATGTGCACCTGTGTAATGTTCACTTTGCTGACTTAATAATTCTGCGATATGGCGTAAATTCACCACTGTGCGTTCATTATCTCGACTTTGCCCAGCCACCAAACGCGTCCACACCTGAAAGACCGTCATGCAGCTATTCCACGCGCTGCGGAATCCTTGCTCATTCCAAATTTGTCGGATCTGTTCGAGTTTTTCGATAATTTCGCTCAGTCCATCTGCCTGCTGTTCGAGTGCGACCAGTTGTTTCAGATCAAAACCCAATAAACGGCTCAGCAGCGCACGTTTCACCTTGGCTTCTTGATAAGGATTTAAAATCGCCGTCAGCAAAGCGGCAACATCTTGCGCGACGGAACTTTTATAGACACTGTCCCGAGAGGCTTTATAACAAGGAACGCCCAGCTGCAATAAACATTGTTGCACTTGCTCTAAGTCGAAATGGTTTTGCCCCAAGACCGCAATATCGTTTGCTGTCAGTGCTCGCTGGGTATTGTTGTCTTGAAAATATAAATGTCCTTGCTGAGCTTGGTTGAGTAATGACTGAATCTGCCAAGCTACTTGTTCAGCTTCATTTAGCGTTTCATCCAAAGCCAACCAACGCAGCGGTTGTGGATTGACTTGATCATGATCAATCAACGGCGGATGCTCACGCTCACCTGCTTGAATCGGGGTGTATTCAACTTGCTCACCAAAGTCCATTTGCCGATGAAACAAGGCATCCACCACTTCAACCAAGTTTTTGACTGAACGATGGTTTTTGTTCAAGGTATAACAACGCCCACCCTTGGCATGAATGTCATGACGCGCTTTACGATAGGTCAGCATGTCACCGCCACGGAACCCATAAATCGCCTGTTTGGGGTCGCCGACCATAATCATACAACCCTGATGTAAGCACTCCTTGACCCGCCAAATACTGGATAGCATGTCATCTTGATCTTGGTTGGTGTCTTGAAATTCATCGACTAAAATCAGCGGATATCGTGCCAAAACATGAGCGGCAAAACTGTCTTTCCCTGCTGCTGAGCTTTGCTGTAAGGCTTCCAATAAGGTCCTAATTTGTTGTGAAAAGGTGGTTTCGCCAGCGTGGGACAACACTTGAGGTAAACGCTTTTTGACTTCCTGTGCCAAATAAAAGTTTAGAAATTGTTCTGCTTGATTGATATGTTCATAAGCATTGAGCACCGCTCGGAGTTGTTGCACAAAAGCATGTTGATAAAATTCTTTTGAGACATCTGGCTGCTCTTCAACGACTTTGTCTTTAAATACACGTGGCTTGAATTCAGTTTTATTCGGATCATAAAACAATGAACGAATGGCTTTCATTGTCGGTTGTAACACGTCGGACTGAGTCAATACCCCTTGGCTACCCGAATCTTCAAAGTGCTGTAAAAACTCGGGAATGCGTGTGTTAAAGGTGACAAAGAATGCCCCTTTATTAAAACGTCGAGCGTCGACAAGGTTCTTATAATGACTTGCGGCATCAAAACACGCTGCAAGTTCTACACGAGCAGCAGGCAGCATTTGCGCAAGCTGATGACACATCGCCTCAAAATGTGCCAAAGCATTTTCGGGTAATTCAGGGACACGTAAATCCACCGATGGGAAGTTTAGACTTTCCTTTACCACGCCCAGATAGTATTCAGGGCCTTTCAACTGATGATTCAACAGCAAATATTCAATCAAATGCGCAGGCTGCTGCTGAATCCAATCTCTTAATAAATCATGAATAATACGTTCAATATGTAGATCTTCATCTTCACTGATTTGCACCTGTTCAATACGACCACTTTCAAAGGCAAATTCACGTAATAACTTTTGGCTAAAGCTGTCCAAGGTCCCAACGAATAATTCTTCATATTGTTGTAAAACCACATTCAGCCGATTGTAAGCATAATCTAAATGATGCCCATGATCTTTTAGTATTTGTTGATACAAAGGGTCACTCAAACTTTGCTGAAGTTCGGCCAATTCATCTTGAGAAGCCGCTAACAGGCTATAAATAAAGTCACGGGTTTCTTCAATCCGCAGTCGAACCCGCGCTTTGAGTTCTGCTGTGGCTTTACGAGTAAAAGTGGTGGCAATGACTTGATTCGGCATATAGCGATCGAGAAAAATCCGCACCATCAGACTGGAAAGCGTATAGGTTTTACCAGTACCCGCAGAAGCTTCAATCCAATGCAGTCCCGTAAAGCTCATGTCTGCAATCGGGTTGGTGGACATTTTCATTGTTTGCTGTGGCTTGTTCATTTTTTCACCTCAGGCTTGATGACATTGAGTTTTTTTAGGCCGTCATCCGCCTCGGTATCCATCACATGATATAAACGTTCTGCATAATAACGACAGGACAATGCCAAAAGCTCATCTGCCGCTTGTTGCTGTAAAATAAAGCTCCAATCACGATGGTGGCTATTGGCTTCATTCGACTCCAACTCCACACCACCAAAACTATGATTTTTCAACCATTCCTCTTGAAGTTTTGCAAAATTATCTGGCATGAGTTGGCCTGTTTCATTTTCCACCCAAGTGCATTTTTCTTGGCGAATTAAGGCAGCAGGCAGCACCACAGGACGTTTTTGTGCATGTTTCCACATCGCCAGCCATTCACTGAGCTGTAGCTTGGCTTGTGCGGAGCTTAAACCACAACAAACTATACTTTTATCATTACAAATTACTTCACGACGATACGTCGCGCCCTCATCGCCTAAGTCTAAATAGCTCAACCACAGTAGATATTCGAGCCACGTTTGCGTCTGACGTTTAGGCTTTGCCCCAGACGCCATACAGCTTAACCAATGCATACTCTGAGAGTCTTCAGGCACGGTGATGCTCAGTATCAAATGCGGTTCAAGCTGTAAGTTTTGTAAAGTGGTCGCAGTTACACAACGTCCATCCAAACGCTCTAATAACTGTGCCTGCTCTTGTAAACTGAGCTTCCAAGTCGCTATTTGGCTATGTCCTACAGGCAGTACATCTTGGAATAATGCTATATCTGGTTCAGTTGGAGTCGTAGAGTTCTGATCCTCAGCTTGATTGACACGAGATGCAGGCTGCACATAATGCTTTTGCAATAATTCACGGACATGGTATTGCTGTAAACGGTCAAGTAATAAAGGCTCTTTCTGTGGTAACTGATCACCGGTATACACACTGGCCACACCAAGCGTTTTCAAATATGCCCGAGCTGGGAATACCACATCTTTAATCCATTCCTGACCATCTAACACCCTTACTTCTTGTGCATCATGCACTGGATAATCAAGGTTAATCCAGGGTTGGCGTTGTCCAGACTGATTTAAAATATGTTCCGCCACAGCAAACCATTGATCTTTATATCGTACGTTTTTCGACTGCTGAAATCCTGTCGGGTCAAATGGCTGCAACGGATAGATATGATAGAGCGGTTCGAGTTGCTCTGGAATTCGTAAGCCATCCAAATCCAACATGGCATCATGTGGCTGATCTAACTGCTGGGGTTGAATCATTCGAGCGAGGAATTGGCTAAACTCATAAATGACAGATGATGGTTCACGACTTTCACCTCCATTGACATCAAAGCCATTATAGAAAATCCATAAGGACTTTCGGGCAAATAACAAGGCATCTAAAAATGCACCTTTATCATCTTCCAAACGTGAGCGATCACCCAATACTGGCTTAAACACATCCATTAAATCAAAAGGTACTTTCTGATCACGACGTGGGAATTTTCCACTATCCATGTTCAACAACACCACCAGTGAAAATGGGACTTGACGGATTTTACCCATGTCTGCAAAGGTCACTGAACCAGTTGGTTCGATCTGGTCGACAGAACCATCGATGCCTTGTTGTATCTCCTTGAGCAATAAAGATAGCGGTAAATTAAAGCTATTTGGTAGCGACTCAACTTTTTCACTTTGGGCATTTTTCAGTCGTTGTGTCATTGCACGCATCACACCGCGTATGGTTTCAAATGCTCGACCACTGGCTTCAACAAAAGGTTTTAAATCTGCATCTAGCTGTTGCAACCACGCTTTGACCGTCTGTGCACTGAGGTTAGGATTAAGCCAATCTCGACGCGCACTGATATCTTGATAGATCTGAATTAAGGTTTGCACCAACTCAAAATCACTACTCTGCACCCCTGCGAAACTTAAAGTATTCTCAAATACGGCATGCTGTGGAATCGCAATCCCTAACGCCAAACGGTCTAAAGCAAATTTAAAGGTATAACGATAATCTCGGTCTTGCTCAGACAAATAAGCCAACATGTGCTGTTCATCTAAACCACGACGGAAACCGGCTTGAATTAGCAGTTCCATCATACGTTCCATTTGTACATGGTCGAGCTGATACAGTTCTTGCACCGCATTCAAATTCAACCAATCGTGAAAATCTTCTGCGGTAAAACGACCTTGGCTAATTTCAATGCGTCCAACAAAGGCTTTCCATGCATTTTGAATATCTTGACTAACCACTCCTGCAATTTTTACTGGGATATAAGGTAAATCCACAGCACTGCGACCCATGCCTCGAGTCGTCGAAAAGACCGTCCGAATATGCGGTTCCAGTTCTTTTAAATTTGGCACCAATACCAAGATATCACTCGGATGGCGTGGCTCTTGTTCCGAGCCTTCGGCCAACCAATGTACCAACTGCTCACGTAAAACTTCTAACTGACGCAGGCTAGAATGACAGACATGAAATTGAATCGATTCATCTGAACCCGCGAGTGCATATTGATGCTGTTCGGGCTCTTCTAGAGTCATGATGTCATATTGAATTTGAGCGAGCAGCGTTGTCGGTTCAGTATCTGGAAAAATATCTTCCCAGCCTTCGCCACCAGACATATTCACCAATAATGCAAAGTTATCCCGCGCACGTTTGCCTAAACGAGTCAATAATGAATGCTGTGATTCACGAAATTCCGCATTGGTCGTACTCAGATAGGCCTGAATTTGCGCTGTGCTGACATTAGGATTTCGTTCAATATAACGCTGTTGCAATTTTAGGTTATAACGATCTTTCCAAACAGGATCGACCATGTCTGCCCAATACTCACGCGATGGGTTGAAATACAACAAATGTACTTCGGTATACGCCGCCAAACGATACAAAAATTTGAGTTGTGCAGGTGGTAGTTCTAAGGTAGTAAAGACAAAAATCTGTTCAGGTAAACCGTTATAGGTTTGATGACGCTCATCATCATCGCGTTCATCATCCTCAGCATCCAAATCAAACTGCTGCTGCCGATTTTGCTCAGCATGCGCCAAGGCAAACCAAAATTTATTGTCTATTTCCTGACGGTCATTAAAATCTTTTTTGAATACTTGATGCCACAGCCAACGCTGCCACTGCTCTAGTTGTCGAGCCTGCGTCGGTAGATATTCATCAGCTTGTTCAGGTTTCAGACCTGTGAGTTGCATAATATTTAATGGCTGGTTATGACTCCACGCTTTTAGCCAGTCGGTATCGCAATGTGGACAAATCCATTGCTCAACACCTTCATCAGGGGTATGAATACAACTGCCACGAAAGGCCATGTAGTTAGTAAAAAGCCGGGTGACTTGAGCAGCGATCCAGTACAACATTTCTTGGCGCTTTTGCTCACGTTTTTTTCGATCTGAGAGTTGTGCTGTGCTGTCAAAAATACGCTGAACTAAGGGCTGCACGTCTGTCGGAATCTGAGCAGCATCAAACTTATCAGCCGCAATAAAACCGGCTAGAGCATTATAAATACGCCATTGCATAATCAATGGCGGCATGTTGATACCTTTAATTCGCTCACGGTCTTGTTTGTTAGGCAAGGCCCAATCGTAGGCTTTCCACTGCAACCCTAAAATTTTACGATGATGCTTAATATTGGCACTAATACTGATTTTTTCAGCAACTTGTTTTTCTAACCATGCTGCAATGGCTTGATCGGGTACCACGATATGCCGTTCTTGCAAGACAGATAATGCATTAGTCGACTGATTTGATTTCAATTTTTTGATTAGACAATCCACCAAAACTTCGATTCTTTGACTCTGAATTACATGTATTGCCATGGATTACCTTTACAGCCTGAGTGACCAACTACTACAAAACAACAATGATTATTTACTATACATCTTGGGCTGTCTATGCGACTTTGACAAGAGAATAGATTGCAAAAAATGCTTTTAAACAAGTATCTTAATGATACTTTATGAGAAAAAAACCAATCCAGTATTAAGGGTATTTGCTTATGAAAATTGATAACATTCCTGATTCCATCGACCCTAACTTAAATCTGGACATTATTCGCGCTGAATGCTTAGAGCTCGTTAAAAAACGTGCTTATTTTTCAGCAGGTGCAGCCATTATTCCTGTGCCATTTTTGGATGTGGTGATTGACGTCGGAATTTTGTCACAGCTCATTCCAGAAATTAATGCGCGTTTTGGTTTAGCACCAGATCAAATTAGTGTGTATGATCCAAAAACCAAACAAATTCATTGGACAGAACTGCGTAAACGTGGTGTCGAATTTTCTGGTTTAGTGGTTGCACGAACCGCGATGAAAAAATCGCTAAATAACATTGCTGCAAAATATATTACCAAACAAGTCACTAAATTTATTCCATTAGGTGGACAATTGGTGGCAGCCAGTTTGGGTTATATTGTGATGAAAAAAGTCGCTGAAACCCATGTAGAAGAAAGCTACCAATTGGCGAAGCGTATTCAACAGAAATTTCCGAACCAACCTGTCCCAACACCTAACAATGGTTAACGAAACGATGTATAGCGCATCAACAAGATTTAAGAATCAAAGTGATTTAAACCATAGATCTAAAGATGAAGTAAATCTGAAAATGAGCGAGTTTTGAAAATGAAGAAAAAAGCCACGAATTGCGTGGCTTTTTTCATAAAATCAATCTGCTTTCAACTGCGCTAAAATCGTTTTTAGCACTTGTAAACGAGCACTATGCTTATCATTGGTCGCAATCACATGCCACGGCGCATATTCTGTATTCGTGCGTTGCAACATATCTGCAGCAGCTTTGAGATAGTCATCCCAACGGTCACGATTCCGCCAGTCATCTGGAGTAATTTTAAAACGCTTATGCGCGGTTTCTTCTCGAGCTTTAAACCTTGCTGCTTGCTCATCCTTTCCAATGGCTAACCAGAACTTGATGACAACCGTTTGACTGTTATATAGGTCCCTTTCAAAGCGATTAATTTCATCGTATGCCCTCTGCCATTCAACGGTATTAGCAAATCCTTCAATCCGCTCAACCAAAACACGACCATACCAACTGCGATCAAAAATCGTGATTTTCTCTTCAGGGACAATTTTATTCCAAAAGCGCCATAAGTAAGGACGGCGTAGTTCATATTTTTCAGGTGCTGCTATGGTATGAATTTCATATTCGCGTGGGTCTAACTTTTTAACAATACGTTTAATTGCTCCGCCTTTCCCTGCGGCATCCATCCCTTCAAACACGATCACCACGTTGCGTGAATCAAAACGTAAAGCTTCAGCCACCTTACGGCTTAATTTTTTTAATTCTTTTTTATAATCGGCTTCATCAGCGATGACTGTACTTGGCTCCAATAAAGCCTGTGGTGTTTTGGCTTGTTTCCAACGCCCTACCGCTTTAGTTTCATGTGTTGGACAATGTTTTAAAGTGCGTAAAATATACTGTGCAAATTGTTGATCACGGACTTGCTCATCTTCACAGTCGATAATGATCCAGTCATGACTAAAACGCTGACGTAAACGTTGCAAGTTGTCATATTGTTTTTTATTGCGCCAATCTAAACCATGCAATTTATGCCAACGCGCTTCACTCGGGTCCATTTCATCCAAACGTTTTTGTAAAGATTTCCAAGATAAATCGAACCAGACCTTAATCACATCGACATGATTATTTTTTAGGTCTCGTTCATAAGCCCGCATGTTCTCGACATATTCATCAAATAAGGTTTCATCCAAAGGCTTTGACACATGCATGGCGGTACTCAGTAAGTCACTGTACCAGTTTCCAAACATCACCATGATTTGCCCTTCGGCAGGAATAAACCGTGCATAAGACTGCCAAAAGGTTTGTTTTGGATTAAATATGATCGGGGCATCCGCTTTCACCCTTAAGTAACGTGGATCGACCCATTCACGGAGCTGTTTGACGGCCTCCCCCTTACCCGCAAGCTCTATTCCGCTGACTAAAATCAACACACTTTTGGCATTAGGCTGACGGCTGGTATTTTTCAGTTGATATTGCGCTTCAATTAGCTCAACCGAGAGTTGTTCTTCATCCATCAATTGAAATTCTGTTTCTTTTAAGCTCATGGCGGACCCTTGGTTTTATTCTGTTTTGAGTATAACCATGCCGTTCATCACACAACAATGCTTTCATGTATATGCTGAAATGCAAAATATGACCATTTCTGCAACAAACTGACTCAGATTAACCTGTAATTTCGTCACTTTGTCATAGCCCTAAGCTACAACACCCACTAAGATTCAAACATCTAAAAAATAATTGAGACACTCAATGTCCAAACTTGCAGTATTAGATGATTTACTTGAACTGTATTACCAGTTGAACTACCACAAAAAGCCAGAAATTTTACAGCGTTTACAAGATGTCCAGCAGTGGCAAAAACAGCGTATGCAACGCACACATGCCATACAATTTGCTGAAAAACACAATGTGCTGATGTCTGAATATTTTATTAATCGTTTATATGGCGGTCCTGATTTTGATGCATTAGCAGCACAAATTGCTCGTCTCACGCGCTATGCACACAAAGCTGAAAAATTGATTCCAGACAATGCTATAAAGACTGGTACTTCGGGCGTACAACTTGCCATTTTAGCCGTACAGCTTGATGAACAAGTGGCCATGCAATTATTAGAAGATTATCCATCCAATCTGACCCTAACCGATGAAATGATGCGCCAGACTTATCTTAAGCTTGATCAGGGCAAGGACCGTATGTTACAGCTGCAACTATTGGACGATTTAGGTCGTAATCTAGATAAATATATGCGCTCATTTATGGTCTATACCGCCTTTAAGATGTGCAAAGGCGCAGCAATAAAATATAACTTCGAAGTGATGTATGACTTTATGCAAGATGGCTTTCTCGCAATGAAACCACTTAAGTCAGCAGAAAAATTTGTGCGTGAATTTACCACTGTAGAACGTCAAATCATTGACCGTGTACATGCTGGAGACCCTAACCCGTTTCAGCCGGCGGCCTAACAAAATTATCATCCCCATTCAGCCCACATTTGATATAAAACAAACAGGGCGCTCAAAGCTGAATTCAGATTTTTTATAGGGGTTTTGCAAAGCAATTACAGCAGCCCCTTATTTTTTCTGTATATTATTCACAACAAATGCAAATGACTGCTGTATAACAACAGAGAATCTGTCATCATGCTTACAAAGCAACATTAACCCTATTTATAAGTTAGGAGTGACTCTAATGTCTAACGAGAATCAAACGCCTGTCCCTACACCTGAGTCGGCACAAAATACAGACAAAGCGAGTCCATTCTTAACTGAACCTTTACCACAAGGGACAGCGCAAGGTCAGCAACAATCTTTAGAACAACGTCTGACCGACACACCTGTGACAGGTTCAGTACCCAAATATAATCTGCCACGTGGCGCGAACACAGGTAATGTTGGGCCAACCACACACTTTGGTTATCAGACCGTGAGCAGCGAAGACAAAGCGCAAAAAGTCGCGGAAGTTTTCCACTCAGTGGCTGCGAAATACGACATCATGAATGATTTAATGTCATTTGGTATTCACCGTCTATGGAAACGTTTTGCCATTAACATGTCAGGTGTTCGTCGCGGTCAGCACGTACTGGATATTGCAGGCGGTACAGGTGACCTTGCTAAAGTGTTCAGTCGTGAAGTTGGTCCGACAGGTCATGTGGTGCTTTCAGACATTAACGAATCGATGCTCAATGTCGGTCGTGACCGGCTAATTGATGCTGGTTGTACCAATGTCGATTTCGTTTTGGCCAATGCTGAAACTTTAGAACCTTTTGCAGACAACAGTTTTGACCTATTAACCATTTCATTTGGTCTACGTAACGTGACTGACAAAGATGCTGCTCTTGCTGCAATGTACCGCGTTCTTAAGCCAGGTGGTCGTTTACTGATTTTAGAATTCTCTAAACCGGTATTTGAACCATTCTCAAAACTGTATGACTTATACTCATTCACTGCATTACCAATTATGGGAAAAATCGTAGCAAATGACTCTGAAAGTTATAAATACCTTGCAGAATCAATTCGTATGCACCCAGACCAACGTACTCTTAAAGGTATGATGGAAAATGCAGGCTTCCAAAACTGTGATTATCACAACTTAACAGGTGGTATCGTAGCCGTACATCGTGGTTTCAAACTTTAATACTGCAGGCTGAACTATGTGGTCGATTCTCGCACTTGGTGCAGTTGAACGCTTAATTCATCATTTCATTGATCTGGATGCTATTACTCGCATCCAACTGAATGAATTGCAAGGCAAAATGCTTCGTGTGGTGATCGATTCACCACAGTTGTCGGTGGATGTGTTTTTTGACAATCAGAAAGTTCGCTTAGAACCGACGCCAACAGGACACTCTGAAACCGCATCTATCTTTGAGCAACGTCCTTACGAGCAGCAGTCAAGTACGACCGAAGCAACGGCGACCTTGCATGTCAAAACGGTCGTCGAGCTCCTTAAACTGCTGTTGGCTGACGATGTCGGCAATATCCCATTGCAAGGTGATTATCATTTATTGCAGGATATCCAACGCATTATGCAGCAAGCTGAGCCCGATTTAGCTTCGCATTTAAGCCCTTGGATAGGTCCAAGCCTTGCGCATGAAATTGGTAAGTTGCAACTTGCACCCAAATATCTCAAACGTACTTTACAAAGCCATTTGTTCTTTGCTGAAGACGCGTTAAAAGAAGATTCTGGCTTGTTTGCCCCACGTTGGCAGATGGATGACCTGAATCAAGACACACGAATTTTGAATCAAAATCTGGACCGTGCAGAAGCAAAAATTCAGCAACTGCATAGCCAAATTGACTCATTACAAGACAACACTTAAGACTAGGTAATTGCACATATGATTCCGCACGTTTCACGTTTACTCGACCTTTGGCGCATCGCTGCGCACTATAGACTCGACACGTTGTTTCCTGCGGAAGAATTACCGGAAAAAGCCCGTCATATTCTTTCTCTCATTCGTATGCACCCTGCGGCATGGTCAAGCCGCGAGCGTAAAAATCCGCTCAAGCTCAAAGAAGCCATGGAAGAGATGGGCCCGCTGGCCATTAAAATGGGGCAATTACTGTCTACCCGTCGTGACTTGATTCCACCTGAAGTTTTACAGCAATTGGTACTACTACAAGACCGTGTAAAACCTTTTTCGAATGACGTTGCCAAAATGCGTATTCAGGAATCACTCAAAGCGGATGTGAATACCTTATTTGCACGCTTTGACGAGCAGCCTTTAGCAGCAGCATCTATTGCACAAGTGCATACTGCAGCCCTGCATGATGGCCGTGAAGTCGTGGTAAAAGTGACTCGCCCAAATATTCGCAATCAAATTCTGGAAGATTTTGAAATATTAGAGTGGCTTGGTCAGTTCCTTGAAAAACGTCTAGAAGCCGCTCGTGCCCTGCATTTATCTGAAATTATTCAGGACTACCGTCAAATTATTCTCAATGAGTTGGATTTGACTTTAGAAGCGGATAACACCCGTCGTATGCGTCATTACTTCACTGGTTCAAGCATGATGTACGTGCCTGAAGTCTATATGGACTGCCGTGATGTCATGGTCGAAGAACGTATTACGGGTGTACCCATTTCAGATATTGCGACCTTTGATCGCTTGGGCATGGATCGTAAAGATTTAGCCGAAAAAGGGCTCACCATTTTCTTTACCCAAGTGTTCCGCGACAACTTCTTCCATGCCGATATGCATCCGGGGAATGTCTTCGTCGAAACCATCAATCCTAGCAATCCACGCTTTATTGCCTTGGACTGCGCGATTATGGGTGAGCTTTCAAAGCACGACCAAATGACCGTAGCACGCATGCTACTTGCGGTTATGAACAGCGACTTTATGCAGCTGATTCAAATCGTGCATCAAGCGGGTTGGATTCCACCGGGTACAGATCAAGATGCCTTAGCACGTGAAATGCGTCGCACAGTTGGCCCAATGGTCTCTAAACCAATGCATGAATTGGACTTCGCCGGCATTCTGATTCAAGTGATGGATATTGCGCGTCGTTTCCATTTAGAGATTCCGCCACAACTCATGTTGCTGCTCAAAACCTTGGTCCATGTCGAAGGTTTAGGAACTGATCTCTATCCTGAATTGGATATTTGGAGTTTGGCAAAACCAATCCTCACCGATTGGATTAAAGCCCAAATGAATCCTCAGAAAAACTTAAAAGAACTCGGACAAAAAATTCCAGACTTACTTTTAGGTGCGCAAGATTTACCAACCTTGATGATCGACAGTCTGAATGGTTTAAAAAATCAGTCGGCTTGGCATGCTAAACAACTGAATGAACTGCAAAGCATGCGCTTGCAAATGGAACATCAGCAAAAGCGTAGTTGGGTCTTTGGCAGTGTTATGGCCATCTTCCTATCCATAGCGATAATTGCGCCATGGTACGTTTCCATCGTATTAATTGCACTTTCAAGCTTACTTGCCATTTGGCGTGTGTTTAAATAATCTGTATTTAAATGATCTTGATGTATCCATAAATCCTTTAAGCCTTTTGACAATAAAGGGCTTAAAGCTATAAAAAAAAATTTAAATAAGGCTGAACGCCATGTCATACAGTTATTTAGGAGTACTGTATGGTCGAAATCCACTCCGAGCATGTGCAACGGCCTTGCTGTATAGTTTTTCGACCCTGCTCGATGTGTTGGTTCAATTAAATATGCACATGCCTTTTCTAAACTGGCAACCGACAGCCAACACCACCCTGTATCGGATGCAACATAGCGCTGCATTTTGGTGGATCATTCTCTTTAAGGTACTTCCCTGTTTATTCCTACTTTGTTTGCCACAGCAAAAACTGATGGCCGGGTTAAATTATTGGTTATTAGCTGGGGCCGTGGTTTTTATCATTAATCTATTTGCTTGGGCGGTCTTCCCTATGGCGACATGGGCAATCGTCTGCCTTAGTTTGTTTCAATTGCATCGGCATAATGAACAATTATTACAGGATTCGTGAGCGGTGCCCTAATATGACTGAGAAGTCATTTGTCGTAAGTTTCAGCCATTGGGTCTGTGCAAAAACGCACTAGAATAATTCTACGACTGTATTTTAAGCGACTGCCATGACTCAAATTTTGCAAAAAAAACCGCCTGCGCTCAATATCCGTGCTGGCCATTTAGCCCGCCAACTGATTGAGCAAGAGGGTTTAAACGCTGCTCAAGTGGATATCCTGCCCGGTGCTGCTGGTGGCCCGAAAGGCATTGGTATTCAAGGTTTAGATCAGGCGATTTTTGCTGACTTTTTGCCACGTGCGCAACAAAAGCGTACTTTAATTGGTTCATCGATTGGCAGTTGGCGCTTTGCCAGTATTGCTGCTTGGGGAGCTATCGAAGGCACGAAACGCCTCTCTGAGCTGTATACCAATCTGAGCTTTCATAAAAAGATGAGTCGTCAAGAAGTCAGCGATGTGTGTCGTGGCATGCTGATCGATTTGATTCAAGGTCAAGAAGCTGCACTGGTTAATCATCCTGATTATCACCTCACTGTGCTTTCAGTCAAAGCTCAGCATATTTTCCAAAGTGATAAAGCCCTGCCGCTGTTAGCCTCTGTCGCAGGGATCGTGGGCACAACAGCGCTTGCACGTAAACACAGTCGTTATTTCATGCAGCGTGTGATTAGTCAGCCTGTGTCAGGTCATCAATTTACCGTGGCAGATGATGGCTTTACCACGCATTATCATGCATTGACTCAAAATAGTGTTATGCCGTGGCTTATGGCATCTGCATCTATTCCTGGTGTTATGGCCGCGATCCGTGATATCCCTGATGCACCACAAGGCAGTTACCGCGATGGCGGCCTAATCGACTATCACATTGACCTGCCCTTCCAAAGTCAAGGCATCGTACTGTATCCACATTTCACAGATAGCATCACCCCCGGTTGGTTTGATAAATTATTTAAACGTCAGGCTAATCCAGACAATCAGGCGCGTACCCTGTTACTATCACCTTCACAAGAATACCTTGCAAGCTTGCCGCTTGGCCGACTGCCTGACCGTAAAGACTTTACCCTCAAAGGCTTAGACAACCAACAACGGATTAAAATGTGGAACCAATGTGTGGCTGAAAGTCAGCGTATGGGCGATGAGTTTTTGGAAATGGTTGTGAAGCAACACTTCCCAGCAGTCATGCAAGCACTCTAAGCGTTACAGTAATCTCTTGCGAGGGACGCTATAATCCTGTTTCAGAATTTTGAGCTTATTTAGTATAGATTTATGCGGATATTTTTAACTGTTTTGCAGTATGCCTGCATCGCTTTTGCACTTTTCCTTGTTTATCAAGTGTTAACCGCCTTGATCAGCGGCCAATACGATTTAATGGAAGTGGTAGCAGATGTCGGTACCATTTTAATTTGTATCGATTTGGCGGTGTTTTTATTTACCAGTAATGCAAAACAAGGCATTAGCATCGAAGACTATGCGAAACAATTGGAACAAAAGCCGTCAAAATTGGTATATGTCACCCGTAAATTGGGACATTTCGGTATTTTGCTGATCATTACCAGTTGGATTGTACCGATGATTCGCTAATGTATTTTAGTTCAATAAAAAGGATCATCATGTGTTCATGATGATCCTTTTTATGTCATCGGATTTTATTTATCCGAAGAAATTAACCCGTCCAGTTTTTACATCATACACTGCACCAACAATCGCCACTTTACCTTCTTGCACCAACTGCTGTAGCACTTCACTATTTTGCAAAATATAGCGGATGTTGTAATGCACATTCATTTGCGTCACTTGCTCTAAAAATGCCGGACTCAGCGTTTGTAGTTGCATCAATTCGGCAACACGCGATACAGACTCATTGAGTGGCCCCAGCACATATTGAATATGTGGCATACGCGTCAGGCTCTGAATCGATTGACCAGCTAAATGCAACTGACAAGCACTGCTAACCGCACCACAGTCCGTATGACCAAGCACCACGATCACTTTGGCGCCTTTGGCTTCGCAGGCAAATTCTAATGAACCCAAAACTTTTTGCCCCGCGACATTCCCCGCTATACGTAAACTAAATAAATCACCAATTCCAACATCAAAGATCATTTCAGTCGGCGCACGAGAATCCATACAACCTAACACTGCCGCAATCGGATGCTGCCCTTCTTCAGCGGTCACCCGCAGTTGACGATAGATATCTCGTTGCAAACGCTCATTTTGTACAAACCGCTCATTGCCTGCTTTAAGCAAAGCGAGCACGGCCTCTGGGGTCAAACGTTGCTGTAAAGCTGCGGTACTGATATCAATATCTAATGCCGCCTCCTGCGCATCGGCATAATGTGCCTTGAAACCAATCAACTGTACTTGCACTTTACGTTGCGCCGCCTTTTCCTGTTGGTACTCTTGAATGAGTTGGAAAATATCAGCATCCATATCACTCACATGTGTGGCATCAATCACCACTTGTTCGCCCCGATGGATATGTTCCAATGCCGAGATTAATGCCGACCGGTTGAGAAAACTAACTTGTGAAGGCAATTCAATCCGTGTAATCACCCCATGTAAATGATGCTCTTTATACACCTTCAGTCCCTTATTAAAATTGGCATATAAAATAAAGGCCGCACTACTGGCTAAACCAATCAAGATTCCGAGCAATAAGTCTGTGAATAAAATCGCCAGTAAGGTAATGATAAAAGGAATAAATTGTTTCCAACCTTTTAAATACAACTGTTTAAACAATTTGGGATGTGTCAGTTTAAACCCAGTGAGGATTAAAATTGCGGCTAATGCTGAAAGCGGAATCATGTTCATCAAAGGCACTAAACACAGTACGGCAAACAAGAGCAATATGCCATGAAAGATGGCAGAACATTTACTTTTAGCTCCAGCACTGGCATTGACCGAACTACGAACAATTACTGAAGTTAGCGGCATCCCGCCTATAGCACCCGAAACGACATTGCCGATGCCTTGCGCCCATAACTCTCGGTTGGGGGGTGAAGAGCGCTTATGCGGATCCAATTTATCTGCTGCTTCCAAATTCAATAAAGTTTCTAATGACGCCACAACCGCCAAAGTGATAGCCCCTGTGTAAATCAGAGGATTATTTAATGCGGTCCAATCCGGAAAGATCATCACATTTTGTGGCTGATCCCAAAGGTTAGGAAGTTGGATGAGATTTGATGGATGAACTGCAAAAGACGAGCCACTAAGCACCAACACGGCATTACATAGTGCAGCGATGACTACAGCAACCAAGGCTGAAGGCAAAACCCATTTTTTGCATGGGCTCTGTTCCCATAGCAACATCAGCACAAGGCTACCGATACCGATCAGAACGGCACCGATATCCCAATGCAAATCGAGCGGCTGTGACTGCCACGGCACAGACCATGAAAATTGGTTCAAGCCAAACAAATAAGGTATTTGACTCCCAATCAAAATCAGCCCGATAGCTGCCAACAAACCCAATATGACATTGTTCGGAATAAAGTTGGCAAAGAAACCGAGCCGAAATAAGCCAAATCCAATCTGTAAGATACCGGCAAAAACAATACACAATAAAAAGGCGGCATAGTTGCCGCCCAGTAATTCTAGCTGTACCAAAATGACTGCTGTTAAACCTGCTGCTGGCCCTGCAACACTGATATGTGAGCCACTCAGTGCCCCAACTAAAATACCACCGACAATGCCGGCAATAATGCCAGAGAGAATCGGTGCGCCAGAAGCCAATGCAATACCTAGGCATAGCGGTAAAGCCACGAGAAATACCACTGTTCCAGATAAAAAGTCGTGAATATGAAATCGATGTCGTTCAATTTTAGATGTCATCATTTTACCGTTTATAATAAATATCAAATAATTAGATGTAAGTATGTAAAGCCTAAAGTTTGTGACCACTTTATGGCGTGACTTATATTGTCTGACAATCGAACGATTCTATAGTGTGTTTTGATACGTGATTTGTGTGATTTTTACACTTTATTTCGAAGTTTAAGATTCAGCTCATTTATCTTTGATAGGCCGTAATAGAAATAAAAAAACCTCCCATTTGGGAGGTTTTTTAACAGTTAAAGATTACTTCGAACCTTTAATCCCTGCTTGTAATAACAATGCACCTAAACCACCAATTTTATTTTCTTGTGGTTTCGCTGCTTGAGGTTTTTTATGACCTTGTGGGCGGTCGCCTTGAGGACGAGACTGCTGTGGACGTTTCGCATGTGGCTTACGCTCACCGCGTTGCTCTTGCTGTGCATTGTCACGACGTGGTTGACGTTGTGGTTTTGCCGCAACAGCGCCTTCAGCACGCATAGACAAGTTCACTCGGTTACGTTCAACATCGACATTTAGTACACGAACTTGAACAATTTGACCTGGTTTTACGACTTTGTGCGGATCTGCAACAAATTCATTTGCAAGTTCAGAAATATGCACTAAACCGTCTTGGTGAACACCTACATCAACAAATGCACCGAAGTTGGTTACATTCGTAACCACACCTTCAAGCTGTAAACCTTCAGTCAACTGCGCCACTTCAGTAATGTCTTCACGGAATTTAGCCGTGCGGAACTCTGGACGTGGGTCACGGCCTGGTTTTTCAAGTTCAGATAAAACGTCCTGAATCGTTGGCAAACCAAATTGGTCATTCACAAATTCTTCGGCGTTTACTTGGCGAATAATTTCAGTATTACCAATAATATCTTTGACGGTGGTTGCTTTCGCTGCCACAATTTTTTCTACTAAACCATAAGATTCAGGGTGAACTGCAGATGCGTCCAATGGTTCAGAACCATCTTGAATACGTAAGAAACCTGCTGCTTGTTCAAAGGTACGTTCGCCTAAACGAGGTACTTTCTTCAAACTTTGACGGTTATCAAAACGACCATTTTCTTTGCGGAATTCAACAATTTGCTGTGCAATCGCTTTGTTTAGACCCGCGATATAACCCAAGATTGCAGATGATGCTGTGTTCACATCTACACCAACTGAGTTCACGCAGTCTTCAACTACTGCTTCTAGTGTTTTTGCCAAACCGGTTTGGTTCACGTCATGTTGGTATTGACCCACACCAATCGATTTCGGATCAATTTTCACAAGCTCCGCCAATGGATCTTGTAAACGACGTGCAATCGATACAGCACCGCGGATCGATACATCTAAATCTGGCAATTCATTTGACGCCAATTCAGATGCTGAGTAAACCGACGCGCCTGCCTCAGATACTGACACACGAATCAAGTTCAAGTCTGTATTTGCTGCCATCATTTCAGCCACAACCGCTTCAGTTTCACGGCTTGCAGTACCGTTACCAATCGCAATTAATTCAACATTGAATTCGCGGCAAAGGCGCGCAAGTTCAGCAACTGAACCAGCTTTATCTTCTTTCGGGGCAAACGGGTAAATAGTACTGTGTGCAAGTACATCACCTGATGCATTGACAACAGCCAATTTCACACCCGTACGGATACCAGGGTCAACACCCAGAGTGGTACGCGCGCCTGCTGGTGCAGAAAGTAATAAATGACGTAGGTTTTCAGCAAATACATCCATCGCTTCAGCTTCGGCAGCCAAACGTTTTTCAGTCAATAATGAATGCTCAATAGCAGGACGTACTTTGCCCAACCAGAACAGTTTTGCTGTTTGTTTTAAGAAATCTGCACGCGCTTGTGGCTGAGCTGTTTCTATATTGTATTCAGTTTCAATACGAACCAATGGTGCTTCATCTTCACCATCGACTTTTAAGCCCAAGACATTTTCTTGACGGCCACGGAGCATCGCCAGTAAACGGTGTGAAGGGACTTTGTTTAAGCTTTCAGAGAAATCAAAGTAATCGCGGAATTTTTTACCGACTTCCTTTTTCTCATCACTTGCAACTAAACTTTTCAACACTGCAGTTTTCGCAAATGTCGCTTTTAGCTCAGTGGTTAATGCAATATTTTGTGCCCAGTCATCAATTAAAATGTGTTGAATCGCGTCTAATTGGCTTTCAACATCAGCATAATCTTCATGACTAAAACCAGCTAAAGCTTCGGTTGGATCAACCGCTTCATTAAAGATTTTTTCAGCGATTGGGCCTAAACCCGCTTCTTTGGCTTTAAATGATTTACTTGTACGTTTTGGACGGTACGGCGCGTAAATCTCTTCTAAAGCATTTTTCGTTTCTGCTGCATTCACACGAGCAAGTAAGTCATCAGATAACTTGTTTTGTTCTTTTAGAGATTCGATTACCTTTTCACGGCGCTCAAATAAATCACGCAGGTAAGTCAGACGTGTATCGAGCTGACGTAATTGAGTATCGTCCAGACCTTGCGTCACTTCTTTACGGTAACGTGCGATAAATGGAACACTGGCACCTTCATCAATGAGCTTGATGGCAGCTTCAATTTGATTTGGACGTACGGCAATTTCTTTTGCCAACTGCTGAACTAAGTCAGTCATCGTATTAGATCCCTGCAAGGATAAGTTCTAAAAGCCATGATTATAAAGACCAAGACCATAAAATCCACAATTGTTTTTATAAATTTATTCGTGGTTTTTAATGCCAATTCATCTCAAATACACATTTTTTTACGAAACTGACTATGAAACAGCAAATTAGCGAGACTTAGACAAGCAAACTGATTCGAACAACATGTATACATTTGGTATCTATGTCTTGATTTTAACTGCAATATTTGTTGCTTTAGAGCATAGTAAATTTATATAAATGAATCGTATACTCAAGTGAAATCGACTTTTTGTTTACGATGACAATAAAGAATAAGGAGCACGTCATGAGTTTAGTTGTACCTGCTGAAAAAACAGATGCCGTACAAGCCGAAACCGACCGAGTCGAACGCATTCTGGTTGTCGATGATGATGTGCGTCTACGCACCCTCTTACAACGCTTCCTAGAAGATAAAGGTTTTGTGGTCAAAACCGCACATGATGCGACTCAGATGGATCGTCTGTTGCAGCGGGAACTCTTTTCCCTGATTGTGCTCGACTTTATGTTACCTGTTGAAGATGGCTTGAGTATTTGTCGCCGTCTGCGCCAATCTAGCATCGATACCCCAATCATTATGCTGACCGCTCGTGGTAGTGATTCAGACCGTATTGCTGGACTTGAAGCCGGTGCAGATGACTATTTACCAAAACCATTCAACCCGAATGAGCTTTTGGCACGTATTCGTGCCGTATTGCGTCGTCAAGTGCGTGAAGTTCCGGGCGCACCAAGCCAACAAATGGAAGTGGTGTCTTTTGGTCCGTGGTCACTCGACCTGTCTACTCGTACATTAACCCGTGAAGGTCAAGTCGTCACATTAACAACGGGTGAATTTGCTGTACTTAAAGCATTAGTTCAACATCCTCGTGAACCACTGACACGCGACAAGTTAATGAATCTTGCTCGTGGTCGTGAATGGGGTGCTATGGAGCGTTCAATTGACGTTCAGGTTTCTCGCCTGCGTCGTTTGGTTGAAGAAAACCCAGCACGTGCGCGCTATATTCAAACCGTTTGGGGCGTAGGTTATGTTTTTGTTCCAGATGGTGCTGAATAAGCTATAAAATAAGACCTGAGAATCGAGTCACCGTACCTCATGTCCGGAAATGCCATTCGCTGCTGTCCGAGCCACTTGAAATTGAATGAATAAAAGTAATGTGCGCGAGTTCAGCGAATGGCAAAAATTTTGGTTACTTTTTTAAAAAGTAACATAACGAACTCCTCCCAAAAAACGTTCCAGCAGTAAGATTCCATCGCAAAGAATAAAAACTGCCTTTCAAAAAAATTTGCTTAAAGGATTCTGCGTGAAACTCGAACCCATCGACCCACAGGAATTTACCGACTACGTTACCTACTCCGAAAAAAAACGGACACCTTGGGAACGCTTCCTCGATAAAATCAAACCCCGCTCTGCAGCCATGCGGACCACCGTATTGGTCTTATTTGTGGTGTTTTTTAGCCTGTTTATGTCCTTATGGTTCTTTTGGCGCACACTCTATTTACCCGAAATTCAACAACATGCTCGTTACCTCGCGGTCGAACTTGAAATCATTAACAATCCTGATTTACGGATTTTTCATAACAATGCCGAAGTGGATGTCGACGACTGGATGCGCAACCGTGTCGGGATCGAATATGTGACCGATCCGAAAGAATTCCCCAACGTCAAAGACAAAGTCATTGCAGAGTTCTTTACCAATCAAATTGAAAAGAAACTGGCCAAAGAAATGCGCATTGATAATGCGACCGTGTATTTCCAATTTAAACCTGACCCACGCATCTGGATTCAAACTCCAGAAATGAATGGCAACTGGGTTCGCGAGCCTTTAAAAACCTATGCCAACTATAGCGCAGAGCTGATTTTAGGCTGGTTATTGGGTATTCCGCTGATTGCTGGCATCATTATCTTAACCTTGGTTCGTCAGCTCAACCGTCCACTAAAACGTTTACAAGATGCGGCAAACAACTATAGTAAACAAGGCACTGCTCCTTATTTAGAAACCAACCATGGGCCACAAGAAATCCGTGAAGTAAACCAAGCCTTTAACCACATGGTCTACACGCTGGAACAAACTGAACGTGATCGTCGCATCATGTTGGCCGGTATTTCCCACGATTTGCGTACTCCGCTGACCCGTATTCGACTCAGCGCAGAAATGATGCCTGATGATGACTTCCTAAAAGAAGGTCTGATTTACGATGTTGAAGATATGGATGCGATTCTGAATCAGTTCATTTCGTATATGCGAGATGGCTCTGATGAAGTTCCGCAAGATACTGATTTAAATGCGCTATTGCAGGAATTAGTGATTCAATTTAAACCTTTAGATATTCGCTTTGAACCCCAAGACTTACCGATTATTCAAGCACGTAGCCTGTCCTTAAAACGACTAATAGGCAACTTAATCAATAACTCAAAACGCTATGGTGCCGAGCCGATTGAACTGTCTACCGAATATGAAGGTGACCATATTCAAATTCGCGTTGCCGATAATGGCGAAGGGATTCCTGAAGACCAAATTGAAGACCTGATGCAACCTTTTGTACGTGGTAATGATGCACGTACCATTCAAGGCAGTGGACTCGGTTTAGCCATTGTAAAACGTATTGTGGATATTCACGAAGGTCAACTTTCAATTCACAATCGAGCAGAAGGTGGACTCGAAGCGATCATTTCTTTACCACTACAAAAACTCGAAAATGATGAAATATTAAACAACAGCCCATTGGAAAAAATTAAGCAAAGTTTAACTGAACGCTTTTAACAAGCGTTCAAAAAAGCAACGAACAGTTTTGTTCAATCCTTAATCATTGGTATTTTTAACTTTATTATTCATCAACTTAGAAATCATAATAAAATCTTATACCCACATTTTTTCAAAAAATTAGACCTTAGCCTAACAGGGATGCAAAATGGCTTTTTTGATCGGTACAATCCGTATCAGTTTTGAGAATTTCACGAGAGTATATGATGTCTTTAGATCGCATCCGTTTAGCTGCCCTTCACGACAAAGTTATCAGCGCAGAAAAAGCTGCTGAATTCATTCAGGATGGTATGACGGTAGGTATGAGTGGTTTCACACGCGCAGGTGAAGCGAAAGCTGTACCTTTAGCGTTGGTTCAACAGGCTCATGCTAATCCTCTTAAAATTACCCTAATTACTGGCGCGAGCTTGGGTAACGATTTGGACAAAAAATTGACTGAAGCAGGTGTTCTTGCTCGTCGTTTACCGTTCCAAGTAGACAATACATTACGTAAAGCGATCAACAAAGGCGAAGTAATGTTCATCGATCAGCATTTGTCTGAAACAGTTGAACAAATGCGTAACCTTCAGCTTAAAAAGCCTGATGTAGCAATTATTGAAGCTGTTGCGATCACTGAAGATGGTGGCATCATCCCTACAACTTCTGTAGGTAACTCTGCAAGCTTCGCAATTTTTGCTGAAAAAGTGATTGTTGAAATCAACACCAACTTAAGCCCAGCATTTGAAGGCTTACACGATATTTATATCCCAACATATCGTCCAACACGTCAAGCTATTCCATTGACTCATGTTGATGAACGTATTGGTACACATGCAATCAACATCGATCCTTCAAAAATCGTAGGTATCGTATTTAACAACGAATTGCATGACTCTCCATCTACAGTGACTGCCCCTGATGATGAAACTCAAGGTATTGCAAACCACCTTATCGCTTTCTTTGAAAAAGAAGTAGAAGAAGGTCGTTTACCGAAAAACCTAGGTCCATTACAAGCAGGTATTGGTTCAATTGCAAACGCAGTATTGACTGGTCTTAAAGATTCAAACTTTGAAGACTTGATCATGTACTCTGAAGTACTTCAAGACTGTACATTTGAATTGATCGACGCAGGCAAAATGAAATTTGCTTCAGGTTCTTCTATTACGCTTTCTGCGAAATATGGCGAAAAAGTATTTAATAACCTTGAACAATACAAAGACAAACTTGTATTACGTCCACAAGAAATTTCTAACCACCCAGAACTTGTACGTCGTTTAGGTATCATCGGTATCAACACAGCACTTGAGTTTGACATTTACGGTAATGTGAACTCAACTCACGTTTGCGGTACAAAAATGATGAACGGTATTGGTGGTTCAGGTGACTTCGCACGTAATGCGCACTTGGCGATCTTCGTGACTAAATCAATTGCAAAAGGTGGCGACATTTCTTCTGTTGTTCCATTTGCTTCTCACGTTGACCATGCAGAACACGACGTTGACATCTTGGTTACTGAACAAGGTCTTGCTGACTTACGTGGTCTTGCTCCACGTGAACGTGCTCGTGCTGTAATCGACAACTGTGCACACCCAAGCTACCGTGCAGCATTGAACGATTACTTCGACCGTGCATGTGCAAAAGGCGGTCAAACACCTCACCTTCTACGTGAAGCATTGTCTTGGCACATCAACTTCGAAGAGAACGGCCATATGTTAGCTGCTCAACCTGAAGTGAAAACTGCTTAATTGACAGTGAACTAAAAAAACGCTCTTCGGAGCGTTTTTTTATGGCTTTTATTTTTCAATATGACTTATCAAGTCTGCAAAACTCGACTAATCTAAATTGGTCAAATTACATGCTAAAACAAAAATTATGTTTATTATCCGCCCCTATCTCGAATCTGATTTAGACGATGTGATTGCACTTTGGGAACTGTGTGATCTGACCCGTCCATGGAATAATCCTGAAATTGATATATTTCGAAAACTAGCGCAACGCGACCAATTATTCTTGTTGGCAGTCAAAGATGATCAACTGATTGCAACTGTGATGGGTGGCTATGATGGACACCGAGGCTGGGTCAATTATCTTGCCGTACATCCACATTTTCAACGTAATGGCGTCGCTACCGCCCTCATTCAACAATTAGAAAAACGCTTAATTGCTTTAGGCTGCCCAAAACTTCAATTACTGATTCGACAAGACAACATTGACGTACAAAATTTTTATGAACAATTGGGCTATGAAGAGGTTGAAGTGATTTGTTTGGGTAAACGTTTAATCACGGATTAATCGTTAGACAAATCTTCATTCAATCCTTGTAACAAAATCAAAAAAAACCGACATTGCGCCATCGAAACAAAAATGGATTGCATTGCTTGGCTTTAAATTTTAGGATTTGCCCCCATCATTTTCCCAGAACATAGAAAAGAGATTTCCCATGCGTGTAGATATCTGGTCAGACGTGGTTTGCCCATTTTGTTATATTGCGAAAAAACGCCTTGAAGCTGCTGCCGAAGAATCGGGTGTAGAACTTGAAGTGTTTTGGCATAGCTATCAACTTGATGCAGATGCGCCCGCTCGTCTAGAAATTTCTAATACTGAACGTCTAGCTCAAAAATATGGCCGCAGTATTGAAGAAGTAGAGGAAATGCAGCGCAATATTGCCGAAATGGCGAAAGCTGAAGGTATTGAATTTAACTGGCAAAAAGCCAATTCAGGCAATACTTTCAACGCGCACCGCTTGATTCATCTTGCACAAAGCAAAGGTCTCGGCAGTGAAGCCAAAGAAGCTTTCTTCTATAGCTATATGACGCAAGGCTTGGCCATTGGTGAACGTGAAACCTTAGAAGACGTTGCATCTCGTATTGGTCTAAACCCTGTTGAAGTCGATGACTTATTAGACTCAGATGAATTTGCTGATTTCGTCAAATACGACGAAGAAGTAGCACGCGATCAACTTAAAGTTACGGGTGTACCGTTCTTTGTATTTGAGCAACGCATTGCTTTAGCAGGCGCTCAACCGAAAGACGTGTTTAAACAAGTGATGGACAAAGCTGCGGAACTTCCTGAGCTTGCTCCTACACCTGTCTGTAATGATGAAAGCTGTGAAACACCTGAAAAATAATTCAGCGTGTTCAATCAAAAATCCCCGAACTTCGGGGATTTTTTATGATCAGTTTTTAACTTCAATAAAATGAAACTTATTCAACCAAGAAGCTGATTTTTAAGTTCACTCGATATTCCGCAATTTTATTGTCTTTCACCACAACTTTTTGTTCATTAATCCATGCACCCTGAACGTTCTTTACGGTTTCAGTGACTTTATTAATTCCCGTTTGGATGGCATCTTCAAAACTTTTTGTGCTACTTGCATTTACTTCAACGACTTTAGCAACAGACATTGTATTTATCCTCATTGTTATGATTTTGAATCTTCATCATATGATTAAGTCACTTATTTTGGTTATTTTTTAAACATCAAAACAGCAAAATATTACATGTCTTACACAGGAGTGAATTCCACTTCGAGGGATTACAAACTGACCATCATTTATTACATGCTTTCTGTTTAAGCCAAGGCCACTACCGATTAGGCTAAAAGCTTCATTCTTCAAACGATCATGCTCGGGAGTAATGTCATGACTATTGAACCTCAAGCAACTTCTGCTGAAACCGAACTATCTACCAATACACCCCCTCAAACAACCACCAACAAGTCCCAAACAGGGAAGAATAGCTTTCTCTCACGTTTTTCTCCGACCGTCAAAGGTGCTGCGATCGGCGCTGTTGCAGGCAGTATTTTGCCTGTTTTTGGTACGATTAGTGGTGCCATTATTGGTGGTATCGCAGGCAAAGTCTATGAAAAGAAATGTGCCAAACATTCATAGATTTTTCATCTATATCTGAGTGATACGCCGCTGTCACTCAGCCACTAAAAACTCTAGAGCAATAACTCTAATATATTGTTTTATATAAATATTGAATCCTACCATTTATCTTGTGTTGCCGAATCGATCATTTTTAATTGATTATTTTTTGATATTATTTTCACATAAATTCAAGTGATTAATTTTCTCCCTGACTCAATTTTTGAGTTACTAATGATTGATAGGAATACACAAATGAACGCAATCAAATATGCTATGGCTGTTGCTGTGATGGCGCTTTCTGCAACTGTTTCTGCACAAATCGTTTACGTACCAGATTTTCCAGTAAAAAAAGCTGTAGTTGCAGAAACTGCCAACGCAGAGAGCCAAGCTCCAGCTGCTGATACAACTGAAGTTGTAACAAATACAGAAAAAAAAGCTTAATTTTTAGCTGATTTTTCTATAAAAAAACCGATGGCTCCCACCATCGGTTTTTTATTTTCTGTGCCTTTTCTTTGAGCTTTATTCTTTACTTAACATTAAAAATGAACTTCTAAAAGCGCTCGATCGCTAATGATGACTTCAAAAAAATTGAGCAAACCATACCGCTATATCTTTTGCAAAACCTATCTTTAAGCTAATGATTTGGTATTATTTTTAAACAAAATGCGCATTAATTGTCATATTTAACGCTTAATTTGTAGAAGCTGACATTTATTTCCATGTTTTTTTTAATGAAATCTCTATAATCAAATGAACTAATCGACTTCTTTATTTTTAAATTTACATTGTCCTATGCAAGAACTTCAGGCACTGATACAAGGAAAAATTTCACCGCAGGTTATCGATATTGAACGCCTGATTGAATTGGCCAATACATATCGAAACCCGAATTCGGCTGAATATAAATTAGTAGAACTTGCAACCAATATTGTATTGGCTAAATATTTAGAAAAAGCACAAAAAGTCCTTTAGGAAGCGGACAAATGAATTTACAAGAGAAAGTACAATTAATAAAAGAAATCCATGTACTTACCCATCAACTTGAACACCGTGCTTTGAGTTTTTATGAAACTGCGCTTTCTAAACGTCGGATTCATGAAATTTTTGCCTTATGTGACGAACCGATTTTTCAAAAGCAAATATTAAGTTATCGCGCATTAACTGAACCACAGATGGCTGCCACTGAATTTGCCAAACAAACGCCATATTCATGGTTATTTCGTGGCTATTTTAACCATGACGCTGCACTCGAAAGTGCTTTATATCAATATCCAGAGATGGGTTGGGCCTTGCTGCATGACCATGAGTTAGGTTGGCAAGTTTGGATGATTCCAGCCAAACAGCGCACGGCGTTACTTAGTGAATGGGGCAATTTCAGTGAATGCTATGATTGGTTAATTGAGCAACAACAGCTATATAAATGTTTAATCAGTGATATCGATCTACGTCTACATGCAGTACGCCTAAAGGACGAAGTCAGCACAGCACCAAGCACTGTTGCAACAAGTGTGGATGTCCTACTGCCAATTGAAGCGATAAATAAAGACGGATCTGTCGATCTAGATCATTGCGATAAGCAAATCAATGAAGCAGATACGTTGCTTGATAACTCAAATACAAATAAACCAGAGCTTTCTGCACCTGATACCGTTCCTCTTGTTCAAATTGAGCAGCCAACACATGCCCCATCGGAGGAAAATCTCAACTCGACAATGGCAGGCGTTGAACTTCCTGAACAGGTTCAAATCGCTCAATATACCGCTCGCGTTCAAACGCTGCAAAACATCGATGCGCAATTGGCCTTGTATGAATTGCAGTTTATGGATCAGCCTGAACTCACAACACAGCTTGATGTTCTATTGCATACGACAGATGGTACAGATTGGAAAAACCAGCCACTGTATTTAGCAGAGCAAATCAATACCGAAGGTCGCTTCATCAAATATCTCTTGTTGTTTGGTGCTCAAACGCAAATGGAAGCCATTCGACTCTCTCAACTGTTTTGCCAACAACATCAACATGAACTTGCCGCGATTAAAGTCATGACATGGGACAATCTAGAGCAACTCTGTGCTGCACCTGATCAGCTCTATCAACAGTCTCAGCAGGCTGAAATGATTTGATCGCAAAACGACTATTATCCATTTATCCCGGCACAGTTAATTCATACGCAAAAATTCATTCATTTTGATGAACCTGAACCGACGCTACATACCCCGTTGTTGTTATTACAAGAACGTCAAAAAATACGGTTAATCCACGGTCAAAAACGCCTGACTCTATCGCGTACTGAACAAGCCCTTCCCTATTTGATCCTCCATCGACAGCATGGTTTAAATTGGCAAAGCATCCAAAATGTGATCCAACAATTGTCTCAACCCATTGATGTGATTTCGCTTTATCAAGCACTTAAGCAAATGACCGAAGATTAATTGCATTTATTTTGTAGTTTGGCTTGCATTTATCCGACAAAAATAACAAAACTACAGATGCAGGATACTCAGATGATAATTAAATAGAGCCAAAACATATGCATAAAAAACAACAGTACTTTATTCGGACTTTGCTTTTTTCCGCATCAATGAGCTTGATGTATCAAGTTGCTTGGGCCAATGAAACTGAGGGGCAACATTCGCAGGATGTGCCTGCAACCGAGCAAAGTTCACCGTATATCATGCCAAAAACCTATGATTTTTTAGATCAAATTCCACGTTGGATTGATGCAACACCGACCTTCTTACCTGAACAATCAGATCACCCCATTGTTCCGACAACAGAACAAACGGAAAATAATAGCTGGACCGATCGACAACAGAAGAAAGTCCGAAATTGGGCAGATCGAACGGCCGTTCGCATGGATAATTGGTTTGGGCAAAGTGAGCCTGATAAACCAGCCAATGCTACCCTTAGGGTGATTTTAGACAACAGTTGGAATAAGCACGATGAATACGAAATTAAGCCACGTATTCGCGGTAAAATTAAGCTTCCCACTTTAGAAAAAAAATTGAGTGTGGTCTTTGGTGATGACTCACTTGATAATGAATTAGAAAATAATGCTGCAATTACCAATGAAAACCCTGCGGGGCGTAGTGATAAAAATTATGACAATAAGCAAACCCGTGAAGATAACAGTTCGCTCGCGTTACGTTGGTCAGAAATTTCAGATCGACTGCCCTTCGAAACTGACGTTGATCTAGGTTTACGTTCTGGTGATGACCTATATGTCCGCTTAAAAGCAGCTAAAAAATGGCAACTCGACAATGATTACAGTTTTTTAGCCGAACAAATTTATCGTTATGGTATCGATAGTGAAAATTATCTAAGAACCAATTTAGAATTAACCCATGCCCGTCCAGGCCAACCCTTTATCTCAAACCAATTCAACCTGACCTATGCAGATGCACAGGATGATGATCTGAAATGGGATAACTTCAGTTACCGCCAACACCAATTTTTTAAAGGTAACCGATTCAACTACGGCCTATATACAGGTGGTTTTTACAATAACGATCAACTGCGTTTAAACAGTTGGGGACCCTATGTATCATGGCGACAGCCCTTTCTGCGCGAATGGTTTTATATCCAAGGTGATCTCAACTACCTCAACAACCATCGTGACGATAAAAGCCACTTTGTGGGCGCCTTAGTGCGCCTTGAAGCCTTGTTCTAGAACCCGCTATTTCACAGCGAATAAAAAGCCCATCTCAACAGGATGGGTTTTTTTTAAATAACTCAGCTTCAATTTTTCTTAATCACCGTACACGATCATTACGTACAATACTCGGCTGTTTTTCAGCGACTTTTTTCACTTTAGGAAAACTATACTGAACACGATCATTTCGCATCACACGGCGACTATCTACAAAAGGATTAATATCATATTGTGCGATTTGTTTTGAAACCTGCACACGGTCATTACGCACCATTTTTTGCTTAGCGCTGTCTGCCTGAGCAGATTGCATGAGGCCCATAGAGAGCAGCGAGCCCATTACAGCGATCACTAAAATTTTCATCTTAAAATTCCCAATACTTAGTAATTGTTATTATAGATTAATTATTTATTTTTAATTTGTTTTAAAGATTAAAACATGGACGTTTTTATTCATGTGCTCTATCGAAAAACCAAATAAAAAACCTCCCGAAGGAGGTTCATTTCATATCTACCGTTACTTCAGCAATAAGCTGTTAATCCGTTTGATGTATTGGGCAGGATCTTCGGGTAAACCGCCTTCAGCAATCAACGCTTGATCGAAGATCACATTCGCCAAATCATCAAATTGCGCTGAACCTTCTAATTTTTGTACCAACGGATGGGATGGATTGATTTCCAAGACTGGTTTTGACTCGGGAACCGCTTGTCCTGCTTGTTTTAGCATACGGACCAGTTGCGGTGATAACTCACCCTCAGCCACCACCAAACACGCAGGAGAGTCCACTAAACGTGTTGTTACACGCACTTCAGAGGTCTTATCTTTTAACGCATCCGACAGTTTTTCAACAACAGGTTTAAACTGCTCAGCAGCTTCCTCAAGTGCTTTTTTCTCTTCAGCATCTTGTAGATCACCCAAATCAACTGCACCTTTCGATACATTCTGTAATGGTGTTCCATCAAACTCAAAAACAAATTCCATCGCCCACTCATCCACTCGTTCAGTCATGAGCAGCACTTCGATACCTTTTTTCTTGAACAATTCAAGTTGTGGTGAGTTTTTCGCAGCATTTAAACTATCAGCAGTCACATAGTAAATTGCCTTTTGGCCTTCTTTCATATTGGCTTTATAGTCTGCAAATGATGTTTTCACTTCATCATTATTTGACGAAGCAAAGCGCAATAATTTTAGAATACGCTCACGATTCGCCATGTCTTCGCCTAAGCCTTCTTTTAAGACTGAACCAAACTCAGCGTAGAATTTTGCAAACTTCTCTTGATCAGCAACATCTTCAGATTTCGCCAAACCATCTAGCACCGTTAAAATACGGCGGGCGTTACCTTCACGAATCGTTTTAACGTCGCGACTTTCTTGTAATAATTCACGGCTTACATTAAGTGGTAAGTCTGCGCTATCCACCACACCTTGAACAAAACGTAAATAATTTGGAATCAAATTATCCGCATCATCCATGATAAATACACGTTTCACATACAGCTTAATTCCTGCTTTAGCTTCACGTGTGAAAATATTGCTTGGTGCGCGAGATGGAATATAAAGTAACTGTGTATATTCCGTACTTCCCTCTACACGGTTATGTGTCCATGCAAGCGGGGCTTCAAAATCATGGCTCAGGTTTTTATAAAACTCAGTATATTGTTCTTCACTGATCTCATTTTTATTACGCGTCCATAATGCACTTGCTGAGTTAATCGCTTCCCATTCATCCGTCAGTACATATTGACCAGGTTTTGCTTCTTCGCCTTCGGCAGCTTCCTCTTGTTGCCAAACTTCTTTCTGCATCTCAATTGGCAAACTAATATGATCAGAGTATTTATTAATAATCTGCTTAACTTTGTAACGATCTAAATAATCTAAAGCATCCTCGCGTAAATGCAAAATGATGTCGGTTCCACGTGAAGCCTTATTAATTGGCTCTACATCAAACTCACCTGTACCATTACTAACCCAACGTACCCCTTCAGCGGCATTTACCCCAGCACGACGTGATTCCACTGTAATTTTTTCAGCAACAATAAAACCTGAATAGAAGCCCACACCAAATTGACCAATCAATTGTGCATCTGACTTTTGATCACCCGTAAGCTTCGACATAAAATCTTTAGTGCCAGACTTAGCAATCGTACCCAAATGATCAATCGCTTCTTGTTGTGTCATACCAATACCATTATCCGAAATGGTAATTGTCTTCTGCTCTTTATTTAAATGAATACGCACATGTAAATCTGGATCATTTTCATAATATTCAGGATGGTTAATGCCTTCAAAACGTAATTTATCGCAGGCATCAGATGCGTTTGATACTAACTCACGAAGGAAAATTTCAGGATTTGAATATAAAGAATGTGTTACTAAATGCAGTAACTGAGCCACTTCCGCTTGGAAGCTGTGTTTTTGAGATTGTTGTTCGCTCATCAGTCTCTCCGTTCATACTGAGTAAAATTATCAATTGCCTATATGAATGGAGGGACTTCACTATTTTTCAATAGTGTGAATGGAAAATTTTTATTCTGTCGCACTAAATTTTAAGGTTTAAAAAGGTCCTTGTTTATAAACGCGGTCCATGTAGAGATCCAGTTTTTGCTGCCGCATTTTATATACATCACTTAAACAACTGACATTGTCACGGCACTGATCGCGTAGTTGTAGCCATTTAATTTGTTGATCTTGAATTGCACCACGTGTCCCCATGGGAACTAAATGACGAATAATCGTATAGGTCGTGGCCATTTTGACATCGGCATCATTAATACTCCGGTTATCACAAACCGCATGTTCGGTAATGGTTTTCGCCTTTTTACAATCAAAACTTGCGGCATAACTTGTCGAAATAAAATAAGCACTGCCCAAGACCAGCATACCCTGAATAATTTTTTTCATCGTCTTTTCTCTTCTTTCAACTTGCTGATTTATTTCGACTCTAACAGTTCCACCTAAATTTTCTATTGCCTATTTGTTCAATTCGATCAACTGATGAATGGAATATGCTGCATAAAAAAAACCCTGCCTAATGGCGGCAGGGTTTTAAGATCAGTTAAAGCTTAGAATTTGTAGCTATAACCAATTGTATACACCATAGGATCGATATCTAAATCGAATTTACCGCCACCTAATTCATCAATTAAAGTCACTTCAGGGCTTAATTGAGCATAGCGAGCATCGAAGTATACACCCCAGTTTTTCGCATCAGCTGGTTGGTAATTAAAGCCGACTTGACCTGCAAAACCAAAATCTTCTTTTACATTTTTAGCCGCGCCAGATTCATCCCAAGCAACAAATGCTGTACCACCTACACCAATATATGGTGTAAAGCGTGTTGAATTTTTAAAGTTATATTTTGCAGTAATTGTCGGTGGAAGATGCTTAATTTTAGCAGCTTTATCACCATCCAAAAGTACATCATGACCAATTGGAGTAGCTAAAAGTAATTCAGCTGAAATGTTGTCATTAAAGAAATATTCAACCGATGGTGTAAATGCTAACTCATCATCCGCTTTTACTGTACCTAATGCGGTTTCAGTGTCACCTGTTGGAGAAATTACAGAACCACCAACTTTAACCTGCCATTGACCAGCCATCGCTGAAGCAGACATACCCAATAATGCAATAAGAGCAGCTTGTTTTAACATTTTTAAGCAACCTTCTAGAATGAATAATTAATATTAAACATTAGTATTAAAATTATGCAATAACATTATTTAATAATTTATTACACTATTATATAAGTTATTATTAATTAAATATATTTATTTTAATCAAAGTATAAAGGTTGGTTTTATTTATCAACCATTATAATTAACTTAATATTTAAAATATACCAACCATTTTAATCAGAATTAATCAAATGAATGATTTTAAACCAACTAAATTCATCAGGTTTAAATAATAAAAAAGGCGATTATATAATCACCTTTTTATTTATCTTTGAAAATTTTTTAGAGTACCATTGCGGCAATCCAACCAAAGATCATTAATGGAATATTGTAGTGAATGAAGGTCGGGACCACACTGTCTTTCATGTGGTCATGCTGACCATCCATATTAAGACCTGATGTTGGGCCTAAAGTTGAGTCTGATGCCGGAGAACCTGCATCTCCTAAAGCTGCTGCTGTACCAATAATGGCAATCGTTGCCGCTGGGCTAAAACCAAATTGAATACAAAGTGGTACATAAATAATGGCCAAAATTGGGATTGTTGAGAATGAAGAACCAATACCTAAGGTAATTAATAGCCCTATCAATAGCATCCAAAATGCAGCTAAACCTCGGCTGTTTCCAATCCATTCAACCGAAGCTTGTACCAGTATTGGTACTTGATTCGTAGCCTCAATCACAGATGCAAAGCCCTGCGCAGAAATCATAATGAAACCCACCAGTGCCATCATGCGCATACCACTGATAATGACATCGTCGGCTTCTTTCCACTTAAAGATACCTGCACAGCTTAAGATCGCAACACCAACGAGACCGGCCAAAATCATCGACTCAGATATGACTTGAACAGAAAGCGTAGCAACCACTGCAACCGCAGCCATAATCAAAGTAAATTTAGCGACTTGTGGTTTACCATTTTCATCTGCTTTTACATCAGATGAGATGGTGTGCTGTGATTCCTTAATCTGAACGTCAGCATACTCTCGTGGTTTACGGTAGCTATAAAAAACAGCAATTAATAAGCCAACAAACATCCCAAATACTGGAATTGCCATAGCAGTTGGAATTTGATCATAGCTGATGTTGAAACCGTATGGCTTACCAAAGTTATTGATGTTTTGACCTAAAATATCATTAAGGAAAATAGCACCAAAACCAAAAGGTACCAGCATATAAGTCGCCACAAGACCAAAAGTCAGAACACAAGCAATCAAACGACGGTCAAGTTTTAAATGATTAAATACGCTGAGTAATGGTGGAATTAATACTGGAATAAACGCAATGTGCACTGGAATCACGTTTTGTGAACATACGGCGGCTAAAGCGATAGTAGCGAAAATTACGTATTTCACGCGATTCTGGGCTTTCACATTACTGTTACCTTTGAGTTTAGTAATGAGTTGATAAGCCAGTAAATCTGGCAAACCTGAACGCGCAAGTGCCAAAGCAAATGCCCCCAACACGCCATAAGCAAGTGCGATTTGAGCACCGTTGCCTAAGCCACTATTAAACGCTTCGATGGTGCCATGAATACCAAGACCAGCTAACAAGCCACCTGTTACTGCACCAATGATCAGCGCAAATACAACAGGCACGCGTGCCAGCGACAGTCCAAACATGACTGTAATTGCGGCAAGAATAGCAAACATAAGAAAAAAAGGGAGTCTGACAAAAAACCGTATTTTATCAGAATTTGCTCGCTATTTAGCCCCCTATCGATGAAACTGCCACTGTTGAACGATTTACTTAAAGCTGCTGTGATTGCGCAAATTGAGCGATGTAACTTGCAATTTTTTCGGGTTGGCTCAGCACGGCCCAATGATTGGCATTGACTTCAACTACAGATAAATCCTCAACCCATTTAGGTAATTCTTTAATGTAATCTGGACTGACAAAATTATCATGTTTCAACACAATCGCTTGTACAGGACAGACCGCATGACGTTGTCTAGGCTGAGTTAAGCGGGGAATAAAATTAGCACGGTAAAGCGCAATACCGTGTTTACCATCATGCTGAATATTATGATTCAAAGGCAATTCTTGAGTACGTTCTAAATCATTCACAATTTTTCCCCAACGTTCAGCATTCAAAAAATGCCACGCCGTCGGTGCCAAAAATGGTAATTGGAATACCCCGATGTACCATGACTTACTTAATAATTTGAGTAATTTTTTCTGCTGATGCTTAAAGCTATTTCTGAGCAAAAATGCCGCATGATCCAAACATGGCCCAGAAATAGTTGAATAAGACAAAATACGTGAGCGAAATTTTGGCTCAGTTACCGATTCCCAAGATTGGATAGAGCCCCAATCATGCGCGGCCAAATGAAAACTACGCTCGCCTAATACCGCTTGCGTCACACTATCTAAATCAAGTGAAAGTTGTTCTAAACGGTAATCTCGTACTTTACGGGGCACAGAGGACTGCCCTGCACCTCGCACGTCATAGGTGACGATATAAAATTCATTAATAAGATGTTCAATAACCGGTTCCCATACTTCCTGATTATCAGGATAACCATGAACCAAAACCAATGCCGGCTTAGTTTCATCACCCCATGTCTTCACATAGAGCCGTTGTTGATCTGTGGTATTCACCCATTGCGTATTTAGTGGTTGCATTCTTCTTGTCCTTTTATCGATTCCATCGAATTGACGTTTTATTTGTGAACATGGGCAATGTGATCAATGCCACAGTTTTAAAACTCATTTAGTATGCAAAGTTCAGCATAAAAAAAAATTGACCCAATATGAGCATAATCCAGAAAATAATGACAATGCCTATTGTCTCTAAATTCTTACTCAATCATTATGCCCCTTATAAAGGTGCTGGCATTTCGATTGATAAAATTGATCTCGCCAATTATCACATTCGCGTCAAAATGCCATTAACTCGAAAAAATCAAAATATTGTCGGTGTACATTTTGGCGGTAGTCTATATTCAATGGTTGACCCATTTTATATGTTGATTTTGATGCATCACCTTGGCTCACGTTATATCGTGTGGGACAAAGCGGCAAATATCCAATTTTTATCTCCCGGGCGTGGAACGGTATACGCTGACATCCAGCTCGACCCAAATGAAATCAATCATATTAAAAACTTAGCAGATAACCACGCACCTGTTTTACGGAACTATAGCTTAAATATTTTTGATGAAGCAGGCTTACGTATCGCTGAAATTCAAAAAACGCTATACATTCGTCGCAAACAACCCCGTCCACGCAAATAAAAAAGGCGCTTATCTTTAAGCGCCTTTTCATTCAATTTTATCGGATTGGATTAGCGATTTTGCTCAATTGCAGCACCTGCACCACCACCGATTGCACCACCAATCGCAGCACCAGTGTTACCACCAAAGATACTTTTACCGACTGCAGAACCAATCGCACCACCTACACCACTATATGTAGCATTTCGGTTTGAACCGTTTTGAGTTTTACTACCTACAGCTGCACCAGCGCCACCACCAACGGCTGCACCTACACCACCACCGACATTATTACCCACACCACCACCAATGGCACCACCTAAAGCTGCAGCACCAATACGCTGTTCATTAGGTGACATGCTTTCACAACCAGCAAGCATTAGGGTCGACATCATTGCGACTGCGCATACGCTCATTACTTTTTTCATTGTGATGTTCCTTGTCTTCTTCAATACCTATGATTCTAAAACCATTGTATGAAACAATTAAACATAGCTTGTTACGGCTTGGAGCATAAATGATGCATTTTGTAAAAAATCACGCCTAATCGCTCACGAATCACTCAGGGTTTTCATCCAAAATCATCAAATCTTTTGTGGTTTCACCATTTTCAGTCAGCACAGCATGAGAGAGTTTAGCTTTGCTTTCTGGATCAGTTGCCTGATCTAGTTTTAGCGTGCGTTTAATCGGGTCTTGCCCTTTCTTAAACTCTACGCCTTCTGCATCAATATTGGTGTTTTGACGAATAATCTGACCGTCCTGTTTCACCGTCGTCTTGGTTTCAATTTTAGAGGTCGGGACGATGACGCCACCACGTTGTAGTACTGGAATCGATAATTTCTTTTCAGAAAAATCACTTTGATGATCTGAAAGTTCAATTTCACGTGCCACGATATCCTGACCTTTATTGGTCATTTCTAACACTGTTGCAGTCACTTGGCGTACAGGTTCTTGACCTGCAACACGGCGAATCACTTCTGTTTTTAGTACTGGAACTACAGCTTTATCTTCCACCACAATCGAATTGGGCATAGGTGCAGCAATCGCTGTCAATGAGCTGAATAATGCAGAAACTGCGAATACTTGCTGTGTGAATTTCATCAAAAAGACCCCGTTATGTTTAAGTTTAAAAATCAAGAGATTTGTTATGTTCTATTTTTACTATAGGAAATAAATCAACATTAGGAAAGCTTTAATTTTCAATTCATCCGCATAAAAAAAGCCACCCAAAGGTGGCTTTTTTGAAAGATTTAAGGGCTAATTAAAGACCGTTAAATTCATCGCTAAATGCTTGGCTTAATGCTTGATCTACATCAGAGAAATCATTGTGAAGCTCAAGCTCTGCAGCTTCAGACTCTTGACGACGACGTTCTAAGTGGTAAGCCAAACCTGTACCCGCTGGGATCAGACGACCTACAACTACGTTTTCTTTCAGACCACGTAATTCATCTTCTTTACCTGTTACAGCAGCTTCAGTTAACACACGAGTTGTTTCCTGGAACGATGCAGCAGAAATGAACGAGTCAGTAGAAAGCGACGCTTTGGTAATACCCATCAATTGACGTTCAAACTTCGCTGGGAACTTGTTTTGAGCTGCCACAGCTTGGTTTTCTTGAACAACGCGGATGTATTCCACTTGCTCACCTTTGATGAAGCTTGTATCACCACCGTCAGTGATTTCAACTTTACGAAGCATTTGACGTACGATCACTTCAATGTGCTTGTCGTTGATTTTTACACCTTGCAGACGGTATACGTCCTGAACTTCGTTCACGATGTAGTTTGTCAGTGCAACTTCGCCTTTCAAACGTAAGATGTCGTGTGGGTTTTGCGGACCATCAGAAATGGTTTCACCACGGTTCACATGCTCGCCTTCGAACACGTTAATCGTACGCCATTTCGGAATTAGCTCTTCGTAAATCTCAGAGCCATCATCCGGAGTAATCACAAGACGGTTCTTACCTTTGGTCTCTTTACCGAAGCTTACGATACCTGAAATTTCAGCAAGGATCGCATGTTCTTTCGGTTTACGTGCTTCGAACAAGTCAGCTACACGCGGTAGACCACCGGTAATATCACGTGTACGTGAAGATTCTTGTGGTACACGACCAATAACATCACCGACACCAATTGTTTCGCCGTCGCGCACAGTCAGAATCGTGTTTTGTGGTAGGAAGTAGAACTGTTCGCCGCCATCTGTTGTATCCAATACAACAGCTGGACGCATATCTTTACCAGATGCTGGACGTGAAGTTACTGGAAGTACCTCAATAGTCGTCATACCTGTTGCATCATCAGTTTTCGATGTCACAGTTACGCCATCAGCGATTTGGCTGAAACGCACTTTACCTGCAACTTCGGTAACCAATGGATGTGTATGCGGATCCCAAGTCGCTACGATACCGCCAGCTTCCACAGCTTCTCCATCTTTAATGATGATTGAAGCACCGTATGGAATTTTGTAACGTTCGCGTTCACGACCGATGTCATCTGCGATACCGATTTCACCTGAACGTGAAGTTGATACCAAGTGACCTTTAGCGTGTTGTACTGTTTTCACATTGTGGAAACGTACTGTACCTTTGTTACGAACTTGTACGCTGTTAGCAGCAGAAGTTCGGCTCGCAGCACCACCTACGTGGAATGTACGCATTGTTAACTGTGTACCTGGCTCACCAATTGATTGAGCAGCCATTACACCCACAGATTCACCTGGATTCACCAAGTGACCGCGAGCAAGGTCACGTCCGTAACATTTCGCACATACACCGAAAGTAGATTCACAGTTTACAACTGAACGTACTTTCACTTCATCGACACCTTGCTCTTCTAAGTAGTTTGCAAGTTTTTCGTCGATTAAAGTATTACGTGGAAGAATCACATCATCCGAACCTGGTTTCTTCGCATCTTCAGCAAGTACACGACCCAATACTCGAGTACCTAAGTTCTCGATGACATCGCCACCTTGAATGAACGGAGTCATTACAAGACCGTCGAAAGTACCACAATCTGGCTCAGTAATTACCAAGTCTTGTGCAACGTCAACCAAACGACGAGTCAAGTAACCTGAGTTCGCAGTTTTCAATGCAGTATCGGCCAAACCTTTACGTGCACCATGTGTTGAAATGAAGTACTGAAGTACGGTCAAACCTTCACGGAAGTTCGCTTTAATTGGTGTTTCAATGATCGAACCATCTGGTTTCGCCATCAAACCACGCATACCCGCTAACTGACGAATCTGAGCTGCCGAACCACGGGCACCTGAGTCAGACATCATGTAGATCGAGTTGAATGATTTTTGTTTCTCGTCTTCACCCTGTTTGTTTTTAACAGTTGTGAAAGACAAGTTGTCCATCATCGCTTTCGCTACTTGGTCGTTTGTACGCGCCCAAATATCGACAACTTTGTTATAACGTTCGCCGGCAGTTACGAAACCTTGCTCGAATTGTTGTTCAATTTCACGAACTTCAACTTCAGCTTTTTCGATAATTGCTTGTTTTTGTGGCGGAATTAACATGTCTTCCATACCAACAGACACACCTGAGTGAGTCGCTTGACGGAAGCCCAAATACATCAATTGGTCAGCGAAGATAACAGTATCTTTAAGACCTAATTTACGGTAGCAAGAGTTGATCAATTTAGAGATGTTCTTTTTAGTCATCTCAACGTTGATTTGTTGGAAATCCATACCTTCAGGTACAACTTCCCAAAGTAAACAACGACCTGGAGTTGTGTCTACAACAATGGTTTGTTGTTCACGGTTACCATTTTCGTCAATGACAGTTTGGTGTACACGTGCTTTTACGCGAGCGTGTAAATCAACTTGACCTGTTGCAAGTGCACGGTTTACTTCGTCAGTATCCGCAAACACCATGCCTTCACCTTTGGCATTGATCGCATCACGAGTGATGTAGTACAAGCCTAAGACAACGTCCTGAGAAGGTACGATGATTGGCTCACCGTTCGCAGGAGAAAGAATGTTGTTTGTTGACATCATTAACGCACGAGCTTCTAACTGAGCTTCAAGTGTTAATGGTACGTGTACCGCCATTTGGTCACCGTCGAAGTCGGCGTTAAATGCCGCACAAACTAACGGGTGAAGACGGATCGCTTTACCTTCAATCAGGGTTGGTTCAAATGCTTGAAGACCCAAACGGTGAAGTGTAGGCGCACGGTTCAACATCACTGGATGTTGACGAATTACGTGAGCAAGTACGTCCCAAACTTCTGGAGTTTCACGCTCAACCATTTTCTTCGCAGCTTTAATGGTTGTCGCTTGGCCAGATGCTTGTAGTTTCGCAAAAATGAATGGTTTGAATAATTCAAGCGCCATTTTTTTCGGAAGACCACATTGGTGAAGACGTAAAGTCGGACCTACGGTAATTACCGAACGACCAGAGTAATCGACACGTTTACCCAATAAGTTTTGACGGAAACGACCTTGTTTACCTTTGATCATGTCTGCCAAAGATTTAAGAGGACGTTTATTCGAACCAGTAATTGCGCGACCACGACGACCGTTATCAAGCAATGCATCAACAGACTCTTGTAACATACGTTTTTCGTTACGTACGATAATGTCTGGTGCTGCAAGGTCTAGTAGACGTTTTAAACGGTTGTTACGGTTAATTACACGACGGTAAAGATCGTTTAAGTCAGAAGTCGCAAAACGACCACCTTCTAGAGGAACCAACGGACGAAGATCAGGTGGAAGTACTGGGAGTACATTCATCACCATCCATTCTGGTTTGTTGTTCGACTCTTTGAACGCTTCCATCAATTTCAGACGTTTAGAAGCTTTTTTAAGCTTCGTTTCTGAAGTTGTATTTGGAATTTCTTCACGAAGACGTGAAATTTCAGCTTCAAGATCGATGTCTTTCAACAAATCTTGAACTGCTTCTGCACCCATTTTCGCAGTGAATTCATCACCGTGTTCTTCTAAAGCAGTGAAGTATTCTTCATCGTTTAGAAGTTGGTATTTCTCAAGTGGAGTCATACCTGGGTCAGTTACAACGTATGATTCGAAATACAATACACGTTCGATATCACGTAAAGTCATGTCTAAAAGCAGACCAATACGGCTAGGAAGTGATTTTAAGAACCAAATATGTGCAACTGGAGAAGCAAGGTCAATATGCCCCATACGCTCACGACGTACTTTTGCAGTTGTTACTTCAACGCCACATTTTTCACAAATGACGCCTTTGTATTTCATACGCTTGTATTTACCACACAAGCATTCGTAATCTTTTACTGGACCAAAGATTTTGGCACAGAATAAACCATCACGTTCAGGTTTGAACGTACGGTAGTTAATGGTTTCAGGCTTTTTAACTTCACCATGAGACCACGACTTAATCATTTCTGGTGACGCAAGACCAATACGGATGCGATCAAACTCTACAGGAGCATGACCGTCTGAATCCGTCTTTTTGCGCATGATATCGAGCAAGTCTTTCAATTTTTTTCTCCGTGTGTTGTGGAGATTTTCACTTCACAACTGGGTCACAAATATTGTTTTTTTAACTGAGAAATCCCCCTTGCCCCTCTTGATTAAAGAGGTGAGAAGCACTGCTTCGCAAGGGAGATTCAATGGAACTAATTAGTCACCATTTTTCAGTTCAATGTTGATACCTAAAGAACGGATCTCTTTGGTCAATACGTTGAACGATTCAGGCATACCTGGGTCCATGTAATGGTTACCATCTACAATGTTCTTATAGATACGGGTACGACCTTCAACGTCATCCGACTTCACAGTAAGCATTTCTTGAAGTGTATATGCTGCACCGTAAGCTTCGAGTGCCCATACTTCCATCTCACCGAAACGCTGACCACCGAATTGTGCTTTACCACCAAGCGGCTGTTGAGTTACTAGAGAGTAAGAACCAGTAGAACGCGCATGCATCTTGTCGTCAACCAAGTGGTTCAGTTTCAACATGTACATGTAACCCACAGTTACTGGACGGTCAAAACGTTCACCTGTACGACCATCATACAATACTGTTTGACCAGTACGTGAAATGCCACCAAGTTCTAACAATTCTTTGATTTGTGATTCTTCAGCACCATCAAATACTGGTGTTGCTAAAGGAACACCTTTACGCAAGTTACCTGAAAGCACCAAGATTTCTTCATCAGTCAAGCTATCAAGATCTTCTTGTTCGCCACCAACTTTATTGTAAATCTTGTCTAAGAAATCACGAAGCTCAAGTACAGTACGTTGCTCTTTCATCATCTTGTCGATTTGATCGCCAAGACCTTTAGCCGCCATACCTAAGTGAGTTTCAAGAATCTGACCCACGTTCATACGTGATGGTACACCCAGTGGGTTAAGTACAACATCAACTGGAACACCGTTTGCATCGTGTGGCATGTCTTCTACAGGTAGGATGTTTGATACAACACCTTTGTTACCGTGACGACCCGCCATTTTATCACCCGGTTGGATGCGACGTTTTACAGCCAAGTAAACTTTAACAACTTTCAATACGCCAGTTGTCAGTTCATCGCCTGTAGACAATTTACGTTTTTTCTCTGCAAATTTCTCGTCAATTTCAAGGCTCTTCTCTTTCAAGAACACTTGAATTTGAGTTAAACGCTCAGCAATCGCTTCGTCAACTGGTTGGATTTCAATAAGATCAACCAACTCAAGACCAGACAATAACTCTTCAGTTAATTTGTCACCGCGTTTAGTTGTACCGCCACCATTCGATTCTTGACCTTTCAACAAACGAACAATACGTTCACGAGCTGCTTCTTCAAAGATTTTGAATTCTTCTTTCAAATCTTTACGGTAAGCATCTAATTGAGCTTTTTCAATTGCTTGAGCACGTTCGTCTTTTTCAAGACCATCACGTGTAAACACTTGAACGTCAATAACAGTACCTTTAACACCAGAAGATACACGTAAAGATGAATCTTTAACGTCAGCCGCTTTTTCGCCGAAGATTGCACGAAGAAGTTTTTCTTCCGGAGTAAGTTGGGTTTCACCCTTAGGTGTTACTTTACCTACAAGGATATCGCCCGCTGTTACTTCTGCACCGATGTAAACAATACCTGACTCATCAAGTTTAGAAAGTGCTGCTTCACCCACGTTAGGGATATCGGCAGTAATTTCTTCCGCACCCAATTTAGTATCACGTGCTACACATGACAATTCTTGAATGTGGATTGATGTTAAACGATCTTCTTGAAGCACACGCTCAGATAATAAGATCGAGTCTTCATAGTTGTAACCGTTCCAAGTCATGAATGCTACGCGCATGTTTTGACCCAATGCCAATTCACCGCCATCTGTAGATGGACCATCAGCTAATACGTCACCACGACCCACTTGATCACCAAGGCTTACAAGCACTTTTTGGTTAATACAAGTGTTTTGGTTAGAACGTGTATATTTGATCAGGTTGTAGATATCTACACCTGCTTCACCCGCGATCATTTCGTCTTCGTTTACACGAATAACAACACGAGACGCGTCGACGAATTCAATACGGCCACCACGTTTCGCAAGAACACATACACCTGAGTCGTGCGCTACGTTTGCTTCCATACCTGTACCAACAAGCGGCTTGTCAGCGATTAACGTAGGTACTGCCTGACGTTGCATGTTTGAACCCATCAATGCACGGTTGGCATCATCGTGTTCAAGGAATGGAATAAGTGATGCAGCAACAGATACAACCTGCTGTGCAGATACGTCCATATGCGTCACTTTTTCAGGAGGCATACGTACGAAATCACCTTGGTGACGTACAGAAACAAATTCTTCTGTTAAATTACCGTCTTTATCTACACCTGAATCGGCCTGTGCAATCACAGTACCTACTTCTTCAATCGCAGAAAGGTATTCAACGTCATCCGTTACACGACCATCAACAACTTTACGGTAAGGCGTTTCTAAGAAACCAAAATCATTCGCTTTCGCATAAACAGAAAGTGAGTTGATCAAACCAATGTTTGGACCCTCAGGAGTCTCAATTGGACATACACGACCATAATGAGTTTGATGTACGTCACGTACTTCGAAGCCCGCACGCTCACGAGTCAAACCACCTGGGCCCAATGCTGATACACGACGTTTGTGTGTAATTTCAGACAACGGGTTGTTTTGGTCCATGAACTGAGACAACTGGCTTGAACCAAAGAATTCTTTGATTGCAGCAGCAACTGGTTTCGCATTGATTAAATCTTGCGGAGACAAGTTATCAGTTTCAGCTTGAGATAAACGTTCTTTAACAGCACGTTCAACACGAACTAGACCAACACGGAATTGGTTTTCTGTCATTTCACCAACAGAACGAACACGACGGTTACCCAAGTGATCGATATCATCGACTTCACCTTTACCGTTACGGATTTCAACTAATGTTTTCAATACATCAGTGATGTCTTCGTTCGAAAGAATACCTTCAACTTCACGAGACTTCTGATCCGTACCCACTTCGTAAGGACGACCCAAACGACGGTTGAACTTCATACGACCTACTGGTGATAAGTCATAACGTTCAGAAGAGAAGAATAAATTGTTGAATAAGTTTTCAGCAGCTTCTTTTGTTGGTGGCTCACCCGGACGCATCACTTTGTAGATTTCTACAAGTGCTTCTTCACGACCAGTTGTAGTATCTGCACGTAAAGAGTCCGCAATAAATGGACCACGGTCGATGTCATTGGTATAAAGTACGTTGAATTGTTTAACGCCGCCTTCAGCCAATTTCACCATAATTTCATGGCTTAGTACTGTATTTGCAGCAATTACTTCGCCATCACGTAACGTTACATCTTCAGCAACAATACGTTCATATAGGTATTCATCAGGAACAGAAAGTTTTTCAAGACCTGCTGCTTCCATTTGACGAACATGGCGCGCGTTAATACGTTTACCTTGTTCAACAATTGTCTTACCGTCTGTACCCACGATATCAAACTGAGCCATTTCGCCACGTAGACGTTCTGGAACCAAGTCAATTTGATAGCTACCCATATCAAGATATACAGGTACTTTTTCGTAGAACATGTCTAGGATTTGTTCGTTGTTATAACCCAAGGCACGAAGCACAACAGTCGCAAGTAATTTACGACGACGGTCAATACGAACATATACAAGATCTTTTGCATCGAATTCAAAGTCTAACCATGAACCACGGTAAGGAATGATACGAGCAGAATAAAGAACTTTACCGCTAGAGTGAGTTTTGCCTTTATCGTGGTCAAAGAATACACCTGGTGAACGGTGTAATTGAGATACGATTACACGCTCAGTACCATTGATCACAAAGGTACCGTTGTCTGTCATAAGTGGCATTTCACCCATGTAGACTTCTTGCTCACGCACATCTTTGATTGTTTTAGTTTCGCGATCTTTAATGATCAGACGAATTTTTACACGCATTGGCGCCGCATAAGTTGAGCCACGAAGAATACATTCGCGCACATCAAATTCAGGCTTACCAAGACTATACTCAACAAATTCTAAAGCAGCATTGCCAGAATAACTTTCAATAGGAAAAACTGAACGAAATGCGGCTTGGAGACCGATATCTTCGCGGTTTTTTGGAGTTTTGCCGTCTTGAAGGAAAGTTCGGTACGAGTCGACTTGAATCGCGAGCAAGTACGGAACATCCATTACCTTGGGCAATTTACCAAAATTCTTACGGATCCGTTTCTTTTCGGTATATGAGTATGCCATCTGGAGTCCTCGGAAAGTAAACTAAGTCCGCCTGCAGAACGAACTTAGAAGGAATTACGCAGGCCGATATGGCCACCACTTTCACAAATGCTGCAATTTTTAGTGGTATTAAAACGCTTAACAATATTTTTTACTGAAAAATATTGGTAAGCGTTTGGTTTTATAAATTATTTTTAATTTGTATGATTTTTATATCATGCAAACAAAAATCGAGCCGATTATTGTAACGCAAAAAGGCTGATGACCCAAGGGCCACCAGCCATTTTTTGGAGCCGATTATAAAAAATCGACTCCCCTTAAGATTACTTAAGTGTAACTGTAGCACCAGCTTCTTCAAGTTTTTTCTTAAGTTCTTCGCCTTCTTCTTTAGAAACGCCTTCTTTAAGAACTGAAGGAGCGCTTTCAACAAGATCTTTAGCTTCTTTAAGACCAAGGCCAGTAGCTTCACGAACTGCTTTAATTACAGCAACTTTGTTAGCACCGAAAGAAGTCAACTCAACGTTGAATTCTGATTGTTCTTCAGCAGCAGCACCAGCAGCGCCAGGAGCAGCAGCAACTGCTACAGCAGCAGCAGATACGTTGAATTTTTCTTCGAAAGCAGAAATAAGTTCAACAAGTTCAAGAACAGTTTTTTCAGCAACTGCGTTTAAGATTTCTTCGTTTGTTAAAGCCATGAGAGTAACTCCAAATGGGTATTGAATGGTGTGTAAATTGATTTAAGCTTAAGCAGCTTCTGACTCGTTTTTCTCTTTGAGCGCAGTAATAAGGCGACCCAATTTCGAAATAGGAGCTTGAAGAACGTTTGCAAGCATAGTAAGCGCTTTCTCTTGGTTTGGAAGGTTCGCGATAACGCTAACTTCAGCACCTTGATAAACTTTACCGTCAAATGCAGCAGCTTTAAGTTCAAATGCTTTATTAGTTTTAGCAAATTCTTCGAACAAACGAGCAGCTGCGCCCATGTCGTCTTCAGAAGTTGAGAAAGCTAAGATTGTTGGGCCAACAAGGTTGTCGCTCAAGATATTGAATTGAGTATCTTGAAGAGCACGTTTAGCCAAAGTGTTACGAACTACACGAGTAGCAACACCTAGTTTACGAGCTTCAACACGTAGAGCAGTTAATTGCTCAACAGTTAAACCTTGATAGTCAGCAACAACAGCAGCATACGCAGTAGAAGCAACTTCAGTTACTTCAGCTACGATCTGTTTTTTGCCTTCGATAAGAAGAGCCATTGTAAAACCTCCTAACGGTGATTTATGCACCTATACAGATGCACTCCCAATTCGTTAGCTCATCACTGAACCAACACGCGGAGGAGGAACAAATCACACCACCGCGTCTACTCAGGCTGGGCTATTAAGAAGAAAGCATACAACTCCCCTCGCCTGAGGTCTTTGACGCTGATAAATCTAAATTTATCAATTCAAAGTTTGCCTGAATCACGCAATATACGACGAAGCGTTTCTTGCGTAATATTTAAAGCAGTGCTTCAAATATTACTCAGGGCTTTAAAATTCTGTAATAAGTCGAAACTTATTTAGAAACGTTTGCTACATCAACAACAAGACCAGGACCCATAGTTGAGCTTAAAGTGATCTTTTGGATGTAAACACCTTTAGAAGTAGCAGGTTTTGCTTTCTTAAGGTCAGCTACAAGAGCTTCAACGTTTGAACGAACAGCTTCAGCAGTGAAACCTACTTGACCGATCGCAGCGTGGATAATACCCGCTTTGTCTACACGGTAACGTGCTTGACCAGCTTTCGCGTTTTTAACAGCAGAAGCTACGTCAGGAGTTACAGTACCCACTTTAGGGTTTGGCATTAAGCCACGTGGACCAAGAATCGTACCTAACTTACCAACAACGCGCATTGCATCCGGAGCTGCAATTACTACGTCAAAGTCAAGGTTACCCGCTTGGATGCTTTCCGCAAGATCATCAAAACCAACAACGTCCGCGCCTTCAGCTTTAGCAGCTTCAGCAGCAGCGCCTTGAGCAAACACAGCTACACGTACAGTTTTACCAGTACCTGCAGGAAGTGTAGTCGCGCCACGAACAACTTGGTCAGATTTACGAGGATCAACACCTAGGTTTACAGCAACATCCAAAGATTCTTTGAATTTTACTGCTGGAAGGCCGTTAAGAACTGCAACTGCCTCTTCCAAAGTGTAAACTTTGTTAGCTTCAACAGCAGCAACAATGGCTTTTTGACGTTTAGTTAATTTAGCCATGTCTTATAGCTCCACTTCCAAGCCCATAGAACGCGCAGAACCAGCAATGGTACGTACACGTGCGTCTAAATCAGCACCAGTAAGATCTGGTTCTTTAGTAGTCGCAATTTCTTCTAATTGAGCGCGAGTCAACTTACCAACTTTAGTTTTGTTAGGTACAGCTGAACCCTTTTGGATGCCCGCAGCTTTCTTAAGAAGAATCGCAGCAGGAGGAGTTTTCATGATGAATGTGAACGACTTGTCGTTGTACACAGTGATCACTACTGGAATTGGAAGACCAGCTTCAACTTTTTGTGTCGCAGCATTGAATTCTTTACAGAATGCCATGATGTTAACACCACGTTGACCTAGTGCAGGACCAATCGGTGGAGATGGATTTGCTTTACCAGCTGGAACTTGCAGCTTGATATAGCCGTCAATCTTCTTAGCCATTTCAATTACCTCTGGGTACTAACGCCGCTAGGCTCCCCATACATATAAGTAACAATACCGTTACAACAACAATGCCCGACTCATAACAAATCGGGCGTTTATCAACCAAGTTAAATTAAACCGATTTTTCGACTTGGCGAAATTCCAGCTCAACCTGAGTTGGTCGATTAAATACATTAATCGTCAACGTTAAACGTGACTTATCGTATAGAACTTCTTCCACCACGCCTTTAAAATCGGTGAATGGACCATCAATTACGAGTAATTCTTCACCTGGTTCAAACATCGTCTTAGGACGAGGTGCTTCGCCAGTATTGCGTACACGTGCAAGAATCGCATCAGCTTCTTTTTGCGTAATTGGTGCAGGCTTCTCTGCAGTACCACCAATGAAACCTAATACTTTTGGACATTCTTTAACAATGTGCCAAGTTTCATCATTCATTTCCATCTCGACTAATACATAGCCTGGAAAGAATTTACGCTCAGATTTACGTTTCTTACCATCCTTCATTTCCACTACTTCTTCAGTAGGGACAAGGACTTCACCAAAGCTATCGGCTACAGCGCTACGCTGGATTCGATCATTAAGTGAGCGTAACACTTGTTTTTCATAACCAGAATAGGCATGAATAATGTACCAACGTTTCATAGCTCTCTTACCCGATAATAAACTTCATTAACCAGCTCAAAGCATAGTCAAAGCACCATAATAAAATAGATGCCACTAAGACTACCGCAAGTACCTGCCAAGATGTGGTCATGGTCTCTTGCTTGGTTGGCCAAGTCACTCGACGTAACTCAATTCGAGCATCTTTCAACAATCGAACAAAGCCTTTGCCTTGATGGGTGGCGTATAATAAACCTAAAGCCACGATGATACAAGCCAAAATTACCCCAACACGGACCCAAACATCATTCGCTGGTGCCCAGTATGCTGGCAAATGTTGATTCACCATCATAGAACTACCGAGTAAAATCAACGCGATAACCCACAGAACATAGTCTAAAGGGGAACCAGAATTAACAACTTCAGCAGGATTATTTCTTTGAGGAATTGGCGCGTCGCTTAATGCGTCACGCGATTTATCATTCGACATTTTTGTACTCGTCGTAGGATTCGCGACTTATTATATGACCAGTTGAGCCAGCATCAAGCTTCTTTTTAAAAAAATTTGGCAGGCCAGGAGGGACTCGAACCCCCAACATTCGGTTTTGGAGACCGACGCTCTACCAATTGAACTACTGACCTGCAGAGCAAATCGAGAGTCGAAACTCTCGATCTGTACAAAGATAACTGTATTATATTATGCAGTTACTTTAGAAACAACACCCGCACCAACTGTACGGCCACCTTCACGGATTGCAAAGCGTAAGCCAGCGTCCATTGCGATTGGGTGGATTAATTCTACTGACATTTCTACGTTGTCACCAGGCATAACCATTTCAACGCCTTCTTTAAGCGAGATCGCACCAGTTACGTCAGTTGTACGGAAGTAGAACTGTGGACGGTAACCGTTAAGGAATGGAGTATGACGACCACCTTCGTCTTTAGAAAGTACGTATACTTCTGCGTCGAATTTAGTATGCGGTTTGATTGTACCTGGTTTAGCAAGTACTTGACCACGTTGAACGTCTTCACGTTTAGTACCACGTAGAAGAACACCACAGTTCTCGCCCGCACGACCTTCGTCAAGAAGTTTACGGAACATTTCTACGCCAGTTACAGTTGTTTTAACTGTATCTTTAATACCAACGATTTCAACTTCTTCGCCTACTTTCACGATACCAGTTTCAACACGGCCAGTTACTACTGTACCACGACCTGAAATTGAGAATACGTCTTCGATTGGCATAAGGAATGCTTGGTCGATAGCACGTTCTGGTTCTGGGATGTAAGAGTCAAGAGCTTCAACAAGAGCAGCCACAGCATCTTCGCCGTATTGACCAGCTTCACCATTAAGCGCTGCAAGAGCAGAACCACGGATTACTGGAGTGTCGTCGCCTGGGAAGTCATAAGTAGAAAGAAGTTCACGAACTTCCATTTCTACTAATTCAATTAATTCTTCGTCGTCTACGATATCGCATTTGTTTAGGAATACAACGATATAAGGTACACCTACCTGACGAGAAAGGAGGATGTGTTCACGAGTTTGTGGCATAGGACCATCAGTCGCCGAACAAACAAGGATCGCACCATCCATTTGCGCAGCACCAGTAATCATGTTTTTAACATAATCGGCGTGACCTGGGCAGTCTACGTGAGCGTAGTGACGGATTGGAGAATCGTATTCTACGTGTGAAGTATTAATTGTAATACCACGTGCTTTTTCTTCTGGTGCAGAGTCGATTGCAGCGTAATCTTTCGCTTCACCACCGAATTTTTTTGCACACACAGTTGCAATCGCAGCTGTTAAAGTCGTTTTACCATGGTCAACGTGACCGATTGTGCCCACGTTAACGTGCGGCTTATTACGTTCAAACTTAGCCTTAGCCATGCTTTTCTTCCTCGTTTACGTCGAACACAATTCTGAGTAAAACCCAGCTCCGACATATCGCCTAAAAAAAATAAACACCCAATACTTGAAAAGCAGACTAAAAAGCCTGCTTCTGGAATCTTGCGCAACATTTAAAGTTGCTAAACTGTAAAATCTGGAGCTCTTATCGAGATTTGAACTCGAGACCTCTCCCTTACCAAGGGAGTGCTCTACCACTGAGCTATAAGAGCAAATATAAGCACTTCAATAGATATGGAGCGGGAGACGAGGGTCGAACTCGCGACATGTAGCTTGGAAGGCTACCGCTCTACCAACTGAGCTACTCCCGCACGATGTTGGTACAAACCACTTATTGAAGTCTTAAAATTGGTGGTGAGGGAAGGATTCGAACCTTCGAAACTTTCGTAGCGGAGTTACAGTCCGCCCCCTTTGACCGCTCGGGAACCTCACCATTTTACACTTACTTCAGCGTTGTTCTCTCTACTCACTCTCAAACTTTCTAAGATGGTGCCGGCACACGGATTCGAACTGTGGACCTACTGATTACAAGTCAGTTGCTCTACCAACTGAGCTATGCCGGCGTTTCTTAGTGTTTCGTACGTTTCGTATCGGAACGGTGTGCAGTTTAGCAAATCTTGAAATCCTTGCAAGTGTTTTTTCTAAAAAAAACGTGAAAAACTCATAAAATCAATCCATTTGATGATAATTCAACCGCTTTGATCACTGCGCGAGCTTTTATTTGGGTTTCATTCCACTCTGATTCAGGATTTGAGTCGTACACCACCCCTGCTCCAGCTTGAACATACACCTTATTTTCACGAATTACACAGGTACGAATCGCAATCGACATGTCCATTTCGCCATGCCAGCCTAAATAACCAACAGCACCACCAAAAATTCCACGTTTTACTGGTTCAACTTCGTCAATAATTTCCATAGCACGGATTTTTGGTGCGCCTGAAAGCGTACCCGCAGGGAATGTTGCCTTAAAAACATCCAAAGCATCGACATCATCACGTACTTCACCTTGCACATTTGACACAATGTGCATGACATGCGAATAACGTTCGATCACCATTTGATCAGTCACGTGAACTTTACCGATTTTAGAAACGCGTCCAACATCATTTCGCCCCAAATCGATCAACATCAAATGCTCTGCAATTTCTTTTTCATCAGATAGCAAATCTTTTTCTAGCGCTAAATCTTCTTCTTTTGTTTTACCTCGTGGTCGCGTTCCCGCCAAAGGACGAACTGTTGCCACACCATTTTCTAAACGGGACAAAATTTCAGGTGATGAACCGACGATATGAAAAGGAATGTCATTTTCTAGTGTCTGCCCTTGCACCAAGAACAAATATGGCGATGGATTGAGGTGACGTAGTGCACGATAGACCTGCAAAGGCTCACCATCAAAATCGGATACCATACGATGGCCCGGCACAACCTGCATCACATCACCGGCCTTAATGTACTCTTTTACTTTCGCAATAGAGTCAATAAAGTTGTCATGTCCAGTGATGGATTCAAACTGTGGTGCAGTATGCTTATTTGCTTTGAGTGCAATTGGGGTTGCCAAAAGTTCTTCTAGCTCATCCAATTGTTGCTGCGCCTTGGTATAGGCCTCAGCATCATTTACATCGGCATGCACAATTAAGAATAAGGTATCCTTAAGGTTATCAAAGACGATGACGGTTTTTGATAGCATCATCCAAATATCCGGAATCCCGACCGGGTCAGCTTCTGGAACGTTATTGAGCTTTGGTTCGATATAACGTACAGCATCATAACCAAAGTATCCAACCAATCCACCAGTAAAGCTCGGCAACGCTGGCAAATCTTGCTGTGTAGGCACTTTATATTGTGCTTGGAAGTCACGAATGTATTGAAATGGGTCAGCACATTGTTGTTTTTCAACCGAGCCATCAGCATGTTGAACGGTCAACTGCCCTTCATTACACGAAAATACGGTGGACTCGCCCAAGCCAATAATGGAGTAACGCGCCCAGTTTTCGCCACCCTCTACAGATTCAAATAAATAGGCTTGTTTATGTTGTTTTAATCGCGCAAAGACAGAAAGTGGAGTTTCTGTATCTGCCAAGCGCTGACGATATACTGGAATCAAGTTATATCCAGCAGTTTTCAGTTGTTCAAATTGAGTTTGTGTAGTCATTTGGGTTTCTCTATATTTCGCGTGTTCAATTTCAGTTAATTTCTTCTCATGCTGATTGAGTGACGCCATCGAAATACTACACACTTGCTCATTTTCACTTCCTTAACCCTACTTATTTCAACCCAATAATTCTTTTAAGTTATCAACCACGTGCTGCGGCTGACAATCTCGAATATTTTCACCATGATTATAGCCATAGCTGACCACAATACAATCAATACCCGCACGACGTGCTGCCTCTACATCATTGACAGAATCACCCACCATCAAAATTTGCTGTTTCGGCAAGGCATAATGCTCCGCACAATACTCTAGCTGCTTGGGATGTGGTTTACGCTCTTCAAAACGATCTCCGCCAATCACATCATCAAAGTATTCATGCATACCTAGTGCCTGCACAATACTGCGTGCCGGTTGCTCTGGTTTATTGGTCACACAAATCAGAATTTTCTCTTCTGCTTTTGCCCAATCCAAGAACGCTAGAATGCCGTCAAAGGGCTGCGTCAAAACACAAGGATCTGCATTGTAAATCTTTAGAAAAGTTTCCAGTAAAAGATGGTGCTGTGCGGCATCCACCTTCCCGGTCAAGTATTCAAGTACGCTATGACAAAACAATGAAGTTCCTTTCCCAATCCAGTTTCGCACCTGCGCTTCTGTGACCAACGGTAATTGCAACGCATTTAGACTCATATTCATCGCACGATGTAAGTCAGATGCTGAATCGACTAGCGTTCCATCCAGATCAAATAAAATCATTTGGCGTTCTGCTAAACGAACTTCAAACATAATGTCCCTCTATTTTTTTGTAAATTTTCCCCATAAAAAAGGCATGCCCATGCATGCCTTTTGAGGAATGTCTCGGTTTATTTAAACAAGACCCATGCAATAATTGCAAGAATGATTAAAACAATGACTGAGATTAAGCCCACAGAGGCATTTTTTTGCGCTTCACGCTCTTGCTCTACACATGTCGCTGGAATTTCTACATCACATGCTTCATTTTTCGGAACAGCAGTTACGTCAATTCCCTCAGGAATTGGTGCAGGTTTAGGCACACCTACATTGGTCGGCATACCATCACGAGTCAATTGAACCGAGCCATCTCGCTCTTTCAACTCTGGCATACCTTGATCATTCATTTGTTGTGCTGCGGTTTTAACAACAGGCTCTTGTGCCTTAGTCTCAGACGTGTTTGCTACAGACTCTTGTGCCACAGTTTCAGAAACTGCAACAGCTTCAGACGGCTGCTGAACAGGTGTAATTTCTTCTGTTTGCAACGCTTCAACGCTTTGTTCAATATCCGCAGGGATCTCCACGGCTTTAGCCGGAGCCAATAAACTAAACTTCACACTGGCAAACTGTACAATATCACCTTCTTTTAAAAGAGATTCACCAGTCAAACGGACATCATTAATAAACGTCCCATTAGATGAATTGAGATCTTGCAACCAGAGTGCCTGATCTTTCAGTACAAAGGCAGCATGTTTACGCGATACATCAGATTCTTGTAAAACAATATCTGCTTGTTGATGACGACCCACCAACATATCTCGCTCAATACTAATTTCTTGTCCTGTTAAATCACCAGAAATTGCTTGAATTTTCCAAGTCATGAAGTTAATTCTCTATTGCTCGTTTTTTTCATCATAGCATGCTGTGGTTTCAAAGCTAAACCACCCTGCTGTCTCACCTAAGGCATGCCCGCCACTTTGCCATTCGGTACGGTAATGGTTTGGCGCTTCACCGCAGGTTCAATGGCGACTGGCGTGGAGACCACTGCCGCTGGCTGTGTCATTTGTGGTGCTGTCGGTACCGTCTTATACACAGGGGCTGGCGCTGTACCTTTTGAAACAGGTATGCGCTGTTGATACACATCGTCCACATTTTCAGGTAATTTCGCAAAATTACCGTCATTATCCAATGCCAGTTGCAGACTATAGAGCTGACTGTAGCGCTGCTGAGACATTTTCTTCACATCGGCAGAATTTCCAACAATGGTCGGATGAATAAAGATCAGCAAATTGCGTTTACTGTTGGATTTTCCTTCCGAGCTAAAGAGTTTACCAAGTACAGGAATAGCCCCTAGCCCCGGAACCGATTGACGCCCATGCAATGTATTGTCAGAGATCAAACCACCCAACACAATCGTTTGACCATGCTCTGCCAAGATCGAGGTTTTGATCGCACGTTTAGTCGTAACCAAGTCCGACGCTTGACCTTTATTGTCTTTTACATCAGAAACTTCTTGCTCGACCTCTAAACGCACCGAACCACCGTCGCCAATATGCGGCACAACTTTCAACGTCACACCGACATCTTTACGCTCAATCGATGTATATGGATTGGCTGTACCACCATTGGTGGTGACCGAGCCTGTCACAAATGGAACGTTCTCACCCACCACAATATAGGCTTCTTCGTTATCCATCGTCACAATAGACGGTGTAGATAATAGATTCGATTTGGTTTTTTCTTTTAGGGCCTGAATCATCGCACCATAGAGTTTGCGCGAACCATCACTGCCTTCACGATAATCACCAAGGACCAAAGAAGTACCCGCACTCACCGCGCTACCTGCACCCGCAGCGCCACCAGTTAAATAACCTGCGGCAATATTCTTTAAACTAGAACCAAAGTTATCAAAGTTAATTAAGCCGATACCACTACTGATATCACCCAACGCCCATTGCACACCGAGTTGATCGGTATCCGTGCCTTCGACTTCAATAATCGCCGCTTCGATCAGCACTTGCTGACGACGAATATCCAGCTGCTGAATCGCAGATTCAATTTCACGCATGAGCTGCGGATCTGCTTTCACAATCAGTGCATTTTGTGTGGTATCGGCAATAATACTGACGCCATTGGCATTAAAACTTGAAATACCATTTTGCGTATTATTGGAAGAGTTATTGCTGTTGAGGTTAATGCCAGAACTGGTGTTATTTTGTGAGCTGAATGACTGTGAATTCGAACTGTTACTATCATTCATTAAACTGTTCATCGTGCTGCTATTTGAGCTATTCGATGAATTCGTACTCGAAACAGCCTGCCCCGTGACCAAGCCTTGCAAGATTTCCGACAAGTTTTTGGCACTTGCATACTTCAAACGGAAGACTTTCAATCCACCCAATCGATCTGCCGCAGGCACATCTAAGGTCTCAATAATCTTACGAATACGCTTACGTGTCGCTGTATCACCTTTAATGATAATACGATTGGTTCGATTGTCCGCAATAATACGAATTCGTGAACCTTTCGGGTCTTTTGATGCGCCGGTCGAACTCATCGACTCTAACAGCCCAATCATTTCTTCGGCCTGACTCGATTGCAGCGTCACGGCTTCGATATCATTTTGACCCGTTCCATCTAAATTACGAATAATCGTTTCGAGCTGGTAAATATTACTAGCACGGTCTGAGACGATCAGCGCATTGGTCCCCGCCACTGCCGACAAATGTGCAAATTGTGGCATCAAGGGACGTAGGGCTGGAATTAAGTCATTCGCATTGGTGTTATCGAGCCAAATTACTCGGGTGACAATTTGGTCTCCAGACGCAAGGTGGCGCGCATCATAAGGAATGCCTGAGCTTTTTACATTACTGTCTGGAACCAGTTTAATGGTGTTGCCCGATGGAATCGCCACCACGCCATTGACATTCAATACACCGAGAAACAGGTCATAGACTTCATTTTTATTTAAAGGCTTATTGGAAATAACCGTTACATTTCCTCGTACCCGTGGATCAACTGCAAAATTTTTCCCCGTGATATCTGCGACTTCATTAATGAATGCCGTAAGATCTGCATCACGTAAATTGATTTTCCAAGTTTGTGCATAACTTGCTGTGCTGACCATAGCAACCAAGGGCACCATGGCATAGGTAGCTAAAGTTGAACGGTTATTATTAAATAAAGCCATATACGCCTGTGTTTCCTAACCCTATAAAGTGATGAAACATCACTAAAAATCCTGTTGTATGGTCATCACTTGATCACCACGTTTGACTTCAAGTTTCACCTGCCCTTCACGGCGGGCTTGTTCTAATAATTGCGCCTCAGATTGTCCTGCACCGACCGCCTGCCCATTTAAAGACATGATGCGGTCACCCGGCTGCAAACCCAATTTATTTCTTAAGGCTGCAGGTGTTCGATTTGAAACTTCAAACCCACCATTAACTGATGGATTTACCCCCATTTCCTGCATATATTGTTCACGATTTTCAGTCATGCGTTGTACGGCCTGACCAATCGCGGACTGCGTTGTGCTTTGCCCTAAATTTGCAGGATCAGTTGTATTTTGCATGCTGTTATTCTGCAAAGATCCGCCTGATGTTGCATTGGCTGTAGGGACAATCGGTTGATCTAATCCGTTTTCAATACCTTGGAACGCCAATTCACGCCGTGCACCATTGCCCTGCGTTAAAATCACCTTATCCCAATACACTTCAGCCAATTGGTAGGATGAACCTTGAATGGTTTCTCCAACCAAGTAGCGATCTGAACTCTCATTGACCTTAATCACTGCCGACGAGTAACGACTTGACTGTCCAACCACCACACCTTGTAACACCATATTTAACTGCGCGTCAGCTGCTGAACTGCGATTTTCCTGAAACAAGGCAAAAGAACTAATATTAGGAACTTGCGTTTGCTGTGAACCCAATTCAACTCGGTCTAACTGCATGGCTTGTGGCGGTGCAATCAATAACCAAAATAAAGCGGCTAACTTCCAGCACAGGTACAAAATTATTAAAACCAAGACCACAGGTGCAAGTCGATCTGTTTGCTTCCAATTGATCTCGCGGATTTTTTCGAAATAGTCAGCCATCAGTTCACCCCACTCAATAGGGGTTGACGCGAACTAATCACATACGTATCTAATCCTGCCTTACCTTCATAGGAAGCAACATTCATCAAAAAGCGCTGGGTTAATTGCACATCCAACATGAGGTCTGGCTCAAGTGACATATTCATCATTTTTTGTTCACGTTGATCTCGAACATCAATCGACAATTTGCCATTATCGTCTTTTAATTGAGCCAACATGGCAGGCACATTCATTGACTCTTGACGCTGTGCAAAGCTAAATGACAAATCCCCACCTGCCCACTGTATCTCGCCTGATGAACGACTAAATCCCTGTTGTGGCTTATATTTAAACTGCACATCTTTTAATTGAATGGCATTCATTGGCCATTGCCAATCGGCAAAACTTTTTAAGGTTTCAGGGGCAATTTGACCCTCTAAGTTTTTGATGCTGATACTTTTTCCAAAACCATACCCCATCACACCTTGCAGTTTGGTATTGCCACTATGAATTTCAACATTTGCACCCAAGCGCAACAAAATCAAATCCCACGGGCGTGTGTTCCAGTTTAACGAGCCTTTCAAATTTCCTCGTGTCCAATCTGCTTGCCCGTGCCAAATATTGCCACTGACGTTATGTAGCATTTGGTTATTTTTATAAAACTTTGTAATGAGCCACGCTGCTGGCACTTGCAGCATAACGAAAATTAAAAAACTGATCGCAGCAAAAATGAGCCACCGAATATTATTAGTTTTATTGATCATCCCACCACAACCGAGCCATCAATTTTTTTCCATCATTTAAACATTTTTCTTTATAGACACATTATGCATACTTTTTCTTCATAGCCAATTCAAAGAGATAAAAAAACCAGGCATTTGCCTGGTTTAATTATCCTGAACTCAGGATATGACGATTTCATGAATTATTCTTAAATTAAGAAGTCTTCTAGTTTCGCGCCTTTTTCTAACTCAGCCACTAACCAACGTGGTTGCTTACCACGACCAGTCCAAGTGTCATCTGCATTGGTTTTGCTACGGTAACGTGGTTCAACCGCTTTACGAGTTGATTTTTTACGTTTGCTTGAACCAAATTCAAGGATTTGTTCAACGCTTAAATCTAAATTTTCTGCAATTTCAACAATACGGTTGTACGCATCTTCAATCGCTTGATCTTTTTTAGATGCAATCAGCGCTTCAGCTTCTACTTGAAGCTTCTTTAACTCTTCAACTGATAAATTACTAATATCAGGCATAATCTTTAACTCCGAAATTTCATTTTAATAATGCTTATGAAAACTCGCTCATAATATTATAATAAAATTTTTATTCAATAAATAACTTTCATTTTACTACAATATTTTAACACGACTCCTTAAAATATATAAAGTTAAATTGTATTTAAATATTATTTCCGACTGAAATCTCCAAAGCTTTTATTTTAGTTTTTATACTTTCTGGAATTGAAGTTTTTTGTAGGGTAGTTTTATCCACGCACACAATAACCGCATCGCCTGTTGCAACGATTTTTTGTTGCTGTTCACTCCATAATATATAACTCATACGAAATGCACTATTTCTTAATTCTTCAACGCGCGTTGCCACTTTTAAAATATCAGGATAAACCACGGGGCTTAAATATTTACATTGGCTTGAAGCCACAACCGTAACCACAGACTGATTAAATATATCCAACTGATCTAAATAACCAATCCGCGTACTTTCCATATAACGATAATAATGCACGTTATTTACATGACCAAAAGCATCCATATCCCCCCAAGCGACGTGTTGAGTATGAACCAATGAATATTGAGCTAAATCTTCTCGCATATAATGTCCTTATATTCGAATTTCCATAAAATTGGCATTATTTTCAAATATTAAATTTAATTGTTTGATCAAGTCATCCTGCTGATTTAAAGCTGACTTGATGCGTAAATAACTCATTAATACATCATTTGGATATAATTCTAACAATGCATCTGCTTCAGCTTGACGTGCTGTCGCTTGGTAAATATTCCATTTTGCAAAACTAAAAACAGGCAGCGCAGGATACTTTTCTTCCCAATGTTGAATCTGCTGTTCTACAGCCACATAGTCAGGGTTTTGCTTCAGCATTTTTTGCTGGAACCACAAAAAGAACACTTCTTTGTTAAATTGCTGTTCCAGCAAATGAATGGCCAATTGCTCATGCTCCTGACTCATCTCTGGCATACGAGACAAGACTTTTAACCAAAGCACTTTGACCGCATATTTACGCTCTGTGATTTGATCTTGTAAATCCAAATAACGCTGCTTTAAATACTGTAAGTCATCGACATCAGCTTGATCAAACGCTGATAATAATTGCTCCAACCAAGCTTGTTTTGTCAGCTCATCTAAATGTCCATAACGTGTCGAACGCAAATACAACCAAGGAAACTGCAACGCAAACATGCCCCATAGCGTGGTTAGGCGCTGCTCATAGGCACTACTGACTTTTTGCAACCATGGCGATAGTTCATGTTGATTTAAAAATTCAAGATGCGTTAAAGCCTTTTCACCCTCTTGTTGAGATAAATAAATTTCAATCCGTTGCAATTCTGCAAGCTCAAAAGCCATTGGATTGGTCTGAGTTAATGCATTTAATGCTGTTTCATATTGTTGCTGAATCCAATATAAACGCGCATCGATCACCCCTTTTAATAATCCAGACTCAGTAAAAGCTTGCTGAATAAAGTTTTTTTGATCTTGCGCAGCATTTAAAAGCCAAATGACAGCCAATTGCTCATAGGGATGTAGTTTATTAAAACTAAAGACCGTTTCAGATTTACGTTGTTCTCGACTTAAATAACGTTTAACCGCATACCAAAGCATTTGCACGACTAAACTCAGTAATGCTAGCAATAATGCTAAAAACCAAATATTGGATTGAACTTGCCATTCACGCCAGTATAAATACACATAACCTGCACCATGTCCAAAACTCAGCAAACTAATAATGGCGACAACCAATAAGCTAATAAATAAATAGGCCAATAAAATATGTTTCATAGTCGATTATCCTATGAGTGCCCGAGTATTTAACAGCGGTACAGAAATAACCGGAATGTCCTTTAATTGTTCTAAACGTTGGCGTATCAGTTTTAATGAAGCATCTGGCAATTGCTGCATAATTTTAATAATTTCAGTGATTTCTTGTTGAAATTGAGGATATTGTCCTTGATTTAAAACCTGCTGAGCCAAAATTAAACGCAACTGCATTTCTTTTAATACCAAGCTACGCTGCATTAATACGAGACTCGGTTGCTCAACCGATTCGACTTGAATCCATTTTTGCCAAAAAGAAAGACCTTTTTGCTGCTCTTTAGAACTATAGGGCTTTAATATTTCTTTTTCTAACAATTGATCGATCGATTGCAGAGTATTTTTCACTTTATCGGACTGCAACTGACGCTCTGTCACATATTGCTTTAAGGTCTCACGGTCTTTTTGAATCACCTGATGCAAACTCATGCGCAGTGCAGGTGCCAAGCTCAACTGATCTAATTGTTGATCTAATTTGTTTAATTTTTCCATAGCAACAGCAAATTGTTGTTGCTGCATGGCAAATTCAACCAAATCAAGTTGCTGAGCCACCACACTCATTGGCTCAATACTATGGGTTGCCTCAGCAGCAATCGAAGCATTCGATATCGTTGCAGCCGACATCTCGGTCGTTCTGCCGCTCAACTGTCGTTTCAAAGCCACAACCTGATCATTCAAACCTGCATTGCGCTGTTGCAATAAAGTTTGCTGTTGCATCAGTTCGGTTTGTTGAGCATTGACTTGAAATAGGTCAAAACTGAGTTTAGCCAACCAAAGTACGGCGACAATGACCACAACGACAAACAACTTCTTCATGTATTTCCCTGCACGACTTGCACATGCTGCAATATGTGTGTCGCGTTTAAATCTTCGAGTTGAATAATTTTAAAATCTTTGTTCAGTGTTATACGACTTTGCTCAAGTAGCTCGAACAACCTTACACCTAAAACTAAAAAATGTGCATGACTCAGCACTGATAAATGCGACTGAATCAAGTCAAGCCAATTGAGCCAACTGGCCTCACTGGTGATCAACATACAATACGGAGATGACAACTGATGTTCAGAAATGAGTGTTTTTACTTTTTGAGTGGTCTCTTCCGGTAGATGCCGTTCGTATAGCACCAAATTGAGAACCTGAATGCCACGTGCTAGCAACTGCTGCATCATAAATTGACGACCACCTTCACCGCGCCAAAATGCAACGCAAGCCCCGGCCTCTAATTGTTCTAAATGGCTTAAGGTGAGCATTCCCTCCGAGGTTTCCACCTGCGGTACGACACTGTGAATACCATAATCAGCCAGCTTTGCTGCAGTTGCATCACCGACTGCAACCCATTGAATATGTTCGAGCTGATCAAGTGAAATGCCTGCCTTACGCAAACCTTGCATTCCAAAGGTAACCGCAGAGGGGCTCACCACAACCAATACATCCGCAGCACTCAACTGGGCGTAGCACGCTGCCAATGCTTCTGACCATGCCCGTGGCTTGAGCTCAAGTAATGGAAGCTCAGCCACAGCAACACCCGCAGAGCGCAGCGTCAAGCTAAGCTGCGTTGCACGATCTGCTGGACGTGTATTGATAAAAAGCATGTATTAATACAGTGCCTTTAAAATTTCACCTGCACCTTGGGCTAACAAGTCTTGTGCCAATTTGACACCGAGCTGTTCAGCTTGTTCAGGAAGACCTACTTGCTGTGCTTTCAACAAGGTTTGACCGTCAACACTACCGACACGACCTTCCAAATGAATCTGACCATTTTCTAAGGTTGCATAACCTGCAATCGGTACTTGGCAGCCACCTTCTAGATATGCATTAAATGCACGTTCTGCGCGTACACAGGCATTGGTCTCTGTATGCATTAAGGGCAAAATTAAATCCAATACAGTTTGATCTTGGCTACGACATTCTAGGCCCAATGCACCTTGTCCAACTGCAGGTAAACTCACAACAGGCTCAAGAGTATGACGAATACGCTCTGCTAAACCCAAACGCTTCAGCCCTGCACTCGCCAAAATAATCGCATCATAGTTGCCCGCATCGAGTTTAGATAAACGCGTACCCACATTGCCACGCAGATCAATAATCTCGAGGTCTGGACGTTGTTTTAAAATTTGGCATTTGCGGCGCAAGCTCGATGTCCCAACCTTCGCACCTTGTGGCAACTCATCAAAACTGTTATAGGTATTTGAAACGAAAGCATCTAATGGATCTTCACGCTCACAAATCACGGCCAAGCTTAAACCTTCAGGCAATGCCATCGGCACATCTTTCATCGAATGAACTGCCAAGTCTGCACGACCATCCAACAACGCCGCTTCTAATTCTTTTACAAATAATCCTTTTCCCCCAATTTTGGCTAAAGGGGTATCTAGAATCTTGTCACCTTGAGTCACAAAGGTCACCAACTCAACTTTCAAATTTGCATGAAGTGCTTCTAAGCGTGCACGAATATGTTCCGCCTGCCAAAGTGCAAGCGGGCTTTGTCGAGTTGCGATCTTAAGGATATTCATAAATTTTAAAATACAGTCTATAGGGCTATTATTCTAAACTTAACTTGCTCAGTTGAAAATGCAAGCTTAATTCGCAATGTACTTTGACCCTTGCCCTATAATTTTTGTATTCGCTCACGCAAATTCGGTAAATGTCGACGGCTGACCGCCAAACGTTCTTCCAAATCTCGACAACGCACCTGATATTGCCCTGAGCTTACAACTTCCAAACCATCTAAAAAGCTGACAGACACCAAGGCATTGCGATGAATGCGTATAAAGCGATCACCAAATTCATGCTCTAAATCTTTCAGCGTTTCATCAATGAGTACGCTGCCATTTTTGTGCCGAACAGTGACATATTTCTGATCTGCAAGAAAATAGTAAATATTTTCCACAGGTACCAACTCTACACCACGATAGGTCTTTGCCGCGATTTGATGGCGGCTGATTTTAATTTCGTCCATATTTTCTTTTTGTTTTATCGTGCTCAATTGAGCTTGGGTTAATTTAGTTAAATGATCTAAAACCTGCTGCAATTCCTGTTGCATAACCGGTTTTAGTAAATATCCCTCTGCATTCGATTTAAATGCATCAAGTGCATGATGATCATATGCAGTGCAAAAAATAATAGCGGGCATAGGGTCTAATTCACGCAACAATTTCGCGCAAGTCAACCCATCCATTTCAGGCATTTGTATATCTAGTAAGATGACATCAGGCTCGAGGCTTTGAGCCAAGTCAATCGCTTGTTGACCATGTGAAGCTTTCGCAACCACTTGATGTCCAAGTTGAGTGACTAAACGTGACAATCGCTCTACTGCTAGAGGCTCATCATCACAGATTAGGATGTCCATTTTTCCTCCTTATCTCGTTAACGTCATTTATTTTTATTGGTCAACTGAGATTTCTATTTATATTGATATTGCACCACAGTCGTATACATTCCCTCGCCTGCGTAGGTTTGAAAAGTGACATGCTGACCAAAATATGCCTCAAGTCGCTGTTTCACGTTTTCGATGGCAATACCATTCCCCTGACGTAATTTAATTGTATCCTGTGTATAGGGATTTGTAATAACGATATTAATTTGATTTTGTAATATTTCAATCAATATATTTATCGTACTCTTTGTCAAAATCTTTTCAACTCCATGAAAAATACTATTTTCTAATAAAGGTTGTAAAGTTAATAGTGGAATTTGTACTTGAGCGTATTGTTCAATACCTTCTAGTTTCCACTCCACCTTAAGCCGATCACCTAAACGCATTTGTTCAATGGCCAAATAACGCTGACACAGATCGATCTCATCTTTGAGACTTACCAACTTCAATTCTTGAAAACTTGCACGGAACAATCGAGATAAATTCAGTAGCATTTGCTCCGCTTTATCTGGGTCAATCGCAATCAAGCTAATCACATTGTTTAAGCTATTAAATAAAAAATGTGGATGAATCCGAGCTTGCATAACCTGAATGCGTGAGTTTAATTCACTATGATGTTGTCGACCCCACTGTTCTCTTAAATATAAATATCGAAAACAAAATGCCCCAAGCAACACCCCATAGCTCAGATTTAAAACCACACCAGCAGTTAAAACGTATGCACTCAAACCAGCTAAACTGAAATTTTCACCAAAATAGATCAAAACATTTAAAGTTATGGTGGTGAATAACACCAAAGCTTGCAATAAAACAAACCCGCTAAACATGAGCATTTTCATGCTTAAACCACGCGTCTTACTCTGCAATAGCTCTGAAAATGCAGCAAATGCCAATAAAATCCAGTTAATAAACAACACATGCTGCATGACACTGGAAACACTTAAGGCTTGCCACGAATGAGCTTGTGCCAAAGCCAAGACCAACGCCACAATATTGCCCGCAAGAAAAAGCTCCCACAGATAGTGCCAACGGCCCATTTTTCCTGAAAATACAGAAATTGTCATAGACCTAAACCCTGTCTAAAAGTTTGATCAACTTGCCCTTCGGCAACTGGGTTCGAATTTGCTATACTCTTGCTCAGTTCTATGCTTTTTATCTTATTGAGCCGACATGACCACATCTTCTAATTCCTCAAATCCGTCACAAGCCCAAACTTCAGGCATGTGGGGCGGTCGTTTTTCCGAAGCTACTGACGCTTTTGTTGCTGAATTTACAGCATCTGTACAGTTTGACCAACGCTTTTATAAACAAGATATTGCAGGTTCAATTGCACATGCAACCATGCTTGCAAAAGTTGGCGTTCTAACTGAACAAGAGCGTGACGATATTATTAATGGCTTAAACACCATTAAAGCAGAAATTGAAGCGGGTAACTTCGAATGGCGCATTGACCTAGAAGATGTGCACATGAATATTGAGTCACGCTTGACTCAACGTATCGGTATTACAGGTAAAAAACTACACACCGGTCGTAGTCGTAATGACCAAGTTGCAACCGATATCCGTCTGTATGTTCGCGACGAAATCGATGCGATTTTAGAATTATTGCAAAAATTACAAAAAGGTATTTTGGGCTTAGCGGCGAAAAATACCAATACCATCATGCCGGGCTTCACGCATTTACAAACTGCACAGCCAGTGACTTTTGGTCACCATTTAATGGCATGGTTTGAAATGCTGGTACGTGACTCAGAACGTTTAATTGACTGCCGTAAACGTGTAAATCGCCTACCTTTAGGCTCTGCTGCACTTGCAGGAACAACTTACCCGATCGACCGCGCATTCACTGCAGAATTACTAGGTTTCGAAGCTGTCGCTGAAAACTCTTTGGACGCTGTATCTGACCGTGATTTTGGTATTGAATTCAATGCTGCAGCATCACTCATCATGATGCATTTATCACGCATGTCAGAAGAAATGATTCTTTGGACATCGGCTCAGTTCAAATTTGTGAACATTCCTGACCGTTTCTGCACTGGCTCTTCAATCATGCCGCAAAAGAAAAACCCAGACGTTCCTGAGTTGATTCGTGGTAAAACTGGCCGTGTATATGGTGACTTGATGAGCCTATTGACCCTAATGAAAGGTCAACCTTTGGCATACAACAAAGACAACCAAGAAGATAAAGAACCACTATTCGATGCAATCGATACTGTTCGTGGCTCACTCATGGCATTTGCCGACATGATCCCTGCACTAGTGCCAAACATTGACATAATGCGTGAAGCAGCGCTGCGTGGCTTCTCAACTGCAACTGACCTTGCCGACTACCTCGTTAAAAATGGCGTGGCATTCCGTGATGCACATGAGATTGTGGGTAAAGCAGTTGCTCTCGGTGTTCAAGAAGGCAAAGATCTTTCAGAATTAACCCTTGAGCAACTTCAACAGTTCTCTGACTTGATTCAGGCCGATGTCTTCGAAAAAGCATTAACACTTGAAGCATCTGTCAATGCACGTAACCACATTGGTGGTACTGCACCTGCTCAAGTTGAAGCAGCAATTGAACGCGCACACGCACGTTTAGAAAAACTTTACGCATAACTTTTTCAAGTTAAATGGAGTATTGATATGTCTCGACAAGTTTTTTGCCGTAAATATCAGGCTGAAATGGAAGGTTTAGACTTTGCACCATTCCCGGGTGCGAAGGGACAAGAATTGTTTGATACGGTATCTAAACAAGCTTGGCAAGAATGGCTAAAACACCAAACGACGTTGATCAATGAAAAACGTTTAAACGTGTTTGAAGCTGACGCGAAAAAGTTCCTTGAAGAGCAACGTGAAAAATTCTTCAGCAATGATGAATCTTTAGAAAAAGCCGAAGGCCTAAAGCCTGAGTAAAACTTAAAGCGTTGCTTTAAGTTTTACGCAAGACAAGCGAAGCGCGTAGTTTCAAATGTCATGAAGGAGTCCCAAAGGGGCTCCTATTTTTATACTCCGCCACGCCGCAAGACAAGCAGCTATGCTGTGCGTAGGCTTTAATTGAAAAGAATCTCCAATCTTGGGGATTCTTTTTTATTGCTCTAAAAATTACGCAAGACAAGCGAAGTGCGTAATTTCAAAATAAAGTCTGAAAGGACTCTTTTTTTGCTTCGGAGCACTGCTATTTCCGCAAAACCAAGATGACGTCTGTGTAAGCTTTCATTCAGAAATGATCTTCATCATTGCTGGAAAATCTTTTATCCATTGATCAATTTTATTTAAACTTAAATAAATGAACTTATTATTTAAATAATGTTAATTGTATTTTTTCCATTACATATATCGATTTTTATCGTTAAAATCCAAACAAAACCTACCAAAGTTATTGGCCAATTTGTATCAAAAATTCTGAATGTAAATTTGTGATACATTTCTCAATAAAACACAACATTACACTACAATAAACTCCATGTATTTCTAAATCTGCTTTCCTATAATAGCAATCAAGAAGATGGAAACATCTTCCATAATAGCGATAAGTAACCCCGATTTTCCTTCCCAGATTTCCCCCAAAATCTGGGAATTTTTTTATCCAAAATTTGCGCCAACGTCTCACATTTAACTTCAAGCTCTAATCAAATGAAGCGCTGTTCAAACTAGTCAAACCCTCAATTTTTTCTAAAAACTCGGCAATAAAAAAGCCCCGATCACGGAGCTTTTAATAACTTACTTTAAATCAAGGTTGCTTTAAATACGGCCATGCGGCTTTCAAATATATAAACATCGACCATAACGTTAAAACCACGGCTGTATAGAGCAATCCATACGCCAACATTTCTAGGGGTTGCCAATTTAGCAAGAACACTGAAATCGCAATCATCTGAAATGCTGTTTTATATTTACCAACGGTTGAAACCGCAACACTGGTACGCGCGCCTAATTCAGCCATCCACTCACGTAGGGCAGACACCGTGATTTCACGTGAAATAATTACAATCGCTGCAAAGGCCATCGAAATGGTCGGTTGCCATTGCACCAAGACGATCAACGCAGTTGCGACCATCAGTTTATCTGCAACAGGATCGAGAAAACGTCCAAATGCTGAAGTCTGATTTAAACTTCTTGCAAGGTAGCCATCAAACCAGTCAGTGACAGCTGCGATCACAAAAATAGCAGTCAGCAATATATGACGTGACATGCTTGCAGCATGCTCACCCACGCCCATTGCAGGTGGCCAGTACGCCACCAACAAAAACACAGGAATTAAAGCAATTCGTGCCAATGTTAAAATATTAGGAATATTCAGGATTCGACCTGTTGTCATAGACACCCCAGTTTTCCCCTCATGCACGATGAAAATGCAAAATAATTTGAGGATTTATCCATCGTTAGTTGCACTCACTTTATACGAAATGCCCCTCAGTGTCACTAGGCAAACACCGTAACAGTCTGTCGCGCAATCGCTATCAACTGGTTATTTTCATCCCATAAATGAGCATATTCTGTAGCGTATCCATCCGCTGCATAATCGGTAAATACTTTATATTTAAACCAATTATGTAAGTTTGATTGCAAGGGATGTACATAGGTCAATGTCCACGTTAAAGAACTCGCAGGTGCCATGGTTTTGTACATAGGCAGTACACCGGGCGGCCACATATCCATCGAGACCATTAGGTCAGCAACAGTCATCTTACGGTTATCATGACGTTCTGGGTTAAAACGCATCCAACCACTAAAGTCAGGCTTTTTGCTTGCAGTACACGGATACTGCCCATCTACCCAGGCCAAATCCATTTGCTGAAAGCACTGAGGTGCAAGTGGATGATGTTCGGCAATCTTTAAGCTTCTCACTTCAGGAAAATCGGGTGCTTGACGCTCCTGATTGACGGCAATGCTTGATTCACGTGGAACACCAAAGCTCGCCAATAAAATGCTTTGTACGGCATCATCTTGCCAAAGTCGAACTTCGATAGTGGTGACGGATTTGCCCTGTCTTAAAATTTCAGCACTTAAACGCACGGGCGCCAATTGTACTGGCCCAACAAAGGTCACATTACAACTGAGTAAACGTCGCTGCGGATCTGCAATGGTGGCAACGGCTTTGTGCATCATAATGCCAGCCACTAAGCCGCCATAGATCGTACGTCCTTGCAACCATCCTTCTGGAATCTCAACCCATTCATTGTGTTCAATATGTTGATACAACTGTGCGAGTGACATCATCATCCCTGATCATTTTTTTGATTTTTATATCATTGTATAAAAATCGAATGATGTGAATGATTAGTGACTCATGCGTCAATGAGCATTTTGGCAAATTCAGAATTGACCCGTCATCGATTGGGGCTAGTTCGCTCTATTCATGCAGAATTTTATAAATGGTGCGAGCCATCACATCGCCTAAGCCCGGCACTAGTTTTAAATCATTTTCAGAAGCCTTCAACACCCCTTGAATGCCACCAAAATGGGTCAAAAGATCCCGACGACGTTTTGGCCCTAAGCCCGGAATCACCTCAAGTACCGATGAGCCGCGCTTTTTATCTCTTTTCGCTCGGTGTTTGGTTATGGCAAATCGGTGGGCTTCATCACGAACCTGTTGAATCAAATGCAGGGCTTTATGGTCTTCGGGCAATTGAATTTTTTCACCATCGGTAAAGTGCAAGGTTTCCAGACCTGGTTTACGCCCCTCACCTTTGGACACCCCGACCATAAAGGCATCAAGCTCGAGTTCTTGCATGACTTCCATCGCCATGTGTAATTGACCTTTACCCCCGTCAATTAATAGCAAATCGGGCAGCATATGCTTTTTATAGCGGCGGGTCAGTGCTTGACGCATGGCAGCATAATCATCGCCTTCGGTAATGTCATTGATGGAAAATTGGCGATAGTCGCGCTTTCTTGCACCGCCAGCATCAAAGACCACACAAGACGCGATAGTTGCCTCACCCATAGTGTGAGAAATATCAAAACACTCAATACTGTCAATCGGCCGCCCAACGACTTGCTCTAACTGATGAAAGCGCTCATTCAATTCAAAATGATCGGCCAATTTACCTTTAATGGCGTGCTGCACATTCATTTGTGCAAGCTCTTGCCATTCGGCACGGGTTTCACGCACTTTATGTTTGATTTGAATTTTTTTATCAAAGTGCTGATGTAGTGCATCTTCCATGTCTTTGCGATCTGGAATATCGACATTGATGATGAGTTCCGCAGGGATTTCGTCTGCCACCTGAAAGTAAAAATTAGCAATGAAGTCCGAGAGCATTTGACCTAGATCATCACCCTGCATATCAGGGAAATAACTCTTTCCGCCGAGCATTTTGCCATTGCGCACATGCATGATTTGCACACAGGTCACACCAGCTTGATAAGCAATGGCAATGATATCTGCCTCGCCTTTGACTTTATAAATCGCTTGCTGAGTTTGCACATCACGCAGCAGCGCCATACGATCACGATAAAACACCGCCTTTTCAAACTCGAGTGCTTCGGCCGCAGCTTCCATTTTCCCAATCAGCTCTTGATTAAGCTCTTTAGTGTCGCCTTGTAAAAACCGAATCGAGTTATTGACATCTTCTTTGTAATCTTCGGGTGAGATCAAACCCACACAAGGCGCGGAACAGCGTTTAATTTGGTATTGCAGGCATGGTCGTTTGCGCTGTGAAAAATAGCTATTTTCACACTGACGCACATTAAACAATTTTTGCAGCACCACCAAAGTATCACGCGCGTTATAAGCACTCGGATAAGGCCCAAAAAACTTACCAGCTTGATGCTTACCTTTCCCACGTCCTGCGGCAATTCGTGGATAGGGTTTATCGGCAGAGATAAAAATATAAACATAAGACTTATCATCACGCAGCATGATGTTATACGGTGGACGATGCAGCTTAATCAGGTTTTGTTCGAGCAATAGGGCTTCCGTTTCAGAACGCACCACCAAGGTTTCAATATCATAAATACGGGCGACCAAGGCTTGTGTCTTGGGATGCTCAATGGTTTTCACAAAATAACTCGACACACGATTTTTTAAATTCTTTGCTTTACCCACATACAGCAACTCACCGTCTTTACCCAGCATGCGGTAAACACCGGGTAGAGTCGTCATATTGGCAAGAATTTTTTCAATATGTTCGCGTGCGTTTTCGTTCACTTTTGCCTTGTTCCGTCTTCGATATTGCTCTTTGACATGATGTGATGCTTTTACCTACATTTTCAAGCAATCCCGCAAATTTATTGTTGCTCATAGCAATGATCTGATTGCTAAAAGCTATTAATGCAAAATTCTAAATTTGCTATGCTCAAAACATCACGCTTTAGGAACATGATGCATGACGAACGCCAATCCCGCCATCCATGTCATACACCCGACAACTTCGACGCATAGCACTGCTGAAAAAAACCGTTTGATGGGTAAGCCGCGTTTTCATTTTGAACCGCATGACGTTATGCAACGCCTAAAGCAACGGATCATTGGACAAGAAGCAGCATTAGACGAAATTGAAAAAATGCTGCATGTGGTCAAGGCTGATTTTTCCAGTCCTGAACGACCGCTCTCCGTAACCTTAATGCTTGGACCGACAGGTGTTGGTAAAACCGAAACTGTGCGTTTAATCAGTGAAGTGATTTATGGCCGACCTGATGCCTTTTGCCGTATTGATATGAACACGCTCGCACAGGAACATTATGCGGCTGCCATTACTGGTGCGCCTCCGGGCTATGTCGGTTCTAAAGAAGGCCATAGTTTATTTGATGAAGTTGCCATTGCAGGTAGTCATACCCGTCCGGGTATCGTGCTTTTTGATGAACTGGAAAAAGCGTCAACCGAAGTGCTTCGCGGCTTAATGAATGTCCTAGATAGCGGAAAATTAACCCTAACCTCAGGTACAAAAACCATCGACTTTCGTAATTGTATGATCTTTATGACCAGCAATGTCGGTGCACAAGCGGCACAGCAATATCTAGATAAGTTAAATTTTTTGCCCGAAAAAATACAAAAGGTTTGTCTCAAGCGCGTGCCGGTCAGCAGCATTATTGAAAAAGTCATGCAACGTAAATTCGACCCTGAATTTATTAACCGTATTGATCGTGTATTGCAATATCAACCCGTTCAAGATGATGCCTTGCCCCGTTTGGTGGAGATTGAACTGGAAAAACTTAATCAACGCCTACAACATCAAAAACGCAGTATCAAACTCACAGATGCAGCCAAAGGACATTTTTATCAGAACCATGATATTCGTTATGGCGCACGACATTTAGCACGAAAAATACGGGTTGAACTTGAACCTATTTTGGCGGTGTATTTTTTGAATCATCCCGAACAAACTAAAATACACCTAGATGCACAACTTGGACAATTGGTTATTATTAAATAATTTACTGGTCTTTAAAAGGCATGCTCACATACCTTTATTCAGCATTCTTATATTTATTGGATTGGAACACCAATCGCTTTAGCAAAAGCTTGCGGATCTTTCGGTGAAACCATGACAAATTTGGTTTTGCCATCTCGAAGATATTCAATTTTTAAACGTTTAATGGAAAGCGCAGGTGCCGCAGACAAATCCTGACTTGCACTGATGCGTTGGATATCCTGCAAAGGAATTTGCCAACGTAGAAACATGCTACGGACGTTTAATTCTGTAGCGGAAATTTGATAACGTGTATTGAATATTGGCCACCACAGCAGTAATACCGTTAAAATATACACCGCGGTATGAAGAGGATATTGCTGCATCGTGCCTTTGGCTTGCATGGTGAGTAATAATTGAATGAGTAAACCGCTCATACAAACAATAAACGCCACCACCCACCAATCTTTTTTTGAACGAAAAACTTGCATCTTATCCCCCATCAACTGCTTTTATTCTATACAAGATTTTGCAGGATGCATCTGCTATTTCAGCTTTTATTTTTGCAGGAAATAAGCGTATTTATCACATTATTTTCAAGAATATGGAGAACCATTTCGCTCAAGTACCGCTATTCATCAATTGTCATTTTTGGCGTTCTTTACGCTCGAATCACGCTTCTTTCGATATAGGTTGTTCCTGCAAACGTTTATAATTCTTTTTCTCTTGATACATTTTAGCATCGGCTTGTTGTACCAAACTCATCGCATCTATATAGCCTTGCTGATAGTCTGTTTGACACAGCCCAATACTTAAACTTAAGCTTGCTTCCATTTCAGCCACCGCTTCTAATAAACGCGGGATAAAACTCGCTTCCACATGCTTTTCACTACATCCCGGCAAGACCAAACAAAATTCGTCTCCGCCATAACGGAAGCAATGATCACCTAAACGTGCAACAGACTTTATGGCCGCAGCAACCGTTTGTAGTACCTGATCTCCACGTGGATGTCCTTGTTCATCATTGATCTTTTTAAAATCATTGATATCAATAAACACCACTGTCACAGGTTCATGATTACGCTGTGCAGTATATAAAATACTGGTCAATAAGGTCGATAAATGCCGGACATTTAACAGTCCTGTTAATGGATCGCGCTGTGAAAGTTCTTCCATTTCTTGTGCACGAAACTCTAGCGCATGCGCATACTGTTCCATTTTTTCACGGGAGATCTTCACCTCATTAATCAAACTCCACACATAGGTTTCCACCACCAATGTGGTGTCGAACATAAAGAGCTTTTCCAAGGTGTTAATAATCCGCTGATATTGTTCCGTATCATTAAAGGTACGCTGAATTAAGCGAAACAACATGGTCTTTAGGGTATGCACCGCAGAGAGATACAACTTCGGCTCTACACCTATGCGCTTATGAACCAAACCAATCCGTAAACGGTTATTCACATAAGCGCTGTCATAGCGCCCGGAAAATAAGTCCAATAAATACTGGTGCTGCGCGCGTTGCAAACGCTTCAAGGTATCAAGATCCCCAATCAATGTTGCAATTTCTGGAATTGAGGTCTGATTTTCATAAAATTCATCGACCATACTGTCGAGTATTGGCGCCACAATTCCACCAATCGAAGCCAGTTCCGCCAGCTCTAAATCAGTCAAGCCAAGCAACTGTTTACGTCGTTCTATATCTTGCATCGAAATATGCATTTGATGCATCAATGTTTGGTTGGTTGCTTTCATGAATCGGATACCCTTCCCGCCAAATCAATCCCTTCAGGCGTTTACACAGGGTTTCTATGCAGTAGGTCTTCATGCCTGCATGCAAAGCTTCCACCGTTTTCACCCTTGGGTTTTGGCTATCATTGATGATGACACTTTTCTTTCAGCTCAATGGTTTGGCATGGGCTTAAGTTTGGACGTCAACATCATATTTCTCGTCTATTGGCTCATTTTTTCTGGCTTATTCTGGCTAACGCTATTTCTGCTTTTGGCTGATTTGCTCTGCATGATTATTTTTATTCTGCTTGCACGATAACTGATATTTCGCTGACTGTCAGCATAAAAAAACGCCCCTAAGGGCGCATTTTTTCAATATTTATTCCACTTTTAAAATAAATATGGACGTACAAAAATCAGGAAAAACAGCCCCAACATCAGGAACCACTTTAAAAAGTAATACAGTGAACGATTGGTTTTTTTCAAGGCTTTGGCTTTTATGCGAATTTGATAGACATAGCCAAATACTTTATTTAAACCACCTGTTTTATCACCGCTTTCATTCGGTGAACTTGCAGCAGTCATGACATTTTTACCAAACCAATGGTTAAAAGCTTCCATCCACTTCGACTTTAATGGCCGTTCAACGTCTGCAAAGAAAATGATCCGGTTCTGATCCGTTTTATTTTCAGCATAGTGAATATAGGTTTCATCAAACACCACACTCTCGCCGTCACGCCATGAGTACCGCTGACCATCGACATCAATAAAACAACGGTCATCATTGGGCGTCAGTAAGCCCAAGTGATAACGCAATGAACCAGCATAGGGATCTCGATGACGGACTAAACGACTGTCGGGCGCCAACTCGGTAAACATCGCGGCTTTAATAGTGGGTAAATTTTTTAACAAGGCCGTAGTTTTTGGGCAAAGCTCAGCAGCCGAAGGATGAGCTGAGTCATACCATTTTAAATAAAAGCGTTTCCAACCGGTTTTAAAGAACGAGTTAAATCCAAGATCATCATAAGTACTCGATGCTTTGATGCCCCCTTTTTCATACAAGGCCTTGGCTTCATCACGAATCATTTCCCAGTTTTCATCTAAGACTTTTAAATCTTTAAAATGCTGTGTGTCGATATAGGGTTGACTCGGCACTTTTGAAAACATGTACATGAGAAAATTGATCGGTGCGAGCAATGTCGAATGATCAAAAAACTGACGATAAAATGAATGACGGACTTTACCGCGTTGCTGAATATAAAACGCAGAAATGACAAAGACCGCCAGGATAATCCACTTAATCATATGAGGACCTGGTGCTAATAAGCATTGTGCTTAATGAAAAATTAACTTTTGAGAACGCGGCGAGTATAGCATAGTGCTCAGTGATGCCTAAATAAGCAGCATAGAACACTGTGTCTCAGCAAAGATGGATGACAATGTTAAAAGTGAATTGACCATTCTGCCGAAAAATACACTTGCTTTTTTCTTGAATTTTTCTTTTACATCTCAATCTATAGCTTACATTAATAAAAAAATGTGAACTGAAACATAAGCTTCAACATATTTAATTAGAGCGATAGCGATTAAAGGCAGATCCAAAGGCTATTTCCAAAAGAAATTTTGATGACCCTAGCGTCACGGCTTGATACAACTTGTTATGTTCTTTTTAGATATAGTTATCGTAAGATTAGCGAGGCATAAAGTGTACGCAGGAACCGCGTACTCGCTTCACAACATCAACTTAGAAGTCCTCCAAAATAAAGGAGATCAGGCATGATCCACGCTGGCAATGCCATTACCGTCCAAATGCTTTCGGACGGAATTGCAGAATTCCGCTTTGACTTACAAGGTGAGTCGGTCAACAAATTTAACCGCGCAACAATTGAAGATTTTAAAGCTGCAATTGACGCTGTTAAAGCAAACGGTGACATCAAAGGTTTAATCGTTACTTCAGGTAAATCTACATTTATCGTGGGTGCAGATATCACTGAATTCGGTGACAACTTCGCTCAAGGCGAACAAGCGATTGTGGATTGGGCATTGCCTGTTCACGACATCTTCAATGCGTTTGAAGATCTAAACGTTCCTAAAGTTGCTGCAATCAATGGTATGGCATTGGGCGGCGGTTTTGAAATGTGCTTAGTGTGTGACTATCGTGTGATGTCAGATGCTGCACAAGTTGGCCTTCCAGAAATCAAACTGGGTATCTACCCTGGTTTTGGTGGCACGGTTCGCTTAAGCCGCGTGATTGGTATCGACAATGCGGTTGAATGGATGGCAATGGCTGCACCGAAAAAGCCGGCTGCTGCGCTCAAAGACGGTGCTGTTGATGCAGTTGTTGCTGCAGACAAACTACAAGACGCTGCAATTGACCTTGTGAAACAAGCGATTGCTGGCCGTGTAGACTGGAAAGCAAAACGTCAAGAAAAATTAGATCCTGTTAAATTGAACATGCTTGAACAAATGATGGCATTCAATACAGCGAAAGGTGCAGTTCTTGCAAAAGCAAATCCTGCTCAATACCCAGCGCCAAAACTTCTTCTAGACTCATTACAAGCAGGTGCAAGCCTTCCACGTGATGAAGCATTGAAAATCGAAGCGCAAGGTTTTGCTAAAGCGGCTGTGACTCCACAAGCAGGTGCGTTAATTGGTTTATTCCTTAACGACCAAATTGTGAAGAAAACTTCGAAGAAATATGAAAAAGGTGCTCACCCTGTCAACCAAGCTGCTGTACTAGGCGCAGGTATCATGGGTGGTGGTATTGCTTACCAAGCGGCAAGCAAAGGCACACCAATCATCATGAAAGACATTGGTAACCCACAATTGGCGTTAGGTATGTCTGAAGCGAACAAATTGTTGACTAAACAAGTTGATCGCAAAAAAATGACTGCGGCGAAAATGGGTGAAACTCTTGCGCGCATCCGTCCGACTTTAAGCTATGACGAGTTTAAAGAAGTGGACATCGTGATTGAAGCAGTTACAGAGAACCCTAAAGTTAAGGGTATCGTACTTGCTGAAACTGAGAAGAATGTTCGTGAAAACACGATCATTGCGTCTAACACATCAACCATTTCAATCACACGTTTGGCTGAAAACCTAGAGCGTCCTGAAAACTTCGTAGGTATGCACTTCTTTAACCCAGTTCACATGATGCCATTGGTTGAAGTGATCCGTGGTGAGAAAACATCTGCTGAGGCAATCGCAACGACTGTGGTTCTTGCTCAGAAAATGGGTAAAACCCCAATCGTTGTCAATGACTGCCCGGGCTTCTTGGTGAACCGCGTATTGTTCCCTTACTTTGGTGCATTTGACCTTCTACTGAAAGACGGTGCTGACTTCCAGCAAGTTGATAAAGTGATGGAAAAATTCGGCTGGCCAATGGGTCCTGCTTACCTCATCGACGTTGTGGGTATCGACACAGGCGTACACGGTGCAGAAGTAATGGCGGAAGGTTTCCCTGACCGTATGAAGCCTGACTTCAAAGGTTCAATTCAAACGATGTATGAAGCAAAACGTTTGGGTCAAAAGAATGACGTTGGTTTCTACAAATACGAACTTGACCGTAAAGGTAAGAAAGCCAAAGTGGTTGATCCAGTGGCTTACGAACTTGTGGCTTCTGTTGCAACTGCGGAAAAACGTGAATTTGATGCTCAAGAAATCATTGACCGTATGATGCTGACGTTCTGTAACGAAACTGTTCGTTGCCTAGAAGACAACATCGTTGCAACGGCTGCTGAAGCAGATATGGCGATGATCATGGGTGTAGGTTTCCCTCCATTCCGTGGTGGTCCATGCCGTTACATCGACCAAACAGGTGTCGCTGAATACGTAGCGCTTTGCGACAAATATGCGTATTTAGGTAAGGCTTATGAAGCGCCACAAATGTTGCGTGACATGGCTGCAAACAACAAAAAATTCTACGGTTAAGGAGCAACGTGAATGGCTACTTTAAATCCACGTGACGTTGTCATCGTTGATGGCGTACGTTCAGCAATGGGTAAAACCAAAAATGGTATGTTCCGTAACGTACGTGCTGACAGCTTATCTGCTGAATTAGTACGCGCGCTTGTTGCTCGTAACCAGTTTGATACCAATGAAGTTGAAGACGTAATCTGGGGCTGTGTAAACCAAACCCTAGAGCAAGGTATGAACATTGGTCGTAACATTGCGTTATTGGCTGATCTTCCAAAGACTGTTGCAGGTCAAACAGTGAACCGTCTTTGTGGTTCTTCTATGCAAGCAATCCACACAGCGGCTGCGCAAATTGCAACCAACCAAGGTGATATCTTCATCATTGGTGGTGTAGAGCACATGGGTCACGTTGGCATGATGCACGGCATCGACATCAACCCTGAAGCGTCTAAGCACTATGCAAAAGCATCTAACATGATGGGCTTAACGGCTGAAATGTTAGGTCGTATGAACGGTATTTCGCGTGAAGAACAAGATGCGTTTGGTGTGGAATCTCATCGCCGTGCTTGGGCTGCAACACAAGAAGGTCGTTTCAAAAATGAAATCGTGGGCGTTGAAGGTCACGATGCGAATGGCTTCAAAATTCTGTGCGATATCGATGAAGTGATTCGTCCTGATGCAAACCTTGAAGCATTCCAAGCTTTACGTCCAGTATTCGATCCGAAAGGCGGTACAGTAACTGCTGCAACATCTTCAGCTTTGTCTGATGGTGCTTCTGCAATGTTGCTGATGTCTGCTGAACGTGCTCAAGCTTTAGGTCTTAAGCCACGTGCTGTGATTCGTTCTATGGCGGTTGCAGGCTGTGATGCTGCGATCATGGGTTATGGTCCTGTACCAGCAACTCAAAAAGCGCTTAAACGTGCTGGCTTGTCAATTGCTGACATCCAAACGTTTGAATTGAATGAAGCGTTCGCTGCGCAAGGTTTGTCTGTTCTTAAAGGCTTAGGCATTTATGACCAACAAGACCGTGTAAACTTGAACGGTGGTGCGATTGCACTGGGTCACCCATTGGGTTGTTCTGGTGCGCGTATCACAACAACATTGTTGAACGTAATGGAACAGCAAGATACGCAAATCGGTCTTGCGACTATGTGTATCGGTTTGGGTCAAGGTATCGCGACCATTATCGAACGTGTTTAATTTTTAATTAAATACTGAGATAAAAGAAACCCCGCTTATTGCGGGGTTTTTTTATTAATTTTAAAAACTATTCCCAATTTGGGAATTATAAGTTAAAGTATTCCCAAATTGGGAATTTTTATTTTAAGAGCTTTATGAGATTACTGGGGAAAGCAAATAGAAGCCATTTATCCGAAATAGCACTCAAGTGGATTTCTATTTTTGAAAATGAAGTTTTACAGGCTTCATGGCGCAGACCAGAAGATATTTTCAAAATGTATCCTCGTATGGAGCATGTCCAAGATAAGCTTTACAGAATCTCGATCGTAGATACGAATCTATATTTGATTCTTAAAATATGCCTTTCCAATGAAATTGTTGTTATTAAAGAAGTTAAGAGTTCAGATTAATGTCTACTGAGATTAAGGTCATCCGTACAGAAGAGCAATACAGAGCTTACTTAGAGCAGGTTGAAGCTTTAATGGATGTAGATACATCTAAAGATCAAGCTGCCAAAGATCGCTTAGACTTACTATGTTTACTCGTTCAAGATTATGAAACCAGACACTTTCAATTAGATATTCCTGATCCGATTGATGCGATCATTTTTCGTATGAAGGAATTAAATCTCAAACAAGCTGATTTAGCCCCCTATTTTGGTACGACTAGTCGTGTTTCAGAAGTTTTAAATGGAAAACGAAAACTCACAGTGGAAATGATAAGGGCTATTTCAATAGGTTTAAATATACCTGTTGAAACCTTAATAGCTCCTACTCAAGCAAGAGGTTCTTCTGATTCTGAAATTGATTGGAAGAAATTTCCGATTAAAGAGATGGAAAACAGAGGATGGATTAAGATTCCGAGTAAGGAAAAAATTGCAGAAACACTCAGTGCATATTTAGCTAGCAGTGGTTTGAACTTTGCCTCAACCTCATATAAACGCACACTTAATGGTGAAGCATATTCACCCAATACAAAGTTTGCATTACATGCTTGGCTGTCTAGAGTTGTTCAAAAAAGTAGACATAAGAAAGAAGAGAATTATCCATTTCAGAAAGAACTTATTACTAAAGATTTTTTAAGAGAAATTGCTCAATTAAGTTGGTTAGAAAACGGCCCTATCCTAGCTATTAAAAAACTTGAAAAAACTGGTATCTCTGTTGTCATCGAACCACATTTAAAAGGCACAAGAGTTGATGGCGCTTGCTTAAAAGATGCTGATGGAAAACCTATTATTGCTCTTTCTCTAAGATACGATAGGTTAGACAACTTCTGGTTTACCCTACTACATGAATTGGCTCATGTAATGAAGCATCTAGATTATAACGATACATTTGTCGATGATCTTGAGCATAATTCTACCGATCAGAAAGAAGCTGAAGCAAATCGATTAGCTAGAGAAGCCTTTATTCCTAGAGGTATATGGAAAACTAGCGATGCTTTCTTAAATCCAAAGCGAGAGAATATTTACGCTTTGGCAAATGAACTAAGAATTCATCCTGCAATTATTGCAGGGCGTCTAAGAAGTGAACTAAATGATTACACAATCTTTAATGATCTTTTAGGACAAAATGAAGTGAAAAAATTTTTTACTGCGGAATTAACTCATATGGAGTAACTTAAATGAATCCCCTACACACATATTTTCCAATTTTTCCAGCTAAACGTGGTGAATTCAATGCATTGTCGCATCTTCAAGTTGAAGATTTGAAACATTTAATGCCAATTTTTGAGATTCCTGTAGGGGATTGGGACAAAACTTCAAAAGAACTATTTATTGATAAAAAAGTTACAGCTTTAACTAACTTAGTTAAAAAAACTGAAATTTCTTCATTAGCTATAGATACTTATTACTACAGCATAACTGATCAAATTTTAGAAAATAGCAGACACGTTTATGAATATGCATATCAATCTTTAAAGCAACAAAAAATTAATTTAATACCTGTAATTGGGTATGATCGTTGGTTCAATAGCATTGATTCTACCTACCGAACCACGATCTCAAAGATGGAGTTTGATAATGCTCCTTATTTCATTATTCGCTTAGATGGTGAAGCTTTAGATGATTGTGACGAACCTGATTATTTCTTAGAACAAATTGAACATATCTTTCATGGTTTAAAAACAAATGCTGAAAATTGCTTACTTCTTGTGGACTTAAAAAGTGTCGTCAAAAAATCACTTCCAGATTTAATTGGTATGACTGAAAGAATCACAGAGATTCTTAGTAGCTTAAATCCTCTTTCTATTGTTATTAGCGGCTCAAGTATTCCTGAAACAATTGATAAAGCAGTAGATGAACCTGATAGTTGTGGCCTATGGTTGAGAAAAGAATCTCTAATTTGGCAGAATTTAACAACCGTATTCCCTCAAATTTCTTTTAAATACAGTGACTATGGGGTTAAAGCACCTAGTGGGAAAGAAAGTGTTCCTGCTGGTGATAATGCAAATGGTAAAATCCGCTATACCACAGAAAATCACTACTATATTGCGAGAGGACATAAAATTGGAATTGATCATAACTTCTCACAAATGCACATCTTAGCAACGAAAATAGCTAATTCTTCATATTTTGAAGATGATCCATATAGCTGGGCTGATAATGAGATCAAGAAAGCAAGTAACCGAGAACGCACTTCAGGAAATCATGAAACTTGGATAACAATTGATACAAATCGTCATATTCAACATGTTCTTGAAGAAATTAATCACAAAATATTTGTATAGTACCTATTTAAATTAAGAATGAGATGTAGAAGCATGTCTCATTCTTTTTTAACTTAAATGAGCTTAATCTATCCTATACTCTCTGCGCCAACAACGTCGCAAAATGCTGCTTAATCCGATTGCCTTGCTCATCCACCCGATGTAACTCCCCGACATTTTCATTGTATTTCACAATGTTCCAGCCCTCATACAAAGCACTTAACTCCCCTGCTTTAAAGCTAAATGGAAAGTCAGGCTGCGCAGGCAGATCAGGCGTATCCATCGCACAGACAATCAGGTTATAACCATTGATATTTGTGGCTTGCTGCATCTGCTGAATCAGCGGCTTGACTGTATTGGCCTCTAAAAACATCATCACCACGGTACAGCAAATAAAATCATATTTACCTGCAATGCTAGGGGCAGCGTTTAGATCACGCTGCTGTACATGAATATTTTCAATGCCTTCCGCAGCGATCACCTCTTGCAGCTTATGCAAACTGTGTGGATTGACATCCCATGCATCCACCTCAAAACGCTGCTCAGACAACTGACTTAAATACAGCGAATTTCGTCCCTGACCACAACCGACATCCAAAGCACGACCACCTTGCAAATATGGTGTTGCTGCCAAAATCTCTGAATGTGTTGGGCTGAGCTGATACTTCTTATAAAAATAGTCCTGCGCTAAACAATAAAAACTTAACTGACATTGCACATCGTCACTCGCAGAGACAATCTTGTGCCACGCCTGTGGTTCTATAAACGGCGATGGCTGGTCTGGACTAAATACATGCATCGAAAGGACATTTCCTGACGCATCTAACATGGCAAAATTTACTTCACCTTGCAGCACGGTGAGTTTTGCCCATGTGCCTGCTTTGGTATTGTGCTGTTGTTTAAAACCGTGTGGAATCGACTGCTGCGTCCACACAGGGAGCTGTTTATAACAAATAAGCTGCTGCATCTGTAGTTATACCTCATGCGACGTTATTTTTATGCCATACCAATGGCGGAAATGTATATTCACCATAACGGCTTTAATAGTGATTTTAAATCAGCTTTGAATTGAAAATTTCGAATGCTGTGCAATGCTCACTGTTCTTGTTTGTTTTTCTGCGTAACTCTATGTTATCTGTTTGTAATATTGGTGGAATATTCACACAATCAAATCCCTCACTCTGTGCCGTGTAACCTAAGCGCTGTTGATAAGGCATAAAATTTACAATGCCTTATTTTAACTAAGTTTTATAGAGTGATGACTATGAACGCGATCAAAACTACTTTAGCTGTTGCTTTAGTTGCTGCTACAACTTCTGCTATGGCGACTACTGCTGTAGAACAAAAACCTGCGACTGCTGTTGAAGCTGTAAAAGCTCAAGCTGCACAAGCGAAAACTGCAACTGTAGCTGCTGCTCAAGCAACTAAAGATGCTGCTAAAACTCAAGTGGCTGTTGCAGAAAAAGCGACTCAAACTAAAACTTTAACAGTGAAAGAAACCACTAAAGCAAAAACTGCTGACATGAAAAAAGCAGTTGTAGAAAAAGCAGCAGCAACTAAAGAAACTGCAGTTGCAGCAAAAGATGCAACTGTAGCAAAAACTGTAGCGGCTAAAGACGCTGTTGTTGCGAACACTGTTGCAGCAAAAGACGCGACTGTAGCTAAAACTGTAGCAACTAAAGATGCTGTCGTTGCAAGAACTGTTGAAGCAAAAGATGCAGCTGTAGAAAAAGCAACTGATGCAAAAGAAGCTGTTGAAACTAAAACTGAAGAAGTAAAAGCTGAAGCGAAAAAAGACTGCGCTAAAAAATGTGCAGAGAAAAAAGCTGAAGCAGCAAAAGCTGAGAAAAAAGGGTTCTTTTCTTGGTTCAAAAAAGCAGCTTAATCATTGATTAAATGCTAAAAAAAGATGTCTTCACGGCATCTTTTTTTATGCCGATTTAGACTGCAATACTGCTTTCTGCTAACGGAATAATCTTTTGATAAACAAACTGATTTTTCCCCTGTGATTTCGCCTGATATAGGCAGGCATCGACATGCTGTAGAGTCGTGGAGTAATTAGACAAACTCAACTGTTGAAACTCGGCCAAGCCCATACTAAAGCTGACATCTAGCCTTAATTGATCTTTTCGAAACGGTACATGTTCGCAGCGTTCCAAAATTGTTTCACACAACATTTTACCCTGCTCCAAATCGGCACCTTCGAGCAAAATTAAAAATTCTTCACCGCCCCAGCGACTGATAAAACTCGCGCGAGGACTACAATTTTTTAAGATTTTTGCCAAATGCACCAAAACACAGTCCCCCATTTGGTGCCCATATTGGTCATTAATTTTTTTAAAATTATCGACATCGAGCAAAATGACACAGCCTTTATCAACAGCACCCTCTATAAATATTTTTTCTTTAAAGGCATGGCGATTTTTCAGCCCCGTCAATTCATCGCAAAAACTCACACGTTGCAAAGCCAAATACAGGCGTTTATTTCGTGCATACAGCTCACAAATAAACAGAAAAATGATCAGATAAATACCCAATGCCAAACGATAAGAACTGATCCGCGAAAGCATATGTATTTGTGCATCTGACCAATATTCCCCAGCCAATGGCATGGCACCATACCAACCACAGATCAGCGTCATTAAGCCAATCAGCCAGCAAAAGGTTTTGAGGTCGTATTTAATTGCGTAATAACACATCAATAAAGGCAAGACCATGCAGGCATAGAAGATCTGATCATTTGAGATCACATATTGCACGGCCAGTGCCACGATCAGATAACCATAATCCACCCACGGCACATTCATCCAACGCTGAACACCAAATAATAAACACACCACAGCCAAACTTGTTGCAAATTGCTCTAGAAAATAATCAACAAAGGCAAAGTATTGGTTGTCCATCTGAAAGCACGCTACAAACAAGAGACTGCCTGCAAAAGCACTCACGATACTCGGAACAGTTAGCATCAAGGTTCGTTTAAAGCGGCGCTTTTTTAAATGGCTCAGTGCCAAATAGGCTTTAATAAATACCCAAATTTGAAATGCCGAAATCGCACACAGGAGAAATTTATCTTCTAAAGTTTTGGCGGGATCGACCATCTGCGAGGCCACAAAGATCGCACTAAAAGCATAGAGCACGATCAGTAAGTCGTGGCTTAAATGCTTCCGCATTAAAATCATGCCATAGGCCGCGAATGCATTTACCACCCAAACAGGGCTAATAAATAATTCATAGGTATAGCCTATCGACACCAATGAAACCGCACATATGGCAAGCCATAGCAGTATTAATTTTTTCATACGCTAAAAAAATCGTCTCTAAAAATGGCGATAAACCTTTCATTCAAAGCCAATCGGTCTAAGGTTAGAATGCTTGCAAGTTCAATACAGCTCAGCTTCTTATGCGATATGGGCTGCTGGCTAAAAATTTATGTTTAAATTTTCGGCGTATTTTAAGTGATTTAAGTCACACTATTGATTAATAGTTGTATTAAATTTGCAATTTAAACAATCGAAGACTGTTTTAAAGCCAATGTTTTTTGCGTTATTCATGCTAGTTCGGAACTCAGCTCCCAAATTGATGCTCGATAGCAACAAAAAAGCCATCCGCTAAAGGATGGCTTTCACTTGTATAACATGTCTTGAAGCTGTGCTGAATAATTTGAATGAAAAGGACTTATTTTAATATTTGTAATTGTTCCATCAACCAAGCCATGTATTTGTCTTGATCCATAAAGTCAGGCGCCGTCCCTGTATCCAAACTATAAAATTGTTGATTAAATTCAATCACAATCTGTTCAGTCAGATGCCAATCTTCAATCATGCGAAAATACTGACTGAAGAAAAAACGGTTCTTGCCCCAATTGTTTAAACTTTCCAAACGTGGATATTGGCGGTTCGCGATAAAGTCGATATAGACCTGCTGAATATCATCAAAAATCTGAATAGCTCGCATGAGCATGGACCTCTATATGATGTAAAACCCTGCTATAAGCCACTTTATCGCGCAAATTTGAAAGAGTGATGACAGTCAGTTAAAGCTTTTGTTTCAACTCTGAACGGTTCTTTTGGCGGATTTCATCCATTTGCGCATTGAGCGCTAACATCTCTGTATAAAGCTGATTAAACTGCTTTAAAGGCGCATCTTCATAGAACATAAATAATTTATTTTTCTTTTCCCATTTATTGGCTTTCAGCACAGCAAAGAGCTCATCAGCCTTCGCCAAGCTTTGCTTTTCTAACTCAAATAAAGCATGCGACTCATCACTATCACGACTGTCTCTTAAACTCTGGGCAATTTGCTGACGAAACACCTGTTTGACCGCCAACTGTTTGGCCTGAGCTAAACCATTTTCCTCTTGCTGAGTGGTTTTTTGCTCATAAGCATCGACCACAGCATGCACCTGTTGCAGCATTTGCTCAGTCTCTTGATATTGGTTTTTTTTATCTTGCAACAAGCGATCGATGTCGAGAAATTTATCCCAATTCAGTGCTTTAAGATCACGAATATATTGATTCCGCGCTTCTGCACGCTGCAGCATTTGGCTCAAAATAAAATCCGACATGATTTTATAATCACCCGTTAGCCGTGCATCTGTCACATTGAGTTGTATCGGCTCTTCCCAGTGCTGAGCTTGCTGAAAAATTTGCTCGGTTTTTTCGCGCAAAACCGTTTCATAGGTCGAGAGTTGCACAGCTTCTTTTTGCTGTACTGAATATTGATAAAACATCCATCCAAAGACCAATACCGTAGCACTGGCCAAGACAACAAAGATACGCGGCATAATGAGCTCCGAATGCCCTTTTATTCAGTTTAACCAAAAGTTTGAAGGTTGACGATAAAATAGCCATGCTTTTTAAGAAGGCTATTTGAAAACATCAATGTCAATACACTTAAATTGCGCACGTCATCAAAACGAAAATTCATGGATAAAACATGAATTTTCGCCTTCAATTTGCTATAGAGATGTATTCGATTATGGGGTCTTGATCGGATTGGTATTTAACTGACGGTCAATATTGCCAAGATTGATTTGATCACGACTGATTTGCACATTGGTTGCATTACGGTCGATCCCAAAGGGTTGCAACATAATATATAAACCATTGCGTGGGTCAGAAGACTGTAAACCTGCGGCAATATCTAAAACATGCTGCTGCATCAAAGGCGATAAATTCGACATATCAGGCACTGCTGTCGCAGGCAAGACATCTACATTTGATACGATTGTTGCATCGACACCTTTGTTTTGCGTATCGCGCTCAAGTTGCATCACCCGTTGCTGTAAAGCTTTACGGCGATCCACCTGCTCTTGATACTCAACAATGCCCGTCTCTGCACGCATTTCACGCTCTGCCATAATGGTTAAAGCAGGCATCTGAATAGCTTGTTGTTCGGTATCCTCAGCTTTTGTAGTGGCTTTTTCCGCAGCCAAAGTACTCATAGCCGTCATTGCTGCGCTAACAAAAACCAAAACGGAAACAGATTTAGGGAGATTCATCATGTTCATTCCGAGAGATTTAAAAATAGAAAATTGAAAAAATTTACACTGCTATTATTGTACAACAATTAATCAATTCACTGGATTTAACCCCGACAAACGGCAGGAGAGTACAGCCTATTTAAACCTCACGTTGCTCATTCTAGACTTAAGATTTCATCCTGTATCTATCTATATTGCGGCTACTTTTTCTTTTTTATACGGTCCCGATTCTTAATAGCACAGGAAATGACAAAGCAAACTCTTGCTGCGGATGACGGCTAAAGAAGTCGTTCAAAGCTGCACACGGTTGATGTGTTGGATGTTGCTGTTGATAGTGTTTAAGCCCAGACCATGTTTGCAAATAGTCTAAAATTTGCTGTGCACTCCGCCTATAATTTAAAAACAGTTAAGGTGTCGCTAACTCCTGAAATGGAAACGGAATACTGCGATATTCTTCGTCGATGTAACGACGTTCAACGTCCCAATAGCCCTTTAACTTGACAAAATACAGATCCTGTAAAAGCTGGTTTAATTCCGCATGTTCAAATTGAATCAGACCATAGCCCACAATGGCGATGTGACCTTGAGGTTTCAATACGCGTCGTACTTCTGCATAAAAGGCAGCAAAATCGAACCAATGAATCGCTTGCGCGACTGTGATTAAATCCACTGAATGGTCTGCAAGCGGACAATGTTCGGCGCTAGCTTGCTCATAACGTACATTGTCTAATTGGTGTGCGTGTGCCAATTGTTCAGCACTCAGATCTGTCGCTAAAACCTGTTGAAAATAGGGTGCTAAACCTTTGGTAAATTGACCTGAACCTGCACCGCAGTCCCATGCCAGTTCACGCACGGCAACATGCTGCAAGATGCTATCGACGACTTCAGCAGAATAACTTGGACGTGCTTGTTGATACAGCGCACTCCCTGTAGAGAAAAGATCTTTCATTGCGGGGATTCATTGGTTGTTTTTTATCAGTTTAATCGAATTTTTAGGGTCGGAAACTAGCACTTAAGTCATAGCTTCAGCGATAAAATTTGAGCTTCAAATATTTACTCAATCACGTGCTGTATATAAAAACTGGTCTGTGCAATCGGGCTTAATTGATCATTCATTTGATAATATTTCACATCATAGTGCCCTGGCTTCCAGCCAGCGACAGGACTAAAACTGACCCAATTCTGTTCACGCTGAGCACTAATCCGTTGAGGCATAAAAAACAGCACTTCTCCAGTAGATTGATCGCTCCAACGTACAAAAACCTGCTCATTATTCGGAGTTTTTCCTAAAGTATCAAAGTGAGCAAACAACTGCTGCTCTGCATAAATATCACGCGGCAGTACATTTTCAACCCCGTATTCTTGCTGTGCCATAACCGCGGCTCGTCCACTCATAGGCTCATGAGGATTATTTGTTGCATCAACAAATTCGCGTACAAGATGCTTCGCAAATTCGCGTTTGTTTTTTATTGCCGATAAATCATAGCTGGGAAAAGCTTGTTTTAAATATTGATCCAACTGTTGTGGTGTCGCCTGATCAATGACGGCATTCACCTGAGTCATTTGATTTTTAAGTTGCTGTTGTAATTCGATATTATTTTCAGACTGCTCAGGTATATTCTGCTGAAGGTTTTGAATAAACCTAATCCCTGTCTGATCTCTATTACTTTCTATAACTGTAGGATCATCAGATACAGTATTAGACGGGGCTATTAAATAGCCCAATCCAAAACAGACGAGTCCAATCAACATTGGCACAATGAATTTCATCAGCATTAATTACACGTAATCGTTTCAGTCACGTTATTCGCCAGCGTGATTTTCAAACTTCCATTTGTAAATAATGCCCCCTGATTCACTTCTTCTTTAGTTCGATTACTGCCTGACAATAATCTTAATCCTTCTGATGTGCAGATTCCTGTCTGGGTATCATTTGTTAGCTTTAATACACAGCCTGCTGTTGTCACTTTATGGGTATTTGCTACAGGTTGAGTACATATTGCCGTGATCACATTTGTAGACGGTGTTTTAAGATCACACGCTGAACAATCTCGACTTGCACTACCGCATGCATTTGCTGCTTTTTCACTGCGGCAAATATAGGTTTGAGTACCAAAAGTAAATTCTTTTTCATAAGATGAATTAAAACTCCCACTGCTTCCACCACCACATGCTGTTAATAAAGCACTTGTCATTACAGTTAAAGCCATTAACATTTTGTTCATATGCATTGTCATACCTTTTATTTTTAAAAATTTTTTTAACTATTAGTCAAATTATATTCGGTAGATTGTAGCAGTTAAATTGTGTAAATGATAAACAACCGAAAAAACAACAGGCAAAAAAAACCTCAAACAATGGTTTGAGGTTTTTTCGAATATGGTGGCGAGACCCAGGATCGAACTGGGGACACACGGATTTTCAATCCGTTGCTCTACCTACTGAGCTATCACGCCGATGCGGTGTATTAAGCCGTATCTCAGTCAATTAGTCAATCATATTTATAAAAATATTTTTCGTATGCATATTTTTTAGGCAAAAAAAATCCCTGATGGGATCAGGGATTGATAAACTGAAAAATCAGTTTTGAATATGGTGGCGAGACCCAGGATCGAACTGGGGACACACGGATTTTCAATCCGTTGCTCTACCTACTGAGCTATCACGCCGATGGGGCGTATTAAACAATTTCAGTCTCATGGCGTCAAGCATCCGTTGCACTTTTTTGTGCAAATGTTTATTTTTAAATCAATATTTCACATTATTTGCTTATTTTTTGAGTGCTTTTAAATTTCCACAGCTGAAATTACTGTGACGACAACGTATTTATCCAACAAAAAAGCAGCTCAATGGCTGCTTTCAATTGGGGGACCAGTTATTCAGCCGCAGTAATTTTACCAATGTGCGCCAAACAGCGATGTATCGCGCCACAACCCGGCTCAAAAGTCTTCACCCCTTTTTCTTCTTCCATACGGGTAGCCTCACTGACCAAGCGCTCTGCAACACCACGCCCACGATTTGCTGGGTGTACCACAATATATTCAAGGGTTTTGCTTTCACCTTGGCCTGTACACCAAATCGCGCCAATCAATTTTGTATTAAATTCTGCAGTATAAACTAAGGTATACTGAGCTAAGTTCTGCTCAAGTTGTTCAATCGCATCGGAACCGTCGCTAAACTCAGGGCTGGTGTCATACAGTCGCTCAAGCTGGCTGCGCACTTCATCATTTTCCAAAGAAGTATAGGCATGTACGGTAATAGGCATTGATAAACCCTCCTGAGCAATCTAATATGCGGTGACTTTTCGTCACAGCGAAAATATTTTTACATCAATCATTTTGACGTATTTGAGGAACGTGTCTATGACAGATCGTATCAGTGAAGTGGTAAGAAACACCAACGAAACCAAAATTCGAGTTCGTGTGAATCTTGATGGTACTGGTCAAGGCACTTTAAACACTGGTGTTCCATTTTTAGATCATATGATTGATCAAATCAAGCGACATGGTCTGTTTGATATTGATATTCATTGTGATGGCGATCTTGAAATTGACGACCATCATACCGTAGAAGACTGTGGGATTACACTGGGCCAAGCCTTTGCTCAAGCACTGGGCAATAAAAAAGGCTTACGTCGCTACGGTCACTTCTATGCGCCGCTCGATGAATCACTGAGTCGTGTTGTGGTGGATTTATCTGGCCGTCCGGGTCTTTGGATGGATATTCCATTCACTCGCGCGCGCATCGGGACTTTTGATGTGGATCTTTTCTCTGAATTTTTCCAAGGTTTTGTGAACCATGCGTTAATGACGCTGCACATCGACAACCTAAAAGGTAAAAACAGCCACCACCAAATTGAAAGCGTATTTAAAGCCTTTGCCCGTGCATTACGTATGGCGTGTGAAGTTGACCCGCGTGCCGAAAATACTGTTGCGTCTACCAAAGGAACATTGTAATGACCCGTATTGCCCTTCTTGACTATGGCATGGGAAATCTTCACTCAGCAGCAAAAGCCCTCGAACACGTGGGCGCAACTGTTGATGTCACCAATGATCCTAAGTTGATTGCACAAGCAGATAAAATTGTGTTCCCCGGTGTGGGAGCAATGCGTGACTGTATGCAAGGCATGCATGATGCAGGCATTGATGAAGTGGTCCGTAAAGCGGCATTTAATAAACCTGTGCTTGCGATCTGTGTCGGCATGCAAGCCCTAATGCAGCATTCCGAAGAAAATGGCGGTGCAGATGCATTGGGTATTTTTGAAGGTTCGGTTAAACGCTTCCCTGATGTAGAGGGATTAAAAGTGCCGCACATGGGCTGGAACCAAGTGCATCAGGCAGACCATAGCCACCCGATGTGGAAAAACATTGAGCAAGATGCACGTTTCTATTTCGTACATAGCTTCTATGTAGAGCCGCAAGATTCAAGCATTGTCGCTGCAACCTGTGACTATGGTTTGGAATTCTGTACCGCAATTCACAAGGAAAACTTGTTTGCGACACAATTTCACCCAGAAAAAAGTCATACAGCCGGCCTGCAATTGCTGAAAAACTTTGTGGAATGGGATATTTAAAATTCCTTCACCGCAAAAAAGCCCGCTCCTTGCGGGCTTTTTTGTACTGTTTATTTTTCATCCTTTTATTTTCTACATATTCATTTTAGAATTTGCCTACTTATAAAAATACCAAAGCCTAGGAATAATAATGAATACATTCACATCTGACTCACCGACCCAAGCCAGTGGCCGCTTTAGCCGGCGCGCATATCTTGCATGGAATCTACTTCTCGGCATTATTTTTACGCTAATTGCTGTTGTAGTCGGCCTGCTCATACCCGGTGCGCAAAATGCGTTGACTGAGGGTGCAATGTCGACGCCACTCATGATTATTTTCTTTATCATGTATGCCATCGTCATTTATTACAGCGTCATTTTCTTAATCCGTCGTTTACATGACCGAGACCATTCTGGATGGCTTGCACTGCTGATCTTAGTTCCTGTAGTGAATATATTGTTTGCGCTCTATGTGTTATTTGCACCGGGTAATAACGGTAATAATAGCTTTGGACAACCACGCCCGACCAAAGGCTGGGAAACAGTGCTGGCTGTTTTGTATATCGTGGTGTTTATAGTCGGGATACTTGCTGCGATCATGATTCCGTCTTACCAAAACTATGTGATCCGCTCTCAGCAAACCACGATTCAACAACAATAATGATAAATCATTAAATGCCGCCTAGATCGCTCTAAACAGCAATACATCTACTCAAACAAGCTCACACATGTGGGCTTTTTTTGTACTTTACCTTTATAATCAACGCGCTTTTTATGTTCAGGATCAAATCCTGTACTTTTTCACATTTTTATGTCGTTTTTAGCTCAATTTTTGCGGTTAAAAATGAATGATAACTATACTTTTTACGATAATTTAAGATCATTTAATATGAATAATTCACCCAATATAAACTCTGGTTGGAACCGTGACGGTCGTTTTAATCGCATGTCTTTTATCGGTTGGAATGTCTTCTATGGCCTCATGCTGAGCATATTGATGCTACTGATCGTCAGCATGATGCCCAATACCCTCAATGCCCTAATAGCTCATGCTGAAAATCCAATGACGCAAGTGATTGGATTGATCCTAAATATTTTAATGCTGATCCCTTTGATGATTTTTTCAGTGCGTCGTCTGCATGACTTTAATCTCTCAGGCTGGTTTGCACTCTTAGAGCTGATTCCGTTGCTCAATATCGTTATGTGCATTGCGCTGATGCTCATCCCAGGGTCTGCAAATGCCAATCAATATGGTGAGCCACGTGAATCCAAAACATGGGAGGTGGTTCTCGCCTTTCTCTTTATCGGTTTATTCTTACTGATCTTGGTAAATGTATTATTTACTGCGCGTTTTCTGTTTTAAGTTACTGTCTTTAAACCTCTTGGTCACTGTGTTTAAGTGCCCTCGTCACTGTCATAGCAACGCGCTATGACAGGCAGGTGAGTCAATGGCTCATGCTCAACGCCACATATCGGTATTTGCATTTCCCTACTAAACGCTCTAGGCTGCAACAACAAGCCTTTGAATTGAATCACAATGACTGATGCTCTACTGACACCTATTTTGCCAACAAAAGAACAGATTAAAGATTTTCCATTGTTCCAAAATTTAGTGCCAGAGCAGATCCATGTCATTCACAATGCAGAACAATGCCAACACTGGTCCGATGAATTACAGACAACTGCCTTATTCGGTTTCGACTCTGAATCTAAGCCGACTTTTCGTAAAGGTGAGGTCTCTACCGGCCCACATTTAATCCAACTCGCGACGGCGCAACAGGCATGGTTGTTTCAAATGAACGAATGCACTTGGGATTTTTTAAGACCAATCTTGAGTAATCGTGATCAAATTAAAGTGGGTTTTGGCTTAAAAAATGATGCGCATTTATTTCGTAAAAAAGGCATCGAACTGAATAGTGTATTGGAACTCTCCAAGTTCTTTGCTTCTTTTGGCTTAAGCCAACCTTTAGGTTTAAAAAATGCCATGGCACTGCTTTTTCGTGTGAATTTTCCAAAATCTAAATCGGTCAGCACCTCGAATTGGGCCAAAAAGCGCTTAAGTCCGGAGCAAATTCGTTATGCCGCTGCCGATGCCTATGCCCCTGTTTTGGTCTTTGAAGAATTATTACAACGTGGCTTATTACCCAAAACCATTCCCAATACTTCTCTCAAACTAAGAATTCGTCCGCACATGAATTTATAAATCCTTAATTATTTTAATGATTTAATTTATATTCAGCGATGTAACCGCTCTGTAACTGGATATTGCCCCAATCTATGGCATGACCAAGTGCAAAGATCGGCTGAAGAGTGCCAATGAATTTGCAGTTTATTTGCACTAGAGATTTAAACAGTACGTTATTGCCTTAAAAATAGTCACAGCACAGTCTAAAAACAATAAATTTGCACCTTTTAAGTACATTTATATCTTTGATTTAACTAATTTTAATTACATTAATATACATTTATATTTTTATTCAACTAAGGTTTTGATCTCTCTAAGTTTTCTAGCAGAATTACATGATTTATCTCATTCTTTCTATACTTTCATAATTTGTTTTCATCAATCTCCTTTTGCTAAAACAAGTCTGCCAAATACATAACACATCATAATTTAAAAGCTTGGAGAACCTGACATGTTGAACTTATTTACAGGAAAAATCAGCGGTGTACTCAGCCTGACTTTACAAGGGATCAGTAAAGCGGTTGGACTGGTTTTAAATACTGTTTTGGATACAGTAGACAGCGTATTAGAGACCGTAAGTAGCTTAACAGCGCCCTTAACGGATGCACTGACTGAGCTTCCGCTCATTGGTGGGACCATCGAAAAAGTACTCGCGGTTGAAAATCAGTTGGTCGGCACCTTCGGTGACGGCTTACATGCGGTAGCTGATCAACTGGCGACCGGTGATCTTCTCGGAGGTGTACAGACCGCTCTCAATGGTGTAACTGGTGTGGTCGGTCAAACCGTGACAGAAGCTGCAGGTTTGGTTGATCATATAAGTGGTGTTGCTGCACCAATCACAGACGCACTTTCTGACTTGCCATTGCTGGGCGGTCTATTGGATGCAGTAGGCGAAACTACGGGTAATTTAACTGGCTTGTTGGCTGAAACGGGCGACTATGTAGCCAGTATTGATCCTAGCGAATTATTAACAGCCGTCCTGAATGATCCATTAGCAAGTGTGGGTGGTGTCGTGCAAGATGTTTCAGGCACTTTAGATGCCTTACTGGATGACATTGCACCGATTACATCGATTGCTACTGAACTTCCTGTGGTCGGTGATCTCGTTCAAGTGGTCGGTGAAAGTACTACAGCCCTCAATCAAGGCTTATACGATGTCGGTAGCTTACTTCAATCCGTAAACAGCGATTTATTACAAACAACCGCTTATGTTTAATGACTAAAAACACTAATACACAGCGCATTTTTATAGACCAACAATAAAATCCAATCCTCTATTTGCACTAGCCTGACACATGTCAGGCTTTTTAATTCATCAATTCTGATATTAGCATTTAGTGAATAGCCGTTTATTTGATAAGATTAGGTACAAATTCATTCTTAATTTGATTGAGCAAGGAGCGAAAGCATGCTGATCATCCCTGCAATTGACCTGAAAGATGGCAAATGTGTCCGTTTAAAACAAGGTCGTATGGAAGACGATACCGTATTTTCTGACGATCCAGTGGCAACTGCACAGCATTGGGTAAATGAAGGCGCGCGTCGCTTACATTTGGTAGATTTAAACGGTGCTTTCGCTGGTACACCGATTCATAAGCCTGTGGTTGAAGCGATTGCTAAAGCACAGCCTGAATTACCAATTCAAATTGGTGGTGGTATCCGCTCTCTTGAAACCATTGAACACTACCTTGATGCAGGCGTATCGTTTGTCATCATTGGTACAAAAGCGGTAAAAGAGCCTGAATTTGTTGAAGAAGCGTGCAAAAAATTTGCAGGCCATATCATTGTCGGTATCGATGCCATGAACGGTATGGTAGCAACAGATGGTTGGGCAAATGTCACTGATGTGAAAGCTACTGATTTGGCAAAACGCTTTGCAGATGCCGGCGTATCGAGCATCGTCTACACCGACATCGCACGTGATGGCATGATGCAAGGTGTGAACGTCGAACAAACCGTAAACCTTGCAACATATTCAGGCTTACCTGTTATTGCATCGGGTGGCGTGACTAACCTTGACGACGTACGTAACTTAAAAGGCCAACCGGGCATTTTAGGTGCGATTACTGGTCGTGCAATTTATGAAGGGACATTGAACCTTCGTGAAGCTCAATTACTGCTTGATCAACAAAGCTTATAATTTGCCCGAGCAGAAAAGAGGTCTTCGGGCCTCTTTTTTATTTCTCCTCTTCGAACAATCAAATACACATGCCAACCGTACAATCTGCTTGGAAAGCCAAGTTTCCGCAGCTCGCACTCATCCTGATTACCATGATTTGGGGCGCCAGTTTTATCACCGTGCAATACGGTTTAAATTTTAGCAGTCCCGTTCTGTTTGTCGGTCTACGTTTTGCCGCAGCAACACTGGCTGTGAGTCTTTTATCACTCAAATATCTTAGACACTTTTCTCAATATGATGTCATTGCGGGCGCAAGTATCGGCGCGGTGATTGCGATCGGCTATGCGACGCAAACAATCGGCCTGCAAAGCATCAGCAGCAGTGAATCGGCTTTTTTAACTGCATTGTATGTGCCGCTGGTGCCGATTTTTATGTGGCTGTGTTTTCGGCATAAACCGCATGTGATGACATGGCTAGGTGTGTGTTTGGCTTTTGTTGGTTTGGTCTTTTTAACTGGTAATGGTTTTGGCGCCATTCAGCTCAACTTTGGACAAATCATTACGCTGCTCGGGTCGATTGCCATTGCCTTTGAAATTATCTTGATCAGTTATTTTGCACCCCGCGTCAATCTACGCAGAGTGACGGTTCTACAATTGGCATTTGCCTCACTGTTCTGTTTTTGCTTTGCTTCAATGGTAGGTGAAACCACATTGCCCAAATTTGAATGGCCATTAATCGCTGTACTGTGCGGATTGGGGCTGGCCAGCGCCGTGATTCAACTGGTGATGAACTGGGCGCAGCGTATGGTTGATCCTGCACAGGCGGCAATCATCTATGCAGGTGAACCGGTTTGGGCCGCAATCATTGGGCGACTTGCGGGTGAACGCTTAACACCGCTCGCCCTTATTGGCGGGCTTTGCGTGGTTCTCGGTGTGATTGTGAGTGAATGGCGGCCGAAATTCTTAAAGAAAAATAAAGACAAAATTACAGAAGAAATGCCTTAACACGCAAAAGCGCCCTCAATAATGAGGGCTCTTTTAAGCGATATCCTTCATAAAAAAGACTTAAATTTAGAAGGACACCATCTTGCCCGGATTGACCATTGCCCCCAGCCCATAAGCGGTTTTCGCCATTGGAATCACCATTGGTGCAAGTGCGCGACCAAACAAAATGTCCTGATGCTGAATACTGGTGAGCATTTTAAAGTCATCGGCATTGCCACAAAAATCATCGGCAATGGCTTTGCCTATACGCACGGTTTGCGCCACGCCATGACCGCTCCAGCCTTGTACCGCATAAATCGGATATTTCCCATCGGACTTACGGCTATCGGCTGCGCCATTCATGGTTAAATCTGTGGTGCCACTCCAAACAAAGTCCAGCTCAACCTGTGTCAATTGCGGGAACACATGCTTGATTCGGCTCAGTAAATAATCATGGGTTTTTTCAGGCGTCCAGCAAGAGCCCGTCCCTTCACCGCCAAATAGCAAACGGTTTTTAGATACACCGCGATAATAATCAATTTGAAACTGCGTATCGTACACAGGCGCATCACTCGGCAGAATTTCAGCAAGATCGAGCTCTAAGGGCGCTGTGGTACACACATAAGTATAAAATGGAATGGTGGTTTGATTATGGCTTTGCAGCAGTTTAAATGAGGCATGATGGACCCCAATCACGGCGCTCTTACGTGCTTTAATCACACCGCCAGTGGTTGTCACGTAAATCCCATCTTCACGCTCATCCACCGACAGCACTTCGGTTTGCTCATAGATTTTGCCACCTTGCTGGCTAAAACCATAAGCAAGGCCACGGTTTAATGCCAAGGGATGAATATGCCCGCCGAGAGTATCGAGTAAACCGCCATAATAATTTTCCGATTTCACATGCTCAAACAACTCGTTCTTGCCCATAATCTGGGTATGGTCTTCACCCAAATATTTACGCGCATCTGCACCTTCAGTTAAACCCACCAAATGCCCTGGGTGTACGGCTGCGGTAATGTGCTGATGTTTGCGTTGTAGATCTAAATCATAGTTCTGCGCAATTTGGTCAATTAAAGACATGGCCTCAGTCGAAGTGAAGTGCCATAAACGTTTAGCATCCTCATAACTAAAGTGTTCAATCATTTCCCCCGCTTCCCAACGCGCCAACCCAGGAGTTAGCTGTCCACCATTACGCCCCGATGCAGCACTGCCAATACGGTTTTTTTCCACCAGCACCGTGTCCACACCCTGTTCCGCCAAATGCAGTGCCGTAGATGTGCCCAACAAGCCGCCGCCGATCACCACCACATCACACTCAACATCCGCATTAAGGGCATCAAAAGCCTGCCATTCTTGCAGTGAGCTTTCATAATAATTGGCTGGAAAATCAAAACTGCCGCGAGCAGGATTGACCCAGTTCCACTCCTTACCGCTTTGCACATTTACACTGTTTTTATATTCAACATCGTCTACAAATTTTGGCTTTGTATTCATTTTTTTACATTCCTATTTATCAATTCAATTCTGTTTGATCGCTATAGAGGCTTCAGCCTCTTAATACGCATTGCCAATCACAATATTTTGTTTTCTTAACTTTTTATAAGCGAACAATACGACGCCCACTGCCAGCCAAATACCTCCGCAAACCAAGGCGTTGTGTTCTAGGCTCACCCAAAGGCACATAATCGCTGCCACTGAAAGTAGCGGCAGCAGCATGTTCAGGCAGATATTTTTAAGACCATGACGTTGACCATCACGTACATAAAACTTCATAAACACGGAGAAGTTCACGGCGGTAAAGGCAATGAGGGCACCAAAGCTAATCATGCTCACCACTGTAGCTAAATCTAAACGAATGGCTGCCAATGAAATCAGACCGATCAGCAATACTGCATATAAAGGTGTGCCTAACTTGCTATGCACTTGACCAAATGTGCCTTTATGAAAAATGCCGTCTCGTCCCATAATATGAATTAGGCGTGATGCGCTGGCATGCGTGGCAAGCCCAGAAGCAAATGTATTCATAATTTGGGCGCATAAAAATACTGATTGAAATAGCGCCCCACCCACGTACAGGACGATCTCAGGGAGCGCTTCATCTGGGTTGTTAAAACGGACATTGGTTGGAAAATACAATTGCACAAACCAGGATGCTGTAATAAAAATCACACCGCCCGTAAGCGTGGTTAGGATAACCGCTCGAGGAATTGTGCGTTTCGGGTCTTTGGTTTCATGTGACATGGTCGTCACCGCATCAAAACCTAAGAAGCTAAAGCACAGGATTGAAGCCCCTGCGATAAGTGGCAAAATTGACGTATCACCATTAAATAGCGGCGCGAGCGTCAAGACATGCGCATAACCTTGCTCACTCCCTATACCTTTAATGACGAGATAGATAAAAAAGCCCATCAGCAGTACAGGCGCACAGACAAAGATCATGCTTAAATTGGCCAAAATATTGATACGGAAGCAGTTGATGAGCGTGACTAAGCTAGTAAACAAAATCACCCATGCCCAGTACGGCACGCTTGGAATCACTGCTTCTAAATAAATACTTGCCAAAAGCGCATTGACCAATGGCAGCATGATGTAATCCAGTAAAGAACACCAACCGACAAAAAAGCCAGTTTGAGGCCCGCAAGATTCTGCAGTGTAGGTATAAGCAGAACCCGGTTTATCCGAATGCTTACTAAAACGCGCATAACTAAATGCGGTGAGGAGCATGGCAAATAAAGCCAAAATATAGGCCAGCGGCACACGGCCATCTGTAATACCGGACACAATGCCAAAAGTATCAAACACAACCATTGGCGTCATATATGCGACACCAATAATCACCACTTGCCATAAAGACATTTTTTTTAAAACAGACGCTGAAGTTTCCATGCACGTCACCTGAACTATATTTATTTGCGTTACAGGTTCTTTTGCAATCAACATGCCATATAATATTCATTCATTATTTTAATGATGATTCAAAAAATGCCAAAGTATGATTTAGAAACTAGAAAATTAGCCATTCTGATGTATAAAAAAACTGATTACAAAGTGGCTGTTTGCAAAGAGTTTAACATCTCTCGAGTCACCTTGGATGCTTGGATTCGCCTGGAGGAAGAGACCGGAAGTTTGCTCCCAAAAGCTGCAAAAAACCGTGGTGCACCGGGCCACATTCGCGACTGGAATGAATTTCAAGTATTTGTAAAAAATACAAAATTTAAAAATATAAGTGATCTGGTTCCATTATTTGAACAGCGATTTAGCTATCCTGTTTCGTATGCGGTATTGGTACGCGCAATACACGTTTTAGGTATGCGCCGTCGCCGTGGTCGATTCTATAGCTAATACCTAAACTGCTGTAATGTTAAATAAAAATTCAGAAAATAATTTAAATAAATAACTATACATTAATGTATAGTTATTTTAGTAAAAACGTAAATTTGTATTATTAAAAATGTATAATAATAAAAATAAATATGTAAATTAATAAAATTAAATAAGCAAAGTTATTTTATTAAAAATGTAAGTTATATTTCTTAAATATGTATAGTCAATTTTGCTTAAATAACCAAAGTTAAGCACTTTTATGTGCAAATGCTTTATAAAAGAGCATTTTTTTTGATGCCGCCTATCGAATGGTCAAACGAAAAAATAAAAGCGACCCATGGGTCGCTTGTCATTATGCTGCTGTATTCACTCATACATCGGTCGGTTGTCATTGACACGGATTAAACCTTTAATCGCGCGGTACACAATCCATAACCAAGACAGTCCGATTACCGTGACGCAGAAGGTACTCGCTCCCAGTGCTACACCTGCAAAAGCATTGGCATTATTGCCGGTAAAGAACAGAAAAATAAAAGGCACGAAAGCAATGATGTTCCAAATGAAATACCACCAAAACGTGCGAATCTGCCAAGTGAAATGGCTTTCAAAAATCGTGCCTCGGACATCACTGCGTTTGACGTAATTAATAATCAACGCGAGGATCGCAAGCAAGCCGGCAGAAAAAATCGCCACAATATAAAGAATATACAGAATAATCGTGAGCAGGCGGTTTGGATCTTTATCAATGGAATAATTCATTTCGCTCTCCGTCATGATGATTTTGCGGATCGTTCCACCTAAATAGTCAGGATATTAAATGGGGAAATTAGCCATAAAATCAGTAATATGTTAAAGGCTATGGTACAGAAATATATTTTTCGAAACGGTTGTTTTTGTGTTTTATGCCGCAAACGTTGCTGAGCCAGCCATGCCGCAGGCCACCCACCTAAAAAAGATAAAAGATGCAGTGTATTTTCTGGCACGCGTCGGTTCCCCATTTGCGCAGCTTCTTTATCCTGCGCATAGAACCAATAGGTCAGGACATTGATAATACTCACAAAAAGCAGCACCATGCCACTGAGTAAACCCGCCACAGACAAACCCGCCAAGGCGAGGATATACATGATGCACAAGATTTTCATCGGCTCTGCCTGACGCGGCATCTGCACCACATTTTTTTTATTGGGGCGTTGTGCAGCTTTGGTTTGTGAGGCTTTTAAATAATGCACTTGCTGCGCACGAAAGCGTCCGCGTTCGTCTAAGATCACAGCATAATCCAACGCGCAACCCACGATTGGTCGTGGGCCGGGACGGGAAAAGTCTTTAATGTGCAAAAATACGCGATCTTTGGTGCTATCGTTCGGTTGAATGAAGCCGTAGCCCTTATCATCAAACCATTCTACTAAGCGTCCTTGATCACGCATGCTTTTCCCTCTCGTTGTTTTTAAAATTTATGCTGTGACGAATTTTAATCGTTCAATCAGCATATTACGCATTTCAGCAGGGTTTTTCTGCAAAATATCATCGCCTGTACGGCCTTCTGCAGCATTTTTCTGTGCCACTTGTAAACGCATCATCCAGAAGCGACCCGCCGCCATCGCCAAATATAACTCTAGGCATGATTTTTCATCTGCGGTTAATGGACGCACGCTTTCATAGGCATTTAAAAAGGCAATCGCTTTGTCTTCATTCAAATGTACATCCGGATATTCAGTACAAAAGTCATTTAAAGTAATAGCAATATCAAACAAGAGTTCGTCTTTATTTAACTCATAAAAGTCTAAAATGCCGTTGAGTTGATCGCCTTCAAATAGAGTATTGTCACGGAACAGATCAGAATGAATAAAACCGGTAGGACGGTCTGGATACATCGCCGTTAAGATGTCATATAAGCCCAACAGATTGTTAAGTAACGTGGTATCTGCTTCATTTAATGTTGGACGAATATCACGTGAAACTTGTAACCAATAAGCATGATCACGATATTCTGCACGTTCCAAAGGGAAATCTTGTAAAGCCACATGCATTTTCGCTTGGGCTACAGCAATCGCTTCTGCTTGCGCTAAGCTCGCAGGCATGGGATGTTGACCTTGCATGCGTGGCGCAATCTGTGCAGGTTTATCCTTTAAGCTATGAATCGCTTTACCTGAATGATTCAGTGGTACAGGCACAGCTAGACCAGCCTGCCCCAAGTGTTCGAGTACAGGAACCAGCTCCCCTGCACCTTGCTCGTCCATCTCTTCAAAAACGGTTAATACATACTGCGTGCCATTTTCGCAAACAATAAAATAGTTGGTATTTTGAATACCGCCTTGAATCGGAATCAGGTCAATCACCTCCAGTCCATAAGGTGCTGCAAAATCCTGAACTTCCTTTAAAGTCAAAGTGGTATAAACCGACATAGAAAACCTGCGAAAAAACTTACATATTTTTGATAGAATAACCGCTCCGACTACTAAGGTGTAGCATCTAAGTCGCGAAGTTTCATAATCGGCTGTTATTTTTGGAAAAAATTATGCTTGCTAAACGTATTATTCCTTGCCTCGACGTGGACAACGGTCGTGTAGTGAAAGGTGTTCAATTTCTTGATATTCGTGATGCAGGCGATCCAGTTGAAGTTGCACGCCGTTATAACGAACAAGGTGCGGACGAAATTACCTTCTTAGACATTACCGCAACCTCAAATGGTCGTGATACCACTTACCGTACGGTAGAGCGTATGGCTGAGTCTGTATTTGTGCCATTAACAGTCGGTGGTGGCGTGCGTAAAGTAGAAGATATCCGCCTGTTATTAAATGCGGGTGCGGACAAAGTTTCGATTAACTCTGCGGCTATTTATAACCCTGAATTTGTACAAGAAGCCTCTCAGCGTTTTGGCGCACAGTGTATTGTGGTTGCTATTGATGCGAAAAAAACCGGCGATAATAAATGGGAAATTTTCACCCACGGTGGTCGTAAAGAAACCGGTATCGATGCCATCGAATGGGCAGTAAAAATGGCGGACTTCGGTGCAGGTGAATTACTTATCACCTCGATGGATGCCGATGGAACCAAAGCCGGTTATGACATTGAACTCATGCGTAACATCAATGACCGTGTCACCATTCCAACCATTGCTTCTGGTGGTGTCGGTAATCTCCAACATTTGGCCGATGGCATTTTAAAAGGCGGTGCAGATGCGGTGCTTGCAGCCTCTATTTTCCACTTTGGTCAACACACCATTCCTGAAGCGAAAAAATATCTAGCAGAACAAGGCATTGAAATGCGTCTTTAATTGATTCATTTTCAATGAAGATTGAAGAAGAGCGATGATTCGCTCTTTTTTTTGCCTTGTTGCTTTGATGTCACGTCATTGACGTTGTAGCAGAGCATCGTCCATAAAATTCATTTACTATAGACATAAAAAAAGGAGCCTTGTCGGCTCCTATAAACCAAGAAAAACTACAGCACTTGGTCTGATACTTAAAACAAATGAAAAAATATACATAGCAACTTCATCAATCAACTCGTCGTGTACAAGCCTTTTGATGATTTAAATATAGGGCATTTGTACTGCATTTGATTGACAGTAGATTCATAATTTATTGACAAATTGCGACAATTCAATTGAATGGCAACGCTTGTTGTCAAAACGCACAGTGCATTCATATTAGACCGTTTCAAGCAGTGCAACTGGCTTTTCACGCTCAGCGACCCACTTTGCAGGAAATACCCGATTCACCCAGTGTGACATTGGCTTGGCAATCGCTGTCGGTAGTAGCACACCCAGTGGATTCTGTTCCTGTAATTTCGCCGAGGAGATCACCCGAGTTCCTAAAATATAATCAAACCACGGCTTAGTCACACACCAGTTGGCATCCTGATTTGAGTTCATATGGTGGTCATAGTGCCATGGAATCTTTTTCATCGCCCACTCTGGCTCAAGATGTGCGCGACGATGGATATAATAATAATTCCCTGCACAATACAGTACCGACAAACTCATTCCTTTGGAAATAGGATAAAACAGCGGGACAAATACGGCTGAAACTGCCACCAGTGACAATATTTCATTTTTAGTGCGCCAGTTCTGTACACCTTCAACATAGCCATGATCATGAAAATCTGTTTTTCGAACTTCACGATGATGTTCCCAATGTGATTTCATGCTTTTCGGTACTGGACTAAAACGTGGCTTGCCTGACCGATGTGTCCCATGCAAAACATATTTATGCGCGAACCATTCAAAGGCATTGGCGACGACCAACCCTGCAATAAAACCTTTTAACATGACCAATATCTCCTTTTCTTAGCTCCACTATAGGTAATGAAAAGGGCTAGATATTGACCGTTTTTTTTAATATTATTGACAAAACACGACAAAATTTAGAATTAAAAAAATATGCAACAACTCAAGGACTATACAGGATCGGTCTATGGAGGACTGGGCCATTTGCTCTATGCTTATCACCAAGCTCAAGGCATTGCTATTCCTGAAAAATTGAATAAAGTTAAAAACTTAGAGCGTTTTGATTATGCCATTTGGCGTGATTTATTGATGGATTTAGATCAAAAGATCCAAAAGCCGGCGCTGGGTTTAGAAATTGCTGAACATGTGCAACCCAAACATATTGGCATTATTGCGTATATTGCCCTGTCCTGTGAAAACTTGGGCGAAGCGCTGCTCCGCTACCATGATTTTCATCGCTTAATCTTCGATGGCAGTCCATTGCTGATTGATATTCAAAATGATTTTTTCTCCATCGGTTGGAATGATTTACCCATGAATATGGCCAATCAATTGACCGATGAAATTGCGATTGCGTTAATGCTGCAGTTTCTAAAATTATTTATGCGTTTTGAAGATATCAATTTACACGAAGTGCATTTTCATAATCCTGCACCGAAAAATGTCGCTCAGTATGAACAATATTTTCGCTGCAAAGTTCGTTTTTCCCAAGAAAAGTCGAAGGTTATTGTTCCCATTCAAGAACTGTCTCGCCCTTTTTCCCAAGGCGATCAGACCTTACAAAAACTGTTAATGCAACAGGCACAGTCTTTATTAGAAAAACTGCCGAATACCACGCAAATCGACCAACGCTTACAGCAAGCCATCTTAATGGGTTTGCAAAAAAATCAGTTCCAAATTGAACATGTCGCTACGCAACTCAATCTTTCCGTCCGACAATTACAACGCCATTTACAACAACAAGGCAGCACCTATCAGCAACGTATGCAGGAAGTCCGCTGCATGATGGCTGAAGAATTTTTAAGAGACCCGCATTTAAGTTTGCAAGAAATTGCGTTACTGCTGGGTTATTCAGAACAGAGTGCGTTTCAACGTGCGTTTAAACAATGGCGAAACTTAACCCCACAGCAATGGCGCTTATCGCAAATTGAAGCAGCAAATTAAAAATGTGACACAGTTATCATTTTAATGTTGTGATTTTCAGCAAAATCCATTAAATCTATGCATATTCAATAAATGAATAAAACAACACTTCACAACTAGATTGCACTCATGCTGAGTGAAAGATTGAAAATCTATTCCAAATGACAAAAACAAATGGAGTTTTAAATGAATAAATATTTAGCAGAACTGATCGGTACCTTTTGGCTGGTCTTTGGTGGTTGTGGTAGTGCGGTCTTGGCTGCAGCCTTTCCTGAACTTGGCATTGGCTTCGCTGGCGTGGCACTGGCCTTCGGTCTAACCGTATTAACGGCTGCTTATGCGCTGGGTCATATCTCAGGGGGACATTTTAACCCTGCCGTGAGTATCGGATTGTGGGCTGGCGGTCGTTTTGAAGCGAAAGAACTGGCTCCCTATATTATTTCTCAATTGCTGGGTGCAACCCTCGCCGCATTTATTCTATTCATCATTGTGCAAGGTCAGGCCGGATTTACCGGCGTCGGCGGTTTTGCCACCAATGGGTATGGTGAATTATCTCCGGGCAAATACTCTATGCTCTCAGCGTTAGTTATTGAAATTGTGCTGACGGCTGGCTTCCTGATTGTGATCATGGGAGCAACAGATAAACGCTCCCCTGCTGGCTTTGCCCCAATTGCGATCGGTCTTGCGCTCACATTGATCCATCTCATCAGCATTCCCGTCACCAATACTTCGGTCAACCCAGCGCGTAGTATGGGTGTGGCATTCTTTGCTGAAACTGCTGCGCTGTCACAAGTTTGGCTATTTTGGGTAGCCCCAATCATTGGCGCGGTGATTGGTGCTGTCATCTATAAACTGATGGCACAAGACGCATAAATAGAAGAAGACACCATAAAAAAGCTCACCACCTGTGAGCTTTTTTTTTCATTCATCCCGAATTGAGCAGTGCTTCCTTCGACGGCCGATGAAACAGCATTAAAGAAATGGATTTTCCACTTCGTTTTCATCACCGCCCTGCACTATTTTTTCAGCTAAGTTGGTTTCTGCCTCAAGCGTGGTCACCACATCATTGAAAAATGCCTGTAAAGCTTTCGCTGCAGCTAAACCTGCTTGGTCTTTCGTCACCTGTAAGTTGCCATAAATATTAATTCGATCTTGGCCATTTTCTAGTGTTAAGTCATGAATTGCATGCGACGCTGTGTCATTTTCAAATGCTTTAAACATGTTGGATATCCTTCTTTTTTGTTGTAGTGATGCAGCAATAGAAATACGTGAAAAAGATTTCAACTGCAAGCAATGATCCTCTTCATCACTCGCAGTTCAGCGCTATTAGCTGCTCGATTATTTCAAAATCTGTAGCAGATATTGCAAAATTTCTTCAATCAATTGTTTGACCAAGGCATCTTGATTGTTGTCATTTTCACTGCTTGCCATGGATGTCTCTCCCACAGAACCACCACTCGATTTAAACTCTTTTTGCAAACTTAAAATCTTGTCTTCTGCGACATCTGCAGCACACTGGCTTTCAGCATCCCAATGCAAATAAGCGATGTCTTGATTTGCTTTGACTTGGGTGGCTTTGAGTGGCAAACGGTAGGTATTACGCTTTTGGTCTTCGGTTAATTCTGGAAAGAAATTAATTCCAGTCAGTTCTTCTAGCGCACAAATACTCATGACTTTGACTGTCGGTGCCGTATCACGCAAGGTATTGTCTGCATAGTACACGCCTGCAACACCTTTTTTCGGCAAATAGATCGCCTTATAAGTAGCGGTCGGCACGATGACCCCTTGTCCGATGGTTTTTAATTTTTTCGCACTATATACCGGCCCCGTTACCACATAGACATCTTGCTTTTGTTTGGTCACTATCGCCCGTGTGGCTTCTTCTAACTCACGCCACACTTGCTGATTATTTTTGGGAGCTTGCGGCACCATATTGGCCAAAGAAAAACTGTCTAACTGCGCAGCTTTATTGGGCATATCGGCATTTGGCGCCATGTGTCCACGGTCATAGCCTGAAGATTTATAGTCTGAAAGCAAAGCCCGATATTCAGACGGCACGCGAGTCTCTTCATGAAAGTTATCTTCACGCGGAATTTTTTGACTCAGGCGTGCGGGGGTTAATGCTTCTGCAACCCAAAGCGGTGTCTTGGATATCCCTGAATACATGACATTAAAGCCATTAAAACACAGTGGAAAACTGTTTTTATGTAGGCTTTCACGGACCAAATAAGGTGGCACTTCACGATAAAATTGGTCCAAACAGGCGCTATTTGAAGTGCTGCTCATAGAAACAAGTTGTTGAATTTTTTCTTGCCCGAAAGCAATAGCAAAGCTTCCTGTTGCCACCAGACCCAACAGCACTTTTATGCCATTTTGCCCAAATAACTGTGAAAGCGGATTTGCTGAATTGCGTTTCTTTTTGACCATGACTTACAACAATGACTTCTAAAAGGACTATTTTTCCGCAGCTTAGCAAGGGTGCAAATTTTAGTACACTTTTCTTTTTTAATTTGCTTAACAATCACACAAATATTGTTTAACAAAGCAGCAGTTGATGTAACTTTATGTCGCAGTTGTGCAGTTCTTTATAGGAGGTCATGAAGCAGTTGCGTATGTTTCATTGAATTCGCCTCAAGAATTATGACAAGGTAAAAATACGAAAAATTGCGATAAAAATATACGGAGTGATTATGCATTCTAAAATTTTAGGTTTAGGTTTAATTTCAGGTTTAATGAGCGCAGCAGCATTTGCAGAGCCGCCGATTCAACCCGGTGATACATTAGAAAGCTTATCTAAAGTCAAAATTGTGACCACCGTGAATGGTCAACCTGGTTCCATTCAGGACTTAGTTTCAAGTGGCCAAGTTCAATTGGTTGAAGCTCCTGCCGGACAAGTCAATGCCGCTGCAACAGAACAGCCCTTAAACCCTGAACAAGCTCAGGCAAACCAAATCGATCCGAATGCCCCTGCAGTCCCTGCAAATGCTGAACAAGCCGTGACTGAAGCGGAAAATGCACTCGCAAATGAACAACAAAGTGTAGCTGCTGCACCTACAGAGCAGTCCGTTCCAACTGAACAAACAGCAGTGGCCAATACACCTGAAGCCGTTATAACTGAAGCACCTGTGGAAACAGCACAGCAAGCACCTGAAGCCGTAGCAACGGATGCCAATGCTGCACCCGTCATTGCCTCTTCTGCAGAAGCGCCAGTGAATGCCGATAGCGCATCGGCTGCATTGCCTGAAGCTCCTCAAGCACAACAAGATGCTTTTATGGCAGCACCTGAAACTCAAAGTGCAAATCCTGCAGATGCATCAATTCAAGCCAACCCAGAAGCACCTGTTGCTGACGAAGCCATCCAAGCTGCGCCTGAAGCCTCTGCAGATGTAGACGCGACAATCAACTAATCAGCGTATTTTCAAGGATGAAATAACGCAACATCTTCATTCTGTTGTTTTGCTCGCATACTCCTCCCAGGAAAAAGCAACAGAATGATCTCTATGTCTTTGGACTAAAAAAGTTTAATTATTACAGATAAAAAAAAGCCAGAATTGATCTGGCTTTTTCGTGTCTAACTTTTAAATCTATGCCTAAAAGTTCAATCTAAGTCTTAAATTTCAATCTGACTGCCCAACTCAACCACACGGTTGGTTGGAATTTGATAAAAATCGCTGACTGGACTGGTATTTCGCTGCATAGAGATAAACAGCTTTTCTCGCCAAGGTGCCATGCCTTCACCCAAGGTATGAATAATACGGTCTCTGGAAATAAAGAAACTGATTTGCATTAGATCAAATTCAAAGCCCAATTCACGATACGCATGCTCCAAAGCGGCAGGAATATTCGGCTGATCTTTAAACCCATAAAACATCGTGATTCGATAGAATCGATCATCTAGTTTTTCCGTGATCACCCGCTCATTTTCGGGTACAAATGGCACATCTCGGGTGTTGACCGTAACCATAATATTGCGTTCATGCAGGACTTTATTGTGCTTGATATTATGCAACATGGCATGAGGCACGATCTCAGGCGTTCCAGTTAAGAATACCGCATCACCTGGAACAAACTTGGTTTCACTGCCCATGCTGACACTGCGAATAAACAGGTCAATAGGCAAAGCATCTTTACCGAGCCGATTGAGCACCAATGCCCGTCCATCTTTCCACGTCATTAAAATCGTAAACAATACCGCACCAATCAGGATTGGAACCCAACCGCCCGCTGCGATTTTTAATGATGTCGATGCAACAAAGATCAAATCAATCAATAAAAATGGCACTGCAAAAATCGCCACTTTCCAAACCGGCCAACGCCATAAACCATAAGCTAAAACTGAGATCAAAATCGTACCGCAGAGCATGGTCATGGTCACAGCTACGCCATACGCACTGGCCAAATTCGCACTGTTTTCAAACAGCAAGATCAAGATCAGCACCGAGATAAACAATGCCCAGTTAATAAATGGCAAATAAATCTGACCACGTTCAACTTCAGAGGTATGTTTCACTGTCAAACGCGGCAAATAACGCAATTGAATCGCCTGATTGACCATAGAGAATACCCCTGTGATCACCGCTTGAGAGGCAATCACCGCGGCCGCTGTCGCCAAAGCAATCATTGGATACAGTGCCCATTCTGGGATCAGCATATAAAATGGATTGGCTAAAGCTTCTGGATTACGCAGTAGCAAGGCACCTTGGCCTGCATAGTTCAACAGCAAGCACGGCATCACCACAATAAACCATGCCAAGCGGATTGGGAGTCGGCCAAAATGCCCCATATCGGCATAGATTGCCTCACCACCCGTCATCGTCAAGATAACCGCACCCATGGTCAAAAACGCAACATAAGGCTGCTGTACCACAAAATTGAAAGCCCAATGCGGACTGATCATGGTCAACACAAATGGCGTTTGCGAAATACTCCATAGTCCAAAACCACCAATGGATAAAAACCACATGAGCGTCAAGGGACCAAAGAATTTACCCATCGTGCCTGTGCCATGGCGTTGCACTAAAAATAGCCCCGCCAAAATACCGATCGATAAGGGTTGCAGCCATTGGTTAAACATCGGCGTCGCAATACTTAAGCCTTCAATCGCAGATAACACAGAGATTGCGGGGGTAATGATCCCATCACCAAAGAACAAAGATGCCCCAATAAAGCCAAGGGCGATCAGGTAGATTTTTTTGTTTTCGGCAATTCGTGTGGTTCGTAGATTCAAGGCCAACAGCGACATAATACCGCCCTCGCCATTGTTATCTGCGCGCATGATGATGCTGACGTATTTAAAACTAATCGTCAGCATGATGCACCAGAAAATCAGGGACAGAATACCCAGCACAGACGCTTCGCTAATCGCCAAGTGTGCTGTGAGGAAACATTGGCGCAGCGCATATAACGGGCTCGTCCCAATGTCTCCGAATACTACGCCCAAAGCTGCCAAGGTGATGGCAGGCAATGCGGCTTTTTGTGCAGTACTTTGCATATAATTGTCTTCAATTTAGACAGGATTTTTGCGAATCATAGCACCGCTCAAGATGTTTTTGTCTAATTCAATTGTTTCTCTTGGCAGAATATATTTTTTTCGCTATTATCCACCGCGCAAAAGGTGAAGTGTCCGAGTGGCTGAAGGAGCACGCCTGGAAAGTGTGTAAACGTTTATAGCGTTTCGAGGGTTCGAATCCCTCTTTCACCGCCAGAATAAACTGCAATGCCAAGCAGAATGAAGGTCTAAATTGATAAAATTTAGGCCTTTTTTAATTTTATTGTTCTCAATATTAAATATTCCCCTAATTGATCTTCTATTTGTTTAGCTCAATAACTTCACAGTATTTAAGTCCTGATTGATAGATTTAAATCACACGTTTTTTTCCTAATGCACGACTTATGGATTTTTTATTAGCAGTAAGAAAGACACGTTTATTTACAAATACAAATTTTATATTCTAAAGACAATTACTTAAGCCTATGCTAAAAATAAATCATCCTCTCAATATAGGTGCTATTCAAAAAATTATTCATTAATTTAAACATCATAGAACTGAAACGCGATTGCGGTACTTTTAACTTGATCAACGAAAAACTTAAAAAACACCTTTCATATATCACTGCTATTCGGGAGAGAACATGAATAACAGCCAGAATTATGTTAAGCAGATCAAGAACGCCAAACGTGGTGGCTATACCCCAACCCTTGCCAAAGACATCAATAAACATAAAATTCAAAAAGCACAGCGTCTGATTGACGAATGGCGAAAGCTCGCCAATGAACTCCGCCCCCAAATGCAACTGGAGATGGCATATACACTTGAAGAATGCGCACAGGATCTAGACCAAATTTTAAGAATGAAATAGCACTCAACGTCCATCCATCCTATTTTTTCGCCCACATCTTGTGGGCGAAACATTACCTATTTTTATTTCTCTGGTTTTTAGAGCCAAACATCGGTCGAATGCTGAATAAATCAAACGTATAAATTACATTCGATTTGCTGTTTTTTTAACTTGCACCACTTCAAAAAATCTGTAGAATGCATTCCACAACGCCGGCATAGCTCAGTTGGTAGAGCAACTGACTTGTAATCAGTAGGTCCACAGTTCGAATCCGTGTGCCGGCACCATTTCTTAGCCTCGCTTTTTAGTGAGGCTTTGATGTTTTTAGAGCCGCTCTTTTATGGCTTCCTCGCGCTAATCTGCACATAACGAATCAGCCCATCTCGATACAACTTCTCGCACAATTTTGCCGTCATCTTGATTTTGAATTGATCCACATGACTCAGGCTCGTCTGACTTTGTTGTTCTTGAATATAATCGGCAAAACCCTGAAATACGAATTCGCTGATATCTTCGATCTGGATATTTTCGAAACCTGCCTGTTGCACTTGGTGTTGTAAATTTTGTTTTGAATTTAAATTTTTCAAATTCACATCTGCTGCTTTCAGCAGACTTTGATATTTCAGTCGCTGTAATGAATTTAAATTCAAAAACGCATCGGATAACATTAAATAGTGAAAAGCAAAGCGCCCTTTTGAATTCAAAACATCAACGACTGATAAAAGCAATGAATTCAAATCACTATGATAAGCAGCATCAATACACAGTACGGCATCCATACAGTTTTGTGGATAAATATTTTTTAAATTCAAAAATGTATCTTGCTGGATTTTGATTTTTGAATTTAAATTTTTTTGGATTTTTTCCACACATGCTGTTTGCAATTCGACTGCGGATAAGTTTTGAATTTGAAAATGTTCCATCCAAAAAACCAAGCTCGCGCCCTGCCCACAACCAAGGTCTAAAACACGATCTGTAGATTTTAATTGAATGGATTCGGCAAGATGGAAAGCGAGTTTTTGACAGGCTGCAGGGTAGGATGATTTTGCATCATTCCAATAGCCCAAATTGCTCCAAGCAAGCTCCGCATCATCTCCGAGTAGTCGACTGTTAATCGCATATTTATGGCTAGGAATATAATGACGAATTGCTTGAAGCCATTTCATGTTAGTAACCGAGTTGAGGGGCAACCTCCACTTTAGGTTTTAAACCTACAAACGGCAATGGTGCACCAAAAATTTCTGCAATATGCATAGCAGATGTTACCGCAGACTCTAAAATCGGCAGACCATCGCAAGACCATGAGCCACAAAAGAAGACTTTACGCTCAGGAGATAAATGTCGTTGCTGTAACTCTTTATTCAGCGCCACGGTATGAGAATCCACCACTGCGCGTGTCAAACTAACCGAAGAGATCACTTTTTTAGGATCAATCGGTGTCACTGGCTGCCAAGTTTGGAACACTGGGGTTTTACCCACCAAGCTCGGCTCAATGGAGTTCAGCCACACGGTAAATTGCTGACGAGTAAATTTACGATCCATCATATAACTTAGTACAGACCAATCTTTGCGCTTCGGCGGCATCACCGTTTGATCAGTGTGAATCACCAACTGACCTTGCTCAAATTTAAATTTCTTTAAGAGCTCAATATCGTCAGCAAACTGGGTTGGATCTAAAAATTCTTCCGTTTTGGTGGTTGGTGTCGCAACAACCACGCGATCGAATAGATGATGTGCTCCGGCCTCAGTTTCCACCAAGACCTTATCGTTTTGCTCGTGCACTTTGGTAATTGCCGTACCACTTTGAATATTTAAACCTTCAATCAGCTTATCAACCAACGCAGGTGTACCACCTTGGATACGCAACAAGGCATCGCCATTGGTCAATTGACGCAAGAAAATCAACAACGGTTTCGCAGGCCATTCCCCAATCGTTTTCGGGTTACAGGTGCAAATGGTATACAACACAGGCATGACCGCACCATGCCAAAATACTTCTTCAATTTCATTTTTATTAATGAACTCGGCAAGCGTGATGTCCTGATTTTTTGATTTAAAAAATCGAGTGATCGCGGCTTTAAGTTGCAACATTCCTTTGACTAAACGCCAGCCATATTGTTGTAAGCCTTTACGGTTATTAATAATTGGGAAATTACCAATACGGCTACGACTAGTGGTCAACCACGTTTCTGTACGATCTTCAAATAGCCAACTGCATGCCATATAGGTACGGACGGGGAAAGTTTTAATCCCTAAATGGGTCGCCAAACTTAAGGTATTTTTCCAGAGGTGTGGATTCATCACACGCAAAGGGGCATCGATCAAGCCACCTTCAAACTCAGTGCTGTGGCTATCCATACCACGACCAGGCAGAGCTTCGAAAATTGTAATGTTATGCCCTGCGTCTTTAAGAATTCTTGCGGTAGCCAGCCCAGCCATGCCACTACCGATGACTGCAATTTCCAATTTTCTTTTCCATCTATAAAACACAGTTTAAAAGTATGACTGATCAGAAGTTAAAAATAGCTATTAAAAAATACCAGATTCGCATTTTTTGTATGGATTTCAGTACAGCCGTTTTTAAGTTAAATTTACAAATATTTACAGTCAAAAAGCACACAATTTAAGCTTTGTTTTTTAAACATATTTTTATTTAAAATTTTAATTACTCTATAAAACCAAGCAATTAAATTAACCATTTTTATAACTTTCGGTTTACTTTAAAGCCAAGTACCGCTAAGATGCGCCACATAAGAAAGTGATAAATTCATCACAATTTATAAAAAGTAAAATGATATTTAAATCATGACAACTATAAATACTACAGCGCTTAATAAAAAAGCCTCTGACTGTTCAGAGGCTTTTTTTTCGGCTATTTCAATGTCATGAATTTCGCTTAAGCTTCATGCGCCACTGCAATTTCACCAAATTTTCCGTTATTGAAATCATCAAAGGCTTGAATGATTTCAGCTTTGCTATTCATCACAAATGGGCCATAACCTTGAATCGGCTCATTTAGTGGCTCACCGCTAAGCAACAAAAATTGTGTGTCCTGCAACGCTTGTAGCTGAATGGCGATATCGTCTTTGGCAAACATGACCATCGAACTGTCTTGCACTTTATGGCTTTCATTCACCACAACCTCACCCTTCAAGACCACCAAAATGGTGTTATGCCCTTCAGGTACATGTAAGGTGGTTTCATATTGAGCTTTCAACTCACCATCCCAGACATTCACTGGACTAAAGGTCTGTGCTGGCCCAAGGTGACCACCCATTTCACCGGCAATCACCCGAATATGGCCTGCACCTTCATCCATGTCTATGCGTGGAATATCTTGGCGCGTGATCGCTTGATAACGAGGCTGAGTCATTTTGTCTTTTGCCGGTAAATTCACCCACAATTGAACCATCTCAAAAAGACCACCTGCTTGAGCAAATTCAGGCGAATGAAATTCTTCATGTACCAAACCCGAACCTGCGGTCATCCATTGCACATCGCCCGTTTGAATTGTGCCGCCACCACCACTTGAGTCTTTATGAGTCACTTCACCGCTGTAGGCGATAGTCACGGTTTCAAAACCACGATGTGGATGTGAACCCACGCCATGCTGTGCAGTGGTGGGATCGAACTGATAAGGTGCCGCATAATCCAAAAGCAAAAATGGGCTAATGGCCTGACCTAGACGATCATAGGAGAATAAGCTTTTGACTGGAAAACCATCGCCCACCCAGTGCATTTGCTGATTACGATAAACACCAATTACTTTTTTCATTTCTTAGCTCCTATATTCATACGATAGGATGAACATAGCGCTTATTTTAAGCTTTGAAATACTTGCTGACCATCATCCAAATAGCATTATATATCTCAAATATAGAACAATAATCAGTAATACAATCTAAAATCTACTCAAAAACAAGCATTGATTTGAAAAATATAGGGGTTTAAGTCATATTCAACAATAAATCATCCCAATTTTATGATTGTTTTTCTCATTTAAACCCATTCCATTATCCCATTTTTATAGCTATGCTAAATCGAGTTAACACGCAGACTTCATCTGATCCTGCGTACTTGCAAACAGGAAAGAGGACAATAAAATGGGCAAACCTTACGTTCGTTTAGACAAAGACAATGCCGCGGTACTTTTAGTTGACCATCAAACAGGTCTACTTTCATTGGTTCGCGATATTGATCCAGATAAATTTAAAAATAATGTGCTTGCACTTGCTGCAGCTGCTAAATATTTTAATCTTCCAACAATTCTCACCACCAGTTTTGAACAAGGTCCAAACGGGCCATTGGTTCCAGAACTCAAAGAAATGTTCCCTGACGCACCTTATATTGCACGACCAGGTCAAATTAATGCTTGGGATAATGAAGATTTTGTGAAAGCAGTCAAAGCAACCGGCAAAAAACAATTGATTATTGCCGGTGTAGTGACTGAGGTTTGTGTGGCATTCCCAACCTTGTCTGCTTTAGAAGAAGACTTTGACGTCTTTGTGGTGACCGATGCTTCAGGTACTTTCAACCATTTAACCCGCGACTCAGCGTGGGAACGTATGACGCAAGCGGGTGCACAGCTCATGACGTGGTTTGGTACCGCGTGTGAATTACACCGTGACTGGCGTAATGATATTGAAGGTTTAGGTGCGCTTTTCGGCAACCATATTCCAGACTACCGTAACCTCATCAACAGCTATACGCAAAATACTGAAAAGAAATAATCCTCCAGTAGTAAAAAGCGGCTTCGAGCCGCTTTTTTTATACCTGATGTATAAATTGACGTATGATAATTGGAATTGAAATAATTTTTCACTGCATAAGGTGATCCATGCATTCATTTGATGACTATTACTACTTTTACTTGGTGGTGAAACATGGCGGTTTTAGCGCTGCAAGTGAAGCATCGAATATTACAAAATCAAAATTAAGCCGACGCATTTTAGATCTTGAAGCCAAATATAATGTCACCCTTATTCAGCGTTCTACCCGACACTTTAAGGTCACGACATTAGGCCAAGAATTGTATGAAGAATGCATAAAAGTGATCGAACAAGTCGAATGTGCGCATCAGGTGCTCTTGAAGCAAAAAAGTGAACTTGAAGGCTTGGTTAAAATTAGCTGTCCACCAGTCATGATGGAACATCAAATTCGCCCCTTGTTAAATCAGTTTTTAAAAGATCATCCCAAAGTTCAGGTCGAACTCGAGCTGTCTAGCCGCCGTGTGGATGTCTTACATGACGACATTGATTTGGCGATTCGCACCAATTTTAGTAAGAATGAAGACTCGAGTATTATTGTACGTGACGTGATTAAAACCGTGCATTGCTTAGTGATTAGTCCTGAACTTTTACAAGGACGCGAGTTAAAGCATATTACCGAATTGACAGAATTTCCGAGTATCGTTTTGGGCACACAGAAAAACCGCTATCAATGGCATTTGCATCATACGGGACAGCAAGAACAGATTGAAATTGCCTTACAGCCTCGGATTAAAAGCAATGACTTAGCCGGTACTTATTATGCAGCACTCGATGGTTTAGGCATTGCAGACTTACCCTATTTAACCGTGCAAGCAGATATTGAGGCAGGTCGTTTAATTCACCTCTTCCCCGAATGGTGCTCAAATGTCGGTACGGTGCAATTGGTATATGCTTCGCGCAAAGGTCAACGCCTAGTCATGGAAAGATTAATTGACTATTTAGTCGATGGAGTTCGTGGCTATGCTCCAGAACATGATGGCTATTTAGTCTAATGATCTAAACCACAAAAAAGCCAGAACTGAGTTCTGGCTTTTTTAAATCTACGGTTGGATCACCAAATTAGATTTTACCCACTAAGTCGATCGATGGTGCAAGCGTCGCTTCACCTTCTTTCCATTTTGCAGGACATACTTCACCTGGGTGTGCATGTACATATTGAGCAGCTTTTACTTTACGCATCAATTCAGAAGCATCACGACCAATACCACCTGCATTGATTTCAACGATTTGGATTTTACCTTCAGGGTCAATTACGAAAGTACCACGGTCAGCAAGACCATCCGCTTCAATTAAAACATCAAAGTTTTTCGCAAGTGTCCAAGTTGGATCGCCAACCATTGGGTATTCGATTTTCTTAATTTCTTCAGAAGAATCGTGCCAAGCTTTATGCGTGAAGTGTGTATCAGTAGATACTGAATAAATTTCTACGCCCATTTTTTTGAATTCAGCATAGTGATCAGCAAGATCGCCTAATTCTGTTGGACATACAAAAGTAAAGTCAGCAGGATAGAAAAACACCACAGACCATTTACCGTAGAAGTCTTTTTCTGAAACTTCAATAAATTGACCGTCTTGGTAAGCGGTAGCGTTAAATGGTTTTACTTCAGTATTAATTAAACTCATTTGATATTCCTCTAACTCATTTCAGGGATTGCTTATCTGTTGAAGCTAGAATACGACTTATCAAATCATAGGTAAAACCGAACTTTTTTATAAAAACTATCGGATTTTTAGATTTATTATTTATATTAATATTAGATTTTAATCGACGCTACCAATCAATAATCTATTCGCTCAATGCTGAACACAGTACTGGCAAACATTTAGATACACATAAAAAAACCCTCAAGATTGAGGGCTTTTTTTGATGATGATCTACCGTTTTAAACGCTGTGTTTAAGGTTCATTAAAACGGTAAGTCGTCATCTAAATCTGCTGCTGCAGGAGCCGGTGTCGGTGCAGGCTGTTGTTTTGGCGCAAAACCACCTGGGTTGTTATTGCCATAGCTATTGCCTTGAGCCGGTTGGTTATTGCCATAACCGCCTTGGTTTGAGCTATTACCGTAGCCACCTTGGTTTTGGTTATTGTTATAACCACCTTGTTGATTATTAAAACGAGGCTGACCAAAATCACCGCCTTGACCTTGTTCGCCTTGTTGGCGATTATTGTCAAGCATTTGCATTTGTTCACCACGAATTTCAGTCGTGTAACGCTCTTGACCGCCTTGATCTGTCCACTGACGAGTACGTAATGAACCTTCAATATACACTTTAGAACCTTTGCGCAAATATTGCTGTGCAATTTCACCTAAGCGGTTATGTAACACAATACGGTGCCATTCTGTTTGCTCTTTACGTTCACCTGTATTTTTATCTGTCCATGAATCACTCGTTGCAATTGAAAACTGAGTGAGAGAACCACCATTTGGGAAAGTTTTTGTTTCAGGGTCACGACCCAAAGTACCAACTAAAATGACCTTATTTACACCACGCATCAGACGTATTCTTCCTATTTGTTTCTATTATTTACTTTATAAGAGTTATGCTTAAATGGCTACCTCTTTCCCTAACAAGTGCGTTAAATGTTGTCGCGCAGATTCATCCATCTGCTGCTTATCAACTTTTACATAAGCCACTTGCTGGTCAGACATCACCACAACTTCTTCAATACCACGAATTGCTAAAAGCTGAGAAGTCCATTCATCCGTTTCTTTATCTTCAGGCAAACTGAAAACCATAGACGATAAATAACGCGGCTGAGCCAACCCAAAACTAATGATCAACCATAAAATGGCTAGCCCTGTCAGGATGCCCCATCCCATTGCCGTATCATTTAGCAACAGAAGTTGCCCACCAATCATACCACCAAAAAATGCCCCCAGAAACTGACTGCTGGCGTTCACCCCCATGGCAGTCGCTTTGGATTGAATTGGAGCTGCTTTCGATAACCATGACGGTAATAATGCCTCCATCACATTAAATGCGATAAAGAATAAACCTAAGCCTGTCAGCAAAATATATTTTGATTCGAAACCAAAAATTAAGATGCCCAATCCTAAAATAATGCCACCAATGGCGGTCAAGAAAATGCCGCGCATTTTGCGATATTTTTCCGCCAAAATAATACTTGGAAATGCAAAAAACAGGCTCACGACCAAAAGCGGCAAATACACCAGACCATGTGAATGTAATGGAATATTGGCAAAGTCAATCAACTGAGACGGCACATAGATAAACATCGCTGTGAGCAGTAAATGCAATGAAAAGACTGAAACATGTAAACGATTTAGATCAGGCATTTTCAGTACTTGCTTTAACTGCGTCAGATAACCTTGTTGAAAATTTTTATGATGACGCGTTACTTTCGGTACCAATAGCAACATCGCAATCGCGGCAAGTCCCATGATGGTGGTCACCCAAAATAAACCCGAGATGCCGACTAAACCTGTGAGCCAAGGCCCAAGGCTGAATGCGACCACAAAGGACAAACCGATACTCATCCCCATCATGGCCATGGCTTTAGTACGCTGTTCTTCACGTGTGACATCGGCTAACAAAGCCATCACTACGGCAGATACAGCACCACCACCGGCAATCGCACGCCCGATAATTACGCCATAGATGCTATCGGACATCGCGGCAATTGCACCGCCTAAAGCAAACAACAGCAGCCCAATTACCACCAACGGTTTACGACTATAACGGTCTGCAATCAGACTAAACGGGATCTGTAAAATCGCTTGAGTTAAACCATAAACACCCACCGCTAAACCAATAAGTGCTGGTGTTGCCCCTGCATATTGCTGACCTGCCACAGAGAAAACAGGAATAATCATGAACAGCCCCAGCATACGTAAGGCGAAAATACTACTCAAAGCAAAAGTTGAGCGTCGTTCAAGAGCATTCATCATAGCTGGTTAAAAATTCATTAATCTTGGAATGGGATTATAGGACATTCAGCTTAAAGCGAAGCAGGATTTTTATTGATTTTAAATATCCTGATGATTGGACAAATAAAAAGCGCAGCTGACGCTGCGCTTTTTGGGAGATTTTAGTCAAATTTAAATTAGCCTAAATTTTCTTGACGCTTTTTATATTGAATTGAGGCAATCACAGCCCAAACAATAAATGCCACACCAATTAGACCCGTTACCACTTCAGGGACATGAAGACCTGTGCCACTCGCCAACATAATGAAGGCCAAAGCACCAATCGCATAATGCGCACCATGTTCAAGGAAGATATAAGCATCTAAGGTGCCTTTATCCACTAAGTAAATGGTCATTGAACGCACGAACATAGCACCAATAGCAAGACCGAGCATAATGATTACCACATCAGAGGTAATCGCAAATGCACCAATCACACCATCAAAACTGAATGAGGCATCGAGTACTTCAAGGTAAAGGAAACCACCAAAACCTGCTTTGATCACGCCTGTCGGTACGCCATTTGCATCATGTCCAACCGCATTACCGTTTTCATCGACTTCAGGTTCGCCACCCAATAAATGACTCAGTACTTGGACACCGATATATACCACGATCCCCCAAATACCAGCCATCACAACCGCTAAACGAGAAGCTTCAGCCACGTTTGCTGCCATTACCAATAACGCAATTAGGGCAATAAACACGGACATCGCAGGAACGTTTGCAAGATTAGCTAAACGGCGCTCTAGCCAACGGAACCAATGGGTATCTTTCCCTTCATCTAAGAAGAAGTTCAGGAACACCAACAATAAGAAAGCACCACCAAAGGCCGCAATTTCTGCATGATGTGCCATCAATTTTGCAGAGTATTCAATTGGATTATTCAATGCCAATTGCACCACTTCCATAGCGCCCATGTCAGCCGTTACAGCAACAATGACGATTGGGAAAATCAAACGCATACCGAATACAGCAATCACGATCCCGACAGTTAAGAAAATCATTTTCCAGAAATGATCCCAACCACGGAGTACCGATGCATTCACTACAGCGTTATCAAATGACAATGATACTTCCATCACTGCCAAAATTGCAGTAATGGTCAGTGCTGTCAGCATGGCTTGCACGCCTGCATTTGGGCCATGATTCAGCCCCCAATATGCAGAAATAGCAAGACACACGATCGTAAAGACGATTGAGAAACCAAAATGTTTCATCATGATAGATCGACCTATTCATTCAATAAGATTTCAAAATGAGGGAATACCCAGTTTGAAGCTAAGTTTATGGCGCAATTATGCCGCTTTTCAGGATTGAAACCAAAAATTATTCGTTACATTTTGAATAAACACTCTAAGATGGAGGCTCTCAATTACATCGCATCATGGTGTAGACCCGTCTTTCATTTTTAACGACAGGAATGTTCAATGCGTTTTTCTGAAGAAGTTTGGCAACGTAATACCGCGTTATATCAGCAAATTCTCCATCTACGGTTTAATCAGGAATTGGCTCAGGGCAGTTTAAGCCGCGACGCCTTTTGCCACTATGTCATTCAGGATGCCCATTATTTATTGGCCTACGGTCGTGCGCTTGCGGTATGTGCAGCCAAAGCGTTTGATGCCGATGATGTGATTCAGTTTTCTGAAGCGGCAAAAATTGCCATCGTGGTGGAACGCAGTCTGCACAATGACTTTATGCAAGGTTTCAACATCAGCAAAGAACAGTTTGAAAATACCCCATTAACCCTTGCCTGCCATCATTACACTTCGTTTCTAACAGCGACAGCATGGTCAGAAAGTTACCCTGTGGTCCTTGCCTCACTCCTGCCTTGCTTTTGGATCTATGCTGAAGTCGGCAAAGCCATTGTCAGCCAATCTGTACCGAATAACCCTTACCAAGCATGGATCGACACCTACTCAGGTGAAGACTTCAACAGCGCTGTACAAAACGTGATTCAAACCATTGATCGAGTGGCAGCCCGCTGTGATGCAGATACACGTGAAAAAATGCATGCCGCTTACACGAACGGCGCAAAATTAGAATGGATGTTCTGGGACAGCGCGTATCAACAGCGCACATGGCCCGTTGAATAAACCTGTGATTTAAGCTGTATAAAAAACTAAGGATCTAAAATTGCTTTTAGATCCTTTTTTAATATGGTTAGATTCGGTTTTTAGAATGACCTTGCACGATCATTTCAGGCATTAGCGTTTAAAACGATACCATCCGAGAAAAATCCCCATCGCGATAATCACCAAAAAAATCGCAAAACGTGCTTCACGCAATTCACTACGCGCTGCTTTGCGTTCCTGCATCTCTTCTGAATGAAATTGTGATTTGACCATCGGATCTAGTTGAGCAATGGCCAAGAAATCTTTGGGCTTTTCACCTTTGCCTAAAATGAAATACAGCCCTTTGACTTGCATTTCATTGAGTTTGCCCAGTTCAATATTCAGTTGGGTAGCTTGTGCATTATAGTCAGGTACCCAATCTTCTACGCGAGCATATACATGGGCACGACTGGTATCAAAGAGCGATGCATCCTGCACTTTCTTGCCCGTTTGATCTTCCAGTTGTTCACTCAAATCGGAAAATTGGGACAGAACATAGTCTTTTTTCTGTGCCAACTGCACGCCGTCAAAAGCATACTCTTGTATTTTTTGTGCAGGATTATTTTTCAACAATAAGCCTTGGGGAACAACTTTAAAGTCCAATACGGTGTTGTCAGGGACTTGGTTGGTTTGTAGCACCATATAGACCACAGACCATAGCTGTTCATTTTGCCCGACCGCAGGCACGCTCACGCTATAACGCTGCTCGGCTGCAGGGTCAATAAACTGTTCAAACGCGAGGATTTGACTATCTTCAGCCCACAGGATTTGGCTTGAAAACATGAGGCTGATGATCACCCAAAATTGTTTTAACATTATTTGCTCTTATCATGATTATTTTCTGTTCTGGCAGAATTATAATTAATTATTCAAATACTTACATTTAAAATCACACATTTAACGATTGGAAATTCATCATAATTTTAGCCAAATCTATAGTTTTATAAATGATCTAGAACCCGTAAAAAATTGATCTAAATCAGCATCGATATAGGCTTTTGATGCTTACTGAAAACTCTGCCATGCATAAATCAAAACAGCCGCAGCAAGCACCCAACTCAACGTTGCTACACTCAAACATGCCGTTAAACTCACACGTGTTGCGAGCAGGTACACCATCAATAAATAAATGAAATAGGGGATGAGAGACCAGAGTCCAAACAGTGCAGTTTTTTGTAATGCGGCTGCACCCTGATCATTTGCCACAATTACATGAGCAATCAACGCAAAAGTCGGAAACAATGGAACCAAACCTGCAATATTAAACGCCTTACTTTTAGACAGCAAAGCAATTAATACCACAACAAAGGCACCCATTAAGCTTTTGAGAAATAAGGACAACATGGCATTCAATAGTTTAGAGAAAACTGCATTTTACGCCTTTTCTGCGATAGTCCTGAGATTTTCCAATGGATTGTTATGCGCATGACACAGGAGATTTAAACGATGAACTCAAAACAGTCACAGCGCTTTTATATTTATGCACCTTTACACCACAGGCTAGATGTAAAGCGCGCCTTTTGTTGCTCAGCCATTTGCTTAAACTGCGCTTGAACTTTTAAATCTTCAGCACTCATCAAATGTTGATTGTTTTCAACAATTGCCAAAACCAAATCAAACTGTTGAGGAATTTTTTCGCAAGCCAGATGCTTTTTTTCAGCTTCTGTTTTGGCTTGACCTAATTTCGCAATATATAGATCAATTTTTTCACTTTCGGTATTCAGCGCCAAAGTTGCTTGTTCTAAGCTGTCATATTTTTGCGCTTTCGGTGTGTGGTTCGGGGTACATGCACTCAAAAACACACTACACATCAATAAACCCATCACACCTAATGTTGGATTGAGATGAAGTTGCCATTTCATGTTAAAAGTCCTAGATTGCTGATTTGCGGATGTTTTAGGGCATCGGCACAGACAGCTATATTTTGATTCGGCCATTTTTCTCACAAAGTCACGCATAAATCTAGGTTTAAATTACACTTGAACATTTTTCATGCGCTATCATATATAGGTTTTTCGATGAATATTTTAGGACCCCTTGCATGAGCCAAAGCCATATCCGTATTCGAGGCGCACGTACCCATAACTTAAAAAATGTGTCACTCGATATTCCACGCGACAAGTTTGTGGTCATTACGGGTCTTTCTGGTTCAGGGAAGTCCTCTTTGGCTTTTGATACCTTGTATGCTGAAGGTCAACGTCGCTATGTTGAGTCCTTATCTGCCTATGCACGCCAATTCCTTTCGCAAATGGAAAAGCCCGAAGTTGACTCGATTGAAGGCTTGAGTCCTGCGATTGCCATCGAACAAAAATCAACGAGCCACAACCCACGCTCAACAGTGGGAACAATCACCGAAATTTACGACTATTTACGTCTACTCTATGCCCGTGTCGGCACGCCGTATTGTCCTGAACATGACCTCCCGATGGTAGCTCAGACTGTGTCTGAAATGGTCGATACCGTCAAAGGTCTAGAAGAAGGTACGGCGCTTATGTTGCTTGCCCCTGTGGTCCGTGACCGTAAGGGTGAATACACCAACTTATTTGAACAATTACAAGGTCAGGGTTTTGTCCGTGCCCGTGTCGATGGTGAAGTTATTGATATCGACACACCACCCGAATTAGACAAAAAGAAAAAGCACACCATCGAAGTCGTTGTTGACCGTTTTAAAGTTCGTGATGACCTCGGTAACCGTATTGCAGAAAGCTTTGAAACGGCTTTACGCATGGGCGGCGATATTGCCATTTTGTCGTGGATGAAAGGCGAACAAGAAGATCGCGTATTTTCAGCCAAACACTCTTGCCCTGAATGTGAACGTGCCGTTGGTGAACTTGAACCACGGCTATTTTCCTTCAACAACCCATTCGGTGCCTGCCCTGTTTGTGATGGTTTAGGCACACGCAGCCATTTTAGTGCTGACAAATTGATTCCCAATAATGAAGTTTCGATTAGCCAAGGGGCAATCCGTGGTTGGGACCGTCAACGTCCGTATTACTACAGCATGATCCAAAAAGTTGCCGATCATTTTGGTTATTCTCTAGACACACCGTGGAATGAACTCGATGCCGAGACCAAAAAGAAATTCCTTTATGGTACAGGCAAGGAAAAAGTTGACCTCAGCTATATTGATGAACGTGGTCGTTCGCACAAACGTGTGCAAGCCTTTGAAGGGATTCTACCTCACCTAGAACGTCGTTACCGTGAAACCGAATCAAACTACGTGCGTGAAGATTTGGCGCAGTATTTATCCAATGCTGCATGTGATGCTTGCGGTGGCTCACGTCTCAATGAAATTTCACGTCATGTCCGAGTTAAAGATAAAACCATCGCGCAAATCACCAAGATGTCGATTGGCGATGCTGAAAGCTATTATCAAGACCTCAACTTAAGCGGTGCCAAAGGCGAAATTGCTGACAAGATTTTCAAAGAAATCCGTGAACGTTTGCACTTCCTAGTCTCTGTAGGTTTGAACTATTTAAGTTTATCGCGTTCGGCAGAAACACTGTCGGGTGGTGAAGCTCAGCGTATTCGTTTGGCTTCGCAAATTGGCGCGGGCCTCATGGGCGTAATGTACGTGCTGGATGAACCCTCTATTGGTTTGCATCAGCGTGATAATGACCGCCTATTGGAAACCCTAGTACGTTTGCGTGACTTAGGTAATACCGTATTAGTTGTAGAACATGATGAAGATGCGATCCGTGCCGCCGACCATATTATTGATATTGGCCCCGGTGCAGGTGTGCATGGCGGTCATGTGATTGCCGAAGGGACGTATGATGAAATTTTGGCAAATCCAGATTCATTAACTGGTCAATATCTATCAGGAAAGCTCAGTATTGATGTGCCGAAAACACGCACACAACCGCCAAAACCTGAAGAGCAAATTAAGTTAATGGGCGCTGCGGGTCATAACCTGAAAAATGTCGATTTGACTATTCCTTTAGGTGTGATGACATGTGTGACAGGTGTGTCGGGTTCAGGTAAATCGACCCTGATTAACCGGACATTATTGCCGCTTGCAGCAACTCAATTGAACGGTGCAACCACACTGACTGCGGAAAAATTTGACTCGATTGATGGCTTACAGTTCCTCGATAAAGTCGTCGATATTGATCAAAGCCCAATTGGTCGTACACCACGTTCAAACCCAGCAACTTACACCGGTTTGTTCACCCCAATTCGTGAACTGTTTGCGCAAACACCTGAAGCCAAAGCACGTGGTTATGCGGCAGGTCGTTTCTCATTTAATGTGAAAGGTGGTCGCTGTGAAGCCTGCGAAGGTGACGGCATGATTAAAGTCGCAATGCATTTCTTACCTGATATGTATGTGCCTTGTGATGCCTGCCATGGTAAGCGCTATAACCGCGAAACGTTAGAAGTTGGTTATAAAGGTCGTAATATTTCAGATGTCTTAGAAATGACGGTTGAAGATGCGATGCATTTCTTCGACGCTATTCCTGTGATTCACCGTCGTTTGGAAACCTTGAACCAAGTGGGCTTGGGCTATATCCGTTTGGGTCAGTCTGCAACCACACTTTCAGGTGGTGAAGCGCAGCGTGTGAAATTGGCTCGTGAGTTGGCAAAACGTGATACAGGTAAAACCTTGTACGTGCTTGATGAACCGACAACAGGTCTACACTTCCATGATATTGCTAAATTGCTCGACATCCTGCATGAGCTACGTAATAAGGGCAATACCATTGTAGTGATTGAGCATAACTTGGATGTGATTAAAACTGCCGATTGGATTGTGGATTTAGGTCCTGAAGGTGGTGCTGGCGGCGGTATGATTATTGCCGAAGGTACGCCAGAGCAAGTGGCTAAGAATAAAGTGTCGCATACAGCGAAGTTCTTAAAGCCGATGTTGAAATAAGATTCACTTTCCTTTAAGTGCATGATAAAACGGTGATTCATTCACCGTTTTATATTTATATGACTTTATTAGACATAATTGATACAGCCGTAAAAATTGGTTTGGGAGCACTGATAACTGGCGTAATTACCTACTTAAATCAAAAGGCAAATATTTCAGCATCAGTAGCAAAAGATAACCTTCTATATAATCGTAATTTATTGACCAATATTTCCAAAGATCTCGAGGAAATAAATCATCTCGTTTTAAAAATTTGGGCAATTTTTGAATTTGAAACAAAACAATCTCAACCAGCTCTTAATGAGATTTCAGACAGACTTAAACCTCTAAGACACGCACTTTTTAATGACTTTAATTTACTTAGCAAAAATGAAGGTTTACTTCTTTTACATGGATATATTGAACAACAAGAAAAGCTAAGAATTTATGGCGAATTACTTGGAAAATTTAACGCTTATACACTTTGTAAAAATGGAGCTATCAATGTTGAAACAACTGCTCAATATAGATTTGAAATTTTAGAAGCTAGAAAATCACTTTATACGAGCTTAAACAAAGCCATTTCTAAATAAATTCTTGTTCTTCACAACATTCAATCACATGACGGCGACATGGATGTCGCCTGTTTGACTGGGGCAGCACGGATGTGCCCTTAGTCAAACAAAAGCATTTTGCCTACTTTTGTGCTTTCAAAAGTAGGAATCTCCTACGCAATGGAAACTCAAACCCAATGCAAAGTAAGGACGTTTAGAAAATATATTTTTTGAAAATAACCTGAACTAAATTCATCCACAAAATTTGCGCCATCCTTTTATACATTCTACTCGAACCGTTCGGACGTACCTTCAGTCAAACAAAAGCATTTTGCTTACTTCTGTGCTTTCAAAAATAGGAATCTCCTACGTAATGGAAACTCAAACCCAATCTACAGTGAAGACATGCAAATTCAAAATTCAAAAAATTAACGTAAATAATGAAACACACCCAACTTATCCAACACATCCAAAGTTAACTGCTTACGCTCTGCCACATCATCCCCTGCTGCCATCTGCAAATTCAAACTAAACGCCGTGATCTTGCCATGACCATCATCCACCCAACCGGTATACCAACCGACTTGAGGTTCCACATCCATACCCCAACCACTCTTGGCATATAACTTCGCATCGCCACGGCTTTCAATATAAAGCATATCTTTGACTTGCTTTTGTACCGCGACATCAAACGGTAATTTCTCTGTCGCAAGCTGATACGCAAATTTGACTTCTTGTTCAGGCGTAATCTTTAACGGCCCAACCAACCAAAAATTATCCACCTGTTTGCCAATATTGGCATTGCCAAAACCGACCCGTTTGACTTCTTGTTGCATTAACGCCAAACCTATTCGCCTTGCCAGTTCCTGATATACAGGAACTGCAGATGCTTGCATGGCTTCACCCAAAGTCAGGTCTTTTTCCCATGAGGGGAAAGCACGTTTTTCACCTTTCCATTTAAAAACTTCATTGGCTGTCGCCTTCTGATGCTGCAAACCAATTAATGCATTTAACATTTTAAAAGTAGATGCGGGAATGTATTCGGTGTGGGCGCGCTGTAAGTCATTGCCATAATGGCTCAAACGCTGACCATCAAATGTGACAAATACCGCCTGTGTCTGTGCTTGATTAAATAAAGACGTAATCTCTCTCACCCGTGAATTTACTAAATTGGCTTGAGCCGTTTGTTTTAAGTGTTGAGATGAATCCAACATGCCTTCATTTGTTGTACATGCTGACAAACTCAGGACAGTCATCAACGATAGATATATTTTTTTCATTGCACTATTTTTATGGCGTTTAAAGTCCACAGTATAAGATGAAGTTCAAACCTGAATTGTGTACTTTTCAACAGTCTTGTATCTGTTGCAAACTTAGCATATCGACTATTTATTTTTAAACAAAACATCCTTATGATGACGCCTATCGTGAACTCAACAACGAATAATTTTTAACTTTTTAAAATATAAAAGCATACTAACAATGAATAAATTTATCTTAATTTTCAGTCTCTTATTATGTCCAATATATAGCTTTGCCGATGGCTATCTAAACGAATACATGGTGCTGTTTGTCTCACAAGAAGACCCTGATCTTAGCCCATGGAAAGATAAGCCGCAGTGTAAAGCCCTCAGTACCCCGACTTCACACAAAGGGATCTATGAAAATCAATATGTCTATGCCAATGGCAATGCTCTAACCACCATCTTTCTGAGCAACAGCAAAATTAAAAATGGTGAATGTGAACATCTCATTCACTTTCCAGATGGTATTCAAGGCTCAGGCGTATTTGAAAGTTTCTTCCCCAACGGCAAACCCCGTAGCCGCATTGCTTATAAAAATGGGGAGTACGAGGGCAAACTTGAGTTTTGGTTTGCCAATGGGATAAAAGAGCAAGAAAGTAGCATCATCAATGGTGAGTCGCAGGGGGATTACAAAATTTGGCATCCGAATGGCCAACTGGCTTTTTCTCAAAATTATAAAAATGGGATCGAAAATGGCCTGCGCCAACGCTGGTACAGTAATGGTAAACCGTGGACCTATGCCAATTTTCAAAACAATAAATTGATTGGCGAGCTGAAAATGTGGTTTGAAAACGGCAAACTAGAACGCCAAGGTTATTATCGTAATGGCGTTCGTCATAACAGTTATAAAATTTGGTATGACAATGGGCAACCTGAAGCGGTGCTTCAGTACGATTTAGGCAAAATTACCCAAGCCCAGTGTTGGAATGTAGATGGTAGTCAAATGAACCAACAAGCCTGCAATAAATTATATAAAGATGAAGATTAATTCATTTGTCTGGCTAACTTTATGAATCTACCAAGCTGCGTTTAGACTGAAACACGATCACGCCCCGCAGCTTTGGCTTTAAACAATGCTTGGTCTGCTCGCTCTAATAAATCGATCCAGTTTTCGGCCCCCACTGCTACACCAATACTCACCGTCACAATGAGATCGGCTTCGTCCTTTGCCAAATTAAAATTCACATTCTGAATATCGTGCCGTATAGTTTCGGCAATGTGTTGGGCTTTGAGCATATTAATCCCCTCGATTAGGACTAAAAACTCATCTCCTCCATATCGCACCACCAAGTCGGATGAACGAATATGTTTTCGTAATTGATTGGCAACATGTTGAATCACCAAATCGCCGACAATATGCCCATAGCGATCATTCACCTGTTTAAAGTGATCAATATCAATCACGATCAGTGCTGTATGTAAAAAGCCTGAATTTTGGCTGTCGCGAAATTTAATATATTCATCTAAGGCAAAACGATTGGCGACATTGGTGAGTGAGTCAGTATTGGCAATATGTTTAAGCTGAAATTCAAAGGCATCACGCTGTTCCAGCATGTTTTCAATATGCTGAATGGCGTCAAATAAACTGAGATAACCTACTTTGGCAGGTTCAATCACGCCTTGATCCATTTGTCGGTGCCGAGCCAGTTTAAATAACTGATTACGAGCACGAATTAAAGGTTCAAACACCCATTTCTTGGCATAGAACATCGTTAATAATGCAGTCAGTAATGACACGAGTGAGACAAAAAGCGTAAAGATCAATTTATTTCGCGCTTCACGTTGTTCATCCGCAGCTACTTTGAGACTGTAATCTAAAATATAACTTTGCAATTCCACCACTGTGACAAATTTGTTGACCATTGCATCAGTGAGCTGGGTGCCATCCATGTGATAACGCTGATGTTGAAGACTTTTTTGAGTCAAACCATCAATAATTGGCAAACCTTTATCTAAAAATTCCGTCCTTACCGCATGATGTAACTGTTTAAACTCGGGAGTTTTGTCATGTTCAGACTGCACGACATTGATCAATTCCCATAGATAGCGTGTTTGACGCTGGGTTTGTAAACTCCGCGCTAAATTTTGCTCTGGAATTTCCTGTTGAAATGATACCGCAGCCATAATATTTGATGCGACTCTTCCCGCCTGATCACGTAATTCTGCCAGTAATAAAATTAAGGTGTAATAGTTCGATACACGGGTATCTTTACCATGTGAATGATTGACCAATTTCTGCATGGCAATATAGCTTTGATCCCAAGCTTGGAACATCGCCAAAATGGCATGATCCAATTTTTTAGCTTCACGTTGTTGTGTCGGCAGCGCAATATATTGATCGACCGTTTTGCGACCCTGCAACAAATATGGATATAAATTGGACTCTAACTGCTGGGCGATCGGTGCAAAGCCCGTTTCTTTTAAAACTTTCAGTGTATCTTGATATTGCCGATCAACGCCTTGACGATATTCAGCCAACTCAATAATTTTTTGCTCGCGCTGTTCACCTTGACTCGACATTGCACTGTTAGCTGGCGCACGTTCACGGGAAATTTGGTTGGTTAAATCTGCCACCATTTTCAGCATCTGAATTTCTTTCAGCGCTTCGGCACTTTTGAGGTAATGTTGATTGCTGCTCACAATCAATGGAACACTGATAAATACGATAGACAAGACGATTACTAGCATCGCAAGTTGCAAGCGCTTACTAATATGCTCTGTTCGTAATGTTTCCATCTATTTTATGCCCCACACTTGTTGCATACCCCAACCCACTTCTCAACTAAACGCGGGAATATTTAAATTAATGACCAATAATTTATTAATTTGTAAAGTGAACATTTATAGCTCTAAATTCTATATAAATGTGCTTAATCTGTCACATTTTTATCACTTTAGAACGAGATAATTTGCTAAAAAACAGCAGCATATTTCAAAGCGAAATATTTTTTATTAACTTGTTTAAATAAATATTTACAATTGCAATAAATTGGTGCAGAATGCACCGTATTAGGGCACACTAGATTTCTTCCTCAGCAGAATATTTTAGTTTCCCGAAAATTTTGGCTAAAAAATCCTGATTTTCCTTGAAAATCAGGATTTTTTTTGTCTATATCACTTTAATTGAAAGATAAATAGAATTATTAACGCACCATAAAAGTGCATTTATTTCTACAAGATATTTGCTCTATATTTTATCTTTAATATAAAGTTGCATTTTTGAATAAAAAAAAGCCCAACCTTGGGGAAAGCTGGGCGAATAAAAAACAATAATGGAGAATCAGGGTCAAAGTCACACTTTTAAACCGTGTGACGACTCGATTGGCAAATTATGAATCAAATAAAACCTGATGTAAAGCCAAGTATTTCACTAGGATATTAAAAATATCACAAAGACACATATTTAAGTGACATATCCCTCAAACTTAAAACAAAAATGTCTATTTAATATACAAATAAGTGGTTTTAGCCCAACAATTCAGCAGTCAAAGTCCCGATTTATTACCTCAAATGCGTGAAAAGCGTTAGAATTTACCCACTACAATAAATGTTATTTTGAATTAAAATAACAATAATAATTGTTATTTTAGATTGAAAAGTTGTGTATTTTTTCAAGTGTATTTTTTTAATTAAGAATTTAATAAAACTTACTTAATTGTTCTCAATGATTTTTTTTCAGTGACTTATTAGTTAGAGTAAAAACTGAATTTCTTATTATGAAATAAAGATCTGAGTCAGAGACTGAATAATAACCTTTAGGATCATTGACTTAATATATTGTTACAATACAATGCTCAATGTTTAATCCATTTGTAACAACTGGTAGAAAATCATGAAAAAACTCGGTTTAGCCACTGCTTTATTATTAGCCATGACCGGTGCTCAAGCTTACCAATTTGAAGTTCAAGGCCAAGCAGAATACATCGACACAACTGCAAATGACAAAGATTTCATTGGTGGTGTTCAAGGTACTTACTACTTCAAAAATGTTGACTCTACAAAAGGTCCTTTAGCAGAAGCTGCATTCTTAAACCAAGCTTCTAACGTATCTGTTGCTTACAACTACGGCGAAGTTGGTTCAAAAGGTACTGACGTAATTGCTCATAACTTCGGTGCTAAAGCTGAAGCTTATGTTCCAACTAAAGTTGTTCCTGTATACGCTAGTGCTTCTTACAGCCACACTATCCTTGACAGCAAAAATGCAAACAACACTGATGACAACGGCGACCGTTATGCATTAGAAGTTGGTGCGCTTCCAACTCAAAACTTCTTAGTTGCTGTTGGTTACACTAGCGTTGCTGACCAAGCTGCTGTTGACGCGTTCAACGTTATGGGTAACGGTGTTGCTAAAGCTGTTGCTGAAGCTACAACTATTGGCCAAGACCAAGACGCAATCACTGCACGTGCTAAATATGTTGGCGCAATCGACGACACTAACATGGCAATTGGTTTCGAATCAGGCATCATCTACGGTGATGACACTGCTTACCAATTCAAAACTGATCTTTTCGTAACTCCTAAATTAAGCGTTGGTGCTTCTTACGCTGAATCTAGCTTTGCTGGTACTCCAGACTCAGCTTGGGGCGCGAACGTAAACTACTTTATCACTCCTGCTGTTGCAGTTGGTGCTAGCTATGTAAATGCTAATGCTGAAGAAGTTGCGCTTGACACTCAAACTGTTGGCGTAAACGCTAAATTCCGTTTCTAATTCATATTAGATACTGAATACCAAAAAGGACGCATTTGCGTCCTTTTTTATTCTGCCATTATTTGTCTTTAGGCTCATGGCGTTCCGGTAAATGGGCAATATATTGCAAAGCAATTAAGCGAGAAACGATGAGAGCCAAATACATCACCCCACAGAACATTTGAAGCATCGCCAACACCCGTGCAGGCGCGCTCACTGGCATGAGATCCGACAAGCCCGTGGCAGACTGCAAACTAAAACTTAAAAATAATAAATCTAACCACGACTGCATGCCCGGCTCTGCAGGATTCACAAAACTATCCGGATAAATTAGCTGACAAATACTATAGAGAAAAGCAAAACCCCATGCGATGAGGGTAAATACTGCCCCGGCTGCAAAAAGTTCATCTTTGGTTAAATAACGATCGGCAAACATATAGCGTAATAAGCCATAGGCTGCACTAAAATATGCGCATGCTTCAAAACCATGCGCAATAATTTGAATATTGGGATGATTTACACCGAGCATAATCAAAGTAGAAAACAATACGGCGCAGCCAACAAAACTCAGTCCTAGAATCGTAAACATTGGAGTTTGGCGAATCACTTTGGCAATGATCAATAGTACCGACACCCCAAGTACCCAAATTAGCGCACGAAAAGACAGACTTTCTCGGGTAATCGCGGTTAAAACCAAGATCAGAAACTGCACCAGTAACAGCCATGCTGAGGGTAAAAGTCTAAAGCTTTTCCAAAAATCTACAAAACCTTGCATTATTTTCAATCTCTATATTTTTTTCATGCGCTGAAATGATCGATCTGAAGCATCATCAACTGATTGATTTTAAATTAGCACGAAGTGAGTTTTTTTTAATGCAAAAATTTGTTGATCTTAATCTAAAAAAGCATCCATATGAGCACTGTTCTAGCTGGGTTTCTTATTACCAAAGAGGTTCAAAAAAACCTACTGTAAGTTTCAGTTTTCAGGCACATATTCAAATGAATCTCCTACGTGGTAGATTTCATTATGAAAAAACATCTCGTATTTGCACCCCTCTGTCTGCTCATGCTCTCTGCCTGTACACAAAATAGTCCGCTCCTCAAAGGCCATGAAAATTATGTGGGGACTTGGCAAAACAACCACAGTGAATTAGTGATCAAATCGTCGGGCGAAGTGACGTATTACCATCAAGAACATACTGAAAAAAGTATTGCCAACCAAACCTTCAGTGGTGCTGAACAGTCGCGAATAAAAGCCCATTTGAGCAGTTTTGGGGATCAGAGCTTTAGCATCGGTCAGGATGATTTCTCTCAACAATTCACCATTCAGCGCTCGCCTTATCAAGATGATCAAGGCCATTGGAAAATGTCGATCAATGGAGAAAATTATACACGCAAATAGGACAGAGATTTGTCCACAAACCTCTGTTTCATATCATTCACTCAAATATAAAAAAAGCCCCTTATTAGGGGCTTTTTAGGCGATTCAGATTAGTGATCTGAAGCACCAGAGATACCAATGCCAGTTTGTGAACGTACATACTGTGCATCGAATGCTTTACGCTCAGCTTGTGCTTGTACTGAATTATCAGTTACAGAGAACAACCAGCAGCAGATGAATGCCAATGGCATTGCAAAGATAGCAGGACCATTGAATGGGTTAATTGGTGTTTCAGAGATTGCGAATGTATCTACCCAAACTGCTTTAGACAATACAATTAGAATCACAGCAGTTACTAGACCAACCACACCACCAATCACCGCACCACGCGTCGTTAAACCTTTCCAGAACATCGACAATACAAGCACTGGGAAGTTTGCACATGCAGCTACAGAGAATGCAAGACCAACCATGAATGCAACGTTTTGTTTCTCGAACAAGATACCTAAAATCATTGCGAAGATCGCAAGACCTAAAGTCGCGATTTTAGACATACGAAGTTCAGATTCAGGTGTAGTTTGACCTTTCTTGAATACGTTTGCATACAAGTCATGTGAAATTGCTGAAGCACCAGACAACGTTAGACCTGCAACTACTGCAAGAATTGTTGCGAATGCTACCGCTGAAATAAAGCCCATGAACAAGTCACCGCCCAATGCATCAGACAAGTGAACCGCTGCCATGTTGTTACCACCAACAAGTTCTAACTTGCCAGTTACCGCCATTTTCGCTACATCAAGAAATTGTGGGTTGTTCGATACATAAAGGATCGCACCAAAACCGATGATGAAAGTTAATAGGTAGAAGTAACCAATAAAACCTGTAGCAACAACTACTGATTTACGTGCTTCTTTTGCATCTTTTACAGTGAAGAAACGCATCAAAATGTGTGGAAGACCTGCTGTACCGAACATCAATGCAAGACCTAGAGAGATCGCATCAATTGGGTTGGCTGCAAGTTTACCTGGACCCATAATGTTTGCAGCTTCAGCTAAAGATACGTCATGTACTTTAGAGAAAACTTGGATCGATTGAGTGAACATTTCAGAGAAGCTGAAGCCCACGCCTTTCATGACCATGAATGCCATGAAGCTTGCGCCAGAAAGTAGCATCACTGCTTTAATGATCTGTACCCAAGTTGTTGCCAACATACCACCGAAGATTACATAAGCCATCATCAGTAGACCAACGATCACAACCGCAATGTTGTAGTTCAAACCGAATAGTAGTTTAATCAATTGACCTGCACCCACCATCTGTGCAATCAGGTAGAACGCTACAACCACAAGTGAGCTTACTGCTGCAAGGGTACGGACAGGTTTCTCAGCTAGACGGAATGACACCACGTCAGATAAGTTGAACTTACCTAAGTTACGCAGACGCTCAGCCACCAAGAACAATACGATTGGCCAACCCACCATAAAGCCCAATGAATACAGCAAGCCGTCAAAGCCTGAACTGAATACCATTGCGGAAATACCGAGGAACGATGCTGCTGACATATAGTCACCGGCAATCGCTAAACCATTTTGGAAACCCGAAATACCACCACCGGCAGTATAGAAGTCAGCTGTGTTGGTGGTTTGTTTCGCTGCCCATTTGGTAATAAACAAAGTCAAGCCAACAAAAATTGCGAACATGATAATCGCATGCCAGTTGGTTGCTTGTTGCTGTGCTTCACCTAAATCTGGCCCAGCCATTGCCATGCTTGACATGAGCAGAGCAGGAGCCGCTAATACTGTTGCTTTCAATGAATTCCATTTCATCTTAGTGCGGTCCTTTTTCTTGAGTAATTGCTTCTACTTCACGCATTGCTTCTGCGTTTAATGCATCCAACTTGTTGTTTGCAATATACGAATAAACACCACACAGTAAGAATGACAATACGATAATGCTTAGACCTAATGGCATACCAATCGTGGTCACACCACCACTCACGGATTGCATCAAGAACTCTTTGTTATAGCCCACAAGGAGCATAAAGCCGACATAGACCACCAACATGATGATCGTCAAAGTCCAGCTCAACTTACTTTTACGGCTGACCATTTCCTTAAATTTTGGATTCTGTAGAATTTGTTCTACCTGTCTCTCATCCATAATATTCTCCTTACGCCGAACCTTGGCGCGCAATTTTCTAATTCGAATTATTTCGAAGCTAAACTTACCAATGTTCCTTATCTCTTGTAATTTAGACTTTGGTCGTTAAATTTTGAGCAATAACCTCCCTAAGCCTATGGATGCGTTATCATTAAGCGAGAATTAATATGCTGCAGGCTCTATGAATAGTTGGCTTATCGTCGGGGTATTGGCCCTTTACATCGCATTACTCTTTGTATGTGCATTCTTTGGTGAAAAGCATGCCAGCAGGCTCAGTACTCGCGGCAGAATGCTTCTCTTTAGTCTAACTTTAGGGGTGTATTGTTCATCTTGGACATTTTATGGCGCAACGGGTGCCGCCGTTCGTGAAGGCATTATTTTCCTACCAATATATCTGGGACCGCTGCTATTTGTTGCGCTCGGCTATGATATTTGGCGACGTTTAGGGCGTGTCCGTCAGCATCATGCCATTTCATCGATTGCCGACTTTGTAGCAGCACGATATGGTAAAAGTGGCCCCTTAGCTTCACTGGTCACGATCCTTGCCGTAATTGCCATTATTCCCTATTTAGCCTTGCAGCTACGTGCGATTGCCCTAAGTGCAACAGTCATTTTAGAACCGACCGCTGGTCTGACAGGTACCACCAATAGTGTGCTGTTTTTGACCGGTGTATTGGCGATTTTGGCGATGATGTTTGGGACACGACAGATTGCCAATACTGAACAGCACGGCGGCTTAATGTTGGCTGTGGCATTTGAGTCTTTCGTCAAGCTGTTTGCACTACTTGCAGTCGCATTTTTCTTTGTTTTTGAATCACCTGAAAACATGGCGCAAATCAGCCATGACATCAACACTACCTTTAAAGATGTCCAGCTCAAAGGTGTGCCAGAAAGCTTTTGGATTCAAACATTATTGGCTGCTTTAGCGATTATTTGTCTACCACGTCAGTTCCATGTCGCGGTAGTTGAACTACGTGATGAAAAGCATATCCGTGGTGCTCGTCGTTGGTTCGCCATTTATCTGATTTTAACCATTATCGCGATCATCCCGATTGCCAGTTGGGCGCTGCATGCAGCACCGGCTTACTTGGCAATACCCGATGTTGCCGTGCTCTCACTGCCTTTAAGTTATAACCAAGACTGGTTGACCTTACTTGCATTTCTCGGCGGGTTTTCAGCTTCGACAGGTATGCTGTTGGTGTCGTCAGTGGCCTTGTCGATTATGCTCAGTAATGACTTGATCATGCCTGCACTGTGGCGTACACGTTTATTATCACGCCATGACAAACGCCTACCACTCGTACTGAAATTCACACGTCGTGTGTGTATTTTAGCGGTCATGTTATTGGGCTTCTTGTTCTTCCATTTCTTCAATGACATTGACCAATTATCGGTATTTGGCCTATTGGCCTTCAGTGCTGTGGCTCAGTTTGCACCGGCGCTAATTGGTGGTTTGTATTGGCGTGGCGGAAGCAAGCAAGGTGTATATGCGGGTCTGTTGGTCGGTTTTGGCATGTGGGCTTATACCCTGTTATTACCAACCGTATTGCGTAGCTTACCTGAACAATTTAAAACATTTACCGAAAATCTTTTAAGTCAGGGTCCGCTAGGCTTGAGTTGGTTACGTCCTGAAGCACTGTTAGGGTTTGAATCTTTCGATCCACTTACCCATGGCGTAGTTTGGGCGCTCGGTTTAAATATCACCCTCTATATTTGGATTTCCCGCGTCTTCCGTCCAAGTGTTGCCGAGCAAATTCAGGCCGAAAGTTTCTTTTATTATGAAACCAAGCCGCTCCCTGCTCAAAGTACATCAAACGACATCAGCTATATTCACCATGATGTGGCGCGTCTAAAAGTAGGTGATCTAATTACCTTGGCAAAACGCATCACCGGTGAAGGTCCAACCATGCGTGCCTTCAACCAGTTCTGTGCACAAAACAATGTCGTTTTAAATGAAAATAGCAGCGCCAACGGTATGTGGTGGCGTTTTACCGAACAGTATCTTGCAGGCACCATCGGTGCGGCATCCGCCCGTACCTTACTCACCACAGCCATGGTTAATAATGGTTTAGCACTCGGTCAGGTCGCCAATATTCTTGACCAAGCCTCACAGTGGCAGCGCTTTAACCAAAACCTGATCATGACCATGATCGACCATATGACTCAAGGTGTGTCCGTGGTTGATGAAAATATGTGTTTGGTGGCATGGAACAATCAATACCTCAAACTGTTTGATTATCCAAAAGACATTGTCTACGTCGGTTGCCCAATTTCAGACTTGATTCGTTATAACGCTGAACGCGGCGAATGTGGTCCCGGTTCAGTCGAGGAACATGTGCGTAAACGCATGCATTGGATGCAAGTCGGCAGCGCACACGAATTTGAACGGATTCGTAAAGATGGTCGTGTGATTCAGATGCGCGGCAACCCAATCGAAGGCGGTGGTTTCGTGACAACCTTTGCCGATATTACTGCTTTCCGTGAAAATGAAGCCTTGCTTGAAGGCCGTGTACAAGATCGTACCCAACAGTTGGCAGATGCCCTGTCTGAACAACAATTGGCACGTGAGCAAGCCGATAAAGCCAATATGTCGAAAAGCCGCTTTATCGCTGCTGCAAGCCATGACTTATTGCAACCGATGCATGCTGCGCGTCTGTTTAGTACCGCCCTCGAGCAAAGCGTACAAAATGACGATGATCGTAAAACGCTTCAGCAACTTGATCGTGCGCTGCATGGTGCGGAAAGTATGCTCTCTGCCCTCTTGGACATTGCTCGACTCGAAGGCGGAACGATCCAACCGAAACGTCAGCCTTATCCACTACATGACTTACTCAGCGATCTTGAACTGCAATTTAAATCGATTGCAGCACAGCGTAATATCAAACTGACCGTACATGATGCTCAGTTCTGGATTGACACCGACCCACAGTGGATTCGTCGTATTATTCAAAACTTCGTCAGCAATGCCTTACGCTATACAGCGCGTGGTCGTGTTGTGGTGGGTGTGCTACGTTCAGCACGTCCGGAGCATATTCGTATTGGCGTTTGGGATACAGGTCCTGGGATCGCGGAAGAACAGCGCATTAAGTTGTTCCAAGAGTTCGAACGCTGTGGACACACCTCTCCATGGGGCGAACAGGGTCTAGGTTTAGGTTTAGCCATCGTGCAAAGGATGACCAGCCTACTCGACTATCCTGTGCATGTGTTCTCAGAACTTGGTCATGGTTCGTGCTTTATGATTGAAGTGCCGGTGGTCGCTGCGCCAAAAGTGGTCGCTGCACCGACCCAAGCGGTTCCGCTGAAAACCAAAGCCTATAAGATTCTGTGCTTAGACAATGATGAAACCATTTTGGAAGGGATGTCGACCTTACTGACCAAATGGGGCTATCAAGTCTTTAAAGCCACTGAACCTGAACAGGCCATGGAGTTGATTCAACAAGAGAATATTCAAGTTTGGTTGGTTGACCAACACTTGAATAACAACAAGATCGGTCTCGACTTTATTTTAGATAACCGTCAGGAAAATGTCCCTGTGGCACTGATTACTGCAGATTCTGATCCTGAACTACCGCAACGTCTAAAAGAGTTAAACATCGTCTTACTGAAAAAACCGTTGAAACCGGCTTCACTCCGTTCATGGTTATCTGGTTTGAAGATTTCAAATCAGTAGCGCTGTTACAGGACATCTCTCTGTGAAAAGTAGCCCATTTCATTCACATGAAATGGGCTTTTGTTTACCTTGCTTTTACTTAAACTTACCTAACTGGCAAAAAAATTTTTCTCAGCGGCAAGATCATTCAAAATAGCCCCGACATTTCGTCTATTTATTAGCCATAAATATCAAATTTAGATTGCCTATGGCAAAAGATATCGAATGCATGAGTGAACACTTGTACACTTAGTTACAATTAAAAATATATTTGATTTAAAAAAGATTTTTACAACCAAAAATAAAAACTAAAACTTTAGTCTTATATTTAGCTGCCGCCATTCGTTTTAAAAATATTCATAAGAAGTTGATCAGTTTCAAGCCAATTCAAGAAGCGTCATAAATCAACACTTGAGAAGCTGATCTCCCCCTCATATTAGGAGTGATCTTGTGAATATTTCAGAAACAATGCCGCATGGTTTTGATCAAAATCTACAGTTTCATCGTCAGTATGGTGCCAATGCCATTTTGCCAGAGATCGATTGGCGTCAATTATTTAAGTACAGCAAATTAAGTGATGTGCAAGTCGAAGCGTTGGAAACGCTCTATCGCAGTGCCGTTCCTCTCGCGTTGCAGGTGTTTGACGAACTGAATTTTGATGTCTTTGCGCCGAATGCCTACAAACCCCAAGGTCTTGGCTTATTCGATCGACTGGCAGAGCAAGAAGACCTACTGCTGCAAAATTTAGAAGCAGAATCCAATTGCTTAGGCTTGGACACCCGTCATCAGATTTGGAGCATGCTACTGCGCGGCGGTGCGGTATTGGTGTTCAAAGCGTGGCTCGGTAAAGTCAAAACCGACAAAAACCAGCTGGATAAAACACAGTTTGATGAATTATCCGATTTACTGTTTATTAAAACAGCGCCATTTGAATTGGCACAACGTTTAAATGTCGATGCCAACTCCAAGCAAGACCATATCTTCCTGATGTATGACAATGATGTCTATCTGGACCGTTTTAACAGTTTAGAAACTGCAGCCCTATTTGTGGATTTGGGCGTTTATGACGCTGCCTTTTTGAGTTTACGTGATGACCGTGTCGCGGATTATCTTAAAGCGCGCGGCTATGTGACCGATGAACAAATTGATGAATTGCAATGTGCGCTCAACCCTTTGTACTGTACCGATCTGACGCCTAAGCAAGACTATATTGCTTAAGTTGAAGTGGTTTGTTTAAGTCATTGTTAAGTTGCATTGCTCTATTGCTTTTAAACCGCATGTAAAGACCTAACAGCATTTACACCGAAATGATCCAGCGCCAGCATTAGCGCTTAAACAGCATAAAAAAAGACCTCCATCGTGGAGGTCTTTTTTTATGGAAAAAATCCTTAGATTTTCTTTTCTTCAATATTCAGTGCATTAATTGCCAATACAGCTTGAGTTCGGTTTTGTACGCCCAACTTACGGAAAATCGCCGTTACATGCGCTTTGATGGTTGCTTCAGACACATCCAACTCATAGGCAATTTGTTTGTTCAGCAAACCTTCTGCCACCATCATTAACACGCGGAATTGTTGCGGTGTTAAAGACTGAATACGTTCTGCCAATGCCGTTTCATCTGCAGCACGTGGATCAAAGTTCATATTGGCAGGTAAATTTGGTGGCAACCAAATCTCGCCTTCTAAGACTTGACGAATCGCTTCACCAATGTGACTTGGATGCGCAGATTTTGGAATATAACCCATCGCACCATGTGCAATTGCACGTTGGATAATCGACGCTTCTTCATGCGCAGAGACCACAATGATTGGAATCGATGGATATTGTGCGCGAATATGCACCAAAGCAGAAAAGCCTGAAGCACCCGGCAAGTTTAAATCCAATAACACAAGATCAGGCTCAGGGCCATTTTCAAGACGTTCATAGCATTCATTGACTGCTGCAGTCTCATGAATTTGCGCCTGAGGCAAACTATAACGAACCGCCTGAATTAAAGCATGACGAAACAGCGGGTGATCATCAACGATTAAAATATTCATAAGCAACGTGAGAGATCTTGTGCACAATGACCCTATTCTAACCACACATGCTATGTGAAGGATATGCAAGAACTTATTTTTTTGCATTTAAAATGTAGATTTTCACCTAAAATGCGTCTTTTTTCGCATTTTCTATAAATCTTTAAATCTAATCATATTTTCATATAAATTTTATCAACACAGTAAAAATGCTTATATCTATGCATTATATGTTGAAATATCAACAGTTTAAAATTTGAAATTTCACGAATCTTGTGATTTTTCCAACATATCTAAAAATCAGATAACTTTTCTGATTTTCGTTATTTTACAGTGATCCACCCCATCGGGATTAATAAAAGGCATTCCGAGAAACCACACTTTTAGGTTTAAAAAATGTCTCAAGTTAATCTACAAAAACCCCTGAATATTGTTGCTGTGTCAGGTGGTCTAAACAATCCATCTAAAACTGAAGCTTTGGTACAAGCCATTGTTGATGAGCTCGGTGATGCGACTCCAATCAATGTGCATTTTATTAAGTTTAGCGAAATTGGCAATTTATTAGGTGGCGCGATTTACCGTAACCAATTGCCACAACGTGTACAAGATGACCTTGCTGCCGTTGAAGCTGCTGATGCACTGATTGTTGGAACACCAGTTTACCGTGCTTCATTTACAGGTCTGTTTAAACACTTCTTTGACTTTGTCGAACAAACTGCATTGGTCGATGTTCCTGTCTTGCTTGCAGCTTCGGGTGGTTCTGAACGCCATGCCTTAGTGCTTGAACATCAATTGCGTCCATTGTTCAGTTTCTTCCAAGCGCAAACATTACCAATCGGAGTCTATGCAACAGACCGTGATTTCACCCCTGAATATACCATTCATAGTGAATTACTCCGTGACCGCATTACTTTAGCTGTAGCACGTGCGCTGCCGATTTTGGAATGGGCTCCAGCCAAAGGTCAGCGTGCTGAAGTGGTGAAAGCCAAGTCTCAACAAGCCAACCAAAACTTGGGCATTAATAAACAAATCGAGCAAGAAGAAGTCCTTCCTTCTGCAGCTGTTCCAAGTTTGGATGCCGCTGAAGCTCGACTGCATAGTAAAAAGCCAAAAACGCAAGTGGCCTAAACACTACAGCATAACAATTCGATCCCGAGGGTTTGCAAAATGTCAGTACAAGAAAAAAACATTACATTTGCGTATTGGGTACCAAACGTCAGTGGTGGTTTGGTGGTCAGTAATATTGAACAGCGTACCGATTGGAGCTATGACTATAACGTGCGTTTGGCACAAGCTGCAGAAAAAAGTGGCTTTGATTATGCGCTGACTCAAATTCGTTTTACAGCAGGTTATAACGCAGAGAATCAACACGAATCGGTTAGTTTCAGCCATGGAATTTTGGCTAAAACTGAAAAACTCAAAGTCATTGCAGCGATTTTACCTGGCCCTTGGAAACCGGCTCTGGCTGCAAAACAATTGGCGACCATCGATCATCTTACCAATGGCCGTATTGCAATCAATGTTGTAAGTGGTTGGTTCCGTGGAGAGTTTGATGCGATTGGTGAAGAATGGCCCGAGCATGATCAACGCTATGCGCGCTCTGAAGAGTTCATTCGTAGCCTAAAAGGCGTTTGGACGCAGGATAACTTTAGTTTTGATGGTAAATACTATCAATTTAAAGACTACACTCTATCTCCAAAACCGGTGCAAAAACCGCATATCGAGATCTTCCAAGGTGGCAGTTCACGTGCAGCACGTGACATGGCATCACGTGTTTCCGATTGGTACTTCACCAACGGCAATACTCCTGCTGAGTTGAAAAAGCAGATCGATGATATTCGTGAAAAAGCCAAAGCCAATAACCATCAGGTCAAAATCGGGGTGAATGCCTTCATCATTGCCCGAGATACTGAGGAAGAAGCCCAAGCGGTGCTTCAAGCTATTATCGACAATGCCAATACCGAAGCGGTCAATGCCTTTGGCGATGCAACTCGTGAAGCAGGTGCATCCACCAAAGAAGGCGAAGGTAACTGGGCAAAATCTACTTTTAAAGATTTGGTTCAATACAACGACGGTTTTAAAACCAATCTGATTGGCACGCCACAACAAATTGCCGAACGCATTGTGGAACTCAAAAGTGTAGGTGTCGATTTGGTTCTCTCAGGTTTTCTCCACTTCATTGAAGAGGTGGAATACTTTGGCGAAAAAGTGTTGCCACTGGTTCGTGAACTGGAAGCTCAACAGCAGCAAGTTGTGCAGGCTAAATCAGCATAATTGTTGATGCAGTCACAGCTCATGTAATCAGCATAATAATCACAACCGGCTCACTTCACTTTCCTCCCCTAAGGCTCGGCTTAGGGGATTTTTTATCTCGAGTACTATTTAAAGATATGCTTTGATTCTAGAAAATGAGCTAACCTATAGACAAAGAAAAAGCCCGACATCCTGTCGGGCTTTTTCTATATGGATACTTAAGCATGACTCCTGTCTTGCTTCACAGTCCTGATGGTGAACACTTTGTTATTGTTTTATGTTCCGGAACGTCCTGTTCCTGTATGAGTTCATCTTAGGTAAAATTTAAAAGTGCGCCTAGCGTCAAAAACCTCGTTGCTTGTACGCTTAAGCTGACAGGATTGTGCGCAATCGGTTAACTTAAACCATAGATATTATATGGTTTTTTATAAAAATCGATATTTTTTAGATGATTTTATCACCAATAGACACCCCGTAATTCCTGTGATATTTCCAACAAAACAAGAGGCAATAAACATGCAACTGGTTTGGTTTCGACAAGATTTAAGACGACATGACCATAGCGCACTGTGGCAGGCGACACAGTCTGGTCCAACGATTGCCTTTATTGCGCTTTCTCCTGAACAATGGACAAGGCATGATGATGCCCCCATTAAAATCCATCGCTATCTTGCCCAACTGGAACTTTTGCGACAGCAATTGGCTGAGCTAAATATTCCACTGATTATTCAGCATATTCCCCATTGGTCAGACATCGCCACTGAGCTATTAACCTTATGTACTCAGCTCAATATACACACTGTTCATGCACATATTGAACATGGTGTGAATGAGCTTAAACGAGATCGCGAAGTACAACAGTTATTAGAACAGCAGCACATCTCTGTTGAGCTGTACCATGACCGCACCCTGTTTCCTGTAGGCAGTATTCGCAATCAATCTGGACATCCTTATCAAGTTTTCGGTGCATTTAAGAAAAATTGCTACGAAAAATTGAGCATCAGTCTGCCTACTTGTTATCCCGCTATTGAAGCCCAAGCGGCTCTCGCCTCGCATCCGCTGTGGCAAAATCAATTTGATTTAACTCCTTTTTATCCCACATCGCTGTTAGCTGCTCAAATCGAGCTTTGGCCGATTGGAGAAGATCACGCACTACAGTGCTTAGATGAATTTATTGAACAACATCTGCATCGTTATGCTGATGATCGGGACTTTCCTGCGCTCAATGGAACCAGTCGAATTGGCATGTATTTAAACTTGGGCATCTTGTCTATTCGCCAATGTCTGCAAGCCCTGTTTCGTGAACAAGGCGGCTATTTCCAGATCGACCACAGAGGACAACAAACTTGGCTCGATGAGCTGCTTTGGCGTGAATTTTACCAGCACATTTTATTTGACTACCCGCAAGTTTCTCAGCACCAGCCGTTTCAAACCAAAACCTTAAAAATAAAATGGCGCCATGCACCACAAGACTTTGCTGCGTGGCAATACGGCCAGACGGGCATTCCGATCGTTGATGCAGGGATGCGTCAACTACTGGCTACGGGTTGGATGCATAATCGGGTGCGGATGATTTGTGCCATGTTCCTCAGTAAGAATCTACTGATCGATTGGCGGTTGGGGGAGCAATGGTTTATGCAGCACCTTGTCGATGGTGACTTAGCAGCCAATAATGGTGGTTGGCAATGGTGCGCCTCGACGGGTACAGATGCTGTACCTTATTTTCGGATTTTTAACCCGATCAGCCAATCTCAGAAATTTGATCCGAATGGGGATTATTTACGTCAATGGCTACCTGAACTGGCAGATTTGGATGCCAAACAAATTCACCAACCCTTTGCCAAAAATCCTCAATTGGAATTGAATTACCCTCAACCGATCGTCGATATAAAGCAGTCTCGCTTAACTGCAATTGAAACATTCCGAGCATTGTAGATATTGCCAAGATCGAACTGTTAGAGATCAAAACACTGTACTGAAATGGTCACTGTAAAGCATAGCCGAGCGTTCGTTTTGTCCCTACAATACAGAAAACGCAAATCATTTTAGAGACGCTCCCATGTATACAGGCATCGTGCAAGGTTTAGAAAAAGTCTTAGAGATTCGTCAAGGTAATGGCTTCACAACCTTGGTGATTTCAAATCATCAGAATTTTTTTCATGATGTCTTTATCGGGGCAAGTGTGGCGATTAATGGCGTGTGTTTAACGGCTACACATATTGATTTGGCAGCCAACCAAGTGCATTTTGATGTCTCTGATTTAACCAATCAACTCACCACGCTGAAAACTCTCAAAGCTGGTGATGAGGTCAATGTCGAACGCTCAGCCAAAGTTGGGGCAGAAAATGGTGGTCATAATCTGTATGGTCATATCGAAGGCACAGCCACGATCAAAAACTTAGAGCATCGCGGGGAAACCTTTCATCTCGATATTCACATTCCGGCAGGCAATATTAAATATTTCTTTCTCAAAGGTTTTATTGGGCTCAATGGTTGCAGTTTGACTGTGAACCGTGTTGATCGTGCCAGCAGTGAAATTTCAATCGACCTTATTCCTGAAACACTGCGCCTCACTACATGGAAAGATATCCAAGTCGGTGATGCCGTGAATTATGAAATTGATCAAACAACGCGAACCTTAGTCGATACCTTAGAAAATATTCATCAGCGTTAAGATCGACTGAAATTACATTGCAACAAAGCCTCCAAAACGGAGGCTTTGTTGCAATGTGCAATATACGTTTAAGAATAAAAACTTGGATCTGGTACTTTCGCTGTGAGCACCCATTCACCGACCTCCTGATATTTATAATCAATCGGATCGTGTAAGGTTTGGGTACGTACATTGCGCCAGAAGCGATCTAAATTTAGTTTGGCAGTTGTGGCACGTGCGCCCATCACTTGGAAAATATTTTGCGTAATGTATAGCGAGCTATTGGTGGCTGCGATTTTGGCTGTTGCAATCGCAATAGAGACTTCTCCACGTTGTTCCGCCGTCAAAGCTTCACCAATCTCCCAAGCCCATTGCAAACGCTGAACCGCTTTATCTGCCAATAAACGTACACTTTCTAATTGCACATAAAACTCAGCAAAATGCTTTTGAATAAATGGGTCATTCACTGCATTTTCAGCTAAAGATTTTGACCATGCTTTTTGGCTTTGTACCGTTTCTTTTGCTGTTTCAAATGCCCCTTCGGCTACCCCCAAGAACATATGCACAAAGATCAACTGTGCAATCAAAGGGCGTAAACTCGAATAAGGTGTACTGAATGGGCCTGGGTTCAGTAGTAATTCATCTTTGGAAATTTTAACTTGTTCAAAATGGCTACTTCCACTGTCGGTTTGACGTTGTCCCATATTGTCCCAATCGCCGAGAAAACTGACGCCTTCACGTGCTGTAGGAATCACCCCGATCAATAATTTTCCGTCTTCATTGAAGCCAGAACACAGCAAAATGTCTGAATCCATGGAACCCGAACAAAAACTTTTATCGCCATGAAAGACGTATTCGTGTTCAGACAGTTGCGTCGCTGTAGTACGACGGTCTAAGGGGTTTAGGGTGTTGCCCCAAAATAAATGCTCACGTGCAGTCTGTTCAAACCACGGGCCATATTGCTCGGGCTGCGCGAACAACTGTACCGTTGCAATTAATAAATGATGGAAACCATAAACATGCGCCAATGAGCTATCCACTTGAGCAATGGTTTGAATGGTTTTAAAAATCGTCTGCCAATCTGCACCCTGTCCACCGTATTGCTGTCCAATGGACAATGCAAGTAAACCACTTTGACGAATCAAATCACGTTCAGCTTTGGGATTTCCCCCCTGCTTATCACGCTGAGCAGCCGTCGTGGCAAATTCTGCCGCCAGTTTTTGGGCAATATCGATCGGATCTTGAGTCAATGGAGTTGAAGCATTCATATGTCTGTCTGATTATTCTGTTACCGTTTTAGCTTAACAAAGTAAAGGCATTCAGCTTATCTCAATGCCTGCAGTCTGTATCTGTAAAATCTATATCTAATGAAATCTAAGTCACTAAGATTCAGGCGACTTATAATTTGATCATTTTATACGTCGTATTTAGGATGGATAAAATCCATCATGAACGTCCCTTCATCTTAATCAACTTTTATAGGGGAAAGGACGTTCATTATTGCTTTAATAATCCTTCATATAAGCCATAGTGAACTTTCATCAGAACGTGATCACTCACGCTCAAATGGTTTTTATGACTTCGGATAAACCGTAGCAATCAAATGTTCAACCACTTGAGGTTCTGCCAAGGTCGAGGTATCACCTAAAGAGTCCAATTCATTGGCCGCAATTTTTCTTAAAATACGGCGCATGATTTTACCAGAACGGGTTTTCGGTAAGGCCGGCGCCCAATGCAATGCATCTGGCGTTGCCACTGGTCCAAGGATTTTGCGTACCCAAGCCACCAGTTCCTGACGTAACTCATCCGTCTCTGCTGTCCCTGCTTGTAGGGTGACAAAGGCGCAAATCCCTTGCCCTTTAATATCATGCGGCATACCCACCACTGCAGACTCTGCCACAGCATCATGTGCAACCAATGCACTTTCAATTTCAGCCGTTCCCAATCGGTGTCCTGAAACGTTCAAGACGTCATCCACACGACCCGTAATCCAATAATAGCCAGACTCGTCACGACGTGCGCCATCACCTGTAAAATACGTCCCCGGATAAGTGGAGAAATAGGCTTCAATAAAGCGCTCAGGATCACCCCAAATGGTTCGCATTTGTCCCGGCCAAGAATCCTTAATCACCAAGTTACCTTCTACGGCGCCTTCAAGCTCATTGCCTTCAGCATCGACAATCGCAGGTTGTACACCAAAGAATGGACGCGTCGCTGAACCCGGTTTTAAATCGGTTGCTCCCGGCAATGGCGTAATCATGAAACCACCCGTTTCTGTTTGCCACCATGTATCTACCACTGGGCAGCGGCTTTCACCTACCACGGTGTAGTACCAATTCCATGCCTCTGGGTTAATGGGTTCACCCACTGAACCTAGTAAACGCAGACTACTGCGGTCACTTTCTCGGACAAAGGCATCCCCTTCTCGCATCATGGCGCGAATTGCAGTCGGTGCCGTATATAAAATAGTGACGTTGTGTTTATCGACAATATGTCCGGTCCGAGCCCAACTTGGATATTGTGGTACACCTTCAAACATCACGGTCGTGGTGCCATTCGACAATGGCCCATACAACACATAAGAGTGTCCCGTAATCCAACCAACATCGGCAGTACACCAAAACACATCATCTTGTTTAAGGTCAAAAACTTCACGGAAGGTACAATTCACATAGGTTAAATAGCCGCCTGTGGTATGCAATACACCTTTCGGTTTTCCTGTCGAACCTGATGTATACAAAATAAATAGCGGGTCCTCGGCATTCATAGGTTCAGGTGGACAAATATCATTGACCGACATGATTTCCATGTGATACCACAGGTCACGATCCGCTTTCATTTCGATCGGGTTACCTGTACGGTGCACCACAATGACATTTTGAACCGAAGATGTGCCTTCAATGTCGAGTGCAAGATCGACATTTTCTTTGAGTGGAATGGGCTTACCACCACGCATCCCACAATCCGCAGTAATCACGACTTTCGCCTGACTATCATCGATACGACTTGCCAATGAGTCTGGTGAGAACCCGCCAAAAACCACGCAGTGTACTGCTCCAATTCGGGTACAGGCCAACATTGCAATAGCCGCTTCGGGCACCATTGGCATATACAGCACCACACGGTCGCCTTTGCCCACGCCATGTTTTTTCAGCACATTGGCAAAACGGCAAGTTTCATCATGCAGTTCTTCAAAAGAAATGATTTTATGCCGTGAAGGATGATCACCTTCCCAAATAATGGCCGGTTTATGTGGATGTTCTTTTAAATGTCGATCGAGACAGTTGGCACTGACATTCAGTTCACCATCAGCAAACCACTCGATCTTAAAATCATCTTGCTTAAAATTTGTATTTTTAACTTGGGTAAACGGTTTGATCCAATCGATCTTTTGCGCTTGCTCCGCCCAAAACTCATCTGGTTGTTCAATCGATTTTTGATAACGCTCAAAGTACTCCGACTCATTGATGCGCGCGGTTTTTTTGAAACTTTCAGGTACTGGATAGATCTCTTTCATATTGTATTTTCCTTGATCTGATTCATCTCATCACGAGATGCCATGCCACATTTCTACTTTTATAATTCCTGCATCACAGCAGTATGACGATTAATTTTTAATCGCAGCAATCATGCTTTGGTCGTATTATTCTTTCCCATTTAAAGCACATCTATAAGCAAAATTTCAACAAAAACATGTTTTAATTCAGTATCTGACCAGTTCAATTAAACCTATACTGCAAAGGTAATTTTACTCAGCACTCCGCTTTTTTATTCTTTCATATACGTTGAGTTGATCCGATCATGAACACCAATGACTCTTCTTTCTTTTCCCGTCAGACGACCACTACATCGGATAATCCCCTGAAACCTGATGGACGTTTTGGTCGACTGAGCATGATTGGTTGGTATGGCTTTCTCAATATCATCAGCTTTTTTGCCATAATCGCTTTAAGCCTTGCCGTGGGTATTTTTAACATCAATACCATGGCGTTAAATGAGCAATTTGTTGGCATATTCACCGGGGTATCTGGCCTCGCCTATTTGGCAATTATTATTCTCTATATCTATTTCTATTGTGTCTTTGTCGTCCGTCGACTGCATGACCTCAATAAAGCCGGTTGGTTGCTACTGCTTTTATTTATCCCCGTGATCAATCTATTCTTTATCCTGTATTTATTATTGGCCTCAGGCACACCGACCGTAAATCAATACGGCGCGCCACGCCCTGCTGCCGTTTGGGAAAAAATTCTGGCATGGTTGATGATTTTAATCAGTGTGTTGTCGCTCTTGGCTACAGGTAGCATCACCTCGTATATGATGGGTAGCGGTGAAATTGAATCGCCGACAGAAATCATTCAACAAGGCACTGAATATTTCTAAGCCACTGACCGAATCTGAGCCTGTCTGAATTTTGATACATCTGTTCACAAGCCTGTAAATGAGGGTTATTTTCGCCACTAATTTCAGGCAAAATAGCGAAAAACCGAAACATTTGGAAAACTCGTGGCTGAAAAAGAAAATGCCTTGAGTGATGTCACTCAAGGCACGACTCAACTTTTGCAAGAGGCAACAGAAAAAACCGCACAAACCGTGCTGGAACATACCTCTAAATATAATGACGCATACTCAACGATCGATAAATTTGTCGATGGATTTTGGGAACGCCTGCCATATATTTGTATCGCATTAATTGTTTTTACGATCTTCTATCTACTGTCTAAACTCTTTAGATTCTTTGTTCGTAAAGCGCTCACTGACCGCTCTTACTCAAAACAAAATCTAGTTTTGGTCCTGAACCGTGTCGGTAGCTCAGCCATTATGTTCTTCGGTTTCCTAATTGCAATGGTCATTGCGATTCCTGGGTTCACACCGGGTCAGCTCATGAGTGCATTGGGGATTGGTTCGGTCGCAATCGGTTTCGCGTTTAAAGATATTTTCCAGAACTTACTGTCGGGTATTTTGATTCTCCTCGGTGAACCGTTTAAAATCGGTGACGACATTATTGTGTCAGGCATGGAAGGTACGGTTGAAGATATTCAGATCCGTGCAACCTTCCTACGTTCTCCAGATGGTCGTCGTATCGTGATTCCAAACGCGACTGTTTACACCAGTGCTGTAACGGTGAATACCGCTTATCAACGTCGTCGTTGTGAATTTGTTGTTGGTATTGGTTATGAAGATGACATTCAGAAAGCTAAAAATATTGTTTTGGCTATTTTGGACAAAGACCCAACCATCTTGAGCCAACCTGCGTTTACCGTAAACGTAAATGCTTTGGCTGATTTCTCAGTCAATCTGAATGTCCGTTGGTGGGTAGATACCACAGAAACCACCACTGCGAACTCAATTAGTGAAGTGCAAGAACACGTTATCCAAGCATTTAATCAAAATGGTATTTCAATTCCGTACCCTGTACAGGAAGTGAAAGTTTACCGTGGTGATCAAACTGAGACAGAAGCGTCAACAGCTAAATAATCGCCCTAAAACGTACGGAATCACAGTTTCTGTCCGGATAATTCGGTTGCCTAAGCTGACTGCTTGGCAACCGTTTTTTATGAGCAAATCGACCTCATAAGGGATAAATCCACCTTCAGGCCCAATAATGATCGTACATCCATGTTGAATCCCTGCAGGCATCACATCTTCGACATAAGGGTGCGCCACATAAGCCGGATAGGCCGAGGAGATCATGCTCGGCAAAACATCCTCCACAAAGGGTTTAAAGCGTTTATACAATTCAATTTTGGGCGCAATGGTGTCACCTGCCTGCTCCAAACCCAACGTCACATAGTGATCGAGCTGCTGTAAAAATGGTGTCTGCCAATAGCTTTTATCCACGCGATAACTGTGCAGCAGAATGATTTTTTCTACACCTAAAGTGACTGCATCCATGATCAGACGGCGCAACACTTTCGGACGAGGCATTGCCACAATTAAAGTCACCGGATGCTTTGCAGGTACTTCTTCTTCTTGTAAGGGTTTAAGTTGAATGCGCTCATCACTGATACTGACGATTTGGGTTAAATAGCGTCTTCCTTCCCGAATACCGACTTTGAGTGTATCGCCCACCTGTATATTCACATGGTTTTTTAAATGCTCAATTTGACGTTTGGCGCTAATACTCCAAAGTTCAGATTCAGTTTGACGAGGATCAAGCAAGACGATGTTCATAAATAACCATATCAATTCACGCAAAGCATATGTCATTGAGGACAGGCGACATTGATGTCGCCTGTGCGCTGAGGTACAGGAAGTACCTTCAGCGTACAGAGGATTTTTGCTACTTTTAATCCTTTAAAAGTAGATTATGCCTACGAATAGGATGTTCAACGATCACCATAAAATAAGGCCGTGATAAAACTTGCCTAATAAAAATTAATGTATCGCAAAATTAAAACTTAAAGGTACTGATCAATCACCTGAATATGCTTTTGCAGCGACCCGGTATTCTTTTGCATAATCAGCTGAGCTGCATCATTTAAAGCCTGAGCTTTCGCAGTATTTTGAATGATGTCAACCAATGCACTGGCCGCCTGCTCAAAATCCCGCACAACCACAACCGCATGGGCCGCTACAAACTCATCCACAATGGTTTGAAAATTAAAATAATGCTGACCTAATACTGTCGGGACATGTAACGTAATGGGCTCCAAAATATTATGCCCACCACCCGGTTCATTCAACGAACCACCGACAAAACACGCTTGGCTCAAAGCCAACCACAGCCACAATTCACCCATACTATCTGCCAAATATACCTGCGTTTCAGGCTGAATCGTTTGCTTTAAACTGCGGCGCTGTGTGCGTAAATTCAGTTTCTGCGCTTCTACAAAAACGTCATCAAAGCGTTCAGGATGACGTGGTACGACGATACATAACAGCTCAGGCTGTTGTTGCAAAATCGGCTGCAGCGCTGCGAGTAGTTTTTGTTCCTCGGGCGCATGCGTACTGGCAATGGTGATGATCTTACGTTCTTGTAAATCCCAATCTTGACGCAACTGCGCTGCTTGTTGCACAAAGCTATCGGGCGCATGAATATCAAACTTGATACTACCGACGACCTGACTGGTATGCGGGTTTGCACCCAACTCAATAAATCGCGCTAAAGTTGCCTGATCTTGCGCCAATAATTGTTTCAAACTCTTTAGCATCGGCTGCGTCAAACTCGGGACTTTGCTATAACCCTTCGCCGATTTTTCAGATAATCTGGCATTAATCAATAAACACGGAACATTGGCCTGATCGGCTTCAATCATCAAATTTGGCCAGAGTTCAGTTTCGACTAGAGCCAACATTTTCGGTTGATATTTTTCGATAAAACGACGGACTAATTTTTTTTGATCTGCTGGCAGATACACGGCCTGAAATAGCGATTCATACGGTGCTTTTAAAAATAATTGTTTCGCACGCGCTTGTCCGGTTTTGGTGGTATTGGTAACTAAGACCGGATGACCTGCTTTGAGATAATGTTCAATCAGCGGCTGCGCAGCGTTAGTTTCTCCGACGGAAACCACATGAAACCAAATTGCATTACGGTTTTTAACTGGCTGAAATGGCCCAAAGCGCTCAAGACACTCTTGCTGATATAGTTGGAAATCTTCAGCACGTTTTTTGATGCGCCATTGATATAGCGGCTTAATCAGCGCCAAAGCTGCGTTATACCAAAAAGGAGTAGTCAAATTATTACGCTCAAAAACGGTTTGAATCGGCAGAATATATCAGAGCATTATCCACATGTTAATGGATAATGCGTATTCAAGTGTCGATTAATAGGTTGAACGACCTGAACCAAATTTATTTTTCATGCTTGGATAATCAATATAGCCTTCGGCAACATCTGTTCCAATCATATTTTCCAACTGCAATTCATTCAGTGCAGCATTCGCCAGCAAACGTTCAAACAAATCTGGATTGGCAATATAGGCTTTACCAAAAGACACCGCATCGGCTTTACCTGAGGCCAATAAATCTACAGCATCTTCACGGCTTAAACGCATATTGGCAATATATGGCACACCATTTGAGCGCTGTTTAAGATAATCACTAATACTGTCATCCGCCAGATATTCACGGGTAAAGAAAAATGCAATCTTCCTCTGCCCCAACTGCTCTAAGGCATAGCCAAAGGTTTCACGTGGATCATGATCGCCCATGTCGTGTTCATCACCACGCGGCGCAAGATGCACACCTACACGACCTGCCCCCCACACTTCAATCAGCGCATCCACCACTTCAAGCAATAAACGTGCGCGGTTTTCTACAGAACCACCATACTCATCTTCACGTAAATTGGTTTTGCTTTGTAGGAATTGATCGATCAAATAACCATTGGCCGCATGCAATTCCACACCATCAAATCCCGCTTCTTTGGCTTTGATCGCAGACTGTTTGTATTGTTCTACAATGCTTTTGATTTCTGCAATCTCTAATGGACGTGGCACGACATATTCGCGTTTTGGGCGAAGCAGACTGACATAACCCGCCTGTTGTACCGCACTGGCAGAAACTGGTGTATCACCATTCAAAAGGTCGGGATGTGAGACACGTCCGACATGCCACAATTGTGCCACAATTAAACCTTGCTGTTCATGTACGGCTTGGGTCACCAATTTCCAGCCCTGAACTTGAGCATCGGTAAATAAACCCGGCGTCTGCAAATAGCCATTAGCGGCTTCTGAAATGACTGTTGCTTCTGAAATGATTAATCCAGCACTTGCACGCTGTGCATAATATTCAGCCATCATCGGCGTTGGAACACGGTCAATAGTTGCACGACTACGGGTTAGTGGCGCCATTACAACGCGATTTTTGAGGTGTAAATCACCCAAAATGAGAGGAGTATTAAGTTCAGCCATATATGTCTCGCCTGACACTTCAAATGCGAAAAATGATTTAAAGTGAGTTCTGCAGATAATCAATATATTGCTGAATGAGTTCTTCATTGCGTGAAAAATACGACCATTGACCATATTTCTCGGCTTGAATTAAGCCCGCCTGTTGTAACACAGACAAATGATTAGACATCGTAGACTGCGAAACATTACCGAGTTTTTCGATATTGCCAGCGCATACACCACGATTAAAGCCGCCACATTGTTCTTCTGACAAAAATTGTTCAGGTGTTTTTAACCATTCCAAGATTTGACGTCGAGTCGGATTGGCAAGTGCTTTAAAAATTAAATCAATATCCATAATTTAAACGGGTTTAATTAAATAAAAATTTGGACAACAAAGTTCTATTCAGCATCTTGAATACACTATATCGTATTTTTTCGATTTTTATATCGATTTTTATAGATATAAAAATCAAAAACAGATAGAACTTTGTTTTCTATATAAATTTAAATTACAAACCTTGTTTGAGGCTAGCTTCAATAAACTTATCTAAATCACCATCAAGTACTGCACCGGTGTTTGAACTTTCTACACTGGTACGTAAGTCTTTAATACGCGAGTCATCTAAAACGTATGAACGAATTTGACTGCCCCAACCGATATCTGACTTGGTGTCTTCCAACGCTTGTGCCGCATCATTACGTTTTTGCATTTCAAGTTCGTACAATTTTGCACGTAACTGTTTCCATGCATGGTCACGGTTGGCGTGCTGTGAACGTTGGTTCTGGCATGCCACCACAATCCCTGTTGGAGCGTGAGTTAAACGTACCGCAGAGTCTGTTTTGTTAATGTGCTGACCACCCGCACCAGATGCACGATAGGTATCAGTACGTACATCAGCTGGATTGATTTCAATTTCAATATTGTCATCAATTTCAGGCGATACAAAAACCGCTGAGAATGAAGTATGGCGACGATTACCTGAGTCAAAAGGTGACTTACGGACTAAACGGTGTACGCCAGATTCTGTACGTAACCAACCATATGCATACTCACCTTCTACACGGATCGTTGCAGACTTGATCCCTGCCACATCACCATCAGATTCTTCCATCACTTCTGCTTTAAAGCCATGACGTTCAATCCAACGTAGATACATACGCAGTAACATGGATGCCCAGTCCTGTGCTTCAGTACCACCAGAACCTGCTTGGATTTCGACATAGCATGGGTTCGGGTCCATCGGATTACTGAACATACGACGGAATTCTAATTTCGCAAGTTCTGCTTCCGCTGAAGTTAACTCTGCTTGCACATCCGCAAGTAAGCTTTCTTCTTCTGCTTCAACCGCAAGATCCAACATCGCTTGGGCATCTTCTAGCTGAGTTGAAAGCCCTTCGAGCACGTTAATGACGTTTTCGAGTTCACCTTTTTCTTTTGCCATTGCTTGTGCACGGCTTTGATCATTCCAAATTGCTGGGTCTTCCAGCTCACGTAGAACCTCTTCTAAACGCTCTTTTTTCAGATCGTAGTCAAAGATACCCCCGTAATGTTTGACCACGGTCGTTTAAGTCTTTTAGCTGTAATAGATACGGATTAATTTCCACGTGAATTACTCTCAATCAAAAAATTTGGCTTAAATAGCCGCCTATTATATCACAGAGAATTTGCACAGATTCAGCCAGATTGATCATCCAAATCATTGACTTCAATGCACATAATATGAACAATACGCTCGCGTTACTATTTATTACATTTTATTTACAACAATAATGTTTCGAGGGTTTTATGAAAAAGACATTACTTGCACTAGGATTAGCTGTTATCACTTCATCAACTTTTGCTTATGATGGTCAAGTTGATGGCGGTTTTACTTATACAGATTGGGATAATGATATTATTGATACTGATAATACATTCAATCTTAAAGGTACTTTGTATTTTGACTCAGTACAAACTGGTAATGGTCCATTAAATGAAGCTGCTTTTCTAGGTCATAACAGCAATGCCTATCTTGGGTATTCATATAACACTATGGAAAGCAATGAAGTTTTTGGTTTCAAAGCTGAATCTGATATTCACCACTTAACCGCAGGTATTGAATATTTTGTCGATCAATTCTACCTCAATGGTGAAATTGGTTTTGGTCAACAAAATGCTAAAGCAACAGAATATGGTCAAACTCTTTATGATGACGACTACGATGTGACTACTTACCGCGCATTAGTGGGTTATTTACCTGTTTCTAACCTTTTACTTGCTGCAGGTATTGATGGCTATCAAGGTGACAATGATGAAGACGAAGACAACCGTTTTGCTGTTAAAGCAAAATATGTTGCGCCGTTGAACAATGGTCAATACATCAACCTTGAAGCAGACGGTGCTTTTGGTGACATTGATTCTGTTACGATTGGTGCAGACTACTACTTCGACCAAGCTTTTAGCATTGGCGCATCTTATAACATCGAAGATGATGGTGATGAAGACACGGATTACTTCGCTATTCGTTCAAAATATTTCCTTAACCCGAACCTAGCAATCGGTGGTCAAGTTGGTTTTGGTGATGACGTTCAAGCGTTCAACATCAATGCAACTTTCCGTTTCTAATTTCGTTTGAATTAGAAGTTTGCTAAAAAAGCACCTCTATTTTGAGGTGCTTTTTTCTTTTCGATGTAATATTTACTTTAAAAAAAGTCCAGTTATTGACCAAATAACCCACAAATTCATATTATCTACACAGTTTTAATAAAACAAAACATTATAAATAAATACATACTTTTCAATATTTTAAAAAATTTTAATTACATAAAATTACCGAATTCACAGTTCCGCAACTTTGCAGCGATTGACCATCTTTAAAATTTCTCTAGACTAAAACTTGTAACAAAAAATGTATTAAATTTAGCCAAACAATTTAGAGGGGTAGTTTCCATGAAAAAACTCGCAATTGCTTCAGCACTTCTTTCTGCACTTGCTATTACAGGTACAGCTCATGCTTATCAAGCAGAAGTAGGCGCTTCAGCTGGTTACATCGACCCAGATAATGGAAGCACTGGCAGTGAATTTGGTGTAAACGGTACTTATTACTTCAACCCTGTTCAAACGCGTAACGCTCCTCTTGCAGAAGCTGCATTCTTAAACCGTGCAAGTAACGTAAATGCACATGCAACTTTCGCTGACCGTGGCGATGTTGACGACAATACTTATGGCGTTGGTATCGAATACTTCGTACCAAACTCAGATTTCTATGTATCTGGTGATGTAAGCCGTAATAATGTCGAAGTTGACACTCCATTTGGCACAGTAGACAACGATACAACCTACTACGGCGCTGAAGTCGGTTATCTTCCAGCACCAGGCTTCTTAGTTGCAGTTGGTGTGAAAGGTTGGGATAACGATGATGATGACGGCGTAGATCCAACTTTACGTGCTAAATACGTAACAACTTTAAGCAATGGTAAAGACATCAACCTTGAAGCGGGTGCAGCATTCGGTGATCTAGATGAATTCAATCTAGCAGCGGATTACTTCATCGACAAAACATTCAGTGTTGGTGCTGACTACTACAACAACGATGTCACTGATCGTAACGAAGTAGGGATCAATGCACGTAAATTCTTCAACCAACAAGTGAGCCTTGAAGGTCGTGTTGGTTTCGGTGAAGTTGGCAACAATGACTACAATTCATTTGGTGTAGCAGCGAAATACCGCTTCTAATCCATTGAAGTCAAAAACATAAAAAAACCGCTCTTCTGAGCGGTTTTTTTTATTTGCCTGTAAAAATAGAATTTATTGAGCCAAGTGTAGAACTCTCAATTGAACACTGACATTTCCTCTAAATTCATTTTTATCGAGTTCGTAGACCAAGCGGATTTTATCTTGCATAGGATTAAATTCATATTTTTCTGCCGCATTAAATGCAATTGCGTCCACCATTAAGCCATTATCTAAAGCAAGTTTTAATTTCAGATGCACATCTTTCAACCAACGATAATCTAAAACTTTAAATAGGCCTTCATAGACCGGTGCAGGGAATTTTTGTCCCCATGGACTTAAATTTTGCAAAAAATCGACGGTTTCGACATTAATGGCCGAATCGGGCAATTCGCCATCTGTCCAAATAGTGGCCTGAAATAAACTTTCATCTTGCGCAGCGATGAGTGCTTCAAAAGCAGTTTTAAATTCAGAAAAATGCTGCTTTTGGATGGTTAGTCCTGCCGCGGCAGCATGCCCACCAAAATGACTCACCAAATGCGGATGTAATTCAGCAATACGCTCAATACTGTCTCGAATATGAATACCTTCGATAGAACGCGCAGAACCTTTAATATGTACGCCATCTTCATCTGCGGCAAAGACGATTGCAGGTCTATGGAATTGTTCTTTTAAACGCCCTGCAACAATCCCAATCACCCCTTGATGCCAATGCTGTTCAAACATGATCAAGGCTGCAGGTAAGTTATCCTGATCAAGCTGAATATGTTCTAACTCAGCCAGAGCTTCCTGTTTAATCTGCCCTTCGACTTGGCGTCTTTCAATATTGAGTTGATTCAACTGCTGCGCAATCGGATAAGCCGTACTTAAATCTGCCGCAATCAGACACTCAATCCCAATATCCATAGTCTCCATACGCCCAGCTGCATTGAGTCGTGGGCCGACCACAAAGCCCAAGTCCTGTGCTTTTAACTGTGCAGGATCACGACCGGCAATATCCAATAATGCACTGATCCCTGGACGACATAATCCTTGCTGTATCCGCTTCAAACCAGCATCGATCAAAATCCGATTATTCAGATCTAGACTTGCAACATCGGCATAAGTGCCTAAGGCCACCAAGTCCAAATATTGGCTGAGGTTGGCTGTGGATTTAGCATTTTTTTTACGCATACTGGCCAAATTTGCCAACACATAAAATGCAACACCTACGCCAGCCAAGGCTTTACTTGGAAATTCACATCCCAATTGATTGGGATTTACCACCGCTTCTGCTTGTGGTGTTTCCTTTGTGGTCAGGTGATGGTCGGTAATGATCACCTGCATACCATGCGCCTGTGCCTGTGCTACACCAGCATGGCTCGAAATACCATTATCGACCGTAATCAGCACATCTGGAGTAAAGCTCACGAAGGCCAAATCAGCAATGGCAGGTGTCAGACCATAACCATATTTGAAACGATCTGGAACCAGATATTCAACATCCGCGCCCATATCACGTAGTGCCAAGACCATCAATGCAGTACTGGTCGCACCGTCGGCATCATAATCACCAACAATGACGAATTTCTTTTGAGTATCAATTGCTTGATCGATTATTTCAATCGCTTGCTCTAAACCCTTTAAGTTTGGCGCATGTAAGTGCTTAAGCTTCAATTCCAGCTCTTGTGCGGAAGAAACCCCGCGACGTGCCAATAAGTCAGCAATAAACCGGGCAACGCCCTGAATATCTTCAGGGCGCGTCAAATAGGGTCTTTGTTGAATTAAAAGTTTAGACATTTATGGCATCAGTCGCTGTAAAACCCATTGACCATCCTGTAGTTTATAACTCAAGCGGTCATGTAAACGATTCGGACGGCCTTGCCAAAATTCATAATAATCCGGAACTAAACGATAGCCGCCCCAAAACTCAGGTTTCTCCAAAACGTCTTTGCTTTCCACTTGATCATGCAAATTTTGGAAACGCTGTTGTAATTCTTCACGACTAGCGATAACACCACTTTGTGGAGTACTAATGTGCGCTGCGATTTGGCTGTCACGCGGTCGTTTATGGTAATAATCCGTAGATTCTTCGAGAGATATCTTTTCCACACGACCACTGACCCGAATTTGACGTTCCTGCTCTTGCCAATAAAACAATAATTCTGCATAAGGATTATCGAGCAGATCATTGCCTTTTTGACTGTCATAGTTGGTGTAGAAGTCATAACCTGCATGGGTCGCACCGCGCAACAAGACCGTCCGCACGTGCGGACGACCTTGGGCATTTGCCGTAGCCAAAGACATAGCATAGGGTTCATGCAGTTGTGCTGCTAAGGCATGGTTAAACCATAATAAAAACTGCTCATGTGGATCACGGTTCACCTGATCTTCATGCAACTCACCTTTTTGATAAGTTAAACGCAGTTCACTTAAGTCCTTAATCACATCATTCATGCAATTTCCCCTCTTGATTTAAGCTGCATTGGCACGAACAGCATCGGCCAAATGATTTGCTAACGCTGTGACTTCTTCAAGGTCATTACCTTCAACCATGACACGAATGACCGGCTCTGTGCCTGATTTACGAATCAAGATGCGACCACGCCCTTTAAGCTGAGCTTCAGCTTTTTCAAACTCGCTCACCAGTGCAGGTACAGTGTAGGGATCAAACATCGCAGCCAAGCGAACATTCACCAAGACATTTGGTAATAACTCAAACCCTTCCACCAATTCATGCAAAGCTTTACCTTGCTCAACCATCACCGTTAACACCTGAAGTGAAGCAATGATCGCATCACCTGTGGTGCTCTTGTCCAAAGTCAGAATATGACCTGATGGCTCACCGCCCGTTACCCAACCCTTTTCTTCTAGGCCTTGTAATACATAGCGGTCACCAACTTTGGCACGAAGCAAAGGCACATTGGCTTGATCTAAAGCAATTTCAAGCGCCATATTACTCATCACAGTACCCACGATACCCGCAGGCTTTTGACTCGCTTGAGTGGCTAAAATATACAGAATATGGTCACCAGTAATTTGCTGACCGTTTTTATCCACCATAATCACACGGTCGGCATCACCGTCAAAAGCAATCCCTAAATCCGCCTGATGTTCAACCACTGCTTTTTGTAAAAACTCAGGATGCGTCGAACCACAGTCTTTATTGATGTTTAAACCATCCGGTTCGTTAAACAGCGCAATCACTTTTGCACCCAGTTCACGATACACCGAAGGGCCGACGCTATAGGCTGCACCATTGGCACAGTCCACCACAATTTTTAAGCCTGTCAGGTCAAAATGGTACGGGAAGGTTGATTTACAAAACTCGATATAACGACCATTGGCATCTTTTACACGCACACTTTTACCTAAGTTTGCAGGGTCTTCAATCACCAAGTCATTTTCAAGTTCTTTGTTAATGGCTTCTTGAATTTCATCCGGCAATTTTTTACCTTCGCTCGAGAAGAACTTAATGCCGTTGTCAAAATACGGATTATGCGACGCCGAGATCACGATGCCTAAACTGGCATGTAATGCACGGGTTAAATGGGCAATTGCGGGTGTAGGTAATGGACCCAACAAATGAACATAAACACCTGCTGCGTTTAAACCGGCTTGTAATGCTGACTCTAAAATATAGCCCGATAATCGGGTATCTTTACCTAGTACAACGATGGGCTTTGCTTTTTTACTGTATTGTTTTAATACTTTACCTGCGGCAAATCCTAGTTTTAATGCAAATTCAGGGGTAATAGGCAATTCACCGAATTTGCCACGAATGCCATCTGTACCAAAATAACTCATGTTGTACTCACTTCTTAATGGTGATCTTAATCATCACTTTTTACTGCAAATACTTTACACCAAAAACAAAAAGGCCGTCATATTAATGACGGCCTTTTCGGCTAAAAGCTACTAAATATCAACCAACACGGTAGTTTGGTGCTTCTTTAGTAATAGTCACGTCATGTACGTGAGATTCAGACATACCTGCCGCAGTAATTTTGACAAACTGTGCATTTTTACGTAAGTCATCGATCACCGCAGAACCGGTATAACCCATAGATGAACGTAAACCACCCATCATTTGATGAACGATGTTACCCATTGGGCCTTTGTACGGTACGCGACCTTCAATACCTTCTGGTACAAGTTTTTCAGCGCCTGCTTTTGAGTCTTGGAAATAACGGTCAGCAGAACCTGTAGCACCTGCCATCGCACCCAATGAACCCATACCACGATACGCTTTGTAGTAACGACCTTGGAAGAATTCAACTTCGCCCGGTGCTTCTTCTGTACCAGCCATTAATGAACCTACCATGATGGTACTCGCGCCTGCACCAATCGCTTTTGCCATATCACCAGAGAAACGGATACCACCGTCTGCGATCAATGGAATTTGATCTTTTAGTGCATTGGCAACGCTGTCAATCGCAGAGATTTGCGGCATACCAATACCAGCCACAATACGTGTAGTACAGATTGAACCTGGGCCAATACCCACTTTCACTGCATCTGCGCCAGCATCTAATAATGCAAGTGCTGCATCACCAGTCGCGATGTTACCGCCAATCACTTGAACTTGTGGATAGTTGGCTTTTACCCAACGTACACGTTCAATTACACCTGCAGAGTGACCATGTGCTGTATCAACAACAATCGCATCAACACCCGCTTCCACCAATGCTTCTACACGGCTTGGTGTTTCTGCACCTGTACCAACTGCAGCACCAACGCGTAAACGACCTAAGTCATCTTTGCAACTGTTTGGATAGTTTTCAGCTTTACGGAAATCAGTAACCGTGATTAAACCTTTCAGTTCGTTGTTGTCATTTACAACAAGGACTTTTTCAATACGGTGTTTTTGAAGTAATGCTTGGATGTTTTCTTTTGATTCGTTTTCACGAACAGTCACCAAACGATCATGGCCTGTCATGATGTTACTAACAGGTTGCTCAAGATTGGTTTCAAAACGAGTGTCACGACCAGTAACAATACCCACCACTTGACCGTCTTTCACCACTGGTACACCGCTGATGTTATTTGCTTGAGTTAAAGCAATCAGCTCACGTACAGTCGTTTCTGGTGTAACGGTAATTGGGTCTTTCACCATACCTGCTTCAAATTTTTTCACGCGGCGAACTTCTGCAGCTTGTGCAGCAATATCCATGTTTTTATGCAGGATACCGATACCACCGTTTTGCGCCATTGCAATCGCCATACGTGATTCAGTCACAGTATCCATCGCAGCAGAAACAAGTGGAATATTCAAATTGATGCCACGTGTGAAACGTGTCTTAAGAGAGACATCTTTTGGGAGAACAGTAGAATAGGCAGGGAGTAATAAGACATCATCAAAGGTTAGGGCTTCTTGAACGATGGTCAACATAACAGTCTCGCTGGTAATTTCCGTGAGCCATTATATACAAATTTCCGTTCAATTTTCATTTTAATTGCGGCAATTCCTTACGGAGTTTTCAATATTAACCATCGAATATGCTGTTTTCAGCAAGAATACTCTGGGGGTTGGTCAGCATCCAGTGCAATACAGGCAGAATCCGAAGATTCTACCTCTTAGATTTCAATAAATTTATTCTGGAAATAAAGCCTTAACTGACTTGATCGAAATCTTCGTCATTTTCAGCGTCATGCAGTGGAATACTGATCAATGGAATCATTTGATGCGCGATGCGTGCTTTATTACATTGCTCATCGGCGATTTGAACTTCTTTACAAGATGAACTACGTGCCTCATACATGTTACAACTCACCTGTTTGCCTACTTCTCCACCTAAAGCAATACAACGTGGATTTGCCTGATTCGTACCCACCATACATGAATACACCGATGTCACAGGTTCCGTATAATGTTCAGGCATATTTAGCCCTTCTGCCCAATAAAAAGAAACGCGATAGTGAGCACAACATGCTCCACAGGTTAAACATGCATCCTGAGTCGGTATTTGAGACAACATTTTTATCTATTCTCGTCATCTAAAAGCTTATTTTATGGACGAAAAATATTAAAAAATGTTATCTGCAAACTCAATTATTTTTTGAAATTTTCAAGTCATTATACTGGGCAAGTAAAAACTGTCTCATCCATTAAATCGACACCACATTGTAAGGTTTCGATCCAATCTAAGAATTGATTGATCTGTTCTTTACCAATAAACGGCGTGCCGTGCTGCGGTACGATCATTTCCACATCCATCGTCCGTACCATGTTGACCCACAGACGGATCACTTTGTTTGAACACATATAGCGCTGATGGAAGCCTTTCATTTTAGGAATATGAGCGGCAAAATTTTCTAAAGGTTTAGAGGCATCATCCACCATAGATGCGCCCATATCCCCTGAGAATAAAATTTTGGCAATCGGGTCATAAAATTGGAAGTTACCAACTGAATGTAGGAAGTGTGCAGGAACAGCCACCAAATGGCTATTGCCTAATGGAATCACCTGACCATGATCTGGCAGTTCGATCAGACGATCCAACCAGTTGCCTTTCATTCGGTCACTCATAAATGCAGAGTTTAAATGCGGTAAGAAACGCGCCCACAGCTTAGATGCCACCACTTTGGCGTCGGTATAAACCAACCAACGCGGCATCGAGGTAATAATGTCTGGGTCCTGATGCGAAGCCATCACATAGTCAAGATTGGTCAAACGGGTATATTTATTCAGTTCCATAGTCAGTGGGACATAAGTCAAGTCACCACCTGGATCAAGCACCGCTGCGCGCTCATTATCCAAAATCAGGAACTGGTTCGCCTGTACGCCCTCGCCTTTTACCAAACTGGTAAAGCTAATACATTTATGCTTTCCATCATCATAAAGTACCTGTGATGTTGTGCGTTCGAAAGCCATTCCCATTCCCCAAATTTTTTATCAAAAAATATATATTCTATAGGTGAATAACATATATTTATTTAGGGAAACTTACAATAAATATTCAGTCAATATTATCTGAAATATCAGTGAATTGAGTCTCATTTATTGGCAAATAATCCTGAGTTTTTAACTCAGGATTTCATGTATTTTTTAATATGGTGAGGTTAGCATTTAAAATAAATAGTGTTGTGCCAACGCAGCCAAACCAATCACCAAGAATACCAAGACGCCAATTTTATGAATCAGTGAAATCGGTAGTTTTTCTGCTAGTTTGTTGCCAATAAATACCGCAGGCGCATTAACCAACATGATGCCTAGCGTCGTCCCCAATGTCACCCAGCCAATACTGTCAAATCGTGCTGCCAGTGCAACTGTAGCAATTTGGGTTTTATCCCCAATTTCAGCCAAGAAGAACAGAACAAAAGTGGCACCAAAAACCCCATATTTTTGCCATTTATTGATACTTTCAGATTCATCATCCAATTGATCGGGGATCAACATCCACACCGCCATAGCAATAAAGCCCAGAGAAACGATCCACAATAAAACGATTGGGCTTAAAACGGTGGTAATCCATTGACCCAGCACAGCAGAAACCCCGTGGTTCACCACAGTCGCTAGGAAAATTGCAATTAAGATCGGAACGGGTTTACGAAAACGTGCAGCAAGCAGTAAGGCAAGTAATTGTGTTTTATCGCCCATTTCTGACAGGGCAACAACAGCAAGGGAAATGAAGAAAGCGGTTAACATGGTGCATTTCTCTGGCTAGCAATAACATATACCGATGACTTATCCCTCCTGCTAGCCAATGTGCAGAGTGATAAATCAAAGGTCTTGCCAACAAAAGAAAGCTACGAAGAGCTCATTTGGTTCTTTGCTATGATGACCATGCTCGTTTTAGAGCAAATATGTTGACCATCACCTTTTTACTTTGCGTAAAAAGCGGCTACTCCCCAATGAAGTAATGCTATTCTAGCGAGGAATGCATGTTTTCGCAATTTTAATTTTCGATGACTCAATTTGATATGCAAAACAATAATCAAAAATTTCAAGAATTTATTCAACACTATATGCATGTGCAGGATGTATTAATCATTGCAGGCGGCCCGTCTCAGCTCAGTTTTGACTTAACCACCATTCAGCCCTCAAAAAAGCTGCTAATCATTTGCTGTAATCAAAGTTTTCTTCAACTTCCTCAGGCTCAAATTGCCCATCATTCAGATTATGCATGGTGGTTACACTATCAACCCATGCTCAAAGCCTGCTTTCAAGGTGACATCATTAGCGGATGTGGTTTAGGTCACAACCGTCCATATCCTGAACATGAAGTGATTAACTTTAAAACCGTGCGTATCGATACGCAAGCGGAGTTATTTCATTCACCGTACTTTGTTTATGGTAATAATTGCGGCCTTCAAGCCTATTCACTCGCACATCTCTTTCAACCGCAGCGTATTTGGCTGATGGGCTATGACTTTCAGCACCAACACGGTCAAACACATGCATATCAGCATCAACATGTGCAAGAACTGGGGCATTATGAAAAGTTTTGGGGTTTATTTTTAAAAGACTTCCAACGCTTTGAACATTTACGACATAAGCTTTGGTCGACGGCGCAGCCACATCGTACGCTTCCACTCACCTATAACCTCAACGCAAACTCAGCATTAAAGCTCTACCCTTCACCCATTGAACTTCCTGATTGGCTTTGTCAGTCCACCACCACCACGCCATAAAAAAACCCTGCCAAAGCAGGGTTCATTTTGAAACTTAAACAGGTCAGATTAGATCAATAAAGTTCGGATATCTTTGAGCAGCTTCGTCAGTTTATTGGCAAAACGTGCAGCATCCGCTCCATTAATCACACGGTGATCGTATGACAATGACAACGGCAGCATCAAACGTGGATCAAAGCTTTCACCATTCCATACTGGCTGCATGGTTGCAGGTGAAATACCCAAAATCGCCACCTGTGGCCAGTTGACCAACGGTGTAAATGCCGTGCCACCAATTGAACCCAAACTGGTAATGGTAAAATTCGCACCTTGTAGATCTTTTGGCGAAAGTTTTTTGTCACGTGCTTTTTGACTCAGCTCACCCAACTCAATTGCAATCTGCTTAATGGATTTTTGATCTGGATTACGCAGTACAGGCACGGTCAAACCATCAGGCGTGGCAACGGCAATCCCCATATGGATTTCATTACGTAACAATACTGACTTGCCATCATCAGACAAATGACCTGCAAATTCACGCTCTTCTTTCAACAAATAAGCCACTGCTTTGATGATGAAAGCCATAATGGTTAAGCCAATACCTTCTTTCTTAAAGTTAGCTTTTAAATCATTACGCCAAGCTTCAAGATCGGTAATATCCGCTGCATCGAACTGCGTCACTTGCGGGATAAAGTTGTTTAAAGACAATTGCGGGATCGACACTTGTTGTAAACGTGTCAAAAGTTTCTCTTCGACACCACCAAAAGCATCAAAACTTGGCAACTTCGGCAAACCTGAAACCTGTGCCACAGCTTGCGCTGCTGGTGCAGCTTGCGGAGTGGTCAAACGGGTTTTTACATAAGCGAATAAATCTTCTTTCATTAAACGCTCATGCGGGCCAGATGCTTTGACTTCTGCCAAAACCACACCCAATTCACGTGCAAGCTTACGAACGGCCGGACCTGCATACACTTTGGCATTGGCAGCATTTTGCTCTTTGGTGAGCTTATCTGCGCCTTGTGGTTGCGGTGCTGCTGCTTCAACATTGCTTTTAGCTTTAGGTGCAACTGTCGCAGGCTGTGCTACAGCTGGTGCAGGTTTCGCTGCTGGCGCGGGTGCTGCAACAGCTTGACCTTCAGCTTCAATCGTCACTAAAGCGACGCCTTCAGAGACACTTTGCCCTAACTGGACATGAATCGCGGTGATTTTACCAGCTGTAGAGCTTGGCACTTCTACCGTTGCTTTGTCTGATTCCACCACGATGATGCTTTGGTCTTTTTCAACCACATCACCCACAGCGACTAAAATTTCAGCCACTGCTGCTTTATCAACACCTAAGTCAGGCACTGCAATTTCAACAGGTCCAGACGGCGCTGGTGCTGCTTCTGCAACAACAGGTGCAGCAACAGGCTGTGCAGTTTCTTGCACAGGAGCCGATTCAACCGCAGCAGATGAAGCCGCCGTTTTCACCGTTAAAATCACTACACCTTCTTTCACTACATCGCCAGCGCTGATCGTGATCGATTCGACACGGCCTGATACAGTACTTGGGACTTCGACTGTCGCTTTATCTGATTCCACCACGATAATACTTTGATCAACATCAATCTCATCACCAACAGAGACCAAAATATCACTTACCGTAGCTTTTTCTACTCCAATATCAGGGACTTGCACATCGACACTTTGCGACTGAGGAGCATTGGCTGCAACAGGTGCTGCTGCAGCTTGTTCTGCTTCCACAACCGGAGTTGGTTCTGCTGCTTGGTCTTCAGTTGCATTTTGTACTGACTCAACGGTAGCAGTACTTTGACCTTCTGCTTCCAACTCGATCAGCACAGCACCTTCAGCAACACTGTCACCTAGATTGACTGCAATGCTTTTCACCACGCCTGCCGAAGTGCTTGGCACTTCAACAGAGGCTTTGTCAGACTCTAACAACACAATGCTGTCATCAACGCTAATGGTGTCGCCGACTTTCACTAAAATCTCAGCGACCGTTGCTTTATCTACACCAATATCAGGAGTCGTAATTTGCATGATTAGTTCTCCTCTTTGTAGTCAGCCACAGCATGCAGTTCCGGCGTTTCCTGCGGAGCCCATGCCATTGGACGGTCAGTATCTAGCTCAAAGCTTGAGATGGCATCTTTAACCAAACGTGCATCAACTTCGCCTTCATCCGCGAGTTTTTTCAATGTTGCTACCACAATATGTGCGGCATCAACACCAAAATAGCTACGTAAGTTGCCACGTGTATCTGAACGACCATAACCATCTGTACCTAATGCAACGAACGGACGATTGTCTGGAAGATAAGCACGGATTTGTTCGCTATAAGCACGCATGTGATCGGTTGCCGATACCACAATACCGTCTTTTTCACGAAGTAATTGAGAGATCCAAGCTTCTTTCGTATCTTCAGCCAATGGATGTAGGCGGTTGTATTCTTCACACGCCATACCATCACGAGCTAATTCATTAAAGCTAGTGACGCTCCACACATTTGAATGAATTTGATATTCATCACGAAGGATTTTCGCTGCTTTAATCACTTCACGCAGAATCACACCTGAACCCATCAATTGAACCGTTGCTTTCTCATCTTCTTCGAAGAGATACATACCACGTTTAATGCCTTCTTCAGCACCTTCAGGAATAGCTGGATGTTCGTAGTTTTCATTCATTACTGTTAAGTAGTAGAACACACGCTCTTGGTTCACGTACATGCGTTTTAAACCATCATGTACGATTACTGCCAACTCATAACCAAAACATGGGTCATAAGAAATACAGTTTGGAATCGTATTTGCCAAGATATGTGAATGACCATCTTGGTGCTGTAAACCTTCACCGTTCAGTGTTGTACGACCCGCAGTTGCACCGAGCAAGAAACCTTGCGCCTGTGCATCACCTGCAGCCCATGCAATATCGCCAATACGCTGGAAACCGAACATCGAGTAGTACATATACATCGGAATCATTGGCAAGTTATTGGTTGAATAACTGGTTCCTAACGCAGCCCAAGCACTCATCGCACCCGCTTCGTTAATCCCTTCTTGTAACATGTGACCATCTTTAGCTTCACGGTAATGCATCAACTGTTCTTGGTCTTCAGGGGTATATTTTTGACCATGCGCAGCATAGATCCCTAACTGACGGAACATACCTTCCAAACCGAAAGTACGCGCTTCATCTGGCACAATTGGTACGACACGATCTTTAATGGCTTTTTCTTTCAATAATGATGAAATCAAACGTACCATCAACATGGTCGTCGATTGCTCTTTACCGCCACTGCCTTTGAGTACCGCATCAAACACAGACAATTCAGGAATCGCCAGCTGTTCACTTTCTTTACGACGTGCAGGTAAATAACCACCCAATGCCTCACGACGCGCCTTCATGTATTTCAATTCAGGCGAGTTTTCACTCGGACGATAGAATGGCACTTCTTCAAGCTGTTCATCGGTAAATGGCAAGTTGAAACGGTTACGCACGTATTTCAACGACTCAAGCTGCATTTTCTTGATTTGATGCGTCTTATTTACTGCTTCAATCTCTTCCGACAAACCATAACCTTTGACTGTTTTTGCCAAGATAACTGTTGGCTGACCCGTTTCCTTCATCGCTTCGGCATAAGCCGCATACACTTTGAATGGGTCATGACCACCACGGTTCAGGTTATCAATATCTTCATCGCTTAAGTTGCGCACCAACTCTTCAGCTTCAGGATACTTACCAAAGAAATGTGCACGCGTATACGCACCGCCTTTCACTTGATAGCGTTGGAAGTCACCATCGACCGCTTCTTCCATCACCGCTTTTAAGGCACCTGAATCATCTTTTGCCAGTAGCGGATCCCAATGACGACCCCATACCACTTTAATCACACGCCAGCCTGCACCACGGAACAATGATTCAAGTTCTTGAATAATTTTACCGTTACCACGAACTGGGCCATCTAGACGCTGTAAGTTACAGTTCACGACCCAAATCAGGTTGTCGAGCTTTTCACGGCCTGCAAGTGAAATGGCACCTGTACTTTCAGGCTCATCCATCTCACCATCACCGAGGTAAGCCCAAACTTTACGGTTTTCTTCTTTGATCAGGCCACGGTTCATCAAGTACTTTTGGATGTGTGCTTGATAGATCGACATGATTGGGCCTAGACCCATCGATACGGTTGGGAACTGCCAATAATCTGGCATCAAATATGGATGTGGGTATGACGGCAAACCTTTACCCCCCACTTCGCGACGGAAATTATTTAAGTGTTCTTCAGTCAAACGACCTTCTAAGAACGAACGTGCATAGATACCCGGTGCACAGTGACCTTGATAATAGATCATGTCACCGCCAAAGCTGTCGCTATTGGCACGGAAGAAGTGGTTAAAGCCCACGTCATATAAAGTTGCAGATGATGCAAAACTTGCCAAGTGACCACCTAAGTCATCACCTGTTTTATTGGCACGCAGTACCATCGCTAAGGCATTCCAGCGGATCAACGCACGAATACGGCGCTCCATATCCGAATCACCTGGCATAGGTGGCTGTTCTTCAACTGAAATGGTATTTAAGTAAGGAGTATTTAGTCGCTGAATGGGAACGTGCTTAGCAATCGCTTGTTGATAGAGTTTTTCAAGCAAAAATGCAGCGCGGTCAGTTCCCATGTGCTGTAAAACTGAATCAAATGCGTCCTGCCATTCTTGGGTTTCTTGCGCATCTGTATCGCCATAAAACGCCATACTTCACCTATCCTATGTGCTAAATATATGGCTCTATTAGTACCATATTTTGGCTAGGCTCAGTTATCGCCACAAATGAATACGAAATAGCTCTGTTATTTATTTACTAAATACTCATTGATTAACAATTACACAAATTTACATTTTTGGGTCAATTTTCGCCATTTTTCATACAGACAATATTTTTTAAAATGATAATTTTATAGTTATTAGCGATAAATAAAAAAGCCATTGTCTGTAGAGGTTCAGACAATGGCTTCGTATATAGATGTTATATGTGCTTATGGTAACATCGCTAAATACGTTGATGGGTTTTTACGTTGACCATCTTTCACTACTTCGTAATGCAAATGTGGGCCAGTACAACGACCAGTACAACCAACGTTAGCAATATGCTCACCCGCAGCAACACGGTCGCCTACACGTGCAATTAAGCGTGATGCATGTGCATAACGTGTCAGGTAACCATTACCATGGTTAATTTCAACATATTGACCATAACCTGTGCCCCAACCTGACTTTGTTACAATGCCTGGACCCGTTGCATAAATAGGTGTGCCACTAGCCGCAGAAAGATCTAAACCTGAATGATTCTCCGCACGGCCACCCATGGTACGACCACCATAGTTTGAACTTACACGCTTCATGTCTGGAAGTGGGTGGGCAATTAACCATGAATATGGATTATTTGAACTTGCTGAATAGTTTTTAGAGGAATTGCTTGAACCGTATTTTTTTGCGATTGTCGCATTGTTGAGCTCAATTGATTTTTCACGAATTTTAACATTCAACTTAGTTTCTGCTGGAATATCAATATCATTGCTTTCAGAGTAAGCACCTTGAGACAAAGTGCGAGTTAACTGTTCAATACGATCTGATGATGAATCTGCTTGATTTAATTCAACTAAATCTGCAAAAGCGACTGAAGCAGCCGAAGCAGCCAATGAAAACGCCAATAAAATACGTCGTAAATGCATAAAAAACCTCTATAAACTGTTCTCTTTTGTTCCTTGTGTGATTTCGTCCTTGATATCAGCCAAAAGGAGCGCATAAGATTAAGACATAAACATGTAGGAAATATGTATGTCAGAACCTGTCAACGTCTTTCAACCAACAAGAAAACACATAAAAACAGGAAACTTTTCGTTTCTCTCAACGCAAGTTGCTGCATGGCAGAAGCTTACGAAAATTGTCCAACCGCTATTGCCCCAACCGGATCAATGGCAAGTCGTTTGTTATATAAATGGTGTACTTATATTAACTGGAGAAAATCAGGCACTGATAAGTCAGTTGGCCTATTTACAAAAGCAATATATTGCACAGTTATCACAAATATACGAATTCAAGGATTTACACAAGATTCAAGTTCGTCTGAGAACTCCGTCTCCAACGCCCCATTCCCCTGAAAAAATTTCAAGAACCCTCAGTACAGAAACTCAGGATTTACTCCGTAGTGCTGCTGACTTTGTGAGCGACCCTAAGCTTAGCCAAGCAATGCTGCGTTTGGCAAGCAATAAAAAGTAACTACCGAGTTGTAACAGATAAATTTGAATATTCAGAATGTGACAGACTTAACACTTGCAAATGATATAATATAACATCACTATTATAAGACAATGACTTATGTCACATTCACATAACTAATTGGGCAATCTTTAATGTCATCAAATGTTACAATTTCATAGCTGTCTGGATCACTTTTGACATTGCGTAATAACTGATTATTTAATGCATGACCCGACTTATAGGCATCATATTTCGCAATAATTTGATGACCGAGCAAATATAAATCACCCACGGCATCTAATATTTTGTGACGAACAAACTCATCTGAGAAGCGTAAACCTTCTTCATTGACCACACCATTGTCATCTACGCCAATGGCATTTTCGAGACTTGCCCCTAAAGCCAAATTATTGGCTTTGAGGTAATCCAAATCTTTCATAAAGCCAAAAGTCCGCGCTTCACTGACTTCATAAACAAAAGTTTCGGTTGAAAAGTCGATAGTTGCCGACTGAAATTCTTTCTTAAATGCAGGATGGTCAAAATCAATCGTAAAATTTAATTGGAAACCATCATGCGGTTGGAAGGCAGCACGTTTATCATCGATCAGTGCTTCGACAGGTTTGCGTATTTTTATGAATTTTTTAGGTGCATTTTGTTCTTGTAGTTCACCTTGCATAAGCAAATAAATGAACGGGCCGGCACTCCCATCCATAATGGGCACTTCAGACGCCGACACTTCCACGATCAGGTTATCAATCCCTAAACCAGCAATCGCACTCATAATGTGCTCAATTGTGCCCACCTTGGCATTTTCTTGCACCAAGTTAGAACACATGAATGCTTCTTGAATCAGCATAGCATCGGCTGGAATATCAATCGGTGGATTTAAGTCGATACGACGAAACACAATCCCCCCATCGGCATGATGTGGCACAAAGTTTATCATCACTTTTTGCCCACTATGCAGTCCGATGCCACTCGCTTTCACGATGCGTTTCAGGGTACGTTGTTTCAACATGTGTCTTCTATCATCAGTTCACAAAACCGCTATACGTTAGCATATTTAGCCATTGATAAAAAACAAAAAGGTAGCTGATCAGCTACCTTTTGTAATCAACAGACATTTAAGTCATTGAATTTATGTTATTTACGCTGCTGATTTTTCAAATAGTCTTGAATACTCATTGGCGTAGGGCGTGAATTGGATGCTGACGCCGCTGCTGCAGCTGGAGCTGCTGCTTCATTGTGCTGACGTTGAATCGCTGGCACATCATCTTCATCTACAGGTACTTGTGCAGAAGCGACTGTACGCGTTGCTTGTGCGACAGGGCGTTTCACTGGCTCAGCAGAATCGGCAGAATTACGAGTTAAACCCGTTGCGATCACCGTTACACTAATTTCATCACGTGCATCTGGATCAAATACCGTACCGTAGAATACTTGACCTTCATCAAGATCCACAATTTGGTTCACCACATCAGTGATTTCTTCAATTTCACCGAAGGTTACGTCATCGCCACCTGTAACGTTAATCAAAATGCCTTTTGCATTCATGATGGTCACGTTATCTAACAACGGGCTACGGATCGCTTGTTCAGCAGCTTGACGCGCACGGTTTTCACCACGACCAGAACCTGCACCCATCATTGCATAACCACGTGTACTCATCGCAGTCTTCAAATCGGCGAAGTCAAGGTTGATATGACCTGGACGCACGACAAGATCAAAGATACTACGTACAGCATTTAACAGTACGTCGTCTGCTTTTTTGTAAGCATCTTTCATTGAAATATCGCGGAATACTTTAAGTAAACGTTGGTTCGGAATAATAATCAGAGAATCAACATGTTGCTCAAGTGCTTCAATACCTTTCTCAGCAGACTGCTGACGACGTTTACCTTCAAAGTTAAACGGAGTCGTCACCACACCTACAGTTAAGATACCCATTTCTTTGGCAATTTCAGCAACAACTGGCGCAGCACCTGTACCTGTACCACCACCCATACCTGCAGTCACAAACACCATGTCCGTACCTTCAAGGTGTTGGCGAATCAACTCACGGCTTTCTTCAGCAGCAGTTTGACCCACTTGTGGATTTGCACCTGCACCCAAACCACGGGTACTTTGCTCGCCGAGTTGGATTTTAAATTGTGCATTCATGCGGTCGAGTGCCTGTTTGTCTGTATTGGCACAAACAAATTTTACACCTTCGATATCTGATTCCAACATATGTTGCACAGCGTTGCCGCCAGCACCACCTACACCGAATACTGTGAAACGGGCTTGACCGTTGCTGTCGCTTTGATCATCTTCTAAAAATTCAAATGAGGCCATGCCTAAAAAATTCCTAATCCATAATTGGCAGACACTTCAGCCCGTATACTGCCTTGATCTTAATAAAAATTGTTTTTTAGAATGCTGTCCAAGTTCCAGCTTGTCAAGTACAAGCAATAATCCGTACAACTTCCCAACAATATTCCCAAATATTTCAACTTAAAAGATCGACTTCAAGGTGTCATTGAAGCCCCACCATGCACGTTTTACCCGATTCAATACTGAAAGTTTTTCCGTATCTTCTGGCTCAACGATCGTATCTTGTGTTTCACTTTGACTGAAAATTAACAGACCTGCGGCAGTCGCGTATTGTGAACGACGTAAAGCGGCTTGCTGTTGATCATCAGCATACACTTGCATAGGTGGATTACCTAAATGTGCAGAAACACCTAACATCCGACGCGCAAATGTCACCATTCCTTCAATTTGGCAGGCATCACCTGTGAGTACAACACCATGGTATAAACCATGAATCGCACCATGATCGACCAACTCATTACGCACTTGATTAAGAATTTCTTCATAGCGCGCAATAATGATTTCGGTCAGTTCAATACGACTAATGGTTTGTGGACCATCAATACCTTGGAACTGAATCATACTTTCAGGTTTAACCACTTTCAGATCAACACAACCATACAACAGCTTAATACGTTCAGCTTCTTCTGTTGTGGTTTGCAATACAGCAGCAATATCACGCGTTACATGCTCACCGCCACGTTGCAAAGTGTGTGTCATCGCCAAGCGACCATCTAAATACACCGCAATATTGGTCGTACCAGCACCAATATCAACCAAGCACACACCATATTCTTTTTCATCTTTAAGCAAACTAGCTTCAGCAGTTGCTAATGATGAAATGACCATGCGTTCAACACCAATATTGGCACCTTTTAATGCACGATCCAAATTCTGCATGGTGCTGATGGGCAACATCATCAAATGATAATGTCCTGTCATACTCCGTGCTGACATGCGAATCGGGTTTAACACCCATTCGGGTTCATCATCTAGTTCAAAACCTAAAGGTACAGCACTCACCAAATAGTGGTCAGACGTTAAATGACTGGCTTTGGCCAGTTCTAATGCACGCACCACTTCATTGGTGGTAATCGCATGGTCATTATTTTCAATTGGAGTGCGACCAGAGGCATAAAAACTTTTTAGTTCAGCACTTGGAATAGAAATCCACGCAGAATGTACACGACATTCCGCCATATCTTCTGCTTCCTGCACTGCATTTTTAATTGCGGTAACAACTTTATCGAGACTGACAATTTTCCCTTTATTCATGCCGCGGTTACGAGCGGTCGCCATCCCTACCACTTGGATATTGTCTGGCGCGTGTACCTTACCAATCAAAACTGAAACTTTGTGTGTCCCAATGTCAATCGCAACAACCGAGGGAACAGCTTCATTCATTATTTACTACTACCATTCACATGTTTGTTTAATTTATGGCTTAAAGCCTCTACTTATAAAGCCGATCATTATGGCTTTACAGGCGCTGCATTCGCAATGCCTATGTCATCACTGGTTACAACAAACTGACCATTTACCGACTTTGCTGGCACAGAGTTTTTCCATTGAATCGCTAAACCATTTCGGTAGCGCAAATCGATGGCAGAAATTCGTGGCCAAACAGGTTTTAAGTCACTGTGTGCGAGATAACTTAAACGCTGCAACTTACTCATGGTCTGATCTTGATCGACAATCACGCGTAAGCCTGAATCAAACTGCATAAACCAAGTCATTCGTTCGGTTAAATATAATTCTTTTAAACGAATGCCAACAGGTATAAATAGTTGATTAATTTCATTATAGCGACGCATCATCATTTTGGACTGACTCGTCGGCCCATGCAATAACGGTAAATTCTGATGATTGGTCGGAGTTAATTCAGCAAATACATCACCACTGTCGCTTAACAGTCGCCCAGTTCCCCAACGTGCAATCGCTTGACGCGGCATCACCCGTACACGAATTGCATTCGGCCATGCACGCGATACCACCACGCGATCGACCCAAGAGATTTCTAAAGTACGGTCACGAATGACACGTAAATCAGAGGTAAAATAGTTTTCAGTCATCATCGGTGAAACGTATGATATGACTTGTTGTTTTTCTTGGGCGCTCCGCACACCCACCACATCAAGTTCAGCCACACGTGCATCCGTCATGACTTTATATAGCCCCCAAATTCCGGCAATCAAAACCACACATGCAATAAACAACAACAGCCATCCACCCACATTGGTAAGCTTTTCCTTACGTGTCGGTGGTTTGTCATGTATCGATGTCGTTGCTGCACGTTTACGGCGCATAGACGCAGGAAGTTGAGCCATAATTTAGTGTGCCGCACCTGTTAAGGTTTGTTCCAAAATTGCAACACAAAGATCTTCAAAACTATAACCTACAGCATTAGCAGCTTTTGGCACTAGAGAATGACTGGTCATCCCCGGAACAGTATTTACCTCAAGTAACCAAAAGTTTCCTTCTGCATCCTGCATCGCGTCAATACGCCCCCAACCACTCGCACCTACCGCTTGGAAAGCGCGTAAAGATAAAGCTTGTAGACGCTTTTCTTCATCTTCAGTTAAGCCACATGGAATACCATATTGCACATCGTTACGGTTATATTTCGCTTCGTAATCGTAAAAAGCCACATCTGCAGGCGGTTCTAAACGAATCACCGGTAAAGCCTGACCATTTAAAATCACAATGGTAAATTCACGTCCGGTAATCCATTTTTCAGCCATCACGACTGCATCATGCTGGGTCGCTTTTGCAATTGCGGTTGCAAAGTCTTCAATTTTTTCAACTTTGCTCATACCAATGCTTGAACCTTCATGCACGGGCTTGATGATAAATGGCAAACCAATTGAATCTACAATTTCTTGTAAATCTGAATCTTTACTGACAATACGATATGGTGCTGTCGGTAGTTCTGAACCTTGCCAAACTTGTTTAGTTTTGACTTTATCCATACCAATCGCCGAGCCTTGAACGCCCGTTCCAGTGTACGGAATGTTTAACCATTCCAAAGTACCCTGAATTTGACCATCTTCACCACCACGGCCATGAAGTACGATAAATGCACGGTCATAAGCCACCAACTCAGTCACACTGCGTTGCTGCGGATCGAATGCTTCGGCATTTACACCCGAATGCACCAATGCTTCAAGTACAGCTTTACCACTATCGAGAGAAACCTCACGTTCGGCAGATTTCCCACCTAATAACACGGCAACTTTGCCGAATTTTGAAGCATTTGACACGTTTATATCCTTAAACTTTTATCTACGGTCTAAACAAACTTTGGATCACCAAGCGGTGATCATTTTACATAGAGATTGTTTTGAGCAAGTTCGATTGAGATTGCTCCAACATTACCTGCGCCCTGTGTTAATAACAAGTCATTTGCTTGTAACACTTTTTTCATTACTGCTTGTAAGTTGCCTTCTACTGGATCGATGAGAATCGGTTCAACTTCACCACGTAGACGAATGCTTCGAGCCAATGCACGACTATCTGCACCCACAATTGGTTTTTCACCCGCAGGATAAACTTCTAATAACAACAGTTGATCGACTTGTGACAAGACATCGACGAAGTCATCAAAACAGTCACGCGTACGGCTAAAACGGTGCGGTTGGAACATCATCACTAAACGACGATCTGGATGACTTGCACGTGCCGCTTTAATGGTCGCTTCGACTTCTTTTGGATGGTGACCATAGTCATCGACCAATTTCACCAAGCCATCTTCAACTTCAAATTCGCCTTGTACTTGGAAACGACGACCTACACCACTGAAGCTTTCTAAGGCACGCGCAATCGCAGCATCAGAAACACCTTCATCCGTTGCAATACCAATCGCTGCCAAGGCATTTAAGATATTATGAAGACCCGGCAAGTTAATGGTTAAACGTAACGGCTCACGGTCTTTACGCAAAACGGTAAAGTGTGATTGCATGCCTTCTTGAGCCACATCAACAGCACGAATATCGTTGTCTTCATTGAAACCATAAGTCACGACAGGACGACCAATACGCGGCATAATTTCACGGATGTTGGCATCATCACCACACATCACAGCTAAACCGTAAAATGGAAGGCGCTGTAAGAATTGTACGAAGGTATCTTTCAATACATCGAAACTACCGCCATAGGTATCCATATGGTCAGCGTCGATATTGGTGACAATCGTTGCCATCGGCTGTAAATGCAGGAATGACGCATCTGATTCGTCCGCTTCAGCCACGATATAACGGCTTGCACCCAATGCAGCATTCACACCTGTACGATTTAACAAACCACCAATGACATAAGTTGGGTCTAGATTTTCTTCTGCCAACATGCAGGTCACAAGACTTGTTGTCGTAGTTTTGCCATGCGTCCCCGCAACAGCAATACCATGACGGTAACGCATTAATTCACCCAACATTTCTGCACGACGCACGACAGGTGTACGAGTTTCAATCGCCGCTTTCACTTCCGGGTTTTCAGAATCAATAGCTGTTGATACCACGATCACATTGGCGCCTTGAATATTTTCAGCAGCATGACCGATGAAAACTTGAATGCCGTTTTCTTCAAGCTGAGCCGTGGTTTTCGACGCTTTAATATCTGAACCTGAAACTTTATAGCCTTGGTTTTTCAATACTTCGGCAATACCGCACATGCCCGCACCACCAATCCCAATAAAATGGATGTGTTTAATACGGCGCATTTCTGGCACTTTAATGAGCTTTTTCGCTTGATCGGCAGGCGTTGATGGAGACATAGATTACTCGAATTTTACAAATCTTGAATTAAACTAACCACGTGCTGTGTCGCATCGGGTTGTGCCTGTTGTCGAGCCTTAACCGCCATTTCCATAAGTCGTTGGCGATTCATCAGCGGCTTCAACAACGCTGTTAAACTTTCTGCGGTCATGTCCGCTTGTGGGCAAATTTTTGCGGCATTGATATTGGCCAAGAATCCGGCATTTGCAGTTTGATGGTCATCCACTGCACTTGGCAGAGGAACAAACACGGCTGCTACACCCGCTGTCGCAATTTCAGTGACGGTTAGCGCACCAGCACGGCAGATAATCAAATCCGCTGCAGAATAGGCTGCTGCCATATCTTCAATAAACGGCTGAACTTCAACTTGTATATGTTCAGGTGCGTTTGCATAACGAGCCAATGTGCTTTCAGCATTATTTTGACCACACTGATGATATACACTCAGGGGCTGTTCTAATTGCTGCAAAGCAGCCGGCACACATTCATTTAAGGCACGTGCCCCCAGTGAGCCCCCTACAATTAAAATCCGTAATGGCAAACCAGCTTTTTCACGCTCTTGGTAACGCCATGACGGATTTAAAATTTCTGTAATTTCTTTACGTACAGGATTACCTGTGGTCACGATTTTATCTTGTGCAGGAAAGGTATTTGGAAATGCCTGACACACCGTTTTCGCCACACGCGATAATTGCGTATTGGTAAAACCTGCCACCGCATTTTGTTCATGGATAATAACCGGAATACCCAATGCACGAGCAGCCAAACCACCCGGTCCAGCCACATACCCCCCAAAACCTGCAACAGCATCGACTTTGAGTTGTTTCATATAACGCATGGCACTCAATGTAGCTTTGAGAATTTTAAACGGTGCCATCAGCTTACGCACGACTCCATTGCCGCGCACGCCTTGGATATCAATTTGATAAATTGGAATATTATGATTTTTAAGCAGGCGATTTTCCATGCCTGTTGGCGTTGCGAGCCAAGAAACTTCACAGCCTTGTTGTTGCAACTCTTTGGCAACAGCGAGCGCTGGAAAGACATGGCCACCGGTTCCGGCAGCCATCATCATGACATGTTTCGGCTTTACTTGCGTTACTTCGGTCACTGTCTAATTCTTCAATTCTAAAAAGAGGCTAATGATATTCGATTTTAAGCAAACAATTGTAATCACAAACGCATGACCGTGAAAGGTAATTTACTTTTTTTCAACAGGCGTATGATTGTTTTTTTCTACTATTTTAAAAGTTTAAACTAGTTTTATTATTAATCTATGAGAATTGAAAAAAAATCCGACAATTTTTCACTTTAATTGCATTCACTTACAGTTTTTTGCTTTTTAAGCTCCCCTCCCCTTAGCGCAGGACAAAAAAAGAGCCCGTGGAGGACTCTTTTAAATCTAGTGCAAAATTAAGCTTTTAAACCTGCCTCAAGGCCATCAAATAAATCATCGGCAATCGAGGTGCCAAATTGCGCATCAATTTCACGTACGCAGGTTGGACTGGTGACATTGATTTCAGTCACGTAATTACCAATCACATCCAGACCGACAAAGACTAAACCTTTTTCACGAAGGAATGGCCCGACTTTGGCTGCAATGGCTTTATCATTTTCGGTCAATGGACGCGCCTCGCCCAAACCACCTGCCGCCAAGTTGCCACGCACTTCACCGTTTTGCGGAATACGCGCCAAACAATACGGCACTGGCTCTCCATTGATCATCAAAATGCGTTTGTCACCATCCACAATTTCAGGGATGTATCTCTGCGCCATAATCGGCTGTGTGCCGTTATTGGTCAGGATTTCAATGGTTGAACCAATATTAACGCCATCTTGGTATAAACGAAAAATGCCCATACCGCCCATGCCATCTAATGGTTTCACGATCACATCGCCATGTTCTTGTAAAAATTCACGAATCAGACTTTGCTGTGAAGTCACCAAGGTCGGTACTTGAAGTTCAGGGAATTGCGTCGCGAACAATTTTTCATTGCAGTCACGTAGGCTTTGTGGCTTGTTAATAATCCATGCGCCTTCGCGTTCAGCCTGTTCCAAAATATAGGTGGTGTAGACAAAGTTCATATCAAACGGCGGATCTTTACGCATCAAAACCACGTCATAAGCTGCAATTGATTCTTTTTGTTTTTCGCCGAGTTCGTAATAGTGGTTGTAGTCTTCAAAAACTTTTAGCGGTGAAATCAAACCAAAGGCTTTGCCTTGATCGATATATAAATCTTGCTGTAATGCATAGCCTAGCTCATGTCCACGACGTGCTGCAGCCCATAGCATCGCCATTGAGGTATCTTTTTTTAGGTTTACATTTTCGATGGGATCCATCACAACAAGTACACGCATTATTCAGTGCTCTGTTCATTATCAATTTATGAACGAGTATAGCCGAGATTTTTCTTTTGTTTATTCTGATTTTGCATGTGTATGTATGGATTCGTGTGATGCAGGCGATAATTCAAAACATTTCTATCATCGGCTTTATCTCAATAATGGAAATAAGCCATGAAAGCATTATGGCGTTAGGCCTGTGTAAATCGACGCCAAGCAATTGAGACAGATATTCATCACATCTACATCTCGCCCATCACTATTTTTGGTGAAAAAACACGTGCTTTTTATTTCTTTAGCTATTGTGTTAATTATTGTAAATAAAAAAATAGAATTCATTGATGATCAACATTGAGCAGATGGCTATCATTCTTGATGCTTTACCAGACCCTGCATTTGTCATATCACGTAGTGGAAAATACGTTGCAGTTTTTGGCGGGCGCGATAATCGTTATTATCACAATGGTTCCGGTCTTGTTGGTACCTATATTTCAGATGTGATCAAGCCAGATAAAGCCAACTTGTTTATGCAACTGATCGACCAAGCTCTAGCGTCAGGAAATCTACTCATCGAAGAGTACGAATTGAGCAATAGGGATGTAAAAGGTCTGCCCGATTATGGTCCTGAAGAGTCCATTTGGTTTGAGGTGCGCATCCAAGCTCTCAGTTTTTCGGTAGATGAAGAAGACGTTGTACTTTGGGTCGCAAGTAATATTTCAGCGCGTCACAACCTGGAAATCAAGCTGAAAGAACTCAGCCATACAGATCAGTTAACCGGTCTTTTCAACCGAAGAAAATTAGAGCATGACTTAGCATTACATTATGAATCATACCTACGGCATTCCATACAGACCTCGATCTTGATGTTCGATCTTGATAACCTCAAAAAGATCAACGACAGCAATGGCCATCATGTTGGTGATGAGGCAATCCGAGCAGTCGCAGATATTCTTCGTTTAACGCTGCGTAAGACCGATTGCGCCTGCCGCTTAGGTGGAGATGAGTTTGTGGTCGCCTTGCCCAACACGGGCTGCGAGCAGGCCATCCAGTTTGCCAAACGGATTCATGAACATTCCAGAAAAGAATTAAGTCGGTTTTCAATAGATAACGCGCATGTCACCGTGAGCATAGGAGTGACAACCATCATGCCTGAAGATTGCACCTACGAAGATACAATTCAACGTGCTGATCTAGCGCTGTATAAAGCTAAACATGGCGGGAAAAATAGAATTGTCGCGGCCTAAGTGTGCGCCAGAAATAAACCAAATTTCACAGTCTATTTTGCAATTCGATATTCAAGCCGTTGTGATTGCTCAACATGAAACCTTTTCCCTTTTCAGCATCATTTTAATTTAGATAGGTGTTTAATATGCAGCAAGCCATTGTTGATTTTGCCTTGGATGATAAAAATCATTGGTATGCCATTTTAGCTTGTGGTCATACACAGCATGTCCGCCATGATCCTCCATGGCAAAACCGTCCTTGGGTTATCACTGAGCAAGGACGGAAAGAAAAGTTAGGGGTAATGTTGGAATGTAAGAAGTGTGATGAAGAGAGTTTCGTATAAGAGATTTTATGTTAAATATAGTCTCAGGCTAATAATTTAAGCTATCTTAGTAAGTTCAAAAAATTATCAAAACTATCACATACTTCTATCAATTCTAATTTAGGCTGTCCATGTTGATCCTTGATATATTGATCATGGTACATAAGAACTACTTTCGGATTATTAACGTCAGATCTGTAGTCAAATCCGATATAGTCACCACAACCATTTAGTCCAAAGACGACTATCTTATCATGGCCATATATATCCTGATCTTGACAGTTTTCAATATGATCACCTCCTACCCCTTGTCCAAAACAACAAAAGGCTATGCTAGATTCTCCAACTTCATTGTTAGAATCAGAATATTCAAAGCTATTCTCAATAAATTGCACCCCATTGTGGGAAGCAATCAGCTTTTTATAACTTAAAGGAAAATTAATTTTATTATCTTGCTCAAAAATTTCTATGACCTTTACGTCGATTGGTCCGAAGTCATACATAATATTTAAGTTCTGATAAGGCATATGATTGTTTTACCTGCTAGGAATAACGAAATTTCGTATAATCGCCATTATGTTAAATAAGAAAATTAGTAATTTATTTCTTATATTATTTATAGGCAGTATTATTAACCCACAATCCTAGCTTCGTAATAAAGCAAGTATAATCATCCTCAACGTCAAAGCTGTAAGTTTTTAATCGGAATGCCTCTGAGAGAACGTGAACACTTTCACCATTAACACATATTGGACTAGGTACATTATCATCACCTATACATTCGATAGGTCCTTCTAAGCCATATTTGATAAAAGTAAAATATTCAACATTTTCAATATCAAAACCTTTTTTATCCGCATTAAATATATTGCTAGGATGGTAACTTCCAGCCACATTTTCCATACTTGTTTTTCGTAATGGATTCACCATAAAAACAAGACCAATGATTTCTTGATCAGATGTTTCTATAGCTTGACCGTTCTTCAACTCATCCAAGCGCGTCCATCCAATATTCTTAACCCAGAATGTCTGATTAGACCTCAGCATATTACTGACCATTTTTCCTTTGCGAGAAAGTTGCAATAATTTGCTTTTATTTAATTTGGATAAATCTGTATTTGCTTTAATTTGGAAATAGGTTAGCTCCCAAATCTCACTATTCTCACAAGTAGATATTCTTATAACAGGTTTATAGCATAACTCTCCGTCACCATTTTTTGGCTTTGACAGTACTAAATCTCCGACTTTAATGTTCTGAATGGCGATTAAACCTTTGTCTGTATTTATACGTGTTCCAGCAGGAAAACCAGCCCCTGAATTAAGATATGAGTCCATAAGTCTCTCTTATATTTTTAATTTGATGATTAGTGAGCTTTCCTAAAATTAACATAATACACGTTATACGAAATTCTATTTTTATTTATTATAAATCATAGTGTTATAAAATAGAGAAAAACCCAATCATCTCGGGTTGGGCTTTTTTAATGATTTTTCACGTTTCATGAATACCAACCAATCAATTTTTCCACATTTTTGATTAGCTAAATTCAACAATCCTAATCTCAAAACTACACAAAAAAAGGAAGCTTCCGCTTCCTTTTTTATAACCCTAAAATCTAAAAAATCTTAGATCCCATACTTCACACGGTACGCTTCCATTTTCGCTAAAGCTTCAGTTTCACCTTTAGCCTCTAAGAAAGTCATCAAATCTTTCATGGTAATTAAGGCATGAACTGGGATTTCGAGTTCTTTTTGTACTTCTTGAATCGCAGAAAAATCGCCCTGACCTTTTTCTTGACGGTCTAGCGCCACCAATACGCCCGCAATTTGTGCACCGGCATTTTTCAGAATAGTCACTACTTCACGAATCGCTGTACCCGCAGTGATCACATCATCAATGATCCAGACTTTTTTACCTTCAACAGACGCACCAACCAATACACCGCCTTCCCCATGGTCTTTCGCTTCTTTACGGTTAAAGCCCCAAGGTACGCTCACACCATGGTTCTGTGACAGTGCGACAGCCGTTGCTGCTACAAATGGAATACCTTTATAAGCTGGGCCAAAGACCACTTCCACATTATCGCATTGTGTTAATTTAGCTGCATAGCCAGAAGCCAATAATGATAAGGCTTCACCATCGTTCAGTAGACCTGCATTAAAAAAATAAGGACTCACACGACCCGATTTTAAAGTAAACTCACCAAATTTAAGCACACCACGTGATAATGCCAGTTCGATAAAAGCTTGTGGATTAAATGCCGCTTGCGCTGTCATGAGGTGCTCCATTTTTTTAAGTTTGAGGTTAAACCTGAGCATGATACCAAAGAGTAGCTATCCAAGTGATCAAAAAATTTTACGTGTCGTTTCAATTAATGTGAATGGTCTGCGTTCCGCTGAAAAAAAAGGTATTTTTGACTGGATGGCAACTTCAGATGCCGATGTCATCTGCATGCAAGAAAGCCGCATTACCCATGAACAATGGACCGATAAATTTAAACCCGAAGGTTGGTTTACACATCTTTTCCCTGCAGAACGCCCAGGCTATGCCGGTACTGCGATTTATAGCCGCCTACCTTTTGTTTCAGTGACAGATGGTTTAGGTTTTGAATTGGCAGACACTCAAGGCCGCTTTATTTCTGCTGAGTTCGATTTAGGACTTGGACAAACTGCACATATTTGCTCGCTCTACCTGCCTTCTGGTTCATCGGGTGAAGAAGCTCAGGCGCGCAAAGACCTATTTTTAGGCGAATATCAACAAATTTTGAAGCAATGGCGTGCTGAAAATAAGTCAGTGATTGTTTGCGGTGACTACAACATCGTACACAAACGTATTGATATTAAAAATTGGTCTGGGAACCAAAAGGCTTCAGGCTGCTTACCACATGAACGTGCATGGCTCGATCATATTTATGATGAGCTTGGCTATGTCGACACCTTCCGTGAGGTACGTAAAGAAGCCGAGCTTTACTCTTGGTGGTCTAACCGAGGACAAGCGCGTGCCAAAAATGTGGGTTGGCGTATCGACTACCATGCATGTTCACCAGACTGGAAAGAACGTACAGTCAATGCTTGGATATTTAAAGATGAATGGTTTAGCGACCACGCCCCTGTGATTATTGATTATAAAATTTAAGCTTCCAACAATTAATTGAGTAAACAATTGTTTACTCAATTAGAGCTTATTTCTCACATTACATGACGAATTTGTGGATTTATCTCATAACTTGAACATAGCATTATGGTCGCACGGCAAAGGGACATGTCAGGATGACATAAAAGGATTGGACGCCGAAGGAAGTATAAAAACAAACTAAATGATTTAGCTTGTTTTCAAGGATGTGACAATGGACGTTGGATTGAGACCCGCATGATCAGGATGATTAAATGCGGGTTTTCTCTTATCTAGCCCTTATATCTCTAGACTCAAAACTCCCCCAACTAAAACAGCTAAAAATTCGATCTGCACAGCATTTTCTTATTCTCGCTTTCTTTCTACTTTTAACTGTGCAACCTTAAGCTGAATTTTCTAGTTATCGCAGCGCTTTCTTTTCTGAGCATCATTTTGTTCTGTAGGCTATTCTAAAAGACCAAAATGTCGTTTTGATGACAATACCCAATATTTATTACATGCGACTTTTACAGCAAAATATTTATTTCTCAATCCACATCACGATCGAGCTTTGAGCATTAATGAATTAGCCTGTAGGATAATGCTGAAGTGTATTTTTATCTTATTGTTTGAATAATTGAGGACACCTGTTCATGCTTAAAATTTATGGCATCAAAAACTGTAATACCATGAAAAAAGCTTTCGACTTGCTCAACGAATTAGGCCTAAGCTACGAATTTCATGACTATAAAAAACAAGCGATTGATGCTAAAACCGTAAAAAAATGGCTTAATGCCAAAGGCGCTGATGTGATTCTCAACAAAAAAGGCACCACATGGAAAAAACTCAGTGAAGAAGAGCAACAGACAGCCTTAGCTAGTGAAGAAAATTTGATTCAGTGTTTAACAGCGCATAGCAGCATGATTAAACGTCCTGTACTCGATACAGGTAGCGATTTATTGGTTGGCTTTGATGAAAGCGCTTACCGTGCATTGAAATAAATTTTTTATCACACTCATGCACGGCTCTAGTTCAATTGTGGCTGAAAATAGGCTATAAAAAAGCCTGACATTGTCAGGCTTTTTTTGTTTGAATCATGTCAAATTAGTTGGCACGAATCCATGTTTGATTACGACCTAAAGCAGCAACGCCAATAAAGCCGCGAAGCTCTAGTTTTTTGCCACCATCAGCCAATTGACCTTTTAACTTGTAAGTTTTACCTGATTGAGGATCCAAAATTGAACCATCTTCATAGCTTGTACCACCTACATTTTTAAGACCTGTCACAATACGTAAGCCTTTTAATGATTTATTGTGATATGGGCCTTCACATTTTTTACAAGCGTTCTCTTCACCTGGTGTCAAAACTGACTGAATGCTCGCAGAAAGCGTACCATTTTTTTGCTCGGTGAATTTTACAATCGCTTTTGGTTGCTTGGTTTTATCATCAATGGTTTTCCAAGTTGTACCATTTAGCGGATCTGCAGCATTTGCAAATGCGGCTAAACTCATCAATCCTAATGCTAGTGCAATTTTTTTCATTTTTGTTTATTTCCCTGGTCTGATATAGACGACATTAGTATCCAAAAGTCACAACAATTTATCAATTTTTGTATGTGACCGTTTAGTGTAACCTTGTAATTTGTGTTGGTAAATATGCTCACACGATTCCAAAAATAGAAAAAGATGGAAAGACAATGAAGATATCGCCACTGACGAAACAACTGATTACAGAAAGCATTTTAAAAACCACAATTCGTGGGCCGAGCCAATTCAATTTACCGCCCAATACTTTAAGGTTTGCTTTGGAACAAATGTGTCGTGCATTTCCCCAAAACCCCGATGTACAAATTCGTCCTATTCGCTTAGCCGGCTTAAAAGCCGAAGAAATCAAACCACAACAGGCATCGACCCAACTCATTTTTCATATTCATGGGGGCGCATTTTTCTTGGGTTCGATGAACACGCATCGGGCGTTTCTGACTCAAGTTGCGGCACGCACGCAAATGCAAGTGTTACATTTGGATTATCCTTTATCCCCTGAAGCACAGTTCCCTGAAGCACTCGATGCCCTTTTTGATGTGTATGCGGTGTTATTAGATCAAGGGGTTCAAGCCAAAGATATTATTTTGTCAGGCGACTCTTGTGGTGCAAACTTGGCGCTTGCCTTAGCCCTTAAAATTCAACAGGACCAACTTCCACAAGTCAGTGGTTTGGTGTTAATGTCACCGTTTTTAGACTTGACGCTGAGCAGTGAATCCCTACGCTATAACCGTAAGCATGATGCGCTGTTAAGCATAGAAGCCCTCGAAACAGGTATTGATTATTATGTACCCCGCTCGGTCGATCGAGCTGATCCATTGGTCTCGCCTTTTTTTGCAGAGCTCAAAGGACTACCTCCGATTCATATTCAAGTGGGTTCTAAAGAAATTTTATTAGATGATGCGCAGCGTTTTAAAGTCAAAGCAGAAGAAGCCGGCCTAGATGTCGAATTCAAGTTATACACTGGCATGTGGCATAACTTCCAAATGTTTAGCCCATGGTTTGAAGAAGGACAGCGTGCGCTGAGTGATTTAGCCGATTTTGCACACCGACTAGATCAGGACTAATCCCTGAAAACTAATTCCCTAAGAACAGATCAAAGTCACCATAAAAAAAGGTCAGCAGATGCTGACCTAAGAGGGAAATGTCAATCTATTAAATGGCTTGAATTTGAGTCTGAGCTGTCGCCATTGCCTGTGCTTTCATATCTGGTCCCATATTGACACCTTCGGCACGAATCACATCAATATCGCTGACACCTGTGAAATTAAACACGGCTTTTAATAAACCTTCTTGATAATCTACAGGGCTGTTATCGCCATACACACCGCCACGACTGCTGGCAATGTAGACTTTTTTGTCACCTGCCAAGCCCACGGGACCTTGTTCTGTATATTTAAAAGTACGACCTGCAACACTGATACGGTCGATCCATGCTTTCAAAGTTGATGGTAAACCGAAGTTGTACATAGCAGCACCAACCACAACCACATCAGCATCTAAATACTGTTGTAACAGTTGCTCGCCTAAAGCCGATTGTTCTGCATTTTGACCCATCAAAATTTCACTGCTGAGATGTGGAATCTGCTGTACTGCTAAATCGAGATATTGAACCTGTGCCGCATCACCATGTTTTTGCTGTAGCTGTTGTACAATTTCAGCGCTGAGTTGACGTGAAACTGAAGCGTCGCCCATGATGCTTGAATCAATATGCAAAATTTTCATGACTAAAACCTAAAGCTGTTGTTATTAACTTGAGCCTAGTGTAATCACTTTTCATAAATAGAATAATCCCGATCCTTATGACACTATGTTTTATTTTTAGAACAATCTTTTTGAACTCGTAAAAAATTTAAAATTACTGAGCGGTTCTTGACCGTTATCAAGTGTAAATTTTCATGCTAATGTAAGCCTATAAAATGATATCTATATAAACTTTAAGAAAAAAACTGATAACTCGAACAGGGCAAAGACACAGGATGACGGTGAAATCAAGCATACGTGACATGATCCTTCGCAATAGAATCGCCCAGTATTTACTGGAAGATGAAGTGGTCATGAATTGGAGCATCCTGAAAAAGTGTATGCTCATGCTGATGCTTGGCTCAGCCATTCATCTGCTTTGGATTATTTGGAAATTATATATTTCTTTTACACCTGAACTTTGGCAGTGGGTTAACCTTGATCTAATCCATTCTCAATTGTGGACCAACATCGTCTTTTTTAGCTTAATGGTGCTATTGATTTGGCCTTGCTATGCTGGAAAAGAAAACCCAAAAATTCAGCTTGTTTTACCTTATCTTTCGGTCGGCTTATTCGTCATTTCTTTATGTCGTGATGGTTATTTAATTGGTGTCATGAGCCCAGCCACCATGATCTCCTATGTGAGCCTGGTGACCGTTGGATTAGTGCTATTTACACGAAAAATCGTCTATAGCATGCTGATTCCAGCCACGATTTTTTTATCTATTTGCATGTATTTAAGTATTCGCGGCATTATCCCCTATGCCCCGATTTTTCAACCTCATGCCTATGGCTATCAAAATAGTTTTTGGCTCTTCTCAATGATCTTTTTCATTGTTCCTATTTTATTAACCTGTTTGGCTTTATTTGAAATCTTACTCAGCCAATGGCGTCACAGAGAGCATTTGATTCAAAAACTTAGTCAAGTCGACCCACTGACCAATTTATTTAATCGACGCAGTATCAATCAGTGTTTGGAACAGCTCGATAGTGCTAAAACAGATACATATGCACTGGTCTTGTTGGACTTAGACCATTTTAAACGCATCAATGATGAATATGGACACGATAAAGGCGATGAAACCTTGATTCTCGTCAGCCAAGTATTAAACCAACATTTACGCGGTAGTGATGTGGTTGGGCGTTTTGGCGGGGAAGAGTTTATTTTGGTGTTAAAAAATTCTAACTTGGAACAAGCAATATTCATTGCAGAGCGCTGTCGAAAAGCCATTGAGCAGCTTGAAATTTGGGGACATGACGGTCAGTCAATTCATGTGACAGCCAGTTTTGGCATTGCGATTTCTACGCCAGAATTGGTACCGCAACAATTGCTGACCCATGCAGATCAGGCGCTATATGCAGCTAAAGCTGGCGGCCGTAACATGGTCATGGCTTACACCGAACAACAAAGCTTTAGCCATTTGGTTTAAAACTTTTCTACAAGTCAGACGTGGCATTAAGCTTTTAACGAAGATACTGTTCCATACGGCGGACTGGCTGTTCCAGTTGAGCAGCCGTGATCCATGCCACCACAGAAGGATGCTGCAAAATCTTTTGCATATAACGCTGTGTGTTGTCACTAACAGGTAGCTGGAAGGTCTGTAAACGTGTCACCACGGGTGCAAAAAATGCATCGGCAATACTAAATTCACCGCATAGAAAGCCATCCACCGCAGGACGACTCGACCAAATCTGCTCGATTCGAGTCACTTCAGCACGCAATTCAGCATGTTCAGACCATAATCTCTGACCATGACGACCATAATCCGCCTGCAGATTCATACTACATAAGCTACGCAATTGCATAAAACTACTGTGCATTTCCGCGCAAATACTACGTGCCCATGCGCGTTGCGCGGGATCTTTAGGCCACAGTGGAAGATCTTGAAACTGCTCTGCCAAATATTCACAAATTGCCAATGAGTCCCAAATCATCACACCGTCATGTTGCAGTAGGGGCACTTTACCATTGGCATGTAGGGCTAACATTTGCTGCTTGAATGCTCCGCCATCTGCTTCTTCAGAAAAAGGAATCAAGATCTCTTGAAAGGGTAAATTAAACGCGTGTAACACCAACCACGGTCGCATAGACCACGTCGAATAGTTTTTATTGGCAATATATAATTGCATCATTTTTATTCTCCACGCGATTTAAATTTTTCCAATTGCGCTAGCAATTCTTTCTCGCTAAAAGCACCCGTCAAACGCAGTCCACGTATCTCTTGATGCGCTGTATCTAAAAATAAATAGGTCGGTGGCCCTAAAATATCCCATTGATTGAGCAGTACTTGATGGGTTGCATCATACTGACTCAAATCTAACTTAATTAAGTAATACGGTGCCAAAGCCTGTTGTACCGCAGCCGATTTTAAAACTTTATGTTCAATCGGCTGGCAGGCCACACACCAATCGGCATAGACATCAATAATCGCGGATTGACCTTGAGGAATTTCACTTAACAAACGTTGAAACTCTTCCGCTGTATGCGCCACATGCCAAGCACTTTGTTGTTGACTTTCTTCGACTAAAAAACGTTGGCTGTGTTGATATTGACTGTACACAATATAAGGTACAGCTGCACAGAACACCAAGATATATAACCATTTGAGCTGAGTACTGCGCCATAAAATGCGCCAAAGCACATAAGCGCTAAACACCAGCCCCAGAGCAAGGGATAACCACTGTAACCAAGCTTCATTGATCAATGGTCGAATAAAATACAAAGCCAATGCCAACATGATGAAAGCAAAAAGCACCTTGATTTGATTCATCCACAATCCCGCTTTAGGCAATACCCGTGAGCCAAGGACACTGGCCAACAATAGTGGGGTCCCCATGCCAAAGCCGAGGGTGAATAACAATAATGCACCTTGCCACTGACTTTGGGTTTGGGAAATGAATAATAATGCACCTGCCAACGGTGCTGTCATACAAGGACCGACCAGCAATGCTGAAATCATCCCCATGACTCCAGTGCCAACGAGACTACCGCCCTTTTGCATCGACTGCGCTTGGTCTAAGCGATTGACCCAACTGCGTGGCAATTTCAGTTCAAATAAACCAAATAAATTCAGGGCAAAAACTACAAAGAGCACGCTAAAGGCAATTAAAGTCGAGGGTTGTTGCAACCAACGCTGGAAATTCAAACCTGCAGACGATGCCACCAAGCCGAGAATGGCATACACCATCGCCATACTGGTGACAAAAGTCAGTGCAATCATCCATGCTTTTAAACCTCGGCTGTCGCGGACAATCAGTGAGGTTAAAATCGGCAGCATTGGCAATGAACATGGGGTAAAAGCCAGCAAAAAACCCAGTCCAAAAAACAGTAAAAGTCCATAAAATATAGAGCTTTGTGCTAATTTTTCAGACCACATTTGGTCACTTGCGGTATAGTGGTCAGAAGCGAATGCGGCATTATCTGCCCGCTGCTGATCTAAACGATTCGCCATAGGCTGTTCGGCAGTATTTTCTGCTGCAAAGTCGAGTAAGCGTTTATTTGGACTGGCAAGATTTTGCTGTGTGACCAAGCCAGAAGCATCCGTTTCAAAGCTGATGCTCTGTGGTGGATAACACACCCGATCCTTGGCACAGCCTTGCCAACTGACTTGATAGGTCTGCAGTTTTTGAGTCGGAATTTTAAAACTCAACTGTTGGTAATACACCTGCGTATGACCATAGTTATCATCTTTTAAATCCTCAGCAGCAGGCAAATCCAAAGCTAAAACTTGATTGCCCTGCTTCACCTCTATTTTGTGCTGATACAGATAATAATGCGCTGGAATATCCCAACTCAGCTCCGCCTGATCTGCACGTTCAGAGACGACCGAGAAAGGAAAAGCATCTTCAGCTGAAAGTAATGCATCCTGAGCAGAGACGCCCATACTGAACGACAGCACAGCCGCTGCCGCAACATAAGTCCATTGTTTCATTCAGCTGAATTCATCCTCAGTCTGTATTTATACGTTTTAAAATTTAGGATTCTTTTAGAACAGGTAAGATACACCTAAACCTGACTGATAATTTTTATGACCGCCAGTGAGTTCTAGACCAACGCTCGCATCCAACTGCATACGATCTGAAACGGCATACGTCAAACCTGATGCTAATGACACTTCCTGATCGGTACTCTCTGCTTTGCGATAAACCAGCTCAGAAAAACCCGATAAATTACCCGCTATTTGATATTCCAATCCAGGAATAGCACTCACAGCCCAATCACCATCTTGAACTTCATAACGCATGGTCATTGAAGTCCCAATTGTATCGCTATAATCATAAGCCACAGCGGAAGTCAGACTATAAATGTCATCTTCAGCACTAAAGCCTTCATTGCCTGTTGCAATAATGGCTTCTGCAAGAATGGCCATCGACAATTTCTCATCATTCAAATCAATGGCTTTTTTCAGGCCAATGCTGACATCACCCAAACCATCTTCTTCAACTGAGCGACCCGCAACTTTGGTTTTAGACCATGCAGGACCTTGCCAACCCAATTGCAATTCCAAATCTTTTGCCAAACCAGTACGGAATAACATGTCTGCATTTAAAGTGGTGTTTTTTACTTTTTCACCATTGTCATCACGACTTTCACTATAGCTCGCTGCTGGCAAACTTTGTTCCCATGCCAAACGACCTACAGGGGTAATGCCTGTGCCCATACCCGCGCCCGGACGGTCAAATGAAAAATCCGCCGCAAATGCAGACAGGCTCAAACTGGATAATGTTGCAATGCTTAAAACTTTAAATACAGTCATGTTTTTACTCACAATTATGCTAATTCTTTGGTCATTTTTGCGCCATGGCTACGCAAAAGCTCCAAGGTTTGTTTTTCTTCTTCCAATGCTTCCGACCAATTTACCGCGTCAAAATCACAGTCAAAAAATAATTCACTAATCGACGATAAAATGGTTAAACCATCGCTATCAATCATATTTGGATTCACTTTTTCATCCAATAAGCGCTGTACCGCAGGGACACATGCTGCACTCGCGGCGTCCCATAATGGACCATAAATTTCTTCAGCATCCCATAAATGCACATTGGCTTTGGCTTGAATCAGCGCTTCCAAGATTTGCATATGTACGTCTAAATGTTGTGTTTTCTGTTCAGCTGTTAAGGGTTCACCTGCTTCATACGCTTCGCAAACCATTTCCCACCATTTAAACAAACCATCAGACCATACAGAAACCGCAGGTCCTTTTTCAAAATCGATAAAATTTGGATTTAGACCATCTGCCAACAGGCGTTGCACCTGTGCAAGATCTTGTTCTTCTAACGCTTGCACAAAAAGCTGTTGTTGCGCTGTTAACATCGGGAAAGCTCACTTCAATTTATTTTGATCTATTATGCCGAATAAAGCTGCGTTTGTTTGAATTTCATGTAAAACAAAATACAAAACACACAAAAAAAGCCCCGCAGGGCTTTTTTAAATTTTGAGACTTATTCGTCGTCTACGCTGTCATCTGCTTCAGCAAAAGCAGGTTGTGTACTGCGTGGGTTCTCTTTCTTTTCGAACACATGTTCAAGACTACGTTTAAGTCGATCAATTGCACCGTGAATAGCTGTATCTACATTATGACCACGATGGTTGACCACGACAGGCTTCAAACCAGCAGGACGCGCTTCAATCATACATTTAATGTCGTCGCTACCGCCCTTGTCCCCATTTTCATCACTTAAATGCACCGAAAAGTGAGTAATGCGTTCACTATGGCGCTGAAATTCTTCATTAAGTTCTGCACGAACGTATGTAATTAATCGATCACTATTAGGAATGTTTTTATCTGTACGGATTTCTATGTTCATAATATCATCCTCATATCTATCTGTAATATCTATAAATATTTGTGCAAAACTTATTATCTTGGCACGTTACATTTGCTGTAAATGTTACAGCAATGACCATCTTCAACTTTGTATGGAACGTCGTCCTCCACCTTGAATGATGAACACTTTAGAGTCTGCAGATCCGTGTCCTTATACTTCGAATATCGGTCTTAAGTTAGAATTTTGCAAGTGCTATTTTGATATTTTTTTAATATCCATACAAAAAGTAAGACTTTATTGTAGATTTGCATTGTTTTAATTGATTTGGGTCATATTTTTGTGCATTTCCTCGACGTCCACCTTCTATTTGTACAATTCCACTCCAACTCAAAATCTCGCTTTTACCGTCATTGATCATTCACGGCATATTTCCCCTTCAAATTACAAAACAATTTTGCCGTTGAGTAAAATTTGGCTTTATTTTTGCTTAATAATCTGTATGCTTTCAGTGCTTCTCGGGGGGAGATATTTTTTAATGAAACTTACACAAATCGTTGCATCATGTGCATTAGCATCTGCTGCTGCTTTCACTCAAGCTTCACCTATCGTATGGCAAGATTTCAGCTTAACTGGCTTATATGGTGAAAACTATGAAGTTGGTACTGAAGACCGTACAACGATCACAGCCGAATATGCAGCTAAACTGAAATATTCAGATGTATTCTTCTTCGTTGACCAACAATTGGATGGTAACGATGATCAATCAACTTATGCAGAATTAGCGCCACGTTTAAGCTTAGGTGAAGTTTCTGGTAAAGACCTTTCTATGGGTCCAATCAAAGACGTTCTTATTGCAACGACTTGGGAACATAATGCCGGTTACGATCACCACAACTCTGAATTTAACAACTTCTTGTACGGTGTAGGTTTCTCTCTCGATATTCCATATACACAATATGCGAATGTGAACTTCTATAAAGCGGCTAACGACAAAACTAAAGATGATTATCAAATGACAATCACTTATGCAGTGCCGTTCAAATTAGGTTCAGAAGAGTTTTTAGCAGATGCCTTCCTAGACTGGTCTACTGCTGAAGCAGACCATGCAAGTGAATTAAACTGGACATCTCAGTACAAATGGAATGTGGGTAAACACATTTCACCAAAAACTAAATTATATGTTGGTATCGAACATTCAGTTTGGAACAACAAATTTGGTATTAAAGGCGTAGACCAAAACGATGTCAGTGCTTTGGTGAAATACCACTTCTAAGTTCGACTCAGAACGCTATGAAGAAAAAGCAAGGTTCATCACCTTGCTTTTTTTATGCCTAAGTTTTTAAATTGACTTTATTTTTATCAGAAATTTGCGCATGTCTTTTCTCATTCGACCTGCAATTCCACAAGACTTAGCGGCCATTCTCGCAATCTATAATCATGAAGTTCTCAACGGCTTTGCGACATGGAATGATCAAGCCTACAGCCTCGACTCTTTTCAACAGAAATTGCTGGAATTCCAAAAGCAAAATTTTCCATTTGTGGTGATTGAAGATCAGGATCAACAGCAAATCGCCGGTTATGCTGACTATGGTTCTTTCCGTCATTTTGCTGGCTATCGACATACTGTTGAGCATTCTGTCTATATTGACCCAAACTATGCTCGACTGGGTCTCGGTCAGCAATTATTAGAGCACCTAATTCAGCATGCCAAAAGCCAAAATATGCATGTCATGATCGCTGGCATTGATCACGGCAATAGCGCCTCGATTGCCCTGCACAAAAAATTAGGCTTTAAGCAAACAGGTTATATGCCTGAAGTGGGACAAAAGTTTGGTGAATGGCGTGATCTCGTCCTGATGCAACTTCAGTTATAACCCGTGTTGAGCTGTGTTTATGGTAATTTATCCAAACGAATACCATCTTGTATCACACTCAGCACCGATAGGTTATGACGCACCGCATCACGATAAAGATCTTGTAACTGTAAAAAAAGCAGTTTTAATTCGGCCAATTTGAGCTCTTGCTCAGGTGCGTTTTCTGCAATCATGACCAAATAACGTTTTTTGATTTCATCCACGCTTAACTGTTGTAATGCCTGATGGATTTCTGCAACGCGAACTACAGTATTGTAATGCACTGCAAGGCTCAGTCCCGGGCGTCGCTCTGACAATGGATGTTCTGCCTGAATGGCATACAGTGCCGCAACTGAATCACTGTTCACGCTTAATAATGGATTCAACTCTTGCCACGCTTCCCCTAAAAATAAGGAGTGTTGTACAAAGGGTGAATCCAAGACATCTTGAGGGGTTTCTGCTTCTAAAATCAGTGTTTCCAAATCATTCGGTGGGATCAAATATAATATCGCGTCCATATTCTTATCTTCTTGTTATGTCGTACATTTAGATTAATATAATCCACATAAAAATAAAGCAGATATTTTGTATATTCGGCCGCATTTGATCGAATACTGATGGATGCCCATTCGCCCTTTACCCAAGTTTCAGTACTGCGCTTAGCATCACTTAAGCACGACATGCTGAAACTTCAAATGACGATGCTGAGAACAACTTAAGCTTATGGCTTAAAACAAATTTTTTTTTGAAGCCCCTCGTTTTTTTGATGCAACTGCCATGACCAGCAACGATTTTTTGAGCGTAGTAAATTGCATTAAAAGCGTAACGAGCTTGATTGATACAAGCCCGCCACACATCGCCGTCAACTAAATGTTAAATCGCCACCAATTCCCGAATGCCTTTTTCAGGCATTTCACTACCGACACCTTGTGCAATCACTTGCCCCCGCGCCATCACGGTATATTCATCAGCCAGTTCTTCTGCAAAATCATAAAACTGTTCAACCAAAACAATCGCCATTTCTCCGCCATCGGCTAACTGACGAATAACACGACCAATATCTTTAATAATCGAGGGCTGAATACCTTCGGTCGGTTCATCTAAAATCAATACCCGTGGTTCGGAAGCAAGCGCACGGGCAATCGCCAATTGTTGCTGCTGACCACCAGATAAATCCCCACCTCGACGATGTTTCATTTCATCCAATACGGGGAAAATCTCATAGAGATGTTCTGGCACTTTTCGGGTCTTAGCGCCTTTAAATTTTGCCATCCCAATCAAAATATTTTCTTCAACGGTCAAGGTTGAAAAAATGTCCCGTCCTTGCGGTACATAAGCCAATCCTTCGCGTACACGTTGCTCTGGACTCAGTTTAGAAATGTCTTTGCCATCCATTAAGATCTGCCCAGACTTGATCGGTAAAATGCCCATTAAACATTTTAAGAGGGTGGTTTTACCCACACCATTTCGCCCAAGCACCACTGAACACGCCCCCACGGGAGCGGCAAATGTCACATCTCTTAAAATATGACTGCCACCATAAAACTGATTGACGTCTTTGACTTCTAACATGGTCTGCTCCTTAACGTCCAAGATATTTTTCAATGACATCTTCATTGGCTTGGACTTCGGCCAATGTACCCTCGGCCAAAATCGCACCTTGCGCCAATACGGTGACTTTTTCACTGATGGTGTCAATAAAGCTCATGTCATGTTCAACCACAACAAGGGTATGGTTCTTTTTCAACTCTAAACACAGCTCTGCGGTACGCTCTGTTTCAGCATCGGTCATCCCTGCTACAGGTTCATCCAGCAGAATCAACTTTGGACGCTGCATCAGTAGCATGCCTATTTCTAACCACTGCTTTTGACCATGTGACAACAGCCCTGCCGGTTTATAGATCAATTCTTCTAAGCGGATTTGTGCTAAAGATTCGTCCAAGGCATTTTGCGCATCTGGATCAAGCTTGCTGAAAAAACTCTTTTTCACCCGTTTATCTTTCGGCGCTGCCAATAACAGGTTTTCCATCACGGTAAAATTTTCAAATACAGTTGGCTTTTGAAACTTACGACCGATCCCAGCTTCTGCAATTTGCTCTGTGCTCATTTTTGCCAAATCATAGGTTTGCCCAAAAAAAGCCGAACCTTCTGTTGGGCGAGTTTTCCCTGTAATCACATCCATCAGCGTGGTTTTTCCTGCACCATTGGGACCAATGATGCAGCGCAGCTCACCTTCTTTGATATATAACGACAAATCATTTAATGCACGGAAAGAATCAAACCAAACGCTGACTTTTTCCAAATACAGGGCTATACCGTGACTGAAATCTGCACCCTGCTCCTTTGGTCGCCCATAGACTTCAGCAGCATGACCGCCATGCGGTTGAACCCATTGATCATTCATTCGCTACGCTCCTTTTTAAACCGCTCTAATAGCCCAATCAAACCTTTTGGCAGGAATATCGTTACCACAATAAACAGCGCACCTAAAATCAATAGCCATGCCTCTGGATAAGCCACCGTAAAATAGGTCTTCACCCCATTGATTAAACCTGCACCCAAAATTGGGCCAATCAGCGTACCGCGCCCCCCTGCAGCCACCCACACCGCCATTTCAATCGAATTGACAGGGTTCATTTCACTCGGGTTAATAATACCGACTTGAGGGACATACAGAGCGCCTGCAATCCCTGCGATCACAGCGGACAAGACCCATGCAGAGAGCTTGTACCATAAGGTGCGATAACCTAAATATTGCAAACGGTTTTCACTGTCACGAATTGCACCAAGTACACGACCATAGGGTTTATTCATCAGGTGGCGTAAACCGACAAAACAGACCAGCAAAGTCAGTGCAGTGAGGAAACACAAGGTTGCGCGCATTGGTGCAGAGGTAATATCTAGACCTAAGATGGTTTTAAAACCGGTAAAGCCGTTGTTACCGCCAAAGCCGGTTTCATTGCGAAAAAACAGTAGCGCCGCAGCAAAGGTCATAGCTTGGGTAATAATTGAAAAATACACGCCTTTAATTTTTGAGCGGAAGGCAAAGAAGCCAAAAATGAAGGCAATCAATCCCGGAACTAAAACCACCAAAGCCAATGCCCACACGATATGTTCAGTACCCATCCAGTACCACGGTAGCTCAGTCCAACTCAAAAAGCGCATAAAGTCGGGTAAGCCATCGCCTGCCGCCTCACGCATGAGATACATACCGAAGGCATAGCCGCCCAAGGCAAAGTACAGACCATGTCCCAAACTTAAAATGCCGGCATAGCCCCAAACCAAATCTAAGGCCAATGCCACCAAGGCGAGACACATAATCTTGCCAATGAGCGTGACCCAATACGCTGATAAATGCAGTGCTGAATCGGCGGGCAATACATGTAACCAAGGCAAAATCAGCAAAATGGCAAAGCACACGGCAATCGCCATACCGCTATAGGGTTTATCCGATAATAACGAAGTGATTTTCATGCGCTTACTCCACAAAACGGCCTTTGATGGCAAACAAACCTTGTGGACGTTTTTGAATAAACAAAATCACAAGAACCAGTAGAATAATTTTCGCTAAGACCGCACCCATGCCGATTTCCAGCACAGTGCCACTGACACCTAGACCTAAGGCAGCCAGTACTGCGCCCCATACTTGGCCAACACCACCCACCACAACCACCAAGAACGCATCGATAATATAGTTTTGTCCTAAATCAGGACCGACATTGCCGACTTGTGCTAAGGCACAGCCTGCTAGACCTGCAAGCCCCGAACCTAAACCAAAAGCCATCATGTCAATGCGGCTAGAACGGATACCTACGGCCTGTGCCATTTGACGGTTTTGCGTCACGGCACGAACAAATAAACCAAAACGGGTTTTATTTAGTAAATAAACCAGCAACAACAGTACCGCAACGGTAAAGCCAATAATGGCAATGCGGTTATAAGGCAGCATCATACTCGGTGTTACAGCGATGCCCCCTGACAGCCATGAAATATTCGACACCTCGACATTCTGCGCACCAAAAACCATGCGCACCAATTGCATCAAAATTAAGCTCACACCAAAGGTGGCTAATAGTGTTTCCAATTGACGGCCATACAAGGGACGAATAACGGCACGTTCAATCAACATGCCAATCAAAGCGCTAACAAAAAACGCAGCAGGAATCGCGGCAATCAAGTACCAATCGACATAGCTACTGAGATAACTCTTAAACAGGCTTTGCACCACATAAGTGGTGTAGGCCCCGATCATGATCAGTTCACCATGCGCCATATTAATCACGCCTAGCAGGCCATACGTAATGGCTAAGCCCAACGCCGCCAGCAGTAAAATACTGGCCGTGCTCAGTCCGGAAAAGACATGTCCAGTCCATTCACTGGCCTGAATACGGGTTTTAATATTGCTCTTGGCTTCTGTCAGTGCGGCTTTTAACTCGGGATGCAGATTGGCTTGTTGTAATTCCTGCTCCACCATTGCCAACACATCGGGACGGTTAGAATCTTGCAGCACTTTAGCCGCCTGTATTTTTTGTAAAACATCAGGGTTTCGATAGTCCAAGCGTGCTTTGAGCTGCGCTAAACGGGCTTTAACTTTGTTATTTTTTTCATTTAAATACAATTGATTAATATTTTTAACATCCAACTCAGCCAAGTTATTTTCTAAAATATCGATCGCATCTAAACGCTGGTTTAAATCATCCGATTGCAGCTTTTCTTTCGCTTGCGCAAAAGTTAAGGCTTTACGAAGGGTATTCACCAAGGTGACTTGAGATAAATCGGCAGGCCAATCCGTCACGGTTTGCAAATCAGGATAGCTCAATAATTTTTCGTCAGTTTCTAAAATATAGGTTTGACCGCTTTGACCACTATATAACTGGTCTTTTTCGACCAATGCGGCCAACTGATCTAAGGATTCAATATCGCCCGGCCACTGATTTAGTAAACTACGTCGCTCGGTAAAACTCCCGCGAACAAACTGCTGAATGGCATCACCTTGCTGCACAGATTGCACCGTAGACACCACATCCGCTGCTGTTTCTGCATGCACGATTTGCAGACAGAATAATTGACTCAGGAATAGAAAAAGGATCGGGAAATTGCGTAATTTTTTCATCTTATAAGCATCCCAATAGAGTAATAGAACAACCCCTTCTAGGGATCACATCAAAAAATGCCTATTACACAATGGCAGTAGGCATTCGGATTGAATTATTTAGGGATGTACGGGCTCCATGGCTCTGCAGCAATGGTTTTTGCGGTTTTGTGTACCACATCAAACTGACCATCGGCACGGATCTGACCAATCATGACTGGTTTATGCAAATGATGGTTCGACGCATCCATTTGCAAGGTATAGCCCGATGGCGCTTTAAATTCTTGGCCGGCCATAGCTTCACGCACTTTATCGACATCTGTGCTTCCTGCTTTTTCTACCGCTTGTTTCCACATATTGATGCCGACATAGGTAGCTTCCATCGGGTCATTGGTCACAAATTTATCGGCATTTGGCAGTTTGTATTCCACGGCATACTGCTTCATTTTGTTGGTGAATTCAGTATTCACTGGATTTTTCACTGACATGAAGTAGTTCCACGATGCCAAGTGTCCGACCAGCGGCTTGGTATCGATACCGCGTAATTCCTCTTCACCCACAGAGAACGCCATCACTGGAATATCCGCAGCTTTGATGCCTTGGTTGCCCAATTCACGATAGAATGGCACATTTGAATCGCCGTTAATGGTCGAGATCACAGCAGTCTTTTTCCCTGCCGCAAACTTCTTCACATTGCCCACAATAGTTTGATAATTGCTATGACCAAATGGGGTATATTCTTCCATGATGTCTGCATCGGCAATGCCTTTCGACTTCAAGAATGCACGTAAGATTTTGTTGGTAGTGCGTGGGTAAACATAGTCCGTGCCCAACAGTACAAAGCGTTCTGCCTTTCCACCCTCTTCACTCATCAGGTATTCAACAGCAGGAATCGCTTGCTGATTCGGTGCAGCGCCTGTGTAGAAAATATTTTTAGACTGTTCCTGACCTTCATACTGAACAGGGTAGAACAATAAGCCATTTAATTCTTCAACCACGGGTAAAACCGACTTACGAGATACCGACGTCCAGCAGCCAAAAATCACGGCCACTTTGTCTTGGGTAATCAACTGACGGGTTTTTTCTGCAAATAATGGCCAGTCCGATGCCGGATCAACCACCACAGGTTCTAGTTTTTTGCCCAATACCCCGCCATTGGCATTAATTTCATTAATCGCCATCAAGGCCGTATCTTTAAGAGAAGTTTCTGAGATCGCCATCGTGCCTGACAGCGAATGTAAGATCCCGACTTTAATAGTATCGCCACTTGCTGCAGCCGCTTTTGGTTCAGATGCAGCACTTTCTGTTTTTTCTTCTGCAGGTTTTGAACAGCCCGTTAAAGCAATCGCCCCAGTCATCGTTGCCGCTAAAATACTTTTAGCAAATACATTGCGTTGAAACATTATTCACACTCCCAACCTAAGCTTGTAAGTCACATTTTTAAAATGCATTTGTTGTCTTTCATCACAACAGAGCAATTCAATAACTGTGCCAAGCCTTATTTTTTATTTTGATTGAGTGCTTTTATTTATTTTTAAATATTATTTTTCATATGGTTATATTCAAAAAACTTGCTTGTAATTTTTTATGGTTCGATCCAAACACCATAAAATCACCGCAAAGATGCATACAAACTTGTATCCAACATTTGACCTATAATTGAACAATTTTGCGACGTTTTTCAAAAAATACGGTGTTTTAGCACACAAATCATGCAGCTTTTCCTAAATTTAAAGCAAAAAAAACCACTTGCGTGGTTTTTTTCCTTATTGCCATTTTAAACCGCCAAATCGGCCAAATTACCCTTCTGCTCTAGCCAGTGTTTACGGTCTGAAGAGCGCTTCTTCGCCAATAATTTGTCGAGTAAACCTGAAGTAAACTGTACGTCATCCAAGTCCAGTTGCACTAAACGACGTGTATCGGGATCCATAGTCGTTTCACGCAACTGACTCGCGTTCATCTCACCCAAACCTTTGAATCGAGTAATTTGTGGATTTTTGGTTTTACATTTCTTTAAGATGCTTTCCAGTTCATCCTCATCCAAAGCATAGTGCACATCTTTATTGTCATCTATACGGAACAGCGGTGGCATCGCCACAAACAGATGTCCTTCCTCAACCAAAGTATGGAAATGTTTGACGAACAGTGCGCAGAGTAAAGTCGCAATGTGCAAACCATCCGAGTCGGCATCGGCCAAGATACAAATCTTTCCATAACGTAGTTCTGACAAATCATCACTGCCCGGATCTACACCAATCGCAATCGCAATATCATGTACTTCTTGCGATGCTAAAACTTCATCAGAAGACACTTCCCAAGTATTTAAAATCTTACCGCGGATCGGCATGATCGCTTGGAAGTTCTTATCACGTGCTTGTTTGGCAGAACCACCTGCAGAATCCCCTTCCACAATAAACAGTTCTGATTCTTCGAGGGTATGCCCCACACAGTCAGCCAGTTTACCCGGTAAAGCTGGACCTGAAACGATTTTCTTACGTTCAACTTTTTTCGCAGCTTTTAAACGGCGACCGGCCTTGGCAATCACCATTTCTGCCAGTTGCATAGCAATATCGGAGTTTTGATTCAGCCACAGTGCAAAGGCATCTTTGGCAATATTTAACACCACACTAGAGGCTTCACGGCTTGAAAGTCGTTCTTTAGTTTGACCCGAAAATTGTGGCTCTTGGAATTTTAAAGACAGAATAAAGTTGACACCATCCCACACATCTTCGGCAGACAGCTTCATATTACGCGGCAACAAGTTACGTAATTCACAGAACTCACGAATCGCATCTGTCACACCCGAACGTAAACCGTTGACATGTGTACCGCCTTGCGCAGTTGGAATCAAATTGACATAACTTTCTTGAATCTGTTCGCCGCCTTCAACGTTCCAGCAAATGGCAAATTCAGCACTAGCACGTTCAGCTTCACCAGTCGCCACAAATGCAGGAACAGGAACGATGTCACGGTCTTGTAGCTCATCCATCAAATAGTCGACCAGACCATTTTCAAATTGCCATTCGATCTTTTCGTTGTTGATTTGATCGATATAAATAATCTGCAAGCCTGCCGCCAAAACAGCCTTGGCTTTTAAGTTGTGTTTTAAGGCTTTCAGCGCAAATTTAGGCGAATCAAAATATTTGGCTTCAGGCCAAAAATGCACGGTAGTACCCGTTGCACGTTTAGCGCATTTACCTTCCAACACCTCAAGCGGTGCCACAGGAACGCCATGTTCAAAGGCCATTTTATATAGATTGCCTTGACGCTGAACTTCCACTTCAACACGATCTGACAGTGCGTTCACCACCGAAATACCCACACCGTGTAAACCACCTGAAAATTGGTAGTTATCGGTACTGAACTTACCACCGGCATGTAATTTGGTCAGAATAATTTCAATCCCGCTTTGGCCATACTCAGGATGAATATCAACAGGCATACCGCGTCCATTGTCTTCTACCGACAAAGAACCATCTTTATAAACCGTCACAGTAATTTTGTTGGCATGACCTGCAAGCGCTTCATCGACGGAGTTATCTATCACTTCCTGCGCCAAATGGTTTGGTCGTGTAGTGTCTGTATACATACCCGGACGACGACGTACCGGATCTAGGCCAGATAAAACTTCAAGTGATTGAGCCGTATATTGCGTCACGTTGCAAAATTCCCTGCTTTTTTGGTTAAAACATTTCTTCAAGCGCTACAGTATATGCTTTTTTATTAAAATGCATATCTCTTGCGATCAGCCGCCATTTTCTTAAACAATTTAAACGTCAAATTATGTCGTAACTGCCCATTTTTTGTATGTTGGATCTAACTTTTCAGCATTTGTATTGGATCATTTTATTTAGGCATATTTTTGACAGCATCTACCAAAAACTGCAAGAGCATGGGTATTTTTTCTGCAAAGTTATCCATGCCATGCGTTCCACCCACCTCAGTGATCAACATGGCCATGCCGGCTTGAGCCGCACTATAAAAACCAGCGGCATATCGATAATCCAAGGTTTCATCACCTTGTTGGAGCAAGACCAACAGTTGATCTGCGTTCTCAACCTTAGATACCGCCAAAGCCTGCATTTGATTGAGCTGTGCATCATCCAAGCACCACGTTTCAGTCACCTGATAAGGCAATGCCGTCTCACCAAATAAATCACGAAATAATTGCCATGGATAGACCGCAGGATTGATGAGCACCGCAGGAATGTGATGACGTGCCATCAACTGCGTCGCATAAAAGCCACCTAAACTGCTACCGACCAAAACCACATTATCCAAACCTTCAATCAGCTCTGACATCTGCTGCATTACCTGTAGCGGTGGCATATTCAAATCTGGCAAATGCACGTGCACCCCATTTAAGTCTGCGCAATGGCGCCGCAGTATCTGTCCTTTCACTGAATTTGAGTTACTTTGAAAACCATGCAAATACACAATATTCATCATTTTGATTCCAAATTGATCTTTAAATTGCTTTAAAAGTGGCATATAAATGCTAACTGCGTCACATTTTCTAAATTTGAATTTTTAGTAAAATTGTCAGACAAAAGGCATTCACCGACAGGTCTGTTATCGGTATTGTAAAAGCTGTTCGTGAGAATTTTATAAAATAAACAATGAAACTTCAGGCTATTCCAGTAATAAATACAATCGAGGGATAGCATTGAATGTAAGGATAGGAACATTATGCCTAGCTTAACACCATTGCATGAAACCTATTGTAAATGGGACCGCACTCCACCCAGTCAAGCAGATGTGCTGGAAGGTTTGGCACAACTCGTGACAATGCGTTTTAGTGATGTCGTGCATGACTTGATCAAAAACATTCAACGTGAAATTTTAATCAGTATTTTTGGAATGAGCGAACAAGGCTCGAAAGCCTTTCATAAGCAGCCGACCATTGCACGGATTTACGAATTTTCTTACAACACTTTTTTCAATTATGGCAATTATTTACTTGCACCAACGCTGCGTAGCATTATTGAAAAATTCCCACGCTTACACGACAAACCCCTCACCCCGTCTTTACATTTTTTAGTGGGCGCACTGAATGGGGTCTTGGGCGACTATTTACTGAAATATCACAACCCGATGGCCTTACCGATGGTGGTTTACGACCATTATGGTGCGGTACAAAAAGGCGAATTAAACGGTCGTATTACCCTGTTAATTCATGGGCTGTGCATGAATCATCTGTCATGGTCGACAGCCAAATATGGCGGCATTGGTGAAAAATTACTGTCACAACGTGACCACAACACCATGCTGTATTTAAATTACAACACGGGTCGTCGTATCTCGACCAATGGTCGCAGCCTTGCCAATACATTAGAAGATTTGGTCCGTCGCAACCCGGGTATTACCAGTATCGACTTAATTGGTCATAGTATGGGGGGCTTAGTGTCCCGTAGTGCCATTTTTTATGGCAAACAAAATATGTATCAATGGATTCATCAAGTCGAAAATCTAGTCTGCTTAGGCTCACCGCATCATGGTGCTGTGCTTGAACGTATCGGATTTCATCTGCAAGATCAATTGGGGCGTTTCCCTTTGGTCAAAATCGTGGGCCACGTGGTGAATATTCGCAGTAACGGCATTTTAGATTTGCGCTATGGCAGCGTGCGTGATGATGATTGGGAACATAATGATGTCCGTATTGGACTCATGGACGACAACCGTAAACCAGCCCCGATTCCATCGCATATCAATACCTACCTCGTGGCAGGGACCATCGAATATGAACATCGTCGCAATAAAACGCGACATGTGATTGGAGATTACTTGGTCAGTGTAAAAAGTGCATTGGGGGAACACCCAAATGCACGGTATCAACTGAAAGTGCCAGATTCACATAAAGCGATTTTTTATGGCTTGAACCATTTCGAAATTCAGCATCATCCGCAAGTGGCTGAGCAAATCGTGCATTGGTTCTATCCAAACAATGACGATAAAGCTTGTGATCATATCTATGAATTTATGATGGACTTGGAAAGTGTGGAAGGCATTGCCCTAACCTAACGTACCCCCCATTGAGACTCATAAAAAAAAGCCCTCAACTGAGGGCTTTTTTATGTATCACTAAATTAAAATTTATCACGTAAACGTGGGACTGGTTTGCTTGGATATTTACGCAATAACTGCCAAAGACTGAGCAAGGTTAATACCGCAAAAAACACCAATGACCAAACCGGTAAGGATTGTCCCAAGAACGTCCAATCCACTTTGGCACACTCACCAGAGCCTGTCAGCACTTGCTCAAAGACCGATTTTAACGGCAGCGTTTCTACCCAATAATCCAGTCCTGGGCCACAGCTCGGTACTTTGTCTGGCGGTAAGTTTTGCAGCCAAATATGACGCGCAGCCACCCCAGCAGACCAAAGAATTGATAGTGTCCCCAACAATGCGTAAATGCGTTTACCCCAATTCGATGCTGGATTGTGAATCAACGCAATCAATGAAATGATGCCGAGTCCAATCAAACCAATACGTTGGAATACGCACAACGGACAAGGCTCTAAGCCTTGTACATGTTCTAAAAACAGCGCAAAAGACATACCGATCACGCTGGCTAAAAACAACAAACCACTCACGAAGCGGAAACTCCATTTCATGGTAAATCCTCTTAAAATTTTTTATCTAAAGTTTTTCAAATATTCTTCAAAACTCAAGGTGCAGTCTTGCTCAAGTTCAGCCTGTTTTTCTAAAGACTGCTCAGCAGCTTGTGCAAAATATGCTGCAGTTTCAGGGCTCAAGACATGCTGCTCATACACTTCAGCATGTTGTAAGGCCATAAAGCTACCAAAGCCCCAAGTTCCACCTTGTTCTAAAGTATCGCTAATCATACGTGCCGACAATGTTTCATCGACTTCATCGATGCGTGATTGCATCACAGCCATTGCCTGAGTGTAAATATCTGTATTGTAAGAATCATCCAGCAATTCAGCCAACGGTTGCATCGCTGCAACATGTGTACGACACCATGTTTCAATTGGAATTGCCTGACCTTGCTGTAAAATCACCGCATTTGGCGCACGACCACGGTTCACTACTTCCGCCTGATTTTTCTCAATTTCATTTTGTTCGGCATCTAACAACGCTGGACTGTCTTGCAATAAACAGTACAAAGCCACCACTTCGAGCAAGCCTGCCGTGTCTTCATTGATTCCAATCGGGCTATAAGGATTGACATCTACCGCGCGTAATTCAACATAACCTACGCCACGATTTTGCAGGGCTTCAGACGGTGTTTCACCATCCTGCGGCACTTGTTTCGGACGAACCAAACTGTAGTACTCATTTTCAATTTGCAACACATGGTCATTAATTTGAATCGGTTCACCCTGTTCATCATTTAAACCTAAATGACTAAATGCGGCATACGGGGTATGCACCGCTTTTTGCAAACCTTCCAAATACGCCTGAATGTCGTTGTAGTGAATCCCTAACTGTTTTTGTGCTGAATTTTGATAGCCAAAATTTCCCATACGCAGCGCCGTTGCATAGGGTAAAAATAGCGTGCCTTTTAAGAGCGGTAACAGCTGATGTTCACGTCCAGTCATAAAACATTTACACACCGACGGACTCGCCCCAACCAAAAACATCACCAATGGCGTTAAACGAATAAAATTACGGATCAGGCCGAAATAACGATGACTGCGATAATCCTGTAAGCTCAATGCCTTGAGGGCGTCGTCAGTTTCATGCTGTTGAAGTGCTTCAAAGAAATGATCTGGGAAGGATAAATTATAATGCACCCCTGAAATGGTCTGCATCCGGCGACCATAACGCACCCCTAAACCACGACGGTACAAGGTTTTAAAACGTCCTATATTCGAGCTGCCATATTGCGCTAAACGAATACTGTCTTCGTCTTTATCCAACATGCACGGCATCGACAACGGCCAAAGTTTCTCACCATGTTCCAAATGCGTATGCGCAACAGCATGAATATCTTGCAGATAGTTCAACGCCTCGGTAATGGTTTCTTTTGGCGGTGTGATAAATTCCATTAAAGCTTCAGAATAGTCTGTCGTAATATGCGGATGAGTCAAAGCCGCACCCAAGGCTTGGGGGTGGTCGGCCTGAGACAAGAAACCGTTGCTTTGCATACGTAAGCTTTCGCGCTCAATACCGCGCAACATTCCTTTAATCAGCGAAGAATCTACCCAAGTCGGTAAAATGTCTTGAGAGGTCGATTCGGGTTGACTCATTGCTATCTCGCTTAAATGGAAGAAACTACTAAAATAAAATCATCAGTTTATATCAGTATAACGCGATTTGAAGTGGGCATATGACCCACTGTATAGTTTTGAGACAAACCGTGATTTTATTTTGGCAATTTTTTATCACAAACTTACTCTATATGACATTTGAAATTTGTGATTTTATAAACAAATATATGCTAATAATGCTTAAAACTTATGAATTATCAAGATATTCTCGAATTTTGGTTTAACCCAGAAAATCAGCCCAATTGGTTCGCTAAAAGCAATAATTTTGATGTTTTAATCGAAAAAAAGTTTAAAGACATCCATCAAGCGGCCAGTCAAGCAGAACTGTGGCAATGGCGCACCACAGCCGAAGGTCGCTTGGCTGAAATTATTGTTTTAGATCAGTTTTCGCGAAATTTATTCCGTGACTCTGGCTTGGCTTTTGCCCAAGATGCACTGGCTTTGGCGCTTGCACAAGAAGCCATCGCGCAGGGTTTAGATCTACAATTAAGCCCTGAACAGCGCTCATTTTTATATATGCCCTTTATGCATAGCGAATCGACAAAAATCCATCAAAGCGCGTTAAAATTATTTGAGCAACTGGGCAATCCGATCAACTTAGAATTTGAAAAAAAGCATAAAGTGATTATCGATCGATTTGGACGTTACCCGCATCGCAATGCGGTATTGGGCAGAACATCTACAGCAGAGGAATTGGAATTTTTAACCCAGCCCAATTCTAGCTTTTAATTGACGGCTTTTGGCCAGTATCTCCCCTTGCCATGAACCGATTAAACAGGAGTATGCGCATGAACAAACTCATTATCGCAGCAGCCATAACCGCAGCACTCGGTTTAACTGGCTGTGCCACAACCCCATCAAAACCTTTGACCTTTGAACAACTCGGTCAATATTCTGCGACACCATTAAATGCTCAAAGCTATCGGATTAGCTTCCAAGCTAGACCCAATATGAGCTATGGTACTGCCGAAGAAATCACCTTGGTTAAAGCCGCTCAAACCACCCTACACAATGGCTTTCAATATTTTAAAGTCATGGATGACCCGAGTAATCGGAGTCAAAAACCGCCGCGCCAAGCGGTGATTTACCCAGACCCAATGCCTTATCCATATGGCTATTACCGTCGCCATCCTGGTTTTTGGCCAGGCCCGTTTTATGACGTTCCACAGGTGGTCACACTCGATCCAACTCAAGTTTCCTACAGTATTACTTGCTATAAAGATCGTGCCAAAGCCCCTCAGGATGCCTTTGATGCTCGCTTGATTTTGCAGTCACTCGGAGCTAAATATGGTTTAGACAGCCAAGGAAATCCTTTGCCTGTAGCCGCTGAGCCCACCTCTAAATAAGTCAACCCATAGAGACCCGATCATTGATGAGCCCAACTGAACAGCCCGCTGTTTCATCTAGTCTGCAACGCAGTAAACGCTTCGCCACCATTGCTTTGGTGGTGGCGGTGCTGGCGTGGATTGCATTGATGATCGCAGCTAAATTACTGCCCGAATATGTTTGGCTCATTCATATTTTGATGCTTTCAGCAGAAGCTGGCGTGGTTGGTGGTTTGGCAGACTGGTATGCGATAACCGTTTTATTTCGCAATCCCTTTGGTCGTATTCCGATTCCTAAATTTTTACGTGACCACACAGAAATTATTCCACGCAATAAAGCGCGCATTGCTGAGTCCATGGGCCGCTTTGTTCAGGAAAATTTTCTTTCACCACAAGTGGTTGAAAAAAGTTTAGCGGAGACGGATCTCTCTCTTGCCGTCGGGAAATGGTTGGCCAATCCGCACAATAATGCGCAAGTGACTCAAGTCATTCAGCAAACGGTACCGAAAATTTTCGAATTTGTCGGTCAGGAACAAATTGGACGATTTATCCAAAATAACAGCGTGCAATGGGTACGCAATACGCAAGTCAACCATCTTGCCAGTGAAATGCTGCGAGCAGTTTTAGAAAATGATTTCCATCAAGATGTCCTGCAACGTGGATTAGATTTAGCCCATGACTGGATGTTACAGCACCCTGAACAAACCCGTGATTTATCACGTCAGTTGTTTAAAGAACTCGGGGTTTGGAAGCTCGCCAAAGGTGCAAGCTGGATCGGCATTGATGTACAACAACGCACCATTGATTCATTGGTGAGCCGTGTCGAATCTATGTTGGCCGATCCAGAACATCCTTGGCGTCGAAAAATTGAAGAAATGGCACAGCAACTCATGCATGAGTTGGCAGACAATCAAAGTGTAGCCAGCCAACGTTTGAATAGCACCAAGGACGCTTTATTAGACAGCCCACAAATGCTTAACTTTTTAAGCGGCGCTGTTGTGATTTTATGTGATGCGATTAAATCTGATCTACAAAAGCCGGACTCAGGTATTGCACAAAACCTACGTGTCGCCATTCAACAAGTGGGCGAAAATATTGTCTCTAATGTCGCTGTACGCCAATTGCTGAATGAAAAAATGAGTGATATTGCCATCAATCTCTCCGATCAATATAGCGAAAAAGTCATTCGGTTTATCAGTGAACGTATACACGAATGGGACTCACGTGAAATGATCGATAAGATCGAAAACGAAGTCGGTGGCGACTTGCATATGATTCGAGTCAATGGTGTCGTGGTCGGTGGTTTTATTGGCCTCGCACTAGGGATTATTCGTGCCTGTGTAGAATGGCTGCTTTAGCCGCCTGCAGCAGTCCTCCTCAAAGGAGATTGGCCGCAGGTTTGAGCTTTATGCGTAGAACCGTTAAACTTTGCCGATCCGAAAATTTAATAGAACAATAAAATCTATGCATTTACCTGCCATCTATACACTACCATTCATTCTAATCATCAGTAGCTTAAGCGCTTGCCAGACCATTTCCAAAACCAGTAGCACAGTCAGCGACAAAGTGATGGGCATGCTCGGTAAAGAAAAAGCCCCTGAAATCGATAAAAAAGGCACTGTCGATATCAGCAAAAGTACCCAACAACAGTTAGAAACCCTACTGACCAATATGCCGAAAAATCAGTGGATCTATATTGAAAATGATCAACAAGGCACATCTACCCTCAAAAATAAATCGGCAGATAATTTCACCTTGAGCCTCAAATTGAATTGCAAAATCAGCACTCAGCGCCCAACTTTCAGTATAAGCAACGCGGATGGCCAAGAGATCCTAAAAGCACATGATACAAATGTGGGGCAAATTCAAATTCTGCTCGACAATAAAAACTTTGGAAATCCGTTTGAGACAGCCCATCAGCAAAAGTTCCAAAGCTTTAAAACCGCTGTCGCTCAGGCCAAAGTCATTAAAGTGTTTAATTCCTCAAAACTCTATACCTTCCAAAACAACAAAGCCGAATTACTCTCTAAAGCAGTAAGTTGTCGCGATAGCCTATAAATATTTAAAGCGAAATGCAGTAAGTCACCGTTTTACTCAACTGTGACTTACATGCAGGCTTATTTTGCAGGTGGCTGTGGCCCTGACATATCAACCAGCAGGCCTGTAAACTTTCGAACAAATGGCAATAAAATCAGTACAATGGGAAAAGCAATAGCCCAAGAAATCATCCAATTATGCAGCCATAGGGTAAGAAAACCCTCAAACCACCCTAAATTTCTGAGCATATTAATAAACGAAATAATGCCGCTCATGAGACAAGACAAAATAAACGGCACGATAATCAGCGCCCAGCGTGCAGCTAACTTCGGCACATTGCCAAAAATTTTAGGGGTGGGTTGTGACATGTCCATATACTCAAGCAGTGATCCTGAATCGCTAAACCACTTATATCGTTTTACTTCGATATAAGCAATGCTTCACTTTTATCGAATATTTTTTATTCGCAACAAATGGGTTCACCTAAAGAGTCTGAAATTTGCTATATTTACCGTTTTTCTGCGACATTTATTTTTCGACTGATTATGAATACGGCAATACAAGCAGCGCTCGATCATGCAGTGCAATCCCTTCAAGCTGAAGGTGTACTCCCAACTGACTGGAACAATACTAGCAATTTGACCCGAACCAAAGACCGAAGCCACGGTGACTTTGCGTCAAACATTGCCATGATTGCCTCTAAAGCTGCAGGTATGAAGCCGCGTGATTTAGCCGAAAAAATTCTGGCAAATCTTCCAGAAGTCGCAGATATCAGCAAAGCAGAAATTGCAGGTCCTGGCTTTATTAACTTCTTTTTAAATGCTGACCAACGTTTTGCTGTCTTAGACCAAATTCAAGCTCAGAAAGATCAGTTCGGTCGCACACAGGCCAATGCTGAAAAACGTGTTCAAGTGGAATTCGTTTCAGCCAACCCAACGTCTAGCCTACACGTGGGTCATGGTCGTGGCGCAGCTTACGGTATGACCGTTGCCAATCTTCTTGAAGCAACAGGTGCTAAAGTTGACCGTGAATACTATGTCAACGATGCTGGCCGTCAAATGGATATCTTGGCGACATCGACTTACTTGCGTTATTTAGAATTGACCGGTCAACAACTGGTCTTCCCTAAAAATGCATACCAAGGCGACTACGTTAAAGAAATCGCACAAAGCATTATCGACAAAGATGGCGATGCTTATGTACGCCCTGTTGCCGACATCTACAAAGATGTTCCAGAAGATGTGCAATATGCCGCTGAACTCGATAGCGAAGGCAATAAAGTCGTTGTTTCAGGCGATAAAGAAAAACACATTGATGGCCTAATTCATAATTCACAAAACCATTTGGCTGCGGGTTACCGTGTGTTCCATCAAGCTGCGCTGAAAGCCATTCTCGATGACATTAAAGATGACCTCGGTGAATTTGGCGTGACTTTCAATCAATGGTTCAGCGAAGCAACCTTGACTGAAAAAATTGATGAAGCATTACAAATGCTCGATCAACGTGGTTTCTTATACGAAAAAGATGGCAACATCTGGTTCAAATCAACTGATTTTGGTGATGAAAAAGACCGTGTTGTGAAACGTCGTAATGGTCAAACTACATACTTCGCATCCGACATTGCTTATCACTTAAATAAACTACAACGCGGATATACCGATATCATTGATATCTGGGGTTCAGACCACCACGGTTATATTGCACGTGTGAAAGCAGCGATTGATGCGCTTGGCTATGATTCTAAAAAATTGACGGTGCTTTTGGTTCAATTTGTGAGCCTATGGCGTGGCGGCGAGATGGTTCAAATGTCATCTCGTTCAGGTCAATTCGTGACTTTACGCGACTTACGTAAAGAAGTAGGCAACGATGCTGCTCGTTTCTACTATGTCATGCGTAAATCAGAACAACACATTGACTTCGACTTAGACCTTGCTGTGTCTCAAAGCAAAGACAATGCGGTGTACTACATCCAATACGCACACGCACGTATCTGCCGTATGCTCGAAAAAGCCGCTGCGACAGACGTTCAATTCTCTGCTGAAGCTGCACGTCAATTTGCAGCTAAACTTGAGTTAGAAGCTGAAACTGAAGTTCTTGCTAAACTTGCGGCTTACCCTGAAATTGTGGTTCGTGCAGCAAACAGCTATGAACCACACCAAGTGGGTAACTACTTGAAAGAATTAGCGGCGTTGTTCCATGGTTGGTACAACGAAAATAAAGTCTTGGGTGATGATGCAGAACTGACTCAAGCGCGCTTATTACTGTCTGTAAACGTACAGCAAGTTTTACGCAATGGTCTTGAATTATTGGGTGTGAGTGCGCCTGAATCAATGTAAGCAATTCTTAGCATACGTTAGAATCCGTCCATGTATGACCATATACATTGACGCCTATACAGGCTCTTTATGAGCCTGTATTTTCATGGATATTCAGTCATCTTTTTATGAAAAATTGAAGATGTTGAAATTGTGAAAATTAAACATAAACAGCATGACAGTCATGTAATATATAATAATCAGAACTTGGTTTTGGGTCAGTTCCCACTAGGTTCGTAACAATTACAATTAAAGAGGTTTCCTCGTGTTTGGAAAAACGCAACGCGGTGTATCAGAGCGGCCAAATCAGCCTAAAAAACCATTGATTCCTGCATGGTTAGGTACACTTGTGATCATTTTAATCGTGTTGAGTTTCTTGGTGGCCTTGATGTTATGGAAACCATGGGAGCCGGTAAAACCGAAAGGTCAAATTACCTCTGAACACTACCAAGAAGAAACCAATAAAGATTACCGTTTTTATGATCTGTTGCCTCAGCAACAAGTCACCCCGATTCCAGATCAAGCTGTGCCTGAAACAGATACCAAAGAAACCGTGGTGATCGTTGAAGCACCTGAAACGGATACCACTACACCGACTGAGCCGGGTATTGAAGCCACAGAAACAACACCTGCCCCTGCAAGCTATATTTTGCAAGTGCGTAGCTATGATGACCCTGACCAAGCTGATGCCCGTCGTGCAGAAATTATTTTAAATGGCTTATCTGCCGATGTGATCCAAAGTAATGAAAATGGCAAAGTTTGGTATCGCGTTGTGTCTGGCCCCTATGATTCACAAGAAGCTGCCGTGATTGCACAGCAAACTTTGCGTCATAGCAGTATCGACTCGATTGTCGTAAAACGCTAAATTTTGAATTTAAAAAAAGCGCCTGATGGCGCTTTTTTTTATTCATTCCTTCAATAAAGGGAGGTTAGAAGGGATTCTTTTTTGAATACATCAGCTTAGCTCAAAAACCTCTCCCTAACCCTCTCCTAAAAGGACAGGGAATTCATTAAATGGTATGCCCTAAAGCTTCGCCCATCACCACAGTCGAGTTGGCTTTAAAGGTCGCATCCCATTGCATTTTGTTTTCTTCAAACAACACAACCGCTGTTGAACCTAAATAGAAACGGCCCAATTCTGCACCTTTTTCTAAGAATAAATCGTGTTGATTCAGTTCCAAACGCCCTGTCGGTTTAACTTTACCTGTAGCCACGGTTTCAATACCTGCCACGATCATTGCACCTACCAGTACGACCGCCATACGACCAACTTCTGTATCAAATAAGCAGACCATGCGTTCATTACGAGCGAATAAACCCGGAATATTTTCAGCAGTGGTCTGGTTTACTGAGAACAATTCACCCGGTACATACAGGGTTTCTGTCAATGTTCCTGCAAATGGCATATGTACACGGTGGTAGTCTTTTGGTGACAAATAAACCGTAGCAAACTGCCCATTTTTAAACGGCTCTGCCAATTGTGGATCGGCAATCAGGTTTTCAACGGTGAACTTCTGCCCTTTGGCCTGAAATACGTCACCATTTTCAATTTTACCTAGTTGTGAAATCGCACCATCTGCGGGTGAAACAACACTGTTGGCATTTGCATCAACTACACGTACACCTTCTTTTAAAGAACGAGTGAAAAATTCATTGAATGATTTAAATTTCAGGGCATTACTTTGCTCAGCAATCGACATGTCGATGCCATACTGTGCTTTAAATGCGGTAATCACAGCATTTTTCACCACAGGGTTTTCACTCGCAGCCAATTTACCGACGATACGTGATAATTTGTGCTGTGGAACAACACGCTGAGCTTGAATAAAAATTTGTTTTTTTAACTGAGATGTAAGGCTCAAGACGGCAACTCTCCGGTGATCACAGGACTATCGAGTCGGTTGCCCCACTCGCTCCACGCACCATCATAAGCTCGAATATTCCAACCGAGTAAACGTCCCAGTATATAAGCTAGGCCCGACCGATGATGGGACTGACAATATACCACCACAGGTTCGTTTAAATTGAATCCCAATTGTTCTAAGCGTTGTTGTGTGCGTTCTAAAGGATGCAATTTTAAATGATTTTCTCGGTTAAGGGCAGTACTCCATTCGAAATGTCGTGCTCCCGGAATGTGACCGCCGCGTCGCGCTGCTAAACGTAAGCCTGTATATTCATCTTCGGTACGGCAGTCCCATACTTGGATCTGCTCCTGCTGTACACGAGCCAATAGCTCATCATAATTTGTTTGATACTGAGCACGCGCCTCCGCACTTACTTCAACCAACGGGCTCACGGGTTCAAATTGCTCAATTTCAGACGAGGTCGGTAAGCCTGCCCCAAGCCAAGCATGGATGCCACCATTGAGGAGACTGGTATTTTCAAAACCGAGGCAATGTAAGTTCCAAATCAGTCGACCAGCCCATGCCCCACCTTCATCGTCATACACTACTACATGATGTTCTGGACTGATATTCAGATAGCTGATGAGCTGTTCTAAACCGGCTTGGTCAGGTAAAAGCCCCATCGCTTGTTCTTCTTGGCGCACTAACAGTTTCGGCTGCACATGCAGTGCATGTGGAATATGCAATTGGTCATAAACCGAACGACGACTCAAATCGACGATCCGTAGTTTTTCATTACCAAGATGTGGAACCAATTCTTCCGCTTCAATCAGCAGACCAAAATTCAGTGTAGATACTGTCATCGTTGTTCGTGTTGTATTTTGTGCGATTAAATTCGATCTTAGCATAAGTCATTTTCACTATTATTCTGAATTTTTGCATTCCTTTAGCAATATTTTAGATATAAAAAAGCCGAATCATTGATTCGGCTTTTTTATTTTTATCTAATGCTGTGTTTAAGCGCTAACTTCAGAGATGTCAAACACCTGACGTAGATACGCTAAGAAAGTATCATTATCCGTCATGGTTTTACCCGGACTATCTGAAATTTTTGCCACAGATTGACCATTACATTCAACCAGTTTCAGTACGATGTTCAGCGCAGTTTGCCCCATATCATTGGTCAAGTTGGTGCCAATACCAAAGCTAACTTGGAAACGGTCTTTGAAGTAATTATGCAAATCCCACGCTTTTTCGATATTTAGACCATCACTAAAGGTCAGCATTTTACTTTTGCTATCGACTTTAAGCTTTTTGTAATGTGCATAGGCTTTATCGCCCCATTCATACGGGTCGCCACTGTCATGACGTAAACCGTCGAATAGTTTGGCAAAGTACAAATCGAAGTCACGTAGGAACGCATCCATACCGACAACGTCCGTTAAGGCTATTCCTAAGTCACCGCGGTATTCCTGCACCCATGTTTCTAGCGCAGACTTCTGGAAGTTACGTAGACGAACATCAAGCGCTTGGAATGCTTGTAGGAACTCATGCGCCATCGTACCAATTGGAGTAATGTTCAAGTCTTTGGCAATCAGAACATTACTTGTACCGCGGAAAATATACGGTGAAGCCTGATTTAATTCTTCAATTACATGCTTTTGCCATGCATAACTATAACGACGACGCGTGCCAAAATCAGAGACCAAGAATGGTGGATCATTTGGATTTTGCCGTGCTTCATACTGCTTCAGCAAGGCAATCTTATGTTGCAAACGGCGCTCACCTTCGGCTAAAACTTCGGGTGTACGAATACGTTGGAAATATAATTCATTGACGATGGCTAAAACAAAGATTTCAAACATCATCGCTTGAACCATTGGGCCTTCTACCCAAATGTCGAGTCGACCTTCATCATCAATACCCGCTTTAATAAAACGGCGTTTAAGCTGAAATAATTCAAGATAATCAACAAAATCGCTTTTAATAAAACGTAAACTGCGTAAATACTGCAATTCATCATCTTTAAACTTCAACTGACAAAGCATGTCGAGCTGCATGTTTAAATCATCCAAAATTTCAACCAGTGGATAGGCTGTATCATCCAAGTTACGGCAACGAAAGTGATACACACTATGGGTTTGCGGAAATTTGTGTAACACCACCTGAAGCATGGTGAATTTATACAGATCTGTGTCTAATAAGGATTGGATGATTGGAGACATAAAGACTTTCAGTTTTTTATCAACTCTTTGCATTAAAGCATACTTTATTGATAAAAAGCCGATTGATTTAGTGGAATAACTTATAAATCACCGCGATTCGTCGACTTTTTTCAATTTTTTTGCTGAAGCTGAGCGCGATCAAGCTCACTATTTTTTGAGTAACTGTCGATATTTTTCTTCTTGACCAAATTCACGCGCAAACTGTTCTGCAGTCTTTTGCCCCATTTTTTTGGCATTTGCATCGCAATCCACTTGGCGTAATTGCTTTGCAATCGCCCATTCTAATTTAAACATGGCACCCATCAATGCGGTGTTGCCTTTATTGTCACGTGCGCAGCGGTCTGCACCTTGTTCTAGCAAACGAGTCACAATATTTTGATGACCATAATAGGTCGCCATCATCAGTGGTGTAAAACCCGAAGCATTGCGCACATCGACCGGAAAACCGTGCTTAAGAAATTCATTGATGACTTCTTCATTGCCAGTTTTGGCTGCAGCAAAGAAAATTGCGATCAATTCCTGTTGTGAGGTCATCTGATCGCTTGCAGTTGCTTTAGCGGGGGAGATATCTTCCGCGATTGCCACGTTTGCGAATGCGGAACCAAACGCTAGAAGACTGGCTAAAGTCAAATGTTGCATAACTTTCATGATGAACTCCAACAGAAATCGAATGTAGAATTGAATTAGAAATAATTCATTTCATAAAAATGAATATTTAAGGAGTGCCTATGAAACTCCCCCTAGGGTGCAGGAAAGGTATGGAGCTTCATAGGACTTTTTTGAGGTAACGTTCTAGACCCTAGTTACCAATCCTTCAGACTGATCGAAATTAGTCTTTCAGTTGTGCTGCTTTTGCTTTCACAGTTGCGATGTTGCCGTTTACTGCTTTAGTCATACGCGTACCGTAGTCAGCGTCTGCTTTGTAGAAGTAAGACAGCATGATGTGCTTGGTTTCTGAATCTTCCACGTTGCCAAGGTCAGCCGCCAAGTTCATGATCAAGTTTTCTTTCTCTTTCGCAGAGTATGAACGGTAAAGCTCACCCGCCTGCTTGAAGTTTTGCTCTTTCACGCCTTTTTGCTGAACTGTGCCAGAAAGCGGCGTTTCAACCGCACGCGCTTTCGCAGTCGCTGGTTTTGGCTCAATACGGCTTGGCTCGTAGTTCACATTTGATGAAGTGCCGCCAACATTCATGTAACCATCTTGGTTGTTGTTGTTTACAGCAACTAATGGACGGTTGACTGGAATTTGTTGGTGGTTCGCACCTAAACGGTACATTTGTGTATCTGAGTAAGAGAAGATACGACCTTGTAATAGACGGTCTTCTGAAGGCTCGATACCTGGAACTAAGTTACCTGGAGCCAATGCCACTTGTTCAGTTTCATTGAAGAAGTTTTTCGGCATACGGTTCAGCGTTAACGTACCGACTTTAGTTTCTGGAACTAGGTTCGTCGGCCAGATTTTTGTTGGATCAAGCGGGTCAAAATCAAAGCTGTTTAAATCTTTAGGATCTAACACTTGGATATAAAGATCCCATTTCGGGAATTTACCAGCGTTGATGTTGTTATAAAGATCGTTAGTCAAGTGATTAAAATCTTTACCTTGTTGCTCAGCAGCTTCTTTAACATTCAGACCTTTCACGCCTTGTTTAGAGCGGAAGTTGAATTTAACGTATTTGTATTCGCCTTTGTCGTTATAAAGCTTGTACGCATGTACACCAAAGCCGTCTTGTTCGCGGTAGCTGGTAGGCACGCCTTGGTTACCATACACATAAGTCAACATGTTGGTTGCCCATGGCTGGCTAGACAAGAAATCAAATACGCGGTTTGCGTCTTGAACGTTGTTGATTGGGCTAGGCTTCATGGCATGGATGAAGTCTGGGAATTTGATCGCATCACGGATGAAGAATACTGGAGTTTGGTTACCCACTAAGTCCCAGTTGCCTTCTTGTGTATAGAACTTGATCGCAAAACCGTGCGGGTCACGTAAAGTTTCTGGAGAACCTTTACCATGAATTACAGTCGAGAAACGTAAGAAAACTGGAGTCTTAGTACCTGCTTTGAACAATGAAGCAATGGTGAGATCAGATAAATCTTTAGTTGCAACGAATTCACCATAAGCACCTGTACCACGGGCATGTACCACACGCTCAGGAATACGCTCACGACCAAAACGTTGTAATTTTTGAACCAATTGTACGTCTTGAAGTAGAACTGAACCATTTGGACCCGCAGTAATCGAGTTTTGGTTATCGCCTACTGGTGCACCATTGTCTTTAGTTAATGGCGCTGCTTGAGTCGCCACTGTTGCTGTTGCTAACATCGCAACCAATAAAGAACGCTTAAACATCGTCTTAATCTCTCTGTTAAATACCTTTCCTGCCCCGCAAAGATACTGATATTTAATAAATAGATAAAACAGATTATTTTCATAAATTCAATCGTATTATTAGATTTATAAAAAATATACATTTCATTTTCAAATGTTTGAGCCCAAAATTTTCTAAACATCGCTTCGAAAGAATGCTGTCTTTGCTACAATCCCTGCCCTATGTTCAATTTTCTACTCGGAAGAATTTATGCGGGCCTTGTTACAACGTGTTTTGGAAGCCAAAGTGGTGGTCGATGGTGAGATCACGGGTGAAATCAATCACGGTATTTTAGTGTTTTTAGGACTTGGTAAAGATGACGATTTAGAAAAGGGCAAAAAACTGATCGATAAGATCTTGAAATACCGTTTTTTTGATGATGAACAAGGCAAGATGGGCTGGAATGTCAGTCAAGCTGGCGGCGGTATCCTCTTGGTGTCTCAATTTACTCTGATGGCACAAACGCAAAAAGGCCTGCGCCCTGATTTTGGCCCTGCCATGCCGCCAAGCGATGCCAAAGCACTGTATGAACAGCTGGTCGATTACACCAAGCGCCAATATGACCATGTACAAACAGGTATCTTTGCTGCCGACATGAAAGTACATTTAGTTAATGATGGGCCGGTCACTTTTAATTTAGAAATTGAATAAAAACGAAGTAATAAAAAAGCCCTCAGTTGAGGGCTTTTCACAAGCTAGAATAATACGGTCTTAAATGGTTGTAATCAGTTTTGCACGTTGCATTACTTCCACAGGGATATCTTTCACAAGCATGACTGTTAATGACTGATCATTTTTCTTTGACGTTGTTGTTTGATTCGCATCTAATACCGCATTTACATCAGACGGATTCAATGTATACATTGCACCCGTTGCTGGATCAACAATTAACAAACCAATAAGTCCACCAAAAATAATATTAGCGACATACCAACCATTTACCGTTCCTGTTACCTGTACAGTCTTTGTTTGATAGCCATCTTTTTTAAATGTCACATCATAAGCTGCAGGTTTAAAGTATCCAGTGCCACGTTTTAAAGTAACAGTTGCAGGTGTGATGCCAGTATGTACTTTTTCTCCAGCTTTATTTGTAATCGAAATCGATGCTTCATCTGGCACTGACTTAAAGGTTAAAGTTTGAGTCGATCCAGAAATGATACTTGCACAACCTATCATTGTTAATGATGCGGCAATTAAACCCGATGTAATTAATTTTTTCATAAAAATACCCCCTAAAAAGCGGAGGTATTGTTACCAAAAAAGCGTTAAATTTCAATGAAAATTAAATTTATTTACCAGTTTTCTCTTTAATAAACGCACGTGCGATTTTGATTTTTTCTTTAACCGGTTTTGGAAGTTTAGGTGGAATTAACTTCGCCACTTGGTTAAACCAAACCAGTAAACCAAAATCACCTTCCATTTTAATACTGCCATTTTGCATACCCGTCATGAATGCAGTTGGGTCACCTTTCATTAGGGTTTTTACGCCCTGTTCGCTGTCCGCAAATTGCAAAATAAAGTCTGCTTTTTCAGCATCGCCTGAAACAGTATCAATCTGTCCATTATTTACAATAATTTGACGTGCAACACCTAAATCCGTGCCGATTTGAATACGGAATTGACGTTCATGAACCAATTCAATGAATTTAGGGCTAGTACGTGCAAGCTGTTTCATACGAAGCGCTAAACCTGCCACGAGTAAATCAAGTGGATCCGTACTGACATCAACTAAAGGTAGTTTTACGACAGGAATTGATGATAGTTTCATGACTTAAAGCCTATTGTAATTGTTGGAAAATTGACTGGTTTCATCCTACCATAACTTGGCTTTTGAGAAGTAAGGCTTTGTATCTCAAATCGGACTAATGCGTTCATAAAAAAATGCGCCCTTAGGCGCATTTTCATTGAAATTTTGTTCTGGCACTTATCGGCTCGAACATTGCTGTTCTTCATCATATACAGGCGTGTGCTCTATACATTGGCGCTTTGCCATCGCACGCTCTGCACGGCGGTCTTCACGTAACAATACTAAAGTGAATACCACCATTGCGGCCATTAATGCCGTTAAATAACTATAAGTCACTGATAATTCAAACATGGTTTGTGTACCAAATCGAATCACTTCAATGAGTCCCCACACCAGCATCCCCGCCAGCATAAAACTTAACCAGCGACGATAAGGCGAGAAGAAAACAGCAATCACAGCCGCCGATACCAAGCTCAGGCCAACGATTGTTGCTAAATTCGCTGTTAACATAAAAACCTCCGTCATTTGACAACTGACATCTCTTGTCTTACAGGATGCTGAGCCGTCTCACTACTGTATCTTCAGTAAATAGATTTGGTCGATCTCAATCTCTTGCAAGCATTATGCTGAGTTTTTTGCATAAAAAAAGTCTCGTTTTTTGTTCATGCGACACACCTTGTCGCAACATTATTTTGTCATTACATTTTTTCTTTTTAAAGAATTTCTAGAACAATGATGACATCTCGTTTCGAGTGTCATTACAAAAAAAACAGCTGGTTTTAGGCTAAAAAAATTAATTTTTCGAATGCTGTTAATCGTTGTTTTTATCGACAATTTTCTTCTACCGTTCATCGGATGAGCGGAATTTTTGGCATAAAAAAACGCAGCCTTTTGGCTACGTTTTTGACTGTGCCTTAAATGGTTTTAAGCACGATTTAAATCTTTATCATGCACACCAAGCAGGTAAAGAACACCATCTAGACCCACGCTTGAAATGGCTTGATTGGCATTTTGACGCACTAAAGGTTTCGCACGGAAAGCAACGCCTAAGCCGGCTAAAGACAACATTGGCAAATCATTCGCACCATCACCGACTGCAATGGCTTGTTCTAATGAAATCCCCATTTCTTCAGCGATTTGTGTCAATAAGAAGGCTTTGCGAGCACCATCCACAATATGGCCTTTCACTTCACCTGTTACCGCGCCATCTTGGACGTCCAGTACATTGGCATGCACTTCATCGATACCCAGTTTTGCTTGTAAATATTCGGCAAAATACTGAAAACCACCTGACAAAATAGCTGTGCGATATCCCAGTGATTTCAGCGTTGAAATCAGACGTTCTGCACCTTCTGTGACAGTCAGACGTTCTGCAATTTTAGGCAATACCGAAGCATCCATACCTTTGAGCAGTGCCACACGTGCACGGAAACTTTGTTGGAAATCGAGTTCCCCTTGCATAGCACGTTCAGTGATTTCAGCCACTTGAGCGCCGACACCCGCTTCAATCGCCAATTCGTCAATCACTTCTTGCTCAATCAGCGTTGAGTCCATATCAAAGCAGACCAAACGACGATTACGACGGTAAGCATTGTCCTCTTGAACAGCAACATCTACCCCAAGTTCAGTAGATAGACGTAAACATGCTGCACGCATCGCAGTGGCATCCAACATTTGGCCTTTTAAACCAAATTGAACGCAGGCACGGCGCGGACCTTCGCTTGATCCATCTAACTCTGGACGGCCAGATAAACGAGTCACAGTTTCAATATTGAAGCCTTGGCTCGACACAATATTTGTAACTGCCTGTAAATGAGACGCCTGTAATTCTGGCGCAAGTGCCGTAACGATATAGCGTGTGCGGCCTCCCTCATTTACCCATTGTTGATATTCTGTTGTAGAGATTGGTTTAAAGCGCACAGTTAAGCCAATATCATGTGCTAAAATCAACATCTCCTTCATGGCTAATGCTGTCGCAGTCTGGTCTTCCGACGAAACAACAATACCTAAAGTCAGCTGATTGTGGATGACTGCTTGTCCGACATCTAAAATCTGTAAGGAATGTGCGGACAAAACCTGCATTAATCGTGTAAATTGATTAGGTTGGTCAGGTCCTAAAAGTGATATAAGAATGATTTCTCGCATGAATTGACTCGGGTCTGAGCTACAACTAATGTAAGAATCATAATCTAAATTGAATAGAATTGCCTTGGAAGTTTACGTTGAATGCGCCTAGACAAGGGCTATTTGCTAGCCTATTAGTAGTTTGTTTTGCTTTGCATACCTTTTTATTGGTATTGGCAACAACCCACCAACTGAACGAAAACCGTGCCAGTCAGGGACAACTGATGACCAGTCAATTGGTTACAGACAGCCTATCTGAGCTTGAGCCGGCCAATACCGTATCATTAGCCTTACTTGCTGACCGCTATGCAACCAACCCGAGCGTGGCTTCCATCCGCATCTTAAATGCCAATAATCAAGTCTTGGCTACAGGCGGTTTGACCAAAACCCGTGACGGTGAAATCTTTGTTCGTGATGCGCTGCAAAACGAAAAGAAAGTTGGAACGGTTGAAATCACCTTAATTAAACCAAGTATTGGTGAAATCTTACGTACGCAATGGGCTGCGATTCTATTTTCATTATTCTTACATGGCTTGTTATGGTTGGCGTATCGCGCTATTGCGCGTCCAAGTCGTACTGAATATTTAGCGCGAATCAACAATGAATCACGTCTAAAACACGAAATTCAAACGCTAGCGCAGGCTTTAGAACAAGAAAAACATAATGCCGCTGTGGCGATTGCTCAAGCGCAGCAAAATGCGCAAGCCAAAGCAAAACAGCATAAAGACATGAAACCAGTGGTTCTAGACAGCAACAGCTTGGCATTAAATATTCAATTTTATGATCCGAAACAGCTGCTCGATAGCGTCAACAAAACCGTGTCTGTGCCGTATTTCAATCTCTGCCAAATTTTCTTGAATAAAACCACAGAACTCTGTGTTCAACATTATAAATTGAACAGTTCTGACATCAGTACAGTGCATAAGTTTGATGAACATGGCGCAACCATCAGCATGACTGCTGACACTCCAGATGCGCTGCGTTGCCTCACCATGATCAGCTCAGTATTCCAATTGCTTTCAGATGTTTTATATAAACGCTACCGTGAAGAAAAACGTTTCGTTTTACAAACCCGTAGCGCGATTTCAAGCTCTGTCGAAGCCATGCAATTGTCTTCTGTACAAGCGGCTGAGCGTTTAGTCCAACAATTGGTTGCCAAAGAAAGTGCCATTCATGTGCCGACAACTTTGCTCAAAGAGATTTCGGATCATTTCCAATTGGTCAGTTTGCCAAATCCGACCAATGTGCTCACTCGTCACGCATTTATGCTCAATGGTATGGACAGTGATGCCGCTGAATTGGCTCAAAACTTCAGAACTGAAATTTTAAAATCCAAACAGTCAAAAGCCTCGTAAAGGTTTTAGCGCAATCAAAAATCCCGACTTGAGTCGGGATTCTTTTGTCTTAAACGGTCGAAATTTTCTGTGCAATCAAATATTTTTGCGCGTTATGCGGTTCGGTACCTGCTTCAATCGCGACTTTCTCCCATTGCCCATTCGACTGCATTTCCCATGCATTTTGATTATCTTCCAAATAGTTAAGTAAACCATCTTTCATAATGCGTTTTTTCAAACGGCTTTCTAAAATGGGAAAACACGTTTCGACCCGTGAAAATAAGTTACGTCCCATCCAATCGGCACTGGCACAGTACAATCGTTTTTCGCCTGCATGCTCAAAATAATACACTCGAGTATGCTCTAAGAAGCGTCCGACGATAGATCTCACATGAATATTCTCAGACATGCCTTTGACCTGAGGAATCAAACAACAAATCGAACGGATAATTAAATCTACAGATACCCCTGCTTGCGATGCACGATACAAAGCAGCAATCAGTTGCGGTTCCGTGAGTGCATTGACCTTCACAATAATTCGTGCGTATTTTCCCGCTTGTGCGGCAACAATTTCCTGTTCAATCAGTTTCAGTAATTCAGTATGCAGAGTAAATGGTGCATGCAGTAAGGCTTTCAGCTTCGCCATCTTGCCCATACCGGTCAATTCCTGAAACATGCGATGCACATCTTCGCAAATATCGGGATGCGTCGTCATCAGGCCATAATCGGTATACATCCGCGCATTGCCTGCGTGGTAGTTACCTGTTCCCAAATGGGCGTAGCGTAACAGCTGATTATTTTCACGGCGTACAATCAAAATCATCTTGGCATGGGTTTTATAGCCCACAATGCCATACACCACTACAGCGCCCGCTTCTTGCAATAAGTTGGCCACGGTAATATTGGATTCTTCATCAAACCGCGCCCGAAGTTCGATGACGGCGGTTACTTCCTTGCCGTTGCGTGCCGCCTCCGCTAAAACTTGTACGATGTCCGAATCTGGCCCACTACGATAGAGCGTTTGCTTAATGGCTAATACCTGCGGGTCTTTTGCAGCTTCACGTAATAAGTTGATGACCGGTTGAAAGGAGTCAAACGGATGATGTAACAACACATCTTGTGTTTTTAATACATCAAAAATCGCGGTTTGTTTACGAAAAACTTTAGGAATAATCGGTGTATAGACCGGATATTTCAGTTCAGGTCGATTAAAACTGGTACTGAGACGCGATAAATTGATCGGGCCGTCAATGCGATAGAGCTCCTGCTCACTCAAATCAAATTCATCTAACAAATAATCAATAATGCTTTGCGGACAATCATCTTCAATTTCTAAGCGAACTGCCCGACCAAAACGCCGTGAAGACAATTCATCTTTTAATGCCACCGCCAAGTCATCCACATCTTCAGCCAGAACTAAATCTGCATTGCGTGTCACTCGAAAGGCATAACAGCCCGTCGCTTTCATCCCCGGAAATAGGTCATTGATGTGTTGCTGAATAATGGCGGTCAGGAAAATTTGTGTCTCTGCACTGCCTTCAACCTCGGCGGGCATTTTGATTAAACGCGGCAATGAGCGTGGCGCAGGCACAATTGCCATTTCAATGGCACGACCAAAGGCATCTTTGCCTTCTAGACTCACAATAAAGTTGAGGCTTTTATTGACCAAGCGTGGAAACGGATGCGATGGATCTAAGCTAATTGGTGTTAAAACTGGTTGAACTTCTTTACTAAAATAATGGCTAATCCACGCCCGATGTTTTTCTAAAATATCTTTAAATTGAATAAAGCGAATGCCTTCACTTTGTAATGCAGGCAATACAGCATGATTGAGGGTCTGGTATTGCTGTGCAACCGTGTCATGAATCACTTGGGAAAGTTCATCTAAGACCACTTCAGTCGGAATGGCATCTGGCGTCCGTGCAATCGCATTCAAATCTCGTTGTTTCATCAGCCCCGCAATGCGAATTTCAAAGAATTCATCTAAATTGCGTGAAAAAATGATAAGAAAATTTAAGCGTTCAAGTAACGGTAAACTTGAATCAAGTGCCTGAGCCAAGACCCGCCGATTAAAATCTAAAAGCGACAATTCACGATTATAATAGGTCTCTGATGAATGCTGAAAATGTTGCATACCCTCTCAATGCTGCTTGAAACAGTCTATATCTAAAGTGGTTGCCGGCATGTTAGGCAGCGGAGATGACACTTATGTTACAAATAGCATTAATCAATTAAAAAAGCATGCAATTCCCTAAAACACTGTTCATCAAATCGTAAAATTTATTTTCGACATCAAAAAAGAGGGAGATTACCCTCTATTACTGAATTTTTTTGTTTATTGCACAGGCTTGTCTTGTTCCGATGCTTTGGGCTCACTCGTCCGTGCTGCCCAATAGGTTGCCAGTGCAGGACCCGAGATATTGTGCCACAAACTAAAAATCGCACTCGGCACAGCGGTCAAAGGTGAAACGGCAAAATGGGTCGCCGCCAATGCCACACCTAAACCTGAGTTTTGCATCCCGACTTCAATTGATACTGCTTTACAGTCTGCATAGGGTAATTTAAATAGGCGGCTGGCCCAAAAGCCCAATAGATAGCCCAAGCCATTATGTAAGGCCACTACCCCAAGAATCAGTAAACCTGATTGCAAAATCTGTGTTCGGCTACCCGCAATGATTGCCGCCACAATCGCCACAATTGCCACAACAGAAACCAGTGGCATGACCTGTATATAGGCATCCACTCGGTGCTTAAAGACAGTTCGAATCATTAACCCCACAATGATCGGAAATAAAACCACTTGTAAAATTGAAACCAACATCGATGCCGCATTAATTTCAATCCATTGGCTTGCCAGCAAATAGAAAATCGCAGGGGTTAAAACCGGGGCGAGTAATGTCGAAACAGAGGTACAGGCAACAGATAATGCGGTATTACCTTTTGCCATATAGGTGATGACATTAGAAGCCGTTCCACCCGGACAGCAACCGACAAGAATGACCCCGATCGCGATTTCTGTCGGCAGTTGTAATAATTTACACAAGAAAAATGCCAATCCCGGCATCACAATAAACTGTGCCAAAACCCCGATCATCACAGCTTTAGGACTTTGCAATACACTTTTAAAATCTTGCAGTGTCATGGTCATGCCCATACCCAACATAATGATGCCTAGCATCCATGGGATATATGCTTTTAACCAAACAAATACATCAGGAAAAAACATGGCGAGCGCTGCAAACAGCACCACCCAAATCGCAAATGTTTTCTGCACAAATTGAGTGAATTTTAAGAAAGCCGACATAGGCATCTTCCATTTAAATACAGGGACAAAAAAAGGCACACCCTTGTGCCTTTTCTCAACTGAGCCCACTGGGTCATGCCAAAGATAATGCCTGTGCATGCTGCTGCACAATATCTTTCAGGTAAATACGCTTCACCCCATTCGCCAACATGTCTTGCCATGCATGCTGTAAAGAACCCTGTAAATCGATCCCTTTGGTCAAATCAGCAATCACAAAAGTTTCAAAACCAAGCTTACGTGCATCCATTGCCGTCCATGCAACACAGAAATCCGTGGCAATGCCCACCACAAAGACTGTATCAATACCACGTTCGCGCAAATAGCCCGCCAAACCTGTTGAAGTTTTCTGATCAGCTTCCATAAAAGCAGAGTAGCTGTCGATATGCTGATGAAAACCTTTACGAATAATTAGCTGCGCCGTTGGTAAATTTAAATCAGGATGCAATTCGGCATCCTGTGTGCCTTGTACACAATGCGTCGGCCACAATACTTGCGTTCCATAATTCAGCTCTATGCTGTCATAAGGTACATGCTCAGGATGATTTTCAGCAAAAGAAATATGGTCGGCTGGATGCCAATCTTGAGTCAGCACAATATTCGTAAAGTATTGTCCCAGTTGATTAATCCCTGGAATAATTTGATCGGCATTGGCAACAGCCAACTGACCACCTGGGGTAAAACCATTTTGAACATCGACCACAATCAGCGCTGTATTTTTTTGCATATCTCTCCATCCGTTGTCATGCATTGTCGGCGACTCTACTGATTCGCTCATGTTTTAAAAGCCTTAGTATTCAGTCCTGTGCATAAAAATAAAATGACTGTCCTTCCTGACAATACCGATACTTGGGCAAATGCTCAACCAAACGTTGTGCAAAGCGTGGGTAAATACGGGCTTTTCGCCGAGTCGAAGCATGAAAATAAAAATATCGCGGTTGATGTTGAAAGATATATTTTAATAAATGGCTGCGTGTCTGTTGCATGACCTCAGACGCATTAATATTTTCAGCAACATCTTCTAGGGTAGGTTCATCGGCAAAGGCCAACCACGCATTTTTTCTCGGCTGTTGGCGATTTCTTTGAAATACAGGTTTGAGTTCCAAGATAAATTCGTATTGATGTAGATACAAACTAAATTCACGTTGATCAACTTTAAAAATTGCGACCAGTTTTCTTGCTGACATAACCCCTCTACGTTGATTTTTTATTTTTTCATTCTGCTGTATTTTTACATCAAATACGTTTATTTATCTTGGCTTAAAGCATTAGTGCGACTTCTATTGTCGCCATAAAAAAGCCCGCAATATGCGGGCTTTTTTTGATATGGCATGTTCCTTATGATGGAATACGACGTACCAATAACAACATAAATATTGCAGAGATTGCGATACATGGAATTGCCGCGGTAATCACCCCTGCCGCACCAAAACCTGCTGCCAATAACTGACCCGCAATTGCAGGGCCTAACATTGCACCGACACGACCAACGGCTGAAGCTACACCAACACCCGTACCACGTAACTGTGTCGGATACACGATACCACCGAAGGCATACAATACACCTTGGCAACCAATCACGAATGCACCGACTAAAGCTGACGCCATGTACATTTGAGTCAATGAACCTGCACCATTCAGCGCAAATAGACCTGCCAAAATACCGCCGTACATCAAAATGATCACATAAGCTTTCTTCCAACGATCAGTCAACATACCTAAAATGATCGTACCAATGGTTGCACTCACCATGAAGTAGAACTGCGCAGTTGCACCATCTTTACGAGTGAAACCGAGTTCGGTGAACAACGACGGTAACCAGCTCAACATGATGTACACCACCATCAAGGTGAAGAAGTAGCTCACCCAAATTGAGAAAGTACGTAAACGGTTTTCTGTGTTAAAGAGGTTTTTGAAAGCACCTTGTTGCACTTCGCCATTGGCAGTCGCTTGAACCGCTTGATCTTTGGCTTTCAAGAATTCACGCGATTCGGGCAGGAACCAAATCATCAATGGAATCACAACAATCGGTAATAAACCGCCTAAATAGAAAATATTTTTCCAGTTTGCACCGAAGTCCGTCATTGCAACCAATGACAAGATTGCCGCACCCACAGGCATACCACAGTACATCAAACCGACTGCACGACCACGATTTTGTGGCGTTACCGCTTCAGATGCCAAGGTAATTAAAATTGGCATTGCTGCACCTAAACCTGCACCTGCAAGAAAACGTACAGCGAGTAAGCTATGGAAGCTATTTACCCATACCGTACATAAGGTAAAGATGGCGAACATCCCCGTAGACCAAATTAATACTTTTTTACGGCCCATTCGGTCTGCAATCCGACCACCTAACAAAGCACCAGGTAATAATCCTAAAATACCGGCACTAAAAAACACCCCTAGCTGCGAGCTATCCAGCCCGAAATATTCACGAATCCCTGCTGCTGCAATACCTGCAGCCTGAATATCCAGACCTTCGATTACGGCAATAAGGAAGCAGATTGCTACCGTGACAATAGCATGCTTATTATCTGACTTTTCCATTGGAGAATCCTTGTTGTCATCAGCGTTCAAATTAAGTCGCATCATCGCTGAGCCTTATAAAGGATATAACTACCAATAAGTTGAAGCCTTTCGTCCAAAATTGGATTACGTGCATGGTGTAATAGTTTTTGTGCTTTAAGTCACAAAGTCGTAAAAACAATTAAAAATTTAAAATAAAAAAATATGAATCGTGCAATGAACAGTCAAATCAAGCGATCTTTTTAAACACTCATAAAAACATGCCTATTTCTATTAGATATAAAAAAGATTATTACCCAAGTTTTTAACAATCATTTGTAATAAAACCCGAGCGAATTGATATAGTTTTTAAATCTTTAGTCATTGTTATTTAATCTTAAATTCTGATTAAAAAGCACGGAATACACATAGATCAACCTTTTGCTGATGATTTAATCAATCCCATCAACCATGCCAACCCTCTCGATTGAATAACACATTTTCAAGATTCAGCCCTTGCTGAACAATTTTCAGGCTGCAAAAAAACCGCTATTTTACACTTGATTGTTTTAAGTTTGATTTGTATAAAGAATTTTATGGCTTTGACCAAAGCATATTGTTCTTATGCGTTTGATCAGTCATAATTTGCGTAAGCATTATTCAATTTGGGTATAGCCCAATGAACATGCTACAAATCAAAATTCGAAACCATCCAGAAATCAATATTTCATCTTGTCGGATGGACAAATAGGATAGCTTTTCAAAATGACTCAGCAAGCTCAGACCATTCAAGGTTCAATTGTCGCAATCGTCACCCCAATGTTTGAAGATGGCAGCGTAGATTGGAAGAGCCTCGAGAAGCTGGTTGAGTGGCATATAAAGCAAGGTACTAACAGTATTGTTGCTGTAGGGACTACAGGTGAAGCTTCTACCTTGAGCATGGCCGAACACACTCAGGTGATCAAAGAAATCATCCGTGTGGCGAACAAACGCATTCCAATTATTGCCGGCACAGGTGCAAACTCAACCCACGAAGCAATTGAACTCACCAAAGAAGCCAAAGAATTAGGTGCAGATGCGGCATTATTAGTTACACCATACTATAACAAACCTACCCAAGAAGGCCTGTATCAACACTACAAAGCGATTGCTGAAGCTGTTGATTTACCTCAAATTTTGTACAACGTACCTGGCAGAACCGGTGTAGACATGCACAATGACACCGTGATCCGTCTTGCTGATATTCCACAAATCGTGGGCATTAAAGACGCCACTGGCGATGTTCCTCGTGGTCAAGAACTCATTGAAGGCCTTAAAGGCAAAGATATGGTGGTGTACTCAGGTGATGATGCAACGGCTTATCAGTTAATGGGTTTAGGTGCTAAAGGCAACATTTCGGTTACTGCGAACGTGGCGCCAAAAGAAATGAGCGAAGTGTGTGCAAGCGCTTTGGCGGGTGACGCAGTCCAAGCCGAGCAACAAAACAATACTGTTGCAAATTTACATCAAATTTTATTTTGCGAATCGAACCCAATTCCTGTGAAATGGGCACTTCATGAGATGAACCTGATTGAAACAGGCATTCGCTTACCATTAACACCCCTTGCAGAACAATATCGTACTCCGCTTCGTGAAGCACTCATCACTGCGGGCGTTATCAAATAAAGAAGAGCAAACATCATGCAATTACGTTTAGGACTTAGCCTGGCACTTTCAGTATTTACATTAGCCGGTTGTAGTTCACTTGCTTTTAATAATGGCACACTGGACTATAAACAAACCACAGATGTTGAACCGCTGAAATACCCTGAAGGGTCAATGGTTCGTCCTGCAACGCCTTTGTATCCTGCTCCATCAGTTGACCCGCTAGCAATTGAGCATGCACCAAAGCTTGAAAATAAGCGCGGCAATCGCTATGCCCTTCCGCGTCCAGCCGCGGAAAAAAATAATGTCGTTGCAGATTCCTCAACAGACAGTACAAATATTAGCCGCCCTCAACTATTGGTGGATGGAAATCAAAATCCACTGATCAAAGTTGAAGGAAATTCTGCTACAATTTGGCAATACACACTTGCTACCCTCAGCAGCCTTAACCATACCATTGTTGGTCAGAGCAAAAACCGTTACGAAGTAACCGTCAAGGTCGATCAGCAGACCTATGTCTTAAGACTTTCTTCTGTAGGTTCAAGCAATAACATCGCTGTGTTCAATGCCGATAACAGTTTTGCAGACAAAGAAAAAGCTGCAGATCTGTTAGCTCAGATTTACCAAAATTGGCCAGCCTAGTCGTACTAGGCATTTTTTCTCGAAAAAGGTTCCCTCATGTTAAAACAAACCTTGCTCTATACTGGTAAAGCGAAATCTGTTTATGAAACAGATAGTTCTGACCACCTCATCCTAGTTTTCCGTGACGATGCTTCTGCATTCAACGGTGAAAAAATTGAACAACTGGATCGCAAAGGTAAGGTGAACAACCGTTTTAACGCCTTTATCATGGAAAAATTGGCTGCGGCTGGTATCGAAACTCATTTCGAAAAACTTCTTTCTCCAACTGAAGTTTTAGTGAAAAAATTAACCATGGTTCCTGTAGAGTGCGTAATTCGTAACTATGCAGCAGGTTCACTTTGCCGTCGTTTAGGCGTTGAAGAAGGTAAAGAACTTACTCCGCCAACTTTCGAATTGTTCTTCAAAGACGATGCGTTAGGCGACCCAATGGTGAATGAATCACAAGCGATTGCATTAGGTTGGGCGACTGCAGAACAACTCGCTCAAATGAAAGAATTGACTTATAAAGTAAACGAAGTACTTAAAGGTCTATTCGATGCAGGCAACATGCTACTTGTTGACTTTAAACTTGAATTTGGCGTGTTCCACGACCGTATCGTACTAGGTGACGAATTCTCTCCAGACGGCTGCCGTCTATGGGACAAAGACACTAAGAAAAAACTCGACAAAGACCGTTTCCGTCAAGGTTTAGGCGGTGTAGTTGAAGCTTATGAAGAAGTTGCTGCACGTTTAGGTATCGACCTTTCTGATATCTAAATCGTCCATCGATTATAAAAACCGAGCTCTTTAGCTCGGTTTTTTAATGAAATATTACTCGATTAATCCATGATCGAAAAAACAAATGTTAACCATAAAAATCCTCTGTTTCACATTTACCCACGTTCACACTAAGATAGCTACATATCTGGCAGCACCAGGATCTATACTTCTCCAATGTGTATGCCGACCAGATTTTCCATCTACCCTCTAGGATGTATCTCCCCCAAAGACATCCTATTTTTTCAGCCCAGCTCGCCTTGAGTTGGGCTTTTTTTTGCATGAAATAGACATAAAAAAGGGCGCCGAAGCGCCTTAGCATTATGATCATTCAAATCATTGTTGCTGTTGTTGCATCCAACGTCGTTGCTGCAAACGCTCACCTTCAACTTCACGTTTATTACGTGCAGACTCATACAGCTTAGTGCCTTTCAGTTCAGGCGGCATATAATCCTGCATGACAAAATGCTCAGGATAATTATGTGGATATAAATAGTCCACGCCATAGCCTTGCTCTTTCATCAATTTGGTTGGTGCATTTCTCAAATGTAGTGGCACAGGTAGATTCGAGGTTTTTTCTGCCAAATCTAAGGCTTTGTTGATGGCCAAATAAGTACTGTTACTTTTAGCACTGGTTGCCAAATACACCGCACATTGCCCCAAAATGATTCGACATTCAGGCATACCAATTGCCTGCACAGATCGGAAACATTCTCCAGCCAACAGTAAAGCATTTGGATTTGAGTTGCCAATATCTTCAGATGCCGCAATCAACATACGACGGGCAATAAAAACAGGATCTTCACCACCTTTGAGCATTCGAGCCATCCAATACAAAGCGGCATCTGGATCACTGCCTCGAATCGACTTAATAAAAGCCGAAACTAGATCATAATGCTGTTCGCCCGATTTGTCATAGCGTGCAATATTTTGCTGCGCAACTTTGACTACTACCGCATTGTTAATGATATTCTCTAAGTCTGGCTCAAACGTACTGGCGATTAAATCTAAAAGATTTAATGCTTTACGAGCATCACCTGCGGCAAATTGAAATAAAGCTTCATATTCTTCGATTTGAATATAACGCTCTTTTAAAAACGAATCTTGCTGAATGGCTTGATCCAATAAGCGCTGAATTTCGTCATTATCCAGAGCATTTAAGGTATACACCTGACAACGCGACAATAAGGCATTATTAACTTCAAATGAAGGGTTTTCTGTGGTTGCACCAATCAGGGTAATTTTGCCCTTTTCAACTGCATTCAGTAATGCATCTTGTTGTGACTTATTAAAACGATGAATTTCATCAATAAACACCACAGGTGTCAATAAATCTCCACCATCGGCGATGATTTCACGTAACTCTTTCACCCCAGTATTGAGCGCAGATAAACTAATAAATGGTCGGTCAACAGCCTGCGCCAACAACAATGCAATCGTGGTTTTACCTACACCCGGAGGTCCCCAAAAAATAATCGATGGCAAATGCCCTTGGTCAATCATCTGGCGTAACGGTGCATCTTCACCCAGAAGGTGATCTTGTCCAATAATTTGAGATAAATCATGAGGACGCATGCGTTCAGGAAGAGGAATTTGGCTGTCTGACATCTTATTATTTCGTTTCCGGCAATTGGGGACGTTTTTTCTATTCTAACACTGCCTTGGCAGAATCTTTGCTTTATTCGGTATTCAATTTAGGAGGGTGGTTTAATGTCGTTATTTAAGTATCTTGCATGTAAAAAAGCTTAGGCGAATGTTAACTATAATGTAACAAGACATCCTAGCCCTTATTGATCAAATTAAAGTATCATCGGCAAGATATCCCATTTTAGACTTGCCTGACCCAATTGGACAGATTGTATGAAGCAATCAACAAAGCAAAAGCGAATCGTTCAAGTTCAACAAGGCATTGATCTACCTATAAATTTATTTCAAAAAATGCCCCAAGCCAAGAATATACAATTACAAGATAATCAATTCGCTGAATTACGAGAAAAACTGAATAGTCGTAATCAAATGTTAGATGCTAGTGTCGACTGTATAAAATTATTAAGTCTAGACGGTCAAGTTCTGCATATGAACCGCGCGGGATGTTTAGCTCTGGGCGTACCTCTAACTGAAACTGAGTTTGGTATGTCTTGGCATAAATTACTGCCTGAAGAAGTCCGTGACGCGTGTTTGAATGCTTTTGCCGAAGCCAAAGAAGGCAAAATATCTCGCTTTGTCGGCATGAGCCAAGTAGCAGATGAACCCTTGGCTTATTGGGATAATATGCTCAGCCCAGTATTCAACGAATATGGCCAAGTCAAAGAAATCCTCTGTGTATCACGTGATATTACGATACAGCGACTTGCAGAAAATAAACTTCAACGCATCATTGAACGAGATGATTTAACAGGTTTATTAAACCGCCGTGCGTTTAGTCGAGTATTTAAAAGCCAATTAAAAGTGGCGCGAGAACATCAGCAACAACTGGGTTTGTTATTAATCGATCTAGATTATTTTAAGCATATTAACGACACCTTAGGTCATAGTGCAGGAGACCATTTACTGCATACCCTTGGGCAGCGTTTTCAGCAATGTTTTGATACAAATATTGTAGTTTCACGTTTAGGTGGCGATGAATTTGCCATTTCTATTCCAAATTTAAAATCGCAACAACAATTACAGAATTTTGCCAGCATCGCCTGTCAGCAAATGGACATGCCCATTTTCTATAATGGGCAAAGTATCAATATTGGTATGAGTATTGGCTGTGCGATCTACCCTCGCGATGCACAAAATACCTCCAATTTACTTAAATGTGCTGATATTGCGCTAAATGATTTAAAAAGCAGTGGTCGTGGTGGTGTACGAATGTTCAACCATACTATGTTCAAAACCCTTGAAAATACTACTCGCCAATTAACGCTTGCACGCAGCTTGATTAAGTCCAATCAAATTATTCCGTTTTATCAACCCAAAGTTCGTCTTTCTGACAGTCAAGTTATCGGCTTTGAAGCCTTGTTACGTTGGTATGATAAAGACCAACAATTACAATTACCTTCTCAAATTTTTGCTGCATTTCAAGATTATGAATTGGCTTCACGCATTAGTGAAACTATGCAAATTAAAATCTTTCAAGATATTCAAAAATGGATTGAACTTGGACTGCAACCGCTACCGATTTCAATAAATGCTGCACCTGTCGAATTTTTACGTGATGATTATGCGGAAAAACTACTGAATCGCTTAAAGCAGTTTGGTATATCACCAGATATTATTGAGGTCGAAATTACCGAACAAAGCCTGTCAGAACGTGGCTCAAATTATGTGATTCGCGCTCTCCATTTATTAAAAGAGCATGGCATACACATTTCTCTAGATGATTTTGGTACAGGTCATTCATCATTAACACGTTTGAGTAATTACCCTGTCGACTGTATTAAAATAGACCGTAATTTTGTGGAACGCATGCATACCGACTGTTCAGCACTTGCCATTGTCAAAGCGATTACCCAAATTGGTGCGAGTGTTTCCCTGAATATATTAGTCGAAGGTATAGAGAAACCGGAACAGGTCGATACCTTAAAAGAATGTAATTGTCATACTGGACAAGGTTTTTACTTTTATCGTCCGCTCAGTTATGACCATGCGATGGAACTTTTGAGTCACTAAAACTTGTGGAGCATGACACGATGACACTGAAGTATTTAGTCAGTGCCTGTCTGGCAGGCCAACCCGTTCGTTATGATGCCAAATCGAATACACAACAAGCGATTTGCCAACTGATGCAGACTCACCAAGTCATTACGGCCTGCCCAGAAATGATGGGCGGCCTGAGCTGTCCACGTTTTCCTGCAGAAATTCAAAATGGTCAAGCCACTGATGTGCTCAATGGTACAGCTCAAGTTAAAGATGTTTTGGGGACAGACGTTAGTGCTGAATTTATTGCAGGTGCTCAACGAATGTTAGAATTGGCCCAATTACACAAAGTTGATGTTGTTGTCTTGAAAGATCGCAGCCCGTCTTGCGGCAGCCATTATATTTATGACGGCAGCTTTACCCGTACGAAAATTGAAGGCTATGGGGTAACCACAGCACTCCTCAAACAGCACGGTTTTCAGGTTCTGTCAGAACAAGACTTTCTGGCTATGATACAAGATCAACTCTAGATCCAAGATAGAGCGTATCTGTGTCCTTTAGCGTACCCAACGTACAATATAATCTTCAATATCGTCAGGGTTGACGTCTTCTTCACTGATGCAACGCCCTGCGGCAGACTTTCTTGCCTTCAAAATACTGTCACGATTTCCCGTCACTAGATGATGCCAACGTGGTAAATCTTTACCCTCAGAAATTCTACGATAAGCACAGCTCGGTGGTAGCCAATGAAATTGGTGAATCTGATGTGGCGTCAGCTGTATACAGTCTGGAACATGTGATTGACGATTTGGATAATCGGAGCAAGATGCCTTTTCACAATCTAAAAGTTTGCATGCCACTTTGGTGTAGGCAACCTCATGAGTATCTTCATCTTCAAGCTTAATTAAACAGCAAAGTCCGCAACCATCACAGAGTGACTCCCACTCCAAATGGGTGAGTTCAGTCAAAGCATGCTTTTTCCAAAAATGTGGGCGTAGAGTATCGGTCATCTTCTCGCTCGCAACAAAGGTGGCAGGCATATTAACTGAACCTGCACATTAATTCTTTGTTTAAGTTACCGAATATTGAACATTAAATAAACAAAAGACTACATAGTAGGTTTTTTTAGCCTCTTATAATGGGCATACAGAATAAAAAATCACATGGAGATAAAACTATGTTCCGCTGGGCTATTATTTTCGCTGTAATTGCATTGATTGCGAGTTTGCTAGGTTTTGGTGGTGTGGCAGGCTTATCCAAAGACTTTGCTGTTATTCTTTTGGTTATTGCAGTTATCCTTGCAATTGTTGGTTTCCTCTCTCGAGGAAAAGTTTAGGCGACGGATTGTATGTCGTTTTAAAATACAAATTACCCCCCCCCCTTAGACTCATGGATAAGAAACGTACGTTTTTATCATCTTGAGTGTCAATGAAAAAAATAAGAGCCTATGAGCTCTTATTTTTTTACATCCACGTAAACTTACTACGTTATATGGTTTTAGCTTTATGGTTTTAAATGACGTGGTCTAAAGCCTGTTGCAATTAAGGCGATACCATAAGCAGCAACACCAATCACACATAAGATGATCACTTCCGCGACACGCATCCACGCAGATACATCACCGTTGTACCATGTTAAGCCATACCACAGTGCAGCAATCATCACAGCATTGGCTATCGCAAACTGAATCACCAACTTTTTCCAATGTGCGCCAAAGCGAAAAATATTGCGCTTATGTAAATAAAAATACAGCATCCCTGCATTCACTAATGCGGAACCAGAGGATGCCAATGCCAAGGCCATATGCTCAGCATGCCAATCAATCAGTTTAAAGAACCCAATAAATACCACGTTAAGAATGGCATTGGCTGCGACCGCCATTAAACCTACACGTACTGGAGTTTTGGTATCTTGCTGCGCATAAAACCCTGGTGCAAACACTTTGATCAACATGAATGAAATCACACCAGCACTCATACATTGCAATGCCAATGCAGTCATCTGTGTATCTTCAAAGCTAAATTGACCACGTTCAAATAAGGCCTGAATAATAGGTGTCGAGAGCATGAACAGTGCAATACTGGCAGGCACACCCACCAAGATAATGACCTTAGCTGCCCAATCAATCATACGGCGGAATTTGTCCTGATCTTGTTCAGCGTGGCGTGCAGACAATGACGGTAAAATCACGGTACCAATAGCTACCCCAATCAAACCTAAAGGTAGCTCGGTCATACGTTCAGCACTATATAGCCATGATACTGAACCATCTTGCATGAAAGACGCCCAAATGGTGTTCAACAGTAGGTTGATCTGCGTCACTGAGACACCAAACAGTGCTGGCAGCATCAACTTCATGATGCGATCAACACCTTCGTGTTTGAAGTCAACTTTCGGTGGAATCAGTAATTTTTTACGCCACAGCTCTGGAATCTGAATCGCCAATTGCAAGAATCCTGCCGCGACAACAGACCAACCCAAAGCCATAATTGGCTCAGCCATATAAGGGGTTAACCACAGCGCACCGGCAATCATCGCGACATTGAGTAACACTGGAGCGAACGCAGGTGTACTGAATGAGCCATAACTATTCAAAATACTGCTGGCAAATGCCGTTAAAGACATAAACAGTAAGTAAGGAATCGTTAGGCGGAACATATCGGTAGCTAACGCAAACTTGTCTGCATCACCATGGAAACCCGGTGCATAGATATAAATAATGGCAGGTGCCGCAACCATCGCGATGAACGTCAAACTAGTCATCACCAGACCTAAACAGCCAAAAACACGGCTAATCAGAATCTGGACTTCGGCATGGGTTCGACTGGTTTTATATTCAGTCAATACAGGAATAAAGGCTTGTGAAAATGCCCCTTCTGCGAATAAGCGCCTAAAAAAGTTAGGAATACGAAAGGCAACCACGAAGGTATCGAAGTCTTTACCTGCACCAAATACATTTAACAGGACAATATCCCGTACCAGTCCCAATACACGGGACAACATAGTCATTGCACTGACAATGACTGTCGAACGCCAAAGCGCCATCGGTATTTCTCACTTTTGAAAGTGCGCCTATTGTAATGAAACTCGTCAAGGAATTTCATTGGTTTATTAAACGCAGTATGTATTGTTTATTTGTTTTTAAAATGATGCAGCTGTTGACGAAAAGCGTTCCACTCAAAAAATGGACCCGGATCAGTTTTACGTCCCGGTGCAATATCTGAATGCCCTGCAATATGTTGTTGAATTTTTGGATAAACCTGTTGTAAACACGCCACGATCTCGGTCAGCACGGCATATTGTGCAGCTTCAAAAGGTAAATCATCACTTCCTTCGAGTTCAATGCCTATCGAATAATCATTACATTCTTTTTGTGCTAAATAGGTAGAACGCCCTGCATGCCAAGCACGATCGTTAAAATTGACAAACTGTAGAACTTCGCCTGTGCGCAGGATCAATAAATGTGTCGATACTTGCATCCCTTCAATAGTTTGAAAATAAGGATGTTTCGACCAATCCAACTGATTTTGGAAAAATTGTTCGATATACCCACCGCCGAACTGAGAAGGTGGCAAACTAATATTATGAATGACGACAAGCTGAATTTCGGTATCTTCAGGACGCTGGTTAAAATTCGGTGATGGAATTTGACGCGCACCTAGCAATTGCCCATCCTGCACCTGAAATGTTGTTGCTTGTGACATAAAAAAATCCTGTGTCTAAGCCGGCCTGCAATGCTGCAGATCAAAACGCCGAGCCCTACTTGAAAGGTTTAATGCTAAAACTTTCACATTGAAATCTCAATTCAAGTCTGTGAAAGGAGTTAAAAATCGCTCATTTTTAAGGAACAATGCTAATATAACGCGCACATTTTCCTGGGTTAAAAAGATACGGAATTTCTTATGAGCATATCGCAATCTTTGCTTGAACAATCTATCCAAATCAATATTCAACACGCACTACAAGAAGATATTGGCGAAGGCGATATCACTGCCCTTTTAACTCCAGAAGATGAACAAGCGACCGCAACAATTATTAGTCGTGAAGATATGGTGCTAGCAGGGCAACCGTGGGTCAATGCGCTCATTCAAACTTTTGATGCAAGTGTACAAGTCTCATGGTTAAAAAATGATGGGGAACGTGTCTCAGCAGGTGAGGCTTTCTTAAAATTAGCAGGTTCTGCGCGTAGTTTACTCACGGTTGAGCGTCCAGCCTTAAATTTTATACAAACATTATCTGCAGTAGCGACCAAAACTGCTGCCTATGTCCAGCAGCTTGAAGGTTTGAATACTCGTCTACTCGATACCCGTAAAACCTTACCAGGCCTACGTATTGCACAAAAATATGCAGTTGCTGTTGGTGGCGGTCAAAATCATCGTTTAGGTTTATTTGATGCCTTTTTGATTAAAGAAAACCACATCATGGCTGCTGGTGGCATTCGCCAAGCTATTGCTAAAGCGCATACCATTGCTCCGGGTAAACCCGTTGAAGTGGAAGTAGAAACTTGGGACGAACTCAACCAAGCGTTGGAAGCAGGTGCGGATATTGTGATGTTGGATAACTTTAGTCAGCAACAAATGATTGATGCCGTCAAACATGTGAATGGTCGCTGCAAACTTGAAGCCTCAGGCAATATCACCATTGCAAACTTACGTGAAGTGGCAACGACAGGGGTCGATTATATTTCGATGGGTGTACTCACCAAAGATGTCACGGCGATTGATTTATCGATGCGCTTTAATGCCTAAGCTCTAGGCTTACTCTAAACATAAATAAAGGGTGCTGTCGCACCCTTTTTTCTGCTTAACCTCTAGCATGACTTAATCATCATCTTGCTGTTGTTTTGAACTTCGTCGAGCTTCATCTTCATGCTCGGAGTCCTTTTCATGCGCCAAATCGTCTTCATGCTGCTCGCGCTCATCTTGATCATCGTCCTGATCTTTTGATTTTTCACTTTGTTCAGAAAAACGACCACCTTCTCGCTCTTGAACCTGATTTCCCAAAAAATCACAACCACTGATCAAAAATACGCTGAATAAAGAAAAATACATCATCCAATTTTTCATTTTTAGTCCTTCAAAGCATCCTGATTCTATTAATTTGAGTCAAAGACACGCTACTGAATAGCCGATTCTTGTTGGATTTTCTATATTCAGCGCATAAAAAAACGCATCCGAAGATGCGTTCTTTATTCAGTTTAAACTGAATCAAACAACTTACCAGCCTAAAGCTTCTTGTTGTTTTTTGATCAATTCTTGAATGCCTTTTTCAGCCAATTCAAGCATTTCATTACACTGTGCACGCGTAAATGGCTTGTCTTCAGCTGTGCCTTGAAGTTCAATGAACTCACCTGCTTGTGTCATGACCACATTTAAGTCAGTTTGGCAGTTCGAATCTTCTTCATAGCAAAGATCAAGTAATGCTTCATCTTGATACATACCTACAGAAACTGCTGCAACTAAGCCTTTAAGCGGATCTTGTTTGATTTTTTTATTTTCAAGCAAGACATTCATCGCATCGACCAAGGCAACTGCTGCACCTGTGATTGATGCTGTGCGTGTACCGCCATCTGCTTGAATCACATCACAGTCGATGCTGATGGTATTTTCACCCAATTTTTTCAAATCAACCATGGCACGTAAGCTACGACCGATCAAACGTTGAATTTCTTGTGTACGACCACTTTGTTTACCACGTGCTGCTTCACGGTCACTACGGGTATGTGTAGAACGTGGAAGCATGCCGTATTCCGCAGTTACCCAGCCTTGACCTTTCCCTTTAAGGAAACGTGGCACTGAGTTGTCGACACTTGCAGTACAAAGAACTTTTGTATGACCAAATTCAACCAATACAGAACCTTCCGCATAACGTGTGTAGTTACGGGTAATTTTTACTTCACGTAATTGATCTAATGCTCGTTGGTCGATACGCATGATGAGTCCTTAATCTGACAAAATTGATTGCGGTACATTATAACAGAAGGTACAGCCAGATTCGGGACGCATTCGTGCGCATTTACAAAATCCATTCATCCAAGTTTTGATAGGCCCATCGTACGACATCAGGAAATTTGTTAGACTGAAGCCACGCAAAATTCAGGACGAATTGCATGTCGATACGGGAAGAACGTAAGCAACAAAGTCGTAAAGCTATCCTTGATGCAGCGCTTGCATTGAGTACCACAGGCCGTTCTTTTAGCAGTCTGAGCTTACGCGAAATTTCCCGTCATGTCGGCTTGGTTCCTGCTGCGTTTTATCGCCATTTTCAGGACATGGATGAGCTCGGTTTGGAACTGGTCGACCAAATGGCCCTGCACCTTCGGAATGTCCTCAATCAACTGAGTCAGCAATGCTTTCAAGCACCCGATGCACGCACACGACAAAGTCTGGATTATTTATTTCATGCCGTTGAGCAATTTCCTGAGGCATGGATGTTTCTTATTGCTGAACGTTGGGGTGGTTCAGCATTCTTAAGACAAGCCATTACACGTGAGTTTAATTTTCTCAGTACCGATTTGGCCCATGCACTGGCTCAAGTTGAAGCGACTCAACATATTCAATCCGAACAAGACCTCAAAGTATTGGGACAAATTTTGTTTGAATTGGCCTTGAGTTGGGCAATGCAGTGGATTGACATACATCGACATATTGACCTTCCACAACGTACGGATGCGCTACAACAATTTCGCCGCCAAGCTCAGACCCAAGTTCAGCTCTTATTTCGTGGCATCTTACATTGGGATCGATCTTTGGCTCAAATCTCTGATCCGCAAAATTTATCGCCATAAAAAAGCCGCATTGAGTGCGGCTTTTTTATGACATCTGTTATTTCGCTTTGCGTTCTTTATCAACAAGGAATTTCACGATTTCAACAGTACGTGCATCTTCACCTTGTACGATGTATTTACCATTGACGGTAATCGCAGGCACGCCGCTCAATTGATATTGAGCCGCTAAGTTTTTCGCTTGAGCAATTTTTGAAGACACAGCAAATGATTTAAATATGCTGTTAAATTTCGCTTCAGGAACACCATAACGGGTGTAGAACTTAGCAAATGCGCCTTGTTCTAAGATATTTTTTTGACCCACATGAATATCATGGAACAATTGTAAATGTGCTTTTTGACGAACACCCAGTGCTTCCGATGCATAGTAAGCACGCGCGCCTTGTTCCCAAAGTGGATTCATTGCTGCAGGTGTACGGACAAAACGTACATCTTTAGGCAATTGCTTTAACCACGTTTGCATATGCGGTTCTAATGTAAAACAATGTGGGCAGCCATACCAAAAGAACTCACGGACTTCGATTTTACCCGGACGTTCGACTTTAATCGGTTTTGGAATAACCGTGTAATCAGTCCCCGCGACAAATTGTGCTGCCATCGCACTGCCGGAAAAAGCCAAAATAGCTGTTGTAATCGTGCCTAAAAGGAATTTTTTCATTGAACTTATCGTCCTCAAAATCATTATGATTAGTTTATGGCAACACTATAAATCAAATCTGTCGATTTCGTTTTCATTCTGTGAACTTTTTTAAGGCTTTTATCGCTTTTTTTTCAGGACGCGCTACACTAACTCCCATAAACTTTTTTCTAAAATATAAAGACTTGATTGAGGTGCAACCGATGTCGCAATTGAATGTTGATCCACAAGAAATTGCCAAATTTGAAGCTTTCGCAGCCATATGGTGGGATCAGCATTCTGAGTTCCGCCCTTTGCACATGATTAATCCCCTGCGTTTGAACTGGATTGATGAGCATTCAAATGGTATCACTGGCAAGAAAGTATTAGATGTGGGCTGTGGCGGCGGTATTTTAGCTGAAAGCATGGCACGTCGCGGTGCGCAAGTATTGGGTATCGACATGGGCGAAGCGCCGTTGAATGTTGCACGCTTACATGCCGAACAAGAAAATGTACAAAATATTGAATATCGCCAAGTACCTGTAGAGCAATTGGCAGAAGAGCAAGCAGGTCAATATGACGTCGTCACCTGTATGGAAATGCTCGAACACGTACCCGATCCAGCTTCGATCATTTTAGCCTGTCAAAAGCTGGTAAAACCGGGTGGTCATGTGTTCTTCTCGACCATTAACCGTAATCCTAAAGCCTATTTGTTTGCGATTATTGGTGCGGAATATGTTTTACGCATGTTGGCTAAAGGCACACATGATTATTCGAAGTTTATTAAACCTTCAGAATTAGCTCATGATATTCGTCAAGCCGAGTTAAAACTCAAAGATATGACAGGTTTACATTATAACCCGATCACCAAACGCTATTGGCTCGCACCGAATGTGGATGTGAACTACATGGTTCATACGGTGAAAGAAGCCTAATGAAAGCTGTACTCTTTGATCTTGACGGTACACTGATTGATACCGCGGCTGATTTTATTCGTATTATTCAAGACATGTGCCGTGACAAAGGCATTGCGGTGGTCAGTGCAGAAGACATTCGTGTACAAGTATCTGAAGGCGCGCGTGCGATGGTCAAACTGGTCTATCCAGAGTTAGACGTTGAAGATCCTGTCTTTCTGGCACATCGTCAACGCTTTCTAGATCTGTATGGTGCTGATATTGCAGTTGATACCGATCTGTTTGAAGGCATGTATCCACTACTCGCAGAGTTAGAACAACATCAAATTCCGTGGGGCATTGTCACCAATAAGCCACGTTCACTCAGTGAAGCGTTGCTCAAAGCGTTGAATTTAACTGAACGCTGCTCGGTATTGGTTTGCCCAGACGATGTCAGTAAAACCAAGCCAGACCCAGAGCCGATGTATTTAGCAGCCAAGCACATTCATCTAGATGCTCAAGACTGTATCTATGTCGGTGATCATCCACGTGATATCGATGCCGGTCGTAATGCGCAGATGTACACAATTCTTGCGGCTTATGGCTATTTACCTTTACAACACAAAGATGACTTAACAGCTTGGCATGCAGATTGTATAGTGAAGACTGTTGCTGAATTGCATGAAGTCATTCATGATTTGGTCATCAAACCGAAAACGCTCAACACAGCGACTTTATAACGATAGAACACAACACAATAAAACGAGGAGGTACGGATGAAATATTCAGAATATCAACCTCGCCCCGATCTGCTCAAAGATCGCATTATCCTGATTACAGGTGCGGGCGATGGTATTGGCCGTGCGGCTGCCCTCAGCTATGCCTTACATGGCGCAACCGTGGTTTTACATGGACGCACACTGAATAAACTAGAAGTGATTTACGATGAAATTGAAGGATTGGGTGCCCCCCAACCGGCGATTTTACCGCTACAACTGTCTAGTGCCTCTCCTCGTGACTATGAGCTATTGGTCGACACCTTAGAAAAGCAATTTGGTCGCCTAGACGGCATTTTGCATAATGCAGGGATCTTGGGTGAGCGAACTGAACTAGAACATTATCCTGTGGATGTTTGGGATGATGTTATGGCGGTGAACCTTCGTGCGCCTTTTGTACTGACTCAAGAGCTAATGCCATTACTGCAAAAATCTGAGCATGCCTCAGTGGTCTTTGCCAGTTCGGGTGTGGGACGTGAAGCCCGTGAACGTTGGGGCGCGTACTCGGTCTCAAAAATTGCCATTGAAGCCGTGAGTACATTGTTCGCCAAAGAAAATGAACACCCCAATATTCGTTTTAACTGCATTAATCCCGGTGCGACACGTACTGCCATGCGTGCAAAGGCGTATCCAGACGAAGATCCAAAAACTTTGCCTACGCCTGAAAGCATCATGCCTGCATATTTATATTTAATGGGTGACGACAGCTTGCATTTAACCGGTGCCAGCATAGATGCCCAAGATGAATAGCGTGAAAACCCAATTTAAAAAGGAAGATCGCGCTTCCTTTTTTTATGTCTTGAATCTTTACAACGCATCATTAACCGACTGATTTTGCAGTGACCACGCGAAAGTCGACTTGAGTTTTTAGCAAATTTGCCGATACTTGGGGCATTCTTTAAAAACATTGGATTGATACATGTCTGACTTTAGCAATATTACAGTGACTCCAACTGAGGATGGCATGGTTAACCTACTGGTCGATGGTCAACCGATTTCAGCAAAATATGGCATGAAATTCGACCCGAGTATCGTGGACGATTTAAAAGGCTTAGATGTTGGTCAAAATGCAAAATTATTTGAACAATTTATTTTTTCACATACTGACTTAAACTTTGAGCATGCCTATTTCTATGTCACTTGCATTCAAAAACAAGAAACAGGCTATCAAGTGATCACTAACTTTGTTTATCGCATCATTGCGCAAGATCAAGCACCGTTTGAGCATGTGATTACCAAACAAGGTGCAGCAATGACACCTGAAGATATTAATGAATTTATTCAAGCTCATATTCAAAAATCATTAACGGATTATACCGACCTGAAATACGCATACTAATTACGTTCCAAGTGACACATTTAGAACTAAAAAGGGCCATTTGATGCCCTTTTTTTAAACTCTTAGATTAGCATTTGAAATTCAATAAGCTTTGATCAATAGACAGCTTCATTACCCAATTTGCCTTTGATCGTATTTTTAAATTATTTTTATAATAATATTCGGTTTTTCAAATTAAATATAAAAGCATAGACTGTTGGCCATGACATAGACCGACGGCAAGGAGACCCAAATGGCTGATCAAAAACGCAAAATTGAAACCATTCGTTCAATTGAAACCTTACAACTGACTGAAAATTTGATCTCTGCAATGGACGATGCCGAGCAAGCTGAATCTGTGGCTCAAGCGATTTATTCACTCCAATGCCTCAATGAGCAGTGGTACTAAAACCCGAATTTACCCACCGTTTTCATTCCAGTATCTCTACCCTATTTGCCCATCAAGACTTGATGGGCGTTTTTGATCGTGCTTACAATAGACCTCAAATTTGATCAAGACTGCATTGCAAGGATAAAAAGCACGCATTATCGGACCATCGCTTTCAAGATGGAAAAATTGTTCTCGGCGCCAAATTTATCGCATAATATCCGCAATCTCTTCGTTTTATTTAAAGAAATATTCATCTTTCTTCACAGTTTCTCTGCATTTAATGCGTACAGTAGTGATATTGAAGATAAATTACTCATGAGGGTTGAACATGAAAAAGATTTTGCCAATTTTGGCTATTTCTTTCAGTGCTTTAATAGCAAGCAGCATCACGTCTGCAGCGCCTCACTTCAAGAACGATGAACGTGGCTTTGATGGCCCACGCGGCAATGCATATGGTCAAATGAAAAAAGATCGTGATTTCCGTGGTTATCAGGACGATGACGATCTTGAAGATCGACGCCGTATGCGTGAACAACGTGGAGTCAAACGTTTGCAACAACATAAATGGCAAACGGGCTATGTGATGCCACAGCATTATCGTGGTAATGGTTATAAAGTCGATTATAAAGACCATAACTTACCTAAACCATCGCGTAATCAGCAATGGTATAAAATCAATAATGACTACATATTGGTCAACTCAGATAGTAACAGTATTCTGAAAATTTTAGGTATGTAAGCCGTTTTAAATTTAATTTCGCCATATTTTAAAGCCCAGATCAACTCTGGGCTTTTTTATGAGGTTTTTTAATGTTTAACCGCAAAAGCTGATGCTGCCTAATGTTCAGATCATTTACACACCTTCAAATTTCCTCCATACATTTCACAATTCAACTATATTGCCCCCACGCTTTCTCTGAACTTTCTCGCTAATTTTGAATCATCAAAAAACAGATTAGAAATGTATAGAGGTGTCTCATGAACAAAATCGTATCGAGTTTAGTTCTTTCCGTATCGGCTTTGATGGCTACAACAGCAGCCATTGCTGCGCCAGACCATCGTCAAGATGACCGCCGTTACCATCCGTCATACCAACATCAAGACAACCGTTGGGACAAAGATCACCGTCCGAGCAATTGGAATAACAACAACCGTTATGACAATAATCGCTACGACCGTAATGACTTTCGTCGTGTAAATCCAAGCCGCGATTGGCGTGTTGGTCAAAGCTTTCCTCGTTATTTCGATTCAAGCCGCTACAAAGTGAGTGATCGTGAAGCGCGCCGTTTACCGAACACCGGTCGTTATCAACAATGGTACAAAATCAATGGTGACTACGTGCTAGTCAATGATCGTACCGATCGCATCATTCGCATTAAGAATGGCTAATCATTCGACGATCTCTTAAGTCCCTTTCCCAACACCTGAACACTGTTCAGGTGTTTTTTTATCAAATGGAGGGTAAAACTCTGTCCTTCAGGTCAGAGATATAAGCGACACGACATGAAGTGTCGTTTGATTTAACTAAGGACTATTTTCCTTGAGTTTTGATTGTTAATATAAGTACATGAAAACCCTTAAATTACGTATAAAAGACAAACATTGCAAGGTGTTAGACCAACTAGCATCAGAAGTGAACTTCGTCTGGAATTATGTCAATGATTTAGGGTTTAGGCATTTGAAGCGGAAAGGTGAATTTCTCTCTGCTTTTGATATGGCCAAATATACGAAAGGCACATCCAAAGAATGTAATTTACATAGTCAAACCATTCAGGCTGTAACTGAAGAATTAGTCACCCGAAGAAAGCAATTTAAAAAGGCAAAGCTGAAATGGCGTGTCAGCAATAAAAAATCAGCAAGGCGCTCTTTGGGATGGGTTCCCTTTAAAAAGGTGGCTATCAAATATGCCAATGGATATGTCCAGTATGGAAAACACCAATTTAAGCTTTGGGATAGCTACGGTTTAAGCAAATACACGTTAAAAACAGGTTCATTTGTAGAGGATAGCCGTGGGCGTTGGTATGTATGTCTTGTTGTTGAATCGCCTAAGCAAGATAAATCGACAGCAACCAAAGCGATTGGTATTGATCTAGGCTTAAAAGATATTGCCACCTGTTCTGATGGCACTGTAATTTCAAATCCAAAATTCTATCGAAAATATGAGCAGAAATTAGGTATTGCTCAGAGAGCCAGGAATAAGAAGCGTGTTCGTGCATTACACGCCAAGATTGCAAATAGCCGAAAAGATCATTTGCATAAAGCAAGCACCAAGCTTGTGAATGAAAATGCATTGATTATTGCAGGTGACTTGAGTGCTAAAAAATTAGTAAAAACCAAAATGGCAAAATCTGTTTTGGATACAGGATTTTCTGCACTAAAAACAATGCTCAAGTATAAATGCGAGAACGCAGGCGTATTGTTTGAAGAAGTCCAAGAAGCCTATACCACCCAAATCTGTTCGTGCTGCGGTGAGATCACCTCAAGTAGTCCAAAAGGTAAGACAGATCTTGGAATAAGAGAATGGGAGTGCATGAGCTGTGGTACAGCTCATGATCGAGATATAAACTCAGCTCTAAACATTCTTGCGCTTGGGCATAAGCGTCTAGCTGTAGGAATCACCCTCGTTTAAGGGGGTGAGGATGTCAAATTTGCTTTCCGCTGTCATATGTTTTTGTTTAGAATCATCCATACCAGAGCGAATAAACAGGCATAGGCATGCAAACGAATATCACTGAACCATCTTCCAGCACAACCTTACAGTATGTGCATTGGTTCCGTCATTCTGCACCCTATATTAATGCGCATCGCAACAAAACCTTTGTCATCATGTTTGATGGTGAAGCGCTGCAACATGAAAATTTTCAACACATTATTCACGATATTGCCTTATTACACTCGCTTGGTATTCGTCTAATTTTGGTGCATGGTGCCCGTCCGCAAATCAATCATAATTTACAAAGCAGCGGCATCCAGACACCATTTCATCATCATCGTCGCATTACCACTCGCGAATCCTTACCTGCAGTGATGAATGCTGTTGGCTCCATCCGTCTGCAAATTGAAGCCCTCCTATCTATGGGTTTAGCCAACTCACCGATGTACGGCGCGCGTATTGATGTGGTCTCAGGTAATTTAGTCACGGCAAAACCGTATGGCATTCGTGATGGTATCGATTTTCAACTGTCTGGTGAAGTTCGTTCCGTCGATATCGATGCAATTCAACGTCATTTAGATAGCCAAAATATTGTGGTGCTTGGGCCGACAGGTTATTCCACTACAGGAGAAGTGTTTAATTTATTGGCTGAAGAAGTTGCGACCAAAACCGCCATAAGCTTAAAAGCGGATAAGTTGATTTTCTTGGGCAAACAACACGGTTTGCACAATGAACATGGGCAGCTACAACGTGAAATTACACCTCATCAACTTGATCAGCATATTTTGCAATATCAAGATTCTAATCCCGATATTGCCCTGCATTTAAGCGTTGCCAAAGATGCCTCCCTACAAGGCGTGCACCGTGTTCATCTTATTTCCTATGCTTATGATGGCGCATTGATCGAAGAATTGTTCACGCGTGACGGTTCTGGCACCATGATCACTGATGCGCATTATGAAGAAGTGCGTACTGCCGATATTCAAGATGTGGGTGGCTTAATCAATCTGTTACGCCCTCTCGAACAAGAAGGTATCTTGGTTTATCGCTCACGCGAACGTCTGGAAAATGAAATTGGACAATTTGCAGTGATTGAACGTGACGGTACGATTTTGGCCTGCGCTGCGTTATACCCGATTCCTGTCACAGGGAATGAAAAACGCTCTGCTGAAATCGCATGTGTGGCTGTGCATCCGGGGTATCGAAAATCGAATCGTGGCAGCCAAATTTTGCATTATTTAGAAGAAAAAGCGCGAGATTTAGGTATTGAACAATTGTTTATTTTGACCACACGGACAGCGCATTGGTTCCTTGAACAAGGATTTGAACAAGTCAGTGTCGATGACTTACCTAATGCCCGTCAGGCCTTATATAACTATCAAAGAAACTCATTGGTTTGTAAAAAGTCACTTTAAAGTGGCTTTTTTTATGTGCTGAATAGCATTATTTTGCATAAGGTTATGCCGAATCCCTTGGCTATCCCCCTCAAATCACTTTGCAAGCCACAGAATAACCATATCTACCATTTAAATAACCATAATAAATAAAATAATTTCAATAACTTAAAATAACACTTAGACACATTATATGTTTTTCTAAAATCATATTTTTTCATAACTTTTGCTAATTTTTATTTATCTTTTTTCCTGATTTTAAATTTAAGTTTTCTTATTTTTTTCGAAAAAGAAAACTCTTTAGCTTATGTGTTCATAAATCAACAGTTCTGCACATTTAGACCTTTATAGGAGCAACACATGCGTACTCACAAAGCAAAACTTTGGACAAAAACACTTGTACTGTCTGCAGCGGTTGTGGCTGCCATGATGATGTCGGGCTGTGGCAAAAAAGAGGCTGAAGAAAATGTCACCTTAAATATCGGCTTCCAAAAATATGGCTTATTGCCAATTTTAAAAGAACGCGGAACCTTAGAAACAGCCTTAAAAAGCCAAGGTGTAAATATCAAATGGGTGGAATTTCCTGCGGGTCCACAGCTGCTTGAAGGGCTCAATGTGGGCAGCGTGTCATTTGGTGAAGTCGGTGAAGCACCGCCTATCTTTGCTCAAGCCGCTCAAACCGATTTGGTTTACATTGCCAACCAACCTGCTGTTCCAAAAGCTGAAGCGTTAATTGTGCAAAAAGATTCGGCTATTCACAGTATTCAGGACTTAAAAGGTAAACGTGTGGCCTTAAACAAAGGCTCAAACGTGCATTACCTGTTGCTCAAGTTGTTGGAAGCTAATCAGCTTAAATTTAGCGACATCAATGTCGTGTATTTACCACCTGCCGACGCACGTGCTGCTTTTGAAAAAGGTGCAGTTGATGCATGGGTAATTTGGGACCCGTTCCTTTCTGCCGCTGAGCATCAACTTAATGCTCGCACCATTGCCAATGGCGAAAACTTGGTGAAGAACTACCAGTTCTATTTGGCCGATCGTAAATTTGCTCAGGAAAATCCAAAAGTCCTGCAAGCTGTGGTGAATGAGTTGAATTTGACCACGCAATGGGTCTCAAAAAATCAAGATGAAGCGGCCAAGTTACTCGAAGGCAAAACCGGCTTAGGTCTAGATGTACTTAAAACATCAATTTCTCGTTTAGGCAATCAAGTGACGCCGATTACTGCACAAGTGGCGCAAGAGCAGCAGCAAGTCGCTGATGCGTTTTATAACGAAAAATTAATTCCCAATAAATTAAATATTGAGTCGGCCATTATCAAATAAGCCGACCACAGCATAAGGGCGATGCCATGCGTATTCTAAGAACATTTTCCATACTGACTTTAACCACTTTTGGCCTTGGACTCAGTGCCTGCCAAAAACAAGAAAAAGCACAGCAGGATCGTGAAAAACCAGCTGAAACAGCCGTAAAAACCTTGGTTATCGGTTTCCAAAAATCAGCCTTAAATTTGCTGGTTGCCCGTGAACAAAAGCTCTTTGAACAACAATTTCCCGGCGCTCACATTGAGTGGAAGGAGTTCCCTGCTGGCCCACAAATGTTAGAAGCCCTTGCGGTCGGTGCGGTGGATTATGGCTATGTCGGCAACACCCCGCCTATTTTCGCCCAAGCTGCCAATAAAGACCTGAATTATATTGGCTATGAAGTGGTGCCTGAACAGTCGCTTGCTGTCGTGATTCCAGCGGATAGCTCAATCAAAACCATTCAAGAATTACGTGGCAAACGCGTTGCTGTACAAAAAGGCTCGAGTGCGCATGAGTTATTAGCCAAAACTTTAGAAAAAGCCGGTTTGACTTGGAATGACATTCAACCGATTTGGATTCCACCAGCAGATGCACGTGCCGCATTTGATAAAAAATCAATTGATGCATGGGCCATTTGGGACCCGTTTTTATCTGCAGCGGAGTTGGATGCTCAAGCTAAAGTGCTGATTCAATCTGGTGATTTTCCAAAGACCTATTCATTTTATGTGGCAAATCCAAAAGTCGTTCAAGCGCACCCTGATGCCCCAGCTAAATTTTTAAAGGCCTTAGACGCTTCCGATCAGTGGATTGTGAAGAACCAAAATGTGGCTTTAGAGATTTATAAAAACAGCACAGGGCTGCAAAAGAATATTGCTGCACAAGCCTTTTTACGCCGGTCTAAACCATCTCCTGTGCGCTCGCTGACACCCGAGGTCATACAAGCACAGCAAAATATTGCGGACTTATTTAAACAAGTCCAACTGATTCCAAACAACATTCAAGTCCAAAAGCAAGTTTGGACACCTTCATCACATTGATACCCGAGCCATCAAAAATACAAGGAACTGAACATGAAAATTTTCTGGTTTATCCCTACCCACGGTGACAGTCGCTACTTAGGAACAAGTAAAGGTGCACGCCAAGTCGATCATGCCTACATGAAGCAAATTGCAGTAGCGGTGGATAATCTTGGCTATGAAGGCGTTCTGATTCCGACAGGTCGTTCATGTGAAGATCCATGGCTTACAGCTGCAAGCTTGATTGATGCCACTAAAAATCTAAAATTTCTAGTCGCTCTACGTCCGGGGGTGACAACGCCTGCACTGACTGCACGTATGGCTGCAACTTTTGACCGTTTATCTGGCGGTCGTATCTTACTAAACTTAGTCACAGGCGGTGATGAGCAAGAACTCAAGGGTGATGGTGTCTATGAAGATCATGCGACGCGTTACCAAACTGCCGCAGAATACACCACGATTTGGCGTGAAATTTTAACCCGTTCACATACTGGTGAAAGCTATACCTTCCATGGCGCACGCCTGAGTGTGGACGACGCAAAATTACTTTATCCACCGGTACAAAAACCGTATCCACCACTATGGTTTGGCGGTTCTTCAGAGGCAGCTGTTGAACTGGCAACGGATCAAGTTGACACCTATTTAACTTGGGGTGAGCCACCTGCTGCGGTAAAAGAAAAAATTGCAGTGGTGCGTGAAAAAGCCAAAGCCAAAGGACGTGAACTGAATTATGGCATTCGTTTACATGTCATTGTGCGCGAAACCAATGAAGAAGCATGGAAAGCAGCAGAAGAGCTGATCCAATATGTCGACGATGCCACCATTGCAGCCGCGCAAGCCAAGTTCAAAACCATGGACTCTGTTGGTCAACGCCGTATGGCTGAACTGCACAATGGCGACCGTAGCAAATTAGAAGTATCGCCAAACTTATGGGCAGGTGTTGGATTGGTTCGTGGTGGTGCAGGTACGGCACTCGTTGGTGATCCTGAAACTGTAGCCGCACGTATCCAAGAATATGCCGATCTCGGGATTAATACCTTTATTTTCTCTGGTTACCCACACCTTGAAGAGTCGATCCGTTTCGCAGAATTAGTGTTCCCACTACTGCCATTGGAAACGCGTCAGAAATTGGTTCAACCTAACTTAACCGGCCCATTTGGTGAGATCGTCGCGAACAACTACACCCCAGATGAAAATAAAAAAGCTGGAAAGATTCAGGAGCCGGCCTAATGTCCAAAACTGTTTCTGTTGAAACCTTCAAAGCACCGAAGGTTTCACGTGGAACACAACTCGGGCAGCGTTTGCTGCCTTGGTTGTTTCCTATTGCATTAATTATTGTATGGCAAATTGCCTCTGTTACAGGGCTGTTAGAAAGTCGCATTTTGCCTGCGCCAAGTGCGGTGGTGGTGGCCTTCTGGAACTTACTGATCAGTGGTGAACTGTGGAAGCATGTCCAAATCAGTGCGGGTCGTGCTTTGGTTGGGCTTTTAGTTGGGGGTGGATTAGGTCTTTTTTTAGGGCTGCTAAATGGTTCATCTAAAACAGCATCGACGCTACTCGATACCACGCTGCAAATGATCCGTAACATTCCTGCTCTTGCCCTGATTCCCTTGGTGATTTTATGGTTTGGGATCGATGAATCGGCCAAGCTTTTTTTAGTTGCTATTGGCGTATTCTTTCCCATTTATATCAACACCTATCATGGTATTCGCTCTGTAGATCCTCAACTGATTGAAATGGGCAAAAGCTACGGTTTGAGTGGCTGGCAACTGTATAAAGAAATTATTCTGCCCGGGGCTATGCCATCTATTTTAGTTGGTCTGCGTTTTTCACTCGGTCTCGTTTGGGTTCTGTTGATTGTGGCAGAAACCATTTCTGCACAAGCCGGCATCGGTTATATGACCATGAACGCACGCGAATTCCTGCAAACCGACATCGTCTTGGTCGGGATTTTATTGTATGCCCTACTCGGTAAATTAGCCGATGTACTGGCTGTTGCCTTAGAAAAATATTTACTCCGTTGGCACTCGGGTTACCAAAAATAAGGAGCATGTGATGACCGATTTAAGCATAAGCCGTCATGCAGACGACTCAACCCAACCTCAGCGTTCTTCTGTCGAGGATATCAATCCCCATGCGGTGTTGGGCGCAGAGATCCTGATTGAACAACTACACAAATTTTATGGCGATGTTAAAGTCCTTGAAGACCTTGACCTGCATATTCAACCCGGTGAATTCTTGGCGATTGTCGGTCGTAGTGGCTGTGGTAAAAGTACCCTGCTTCGCCTCATCGCCGACTTAGAAAAACCGAGTTATGGCGAAATTAAATTTAAGTCTGCTCGTCATATTCGTGAAGGCATCACCAGTGATGATATTCGTGTGATGTTCCAAGACCCTCGCCTCCTGCCTTGGCGTAGCATTGAGAAAAATGTGCAACTCGGTTTAAGCAAAGACCAACATGCCAATGCCACAGCACTCCTCGAGAAAGTTGGTTTAAAAGACAAAGCGGGGCTTTGGCCAACACAGCTATCAGGGGGGCAACGTCAACGTACTGCACTGGCACGTGCTTTGTCACATAAACCACGCATTTTGCTGCTAGATGAACCACTGGGTGCGCTCGATGCCTTAACACGTTTAGATATGCAGAATTTGATTGAAAAACTCTGGACTGAACAAGGGTTTACCGCGATTTTGGTCACGCATGATGTAAGTGAAGCCGTGCAGTTGGCAGACCGTATAATCTTGCTCGATAAAGGCCATATTGCCAAAGAATTTAGTGTCGATTTGCCCCGCCCACGAAAAAAAGGCATTGAATTTACTGAACTTGAACAACAAGTCTTACAAGCGGTCTTGGCCACTTAAGCTGTACTTGTGCAGGAAATCATCACTTAAACCGTGTGACTTCCTGTACTATTCAAGAACAATATCGCAACAAAACCATGTTTAGCATTGAGGGTAGATTTATCGCTTGTTGACAAATACATCACAAAAATTACGACAAATCATATAAATCCATGACTAAAAATAATGATTTATTTAAATTTCACCCTAAAATGATTATTTGAAATATTATGGCATTCGTCGTATTTATTTAACCGTTGAACAGAATAAACTGCCAAAATTCATAAAATTAAAAACGATGATTGTGCACAAATCTGTTGATTTGCCGTACAATTCAATATTCCCTTTTCATTTTCTTAAAAGAGCTAATGGAACAAAAAAAGAGTACCCAGAAACGCCACCAGTTGCTTAATGCAGCACTGGATGTCTTTTCCCTGTATGGCTTCAATGGCGCCAGCTTGGATGAGATCGCACAGATTGCAGAAATGCATAAATCGAATATTTTCTATTACTATGAAAATAAAGAAGCGCTTTATGTTGAAGTTCTGACAACGGTTCTACAAAAGTGGCTTGCTCCGCTACAAATGTTGGAAGCAGACCTTGAGCCTGAAGAAGCGATCACCAATTATCTATTGCAGAAAATTGAAGTATCTCGTACCCAACCGAAAGCCTCACGTTTGTTCGCACTTGAAGTCATTCAGGGCGCACCACACATTCTTGAAATTTTAAAAGGTCCACTAAAAAAATTAGTGAAACGCAAAGCCAAAGTCATTAGCAACTGGCAAGAACAAGGCAAAATTTCAAAAGATATTGATCCAGAACTTTTAATTCTGAACATTTGGGCAATCACGCAAAACTATGCTGACTTTGCAACCCAAATGGAAATGGTCACTGGAAAAACCTTACGTAATCGCAGTATGCAACAACGGATTATTCAACATACCGTCCATATGATGCTTTACGGTGTAATTCCACGCCCAGAAAAGTAAATTGAATTGGGTCGAATTGGCATACGACCATAGCATTCTATGGTCGCCGACCGAAATTAGCTGAATGCCTTATTTTACTGTTTGATATAATTCCAATAATTTCTTTGCGCCGAATAATAAATTTTCTTCCCAATCCAGATGTGCTGTGTCATTCGCACCATCGGTAATATATTTTACCGACACAAAGCGAACACCCAGTTTTTTACATACTTTAGCGATTGCGTAGCCTTCCATATCGACAAGATTACACGGTACTTTCGGCAGCCCAGTTTCAAAGCTGTCGCCTGTACCACAAATTCCTTTAGGCAAATGGCTAAACATGCTCTCTGGCTGAATTTCAGCAGGATGATCGGTATCCATCGGCGTCACCCCGACATCAAAACCCAAAGGCGATACATCCATATCCCGTTGTACAAATTTAGCCACTTCAACCAAAGCATGTGCATCAAAATGTGAACTTCCCGCTGTGCCCAAATTCAGTAAAGTACGACATCCGGTTTTTTGAATCACATCAAAGGCTTTAAATGCGGCATTGACTTTACCAATACCACTGTAATGCACTTCAATGCCTGCGGCTTCAAACAAGCCTTTAGATTCACTCGGCAGTGCCATAATTAAAGCGATTTGCTGACGCATAGCGGTCTCCTCAAATTGATGCCTTCATATAGCATACATTTGCACGTGCGCAGAAAAAATCAGCTTCAAAAATCACATTGCTCAGAAAAATAAACTCCTCAAGCAGATTCAACTGCTATCAAATTTGAAATTGCATCGGACGTTTGCCAATAAAAGATGGTGCCAATTGTTGGTCGTGACGTAAGGCATCTAAAATCTTCTCTAAGGCAATATGTGCCATATCCCCTCGTACACTATGCGAATGGGTCATCGGCATATGCTCGATGCCAGCTCTTCGCGCTGACAAAATTTTAATGTCTTGTTTGTTGACCACCCAAGTATAGGCATTCACAGCCGGCATCAATGCCTTAGACAACAATTTTGGAATCGGAAATTTATAACTAACACAGGTATAAACCCTTGACTCATACGGTCCCACAGGGCTAATCAGACTATTAAACACCATGCCCGACGGCTCTCCCCAATGGTATTCCACCAAGGTAATATTCGGCGCGATAAAACTGTCGCGGTGGACTTGTTCAGCACCATGCGGATTGGTCAGCCATGGCATCATGCCAACATCTGCATCATGGTCATGATAGTCAACGACTACTTTGCGCGGCCCCACATCTATGGTGGCATACACGGCTTTTCCCGACTCTGAACGAAACCAGCCTTCATGCACAAATATGGTATGGGTCACATCCATAATATTTTGTGCAACAGCGCCCATCTCGCCATCATAACTGCCGACCATGTAATAACTGACCCAGCCGGCTTGATCATAAAACGGTAATTTAAATATTTCTGGGCGTTCTTGTTTTGGCTTTTCACCGAGATAAATCCATACCACCCCATCTTGCTCACACACATCAAAACTACGCTGTTTAAAAGGATGCGGTTTTTCTGGAAAAAATTGTCCATTGACACTAGGAATATGCGCCACATGCCCATCGCCCTGATACGACCAGCCATGATATGGACACGTCACGCAGCCATCAGTCATTTTACCCTGAGACAAAGGCACGCCACGATGCACACATTGATCGAGCAATGCTGCGGCAGTTCCATCTTTTTGTCGGAACAGGACAATTTTTTTACCATACAGGGTGGCTGAAAAAGGCTGATCTTTTTTGAGTTCTTTAGAGGTACAAGCGACATACCATTCTTCTAATAATCCTTTGGCATCATCCCAAAAACTGGTTTGATTACACATAATTCGATCCTTATTTTTATCTTTTTGTTTTAATCCATATGCCTTGCTCTAGTTCCTAAATTTCAAGCAAGTTTATATCTCGAAGCCAGTTGATCTCTCGAAAATACGCGCAAATTTTATACATGAATGTTTTGCTTGGATAGCAAAATAACGTAACTGCATCACACGCTTGCACAAGCTCTATATTTGTTTGCTGAAATCCGTCAAAGCCAACGCGCTATATTTTTCTTCAACGGATTTACATTCACCCGACATCATTTAAGATGCGCGCTGAGCATCACAATACGCTTTTAAACACGGAGAAAAAAATAAGCTACCGCGATAAAACCCTTGTATGGTTTTCAGCATCACCAATAACCAAAGCGTACAGAGCAAAACTGCAAAAAAGGTGCCGCACTGTTGGATAGCATTTAATTGCGTATGTTCCGCCAAATGGATGACCGCCAAACTAAAAACGCCGAATGGAAATGTCATCGCCCACCACCCGAGATTAAAGGGTAAATCTCGCAAATGTTTTAGCGTGATGAGTATAGCGATTCCAAACCACCATACACCAAATCCAAGCAGAACAAGGGCTGCGAACACGCCGCCTTGAAGCAACACCTGTCCTAAATCAGCCAAGTCTACCGCTGTCAAAATACGTGGGGCTTGCTCGCCCAAAACTAACAGCGCTAAAGCCCCTGTCCCAATCGGTCCTAAGGCCAACCAACTGCTGATCGCCATATCCTTGCTTGGCAATTGATGTAAAGCCAGACGCAGCAACAAAATGCTTAAGATGGCAAATGCTGGAAATACTGAGATCCCCCAAAGCAGATAACTCCCCAGCAAAATATGGACAGCATGGGCCTGTGCAGGTAAATGCGCCAACAATAAACCGCCTGAACTGGCAGCCACCTCGCAAGCCACTATCGGCAATAACCATACTGCAGTCATGCCTTGCAGCGCATGTTGCTGACGACTAAACATCAGAAATGGAACACACCATGCAATCGCAATTGCCATCAACACATCGACATACCATAAATATTCAGCCCATGTGATGATGCTTACGCCCAAAAACTCAGTGTACAGCGTGGCGCCAAATTTCAATGCGCCATTGATCAGGGTTGCCAGTGCCATGGGAATTGCCCCCAGAAATAAACTCATCACCGGATGCTGGAAAATCTGCTTGGCTTCTTGTGGGTATAAGATCCATCGGCTGAGATACATCCCACTAAACAATATGAACAACACGATGCTGATCTGCCACAACCCTGCTCCGATGGACCACATCCACTGCGGCGCCAACGGTATAGATGGTAAAATGAGGGCCACCACACCTGTGCCCATCACCACCGTAAACCAGTTTGGGGTGAAATGACGAATCAAGTCTTGTTTATGCTGGAGTTGATAAAATGGCATTTTCATCGCATGATGCTCATCAAAATGGAATGTCTATAGTTTAAGCACACCATTAAATAAGAAAAATTGATTAATATTTATTTTTATAATTTATTTTACTGATAATAAATTCATCTCTGCATAAAAAAACTTGAGTAAAAACACAACAACAAGACGAACGCAGAAGATTATGGCAATATATACCCTCAAACATTTTCAACAATTGATTCGCCCATGAAGCTGCTCCGTCTAAATGCTTTAGCGCCCCACTTAGAACTCCCCAAAACTGCCGTGACCATTGGCAATTTTGATGGCGTACATTTGGGTCATCAAGCGATGGTCAGCCAGCTCAAAGACATAGCACAGCAACAAAACTTAAAAACAGCTGTGATGATTTTTGAGCCACAACCACTTGAATTCTTTAAAGCTTATGACGCTCCACCTCGAATCAGTTCACTACGTGAAAAAGTCGAATATTTAACTGAACTGGGCGTCGACTATATTGTGGTGGCGAAATTTGACAATGCCTTTCGTAATCTCAGCGCTGAAGAATTTGCCGATATTTTAAAAAATAAACTCAATACACAAAGTTTAGTTTTGGGCGAAGATCATCACTTTGGCAAAAACCGTCAAGGCAATAGCGAATTTTTACGCCAATACGGCTTCCAAGTCACAGCCCTGCAGAATGTCGAAGTCGATGGCGAACGTGTCAGTTCGACACTGGTTCGTCAGACTTTACAAGCAGGTGACCTTGCCCATGCCGCAAAACTTTTAGGTCGTCCTTATAGCATCACCGGTCGTGTGCAATATGGTGATCAAATCGGTCGCACGATTAATTTTCCTACCATTAATGTGCGTTTAAACCGTCATAAACCTTGTTTAAATGGCATTTATGCAGTCGATGTCATTTGTGAAACCGAATCTTTAACAGATAAAGTAAAAAGCGAAAATGCTGACAAATTAGGGGTTGCAGGTTATGCACCCTCTGCCCTGTTTGGTGCAGGGCATGTTGGTACGCGTCCCGCGATTAAACAGGAACATCCTGAATGGCGATTAGAAGTACATTTTCCTGATGTTTCTGCTAATCTGTATGGCCTGTTAATGCGGGTGACGTTCTTGAACTTTTTACATGGCGAAAAGGACTACCCTTCGCTTGAAGCACTGAAAGCAGGAATTGATGACGACGTCGAAAAGCTCCTTGAGTTTCGAGGTCAGCACCCTCATTTCCCCTTTTAAACCCCGATTATTTATTGTAAAACGCGTCAGTCAACGGGCTGATAAATTTGGAAGACAACTTGCATGAGCGATAAGCAAACTCCTGAAAATGCAGTGGATTATAAAGCCACGCTAAACCTCCCAGGTACTGAATTTGCGATGAAAGCAAATCTCGCAGTACGTGAAGCGAAATGGTTAGAAGAGTGGTATGCCGACAACATTTATCAGCAGATTCGTGCATCGCGTATTGGCAAGAAAAAATATGTGCTTCATGACGGCCCTCCATACGCAAATGGCCAAATTCACTTAGGCCATGCGGTGAATAAAGTCCTGAAAGACATCATCATCAAAAGCCGTGTGATGGACGGTTTTGACGCACCGTATGTACCAGGCTGGGACTGTCACGGTCTTCCAATCGAACTGAAAGTTGAAGAAAAAGTCGGTAAAGTCGGCGTAAAAGTAGATGCCTCAACTTTCCGTAAAGCCTGCCGTGAATATGCTTACACCCAAGTCGAATTACAGAAAAAAGACTTCGTGCGTATGGGCGTATTTGGTGATTGGGACAATCCTTACCTCACCATGAACTTCAAACAAGAAGCCGACATCGTTCGTTCGCTCGGTGAAATTGCCAAAGCAGGCCATATTGAGCCGGGTCTTAAACCTGTGAACTGGTGTTTGGACTGTGGTTCTGCCTTAGCTGAAGCTGAAGTGGAATACGAAGACAAAAAATCAGATGCGATTGACGTTGGTTTTAGCGTTGTTGATTTAGCTGATTTATCTGCACGCCTAGGTGTTACAGTTAGCGATTCTACAGATATCGTGATCTGGACAACTACGCCTTGGACCATGCCTGCCAACCAAGCGGTTGCTCTACACGCTGAACTTGAATACCAATTGGTGAAAGCAACTGGCGAAGACAAAGCAGCGCAAAACTTCATCCTTGCAAAATCATTGGTTGAATCTGCAACTCAGCGTTATGGTTTTAACGCAGTAGAAGTGATTGCTGAATTTGCTGGTGCAAAACTTGAAAATCTAGTACTACAACATCCGTTAATTGCTGAACGCCAAGTGCCAGTGATTTTGGGTGAGCATGTCACAGACGGCAGTGGTACAGGTGCTGTACATACAGCGCCAGGCCATGGTGTGGACGACTATAAAGTTGGCTTACAGTACAACCTGAAAGTCGACAATCCAGTCGGCGGCAACGGTGTGTATTTACCAACTGCGCCAATTTTTGCAGGCGAACACATCTACAAAGCTAATCCAAAAATCATTGCTGCTTTAACCGAAGCAGGCAAACTTTGGGCACATGTGGTGATCAAACATAGCTATCCACATTGCTGGCGCCATAAAACACCGATTATCTTCCGTGCAACACCGCAATGGTTCATCAGCATGGATGCAAAAGGTTTACGCCAAGGTGCATTGAACGCGATTGAAAATGACATCAGCTTCGTACCGGATTGGGGTAAAAACCGTATCCAATCGATGATTGAAGGTCGTCCAGACTGGTGTATCTCACGTCAACGTACATGGGGCGTGCCAATTCCATTCTTCGTGCATAAAGACACCAACGAACTTCACCCGCGTACGCCTGAGCTGATCGAAGAAGTGGCGAAGCTGATTGAACAAGAAGGTATTGACGGCTGGTATAACCGTGATGCGTCTGAGTTTATCGGTGCAGATGCAGAGCAATACAATGCAGTTCGTGACACTCTAGACGTTTGGTTTGACTCTGGAACAACACACTTTGCAGTACTCCGTGAACGTGAAGAATTGCAAGACCCTGCTGACTTGTACCTTGAAGGTTCTGACCAACATCGTGGCTGGTTCCAGTCTTCATTGTTGACGTCTATGGCGATTAATAACCGCGCACCTTACAAAGGCTTATTGACTCACGGCTTCGTTGTTGACGAAAAAGGCCGCAAAATGTCGAAGTCGATCGGTAACGTGATCACTCCACAAGACATCATCAAAGACATGGGTGCAGATGGTCTACGTTTCTGGATCGCCTCTGCAGACTACCGTTATGAAATGACTGCGGGTAAAGAAATCTTCAGCCGTGCATCAGATGGTTACCGCCGTATCCGTAACACATTGCGTTTCTTGTTGGCTAACTTGAATGGCTTCAAACCATCGACGGATGCGTTGCCTGTTGATCAATTGATCGCACTGGATCAATACATCTTGCAACGTGCTGCGGAAGTACAGAAAACCATTCAGCAAGCCTATGAAGATATGAACTTCCATATCGTGACCAGCGCATTGACCAACTTCTGTATTAATGACTTGGGTGGTTTCTACTTAGACATCATCAAAGACCGTCAGTACACTACGAAAGCGGACTCTCAAGCACGCCATTCTGCGCAAACTGCGTTGTATCACTTGGTACAAGCATTTGTTCGTTGGATGTCACCAATCTTAAGCTTTACAGCACAAGAAGCTTGGCCATTGATCCCTGAGCAATCAGAGAAATATGTATTTACTGCTGAATGGTATGACATTCCAGTCGCATCTACAGCAAATTTAGTGACTGAAGCTGAATGGCAAACCTTGATCACCGTTAAATCTGCAGTGAACAAGTTTATTGAAGCTGCACGTACTGCAAAAACTGTGGGTTCAAACTTGTCTGCTAAAGTTGAACTTTGGGCCAATGCTGAGCTGAAAGCTGTTTTAGACAAATTCGGTGAAGAACTGCGTTTTGTCCTCATCACTTCTCAAGTGATTGTCAATGAGTTTGATGCAGCGCAAGGTGAAGCCTCTGACCTTGATGGTTTAAATGTCAAAGTCTCTGCTGCTGATGGTGAAAAATGTGCACGCTGCTGGCATGTACTGCCAGATGTGAATACACATCACGAACATCCAGGTCTTTGTTCTCGTTGTATTATTAACCTTCCTACAGGTCAAGGCGAAGAGAGAAAATATGCCTAATCCACAAGAAAAAAAGGGCTTCTTTCAATTCTACCCACACAATTTAGTGTGGGTGGGCTTATCCATTGTTGCCATTATTTTAGATCAATGGACCAAATGGATTGCAAGTACACATCTGAACTACGCAGATCCTGTACCTGTCATGCCCTTTTTAAATTGGACATTACTACATAACTATGGCGCAGCCTTTAGTTTCTTGTCCGATGCCGGTGGATGGCAACGTTATTTCTTTACTTCACTCGCAGGACTTGTGTCTGTCATTTTTGTATTTTGGCTCATGCGTATGCCAAAAAACGTGAAAGTTTTACCACTTGCGATTGCCCTCATTTTAGGCGGCGCAATCGGTAACTTAATTGACCGTGTATCTTTAGGTTATGTGGTGGATTTCATTCACGTGTATTACAACAACAGCCACTTTCCTGCATTTAATATTGCAGACAGTGCCATTACTTTAGGCACGATTCTGCTTCTTATTGATACGTTTTTCTTAGAAAAACACCGAATTCAACGTGCGGAAGCGCAAAATGACTGATTTTATCAATCCTAACGAGGAAACTCGTATTGAAGAAGGCTCTAAAGTAGACCTTCACTTTTCTGTTGCTATTGAAAATGGCGTAGAAATTGACAATACCCGTAGCCGTGCTGAACCTGTCAGCCTTGTCATGGGTGATGGCAGCTTATTACCGGGTTTTGAGAAGGCTTTATTCGGTTTACGTGCAGGTGACCGCCGTACCGTGAGCCTTCCTCCTGAAGATGCTTTTGGTCCTTGGAACCCTGAAAATGTTCAAAAATTCGATACTGTAAAATTCGAACAACGCCCTGTTGAAGGACAAATGATTGAATTTGAAGATAAAGCCAAGCAAAGCTTATTTGGTGTGGTTAAAACTGTGGGTGAAGACATCACTGAAGTTGACTTCAACCATCCTTTGGCCGGCAAAGACATTACTTTTGAAGTTGAAATTTTTAAAGTGACGCCTGCGGGTCAACAAGGCATCAAAATCATGTAAGGAATTTCCATCCTATAAAAAGCTCCTTCTGGAGCTTTTTTTAAAGCTTGGGATTTGTCGTCTGTTCAGCATTTCAATACAATAATCTTGTTTTCAGAGATAACATGTTTTGATGTTAAATAAATCAATTGAAAAGGATAATAAATGAATATTTTTATTGTGGTGGGTAGTGTTCGTGAAGGTCGTACTGCGATCAAAGTGGCTGACTGGATTCAAAAAACGATTCAATCTTATGATTACAGTACCGTCAACACTGAAATTATCGACTTAAAAGAATGGGATTTGCCTTTTTTTGCTGGCGCAAACCCTCCTTTGACCGGTATTTATGATCAGCCTAAACAACAAGAATGGGCAGATAAAATCGCACAAGGCGATGCATTTATTTTCATTAGTCCTGAGTACAACCATGGCTACAGTCCAGTACTGAAAAATGCTTTGGATTACCTAGGTAAAGAATGGCAAGGTAAACCTGCGGGTTATGTCAGTTACGGCGGCAGCAATGGGTCACGTTCGATCGATCAGATTCGTCAGGTGGCAACACAGTTAGGGTTGATTGACTCGAATGCTGTGGTTGAGATTCGCGATATTTTCGCACGTAACCGTGCTGAAACCTTTGAAGGTAATGAGTTTGATAACAAAGCTCTAAAATCTGTGTTTGATAAATTGGTGCAGTATGTCAGTGCTTAACTCATGTCATGCGTTCGATGTAAGAAAATGCTTACAGCAGATGGCGTCCTTGACCACTATGCTAATTGAAGCACCTTATTTATAGTTAAACCATACAGAGACAGGAAGTTTCTAGAATAAAAAGAATGGAACATGCAGGAAGCGATTGATTTGACAGGAGTTGAATCTTAGCAATATACGAAAAAGCCCCAACAGGACGTTGGGGCTTTTTCATTTCGTTCTGTATGCTTAATCATAATGAAGCCCACCTAGGTAGGCTCCTTCTAATCATTGCGATATAGAATATTATCTTGCTTTCGACACATCCACAATTAATCGTGTTGCCAAATACAAACGCGGAATAATACTGTCTTTTAAAATATATTCTGCATTGCTTGAGTGAGCCCCATCTCCTGATAATCCCATTCCCTCAATTATAGCAGCTTTCGACTTTACTCCAGCAAAAGCAGCATCAGTACCGCCTCCTGTTGGAGTCAAAGAAACAGTCAATGGAATGTTTAACTCATTTTTATAGATGTCTTGCGCTTTTTCAGCCAAATTTTTAGAGGCATCATTTACAGCCAACGGTGGACGGCGGACTTCAAATTTCACACTGACTTGGCTATCTGATAACTTTTTATTTTTGATTTTCTCATTTAACGTTTTTTCCACGGCCTCAAAGTCTTGGACACGTAGTGCTCTGACATCCGCCTGTGCAGCAGCATGTTCTGGAATGACATTGCGTGTTTTACCCGCTTCCGCCACAGTCCAATTCAGCTTTAACCCAGTGTTAGGATCAGATAGATTTTGCATTTGTGCGATTTGGTGAGAGAGCTCAGTGAGTGCATTCACCCCTGCCTCAGGTTTCACACCGGCATGTGAAGATTTTCCTTTAATTTCTAAATAGGCTGCGCCAATGCCACTGGTTGCCAGACGTAAGTTACCATCTTTACCGCCCCCTTCAAAAGACAACACCACATCCTGATCTTGTGCTGTTTCTGTAATCAACTTACGTGAGGCAGGTGAGCTGATTTCCTCATCTGAATTCATCAAAACAGTGATCGTGCCATAGTCTTTATAATTCAATTTTTTAAGGGTATTCAAAACATGCAAAATTGCAGCTACCCCTTGTTTATCATCAATGATACCTAAGCCATAGACCTGATTACCGTCAATTTTAAACGGTTGGTTTTTAAGCATTCCCCGTTCATAAACCGTATCCATATGCGCGATCATCATGATTTTACTTTTACCTTGACCTTTCAATACCCCTTTAACTATTGGTCCCATTTTCTCAGGTGTATCGTCCATGCGATAAATATCTGTACTTTCGATCACACTCACTTCAGCACCGACATTCTTCAACTGATCTGCCACCACTTTGGCCATTTGATTCAGGCCTTCAAGATCCTTACTGCCGGATTCAATATTGACCAAGGTTTTCAAGGTCTCTAAATAACTTTGCTTTTGACTTTCCGCAATTTGCATAATCTCTTGTGGAGATGCTGCCCAACTTGCTGAAGCACTAAGCGCAATGACGCAGCCTAATGCGAGCTGAAGTTTTGATGTCGTCCGTTGTTGTGTAAGTGTTCTTAGCATCGATCTTATTCCCTGTATATTTTTCATTATGAATTTTTAATGTCTGATAAATTAATTCACCATTCAACCAATTAATCGCAAAAATATGTAACACCGCTGATGAAGATTTTAATCTCATCAAAACCAGCTTCCCGCTGTTTTAAAACAGGTTTAGATCGATTTGGGTCAATAGTTCTATCGGTCGATAGCCTTAATGCTGTGCAATACATTGACGCGACGGACAAAATGATAATTTAGGTGTTGTACGTTTTGGCTTACATCAGATACGGATAATAGACACTATTCACGTTATTGGATTACTTTTATATTAAGGTCATACAGCGACAGGATGTCACTGAACATAAAACAACAATGATAAGACGATGAGCAGGAAGCTTACGGTAGGACAGGAGTTATACCGCTAGAATGAATCCGAAAAAGCCCCGACGGGATGTCGGGGCTTTTTTCGTTTAGGCTCCGTGAAAGCAACAATCCATGTATTTGCACAGACTAAACATCCACCTGAAAACCTAAATCAACATCACAAGCGGCTTGACCACCTCGAATCCCCCAGTTTTCTTGGGGGCTTTCACATAAGGTAATGATGATATGGTCGGCCGGAATGCCAAATTCCACCAAATTCTGCACGAACATTTGATATAACTTACACTTGGTTGCTACGGTTCGTCCCGCAAAACAATCAATGGTGATATGTGTAAAGCGCTCAGGCTGCGTCAAATGATCACATACCTGAAACCGATGTGGCGCATGCACTTGCAAACGTATATTGCGGTCATATCGAGGCAATTGAAAACTCTGTTGTATGGCGTCAAAGACAGCATTTATCAGCTGTTGCTCTTGTTCTATGCTGTATTGCATCCGTATATCGATTTGTGTTGCAGGCATGCGCGAAACTCATTGTTGTTATTTAAATCACTACACTAGCAGGATTTCGCGACGTTCTGCTGTAGGCATTTACCTACAGCGCTTGCAGTATTTACGCCTATGGCCTCAACAGCAACGCGCCTATAGTAAGAACATACAGAGACAGGATGTCTTGCAATAAAAATAAATAATGCACATGCAGCAGGAACGCTGATCGGTATGACAGGAGTCATATCTTTAGAATGAATCTAAAAAGCCCTCGATAGGATGTCGAGGGCTTTTTTCATGTCGTCATTCATTCAACGATCGCACTCTATTCGTCGAAAAATCGCAATTTATCAACAATTCTTACATCGCAACAGTAAAACTGTACTTATAATCGGCAGAGAATTTAGACAGAATAACGGCTGCGAGTTCAGCAGCTCGAACTGTCAGCGCTTAGGGATTAGGCGACAACAATAAAAATTGAATTAAAAAATTAGAGAATGACCTATGCAATTGCAACAGCAACAACTGAATAGTTTTACCCGCATTTTTCATGCCGCTCCAGAACACAATAGCCCGCAAGATCTTGCACAATATATTGGCGCGCATCGACAAGAGCTTTTACAACAAATCCATGAAAATGGCATCTTACTGTTTCGTGGTTTTAACATCGAGCAACCCGAACAATTTAACCAACTGATTGAACAATATTTCCAGTTTACCCCATGGAATGCATTTAACCCCAATATGCCCAGCTGGGTTGCATCTTGGATGCGAAAATACAGCGAGAAATTGCTCGGCGCAGGTGACTACCGTCGTTATATCGACCGTAACACAGTGCAATTGGGTCCAGTCGAAAACTCGGTACAAGGCCCGCATGTTGAAGGTGGCGTGCGCTCAGAACGCTCGCGTTATATCGCCTTATTCTGTCAGGAACCTTCGACGTATTTGGCAGAAACAGGATTTAATAACTTAGAGCAAATTTGGGAGAATTTTCCGAAACATCTACAGGAAAAATATCTCGGCGCATGGAACCATTTTTCTTATGTTTCGGCACGCGAGGTGGGTCTATTTGACCGATTATTGCTGAAAAAGAGCCCGTTTAGTTTAGAGATTCGACAAGATAAAAAAGCCAAACTGACCTTGCAGCGTTCGCCGCTGGTGATTCATCACCCCGATACGAAAAAGCATGTGATTCAGCCGTGGGCTTTTGCCAATAATACCAATCCATTTGCCCATCAGGCCGCGAAAAATTGCTTTGAAAATCGAGGGGAGATTGAAATCGATTCAACGGCGGACGGCATGCAACTGACATGGGAAATTTACACGCCAGAAGGTCAACAAATTGAATGGAACGATGCCGAAAAGCAGCAATTTTTTGATGCGATGTATAAAGACGCTCTGCTTTTACAATGGCATAAAGGCGATGTTGCTATTGTGGATAATATTAAAATTGCGCATTGGCGGATGAATGGAGAACAGGGAAATCGTAAATTGATTCAAATTCAAGCCAATGCATTTAATGCCGATGAGCACTATGCGGCTTAGCTGACGTATTTAAAATTCGTGTAGGCCTGTATGTGAGAAGCCCCGTAGGGGCTTTTTTTCATTTTTTGAATTTTTTGTTTATTTTTTATCCACTATTTCGGCTCAATTTTGAATAACCATGCCTTTTCTCCATCTTCAATGCCCCAAATACTGCCGTCTTTGGTTTCAATTAGTCCTCGAATACGCTGTGGCATGGCAATTCGTTGTATTTCTTGGACAGGTTTAAGCTCTGTATCAACAATCACAATCGCTTCTGAAGATAAGCCACCAATCAGCGCTTTATTTTTCCACAACGGGAACTTTTGCCCTTGGTAAAACATCAAACTTGACGGTGAAATCACCGGTGTCCAGCTGATGGCAGGCGCTTCAAATTCAGGCCGTGTATGATGATCAGGAATCGGTTGATCATCATAATGATCACCATTCGACACATGCGGATAGCCATAGTTTTTCCCACGCTGCACAAGATTTAACTCATCGCCGCCTTTCGGTCCCATTTCGGCCACCCAAAGCTGCTGTTTTGCATCAAATGCCATGCCTAAAGGATTACGGTGCCCGAAGCTCCAGACTTGCTTGGCAACTTCGCCTTGGGTCTGAAATGGATTATCTGCAGCAGGCGTTCCATCACTATTTAAGCGCAGCACTTTACCCAAATTTGACTGCAAATCTTGTGCAGGATCAAACTTCTGACGTTCGCCCGAACTCACCCATAATTTTCCATCTGTTCCAAATTGCATACGGTGTGAATAATGGCCTTGACCTTCTACTTTTGGAATTTGCCTCCAAATGATTATTCGCTGTTTTAAACTTGGCGCAGCTTCATTGAGGTTTAATATGGCTTTTTCGATGACAGCGCCATAACCGCCCTGTCCTGCTTCTGCATAGCTCAGGTATATCTGATGATTTTTTTCAAACTGCGGATCAAGTGCAATATCACCTAAGCCGCCTTGTCCACCATAGGCAACTTTGGGAAGGTTTTTCACCTGTATTTTCTGCTGGTTTTGAGGATTAAAGATGATCAGTTGACCTTTTCTTTCTGTCAGCAATAAACGTCCGTCTGAGAGCGGCTGGATGGCCCAAGGCTCATTAAATTGAGCGATTTTTTGTATTTTAAAGCGTTGTTCTTGCTGGATTTGTGCCGATTTTTGAGCTTGGCTTGGTGTTTGATCCTGCGCTGTAGATGCGGTGTTTTCCGCATGGCATGCGGCTGTCATCAAGATACCGACGATGAGGCTAGGCGTTCGAAAATATTGTATACATTGTTTCATTTACTGTTCCCTTCCCTTTTATAATCATTTGATTCTAATCAATTAATCAGATGATTTTTCTTTGGAAAGGTAACAGAATAATTTTGTACGTTTTGGCTTACATGACATGCAGAAAATTGCGGCTTTCCAAGTTTATGAAACAGGCCTAATCTACAGTTATCAGGAGACAGGAAGTTTCCGAAACATAAAACAATAACAATAAGTTTCTGCATCAGGACGTGAGATATGACAAGGAGTTGTATCTAGAACACGAAATACGAAGAAAACCCCGACAGGATGTCGGGGTTTTCTTTTTTCTAGCTGATTTTTTAAAGAATTCGCTCTAATCTAGAATTTTCGAATAATTTCTCTGTCAAAACTTCTTACACTTTCCTGCGAAATTATTACATACCCAAATCCGTCAAGTTGCTAGCGTGGTAGACAATCCTCATTGCAAGGAGTCAATCATGACTTTAAAAGCTTTAGTGATAACGTCAAATGTCGGTGTTGAACATGATGAGCTGATTCAACCCTTAAATTATTTAAATGAAAAGGGAATTGAAGCCATTCATGCCGCTGTTAAACATGCTGCGGTCCAGACAGTAAAAGCAGACAAAAAGGTCGAAGCTGAAGTCCAACCCAATGCCCAATTGAGCAGCGTAAATGCTGAAGACTATGACGTGTTAGTAATTCCGGGCGGAACTGTCAATGCAGATCATCTACGGATCGATGAAGATGCGCTGCGGCTTATTCAAAACTTTGCTAGCCATCAAAAACCTATTGCTGCAATTTGTCATGGTCCTTGGGCGCTCATTAATGCTGAACGAATTCGTGATAAAACTCTGACGTCTTATAAAAGTATTCGTTTGGATTTGGAAAATGCGGGTGCACATTGGGTCGATGAGCAGGTGCACCGCTGTAATACGGGTGGTTGGGTGCTCATTACTTCTCGTTGTCCAGATGACTTGCCTGCGTTTAATCAAGCGATTCAGCAGGAGCTTGAGCAACAGCAACAGCAACAGCAACAGCAACAGCAACAGCAACAGCAACAGCAACAGCAACAGCAACAGCAACAGCAACAATAATACTAAAATGAAAATACCCGCATATTGCATGCGGGTATTTTATGAATCAACATTATAAAATATATGGCTTACAAATTTTTTAAGTAAGCTACCACATCATCATTGCCTGCCATTTCTGCGAGCTCTAATGCTGTGTATTGGGTCTTATGCTGTACATTTGCACCTTTCTCTACCAATAGCTTCACTACGTCTAAATAGCCGTTTTCTGCGGCTGCATGCAGTGCGCTGTAGCCTTCTTCATCGGCAGTGTTTACGTCTGTGCCATTTGCCAAAGATTTTTCGACTTCTGCGCGTTCACCTAAAGATGCCCAGTACACCAGTTCAGGTAGATGCAGCTCTTCATCATCTTCAGGGATTGGGGAGATAGAATTAAATTGCATGATCATAATACCTATTTGTAATTTCTATAAATATCGCTTGTCAATTAATGACCATGGCAGAATTGGTCATATAAATCAGTTTATTTAACGAATTTTATCAAATCTATTTAAAGCGTAATTCACAGTTTCCTTTGAATTTAATAAATATTTTCCATTTTTATCGCGTTCAATACGAATGGATAATTTAGCCGCTTGTGTAATAGTTCCAGATTCCAGTAATCGACTGATATCACTATTTGGAAGAATAATATAATTATTTACATAAGATGGACCATTACATGATCGTAATACAAAAATATAGAAAGTAGATGATGCATCCTTTGAATCATAAGATCTCTGATTTATCGTGAATCTATACTGATTATTTGATTCAGATATATTGGCTGTTTTAACCTGTATATGAAAGTATTTATTATCTTTTGCTGCGACAAGATCAATACCATCATCAACAGCCATATATGATGTATTAAATCCAAAAAATAATAATTCAGCCATCACTGCAAATTCACCAGCCTTGCCCGTATACAGTGCATTAACTGTAGGTGGCGGTGGAACAATATCAGGTACAACTTTTTTGATTTTTAATCTGTAAATTCCCCGTCTTGGAGCACCTTTAGAATTTTTTGGTTTTGTGAACTCTGATTTTATTTTATATTTGTCAATATCCTTTGAAAGTATCGAAGAGATTTTCTTAGATAAAACATCTAGATGCTGCTGAGTATGAGGATATTTCGCTACGATTGCTTCTGCTATTTGATCAACATGCATTTCTTTTCGCGATTCCTTCATTACTTCTTTAATTTGCTCAATAAACTCCATCTCTCCCCCCATAAAATAGTCATAGTTAAGTTTTTATATCTTTTTTAAAAACTTATAAATATAGAATATTAGAAAATATAAAATAATTATTTTATTAGCATTTTAAATAACCCAAAAAAAGCCCCCTTACGGAGGCTTTTCTATTTAAAGAATCACGACTTAAGCATTGGCTGTAGATGCATCTTTAACATCAATTTTATCACTGTCATTTTCATGCATGATCAATGCAACCGCGATTGCAGTAATTAGTACAGGTAAACCTACCGCCATAAAGTTGAAATGCGCAGGTAAGTTCATACCGAGCAAACCACCAATCAAAATCGGGCCTACAATTGCGCCCATACGTCCAATTGCAGAAGACCAACCAATACCCGTCGAACGTACAGCAAGTGGGTAATACTGCGCCACATAGCTGTATAGCAGCATTTGTGAACCAATCGATGCCGCACCCGCCAAGAACACCAAGATGTACAGCAAGAACTGATTCGATTGGAAGCCCATCAAGCTCATCACAATCGCGCCCATCATACCCAAAACCATCAGCACAGGTTTTAAATGGAAACGGTCAGCCAAAATACCACCGCCAACAATACCCACAACTGCGCCAACGTTCATGACCATCATGAACATCAAGCTGTTATCCATAGAATAACCGGCTGCCATCATCAGTTTTGGTAACCAGCTGCTTAGCGCATACATGGTCAATAGGCACGTAAAGAACGCCACCCAAAACAGCAATGTATTTACGGCACGACCACGGCGGAACAAACTCACCACGTTAGCAGCTTCAGGTACATTTTCTTGCGGTAAAGTGAACACTGTATTTTCAGTCACTTTCACTTCAGGCGCTAAGCGCTTCACGATACTGCGGGCTTTTTCCTGTTTGTTTTCTTTCACCATAAATGCCAAAGATTCAGGTAAGAATTTCCAAATCACAGGTAAAAGGAAAAGTGGAATACCTGCAATAAAGAACATGATTTGCCAACCAAAATCAGGGGTGAACCATGAACCTAAAAGTGCCGCCATCACACCACCGACTGCATAACCACTAAACATCGTCGTTACTAGTGTGCTACGCATCTTCTGCGGCGCGTATTCCGACGTTAAAGCCACAAGGTTAGGCATTACACCGCCAATCCCTAAACCAGCCAAGAAACGCAAAATACCAAATTCTGTTGGATTCGACGCAAAACCACCGGCAAAGGTCAAACCACTAAATAAAACAATACAGATCATGATGACTTTTTTACGGCCAATCTTATCTGCTAAAGAACCAAAGAACATGGCACCAAACATCATGCCTGCGAGCGCAGTACTGGCAAGCATCCCCGCTTGCATTGCAGTTAAGCCCCAGTCTTGCATCAATAATGGTAAAACCACGCCATTAATCGCTAAATCGTAGCCATCAAATAAAATAATCAATAAGCACCAAGCCACTACATTGAAGTGGAACGGGGTAAATTTAGCCTTATCGACTACAGAATTTATGTCTATTTTTTCCGTTGTCATCGTTCTCATCTCCCATGAGTACTTGTCCATAACATTCATTGAATTTTTAAGTAAAATTCAACAGCCACGGAATATACGGAACAGTGTTTTCTACGGATATTAGACGTATGTTTAATAAATAGAATTGCTTATAAGTGCATGTTAATTGTGTTATTTTTCATGTTTTAGTTTAATTATTAAACATTATCAATATATGATTATTTAACTGATTTTTTTAAATCATAATATCCTAGTTTTTAGGTCTAATTCTTCTATTCTTTCATTCAACTTCAGAACGACACACCATCATTTATTTCTATCTTTAGTTTAGAAAAATTTTAAATGTCTAAAAAACAAACGTAATTACATCTTTAGAAAAGCTCGTTTGAACGCTCTTGATTGTTTTAAATGCATTGAGAGCACTGAGATTAAGCGATCACCAGCTTACAGCGAAATCGACGAGACGCATAATATAACTGTGCGCCATTATGGTAGCTAAATACATGATCATAACGTCGGTCACAAAACAGTGCCCCGCCCTTTTGCCGAATATCCGCTGGCGTTACGATCCAACTCAAAGTCTTTAAATCGAAATGAAAAACTGTCTGTATCGCTCGATATTCCTCTTCTGTCAGTAGCTCAGCACCGATGTCTCGCACCATATCTATAACGTTATTTTGGGAAGGATGATCCTTCCGGTTCTCCAAGGCATCAAGGTCATAACATAAGCTTCGTCTAAGCTTTGGCGACTCTAAACTGCAATCATAAAATATCAGGTCATGAGATTGCTGATTCAGCATCACAATATCTGGCTCACCGCCTGTTTTTTCCATTTCGATTAAATTTTTTAGTTTTAAGGGCTGTACAATCAATTGTTTCTTAACATCATCCCGAAGCAATTCTGGATGCCGCTGCATATTTGCCTCAAAGCGTTGCTGCAATATCTCTAAAACAGAGACTTCATCGAGATCTTGGAGCGTATGTACATTCTATTATTTTTATACATTGCAGACTGAACTTCACTGTAAAGAATATAGGCTCACCTTGATGTAAATTTTTAGCATTGTTTAGCCTTATTCTTTTTAAATATCTATCATTTCCCAGTTTTGTGCTTCTGCTTTTCTTATTATTTTTTTCTTTCCTTTTCCCTCACGCATAAAAAAACACCCCCTGAGATATCAGGGGGTGTTTTCGAATAATGAGCTGGCGATGACTTACTCTCACATGGGTAACCCCACACTACCATCAGCGCTAAGAGGTTTCACTTCTGAGTTCGGGAAGGGATCAGGTGGTTCACTCTTGCTATTGTCGCCAGCACAACTGTTTATGGATACTCGCTTAGTCTAATCTCAGAGCAGTGCTCTTCGTGCTAAGTTTTCTACCAAATGAGTTATTAACAGATCATATCTGAGTTGCAGTATTTTGTTCTTAAGCGTTAACTAAATCAAGTTATTTTGCTTAATATCGAATCAATTGATGCTTTACATACAACTGTTTGGGTGTTGTATAGTCAAGCCTCACGAGCAATTAGTATTGGTCAGCTTCATGCGTCACCGCACTTCCACATCCAACCTATCAACGTCGTAGTCTTCAACGGCTCTTTAGTGGACATAAAGTCCAAGGGAAATCTTATCTTGAGGTAGGCTTCCCGCTTAGATGCTTTCAGCGGTTATCCCTTCCGAACATAGCTACCCGGCGATGCGACTGGCGTCACAACCGGTACACCAGAGGTTCGTCCACTCTGGTCCTCTCGTACTAGGAGCAGATCCTCTCAAATTTCCAGCGCCCACGGTAGATAGGGACCGAACTGTCTCACGACGTTCTAAACCCAGCTCGCGTACCTCTTTAAATGGCGAACAGCCATACCCTTGGGACCTGCTTCAGCCCCAGGATGAGATGAGCCGACATCGAGGTGCCAAACACCGCCGTCGATATGAACTCTTGGGCGGTATCAGCCTGTTATCCCCAGAGTACCTTTTATCCGTTGAGCGATGGCCCTTCCATACAGAACCACCGGATCACTAAGACCTACTTTCGTACCTGCTCGACTTGTGGGTCTCGCAGTTAAGCGCGCTTTTGCCTTTATACTCTACGCGTGATTTCCGACCACGCTGAGCGCACCTTCGTACTCCTCCGTTACTCTTTAGGAGGAGACCGCCCCAGTCAAACTACCCACCAGACATGGTCCTCGCTCCAGATAATGGAGCAGAGTTAGAACCTCAATATTACCAGGGTGGTATTTCAAGATTGGCTCCACCGAAACTAGCGTCTCGGTTTCAAAGCCTCCCACCTATCCTACACAAGTAAGATCAAAGTTCAATGTCAAGCTGCAGTAAAGGTTCACGGGGTCTTTCCGTCTAGCCGCGGGTACACCGCATCTTCACGGCGATTTCGATTTCACTGAGCCTCTGCTGGAGACAGCGCCCCCATCATTATGCCATTCGTGCAGGTCGGAACTTACCCGACAAGGAATTTCGCTACCTTAGGACCGTTATAGTTACGGCCGCCGTTTACTGGGGCTTCGATCAAGAGCTTCGCTTACGCTAACCCCATCAATTAACCTTCCAGCACCGGGCAGGCATCACACCCTATACGTCCACTTTCGTGTTTGCAGAGTGCTATGTTTTTAATAAACAGTTGCAGGGGCCTGGTTTCTGTGGCTGCTCTCAGCTCAGGAAGCAAGTTCCATCACCAAAAGCAGCGTACCTTCTCCCGAAGTTACGGTACCATTTTGCCTAGTTCCTTCAGCAGAGTTCTCTCAAGCGCTTTGGTCTACTCGACCTGACCACCTGTGTCGGTTTCGGGTACGATTCCAGTGTAACTGAAGCTTAGAGACTTTTCCTGGAAGTATGGTATCAGCCACTTCACTGTACAAGTACAGCTTGCTGTCAGATCTCAGCATAGAGTACCCCGGATTTGCCTAAGATACATGCCTACTTCCTTTCACCTGGACAACCAACGCCAGGCTGACTTAACCTTCTCCGTCCTCTCATCGCATTACACTGAAGTATTGGAATATTAACCAATTTCCCATCGACTACGCCTCTCGGCCTCGCCTTAGGGGTCGACTCACCCAGCCCCGATTAACGTTGGACTGGAACCCTTGGTCTTTCAGCGAACGGGTTTTTCACCCGTTTTGTCGTTACTCACGTCAGCATTCGCACTTCTGATACCTCCAGCAGACTTCTCAATCCACCTTCATCGGCTTACAGAACGCTCCCCTACCACTTACACTAATGTGTAAATCCGCAGCTTCGGCATATAGTTTTAGCCCCGTTACATCTTCCGCGCAGGCCGACTCGACTAGTGAGCTATTACGCTTTCTTTAAAGGGTGGCTGCTTCTAAGCCAACCTCCTAGCTGTCTATGCCTTCCCACATCGTTTCCCACTTAACTATAATTTTGGGGCCTTAGCTGGCGGTCTGGATTGTTTTCCTCTTGACTACGGACGTTAGCACCCGCAGTCTGTCTCCCGGATAGTACTCATTGGTATTCGGAGTTTGCATCGGTTTGGTAAGTCGGGATGACCCCCTAGCCGAAACAGTGCTCTACCCCCAATGGTATTCGTCCGAGGCGCTACCTAAATAGCTTTCGGGGAGAACCAGCTATCACCGAGTTTGATTAGCCTTTCACCCCTATCCACAAGTCATCCCCTGGCTTTTCAACGACAGTGGGTTCGGTCCTCCAGTTAGTGTTACCCAACCTTCAACCTGCTCATGGATAGATCACCCGGTTTCGGGTCTACACCCAGCAACTAAACGCCCTATTAAGACTCGATTTCTCTACGGCTCCCCTAATCGGTTAACCTTGCTACTGAATGTAAGTCGCTGACCCATTATACAAAAGGTACGCAGTCACCAAACAAGTTGGCTCCCACTGCTTGTATGCATGCGGTTTCAGGATCTATTTCACTCCCCTCACAGGGGTTCTTTTCGCCTTTCCCTCACGGTACTGGTTCACTATCGGTCAGTCAGGAGTATTTAGCCTTGGAGGATGGTCCCCCCATATTCAGACAAGGTTTCACGTGCCTCGCCCTACTCGACATCATTATCTAAGCCCTTTCGTGTACAGGACTATCACCTACTATGGTCGCACTTCCCAGAGCGTTCCACTAAAGCTTAGATAACTTAATGGGCTTTTCCCCGTTCGCTCGCCGCTACTGAGGGAATCTCAATTGATTTCTTTTCCTAAGGGTACTGAGATGTTTCACTTCCCCTCGTTCGCCTCATAAACCTATGTATTCAGTTTATGATACCCGCCTTATAGCGGGTGGGTTTCCCCATTCAGAAATCTCCGGATCACAGGATATTTGCCGCCTCCCCGGAGCTTATCGCAGGCTATTACGTCTTTCATCGCCTCTGACTGCCAAGGCATCCACCACATGCACTTAATTACTTGACTATACAACCCCAAACAGTCGTTTGATCCTACAAGTAGATCAACCAACATTACAGTTTAGAGCTTCGTGAATTTAATCACTGTACAGCTTCAATTAGATTCATATACCAAAACGCTTGATTCAGTTAATTTCGCTAGTAACTCATTTCATTCAACTTTCACAATTGCTTGTTAAGTTAAATCAAACGAGTATGAACAAATTATTTCAACTCAAATATATTCTGTTAATGATTTTTCCAGCCTTCGTCAGGTCAGGAAACTGTGATAAATCACAGAGCTTAATAACAATGCAGCGAATCATACGCCACTTTGTTGCTAAGCTCTATAACCTAAGCACTTGATCGCTTAAGGACTAAGCTAACAATCGCTTGATTGTTTATTTTAGCTTCGTTCTTTATACATTCCGAAGGAATGTATGGTGGAGACTAGGAGAGTCGAACTCCTGACCTCCTGCGTGCAAAGCAGGCGCTCTACCAACTAAGCTAAGTCCCCAGCTTATCAATAAGTCAATGTTTCTGATTCTCTGTTTGCTTCCGTATTTTATTCAAATACTTCGTTAGTCAGAATGGTGGGTCTGACAAGACTTGAACTTGTGACCCCACGCTTATCAAGCGTGTGCTCTAACCAACTGAGCTACAGACCCTCAGATACATCGTCATGAAGAACAACTTGTTGTGGATTCTTACCAATCGTCAATCTTTCGTTAAGGAGGTGATCCAGCCGCAGGTTCCCCTACGGCTACCTTGTTACGACTTCACCCCAGTCATCGGCCACACCGTGGTAAGCGTCCTCCTTACGGTTAGACTACCTACTTCTGGTGCAACAAACTCCCATGGTGTGACGGGCGGTGTGTACAAGGCCCGGGAACGTATTCACCGCGGCATTCTGATCCGCGATTACTAGCGATTCCGACTTCATGGAGTCGAGTTGCAGACTCCAATCCGGACTACGATCGGCTTTTTGAGATTAGCATCTCCTCGCGGAGTAGCAACCCTTTGTACCGACCATTGTAGCACGTGTGTAGCCCTGGTCGTAAGGGCCATGATGACTTGACGTCGTCCCCGCCTTCCTCCAGTTTGTCACTGGCAGTATCCTTAAAGTTCCCGGCTTAACCCGATGGCAAATAAGGAAAAGGGTTGCGCTCGTTGCGGGACTTAACCCAACATCTCACGACACGAGCTGACGACAGCCATGCAGCACCTGTATGTAAGTTCCCGAAGGCACCAATCCATCTCTGGAAAGTTCTTACTATGTCAAGACCAGGTAAGGTTCTTCGCGTTGCATCGAATTAAACCACATGCTCCACCGCTTGTGCGGGCCCCCGTCAATTCATTTGAGTTTTAGTCTTGCGACCGTACTCCCCAGGCGGTCTACTTATCGCGTTAGCTGCGCCACTAAAGCCTCAAAGGCCCCAACGGCTAGTAGACATCGTTTACGGCATGGACTACCAGGGTATCTAATCCTGTTTGCTCCCCATGCTTTCGTGCCTCAGCGTCAGTATTAGGCCAGATGGCTGCCTTCGCCATCGGTATTCCTCCAGATCTCTACGCATTTCACCGCTACACCTGGAATTCTACCATCCTCTCCCATACTCTAGCTTCCCAGTATCGAATGCAATTCCCAAGTTAAGCTCGGGGATTTCACATCCGACTTAAAAAGCCGCCTACGCACGCTTTACGCCCAGTAAATCCGATTAACGCTCGCACCCTCTGTATTACCGCGGCTGCTGGCACAGAGTTAGCCGGTGCTTATTCTGCGAGTAACGTCCACTATCTCTAGGTATTAACCAAAGTAGCCTCCTCCTCGCTTAAAGTGCTTTACAACCAAAAGGCCTTCTTCACACACGCGGCATGGCTGGATCAGGGTTCCCCCCATTGTCCAATATTCCCCACTGCTGCCTCCCGTAGGAGTCTGGGCCGTGTCTCAGTCCCAGTGTGGCGGATCATCCTCTCAGACCCGCTACAGATCGTCGCCTTGGTAGGCCTTTACCCCACCAACTAGCTAATCCGACTTAGGCTCATCTATTAGCGCAAGGTCCGAAGATCCCCTGCTTTCTCCCGTAGGACGTATGCGGTATTAGCATCCCTTTCGAAATGTTGTCCCCCACTAATAGGCAGATTCCTAAGCATTACTCACCCGTCCGCCGCTAGAAATCGGTAGCAAGCTACCTATTCCCGCTCGACTTGCATGTGTTAAGCCTGCCGCCAGCGTTCAATCTGAGCCATGATCAAACTCTTCAGTTTAAAATCAATAGTACATATAGTGTACCAATCTTGGCTCATCAATTACTGACAAAAATTTGCTCAAATAAACTTCGAGTAATTTCTACCATCAATCAATGAAAATAATTTCGATCAATCAACCAGTAAAAATCCACACAAGTTGTTCTTCATAATCTCTTAATGATCTTTCTAACATCTCGTCAATGCTAGAAGCTGGACTTCGATAAACTTAACAACTCAACGCTTCGCGTTTCGTTCATTTCCGTCTATCTCGTCGGTATGGGGTGCATTCTAGAGCATTTCAGAATCATTGCAACCCCCAATTCACTATATTTTTCACGTATGTATTTTTTATAAGCGTTTTTGCTAAAAAAATTGCACTTTTACCTATTTTTTAAGCATTTTTTATAAATATTTAGCAAATAGTCGATATTTAATTAAGTAAATTTCTTATATCTAGCAAATCTTTTTCAGCACTTTTAAGTCTAATAAAAGTAGCTTTGATTATTTATTAATCATTAGTCTACTTTTATTCTTCAAAGCACTTAATTTTTTTCTGTCATCATATCGATTCAAGCTTCATAGGCATTTTTTAGCGTGCATTTTTATATTTCCAAGCATTTTTTTAACGTTCATATGCTAAATGTTGCATGACTTCCAAGATGACTTGTTGCTTTCCACTGAAATCCTCGGCAGAAAATAGCAGCTTTGCACGTCTAGGGAGTTGTTCTCTTACCAATGCGAATAGTTGGTACTGTGCTGCGATATCCAAATCATGTAATTGTTGCCGCGCCTCACAAAATAATGCTCGTTTATGCTGTTTAGTTTGGTAGTCAAATAAATATCTCAAGATTCGATCGATCTGTTCATCATGATTATCGGTATTGTAATACGCCATGTTGTTGCTCTTTTTTGATTTTTGACCATTGTTCCATAAGGCCTGTTTTTGCAAAAATCATTTTAATTACATGCTTAGTCATTTTTGCTGATAAAAATACAGCCTATTTATTTGAATAATCACTATTAACGATCACAGTCATAAAAAGCCACTATTTTTGGGCTTTAGACGCATAGAGCGCAGGCTGCATTTCACGTACACTCTTTTTATTTTTTAGGTGCAGGATGCCAACACAGTTTTTTCCACGCTTATTCTTACTATTAAGCGGATTAGGATTATTGGCTTTTGGTGTCGTACTCTCTATACATTCAAATTTAGGGACATCCCCTATTTCTTCGGTGCCCTACAGCTTTAGCTATATCTTTCCTCTCACCGTCGGCACATTAACAGTTTTAATGCATATCGTCATGATACTGTTGCAAATGCTGATCTTAAAATCACGCTTTCAGTGGATACAGTGGTTGCAATTACCCGTGGGAATTTTGTTTGGTGCATTTATTGACGGTTTAATGTGGCTCACCCAAGGCTGGAGCATAGAAAGTTACCCACTTCAACTCCTGGCTTGCTTGGCAAGTTGCCTGATTACTGCTTTAGGTGTGAGCTTAGTGGTCAAAGCCAGTCTAGTCCTCTTGGCCGCAGAAGGCCTCTATCAAGCCATTGCTGTTCGTTATCGCCTTGATTTTGGCAACTGTAAAACATATGGCGACATCCTCTTGGTCAGTATTGCGGTTATCAGCAGTTGGCTGGTCTTACATCAAGTCATCGGAGTCCGTGAAGGCACCATTATTACCGCACTTTTAGTCGGGACTTTAGTCAAGCGGATTTTACCTAAATTAAGCTTCATTCAATTTGGTTCTAAGCCCTAAAACCAAGCTCCATGAACATCTATCTAAGTAAAGACATTTTAAAGCTCGATTGAATCGGGCTTTTTTTTCTGGCGCGATTAAAATCTTTAATACAGAAATGAATGTGATTTTTGAAAGGAATAGCTCAATTTTACAAATAAAAAAGGGAAAGATCTCTCCCAAAATCTTTCCCTTAGAATTGAATCTTTAGTCGATCCATCGTGTAATTATTATAGTTATCTGTTTACTTCACTAAAAAAAGAGTCCCTTGGGGAAGAGACTTATAAAAAGTGGAGTTATCGTTATGTACCCTCTAGATGGTATATATCTCTCTAGATGAATAAATCTTATACATAAAATTCAAAAAATGCAACACATTTGGCAAAATTTAAGTGTTGTTTTTATAAGGTTTTTTTTGAATTTGCTTATTTATATTATTAATATATTAATTGGTAAAAAAAAGCAGGCCGAAGCCTGCTTTTAATTCAATAACTTAACTAAAAATTCAAGAATTTATTAGTCGGTAAAAGTTACTTTTGCGATTGCTTTTTTGCTCGCTTGGATGATCAAAGTTTTGTTTTCTGACACAGCATAACCTGCATCAACCACTTCCCAATCCACTTTCACTGCACCACGACCAATTGCATCTTTTGCTTGAGCAGCATTTTTAGTCAAACCCGCTTCACGCAAAATAGAAGTAATGAAAATCTCGCCACCAAATGCGCCACGAGAAATCGTTACTTCTGGTGTACCTTCTGGAAGTTCACCTTCAGTAATCAAGTTACCTGCGCCTTTGTGCGCATTTGCTGCAGCTTCTGCGCCATGGAAACGCTCAACCAATTCAAGTGCAAGAATTTTCTTCACTTCTTGTGGGTTACGACCTTCAGCCACTTCTTTAAGCAACTGTTGAATTTCTTCAATCGATTTAAAGCTCAACAAGTCAAAGTAACGTTCGATCAAATCATCTGGCATTGAAAGCACTTTTTGGTACATCGCACCCGGTGCATCAAATACAGCAATATAGTTACCCAAAGATTTAGACATTTTATTTACGCCGTCTAAACCTTCAAGAATCGGCACAGTAATGCACACTTGAGATTCTTGGTCATAACGGCTTTGTAATGTACGACCCATCAGCAAGTTAAAGGTTTGGTCTGTACCACCCAGCTCTACATCCGCTTCTAGCGCAACTGAGTCATAACCTTGCACCAATGGATATAAAAATTCGTGAATCGCAATTGGTTGATGGCTGTTATAACGTTTAGTGAAGTCATCACGTTCCAACATACGTGCCACAGTTTGCTGTGAAGCTAACTGAATCAAGTCAGCAGCAGTTTTTTGACCAAACCACTCTGAGTTGAACACAACTTTAGTTTTCGCAGGATCAAGAATCTTAAATACTTGTTCTTGATACGTTTTAGCATTTTCTAAAACTTTTTCACGTGACAACGGTGGACGCGTAGCGCTCTTACCCGTTGGGTCACCGATCATGGCTGTATAGTCACCAATCAGGAAGTAAACTTCATGACCTAAATCTTGGAAAACTTTTAATTTATTAATCAGAACCGTATGACCTAAATGTAAATCAGGTGCAGTCGGGTCAAAACCCGCTTTAATTTTTAATGGGCGATTCTGCTTTAATTTCTTAAGAAGATCTTCTTCAGAAATAATCTCATGTGTGCCTCGTTGGATGAGGGCAAGTTGTTCTTCAGCCGGCAGGAAATTTGACATCACAAAATCCAAATAGATCAGTTATACAATTTGTGAGATATACTAACACTTTTTCAGCACATTGCAGGCTTAAGAATCATCATGACAGCGATCTACATTGGGGTAATGACCGGCACGAGCATGGATGGTGTCGATATTGTTGCTGCTTCTTTTGATCCTTTAGAGATTCATGCGACGCTCACACTTCCCTTTGACCCAGACCTTCGTGATGAACTGATGGCCCTCACCTTGCCTGATGATAACGAAATTGATCGCATGGGTAAGGCAGACGTTGCTTTAGCTCAAATGATCGGTCATGGCATCAATGAGTTGATCGAGAAGAATGAGCTAGATCGTAGTCAAATCAAGGCGATTGGCTCACATGGTCAAACCATCCGCCACCGTCCTGAACATGGTTTTACCCTGCAAATTGGCGACCCCAATATTATTACCGAACTCACTAAAATCCCTGTGATTTCAGACTTCCGCCGCCGTGATATGGCTGCAGGTGGTCAAGGCGCACCTTTAGTTCCTGCGTTTCATCAAGCGCTTTTCCAACATGACACCATTCACCGTGTGATTTTGAACTTGGGCGGAATTGCCAATGTCAGCATGTTACCTGCAGGCAAACCTGAAGCCGTGTATGGCTTTGATACAGGTCCAGCTAACATTTTAATGGATGCTTGGTGCGAACGTTATACTGGTCAGCCCTATGATGAAAATGGGAACTGGGCAGCTTATGGTCAACCTATTCGCAGTCTGCTCGACCGCTTACAAGCACATGAGTTTTTCTCTAAAGAACCGCCAAAAAGCACAGGTCGTGAAGACTTCAATCTAGAATGGTTAGATGAACAGATTCTCGATTGGCGTGGAGATCTCGAATATGACGAACTCGAAGATACACCAGAAAACATTCAAGCAACCTTAATGAAACTCACCACACGTGCCATTAAAAAAGCCATTTACCGTTCTGATATGGATACTGGTGAAGTCTATGTATGCGGTGGTGGTGCATACAATTCGCACCTATTAGAGCAACTGCGCTGGCGTTTACGTAAACATGAATGGACGGTACAAAGTACCGCAGATTTAGGCTTAAGCCCAACATGGGTGGAAGCCACAGCCTTTGCTTGGTTGGCGATGCGCTTTGTCAATCAGCTTAGTGCAAATTTACCAAGTGTGACGGGTGCTGCTGGCTATCGTATCTTAGGTACAATCACTGCGGTTTAAGAGTCAAAAACATATAAAAAAGGTCTGCAATTGCAGACCTTTTTTATATAGACAAGCTTTTATATATATATTGACTACTATATAAAAAGCATAGCTCAAACTTAATTCATCATTGCCTTGGCATGCTCATTACGAAATGCCCGTAAAATCTGCTGTCCCGCCCGACCTGTTGGACTTAAACCCAGTCGATTTTGCTCTTGTCGAATGGCTTGACGGGTTTTATCTCCAATTAATCCATCCACTTTACCAATGTCATAGCCACGGTTAAGTAAAAATTGTTGAATCTCTCGTCGTTCCGCACGTGAAGTCCCAGGATCATCGGTTGGCCATGTCGTACTAAAGCCACCCTTGCCTTGCAAGCGATCGGATAAATGCGCAATCGCTAATGCATAACTCTCTGCCGCATTATAGCTGTAGATTGCATCGAAATTTTTAAACACCAAGAACACAGGCCCACTTGCCCCAGCCGGTGCCATTAAACCTGCTTGGCTCGATCCAGAAAGGTTACCTTGAATTAACGGCGTACCATCGGCACGCTGCAAACCACGATTCATCCAGCTGTCCAAGGATTTTTTATTACGGCGACTTTCTCCACTGATCGACATGCCATCCGGAATTTTGACTTCAAAGCCCCACGGCTGACCAGTTTGCCAACCACGCTTTTTCAGGAAGTTGGCTGTAGATGCCAACGCATCCGTGGTACTCGACACCAAATCACGGCGGCCATCACCATCAAAATCCACGGCCAGCTCTTCATAAGTGCTCGGCATAAATTGGGTATGACCAAATGCACCTGCCCACGAACCTTTCAATTGTGATTCATTTAAATCACCACGCTGCAAAATCCGCATGGCTGCAAAAAACTCGCCACGGAAATAGCTTTGACGGCGTCCTTCACAACTTAAAGTGCCCAATGACTGTAATAAAGGATAGCTACCCGCAATATCACCAAAATTACTCTCCACACCCCAAACCGCGACCACGGTTTCAGCAGGCACACCATAAGCCGCTGCGACACGGTTTAATACATCACGATGCTGCGCCAATTTCTGCTGACCCAGTTGTACACGCTCTTCATCTACCAGACCGGACAGATAGTCCCAAATCGGAGTTGAAAACTCAGGCTGATAGTTGAGCTTTTCAATCACAGAATAATCAGGTGTTAAATTTTGTGTATAGCGATCATAAGTGGATGCACTCACACCAGCATTCATTGCTTGCGAGCGCAAATTGGCTAAACAACCTTGAAAGTTATTTTGTGGTGAAATGCTGCTTGTTGTAGGCATGCTCGACGAATTGACAGACTGACCATTAATAATCAACTCGGCATTTGCCTGAGTTATTGCCAATAAAGCAGTCCCGAAAACAAATCCTAAGTGATGCTTCATACCCTAGATCTTTTTTGAATTTAAATTGTTGCTTTAACAATAGCAGCTCAAAGCAAAAGTTAAAGGTTCAAAACGTAAATTTAAATTCATATTTTCTACTTATTTAAATTCATTTTTAAAATTTGAATTCAAAAGTAGTTATCCACAACCCAATTTTAAATTCATTACAAACCAAACACCGGTTTAAATTTAAATTCAAAACTTTTAAATTCAAAAATAAACTGCATGCAGAAAAAGTTATCCACAAATTCAAAATGGCGTGAAAATTCATTTTTATTATTAATAATCAAAATATTATAATTTTTAAAAGACTCTCTCTATAGATCCAATAAGGCTAGGCAACTTTTAAATTCAAATTTTTAAATTTAAACACAGCGAAATGAATTCATTTTTCAAATTTGAATTCATAAACTTTGAATTCATTGTTTCGGTATAGGATTTTTTGAATTCAAATTCATAGTTTGAATTCAAAAAATCAATTTAAATTCAAAACGCTTTGGTTATTTTTGATTTTGATTCACACACATCACAGGCTATTGATACACAAAAAATCATACGAAGATTAACGCAGAATATTTATAAACGAATGAACACTTTATGATCAATAGTTTCTTATCGTTTCAGCGATAAACGGTGTGATTTTGCAAAGAGGCGCAATGATGCCGGAACTACAGCAATAAAAAAAGCGGCCATGTGCATGACCGCTTTTTTATCATTCAAACACAGGTTTAAATGGTCATATCTTCGCTAAGTGCCAGTGGATTCGGCAAAATTTTCGCCAAAGCACGGCATAAAGCTGTTAATTCTGCAGTATCGTTCGGCATTAATGTGATGTGACCGATTTTGCGACCTTCACGCTCTGTTTTGTTATACAGATGCAAATGTGCGCCATTCAGTGCCAATACATCTTCAGACTTCGGATGTTGGCCAATGATGTTTACCATGACCGTTGGACGAACAACTTCAGTCGAACCCAAAGGCAAACCTGCTACAGCACGAATGTGGTTTTCAAATTGTGAACACACTGCGCCTTCAATCGACCAATGCCCCGAGTTATGCACACGTGGCGCCATCTCATTGGCATATAAGCCTTTATCCGTCACAAACAGCTCTAGCGTCAAAACACCGACATAATTCAAATGATTGAGCAGGCGAGTAATGTAATCTTGCGCAACTGGTTGTAAGTCTGCACTGTTTGGTGCAGGCACAATCGAATGCGACAAAATGCCGTTGTGGTGGTGGTTTTCCGCCAATGGCCATGTTTTCACATCACCATCTTGACCACGCACCGCAATGATTGAGACTTCACGTGAGAAGGTTACAAAGCTTTCCGCGATCAATTCACCTGCAGGGCCTAGTTCAGCCCATGCTTGATCCATTTGCTCAGCGCTACGTAGCACAAATTGACCTTTACCGTCATAACCGCCACGCGATGTTTTCAGTACGATGGGTAAACCCAACTCAGCAACAGCAGCTTGTAAACCCTCGAAAGATGTCACGGCCTTATAAGGTGCAACTGGGATAGCCAATTCATCAAACAAAGCTTTTTCGGACAAACGATGCTGTGCAATCGCTAAAGCTTGGCGCGGTGGGTGCAATGCTTTGTTCTTGGTCAACACATCAACATCTGCTAACGGAGTATTTTCAAACTCTAAGCTGAAAACATCTGCACTCTGAATGAAATCTTGCAAACCATTTTCAGCTTGAGTCGAAATCACTGGACCCAGCGCTGCAGAAGGGCAGTCGGTACTCGCTTCAAAGAAGGTGCATTGAATGTTTAAAGGCAATGCCGCTTGCGCCATCATGCGACCCAACTGGCCACCACCAAAAATACCAATGGTTTTATCCATGAGAAATGCCCCTTAATTAAGCTTGACCCGGAATATTTTTACTCGCCACTTTATCGGTTTGCGCAGCACGGAAATCTGCAACATTCTTTGCAATTTCAGGACGTGTTAAACCTAAAATTTGTGCCGCCATGATCGCTGCATTGGTTGCACCCGCTGGGCCAATTGCCAAAGTACCAACTGCAATACCTGCGGGCATTTGCACGATAGACAGCAATGAATCCACGCCGTTTAAAATTGATGATTTCACAGGTACACCAAGTACAGGTAGGTCAGTCTTGGCTGCGCACATGCCTGGCAAATGTGCTGCACCGCCAGCACCGGCAATAATCACTTGAATACCACGATCACGTGCGGTTTCAGCATATTCGAATAATCGATCTGGAGTTCGGTGTGCAGATACAACTTCCGCTTCAAATGGGACGCCAAGCTGTTTCAGCATATTGGCAGTGTTTTCTAGCGTTGCCCAATCCGATTGAGAACCCATGATAATTCCAACGAGAGGAGTGTCTTGTGAAGCGGCCGCATTCATTGCAATGTTTCCAGAGATTAAAGTAAGAGAGAGTAAATCTCGACTAGAGCCAAGCTTTAATAAGAGCCCCATATTATAGACTGAAAATTCATCTCAATAAAATTTAACGGTTGTCTTTAAAGAGAAAACTCCATAATATTTTGATGAAAATATTTTTATTTTTTTTTAATTTTATAAAAAATTTTATTAAATCAATATTTATAACAACACTTTAAACATGAAACAGATCTTTATCTTGCTCACTTTAGCCCTAAGCTCTCCGAGTTTTGCCCAACTCGTTCAACTCAATACAAGCCAATTTGAAAAAGACTTTAACCTCTTACAGCAACAAAAAGGCTATAACGGCCAAATTAAGAGTAATGGCTACATCCACGAAAAATTTTTAGTCACCGGAAAATCGATCATTGATGAACGTGAGCCGGTCAAGATGACAGGCTATTACAAAGCAGATGATGGCCGCGATAAAATGTATTCAATTTCAGAATATCGTGTGTATTGCGATGACCAAAGCTATGGTTTTGCTCTCATGAACTTTGAAGCAGACGGTCAAATGACTGTACTGACCAGTGAGAGTGATTATGCCTTTGACTATGATGATCCCACTCCACGAGACCGTGAGTTTAGTAAAGTCCTCAAAAATGCCTGTAAACACGTCTCACTTAAATGATCAGCCCCATGCGGTATTGAATCAATTAAGCACTGCGAAATACAAAATAGACACATCCAAAAAGGCATAAACCTGCCCACAAATAGTCCAACTTAAAGGGTTGTTTAAAAAGGAAAATCATAAATGGAACAAAGACCAAGAGCGTCACGACTTCTTGTGTGATTTTCATTTGGCCCAATGACCACCCATGTTTGGCCAACAGTCGCGTTGCTGGAATCATAAAACTGTATTCGAGTAACGCGATCGCCCATCCAAATAAAATCGCTTGCCAAAGCGGTGCATCATGTAAAAACTTCAAATGCCCATACCAGGCCAAAGTCATAAAACAGTTGGAAATAATCAATAAAAACAGGGCAAGTGACATAAGCAATCAAGATCGCAAAAATTTGCGCATATTGTACGTTTTTCATCAGGATTTCGCGCCTATTTTCCGTGTTTTTATCCTCAAGAAAATTGCGTACATTTGATCAGTTACGAGCTCAATCTTTTTGCACGATCTCATACAAAAAAATCTATCTTTTCCCTAAGACCCTTGCTATGGTTGCTCTCAAATGAAATTAACCTTTTCAACCAAATCTATAATGACAACACCACAATAACAAAGTGATGTGTCGATAAAAGCAGTGGAGTTAGAACGAATGCATCTGCATATCTTGGGTATTTGTGGCACCTTTATGGGTTCATTGGCGCTCTTGGCGCGTGATTTAGGACATAAGGTGACAGGTTCAGACCAAAACGTTTACCCACCAATGTCTACCCAATTGGAAAATGCAGGCATTACCTTAATGCAAGGCTATGACCGTAGCCACCTTCAACCACACCCAGATCTCGTGATTGTCGGCAATGCAATGAAACGTGGCATTGATGCAGTGGAATACATGCTGAACGAAGGCCTGCCTTATATTTCTGGCCCACAGTTCCTTGCAGACCACGTGCTACAAGGTAAACATGTCTTAGGTGTTGCAGGCACACATGGTAAAACCACAACCACAACCATGTTGGCATGGGTGCTCGATCAAGCGGGTTTAAACCCGGGTTTCTTGATTGGCGGCGTACCCTTAGGCTTTAGTGAAAGCGCACGTTTAGGCGGTGGTCAATATTTCTGTGTAGAAGCCGATGAATATGATTCGGCATTCTTCGACAAACGTTCTAAGTTTGTGCATTACCATCCTAAAACAGCGATTTTAAATAACCTTGAATTTGACCATGCCGATATCTTCGAAGACTTGGCTGCGATTCAAAAGCAATTCCATCATCTAGTGCGTACTATTCCAAGTGAAGGCCGTATCATTGCGCCCATTACAGAAACCAATATTGATGAAGTCTTAGAAATGGGCTGCTGGACACCTGTGGTGCGTACATCTTTAGATGCCAATGACAAATCTGAATTGTATGCAGAACAGTTATCTGCTGATGGCTCACATTTCAATGTTTTACAACACGGTGAAGTGAAGGGCTCAGTCAAATGGAACATGACCGGCCAACATAGTGTAGCCAATGCTTTGGCGACGATTGCCGCAGCAGAGCATGTTGGTGTGTCGATTGAAACAGCTTGTGAAGCATTATCTAATTTTGGTGGTGTGAAACGTCGTATGGAACTTCTGGGTACAGTTCGTGGTATTGAGGTTTATGATGACTTTGCTCATCACCCCACTGCCATTGATACCACACTGGAAGGTGCACGTAAGCGTCTCGGTGAGCGTAAATTGTGGGCAGTAATTGAACCGCGTTCGAACACTATGCGTATGGGTAGCCATAAAGATGGGCTTGCACATTCTGCACGCTTAGCAGATGAAGTGATTTGGTATCAACCTGAAGGTTTGGATTGGGATTTACAACCTGTGATTGAAGCTGCTGCGAATAAAGCTGTGGTGGCTCGTTCACTGGATGAGATCATTCAAACCATCGTAAGCGAGGCAGGCGAGGGCGATGCTGTGGTGATTATGTCGAATGGCGGTTTTGGTGGTTTACATCAGAAGTTGATCAGTGCATTAAAAGCCTAAACCCACTAGATAAAATAAAAAAAGCCCGCTGCGCGGGCTTTTTTTTTATTCACACTCAGCTTAAAAATAATGCTGATAGCCTCGATTTTTATAGCCTAAATCCAGCTTAACCGGCTGTTCAACATTCTCTAATCTTAACAATGTCGTTAAAAACGCCTGAATTTGTTCTAGATTGAGCACGTCGGGTTAAAAGCTTGAATGTCCAAAGCGCTGAAACAAACTAGCAATTTCACTATGTCGGTTGACATATTTCATCGACCTTTTTGAAAAATCGATTTGATCAATATTTTGATCAGGATAACGCACAATATCCCGATGGCGAGTATCTTTCGCAATATGCTGAAAAAGCTGTTCGAGAGCCGCTTGCTCACCTTGCAAGCATTGGAAGAACCGGCCTTCGGCATAGTACAGCACGCCAAAAATACGCTGTTCGGTATTGAAGCTGCGGGCTCTCACCAAAATATCACTTAAATCTTGTATTAAATCAAATTGTTGTTCTACACGTGTACTGGCATAACAGAGTTGTATCATTGTGTTTATTCTTAAAGTATTTGCACGATTTTAACGTAGAAAGTTCTACAGGATGAGTAAATATTTGTATATTTTTTAATCAAATGTGCTTTTTAACTTACAACAGAAAACCAAGATCACGTATACCGATATCACCTTCATTTTTTTAAACTTATACATATTAAAACAATGAAATTATTTCCATTTGAAGATGAATAAAGAGGCCGACCATGCTTAAAAATTTACTCATTTTTTTATCGATCACTTGTGTATATTTTGCTGCTTTGATCATACTGAATAATTTTGGCGTTTCAGATTTTTTTAATGTCGTTATTTGCTCATTTATTTTAGGAATAACACTGCGTACTGCGATTCCTCACTATCTCATTTATTTACTAATGATGATGACTATTGGCAGTATTTATTTTGTACTGAATGACTTTGCATTATTAAATATCATGTGTTTAAGCTTATTTTTAGGGATATCAAGCTGCTCGATCTTATTGCAGTTTTGGCCAAATCTTTTCAAAACACCTTCAATGCTGTTGAAATTAAAGCTCAATTAAATACAACTTAGCTTTTAAGTTTTTTTAAAAATTTCATAATGATAGAAAAGCCCGCATCGCGGGCTTTTTTAGGCTTGAACATCGGCAAGGGTTTTATCTCTACGAAACATCACATCAACATAAGAACAGGTTGGAATAATCTTTAAGTGTTTCTCACGAGCGAATTCCACCAAATGATCCAATAACACACGAGCAACCCCTTGCCCACGTAAGGAATCATCTACCCATGTATGATTTGCCACAATGCTGTGTTCATCACGCCATAGATAACTCATTTCTGCGAGCCGTTCACCCTCAGCATTTAACTGAAAAAACTCACCTTTTTGACCGTTATCTTGATGTTGTATAGTCACTGTTTTTTCTTCCTTTTTATGAAAAAATACACCGTGTAACAAACGAGAAAGTGATTGGTACAGAACTTAAACGACCTATATTCAACTTTAGGTGATAATAAATCCGTACACCTTTCACATTAATTAAAAAACAATTAAATCACATTTGCCGGATATTTTTATTATGGACCTTTATATCATCGCCATCTTTGTATTGCTGATTATTGCAACATGTTTGGTTGTATCGCTGTATAAATCACGATCTTAATTTCATAGCTAGAGTTCAAATAAAAACAGCCTGATCGCCATACCATTAGGCTGTTTTTATTTATCCAAATTTTAAATCCACTCCACGCTGTACAATTTAGCGTAGAACATCACGAATCGATTCATCTTTATCAAATACAGATTTTGCAAAAGGGCAGAGTGGAATAATTTTCACGTTCTTTTCCCGAGCAAAATTCACTGCTGCATCGAGGAGATGTCGTCCAACACCTTGGCCTCGCAAGCTATCACTGACATCGGTATGATCAATAATAAATTTATCATCGCCTGCCCATGAGTAAGTCATCTCTGCCAAACGTTCCCCATCTTGCTCAACAAAGAAAGCTCCTTTTTTTTGATCATCATCTTGTTGTACAAACATCTCAAATTTCCTCCATTTTTTTATAAATTGGCATGTAATGGAGGTCAACTCTGTTGTTTTTGTATTAATTTAAACCGTATGCATAGGGCTTAAATCGGTTCCTGCTTGTGTATAGAGCATAGTAAAATAAGCCACTTTATTTATTTGAAGACACTCATGTCTGCCTCTCCCTCCGAAACGGCTTCTTCTGGCTCTTGGACGGCTGTGATTGCTTTGGCTTTCGCAGCATTTATTTTTAATACCACTGAATTTGTACCTGTCGCTTTACTCAGCGATATTGGCAAAACCTTTAATTTAGCCGCGACCGATGTCGGCATCATGATTACGCTGTATGCATGGGTGGTTGCTCCGATTTCTTTGCCGATCATGTTATTGACCAAAAATATTGAACGTCGATCACTCCTGATTTGCTTATTTATGGTGTTTATTATCAGCCATGTTCTGTCGTATTTCGCATGGAGCTTTAATACTTTATTGCTCAGTCGAATTGGCATTGCTTTCTCGCATGCACTTTTTTGGTCCATTACCGCATCGCTGGCAGTTCGTGTTGCACCGAAAGGCAAAGAATTTCAAGCCTTGGGGCTTTTGGCCACAGGCACAGCTTTGGCGATGGTTCTCGGTATTCCGTTTGGGCGTATGGTCGGAGAAGCCTATGGTTGGCGAAATACCTTTGCTCTGATTGGCATTGGCGCCAGTATCGTTTGCCTGATTTTAGCCAAAACGCTGCCAATACTGCCGAGTTTGAACTCTGGCTCGCTGAGCAGCCTAAAACAGTTTATTCGTCGTCCAAGCTTAATGATGGTGTTTGTATTAACCATTATCGTGATTAGTGCGCAATTTACCGCATATAGCTATATCGAACCGTTTTCGCTCAACATTGCTGCATTCAGCTCCATGCAAACCACCACGTTGTTATTAATCTTTGGTGCAGCAGGCTTTCTAGGTTCTTATCTCTTTGGAAAATTTGGTGGGAAATATCCCAAAGTTGCGATTCCTTTAAGTACAGCCACACTGGCTTTATCGATGCTGCTGTTGCTTCCTGTTTCTTTGAGTTTTGCAGGTGTAAGTGCAGTGTGCTTATTGTGGGGCATGAGTATCATTGGATTTAGTCTCGCATTACAGTCAAAAACGCTGCTTCTCGCATCCGATGCCACCGATGTCGCCATGGCTATCTATTCAGGACTTTATAATGTCGGGATTGGCGGTGGCGCACTCTTGGGCGGCATGGTCAGCGTTCATTTCGGTTTGAGTTATATTGGCGTGATCGGAGGAATCATCGCGGTGATCGGGACACTTTTAGCCTTAGCGTTGGTACAACGTGGTGATTTTAATCCTCCCGTGACGCATTAAATGAATTCGCAAATTGCCGATTGCACTTTGAACTAAAAACTGTCATGCTTTGCCGCATATTTGGACAGTGTCCAAAACAAAATTTGAACAAGGGGAGTAGCCTCCTCCAAACGTAAACCTTGTTTTACGTGTCAGAATATCGTCATTACACTTTGCAAAAAGTCGGTATCTGAGCATCACTGCTGAAAATCATTACAGTACGATGTAGGCAAGACCTTGATCATGTTGTCTCAGGCGTTTTATTTCGTCTGGCAACTGGTCGAGGTTTTTTTATGGCTGGTTGTTAGATGTGGAGAATACACATGGAAACGATTGGCTCTTTATGGCTATATCTGGCATTTTTCGGTTTAGTCACCATCATGCTACTCATCGACTTTTTAGGCTTTAAAAATAACAAAGGCCAAGAAATCAAAGTCAAAACCGCTGCCTATTGGAGTATTGCATGGGTCTCTGTGGCTACCTTATTCGGTGGTGCACTGTGGCTCTACTTACAGCAAACCGCTGGTGTCGCTGTTGCAAACACCAAAGTCATGGAATATTTCGCTGGTTATCTGCTCGAGAAATCACTCGCAATTGATAACGTTTTTGTCTGGCTCATGATCTTTGCTGCCTTTGCCATTCCACCTGCTTTGCAGCGCAAACTGTTACTCTACGGTGTACTCGGCGCAATTGTGCTGCGTACCATCTTTATTTTTATTGGGGCATGGTTCGTTCAAGAATTCTCTTGGGTACTGTACATCTTCGGTGCATTCCTAGTGTATACCGGCTTTAAATTCCTTAAAGGCCAAGACGAAGAAGATAAAGATATCGAAGATATGGCGATTTTGAAGTGGCTACGTAAACACATGCGTATTACCCCTCAGATGCATGAAGATAAATTCTTTGTTCGTCAAAATGGTGTCTTATGGGCAACGCCGCTCTTTTTAGTGTTGATCTTGGTTGAAGCATCGGACGTCATTTTTGCGGTGGACTCAATCCCAGCGATCTTTGCGGTTACCTCTGACCCCTTCATTGTACTGACGGCAAACTTAATGGCGATTTTAGGTCTACGTGCAATGTTCTTCCTCTTATCCGGTGCTGCATCGAAAATGCATTACTTACCATATGGTCTGGGCATTATTCTGGTGTTTATTGGCGCTAAGATGCTATTGCTCGATGTGTTCCACATGCCAATTTGGATTTCACTCGGTTTTATTGTGGTGACCTTAACCATTACTGCATGGTTATCAATCCGACACAGTAAGAAGTACCATCAAACCACGTTATAAAACGCTTATATAAATAAAAGCCTTCTTTCGAGAAGGCTTTTTTTTATTTTGTAACAAAGCCATGAACTAAGCTTCAGGCGTCATCAAGAGTTTGAGTTTGGGCCAGCGTTGTAAAAATTGTTTCTCTTCTATACGTTGCAAAAAAGTCGCTCGACTAACTAAGGTTGAATTCCAACGCAGTTTTAATTCAAATAAATCAGCCAGTCCAAATGGTGCCACGATTTCTACTTGATCAAGCTCATTTAAACGGACTGCAACAGCCGTTGCAGTTTCAACCCACAAAGAAAGGGCATGGGAAATCGATGTTATGGGCAAAATAGAATCACCATTGTCTAAACGATACCAATGATGCACCAAAGCTTGGTTGGTCACATCCCACTGTATCAATGGAAAGAAAGACTGCATTTCTTTTTGGATCTGATCACTATGAGCACCGTTATCCTCAGCATCATAAAATATAATATCCACCTCAGTATGGGACAGTGTATAGCTGTGTTGGTGTAGCACTGACCACAGCATATTTCGAATGACACCTGCGGCAATATACGCACTGGCATCCACCAAATAAAGCTGCTTTAAAATAGACATGATGCCGTCATGTTGCTGAATCAGTTGCTGCAAGCGCTCAACATAAGTGGCTTCAAGCTGTGATTGATTCACAGGATGCATTGGATGGGACATAGATACACGGTTGAATTCTATTCTTTGATTCGATTTAGCCTGACACAAGCGCATTGATTTAATCAATCGCTTTGAAAATATGCCATGCTCTCGACATACATTAATGGCTGTTCGATGTTTTAGAACATGATCCTCTAATTACAACAACGCCTTTTCTAGCCAAATTAAGCTACAATCAACCGAAAAAATTCTAAACTGCAGGTATGTCATGTCTTCTGTTATCGCATCTACCGCGATCCGTGGTCGCTTTCTAGATATTCAGAATACAGTTGCCCAAGCACGTGAAATTCACGACCAAGTGCGCTATTTTGAAGATGGTTTGCTGATTACGCAAGCCGGAAAAATTCAATGGTTCGGTCCATGGTCTGAGGGCCAACACCATCTCCCAGATCAGGTTGAAGTACAGCATTATTCCGATCAATTGATTGTTCCGGGTTTCATCGATACCCATATTCATTATCCACAAACGGAAATGATGGGGGCTTATGGTGAACAGCTACTGGAATGGCTCGATACCTATACCTTTCCAACTGAAATCCAATTTGAAGATCCGGCTTATGCAGAGCAAATTGCACAGTTTTTTGTAAACGAGTTACTCAAAAACGGAACCACAACAGCTCTTGTTTTTTGTACCGTTCATCCACAATCGGTCGATGCTTTATTTAAAGCTGCAGAACAGCATCAGATGCGCTTAATTGCCGGTAAGGTCATGATGGATCGACATGCCCCTGAAGCATTATGTGACACAGCTGAGAGTGGCTACAACGACTCCAAAGCACTCATCGAAAAGTGGCATGGCAAGGGCCGTAACCTGTATGCCATCACGCCTCGCTTTGCCCCAACCTCAACGCCTGAGCAATTGACACGGGCAGGGGAGCTAAAAGCCGAGTATCCTGATGTCTATGTACATACGCATTTGAGTGAAAATAAAAATGAAATAGCGTGGGTCAAATCATTATTCCCTGAGCAAAACGGCTATTTAGACGTTTATCATCATTATGGTCTGACCGGATCACGTTCCGTGTTTGCGCACTGCGTGCATTTGGAAGATGCCGAGTGGGAGTGTATGCATCAGACCAACTCTGCAATCGCGTTTTGTCCAACCTCGAACTTATTCCTAGGCAGTGGTTTATTTCCATTAAAGAAAACATGGGAAAAACAGGTGAAAGTCGGCTTAGGCACAGACATTGGCGCAGGCACCTCATTTAACCAACTACAAACCATCAATGAAGCCTACAAAGTTCAACAACTTCAAGGCGATAAACTGTCCGCATTTGAAGCGATGTACCATGCCACTTTAGGGGGGGCAAAAGCCTTAGATCTAGAGGACAAACTTGGAAACTTTGATTTGGGCAAAGAAGCAGATTTTGTGGTGCTCGATTTAAATGCCACGGCTTTACAAGCCCTACGTCAACAACGTGCCAAAAATCTGGAAGATGCTTTATTTGCTCTGATGCTGATGGGTGATGATCGTAATATCCATGCCACCTATGTGTTTGGACAATGTGCGTATGTCAAAGCATAAAACGGCTCGACCGAGACGAAAAACAGCGTTGAAAATTGGACTGATTGCCGTCGCTTGTTTGTGCTTACTCAAGCGTGACAGCACTTCCAAGAAAAACTGATTACATTTTCAACGGCAAAAAAGATGCATCTGCGAGCCAGATGTATTAAAATTGGTTCATCTTTAGAGGTGTTGCAAGTCAACACCTTTTTTATTTTTTTGATTTGCTTTTTTAGGTATCTACCCATGTCTGTTCAAATGAGCGTACTGATTTCCACTGAAGAAATTCAAGCTAAAGTGAAAGAGCTTGGCGCAAAAATTGATGCACACTATGCTAACAGCGACAAAGAGTTGGTGTTAATCGGTCTTTTACGCGGTTCTGTTATTTTTATGGCTGACCTTTGCCGCGCAATTTCAAAACCGCATGAACTCGACTTCATGACCGTTTCAAGTTATGGCGGTGGGACCGTATCTACTCGTGATGTTAAAATCTTAAAAGATTTAGACGGCGACATTAAAGATAAAGATGTCTTGGTGGTTGAAGATATTATTGACTCAGGCAATACCTTAAGCAAAGTCTTAGAAATTTTACAGACGCGTAATCCAAACTCAATCGAGCTTTGTACTTTGGTTAGCAAGCCTTCACGTCGTGAGATTGAACTCGAAGTGAAATTTTTAGGTTTTGAAGTCGAAGATAAATTTATCGTGGGTTATGGTCTGGACTATGATCAAAAATATCGTCATATTCCATTTATTGGCGAAATTGGTCTCTAAGTAAAATCAGATACTTAAGAGTGGCCGAAGGCCACTTTTTTTTTATTTTTTGGTTTGTTTTGAACAAAAAAACAACAGTTTTTTGCATGTTTAGGCTATAGCTCAGCGCAGTTTTGATTAAAGATAAAGATTGAACATGTCGTAAAAAACAAATACATGATAACAAAAGGAGAGTTACTATGTGGTCACTCATTGTTGCGATTGTTGTTGGTTTTATTGCTGGTTTAATTGCACGTGCGATCCATCCTGGAGATGACAAAGCCGGTTTCATCATGACCACCATTCTCGGGATTGCAGGTTCTTTACTTGCGACCTATGGCGGACGTTTATTAGGTCTGTATGGAGAAAATTCTGCTGCAGGATTTATCGCTTCCGTCATTGGTGCGATCATCGTGTTGTTTATCTATAACCTTGTAACGAAAAAAACCCGCGTCTAATTTTTATAGCACCATTAAAATACCCGCCTATAGACGGGTATTTTTTTTATATTTTATTCATGCCGTACAGCTGAAATTATTTGATCTCTTTTAACATCGATTCTAATTCAGCAGCAGGGTAAGCACCAGTTAAGATCGAACCGTTGGCAAAAACGATTCCCGGTGTACCACCTAGTTTTAAGCTTTTAGCTAATATTAAATTTCGATCAATCGGGTTTGCACAACTTTTCGCTGACTTCGGTTGAATTCCCTTATTGATTAAATTATCCCAGGCCATAGCAGGGTTTGACTCACAAAAAATCTGCTTCGATGGCGCCAACGACTGCGGTTTTATCGCTGTGACAAAAGTATAAATGGTCACATCATTGAGTTTTGCCAGTTCTACTTCAAGCTTCTTACAATATGGGCAATTTGGGTCAGAAAAGATCGCGATTTGGCGCTTCCCATTCCCCCTGACTGTTTTAATCGCATCTTGTAATGGAAGTTTATTCCACTCAGTTTTTTGCTGACTGAGGATCAATTGTTTGGTCAGATTTTTTTGATCTTTTAAACGAATCATAGAACCTGCGATCACATAATCCGCATTTTCACTCAAATACAAAACTTGATCTTCAACAAAGCCGCTATATATGCCCGGCATTTCGGTACTTTGAATATTTTCAATTTTTAAACTGGGGTGCTTTTCTGCCAAGAGCTTTTGAACCTGTGCCGTATCTGCCAAAGCAAAAGTCGAAAGGGTGGTACTCAACGCCAACGCACATATTTTTTTCAACATAGACCGAACTTCAATATTTAATTGATTGAGCATTCTAAGCCCTAACGTGTGAAAGTCTTGGGCTTTTTTCAGTTCATTACGCAATAGCTACATGCCGTTTCACGTGGAACATATTACGCTGCATCAGGTGAATTAATTTCAACAGACACATGCACAATTTCTTCATGAATCGACAGCGCTTGACGCACTTCATCGGCGTTCAATGCCTGACTGGTTTCTAAAGCCACAATACATGAAAACTGACCTTTACCCACTTTCCACACATGTAAGTCGGTCACATCGACGTCGACAGGCAATTGCATTAAAACCTCTCGGATCTCATCAACGACAGGGTGATCCATTTCCGCATCCAGTAATGTTTGTCCTGTTTCTTTCATCAAGCCAATGGCCCACTTACCGACAAGCACTGCACCAACAATCCCCAATAGCGCATCTAAAAATCCCCAACCCATCCATTTTCCGGCAAATAAAGCCACAATGGCCAACACCGAAGTCACCGCATCAGCAACCACATGCATGAAGGCTGCTTTCTGATTGAGATCATGATGATGATCATGCTGCTCCTCATGGCTATGCTCATGATGGTGATGGTGATAGTCATCATGCAATAACCAAGCACAGATTAAATTCACCACCAGACCTAAAATCGCAATAGGGATTGCTTCGTTATAATGAATTTGAACCGGGTTGAATAAGCGTTCCACCGAATGAAAGGCCATAAATGCAGCAACGACCATCAATAATATCGCGCTGCTATAGCCCGCTAAAATTTCAATTTTCCAAGTCCCAAAACTAAAACGAGCATCTTGGGCATAGTGGCGTGCCGCACGATAGGCAAAATAGGCCAAGCCTAATGCCAACATATGTGAACTCATATGCCAACCATCAGCCAATAATGCCATCGAATTAAAAATCCATCCGCCAATGACTTCTAACAACATCATGACTGCCGTTAAAATAGTGGCAATTAAGATCCGTTTTTGTGCGAGTGGATTACCTTCATCAAATTGATGATGATGAATTCGGATGGATGGGGAAGTTTTCATTAGGTTCTATGCTTAAATATACTCCCCCATAGTATATTTATTTTCGGGAGAAAGTGTTGAGTCATTTACATCAGGACAAAAAGATTTTAAATCGGGTTAAACGCCTACAAGGTCAGGTCAATGCGGTTGAACTGGCTTTACAGCAACCCGAAGCAGGGTGTATCGAGGTTTTACAACAGGTTGCGGCCATCAAAGGTGCTGTAAATGGATTAATGAATGAACTCATCGAAGCACATTTACGCCATCATGTATTACCTCAAGATGCTGAAATCAATGAAGCAGAACTGGAAGAATTTGTAAAACTGCTTAAACGCTATGGATAAAGTTACAACTGTGATTTGACCATGGAAAAAAATCGGCATTAAACTGAGCCCATATTTCCTTCTTTCTCATACAGCACAATATTGCCCCTATTGACTGTACTTCTGCGACTTTAAAATGACCACATCTCCCTCTTGGCGACCGTTTATCATGGTGAGCCTTGCACTCTGTATGGGCACTATTGGTACAGCGCTAGCTAGTCCTCTGTATCCCATTTATCAACAACTTTGGGGACTGCTGCCGAGTCATATCACCTATATCTTTGTTGCCTACATGTTTGGTTGCCTAGCGACCTTGCTGTTTTTTGGTCGTACCAGTAATAGTTTTGGTTTTTTAAGAACCCTGCAAATCGGTATGGCGTGCATCATCTTAGGTTTAAGCTTGTCGGTGTTTGCCAGTAATGCGCTGTGGTTATCTATCGGGCGCTTTATTATCGGGATTGCCTCGGGTTTAATCAGCACCTCAGCCATGCTTGGTTTGGTCTATACCATTCCTGAACCGCATAAAAATAATGCTCCACAGTTGAGTTCAATCATTACCGTGATTGGTTTTGGTCTTGGCCCATTTATTGGTGGAGTGATTGCCCAATTTTCGGAACAGCCTTTAGTCACCCCTTATATCCCTGTGATCTTTGGGGGGTTGGCGTGTTTAATAGGGTTATTTTTTATTCGCACACCGAACTTTGAGCCACAGCCTTTTTCAGTGGCACCACATTTGGAATTGCCTGAAAAGCATGATCATTCCCGATTTTATATCGCTGGACTGACTGCCTTTTGTGCCTTTGGCTCCTTCAGCTTATTTGCATCACTCGCCCCCTCTTTCGTCAAAGATGCAATCCCATGGCATGGGCCTTTGGTCAGTGGTAGTGCCATTGCAAGTATCTTGCTGGTTTCCGCTGTCGTGCAATTTATGGCGAAATCGATTCCTTCTGCAAAATGTGTCAATGCCGGCTTAATAGTGTTAATACTGAGCTATGCGCTCCTTGCGCTATGTATGACCCAACATTGGAGCGCATTGTTTTTTATTAGCGATGTTTTAGTCGGTGTAGGGCATGGTCTGGGGCTTTTAGGCGCATTTGGCTTAGTTCATCAAATGACCAACAATCAAAACCGTTCTGCGGTGATCTCGACCTATTTATTTATCGGATATTTAGGAACCATTATTCCAATTATTGCGGCCGGTTATTTATCTGATCATTTTGGCTTGATGGTCGGTGTTTTAGGTTTTTGTATTGGCGTAGGCTTATTGTGTATCGGCTTATTGCTTTGGCACCGCAGTCTGAACACCAATTAACCACTGAACTTATTCAAGAAGCATCTTGTATTGGGTGCTTCTTAAACCCAAAAAAACAATTAAGAAACCCTATAAAAATCAATCAAATTAAATTAAGATCTTGTGTGATGTGATTCAAAAATTTAAAAAAATGCTAAAAATTCAATGTCAAATTAACACTGTAGAAAATCAAATCATCGCCAGCAGCGAATACGGGAATATTCACTATATTTTACCATTTGAATCCTTACCGCAATTAGAAACCTATGATTTTATCGTTTGGGGCTTTTTACCCATTGCCATGCGCCTTGGCATCCCGCTGCATATAGAAGGACCTATTTCAATACAAACCCTCCACTCCGCACGGGAGGTTTCAACTGTCTGGGCCGCTTGGTTACCTGATTTATATCAACCAGTCATGCTCAGTGCTGCATCGATTATCCAAACACCACCGGCAAACCAAACCACTCAAAATTTAAGCTTTTTTAGCGGTGGAATTGACTCCACATATAGTACATACAAAGCTTTTCTTGAAAATGGGCAAGACTCTGATTGTCTCACTGTGCATGGAATGGATTATAAATTTGATGACCATGAAAAATTTCAGGCCTTAATGGATCAGACCCATGACTTTAGAAGCCAAGTTTTTAAGCAAAGTCGCGTGGTAAAAACCGATGCTTACGCGCTGTACAGTAAATATGGCTGTAACCCTAAAGGTTCGCATGTCACACATATCTTTTCGCTGTTTTCCTGCGCTTCGATTTTTGAACATTACCAGCAATATCGAATTTCAGCCGATTACCGTTTAGATCAACAATTATTCGTTCATCCCTATGGCTCAAATACAGCATCCAACCGATTGATGAAGAATCGATCTGGGGCCTTAATCACCCTCAACGATGATGTCACGCGATCACAAAAGACTGCATTTTTAAGCCAATCTGGCTTAGATTTACAAACCCTGTCGATCTGTGTGAACTATACGGCTCGCCCAAAAAATTGTGGTCAATGCAGTAAATGTATGCGCACCAAAGCCATGTTTTATGCCACTAACCCCGAAATTCCCGATATCTTTTTAGATCGTCGTTTTGAAAAACAGTGGTATCAATCCATTCCATTAAGTTCAAAAATTAATCGTGCATTTTTAATTGATATTTTGTCAGCAGTCGAAAAATCTTCGCAACAGCAACAATTTCCAGACTATGCAACACTCAAAGTCAAAGTTGAAGCTGCATCGAAAAGAGCAGCGATCAATCCTTTTTATGGGATGAAAATGAAAGATGTGCTGAGATCGATCTTTAAAATCATTTTTGGCTCAAACCCAGGCTAAAGGGATGCAAAAAAAGCACGATGTTTTCGAACATCGTGCTTTGGATGGATATTTCAATGGATGAAACGAGGAGCTCAATCGTTTTATTACTTGCCGATACAGAACGATCCAAAAATCTTCCCAAGCAAATCATCCGCACTGAAATCGCCCGTAATTTCACCTAAGGCATTTTGCGCCAAACGTAGAGATTCAGCCACCAACTCACCCGCATGATAAACCACCAACTGCTCACGTGCTTCTGCAAGATAGCGCTGAGTGCGCTTCATTGCGTCTAAATGGCGTGTTCGAGCAATAAAGGTATCTTCCTCTGGTTGAAAGCCTGCATGCGCTGTAATCGCATCAATAAGCGCTTGAACGCCAGTTTCTTGTTTAGCCGAAACGCGAATATGTCGAAAACCGTTTAAATCGGTCATTTCCGCGGTAGATCCCGTCAAATCGCATTTATTACCAATTAACATCAAACGCTTCGGTTCAATATGATCGGCAAAGTACGCTTGAGCCAATTGTAGTGGATCTTCGCCCTGACTTAAGTCATAGACCAAAAGTAACAAGTCAGCTTGCTCAATTTCTTTAATTGCGCGACGAATCCCTTCTTTTTCGACGATATCACCAGTTTCACGTAAACCTGCGGTATCGGTCAAGGTAATCGGCAAACCATTGAGGCTGATTTTTTCATGTAAAACATCACGTGTTGTACCCGCAATATCCGTCACAATCGCACGTTCAACACCCGCTAAAGCATTGAGTAGTGATGACTTACCTGCATTGGGTTTACCGGCAATCACCACTTGTAAACCTTCACGTAGTAGCTGACCTTGACGGGCAGATTGCTGCACAGCATGGACCGAGCTTGCCACTTCATCCAATAAGCCCAAAATCTTACCATCCGCCAAAAAGTCGATTTCTTCTTCAGGAAAATCAATCGCTGCTTCCACATGCAAACGCAAATGGATAAGTTTTTCTAGCACCGTATTGACCTTGCTCGAAAAGGCACCTTGTAATGAACGTACCGCTGAACGTGCCGCTGCTTGTGAGGTGGCATCAATCAGATCAGCAATCGCCTCGGCTTGCACCAAGTCCATTTTGCCATTTTCAAAGGCGCGCATTGAAAATTCGCCCGCTTTTGCAGCAATAGCACCCAATTCAAGTAACCGTGCCAATAATGCATTTTGAATAACGGGGCCGCCATGACCTTGAAGCTCCACCACATCCTCACCCGTAAAGGAGTGCGGATTTGGAAAGCAAATCACCAAACCTTCATCCATGATTTCATTCGATGCATCATAAAACTTACGGAAACCAGCAAAACGTGCTTCAGGCAGGGATTGCTGCGTTAATGCTTCTGCAATGGCATAAGATTGGGGACCAGACAGGCGAATCACGCCGACACCACCACGACCCGGCGGTGTGGCAATTGCTGCGATGGTGGTTCGGTTTAACATAAAATTTACCTAAAAATTTTCAAACGACAGATAAAGAAAAATCCGCCTAAGATTACCATCTTAAGCGGATTTATTCAGCCCATCAGCAATGCTTAGTTTGCTGAGTCAGCTGCTTCACGTTTTAAACGTTCTTTTTCAACAGATTTGTTAATCAAACCTTGTTGAAGAATAGTAATACTGTTGTTACAGATCCAGTAAAGCACAAGGCCCGCAGGGAAGAACAGCATAAATACCGTAAAGATCACTGGCATGATTTTGAAGACTTTCGCCTGCATTGGATCAGCCGGTTGTGGGTTCAAACTTTGCTGAATAAACATGGTTAAGCCCATTAATAGCGGCAAAATAAACCATGGATCCATCGCAGATAAATCTTGAATCCAACCTAACCATGGCGCATGACGTAGTTCAACGGACTCCATCAACACCCAGTACAAAGCAAGGAAGATCGGCATTTGGAGCAATAACGGCAAGCAACCTGACAGTGGGTTCACTTGCTCACGTTTATACAATGCCATCATTTCTTGCGAGAAGCGCATACGGTCTTCACCGAACTCTTCTTTCATGCGTTGCATTTCAGGTGCAATCACACGCATTTTCGCCATAGAGCGGTAGCTCTTCGATGACAAAGGCCACAAGATCAGTTTCACCAGAATCGTCAATAGAATAATTGACCAACCCCAGTTACCCACTAAACCGTGGAAAAACTCAAGACCGACGAACAATAATTTCGCAATTGGCCATAACCAACCATAATCTACTGTTTGGTTTAAACCAACTGCCAATTCTTTTAATTCAGATTGGATTTTTGGACCTGAATAGAACGTTGCATCTACTTCTGCCACAGTTCCTGCAGGAACATTAATTGCAGGTGATGTGAACTGAATGATGTTCATATCATCGGTAGATTTACGTGACTCAAGTTTCGCAGCATACGGTTGACCATTGGCTTGCGTTAATTTGATCTGTCCAGGAATCCACGCACTCACGAAGTAATGCTGAACCATTGCAACCCAACCGCCAGTTGCTTCAACATTCAATTTTTCTTCATTGAAGTTAGCAAATTTAAGTTTGTTATAATGTTCTTCAGGCGAACCCCATGCACCACCAAGGAATGTACCTAAAGTGAAAATACCTTGATCAGATTTACCTGGATCTTCAGAGTTGTCGCGTTTAAGCTGACCAAACATCTGACCTTGCCAGTTCTGAGCACTGCGGTTCACGATTTTATGATTCACGACAACAGGGTATTCACCTTCAGTGAAGTTAAAGGTTTTAATAACCTCTACTCCATCTGCTGTTTTATAAACCATTGGTACTGACAAAACTTTTGCTGTTTGGCCATCTTTACCCTTCACAGCTTTTGCGTCATTTAACGTATATGAAGATTTTTCAATCTCATAGGTTGGACGTCCTTTCGGATTACTATCAGGGCCATTAAGACCAATTAAGCCAGACTGAGCAACATAAGTACGTTTTGCATCGCTTTCAAGCATTACAAATGGTTCGTCGCTGTCTTTATTTTTGTCATGATTGAGTAATTCAATACGAACAATATCGCCACCCTTTGGATTAATCCAAAGATGGTAAAGGTCAGTTTGTACTGAAATTAACTGTTGACTAACAGGTGCAGTGGCATCTGTTGTTTGTTGTGTAGCAGCATTATTTGCTTGCGGCACATCAGTAGCAGCCGTAGCTGTCTGGCCATTTGGCAAATCGGCAGATACTTCATGCGTTACCACCGCAGCATTATGCTGAGGTTTTTGTTCCGCATGTCCATAATCTTTCTGCCAAGCCAAAATGAGCAAATATGCGACAACAAACATGGCCCCTAGAATTGCAATCCTGGCCCATTGTTGCATAGGTATTACCCCAAGTGGTTAGAGTGATTTTGGTTCAATAAACGTTCACGAAAGGGTACAGCAACGTGACGCGTTTGAGAATCTATTTGCTGAAATGAAATAAAACGAATTGCTTTTGATGGAACAGGATCATAGCCTGAACCGCCCCAAGGATGACAACGGCAAATACGCTGAACAGCTAGGCACACTCCACGTACAGCACCATGTTGATGGACTGCTTCCAAAGAATATTGAGAACATGTTGGAATATAACGACAGCGTGGTCCCAATAAAGGACTAATCGCAATCTGATAGAAACGAATGAGCCAATGCAGTAAACGAACCATTGGTCATCTCTACGCTTGTGGGGAGGTAGCTATTTTTTTATGCTTATTTGCAAGGCGCTGCAATTTTTGCCAAGCAAATTGTAATTGCTGATGCAACTCTGCATTCGGTACCGCCTCTATGCCCATTTTTGGCATAACGACAATATCTAATACATTAGACTGCTGTTGATGCAGGCGAAAACTTTCGCGTGCAAGTCGTTTTACTCGATTTCTTTCATGTGCGCGGCGCACTTTTTTCTTAGCAACAACAATACCCAAACGGCTATTCGGCTGTTCGGAGATTTTTGCTAGAAATAAGAAATGGGGTTGATGCACTTTAAAAAGCGCACCATCGAACACACTTTTATAATCGGCAGCACAGTGTATTCGCACATCTGTGCTAAAGCCGTAAAGTGTTGTCATAACACCCAAGTCTTGACAGTCTTAACTGAAATTAAACAGTTAAGCTGTGACGACCTTTTGCACGACGACGCGCTAATACTTGACGGCCAGCTTTAGTAGCCATGCGAGCACGGAAACCATGAACGCGTTTACGTTTCAACTCAGAAGGTTGGAAAGTACGTTTCATATCGAAACTCCAAAAATGATCTTTCAGTAAAGGTTCGCGATTTTAGTGCTCATTGCTTGAGCTGTCAATGAAAAACACGCTTTCTTTCAAAATCTAGGCTGTGATATATCAAGATAATATAAGGATTAGAAATCAGTCAGAAAGTTTTAAATTAAAATATTCACAAACTAAATCATTGTATATATTAATTATTTAAGTTATCTTCAAGTTTACTCACAGATTTATCCACAATCTCAAATTTGTGAATTGGTTTTTATGAATTTAAATTTGAATTTAAACCAACCATCAAGTTATCCCCAGAATGGATCGATCTTATAAATAAATTCAAATTTTAAAATTTAAATTTATTACTATTAGTGTTGATATTTTCTGTGGAAAACGCATTTTTAGATTTAAAAAACAAATAATTACACTGTGGATAACGATGTTTTTATAATTTTGATAGTTTGTGGATAACTTTGTGCTACAATTTATCCACAGCTTGCGGATAAACTTATCCACACGTGATTTAAATTTAAATTTAAACTCAATTTGCGTTTTTTTGATCGATTTCGACTGATTTGTTCATGACAGATGTGGATAAGATGGTTAGAATGGCTGCCCGCTTAGGCGGGGTTGAATTATTTTTTTACGTACAATGGACTGAAATAGGGGTTTCAC
>NZ_CP094556.1:0-100866 GCF_024606005.1 Acinetobacter sp. YH12068_T
ACTGCAACACCAGATAAGGCAATAAAGCCAATTCCAGCTGACATCGATAATGGAATATCCCTTAGCCAAAGGAACAGCACACCACCGGTCAAGGCAAAGGGTACCCCGGTAAAGACCAATAGACTTTCTTTGACATTGTGAAAGACCGCCATCAGTAAAATAAAGATAGTGATTAAAGCCAGTGGAATCACGATTTGCATCCGTGCTTTGGCTGAAGCCAAATTTTCAAACTGACCGCCATATTCTATCCAATAACCACTTGGCAAAGTGTATGCTTTGAGCTGTGTCTGTACATCAGAAACAAAAGACCCTAAATCACGCCCTTCAACATTCGTTGTAACCACAACTCGGCGTTTACCATTTTCTCGACTGACTTGGTTGATTCCTTCAATGGTCGAGACTTGCGCGACATCCGACAATAAAATACTGCCACCATTTGGAAGCTGAATAGGTAACTGGGAAACAGATGCGACACTACGGTCTTGCTCTCCAAGACGGATAACAAAATCAAAACGACGATCGCCTTCTAAAATCTCTCCCACGCTTTGTCCACCAATACTGGTTGCCACAAGGTCTTGAATTGAACGCACACTCAAACCATATTGTGCAGCCAAAGTTTTATTTACCTCGACATTCAGTAATGGCAAACCTGAGGTCTGCTCAACTTTCACGGCACTGCTACCCGATATTTGCTGAATGATTTTGGAGATTTTAGTCGCCTCAGTATTGAGGACATTCATATCATCACCGAAGATTTTCACACCAACATCACTACGCACACCTGAGATCAATTCATTAAATCGGAGTTCAATCGGTTGTGAAAATTCACTATTATTGCCTGGAATCGTGGCTAAATACGTCACCATACGGCCACGTAATTCATCTAAACTTTCTTTAGGATTTGGCCATTCTGAACGAGGCTTTAACATGATATAGCCATCTGAAATATTGGGTGGCATGACATCTGTTGCAACCTCGGCTGTACCCGTTCTGGCAAATACTGCCTTAATTTCAGGGAAACTCTTTAAAAGAAGTTTTTCAGTATTCTCCTGAATACGTAAAGACTCTTCTAAGCCTGTACTTGGTGAACGTAACTGTTGTACCGCAAAGTCTCCTTCACTGAGCTGTGGTGCAAATTCACTGCCGAGTTTGGTACTGATAAATCCCGTAATCACTAATACACACAGTGCAAAAGTCAGCACAACTGCTTTGTATTGATACGAAATATCAAGAGTTTGCTGATATTTAGCTTTTAGCCATAACATCCAACGACTTTCTTTTTCTTGAATATCGCCTTTGACCCACAATGCCACAGCAGCAGGCACAAAGGTGATCGATAAAATAATGGCTGCAACAAGGGCGAGTACCACTGTCAATGCCATCGGATGGAACATTTTTGCTTCCACACCACTTAAAGCAAAAATCGGCAAATACACCACCAAAATAATAAGCTGACCAAAAATAAGAGGACGACGTGCTTGGCGGGCAGCCAGAAAAACTTCCTTAAAGCGTTCACTTTGTGTGAGAGGTCGTTTTAACAGTTGCTGTGTATGGGCTAAACGCCGGATACAGTTTTCGACAATCACCACAGCACCATCGACAATGATGCCGAAATCGAGTGCACCTAAACTCATCAGATTGGCACTGATATTTTTCTGTGCCATCCCGGTTAAGGTAAACAGCATAGAGAGTGGAATGACACAGGCAGTAATCAAGGCAGCACGGATATTCCCTAAAAACAGGAACAGAATGATGATGACCAGGATTGCTCCCTCTACCAAGTTTTTCTGAACGGTTTTAATCGCCTTCTCAACCAAGGTAGTACGGTCGTACACCGTTTCAATCACTACCCCTTTAGGCAAACTATTCTGAATATCTTGAAGCTTGGCATCCACAGCTTTAGAAACAGTCCGGCTATTTCCCCCCATCGCCATCATGGCAATCCCTAAAACGGTTTCTTTGCCGTTATAGGTTGCCCCACCGGTTCTTAAATCATGCCCAATAGAGACTTGCGCAATATCACCAACCCGAATTGGGCTGCCATTTGGGCTACCCAGCATGGTGTTCTCAATATCAGAAAGCCCATTGAATGTACCCGGTACACGTACCGTCAGTTGCTGACCATTGTCTTCAATATAACCTGCACCTCGGTTCTCATTATTTTGCGCTAAAGCCTGTTGCAGTTGTTCTAATGAGATATTCAGTTGCTGCATCCGGTTTAAATCGGGAGAGACCACATAGGTTTTTTCAAAACCACCAATACTGTTGACCTCTGCAACTCCCTTAACACGTTGCAGTTGAGGACGCACAATCCAGTCCTGAATCTCACGTAAATCCATCGGCGTGTATGCAGTTCCATCCGGCTTTTTCGCATTCGGATCTGCCTTCAGTACCCATTGATAAATCTCACCGAGACCCGTAGAAACGGGGGACATCGTCGGTGCGATTTGTGCAGGCAACTCAGATTGCGCCTCCTGTATCCGTTGGTTAATCTGCTGACGGGCCCAATAAATATCAGTCCCATCTTTAAAGACAATGGTGACTTGAGAGAGTCCATAACGGGATATGGAACGGGTAAGCTCCAGATCCGGAATGCCAGCCATGGCATTTTCAATGGGATAGGTAATCCGCTGTTCGACTTCAAGCGCAGTAAAACCCTTGGCTTGAGTATTAATCTGGACTTGGGTATTGGTAATATCGGGTACAGCATCAATCGGGAGTTTCTGATAGCTATACACCCCGACCGCAATCCAGGTACAGACAAAGAGCAACACCCAAATCGCATTTTGTATGGAAAACTGAATGATTCGTTCGAATAAACCTTCTGGTTTTGGCAGATCAGAATTAATGTTCATGGCCTGCCTCGTCTTTTTCTAATTCAGATTTCAACAAGAAACTGCCTTGAGCGATATACTTCTGCCCTTCAGTCAGCCCAGAAATCACTTCAAGCCATTGTCCATCACTTGAAGCCTGCCCCAATTGCACTTTCTGTGCTTTTAAGTGGACTTGACCTTTTTGTTCTGAATCTACGATGAAAATACTGTCTTCACCTTCAATACTTTGCAGCGCAGACTTTTGAATCCGAAGGGCTGATTTTGCTGTAGCTTCCGGAATCAACACTCTCACTAACACATTAGAACGCAACTCAGTAGCTTGCGCATCGAGTTTTGCGCGCACCACCAGACGCCCTGTTTGTACATCTGCCTGAGAGGTTAAGCTTTGTACAGTAGCTTTATAGATTTGATCTGAATCATTCACTTTAAAGTCAATTTTTTGCCCGGCTTGCAGTTGACCTGAGAATTGATTCGGCAAATTAAACTCAAGCCATAAATCTTTCAGCTGTTCAATGACAAAGAGCTGATTAGCCAGTTGCACATTTTCACCGACCACAATATCTTTTTGACTGATCACCCCAGAGATCGGTGCTTTAATCAGAAAACGCCCATTGTTATTGCCACTTGCACCTAATGCATTTAAACGTGCTTGTGAGGACTGGACAGTAATCTGCGCTTGACGGTAGGCATTTTCGGCACGCTGGTAATCCTGTTTGGCAGAAATCCCCTGTGACCAGAGTTGCTGTTCGCGCTGGTAATCTTTACGGGCCAAATCCAGATTCACCTGTGCCATACGCAGATTTGCCTGTTGGTCGATCAGTTCAGGCACGATTAGTACAGCCAGCGTTTGTCCTTTTTGCACGCTCTGTCCTAAAGCCACATTGACCTGCTCGACATGACCACTAAAATTAGGCGATATATGCGCTTGTTGATCGGTATTCACCACCAATTTACCTGGCAGGGTTGTCAGCTTTTCAACCAATCCTGTGGATGCAACAGCAACTTTTAAACCTTGTTCAACCATTTGTTGGCTGGTCAGTTGTATTTCGCCTTCTTCAGCATGTCCTTCTTCAGAACTATCTTCATCAGAATGTTCGGCATTTCCCTCATCATGACCATGCCCCTCAGATTCAGTTTTTTTTGAACTTAACCAAATAACCAGACTGACCAAGACCGTAATCAGAATCAAAATTGCAATCATGAGAGACTGGGATATTTTTCCGTTTTGCTTGGCGTTCATTTTATCGTGCTCCCCCATTGATTAAATTTTGCGATGCTTCGACTGCCTTTTTATTCAGTTGTGTATAGGCATCCGAACGGCTAATTTCTTCATAACTTGTGCCAATACTGAGTGCCTCAGCTGCGAGGGCAGTTTGCCAAGCTTGACGTAGAATTTGTAATTGACCCAATCGAAGATTCTGCAGTTGGGTGGTTGCTTGCTGAACGTCGGTAATGGACAGTTTCCCTGCCTGAAACCCTTGTAAAGTACGGCTCTGAACTTTGGTCGCCAAAGTAACTTGTGCTGTTGTGGCATCGAACTGGCTACGTAAACCTTTGAGCTGATGCATGCTGTTGGCAATATTGAGTATTTGTTGCTTCAGCTCACGCTGCTGCTGTTGGTTCAGCAATATTTGCTGTTGCTGGACCATCGGGATCGCATATTGCTGGCGGTTAAAAATATTCAGTGGAATAGCCACGCCGATTGCCAAAGTCGTATCGTTGCTTTCATTAGGGGTTTTGCTACGTTTCATGCCTACATTTAAAGTCGGATTGGGACGTGCCTGAATTCTTAAATTTTCAATTTGATGATCCGATTGCTGAATGTTCAAGGCATAGAATTTTTCTAGCCACCCTTCAGCAATATACCGTTGCACAGTTTGGAGACTTTGCTCTGGCCAAGGGATAGCGGTTTTATTCAATTGAAGATGTGAAGATGTTTCTCCCCCCCACAAATTAGACAGCTGACGACCGGCAGCTTGTTTATTCAGCATCGCTTGCTGATAAAGTCGTTGGATTTCTAGCGCTTCAATTTGGGTACGCTCAAAATCAACCAGGGCAATACTGCCTGCCTGATAGCGTTTCTGGGCACTGTCCAGATTGGCTTTACTTGTTTTTAACTGTACTGAATAAGCAGACTGCTCAACCTCAGCAAGTGCAAATTGCGACCATGCAAATTTAACAATCAGTTGGCTTTGTGCCTTCCATAATTGCTGTTGCAATTGGATTTGTTGATTCGAGGTATTGGCAATCACCCGGTTCAGCTTACGCTGACCAAATAGATCTAGAGGTTGACTAACGCCAACATTGAATTCCTGTTCTTGACCTGAGCCAAAGCCAGACTGTTCTAAACTTATACTTGGATTCTGCCATAACCGACTTTGCTGAATATTCAATTCAGATATTTGCTGAACTTGTTGCCACAGCTTGTCTTGAGTCTGGTAACTTTGTACTTTTGCTAAAGCGGATTCAAAGCTGGTAACGTTTTCAGCATAGCTATATTGCATAGCCGCTGCACATATACAAGCAACCAAGCTATGACGCAAGAGTATAATTGATTGTGAAGACATGATTTTTCCCACTTATTTAAATAATAAAAGTGGTGGGAATGTTTTAGGCTACCCCACCATGAGCGGGGAAAATTCGGGAGGTGGGCTTTGTTGAAACAGGTCAGGAGCCTGATAGCTGTTTTTCCAATGAAATTGTGGATTCACTTTAACTTCAGAGCTTGGATGAAACACATCTACTTTTTCATTTTGTACAATCAAATGCGTCATCGATGGTAGATGATCTTGATGATCTTCACCGATTTCTAAATCGCTACTGAATGTTTTTATGTTTTCTGACTGTCCATTATGATCGTGTTGACGACTATCGCTGGCACACAAGGTATTTTGGTGATGACCAAAATGATAACTCTGCTGTGATTGAGGCTGTTGTTCATGGACACAAAAGGCCGCCGCCACATTCCAAAAGCTTTGGAACATGAACAATCCAACCAAGACTGTAATCCATGTAGTAGAACGCATCATCATAACAATCGAAAAATTTGTACCAAGTATAAGGCTTAGAGCCACTCCAAGGTCAAGCTTAATAAATTAAATTAAACATTCAATGAACACTGAATAGCCGGCACTTTTGCAAATTTACCTTGTCTCTATAAGCTCACATCAATTTCAGGTAAGAATAACAATAGATAGTGAACCGTACCGGGTTTGTCGGAGACTTTTTATTTAAGTTAGGCCACCTGACCTAACGGGTTAATCTTATCATTGTACATTGCTTCAAACTCAAAAGGCGATACATTGTCAACGGCATTCTAAAATTGACCCCTTTTACCTTACAAATGGCAAAGTAAAATTGCCCCCTGAAATCAGAGAAAGAGCGGTTCAATTATTGATTGAATCTGAAAAAGATTATCCTTCTACTTGGGCAGCAATCACAGCTATTGATCCTAAAATCGGTTGTACTCCTGAAACATTGCGTGTTTGGTATCAAAAATATTTAGATCAACAAAATCCTGTCAAAGTACAACAGATATCTGATCAAAAAAAAATGAAGGGTAATCCCCCCTAAAATACTAGCTCTTTAAAAGAGGCAGTATTATGCTTTTACAACATGGTGTTTAACTTGAGAAACTGAATTTAAAACAATCTACTGTAACTCTTCCAGACAGATATGAAATTAATCCACCCCTAACCCTTTAAACACCGCATCCACCGGATCTGCATAAAAGCTGGTCTGGAACTTGGTAAACAGTTCCACAGGAATCGTTGGGATATCTGCCGCACTACTCATTGGTAAAGCAACCTTCTTGGCACCCGCATCAAAAGCAACTTGCAGACATTCGGCAATACTTTCCACCGGTGTCACTGAACCACCCAAGCTCATATCACCCAGTACCACCATCTGACTTTGTACCGATCGTCCTAAGAGGCCAGAAGCGAAAGCCACTAAACTTGGCAGAGCAAGATGGCTGAGCGGGCCGGTATTCTGTAATTCCACCACATGTAAGTGGAAATCATGTTCCAGCACCTTACTGCCCCCCGAGATCCGGGATGCATTGGCCTTGAAGTAATCAAAAGCAATCTTGACCTGTTCTTTGGCACTACTTGAATTCCATAAGCCAGATGTCGCCAATTTTCCTGAACCTTTAGTGACTTGAAGTTCTAAGCGGTATAAGCCTGGCATGCCCTTATTACTGAGGCCAATGGTATACAGGAAGCCTGGTTTAGCAGGACCTTCGGGAATAAGTCCACCTCCACCCTGCTCTTTTACCGAAACAAAATGCTCTTCTAGGGTGTCATTGTCGATATAGCTAAAATGCACATCATAGAATTCCATCCCCCCAATTTTTTTCAGCTGTTCTTTGACCCGACGGCGCACCTGCAGCGCATATTCCAGGCATTGCCGTACATCTTCTTTGTTAAATTGACCATGTGGGTAGAGCAGCTTCATCAATCCAGAAACCGTCTTGCGAACGGCAATCACATCACGCTGATTCAGGTTATTCCCTAGCTTAAAGTACTTCTCAATGGCATCCGCAAAACTACGCTTACGCATTTCCCGGAAGAACTCAGCCAGATAATCAACGATCAAGCCATAACGGTTGGTAAAGAATTCCGGGCGCATTTTCGGAATTTCCCAACCCGGGATATAGGCATGAAAGCGATCAAAGAATGCTGAATCGATCATGGCTTCAGGAAAAGGAGCCAATAAGTGGCTAGTCTTCACCAAGGATTCAACACTTTGGTTAATATTACCCACAAAAACCATCGAAGCTGAGGCTTCCATCTGTTCACGACCACGGGCAAAAGATCCTGAGGCCATGTAGTCTTTCATGATCTGTACGCCATCTTTGTCCTTAAAGGAAATACCAGCAACTTCATCAAAAGCTACCACATCCCATAAGCCCACCAGACCAATACGGCGGCTACTCATGTTATAGAACAGGTTGGCGACAGTCGTTTGTCCACCGGAGACTAAAATACTATTCGGTGAACACTCTTTGTAAATATGGCTTTTCCCGGTACCGCGTGGTCCCAGTTCACAAACGTTATAGTTATTTTCAACGAACGGAACCATACGCGCTAATAGGTGCCATTGCACATCCTCTTTTAACGAAGCCGGTTCCATGCCGATCGAACGGATTAAACTCTCGCGCCACTGATCAGTGCTTAATGCTGCTCTGCCACTGAAAAGTTCATCCATATTCATATTCGGCATTTGAATCGGCTTGAGTAAGCTCACGCCAAATGGAGAACTAGTCTGTCCTTCTTCAAAATAATAACTGAGCGTAGCAATGACCCAGATACCACCAACAAGTAATTTTTCATACTCTTTGACGATGCCTGCCGAGATTTCGGCATCTTTGATGCCAAGATTACTAAATGATGCTTCGTATTTGTCTTTACGCTCATTCAGCTTTACAGTCACCCGATCAATGACCTTATAACTGCCCCGTTCACGGACCAGGGATTTCACCTTCTCGGCTTCATCCGGTCGGACGTAGTTCTCAGCCAGTACGGTCTTTACGTTACGTAGTCCCTGTTCAATGATCTCTGGATCATCCGAGGCACAGTACATCCCCAGCAGGTATTCGAGTACATAGACAGGGACATTGGCCCCTTCTTTGATCAGTTTAGTTAGATCCTTACGTACCACCCGCCCAGCAAAGTGTTCATTCAGCAGCTGATCCAGTTCTTTATCGTTAGCAGATTCCATGTAGGCTACGCTCTATCGTTAATTCGTTATTAGAAGAAGTCATCGGTAAATGCCAAATCAATGGTGACCTTATAGCGTTGCATCTCGATATTCAGGTCTTTGTCTTTCAGTACCAGGAAGTAATCTTTCTTACGGTCAAAATCAGTGCCAGACAATGACAGTCTGACCTGTTTGACCCGATCGGCAACAGAGTCGGTAGTGCTATCAAAAGTCAAAGTTTCTTCACTGGAAACTTTAAGATCCCCATCATAAATGGCAATGGATAAAGTCACTGGCATGACCAGCTCACTGACAGCTTCGGTTTGCATCAAATCAAACTTCTGGATGTTATTGACCATCTTCAGCGTGGATTTGGTAGAAATGACCTCAACTTTACGCTTGGTCCGCTGTCCAGCCTTTTCACCACGTAGCTGTTTTACCATCAGTACCGGTACCACAATTTCCTGAGGCATGATGCCGCCATGCACGAAACGTGAGCCTCCTACGAAATGGAAACGGTTCGCCCCTTTTGGAATCCAGAAATCAGTCGCAGATAATGTGCCTGCCGTAGCTTGGGTTGAGCCTTTCCAGGCTTCCTTGCTCTCTGGTAAACCATGCCCAATCACATAGCGTTTTTTGCTCTTCAATGTATTGGCAGGTTTTTCAGTCAAGCTTGAACGATCCGCAGATTCCAGTTTACTTTGCTGGAACAGGAAGCCATGGTCGGCTGTAATCAACAGGGTAGAAATATTGAAGTGCATTAAGATTTTGCGGCTGAGTTCGGTCAGCTCTTCAATAGCATGTTCTACCGCCATAAAGGTTTCTGATTCTGTCGAGGCACTGTCACCGCGTGCATCAATCACGTTGTGATAAACGTAAATCAGCTCATGATCTTTCAGCGCTTCACGGCCTTCATCACGCGACCAGCCTTTTACCATTTCAGCGGTTACTGCCAATCCATTATAGGCAGCCAGAATTTTGGATCGTGCTGCAGTCCCTTTGCTGGACTGCCCATCTACTAAAACATCATCACCTGCGGCCTCTTTGTACTCCAAAGTCTGATGCGGCAACAACGAGGCCATGCCAAGTGTGGTGTAACTTGGGACAACGCCCAGCTGTGAAGACAAGGTCGCTTCAGAATAACGCTTTTCATTGATACGATCACGCAGCTCTACCGCAGCTTCATAACGGAAAGCATCACTGATAATCACCACAATACGGCGTTTCGTTGCGGAACTGAGTAAGGGTCTAACGTGAGTATCGTAGAAGTTCTGCTGATTTGGGATATCTGCCATTTTCCAGACATTCAAGCGTTGCTCAGCTTCAATCCGCTCGCCCCAGTTGCGTGCCAAGTGGTCAATAAACCAGTAGGAATAGCAATTTTCCACTTCTTCATCGAGTTTTTTCAGGATATCGACATGAGCGCGTTGAGAAGCAGCACTGTAGTGGCGATAGGCCATATCAAAGCGATACAACTCCTGCTCGTAGGCTTTATACAAAGCTTCACTGGAGTCGAAATAGAAACCGGCATCAAACTGCTGTCGCAGGCTAAACAGCTCAATGGCTGCCTGCAACGCTGTATAGACAGTACGATATTTACGGCGTGTTGCATCATCCTTATGTTTGGAAGCCCAATAACCATCCAGACGGGTAGAAATAATCGTTCTGAAATGTTCCAGTTCAGCTTTGGTTGCTGCAGGGATATGACTGGCCAAATCAACAATGATCTTTTGTTCAATCACTTCAAAGGTCATGACATCCAGCAGCTGCCCCAGATCAAAGGCCCCGACCCTCTCCTGGATCCGCAGTGCATTCGCCACGGTCTGGGAAAGCGTATCGAAGGTTGGGTAGTATTTAGAACTGTCTCTCCAGCGCGACAAAAAGGCTCTAGCCGTCGCACGGGAGCTGACGGATGACATCACCAGTTCTTGAGCCCATAGCGGTATATCGCCCAGGCTTTCACAGAAACCTGTAGTCATCAAACGGATAAAGAACGTACCGAGCTTGAATGGTGCTTCCCCATTCAATTCTTCAACCGATGCTGGATAACCAATTTCCGCCTGTAATGCGGTGACCAAAGCTGGCACCAGTTGGAATTTTTCCAGTTCAGCAAAGGAGTCTGGATTGACTTCCAGAGCCAGGTTCTGCTGTACCATTTCATCTGCCAGTGCCAGAACGATATGCATGAGTTCGGCACTGTCGGCCTTGACCACAGCTGCAATCATGGCCATATCCAGATTCTGTTCATCTGCATCAGGCTGGGTATAACGTTTTAATGCGCTCAGACGGGCTTTGGCTTTGAGGAACTCTTCACGTTTGGCCAGATGTTCTCTTAAACTTTGTTGCTGTAGCCCAAGCTCATTGAAAATAATCGAGAAACGATCGGCATAGAAGATGCGTGAATAGAGCTTGATGTCCAGTAACCAGTCTTTTTCAGTTTCAGGCTCAGGACTTGGAAAATACAGCAAGTATTTGCCCTGCTGATCCTCAAGTTCCAGTTTAAGCTTAATCGCAAGGCTGGATTCTTCTGCCATATTCAGAATATGAACATCATTCAGTTTTAACGCCTTTACTTCTTCGCTAAAGGACTGTTCCGCATCGTACCAGAAGACAATCCGGTGCTGTTCAATATAAAAGGCTTGTTCCAGACCTTGTTGTAGTTGACTTAAATTCATGCAACGACCTCATCAAGGTCTAGTACCGGAGAAAAAGCATTCATCATTTCTCCCCCGTAATCGCTTTGACTTCAGCCAACAAGTCCCCAAACTTGCCATAATTGACTTTCACCCCATCATCCAGATCTAACGTAATACGCTGATCGGCATAATGACGCAGCTTTTCTTCAAAAGTACTGAGTTCAGCCTGTTGCTTATGCAAGTCTTGCAGTTTTTTCTCGATGCGTTTGATTTCAGCCGCAGAGTCACTGCTTTCTTTTGCTGTTTCCAGAGAATTAGCATAGGCGGACATTTTGGAAATCAGTGGCATAACATATTCGGTACGCATACGCGCCAAGGTGCTTTCGTTATAACGATGCAAATACACCAACGCCTGGAAAGCCCCCTGTTTACCACTGCTGAATAGCCAGTAGATCGGGCGCTTTTTATAGGTCTGCATGTGATCTTTATAGAACTTGCTGGCGAGGTAACGGCGAATGGTGTCTTCAGCCGTTTCACTGGCTTTTTTATCTAAGCTTTCTGCGAGCCACTGCATATTGGCATCCAGTGTCTCTTTCCCCCAAACGGCAGTTAAGAACTCTCGAATACGGTGCGTTGCATCATCTTCAAACCAGTGCATTTCGGTCAATGGAATAATACCGTCAGCATCTGCCGGGAATGTTTGATAACGGCTAGCATCAAAGTCTTGATTACCTGCATGGGCATAGATCAGACCTGGTTCATCCAGACTATAACGCCCCATCATGCAGCCAAGTGCATAAGAGACTAAACGCTGGCTGTCTTTTTCACGGTCGGCACGAGTTAAAGTGATCTGTTCATCTGGTACGTCTGGTGTAAGTTCATCCTGTAAACCATAAGCATCAATAAACAGCTTATTGTTTTCTTCTTCCAAGCGTTTCATTTCAGCCACGGCGTCAGTATTTTGCTGTTGCCATGTGTTAAACGCTAGTTCTAAGTTTGGCTGTTGGCTACGAATAATGGGGTTTTGGGTAAAGTCCCATGAGGTTTCGTAGGAGTCCCAATCATATTTAGATAATTGAACACAAACCTTAATATTTTCTTCATTAGCTGCTTGTACATCAAATGGAAGTTTATTTATTTCGCCAACTCCAAAATGTAAGGTAGGATTCATAAGATTCATATAGTAGAAAACAACTTTTGAATTTAATAAACCTAATGTTGTTATTAAATTATTTGAAAAAACCATAGAACCTGTATTTTCAAATATAAAGCCTTCATCTACTAATCTTGCACAAAAAAAAGAACTCGAAATATCTGTCCAGGTTACGCCAGCTTTAAAATAATATGATGGATTTCGAATGGTAGAATTACGCTGCTGTTTAATTGCAAATCCATTTTTTTCCCAATTAATAATATGATTTCTGTTTCCATACCATTTTCTTGCAGTACCACCATCATTATGTGGGAACCATTTATTTAAATTAATTTGATTATTTTTGGCTACAAAATTGATCTTAGTATGATTGACTTCATACCACTCTCTTACAAACCTAGGTTTATCTCCGCTTGTTAGTCCACTTTTAGCATTAGCTATATCCGCTAATGCTGGCATTTTCTCAAAATTATCACGTATAGAATTACCTACCCAATATGCTATAGGACTACATGGTATTTTTTGGAAATCTTCTTGAATGGTTGTATCAAAGCGATTTAAATTATTTTTTAATAGGTATTGTTTTTCCTCATGATTTTTATCTACTAATCTGAAGAAAGCCGGCTTTACACCCCCTATATGTTTTTTTTGACCTACGAATGCTACAGTCTGTACAACTTCGCCTGATATCTCTGGAAAAGCTCGGGCTCCCAAATGAGCCATAGTCCAAATTGAATGATTTAGAAGTAATTTTTCCCGCATGTTTTGATATGATGTTAAAAACATCCATCCCTGCATTGTTACCATACTACTAGCACCAGATTCTTTACAAAAATCGAAACCACGTTCTATAAACATGGCAAAGAGGTCTGATTTACTATCAGGATAGTAATCTTTAGCGAATTCTTTTAAGTTTGTAATTGTATTCGCACCCATATACGGCGGGTTAGCGATTACAGCATCATATTTTTTCGCTAAAAGTTTTGCTTGTATAACCAAAGGCAATAATTTTTTAGCAGCGGCTTTCTGTAAGGTATCGCCCTCAATAACCAAGCCTTCTAAGGTATTTTGCAAATCGATAAAATCTTGTTCTGGGCTATCCATACAAATTAAAGAACCAAAAGTTGAGGCTTCTTTAAACTTAGCTAAAACTTCCTGAATCAGCTTAAAACGTTCGTCATTTTCAGGACTGCTTAAATCCTTTTGATCATTGCCAAACAGATCGACATGACTGCCTTTTTGCCATGCTTGGTTTAAGTTGAGATCTTTCCAGATTTGATCTGCATCTAAATCCTGACTGTCTTGTAGCGCAATAATATTCAGCTTCGGTGGATTGCTAAATAAACGGCGGTCATCCTCACGCGCTTTCATCAATAGCGCAAAACTGGCTAACTGCGCGGCACGGGTATCAATATCAATCCCGTACAGGTTGTTTTCCAGAATCAAACGTGGAATATCACGACTGCGGTAACCACGTTCCAAATAAATCGCTTTTAAGCAATCGTAGGCTTCCACCAGAATATGCCCCGAACCACAGGCCGGATCCAGTACCGTAATGCTTTCAGGGTTTAAGCTATCGCCATCTTCACTGATCCGTACATCAATCAGCTGTTTTAACTGTGCATTGACTTCATCGCTTTGCTCAGCCGGCTGAATATAGTATTCCCACCCACTGGCAAGCATACTTTCTGGCTGTGCCATCATCCATAGACGACCAACACTGTTCTGTACCAGGTATTTCACAATCCAGTTTGGGGTGAATAATTGTGTCGCGGCAGGGATATCTTCACTTTTGACAACTTTACCAATCACCTGGTCTTTCTTTTCAGAAATATAGAACTGATACAGCCAGCCAATAATCTGCACATCCGACCAGTCTTCTTCTGGAATACTGCTGACCAGATCACGGATCAACGAATCGGTTTTGGTCAGGTTATCCGGTAATAACAGTTCTGACTCATCAGACACCTGTTCGAACAGGAGTGGCATCACCTGATTCAACGCATGACACTGCGCCAGTAACAATTCACGATAGAGTTCTTCGTCTTTATTGCCATCCAGCTTGAGTTCAGCCACACGGCTGGCATCTAAACCCGGTAGCTCAATGTCCAGACATTCTTCCAGAATCTGCGGCAAGCCTGCACTACCATCGGCACTGCTCAGCACACGGCGACCATGATCCAGTAAGCCTTTGCATTCCATGTAGCGAATGGCACAGAGACGGTTAAACCAGCTATAAGCGATATAATCAATCGTCTGCTCAAAACTGCTGGTTTGAATGCGCTTGATCAGCTTCTCACGTGGTTTCATGACTGATAGCGGAAAAACCTGATCGCCAATCAGCAGCAAGTCCCCTTTCTGTTCTGCCGGTAAAATGCGGTCTGCGGTGATGCCATATTTAGCGGCTTGCTTGCGCATCGCTGCGATAAAATCATTTCGTGCTTGCGGTGCGTATTTTTTAATATTACTGGTATTCATCTTTAAACCTTTAATTAATGACTGATGCCGATATCCCTAACCCGAGTTAGCGGATACGCACACGCTTTTTATCACTCACGATTTTTTTCAGTTCAGCTTTGAGTGCGTCTACAAACTGATCCACTGATTCTTCTGTTTCCAGATAGACACTACTTGAGCTTTTGCTGTAAATGCTGGCGACATCAACTTCGACAACAGGTTTCGGTGGCACTACGGCTGTCACAGACTGTACCGGACTCGCAGCAGGTGTTGATGTAACTGGGCTGGCTGTAGTTGCTGAACTCGCCACACTCTCGGCTTTGCTCTGAGCCAGTTGTGCCGCTTTGGCCTGACGCTGGATTTCCGCCTGAACTTCGCTTTCCAACTCATACAAGGCTTCATCAAAACGCTCGACGCTGGTTTGAGTTTGCAACATATAGATGGTGGACAGGCTAGTTTCCACTTCAATATCCGTTTTCAGCAGTTGTAGTGGGCGTAATAGCTTGTTACTCAGCTCAGCGGTGGCAATACCACTGTTTTTAATCTCGGCTTCTAACTGTTTGATCTTGTCATCAATGTGTTCTATCGCCTGATTGCGCTTCTCAGTCAACAATTGCTCATTGACGCTTTCCACTGTACGAACCAAATCAGCCACTTTATTTAACAGACCATAGGGCGATTCAAGGGTGGAAATGCGATGTAATTCAGAGAGGGCTTTTTTTGCCACCTCATCACTGCCCAGCGCCTGTTTGTTTTTCTCAAAATGACGTAAGGCCTGTTGCAGTTGTTGCCAGCTTGGCATCTGGTTGCTGAAGAATTCATGAATATCACGATAATCTTCTTCCAGATCCAGATAGTCGTCCTTGTTCTCGACCACGGCCTTAAAGAAATCGAAGCTGTCGCTATTCGCCAGCAGACGTTCCAAAGTCAGAATAGACTTTTCAATCACTTTCTTACCCGGGAACTGCCCAACATCAGTTTTACTCTTATACGACTTAAAGTTGGCTAACCAAGTCTTAAGATGCTGCAAATAGAATTCAAATAGCTCTTTCTCAGTCGCTGGTCCCATCGCCGAGAACAGTTCTTGGGTGAGTTGGCGTGCCTGTTTCAATACCTGATCATCAGTCTGGCGTTTTTTAATGATCGACACATCACGGCGACGGCGGCTGTTTTGTAAAGGCTCAAAGGCATCTTTTAACTGTAAGCTGCCGCCATTTAACTGTAGTGAAATCCGCCCCATCGCAGCCAGCTGACCCACCAACAGTAAAATCTCGGCATCTGGCCAGCCATAAGGACGTTTGGCAAAACGATCCACCACATCTGACACCAGAATACGCTCTGTACCGGTGGCCCGTAGTGCAATGTACTGCTCCACTTCCTGTAGGGCTTTGGGATTGCTCTGACCGCCATCCAGAGACAATCCGAGCTGCGCCATATCATCCACAGTCAAGACGGCGTTCAGTTCACGCCAGGCATCCTGCTGATAGACCTGCAGATAGCTCAGTTTGGTATAAGTGTTTTCCAGCAAATAACGACAAGCCTCATCCAGCTTGGTGGTTGGACTTGAAGATGAAAGTTGTAGATGTTGACCCAAGGCATAACTTTCCGCGTCCAGCAACATTTCTTCGACCCGGACACGCAGGCGTTTTTTACGCTCCTGGTTCTCACGGCCACGGTCTGCCAGGATACGGGTGATATCGGACTGAGTGCCATCATCATTTAACCGAATAAATTTATTGGTTTTCAGCCAGGTGCGCAGTTCATTAAAGAACTGTTTATCGTCTGCCAGTTTAAACAGGACTTGTCCTTCGGCCTGAGTACTTTTACCAATACAGTAAGCTTCAGTATAGAGGTTGTATTCCGTATCCAGCGGAGAAATGATTTCAACTTTCAAATCGCTCTCATACTTGCCATCCAGGCTATGACCATCCAGAAAACGACCAATCTGATAGTCCATCTTGTTGGCTTGATGGCGGTATTTGTTCTGATCGCGCAGTAAATCTTTAAAGATCAGGTTGGCTAACTCTTTATTTTCTTCTGAAGCCGCTAAGTCTGTGGCTTTAATTTTTCGGGTAATATCCCGCTCTTCATTGGTTAGGAACAGGAACTCATCACCATTCCTAGTAATCAGGCTCTCTTTTTCCAGACGCTGCAGGCTCTCTTCAATCCGCTTGCGCAATGCCAGCTTATCTTCATCAATTTTCTCAATCGACAAAGTCACCAGGTTATCCAGCGTACCTTTGATGATATCGACATAGCGGATCATGAACAGGGTACGCAGCATCTGCACATCAAAACCATCCAGGGTCTTATTCTGCCCTGCCTGGTCGATGGTACGCTTCACTGCTGTATCCAGAAATCCTTCCACTGAAGTATAGAAGCGGTGGAAAGGAACCAGGGCACCGACTTCATCTGTAGCAATCGCATTCGCGGCCATCTGGAACGCATCCAACATGGACCGTTCACCATAGGCCAGGTGTGCACCGGTCGCACCGACCTTACGGATTTCTTCAAATACTTTTTGTACCAGCTGAAAATGGTACGGCGCAAAAGGATAGTTATGGATAAAGCTGTCTGGCCCCTCATAGTTCTTTAGGGTTGGGCCTGAACGGTCAAAGGTAATCTGATTTTTTAAGATATCGCCCTTTTGCTCAAACACTGATCTGAGCAATGCTTCTGCTTCTGGGGTTTTACGTAATAAACGTTTCTGGATGACTTCATCGGTATTGGAACTGGACAGTGATAACCGGGTTTTAAAACGACCAGCAATCTTGGAGAAGTCATTGGCTTTGGAAGAAGACATCTCACCTAAAACAGCATCGATGTCTGCCTGTGAGGTGACGATAATCCAAGCGCGGCCTTTACAGATCGTACCCAGGTTTTCAGTAATGGTTTGCAATGTCAGCATCAAGCGGGTATCGCTGCCAATAAACTGCCCCACTTCATCGACCAAGAACAACATGCGTTGCTGGGGTCCTTTGCTGTCCAGGTATTCTTTCACCCACTGACAGAAGTTTTCAACCGAAACACTAAAGGTCTGCTCAGAATCCTCAAACCACTTGTGTGCAGCTTCTGCTGATAGATTCAGTGCCTGAGAAATCGCAGTTTCGACATCATCCTGATAGAACTGATATCCGTCACGTTCTTCTAGCCAAGACATGCCGCTGGATTCCTCAAACGCCTGTTTAAAGCGTTCATACACCCCTTTCTGGCTCAGGTGACGTTCCATATGGGCAATATGTGGATGGTCAGCACTAAAACCCTGATACTCGTTAAACACACGTAAAAACACATTCAGGATCGGATTGCCATCGTCATTGGAACTGGCTTTACTGTCAATGTTAAACAGGATGACATCGGCATGATGGCTAACGGCCTTGCCAATATCGGCACGGATAAATGCATCGCGGATTTTAGTTTCATCAAAGAATTCTGCGGCGCTACGCTCGTTACCTTGCGCATCACGTACCACTTTATTGGCCAGAATATACGACAAGGTTTTCAGGAAATGTGATTTACCTGAACCAAAGAAGCCTGAAATCCATACGCCGACACGGTTGGCAATCGAAGGATCGCTCAGGTCTGTGCCATAAGACTGGAAAAAGTCCCGAAAATGCTTTTCCAGTTCATTGGTGACCACATACTCATCGAGTTCCTGATAAACCGTAGTATTGTCATTCTGGTCTGCTTTTACGACCCCGTTAATCGCACGATCTAATGGCTTATAAAAAAGTTCTTTAATGTTCATCTCAATCCATTCCCCCGAATTCTTATTTCTATTTGCCGTGTTAAGGCACTAATCTGAATGCTCTGTAGTAATTATTGCTTGGAATTTTTCCAAATAAACTCATCGCTTGACCGTCGTAATAACCTGGGTAAAACAGCACCACTGGCTTATGCCCCAGTAACGAATGCAAACTGTTCAATAAGTGATGGGCACGTAACAGTGGCCAAACCGACCCTACCCCAGTCATCAACACAATATCTTGTGCATTGGTGGCATATTTACTCACCAGATAGGGCGCGAACTTATCCATATGCAGTGGGCCTTTCAGCGCTTTGAGCAGCGCCTCATCGCCTTTGGCTTTTTGCATTTGAATGGCTTTATCGATGAAGTTACGCTCAGACAGATAATCCACCACGGCTTGCAGCAGGTTGATATTCACCACCTTCAGCTGACTGTGTTTTTTCTCCAGCATCCCGTCTAGAAAATGCAGATATTCGCGCACCTTCAACTCATCTTCAGGTGCATAATCAAAAATCCAGAAGCCAATTTCATTGCCCAATCCTTGTCCAGTGAGAAACTCGGTTGAAAGTATTCGCTCTGGAATCTGGTTCAGACGCTCATGTATTGTTTGACTCATTGCTGCCCCTCTACAACTAACGCGTCCATACCGACACTTCCATAGATCTTTTAATGCGTTGTTTATAATGTTCTTCCAACAGGCTACGCAGCTCTGCTCTGACGATCACGCGCTGCAACTCCAGCTTACGGGTACTTTTTAAATAACCGGCTTCTGCCAGCATGCGAAACACCACCTGCCCCATTTTTTTCTTGCTGGACTCTTTCCAATCACAGATATCCGGATCACGTTGTGAGCGTTCATCCAAAAAATCTGACCAGATATAACTGTCCAAGTATTGCGCCTGGGAGATATAGGCATCCCTCATCACCGTTTCCATAAACTCAAGCAGCAACAGGTTGCGTTCCAGTGCCCCACAAAAAGCCACCTGAGTCGCCAGCTCATCATCCCCATCCCGCAAAGCTTTCCAGAAATCAGGCTCTAAGCGCTCAAGACGCTTACGAATGGCAGTGGCGTTACGTTGGGCTGAAGCAGGCGTTCTTTTTTGCAGAATATTGTCAATCTGAATGGCCTGATGCCATTGTTCTGGAGTCGCTTCTCGTAATAACAGATCCGCGATCAGCCGGCTTTCACGCACCATCAGGGAACCGCCAATCAGGTCACTGTCATAATGAAATTGTTCTAACATAGCCAATCTCCTATGACGCCTGATCAAACAGGTAAGACGACAGCTTTTCGATATCTGAGCGTTGTAGTACCAAGGGATATTTCAAGGCATCATCCGCCTCAGCCAGCGTGATCGCGGCCTGATATCGCTGCAAAGTATAGTGAGCCAGGGCTTTTTTCACCGGAATCTGTAATCTGCCATCAGGCATGCCGAAGTCTTTTTCGACCAGCGCTTGTTGTGATGAGTTCAATTTTGGATTAGGGATCAGCGTCAGTACAATTTCTTCATGCCATTGCTGATCCTGAGCAGGGCCTACTGACTCAATCGCCATCACAACAGGTGTGCGATCAATTCTGGAGAGTAAAAAGTCCTTAAACTGCTTGCTCTGATGGCAATAGGCACGGACATGCCAGCGAAAACCGGTATACACCAGGGTGTGTGGGGAAATGATGCGTTCATGCCACTGCGGATTCTGCATCGAGGCATAAATCATTTTTAAAGTACTTTGGTTGCGGCAGGCACGCAAAACTTCCCGAATCACTTCAGGACGTACACTGCGATCAGGTAATTGAACTGCTGTAAGATTCGGTTCTGGCATCGCAATAAGGGCATGCGATTCACTGACCAAGCCCGAGAGCATATTGAGATATTCATTGATATGCGCTGTAGTCAGTACAGGCTGGAAGCTGGCCTTAGGCACATAACCCTTGACGGAGGGGTCATGAATCAAGGCATCGGGGTTATACAGCGTATTGTAACGCTTGATATCCGCAGAAGCCTGCTGTCGACTGAGCCCAAACCAGCTCATCAAACGATTGGTAACCAAACGACCTTCCCAGTAAGCAAGCAACTCGATGGCTCGCATTCGAAGAAGCACTTCATGCTTATCTGTCGTCATATACCAATCAGTCAATAAATAGCAGCTTTAAGATTACCCTACAGCAAATATACAGTAAATATTTTTGACGGTATTTAAAGGTAGTATTGCAATCATCAGATAAAAAATATACTAGTATCCTGATGATAGCCGTCAAAGTACGATCTCTAGCAGATCATGGATCCTGGTATAGCGCGTGAATTGAGCTAAGTTTTAGAATGAGAGAAATATGGGTTTTAGATTTCGTAAAAGTATTAAATTATTCCCGGGTTTTAAAATTAATCTGACCCATAAAGGCATCAGCAGTGCCAGCATTGGCAAACCTGGTGCTTCTCTAAATATTGGGAAAAAAGGTACGCGAACCAGTGTCGGCATTCCAGGTACGGGACTATCTTACTCTAAACACCAACCTTACTCTAAAAAGACCCGTGTTCCACAACCGACATCGCTAGAACACACGGAATATAATCCTCAGAATTTAGAACAACCGAAGGCAAAGATATGGCCTTGGATTATTTTTGGAATATTGTGTTTTATGGTGGGTGCCGTCATTTTTTAGCAAGAACCGCATTGTATTTTAATCAAAAAAAAAATGCCCAGATGGATGAATGGGCAAACTAAGGAATTAATATCCTTCAGAAACTCCAGCGCAATTCTCGCTACTTTCAGTAAGCGACTCTGGCTCAATCATGATAGTCTGACTCAATCGAGTCGAGGTAAATCGATCCATCACAATTGGAGCAGAAATTATGCTTGATCACACTCTTGGTTAATGCTGAAAAGTCTTTGAGTTTTAATTAATAAATAATAGTATCCATGTCTACCCTCAACTTTACTTATTTTCAGATAGCAACCAATCGAGAGCACTCATTTTTACAATACCATTATAATTCGCTTCAGTCCCTATCGTGTCTAATGTAAGCAAATACTTGGGATACGAATCAGAAATTTTCTGTAATGGACGTAACTCTCGGCTGAGTGTCTCCTCATTGAGCGTTTCTAATGCCACCTGATAATAAGTTAAATTCTGTAAAGTATCGACAGCAACAAAATCAATTTCATATTCATCAACCCGCCCTACATAGACCGTATAACCTCGTCTGACAAGCTCAAGATAAATCACATTTTCTAAGATATGACCTTGATCAGCATTAGCATCAGGCAACATAATCCGGCGCAATCCGACATCAACTAAATAGTATTTTTCAGAGGATTGTAATAACTCACGCCCGCGTACTTTAAATTGTGCGGCACTATAAAATAACAAACTGTCCTGTAAGCCCTGAATATAGCGTTTTACTGTTTCAAATGAAATTTTAACCCCACTTGAAACAAAGGTATTTTTAATTTTATTGATGGAAATAGCTGAGCCTGTCACGCTTGCCAAATATCTTGTGACACGCTCGAGAGAGTTAATATCGGCAGTATTCAAACGTGGAATAACATCTTTAAACATTACACTGGCATAGACCGCTTGCAAGTAATCATAAGTTTCCTGCTGGCTAGTCATGGCAAGCGTATAAGGGAAACTACTGCGCGTATACATGGCATACAAATCACGATTTGATAATTGTTGGATGATCGGATTATTTTCAATATGCCACTGTTTAAATTCTTGGAATGAAAGGGGTAAAACATGTTGCTCTATATAGCGTCCTGTAAGTAAAGTCGCAAGTTCTCCACTTAGAAAGAATGCATTTGAGCCTGTAATATATAAATCGATATAATCCCGAACATATAAAGAGTCGACTACTTTCTCAAAATTTGTAACATGTTGAATTTCATCTAAAAAAACATAGTTTTTTTTACTTTTATCAACTTTGGATAATACATAATCATGTAGTTTACGGTAATCGGTGAGTTCTTCAAATTCCATAAATTCGAAGTTGATGGCAATGATGTTTTCGGCTTGTACGCCCTGTGCTTTTAGGTCTTGTTGAAACATCGCCAATAAGGTGGATTTTCCAGAGCGACGTACACCCGAAAGCACTTTAATGACATCACGGTCTTGCCATGTATTCAGAAATTTTAAGTAGCCATCACGTCGAATATTAGCGCTTCTCATTATTTACACTTAGAATCTAAAGTTTTAATAAATTCTATCAAATTTTAGAATGTATATGTAAATATATTTAGTTTTAAGAAAAGTTTAAAGGTTAAGTGAAACATTCAAAGCTGCTGTAGAAGCATGTAAACATGCAGATCTGATCAAAATCCAAATTCTGTCTTTTTGATTATTTTCCATGTCATGTTATGTCATTTATGCTACGAGTTAACTGCTATATAAATTAAGTGAAAAGTAAATGGAACTAAGTTGTTAACTAGAGTGGAACTCATTTTTGTTGTGCTGATGGTCTCAGCCTTAATCCTAATTGCTTATGAAATGCTAAAAGGTTTATTTTAGAGCATCTATACAATTTTTGATCAAAAAAAGCCCACAGAGGGAATCTATGGGCGAAACTAAGGACCTTGACGGTCATTCAGAAACTACAGCTAGTTTCTGGTTGTGATTCTGGACTGAATTAAAAATAACCATATTGGCTGAATGTATCAAAAGTTAAATCATGTGATTAATCATTGATACTTCTGCAAAAATGAGCTCATCGCTCTGTTGATTAATACAGTAATTCACCAAACAAATCCGCTCTAATCTCTTCCAGGCTCAGATCTGATTTCATCCTATTACAGATGGGATGAACCAGCAGACCATTCTCTAGAACACCTTGCCCACCTACGGCTTTGGCAATCCGATGATCCGATTCAGTAGAATCAAGATAGATCAATCCATCACAAATGAGGCAAAAGTTATGATTACCCACCAGAAAATTGTGCTTAAGCAGACTCTTGGTTAATGCCGAAAAGGCCTTGGGCTTTGACCGAGAAATTGGACTAATCGACTCCACATATCCCACTCTATTGTAAACAAGACATTTTTATCTTTTATATTCAATGGCTTATTTTCCTGCTAATTGGTAATACCATGAAAAATACCATGCTCAGAAAAGGCTTAACAATATTTTGAAAAATTGCCTACTGAGCGCTGCCGCACAGCTCCATAGGCCGCTTTCCTGGCTTTGCTTCCAGATGTATGCTATTCTGCTCCTGCAGCTAATGGATCACCGCAAACAGGTTACTCGCCTGGGGATTCCCTTTCGACCCGAGCATCCGTATGAGACTCATGCTCGATTATTATTATTATACTCTGTACACGACAAATTTCACAGAACCCTTATCCTATCAGGATTCTGCTTTCTTAAAATTGCCAAAATTTCCTTAAACTCTTCTTTTTTCCCAAAACCAATTAAACGCTGAATCGCCATTTGAACATAGTCTAAACCATAGCGAAATAAACTCATTGAGAGTCGTCCATGCTTCTTTATTTTTATCGCTTTTTTTTGATTATGTTGCCATTCACCCGTTAAGTAACACCAACAGAAGCTTATAGCTAACACCGCAATCAATTTTTTCACTCGTCTAGGGTCTGTCAAGCGCGTATTTTCAAGATTAAACCCGCGTCCTTTGAGACAACTGAATAAGGTTTCAATTTCCCAGCGTAATGCATAATCCTGAATAGCATTGGCATTAAACTGAGGAGAAACGACGAGTAAAAGCTCTCCATTTTCTAACTGTAGTGCACTTATATATAGTTTCACCCGACCAACCAAAATCCGTCGTTTACGACATTCAATTTGACCAACTTTAAGATGGCGAAATAAATCACTAATTTTATGATTCTTTCCTAAATGATTGGTGACAATGAAGTTTTTTTAACACGAATGCAGAAGTTGATGTCTTGTTCAATTAACCATGTAAACCACTGCTCACCGATAAACTCTCTGTCTGCGAACACATTCACAATACGGTCTTTACCAAAAATGGCTATAAAGCGTTGAATCAAAGCAATACGCTCTTTCGTATCTGAATTTCCACGTTTATTAAGCAATGTCCAAAGGATAGGTATCGCTATTCCACGATAAACGATTGCGAGCATCAGGATATTAATATTTCGTTTTCCCCATTTCCAATTGGTTCTATCTAAAGTCAGTTGCACTTGGTCGAATGAAAACATATTGAAAATCAACTGAGAAATTTGACGATAATCAAAATACTGACCTGCAAAGAAGCGCTGCATACGTCGATAAAATGATTGTGGTAAACACTTGATGGGCAAGGCTTTAGATGCAGAAGAAAGATTACATGTTTGCTTTAAAATAATCACAAGCATGATGAGCGCAAAGCACTTTAAATGTGACTTGTTCCATTTTAGAGATTTGTTTAAGATAAGATATAACTCATTGAGATGTGTCATAGTATTCGTCGTTAGAAAACAATTATTGTGACATTATTTCAATGAGTTATCTATTTTTGTCGTGTACAGAGATTATTATAGAAGCCCCCATGAATAAATCGCTCATCATTTTCGGCATCGTCAACATAACCTCGGACAGTTTCTCCGATGGAGGCCGGTATCTGGCGCCAGACGCAGCCATTGCGCAGGCGCGTAAGCTGATGGCCGAGGGGGCAGATGTGATCGACCTCGGTCCGGCATCCAGCAATCCCGACGCCGCGCCTGTTTCGTCCGACACAGAAATCGCGCGTATCGCGCCGGTGCTGGACGCGCTCAAGGCAGATGGCATTCCCGTCTCGCTCGACAGTTATCAACCCGCGACGCAAGCCTATGCCTTGTCGCGTGGTGTGGCCTATCTCAATGATATTCGCGGTTTTCCAGACGCTGCGTTCTATCCGCAATTGGCGAAATCATCTGCCAAACTCGTCGTTATGCATTCGGTGCAAGACGGGCAGGCAGATCGGCGCGAGGCACCCGCTGGCGACATCATGGATCACATTGCGGCGTTCTTTGACGCGCGCATCGCGGCGCTGACGGGTGCCGGTATCAAACGCAACCGCCTTGTCCTTGATCCCGGCATGGGGTTTTTTCTGGGGGCTGCTCCCGAAACCTCGCTCTCGGTGCTGGCGCGGTTCGATGAATTGCGGCTGCGCTTCGATTTGCCGGTGCTTCTGTCTGTTTCGCGCAAATCCTTTCTGCGCGCGCTCACAGGCCGTGGTCCGGGGGATGTCGGGGCCGCGACACTCGCTGCAGAGCTTGCCGCCGCCGCAGGTGGAGCTGACTTCATCCGCACACACGAGCCGCGCCCCTTGCGCGACGGGCTGGCGGTATTGGCGGCGCTGAAAGAAACCGCAAGAATTCGTTAACTGCACATTCGGGATATTTCTCTATATTCGCGGTTCAGCAGGCATGTCCCCTTTGAGGGCGACCCGACGACAGGATAATCGACCTTATGGTGCGCAAATATTTCGGCACAGACGGTATTCGTGGCAAAGCCAACGAAGGCGCGATGACGGCGGAAACCGCCTTGCGCGTCGGCATGGCGGCTGGCCGTGTCTTTCGTCGCGGTGACCACCGCCATCGTGTCGTGATCGGCAAGGATACGCGCCTGTCGGGCTATATGCTTGAACCCGCGCTCACAGCCGGTTTCACCTCGATGGGCATGGACGTATTCCTTTTTGGCCCGCTGCCGACAACGTAATAGGAAGAATAAACGCCCTTTTCACCCAAGTCCAAATTAATTTGCCGATTCCATAATCAGGGTGTATTACAATTCCATAGAGTTTTTCAATCCAGGTGGTTTAGCTGATAACTTAACGATTGATCAGCTTCTTCGTGAAGATTACTCGCCATGGGCGCGCAATAAAAGGATATCTGCCACGTTCAAAGAAGCGCATTTTATTGAAAAATATGGGTCAGGCATCAAACGAATCCAAGAAGGCTTCGCATCCTATGGTCTGCGTCCCCCTGTCTTTGAAAATTTCCAGCACGGTTTTCGAGTTATTGTCTCATCAAAGCTACTTTTCGAATCTAATGAGGGAGTAAGTGAGGGAGTAAATCTACTATTTAATCAGATAAGAACTAATCCAGGAAAGCGTGCACCATTTTTAGTAAACGAGCTATTAGTTCCTGTCAAGATAGTAGAGCGGTGGCTCAAAATCTTAAGAGATGATCATAAAATCGAGTTTCGAGGAGCTCCTAAAAGTGGAGGATACTGGCTAAAATAGAAATCAATGATACTCTTAAGTGGCACCAATCGAACTCCTATTTTAGCATTTAAAAAAGTATCCTCACATCATTTTATTGAACAATACCTAAGGCTGCTCTGGCGGCATTGATATGATTATCGTCGTTGCACTCTACCGCAAAAGCGCCATATGCTAATGGAGCTGCAGCAGCCCTCTCTATAGATTGTTCGTAGAGCCTATCCCATATCGTTCCGCCTTGTTTAGCATACTCCGTTATCAAACTCTTCAGGCTATCCTCTCCAAAAACCGATACGTGACCAGAAAAGTCCAGTGCAGGATCACCCATATGCGCAGTAGACCAATCTATGATACCAGAGGTCTTACCTTCCTTCGAGGTTAAGACATGCCCTGCATAGAGATCGCCATGGATGAAACAAGTGAATTCAGGCCACAAAGGGTCATTGTCCAACCATCTACGGTATCTGTTTTCCAACGGCTCGCTGATACCTATCTCAGATTTCACCAAGTGGATACGGTCAGCTATTTCGGTCCTCAATTCACTTGGAGTCATTATTTTCAAGTTGCTCTTTCTCACATCGTCAGCTGTAATACGATGTAATTCGGCCAATGATTTTGCCAGAGACTCCACATAAGCTATGCTATCGCGATCTATGTTCCAAGAAACCTCATGTGTTATCGCATCGAATGTCAGAGCAGGCGCATCCTCCAGTAAAGGGTAGGCTATTAGGCGCTCCGATACAATTTTCCAATCAGGGACATTGATCGACAGGTTTCTTTTGGCTAAATCCAATATTCTACTTTCATTTTCGATTTGTTCAAGCATATCGCTTCTTCGAGGTATACGGAGTACCCAGTTCTCACCGTTTACTTCCTTTACAAAGGCAACTCTAAAGTCGATGCCCATCTCATTGACGCTCATCTCTTCCGAAATTCTCAGCCCATGCTCTAGGGCTAATGTTTGCATATCTTCGATTGTCATTTCTATACTGTTTTCTTTTATTAAATTGGTACCAGTTCCCCCGACAGGACATTCTGAATGTCATATACAGGTGTAACACTTTACCCATATTCTTTTCGTATGGATAACACTTCCCATCAGGGAACAAAAATCTGATACATGAATTAATTGTGAGACAGTAGACCTACTGTCGCATTGAAGCCATCTCGGCGACTATTTGATTAGGAAAACCAAGGCTTTGCCATCATAGCCTTATCATAGAAGTATAACATAGTTGTAAAGATAGAAAATTATTTTTTATTCATCCATGATGTTATTATTTTATAATAACATCATCTAAACATGTCCTGTCGCTCTTTTGTGCTGTGATATTTCATACCTATTAACTGCTTTCGTTTGAATTATACGACGTTCTACTCACAATAGGGCAAGGGTTACTCATTCCGTAGGATGCGGTTCACGTATAGGAAGAATAAACGCCCTTTTCACCCAAGTCCAACAGCTTTGGACCGCAGTTGACTCTTTCGACACCCCTGCGATGCAACCCAATCCGGCTGACGGGGAGCCAGCAACGCTGAAAATTTACCCTCCTCTTTCCCACTAGCGGCTCCTTTTCCGACAACCAGCACGGCGGATCCCTGCCGCGGCGCTGTGAACGCAGCATTTTGATTGGTATCGTTGGCCTTCAGGCTCGTCAGTCAAACAGACCCAGGAGCAGCTCAGCCGGTGGCGCCCGGCTTTCGGGTAACGCCCTGGTCCCGCTGGTTTCGGCTTTGTGCTTCAGGTGATCAAGGATCTGCTTGATCACTATAGGGTCTTCAATGCAGGCGATGACTTTCATGGCGCCGCCGCAGCCGCTGCAGGTCTCGATGTCGATATTGAAAACACGCTTGAGCCGTTGCGCCCATGTCATCGACGCTCGCCGTTGTGCTGGTGTTGCCGGTTCATCAGCCACCCTGACCTTGTTGCCCCTGCCCCGTTTTGCCGGCGTGACCAACGCCCGGTGCCGACTGTTGGGTGCGAACACCCCGTGGAAGCGGGTTAGGTTGACTCTGGGCTTCGGTACCAGGGCGGCCAGCCTTGCAATGAAATCCAATGGTTCGAAAATGACGTGCGTGGTGCCGTCCCGGTACGGCGTCTTGAGCTGGTAGCGCACGTTGCCGCCTCGTGTTAACGACAGCCGCTTCTCGGATACCGCCGGGCGGCTGATGTACCGGCACAGCCGTTCGAGCTTCTTGCGTTCATCGGCCCTGGCCGCCACGCCGGCGTGCAGGCTGAACCCGGCTACCTTGCCAATCCCGTCACCGAACGGATCACCACTGGTCGGCAGAGTTTGCAAAGTGAACACCTTTCGCCCCGCCTGTGAACCGACAGCGATACGGTAAGTGATCGAGTGCCCCAGCAGGGGTGTCATCGGGTCGTCATCCACCGCATCCGAGGCCAGATAGCTGTTTTCGACATCCCGTTCCAGCAGGCCTTGCCGTTCCAGATAGCGACCCACCCGGTGGGCGATGGTGTGCGTCAGCTGGGTGAGCTCTGGGCTGGTCGGCGCCTTGACCCAGCGGAAACGCGCTGAGCCGTGGGATTGCTCGACATACACACCGTCGAGAAACAGCATGTGGAAGTGAACATTCAGATTGAGCGCCGATCCAAAACGCTGGATCAGGGTGACCGCGCCCGTCTTGGCCACTTGGTGGGTATGGCCCGCTTTCTTGACCAGGTGCGTGGCAATGACGCGGTAAACGATGCCCAGCACCCACCCCATGATCTCGGGCCGGCTGGCAAACAGGAAACGCAGCTGAAACGGGAAGCTCAACACCCACTGACGCATGGGTTGTTCAGGCAGTACTTCATCAACCAGCAAGGCGGCACTTTCGGCCATCCGCCGCGCCCCACAGCTCGGGCAGAAACCGCGACGCTTACAGCTGAAAGCGACCAGGTGCTCGGCGTGGCAAGACTCGCAGCGAACCCGTAGAAAGCCATGCTCCAGCCGCCCGCATTGGAGAAATTCTTCAAATTCCCGTTGCACATAGCCCGGCAATTCCTTTCCCTGCTCTGCCATAAGCGCAGCGAATGCCGGGTAATACTCGTCAACGATCTGATAGAGAAGGGTTTGCTCGGGTCGGTGGCTCTGGTAACGACCAGTATCCCGATCCCGGCTGGCCGTCCTGGCCGCCACATGAGGCATGTTCCGCGTCCTTGCAATACTGTGTTTACATACAGTCTATCGCTTAGCGGAAAGTTCTTTTACCCTCAGCCGAAATGCCTGCCGTTGCTAGACATTGCCAGCCAGTGCCCGTCACTCCCACTCGATTGTAAACAAGCACACAAAACCCTTTAGTGACAACAATTTGCAAGAACTATCAGGCTCAGTGCCATGAAAAATACCATGACCAGATCATGAGGTTGAACACGGCTTGCGCCGGCAGCGTTCACGCTCCTGGTCGGCGATCTCGCCCGGCTGCAATGCTAGCTCAGCATCGGTCATGCGCTCCAGCACGTCGCGTAGGCGGATGGTGCAAGGAATGGGCGGCAGCTCGAACTCATAGCCGCCGGCGATCATTTCGGCCGCAATCTCCTCGGTGATGAAAAACGGCTCGTCGTCTTGGTTCGGCTTCTTCATGCCCTTTCCTCCTGGCGCTCATCCTGGCCGACAGCGGCCAGGGCATCGGCTTCCGTCAATGCGTCCTCCACGAACGCGCCGTGCTGCTTCGCTTCGGCCTGGCTGACCTCGGCCCATATCCGTTTCACCTGGGCCGCACTGTACCCGGCCAGCTCGGCGGTCTTGTTGATGCTGTAGCCGGACTTGCGCAGCGCGACAACTTGGGCGCGGCGCTTCGGATCAGCACGGCGGCCCTTGTACCGCCCGGCCTGGCGGGCCAACTCAATGCCTTGGCGCTGGCGTTCGCGCCTGTCCTCGTAGTCGTCGCGGGCCATCTGCAAGGCCAGGCGAAAAAGCATGATCTGCACGGCTTCCAGCACGATCTTGGCGACGCCCTGGGCCTCGGCCGCCAGGTCGGATAGATCGACCACGCCAGGGACGGCCAGGCGTGCGCCTTTGGCCTGTATCGAGGCCACCAGGCGCTCGGCCTCGGGCAAAGGTAGGCGGCTGATGCGGTCGATCTTCTCGGCAATGACCACCTCGCCGGGCTGTAGGTCGCCGATCATGCGCAGCAGCTCAGGCCGGTCGGCGCGTGCGCCGGATGCCTTCTCACGGTAGATGCCGGCGACGTAGTAGCCGGCGGCCTTCGCGGCCGTAGTGATCGCCTCTTGGCGTTCCAAGTCCTGCGCGTCGGTGCTGACGCGCAGATAGACCCGCGCCACCATCGGCGCGGCTACTGGCTTCGTCCTGCGCATACTTGCGGGCTCCTTTGGGCATACTCAAATGCACCCATCTTAAACTGGCAGCTAATGTACAAAAGTTGATAGAAGCACACAAGTTCAATTTTGCACTTCTGCCCCACTATTGCAAAACTGCTTGTTAGTAGCCGTTTTTTCTTACTGTTTATAGATTCAATAATTTTTGAAACGAAAAATTGGGACTAAACATTTCGGTTTCGTTTTCTGTCGATTCGTCCTGCGTATCTTTTGCATAAACAAACATTTGTTGTTCGTAGTTTTCGATGGCATTTTCAATACTTGTAAATTCTCCGTTTGTAAGGTTTTCAGACAATATCAAAGCATCCAATAATCCCGTATTTACACCCTGTCCTGCAAAAGGCGACATCAAATGAGCAGCATCGCCAATCATTGTTATGGGTAATGGACGGTTACTTTTCCAATCATTGTTCAAAGGAAATTTCCTTGTGGGCAAGCATTGAAATGTTGATACCGAACGTATTAATTGTTTGTAAACTTCACTCCATTTGGAAAATCTTTTCAATAAAAAATCGGCAACGCTGTTTCTGTCCTGAAAATCTAAGGGAATTTTATTTTTCCATTCATCGGGCGTTTTAAAACTAATTCCTAAATACAATGCACCATTATTATTGGGATTGGCAAACAATAAAATGCCCTGATGTCCCGCCATTAATCGGTTGCCGTTGCATAGCTGAAAAAATCCGGGACAGTTTATTTCCGGTTGAAGAATATCAGCTTGGATGTTGAAAGTACCGGTTTCTTCAACTTGCGTGTCGGTAACAAAGCTCCTTATTTTCGACATTCCACCATTGGCAAGAATAACCAAATCTGCTGTTTCACTCGGTTTATTCTCAAAAGTTAGTGTCCACTTCTTCTTACCAGGTTCAAGCATAACAAGTTTTCTATCCCAAATAACCGTGTCGTTTTCTAAACTATTCAACAAGATAGCCCTTAAGTCATTTCTGTTTATTTCAGGATTGTCAAATCGATTTTCGGGCTTTACATTTTTTGTGGATAAAATATTGCCTTTTTCATCAGCAATATTTACACCCATTGGTAAGGCTAAGTCATAATAAGTTTGTAACAATCCCGCTTTTTTCATTGCTTCCTGACCTGAACCTTTGTGTAGGTCAAGGGTTCCACCAAAAATTCTTGCCTCTCGGTCGTTGTCTCTTTCGTAAACTGAAACGTCTATGCCGTTTTGCTGTAATAATTTTGCCATAGTCAGTCCAACGGGTCCACCACCAATTATTGCAACGTTCTTATCACTAAGTAAATTCATTTGTTTGTCCGTATCTATTCGCATTGTCATTCAAAAATGGCACATAACAAGTGGCTATACGCCAAATGGCGTATATATCCACTATATCTTATTTTGCTAAACCTTTCATTATCAGTGACAAATCCGTTTTCAACCGTTTACCGTTCGTTTCTACTCTCTCAAAAGGATTTATATTCATAGTGCTTTTTGTTAAGTTTTGCTCAAATATACAAATCCTTTCTATATATCTAACAAATCCATCGGACTTTTTAATTGTTCCATTCCCTTGGTGGTAATATGTGTATAAACCTCAGTTGTTTTACTGCTTGAATGACCTAACAACGATTGAATATAACGTAAACTCGTACCATTCTCAAGCAAATGCGTTGCAAAGCTATGTCGTAAGGTATGTACAGTAACTTCCTTTTGAATCTTTGCTTTTAAAACAGCTGCTTTAAAAATGTTTTGAATACTTCGGCTTGAGTATGCGCCACCTTTTTGACCTTCAAATAAATAATCTTTTGGTTTATATTCCATAAAGTATGTTCTTAAAATAATTAATGTTTTCTCAGATAAAATGGTATAACGATCTCTTTTTCCTTTTGACTGTTCTATACGAATTTGCATGCGCTTGGAGTCAATGTCTTTTATTTTCAGGTTTATACATTCAGAAATGCGCAAACCTGCCGAATAAATAGTCATCAGAATAGCCTTGTGTTTCACGTTTTCAATAGCGCGTAGTACCCGAATGGTTTCTTCTTCACTCATCACAACAGGAAGTGTTTTTTCTTTTTTTGGTCTTTCGATGAAATATGTTTTCCGTTGTCCACCCAAAACACGTTCGTAATAAAACTGGCACTGTTGCAAAGTTAGCGATGAGGCAGCCTTTTGTCTTATTCAAAGGCCTTACATTTCAAAAACTCTGCTTACCAGGCGCATTTCGCCCAGGGGATCACCATAATAAAATGCTGAGGCCTGGCCTTTGCGTAGTGCACGCATCACCTCAATACCTTTGATGGTGGCGTAAGCCGTCTTCATGGATTTAAATCCCAGCGTGGCGCCGATTATCCGTTTCAGTTTGCCATGATCGCATTCAATCACGTTGTTCCGGTACTTAATCTGTCGGTGTTCAACGTCAGACGGGCACCGGCCTTCGCGTTTGAGCAGAGCAAGCGCGCGACCATAGGCGGGCGCTTTATCCGTGTTGATGAATCGCGGGATCTGCCACTTCTTCACGTTGTTGAGGATTTTACCCAGAAACCGGTATGCAGCTTTGCTGTTACGACGGGAGGAGAGATAAAAATCGACAGTGCGGCCCCGGCTGTCGACGGCCCGGTACAGATACGCCCAGCGGCCATTGACCTTCACGTAGGTTTCATCCATGTGCCACGGGCAAAGATCGGAAGGGTTACGCCAGTACCAGCGCAGCCGTTTTTCCATTTCAGGCGCATAACGCTGAACCCAGCGGTAAATCGTGGAGTGATCGACATTCACTCCGCGTTCAGCCAGCATCTCCTGCAGCTCACGGTAACTGATGCCGTATTTGCAGTACCAGCGTACGGCCCACAGAATGATGTCACGCTGAAAATGCCGGCCTTTGAATGGGTTCATGTGCAGCTCCATCAGCAAAAGGGGATGATAAGTTTATCACCACCGACTATTTGCAACAGTGCCGATAAAAATATATCATCATGAACAATAAAACTGTCTGCTTACATAAACAGTAATACAAGGGGTGTTATGAGCCATATTCAACGGGAAACGTCTTGCTCGAGGCCGCGATTAAATTCCAACCTGGATGCTGATTTATATGGGTATAGATGGGCTCGCGATAATGTCGGGCAATCAGGTGCGACAATCTATCGATTGTATGGGAAGCCCGATGCGCCAGAGTTGTTTCTGAAACATGGCAAAGGTAGCGTTGCCAATGATGTTACAGATGAGATGGTCAGACTAAACTGGCTGACGGCATTTATGCCTCTTCCGACCATCAAGCATTTTATCCGTACTCCTGATGATGCATGGTTACTCACCACTGCGATCCCCGGGAAAACAGCATTCCAGGTATTAGAAGAATATCCTGATTCAGGTGAAAATATTGTTGATGCGCTGGCAGCGTTCCTGCGCCGGTTGCATTCGATTCCTGTTTGTAATTGTCCTTTTAACAGCGATCGCGCATTTCGTCTCGCTCAGGCGCAATCACGAATGAATAACGGTTTGGTTGATGCGAGTGATTTTGATGACGAGCGTAATGGCTGGCCTGTTGAACAAGTCTGGAAAGAAATGCATAAGCTTTTGCCATTCTCACCGGATTCAGTCGTCACTCATGGTGATTTCTCACTTGATAACCTTATTTTTGACGAGGGGAAATTAATAGGTTGTATTGATGTTGGACGAGTCGGAATCGCAGACCGATACCAGGATCTTGCCATCCTATGGAACTGCCTCGGTGAGTTTTCTCCTTCATTACAGAAACGGCTTTTTCAAAAATATGGTATTGATAATCCTGATATGAATAAATTGCAGTTTCATTTGATGCTCGATGAGTTTTTCTAATCAGAATTGGTTAATTGGTTGTAACACTGGCAGAGCATTACGCTGACTTGACGGGACGGCGCTTCCCTACCCTCATGGCCGCCTCCCAGGAATCGACCCAGGTGCTTATCGTGGACATAATCCTTTACTCATAAATTTATCTTATTCCATTATTGTACCTGTCACGCAAAACTTGCAGAAAAGCCATAAACGCAGGAGAATCCTGTCGGCGGTGAGGATAATAAATATGGTAGCCGTCAAAATATGGACACCACTCGGTCAGAACAGCAATCAGCTTGCCGCTTTTGATATATCCATCTGCAACATACTCGGGAATATAGGCAATCCCCAGCCCGTCTAATGCTGCATCGAGCTGATGAATCGTGCTGTTCGCAATATATTGCCCTTTGACTTTCAGACTGAATTTCTGAGCATCTTTCTCGAATTCCCAGGCGTACAATCCACTCGTATCAGAATAGCGGACGTTAATGCAGTTGTGGTTCAAAAGATCCTGCGGCTTCCTGGGCTTAGCATAACGCTTAAAATGGCACTGTTGCAAAGTTAGCGATGAGGCAGCCTTTTGTCTTATTCAAAGGCCTTACATTTCAAAAACTCTGCTTACCAGGCGCATTTCGCCCAGGGGATCACCATAATAAAATGCTGAGGCCTGGCCTTTGCGTAGTGCACGCATCACCTCAATACCTTTGATGGTGGCGTAAGCCGTCTTCATGGATTTAAATCCCAGCGTGGCGCCGATTATCCGTTTCAGTTTGCCATGATCGCATTCAATCACGTTGTTCCGGTACTTAATCTGTCGGTGTTCAACGTCAGACGGGCACCGGCCTTCGCGTTTGAGCAGAGCAAGCGCGCGACCATAGGCGGGCGCTTTATCCGTGTTGATGAATCGCGGGATCTGCCACTTCTTCATGTTGATGTGTGCTTAAAAAACAGGAGGGTTTAACTTGGTAAACTATACATACTCATTAGGAGTTTACCATGAGCAAGAAACAGAAGACTTACACCGCAGAATTTAAAGCTGAAGCCATAAAAGCCATTGAAGAGAACCAAGGTAATGTATCGGAATCCGCTAGACAACTTGGCATTTCAATGCAAACCCTTTCGAACTGGAATAACAAAGCAAAGGCTGGAACTTTAGCAGGCACAAAACAGTATTCGCCCGATCTAAACGCCTTACTCGAAGAAAATAAGAAGCTTAAACAACAGCTCAAAACAGCTGAAATGGAACGTGAATTTTTAAAAAAGGCAGCAGCGTACTTTGCCAAAGAAAGTCAGTGAGGTACGCCTATATGAAATCGCAAAGCCACTTATTTCCGATTATTTTAATGGCTCGATTACTTCGTGTATCCGTTTCTCGCTTTTATGATTGGCTAAAGCGAGGCATGAGTAAAAGATCAATTCAGCGAAATCAGCAGACAATTTTGGTCAAAATAGCCCATGAAGAAACCAAACAAAGCTATGGCTATGTTCGATTAACCAAGCATTTACAAGCGCAAGGTATCAAAATAAGTACGTATGCTGTGCGCCAAATAAAAAAATCAAATCAGTTGTATTGTAAGCGCCATAAGCGTTTCAAAAGAACCACGAACAGTGATCACAACCGTTCTATTTATGACAATTTACTCAAGCAACAGTTTTCAATGACGAAGCCTAATCTTGCGTGGTCGAGTGACATTACCTACATTTGGACGGCTGAGGGCTGGTTGTACTTGGCAGCTGTCAAAGATCTTTACACGAAACAGGTTGTTGGCTATAGCTTAAATGAGCGCATGACAGCCAAGCTTGTTTGTGATGCATTGAATATGGCTATTCGCAATCAGAAACCTGCTAAAGATCTCATTGTACATTCAGATAGAGGCAGCCAATATTGCAGTAATGAATATCGAAACTTACTTGAGAAATTTGATTTTCAGGGTTCAATGAGCAAAAAAGGCGACTGCTTTGATAATGCACCGATAGAGAGTTTCTGGGGCATACTCAAAAATGAACTAGTCCATCATCGCAACTACAAAACAAGGGAAGAAGCCAAAGCGGATATTACAAAATATATAGAGTTATTTTATAATCAGCGAAGAATTCAAAAAGGCTTGGATTTTAAGACACCAAATCAAATGGCAGAAGACTTTTATCGGTTAGCTGCCTAGAATCTCTCAAGTGAAAGTCTCCTGCTAATTCAGCACACATCACTGTTGATAAATTTTCTAAACAAAAAGGATCAAACTAATCTATAAGCTTTGTGGGTTAGAAAAAAAATAACTCACTTTGCATTGATCATATTTAAATTCTTGTTTTATCCATAGCACTAACCTATTAATTTTAAAAAATAATAGGTACTGGCTAAATAGCAAATCGATACATATCTTTTTCATAGAGGAAATATGATTTTAGTAAGTTCTTGTCTGGCTGGCTTAAAGGTACGTTATAACGGGACGCATAGCTTAAACGAAAAAATCGAAAAATTAGTCAAAGATGGAAAAGCTACTATGGTATGTCCAGAGATTCTTGGCGGTTTATCAACACCACGCGAACCTGCCGAGATTTCGGGAGGTAATGGCGATGATGTCTTAGATGGAAAAGCCTGTGTAATTGAAAAATCAGGAAAGGATGTGACTTCAATCTATATTGAAGGGGCATATAGAACTTTAAAAAAAGTTCAATTATTAAAAGCTACTCTGGTAGTGCTTAAAGAAAATAGCCCTTCATGTGGTAGTTCAATGATTTACGATGGTCAATTTAATGGGAATAAGATCTATGGCAATGGAGTTACCTCCGCTTTGCTTAAACGTCATAATATAAAAGTCATTTCAGAAGAAACTTTTTGGCAACTTTTACCCTAGTTCCTCCGCTTTTATTTAAAATCTTCATGCAACTCCAACCACGCCCCCCTTTGCAATATCAAGTCTCTTCGGTATTTAGAGATATAGTGAGGTAATAATCTAAGAAGCATATCCATTACTTCCACATCAGTTAAAAAGTAGTGGTTCAATTTTATGCTGTAATTCTTTAACAATTTTAGCAAGCTGATCATGTAAAACTAACCAACATTGCTCATGACCTTGCCCAATATATTCATCTATTATGAGTTGCAAAATGTCTTGATCTATCTGACTTAAGAATTCTAAAAACCATGTCGCAGCAACATCCTTGGTAACTATTGTTTTATGATCTAATGTATAAGCTATACGGCATAGCGCTAAAATTTGATTACATTCATCCTGATCGTCTTTCCAATGAGCAATAATTTGTGGATAAGTTTTTTGCATGGCAAATATTAATTGTTCATAGCTAATTGGATTTAACCAATCGCAAATATCAGGTCCAAAGATAGTAATGTTATGTAATTGGGCAGTTTTAAGTAAAATACTAATATCTGGATCAGATTGACTATAAAGTAATTCACCTTTGAGTAATTCTTCTCTCAACCACTCGCCATATTGTAGCTGATATGTATATGGATGATTTTTATTGGTAATACTCCCTTTTTCTAATATCGTAATTTCTAAGGCACGCGCTGTAGCATGACCAATCGGAACAGATATATTTAGAAAATTCTGCGCTAATTGTTTTCTTTCCTGATCGGTAATTTCACGTTCAATAATAACTAAAATATCAAGATCACTTTTATGTTTTAAACCACCATCAACATACGAACCATATAAATAAATAGCATAAAGCTTATCTTTAAAATTTTTTTGTAAAAGCTGTTTTACACTTTCAACTTGGCGACACTCTTCATCATTTAAGCTTTGCATATGATTTTTAATTTAAAAAAATAAGTAATGAATTCATAGAGCATTATACAGAATAAGTGTAAATAATTTAATCAATTAGTAAATAACATACTATTTTTACAATATATTTACTTTCAATATAGAGTTTAATACATAAAACTCTATCAATCAAAAAAAGCTTGAAACAACATCTGAATAGTAAGAGTCATTTCCTCCTCACTTAGAGATGGATCCGGAAATTTGAACAACTCCTATAAGTGATACTCTGCTCCTCAAATGATGTTATAAACATCAATATATGGAGTATTTTATGGCACGTAGACCAAGAAGAAATCATTCAAACGACTTTAAGACTAAGGTAGCACTTGCTGCGATCAAAGCAGAAAAAACACTTGCTGAATTGAGTTCTGAGTTTGATGTTCATCAAAACCAAATTATTGACTGGAAAAATCAATTGATCTCAGCTTCCTCACAAGCTTTCGATCAATCAAAAGCTCCATCAGAACCTCCCATTGATCTTAAAAAGTTACATGCAAAAATCGGTGAGCAGGCATTAGAAATTGATTTTTTAGAAGGTGTGTTGAAGAAACTGGGCCGCTTCAACCACAAAAGTTAATCGATCACTCACTTCAGATTTCAGTATCTAAACAAGCTAAGTTACTGAAAGTCTCTCGTGGTTGTTATTATTATCGCCCAAAACCTGTTAGCTCATCAGATCTGAAGCTGATGCGATGTATTGATGAATTACATATGCAATATCCTTTTGCAGGCAGTCGTATGATGCGTGATTTGTTGAATCGTCAAGGGCATCATATAGGACGACGTCATACACGTACTTTAATGAAGAAAATGGGTATTCAGGCGTTATATTGCAAACCAAATTTAAGCCAGGCTAATCAAGCTCACCGTAAATATCCATATCTGCTCAAAGGATTGGCTATTCAGCGCAGTAATCAAGTGTGGTCTACGGATATAACGTATATCCCTATGGCAAAAGGCTTTGTTTATTTATGTGCTGTGATTGATTGGCATAGCCGCAAGGTACTTGCGCATAGGGTATCGATTAGTATGGAGGTGGATTTTTGTATTTCGGCTTTAAATGAAGCGATTGAAAAATATGGATCACCTGAAATATTGAATACAGACCAAGGCAGTCAGTTCACCAGTGATGCATTTATTGATGTATTGAAATCAAATGGCATTCAAATCAGTATGGATGGTAAAGGTCGATGGGTAGATAATGTGATGGTTGAACGATTATGGCGGAGCGTTAAATATGAAGAGGTGTATCTCAAAGCTTATAGCAGTGTCACAGATGCGAAAAAGCAATTGAGTGCATATTTTGAGTTTTATAATCTGAAACGACCTCATTCGAGTCTAGACAAAATGACACCAAATGAGTTTTACTATGATCAGCTACCCCAACAAAACAAGGTGGCTTAACTAGAGCGGAATATCACTTATAAATACGCTTTTAGTTGTTCAAACAAGTGGAACCACCTCTGTTTGTAATGATATTTTATAAAATTCAATATTAGATCTGCAGAGAAAAACTTATCAAACTAAGTATTGGCTAGTCTTTTTCTTCGAAAAACTTATCAAACGAAGTATTAAGTTAATCTTTTTCTTCAACTTCTTCCTTAAACTCAAACAAATCATTCATCGTACAGTTAAAGTACTTACACAACTTATCGGCGACTGGTAATTCAATACGTACAGCACGGTCATAATACATACTTGTGAGCGTGTTGCGATTGATACCTGTTGCATGCACCACTTCACTTAATTTTAAAATTTTTCTATCGCCCATGAGGCTAGATAACTTACAAGTAATCATATTTAAATTAATTTACAAAAAATAACTTGCTGTGGGTTATTTGAAGTTGTTGACTGAGTAATACTTTGCTAAAATTAACCTACAGCAGGTTATTACAACTTATAGAAAGTATATTTTATCCATTTCAACTAAATTATAACTTTTTAAATATAAGGATTGAACCTGCATTAGATTATTTTGTGGAGATGACCGCCGTGTTACCAAATGAGTTATTGATCAGCCAGCAAGCTCGTGACTTAGGAAATCAATTAATTAAAGAAATGAACATCAATAGAAGTTATGGAATGGCTAATTTTCTTGGAGTAAATACTTGCTATGATAATCATCAGGCTGTACTTATTTGGACATTTCAACTGCTTGAAAGGGAACCTGCCTTAAATGAATTAGCAGAAATTAAAAAATATTTTCTTTTAATCTTTCCAGATAGTGTTTATCAATTAGCCTAAGTTGTTTTTAAAATTAATTTATTAAATAAAAAGCACTAAATCAAAGAAAGCTTTATTTAAAAATACCTATTAATTCAAAAACATACCATTTACTGAATATATGAAGCATAGGTTCCTGCTCTATCACTCACTCGTACTAAAATTACATCGCTCTTTTTACTGATACTAAACAATTTATGTCCACGCCACGTTCTGCGGCTTCGAGGGCTAGTTTTTGTTGAACCACTGAGAACAAGGACAACAAACTGCCTACTATATTTTCCCGGAGAGTGGTGTAGGAACTTTTTCATTATTGCTAATCATATCAGCGACAACATCAGCAACGAGCTCCTCTATTCCTGAGAATGCTTTAGACTGATCCGCATCAAGCCAAGACAATGATGGAAACTCAGCACATCATTCGTTTAAGACCTATTTTAATGACGGCACTGGTCGCAAGTTTAGGTTTTATTCCAATGGCGTTAAACACTGGAATTGGTGCAGAAGTACAACGACCACTAGCAACAGTTGTTATCGGCGGTATTGTATCTTCTACAATTTTAACTTTGTTTGTATTGCCTATTTTATATCAATGGGCGCATGGCTCTGAGAGTAGCAAACAGCAATCCGACGAAATTTAAAATCAAAAAAAGCAGCTTAATTACTAGGTTATGCCTAATTAAGCTGCTTTTAATATTGTATGCCCAACATTTTATTGATAAAGCTTACTGCGCTTCATCCCGACAATTTTCATTTAAAAACTCAAACTCTATCGTTGTATGCGATAAATGATAGGAAGATAATTTAGCTGCAACTTCTTGTTTAAGCCTAATTAATTCTTTAACGTCAAAGTTGTCACTCAGCTCAAGGTGCGCTGTTAAAACGTGACTTTCACCATCTAGTGACCAAAAGTGCATGTGGTGGATACCATTAACTTCAGGAAATTCCATTAGTGATAGTTTAATACGCTTTTGAGTCTCTTTATCGGGTGCAGCTTGAAGAAATAAAACGAGTGTTGATTTCAGGTTTTTGAAAACATTAAACAAGATGAACAGCGTGAACCCTATTGATAAAAGGGGATCTAATATCGGCAGTTCAGCGAACAACAGTACGATAGAGACTATAAGAACGGCAACCCATCCAAGTACATCTTCAAGAAGGTGCCATGTCAGCACTTTCTCATTTAATGTTTCACCCGCTTTTAATTTTAATACAGCATATCCGTTAACGGCAACGCCGAGTATCGCTAGCCCTAACATCCCCTCGACTACAGGCATTTCAGGATTGGACAGCTTTGGAATTGCTTCAAATAAAATCCAAATTGAGCCAATGATTAAAACAATACTGTTTATCAATGCGCCAAAGAGAGTAAGTCTACGATAACCATAACTAAACTTATCTGATGCTTCTTTATCTGAAAAACGACTTAAAATCCACGCAAAACCTATTGAAAGACTATCACCAAGATCGTGAACTGCATCTGCCATTATCGCCGTACTGTTAGTGAGCCAACCACCTATAAATTCGATAATAGTGAATGTCACATTAAGGAAAAATGCCCAACCAATACGGTCATCTTTACCATGTTGATGACTATGATTATGGTTGTGCATTTTGTACCTCTAGTACTTTTCTATTTCTTAGTTTTGATACATTCATATTAATCAAGTGACGTATCAAGCGTTGATATATCCAGCGTTTGAACCCCGACAAGTTAGTCCCTTTTTCGAGATAGAACTCATCAGGGGAATCATAAAGCCCAAAGTCATCATGAATACCTTCTTTTTGAATATAGGTATTTTCTCCACGCCAATCTGTATCTGGTGATGAAAAGCACTTTGTTGCAACACCATAACCACAAAAATCATCTTTTACAAACTGATAAGCGGCACCAATTTTGTTGAAGTTATCCAAGTTTTTCCACCTACGTTGATCGATCAAGGATTGGATATCTTTGTGTTCAAAATTAACGATATTCGTATTGTTTAAATATTTCTCAGTCATTTTTTATATATCCTTTTCGTTGCATACTTATACTATAGACTCTATAGTAACTATAGAGTCAAATGTCTGGGGGAAATTGATGAAAATAGGCGAATTGTCAAAAAAATCGGGCTGTTCAATACAAACGATTAGATATTATGAAAGAGAAGGATTACTGTTAAATCCAAATCGTTCAGAAGGTAATTTCAGGCTGTATGATAGCAAAGCACTTAAACAATTGGAATTCGTAAAGCATTGTCGCAGCCTAGATATATCACTCAATGATATTAAACGTCTTATCGAATTAAAAAATAAGCCAGAAGAAAGCTGCTCTAGCGTTAATGCATTAATTGATCAGCAACTTGCACTAGTGAATAAACGCATGAAAGAATTAAGGGCGCTTAAAGCTGAATTACAACAAATGGCTAGTGCTTGTGGTTCGAACAACCCAACATACTCATTATATTCTGCTGACCATGTAACACGGCAAGTATATTGTTTACTATCCATTTGAAACCCCATAATGTTTTAAGTCTATGTATAAAAGTACGATTTTCACTTAGCAGTACTTAAATAATCACCCCACCACTGCATCATTTCAGTCCGCTGGGCTAAATAGTCAGCGTGATTATAGCTGGCACGGGTACGGTTCTTATCAATATGTGAAAGTTGTGCCTCAATCCAGTTATCCTGGAACAAACCTGAGTCATTCAAAATGGTACTAAAAGTGGAACGTAGTCCATGAGAGGATAATTGATGTTTTCCATAGCCCATCTTACGTATAGCCATATTTAATGTATTAAAATGAATCGGTTGATTATGTTTCCGTGGGCTAGCAAAAATGTACTTTTCACCGTATGACCATTGCATGACGTCTTTTAAAATATCTAAAGCCTGATCTGAAAGTGGAACTAAGAAGTCGGGAATCTCATGGCCTAATATGACTTTTCGTCGAAACTGTTTAATATGCAAGGCAGGTATTTTCCAGACTTTTTCATTTAAATCAAAATGATGAGGCTCAGCCAATAACAATTCAGCCCCTCGCACGCCAGTATGTAATTTGAACAGCAGTGCTTTTTTAATAATCGGATGGGCATCCAATTTTTGTAATTTATACTTAAAATCAGATATATCCTCCGCTTTCAAATACGGATAATTTTTCTTGATTTTACTGTTAATGGCGATTTTATTTAAACCATGCGCGATGTTGAATTCACAATAACCCATCGCTACAGCGTAGTCATAAATTTGGTTCAAATAACTACAAGCTTTCTTGACAGGTTCTTTTACTTGGCGTCCCTCTATTTTTTTGATTACTGAAACCAGGTCATAACGCTTGATGTTTTGAAAAGGTAGATCCTGAAGGTCTGGATAAATATCTTGCTGTAAGCATCTTTCTGCTAACTGTAGTACACCACAGCGGGGTAGATCGTTGAAGGCATTTTTCAGTTTGAACTGTAACCACTCCTCCCCGACCTTACCAAAGGTGATGACATTAGAGGCAGTATCTTGTTCAAAACAGAAATCATTGTCTTTAAAGTCATCTCTGACTTGTCGTGCCTTTTTCAGCGATAAATCAGGATAACGACCTAACTGAATGCGTCGACGTTTTTTAGTTTGTGGATCTGTATAGCGATAGCACCAAGATTTTCTTCCACTCGGCTCAATCTTCAGGCTAAGCCCATCTTCATCGGATAAAAAACTGGTTTTTTCCTTACAATGAGCTTGGCGAACTTTAATTTCAGTAAGACTCATGGAATTTAAATGAAACCTAACAATGGGTTGATTGGATCAATTATATCAAAATAGAACGCTTTATGTATGATGCGTACACTACGCATCATATATATTTGTAATATATTGTTTTATATATTTAATATTTTAAGTATTTGTATTTTAGTAACCATTATAAGTACCACCTCTTCTTTAAGTTCCCAACAACTCACTTTTTCTGTCATCAATGTTAAATAAGTCTTGTGCTTTAAATTCTTAGATGACCTCCTCTACCCTTTATTATCATTTTTATAAAAGTAACTATATGTACTCATTAAAATTTGTAGAGCTCAAAAACAAAAAAGACCGCTATATAGCAGTCTTTTAACTTAATTAAATAATAATTAATTCATTTTCATCATAAGTGCATAAGCATCACGTTTGTTTTGACGCAATGATTCTATCTCGGACTTCGTCAGCTGTTTTACGAGAGTAATTAACTATAACTAAAAATATAGACAAATATTTGCATAAGTTCTCATTTTGTCTATGTCGATTCAGTAGTGGCAAGGTGGGTATTTATTAGAGATTTAAATGATTATCTTTTGTATTTTAGGTGAGTGTCTTGGTATATTAGCATCCATATCTATTGATTATCCAATCCCTTAACCTAGGCATGACTTTGTGAAATTAACACGCATCCACCATTGTAAAAACTTGAATGTGCAAAAGTACAAACAGCTTGAGAAACAAGCTGTTTTACTTGGTCGTATTCGTAGCGAGGTGTGGGCTAAATATGGTGCTATTTCAGGTTTGAATATCAGTGACAGAGCTATTCGTGATGCGTGGATGAAAGAAAGTCGTGACTTTGGTGTTTCTGCAAATGCGTGGAAAGAAACGCTACGTGATTGCATAGGTGATATTAAAGCCTATCGAGAAGCATCAAAAGACAAAGTAAAGCAGGCGATCCGAAAACGCACCTCCTGTAATAATGAACAAAAAAGACTATACACCTTGCTTAAAAAAGATGAATGGATGACTGATAATTTCCTCCATCGTCAAATGCGTAATCACTTTAAGCATGGTGTTAATCACACACATAATCAAATTATTGTTCGTGCGGATATGTGTAAAACCTTTGAGTTAAATGGTCAATGTTGGCTTAAAGTACCAAGCCTAATCCCTCGACAAACCATTAAAATCCCATTAAATACGACTGTTGATTTTGCGCCACAAGGCACACTTAGAATCATTCTAAAAAACGGTAATGTTGAAGTTCACTCAACTTATGATGCAGTTGAAACACAGGATTGTGGTCAGGAAACCGTAGGTGTTGATAAAGGGTACTCAGAAGCTTTTGTGGACTCTGATGGCGATGTATATGGGAGTGGTCTAGGCAAGCTGATCTCAAGTGAATCAGATTATTTAAATCAAAAGTACAAGCACAGAAACAAGCTCAGAGCGATTGCTAAAGCTAAACCACACAAGAAACAGAAAATTGAGTTAAATAATCTAGGTCGAAAAAAACTAGATAAGCGACAAGATACTCAAAAAGCAAAGCTCAAAACATTAATATTTACAGCAACTCACAAGTTGGTTGATAAAGCCAAAGTGATTGTTGCGGAAGATTTAACATCCCCAATTCAAAGTAAACGCAACTATGGCAAAAACACCAATAGACGCTTAAATACATGGGCTAAAGGTTTGTTAGCTAATGCCCTAACTTCTATATCTCACCGTAGAGGTTCTACGGTGCATCTAGTCAATTCTGCATATACTTCGCAAAGTGATTCTTTCTTGCATGGCCTTTTAATAGGTACACGTAAGGGAGATCGTTTTCACCGTTTCAATGGGGAAGTTGTGCAAGCTGATTGGAATGCTGCGAGAAACGTGCTTGCAAGATTAAACGACAATGAGATAAGTCGTTATACGCCTTACAAAACTGTAAAGCGTATATTGCAAGAACGGACTGACCGCTACAAGTCGGAACTGACCGACTCAGGCTCTAGTTACACGCTTGGCAACAAGACATTAACAGAGTGCGAATTAGTCCTTGAGTATGTTTGAATACATTTTAAGGAACAGTAGGATAAAAACATGCACTTATTTAAATTAACTGACGAACAACTCGCACAAATTCTTATCCCGAAACGATTTGTACCACCTACTCCACCTGAACATGAAGGCAAGAATATGGTCTATGTATTTGATAGTGAGGATAAGTTTGAACTGACTTATGATGAGCTGGTGGAAATCATTAGCAAAGCTAGAATGGCTGGTCCGAAGTTGATACCTGTCTTAGGCACCGTGAATTAAATTGTGCAGTGTTCGCACGCCACTTGAAACATAACTTGATTGGAAATGAATTTGGGCTGAGAAAAATTCAGTTCAAATTTAACCTGACGGGCACACTAAAAAATGGGTAATTGTCAGATCGAGTTTGGACTACAACACTTTAGCTCATCGATTTACCATACCGCTAATCTTCACACCATTTTCGTAAATCCAGCGATCAAACTGTGATACTACATTCCGCTTATTAATCCAAGTCAGCATGGTGCTTTTCATAAAGGCAGTTTACTTATAAACAGGGAAATTTCTAAACAATTCCCCTTTAACATGCTTAGGCTATTTGATCCAGAGTTCATCTTTTTGCATCATTTTTAACATTAAATTAAATATAACCAGCGGAGTAACATTTTTTTTGTTAGAGCCGACAACTCTTTGAAAACTAAATTTAACGGTTCGCTCAGGAGCATCCAAATTAACTGGGTAGTTTTGTTTTTCTAAATACAGATGATCTCCTAACATTGGCTCTATACCAGTAATAAAATTAACAATTTGTTGCTCATCACCTTTCATTCGGCATTGAAAATGTAGAAAATTCTTACGCAGTTTTCCAAATAATAATAATATTTTAAGCGCCTTAACCATGTTCTTTTCTTTCAGTGCATCTTGCTGCCTATCATCTTTATAATGAAAATCAAGGAGAGGAATTATTTCATCTGGACGAGTCAGTTTTTTAGCCTTTTCGTAAAGTTCATCAAACCAACTCTCTTCTAAATTCTTACTATAAACATAATTCGTTTTTAAATTAAATTTTTGGCGATCCATCCATTTAGTGCTCATCCATTGACATCGTTGCATCCATTCTTGAGCTTGGGTATCTTCGCTTAATCGACCTTCTCTAAAACTTATCAAACGTTGAAAAGGTGTCAGAGTACTCTTCTCTATACTAAACTTCTTTTCTTGTCGGCCAGCCATCGTAACTGGCTGTGTTTGCTGATAAGAATTAAACCATTTCTGCTGCTGAGTATAACGATTTAGGTTTATGTAGTCTGTACTTGACTTCACTGGACTAAAACACTGTTCTAATACTTTTTTTGAAATGATACACGGCGAATTATAAATTCGATCGACTGCTAATAAATCCAAAACATGAAGGTAATTTGAAGCCGTTTGCTCAATACTGCTATGCCCCATCCAAGAGGCGAGCACCTGCCATTTATGTTGAATAATCTCTTCTTGAGCACGTGCTTTCATACCAAACAATAAATCCCTCATCTTTTTTGCTTTTACCCAAGGACAATCTGTGTAGGTCTTGATCATTTCTTTTGAACCGAGCAAAGTTATTGCTAGATAGTTAGCAGCACTGTGGCGTAATGTATGAAAACTAAAGCCATGATGCATACCTAATATTTGACTAAACAAATCTACTGTAATTTTGCTGATACATTGATCAGTTAATACACGATGATTCACACTAAAAAGTAGATCATCCTGCTGATTAACCAAATATTGCTCATAACGATGTTGTATGTAACGTTGTACTACTAAAAACTCATGTTCTGACAATGCAATTTTCAATGGTATTTGACGATTCGCACTTCGCGTTTTCAGACGGCGATATGAATTGTCTTGGATATGAAGCGTGATATTATTAAAAACTGTATTTTCTTTTTCTTTATAAAGTAGCTCTGGGCAAATAATATCTTGTATTTTAAGACAACGAACTTCATTTAATCGAAGTCCAGTTCTATAACTTAGTAAATACATCAGCTTTAAACAACTCAGATGATCGACCCACTCTGATGCCGTTGGCTCTTGACTTAAATTTTCTAGTTTTTCCAATAATTTGCCAAATAGCAAAGGACTCACTAGCCGTGCATTGCAAATTTGTAAATGCTTAAAACTTGAATTCTGTAACACCAATACCCCTGGAGCATCATAATTCTCTATACAGAATTGATGAAAATCTTTTAGGCGACCAAAACGGTATTCTGCGCTTTGGTGCATCTTACGAGAGGTTTTTCCTTTCACCGAATCTCGTTGAACTGCTTTTTCATCACGTTCACTGCTGTATTTCAATAGCTGCCGATATAAATCCTCATAGTCATCTATGGATTGTTGCTTTAAATCTAATTTATTGAGCCAAATCTCAAATATAAATTCTTTGCCAAACGATCCTAAGTAGCTTTCAATAGTTGATAATTGAAGCCCTCGTTTTTTTAAATGCATTAACCAGTGAATTAAGCGTAGTTGAGCATCAATTAAAGACTTTTCCTCCGTATTAGCATCAACTATCTTCTCCTCTAACACCCTTCTAGTTTCTTGCCAAAAACGTAGCGTGCGTTCTTCTTTATTCCTCTTTTTATCTAAACGCTCAACTTTTTGACCTTTACGTTTCTTTTGACCAAACAACATCAACTCATACGGAATCGTTTGTAATTTGCTTTGAACAGTCGGAACTTCAGGAAGTAACTGCTCTTGTTCAAAATGAATAGGGCGATTATCTGGTTCTGTGACTTGATTGTAATCATTATTCCACAGCAATCTAAATTCGGATGGCCTTAAAGCAACAGTATTAATCTCTTGCTGAAGCACATTACTCAAAAATATATCTATGCTGAGGTTTGGATTAAATTCGAGTACCATTTGCACATCATTAAATGCACGAAATCCACGGCGTTTAATTTGATATTGCAGATCCCCAAGACTTTTTTTCCTGCCTATCTTACTCAAGCTTTCTAAAATACAATCTTCAACTGAATGTTGCAGACAAAATTCTTTCTGAGCAGCTTTCAACTTTTTTAAATATTGCAAAATGAACTGCGCATATGGGTTAAAAAAAACATGTTTCCATTGGTACAACTTTCCCTGTTCTACATCGTTGCCATATTGAGAGTTTTCAACACGATAATGTAGTAACAATGGATTAGTGATTTTTTTGTAGTCCGAATGGTATAACCGAAAACAATTCAGATCTGTACCAAGCTCAATGGCCTCCTGCAATTGCTTCTGAATAGCAATCAAATGCTGTTCATCTGCACAGCCTGAAATATATATAAAACTTAAGCATAAATTTCCCCATAAGTACTTTGGTTCATTCCAATATTCAAATGAATCTTGCCAATACTGCCTTAATTCCTTAAGTACATGGATATGTAGATGCCCCTGTTCTAACCGTGACTCTGTACTCTCAATTTTTCTAGGCAGTACGATCCGTTTAGTATGTGGATTTAGCTTAATTCTGTATGATTTTTTATCTACATTCTGGTTGAATTGCTTCCTTCTTTTATTAAATTCATCTTCAGTAAATTGCATCAGTTTTGATTGTTCGTCTCGGCTCAACTTTTGACTCAAACAATCAACACTATCTTTAATGTCATGCCATTTTTCAGCGATCTGCTGATCAAGTTTTTGCTGCATTTCTTTCGTCAATACTTCAGGTGGAGAAGGCTGTCTATCTAGCGACTTTTTCACCATTTTATGAATATCAACAAATAGATCATCTAGTTGTGGTTTTATTAGTTCTTTGATTTTTTGCATACAACTATTTTCGCTCTAAGTGTTTAATCGATAAAGATTTGACATTATCTTGCAATTGCTGGCGGGCTTGCTGTACATAGACATTCGGGATAAGTGAAGAATGCGGATGAAAAGCCTCTCGGTCACGTTGGTCATGACCATACAGGGCCTGAATTAAGTGAAAAGCTAATGCTGGTTTACCCTCTTGCTGCTCATGCATCAAAAAGTTCATGTCAAAATGACGTAACCAATTCGAATACATATTCTTTGGAAAGACTCCTTGCATATATGAATTCACCCATTTTCTCGATAAAGGGATTAACTTAATTTTCCTGCTCTGCCATTCTTTGACAGTTATCGGCAAGATATCTTTACTAAAAATGACCTTACCAAAAAGATCATTTACAGTTATCTTCTTCTTTGCAAAGACTTGTCTAAAAAATGAACCGTACGCTTCAATAATTTGTTCTAAAAAGGCAGTGTAATTTTGCAGTGTTTTTATGAAAAAATCAGATAAAGGGATAAAACGACCATCTTTTCTTGCTTTACTATTTTTTTTATCATTCACATATAAAAGCTTGAGCTCAACACAATAATCATCCAAATTCCCCAACAGGTTTTTTTTAGGCCGACTTGCCAAACTCAACAAACTGATATGCCACATCCAACACGCATATGCATTAAGTTGATTAATAATGTGCTTATCTTCTTGGATGTTTTCGTGACAATGTCTATGTAAAATATGGAATTGCTCTTTCACAAAATTGGGTTCAAGTGCCAGTTGGCTCCCTATCCTTCCTATAGATAATGCAGATTGCACTTTGAATTGTTGTTGCAATATTTTTAGTTCAGCCGTGTCTTCAGTAAAATGTGTGGAATGTGGTGTAAGTGCTTTTTCTAAAAAGGCTAGATATGTGCTACTGAGTTGAGTTTTCGGTAGCCCGCCATAATAGATACCAGGCATGTGATGCTGACTATCCCGCCCAGCAATTACATGAGCAAGATATTCATTATATGTTTCATAATATATATGAAAATATAATTGAGCCTGCAGTTTTTCTACAGTGATCGAACCTACAAACCGATTATCAAGCCAATTCTTAAGTTTCGTATTAATGTGTGTTGATGAAATTAGTGGATTCGATGCTTGTTCTATATAGTCAAACCAAGCAGAAGGTAAATGTAGTTGATGTGTCATCACTTCATTCCACCGCACATGATTTAAGCTCTTAATCTTCTGCTCTGTAATTTTAAGATTTAATTTGAGTAAATATTCGCGACGTCTACTTGAACCATTCTGGATCAAAATTCCATCTTGAATAAGCTCGTTAAAATCCATCAGTGCGACGGGTGATAATCCCGTCAAAAGTGACAATAAACATGCTGCAGCGATTGCAGCATCCCTCCAGTGCCCGGATAACTCGGTTCTCAACACATAAACAATTTGCTTCAGTATATCTGGCGCCAAATAATGTGGATTTGTAACAAAAGGAGCATGACGGCGCTGGCGATGCCGCATTAGATGCGTCGCATTATCGCTGAGTATATAATTTAAATTTTTAGACTTTTCATCTTCTGAATAAAACTCCATTTCAGGATCTAATAGATCAACTTCACCCTCTTCATCTTTGTGAAGAGCGGCATCATAAATACTAATCTTTGCGTTATGTCCAATATCTACTTGCTTACCCGTTTTAATTTCACGAAATTTTTTGAGTTCATTTTTCGTCGGCCATTGCAAAACTTTGCTTTTTTTTGACTTACGCTGACGATGAACTACACGACGATCATCTAGTCTTTTAAAAATTATTAATAGAGCCGATAAATACTCTATGACTTGTACTTGTTCGAAATCTTTAATATTAAAAAGTTGATTACGATCCTCTTTTTTCAAATTACGTTCGTACGTGACATAACAATTTAGCAGCTTACTACATTCATGAAATAATTCAGCATGATTAGAATCCAGCACATATCGTGAGACATAGCGTAATAGGTCACAAACATGTTTTTGCTTATTCTCAGCTTTATCAATTTTTGCAAATTCTTGATACTGCCGATATGTTAAAAAACTCGCTTGTAGAATCAAATAACGTTGCGATGACAGCTCTTGTGTATTACTAGAATCTGGACATGCAAAAAAACTCACAGCAGCTAAAAAAGAATACTTACCGATCTGTCTGGAGCCTGATATATAGCTATAAATTTGTTGTGCTAATTTGTATAGAGCGTAGACATCTTTATACAAATCATCTGATAGATCGACAAATTGTGTATTTACAATATCATCACGTAATAGACAATAATCTTGTTGATATTTTTCTGCTAAATCTAAGAATTGCTCTTGTGTTTCAATGTTTGGCATATTCATTTTCGCTTAATATTTTTATCACGTTGCATTGTTTAAATTCATTGTGATCAGAACGATTTGGTAAAAGTTGATCCTTTATTGAATTCTTTGTTAGCTTAAAAAATCTTGCAAAAAATTTAGCATCCAGTTCTTTCTGAGCTTTTCTTTCAAAGCACAAGTGTTGTTGTGATTTTTCGATAAAATCATCAAGATTATGTATCAACTGTAAGATTGCAACATAATTAGAATGCACACGTAAGCCTGGCTCCGTTTGCATCAATAGCAAGATTTTTTGCCAAATTTTCACATAGATTATTTTGAACTTTGCTTGTACTACTACTTTCTGACTCTGTTTAATCTTTTTGATTTTCAGTAGTTCTGAGTTAATTTTTACTATCTCAAGTTGAACATTTTTTCGGTCAAAGCAAAAGGGCATGATAAATTGCCCCATAAAAATTTCTATATTTTTTACCAAATAGTCAAATCTTAACATTTTTATCGATTTAAAAAATGAGCATATCTTTGTATATGAAACTTCATTTAATTTATCAACTAAATTTTCTCAAAATTACAATTCTCAACAAATACATACGGTTTGCTTATCTATGACGGTCTAAATTTTAAGAATTCTTCCACTTTTTTTTAGTTTTCTGTTATTACATGAAACAATACCGTTGTATTACATTTTAGAAATGCTGTGTATGCAGCATTGATCAAAAAGATTCTCTGCTATACTTACTTCACGTGTAGCATCAATGGAGTTTCGAAATGCTCAGAACCACTGAACAGAAAAGAAAATATATTCAAGCGACACGTTCGCAAAACTATCAAGCCAGCCTAAAGCTTGAAGGCATTACAACGACAGCTCAAACAACTCAACAAAGTAAAGCTGAAATCTTGCAAAAATATAAGAAGTATTCGCAACCCGAATCTTAGTCAGGTGCATGTATGGATAAATATGGGGAAATGGGTGACAGCCTGTATTGTTACCCTGGCACAAATATCCTAAAGAACAAACTCAATATTCGTGATGAACAAATTTTAGAACAAGCTGAACTAGAACTGTCTGGATTGGCAAGTAACTTAATTGAATATGCTGAACCACCTTACGACTTACAATACTTAAAATCAATTCATGCGCAGCTCTTTGGCGACTTATACGACTGGGCAGGAAAGTTAAGACAAATCGATATTTCCAAAGGTGACACCCGTTTTTGTAATTTTTCCCGTATTGAAATTGAAACCAATAAACTACTCAAACCGCTTCAAGAAAAAAAATACTTTCAAGGCTTAGCACCACAACAACTGATTCCTCAACTTGCCGACTTGTATTGTGAGCTTAATGTCATACACCCATTCCGTGAAGGTAATGGACGTACACAACGGATTTTCTTTGAGCATCTGATTGCTCATTGTGGTTATGGTATTGATTGGTCTCGCATTGACTCTCAACAACAATGGATTCAAGCCAATATTGAAGGTTTTTATGGTAATTTAAATCCATTAATTAAGATTTTTGAAATATGCTTTATTCAAAATACCTAAAATTTAAGTAGTCGAAGCCCACAATCCTTAATGAGCCATCATCTTTGCTTCAATCCACTGATTAATTTCCCAAATAAACCAACAATCACGATTCTTAGAAATCTTAATACTCTTCGGGTAATTTAGGATCGTAATATTCAGATTACTTATCCAGAATTGAATAGATCGTTAACTTAGATAGACTTTTAAGCAATGTAACTTGCCGCATGTTTATCAACATATGTCTCAAAAAAGTCTGCCCATACATAGATTTATGGTGTTTAGTGCTTAAATTTCAGATTAATCTTCGTCTGATGACCTGAATGGATGTTACAGATTACATGCAGGTGAATTACTCTGTGGCTGTATCATGGCTTTTGTGCAATCCAATCCATTTGATCCGAATGTTCTCTTTTGCAATAAAGCAGCCTCTTCTGCTTTTCCTGAACCAACGAACTATGTCATTGATTTGATTCAACCGACAACAGTGATGCTGAATCAAATCTCCAAAGAAGGGATTAAATGCAAGAAATGTGGTAAGAAAAAGATAGGGGATGGAAGTTATTATCCGTCTAATTGGAACCAGCCCATGAGTCGAGATCAGTTGAGTAAGAATCATTTTAAATGAATAAGAGAAGGATGGCTTACCTCACTTCTCCGAATAACAATGCTATGCTTTTCAACCAAGGTTATAAATTGGCAACTACATTTCATTCTTCTTCATGCTGGTCCTATAGCCTGTAGACAATTACTACATCATTTGCATTCAATGCTCAATACAGCCTGTCAGCAGAACCGCAGCGATACTTTTTTTCGTGCATACATGTAGTGTTTAAATCCATTCATTTTTCAATGATCCTCTGCCGTTTATCACATTTATGGTCGATCTTTAACCTTGTGAAAAATGCACATACCGATCCCTTCAAACTGTCAAATTTATGTATGCATGACATTTAAAGAAAATTATCTGATCAATTTTTTTAGGTAAAATTCATCAAGAAAAAAGTTATTATTATTCATAACATCACCAATAACCACATAAAAACAATAATTTAATAAATTATTCTTCCAATTTTTTTATATTTAGTGTTATTACCTCTAAATCCATGTTTACCACCTTCTATTACATAAGTAATTTAGAAGTATCCACGATATAAATTGCTTGCCCTCACACCTCTCCCCTCTCACGCCCAAAAAATTTATACTGAAAGGCAGATTAAGCCCGTTCGAGTTACATATAGCCGCATGCTATATTGAAAGCATTAAGAAAATATCCTCAATATTTATAGGATTTTTAAAGTATGAACTAATTTTCGAAGAACCCTTTCTAAGTAATGTGACCTATTAGGAAAAATGAAAATACTGAAATCTCCGTATCAACAATCAGTCAAAGTACATCCTGATGATTTTCTGTAACCGATACCCAAGGACTATACCTACCCTTCTGATGTGCTGTGCAACAAAGCCCTCCTTAGCCACACTATAGCTATAGATTAATTCCATTATTTTGTGATTTAATTAAATTATTCATTCTTAAGACCCAATTTAATGGATTTATATTTCACTAAACCAGAAGAAGTTGTGACTCTTTTAGGTGAGCGTTTACGTAAGCAACGACTCTTTCTGGAGATGTCTCAAGCTGAGGTAGCAGCACGCGCTGGTGTCGGCGTGAATACAGTTTCGAATCTTGAAGCGGGACGAAATGTATCTGTTGAAAATTTAGTCCGTATTGCAATGGTCTTGGGTCGATTAAACGAACTTCAGGAACTATTTAAACCTCAGCTTAACAGTGTGAATGACATTCTTCGCTATGAGAGTCAAAGTAAGCGCCACCGTATTAAGAGGAAGGGATAATGCTCAATAGACTTAATGTTTATTACAACGGTTGGGGCGAATCATGGTTATGGGGAACGCTGATTAGTTCAACAGCCACGACAGGTAGACCCACCATTGCTTTTGAATATAGTCCAGAAGCAATACAGCAAGGTGTTGAGCTCTCTTCTTACTTGCTGCCTTTAAAAGGTCTACCATTCAGACAAGGTTTTCCTACTCATCAAATGGGACTCCCAGGTCCAGTCTATGACGCTTTACCAGATGGTTGGGGCATGATGTTGATGGATCGATATTTCAAAAAAATTGGCTTAAATTCAGCACGAATTGGACCTTTGGAGCGTCTGACCTATATTAGTAGTCACGCAATGGGTGCCCTCTCCTTTGAACCTTGTGTTGCTGACATGCAAACCTCAGAAAATATCCCTTTACAACAACTGGCCCAGGAAGTTCAAGAAGTACTCAAAGGTGAAGGTGGTGAATTTCTACAGCATTTATTGGTCATGGGTGGCTCCCCTCAAGGTGCCAGACCAAAAGCGTTGGTTTACCGAGATCCTGTCAATTTAGAGTTTTCGACTCAAGATTCTGATCAACATGAAGCCTGGCTGATTAAGTTTCCTGCTCAGCAAGAGCATCCTGAAGTCTGCGCCATTGAAGCCGTCTATGCAGAATGTTTGCGACTTTGTGCAATTGAGACTCCAGATACCCATTTCTTTAATTTGCCCAATGGTTTAACGGCTTTTGCTTCTAAACGATTCGATCGTCAAAATGGTATGCGGATTCCAATGCAGAGTTTGGCTGCATATACAGGAGCAGACTATAAAGTTCCAGGTAGCCTAGACTATCGCAATTTTCTCCGGGCAACCTTGATGTGTACGCAAGATGTACGAGAAAGATTGCATGCTTTTAAACGTGCTGTGTTTAATGTGCTTTTCAATAATCGGGATGACCATACTAAGAACTTTTCATTTCTCATGGAGAAAAATGGTCAATGGAAATTGGCTCCAGCCTATGATGTGACCTTCTGCGAGGGTCCAGGTGGTTATCATCAAATGGACATTATGGGAGAAGCGCTCAATATTTCCCGAAATGACATACATAAACTCGGTACTTCAGAAGCTAATCTGACTACTCTAGAAGTCGATGAGATCATCTTGACCATGCGTGAAATTGCACTTCAATTTAGTCAAATTGCGCAGCGCCTGTATCCCCATCAAATTCGAGAATCTACCCTACAGATGATTCAATCACGGATTCAACAGAATATTGATTTTTTAACTGAAACCTAAGCGTAAATATAAACTAAGCGCCAACCATCAACTGCAAATAGACTTTGATATAGTTAGTCGCTACATAATCTGTAGAACCTGTGAATTAGCTCTCTTTATAATCACGAATATTAGATGGATCACCGCCAAGATATATTCTGCAAACGTGAAATCACTACATCCAGATCGAAAATCACTAAGAAAAAACTGTCACCAAAAAAAGGTCTGCACTATGGATAGATGCAGACCAAACTCTGGATAACTACCAGCACGAGAAATATGTCGCAATTTTGCATAGACATGAATTTGATAAAATCAGCCCAGAAAGCCAGAAATTCATAAAAACTATTTCATCAATCCCCTATAACTTAATCACGTTCATGGTCGATCTTAAATCTTGTGAAAAGTACTCATGCTGACCTAGCCAAACTGTAAAACTCATGTATTCATAGCCTTTAAATGAATCTTTCAATCGGTATATTTAAGGTAAAAACTAGTAATCAGAAGTTATTATCACCCCCATATAAAACAAGGATCAACTTAAAAACAATAACTTAGTAAATTATTCTTCCATTTTTTTTATATTTAGTGTTATTTACTGTAGTCATTAGAACACTCTTCTTTGGAATACTCTGAAGAAAACTGTAAGGTTGTAAACAGACCAAGTTACAGCGAGTAACTGATTCAGAAAAAGGCTGGTTGTATGGTGAAAGTTTAGAGTTACTGTTCTAATGTTTTAAACAAATGTTTTGTTAAAAAGGAGCAACATATGAAATTTCACATCGCTAATATGACTTGTGGTGGTTGTGCACGCGGCATTACTACCGCAATTAAAGAGCTCGACTCGAATGCCTCACTCGATATTGATTTACAAAACCGTATTATTGAAATCAACACAACGGTGAGTCAGGATCAAGTCATTGCCACTCTCAGTGAGCGTGGATTTACAGCTGATCCTGCTTAATCTCTGTTAGAGTAACAGTGGGAATTCCTTACCACTTTTACTCTCTTATTTTCCTCATCGTACAGATAAAACCTGTACTTGCTTGAAATAAAAGTAATCCCTGAATTCCACCTAATCTTGGTTCGAGCTGATCTTCGCATATAGAACTCAGCATATCTAAATGATAGAGATCGTATATGAGTACCGAAATGACTGATACGCCACACTACAGTGAAACATTAGAGATTGAGGGGATGACATGTGCTTCTTGTGTAGGCCGTGTGGAAAAAGCTTTAAAATCTGTTGAGGGTGTTGAATCGGCTCATGTAAATCTGGCTACCGAAAAAGCAGTCATTTATGCGCATCAACCACTTGATCGCGCTACTTTAATTAAAGCCGTAGAAAAAGCAGGCTACGAAGGGCTTTGTTGCATAAATATGTAAGCATCTGATTTAAATAAATTTAATTTTGGATCAAAAAACAATCAAAACTTTTAAAATCATATAGTTATGAAATCTTTGTGCAACAAAGCCCTGAATCCATAAGAGTTCCGATCAGCAGTGGTCTCCGCGATGGGTTCCAAAGCCAGCAGATGGAGCGCCTGCATGGCCCGGCATTTCATCGTGGGTATCCCGAGAGGTCTCATCTTGCCATTTTTCTTCGGAATAAGGACTCTCCGAAGCGGAAGGGGCGTGTAACCTCGCCTCTTCAACGACATCATCGCACCGGTCTTGGCCTTGGGTGTATTCCAAGTCACCTTGTCGACCCCAGCCGTGTTTTTGCCTTTGTTTTCAGACACTCGTTTGACGGCCAATGCTTTGCCACTAAACGAGTGAGTCAGCAGCCATTGCAAAGCTTTCGCCTTGTTATGCCTGCCGTCTTGTACCGCCTTCACAATACGCGCTTGCAGCCCTCTGACATGACGCTGTACAGCAATCCAATCGATGCTGTCCCACGATGTGCTGGAAGGTGCACACGCTGATACTGCTGCATTCATTTGCTCTCCCTCCATTAAAAGGGTTCTACACACTCTCTTGTGATGAGAGACCATAAGGACGTCAGCCCGCTTTCGCGTGGGGTAATGTTTCAACCTCTATCCAACCCATTACAGACTGGCATTCGCTTTTTCCTCGTTCCTTCGCCCGCATCACCATGGGCAGTTTTTGCAAACTGCTTTCCCAATGGGAGTAATACGGGATTTCCACGTTCCGCTTACTGAAGTACATCGGCTTAGGTGCCTGCTATCGACCGGGAGGCGTATGGGTCACGAATGCGTAGTCGAAAGACGCAATTCCCACCTCCATTACCGTTTTGGTTCGAGCGTATCAGCCATTTCCGCTCGTTCAACTTGACGATCGTTACGCAGATTCACATGTGTTCACCATACCGATTATCTAGCCCTTGTCCGGCTATGGCTGCCAGAAGGGTACGCCTCTCACGATTGATACCCCGCACCTTGCGGTGCCTCGTTACATTGTCGAAGGCGCTCTTTATTCAGCCTTCTAGATTCACCCGGTGACACGGGTGGTTCCCGCAGGGGGAACAACTTCATTAAGCGACTTCGTGTCGCACCTCGACCCAATTATTGCAAATCGGTAGATTGCCATCATCCAGATAGCGGCTTAAAGCTGGCCAACGCTTCAGAGTGTAATTGATGGCCTTGGCGGTGGGAGAACTCGATGGCACTGTCAGATGATGTTGGTTGAGCCATTCATATAGTTGTTGCATCACTGGTTGACTATGCTGTTGTCGGTATTCGCGGCGGTCTTCCGCTGTACCATCGGTCTTTTTCCTGAGCTCTGCTTCTATCGCATACAGTTTCTGAATCAGCACTAATGCCTGTTCAGCGACCTGACTTTTCCCAGTTACATGCAGTTCATGGAATTTACGACGTGCATGCGCCATGCAGCCCACCTCAATGACATCGCCTGATTTAAAGCGTGCTTTATAACCACTGTAATCATCACAGACTAGATAGCCCTGCCAGCCTTTCAAGAACTCTTCAGCATGCTGGCCTGAACGACTATCCTGAAAGTCATAGATCACCGCCTGAACTGGATTGTACTGTGTAGTGGCATAGGCCCAGACATAACCTTTCTTCGGTTTTTTATTATTCTCACCCATCCGCATGATGGTGACCGGTGTTTCATCTGCATGCAGCACCTGCTGTTGTAGTACCACCTCTTTTAAGGCATTGGCCAGAGGTTCCAGTTCTACACCGCAGCGACCTATCCAGTCAGATAAAGTTGATCTAGAAAGTTCGATTCCCGCCCGCTGATAGATCAGACATTGACGGTACAGCGGCAAATGATCGGCATACTTCGATACCAGCACATGGCTGAGCAATTCAGGTGAAGCAATGCCTTTATCAATCACATAGGCGGGCATCGCTTGCTGAGTCAGAGTGTCACACTGATCACAGACCCATTTACCACGCACATGCTGTTCCTTATAGAACTGTGCCGGTCTGAAATGCAGTTTTTCACTGACATCTTCGCCGATACGACGGAGTTGGCAGCCACAAGCACATTGGGTTGATGCAGGTTCATGCTCAATACGGATGGTGTGTAGATGATCTGGCAGTGGTCGACGTTTAGGTTTATTGGTTTTGGCTTTCTGTGTCGCTGCATTAGTTTTATCGGCACTGTTGCAAATAGTCGGTGGTGATAAACTTATCATCCCCTTTTGCTGATGGAGCTGCACATGAACCCATTCAAAGGCCGGCATTTTCAGCGTGACATCATTCTGTGGGCCGTACGCTGGTACTGCAAATACGGCATCAGTTACCGTGAGCTGCAGGAGATGCTGGCTGAACGCGGAGTGAATGTCGATCACTCCACGATTTACCGCTGGGTTCAGCGTTATGCGCCTGAAATGGAAAAACGGCTGCGCTGGTACTGGCGTAACCCTTCCGATCTTTGCCCGTGGCACATGGATGAAACCTACGTGAAGGTCAATGGCCGCTGGGCGTATCTGTACCGGGCCGTCGACAGCCGGGGCCGCACTGTCGATTTTTATCTCTCCTCCCGTCGTAACAGCAAAGCTGCATACCGGTTTCTGGGTAAAATCCTCAACAACGTGAAGAAGTGGCAGATCCCACGATTCATCAACACGGATAAAGCGCCCGCCTATGGTCGCGCGCTTGCTCTGCTCAAACGCGAAGGCCGGTGCCCGTCTGACGTTGAACACCGACAGATTAAGTACCGGAACAACGTGATTGAATGCGATCATGGCAAACTGAAACGGATAATCAACGCCACGCTGGGATTTAAATCCATGAAGACGGCTTACGCCACCATCAAAGGTATTGAGGTGATGCGTGCACTACGCAAAGGCCAGGCCTCAGCATTTTATTATGGTGATCCCCTGGGCGAAATGCGCCTGGTAAGCAGAGTTTTTGAAATGTAAGGCCTTTGAATAAGACAAAAGGCTGCCTCATCGCTAACTTTGCAACAGTGCCATAACAACCACGGGAGACTTTCAGCAGCTTAGCTTGCTTAGATACTGAAATCTGAAGTGAGTCGTCGATTAACTTTTGTGGTTGAAGCGGCCCAGTTTCTTCAACACACCTTCTAAAAAATCAATTTCTAATGCCTGCTCACCGATTTTTGCATGTAGTTTTTTTAGATCGATGGGTGGTTCTGTTGGAGCTTTTGATTGATCGAAAGCTTGCGAGGAAGCTGAGATCAATTGATTTTTCCAGTCAATAATTTGGTTTTGATGAACATCAAACTCAGCACTCAATTCAGCAAGTGTTTTTTCTGCTTTAATCGCAGCAAGTGCTACCTTAGCTTTAAAATCATTTGAATGATTTCTTCTTGGTCTACGTGCCATAAAATACTCCATATATTGATGTTTATAACATCATTTGAGGAGCAGAATATCACTTATAGGAGTTGTTCAAATTTACGGATCCATCTCTATTTTCAATGAAGTCAATCTCATCCTGTGTCAAATTATATTTTTGATAAAGTTGTTGGTCAATCTCAGCAATAGATTTACTCCAATCAATATCAGAATTTATTGTGAAATCCTGCAGTGGTATATATGCCCATTTTAAGGGAGGATTATCTTGGGTAATTTTTAAAATTCCAGTCGGTACGACTGGTGATTCATACGATAATGCTTTGGCTGAAACAGTGAATGGCTTATACAAAACAGAGGTGATTGAATATCTAAAAGCAGATTGGCAAGGTTTAGCAGATGTACAACTTGCGACACTAAATTGGGTAGATTGGTTCAATAAAGAGCGTGTACATAGTGCACTAGGTTATGTTGTCAACGGCATTCTAAAATTGACCCCTTTTACCTTACAAATGGCAAAGTAAAATTGACCCCTTTGATCTCGTATTAAGTTTCAACCTGAGGCTGAATCCCAATTCTTTTTTTATCCTTTAAACGATAACTCTCACCCGATATTTGTACCACATGACAGTGATGCAGCAACCGATCTAACATCGCAGCGGTCAACGTAACATCATCCGCAAATGACTTAGACCATTGGCTAAAGGGTAAGTTACTCGTCAATATCGTACTGCCTTTTTCATAACGCTTGGCAATCACGTTAAAGAACAGATTCGCTTCTTCACGTCCAAACGGTAAATAACCAATTTCATCGATAATCAGTAACTTTGGTCCCAGTACCGCACGCTGCATATAGGTTTTCAATTTACCTTGCTGATAGGCTGTACTCAGTTGCAGCATTAAATCCGCTGCGGTAATGAACTTGATCTTAATGTTGTTCATGATGGCCTTATAGCCTAATGCCATAGATAAGTGCGTTTTTCCTACTCCGCTAGCCCCCAGAAACACCACATTTTCTGCTCTAGCAATAAAGCTCAGATTGAACAGTTCAATCACCTGTGATTTAGGGGCCCCTAGGGCATAATTAAAATCATAGTCTTCCAGGGTTTTGACTTGAGGCAGGCCTGAGAGTTTCATCAGTACCTGCTGACTGCGCTGTTGCTTGGCAGCATATTCATGCGTCAAGATCGCTTCAACAAAGTCGGCATAACTTCCATCTTGACCTAATGTTTGTTGTGCATGATGTGACCATTGTGATGCGATGGCAGGCAGATTGAGCTTTTGGCAAAGCTGCTCTATACGGTCGTATTGCAGATTCATCAGGAAACTCCCAGCAACTGGTCATATACCGATAAGGGATGCTGCAAACTCTCGTAGGGCATGACATGCTGTGCTGCTGCAACAGGTACAGTGCTAGAACCTGTATCTGATTGCGGTAATGGCGTAAATTTTTGCTGCTCCTGTTGCAGTCGAACAGCCGGTTTTTCTTGCGTGGTGGCATGAATCCGCTGATTGGCGGTTTCATGCAGCCACCGGCCAATGTGGGCATTGGCGACATCAACATCTAACAGTAAACCCGAAGTCTTCAGGCTTGCTTTCAATGGCACAATAAAGCTTGATTTGAGGTATCCATTAAAGCGTTCAACTTTGCCTTTGGTCTGTGCACGGTAGGGCTTACATACGCGAGGACGAAAGCTGTATTTCTTGGCGCAGTCGAGCAGTTTGGGGTTCCATTTATGCTGCCCCTCCTGATAGGCATCCCGTTCAATCATGATCGTTTTAGCGTTATCAAACAGGATTTCTTGAGGTACTCCTGCAAAAAACTGAAATGCATTTTCTAGACCATCGATCCATGCATCCGTACGTTCATGATCATAAAATTTCACGAAAGTCGCTCTGGAATACCCTAATGTTGCGACAAAAGCTTTTAAAGTCGTGTTGTTACGTCGAATCGTGGTGAAATCCACTTGCATTTGTTGGCCAGGTTGGGTTTCAAAACGAATGATCGGTTCCGGTTGAGCAACTGGTTTTAATGTTGCAAGATATTCCCTCAAGATCCTGATCTTTCCTGGATATCCCAACCCTAAAATTTCCTGGTAGAGCACAACAGCAGGAATCCATTCAGGATGAGCTGCGTTTACACGTTGGAGTAAATAGGGTTTATGCGACCTTGGGCCTTAGGGCGCAAGAACTGGCTGTTTGCAGGTTCGCTGCGCAGTGGTCAGCGAGCGGCAAACATCATGACTTTAATCCAGTCAGCAAAGCTGAATGGCTTGGATCCGTATGCCTATTTAAGTGATGTGCTGAAAAGGCTGCCGACGCATAAAGCGACCCAAATAGAAGAATTACTGCCACATCGCTGGAAATCCAACTCAAATTAAAAAATAGGCATGGGGTTCAGCGGACGCTTACGCTTTACAAGCCTGAACGATCTGCTGTTTAAATTCAGCACTGTATGTTCTTCGTTTTTTCGCAAGAGATGCGATGGATGTCTGATTATTTGTAGTCATAAATTTAAGTCCCCACTTGTTTCTAAGTGGGGACTAAATTAAGGCTTATAGGATGAATTCAGAAGGTGTGTTCAGCGGACGCTTACCGTTTTTTAGCAACAGGAGGTGTTGCTGAATATATATCCATGTTCATGGATTAAGTCCCCACTTGTTTTTAGGTGGGAACTAAATTAAGGCTTATAGGATCGCTTGGTAAGGCTGTGTTAGCCGGATGCTTACCTTTGAATTAATAACTTTTAACTCAATATCTAATAACAATCTTTAAACCAAAGGTGCTTAGGAGTTTCATCATAGATTCCAAAGTCGGATTACTATTGGGCTGTTCCATTTTTTGCAAAGTTTGGGGTGCTATTTTTGTGATTTTAGCCATTTCATTTAAAGTCAAATGAAGCTCAGTTCGGATATAACGAGCAACCTTGTAAAATGGCCAGTCAGGATTTTGATTAATCGTCTCCAATATTTCTTGGCGCTTTCTTAACTGCTCAATTGCCGTCATAGGTTTATAGCGCTTATCCACGTGCTAACTCCTGAATCTGCTGGCATATATTTTCAATCCGGTACTGACTATTTTGCAAAATCTCCTGAGAGATCTGCAATTTGTTCATTTCGGCCATCAATCCTCGATAGAGGGGTAATTGCTTGACTAACTCTGCCTGAATTTCATGATGTTCAATACCAGTTTTCGCTGTGACTTGTTCAATCACTGAACGCCAAATTGGCATACCACCATGATCATCTTTTTCCCAACGAGTCGTTCGTGCGATACCATCAGGATGTAACCACATCGGTGCAAAATCGTAGAGTGGAGTCAGTTGTATAATGCCATTATTCAAGCGTTGTATCGCTGTATTGCGGCTATGATTATCTTTATTGCCTAAGGCAACATTGGCCAAATCACGTTTAAGATATTCGAAGATCTCCTCTTTCGGATGACTACAACACTGTGTGAGTAATTCACAGATTTGATTATGAGTCATCCTAATACCAAAACCAGCTTTTCCACTTAGAGATGCAAGACTTTCCTGTGCAATACGCTGGACTTTTCCATCCTGTACGTAGCGATCAAATCTTGGAATAAACAGGGTTTTACCATGTAATTGTAATTCCTCATGTACGCGTAAACCCAAATAATGAGCAATTTTCATATAGTGTGCTTCATTAGTTAAAATTTTATTCAGGCTTTCGTCACTACCACGACTGAACTTCACTAACCAATGTTTTTTTACCTGATGATCTGCAAGTGTGTGATCTAAATAAAATAGGTCATCATGTCCTTGGGAGAGGAGTAGCTTTGGCCATTCACCTTGAACACCTGAAGAGCCGGCAATGAATAAGCCATAAGAGGCGAGCGATTCAATGAAGTGCTCTTTTCGTTCTATAATCTCACTTAGGCTAAAGCCTATATTTTGATCAGTCGGAAAGCTCCTTTGCAGCCACTCATGAGCTTCTTTAATACGTAAATGTCCAATCGGGTTGCCAGCTCCAGCTTTTAAAAGTGCCCAATCTGCTTGTTCTTGTGCATTTTCACTGTAATTTAGTTGTCTTAATAATTCTTTACGACCATAGCCCTGTGGAAGTAAATCCATTAAGAAAGCAGGCCAAGTTTCATTAATTTTATTTTGTACATTCACAGGAAAATGATAGGCGAGTGCATGGCCATCATGTAAGTCCATATAAGAAATTGCATATTCAAATAAATATGAAGTACGAGTTGGTGTTTGCCAACCATGCTCATTTTCACCCATCAACTCAACAATTGCACAGTCAAGCCACTGGTCATCCTGATAAATTTGAATGGTACAATATTTACTCATAACTTTATTAAAATAGTAAAATATATTAAATATTCTTATTATATACCTATTTTAATAAAATAATATTAATTATCTTTCTATTTGCTTGTTAGCCAGTATATTTCTACATGGGAATAACAAGTCATGTGAGTTGATCTCACCGGCTGCTATAGTTTGAGGCAACATCGTCAATAAACATTAGCAGACTACATTTATCAGCATGTCCTTCAAATTAATCATGATATGAGCCGTTAATAAGTCAGCTGCAATCATCCAAGAATGCGGTGTTTTCGTTAAAATATTGAATCCATGAATGCTGGTCAGCTTTTCATGCACTAGATTCAGCCACTTGAGTCTAAAAGGAGCTTGGAATTACAGGTTTGACCATGTGCAGTAGGAGCTGATGCAGATGGACCTTGAGCTTTATATTTTTTCAGTAAGCGTCTGATCTGGCGTTCTGAAATGTGAAGTAGCTGAGCAGCCTGAGATTGGGTGATGCGTTGATCACAGATTTCTTGCAAGACCGACAATCGTTTAAGTTCTTTATCCGACATAAACACCAACATATCAAACCGTACGCTTCGATAATCGCAAAAGCGAGTATTCTTTACTTTGGAGAAACCGGACATTTCTATTTTGGAGTTACAAATGTTGTTGCTGTTGTTATTCACCAATTAAAATGTCTATGCGATAAACCATTTAAAATGTCCTGTTTTTAACTGCAAGAGTCAAGAACAGGATTTAAATTTCTTTGTTCAATAACAGCTTTCTGAGCTTTACGACTCGGCATACTTTTCTTGAGGCGGGAACGTTTATTTTGTTTTTCCAACTCTTCATGCTGTTGCTGGATATGCGCCAGAACTGAGCCTAATCTTTTATTCTCAACAATCTCATTTTGCTGTAGCCCAGCCAATTTATTGAAGATGCTGTAATTGAGCTTTCGGCCTTCGTGCATGATGGCTACAGTGCCATCCGGGTACTCCAGAAATGAAATGTATTGCCCAACAAGTTTGTGATTCAGTGCTGTTGGCTCAAGCATATAAATACACTTGTCATAAGTGATGGTCAGGTTCTTCGTGACCTTACGCGGTTCCTGCCAAGTAAAAATATCCTCCAGCTCAGCATCAGATTCGGTTAATGGTCGATGTAAATTCTTTGAGTTTCGCGCACATTTGGCGAACTTCTGATTGAACTGCTCAATAAAGCAGGGCAGCCAGGCATTTGCTTCGGCAATCGAACTGATACCCTCCAGGCGCATCTCCTTGATCAGACGGTCCTGAAGTGTCCTGTTGGCACGTTCCACACGTCCTTTTGCTTGTGGTGAGTTGGCAAAGATAATATCAATGTTTAACTCATTCAGAATCCGCCCAAATTGCGTGATCTTGCTGTCCTGGCTCGATTTCTGATTCACTCGGAAGACCGAGTGTTTATCGCTATAAAAGGCCAGAGGCTTGCCGTATTGCTCAATGTAGGCTCTAGTCGAAAGCATATAATCGAAGGTCGTTTCCGCCTCACAGAAGCGCAGATGCAACAGCTTTCCAGTGGCATCATCGATATACACCAATAAACAGCACTTAGCAGCGCGTCCTTCGAACCAGTCATGATATGAGCCATCAATCTGGATCAGCTCACCGAAGCAATCCCGGTTATAACGTGGCTGATATGGACGTTTAAGGCGCTTGGATCGCGGAATCCAGAGGTCATTTGCAGTCATCCAGCGCCGAAGCGTTTCTACCGGGATATCTAGGTCAAACATGCTGCTGAGCTTCTCATGGGCCAAGGTGGGTCCAAATCCAAGCAGATGTTCAGAAATAATGGAAAGACATTTTGATTTTAATAAATCATCATGGCGACGATGACCTGGTTGACCACGACTGGCATGTGCCATACCTGAGACACCATCTTGATTGAGCTTTTGTAATAACCGGGTAATTTGACGGGTTGAAAGATTGAGGATTTCAGCACCACGGACCTGGGTAATACGATGATCTCGAACGTCTTGCAGAACTGCAAGTCGTTGAATTTCTTTGTCAGACATAGTGATCAGCATCTATATTTATATCCAGTCCATGGTGATAAAAACCATCATAAACTAGACATTTTTATTGGTGAGAATATAGACACTTTAAATGGGTTCTAACAGCTGTACTTCGTATAACATTGATTATGTTAAATTGATATCAAGTGGCAAAATTTTCATTAATTTTGATATATGGTAATGATTTACTCACTTTAATTGTCAATATTTCTTATGCTGAAAGTATTCATAGGTTTCAATCGCAAATAGAATAACCGCATTTAATAATGCGGTTATAATTTTAACCTTTGATTGGTAAAATTTTTAAATATTTTCCTGTTCATATTCTAAAATTGCTTCTTTTGCAATACGGAAACTATCTACAGCAGCTGGCACGCCACAGTAAATTGCTACTTGCAAGAGTACTTCTCGAATTTTGTCTTTAGGCACGCCATTACGTAAAGCTCCTTTAACATGTAGCTTCAATTCATGCGGACGGTTTAAGGCTGATATCATAGCCAGATTAATTAGACTACGTTCAGGTTTGCTCAGTTCTTCACGTCCCCAGACCGCCCCCCAACAATACTCCGTGACCAGTTCCTGTAAAGGTAAGTTAAAATCATCAGCATTGTTGATCGAATTATTGACATAAGCTTCGCCAAGCACCTGTTTACGAATCGCTAAACCTTTTTCAAATTTTTCATTACTCATTAGCCTAATCCTCCAAATAAGGTGTATTTGATTTCGAGATAATCTTCAATGCCATATTTTGAGCCTTCGCGCCCTAAACCTGACTGTTTAATTCCACCAAACGGTGCAACCTCATTTGAAATCAAGCCTTTATTAATTCCAACCATACCGTACTCGAGTTGTTCACTCATGCGCCACGCACGACCTAAATCTTGTGTGTAGCAGTAAGCAGCTAAACCAAATTCTGTGGCATTGGCCATCTCAATTGCTTGTTGCTCAGTTTCGAACTTAAAAATTGCAGCTAATGGTCCAAAAGTTTCTTGAGTTGCAACATCCATCTCTGCAGTTACATCGGCAATAATGGTCGGTTCGTAAAATAACTCACCAGCGCTGTGTTGTTTTCCACCTGCAACGGCTTTGTTGCACAAAGATTTCATAACTATATGATTTTAAAAGTTTTGATTATTTTTTGATCTAAAATTAAATCTATTTAAATCAGATGCTTACATATTTATGCAACAAAGCCTTATATCTTTACTAGGCTCTATGATCAAAATCATACTGGCACTCAACACTGTAAATTTGAGAATGAATCTGTACGTACAGACTCATTCTCTATCGATAAAGATATTAGAAATAGCTACATAGAGTTTATTTCTAGCTTATTCAAATTAGGCTTTACTATGGATGAACAATAATTTTTACAGCAGACTCATTATTATGAATCAGCGTTTCAAAGCCTTTAGAAACAAGATCATCTAATGCAATACGTTGGGTAATAAAAGGTTCTAGATTAATCTTACCTTGCTCGACTAAACGGATGGTTTCCTGATGGTCATTGACATAAGCAATCGTTCCACGAATATCGAGCTCTTTCATGACCACACTATGCACATTAATTGTGGCAGGATGGCTCCAAATAGAAACGATAACGACTACACCAGTTGGTTTCATTGCTGCAACGAGTGTATCCATGACTTTATTGACACTACTACATTCAAAAGCGACATCTACACCGCGGTCTTCTGTAATTTTCATTACCTCAGCAACTACATCAACCTTAGATGGGTCTAGTACATAATCGGCAACACCCGCTTCTATCGCTTTTTCTTTACGTTTTGCACTCAGTTCAGTAATGATAACCGTGAGACCTTTAGCCTTTAAAATAGCAGATAAAAGTAAGCCTATTGGGCCTGCTCCACCAACCAGTGCGATATCGCCAGCTTTTGCGCCACTTCTGACATAGGCATGATGACCGACAGATAAAGGTTCTATCAATGCTGCTTGGTCTAAAGGAATATCATTTGAAATAGGATGTACCCAACGCCGCTGAACTGCAATTTTTTCAGAAAGACCACCACCGCGTCCGCCTAAACCAATAAAGTTCATATTTTTTGATAAATGATACTTATCATTGGGGCCAGTCGGCACATCGTCAGCAATAATGTAGGGTTCAACTACGACATGTTGCCCAATTTGGATATCATCTACACCCTCTCCAACTGCATAAACCACGCCTGAAAAGGCACTGTTGCAAATAGTCGGTGGTGATAAACTTATCATCCCCTTTTGCTGATGGAGCTGCACATGAACCCATTCAAAGGCCGGCATTTTCAGCGTGACATCATTCTGTGGGCCGTACGCTGGTACTGCAAATACGGCATCAGTTACCGTGAGCTGCAGGAGATGCTGGCTGAACGCGGAGTGAATGTCGATCACTCCACGATTTACCGCTGGGTTCAGCGTTATGCGCCTGAAATGGAAAAACGGCTGCGCTGGTACTGGCGTAACCCTTCCGATCTTTGCCCGTGGCACATGGATGAAACCTACGTGAAGGTCAATGGCCGCTGGGCGTATCTGTACCGGGCCGTCGACAGCCGGGGCCGCACTGTCGATTTTTATCTCTCCTCCCGTCGTAACAGCAAAGCTGCATACCGGTTTCTGGGTAAAATCCTCAACAACGTGAAGAAGTGGCAGATCCCGCGATTCATCAACACGGATAAAGCGCCCGCCTATGGTCGCGCGCTTGCTCTGCTCAAACGCGAAGGCCGGTGCCCGTCTGACGTTGAACACCGACAGATTAAGTACCGGAACAACGTGATTGAATGCGATCATGGCAAACTGAAACGGATAATCGGCGCCACGCTGGGATTTAAATCCATGAAGACGGCTTACGCCACCATCAAAGGTATTGAGGTGATGCGTGCACTACGCAAAGGCCAGGCCTCAGCATTTTATTATGGTGATCCCCTGGGCGAAATGCGCCTGGTAAGCAGAGTTTTTGAAATGTAAGGCCTTTGAATAAGACAAAAGGCTGCCTCATCGCTAACTTTGCAACAGTGCCAGAATTATCATTTAAAAATACCACAAAGTAGTATAAAATAAACTACTACAAGGTAGTATGAATGCAATCAATGTATACAATATGTGAGACTCCATTATTTACTAAATACTGTCTTGTTTATTGGACTCAGGAAGAATATGAGGAATTCAAAACATTCTTAGCATTAAATCCTGAAGCAGGAGATGTAGAGCCTAATGCAGGTGGTATTCGTAAGATTAGATGGACTAGCGGTGGTAGAGGTAAAAGTGGTGGTGTCAGAGTCATCTACTTTAATCGTTTAGCAAATGGAGAGATTTGGTTATTAACCTTGTACAGTAAAAAGCAAACTGTACAGCTTAGTAAGAAGACTCTTCAAGCATTAGTGGAGAAACTAAATGACTCGTTTAATGACTGAAAAAGAACTTGAGGCTTTTGAAGCAACTAGGGATATTGAAGCTGAAATATTACAAGGCATCGACGATATGCTTACTAGTAATGCAGCGAAAAGAACCGTAATCACTGAGACAGATGTAGCGTTAGCTCGTAGAAAGGCTCAACTAACACAAGATCAGTTTGCTAAGATTCTTGGCGTATCAAGACGTACTCTTGAATCATGGGAACAAGGTGCGAGAAGACCATCAGGAGCAGCAACATCCCTTATTCGATTATTTATTGTTGATCCAAAATTTGTAAAAGAGAGTCTGGCTTAATTTAGACAGCTCTCTACTATATTTATTTAAGGTTTTTTATGAAGCACTTAGGATTTGTGGGAAAAAGTACTGAATATTTAGGGTATACCCATATTGAAATTATCAATAGCTCATTACGCTTATCTTTCAATATTCCATCAACAAAAGATCTAGAAGAAACCTTTAAAAAGATAGTCGAAAATAACTATGATTTACTCATGGAAACATCAGCAGAAATCGAGTTCGAATTAGAAAGTGAAACGCTAGCAAAGATAGAAACCATCATAAAAGAAAAAGGGATTGAACTTGATGAGTTTGTTCAAAATGCGCTGATTAAACTTATCAACCAAAATGAATTGGCTAAGACTGATTAGACCTTAAATGCAGACAATAAAAAACCCCAGCATCCTGCCGGGGTTTCTCATATTGGGTTGCTAGGTATGACTCCTGTCTTACCTCACGCTCCTGGTGCGATCTTTCTTATTCTTGTTGTTTGGAACTTCCTGTTCCTGATGAGTTCATCATAGGAAAATTCCACTGTTCCTGGTAGCCGCAAAGAGCCGAGATTGTTGTGCGCCAGGGCGTACAAAATAGCCTAAATTTTATCCACAGCCATTGGGGATAGTTTCGGATCCTGAAAGCCGATGAAATGGGCACTGATTGCCAAATTGATCGTTTTTTAATCAAATTTACTGGCAAAATATTACAGATCTGCTTAAAAACTCACCAACTTATTACAAAAGCCGATTTTTTGCTTTTTCTTAGTCATGGCTAAATTTTCAAGTGATTGATATTTATATTAATATACAAGTGTATTGCGTATAACCACCATTATGTTAAATAGGGAATTCAAAGCTCTTTCTAAGAGTTGGTATAGTGGTAATACTTATTGAGTGCGTAAAAGAATTAGATTAATAAAATACTCAAAAGAAAAATAGTAAAAGGGAACTTACAGAAAATAAGTTACCGGCTCTTAAAATTATATTTAAACAAAGAAGCCCAACTAAATGATTGGGCTTCCTCATATCTAACTTTACCTTATGATTTTCATCAGTGTACTGCAAGAATTTAGACTACTTGTTGACTTGAACACCTTTAAAAATCAATTTCTCTTTTTTTTGTGTTTCTATAAGCAGTTGTGCCTGCCCCTTACGAGATTGAAGATATAATGTGGGAGCATTCACCAGAATATCTATCATCGTACTTTCACGTAAGTTGATATCATCAGGACAGCCCATCATTGTGGCAACAATTGGTTGTTCAGCATATAAATGATTGCCCTTAAAATGAATACCAATCGAATTTATATTACAAAACAAATTCCCAATATACAGCATCTTTTCTGCAAATTTTAGCGTGATAGGTTGGTCAGGTTTTGAAGCCAGAAATAATGAATCTATACGTTCACTATTAGCATTTGTTGCCTCGATTAATTCCCAAGAAAATTGCGCCAAGGTCTGCTCACTAAAGGACATCACTTGTAATTCTTGTATCTTGGACTGATCGGCTGATGAAGGCTTATGACAAGCGCTCAAAAGTCCAACGACGAACATCAGTATAAATATTCTAGTCATCGTTATTGTCCGTATAATAATGAGTAACCCTCTTTATAGAGTTCATCAGTAGACATATAGGTCATATATCCATTAGGTTTGGCGGCACCTCCGCAATACCCCTGACCTTTCATGGAAGAACTCCATGTGCCTTGATAAGTTGCAGTAGATAATAACCCTGCCGCCACACTTCCAATAAAGATTGGACCACCACTATCGCCACCCCAACAATCCAACGTTGGACCTGAAACTTTTACCCATGTTGCATTACACACACCTGCCCCTGATGGTCCACATTTATTGTCAGTACCAAATGCTTTAAATGCGGTCGACTGAACCGTACCACAACTATAACCAGTTTTCATTCCATAATGACAGACATACGTACCAACAGGTGTGTTACCTTGTGTACGTCGACCAGTTAGAGTTTTGACCACATTGTCACTGGCGAAAAATTCTGGGTTCAAGGTATGTGTAGATGATACTAAACTCATGGTTTGGAAATCCTGACTACCATTCCAGAAGTCTCCCACAAAGGTTAGTGCAATATTATCATTGCCAGTTGTCTTGCGGTCATCTACAGTAATTTTGTAATTCTTACAGTGAGCCGCTGTGGTCGCAAATTTTGTACCCGCAGCGTTTTTCACATTAAAACCTGTTGTACAATTATAAAAAGTGGTTGAAGTTGTACTATCCGCCATCAGCATGGTTTCTGCTGCCCTTACTGCGGCACTATGTCTTAATGGAATATTAGTGGTCGTTACTTTAAGTGGGACATTGGTTAATGTTCTAGGTTTTTCACTGCTCAGTAATTTCAAACCCTGTGTTTGGTTGGTTGCAGTATGCTTTGGATCATAAAGCTCTAAATCAATGCTATTTTCGGCACTGTTGCAAATAGTCGGTGGTGATAAACTTATCATCCCCTTTTGCTGATGGAGCTGCACATGAACCCATTCAAAGGCCGGCATTTTCAGCGTGACATCATTCTGTGGGCCGTACGCTGGTACTGCAAATACGGCATCAGTTACCGTGAGCTGCAGGAGATGCTGGCTGAACGCGGAGTGAATGTCGATCACTCCACGATTTACCGCTGGGTTCAGCGTTATGCGCCTGAAATGGAAAAACGGCTGCGCTGGTACTGGCGTAACCCTTCCGATCTTTGCCCGTGGCACATGGATGAAACCTACGTGAAGGTCAATGGCCGCTGGGCGTATCTGTACCGGGCCGTCGACAGCCGGGGCCGCACTGTCGATTTTTATCTCTCCTCCCGTCGTAACAGCAAAGCTGCATACCGGTTTCTGGGTAAAATCCTCAACAACGTGAAGAAGTGGCAGATCCCACGATTCATCAACACGGATAAAGCGCCCGCCTATGGTCGCGCGCTTGCTCTGCTTAAACGCGAAGGCCGGTGCCCGTCTGACGTTGAACACCGACAGATTAAGTACCGGAACAACGTGATTGAATGCGATCATGGCAAACTGAAACGGATAATCAACGCCACGCTGGGATTTAAATCCATGAAGACGGCTTACGCCACCATCAAAGGTATTGAGGTGATGCGTGCACTACGCAAAGGCCAGGCCTCAGCATTTTATTATGGTGATCCCCTGGGCGAAATGCGCCTGGTAAGCAGAGTTTTTGAAATGTAAGGCCTTTGAATAAGACAAAAGGCTGCCTCATCGCTAACTTTGCAACAGTGCCCCTGAAAATTCATGTCCCATTGTTACAGGTGCAGATTCTCCCGAAATTGGGTGTGGGTGACCACAAGGTGGAATAAAAATAGGACCTTCCATGAATTCATGTAAATCCGTACCGCAAATACCACACCACGCAACTTGAATTCCAACTGTGCCTGGAAGTACTTTCGGTTCAGGGATATCTTCAATTCGAATATCCCCTCGGTCATAAAAACGAGCTGCTTTCATTTTGTATTCCTTATATTGATGTTAACGGTAAACCATTCCACCATCTGTCAAAATAGACTGACCTGTAATGTAGTTTGTGAACTGAACCGTACCGGGTTTGTCGGAGACTTTTTTATTTAAGTTAGGCCACCTGACCTAACGGGTTAATCTTATCATAGTACATTGCTTCAAACTCAAAAGGTGATACATAACCCAGTGCACTGTGTACACGCTCTTTATTGAACCAATCTACCCAGTTTAGTGTCGCAAGTTGTACATCTGCTAAACCTTGCCAATCCGCTTTTAAATATTCAATCACCTCTGTTTTGTATAAGCCATTCACCGTTTCAGCCAAAGCATTATCGTATGAATCACCGGTCGTACCGACTGATGCTCGTAAATTTGCTGCTTCTAAACGATTGGTATAACGAATGGAAAGATATTGCACGCCTCTGTCACTATGATGAATCACGTTCTTTGGCATGCCTCGATCATGCAATGCTTGCTCCAGTGCATCGAGCACCATATCTGTATTCATACGTGTTGATACTTTCCATCCAACAATTGCTCGCGAGAACACATCAATAATAAAGGCGGTATAGACCCAGCCTGAATGAGTTTGAATATACGTGAAGTCAGCGACCTGAGAAGCATTGCTTCGCAAGGGTCAGGATGATCTGCATTAAAATTGCGTTTTACTAAGTCATCTGCTCGTTTTTGATCATCTCGGCTACGGGTGGTTTGTTTATTCTTACCACGCCAAACACCTTGTATACCTAGCTTCTGCATCAATCGAGCAACTGTACAACGTGCGATAACATAACCTTCACGTTTCAATTGTTGCCAGACCTTACGCACACCATATCGACCTAAACTTTCTTTCCAAATACGTTTGATTTGCTCTGCATGATATAAATCATGCAGAGCACGTTTCGCTCGATGTTCTGGGTTATCAACGAGATCTAAAGCCCGATAATAGGTCGAAGCTGCAATCGGTAAAATTCTACAAATCGCTTCAACACCATATCGATCTTTATTGTTCTGGATAAAATCCACCATTATTTGTGTGGGCGGTCGAGCTCCGCCTGGGCGAAAAAAGCGGCTGCTTTACGTAGAATTTCATTGGCACGTTTTAATTCTTTAATTTCACGTTCCATTTGCTTCATTTTTTCTTGGTCAGATATCTGTTGTACTTTGGCAGGATTTAGTTGATCCATATGCTTTAAATACCAAACACGCAATGTTTCAGGAGTACAACCAATCTTAGGTGCAATAGCTGTGATTGCAGCCCAAGTAGAAGGATAATCTTTTTCAGATTCAATCAATAATTGAACCGCTCTTTCTCTGATTTCAGGGGTATATTTTGGTTTTGTCATTGGAACATTCTCTCAAGAAAGTTGGTCTCCGACAAACCCGGTACGGTTCAGTCTCAATTTTCACACTTTATGCAACAGAGTCGTTTTTATCCTAAGGTCCTTACCACTTGTATTCTTTACGAACATATATCTAAAAAGTGTAGCAAGTTGCTACACTTTTCGCTAGATCAACTCTTTACCAAAAATATCATTCAGTCTTTCACGAATACTATGGACGAATTCCGGATTACTTTTAAGTTTATGCTTCATATTTCGTTTAAAGTCATTCAACCCCATACCAATTTCAGCAAAATCCATTTGGAATAAAGTGTCATTAATGACAATATTTGCTTGAGAGTCAGTGAGGCATCCTACTTTTTTAAACCACTTCTTGAACTGCTGATAATTTTCATCATTATTAAAAATATACCAAGAACGTACATTCATATCGAATTTAGCCCCTAATTCTTTTACGGATGCATTGTCTTCAAATGGAACATCAAGATAGATTTTTTCAATCACTGCAAATTCATCCAGTGCCTTATCAGCAATCCGATGATGCAGTTTAAAATTCACACCTACAATTGGACGGCCTTTCTTAACGGTTTCATACTCTAACTGTAGATCTGTATTTTCGTTAATTTCTGCCACTATTTTGTCTAATACATAGCGTCTAAAATCTACCCAGCGATCATATTTGGTTTCATTAATATCAATCAGTGCTTTCAAGTTTTCTAAAAGTAATGGCACTTCATAACTCTTTTGATTGGCGTACTTAAATTCGTTTTTAATGAAATAAGTATAAAGACTCATACTGGCAACAGAATCTAGGGCAAAAAGATGTTTTAGCTGATAGGTAGTAAAATTACCCCCAGCCAGTTGAGTGAAATACGGCAACACCTCACTGGTAAAACGAATCTGAATCGCATTTTTAGAATCATCTTCCCATCTTAACTCACGGATAATGGGAACGACAGAATGTACTTTTTTAGTCTTTCTCTTACCATTATCAGCTGGCTCCTCAATAATAAAATGAGCTACCCGGGATGAAAGCTCTTTATAAATCCGATCTATTGCAACATTAATTGAATTACGTTTATTTAATCCTAGTAAATCTGCCAAATCATCCTTATACAAATAAATATAAGTTTGTTCGGTAATTTCACCATCTACCCTATTTTTCTCACTATAATTCGCAACCGCCATTGCATATAAAAGTGCCTTATATTCATTGGCTGATAATTCGATTGGGCGAATTAAACGGTTACTGGTACTGACAACGCCATTATGGCGAATGTTGCCTATACAGTAAGGAATATAATTCGATTCTTCTTGCAATGGTTCAGATTCTGTCATAACCGTGATATTTATAATTTAACTTAGTTTTTATATACAAAAGTGGAAAAACTTTCAAGACTTTCACCACAATATTCTAAAAGTGGAAAGTTTGTCATCAAAAAGAAGCATTTTAGCCGATTTCCTGCACTTAAAGTGGAATTAATTATAATCTTTCCACCCCATGATGACAGACCTTCCACCTTTAGTCTCGAAATTACAGTTCAGAAGGTCTATTTTTACTTTTTTCATTCAGGTCTAGTTAGGTTAAGTCAGATAAAAACCCTGATGTGACAAGGCTTCCACCTTTTTGTTAGATTTAAAAGGTATAACTGCACATATAATCATCAGGAAATATCCAATAAAAACAGATTATCCACAGGTTAAGAAGATACAGTGACAATCTTTCCACCTTTAAAGCTTAGTTATGAGACTTTATTAACAGCTTAAATATTTGTTTTTTAAATTATTTTTAAATAAAAATAGCAGTTATAAAAATAGTAGTGACAAACCTTCCACCCTAGTGACAGACCTTCCACTTTATAGTGACAAACCTTCCACTTTATAGTGACAGACCTTCCACTTTACGGTGACAGACCTTCCACTTTATAGTGACAAACCTTCCACTTTATAGTGACAAACCTTCCACTTTTAAAGTTACAAGCACTTGTTTTATATAATAAAAATATGATCCTAATTATTAATTAGCTAAATAACTAATTATTCTAATTTTTAATTAAGCTAGCTTAGTTAAAAATTTATTTTTTAAGTTGTTTTACAGCTGAATAAATAGGATTTATAAATTTAAAAACTATAGTAAGATGAATGAAAGTTATTTATATTACTAAACATTGAAATAAGGAAGCATCTGACACGCATGTCTGCAAAAATTATTACTGTTGCTAACCATAAAGGCGGATGTGGCAAAACAACGACTGTTGTACACCTAGCCTCAGAACTTGCCAATCTTGGCTACAAAGTTTTAGTCATTGATTTAGATCCTCAAGCAAACGCAAGTTTACACATTGGGATCCAACATCCAAGCGAAATTGCTGTCACTACAGCAGAATTACTAGTGGGCGATATTTCGTTGTTGGCAGATGCATTACAAGAAGAAACGAACTTTGAAAAAGTATCATTAATTTATGGTTCCTTAAATTTAGGAAAAACTGAAGATCAACTAAAAGAAGAAGCTCCCCGTCCTTCTGAAGAGTTAAATATCAAGTTAAAACTATTAAAAGATCTTTATGATTTTATATTGATCGACTGTCCACCTAGCCTTAAATTATTAACAAGCAATGCCTTGGCATCTTCAACACATGTCATTATCCCTATCGAATCAGGATCACAATATGGATTGTATGGGGTAACAGATCTTTTAAATCATCTTGAAAAAATCAAACGTATTAATCCAGATTTAGAGCTTTTAGGCGCTTTACTAATTAAGCATGATGAACGTCAGAATGTCTGTAAGCTGATTCGGGATGAAGCCTTGAAACAGGTAGGTAAAATTTTAGAAACCACAATTCCTCAAAGTACTAAAGTCAATCAAGCAGCGATTCTGCAACAACCACTTTTGAAAGTAGAAAAAAATTCAAAAGTACGTAAGGCTTTTGAAAGCCTTGCCAATGAAATTGTAGTGAAAATTAAAACCTGAGAGCATTATGGCAAGCACCAAAGAGCTTTTAGCTCAGAAACTGAAACAGAATACAGAAAAACATCAGCAAGCACAGAAAGACAATATTAAAGAGCCGAAAGAGTTTAGACGTAATGTCCCTATTGAGGATATCAGCCGAAGTCCAAACCAGCCGCGTAAAATATTTGAAGAGTCACAGTTAAAAGAACTGGCGGATTCTATTAATGAAATCGGCCTTTTGCAGCCCATTACAGTGCGTAAACTGGATAATCTGAAATATGAACTGATTGCAGGCGAGCGACGCTTACGGGCACATCAATTACTCGGAAAGTCTGTGATTGAAGCCATTATAATTGATGCAAATAATGTAGAAGCATCTTTGTTAACCCTGGCAGAGAATTTAAAGCGTCAGGATCTGACAGATTATGAGATTTTTATTGGCCTGAACTCACTTGATGAGAAATTAAAGAAAAACAAGCAACGTTTAGCCAATTCACTGGGTTTAAATCGCGAAGATATGTACAAGTATTTAGCATACGAAAAACTGCCGCAAGCAATTTTAAATGACCTTGATGTGGAACCAGGCTTGCTAGGCCGTACTGCTGCAACTGCATTCAAAAAATTTCTATCGGATCATCTTGAACAACTCTCTGAAGCCGAAGTGGCCTTACTCGGAGCTTGGGAAAAATTAAAAGACAAAAAACTCGAGCAAAGCAAAGTTACTACTTATGCTGAAAAACTATTGAGTCAGAATCCAGAAAAACTGACCACAACATCCGTGGTCAGAAAAATTGAATATGCCGGTAAGATTGCGGGGAATATCAAACTGAATCAAAAACAGCTTAAGGTTTCTCTGAATATCTCGGAAATTGACGAAGCCAGTCTCTTACAATTAGAAGATTTCTTAAAACAGCTGATTCAAAAAAGCGAAAAAGTGTAGCAAGTTGCTACACTTTCTTAGCACCCTGAAACTAATTACATCCTCATGCATTATTGAAATTTATTTTCTTAAGTATGCTTCTTTACATTTGGTCTTTGAGAGTACTGTTACTTCGGACTGAGATTAAATTCTGCCTTTCTTCTTGTGGAGTAGTTTTATATTTATCCGGAAATATTATATATGTCCATATAAGCACTCCCAGTTTTCAGGTTTTGTATCAAAATAATCAATTCTTATCAGATTTTTCGATAGGGAAGTATATGTGCTGGTGGAACATAAATAATTTGGTGGTGTTTCAAAAGGTATGCTGCCGTTAAAAAAATACGTTATTAAGGTAAAAGAAAGTAAGCATCCAGCTAACACAGCCTTACCAAGCGATCCTATAAGCCTTAATTTAGTTCCCACCTAAAAACAAGTGGGGACTTAATCTATGAACATGGATATATATTCAGCAACACCTCCTGTTGCTAAAAAACGCAGAACATACAGCAAAGAATTCAAATTCAGTATTGTCAATGCCTGCAAAAATCCTAATACCTCGATCGCTTCGGTCGCACTGCAACATAGTATTAATGCCAACCTTGTCAGTCGTTGGATCAGGATCTTCAGCCATCATGATGGTGCCGTGCAGGATCCTACTCATGTGAATCCAGCATTTATTGCTTTGCCTTACACTGCTGCAATCAGCCAACCTATTGATGAGAGGATCACGTTGTGTATCACCGTGCCTCATACGAATAATGATATTCAGCTAAAATGGCAGACATCAGAAATACCTGCCTTGGCAGAATTACTCAAGGCACTGGCAACATGATCCGTATCAATGAAATTTGGCTCTCTACCCAGCCCATGGACATGCGTGCAGGTATGGATACGACCATGGCTCAGGTGGTGAGAGCCTTTGGCTACATCAAACCGCATTGCGCCTACCTGTTCTGTAATAAACGTGGTCATCGTATGAAAGTGCTGGTACATGATGGACTGGGCATCTGGCTGTGTGCCAGGCGGCTGGAACAGGGAAAATTCCACTGGGCTCAAGTTCACCAAGGTGAAACCGTGGTCCTCAACCCGGAACAGTTACAGGCATTAATCCAGGGTTTGCCCTGGCAGCGCATTGGACGACAGCAAGTGGTAACAATGCTCTAAACCAAGCTCGGCTATTCTGCTATTCTCCAAACGTTCTATTTCATTCTCTTCATGACCTCAGGCATACTGCGGTCATGAATACGCTGCCTGACTTAAGCCAACTGACCCATGAACAACTGCTGGAATTTACCCGGCAGTTGGCGATGCAGCATCAGTCTCTAGCACAATCAAACCAGCAATTAGATTCTAAAGTTCAACATCTTTCTATTCTCAATCAAAAATACGAGCATGAACTGGCGCTGTTTAAAAAGCACAAATTCGCCCAAAAGAATGAACACTTAACGGCAAAACAAATCCATCTGTGGGATGAAGCGGTTGAAGAAGATATTGCCGCGGTTGATCTAGAACTGGAACGGCTAAATGCAGATAAAACGGCACTGTTGCAAAGTTAGCGATGAGGCAGCCTTTTGTCTTATTCAAAGGCCTTACATTTCAAAAACTCTGCTTACCAGGCGCATTTCGCCCAGGGGATCACCATAATAAAATGCTGAGGCCTGGCCTTTGCGTAGTGCACGCATCACCTCAATACCTTTGATGGTGGCGTAAGCCGTCTTCATGGATTTAAATCCCAGCGTGGCGTTGATTATCCGTTTCAGTTTGCCATGATCGCATTCAATCACGTTGTTCCGGTACTTAATCTGTCGGTGTTCAACGTCAGACGGGCACCGGCCTTCGCGTTTGAGCAGAGCAAGCGCGCGACCATAGGCGGGCGCTTTATCCGTGTTGATGAATCGTGGGATCTGCCACTTCTTCACGTTGTTGAGGATTTTACCCAGAAACCGGTATGCAGCTTTGCTGTTACGACGGGAGGAGAGATAAAAATCGACAGTGCGGCCCCGGCTGTCGACGGCCCGGTACAGATACGCCCAGCGGCCATTGACCTTCACGTAGGTTTCATCCATGTGCCACGGGCAAAGATCGGAAGGGTTACGCCAGTACCAGCGCAGCCGTTTTTCCATTTCAGGCGCATAACGCTGAACCCAGCGGTAAATCGTGGAGTGATCGACATTCACTCCGCGTTCAGCCAGCATCTCCTGCAGCTCACGGTAACTGATGCCGTATTTGCAGTACCAGCGTACGGCCCACAGAATGATGTCACGCTGAAAATGCCGGCCTTTGAATGGGTTCATGTGCAGCTCCATCAGCAAAAGGGGATGATAAGTTTATCACCACCGACTATTTGCAACAGTGCCCAAAAAAGTTCGTGGTGGAGAAAAGATAAGCTATGCAAGGCTTTAGGAGACGTGGTTTTTCAGGATGACGAAGAACGATTCGGCGCTAGGTGCAACATAGGTGCATCGCACGAGCGCTAGGAACGGCGAAAAAAGGCGGACGTGGCGAAATCGGTAGACGCAGCAGACTTTAAAATTGGAGTGCCCGCGGGGAAATCCGCGGAGTAGAACCGCTCAAAGTCGGGGAACGCTAACGGGCAATACCCTAAGCCAATCCCGAGCCAAGCCCCTTCGGGGGAAGGTGTAGAGACTGGACGGGCGGCGCCTAAAGCCTTCGGGCAATGGCGAAGGGACAGTCCAGACCACGAACGTCATCAGACGGCGGCGAAAGTCGAGGTGGTACGAAAATCTGCTTCTCTGTGAGAGTACGGGTTCGAGTCCCGTCGTCCGCACCACAAAGCCAAACATCCCTGCGATGATCGACCTCTGGGCGTTTGGTCGTGAGCCCGCCACCCTCGCGCTACGCTTTGCGCAGGCGTCGAAGGCGATCAGGTGCGCCCATCGATTCCGTCGAGCACCATCGCTGCGAGTTCATCGCTGGTGTGTGCACCACTATCGAGAACACGGGTTGTGCATGGAAGCCGTTCCCTTGCGGCCAAGCATCGGGCGACATTCGCTAATCGCCACTCTCGAATCTCCGCATTTCGATTCGGGTCAGGATGCATGGTCTGGTTCGCGATCCGGTGACGCAATAGGTCCTCGTTGAGCGTCAGAAAGATGTGCAGCAGCTGATCGTCGATCCGCCTTACCCCGTCGAGTATCTCAGTCAGATAGTCCGGGTGCACGAGCGTCATTGGGATGATGATGTCCTGCGAGTAATTCCTTCGAATCTCCCTGACCGCCGCGATCGTAAGTCCCCTCCACAAGGGGAGATCCTGATAGTCTCCGCTCGCTGGCATGGGGACCGTTTCTTTCACCACGAACCCGATTTCCTCGGGGTCAAAGATCAGCGATTTGGAACGCCGATCGCGCAGCCGCTTAGCGAGCGTCGTCTTTCCGGCGCCGAAAGGTCCGTTGATCCAGATTATCATTGTCGACGGCCTCTAACCTGAAGGCTCGCAAGAGCGCTCGACGGCCTCGTGCGGAGGCACGATCGGAGTGGTTCCGAAATGCTTCTCAAGATAGGTGACGCCGAACGTCACGATGTCCTGCGCGTCGAACAGGTAGCACTGAGCAAAGCCCACGACACCTTCTCGATGGCGACCGAGCTTCACGTAAGCATTTGCTATAGTTTCAACCGCATCCGGCTTTCCTTCGATAGCAAAGCAATCGAGAATGCCGTTTGAATCGTAATCCGATGCCGTTTTCCAGGCGACTTCACCGTCTCTTCCAAGCATCGGCATCTCATACGTCACCCACCGTTTGTTGGGGATATCGGCAACCGCCTCGGCGTAGTGCAATGCGGTAACGGAGTTTAGCGGCGCACCCAACAGCAGGGCCTTCCCGCCAAGGCGAACGAACCGCTCGACGGGCGATCCTTCCCCCAAGGCGTGACCGAGTTCGTGAGGCTCCGTCAGCGTTTCAGCCAGCGGACCAACCGCGACCATCGATGCATCGGGGTGCGCGCTGCGCCGCGCGCCGGGGGCTTGAACCAGAAATTGATTCAGCAGGCCGAACCCACGGTAAGTCCCGGCTGTTGCGGGATCGAACGGCAGCCAGGTACGGCGGGCTTCGTCATCCAGCCGAGCGCCATTCAGAGTCTCCTCGTAGGGTGATCGGTCCCACGACGCGTATCCCATCACAGTGCCAGTCGGCCCAACCGCGGAGCGTAACGCGGCAACGACCGTCTCCGCTCCTCCTTCGACCGGACCAATCGCTTTAAGTGAGGCATGCACCATCAAGAGGTCACCGGTTTGGACTCCGAGTTTTTGAAGCGCCTCCGTTATTGCCTTCCGCGTATGCATCGCGATATCTCCTCTAAACTGCAAAACACTATACCTATCGAGATATCACTCTACTATACCTATCGAGATATAGAGGTGGTCCCACTTGTTTGAACAACTAAAAGCGTATTTATAAGTGATATTCCGCTCTAGTTAAGCCACCTTGTTTTGTTGGGGTAGCTGATCATAGTAAAACTCATTTGGTGTCATTTTGTCTAGACTCGAATGAGGTCGTTTCAAATTATAAAACTCAAAATATGCACTTAATTGCTTTTTCGCATCTGTGACACTGCTATAAGCTTTGAGATACACCTCTTCATATTTAACGCTCCGCCATAATCGTTCAACCATCACATTATCTACCCATCGACCTTTACCATCCATACTGATTTGAATGCCATTTGATTTCAATACATCAATAAATGCATCACTGGTAAACTGGCTGCCTTGGTCTGTATTAAATATTTCAGGTCGACCATATTTTTCAATCGCTTCATTTAAAGCCGAAATACAAAAATCCACCTCCATACTAATCGATACCCTATGCGCAAGTACCTTGCGGCTATGCCAATCAATCACAGCACATAAATAAACAAAGCCTTTTGCCATAGGGATATACGTTATATCCGTAGACCACACTTGATTACTGCGCTGAATAGCCAACCCTTTGAGCAGATATGGATATTTACGGTGAGCTTGATTAGCCTGGCTTAAATTTGGTTTGCAATATAACGCCTGAATACCCATTTTCTTCATTAAAGTACGTGTATGACGTCGTCCTATATGATGTCCTTGACGATTCAACAAATCACGCATCATACGACTGCCTGCAAAAGGATATTGCATATGTAATTCATCAATACATCGCATCAGCTTCAGATCTGATGCACTCACAGGTTTTGGGCGATAGTAATAACAACCACGGGAGACTTTCAGCAGCTTAGCTTGCTTAGATACTGAAATCTGAAGTGAGTCGTCGATTAACTTTTGTGGTTGAAGCGGCCCAGTTTCTTCAACACACCTTCTAAAAAATCAATTTCTAATGCCTGCTCACCGATTTTTGCATGTAGTTTTTTTAGATCGATGGGTGGTTCTGTTGGAGCTTTTGATTGATCGAAAGCTTGCGAGGAAGCTGAGATCAATTGATTTTTCCAGTCAATAATTTGGTTTTGATGAACATCAAACTCAGCACTCAATTCAGCAAGTGTTTTTTCTGCTTTAATCGCAGCAAGTGCTACCTTAGCTTTAAAATCATTTGAATGATTTCTTCTTGGTCTACGTGCCATAAAATACTCCATATATTGATGTTTATAACATCATTTGAGGAGCAGAATATCACTTATAGGAGTTGTTCAAATTTACGGATCCATCTCTCTAATGAAGAAATTCTAAAATTAACATAATACACCTTATACAAAATGCCCTTGTAAGCCCTTAATCAAGGGCATTTTTAGTCTCTACTTAACATAAAATTTTGGTGGTGCTTCAAAAAGTATGCTGCCTTTAAATGAAGCCATTATTGATGTAAAAGAAAAGAAGGCTAAATCAAAAGCTTTAAAATGGTTTTCAAGCTTTTTTGAAAAATTACAGCTTCTTCTGAAGCTACGCCTAATTCTATGCCTTATTTTGCAATTATTGCCTTCAATACCTACAGTAAAAAATTTACCAATACTTTGCTTACCATTTTTAAAAGCAGTGATGAAACTGTCCCAATGATCACTTGCAATTCGGGTGTAGTGAATATCTAATTGTTTAAGCTTTGTCTTCAATTGTTAGACTGTAGCTAAATCTCGTTTACCCCAAACATAAGCAACAATTTCACCTGTTTCTCGATGATAGGCGTAAATAAGCCATTGTTTATTCTTTTTATTTCCAACAAAATTCCAGAACTCATCTACTTCGAGAGATTCATAATGACTTTGCTGAGGCTGAATTTCATAGGTTGATTCAGTTAAAGTACGTAAAACTTTACCGATACTGATGCGCTCAACTTCAGCAATATCTCGTATACCGCTGCCTCTGACCATCAACTGTAATATTTTACGAGTAATACCTGACTTACATCCTAGATAGCTCAGTGCATGATCACCAATAAACTGACGTTTACAGTCTTTGCACTGATAGTTTTGTTTCCCATCTACTTTGATACCATTTTTCTTTATACTATCACTGAGGCAGGTTGGACATTTGATTGCTAGAGTTATTTGCATTTCTCTATTTTATCAAAATCCAATCGGCTTTTTCTTCAGCATACTTTTTGAAACACTACCAAAAATAGATTAACCTCAAACTTCTAATTCTTATAAATAATGAAAAACACCCAACTTATCTAGCACATCTAAAGACAATTGTTTACGTAGAGCAATATCATCACCAGCTTTCATTTGCATATTTAAAGCAAATGCCACCACTTGCCCATCTGCCTTTTCAACAAAACCCACATACCAACCCACTTGCGGGTCTACAGCCATTCCCCAGCCACTTTTAGCATATAGACGATTCTCCCCTCTGCGCTCTACATACAACATCTCTTTCACTTGTTGCTGAACTTCAGGTTTAAAAGGCAATTGCCCTTGGGCTAAATCATACACAAACTTTACTTCTTGTATAGGTGTAATTGTCAAAGGCCCTTTCAACCAAAATTGATCAACTTCCGTGCCTATTTGCATATTGCCATAACCAATACGTTGCAATTCACTTTGCATTAAGCTTGGACCAATACGACGTGCCAATTCTTGATATACAGGCACTGTAGATGCTTGCATGGCTTCGCCCAAAGTAAAATCTTTGTCCCATGCTTTAAAAAAACGTGGCTTTCCATCCCACTTAAATATTTCTGTAGATGTTGCTTTATGATTTTCTAAACCAATTAGTGCATTGGCAATTTTAAATGTAGATGCAGGAATATAAGCTGTTTTTGCTCGGTCTAAATGCGTGCCATATTTTTTAATATTTTGACCATCATATGTGACAAACACAGCATCAGCTGAGATTTCATTAAAAAGCGCTTGAACATTCTGATCGATGATTGAGTTATTCACTTGTGGAATTGTACTTGTTTTTGCTCGACTCATACTATGCTCAGCACAAGCCCCAATACTTATGCTTAAGCAAACTAAACTCAATATTTTTAATAATTTCATGATATACAACTTTAAAATTTGGTAGTGTTTCAAAAAGTATGCTGAAGAAAAAGCCGATTGGATTTTGATAAAATAGAGAAATGCAAATAACTCTAGCAATCAAATGTCCAACCTGCCTCAGTGATAGTATAAAGAAAAATGGTATCAAAGTAGATGGGAAACAAAACTATCAGTGCAAAGACTGTAAACGTCAGTTTATTGGTGATCATGCACTGAGCTATCTAGGATGTAAGTCAGGTATTACTCGTAAAATATTACAGTTGATGGTCAGAGGCAGCGGTATACGAGATATTGCTGAAGTTGAGCGCATCAGTATCGGTAAAGTTTTACGTACTTTAACTGAATCAACCTATGAAATTCAGCCTCAGCAAAGTCATTATGAATCTCTCGAAGTAGATGAGTTCTGGAATTTTGTTGGAAATAAAAAGAATAAACAATGGCTTATTTTTGTTCAAAAGTCATATTTTACCTCGGAGAAACCGGACATTTTTATTGGTGAGAATATAGACACTTTAAATGGGTTCTAACACTCTCGTTTCGTATAACAGCCATTATGTTAAATGAATGATAATTGACATTTTGTTCATTAATACTGATATGCAACGAATTTTATTATATGTCACCCCTCAATTACAAATATAAATGACTGCTCGTCTAATCATCTCCATTACACAATTAAATGTTAAAATGCATAGCTACTTCATCTAAGATAAAATATATGTATCCAAATCTACAGCACAGCTTCGAAAACAGCGTCATTCTCGTTGTAGAAGATGATTATGATATTGGTGACATTCTTGAAAAATACATAAAAAATGAAAACATGCAGGTCATCCGTGCATTGGATGGACAACAAGCTTTAGAGTGCCTAAAAGCCAACTCTATCGACCTGATTCTCCTTGATATTAAATTACCCAAACTAAATGGCTGGGAAATTCTACAAATCATCCGTCAAACAAGTCATTTACCTGTCATTATGCTGACTGCCTTAGATGATCAAGTGAATAAGATCATGGGGCTAAAAATGGGTGCTGATGACTTTATTATTAAGCCATTTAACCCAAACGAAGTGATTGCACGAATACAAGCCGTACTTAGACGAAGTACAAGCCAAAATATGGAAATAACTAATATTATTCGTTATAGAAATATTGAAATTAATCCAGATCATCATCAAGTTTACATTTCAAATGGTCAAAGAAATCAGTTGCTCAACCTTACGTTAACTGAGTATAAGATACTGTTTTTGATGGCAAAAACACCGAATAAAGTCTTTACACGTAATGAATTGATCCAAAACTGTATGCCTGAAAGTGATGCTTTAGATCGCACTGTAGATAGCCATATCAGCAAATTACGCAAAAAACTTGAAGAAAATGATGTAAATGGCTTATTAATCAATGTCCGTGGCGTGGGGTATCGCTTAGATCAAAATCATGAAATTTAACTTTTTTAAAAATTCTGTTGGAATTAACTTCCAGTTTATTATCATGATGAGCCTATTCAATTTAGGCATTACGCTGTTATCTTTCATGATTGGCTATTTTGTTTATAGCTGGGCGATAAAAATAGGTTTTCTAAATACACAAGTTATTAATTCAAATGAATTTTCAGTTACCTCCGTTGACTTTATCTGGCTGTTTTTAGTGCTATTAACAGGCTTTTTTCTTTCTACTATCCTCGCCTTTAAATATGGAAAACGCTATACACAGCCAATTAGTGATTTAGCAGATGTTATTCAACAAATTCAACAAGGCAATTTAGCACTCAGAATTAAACAGCCACATCATGATATTCCACATGAAATCAAGTCTCTTATTGAGAACTTCAATGAAATGGCAAACCAACTTGAAGTATCAGTTAAGAATTCAACTGTTTGGAATGCTGCAATTGCACATGAATTACGAACACCTGTGACAATATTACAAGGTCGCTTGCAAGGTATTGTCGATGGTATATTTATTGCCGATAAAGCTTTACACCTAAGCTTATTGAACCAAGTCGAAGGCTTATCTTACCTTGTGGAAGATTTACGGACACTGACACTTATTGAAAATAAACAATTACGATTAGAACTAGAAAAGACCAATTTAAAAAATAGTATTGAAAAATGTCTGCAGATGTTTAATGAACGGTTTCATGTTAAAGGTTTAACTATTGTTTTAAATTTGACGGATAAATTGGTTTGCGTTGATATAAGAAGGATGGAACAGGTCTTTATTGCATTGTTCTCTAACTTTCTAAGATATTCGAATGCTGGAAAAATAAATATTACATCTGTAACCACAGCAGAACATTGGGTATTGACGTTTGAAGATGAAGGTCCTGGTATTGATGAATCGCATCTTAAACACCTGTTCAAACCCTTCTATCGACTGGAAGACTCTAGATCATGTCTAGATGGCGGTACTGGATTAGGCTTGGCAGTGATTGATGCAATTATTGAAGCACACCAAGGTCATATTTATTATTCTAAATCCAAAAACTTAGGTGGCAGCTGTTTTACTATTCAACTAAATCGTAAGACATCAACTCATTTATAATGTGTTAAGTTCAGATTAATACGGCTTAATTTAAACCATAAATTTAAGATAAATTGATGTCTGAACTTAACCATTCTGTTTGATGATCCTCAAATAAATTTCATCACAATGAATTCTCATCTCGATATTTAGCTAGCATAAAAAATACCACAATGGAGAGTATCCCGATGATAATCCCTGCTGTTAATAATAAATTAACATGAGCTGAACTGAAGGCAATTTTACCTGCGTTAATCAATGCTGTACCTTGTTCAACGGGTAACTGGCTCGCCACTAAATAGGTATCACCAATCGAAAGTCTGGCTTTTTCTGCTAAAACAGCAGTTAAATCTGACGGCACTTGAAGATGACTGCCAAATATATAGGCCATGAAAACACCAAATAAAGTAATACCTAGTCCTGTACCCAGTTCATAACCTGTACTTTCAAGTGAACCTGCCGCACCGCCCTTTTCTGCAGGTACTGAGCCCATGATCGCAATGGATGAAGCTGTTAAACCAATACTCAGTGTTAATCCAATCGAAGCTAAAATAAAGGGAACGATGATTCCCGGATGATGAAAATCTGAATAACTCAAACTGACCAACGCAATTGCTGCCAATATTAATGACATGGTCGCAACCAGACGGAGTCCAAATTTATTGGATAAAAAACCAGCAATAGGCCCGCCAATAGCGGCCGCAACCATAATCGGAACCATAAAAAGACCGGCTTGCAGCGGTGTTAAACGAATGACATATTGCAGCTCCATTGCCAAAGTTAACTCAACCCCTGCCAAAGCGCCTGCAGCAACCATTGCCATAATAATGCCGGCTAAAATAGCAGGACGTGAAAATAGCGAAAGATCTAGCATCGGCTGAGGAGAATTCAGCTGTTTGCGTACAAATATGGTTAATAAGCCGATAGATAAAACGACCAAAGGCAAGACAATCAACAACGACTGTTTACCGCCTAAGCCTGCTTTTAGTGCATATACAAACGAAATCAAACCGACAATCAGCAATAGCGCTTGACCAAATGCCCAATGTCCAGGGGTTATAGCTTCTTTTCGGGACAATAAGAAATAGCACATTGGTGCGACAACCAGCATGATTGGGACGTTAATCAGGAAAACTGAACCCCACCAGAAATATTCTAACAATCCCCCACCAATGAGCGGTCCAATGGCGGCACCGGCTGATCCGATTGTGCCCCAAATACCCAGCGCAATGGCACGTTCGCGACTGTCTTCGAAGGTTCTGCGAATAATACCCAATACACAGGGCATAATCATGGCACCGCCTAATGCTAATAAAGCACGTGCGGCAATCAGCATAGAAGCCGTTTGGGAAAATGCCGCAAGGACTGAGGCAATTCCAAATATAACCAAGCCAATCAGCAGAATCTTACGATTGCCGACACGATCAGCCAAAGTTCCCATCGGAACTAAAAGTCCAGCCATAAGTAATGGATAAATATCAATAATCCATAAGACTTGGTTACTTGTGGCACTCAGCGATTGGGTTAATGAGGGAACCGCAACATGCAGTACAGTCATATCAATCACAATCGGCAGAAATGCAAGCACGACAGCGAGCAATATCCACCAGCGTTTCGGATCAAGATTGGTAGCTTTCATGATTAAACCTATATTGATGGTTTATTAAATCAATTCTGAAATAAAGATGTAAATGAAAGATTTGTTGTGGGCTAAACTCGTTAACCCACAGCTTTTATTCTCAGTTTTGATGCTTAATGTGCCGCTTTACGTTTCGAGAATTTCTCAACCATGCTCATGACGACAATAAAGAAAATCGGTACAAAAATAACAGCTAGAATTGTTGCGCTGATCATGCCGCCAAAGACGCCTGTACCAATCGCTTTTTGAGTTTCAGAACTAGCGCCACTGGCAATGACTAAAGGAATAACGCCACAGGTAAATGCCAAAGATGTCATTAGGATTGGACGTAAGCGCAATTTAGCGGCTGCAACGGTTGCCTCCACTAAACCCATTCCTTCTTCTCTTAGTGCTTTTGCAAACTCAACAATCAAAATAGCATTCTTTGCAGATAGACCAATAATCGTGATCATGCCGACCTTAAAGAAAATATCATTTGGCATACCACGTAACATTACTGCTAAAAAGGCGCCAATCAACCCTAGAGGGACAACTAGCATCACAGAGAATGGAATTGACCAGCTTTCATAAAGCGCTGCCAAGACAAGGAAAACGACTAACATCGACAACAGTAATAAAAACAAGGTTTGTGATTCCGACTGTTTTTCTTCTAGAGAAATCCCAGTCCACTCATAACCCACACCTTTCGGAAGTTGTTCAATCAAATTTTCCATCTCAGTCATGGCTTGTCCTGAAGATATACCTGCTGCTGGACTGCCAGAAATACTCAATGATGGACGACCGTTGTAACGATTGTATTGTTGTGGGGAATGTTGCCAAATTGGAGTAATTATTTCAGACATTGAAACCAATTTACCGCTTTGACTGTTCACCTTAATCTGAAGAATATCTTCAATACTCATGCGTGATTTGGCATCAAGTTGCACAATGACTTGCTGCATACGGTCATGATTTGGAAAATCATTGATATACATCGAACCCATTGAGGTTGAAATAATATCGGTCACATCACTGAAATTAACACCTAATGCCTGCAATTTATCTCTATCAATTTTAAGCTGTACAGAACTGCCATCTGGCAAACCTTCAGGATAGACCTCCGCCACGATTTTACTTTGTGCTGCTAATGCTAAAAGCTGATCTTGTGCTTCTCTTAAAGCAGGCATGCCAATATTGCCACGATCTAATAATCTCAGTGAAAAACCAGATGAGTTACCCAATTCATCAATTGCTGGTGGTAACACAGACATGGTTTGACCTTCTGAACTTTCAGCCATCGCTATATTGGCATTATTCACGACTTCTTGTGCCGTAATAGTACGCTCTTCGAATGGCAATAGATTGGTAAAATACATCGCTGTATTCTGACCAGATCCACTAAAACCAAAACCTAAGACCGCCATATTGTCTTTAATCCCCGTTTCTTGGTCTAAATAATTTTGAAACTCAGCAACGACTTTACGGGTACGTTCTTGAGTTGCATCCGCAGGAAGTTGAATCGAAGTCATAAACCACCCCTGATCTTCTTCTGGCATAAACGCAGTCGGAACGTGTTTAAAACTAAAAATCAGCACAATGACAATGCCTAAGAAACATAACATTGCGAGGGTTTTATGTTTAATTACTTTAAATAAACTGCGTTCATAGCGATTGTTCAGCTTCTCAAAACTGCGATCAAACGATGCAAAAACACCCTTTTTCTGATGGTCTTGATCAATCGGTTTTAACATCGTTGCACATAACGCAGGGGTTAATGTCAGTGCAAGGAAAGCTGAGAATAAAATTGAAACCGACATGGTAATGGTGAACTGACGATAGATAATCCCCACTGAGCCTGACGCCAATGCCATCGGCAAGAATACAGCGGCTAACACTAAGGTGATGCCAATAATCGGATTGGTAATTTCCTTCATGGCTTTAGATGTGGCTTCAACTGGAGATAAGCCTTCTGTCGCCATAATGCGTTCAACATTCTCAATGACCACAATCGCATCATCGACAATAATCCCGATCGCAAGCACCATACCGAACATGGTCAGCACATTAATCGAAAAACCAGCAAGCAGCATGACTGAGAATGTGCCAAGCAATGCAATCGGTGCAACAATCGCCGGAATTAAGGTGTATCGAACATTGTGTAAAAAGATAAACATGACAATAAAAACTAATGCCATAGCTTCAAGCAATGTCATGATTACTTTTTCAATCGAGATTTTTACAAAAGGTGCAGTGTCGTAAGGTATAGAGAATTTCATACCATCAGGCAGTGCTGAACCTAACTGTTCAATTTTCGCTTTAACACCTTCTGCAGTCTTGACAGCGTTGGCACCAGGACTCATTTGTATCGCCACAGCTGTAGAGGCTTTGCCATTTTCTAAAATCGCAAAGTTATACATCTGTGCCCCGATTTCGACACGAGCGACATCCGACAGTCGAACATTGGCGCCATTTTGTTGAGCACGTAAACTAATTTTCTTGAATTGCTCTACAGTTTCTAATTGACCTTGAGCAGTTAAAGGAATAGTAATTTGTTGCCCCGTCAAAGCAGGAACATCACCAATACGACCTGGTGATATCGGCAAGTTTTGGTTTTGGATGGCTGTATTCACATCTTGAATACTCAATCCATAAGAAACCAAACGATCTGGATCGACCCAAATCCGCATGGCTTTTTCAGCACCAAAATTTTGGACTTTACCAACACCGTCAACCCGCTTTAATTCTTCAATCACATAGCGAGTCATATAGTCACTGACATCAATTTCACTATATTTGCCATTCGGTGAACTTAAGCCCACCATCATTAAAAAACCAGACGACGCAGCATCGACCATCAGCCCTTGTTGTCGCACTGTTTGAGGTAAGCGTGACTCAATGGCTTTAATTTTGTTTTGCACATCAATTTGTGCAAGTTCTACATCTGTACCTGGTTTAAATGTTGCGGTGATTGTTGCTGTTCCAGAACTATCTGAACTTGAACTGTAATAAAGTAAGTTTTTGACACCTGACATTTCCCGCTCAATCAAGGTCACAACACTATCATTCAATGTTTTTGGCGTAGCACCTGGATAGATTGCCGTAATACTAATCTGTGGTGGCGCAACACTTGGGAATCGTGCAATAGGTAACTTGGGGATGCTTAGTACACCCAACAGAATAATAAATAAAGCAATCACCCATGCAAAAATAGGACGCCTAATGAAAAATTGGGACATTATTGCTGTCCTCCATTTTCCTTAATATTTGTAGGTTGCCACTGCTTAATTTTTAATTTTTGCTCAGGCTGTATACGATCAGCCCCTTCAACAATGACTTTCTCACCTGCTTGTAACCCTTGTTTGATCACATAGTTATTTTGATAACGTTGACCAAGCTGAACAGGCTTGCTTTGCGCTAAACCTTTTTGATTAACAATCGTAACATTGGCTTTACCACTAATATCATGTTGAATCGCTTGTTCTGGAACTAGGAGCGCATTTTCAACTTGAGCTCGGCTCATATTGACTCGAACATACATGCCTGGCAAAAGTTTTTGATTTTCATTATTGGCTAAAATACGGATTGTGACATCACCCGTATCAGGATCAACTTTAGTATCCGAAAATAGGATTTCACCTGTAACGTTATAAGGTTTACCCTGACTATTTAGGATTTCAACCGTATGTTTGGTATTTGACACGTCACCTTGCTGTAAAGCTTCCTGTAGTTTTTCATAATCACTAATTGATTGCTTTACATCAACATAGACTTTATTAATCTGTTGTATTACGGCCATTGCATTAGTATCACCTTGACCAACTAATGCACCCTCAGTCACTAAGATTTCACCAATCGTTCCCGAGATAGGGGCTGTAACAGTCGCATATTTAAGATTAAGTTGTTGTCTGCTTAACATGGCTTGCATTTGCGCCACATCGGCTTTTGCTTTTTGATAATCTGCTTCGGTATTGTTGTATTCCTGCTGACTAACCGCATTTACTTTTACTAATTCAGTGTAGCGTTTTAACAGCACCTGCAAACGTGTCACCTCAGCTTGTGCACGGTTTAAAGTGGCTTGATTGCTTTTTACATCTGCCTGAAATATTTCAGAATTCAATTTAAAAAGCGGTTGACCTGCTTGCACATAAGAGCCTTGCTTAAAAAGTACTTTATCAACAATTCCACCTACTTGCGGGCGAATTTCAGCAATACGGTAAGCGACAACACGGCCTGGAAGATTTTCAATTAAATTCATGGAATGCGGTAATACCGTGATGGTACTGACAACCGCTGGTGGCATTTCTGTTGGGGACTGTTCAGCATCTTTGGCTTGTGTACAGCCGATTAAAAGTACAGTTGTAATAAGTATTGAACCTATTAAATGATAATGTGTTGACATGCTTTTTCAGAGGGGGGGTTTTAGATACTACTATTTTGAAATAGCAGTGTTTATGAATTGCTGATGTTGTGTGGAGATTGTGTGGAGATTGTGTGGAGAGATTAAAAGATTTATTTTTTAATGACACGCTTAAACAGCGTGGCTTGTAAATTAGTATAAATAATTTTGTTGTTCTACAATTTTGATCGTATCTTAGTTTTTTCTCATAGTTCATGAACTTTAAAATTCTAAACCAAGACTAATATTTATATAAGCAATTGAAAATACAATACATAGTTTCTTTATACACTTATGAAGTGAACTTTAGGTGAACATAAGTTAAATAGAAATTTTTAATTAGTTCAGCACAAACGTACAATCTTTAAGGCCTATAACTCGATACCGTTCTCTCTTTGATGTTTATTGCTATCTAATTGAGTGAACTCTGTGGAAATATTTCTTTATACATTAAGCGTTATGTATAGCCCAGGCCCTGTAAATTTTATGGGGCTAAATTCTGGCCTTACAGGTCAATTAAAAAAGACTATAGGATTTTACCTAGGCATTGGTTTCGCCATGTTGATCTTATTCGTATTGTTTGGCTATATAGGTGAAGCTGTTATTCCACATGGATTGATTCATTATATTGCTTTAGCGGGTGCAATTTATACATTCTACTTGGCTATAAAAATGATTAGGGCGAATGTAGAAACAACTCAACAGCAAGAAAGCCATCTAACATTCTTAAATGGCTTATTTATTCAGTTATTAAATCCAAAAGCCATTCTCGTCATTCTACCTGTTACGACAATTATGTACCCTGCAGCCAAAATCACAGGAATCATGATCTTGATAGTTTCTTTACTGATTTCACTTGGTGCTGTTGGCGCACCATTCACCTATGCTCTGGTTGGAAAAGTATTAGGCAACAAAATTGCTAATCCTATCTGGTTTAATCGGCTAAATAAGCTGATGGGTATACTCTTGATTTTATCAGGGCTTTTTATGTTCAAAGATTTTCTTAATGGAATAAATCTGCTGTAGGACAAATTAGCCGTTCAAATCGAACGGCTATCTTTTAATATTTATCATTTTCCATTGAGTGGGAGTTAAACCAAATGTTTTTATAAAATGTCTGGTCATATGACTCTGATCAAAAAAGCCTGCATTTAAAGCAGCATTAACAATAGACTCCCCTTGAGCAAGGTAGAACTTAACTGTTTCTAAGCGACGCATGATCATATAACGGTGTGGGCTAGTTCCAAATAATAATCGGAAATCACGAGAAAGGCTCCAGCGGTCACGATCAGCATGTTTCTCTAAATCTGACAAACTTAAGTTTTCATGTGGATACGCCAAAATACACTCACGCGCTCTCTCTGCTGCCTTGTAGTCAAATTTTTTGTTTTGGTTAGATGAAGTATCTGAAATTTCACACAGTGTAGTTGCCAAATCAAATAGAGCATCTTCCTCTTCTAGGGTATCCATATAATTATTTATATTATTTAGAAAGCTATCCATTGCCCTAAACAGGCGAATATCATTACTTAAGCCATGTCTGATAAAAGGCAAAGGTTTACCCTTTAAAATGGTTTGGATCATCGCTGGTTCGATGTAAATCATTCTATAGCGATAGCCATCTAATGTTCCTGATTCACCATCATGCTTTTCATCCGGGTGTAGAACCATAGTCATGCCTGGCAAGCTATGTTGCAATGTACCTTTGTAATGAAAGTTTTGAACTCCGGAAAGAGTCCTGCCAATAGCATAAGTATCATGTCGGTGAGGTTTATAAGCATAATTGGAAAGAAATGCTTCAATTCTTTCTAATTTATGATTTTGAGTGGGGGATCTCACAATCCAATTATTTCCACTGGAGAAATCAGGCATAATTGATGGCCAATTTTTCGTAGATTCTATTGTAGATTATTTTTCACTTTTCCTAAAATTAACATAATACACGTTATACGTAATGCTTGATATTTCTCTTTAAATATCATTATATTAAAGCAAGCCGTTCTGAAATATAGGGCACCAGCAGAGCGGCTTTTTATTGATTATTCATGTTCCACGCTTAAAATTCGAACAGTGTTTCATGATTTTTATAAGTTAAACTAAATTTAGTTGCTAATCCCAATAAGCTATTCACTAACTTGTAAATATCGGTATACCGCCTGACGACTAATCCCAAAAGCTTTCCCTAATGCCATTTTCGATGGATACTTCCCCTCCTTCCATGCTTGTCGTAAAGCTTCAGCTTGGTCAGGCTTTAGTTTATGCACCCGACCTTTGTACTTCCCCTGAGCAGAGGCGAGTTTTATTCCTTCCTTTTGCCGCTCTAAAATGATCTCACGTTCGAACTGTGCAAAAGCACCCATCATTTGAAGCATCAAATTATCCATCGGGGTGGATTCGGCTGTAAAAGTAATATTTTCTTTTACAAACTGGATGGCGATCCCTCGTTTGACCAGTTTATCTACTTCAGTGACCAAATCTTTTAGGCTTCGCGCAAAACGATCCATTGAATGTACAATCACCCTGTCCCCTTCCCGGACATAGTTCAACATTTCCTGAAATTTAGGTCGGTCAGTATTTTTACCTGAAGCACGGTCAACAAAAATCCGGTCGACCTCAATTCCTTCAAGTTGACGTCCAGTGTTTTGCTCGACAGAACTTACCCGGACATACCCTACTTTTTGGCCTTTCACTTTTTCACGCCCCAATTGGATAAAAATGAACAATTTCGTAAATTATAATTCTTTAACACTAAAGTTACATGTTACTTATGATTAAAAATCATTTAAATGATACATAATTTCATGAACTTCCAGATTGTAACTTTAGGGTATACTTTAAAGTTACACAAAACATCTATATGAAGACTAAAGTCCAAATTAGTGTTTATGTTGGTTCAATGTATTACATTTCGTATTTTCTATTTGTAACGTAATTTCAGTAATATTATGATTATGTTTTAGAACTTCTAAGGCCTTTTGATAGAGTTGATCTGTATTGCTATTCGGAGCAACCAAATGAGCAGTTAAATGAATATTTCTTGAGGATATAGCCCAGACTTTCAACTGATGAATCCCTTCAACGCCCTCTAGCTTCAATAAATCATTTCTTAACGACTCAATATCAATCTCATCAGGAACTCCTTCAAGCAGAATATGAATACTTTGTTTTAATAAAATCCAAGTTCGAGGTAAGACCCAGAAGCCAATTAACACAGCGATTACGGTATCAACCCACATCCACTGGGTAAAATAAATAACTATTCCTCCGATAATCACGCCTATCGATCCTAGAGCATCACTAAGAACTTCTAAATATGCACCTTTTATATTTAGACTTCCTTCAGCACTAGCAGAAAGGATTTTCATTGAAATCAAATTTATGACCAAACCAATGACCGCGACAATCATCATTCCAACACTTTGAATTTCAGCAGGATTCGTAAAACGTTGATAAGCTTCATATACAATATATATTGCTACCACAAAAAGCATCACCGCATTAAACAGAGCCGCTAAAATTTCAAATCGCTGATAGCCAAAAGTTCTTTTATCATCTGCGGCTTTTTTACCAATTTTGATAGCGGCAAGAGCAATAGCTAAAGCGGCTACATCAGTAAACATATGAGCTGCATCAGATAACAAAGCCAAACTTTGGGTAATAAAAGCAGCGACAACTTCTACTATTAAAAAAGTAGTCGTTAAACCTAAGGCAACCATTAACTTCTTACTATTTTCTTCAGTAACAACCGCATGGCTATGATCATGATGTTCTGACATAAAATATTTTCCTTATTCTATTTATGATGAGCAGAGATATTGGATAACAGCCAATATCTCTGCTGTAAATCGACTAATCTATTGGATTAAGAAACTTTCTTTTCATTTATCCAACGATAAAGCACGGGTAACAGCACCAAAGTTAGTAATGTTGAAGAGATAATCCCGCCAATCACTACGGTTGCCAGTGGCCGTTGAACCTCAGCCCCTGTTCCGGTTGCCAGCGCCATTGGTACAAAACCCAGTGAAGCCACACAAGCTGTCATCAACACTGGTCTTAAGCGCAAAATAGCCCCTTGCCACACGGCTTTATGCACTGGATATTTGTCCCTTAATTCCTTAATAAAGGTCAGCATTACCAGTCCATTGAGG
>NZ_CP094557.1:0-61481 GCF_024606005.1 Acinetobacter sp. YH12068_T
GGCTACTACGTCATTGCCAACAATGGGACAACGAACTTCTTTTCCACATCTGGCAAAAGGATGTTCTACACCCCAAAAGGGGGGCGCGGCGTCTATGGCGGCAAAGATGGGAGCTTCTGCGGGGCATTGGTCGTCATAAATGGCCAATTTTCGCTTGCCCTGACAGATAACGGCCTGAAGATCATGTATCTAAGCAACTAGCCTGCTCTCTAATAAAATGTTAGGCCTCAACATCTAGTCGCAAGCTGAGGGGAACCACTAGTGTCATACGAACCTCCAAGAGACGGTTACACAAACGGGTACATTGTTGATGTCATGTATGACAATCGCCCAAGTAAGTATCCAGCTGTGTTCAGAACGTACGTCCGAATTCCAGACTATGTCGAACTAGATAACGCGGAGGAGCTGGCCGACGCAATCATTCGAGAGGTTGAGTTAAAGGAGGCATGGCTCACAAGGGTCTTGGGGAACTCAGCCGATCCTGACGCTTCTGTGGGCAAGTGGGACCGGCGCCTAGCGCAGTGCGGTGGTATTGATGAGATGTCAAGTGGGGTGCAGGCAACATACTTCAGTCCAAACGGTCAGCTGGTCGGCTTAGTGGCATACATTGATGCCGAATGGATGGATGAATAGCTCTGACGTTACGATTCAGGTGAGACAACCAGATGGGCATTGCGTACAAGCTCAGTTGCCACCGATGTGGCTACGAGTCTGATCTTCTTTACCTAGGCCAAGGTATGGCGATGCTTCCTGAGCAAATAGTCGGAACGTGCACATGCTGCGACAATCTAACGACGATTTCTATAAATGAAAGCTACGGAGTATGCTCACTTTGTGGGGCTAAGGATCGTGTGATATTTACAAGCTATCAGCATGAGGCAAGGCCAAGAAATCCCTGCTATCTAGAGAGAAGTTTCAAATATCAATGCCCAAGATGCCATGCCTTCAGTATGGAGCCTCCGGATCTACCGGAGATGCTTTGGGACTAATGCTCCGCTTTGCCTCGGGTATCCGTTCGACCTATGTTTAAGAGGAAACGCACGTGTCTGCCGCCAAAGCTCTTGCCTATGCACTTTGTGACAAGTTGGAAAGCAAAAAAGTTGATGAAGTCGTACGAAATCTTGTTTCTAGCGGCTGGAATATTAGGGAAGTGGCCTGGGAAGCTTCGTCCTTTGATCATGAAATGCCCTACTTTGACACGGGGCGGGACTTCGATATTGGATTTCCTGACACGCTGTCATCCAAGATTGAGTTTTTGACCGCGAATGGATCAATCGTCCAAGCACGTGCTCGCCTGCACTTCAAGCAGGCTCTAATTTTTGCCAAGGCGTCCAAACATGTCGCCGCGCTCAAGAACTCATTGGATTACTACTATGGATCGTCTGTAATCCCCCCTCAAAACCACGGAGGCTATTTGTAGAAAATTCCATTAATATGAACTCAAGGTGTTCCCTACGGACGAATCAGCGATGAAGGTGGTGTACCTGGCTATCCAGGCGGCGACCAAGAAATGGACGATGCCGATCCGCAACTGGAAGCCGGCCATGAACCGTTTTATGATCGAATTTGGTGACCGTTTAAATGGCCACCTTTAACTGACCGGCAAAAGCACTTACACAAAAGGGTTTACAGGCTCTTTCAGTCATTCCTTTAATGCGTAAATTGCTCTCTAACCACTCTCTCAGCCCACCCTTCCATATCCTCTCTCGATACTTGCAGCTCCCCCAACCCCTTTGGATGATTCACCCCTCTATGCCCGTCTTGTCCATATAATTGATCAAACAAACTATTTGGCCAATTCAATGAGCTCTTCACCACTCCACGCCGTATCTTTTCAAAATCATTCCGCCATGTTTCGCTATCAACGCCACTCAACACTTTGGTAGAAAGCATTTTCACCCCATCCGATGCATCCACCTCTAGCAATACAAATTCACTGCCATTACGTTGCACCCCAACGGCTTTAATCACTCTTGGTGAGCCATCTTTACACAGATGTAATCGGCTACGCCCAACTTTTGGCAAAACCAAGGTTTCTTCAAAAAGCACCCGACATGCAAATTTAGTTTTTAGAATTGAAAGTAGCTCATCAAAAGCAGCAAATCGATTAGCAAAAATAGAGTTGTAATTGGTTGCATCCTGCTTCCCACCCACATCTGCCGCTGCTAGGACACCACCTAAGTGTGGCTCATCAGTACTAACCAAATTACTATTTTCACTTGTTGTTGCTTCTTCTTTTTCTAAAATAGTTTGGCTACTTTTTCTTGCCCTGCGAGATTTTTCAATTCGACTAGGTCTACTAAAACTTATCCATGTCGGCTCAGCCTCTATGACTCGTGTGTCTGTGTCTATATTGGCTGTTTCCTCATCGTCCAACTGTAGATGCTCATCATCAACAACTGACTCTGTTGAAACCGCTATGTGCTGCGTACTACCATCACCTGCCTCCTTTTCCTGAAAAGAGGCATGGCTAATAGCTGTTGTGCTAGGAAGCATAGCGTTGATTTCTAAACCTACTATTTCCTCAACTAAATAATCCTTATCCTCGTTAGAAGAACGTCCTTTTACATGTAATTTCCAACCCTGCATGGGCGGAGGGTCAAAGCTAAAGCACCAGCTTTCAACGCCGTTCTTAATTTCTCTATTTTGTTGATAGTGCCTAAAAATACTTTCATACGAATCCATAACATCTTGATCCGAAAACAACCAAACCAAAAGCTGCACTACGGCCGACTGCTCTAACGCCCCTTTAGGAAACGATGAACTGGGTAAGATCCTTATCTCTAAATGATCTCGCTCAACCTCATACTGAACGTCGAACTCTTGCTGTAAAGCGGTACTGCTCAAACAGCTTCGACAGAAATAGGAGTTAATTAAAAATAATGACCGAGCTAGCTCTAACTGTGGGATGTGATAACGAGTCTTGCTATATGGTGTTTCAGCTTCGTAAATAAATGAACTCTGCGCTCCATCCTTGTTGCGTACGGAAGCAAAGGACGAGAGATTAGGAAAATCGATTATTTTGGCTCGTTGAAGATCCGATGCTTCAAACTCAATCACACGATCCGCCTTATTTATTTGCTTTGTTGTACTGTTAACCACCTTAGCTCGACTTAATAAAGGCAAATGAGTAAATCGAGTCCATTTCCGTTCTTGCATTGGATTAAACCAAACAAAAATACGCCACTCCTTATGACCCGAGTTACGGAATAAATGACCAATATGTACAACCTGCACATTGTCATTAAATGTAGCTAGCCTAACCACTCACTCTTCCCCATAAACCATTTCCAAGAATCTTTGTGCTTCCTCAGTTATCCGCTCTTTAGATAACGTTGCACTTCTTAATAATCGCCAGCGCCTAAGCTCAACATCTTCCTGTTTAAGCTTAATAAAAGCTTGGCTAATCCGTCTAATTTGATAATCTTCCACACTCTCTGAGTAACGCTTTAAGCAAAGCGCTACCAAAGGCAGTTTCTGTAGATTTTTTGCAAGAGAGGTTCCGTTAGGAGTTTGCTTTAACAGCCAGCTCGATGTCGCTCTTGGGTGATCAAGGCTACTATCTAGACGCTTTATGATTCTTAATAGTTGTCGTACAGCAATTCGATCTCTTTGGTTCCAATCAACTCTAGGGGCGGGTGCCAGACGCTCTTGTTGATGCTGTTGATTCCAGTGAACTAGCCAATCCCTGTCATGTCGGTAAAGCCAAGCGTATAGCACCCCACCCTCTAAAGACTGTCTTGCCGCCTTAATTCCTTGGTATTTATGCACTAGTTGCTGCCAGTCTTTATGCTTAACAGATAAATCTTCAGAGTTAGGTTGCACAGACTGGCTAACAGGTCTTGTCGTTATAGAGTGCTCAGTAAGAGCACTTGCCTGCTGTAGCGCTTCTATAACCGTTAGTTTTGGCAATAAGGCTTGCCACACAATACTATGCTGTAAATAACTAAAGGCTTTTCTATGCTTACGGAATATACTTTTCAGCCAACACGTGTCCTTGTTCTCTGCCAACTTTAAATCCAGTTTCTCTAGTGCCTCATCACTAAAAGTCTGCCTCACTCTCTCCGCCACCAAGTCATGACGAATGTGCTTGCTTTTGGTTAGCCCTAGATCCTGCGCTAAGCGCTGATAAAACAGCGTCCACTGCTCAAGGCTTGGGGAAAGCTCTTGCGCTCGTGGAGCATCTAACAGAGGGGCTATATAAGCAGCTAGTGCTGTTAATTGAGATAGGGAGTCTTTGGGGTAGTCTGAAAGCAGCTCAGTATGACCCAAAGCCCAAAATTGATGTCGGTGATCATCTACAGCTCTATCAAAGAAGACTAAAGCACCGTGTTTTGGACAATATGGCAAAGCGGGCAAATACCAATCTCGTTGCCAAAAGGCTTCCCCATACCTATTTAGCTGAAGAGCAACGCAATCAGGGCAGTATCTAAAGCGGTTATCGCTCTTAACTCTAGAAGCAGCGACTCCTAGCATTAAATGCACCGCACCTTGCGCTTGGTACTCCATTAACCGAATAGCTTCGTCTCGGCGCTCCTTGCCTACAAACGGAGCATATAAAGGGAATAAGGTATGCTCATAAATAAGCTGCTGAACAGCGTAACGTCCTGTTTGATGTAGATGTCTTGCTATCACACCTAAATGCGAGGGCAGACCTAAGGTAGCGACCACCTTGCGGTTGCCATACACCTCATCCAACAGCTGCTTAGGACTAACAATCCCTTGATAAACGCCTGCCCGTGCAATAGTGCTATAAATCAGCTCATTCGAGTACGGAACAGGAAAGTTTCTCATGGCTAACCTGCTTGTTTAAATAAGCTCGCCATATCCACTATTACCCCTTTCCCTTTTAACCGTTCATGCATGGTTTTTTCAGGTTGGCGTTGTGAATAGATATAACGTAAATCCGTATCAGGCAAGCTATCCCAGTCGCTGGGCTTGACTACCTTTATAGCCGAAACCTTTTTACTCTTGGAGGGCTTTTCTAGTTCTGACACTACCGTTTCGCCTTCCATCAACCACTGCAAAACAAGAGGCAGTAACTTTTGTCTTGTCATCGTTGGATTCTGGCTAAACGCTTTTTTAATAGTGGGAATTAACAGGCTTGAATCGTAATCCTCTTTCAGCATCAGATATAAATGACGCTGATCTTCGGTATCTAACTCTTGAAGGGCTTTTTCTTCTGGTGTTTGTTCTTGTATCGCTGCGATATCTAGCTGAAGTTGGATTAACCGTTTATCAATCTCGGGAACGACTAGATCAGAATAACGAGCAATGCGTTCTGGGATACCCGAGCGTAATGCCTCTAGCATGGGGTGCACAGGCTTTAACTCATCTTGATACACTTGCCGCAATAAACCAGCGGTAATACGCTCATTGCCTAAAGCTAGCGCACGGAGCTGAGCGAGTACAAAAAGTTTTACTACAATGTCCATCACTCCTTGGCTTAGCTCATACCACACATCACGGACCTCATCCGATAACAGCGCATCTTTGCGTTGTAAAAGCTGTAATTGCCAAAGATTATCCGTAAAAGCGATCCACTCTTGATTGGGCTTTCCACGTTGCGTTTGTTGTATAGGATCCCAGAATATAGCTCCAAACCCTGCCCCTCTACGTGCAGACCGCAAATCAGCCTCAAAAATCTCTCGTGCTTTAGGGGTACCAATCAACATCACTGGTACGCCAATAATATTCACCATCGTCACAAAAAAGTTCAGCATCTCTTGAGATCCACCCGAACGAGAGCGGCTTAAATGCTGAATTTCATCAATAACCAACAACCCTAAAGCATGTGCATTGGCTATTTGCGACATCAAAGCCAACATGGTTTCTATACCATGACGTTTTAAGCCATAACGACGCTCATAGTTCGAGCCCAAGGCTCGATCCAACGCTCTGAAAAAATTCAAGCAGATTTCTTTTAGCGAACCATTATGCGAGCAGTCTATTTTCAAATACACCACCTGCTCTACATTGAGTTCACGATGGTAAATCACCTGAGGATACGTGGCTAGAATACGATGAAGAGAGGTCGTCTTCCCACTACCAGAACAACCAATTAACAATAAGCTTTGTGCCGTAGATCGTGCCTCCTCAAAGCGAAATGTCTCCAACTCTCCCGTTTGAACACGCTCATAACCATTTTGTAAATGCTTTTGTAAATCTCCTGTTTTAGGATTTCTGCCTACGTAGCCACCTCGAATCATGACCGAAATACGCTCACTTAGTAGCAAATGCGTACCTAATGGCTGAAAATAGGGCACTGTTGCAAATAGGCTGACATGATAAGCTAAATATCTTATTTATTTCGAGATACAGCAGATGAATCCCTTCCACGGTCGGCACTTTCAAGGTGAAATCATTCTTTGGGCTGTTCGTTGGTATTGTAAATATGGCATCAGCTATCGTGAACTTCAAGAAATGCTCGCTGAACGAGGCATAAATGTGGATCACAGTACAATTTATCGTTGGGTTCAGCGTTATGCTCCAGAAATGGAAAAACGGTTACGCTGGTATTGGCGTAACCCTACAGATTTACATTCATGGCATATGGATGAGACTTATATCAAAGTGAAGGGGCGATGGACTTACCTGTATCGTGCAGTTGATCAACGTGGTCATACGATTGACTTTTACCTTTCCGCTAGACGGAACAGTAAATCAGCCTATTGTTTTTTAGGAAAGATCTTCAATACGGTGAAAAAATGGCAAATTCCACGGGTCATCAATACAGATAAAGCAGCGACCTATGGCCATGCTTTATCACGGTTAAAGCGAGAAGGAAAATGTCCAGTAGATATTGAGCACAGGCAGATTAAGTATAAAAATAATGTCATTGAATGTGATCATGGTAAGTTAAAGCGAATCATCAGGGCCACATTAGGATTCAAATCTATGAAGACTGCTTATGCCACAATTAAAGGTATTGAAGTCATGCGTGCACTACGTAAAGGACAAGCATCGTCATTTTATTATGGTCAGCCTCAGGGTGAAGTGTGTCTAATCAACAGGGTTTTCGGTCTCTAAGCACTTTTTAAAGGGAACATCATCGACTCAAATCTCTATTTGCAACAGTGCCGATTAGTATGCCTATGGCAAACCAATTTCACTGCTTCGGTACCCTAGTGAGGACTAGAACCTTAGGCTGTAGGCTAATGATATTGGTATATTGAGTTATTTAGGTAGTCGCGGTGTACTTCATGGTGTATAGAAAGTTAGTTTTTCGAGCTAATAAAGCCATTTTGACAAAATTTAAGAAGTATTTTAGAAAACTAGATAGTTACACAGAATTTAGGGTAGTCTCAAAATGAAAGTTATAACTAATGGTTCTTTAACATCTTCTAATTCCTTTGGTGAAAAATAAGATTCCATTTTATGCTTAACTCTCAACTTTTTTTCGCTAAATCATTTATTTTACGAAGGTTAGACTTTCAATATTAAACTTACAATTCTTGTAATACAGCCATTCCAATAGGCTTAAGAAGTTGAGAGTGGCATTTCTTGCATAGAATTATTTTGTATTAAATAAAATAACTAAAGGTTTGGCTCGTGAAGATCTCAATAAGAAAACTGTATGTAATTAGCTTAAGTGCATTAATTACTGTGGCTTGTTCCAGTCAAAGTGAATCAGAAGGGATGCTAATTATAAATAACAAAACCTCCGAAGATATAACTAAGGTTAATTTAACTTATAAAACCACTAATAAATCAGAAAATATAGGTAATTTATCTCCTAATCAATCATTTAAGTATCCTATAAAATATTCTGACACCGAAGACTCTATAGTAATTACATATACTGATAGTAATAATACAGTGCATAAGGATGTAGCTGTTCCTTATTTCGGTAAATATGATAAGAAAAATTATAGTTATAATATCAAGTAGTTTAAGTATTATTAATATTTAGAGTGTACGGCATTGACGGTATAGGTTAAATTGACACTACAAGACAGCACTTTAACCAATTTCAACAGCAACATCCCCAAATATATTTAATATAAATTAAGCATGAGATATAAAAATGCACGCCTTTGATATTATCATACCCCAATATACAGGTATCGCTGAAGATGATGATAGCCACGACCATGATGTATTTTGTTATTTAGGAAATTTAGAAGGCAACGGACAAATATTACCCCGTAACCATCATTTAGCTGTTAGCCAAAATGATATTACTCGCGTGACTGTGGTGTGTCCTGAAATGGATGCCCTTGACCGTAAAAATATGAACAGCTATGCCCAAGAAATGCACAATAAAATCGAACAGTTAGCAGGTAAACCCATTCAAACCTTGTATATCGGAGAAGACCATGACTATCCTCTTCCCCGTTATGCCGTACCAACGCAATCTGAATTTTACATGTTGCGTTGGGGCTGGAGTTCGCCTTTACTAGATGGAGTAACCTTACAAGGCATTCCTCTATATAAAATCCCATATACCCAACCTGATCACCCTTGTTATGATAATGTGTGGTCATGGTATCGTCAGGCTGAAGCGTTATATCGTTTGTGGCTTGGTTCTCAACCAGTAAGTGAAGCCTTTGCCTTAGAGCAAATGCAAAATCCCAATTCTGAGCATAGCAAAATAGGTCGAGAATTGTGCCGTATCATTGAACAAAGCACAGGTGTACCCACCTATTATTTTCTAATGAATTACCGTGATTGGACACAGGCAGAAGATATGGAACAAAAATGTCCACTGACAGGGCAGGATTGGCTATTGCCTGCCAATACCTATCACTATATTGATTTTAAATGCGATGAGAGTCGTTTGGTGAGTGAGTTGAGTCAAAATTGGTCGGATGAAAGCGAGGACTGACCGAATGAAAAATTATTTGTGGTAAGCTCATAAAGCCTATCAAGCATAGAGATAAAAATAACACCCAAACTATCTGTAACCAACCGTGAATCGTCTCGATATTTTCGGAGAGTGTTTTACTGGAATCAGGTACAGGACAAGTTTATTTTCAGTATACCCTAGCGGAACCACCTAAAAAGGCACTGTTGCAAATAGGCTGACATGATAAGCTAAATATCTTATTTATTTCGAGATACAGCAGATGAATCCCTTCCACGGTCGGCACTTTCAAGGTGAAATCATTCTTTGGGCTGTTCGTTGGTATTGTAAATATGGCATCAGCTATCGTGAACTTCAAGAAATGCTCGCTGAACGAGGCATAAATGTGGATCACAGTACAATTTATCGTTGGGTTCAGCGTTATGCTCCAGAAATGGAAAAACGGTTACGCTGGTATTGGCGTAACCCTACAGATTTACATTCATGGCATATGGATGAGACTTATATCAAAGTGAAGGGGCGATGGACTTACCTGTATCGTGCAGTTGATCAACGTGGTCATACGATTGACTTTTACCTTTCCGCTAGACGGAACAGTAAATCAGCCTATTGTTTTTTAGGAAAGATCTTCAATACGGTGAAAAAATGGCAAATTCCACGGGTCATCAATACAGATAAAGCAGCGACCTATGGCCATGCTTTATCACGGTTAAAGCGAGAAGGAAAATGTCCAGTAGATATTGAGCACAGGCAGATTAAGTATAAAAATAATGTCATTGAATGTGATCATGGTAAGTTAAAGCGAATCATCAGGGCCACATTAGGATTCAAATCTATGAAGACTGCTTATGCCACAATTAAAGGTATTGAAGTCATGCGTGCACTACGTAAAGGACAAGCATCGTCATTTTATTATGGTCAGCCTCAGGGTGAAGTGTGTCTAATCAACAGGGTTTTCGGTCTCTAAGCACTTTTTAAAGGGAACATCATCGACTCAAATCTCTATTTGCAACAGTGCCTGGTTTGGTATTGCAATTTCTAAAGGACATGCATTTGTCGATGGAAATAAAAGAACAGGGCTAGCAGTGATGCTAACTTATCTTGAAATCCAAGGTGTGACCATTCAAGAACACACAGGTTTAGATGATTTAATGGTTGATATCGTTGAATCCCAAGAAGATCATGAGCTTTTAGCCAAACTGGTAGCAGGATTCTTATATGAGCTATCTATAATTTAATTTATTCAATCTGTATTTTTATTTTTGGGTCGTTAATGTTAGAAAGTATCTCCTTATAAATTAAATAGTTTTCATCATCTCGGCATACAAAAAATACTTCTTCAACACAGTCATATTGGGGAAGTGTTGAAAGTATGGTACCAATTGCAATTTCGGCTGCCAGTTGGCGAGGAAATCCATAAACACCTGTACTGATGTTTGGAAAAGAAATAGTTTTTACACCAACATGGTTAGCTTTCATAATCGCATTACTATAAGCATCACAAAGCAATTGTGGCTCATTACGCTCACCATCTAACCATCTTGGCCCAACAGCATGAATAAGATATTGGGCAGGCAGGTTTCCAGCAGTAGTAACTTCTGCTTGTCCAGTTGAACACCCGCCTTTTTCTTGATGAAGTTGAATACATTCAGTCTTCATCAAAGGTCCTGCTTTTTTATGAATGATATAATCAAGCCCACTGCCACCAAGCAAAGACTTATTCGCTGAATTAACGATAGCCTGTACAGCGAATGTTGTAATATCTGTTTGGATTAAAATAACTTTTTTGAGATTACTCATTTTATCACTATAATAAAATCGCTAAGGTAGCAATAATTTTTTGGAAAACCAACATGACTGAAAAAGAACATATTAATGAATATATTAAGAGCACGTGTGATTTAATCATTCAACATGTAAAAAACATTATCACTCTTCGAGAAAACATCAATAAACCATGGGGATATAGCTCTAGATTAATGGAGCATTTATTTCATCCAGAAAATGAACTGCTTTTTAAAGGATACTCAAAGAATATTTTTAATAATAAATCAGCAACGGCTATTAAGCCATGGAAAGAACATATTGTTCCCATGGCTTATGTCTTTAACAACTTATGGGTATTAATTGAAAGCAATGAATTATCAGATGCTGAACTCTCCAAAATTCTACAAAGAAATCTTGGTGTAGCCCATATTTCCTATGAAGAGCAGAAAAAGTTAGATACTAAATTTTCAGGATTAAAAACAAATATGCCTAATGGATGGTGTTTGAAAACAGGTGATCCTATAGATCGTTTAAAAGCAGTTGGTATTGAATTAGTTGATGAAAATGGGGTTGAAATTCAATCTTTGATTACCCCTATTTAACATAAAATCTCTTATGCGAAATTCAGTTGTAACCCCCAAATAGAAATGTCCGGTTTACCGATTGCTCGACCTAAGATCTCAGAACATAAGAATTTGATGATCACCCTGGTTCTCACAACTCGATACTTATTGAAAAGTTCTATCGAGGCTTATAAGTCCCTGAAACAAAAAAATGCCTGAATTTCAGGCATTTTTTACGTCATCACTAACAGCTTAAAACAATCAAAAAACGAGAGTTTTATTCTTGTGAATACGACTTAACTTTTTCAAAAATTGGAAAGAAGTCTAATCCCTCATCTTTCATCGTAGAAATCAACGCAACGATTACAGCAATATGTGTAGGAACCACACCTTGTTTACTGTAATTCGTAATCGAATTAGGTTTCATATCCAATAAGGCAGCAAATTCCTTAATTGAAAGCCCTGCTTTACCGACAAGACGTTGAAATTCAGTATATGGCATTTAATTAAATTTATAGAAATGGTGTTTTGAGATTATAGCATAGGGTTATATTTACATAAAAACACATAAAATTATGTGGTAAACACATATTTTTATGTGTTATAAATAGCTTATCAGATAACCTATTTATCCTTAGTATCGGAGAAATATACGATGTACTCATACCCGAATTCAAATACTGAAAAGAAAATTGCTCTCATGATCATCAATGACTTTTTCATTCAAAAAGCCCATGAACTGTGGATTTTTTTACAACTCGACCAAAGCTTTAACGATTATGAAGCCACACTGATTTGGACTCGACGTTATCTAGAAGAACATCCAGAAGGTGAATACAGCGATATTCAAAAAGCATTCCTTTCTTGTTTCCCAGAACACTTCTTCAGCTTTGACTGTTAATTTATGATAGGCACGGTAAAAATCGTAATGGGTAAGTAAATCCCAAACAACAGCCAGTGCATACAACTGGCTTTTTATGGCACTGTTGCAAATAACCACGAATGGTAAGCTGAAGACTGTTTTAGCTAAAGGTGCAGCATATGAATCCTTTCCATGGTCGGCATTTTCAGGGCGAAATCATTCTTTGGGCTGTGCGCTGGTATTGTAAATATGGCATTAGCTATCGTGAACTGCAGGAAATGCTGGCCGAACGGGGTGTGAATGTTGATCACACGACTATTTACCGTTGGGTTCAACGTTATGCTCCTGAAATAGAAAAACGTTTACGCTGGTATTGGCGTAATCCTACAGATCTGAGCTCGTGGCATATTGATGAAACCTATGTAAAAGTGAATGGACGATGGTCTTATCTGTATCGTGCAGTCGATCAACGTGGCGATACCATTGATTTTTATCTTTCTTCTAGACGTAATACCAAATCAGCATATTGTTTTCTTGGAAAAATTTTAAATAATGTGAAGAAGTGGCAAATTCCACAAGTGATCAACACGGATAAAGCACCCACATATGGACGTGCTTTATCACGGTTAAAACGGGAAGGTAAATGTCCACCAGACCTTGAGCACAGGCAGATTAAGTATAAAAATAACGTGATTGAATGTGATCATGGCAAGCTAAAGCGGATCATCAGGGCCACATTAGGATTCAAATCTATGAAGACGGCTTATGCCACAATTAAAGGTATTGAAGTCATGCGTGCACTACGTAAAGGACAAGCATCGTCATTTTATTATGGTCAGCCTCAGGGTGAAGTGTGTCTAATCAACAGGGTTTTCGGTCTCTAAGTACTTTTTAAAGGGAACATCATCGACTCAAATCTCTATTTGCAACAGTGCCCGACGAACTGGGGGAGAACCTGACCGTTGTGGTGGACGGCATCGACGGCCGCACGCACCACATCGCCGGCATCGCGCTCGAGCGGCTCGAGGACGCCCGCATCGGCAGCGTCGTCCAGCTCGGCCCCGCCGAGGCGGCAGCCCGGCCGTCCGACCGCACCATTACCGCCATTGCAAAGGACGGCATCTATCGGCCGAGCCGCCATCTGGAGCAGGCCAAGTTCGAGGGCCGCGTTCCAGGCGGCGACTATGAGGGCTATGTCGATGCCCATGTGCGCCGGCTGGAGGCGCTACGCCGGGCCGGTATCGTCGAGCGGATCGACGCCGACCAATGGCGCATCCCCGATGATCTGGTCAGCCGTGCCGCCGCCCATGACGCCGGCCGAGACAGTCAGGCCAGCGTTCGCGTCCTTTCCCCGGTCGATCTGAACAAACAGATCGGATCGGACGGCGCGACCTGGCTGGACCGGCGGCTGATCCACGGCGAGACGGCCGACCTTGCGCCAACCGGCTTCGGGCAACAAGTCCGCGAAGCCATGGACCAGCGCCGCGAGCACCATATCGAACAGGGCGACGCCACCCGCAGCCGGGACAGCCGCGTCTTCTACCGGCGCAACCTTCTCGCCATCCTGCGGGAGCGCGAGGTAGCCGGCGTCGGATCGGATATGGCTTTGAGTAAGGGCCTGCCGTTCCGCGCCGCCACGGACGGCGAGAGCGTCAGCGGCAAGTTTACCGGAACCGTGCATCTATCGAGCGGCAAGTTCGCCGTGGTCGAGAAATCCCATGAGTTCACCCTTGTCCCGTGGCGGCCGATCATCGACCGCCAACTCGGCCGCGAGGTTATGGGCATCGTGCAGGGCGGGTCGGTGTCGTGGCAGTTAGGGCGGCAGAGGGGGCTGGAACGCTGAGTGCGCCCATGCCGCATTGCGAAGCAAAAGATAATCGGATAAAATGTAGCAATTCATATTCGTAAGCGTGGAGTAATCAGATGGGAAATTCCAAGTCAGCAGACAAGTAAGCCGCAACAACCAGTATTGTTGTTGCGGCGCTCTGTAAGGCTAGTCTCATCTGATTGCTGACGAGCAGACGTCGCCCGGTATTCCTTAATCGAGGGTTGATTCGTCATGACCACCACACGCCCCGCGTGGGCCTATACGCTGCCGGCAGCACTGCTGCTGATGGCTCCTTTCGACATCCTCGCTTCACTGGCGATGGATATTTATCTCCCTGTCGTTCCAGCGATGCCCGGCATCCTGAACACGACGCCCGCTATGATCCAACTCACGTTGAGCCTCTATATGGTGATGCTCGGCGTGGGCCAGGTGATTTTTGGTCCGCTCTCAGACAGAATCGGGCGACGGCCAATTCTACTTGCGGGCGCAACGGCTTTCGTCATTGCGTCTCTGGGAGCAGCTTGGTCTTCAACTGCACCGGCCTTTGTCGCTTTCCGTCTACTTCAAGCAGTGGGCGCGTCGGCCATGCTGGTGGCGACGTTCGCGACGGTTCGCGACGTTTATGCCAACCGTCCTGAGGGTGTCGTCATCTACGGCCTTTTCAGTTCGATGCTGGCGTTCGTGCCTGCGCTCGGCCCTATCGCCGGAGTATTGATCGGCGAGTTCTTGGGATGGCAGGCGATATTCATTACTTTGGCTATACTGGCGATGCTCGCACTCCTAAATGCGGGTTTCAGGTGGCACGAAACCCGCCCTCTGGATCAAGTCAAGACGCGCCGATCTGTCTTGCCGATCTTCGCGAGTCCGGCTTTTTGGGTTTACACTGTCGGCTTTAGCGCCGGTATGGGCACCTACTTCGTCTTCTTCTCGACGGCTCCCCGTGTGCTCATAGGCCAAGCGGAATATTCCGAGATCGGATTCAGCTTTGCCTTCGCCACTGTCGCGCTTGTAATGATCGTGACAACCCGTTTCGCGAAGTCCTTTGTCGCCAGATGGGGCATCGCAGGATGCGTGGCGCGTGGGATGGCGTTGCTTGTTTGCGGAGCGGTCCTGTTGGGGATCGGCGAACTTTACGGCTCGCCGTCATTCCTCACCTTCATCCTACCGATGTGGGTTGTCGCGGTCGGTATTGTCTTCACGGTGTCCGTTACCGCGAACGGCGCTTTGGCAGAGTTCGACGACATCGCGGGATCAGCGGTCGCGTTCTACTTCTGCGTTCAAAGCCTGATAGTCAGCATTGTCGGGACATTGGCGGTGGCACTTTTAAACGGTGACACAGCGTGGCCCGTGATCTGTTACGCCACGGCGATGGCGGTACTGGTTTCGTTGGGGCTGGTGCTCCTTCGGCTCCGTGGGGCTGCCACCGAGAAGTCGCCAGTCGTCTAACCGACGACTGGTAGCAGGCCCGCTCCGATGCGGCGCACTAACCATCGAAACCTCGTGAATGTCGGTATCCTGTCTGGCAGGATACCGCTCATTTCCCTTGTTCAGTTCATCGCCGTCGCCGAGCATCTGAATTTTCGGCATGCGGCCAAGGCACTTGGTATCAGCCAGTCGAGCGTCAGCGCGCGTGTGAAAGCGCTGGAGGATAACCTTGGTGTCCTGCTATTTGAGCGCCATGCGCGGGGCGTTCGGCTAACAGACGCAGGCAGGCACTTCATGGAGCGTGTCACGGCGGGTGTCGATCAACTCGATCACGCAGTGAAGACCGCAGGCATGACAGCTCAAGGAGAATACGGCCGGCTTCGCATCGGCATCCATGCCTTAATCCCACGCAGCTTTCTCACGGAGCTGATCCGTCATTATCGGGAAGAACATACGGGCATTGAGGTTGAGATCACCGAAGGCACAGCCCGCGATGCGGTGATGCAGCTTCGTGCTGACCAGCTCGACGTGGTGTTCGTCGCGGGCAAGCCCGAGATGCCCGACTGCCATACCCGACCGATCTGGACCGAACCGCTGGTGGCCGTGCTATCGGATGGGCATCGCCTCGCCGGGCAGTCCGCAATCACTTGGTCCGATCTGGTCGGCGAGACTTTCATTGTTCGCTATGGTGGCACCGGCCCGCAGGTCCATGACCATATCGTGCTGCGCCTTGCCGGGCGTTGGCCCGCACCGTCGATCCGGCGCTTTGATGTGGGGCGCGACACGCTGCTATCTATGGTCGGACAAGGCTTCGGCATCACTATCGTCGGCGAGGCAACGTCATTGTTGCCGACGACCGGCATCGTCTTCCTGCCCTTCCTCGATGAACCGGAGCCGGTTGCCTTTACAGCCGTCTGGTCGCCGTTCAATCGCAACTCCGCACTGAAAAATCTACTCAACCTCGCAGGCAAAATGAAGCGTGACGGCGATTCGCCCAATCGTTTCCTGGATGGCACTCGACCGGCACGATAACGGCACAGGCGATCCATCCTATTTGCCGCCGATAGTATCCGGCAGCCCTCCGGCATCCTCTTTCCTGTTGCCCGTCCCGATTTTGCCTACTCTCTGATCGGCTCCGTCTCTTTTGCCGACTGGAGCCTGCATTGCGCGGAGGCCGAATCCTTTGGGGTCAGATCGCCGTAGTCATCACCATCGTTCTGGTGATGACGTGGGCGGCGACGCAATGGGTTGCCTTTCGCCTCGGCTTCCAGCCCCAGCTTGGAGCGCCATGGTTCGATCTGGCGGGCCTGCCGGTCTATTATCCGCCGGCCTTCTTCTGGTGGTGGTTTTCCTTCGACGCCTACGCGCCCGCTATCTTCGTCGAGGGCGGCATCATCGCGGTATCGGCCGGGTTCGGCACCTTTTCCCCGTGCAGGATCGCGAAGGCATAAACGAGCTTCACAATGTCGCGGACGTGGACGGCTGTTGCCGGGGCTCCCCGTGCCTTCACCTTGGCGCACATGGCGCGGAGATCGTCGGGGCTGATTTCCGTCAGCAGACGATTCCGAAAGGTCGGAAGAATGTCCCGCTCATAGATCGAGCGGCGCATCGCGCGGGTGCTGTCGGCCATCTTCGCCTCCAGCAACCAGCGTTCGCCAAACTCGCCGAAGCTCTTTGCCTCTTTGATGCGGCGCTTCTCGCGTTGCTTCTCTCGGGCGGGCGACCGTCCTTCAAGTATGGCGCGCTTGGCGTCGATCAGTTTCTCGCGCGCCCGCGCCAGCGACAGGTCGGAAGCGCCGTAGCGGCCCAGCGTCAAAGTCTCCCGACGCCCGTTGAGGCGGTAGTCATACCGGAACACGACCGCCCCCGAGGGATTGACCACGACGTACATACCGTCACGGTCTACGACCTTATATAATTTATTCTTTGGCTTCAGTGCTTTGATGCCAGCGTCAGTCAGCATTTCGACCCTCCGAGATCGTTCAAAAACGCCTGAGAGCCGCCCGATATACCGTCAGGCCCAAATTGGCCTACCTGAATGGCAAATTTCCTATTATTATCAAGGGAATAAGACAGAAAAAATACCGTCAGAAGCTCTCTTACCCCTGACGGTATATTCGTTTTGGCGATGCGGCAAGAGTCGCCATACCGTCAGCCATACCGTCTATTGCGAGGCTTGCCCCGCGATAGACCGCGATAGACGGCAGTATATTTAATTAATGATTTCAGTTACTTGCGTGCGGTGATCGGCGGCCGCCGGCGGCGTTCGGATAGGCCCGAATTATTCCCACTTTATTGTAAACAAGACATTTTTATCTTTTATATTCAATGGCTTATTTTCCTGCTAATTGGTAATACCATGAAAAATACCATGCTCAGAAAAGGCTTAACAATATTTTGAAAAATTGCCTACTGAGCGCTGCCGCACAGCTCCATAGGCCGCTTTCCTGGCTTTGCTTCCAGATGTATGCTCTTCTGCTCCTGCAGCTAATGGATCACCGCAAACAGGTTACTCGCCTGGGGATTCCCTTTCGACCCGAGCATCCGTATGAGACTCATGCTCGATTATTATTATTATACTCTGTACACGACAAATTTCACAGAACCCTTATCCTATCAGGATTCTGCTTTCTTAAAATTGCCAAAATTTCCTTAAACTCTTCTTTTTTCCCAAAACCAATTAAACGCTGAATCGCCATTTGAACATAGTCTAAACCATAGCGAAATAAACTCATTGAGAGTCGTCCATGCTTCTTTATTTTTATCGCTTTTTTTTGATTATGTTGCCATTCACCCGTTAAGTAACACCAACAGAAGCTTATAGCTAACACCGCAATCAATTTTTTCACTCGTCTAGGGTCTGTCAAGCGCGTATTTTCAAGATTAAACCCGCGTCCTTTGAGACAACTGAATAAGGTTTCAATTTCCCAGCGTAATGCATAATCCTGAATAGCATTGGCATTAAACTGAGGAGAAACGACGAGTAAAAGCTCTCCATTTTCTAACTGTAGTGCACTTATATATAGTTTCACCCGACCAACCAAAATCCGTCGTTTACGACATTCAATTTGACCAACTTTAAGATGGCGAAATAAATCACTAATTTTATGATTCTTTCCTAAATGATTGGTGACAATGAAGTTTTTTTAACACGAATGCAGAAGTTGATGTCTTGTTCAATTAACCATGTAAACCACTGCTCACCGATAAACTCTCTGTCTGCGAACACATTCACAATACGGTCTTTACCAAAAATGGCTATAAAGCGTTGAATCAAAGCAATACGCTCTTTCGTATCTGAATTTCCACGTTTATTAAGCAATGTCCAAAGGATAGGTATCGCTATTCCACGATAAACGATTGCGAGCATCAGGATATTAATATTTCGTTTTCCCCATTTCCAATTGGTTCTATCTAAAGTCAGTTGCACTTGGTCGAATGAAAACATATTGAAAATCAACTGAGAAATTTGACGATAATCAAAATACTGACCTGCAAAGAAGCGCTGCATACGTCGATAAAATGATTGTGGTAAACACTTGATGGGCAAGGCTTTAGATGCAGAAGAAAGATTACATGTTTGCTTTAAAATAATCACAAGCATGATGAGCGCAAAGCACTTTAAATGTGACTTGTTCCATTTTAGAGATTTGTTTAAGATAAGATATAACTCATTGAGATGTGTCATAGTATTCGTCGTTAGAAAACAATTATTGTGACATTATTTCAATGAGTTATCTATTTTTGTCGTGTACAGAGATTATTATAGAAGCCCCCATGAATAAATCGCTCATCATTTTCGGCATCGTCAACATAACCTCGGACAGTTTCTCCGATGGAGGCCGGTATCTGGCGCCAGACGCAGCCATTGCGCAGGCGCGTAAGCTGATGGCCGAGGGGGCAGATGTGATCGACCTCGGTCCGGCATCCAGCAATCCCGACGCCGCGCCTGTTTCGTCCGACACAGAAATCGCGCGTATCGCGCCGGTGCTGGACGCGCTCAAGGCAGATGGCATTCCCGTCTCGCTCGACAGTTATCAACCCGCGACGCAAGCCTATGCCTTGTCGCGTGGTGTGGCCTATCTCAATGATATTCGCGGTTTTCCAGACGCTGCGTTCTATCCGCAATTGGCGAAATCATCTGCCAAACTCGTCGTTATGCATTCGGTGCAAGACGGGCAGGCAGATCGGCGCGAGGCACCCGCTGGCGACATCATGGATCACATTGCGGCGTTCTTTGACGCGCGCATCGCGGCGCTGACGGGTGCCGGTATCAAACGCAACCGCCTTGTCCTTGATCCCGGCATGGGGTTTTTTCTGGGGGCTGCTCCCGAAACCTCGCTCTCGGTGCTGGCGCGGTTCGATGAATTGCGGCTGCGCTTCGATTTGCCGGTGCTTCTGTCTGTTTCGCGCAAATCCTTTCTGCGCGCGCTCACAGGCCGTGGTCCGGGGGATGTCGGGGCCGCGACACTCGCTGCAGAGCTTGCCGCCGCCGCAGGTGGAGCTGACTTCATCCGCACACACGAGCCGCGCCCCTTGCGCGACGGGCTGGCGGTATTGGCGGCGCTGAAAGAAACCGCAAGAATTCGTTAACTGCACATTCGGGATATTTCTCTATATTCGCGGTTCAGCAGGCATGTCCCCTTTGAGGGCGACCCGACGACAGGATAATCGACCTTATGGTGCGCAAATATTTCGGCACAGACGGTATTCGTGGCAAAGCCAACGAAGGCGCGATGACGGCGGAAACCGCCTTGCGCGTCGGCATGGCGGCTGGCCGTGTCTTTCGTCGCGGTGACCACCGCCATCGTGTCGTGATCGGCAAGGATACGCGCCTGTCGGGCTATATGCTTGAACCCGCGCTCACAGCCGGTTTCACCTCGATGGGCATGGACGTATTCCTTTTTGGCCCGCTGCCGACAACGTATAGGAAGAATAAACGCCCTTTTCACCCAAGTCCAACAGCTTTGGACCGCAGTTGACTCTTTCGACACCCCTGCGATGCAACCCAATCCGGCTGACGGGGAGCCAGCAACGCTGAAAATTTACCCTCCTCTTTCCCACTAGCGGCTCCTTTTCCGACAACCAGCACGGCGGATCCCTGCCGCGGCGCTGTGAACGCAGCATTTTGATTGGTATCGTTGGCCTTCAGGCTCGTCAGTCAAACAGACCCAGGAGCAGCTCAGCCGGTGGCGCCCGGCTTTCGGGTAACGCCCTGGTCCCGCTGGTTTCGGCTTTGTGCTTCAGGTGATCAAGGATCTGCTTGATCACTATAGGGTCTTCAATGCAGGCGATGACTTTCATGGCGCCGCCGCAGCCGCTGCAGGTCTCGATGTCGATATTGAAAACACGCTTGAGCCGTTGCGCCCATGTCATCGACGCTCGCCGTTGTGCTGGTGTTGCCGGTTCATCAGCCACCCTGACCTTGTTGCCCCTGCCCCGTTTTGCCGGCGTGACCAACGCCCGGTGCCGACTGTTGGGTGCGAACACCCCGTGGAAGCGGGTTAGGTTGACTCTGGGCTTCGGTACCAGGGCGGCCAGCCTTGCAATGAAATCCAATGGTTCGAAAATGACGTGCGTGGTGCCGTCCCGGTACGGCGTCTTGAGCTGGTAGCGCACGTTGCCGCCTCGTGTTAACGACAGCCGCTTCTCGGATACCGCCGGGCGGCTGATGTACCGGCACAGCCGTTCGAGCTTCTTGCGTTCATCGGCCCTGGCCGCCACGCCGGCGTGCAGGCTGAACCCGGCTACCTTGCCAATCCCGTCACCGAACGGATCACCACTGGTCGGCAGAGTTTGCAAAGTGAACACCTTTCGCCCCGCCTGTGAACCGACAGCGATACGGTAAGTGATCGAGTGCCCCAGCAGGGGTGTCATCGGGTCGTCATCCACCGCATCCGAGGCCAGATAGCTGTTTTCGACATCCCGTTCCAGCAGGCCTTGCCGTTCCAGATAGCGACCCACCCGGTGGGCGATGGTGTGCGTCAGCTGGGTGAGCTCTGGGCTGGTCGGCGCCTTGACCCAGCGGAAACGCGCTGAGCCGTGGGATTGCTCGACATACACACCGTCGAGAAACAGCATGTGGAAGTGAACATTCAGATTGAGCGCCGATCCAAAACGCTGGATCAGGGTGACCGCGCCCGTCTTGGCCACTTGGTGGGTATGGCCCGCTTTCTTGACCAGGTGCGTGGCAATGACGCGGTAAACGATGCCCAGCACCCACCCCATGATCTCGGGCCGGCTGGCAAACAGGAAACGCAGCTGAAACGGGAAGCTCAACACCCACTGACGCATGGGTTGTTCAGGCAGTACTTCATCAACCAGCAAGGCGGCACTTTCGGCCATCCGCCGCGCCCCACAGCTCGGGCAGAAACCGCGACGCTTACAGCTGAAAGCGACCAGGTGCTCGGCGTGGCAAGACTCGCAGCGAACCCGTAGAAAGCCATGCTCCAGCCGCCCGCATTGGAGAAATTCTTCAAATTCCCGTTGCACATAGCCCGGCAATTCCTTTCCCTGCTCTGCCATAAGCGCAGCGAATGCCGGGTAATACTCGTCAACGATCTGATAGAGAAGGGTTTGCTCGGGTCGGTGGCTCTGGTAACGACCAGTATCCCGATCCCGGCTGGCCGTCCTGGCCGCCACATGAGGCATGTTCCGCGTCCTTGCAATACTGTGTTTACATACAGTCTATCGCTTAGCGGAAAGTTCTTTTACCCTCAGCCGAAATGCCTGCCGTTGCTAGACATTGCCAGCCAGTGCCCGTCACTCCCACTCAATAGTTGCCGGCGGCTTTGAGGAAACATCGTAGGTTACCCGCGAAATACCGGGAATCTCATTAATGATGCGGCTAGAAACCGTTTCTAAAAACTCATACGGCAAGTGTGCCCAGCGCGCTGTCATAAAATCGATAGTTTCTACTGCGCGCAATGCCACCACATACTCATAGCGGCGGGCATCGCCCACTACGCCAACCGACTTCACTGGCAAGAATACAGCGAAGGCTTGGCTGGTTTTGTGATACAGGTCAGCGGCATACAGCTCTTCGATAAAGATGGCATCAGCCAAGCGCAACCTGTCGGCATATTCTTTTTTTACTTCGCCAAGAATACGCACACCCAAGCCAGGGCCAGGGAAGGGATGACGGTAAACCATGTCGTAGGGCAGACCTAACTCCATACCGATCTTGCGCACCTCATCTTTAAACAGCTCGCGCAGCGGCTCCACCAGCTTGAGCGTCATAACACATTGATATTAGCTTCAATCTCTAAACCGTTGATTTGGAAATACATAATACCCTATTTGTTCATTCTTTTGTTATTTGTTGTATGTTGCGTTATTCCATCAATAATTTTATTCCAATCTTCGAAATGTAGTTCGTGTCCGGTTCCATCAAGCGTTATTAGTTTTGAGCCGTTTATCTTTTCAAGTAAAACTGCTGAATTCTTAAAATGACATATTTTATCGTCCGTTCCGTGTACAATTAAGGTTGGTTGATTGATTTCGCTCAATCTGTTCCAGTATTCTTCACCACCTTGCAGTGCCGCATGATTGAACATACTTATATAGTTATTAGCTCTTTTAAATTCGGCTCTAATCAGTTTTTCACTTCTTTGTTTGTCAAATTGTTTCCTGCCGCTCATCAATTCAGCACCTTGAATTAAATAATTTGCCACACTGTCTTCATTTGTCCAATCTACGGTTTCAGCTTTTCCGTGAAAATCTAAAATACGCGTATCCATTTCAGGAATTGTGGGGTCTGAGTCGCCCCAAGGACCTGATGAGATTAGTGTTATTGAACTTACCCTGTCGGCATATTTTATTGATGCTATTTGAGAAATCAGTCCGCCCAGTGAAATTCCCACAAAATTGGCTTTGACTATTTTATAGCCGTCCAAAATTGAAATAGCATCATGGGTTAAGTCAACAATATCATAGGGGGTTGAACCCGGTTCGTAATTAGTAGATTTTCCTACGTCCCTATTGTCGTAGCGAATAACAAAAAATCCCTTTTCAGATAGTTTCTGGCAAAATTCAGCATCCCAATACAACATGGATACCGTTGCTCCCGCAATCAAGAGTATTGCCGGATCTTTTTCACATCCAAAACTTTCGGTAAAAAGTCTTATTCCGTTTTTTTTAACTATTTTCTCTTTCATTTCCTCGCCTTTCTGTTTTATAGATTCATTAGTTTTTGGAAAGAAAAGTCGAGGCTGAACATTTCCGTTTCGTTTATTATTGATTCTGCCTGTGCTTCTCTTCCATAAGCAAACATTTGCTGTTCATAATTTTCAATAGCCTCTTCAATGCTGTTAAATTTCCCATTGGTCAGATTATCCGACAATATCAAGGCATCCATCAACCCACTGTTTACGCCTTGTCCTGCAAAAGGAGGCATCAAATGAGCAGCATCTCCAATCATCGTTATGGGTAATGGACGCTTACTTTTCCAAGACTTATCTAAGGGAAATATTCGTGTCGCTAACCCTACAAAAGATGATGTCAAACGAATCAGTTCTTTGTAGCGTTCGTCCCAATCGGAAAATTTTTTCAGGAGAAAATCAACGACACTATTTCTGTCTTGAAAATCTACCCGCGTTTTGCTTTTCCATTCATCAGGTGTTTTAAAACTTATTCCAAAATGCAATGCACCATTATTATTAGGATTCGCAAATAATAAATTACCTTGATGAGCAGCCATTAGCCGGTTTCCATTGCAAAGCTGAAAAAATCCAGGACAGTTCACCTCCGGTTGATGAATATCGGCTTGTATATTGAAAGTACCTGTTTCTTCAACTTCCGTGTCGGTAACAAATTTTCTTACTTTAGACATTCCACCATTGGCAATAATAACCAGATCTGCTGTTTCACTCGATTTATCCTCAAAAGTTAGTATCCACTTCTCCTTATCAGGTTCAAGGGTAACAAGTTTTCTATCCCAAATGACGGTATCATTTTGTAAACTATTTAATAGGATAGTCCTTAAGTCATTTCTGTTTATTTCAGGATTGTCAAAACGATTTTCGGGTCTTACATTTTTTGTGGTTAAAATATTGCCCTTTTCATCAACAATATTTACACCCATTGGTAAAGCTAAGTCATAATAAGTTTGTAACAATCCCGCTCTTTTCATTGCTTCCTGTCCCGAATCCCTGTGCAGATCAAGTGTCCCACCAAAAATCCTTGCATCTTGGTCTTTGTCTCTCTCGTAAACTGTAATGTCCACGCCGTTTTGCTGTAACAATCTCGCCATTGTTAATCCAACAGGCCCGGCACCAATTATTGTAATTTTTTTATGTTTTAATAAAGTCATATTCTTGTTCGCTGGTTTTAATGTCAACTAATGTCTGTCAATTTAATCACTTTTTTTTTTTAAATTCAAACACGGATTTTCCTGATAACTTTAGCTTTTGCCCTTTTTTTAAGCCGTTCGGAAAGTCAATTGCTAAAATTGCTGTATAATCAATTTCTATTTCAGTGCTGTTGTCAAAATGCCTAAACGATTTAACTGTCTGTGTTCTCTTTGCAAAGTATGTTTTTGCTGTTTCTGCCTGTTGTTTAAACGCTGTTAACCCTTTCAGCGATAACCTTATATCATTATTTTGAATGTTTTCAAAAACAATATTATCGTCAAGGTCTGCAACCATTTTTTTGATATCAAATTGGTTGTATCCATCGATGTAGTTATTGATGATGTTTACTCTGTCGGTCATATTTTGTAATTATTTATCGGTTACATATTGGTGTTGTCTGTAGGTTGTTCTACGATAATTGCCAACTTTTAACTTCTATACGAAGGAACATGTTGGGATACTTGAACTTTCGATTTAGCGCCAACACGAGCAAACCGAAGTTAGCACCTACTCTCTATTCAGCATATTTTTTAAAAATACTTGTGGCAATGTGTCCGCCAAAACCAAAAGTATTACTCATTGCGTAATTCACTTGCCGTTGTTGTGATTGGTGTAACGTCAAGTTAAATATATCCCTATATTCAGGTTCAATATCTACCGAATTGATTGTACGTACAGGAAGAATAAACGCCCTTTTCACCCAAGTCCAACAGCTTTGGACCGCAGTTGACTCTTTCGACACCCCTGCGATGCAACCCAATCCGGCTGACGGGGAGCCAGCAACGCTGAAAATTTACCCTCCTCTTTCCCACTAGCGGCTCCTTTTCCGACAACCAGCACGGCGGATCCCTGCCGCGGCGCTGTGAACGCAGCATTTTGATTGGTATCGTTGGCCTTCAGGCTCGTCAGTCAAACAGACCCAGGAGCAGCTCAGCCGGTGGCGCCCGGCTTTCGGGTAACGCCCTGGTCCCGCTGGTTTCGGCTTTGTGCTTCAGGTGATCAAGGATCTGCTTGATCACTATAGGGTCTTCAATGCAGGCGATGACTTTCATGGCGCCGCCGCAGCCGCTGCAGGTCTCGATGTCGATATTGAAAACACGCTTGAGCCGTTGCGCCCATGTCATCGACGCTCGCCGTTGTGCTGGTGTTGCCGGTTCATCAGCCACCCTGACCTTGTTGCCCCTGCCCCGTTTTGCCGGCGTGACCAACGCCCGGTGCCGACTGTTGGGTGCGAACACCCCGTGGAAGCGGGTTAGGTTGACTCTGGGCTTCGGTACCAGGGCGGCCAGCCTTGCAATGAAATCCAATGGTTCGAAAATGACGTGCGTGGTGCCGTCCCGGTACGGCGTCTTGAGCTGGTAGCGCACGTTGCCGCCTCGTGTTAACGACAGCCGCTTCTCGGATACCGCCGGGCGGCTGATGTACCGGCACAGCCGTTCGAGCTTCTTGCGTTCATCGGCCCTGGCCGCCACGCCGGCGTGCAGGCTGAACCCGGCTACCTTGCCAATCCCGTCACCGAACGGATCACCACTGGTCGGCAGAGTTTGCAAAGTGAACACCTTTCGCCCCGCCTGTGAACCGACAGCGATACGGTAAGTGATCGAGTGCCCCAGCAGGGGTGTCATCGGGTCGTCATCCACCGCATCCGAGGCCAGATAGCTGTTTTCGACATCCCGTTCCAGCAGGCCTTGCCGTTCCAGATAGCGACCCACCCGGTGGGCGATGGTGTGCGTCAGCTGGGTGAGCTCTGGGCTGGTCGGCGCCTTGACCCAGCGGAAACGCGCTGAGCCGTGGGATTGCTCGACATACACACCGTCGAGAAACAGCATGTGGAAGTGAACATTCAGATTGAGCGCCGATCCAAAACGCTGGATCAGGGTGACCGCGCCCGTCTTGGCCACTTGGTGGGTATGGCCCGCTTTCTTGACCAGGTGCGTGGCAATGACGCGGTAAACGATGCCCAGCACCCACCCCATGATCTCGGGCCGGCTGGCAAACAGGAAACGCAGCTGAAACGGGAAGCTCAACACCCACTGACGCATGGGTTGTTCAGGCAGTACTTCATCAACCAGCAAGGCGGCACTTTCGGCCATCCGCCGCGCCCCACAGCTCGGGCAGAAACCGCGACGCTTACAGCTGAAAGCGACCAGGTGCTCGGCGTGGCAAGACTCGCAGCGAACCCGTAGAAAGCCATGCTCCAGCCGCCCGCATTGGAGAAATTCTTCAAATTCCCGTTGCACATAGCCCGGCAATTCCTTTCCCTGCTCTGCCATAAGCGCAGCGAATGCCGGGTAATACTCGTCAACGATCTGATAGAGAAGGGTTTGCTCGGGTCGGTGGCTCTGGTAACGACCAGTATCCCGATCCCGGCTGGCCGTCCTGGCCGCCACATGAGGCATGTTCCGCGTCCTTGCAATACTGTGTTTACATACAGTCTATCGCTTAGCGGAAAGTTCTTTTACCCTCAGCCGAAATGCCTGCCGTTGCTAGACATTGCCAGCCAGTGCCCGTCACTCCGCGGTCTTCACTGCGTGATCGAGTTGATCGACACCCGCCGTGACACGCTCCATGAAGTGCCTGCCTGCGTCTGTTAGCCGAACGCCCCGCGCATGGCGCTCAAATAGCAGGACACCAAGGTTATCCTCCAGCGCTTTCACACGCGCGCTGACGCTCGACTGGCTGATACCAAGTGCCTTGGCCGCATGCCGAAAATTCAGATGCTCGGCGACGGCGATGAACTGAACAAGGGAAATGAGCGGTATCCTGCCAGACAGGATACCGACATTCACGAGGTTTCGATGGTTAGTGCGCCGCATCGGAGCGGGCCTGCTACCAGTCGTCGGTTAGACGACTGGCGACTTCTCGGTGGCAGCCCCACGGAGCCGAAGGAGCACCAGCCCCAACGAAACCAGTACCGCCATCGCCGTGGCGTAACAGATCACGGGCCACGCTGTGTCACCGTTTAAAAGTGCCACCGCCAATGTCCCGACAATGCTGACTATCAGGCTTTGAACGCAGAAGTAGAACGCGACCGCTGATCCCGCGATGTCGTCGAACTCTGCCAAAGCGCCGTTCGCGGTAACGGACACCGTGAAGACAATACCGACCGCGACAACCCACATCGGTAGGATGAAGGTGAGGAATGACGGCGAGCCGTAAAGTTCGCCGATCCCCAACAGGACCGCTCCGCAAACAAGCAACGCCATCCCACGCGCCACGCATCCTGCGATGCCCCATCTGGCGACAAAGGACTTCGCGAAACGGGTTGTCACGATCATTACAAGCGCGACAGTGGCGAAGGCAAAGCTGAATCCGATCTCGGAATATTCCGCTTGGCCTATGAGCACACGGGGAGCCGTCGAGAAGAAGACGAAGTAGGTGCCCATACCGGCGCTAAAGCCGACAGTGTAAACCCAAAAAGCCGGACTCGCGAAGATCGGCAAGACAGATCGGCGCGTCTTGACTTGATCCAGAGGGCGGGTTTCGTGCCACCTGAAACCCGCATTTAGGAGTGCGAGCATCGCCAGTATAGCCAAAGTAATGAATATCGCCTGCCATCCCAAGAACTCGCCGATCAATACTCCGGCGATAGGGCCGAGCGCAGGCACGAACGCCAGCATCGAACTGAAAAGGCCGTAGATGACGACACCCTCAGGACGGTTGGCATAAACGTCGCGAACCGTCGCGAACGTCGCCACCAGCATGGCCGACGCGCCCACTGCTTGAAGTAGACGGAAAGCGACAAAGGCCGGTGCAGTTGAAGACCAAGCTGCTCCCAGAGACGCAATGACGAAAGCCGTTGCGCCCGGCGATTAAGTTAATAAACATATTAAATCATTAATTAGTTTTTGTAGTTTAGAGAGTTTATTTCTTAGGGTTTCTATTCCTCAATTATTCCGTATCCTTCTGGTGCAGGAATCCCATGTTCCGAAGAACGACTGACTGATTCCCACTCTTTCCATGTAAATATACGTTTTTCTGCATTTTCAACAGCTAAATCATATACAAGGCTTCCCAGAACTAATCGGAGAGGCGGATTCTCACTATTAACCAGTTTCATTATAGCTTCGGCGGCTAACTTAGGATCACTATCCACCGATTCGTTTGAATATTGTTGGGCCAACTTTTCACGTAATGAATCATACTCTTTTTTCTGTGTAGTAAAACTCATTTTTAAGTATAGATTCGTCCAGTAACCTCCAGGTTCTACGATAGATACTTTTATACCAAAATGTGCAGCTTCTTGTGCTAAAGCCTCGCTAAATCCTTCTAAAGCAAATTTACTAGCGCTATAGATTCCCGACATTGGACCACTAATCAGTCCACCAATACTAGATATCTGGATAATATGACCTGATTCTTGTGCCCGCAAGTACGGCATAACAGCTTGACTTACCCATACTGTACCGAAGAAATTAGTTTCCATTTGGCTTCTAACTTCATCTTCACTAAATTCTTCAATCATTCCCATTACCATATTCCCTGCATTGTTAATGACAATATCGAGTCTTCCAAAATGTTTAATGGCAGTTTCCACTGTAGTCGAAACAGCACTTCTATCAGTAACATCAAGACTTAAAGGAAGTAACATTCCTTCAAACTGGCATTTTAACTCATTCAGTTTTTCAATATTTCTAGCAACACCAACAACCTTCTCTCCTGACTCCAATGCTTTTTTTGTGAATTCGTATCCTAGTCCACTGCTTGCACCTGTAATAAACCACACACGTGTATTTTCATTGTTATTAAATGTCATAAATAATCTCCTCCATTAATCATGTAATATTGGTATCATTCAATACCAATTTAAAACAAACAAAATAAAGAGCACAGGCAATCTGCCTATGCTCTAAATATAGAAATATAAAATTTCAACAGGATTAATCCGATTGTTGGTATCACAAATAAGCCATCAAATTCATTGATGTACCCTTTTCTACGAAGTGTCATGGGAGATCTCCCTTTAAAATAAAAAAGAGGAAGATTCCTCTCCCCCTTTTTACTATAACCGTATAATAAAGGTTTCCTATACGTATAGGAAGAATAAACGCCCTTTTCACCCAAGTCCAACAGCTTTGGACCGCAGTTGACTCTTTCGACACCCCTGCGATGCAACCCAATCCGGCTGACGGGGAGCCAGCAACGCTGAAAATTTACCCTCCTCTTTCCCACTAGCGGCTCCTTTTCCGACAACCAGCACGGCGGATCCCTGCCGCGGCGCTGTGAACGCAGCATTTTGATTGGTATCGTTGGCCTTCAGGCTCGTCAGTCAAACAGACCCAGGAGCAGCTCAGCCGGTGGCGCCCGGCTTTCGGGTAACGCCCTGGTCCCGCTGGTTTCGGCTTTGTGCTTCAGGTGATCAAGGATCTGCTTGATCACTATAGGGTCTTCAATGCAGGCGATGACTTTCATGGCGCCGCCGCAGCCGCTGCAGGTCTCGATGTCGATATTGAAAACACGCTTGAGCCGTTGCGCCCATGTCATCGACGCTCGCCGTTGTGCTGGTGTTGCCGGTTCATCAGCCACCCTGACCTTGTTGCCCCTGCCCCGTTTTGCCGGCGTGACCAACGCCCGGTGCCGACTGTTGGGTGCGAACACCCCGTGGAAGCGGGTTAGGTTGACTCTGGGCTTCGGTACCAGGGCGGCCAGCCTTGCAATGAAATCCAATGGTTCGAAAATGACGTGCGTGGTGCCGTCCCGGTACGGCGTCTTGAGCTGGTAGCGCACGTTGCCGCCTCGTGTTAACGACAGCCGCTTCTCGGATACCGCCGGGCGGCTGATGTACCGGCACAGCCGTTCGAGCTTCTTGCGTTCATCGGCCCTGGCCGCCACGCCGGCGTGCAGGCTGAACCCGGCTACCTTGCCAATCCCGTCACCGAACGGATCACCACTGGTCGGCAGAGTTTGCAAAGTGAACACCTTTCGCCCCGCCTGTGAACCGACAGCGATACGGTAAGTGATCGAGTGCCCCAGCAGGGGTGTCATCGGGTCGTCATCCACCGCATCCGAGGCCAGATAGCTGTTTTCGACATCCCGTTCCAGCAGGCCTTGCCGTTCCAGATAGCGACCCACCCGGTGGGCGATGGTGTGCGTCAGCTGGGTGAGCTCTGGGCTGGTCGGCGCCTTGACCCAGCGGAAACGCGCTGAGCCGTGGGATTGCTCGACATACACACCGTCGAGAAACAGCATGTGGAAGTGAACATTCAGATTGAGCGCCGATCCAAAACGCTGGATCAGGGTGACCGCGCCCGTCTTGGCCACTTGGTGGGTATGGCCCGCTTTCTTGACCAGGTGCGTGGCAATGACGCGGTAAACGATGCCCAGCACCCACCCCATGATCTCGGGCCGGCTGGCAAACAGGAAACGCAGCTGAAACGGGAAGCTCAACACCCACTGACGCATGGGTTGTTCAGGCAGTACTTCATCAACCAGCAAGGCGGCACTTTCGGCCATCCGCCGCGCCCCACAGCTCGGGCAGAAACCGCGACGCTTACAGCTGAAAGCGACCAGGTGCTCGGCGTGGCAAGACTCGCAGCGAACCCGTAGAAAGCCATGCTCCAGCCGCCCGCATTGGAGAAATTCTTCAAATTCCCGTTGCACATAGCCCGGCAATTCCTTTCCCTGCTCTGCCATAAGCGCAGCGAATGCCGGGTAATACGGCACTGTTGCAAATAGGGATCTGAGTCGATGATTTTCCCTTCAAAAAAGCTTAGAGACCGAAAACTCTATTTACTAGCCAAACTTCTCCTAGAATATTACCGTTATAAAATAATGAAGCTTGTCCTTTGCGTAGAGCACGCATAACCTCAATACCTTTAATTGTGGCATAAGCCGTTTTCATAGACTTGAATCCCAACGTAGCCTTGATGATCCGTTTGAGCTTGCCATGATCACATTCAATCACGTTATTCTTGTATTTAATCTGTCGATGCTCCAGGTCTTCAGGACACTTTCCTTCCTGTTTTAGTCGCGACAAAGCACGGCCATAGGTATGAGCCTTATCAGTGTTTATGACTCGTGGAATCTGCCATTTTTTGACATGATTCAAAATCTTACCAAGAAAACAATAAGCTGAATGGGTATTTCGTCTAGCAGAAAGATAGAAATCAAGAGTATGGCCACGTTGGTCAACTGCACGGTATAGATATGCCCATTTGCCATTCACTTTTACGTAAGTTTCATCCAGATGCCATAAATGTCGATCTGTAGGATTACGCCAATACCAACGTAAACGTTTTTCCATTTCTGGAGCATAACGCTGAACCCAGCGATAAATTGTGGTGTGATCAACATTCACTCCACGTTCGGCCAGCATTTCCTGAAGTTCACGATAGCTGATGCCATATTTACAATACCAACGAACAGCCCAAAGAATGATTTCACCTTGAAAGTGCCGACCGTGGAAGGGATTCATCTGCTGTATCTCGAAATAAATAAGATATTTAGCTTATCATGTCAGCCTATTTGCAACAGTGCCCTATAAAGCCAGTGATCTTGCAGACCATCAAAGATTAGAAATGACCTGCAAGAAATGTAACCGCCTTGTTTATATCAATAAGGCAATGATCAGCTCAATTCGAGGACACGAGCAATTATATTTGGACGAAGTTGAACGACGCGCACGCTGCAAAGCTCAAAATTGCCGTGGCACCATGCGCATGGCAATGGTGCGTCTTGATGAACTCAGCGGTTTTATTGGCGGGATTGCTTGATCTCCCGCCAAGATTTTAAGATCGCAATAAACTGGCTGACTGGCGCAATAATGGTATAGCAATAAGATAAAGGCTTGCTGCGACGAGCCAAACCCAACCATCCCACTGCCCCGCGGTTAAGCCATAAAGCGTCGTAAATCCGACCGGCCCGATAATCGAGGTTATATTCGTCAACCCCGTTAAAGTTCCCTGTAAAGCACCTTGTTTTTCATCGCAAACAAGACCTGAAATAATGGCCTGCAAAGCAGGCATACCAATGCCGCCTGTGGCCAGCATAAAAATTGCCGGCAGAACCATCCAGCTTTGCGTGATAAAAGCCAGCAATAAAAACCCGCACATATCAGCGCCCATTCCAAGCAGCAACACACCGCGGTCACCCAGTCGCTTTGAAAGAGTGCCGGTTAAAACAGCTTGTACGAATGTATGTGCTGCACCAAAAACGGCCAGCGACACACCTGCTGTGCCAATATCCCAATTCAAGCGCTGTTCGCCATAAATCACCCACAAAGCGGCGGGCGCCTGCCCAATCAGCTGCATAAGAAAAAACAACGCAAAAAAGCTGGCAAGTCCCTGAACTGCAAAATTGAAGCGAAAGCCTTCAAACAAATTGATTTTGGCTGGCTGTCCTTCAGGCGGTTGTGACGGCGTTTTGGGCAACAAGAAAGCCACCAAACAAAAGGCAATTGCATTGAGAAGAGCCCCTGCCACAAAGGGCGCATGCACAGATATATCACCAAGAACACCGCCAATAGCAGGCCCTGCAATCATACCTGCACCAAAACACGCCCCCATAAAACCAAACCAACGCGCACGTTCTTCCTGTTTAGTTGTATCAGCGATAATTGATGCCGCGATTGCACCAGTTGCTCCGGTAACACCTGAGATAATCCGGCCGATATAAAGCACCCATAAAACAGGCGCTGCCGCCATTATGCTATAATCAATCGTGGCACCTAAAAATGAAACCAGCAAAATAATCCGCCGTCCATAGCGGTCAGATAACCGCCCTAAAACGGGCGCGCAAAAGACCTGCATAAACGCATAAAGCGATAAAAAAACACCATAGTGAAATGCTGTTTGCTCTGCCGGTACAAATTCATTTAATAAAGCCGGAACCACCGGCATGATTAATCCCAAACCAATCGCATCAAGCGCGACAACAATGAGTGCGGTTATAAGTGATTTTGACATAGATGTGACTTTTATTTATCATTGATAAGTTGGCGATAATAAACTTTATCAACGATAAATTGTCAAGAGGTAATGCAATAAAATGACCAAATTGGATCGTGAGACCGTTATTCAGGCTGCACTTGAACTTCTCAACGAAGTCGGTGTTGACAATTTAACAACGCGAAAATTGGCCGAGCGCCTGAAGGTGCAGCAACCTGCTCTTTATTGGCATTTTCGCAATAAGCGCGCCCTGCTTGATGCCTTATCTGAAGCCATGTTAGAAAAAAATCACACCCGCACCGTGCCTCAGACAGGAGAAGACTGGCGTGTCTTTTTAAAAGAAAATGCACTCAGCTTTCGTAGCGCACTGCTTTCTTATCGTGATGGCGCACGCATTCATGCGGGCACACGCCCAACCAGTGCGCAATATGAGCGCGTGGAAAAACAGATCAGATTTTTATGTGAGAGCGGATTTGAACAGCCCGATGCCGTACGGGCATTAGTGATTGTCAGTCATTATACGACGGGCTCTGTCAGTGAGCAGCAAGCAGCCCTCGAAGATAGTTCTGAACGCAAACAAGCCTCAAAAGAAGCCCCTGCACAGCCATCACAGTTTCTATCTCATGCCTTTGATACATTCGATGCGGAAGGTGCCGATTTTGCCTTTGAATATGGATTGGATGCTTTAATTTCCGGTCTGGAAATGAAGAAAGCCACAAAATAACTTAGCAGATGCAACATAAAAAAGCCCCGCAAAGCGAGGCTTTTAAAATGATTAACTTAAAGATTATGCTTTTGGTGCAGCTTTTGGTTTGCGTGTTGAATAGACGACAAAGAACCCTGCAACCAAACCATAACCAAGCCATTTAAATGGCAGTATATCCGCATCTTCGCTGCGGATTGCACGTACCGCAACCGTGCCCGGACGTGTTTCCACACCCGCTTTACCACTGCTTTGAGCCGCTTCAATCTGATCAGGTGAGACGACCCATTCACGGCCTGTATATTTATCATAGGCCATAAAACCAAAGCCCACGATGAGTGCGGTGATTGCGCCTGCAATCAAACGAATGCGCATATTCATATCAAATTTCCATTATTTAATCTTGTTCAGCTTTTAAGCTGACAACAGCAAAAACATCAATTAGCAAAGCCGATCACTTATTATTATCTAATTCAAAATCACAAAATGGGGTCGTTTGCGGGAGGGGGCGGAATCCTACGCTAAGGCTTTGGCCAGCGATATTCTCCGGTGAGATTGATGTGTTCCCATCCGAGCGGCGAAACATGGGCCAAGAGATCGGGCGATAGCAGCTTTCCATCGCGTTTCTGGTTTGCAACGACCTCGCCGAGCTTCATGGTGTTCCAGAAGATGATGATGGCGGCGAGCAGATTCATGCCGGCGATGCGGTAATGCTGGCCTTCGGCGGAACGGTCGCGGATTTCACCGCGGCGGTGGAAGCTGATTGCCCGCTTCAGCGCATGATGAGCTTCGCCTTTGTTGAGCCCGATCTGGGCACGCCGTTGGAGTTCGGCATCCAGAATCCAGTCGATCATGAACAGGGTGCGCTCGACGCGACCGACTTCCCGCAGGGCTGTCGCGAGCTCGTTCTGCCGCGGATAGGAGGCGAGTTTCCGCAGAATCTGGCTTGGCGCGACGGTCCCGGCAGCAATGGTGGCGGCGATGCGCAGGATGTCGGGCCAATTGCGCTCGATCATGGCTTGGTTGACCTTTCCGCCGATCAACGCTCGCAGGTGCGCCGGGGCGGCCGACGGATTGAACGCGTAGAGCCGTTTGGATGGCAGGTCGCGGATGCGCGGAGCGAACCGGTAGCCGAGAATGGCACATGCGGCAAAGACGTGATCGGTGAAGCCGCCCGTGTCGGTGAACTGCTCGCGGATATGGCGTCCAGCATCGTTCATCAGCAGGCCATCGAGGATGTAAGGCGCTTCGCTTGCCGTTGCAGGAATCACCTGGGTTGCGAACGGCGCATATTGGTCGGAGACGTGGCTATAGGCTTTCAGGCCCGGGGTATTGCCATATTTCGCGTTGACCAGGTTCATGGCCTCACCTTGCTCTGTAGCGACGAAGAACTGTCCGTCGCTCGAAGCCGACGTGCCCATGCCCCAGAACCGGGCCATGGGTAACGCTGCCTGTGCCTCGACCACCATGGCCAGCGCCCGGTCATAGGCTTCGCCCTCGACATGCCACCGTCCAATGCGGATCAATTCCCAGAAGGTGTGGGTGTTTGTCGCATCCGCCATTTTGCGCAAGCCGAGGTTGATCCCTTCCGCCAAGATAACGTTCATTAGCCCGATCCGGTCAGCGCAGGGTGCTCCTGTGCGCAGATGGGTGAACGCTTCGGTGAAGCCGGTCGCCGCATCCACCTCCAGCAGGAGATCGGTGATGCGCGTGGGCGGGATCTGCTTGTAGAGATCGAGCACCAGATCTTCGGCGCCTGTCGGCGCGGCGGCTTCGAGTTTCTCGATATGCAGAACGCCGTTTTCAATCGACCCGCCCGGGATCGTGCCTGCGCGAGCGGCACGGCCAAGCTCGCGCAACCGCATGTCGAGGCGAGCTTGCCGGTCTGCCAGCCATTCCTCCGGCCGCAATGGCACAGCGAGACGACCGCCTTCCGCGATGGATTGTGCCGGAACGAGTGCGTGTTTCAGATCGCCATAGCGCCGGGACCTAGTAAGCCAGACATCTCCGGAGCGGAACGCATCGCGCAGATGGAACAGCACCGCGATCTCCCATAGGCGAGCGTCGCCAGCCCTCTGGGCCCGAAGGTGGCGATGCCATTTCGAGCTGGGCCGCAAGAAGCTGGTCATCGCGGCATCGTTCAAACCGGTACGAAGGGCCGTCACCGCTTCCAGAAGCGGCAGTGCAACGGGCGCAGCTCGCAGATCGAGCAGGCGCAACATGCGTGGAGCGTATCGGCGGAAGCGGTGATAACCGTCGAGCACATGATTGAGCGGATCGTCGGCCATGGTGGCGGTCAGCCTGGTTGCCATTGCAACAAGGGTTTTTAAGCCGTCCCACCCTGACCCACTCGCGATGGCACTGTTGCAAATAGTCGGTGGTGATAAACTTATCATCCCCTTTTGCTGATGGAGCTGCACATGAACCCATTCAAAGGCCGGCATTTTCAGCGTGACATCATTCTGTGGGCCGTACGCTGGTACTGCAAATACGGCATCAGTTACCGTGAGCTGCAGGAGATGCTGGCTGAACGCGGAGTGAATGTCGATCACTCCACGATTTACCGCTGGGTTCAGCGTTATGCGCCTGAAATGGAAAAACGGCTGCGCTGGTACTGGCGTAACCCTTCCGATCTTTGCCCGTGGCACATGGATGAAACCTACGTGAAGGTCAATGGCCGCTGGGCGTATCTGTACCGGGCCGTCGACAGCCGGGGCCGCACTGTCGATTTTTATCTCTCCTCCCGTCGTAACAGCAAAGCTGCATACCGGTTTCTGGGTAAAATCCTCAACAACGTGAAGAAGTGGCAGATCCCGCGATTCATCAACACGGATAAAGCGCCCGCCTATGGTCGCGCGCTTGCTCTGCTCAAACGCGAAGGCCGGTGCCCGTCTGACGTTGAACACCGACAGATTAAGTACCGGAACAACGTGATTGAATGCGATCATGGCAAACTGAAACGGATAATCGGCGCCACGCTGGGATTTAAATCCATGAAGACGGCTTACGCCACCATCAAAGGTATTGAGGTGATGCGTGCACTACGCAAAGGCCAGGCCTCAGCATTTTATTATGGTGATCCCCTGGGCGAAATGCGCCTGGTAAGCAGAGTTTTTGAAACGTAAGGCCTTTGAATAAGACAAAAGGCTGCCTCATCGCTAACTTTGCAACAGTGCCGTTTTCCTTCCCCTGCTCAAGACTATGTAGATAAAACTCTAGACATGAATGAACACCTCATCAGCAATGAGGCAACAACATTCATTGTCAAAGTAGCCTCTCTTTCAATGAGAGATGCTGGCATCGACATTAATGATGAACTTGTCGTTGATCGTAGTCTTGAAGCCAAACATGCAGACATCGTTATTGCCCTAATCGACAATGACTTCACTGTTAAACGTCTGATGATCGAAGGTGATCATCGTTGGCTTAAAGCTGAGAATCCGGATTGTTCTGACATTCATCTTAATGATGGGCAAGAGATGGTGATTTGGGGTGTAGTGACATTTGTCATCAAACCGTTCCGGAAACGCAAGTAACTCTACTTTATTGGTTTCATCACATGGAATGTACAAACAAGGTGTTTGCTCTAGTGGACATCAACAACTGTTATGTCAGTTGTGAGCGTATCTTCAATCCAAGTCTGAATAACAAGCCTGTCATTCTCTCCAACAATGATGGTTGTGCTGTTGCACGCTCTCAGGAAGCCAAGGACTTAGGTATCAAGATGGGAGTTCCCTTCTTTCAGATTAAAGACATCGTAGAGCAGCATAAAGTCCAAGTGCTCTCAAGTAACTATGCTTTATATGCAGAGATGTCTCGCAGATTCATGAAAGTCCTTTCAGACTTTGTCGCTCCTGACGAGCAAGAAGTCTATTCGATTGATGAATGCTTCCTTGATCTGACCGCTCCTTCAGAGAAGGATGATCTAACCGATTATGCTCAACAGATTCGTCAGCGTATCTTCACCTGGCTTGGTTTGCCTGTGTGTATTGGCTTAGGTCGAACGAAAACTGAAGCAAAGATAGCCAATCACATTGCCAAGAAGAATGCTTACTTGAATGGTGTATGCAACTTGGTTGCAATGGATTACTGCTCTACCGAGACTCTGTACCAATCCATCGAGGTAAGTGAGATTTGGGGTGTAGGACGTAAACATACGTACAAGCTCAACAGTATGGGCATCCATTCTGTAATGAATTTTGTCATGGCTTCCCCACTGATGATCCGAGAGCAATTCTCTATCGTCATGCATCGAACTTTATTAGAGCTGCATGGAGTTGCTTGTATTGAGTTAGAGCATACTCAAGCCCCTAGAAAACAAATTGTTGCGAGTCGTTCGTTTGGTCAAAGGATTTACCATATTGACGATCTGAAAGAGGCCATGAGCCTGTATGTACAAGATGCGGTAGCTCGCTTAAGAGGTGAGAATATGTTGTGTGGTTACATGATGGCTTTTGTACAATCGAATCCATTTGATACGCATAAACCGTATTACAGCAAGTCTGCAGCAATCACTTTACCTGAACCCTCTGACAATGTATTAACGCTGTGTAAAGTTGCCATCAAAATGATAGATGATTTATATCAGAAGGATGTAGGCTTCAAGAAGTGTGGCGTGATACTGACTTGTCTGGAGCCAAAAGCTAGGCATACTTATGACCTTTTCACAGACATGAAGCAAGTTGGCTTAGACAATATCTTGATGGATTCACTTGAGGAAATCCATCATAAGTTTGGTAAAACCAAACTCGCTCTTGGTGCAAGTATGTTACCGAACAGAACCTGGAATATGTCACGTAACCAACTCACTCAAAATTACTTCAAGTGGGATCAATTGCTTTGTGTGAAGTAATTTTTATTGATTACTTCACAACATAATTTATTTTTTCTTCTTTAAAAACTCTTTTAAAGTTTCCTCAGTAATACCCACAAAATTGTTTCTTTTTAGAAAGTCTAGTACTTCTCCGGTTGTTGCACCAAGACCAAAGAGTTGAAGTAAAGTTTTCTTATGCTGAGTAAGCAATTGATTCCGTGTAATGGTCTTTTCATTCAATTCTTTTATATAACAAAGAAGAATATTTTCAAAGTTTTTAGAATCATTTTTGCTATATATTTTTTGATTCTTCTCAACAAGTTTTGAAGGCTTAGAATTACTTTCTTGAGGAGCTTCAAAAGAATTATCTGTTGAGAATTCAGAATTTATATTATCCGAATTTTCACTATCGAATTTTAAAATATTCTGATCTTGCATCATATTTCTTCCTTAAGAATAAATTTATAAGCTCATTATTCGAAATATTTACTCTCATAAAAATGGCAAAATATGACCCTTTTTTGATTTTTAAATTACTGAAAAATGTAACTTTTTGCGCTAAGAAAAAAAAGGGAAAACAAGCATGATTTTCATCATCTTCAGTTCATTCACTGACCGCTAAAAATATACAGGATGGGACGAGTAATATACATCGTCCAAAATCACAAATCTCGAGCTCGCTCCGCTCGGTCTCAATTTGCATATAGTAGAAAAAAATGAAAGACAAAACATTGAGAAACAAAAAAATCATTATTCGCTTTACAGCAGATGAACATCAACAAATTAGTGCTGCCTGTGCGGCATTACATATGGCTCAATCTAACTATCTACGTTTGAAGATTTTCTCGGATACCCAGTTCAGTATTTCAGATCAACAGGACATTCATACTGTGAGAATCATGGGAATTTTACTGACAAAAATTTTGGAAAAACTCAAAGATACAGGACTCATTCTTCATGAATTGGATGAAATAGAACAGCTCATCCCGGAGATCAAAATGACTGTGCGTAGACTCAATGATAGATTGGATAAAGTATGATTATTAAAGTCATTGCGAATACGATCGGGTCTTCAGTAGAAGAACGTGTGACTGGATTATCGGATTATATTCATCATCCGAAGCAGACACGTGCTCACCATTTGTCTGAATATATTCATCAGCTTCATCCTGGTTTTGATGAAGACTTACTCTCTGAAAAATGTGTCTATTCAAACTTTAGAAACTTTTTAGATGATGATCCTCATTATCAAAAAATAGAAATGTCACAAACTGCCAGTTTGAACTCTCGTGTGATTGACCCGATCGTACACATGGTCGGAAGTTTTAAAAAATTTGAGGTTCCAACCACTGAGCAATTAGAACAACAAATTGATATTTTAGCGAAACATCTCAGTGCAGAAGAACTACAAATGCAATATGCAATGCACATGGATACAGACAATGTTCACTTTCATTTAATCGTCAATAAAGTTCATCCATTCAAAAAAAATAAACACAATGAAAATAAAGTGATCGATCTTGGAGATGGCTGGATTTATAATGCTGTACATCGGGCTGCAGCAGAAATTGAAGCAAAACAGGGCTGGGAACCAGAGCCTAATCCAATGTTTATCTATAAGCATGACACGGGACATTGTGAAAAAAATCCAGATTATATACCTCAGCCTGATGCTGAAAAAATTTATTCAAAAATTCGAGATCAAGAACATCGACATCAACAAAAAAGTCGAATGAGCAGTGAAAGCGAATCAGGCAAAGACTACCAACGCTATATTGGACATTGCGTTAATCAAGTACTGAAAAACGCTGAAAATTGGCAAGACTGGCATAAAGAATTAGCTCAACATGGCATTCTTTATGAGAAAAAGCGAAACGGTAGTACTTTTAAAATTAAGACAAGCGAAGAGCAAGAACTCACGTTTAAAGCCTCTTTATTTTGTAATAAACAAGCGACTCTCAAAAACTTAGAAAAAAAATGGGGAGATTTTACGGCTAAAGATAGTGATATTAAAACTATCCCTCTTATAAAACTAAATGAAACATCTCGGCACTCTCAATCAGCAGAAACAACTGTACATTCTTACCATTTATTTAAAAATGAAGATTTTTTAGTTACTAATCTTCATGATGTTTATCTAAAAATAAAGGCAGAAAAGGATTCAATCAGTAAAAATCGTAAAAATGGATACCAAGAAATTTCTCTTAAAAATGAAAATTATAAGCATGATAAAAATAATTTTTTAAAACAATGGCAGCAGAAATTTCCAGAGCAATCATCTGATGTCATTTTTACTCTGCTGCATTACCAGCACTCTGCTGATCAAATAAATTCAAGAGCATTGCAAAGAAAAGAATATAACGATCAACATAAAAGCTTGGGTAAAAAGACCTCTAAAACACTGCAAGAAAGCTTTCCATTTTCTTCAAGCTTTGATTCCTCGAAAATAACGTCTTACGCAGATTTTTTAAAGTTTTTCCCCCCCTCACATCACTTGCTTATGCAACAACAATTTTTATTTGATCAACGTCAATCTAAAAATTTTATTTGCCAAGATAACCCTAGGATTGAAAAAGCAAAAATCCTCTTTGATCAGAATGAACCGATAGCCATTCAAAATAGATATGGAATCCTGGTGTTCAGTAATTATTCCGTGACCCGACTACAACAATGTATAAAAGCACTTGATTCTAAAAAGAAAGGAACGCTCAGGGGTACGTCGGAATTTAAAGAATTGTTCCACGCCACTGTAAAAGATCTCAAAGAAAAAGAACAGATTATCGACACAAACCATGAGAGAGTATTACCAAGTTTCGAACGTCTTTCTCAAAACAATATCGAGTCGTGTTTTACTGAACTCTTTAAAAAATTTAGATCCACGCACACAAATCAAAGTACAGCCATTATTAAAACTTGTTTGCTCTTAAATTGTTGCGGTTTACCAATGGAGTCACTGCAATCAACATTAAAAAAATGTGTTGATGAAAAGAAATTGCCTGATATTAATAAGCAAGATCAGGATCTCCTCATGCTTAGGATCCAAAATCTGATTTATACTCAGCATAAAGAACTAAATAAGCAATATTTCAATTCATCTGAGATTGAACAATGTTGGCAACTTTATTTTAATCTACATATTTCTCCACTCAAGCAGCCAAAAGAACACAAGCACAACTCTCAGTCTTCATCTTCAACACTAGAATTAGAGCTCGTGCCTAAGGTTGAGAAGAAAAGAACAATCAAACTTCCTGAAAATTTAGCTGAATCTGAGTTTGAGCAAATGCTGCAATACTTTGAATACACTCGAAGACTCAAGCTTCAGAAAAAACAAGAAGGAGAACGCTTGAATACATTAGAATCTTCAAAGAAAATGTCTATACCTCATCAGCAATCCCAAATGACATCTCTTTTTAGAAAAGACTATGTAATCGAATACAAATTTGGACAAAAATTTTATCTGGACCAAAAAAAAGTTGCATTTTTTGAAACGAAAAATACATCAGAAATTACAGTTGTTAGTCATCAACATGAGCATATCCGTGATGCTTTATTCCTGGCAAGAGCCAAGTTTGGTGTTGTTTTAGTTTTTGGAACAGATGAGTTTAAAAAACAAGTACAACAAATTGCTGATTCAGAAGATATCAAAATTGAATTTAAAACCACTGCTCAGCAAAAAGTGAATGCTGCAATTGAGAATAGTCCAATTGGTAATTCAGCTGCTAAAAATGACAGTGCTGAACCAAAACCGCCAAGGAGAGAATTAAGTTTGGAACCTAAAGATCCTAGTATAATAAATAAGGAAGATAGAGCTGATAATTTCTATAAAAATCAATCTGTGACATCACGTAATAGTCGTAAAGAGTCCACGCAAGAAAATAGTTACGATTACGGACCTGGTTTTTAAAACAATTGCCTAATCGAATTTTTATGCAGCTTGAAATATGGTTTTAAGAATAGCCTAAGAATTATACTTAGGCTAATTCAAAAAAAATTTCAAGCGAATTAACATTTTCTATCTTCGATGAGTTACGAGTTAGAATTCAAAGAAAAAACTCTGAAGAATTTTGACAAATTTAGTTGTAATAAGAGTGATTGTAAATAAATAATCTATTGTGCTTAAGCTAATTTCTTTTCTACATTTACAACTTTAAGTTAGCGAAGATCTGTTGAACTGAGTCCTGAAAATGTGAATAGGCTTGCTGCCATGATATTTGTTTGTCCCCGAACACCATAGGAACAACAAAATTATTAAACCTGGCTTTATAGAGTGGATTACGACTTAATTCATTTAAACCAAATAACAATTCAGCAATCGGGTCTTCAACCATAAGAGTATGCTGACGACCATAACGCTCAATATCAGTTTTTATAACTTTAGTAGCTAAGTGCCCTAAATAAACAAAATCTTGTGGTTTACCATAGGTAATTTTAAAGTAGTCATACACATGTCGAACTAATGATTCATCATCAGCTCTTTCAGCATTTCTAGCAAAGGCCGCTGTACGCCTTAAAATTGCTATCAGCTTCTCGATACTGGTACTGACAATTGTGACGGAGGGAAAAGCATCGACTGGCTTCCCTTTCTTAGCCAAGTCATACACAAACGAGGTGATACTTCTAGATTCAAAAGGCTCAAGTAAGTCTGTTTCAACTAATTCCAATTTAATGAATGGTCGTAAACAGGGAGCTTGGTTGAAATGCTGAGGATATCGAATTAATAATTCCATATAACGATATTCATCCCAGACAACTGGTTCCTCTTCAATTGTAAAGAAATCAGATTGAGAGATTTTGTCTTGTACTTGATGAAGCAATTGTTTACGTACAACTTTAGCTTTAGAGCGACTTAATGCAATATTTGGTTTTGGAACTATTTTAATGTCCACATCTTCAGACATCCGATTTAACTGAATATTTGCTTTAGCTAAAGAAGTTCCACCAGCAAAAACCAAGTCATGCGTTTCAAATTCTAGAGACTGTAATAGTCTCAATAACTCGACAACATAGTAATCTTTTTCAACAATAGAAGTTGCACCAATACCAAGTGCATCAGCGACATCTGCAAACACATTTTTTATATCAGGCATTAATTTGGCTACGACCTACAGACAATTGGCGTGTAAAACGACGCGGGGTTTTAATTTGAGTAAAGGCTGGAATCTGGGTGGATTGACCAGATAAATATTTTTCCGTAGCCTCTCCTAACGTAACCTGCACATCCAATCTTTTTAATGCCTCTAAGATCACTGCATCCGCGCCTTCTGGACAGGCTGGCATTACTTTGCCGGTAATTTGATTTTTTCTTGCTTTGGTATAAATACCATAACCAACTTTAATTAGCTCACCTTCTTGAACTAAGTTTCGCAGAACTCTTCCAATTTGGTCATAATTCGCAATGTCATTAAAATCATCACGCATAAAAACATAACGTTTTGAGCGTTTGATGCGCATTTGCATTTTCGCTTTAGTTGTCATCGCATCTCCCTTATACATCAGTTTTCACATACCTTTAAACTAGCAAAAATACGACATTTTGTCGAGCAAAAATACGACATTATACTAGATGAGACTGTAGATAAATTACTCAGGAAGACAACTTTGTCTGATCTGACAGTTCTTGGTTGAGTTGCAGAATTCTATTACTCTATTACATTAAACAGCTGTAGATAACTACTTATGATCCAGAATTGGTTATCAAGCACCCTGATTACATAATAATCATAAGTTATACAACTTACACAATTTATGTGTCAGGAACCTGTCCACTTATGTACCTCTAAACACGTACGTGTTTTTATCACATTTGCTCTATAGCTCACAGCTTTTCGTTGTTGAGCTTTTTGAGTAGGTGATTGCTTATATTTTATCGTTTGTTTTGCTGTTTCAATAACTGTATCAATAGCTGTATTGGAAAAGATGCTTTGAAGGATCTGTGTTGCTTCCAGGACATTACTGATCAATTTGGATTGGTATATCAAGTCATGGAGAATAAAGTTGTTGTTCTGGTTCTAGATGTTGATAGACGAGGTACGGTCTATAAAGGCCTACAATCAAATTAGCTCACGGCTTTTGGTTGTTGAGCTTTTTGAGTAGGTGATTACTTATATTTTATCGTTTGTTTTGCTGTTTCAATAACTGTATCAATAGCTGTATTGGAAAAGATGCTTTGAAGGATCTGTGTTACTTCCAGGACATTACTGATCAATTTGGATTGGTATATCAAGTCATGGAGAATAAAGTTGTTGTTCTGGTTCTAGATGTTGATAGACGAGGTACGGTCTATAAAGGCCTACAATCAAATTAGCTCACGGCTTTTGGTTGTTGAGCTTTTTGAGTAGGTGATTGCTTATATTTTATCGTTTGTTTTGCTGTTTCAATAACTGTATCAATAGCTGTATTGGAAAAGATGCTTTGAAGGATCTGCGTTGCTTCCAGGACATTACTGATCAATTTGGATTGGTATATCAAGTCATGGAGAATAAAGTTGTTGTTCTGGTTCTAGATGTTGATAGACGAGGTACGGTCTATAAAGGCCTACAATCAAATTAGCTCACGGCTTTTGGTTGTTGAGCTTTTTGAGTAGGTGATTGCTTATATTTTATCGTTTGTTTTGCTGTTTCAATAACTGTATCAATAGCTGTATTGGAAAAGATGCTTTGAAGGATCTGCGTTGCTTCCAGGACATTACTGATCAATTTGGATTGGTATATCAAGTCATGGAGAATAAAGTTGTTGTTCTGGTTCTAGATGTTGATAGACGAGGTACGGTCTATAAAGGCCTACAATCAAATTAGCTCACGGCTTTTGGTTGTTGAGCTTTTTGAGTAGGTGATTGCTTATATTTTATCGTTTGTTTTGCTGTTTCAATAACTGTATCAATAGCTGTATTGGAAAAGATGCTTTGAAGGATCTGCGTTGCTTCCAGGACATTACTGATCAATTTGGATTGGTATATCAAGTCATGGAGAATAAAGTTGTTGTTCTGGTTCTAGATGTTGATAGACGAGGTACGGTCTATAAAGGCCTACAATCAAATTAGCTCACGGCTTTTGGTTGTTGAGCTTTTTGAGTAGGTGATTGCTTATATTTTATCGTTTGTTTTGCTGTTTCAATAACTGTATTAGCTGTCTGATTCATTACAATAGAGTTGTGTAAGTTTCTTTATGCTACGTATTGCATACTGACTAATTTCAATGCCTTGAGCATGCAAGTACTTGGTCAACCGAATATAACCATAGCTTTCATTGGTTTCTTCATGAGCTATTTTGACCAATATCGTCTGTTGGTTTCTTTGAATAGCACTTTTGCTCAAGCCACACTTCAACCAGTCATAAAATCTTGAAACTGAAACATGAAGTAGGCGAGCCATCATAGCTATTGGGTATATATGTCTTTGCAGTTTCATATATGCGTACCTTACTGACTTTCTTTTGCAAAGTACGCTGCTGCTTTTTTTAGAAATGCTTTTTCCATTTCAGCATTTTTGAGTTGTTGCTTCAGCTTCTTGTTTTCTTCAAGCAGGGCTACAAGATCTGGAGAATATTGTTATGTACCAACTAATGTTCCAGATTTAGCTTTATTGTACCAATTTGAAAGTGTTTGCATGGAGCTGCCTTGCTGTTTCTGAGATATTGCCCTTATTTTCTTCAATTACTTTTATGGCTTCAGCTTTAAATTCTGACGTGTAAAAATTTTGCTTTTTTTCTCATGGTAAACTCCTGATGAGTAAGTATAGTTTACCAAGTTAAAGTCTCCGCTTTTTTCAGCACATATCAGGTAGTACACAATACAGATCAAGGCTTTAATACTGACTGTTAAGGGTAAAAGCATGTCTGTGTCCAATAGAATACAGACATGCTTTTAAACTGTTACTTCTATTTCTACAAAATTAATAAATGATTATTGATGTTCTTTAGAACATGAATATGAATGGGAAAGAGTTTTATAGATGGTTAATGAGTTCTAAGGCTCGTCAGAGCTTTAGAAGGAATGTTAATTAATATTAATTTTTATAATTCTTCTTTTAAGATAAAAGTTTTTAACCAATTGATTACTATTATATTTATATCTAACTCAAGACAAGCTTTTGTCTTGGGACTATGTTTTACTATTTTAAAAGAACTCTTTGAATTTATAATTGTTGATAACTGCCTAAGCTCTTACACAATTTATTGTATAATATAAAGGGCTGTGGGAAAAAAAGTGTAAAATATTTCTTGTAAACGATTGTTTTTATAGTAAATGTATATTTTACTTTCATTTCTAAAAAAAGTGTAAAATAATTATCTAATCAATCACATCTTATTAGCTCGAAACTTTGCGAGCGTATAGCTAAATGCGCTAGCATTTTGATATACCGAGTAATAGTTTGAGCAAACAAACGACTGAACCAGTTTACTATCGAATGAGAGTAACAGAGTGCGTTAGTTGATCTCAAGAGAAAATGCCATGCCCAAGAGAAGACCTTACACTTTTCTATCTTAGATAAGGGGGGTATGCTTAAAAAAGTGTATAGTTTGATTTTACACTTTTTTATATTGAAATATTATCAATCAAATACTTAAAAAGAGTAGACAAGGGACTTGTGTGAAATAAAGTGTTGACATTGATTTATAATTTTGATACTGTTAACCACATAGGATAGAGGAGTATCCCTCACTACTTCATATCCTGACAACATATAAATGACACTAAAAAATTAAGACCTATTTAGGTAATCCGATAAATGAATTTACAAGATTTAGTAATAAATAATGCAGTAAAAATAAAGCAAGATGCTCAATTAAATACAATAACAATTATAGCTAGTGATAGCTCCGAAAAACTTTCAAATCTAATTAAGGATTTTCCAGACAACTGTTATGTAAATAAACAAATTACAGGTTGTGGTGGTACAACATTAGTTATCCGTAATGCACAAAATTATGTAGTTCTCGTTCCTTACATTAACCTACTTAAATCCAAATTAGCAGACAACCAAGGAATTGTTGATTTAATTGGCGTGTATGGTGATACCGAGAAAGAAGAAATAACAGAATATTTAAAAGACACTTCCAGTTCTAGAAAAATTGTTTGTACTTTTGACTCATTACCAAAACTCCTAACAACACCAGGCTTCAATCCAAAAGCATTTAAATTACTGATTGATGAAGCACATACACTTGTGAATTTAGGTAGTTTCAAAGCAGCTACTTGTGAATACGTACTTCAAAACTATAACAAGTTTGGTTCGTACGTTTTCTTAACAGCGACACCAACAAAACGTGAATATTTTCCTTCAGCACTCGAACATTTACCACTATGTACAATCGAGTGGGGTGATGTTAGACCGGTTAAATTTAACCTTCAAAAAATTGAACATGGCGTAGGGGTAAACAATGCTTTGTTTGGATTGTGCTATGATTATTTGATGGGAACAATTGAAGGCAATGCTCATATTTTCTATAACTCAGTGACAGAAATTGCATCTATCCTAAGTAAGTTGAAAGCCTTAGTTGATAAGGAAACAGGTAAGAATCTGTTTAATCCTGACGATATTAGAGTTGTATGTTCAAAATCGAATTCAAACCAAAAAACATTTAATAGTAAGCTTGGCTTGAAATGGGCAAAGATCAGTGACATCACTTCAGCCCCTGCAAAGATCAATCTGTATACTTCAACTGCTTTTGAAGGTGCAGACATCTTCGATGAAGAAGGACAAACCTACATCATCATTAATGGACTCCGTGATGCTACAAAAGTAGATTTTCACGTACTTGTACCTCAAATTTGTGGTCGTATTCGAAACACAAAATATAATGAACACATTAATCTATTAGTTGGAAATCTACCTGAAGCTGCAAGTTGTACAAAAGAAGAATGGATGCAGGAAGTTCAGAAACGTATCCAAGACAGCGAAGACGTTTTGAATGATATCAAAGAAGGTAAAATGTCAGATGCAGGACGTGAACAATTAAGAAAAGCTGCTGAAGATGACAAGTACACATTCAAAGATGAAAAAGGTGAACTGTATGTTTCAGACGTTGCATTGAAAGCTGAATTACAGGCATACGAAGCACTAGAAGCAACTTATGTGGTACGTGTTGTTGCAGGTGCTGAAGTTAATGAAGATGGATATTCTGCCTCATTTAGAGCTTTACTGACTGATGAAACAAAACATAAAGCATTCGCTCATAAACCTGAAGGCGTAGCTAAATTTTTATCAGGTCATAGCCAGTGCTTTTATGAAACGATGAAAGAATATTGTGAAGCAAGAGATGCAGATAATTCTAAAATTTATAAATTGGTTGATGCAAAGGATGACTATTTCAAAACTGCTTATGATGTTTTGACGCACGACACGATTAGAAAATTTGAATATAGAAAGTTACCAATTGAAAGAGCATTAAAGATCCAAGATGCACAGAAGGATAATGCAACTGAAATTCCGACTTTACTTAATTTGAAAAAGGATGAAGTTATTCTTCGTTCAGATATAAAAGTTCGTATTCAAGATGTTTATAATGAACTTAATATACCTGACAAAGCAAAAGCTACTGATATTGAAAAATGGTATAAAGTAAAAGATACGAGATTAAATGCAAAGCCTGCTTTTAAAATAGTTAAAATGTTGTAATTAGAATAACTAAATATAAGTTTCTACATCATATAATACCTCTAACAATACAGCTATTAAATGAACATCCAAGAGATTGCAGATTTAGTTCAATTAAGTCATGACATTGTTAAGATTTTCTCTATAGAAAGTATATTCATTACCTGCTGTAATCCAATGCGCTGCCAGGATTTACCCTGGATCAGCCCTGTTATTATCCAGGCTGAGTGCTACAGTTTCACCCTGGTGGATAAAGTTCAATGGAACTTGTCCTATTCCAGTCGTCTGGCACACAGCCAGACCACCAGTACTTTCATGCGATGGCCACGCTTATTACAGAATAGATAAGCGCAATGTAGTTTGATGTAGCCAAAAGGCTCTCACCACCTGTGCCATTGCAGTATCCATACCCGCATGAATGTCCATGGGCTGGGTAGAGAGCCTGATTTCATCGATAGGGATCATTTAATTATATAGAGGTATATTCTGATATTCCAAAGACCAAGCTATCTCGAGCATCTGCTGCAGTAGAATCCTAATGTGAGCAACAGTCTCTTGATTGCTGGCGGTGGTAGAGGTTCTTCTTTTACTGGGGGGCGAATGCAGCACTTTTAATAATGGAAACTATAGGCAGTATTGAATAGCTAGAAAAAGCGGTGGTTCACCGGATGCTTACTTTGAAACGTGCTATAAATTAATATTAAAACCAGATATATAAAAAGATATCAACCTGTATAGTTTAGTGCTTTAGAATCCATATAACCCCCAGTTCAATGCGGCACATCATATCTATAACCTGTTACAAAATAAACAAGTATTATTCTTGTAGACTTATATTAACCCCTTGTACAATAGAGCTATTGTTACATCTATTTAGGTATAAGAAGAAATGATAATTACCATTGCCAATCGTAAAGGTGGAGTAGGTAAGACAACACTGGCTACAAACCTTGCTGTAGCCTTGAGTAAGAAGGGGTCTATAGTCCTAGTTGATGCTGATGATCAACAGTCAGCTCTTAAATGGTCTAAGCGTAGAACTCAAAATCCTGTTTATACTGAATACCATACTGGCGATTTAAAGAAGGTCCTTTTAGATCTTCAAAAGAAATATGACTATGTTTTATTAGACGTAGCTGGGCGTGACAGTGAAGAATTTAGATCTGCTCTTCAAGTCAGTGATAAGTTAATTGTTCCAACACAACCAAGCCAAGCCGATGTTGAAGTCCTTCCATTTGTATTGAAATTATTTAATACCTATCACAAGGTCAATGAAAAGCTTCAACCATACCTGGTAGTGAATAAAGCTCCATCAAATACAAAATCTACTGAAGTTGCAGATTCAATCGAACTGCTAGGAACACTTCCTAAATTCAAGTTATTAAATACCATTATCCGTGATCGTAAACAATTCCGTGATGCAACGATTCAAGGCTTGTCTGTAATGGAAATGGGTAGCTCTAAGGCTAGAGATGAATTTAATGACTTCTTGGTGGAGATCCTATAATGGTTAAAAATAAGAGTAAACCATCTTTAGGTTTTGGTGATGATCTTGAGGAAATTTTAGAGAATCCTGAAGCGACTGTAGATGATGCTAATGGTCAAGAAGTTGAATACACACGTAATTTAATGTACAAGATTATTCTCACTCCACACACCCAAGATGTGAAGAAACGCTTTCGTAAAGAGCATGGACGTTTAGCATCTGTACCTTTGTATTATGAGGAGGAGAAAGTTCTAAAAGAAGCAGCCGGATTCGTTGGTGAGTCTTTGAATGATTTTATTCGTGATGTAGTTCTGAAAGAAGCAAAACGTGTTTTAGGTGCTGAAAAATATAACTTAACACTGGGTAAACCATTTAACCAAACTAAGGTTAAATTGAGTGAAGAGGAGCATCAAAAATTGAGTGAACAGCGCAAGGCTGAACGTGGGAAAAACAAATAAAAAAAGTCTAGTTCCTACCGACTAGACTTTTTTTATCTTCCATGCTTTATACCTAATATTTGATTATTGTTTCTCACTTCTGATTAGCATGAGTGGCTAATTGATAAAAATAAGCGAATCAAGTTTTGATCTTATATAGGTGAATAAAAATTTAATAGTTAAAATGTAACTTTAGAGCATACCCTAAAGTAACAATATAAAAGTTCTTAAAACTATGTAACATTTAAATGATTTTTAACCATATATAACATGTAACTTTGATATTTAAGATTTATAATTTACGAAATTGTTCATTTTTATCTAATTGGGGCGTGAAAGAGTGAAAGGCCAAAAAGTAGGTTATGTGCGAGTGAGTTCGGTCGAGCAAAATACAGGGCGTCAACTTGAGGGAATTGAAGTCGACCGGATTTTTGTTGACCGTGCTTCGGGTAAAAATACCGACCGACCGAAATTTCAAGAAATGTTGAACTATGTCCGGGAAGGGGACAGGGTGATTGTACATTCCATGGATCGTTTTGCACGAAGTCTAAAAGATTTGGTCACTGAAGTAGATAAACTGGTCAAAAGAGGGATCGCTATCCAGTTTGTAAAAGAGAATATTACTTTTACTGCCCAATCCACGCCGATGGATAATTTGATGCTGCAACTGATGGGTGCTTTTGCGCAATTTGAACGTGAAATCATTCTGGAAAGGCAAAAGGAAGGAATTAAACTCGCCTCTGTTCAAGGGAAGTACAAAGGCCGGGTACATAAATTGAAGCCTGATAAAGCTGAAGCTTTGCGACAAGCATGGAAGGAAGGGCAGTATCCTTCAAAAATGGCATTAGGCCAGGCATTTGGAATTAGCCGCCAAGCGGTATACCGCTATTTAAAAGCCGGAGAGGAACTCAGTTGAAATTGGCGACTATAATTATTTATCTTATGAAAACTGTGGAACACTGACCCGGTACGGTTCAAGTAAAAATAATTATATTGCTGAGGAGGTTCTTATTGAAAGAGCTGAGAAGTTGGTAAAAACTATTGAAGAAATAGCTAAAAATCAGCCTGTAAAATACGGGCTGATTTATTGTTATAACTTTTAAAGATTAAGTTTAAAATAATATTAGCTAGGTGTTGGAATATTAGTAGTTATAACGGGTTTCTTGATAAAGATCTTCAGAAATTGGAAGTTGGGCTACCTTTTTAAAACGTCCTGACTCTAATACATAATAATATGCCATATAGCCGAGAGAATCGTAGTCATTTGTGTAGAGCTCTTCTGTTGTTATGATTACCTTGCTATTTGCTCTAATGCTGACAATATTTTCACCGCCTTCACCACCAAATGGTGTATCAAGAATGGCACCTGTTCTTTTATTGATAAAAGTATATACACGACAACTCGTACCACATCCCCATACACTCAGAACATATTCGCCAGCAAAGTTAATATCTTCTTTAGAAGAGTTAGTTAGACGTGTTTTGTAATTTTTATGATATGGCGTTGTTAATTTTGGTGCAGAAGTGGGACCTGTATAAATTCGAGCGGGATAGTCTGAGAATTTAGGGATTTCTACGATTTGAGCAAAGCTTGTATTAATTATAAAAGTAAGAAACAAAAAAATTATAAAACGATTCATTTTAAAGACTTGTATTGGGAAAGTAGTTGCGTGAAATGTACCATATTTGGCACTGTTGCAAATAGAGATTTGAGTCGATGATGTTCCCTTTAAAAAGTGCTTAGAGACCGAAAACCCTGTTGATTAGACACACTTCACCCTGAGGCTGACCATAATAAAATGACGATGCTTGTCCTTTACGTAGTGCACGCATGACTTCAATACCTTTAATTGTGGCATAAGCAGTCTTCATAGATTTGAATCCTAATGTGGCCCTGATGATTCGCTTTAACTTACCATGATCACATTCAATGACATTATTTTTATACTTAATCTGCCTGTGCTCAATATCTACTGGACATTTTCCTTCTCGCTTTAACCGTGATAAAGCATGGCCATAGGTCGCTGCTTTATCTGTATTGATGACCCGTGGAATTTGCCATTTTTTCACCGTATTGAAGATCTTTCCTAAAAAACAATAGGCTGATTTACTGTTCCGTCTAGCGGAAAGGTAAAAGTCAATCGTATGACCACGTTGATCAACTGCACGATACAGGTAAGTCCATCGCCCCTTCACTTTGATATAAGTCTCATCCATATGCCATGAATGTAAATCTGTAGGGTTACGCCAATACCAGCGTAACCGTTTTTCCATTTCTGGAGCATAACGCTGAACCCAACGATAAATTGTACTGTGATCCACATTTATGCCTCGTTCAGCGAGCATTTCTTGAAGTTCACGATAGCTGATGCCATATTTACAATACCAACGAACAGCCCAAAGAATGATTTCACCTTGAAAGTGCCGACCGTGGAAGGGATTCATCTGCTGTATCTCGAAATAAATAAGATATTTAGCTTATCATGTCAGCCTATTTGCAACAGTGCCCCAAACCATGCAGCAATTTCAAAGATATCACTCACATTACTGTAATACATTTGCTGATCTATACGGTTTAGGACACTTTCCAGTTTCTCAATCTGGCAACCAGATCGACCTACACCTGTTTGAAGCAAAATCTCGTCATGTACAGCAATTACGAATGTCGAACTAATCAAGCTCATTTATAAGCTAACTTTTGTATTTCTGCTTTATGTTGCTGGATCACTCGTCTAGCACTATGCATAACAACTCGTTTAGTTGCTTCATCATTACTAAACTGTATAGGTAAAACTTGTCCAGAAACCTTTTCACGACTAGATACTTGTTCAATATTATAATCTTTAAGACGTTTTCTCATATCGCTTACCATTCTAAGAGTGATCGTGTGTATTTTAACGCAAGTTTGTTGATCTAACAGTAGTGTTGGTCAAATTTGATAGTGTGAGTCTTTTTTTAGCACCGATTGTTCAGGATTTAAATTAAAAAAATCATAGACTTTATTAATTTTTGATTTATATAACAATGTTTTATCCAAATAAATAATAGATTTTTCTTTGTTGGTATCAAAAATTACTCGACCTCTTGGGATCTGTTCATACTCATAGTTTTGTAGTTCAGAATACTTTTCTTGCAATGTAACCCAATATTCAACATGTGTATATGGGCTATCAATCAGGCCAATAGAGTCTGCTTTCGTAATATTAAAGGAATGTGCAATACCAATGACTTGATTATTCCAGTACCAAAAGATCCCTATTTTCATTTGTCTTTATGCCTAGTTTTAAGTTCAACTAAAATTAATATAATACGGATTATCCGAAAATATTCAGACAATAAAAAAGCCCGACATCCTGTCGGGCTTTTTCGTATCGGTGGTTTAGGTATAACTCCTGTCGTACCTCACGTCCTGGTGTTGCACTTATCATTATTGTTTTATGTGTTGGAACATCCTGTTCTCTATGTCCCCATCATATGAAAAATCCCCATACTGACATAGACGCAATGGTCCCTAATTCATGTCAGCTTTGGCTTACAAGATTGCTCAAAACTTACCCCAAGGTTTATCCGCAGAAATTGCGGATAATTTCCGAAGTGCAGGCATTGAGTTATCAGGGAAAAAGCGAAATATGAATGTTTTTTGATCAATTCTATTGGCAAGAACTATCAAAACCGCTCATAAAAAAGCCGACTTGTTTCAAAATCGGCTTTTTGGGCATTTTTGGATTTTTCTTAGTTTGTTAAGTTTTTGATATTTATATTAATATACAAGTGTATTGCGTGTAGCCACCATTATGTTAAATGGCGGGCTTAGAAATTTAGAAAGCTTTGTCTATGAACAAAATAAATTTTGGTTAAAATAAGATTTTATTAATTAAATACTAAATTATGAACCTTAAAAAAAATATTTTTTTACCACTTATATTATGTTTCTCAATTAATACTTCATTTGCTCAGATTTCTAACTTTGATCAGGTAATTGAAAGTGCTACTAAAGGCGATGCATTAGCACAATATAATCTCGGGGTGATGTATGCCAAGGGTCAAGGCGTAGCGCAGAGCGATCTGAAGGCTTTTGAGTGGTATAGCAAGGCAGCGACTCAGGGGTATGCAGTTGCACAATATAATCTCGGGGTGATGTATGACAATGGTCAAGGCGTAGCGCAGAGCGATCTGAAGGCTTTTGAGTGGTATAGCAAGGCAGCGGCTCAGGGATATGCAGCTGCACAATATAATCTCGGGGTGATGTATGCCAAGGGTCAAGGCGTAGCGCAGAGCGATCTGAAGGCTTTTGAGTGGTATAGCAAGGCAGCGACTCAGGGGGATGCAGTTGCACAATATAATCTCGGGGTGATGTATACCAAGGGTCAAGGCGTAGCGCAGAGCGATCTGAAGGCATTTGAATGGTTTAATAAGTCGGCGGCTCAAGGATTAGCAGAAGCACAATATAATATTGGTGCTATGTATGAGTATGGTCAAGGTGTAGCAAAAAATAATGTGAAAGCCTTTGAGTGGTACAGTAATTCAGCAGCTCAGGGCTATGCGAAAGCACAAACTAACCTTGGGGTGATGTATGCCAGTGGTAAGGGTGTAGAACAGAGTTATGCAAGGGCTTTTGAATGGTTTAATAAGTCAGCGGCTCAAGGAAATGCCAGTGGATACTATAACCTTGGATTAATGTATGACAAAGGAAATGGGGTAAAACAAAATTTTGCGAAAGCATTTGAGTTGTATAACAAGGCGGCTACTGATGGGAATAGGAATGCACAATATACCCTTGGAATAATGTATGACAAGGGTAATGGTGTAGAACAAAGTCATATAAAGGCTCTTGAATGGTATAGCAAGGCAGCAGCTCAAGGACATGTATCAGCACAATATGACCTTGCAATAATGTATGAGAAGGGGAATGGTGTTGAACAAAGTTATACCAAGGCTTTTGAATGGTATAGCAAGGCAGCAGCTCAAGGGGATGCATCTGCACAAAATAACCTTGGCGTGATGTATAGTAAAGGTCAAGGAACTATACAAAATACTGCACTTGCAAACGAATGGTTTTTAAAAGCAGCCAATAATGGTAATGCAATGGCACAATTCAATATCGGCCAAAACTATTTAAATGGTACTAACGGATTGCCGAAGAATCGAGTACAGGCACTAAGTTGGCTAAAAAAAGCAGGAAATAATGGACATGCTCAAGCTAAGTTAATGCTTGCTGGATTACAGTAACAATTAATGTAATCTTAAATTAACATAATACGCCTTATACGAAATGCGTTATAATTCTCTTTAGAAATCAATGCTGTAGTTCCTAGTTGATAGCCCATCTTCCCCAAGGTGGGCTTTTTTTATGATTTTTCACGTTCCACGCTTATTATTTAATCAAAAGACCTCTTGCGAAAGTATAGTTGTGGGCGGACAAAATAGTTGGGAACTGGGAGGGGTGGAAATGGAGTTTTTAAGGATTATTTAGGGAAGAGTGACAAAATAGATGGGAACTGGGTGTAGCGTCGTAAGCTAATACGAAAATTAAAAATGACAAAATAGTTTGGAACTAGATTTCACTTATCTGGTTAACTAATCTAGCTAACCTGCCGCTCAGCTTAGTACGATCCTATATCCAACTGATCATAATCCTTTCATCAGTATCCCAAATTAAATCCCCCTCCTAGACTGCCTCACCAACACTTTACAGTGATCCCGTATTTCCGGACAGGTGATTGATTTTTTTCGCTTGTACAGGTGTTAAGCCACAGTTATCTTGATGTGGACATTATGCATTGTAATAGCCCATTAACATGCGCTAAGAGCATAAATTAATATACAGTAACAAGCATTACGAGGTGCTAATGTTTGGAAAGCAGCCTCTTCCAACTACAATAATAAGTTAACTATCCTCCACCCACAAATAATTACAAATGACCCCTTTCCGCTATAACTCCGATCTCACCAGCGGCTCGCTACAAACCCGAGAGTGTCGCATTATTACTGGCTTGTTACTCCAAGAGCTTGATGAAGCTGCCTGGGATAAAGCCATGTATAAGGAAAATGTGCTTCAGAAACGCACGCAATCTACGGTAAGACGTATTTCTTCAGCGCTTAGAAAACGCCTAGAACACCTAAGCTCTGACTTTTGGGCTTTTGCGTTTTTATGTTAGGCATTGTCTGGCAACTGGAGGAAGTGTAATGACCATGAATGGTCACTGTGATTGACAGTATCTTGCTTAAACTTATCTGAACAATGGTAGAACTGGCTCATATTTATCCCCTCTATGATTGTTTATCTTTTTCACCATAAAAAGTATCAGGGGCTACTCAGGGCTACATAAAGATATTTATCTACTTTTACTGATTGATAAGTAGCATCAGTCCATCCGCAGGACTGGTGGTGCCGGCAAAATGCTGACCCAACACATGCGTATAGATTTGCGTGGTCTTAACATCGTTATGCCCTAAGAGTTCTTGCACAGTGCGAATATCACGCCCCGCTTGTAATAGATGCGTAGCAAACGAGTGACGAAATGTATGACAAGTGACACGCTTGCTAACGATGCCTGCTTTTTGTACGGCTGCCTTCAATGCCTTTCGCGCAACGGAGTCATGCAGATGATGGCGGCATAATTTGCCGTTATACGGGTGGTTGCAGAGCGTGCTGGAGGGAAAGACAAACATCCACGCCGCTTGTCGATAAGCAGAAGGGTATTTGTGATCTAAAGCAAAAGGCAGCGATGGCCCTACGCCTTGTAAGTTGTCGTCTTGCTGAATAAGCCGCGCTTGCTCAATGAGTTATTTTATTGCTGGGATTAGGCGCGTGGGCAGTAGGCTGTTTCTGCTTTTCCCACCCTTACCGTCATGCACAGTGATGCAGCCATTATCAAAATCAAAATCTTTAACCCGCAAACGCAAGCATTCATTAATGCGCAAACCTGCACCATACAGCAGCGTAAAAATAACTTGGTTGCGAGTATCCATAACCTGCAAAATGCGTTGCACTTCATTTGCAGAGATAACAGAGGGTAGCCGTCTAGGCTTGCTTGCAGGGATATAATCAATATCGCCCAACGGCTGTTGTAAAAACCTGTTGTACAAAAAAGCTAGGGCATTTAAAGCGATTTTCTGCGTGTTTATGGCTACATGTCTGCTGTTTGCTAAGCTGGATAAAAACAGCCTGACCTCTTCACTGCCCATGGTCTGAGGATGACGTTTTTTGTGAAACAGAATAAAACGCTTAATCCAGTGCAGGTAAGTTTTTTCAGTTTTCAGCGCATAACCTTTTTGTCGCATATCCGTGCGTATAGAATTTAAAAATGGACTGTTAGACATAAAACGCTCCTTGTCTTGCAACTGTCTGCCTATACAGCCTATTCTAGCTGGGATTTAAAAAAGTGCCTGTTTTTTACGCCTAGAGATGCTTGTTTACCGGTAGAGTTTTAATTTAATGCTAAATAAATTAAAATGTTATGAGTTCTTTGGGTGAGATAATGTGCATCGTGCAAGCAGGATAGACGGCATGCACGATTTGTAATAACAGAGTGTCTTGTATTTTTAAAGAAAGTCTATTTAATACAAGTGATTATATTAATTAACGGTAAGCATCAGCGGGTGACAAAACGAGCATGCTTACTAATAAAATGTTAACCTCTGAGGAAGAATTGTGAAACTATCACTAATGGTAGCTATATCGAAGAATGGAGTTATCGGGAATGGCCCTGATATTCCATGGAGTGCCAAAGGTGAACAGCTCCTGTTTAAAGCTATTACCTATAACCAATGGCTGTTGGTTGGACGCAAGACTTTTGAATCAATGGGAGCATTACCCAACCGAAAGTATGCGGTCGTAACACGTTCAAGTTTTACATCTGACAATGAGAACGTATTGATCTTTCCATCAATTAAAGATGCTTTAACCAACCTAAAGAAAATAACGGATCATGTCATTGTTTCAGGTGGTGGGGAGATATACAAAAGCCTGATCGATCAAGTAGATACACTACATATATCTACAATAGACATCGAGCCGGAAGGTGATGTTTACTTTCCTGAAATCCCCAGCAATTTTAGGCCAGTTTTTACCCAAGACTTCGCCTCTAACATAAATTATAGTTACCAAATCTGGCAAAAGGGTTAACAAGTGGCAGCAACGGATTCGCAAACCTGTCACGCCTTTTGTACCAAAAGCCGCGCCAGGTTTGCGATCCGCTGTGCCAGGCGTTAGGCGTCATATGAAGATTTCGGTGATCCCTGAGCAGGTGGCGGAAACATTGGATGCTGAGAACCATTTCATTGTTCGTGAAGTGTTCGATGTGCACCTATCCGACCAAGGCTTTGAACTATCTACCAGAAGTGTGAGCCCCTACCGGAAGGATTACATCTCGGATGATGACTCTGATGAAGACTCTGCTTGCTATGGCGCATTCATCGACCAAGAGCTTGTCGGGAAGATTGAACTCAACTCAACATGGAACGATCTAGCCTCTATCGAACACATTGTTGTGTCGCACACGCACCGAGGCAAAGGAGTCGCGCACAGTCTCATCGAATTTGCGAAAAAGTGGGCACTAAGCAGACAGCTCCTTGGCATACGATTAGAGACACAAACGAACAATGTACCTGCCTGCAATTTGTACGCAAAATGTGGCTTTACTCTCGGCGGCATTGACCTGTTCACGTATAAAACTAGACCTCAAGTCTCGAACGAAACAGCGATGTACTGGTACTGGTTCTCGGGAGCACAGGATGACGCCTAACAATTCATTCAAGCCGACACCGCTTCGCGGCGCGGCTTAATTCAGGAGTTAAACATCATGAGGGAAGCGGTGATCGCCGAAGTATCGACTCAACTATCAGAGGTAGTTGGCGTCATCGAGCGCCATCTCGAACCGACGTTGCTGGCCGTACATTTGTACGGCTCCGCAGTGGATGGCGGCCTGAAGCCACACAGTGATATTGATTTGCTGGTTACGGTGACCGTAAGGCTTGATGAAACAACGCGGCGAGCTTTGATCAACGACCTTTTGGAAACTTCGGCTTCCCCTGGAGAGAGCGAGATTCTCCGCGCTGTAGAAGTCACCATTGTTGTGCACGACGACATCATTCCGTGGCGTTATCCAGCTAAGCGCGAACTGCAATTTGGAGAATGGCAGCGCAATGACATTCTTGCAGGTATCTTCGAGCCAGCCACGATCGACATTGATCTGGCTATCTTGCTGACAAAAGCAAGAGAACATAGCGTTGCCTTGGTAGGTCCAGCGGCGGAGGAACTCTTTGATCCGGTTCCTGAACAGGATCTATTTGAGGCGCTAAATGAAACCTTAACGCTATGGAACTCGCCGCCCGACTGGGCTGGCGATGAGCGAAATGTAGTGCTTACGTTGTCCCGCATTTGGTACAGCGCAGTAACCGGCAAAATCGCGCCGAAGGATGTCGCTGCCGACTGGGCAATGGAGCGCCTGCCGGCCCAGTATCAGCCCGTCATACTTGAAGCTAGGCAGGCTTATCTTGGACAAGAAGATCGCTTGGCCTCGCGCGCAGATCAGTTGGAAGAATTTGTTCACTACGTGAAAGGCGAGATCACCAAGGTAGTCGGCAAATAATGTCTAACAATTCGTTCAAGCCGACGCCGCTTCGCGGCGCGGCTTAACTCAAGCGTTAGAGAGCTGGGGAAGACTATGCGCGATCTGTTGAAGGTGGTTCTAAGCCTCGTACTTGCGATGGCATCGGGGCAGGCACTTGCTGACCTGCCAATTGTTTTAGTGGATGAAGCTCGTCTTCCCTATGACTACTCCCCATCCAACTACGACATTTCTCCAAGCAACTACGACAACTCCATAAGCAATTACGACAATAGTCCATCAAATTACGACAACTCTGAGAGCAACTACGATAATAGTTCATCCAATTACGACAATAGTCGCAACGGAAATCGTAGGCTTATATATAGCGCAAATGGGTCTCGCACTTTCGCC
>NZ_CP094558.1:0-14153 GCF_024606005.1 Acinetobacter sp. YH12068_T
ATGCAACCGCAGTTCGTCCTGAACTTCGGTTAACTGTTTTAGTTGAACAATGATAGATTGCCATGCAGTCGCCTTGAGATGCTTTTGCTTTTAAAAAATTGCGTAGCAGTTTTTTGGGGTTAAGGGGATACCCCTTACGCAAACTTTGACTTGGATGAAATCCAAGTCGTAAGTGCGCATTTCATGAAAAACACGATAGCATATAGCCCGCTTGAATTTCAATTCATAGGGTTTTATGCTTGAGTGGTTTTCTATATCCCGAAATTAACCGTTATGACAAAATCTGCTGAAAATATCGAAAAGAAAATTGAAGCCCAATTAGAAAAGTTGAAACAGTTAAAAGCTCAAAAACAGGCTATTGATGCAAGAGAAAAAACCAAGCAAAAGGAACAAGAAAGAAAGGACGATACAAGACGTAAAATTTTGCTCGGTTCTTACTTAATTAAAAAGATGCAATCTAATGAAGCCAATAAAGAAAAAATACTCGCTGAACTCAACGAATATTTAACAGAAAATAGAGATAGACAGCTTTTTGATTTGCCCGATATTGAAGCCTAATTTTTCTTAGCTGTTTGGTTGTTCTGTTCGGCTTGATACTCGGGAATGAGCGTATTTAAAACCTTTTGAATATTGTCTTTGTCCTCTATCTGCAAATTATCTCGATAGTAAATTAAGTCCTGTATTTTGCTTTCCATCTGCATTTTTTTGGTGGGTTCTGCATTTTTGGATATTCGAGATAATAGGAAGATATAACCGCATATATTTTCCCTCGCAATTTCATAATTTACGATGTCGAGGTATTCAACGGTCACATGTTTTAGATCAGTTGATAGGTTGTTTAATTTAATCATGGCTGAAATCCTGATTTTTCTAATATTGGATAAAGCTCTCTGAATTTTTCAGGCTCTAAAAGCATATCTGCTATACGGATAGCAAATTGTTGGTAGCTTTCTGTACCTTGTGAATATTTCCCCATTTCAGGCATTTCTGACATTTTATTGGCAAATAAATGGCGTTGTGCATCGGTCATTTTGACAAAAAAGTCAGGTGTGTTTGGGTCACGCTTAGAATCTAATTTTTTCGGCTGTGATTTTTGCTTAAACTTAAATGAAAAACCAATAATTGAACGACCACGTTTGTGTTGTTCATACTCTGCTTTTATATCTGTGTACTCATTAATTTGATCAATGGCAAGGTGTAAAACTTTTTCTTTAAATTGCCCCATTCTCTTGTATTCGTTGGGTTCTATGCCTAATTTTAATCTTAGCTCTTCTAGCTCTACCATAGTCACTTTGCCTGTACTACGCCATGCGATAAGCAACTCATACAAGCGTATAGCGTAAACACTAGTTAAACTGCTGACTTGCTCTAGTTCATAACTGGTGAAGTGTTTTTCTAAATTTGTAATCAACGGTACAACATCATCAGAAAACTTAATACGAACAAGAGCTTCATTTTCTACATAAGATATTCGTTGTACCCATCGACTTATTACATTCTCAATGTTGCCCTTTTGAGTCAGCTTTTGATAGCTAAATCTACGATCAAATAGGCTTTTGCAAGCATCTTTAAGAACTTTATAGGCTGTATTTCTATGAACATTGAAATGGTTGATATAGCTTTCAGCATGAATCGTCAAATCTTTATCATTGGGTGTATTTGATTGCCTAGCTTCAAGTATGGCTAACAGTATTAAACGTTGTTCTGATAGGTCTAAATTATAACTGGCATTTATTAGTGCATTATCTTTAACGACTAGTTCCTTTTTCATAAGCACACATGTTTTTTAAATATATAAGTACACTCTATTTTATTGAGTGTCACTTTGCAAGATAAAGGTGTACTTATTGCAAGATAAAGGTGTACTTATTGCAAGATAAAGGTGTACTTATTGCAAGATAAAGGTGTACTTATTGCTATTTTTATTCTTATATATCAATTAATTGTAGAGGCTAAAAATTAAAAAATTAAAAAATATTAAAAAGAGGGGAGTGCTTAAAACTGCCCTATGTACTCGCTAAAGCTCGTACTCTATTGAAGCTCGTTCCTCGCTTCATGGGGCAGTTTTTGGTTAATCCTGTTTATGAAATCTAAAAGCAAAAGCATTGGTAATGTATTCGCTTCGCTCATACTTTTTGAAAAGCAAAAGCTCCAAAGTTCGCACCCATTCGGGATGCTCTGTAACTACCGTTTAAAATCGAAAGGGAGCTTGTAATCAGAGAAAAAGCGAGGTCGAAATTTTGATGATGCTCAATCGCTCGTAGACACTCGCTCGGTTCTTATTATCTAGGTTTTAATTATTTACTGGAGCTAATCAAAGTTGTGAAACATTGATGAAATATTAGTCGTGGAACGTGAAGAATCATAAAAAAAGCCCGAGCATGACGTTTCGGGCTATTAAGTATTGACTATAACATTGAAAGATAATGAAAATATCTAAGCATTTCGGATAAGGTGTATTATGTTAATTTTAGAAAATCTTCACTACTATTATTTTAAAATAAGCCTTATATCCAAGCATAAAACAAGGTTGTCTAGACTTCTTTTAACAGTAAAGTTATCATAAAACTGAATTTTATTTTTTAGGTAAGTTTATGCATTCTATCCGCATTCGTTAAGACACAACTATTTGCATAGTGACACTATTTTATAATGGTGGGCTTTTGTTGTGTCTTTAAGAATATATGCGGATATATAAAGTAAAAGTATGCTTAATTTATAAGTATGCTTTTAGTGCATAGTTTCCAGTTATAACTTAATTGACTAGCTATTTGTCCACCCTGTGGATGAATAGCTTTTTTTTTGGGAGGACACTGTGATGCTAGCTTTTGTTTTCACCTAAATCCTGTTTGCTGCATAAAAAATTTCAAGAGCTAAACAGGAGTAAATAAAAATGAGTTTAATTATTAAAGCGAGAAACATACGCTTGGATTATGCTGGGCGTGATGTTTTGGATATTGATGAATTGGAAATTCACTCTTATGACCGTATTGGTCTTGTGGGTGATAACGGAGCAGGAAAGAGTAGTTTACTCAAAGTACTTAATGGCGAAATTGTTTTAGCCGAAGCGACATTACAGCGTTTTGGTGATTTTGCACATATCAGCCAACTGGGCGGAATCGAAATAGAAACGGTCGAAGACCGGGCAATGTTATCTCGCCTTGGTGTTTCCAATGTACAAAACGACACAATGAGTGGCGGAGAGGAAACTCGTGCAAAAATTGCTGCCGCATTTTCCCAACAAGTACATGGCATTCTAGCGGATGAACCAACCAGCCACCTTGATCTCAATGGAATAGATCTACTTATTGGTCAACTTAAAGCATTTGATGGAGCATTACTTGTTATCAGTCATGACCGATATTTTCTTGATATGGTTGTAGACAAGATATGGGAGTTAAAAGACGGTAAAATTACGGAATATTGGGGTGGTTACTCGGATTACTTGCGTCAAAAAGAAGAAGAGCGACAACACCAAGCCGTAGAATATGAGCTGATGATGAAGGAACGGGAGCGATTAGAATCTGCTGTGCAAGAAAAACGCCAGCAAGCTAATCGATTAGACAATAAGAAAAAAGGAGAAAAATCCAAAAACTCTACCGAAAGTGCTGGACGACTTGGGCATGCAAAAATGACTGGCACCAAGCAAAGAAAACTGTATCAGGCAGCTAAGAGTATGGAAAAGCGTTTGGCTGCATTAGAAGATATTCAAGCACCAGAGCATTTGCGTTCTATTCGTTTTCGTCAAAGTTCAGCCCTAGAACTGCACAATAAGTTCCCGATTACGGCAGATGGTCTGAGCTTAAAATTTGGTAGCCGTACTATCTTTGATGACGCTAACTTTATAATACCGCTTGGCGCTAAAGTCGCTATAACTGGATCGAATGGAACAGGGAAAACGTCCTTGTTAAAAATGATATCAGAACGTGCTGATGGATTAACCATATCTCCAAAAGCTGAAATTGGCTACTTTACACAAACAGGATATAAATTTAACACGCATAAATCTGTGCTCTCCTTTATGCAGGAAGAGTGCGAGTACACAGTTGCGGAAATTCGTGCAGTATTGGCTTCAATGGGGATCGGAGCGAATGATATTCAAAAAAACTTATCCGACTTATCGGGAGGTGAAATCATCAAACTGCTTTTATCCAAAATGCTTTTAGGAAAATATAATATTTTGCTTATGGATGAACCAGGAAACTATCTTGACCTAAAAAGTATTGCCGCATTAGAAACAATGATGAAGTCCTATGCAGGAACTATTATCTTCGTATCTCATGACAAGCAATTGGTCGATAATATTGCTGACATTATCTACGAGATCAAAGACCACAAAATCATCAAGACTTTTGAGAGAGATTGTTAATGATAGCCAATCTAATCCGAACATTAATTATTGAACTCTTTAAAGGAAATTAAAAATGACAATTCAAGATATTCAATCACTTGCTGAAGCACACGGCTTGTTGCTTACGGACAAAATGAATTTCAATGAAATGGGCATTGATTTTAAGGTCGTTTTTGCTCTTGATACAAAGGGGCAACAATGGTTGCTGCGTATTCCTCGTCGTGATGGCATGAGGGAACAAATCAAGAAAGAAAAACGCATTTTAGAATTGGTAAAAAAACATCTTTCTGTAGAGGTTCCTGATTGGAGAATTTCATCTACAGAATTAGTGGCTTATCCCATACTTAAAGATAATCCTGTTTTAAATTTGGATGCTGAAACCTATGAAATAATTTGGAATATGGACAAAGATAGCCCGAAATACATAACATCTTTGGCAAAAACCTTATTTGAAATCCATAGTATTCCTGAAAAAGAAGTTCGGGAAAATGATTTGAAAATTATGAAACCTTCAGATTTAAGACCTGAAATAGCAAACAATTTGCAGTTAGTAAAATCTGAAATTGGTATAAGTGAGCAATTGGAAACCCGCTACAGAAAATGGTTGGATAATGATGTTCTATGGGCAGATTTCACCCAATTTATACATGGCGATTTATATGCTGGGCATGTACTAGCTTCAAAGGATGGAGCTGTTTCAGGCGTTATTGATTGGTCAACAGCCCATATAGATGACCCAGCGATTGATTTTGCTGGGCATGTAACTTTGTTTGGAGAAGAAAGCCTCAAAACTCTAATCATCGAGTATGAAAAACTAGGGGGTAAAGTTTGGAATAAACTATATGAACAGACTTTAGAAAGAGCAGCGGCCTCTCCTTTGATGTATGGTTTATTTGCCTTAGAAACTCAAAATGAAAGCCTTATCGTTGGAGCAAAAGCTCAGTTGGGAGTTATATAATTTAAAAATATGATTGCTGAGAACTGCCTTGTTTTGAAACTTGGTTGGCTTTAATTAGTTTTTAGTATTCTTTATAGAAAATGCCTCGATCAAGGGGCATTTCTAACAATCATTTAACATAAAATTTCTTATGCGAAATTTCAGCTCGATGCTTTGAAAGATGGCTAAAGCCATGTTTCAAAGTCGGGCAACTTTGCGCTTGCTGTAATTTGATTTGTAATGAGAAAAACCAAGCAAAGTACCGATCAACTAGTATTTTTTAGGGTCGATCTGACACCAGTCATACGTTTTTTCTTTGACACTACTCGGTTCAAACGAGTAGCAATTTTTCCTCATTATTCTCACCAATGTTTCACCATCACTTTCTCGAATTTGTAGCGGATATTTTTTTAGTACAGCCATATCTGCTCTACGTTCATCAATTTCGTCTTTGCTTGGTATGTATAAAAAGATAGCCAAAATGAACACCATCATCACAGCAACAAACGTGCTGGCAAAAATAAAGATAAGTTTTAAGTTGAGCCTGTTTGTAGCTTCGTTTAATGCCTGAATACTGTTGTTTAATGCACCTGTATGCTTCTTATTTGTGTTTTCTAGCGATTTTTCAGCCTTGTCTAGCACTCCACTAGCGACTTGGTTGTAAAACTGCTCTAATCGCTTCTTATCGTCTGCTATGGCTTCTCGATATTCCTTCATGGATGCCAATAAAATATATAACTGGTCATCTAAATCATTTTGATTACTCATAATGACATTCCGCCTCTACTTAGTTTTTGATATGCCTTGCGGAGTGCTTGCTCGGCTCGTTGTTTATCTAATTCTTGCTGTCGTTTCATTTCCGCTTGGCGTTCCAGTTCTAGACGTTTGGTTTCTTGGTTCTTCTGCCATTGATCAAAACCTTGATCGACACGGTTTAAACCACGCTGTAAAACGCTCTCTTTCTGCTGTTTCTGTTGGTCAAGCTGTTGGGCGTTCTGCTGTTTAACATTGTCATTAAAACGGCTGATTTCAGTGTCTATGCCTTGTCTGCGTAATTGGGTGACTTTAGTGCCTTCATGGATGGTGGCTTGTAGTCCGTTATTCTGATCGGCATAGCTGCGGTGATCTATTTTTTCTCGGTAGCCTGCTCGTTCTAATGCGTGATTGGCTAAATTTGCCCACGTTTCCCGAATCTGTTTAATTTCGTCTTGGGTTGTACCCATACCAAGGCTTTTTCGTTTGGCGTTGCTGAGTTCAATATCGGTTTTGGTGGTCAGGGTGAGTTTATTGTCCGTGTCCAATTCGGCTTTTCGGGTGGTAAGCATGATATGGGCGTGATGATTCTTATCATTACCGCCTTTGCTGGGTTCATGGATGGCTAAATCTGCGATCACTCCATAGCGATCAACTAAGGACCTGGCAAAGTCTTTTGCCAAGTCCTTACGTTGATCAGCGTCTAATTCATCAGGTAGGGCAATGACCCATTCTCTAGCGGTTCGGGCATCTTTACGGTTTTCGGTTTTTTCTGCCAAGTTCCAAAGTTCACCACGGTCAATTTCAATATCTAAATTAGACAGAATTTCAGAATGGGCGACACCGTCTTTTCTCGTAAAGTCATGGGTCAGTCCTGTGCGTTCATCTTCTAGTTTTTCCCCTGCACGATATGCAGATGATGCAACCGCAGTTCGCCCCGAACTTCGGTTCACCGTTTTAGTGGAACAATGATAAATTGCCATGCAGTCGCCTTGGGGTGCTTTTGCTTTTAAAAAATTGCGTAGCAGTTTTTTGGGGTTAAGGGGTGTCCCCTTGCGCAACTTTGACTTGAACTTTGTTCAAGTCGTAAGTGCGCATTTCATGAAAAACACGATAGCATATTACCCGCTTGAATTTCAATTCATAGGGTCTTATGCTTGAGTGGTTTTCTATATTCCGAAATTAACCGTTATGACTAAATCTGCTGAAAATATCGAAAAGAAAATTGAAGCCCAGTTAGAGAAGCTGAAACAGTTAAAAGCACAGAAACAGGCTATTGAAGCAAGAGAACGTACCAAAAAGAAAGAACAGGAGCGCAAGGATGATACTAGGCGTAAAATTTTGCTCGGTTCTTACTTGATTAAGAAAATGCAGGCAAATGAAGCTAATAAAGAAAAAATACTCGCTGAACTCAACGAATATTTAACAGAAAATAGAGATCGACAGCTTTTTGATTTGCCCGACATTGAAGCCTAATTTTTCTTAGCTGTTTGGTTATTCTGTTCGGCTTGATACTCGGGAATGAGCGTGTTTAAAACCTTTTGAATATTGTCTTTGTCCTCTATCTGCAAATGATCCCGATAGTAAATTAAGTCCTGTATTTTGCTTTCCATCTGCATTTTTTCGGTGGGTTTGGCATTTTTGGATAGTCGGGATAATAGGAAGATATAACCGCATATATTTTCCCTCGCAATTTCATAATTTACGATGTCGAGGTATTCAACGGTCACATGCTTTAGATCGGTTGATAGGTTATTTAATTTAATCATGGCTGAAATCCTGATTTTTCTAAAATTGGATAAAGCTCTCTGAATTTTTCAGGCTCTAAAAGCATATCAGCGATACGAATAGCAAATTGTTGGTAGCTTTCTGTACCTTGTGAATATTTCCCCATTTCAGGCATTTCTGACATTTTATTCGCAAATAAATGGCGTTGTGCATCGGTCATTTTTATAAAAAAATCAGGCGTGTTTGGATCTCTTTTTGCTTCAACTTTTGGCTGTTGTTTTTGCTTAAATTTGAAAGAAAAACCTGAAATGATCCGTCCTTTTTTATGCTGTTCATACGTTACAGTAATATCAGTATGCTCATTAATTTGTTTAATTGATGGTTCAAGCACACGCTTTTTAAAGTCACTCATGGCGGTGTATTCACTATCAACAAGACCTAATCTGTTTCTAAACTCACTAAGTTCTAGTTGTGGAACTTTTCCAACTTCACGCCAAGCAATCAGCAATTCATAAAGCCTAGTGGCGTATTTACTGGTTAGGTGAGCAACTTGTTTAGCTTCATATTTTGTAAAGTGTTCTTCCAATCGTGTGATTAAAGGCACTACATCAGGAGCAAAAGTAATTTCTAACAATGCTAGGTCATCTACATAAAATATACGGCTTACCCAGCGAGATCGAACAATGCCGACTTTGCCTGTTTTTTTATATTCGGCTGTATAACTAAATTGACGATTAAACAGATTATTTACAGCTTCTCTCAAAGCTTTATATGACGCATCGGCAGATACATTGAATAGCTTGGCGTAGTCACTAGCATGTATTTCCAGTTTACTATCCGCAGTGATTCCTTGTCCCGATTCTCTAGCATTAATGATAGCTAGCATGATCAAACGTTGTTCCGTTAGCTCTAGGTTGTAACTGGCATTTATTAGAGCATTATCTTTCACGACTAAACTATTTTTCATAAGAAGAACTTATTATTATCTAATTAAAGGACAATGTAATCTAATATCTTTTTAAGGTCAATATTTATAATGTCTTTTAATTAAGAGCAAATGTCCGTTTATACAAGAGCAAATGTCCGTTTATACAAGAGCAAATGTCCGTTTATACAAGAGCAAATGTCCGTTTATATAGTCTGTAACACTTACTACACAAGGGTTTCAACCTGTCTAAAAGCATTAAAAGCTTTAAAAATAATTAAAAGCCTTTCGAGAGGGGAGTGCTAAAAACTGCCCTATGTACTCGCTAAAGCTCGTACTCTATTGAAGCTCGTTCCTCGCTTCGTGGGGCAGTTTTTAGTTAATCCTGTTGTGAAATCTAAAAGCAAAAGCATTTGTAATGTATTCGCTTCGCTCATACTTTTTGAAAAGCAAAAGCTCCAAAGTTCGCACCCATTCGGGATGCTCTGTAGCTACCGTTTAAAATCGAAAGGGAGCTTGTAATCAGAGAAAAGGCGAGGGCGAAATTTTGATGATGCTCAATCGCTCGTAGACACTCGCTCGGTTCTTATTATCTAGGTTTTAATTATTTACTGGAGCTAACCAAAGTTGTGAAACATTGCTTAAATAATAGGCGTGGAACGTGAAAAATCCATAAAAAAGCCCAATCGGGTGTGATTGGGCTATAAACTAGAAACTACAGCATTGATTTCTATAGATAATTATAACGCATTTCGTATAAGGTGTATTATGTTAATTTTAGAAAATCTTCACTACTATTATTTTAAAATAAGCCTTATATCCAAGCATAAAACAAGGTTGTCTAGACTTCTTTTAACAGTAAAGTTATCATAAAACTGAATTTTATTTTTTAGGTAAGTTTATGCATTCTATCCGCATTCGTTAAGACACAACTATTTGCATAGTGACACTATTTTATAATGGTGGGCTTTTGTTGTGTCTTTAAGAATATATGCGGATATATAAAGTAAAAGTATGCTTAATTTATAAGTATGCTTTTAGTGCATAGTTTCCAGTTATAACTTAATTGACTAGCTATTTGTCCACCCTGTGGATGAATAGCTTTTTTTTTGGGAGGACACTGTGATGCTAGCTTTTGTTTTCACCTAAATCCTGTTTGCTGCATAAAAAATTTCAAGAGCTAAACAGGAGTAAATAAAAATGAGTTTAATTATTAAAGCGAGAAACATACGCTTGGATTATGCTGGGCGTGATGTTTTGGATATTGATGAATTGGAAATTCACTCTTATGACCGTATTGGTCTTGTGGGTGATAACGGAGCAGGAAAGAGTAGTTTACTCAAAGTACTTAATGGCGAAATTGTTTTAGCCGAAGCGACATTACAGCGTTTTGGTGATTTTGCACATATCAGCCAACTGGGCGGAATCGAAATAGAAACGGTCGAAGACCGGGCAATGTTATCTCGCCTTGGTGTTTCCAATGTACAAAACGACACAATGAGTGGCGGAGAGGAAACTCGTGCAAAAATTGCTGCCGCATTTTCCCAACAAGTACATGGCATTCTAGCGGATGAACCAACCAGCCACCTTGATCTCAATGGAATAGATCTACTTATTGGTCAACTTAAAGCATTTGATGGAGCATTACTTGTTATCAGTCATGACCGATATTTTCTTGATATGGTTGTAGACAAGATATGGGAGTTAAAAGACGGTAAAATTACGGAATATTGGGGTGGTTACTCGGATTACTTGCGTCAAAAAGAAGAAGAGCGACAACACCAAGCCGTAGAATATGAGCTGATGATGAAGGAACGGGAGCGATTAGAATCTGCTGTGCAAGAAAAACGCCAGCAAGCTAATCGATTAGACAATAAGAAAAAAGGAGAAAAATCCAAAAACTCTACCGAAAGTGCTGGACGACTTGGGCATGCAAAAATGACTGGCACCAAGCAAAGAAAACTGTATCAGGCAGCTAAGAGTATGGAAAAGCGTTTGGCTGCATTAGAAGATATTCAAGCACCAGAGCATTTGCGTTCTATTCGTTTTCGTCAAAGTTCAGCCCTAGAACTGCACAATAAGTTCCCGATTACGGCAGATGGTCTGAGCTTAAAATTTGGTAGCCGTACTATCTTTGATGACGCTAACTTTATAATACCGCTTGGCGCTAAAGTCGCTATAACTGGATCGAATGGAACAGGGAAAACGTCCTTGTTAAAAATGATATCAGAACGTGCTGATGGATTAACCATATCTCCAAAAGCTGAAATTGGCTACTTTACACAAACAGGATATAAATTTAACACGCATAAATCTGTGCTCTCCTTTATGCAGGAAGAGTGCGAGTACACAGTTGCGGAAATTCGTGCAGTATTGGCTTCAATGGGGATCGGAGCGAATGATATTCAAAAAAACTTATCCGACTTATCGGGAGGTGAAATCATCAAACTGCTTTTATCCAAAATGCTTTTAGGAAAATATAATATTTTGCTTATGGATGAACCAGGAAACTATCTTGACCTAAAAAGTATTGCCGCATTAGAAACAATGATGAAGTCCTATGCAGGAACTATTATCTTCGTATCTCATGACAAGCAATTGGTCGATAATATTGCTGACATTATCTACGAGATCAAAGACCACAAAATCATCAAGACTTTTGAGAGAGATTGTTAATGATAGCCAATCTAATCCGAACATTAATTATTGAACTCTTTAAAGGAAATTAAAAATGACAATTCAAGATATTCAATCACTTGCTGAAGCACACGGCTTGTTGCTTACGGACAAAATGAATTTCAATGAAATGGGCATTGATTTTAAGGTCGTTTTTGCTCTTGATACAAAGGGGCAACAATGGTTGCTGCGTATTCCTCGTCGTGATGGCATGAGGGAACAAATCAAGAAAGAAAAACGCATTTTAGAATTGGTAAAAAAACATCTTTCTGTAGAGGTTCCTGATTGGAGAATTTCATCTACAGAATTAGTGGCTTATCCCATACTTAAAGATAATCCTGTTTTAAATTTGGATGCTGAAACCTATGAAATAATTTGGAATATGGACAAAGATAGCCCGAAATACATAACATCTTTGGCAAAAACCTTATTTGAAATCCATAGTATTCCTGAAAAAGAAGTTCGGGAAAATGATTTGAAAATTATGAAACCTTCAGATTTAAGACCTGAAATAGCAAACAATTTGCAGTTAGTAAAATCTGAAATTGGTATAAGTGAGCAATTGGAAACCCGCTACAGAAAATGGTTGGATAATGATGTTCTATGGGCAGATTTCACCCAATTTATACATGGCGATTTATATGCTGGGCATGTACTAGCTTCAAAGGATGGAGCTGTTTCAGGCGTTATTGATTGGTCAACAGCCCATATAGATGACCCAGCGATTGATTTTGCTGGGCATGTAACTTTGTTTGGAGAAGAAAGCCTCAAAACTCTAATCATCGAGTATGAAAAACTAGGGGGTAAAGTTTGGAATAAACTATATGAACAGACTTTAGAAAGAGCAGCGGCCTCTCCTTTGATGTATGGTTTATTTGCCTTAGAAACTCAAAATGAAAGCCTTATCGTTGGAGCAAAAGCTCAGTTGGGAGTTATATAATTTAAAAATATGATTGCTGAGAACTGCCTTGTTTTGAAACTTGGTTGGCTTTAATTAGTTTTTAGTATTCTTTATAGAAAATGCCTCGATCAAGGGGCATTTCTAACAATCATTTAACATAAAATTTCATATACGAAATTCGGGTGTTAGAACCCATTCAAAGTGTACTCATCAGTACACTTTGAAATTTTGATATAAAAAATTTAACATAAAATCTCATATACGAAATTCGGGTGTTAGAACCCATTCAAAGTGTACTCATCAGTACACTTTGAAATTTTGATATAAAAAATTTAACATAAAATCTCTTATACGAAATTTCAGCTCGATGCTTTGAAACATGGCTTTAGCCATGTTTCAAAGTCGGGCAACTTTGCGCTTGCTGTAATCTGATCAGTAATGAGAAAAACCAAGCAAAGTACCGATCATCTAGTATTTTTTAGGGTCGATCTGACACCAGTCATAGGTTTTTTCTTTGACGTTATTTGGTTGGAATGAGTAACACGGCTTTTTCGTCATGATTCTGACGAGTGTTTCTCCATCATCAACTTTGATTTGAAGTGCATATTGTTCTAATGCTTTCTTATCTGCTCTGCGCTGTTGAATTTCATCAAGGCTTGGAACATACAAAAATATAGCCAAAAGCAATACGAGAACCAAAGCCACAAAAGTACTGGCAAAAAACAGGATAAATTTTGCATTTAGTTTAGCTGTAACTTGGTTTAAATGCTGAATACTGTTGTTCAATGCGCCTGTATGCTTCTTATTTGCGTTTTCTAGCGACTTTTCAGCCTTATTGAGCACTCCGCTAGCCACTTCGTTGTAAAACGTCTCTAATCGCTTGTTATCGTCTGCTATGGCTTCTCTGTATTCCTTCATAGATGCCAATAGAATATATAACTGATCGTCTAGGTCTAAATCATCATTTTGGTTACTCATCGTGACCATCCATCATTATCTAAATCTCGTGATGCCTTACGATTTGCTTGTTCGGCTCGTTGTTTATCTAATTCTTGCTGTCGCTTCATTTCCGCTTGGCGTTCCAGTTCTAGGCGTTTGCTTTCTTGGTTCTTCTGCCATTGCTCAAAACCTTGATCGACACGGTTTAAACCACGCTGTAAAACGCTCTCTTTCTGCTGTTTCTGTTGGTCAAGTTGTTGGGTATTCTGCTGTTTGACGTTGTCATTGAAACGGCTAATTTCAGTGTCTATGCCTTGTCTGCGTAATTGAGTGACTTTGGTGCCTTCATGGATGGTGGCTTGTAGTCCGTTGTTCTGATCGGCATAGCTGCGGTGATCTATTTTTTCTCGGTAGCCTGCACGTTCCAATGCTTTATTGGCTAACTCTGCCCATGTTTCTCTAATTTGCTTAATGTCTTCTTGGGTTGTCCCCATACCAAGGCTTTTTCGTTTGGCGTTGCTGAGTTCAATATCGGTTTTGGTGGTCAGAGTGAGTTTTTTGTCTGCGTCCAATTCGGCTTTTCGGGTTGTGAGCATGATATGGGCGTGATGGTTTTTATCATTACCGCCTTTACTCGGTTCATGGATGGCTAAATCTGCGATTACGTCATAGCGATCAACTAAGGACCTGGCAAAGTCTTTTGCCAAGTCCTTACGTTGATCAGCGTCTAATTCATCAGGCAGGGCAATCACCCATTCTCTAGCGGTTCGGGCATCTTTGCGGTTCTCGGTTTTTTCTGCCAAGTTCCAAAGTTCGCCACGGTCAATTTCAATATCTAAATTAGAGATAATTTCAGAATGGGCGACACCGTCTTTTCTCGTAAAGTCATGGGTCAGCCCTGTGCGTTCATCTTCTAGTTTTTCACCTGCACGATAAGCACTTG
>NZ_CP094559.1:0-10660 GCF_024606005.1 Acinetobacter sp. YH12068_T
ATGAGAGAATTAGTTGTAAAAGACAATGCCTTAATTAATGCAAGCTATAACTTAGATTTAGTAGAACAACGTTTAATTTTATTGGCCATTGTTGAGGCAAGAGAAAGCGGGAAAGGTATTAATGCTAATGATCCCCTTGAAGTACATGCAGAAGGTTATATCAATCAATTTGGCGTACATCGCAATACGGCTTATCAAGCATTAAAAGATGCCTGTAATGATTTATTTGCAAGACAATTTAGCTATCAAAAAATAAATGAACGAGGGAATATTGAGAACTATAGATCCCGTTGGGTTAGTGAAATTGGATATGTAGATAATGAAGCAGTAGTTAAACTTATCTTTGCCCCTGCCATAGTTCCCTTAATTACACGCTTAGAAGAGCATTTCACTAAATACGAATTGCAACAAGTTAGTAATCTCAGCAGTGCTTATGCTGTTCGCTTATATGAATTATTAATTGCTTGGAGAAGTACTGGCTCTACTCCTGTTATAGAGCTAAGTGATTTCCGTCAAAGAATTGGCGTACTCGATACAGAGTACAAGCGTATGGAACGCTTTAAAACTAGTGTACTTGAGCTTGCTATTAAACAAATTAACGAACATACAGATATCACTGTGAAGTATGAGCAACACAAAAGAGGTCGATCAATTTCAGGATTCTCTTTTACTTTTAAACAGAAAAAGAAGGACAACCCACCGATAGAAAGAGATCCGAATACGTTAGATCTCTTTACGAAGATGACTGATGCACAACGCCATATGTTTGCAAATAAACTTTCTGAACTTCCTGAAATGGGTCGTTATTCCCAGGGAACTGAAAGCTATCCGCAATTTGCTGTTCGTATTGCTGAGATGCTGCAAGACCCTGACCGAATAAAAGAACTATACCCATACCTAAAAAAAGTGGGATATATGCCATCAAATAAAAAGGACACCGTAAATGGCTAAGTTATCACTAAGTGAAGTATCTAAAAAATTTCATGTGGATAGATCAACCATTTACAGAGCTGTACGTAATGGACGTTTATCACGCTCCAGTGATGGACAATTCGATCTAGCAGAGGTCATCCGATGCTTTGGAGAACCTGAGCAAACATCTCAAAAAATTGAATCATCTAAGCAAGAAGGTGATGAATCTACAAAAAAACTTATTGCCCATTTAGAAAATGAAGTCAAAAAATACCAAGAACGTGAAGAACGGTTAATGCAACAAATTGACCGTATGCAAACACTCATTGAGCTGAAAAGTGTTGCACCTGCCACAGCAGCACCACAACAAGATGCTACGGCATGCGACACCGATCTACCACAGCATGCGACAACACAACAAGACAATGATAATAAAAAGAATAATGAATTAAATATTGCAGAAAATGTGGCAGTGCCACAGCAAGAAACTACGGCATACCACACCCAAACGCTACAGCATGCCACGTTGCAAAATGTGGCAGTGCCACAACACAAAAAACGTGGATTATTTGGCCGTGTGCTAAATGCTGTTTTTGATCATGACTGAGCAATCTAGGGAGAGAAATCATGCCGAAACTGAAAGACATTGCCCTGGGCATTATTGTGGCTCCGCTGCTGATCCCGATTATGCTAATTGCATCGTACCAGGATAAAAAGGCACTGAAGAAAGAGCTGGATGAACGCCAAAAAGAAAAAGACCAGGCATCCTGATTATTCAATTGAGCTAATCAAAAGTGTGAAACATTGATTAAATAGTAGGCGTGGAACGTGAAAAATCATAAAAAAAACCCACCTTGGGGAAGGTGGGCTATCAACTAGAAACTACATCATTGATTTCTAAGGATAATTATAAAGCATTTCGTATAAGGTGTATTATGTTAATTTTAGTAGAACTAATAAATCTATATATTTGAAAATGTCATTTTACTCAATTAAATACTCTTCAGATATTTCACACTGTTCAACAAAAAAATGATCATGTGAAACTAAAATTACAGCGCCCTGATATTGGCTAATAGCCTGCGATAGAAGCTCTCTAGACTCAATATCTAAATGATTTTCTGGTTCATCAAGCAATAATAAATCAATACCATCAGGATAGTGACTCATTGCTAATAATGCGACTTTCAATTTTTCACCACCACTCAGTTCTGATAGTTTTAATAAAGCTTTTTCACGACGAATACGTAACTGACCTAACAAATTTCTCCACTCAACTTCAGTAAGATTGGAGTTATAAAGTGCAAGGTTTTCGATTACGGATAAATCATTATTTAATAAACTAAAGTTTTGATCTAAATACAAACATGTTCCACTAAAGAAAATATCATCACGTTGATGGGTAGAAATCAATTTCAATAAGGTTGATTTACCAATTCCATTAGCACCTTTAAGATGGATTTTTTCGCCAGCTTTCAATGCAAAATTAATTTTATTTGTTGCTGTATGGGGTAGCTTTAAATCATGAATTCTTAAAATCTCTCCTTGCTTCGTACTCTGTAAGTGGAATTCAAACTTCTGAGCTTTGATTTTTTCTACAATGGTCTGCCTATTAATCAGACTATTTTTCAAATCATCAGTTTGTCGAGTTTGTTGGGCACGTAGCTTACCTAAGCTTTGTCCAGCATTTTCCTTTTTGAAATCTAGAAAAATCTTTGCTTGAGAATTAGAATCACGAAGTTCATTGCCTTTAGATTGACGTTTATTCGCTTTCATTAAGCTATCATGTTGCCGTTGTTTTAACTGCTTTAATTCTTTTTTCTCATTATTAATAGACTGAGTTAATGCATCCATGTGTAGCTGATGCTGTTGAATGTAATGCTCATAATTACCTTTGTAGTGTTGTAAGCCTAATTCAGTTAAAGCATAAATATGTTGGACTTGATTGAGTAATTGGCGATCATGACTAATCAGGCATACACCACTAGGGTGTGCCAAAATACTCTCAATTAACCATTGTCTAGATGTTGAGTCTAAATGGTTGCTTGGTTCATCTAAAAGTAGATAGTGATCCTTTTTTAAAAACAAACGACATAAAGCCAGCTTTGTTTTTTGTCCTTCACTCAGTTTTTCTGTTGGAAAGTTCAAATCCGTAGGTAAGTCAGCATTTTCAAGTATATTTTGCCATTTTTGTGGTAAATCCCAGGTATTTTCAACTAACTCATAATCATCAAAACTAGCTGTATTGTTCTCTATACGCCGAAAAGCATGATGTAAATGATCTACCTCTAATGCTTGTGCAATATTTTCAGCATTAAGGCGTTCTAATTGTGCCAAATAATCATGTTGGATATTCCATGAAACTTGACCACTATAATGAATATCTAAAGCTTGGCTTTGATCTAATATTCTGAACAATAGGGATTTACCTAAACCATTACGTCCAATTAATGCAGAAACCTGTCCTGATAAAAGCGTAATGTTTAGCTGATCAAACATTTTCTGTGTAGAAAATTCTAAATTTAAGTTTGAAGCAATACATGCATGTTGCATAAAAAATTCCTCATGTAGAGGATATGCAAAATAGTGAAGATTAACTTATAAAAAACAATATATTATTTAGGATATAAAGTAGAGACCAAGAATATATAGCCACAAGTAGAATCTATTTTGCACATCAAAAGTTTAAAAATAATGATGAGAAAATGACTTACTTCATTGGCGTTACTCTTGGGAGGATGATTTGAATAAGGTTATTTTATAATGATAAGACAATCTGTCAAGCTTGTACTAAAGCTTCTAAAAGTTATTTAACATAATGGCGGTTATACGAAACTTAGATGTAAGCCCAAAGTAGAAATGTCCGGTTTCTCCAAAGTAAAAATGTCCGCTTTTAGAATATGCACTTTTGCAATTTTCTTATGTTCTTAAAAAAAATAGTTCTAATTAGTACAATAATAACTAGTAGTCTTGCTCTTGCATATGATCCTACAACGCCTTCATATTATTTAACGAAAGAATTGTGATGTGTGCAGAATATTATGCAGACTGTATTGATGTCTATGGGTCTGCTGGTAGCGGTGGAATGTCAGAGTGTGGAAACTCTTTAAATACATGCATCACTACAGGTGATTGGAATCCACCAAATCTTCCTGTACCATCATCGGATAGATTATTAAACCTTTTTAGTTCAGAAACTAGAGAAGCTACAACAAGATATACCACGGCCTAATAAATCAGGATCTCAATGTAATATGATTGGGATCCTTACCAACATATATAGAAGAGAAAAATGGATCAATTAAAAAAAATAAATGATGATTTGTATCAAGCTGCAATATTATTAGACAGTATTCCTAGTAAGATTCAATCAGATCCATCACTAGAAAATAGAGAAAATATCTTACTGATAGGAAAAGCTCTCAGTCATATTTTTGAACTCCAAAATAATATTTATAAAATTCGCCCTGATTTAAAAAATAATAATCAGTAATAACAGTTATTTATAGTATTTTTTAAGAAAGATAGCGGCTCATTTGAGAATATAAAAGTAATATTCTATTTGTAATAGTTTCTCTGAAATTAACATAATACGGATTATACGAACTAGCCACGTAATGCAACTTGCATTACAATATTCCTATGCATTCAATAAATGGGAAAAATAATGGCTACTGTTAACTTCAGGGTCGATGAAGCCCTTAAAGAAAAATCTTATTCAGTTCTAAGAGAACAAGGTATTGCACCTACTGAGTTTTTTACAAATGTCCTTGAATACATTGCAGCGACTGGGAAACTCCCTGTACAAAAAGCCTTACTCTCAGAAGAGGATACCGAGCTATTAGCGATTGTTCGTAAACGTATTAATGATCCTAAAGAAATGTTTGAGGAAATTACTTTAGATGACTTATAAGCTTTTACGTCATAAGGACTTCACAGCTGAATGGGAAAAGCTTCCTAGTGCTATAAGAGATCAATTTAAGAAAAAACTTGCCAAGGTCATAGAGCAGCCACATATTCCAAAGAATATGCTTAGAGGTGATCTTGCAGGTTGCTACAAAATTAAATTATTAAAGGCTGGAGTCCGACTAGTTTATCAAGTTAAAGATGATCAGGTAGTTATCTTGCTCATTACGGTTGGGAAACGAGCTGACAGCATAGTTTATGACGAAGCGAAAAAGCGCATTAAAGACTAAAAATGGGAGCTTAGAGCTCCCATTTTTGACTTCGCATAACGTGATGTGTGCTTAAAAAACAGGAGGGTTTAACTTGGTAAACTATACATACTCATTAGGAGTTTACCATGAGCAAGAAACAGAAGACTTACACCGCAGAATTTAAAGCTGAAGCCATAAAAGCCATTGAAGAGAACCAAGGTAATGTATCGGAATCCGCTAGACAACTTGGCATTTCAATGCAAACCCTTTCGAACTGGAATAACAAAGCAAAGGCTGGAACTTTAGCAGGCACAAAACAGTATTCGCCCGATCTAAACGCCTTACTCGAAGAAAATAAGAAGCTTAAACAACAGCTCAAAACAGCTGAAATGGAACGTGAATTTTTAAAAAAGGCAGCAGCGTACTTTGCCAAAGAAAGTCAGTGAGGTACGCCTATATGAAATCGCAAAGCCACTTATTTCCGATTATTTTAATGGCTCGATTACTTCGTGTATCCGTTTCTCGCTTTTATGATTGGCTAAAGCGAGGCATGAGTAAAAGATCAATTCAGCGAAATCAGCAGACAATTTTGGTCAAAATAGCCCATGAAGAAACCAAACAAAGCTATGGCTATGTTCGATTAACCAAGCATTTACAAGCGCAAGGTATCAAAATAAGTACGTATGCTGTGCGCCAAATAAAAAAATCAAATCAGTTGTATTGTAAGCGCCATAAGCGTTTCAAAAGAACCACGAACAGTGATCACAACCGTTCTATTTATGACAATTTACTCAAGCAACAGTTTTCAATGACGAAGCCTAATCTTGCGTGGTCGAGTGACATTACCTACATTTGGACGGCTGAGGGCTGGTTGTACTTGGCAGCTGTCAAAGATCTTTACACGAAACAGGTTGTTGGCTATAGCTTAAATGAGCGCATGACAGCCAAGCTTGTTTGTGATGCATTGAATATGGCTATTCGCAATCAGAAACCTGCTAAAGATCTCATTGTACATTCAGATAGAGGCAGCCAATATTGCAGTAATGAATATCGAAACTTACTTGAGAAATTTGATTTTCAGGGTTCAATGAGCAAAAAAGGCGACTGCTTTGATAATGCACCGATAGAGAGTTTCTGGGGCATACTCAAAAATGAACTAGTCCATCATCGCAACTACAAAACAAGGGAAGAAGCCAAAGCGGATATTACAAAATATATAGAGTTATTTTATAATCAGCGAAGAATTCAAAAAGGCTTGGATTTTAAGACACCAAATCAAATGGCAGAAGACTTTTATCGGTTAGCTGCCTAGAATCTCCCAAGTGAAAGTCTCCTGCTAATTCAGCACACATCATTGATGTTTAAAAGATTCATCATTCTTAAATTTATTCAAAACCCAAGCGCCAAGCAAAATTTTCCGTCTAGTTTCATTTTTCCGTTCTTGAGCTTTGGCTTCACTTAAAAGTTTTTGCTGCTTAAGTTTAAGCTCATTCTGTTTCTGTTTTGCCTGTTCTAAGATCTGCTCTTGTTCTTTTTTCAAATACTCAATTTGCTCTTGTAGAGATAACTTCTTCTGCTGTGCTTTAGTGAGCTTCTTTAAAACTGCATCTTTCTTTTCTTGAATATCTGACATTGAACCGTACCGGGTTTGTCGGAGACCACTTTTCTTGAGAGAATGTCCCGATGAAAAAAGTAAAATACACCCCTGAAATCAGAGATAGAGCGGTTCAATTATTGATTGAATCCGAAAAAGATTATCCATCGAATTGGGCTGCGATCACAGCAATTGCGCCTAAGATTGGTTGTACTCCTGAAACACTTCGTGTTTGGTATCAAAAATATTTAGATAAACAAAATCCAGTTAAAGTACAGCAGCTTTCAGACCAAGAACGTATCAAACAACTCGAACGCGAAAATAAAGAACTGCAACGCGCCAATGAGATTCTACGTAAAGCAGCCGCTTTTTTCGCCCAGGCGGAGCTCGACCGCCCACACAAATAATGGTGGATTTTATCCATAACAATAAAGATCGATATGGTGTTGATGCGATTTGTAGGATTTTACCGATCGCAGCTTCAACCTATTACCGAACTTTAGATCTCGCTGACAATCCAGAACATCGAGCGAAACGAGATCTACATGATGAGCATCATGCTGAACAAATTCAACGAATTTGGAAAGAAAGTTCAGGTCGATATGGTGTGCGTAAGGTCTGGCAACAATTGAAACGTGAAGGTTATGTTATCGCACGTTGTACAGTTGCTCGATTGATGCAGAAGCTAGCTATACAAGGTGTTTGGCGTGGTAAGAATAAACAAACCACCCGTAGCCGAGATGATCAAAAAAGAGCAGATGATTTAGTGAAACGTAATTTTAATGCTGATCATCCTGACCAACTGTGGGTGAGTGACTTTACGTATATTCAAACTCATTCAGGCTGGGTCTATACCGCCTTTATTATTGATGTATTCTCACGAGCAATTGTTGGATGGAAAGTATCTACACGGATGAATACAGATATGGTGCTCGATGCACTTGAGCAAGCATTGCACGATCGAGGCATGCCAAAGAATGTGATTCATCATTCCGATAGAGGTGTTCAATATCTTTCTATTCGCTATACCAATCGTTTAGAAGCTGCAAATTTACGAGCATCAGTCGGTACGACTGGTGATTCATACGATAATGCTTTGGCTGAAACGGTGAATGGCTTATACAAAACAGAGGTGATTGAATATTTAAAAGCAGATTGGCAAGGTTTAGCAGATGTACAACTTGCGACACTAAACTGGGTAGATTGGTTCAATAAAAAGCGTGTACACAGTGCACTGGGTTATGTATCGCCTTTTGAGTTCGAAGCAATGTACTATGATAAGATTGACCCGTTAGGTCAGGTGGCCTAACTTAAATAAAAAAGTCTCCGACAAACCCGGTACGGTTCACATAGTATTAAACCGTGATGATCAATAATCAAACATCATCATAGAGTCAAAAAACAAAGCGAGCAATATCAAACGTAGCGAAGCGGAGTTTTCCCGGAATGAAATGAAGGGCGCACTTACCCACTTTTATCATTTCATTCAAAAGTGGACGTTGCGACAGGGGAAACCCCTGTACCCCATGACCTCGCTTTAGCATGGTCAGCAACTTTTTCAAAGTTGCAAAAATCAAAACCACGGTATGCAGAAATTTAGGTTTTTAAAGTGGCAATTTTTCATTTGAATGAAAGCAACATCTCACGAAGTGACGGACGTTCAGCCGTTGCTTGTGCTGCTTATCGTGCCTGTGAAAAATTAGAGGATCTGACTTTTGGAAAGACTCAGGACTACACTAAAAAAAAGGGACTTGAATACAAAAATATTTATGCACCAGAACATACCAATACAAAACTTTTAGACCGTCAAACACTTTGGAATACAGTAGAAAAAAAAGAATTCAATGCCAATGGCTCAATGAAAGCCAATGCACGACTCGCCAAAGAATATATCTGTGCTTTACCACATGAATTAACAGATGCAGAACGCATAAAAATCGTTGATGACTTTTGCCGAGACTTTGTGAACAAGCACAATGTTATTGTCGATGCCTGCATCCATGCACCACATGAACATAACGATGAAACCAATAATAAAAACTATCACGTACACATGATGTTCACGACCAGACTCATCAATGAAAAAGGCGAATTAGGAAAGAAACAAAGAATCTTCAACGACCATGGTCCCGAGATCCTGAAGGACAGCCGAGCAACTTTTGCCAATGTTGTAAACACAGTATTGGAAAATGCCGGACTAGACGAACGCATCGACCACCGGAGTTACAAGGATCAGGGCTTAGACTTTCTTGAACCCACTCATCATGAAGGGCATGAAGCTACAGCACTTCGCAGACAATATGACGAGGAACAAAAAAGACCGCTTGAAGAACGTAACACTGAAATTGTGCTGCCAAGAATTGCACTTGAAAATGATGCAATCAAAGCCAAAAATTTAGATGCTGCACGAGAATACCAACAGATCATCAAGGGCCTTGATCAAGAAATTATTGTTCCAAGTCGATTAGAAGATCAGATTACCCAGCTGGAAAACGAACTTCAGTTAACCGAAGCAGAAGAAAAAGAGCTTTTAGCAGAATTAGTAAATCTCAACCTAGAAGAAGAACGCCTGCAAGAACAACAGGTTCAACAGATCGACAACGCATATGATGACTTCATCCGGTGCCAAGATATTTATGCAGAATTTGCCAATCAGTTTTACACCATTCAAAGCAATGCTGCTGATAATCAAAAGCAGATTGAATCAAATCTCACCAAGACAAAACGATGGTTAGCAGAAAACAAAAGCGATTTTTACCTACATAGCAATAATTTGTTTTATGACTCTTATCATCATACTTACAGAGATATAAAAAAACCTGATTTTTATGCGACTGAAAAATCAGTAGAACAGGCAAAAAATGAGAACTGGAGAGAATACGCAACCGAGGTCGAACAACTTGCTAAAGAATACGATATTGAGAATGTCGTCCAACGCTTAGGTCAATGCTCAGAGATACTGGAAAATAATGGGATTGAACGACCAACGATAAAACCCACGTTTTGGCAGAAGCTAAAACGAGAGTACGTTCATTCATTCGATACCCTACATGATTTTAATGATGATATGAGTCCCCTCCTTAAAGCAAAACGGGCAGATGATCTCAAAATTGAACAAGAAAGAATGCAGCAAGTACGCCAAGCGGAAGTAGATCGCCAACGAAGAATTGAAAATGATCGCAGAGAAAGTGAATTTAGAGAGCAATTACGTAAAGAACGAGAGCAAAAAGAACAACGCTATGAACAAGAAAGACACGAACGAGAACATTTGGCATTTTTAAAACGCCAAGAATTGGAAAAACAGCAGAAAAATGAGCCTAAAAAACCAGAAAATGAAAATAACAACGATTACCGACCTTGGTGAATGCTGTTTAAACGCAAAAAAATAGGGTTTTTAGCGATGTTTTGCTAAACCACAGTAGATTTATAGTTGAGTTAAGAAAAAACTCTTAAATCGCAAATGAGAGCATTTAGCGAGTGTCTACGAGCGAACTACAGGGATCTAAATTTTTTCACCTGTTTTTCCCTGATTACAGGCTCCCCTGTGTATCAAGAACTCAGAATCAGAGCATCCCGAATGGGTGCGAACTGATTACGATGGCTTTATGTCGAGCGAAGCGAGTAAAAAGCTCATGAGCGAAGCGAATTCCGAGCTGCTTTTGCTTTTTTTTAAAGTCACAACCCAATGAGCCAAAAAATTGCCCCAACGAATCGAGCGAAAGCGAGATTCAATAGAGTTTGAGCGCAGCGAAAACCAAGGGCAATTTTTCCTTGCCTGGGCTTTTAATTATTTTAAAGTTTTTAAATACTTTTAGACACGCTGAAAGCCTTTATTGGCAATACTTTCAAAGGCTATATGACACCGTTTACCTTGCAATATGACACCGTTTACCTTGCAATATGACACCGTTTACCTTGCAATATGACACCGTTTACCTTGCTTATAGCACTAAAATTAATTATTGTGTCATAGCATAATAAATAATACTGGTGCTTC
>NZ_CP094560.1:0-8735 GCF_024606005.1 Acinetobacter sp. YH12068_T
GCGATTGAATGTTCACAAGGTCTTTTCTTGAGCCCATTTACTAATCAATGGGAACCTATTTTTCAAAGAGGCTATATTATTGGTACTCTAAAAACCTATGAATATTATAGCTATACAACTGTTTGCGATGATGTCAGAGGAAAATATTCTAATAACATTATTATTAATACAAACAGAATTGGATTTTAATAATAGCCTAAGCAGAACAAGCTTCTCAAAAGCTCTTCTATAAAAATATAAAAACCTATAAAAGCAAAAGCACATGCTCTCAACTTCTCAACTCGTTACCCAAGCGTCGCACTTCGTGCTTTGGCTTTGGTGAACGGTTGAGAGAGTTTCGGCAATACTCTCCCTAAAGGCGGTCATTTAAAAAAATGACACATCCTTTAAGTATTGCCGATTTACCGCATATTCTTTTGGCTTCGGAGCCACGTATATCGGTCGTATCCGCACATAGCTTTGCAGACTATGCAGACAAGGACTAAAGGTCTTGCACCTTCTCCCACGCGCTCCCTGTCGAAGTATGGCGGTATCTCTGCGAGGGTTTCCCCAACATGCAACTTAACCAACCTATACAGCTACTCTTAACGCTCCGCTTTTGTGAGATTCCCCTGTAGCGGTTTAGCCTTTCGACTATCGCTACGTTGCACCAGTGACACTTATTCCCTCCACATGCAACGCATGCCAATCCCTAAAACGGACACGCAGAAGCAGGCAAAGCTCGATCTATGATGCTTATTTGATGATTTAAAACACGGATTAACGAAGACTTATCATTTTGAGACTTGATCTAAACACTGTTTATTGTGAAAATAGAGTTCAGGTACCAGCCTTTGGTGAAATCATAACGGTCGCCAAACCTTATGATCTTCGTTATTCGATGGGTTAACATCAAATAACTGCGTACCGTAGAATTTACTGGAAAACCCCTCTAAGTTGCAAGGCTTAGGGGGGATTTTCTTTATAATTTACAATTACAAATTTACTTATCCTTATTTAAAGCAAATTTTCGCTTCTTAATCACAGTAATTGACTTTTCTTGTGAAGCTATATTTTGCTGAATAGCTACCTGCTTCATTTTTACTGGTAAAGTAATCTTTTCATCAGATTTGGGGCTAGATTCTTTAGGCTTTGAATCTGTTGGCTTTTGCAAAGTTGCTTCTTTATTTTTAATTTTTATATAAATTTTATGTACGACCGTATTGTGTTCTTTGATCTCCTTATTTTTACTCTTTATTTTTTTATATTGTTCTTTAAAGGGCGTTATAAAATTCTTAACCGTTGATAGCAGTACAGCTTCATCAGAGTGTATATCTGCTAATGTCTTTGGTGTTTCACTTTGTACAAAATCAATAAAATGTAAGGGAAATTTTTCAATAATCTCTGGAGTAGCAAAACTAACAAAATGATATCCGTGATAAGAAATTACAGCGTAATTTGTATCCTGTTTAATCGGATGTTTGATATATCCCTTTACTGTCGCTTCTCCTTGATCCAATAGCTTTTTTAGATAGAAATCCTTGATATGATTCTCTAAAACTCTACTTTTTCTATAAAAATTAATCTTATTGTTAATCTCTTCTCGCTCTTCTATTTCATCAACAATATCTAACTTATGACTAAATTCAACAAATTGAGCATGATGATATTCAGCAAGTTTAGAAGTCCAAATTAAGATTTGTCCAAGATTATCAGGCTTAATAATCTCAATATCGTTGAAATCAAGTTTTTTTATTAGTGCAAGTTCTTCATGCTTGAACTCTTTTCTTTCCAAACTTGAATGTTTCAACATAACAACTTCCTTAACCACGGCGTATCCTTCAAAAACTATAAAGTAAAAGCTCATTTGGTATGAATACCAAATGAGCTTTCTAATTAATCAATCAAACATTAAAACAAAAAAGGGAGGTCATACCTAATTAAGTACGTTTCAATGCCATAATATGGCGAACCATATCGTTAATATGTTGTTTTGTTTCATTATCTTGTGAACCTAACCATGTCACCACATCAGCATCAAAAGCCTTTGCTTGAGCGATGGCGTGACGTTCCTGTAATTTTTTCACAAAACTAGGTTTAACCAATGGGGCATTGGTAGGATCAAAATTTTTATAGCGTTCTAATTCATTTTGCATTGCTGTACCTCCGCTTTTGGTGATGTGATGGTTCAAATGCAGTGATTATTCTCGCAACATCTCCACGTTCAACCCAAACCACTGTTAATAGTCTACCACGATTGCTTAAACCGACTGATATTAGTCGTTGTTCGTCATAGTGTCCTACATCATCAAAAGACATCAATGCAGGATCAAGGAAAATACTACAGACTTCTTCGAACGTAATTTCACGCCCTCTGTAGACTAAATCCATTTTTTGGTCATGCCATTCAAATAACAAGCCGTAATATTCAATCAATGGCATGATTACCCCTTTTCCTCTCGTAGAATTGAAATTAAGTAAGAATTTTCTTTTAGCATAAGAAATATTCTTATTATTTTGGGTCTATGACACAAAAATCGCCATTTTTTCCATATCCGCACTGCTTTTTCATCACTCGGACACACGGTTTAGATTCTCCATCAACTTTACAACTTCCAATATCAAACTGGATGCCTTGCTGTCTCAGGCTCTCGATCTGCGGGATATTGCCTAAAGGTTTGATATAAACACTAAACAGCCAAATGATACCAAGCATCAGAATGGCAAAGATGCCTAGAACAATGGTAATGAGCTTCCATGACAACTGATCACGGGCTGATTCAATTGAATTATTCAAGCGTCCAAGTGCTTTAGCGGTCTTAATAAGCTCCGCTGTACCCTCCTGTAAGCCCGTATTTAGCGATTTTGATACAGTATGGTGGGTCTGCCCAGCAATAGTGCTTTGAATGTGTTCTTTCGTGATTTGAAGCTCTTTAACGGCCTGATTGACGAGGTTCTGCTGTTGTTCTGCAACTGCCATTAGTGCATATAGCTTTTTTTCATCAGGTGTCATCGGCTCATCCCTCTAAACTTCATTGTTTTCTGTTGCTCTCTTTCTAATTTCTGCTGTTGTTTGTACTGTTCCAAAGCAAGCTGTTTAAAGCTGTCAAAATCAGCCTTAAAGCTCTCAATACCCTGTTTAATTTCTTTGTCTGAAATTGGGCTGTTTTTGAGGTCTTTCAGGTCTTGTTTGGGGTCGCCTAAGTCTAGTCGCTCAAGCTCTTTATAGGCTGTACGTGATTGTTGTAGGGCTTCCCTAATTTCAGGGTCTTTGGCTTGGCTTGGTAACAGTTTCTTTTCGGGTTCTTTCTCTATGCCTTGCTCTTTGTAGCTTCGCATATCAATACGGCTATCAATTTGATGTTTTTCTAAATGGCTGTTGCATAAATCCGCCCATCTTTGGCGTAGGTCTTTAATATCAATTTTTCGTTCCTGGTAACTCTTGCCTGTATTGTCTTTTTTAGCTCCGCCACGTTCAGGATTTTTGCTGTTATAGCGTTTGAAATATTGCTCTGGATCTCGTTCGATTCCATCTTGCAGACGTTCATTAAACATGAGATGCACGTGGGGCTGATCGTTGCCGTCCATTGCTTTAGGGTTATGAATCGCAAACTGATATGGATATTTTGAGCCGATCTCGGACTGAATGAACTCCTCAACCAGTTCTAGACGTTGTTTGGCATTCATCTCTCTAGGCAGGGCAATTTCATATTCTCGATAGGTACTGCCATTTTTGCGCTCGTAAAGGTCGGCTGCTTCCCAAAAGGTAATCGGATTATGTTCAGCCCATTTCGGCATATTCCCATAGGCACTATGTTCAAGGTCGGTTTCTGCCTGTTCTTGTTTCAGCTTTTTTTCTTCATCCCGATCAATATATTCGGCATGCGGTGCTGCTTTACCTGCCTTACCGACTTTGACACTTAAACGAGCAATCGCCATTAGGTCTTATCCTGTTCCTTTTTTCGGTTACGTTCTTTTTTAAACGCTCTTTGATCAAGTATCGAAGCCCACATCATAATGATGATAATTAGCGGTGCTGCGATCACGCCAAAACTAATATCTTTGATTTTTCCCAATACCTGTTTTAGTTGCATGCTGTTGCTCCTAGCTTTGGTACTTCTTTTTTTCATTCAATTTTCAATTGAACGAAAAAAAGAAGTTTCAGGGTTTTAGGGATGAAGTCCCTAACGTGCTTAGGTTTCTCAATGAAATTGAGAAACGTCTAAGCGCGCCATCAATTTTTTGATGGAAGTACAGGCGACAATCTCTAGAACGACTTTAACAAAATTGCGTACCTTGGACGTAATTATTTTGTTATCGTTCTTTGAGTATTGAGCCTGTGCTTTTGCGGTATATGAATTAAGGAATTGAATATGAATAATGATTGGCTGTCTGAAAAAATTACCTACATTTCTGCTTTAAAGAATCCCAGTGATGCACAAAAGCTTTTATTAGAATTAGCTCAAATCCAATACCGTACTCCCGACCAAGAGAAAAAATTGAATGCCTTGATCAAAGCTGAAAAAGCCATAGATCGAGCGAATAAACAGAAGATAGCAGTCAGAAAATTACTGAATGCAGAAAAGGAAGCTGAACGAAAAGCTCGTACACGTCATCTCATTCAATTAGGCGCACTTTTTGAAATTGCTAACCTTGATCAGCGTGACCCAGCCGAATTACTTGGAATTCTGCTTAAAACTGCTGAAATAGACCCAAATGATATGAAATGGCAAATTTGGAAGGATTTAGGATTAGAAGTTCTCAAACAACGTAAAAATAATTCAAATTAATTATAAGCTAAGCTAGATCAGCAATAAATTAAGTTATGATTTAACAAATCATTATGAGATTTCATAGGACAATTAATGAAAAAGTTTATCTTAGGACTCTGTCTATCTTTACCAATTCTCTCTCATGCAGCACCTAAATGGGAACTTGCTAATGTATTCATCACAAACAAAGATAAAGGTGAACCGTACCGGGTTTGTCGGAGAGTTTTTTATTTAAGTTAGGCCACCTGACCTAACGGGTTAATCTTATCATAGTACATTGCTTCAAAATCAAAAGGTGATACATAACCTAGTGCACTATGTACACGCTCTTTATTGAACCAATCTACCCAATTTAGTGTCGCAAGTTGGGCACTGTTGCAAATAGGCTGACATGATAAGCTAAATATCTTATTTATTTCGAGATACAGCAGATGAATCCCTTCCACGGTCGGCACTTTCAAGGTGAAATCATTCTTTGGGCTGTTCGTTGGTATTGTAAATATGGCATCAGCTATCGTGAACTTCAGGAAATGCTGGCCGAACGTGGAGTGAATGTTGATCACACCACAATTTATCGCTGGGTTCAGCGTTATGCTCCAGAAATGGAAAAACGTTTACGTTGGTATTGGCGTAATCCTACAGATCGACATTTATGGCATCTGGATGAAACTTACGTAAAAGTGAATGGCAAATGGGCATATCTATACCGTGCAGTTGACCAACGTGGCCATACTCTTGATTTCTATCTTTCTGCTAGACGAAATACCCATTCAGCTTATTGTTTTCTTGGAAAAATTTTAAATAATGTGAAGAAGTGGCAAATTCCACAAGTGATCAACACGGATAAAGCACCCACATATGGACGTGCTTTATCACGGTTAAAACGGGAAGGTAAATGTCCACCAGACCTTGAGCACAGGCAGATTAAGTATAAAAATAACGTGATTGAATGTGATCATGGCAAGCTAAAGCGGATCATCAGGGCCACATTAGGATTCAAATCTATGAAGACGGCTTATGCCACAATTAAAGGTATTGAAGTCATGCGTGCACTACGTAAAGGACAAGCATCGTCATTTTATTATGGTCAGCCTCAGGGTGAAGTGTGTCTAATCAACAGGGTTTTCGGTCTCTAAGTACTTTTTAAAGGGAACATCATCGACTCAAATCTCTATTTGCAACAGTGCCCCATGAAGTGCCTGCCTGCGTCTGTTAGCCGAACGCCCCGCGCATGGCGCTCAAATAGCAGGACACCAAGGTTATCCTCCAGCGCTTTCACACGCGCGCTGACGCTCGACTGGCTGATACCAAGTGCCTTGGCCGCATGCCGAAAATTCAGATGCTCGGCGACGGCGATGAACTGAACAAGGGAAATGAGCGGTATCCTGCCAGACAGGATACCGACATTCACGAGGTTTCGATGGTTAGTGCGCCGCATCGGAGCGGGCCTGCTACCAGTCGTCGGTTAGACGACTGGCGACTTCTCGGTGGCAGCCCCACGGAGCCGAAGGAGCACCAGCCCCAACGAAACCAGTACCGCCATCGCCGTGGCGTAACAGATCACGGGCCACGCTGTGTCACCGTTTAAAAGTGCCACCGCCAATGTCCCGACAATGCTGACTATCAGGCTTTGAACGCAGAAGTAGAACGCGACCGCTGATCCCGCGATGTCGTCGAACTCTGCCAAAGCGCCGTTCGCGGTAACGGACACCGTGAAGACAATACCGACCGCGACAACCCACATCGGTAGGATGAAGGTGAGGAATGACGGCGAGCCGTAAAGTTCGCCGATCCCCAACAGGACCGCTCCGCAAACAAGCAACGCCATCCCACGCGCCACGCATCCTGCGATGCCCCATCTGGCGACAAAGGACTTCGCGAAACGGGTTGTCACGATCATTACAAGCGCGACAGTGGCGAAGGCAAAGCTGAATCCGATCTCGGAATATTCCGCTTGGCCTATGAGCACACGGGGAGCCGTCGAGAAGAAGACGAAGTAGGTGCCCATACCGGCGCTAAAGCCGACAGTGTAAACCCAAAAAGCCGGACTCGCGAAGATCGGCAAGACAGATCGGCGCGTCTTGACTTGATCCAGAGGGCGGGTTTCGTGCCACCTGAAACCCGCATTTAGGAGTGCGAGCATCGCCAGTATAGCCAAAGTAATGAATATCGCCTGCCATCCCAAGAACTCGCCGATCAATACTCCGGCGATAGGGCCGAGCGCAGGCACGAACGCCAGCATCGAACTGAAAAGGCCGTAGATGACGACACCCTCAGGACGGTTGGCATAAACGTCGCGAACCGTCGCGAACGTCGCCACCAGCATGGCCGACGCGCCCACTGCTTGAAGTAGACGGAAAGCGACAAAGGCCGGTGCAGTTGAAGACCAAGCTGCTCCCAGAGACGCAATGACGAAAGCCGTTGCGCCCGCAAGTAGAATTGGCCGTCGCCCGATTCTGTCTGAGAGCGGACCAAAAATCACCTGGCCCACGCCGAGCATCACCATATAGAGGCTCAACGTGAGTTGGATCATAGCGGGCGTCGTGTTCAGGATGCCGGGCATCGCTGGAACGACAGGGAGATAAATATCCATCGCCAGTGAAGCGAGGATGTCGAAAGGAGCCATCAGCAGCAGTGCTGCCGGCAGCGTATAGGCCCACGCGGGGCGTGTGGTGGTCATGACGAATCAACCCTCGATTAAGGAATACCGGGCGACGTCTGCTCGTCAGCAATCAGATGAGACTAGCCTTACAGAGCGCCGCAACAACAATACTGGTTGTTGCGGCTTACTTGTCTGCTGACTTGGAATTTCCCATCTGATTACTCCACGCTTACGAATATGAATTGCTACATTTTATCCGATTATCTTTTGCTTCGCAATGCGGCATGGGCGCACTCAGCGTTCCAGCCCCCTCTGCCGCCCTAAATGCTTGCTCCAATGCATCGAGCACCATATCTGTATTCATCCGTGTCGATACTTTCCATCCAACAATTGCTCGTGAGAACACATCAATAATAAATGCAGTATAAACCCAGCCTGAATTTGTTTGAATATACGTAAAGTCACTCACCCACAGTTGGTCAGGATGATCAGCAGTAAAATTACGTTTTACCAAGTCATCCGCTCGTTTTTGATCATCTCGGCTACGGGTGGTTTGTTTGTTCTTACCACGCCAAACACCTTTTATACCTAGCTTTTGCATTAATCGAGCAACAGTACAGCGCGCAATAATATAGCCTTCACGTTTCAGTTTTTGCCAGACTTTACGTACACCATACCGACCTGAACTTTCCTTCCAAATTCGTTTAATCTCCTCAGCATGATGCAAGTCATGTAAATCTCGCTTTGCTCGATGTTCTGGATTTTCACAGAGATCTAGAGTCCGGTAATAGGTTGAAGGTGCGATCGGTAAAATTCTACAAATCGCCTCGACTCCGTACAGCTCTTTATTATTATGGATAAAATCCACCATTATTTGTGTGGGCGGTCGAGCTCCGCCTGGGCGAAAAAAGCGGCTGCTTTACGTAGAATTTCATTGGCGCGTTGCAGTTCTTTATTTTCGCGTTCGAGTTGTTTGATACGTTCTTGGTCTGAAAGCTGCTGTACTTTAACTGGATTTTGTTTATCTAAATATTTTTGATACCAAACACGTAGTGTTTCAGGAGTACAACCCTTGCGCAGTATACTGCTCAGGGAGCAATAGCGGTGATCGCAGCCCAATTCGATGGATAATCTTTCTCGGATTCAATCAATAATTGAACCGCTCTTTCTCTGATTTCAGGGGTATATTTTACTTTTTTCATCGGGACATTCTCTCAGAAAGCTTGGTCTCCGACAAACCCGGTACGGTTCAAGGTGAGATTTCTAAAATATATGTAGACAAAAATTCAATCAAAACAGCACCAAATAATAATGATATTAGATATTTTTCTATAAAAGAAGTTCACTCAAATCCTAAAAATAATGTAGTGAAAAATAATTTA